>NZ_CP147005.1:2500-3217500 GCF_044029435.1 Novosphingobium oxfordense | reverse complement strand
ATACCGAGGACGGGCGCGAGCAGATCGTTGGCGTGGTCTATCCTTCGGACTTTATCGGGCGGCCCTTCGGCGGCACCACCGGGCATGGCGTTACCGCGCTGACGGAGGCAAAGGTCTGCGTCTTTTCGCGCCGCGATTTCGATGCTTTCGCGCGTGAGCATCCGGCGCTGGAGCACAAGCTTCTGGAACGCACGCTTGGAGAACTGGATCGTACGCGTCGCTGGATGCTGCTGCTCGGGCGCAAGTCCGCCTCAGAAAAGCTGGCAAGCTTCCTGCTGGAGATGGCGGAGCGGCTCGGCGGGCATGGTTGCGCCATCGCGTTCGACATGCCGGGCCAACAGCGCATTTCGCTGCCGTTTTCGCGCCAGCAGATTGCGGACGTATTGGGGCTGACGATCGAGACTGTCAGTCGCCAGTTCACCCGCTTCAAGAACGAAGGCCTGATCGATCTGCCCTCACGCCGCGATGTCACGATTCTCGCCTTCGAGGCACTGACCGCAGAGGCCGGCTGAAACCGGAAACGAAAAAGGGGAGCCGATGGCTCCCCTTTTTGCGTTCGGGCCCTTTTGCGTTCGGGTGAGGTGCGCTCAGAAGCGGTAGGTGACACCCGCGCTCAGCACCCAGGGATCGAGATCGTGCCTGGTCTTCAGCGCCAGCACGCCGTCGTCGTAGAACGAGGCGGTCGGCTTCACCCAGTACTTCTTGGCATCGAAGGAGAGGCCCAGCCCCTTGTCGTTGAGCGCCACGTCGAAGCCGCCTTGCAGTGCGAAGCCGAGCGCGTTCGACATCTTCACCTTGTCGACGCCAAGTGCCTTCGCCGTATCGCCCGGCTTCTCGTCGATTACGAAGAAGATCGACGGTCCGGCCCCGACATAGGGCTTGATGGGAGTGCCGGTGTCGAGGTGCGCCTTCAATGTAGCGGTGGCGGGCAGGATCAGCACGTGATCGACCAGGCCCGCGCCGGCGATGTCGCCAGTGCCGCTGACATGGTGCTGGGTGAGGCAGCAGATCGTCTCGACCGAGAAGGTCTTGTTGAAGAAATACTCGACCGCCAGGGTTGGCACCACATTGTCGTTCGCCTTGGTGCCGACGTTATCGAGCGTTGCCAGCGTACTGCCGAGTGTCGTGCTCGTGTCGATGGACTTGATCTTGTCGATCTTGCCATCGGGAAGGACGGCGGTGCCGAGCACCTTTACCTGCCACTTGCCGTCCGGGCTGCCCGCCACCGCCGGTGTGGAGATCGCGGTTGCGGCTGCGAGCGCTGCGAGCATGGTCAGTTTGCGCATGTCTGCTTCTTTCCGTCGCCGCCGGGGCCGCACCATGCGATCCCCCCTCTTGAGCGGCTGTGCCCAAGCCTCTGCGCCTGATCGCGGTTCAAGGAATTGACAGGGCGCAAATTCGGCGAAAATCCGCCACTCCATCGCCAGATGCACTGCTTGATCGAGCGCAATGACGCAGGCCGAAGGCGATGCGATGCTGCGGCCCATGTGGACCTATCATCCCGAACTGCTGGCAGTTCCCGTGCCGCGCTACACCAGCTTCCCCACGGCGGCGGAGTTCGGGGAGGGTGTGGGGCCATCGGACTTCGCGACCGCACTGCAAAACGCGCGAGGGGACGTCTCGCTCTATGTGCACATCCCGTTCTGCGAGAAGATCTGCTGGTACTGCGGCTGCAACACCAGCGTCGCCAACCGAACCGACAGGGTGGCGAGCTATCTGGACGCCCTTCACCGAGAGATCGTGCTGGTGGCCGAGCACCTTCCCAAGACCGCGCGGATCGCGCGCATTGCTTTCGGCGGTGGCAGCCCCAACGGAATATCGCCTGTGGATTTCGTGCGACTGGTCGATGCATTGACGCTGCACTTTGCTGCGTCCGGGCCGATCCTGTCGATCGAACTGGATCCCCGCACTTTCGGGCCGGAGTGGGCGGCGGTGATCGGATCGGTCGGCATCACGCGCGCCAGTTTCGGCGTGCAGACCTTTGCGCCGCACCTGCAGCAGGCCATCGGACGCGTGCAGCCGGCGCGCATGATCGAGCAGGGCACGCACATGCTGCGCAGCGCGGGCATCGGGTCGCTCAATTTCGACCTGATGTACGGCCTGCCCGGACAAGCCCTGGGTGACTTGCGCGATTCTCTGGAGCGGACGGTGGAACTCGGCGCCGATCGCATCGCGCTGTTCGGCTATGCTCACGTGCCGCACCTGATCCCCCGGCAACGCAAGATCGACGCATCGGCGCTGCCCGATGCGGAGGCGCGTTTCGCGATGGCGGCATTCGGACATGCGTTCCTGGTTGGCGAAGGCTACGTGCCGATCGGGTTCGACCATTTCGCCCGGCCGGGAGACAGCTTGGCGCAGGCGGCGCTGTCGGGCCGGCTGCATCGCAATTTTCAGGGGTTTACCGAGGATCGCGCACCCGTGCTGATCGGCTTTGGGGCATCATCGATCAGCAGCTTTCCCGCGCTGCTTGCCCAGAACGCGAAGAATACGGGCCAGTATCGCACGATGCTTGCGCAGGAACGGCTTACCACCAGCCGGGGAATTGTGCGCAGCATGGACGACCGCCGCCGCGCCGCCGTGATCGAAAAGCTGCTTTGTCATGATCGCGCCCACATCGACGCCGATCTGCGCAGGGAGGCCTGGCCTTTGCTGCAGCCCTATTTCGCGGCAGGACTGTGCGAGGACGATGGCGAGGATCTGGTGATCCGGCCGGAAGGGCTTCCCTATGCCCGTTCCATTGCCGCGCGCTTCGATCCCTATCGCAAGCACTCGCTGCGGCGGTTCAGTTCCGCAGTCTGATGGAGCAGCGGATCCGACGCAATCGGATCGGAAACCGCTCTAAGTTTTTGGTTTTCCGCGTTTTCCGCTTCATCATGTGATTCCACCCGATTGGAAACCGCTCTAACCGCCCGTTTCCAGTTCCACGCCGAACAGGTTGCCATCCACCCAGCGCACCAGGCCCCAGACCTCGCGCCCGTCGTCCAGTACCGCGCGAATCACTTCGTTGATGGGTGGTGCCGTGCCGACGGCTGCCGCGCTGAATCCGTGCGAGGAAATGTCGCGGATCATCACCTCAACAGGCTGCCCCTGGGAATCGATCAGGACATATCGCGTCAGTTTTCGTCGTCGGCTCTCGCGCGGGATCGGGGTGGGCTTGAAGCGGGAAGCGTCCATGGCATTGCCAGAACGGTCGGTTGCGACAAAAATTAAGATGCCGCTTCGAATTTGACCGCGATCAATGGCACGGAGCCGTGCATCTGCGAGGAAATGCCTGCCGGTCTTGCAGCCACCGCACCCGATCGCGGCGGTTGCGAACCGCTTCTCCCCAACTCGAAGGGCGGTCCCTTGGGACCGCCCATTTTTCTGTCAGCGGGTAAGCGGGTAAGCGCGATCAGCTCCAGGTATCGGTGAGCTTCGTCGCGATCTCGATATCGTTGAGGAAGTCGACTTCGGCCCAGTGCAGGCCTTCGATCGAATTGGTGCCGACCTTGCCGGTGGGCGCGATCGAATCGATCACCTTCAGGTACCAGTGCTGCACGCCTTCGGGGGTGCGCATGGCCTGCCGCACGGTTTCGCGGAACAAGTCCGCCCCTTCGCCGCGGAAGGCCAGGAAGCCGATCGATTCAGAGTTCGACTGGGCGGCGGTCAGCGTCTTGCCGATGTGGACCAGGCGGCCGTCTTCGGTCCGCTCCACTTTCATGTCGTCGCTGTCGTAGCCTTCCTGCTTCACGTCCACGGTGACGGCGATCGGCCAGAGGTTGCCGTCCTTGTCGGTCGCGCCCTGCTGCACTTTGCGAACGATCTCTTCCGAAACCAGCGTATCGCCGTTGAGGATCAGGAAATCGCCGCGCATCGCTTCACGCGCGATCCAGCACGAACCCAGGTTGTCCGCCACCTTGAAGAAGGGGTTGAACCGCACGGTCACTTCGACGCGCGGGTCCTTGATCGACTGCAGGTGCTCTTCCAGCATATCGGTCATGAAGCCGGTCACCACATCGATCCGCTTCACGCCGCCGCGCGCCAGCATTTCGATCTGCCATTCGATCAGCGACCGGCCGGAAAAGTCGATCATGCACTTGGGACGCTCGGCCGTGAGGGGGAGCAGGCGCGAGCCCTGGCCGGCGCTGAGGAGAATGGCGTGTTCGATCATGGGGTTCACATTCATGTTCGCGGGGGAGATGGTCTGCATCTAGTGATTGCCGCGCAAAAGGGAAAGGTGCGCAGCGATAAGCTCTCGGCTGCGCAGGCCGGATCGGGTAGACTGGAGCGCCCCGTTCATGCTTCGGCAATCGCGATTTCGCGACTGGCTTGCAACTCGCCTCCCCCTCGTTCAATGCAGGCTCAATGTCTCCCAAACGCCACCGTCACGAGAGCAGCACTCCGCTGGGCCGGATCCTTCAGAACACCGCCTGGCTGCTGGGCGGCAAGGGGTTCGGTGCGGTCTGCGGGATCGGCTATCTGGCGATCCTCACGCGCACGCTGGGGTTGAAGGACTTCGGCCACTTCTCGCTGATTTTCGGCACCGCGCAGGCGCTGATCGCGATCGCCGGCTTCCAGACCTGGCGCGTGGTCGTGCGCTATGGCAGCGAACATGTGCACAACCACGACTGGAGCAAGTTCGGCCGTCTGGGCATGCTGTGCGGCGTGCTGGATGCGCTGGGCGCGGTGATGGGCTGCGGGCTGGCGGCGATCCTGATCTACGGGTTCGCGCATATGCTGGACCTGAACCCGCTCTACATGAACACGGCGTTCTGGTTCTGCTGCGCCTCGCTCTGGGCGCTGGTATCGGCACCGACCGGCATCGTGCGCGCGCTGCACCGCTTCGACATGGCCGTCTACGTGGAGGCCGTGGTGCCCACCGGGCGCCTGATCGCCGCACTGGTGATCTGGCTGACCGGGCCCACGGTGGGCCGCTTTCTGCTCGCATGGGCGGCGATCGATCTGCTGGAAGCGCTGCTCTACTGGATCATGGCGCGCCGGCTTGCCCCGGCGGCGGTGAACCTTCGCAATTTCCTGCAATGGCGCCAGGCCCTGGCCGAGAATCCCGGCATCGGCCGCTTCTTCATGGTCACCTACGTCGGCTCCACGCTCGATGCGGCGGTGAAGAACGGGCCGCTGCTGGTGGTCGGCGCCTGGGTGGGCACCAAGGCGGCGGGCCTCTACCGGCTTGCCTCGCAGCTGTCGCAGGCGCTGACCAAGCTGTCCTCGCTGCTCACGCGCTCGGTCTATGCCGAAGTGGCGCGCGCGCGGGTCTCCTCGCAAGCGGGCGAGTTCCGCAAGCTGGCCTTACAGACCAGCAAGATCGCCGGGCTCGGCGGAGTGGTGGTGGTGGCCGTGGCGATCCTGCTGGGCAAGGAACTGCTGGCGCTGATCGGCGGCGACGCGTTCGAGCGGGGCGAGGCGATTCTGGTTCCGCTGACTCTGGCCGCCTGTTTCGATTTCGCCAGCGTGGCGTTCGAACCGGTGCTCCATTCGACGGGACGCGCGCAAGCCTCGCTGGTCGCGCGCTTGATCTCGGTGGTCGCGCTGGTGCTCGGGCTGGTGTTCTTCATCCCGATCGGCCCCAGCGGGGCGGCCTGGGCCGTGGCGCTGGCAGGCGCGGTGTCCTACCTGGCGATGGGGGCGATGGCCTGGCACACGCTGCGCCTGATCGACCGCGATGAGATCCGCGTGATCGACGCAGAGCCGGAACCGGACGAACCCGGCTCGACAGTGGAGTGACCGTGGCTATCATGGGGGCATGTCCACAGACCTGCTGACCCGCGAAGCCGCCCGCCTGTCCGACCGCATCGTCGCGCTGCGCCGCGCGATCCATGCGGAGCCCGAGATCGGCCTGCACAACCCGAAAACGCGCGACAAGATTCGCGAGGCGCTGGCCCACCTGCCGCTGGAATGGAGCGCGGGCCCTTCGACTACCGGCCTTGTCGCCACGCTGAAGGGCGGCGCGGGAGAGGGCGGCACCGTCCTGCTGCGCGGCGATACCGATGCGCTGCCGATGCCCGAAGAGACCGGGCTGCCTTTCGCTTCCACCATTCCCGGCGTCATGCACGCCTGCGGTCACGACACCCACGTCGCCATGCTGGCGGGCGCGGCGGAGATACTTGCCGGGCAGGCGAGCAGCCTGAAGGGCGAGGTGCGCTTCATGTTCCAGCCGGGCGAGGAAGGGCATCACGGCGCCCGTTTCATGCTCGATGACGGGTTGCTGGGCGGCGAGGGCTTCGATCGTGCGCTGCCCGATGCGGCGTTCGCGCTACACATCATGCCCAATGCCCCGCACGGACTGATCGGCGGGCGCGCCGGGCCGCTGATGGCGGCGGCGGACGAACTGCGTATCACCGTCACCGGGCGCGGCGGCCATGCCTCGATGCCGCACGATACGGTCGATCCGGTGCCTGTCGCCTGTGAAATCGTGATGGCCATCCAGACCATGGTGGCGCGCCGCTACAGTGTGTTCGATCCAGTGGTGGTCACCATCGCCAAGATCGAGGCGGGCAGTGCGCACAACGTGATTCCCGATACGGCCAGGCTCACCGGCACGATGCGCACGCTTTCGGCCGAGAACCGCGCGCGGTTGAAGGACGAACTGCCGCGCCTGGTGGCCGGGATCGCCGGCGCGCATGGGCTGACCGGCGAGGCGACCATCCTCGAAGGCTTCCCGGTGACCGTCTGCGATCCGCGCGCGGTGTCGTTCGGCGAAGGCGTGGCGCAAGCCCTGTTTGGGGAGGGCGCTTTCCGCCGCCTGCCCGATCCGATCATGGGCGCGGAAGACTTCGCCTATGTGCTGGAAAAGGTGCCCGGCGCGATGTTCTTCCTGGGCGTGGCGCAGGAAGGGGCGGACTGGCAGCACTGCTGCGGCATCCATTCGACCAAGATGATGGTTGATGAAACCGTGCTGCCGCGCGGGTCAGCATTCCTTGCGGGCCTCGCGCAGAACTGGCTGGATCGCGGCTTCGGCTAGGCGGGATTGCCGCTGCGGTCATTGCCATAAAGGGCCTGCCTTGCTGCCTTGGCGGCAAGGAGAGGCCCCCGATGACCGACATTGGCATGAACGATCTGGCATTCGCCGATTTCTTCGGCGCCGCGCGTGACGACAATCCGTACTGGAACGAGAGCGCGTGGTTCTCGGTCACGATTCCCGAACGGCGTATCCACGGGCTGATCCAGCACTATTTCCGGCCCAACATGGGCATGCTCAACGGCGGCCCGGTGCTGTGGGATGCCACCGGGCGCTACCAGTGGAATTGCCTGCACTATGACTGGGCACACCTTCAGGCCATGCCGGAGGGTGCCGCCAAGTTCGACATGAAGGCGCGCAATTCGCTGGCCGTGCGGATGATGGAGCCGCTCTCGAAATATAAGCTCGACTACGACAAGGACGGGCTGTTCTTCGACCTGACATGGACCGCCATCGGCCCGGCGCATCAGCTGCGGACAGGGGATGCCGGCCAGACGGCGACGGCAAAGTTTCACCTCGAACAGCCCGGCCGGATGACCGGCACTCTACGCTGCGATGGCGAGGAATTCGCGGTCGACTGCCTGTCGATGCGCGATTGCTCCTACGGCGCGCGGGATTACGAATCACTGGCCTGTGGTGGCTATCTCTGGGGAATTGCCGAGGATCGCGCCTTCCACGCCATCGCCATGGGCGAGGGTAGGGAGGCTCGCTCGATCGGCGGTTTCATCTGGCAGGATGGCGAACTGTCCAGCCTCGCCTCGGGCAGGCGCGAGGTCTTGGAATGGGGCGAACACGGCCCCGGGCGCGTGCTGTTCGAGGCCACCGACCAACGCGGCCGCACCTTGCGCGCGACGGCGGAGATCGATCCGGGGCTGATCTTTACCGGCTACACCGATCACACCGTCGTCTGGTCGCTGATGCGATGGGATTGGGACGGCGTGGAGCTGTGGGGAGACAATCAGGAGTTCTGCCCCACCGAACGCTTCCGCCGCATCGCCCGTGGCGAAATCGCGCTGGGATCGCCGGCGTGACCTTGGGCCAGATCGTCGTCGTCAACGGCACCTCGGGCTCCGGCAAGTCGACCGCCTGCGAACTGTTCCAGAAGCGCCAGCAGGATTACTGGTTGCTCTACGGCATCGACCATTTCATGGCGCAGACCCTTCCCGCGCAGTTCGGTCACCACGGCCCCAGAGCAGGCGAAGGGATCGAGGCGGTCCCTCGCGATCCCGCCGATCCGCAAGGCCCGCTGCGCTGGCGCTTCGCGCCGCCGGCGATGGCGGCGTTTTCGGCGATGCACGAATGGATGGCGGCCACCGCGCGGCAGGGCGTGAACGTGATCTTCGACCATCTATTGATGAGCGATCCGCCGATCCTGCAAGACCTTGTTCGCCGCACGGAGGGATTGCCGGTGCTGCTGATCACGCTGAAGCCGCCGTTCGATGTGCTCGAACGGCGCGTGGCCGAACGCGCGATGACCAAGCGCATGCCCACCGACCTGCTGGGCGAGGATGCCGTGCGCAAGATCGTCGATCGGCTCACCCGCCTGCGCCCGTGGTTCTTCGACGAAGTCTACCGCAAC
The DNA here is from genome assembly GCF_044029435.1 of Novosphingobium oxfordense. Lineage (NCBI taxonomy): Bacteria > Pseudomonadati > Pseudomonadota > Alphaproteobacteria > Sphingomonadales > Sphingomonadaceae > Novosphingobium > Novosphingobium oxfordense. Next base: position 3,208,966 of record NZ_CP147005.1, on the reverse strand, counting down.
CCGGTATCGGACCTTGTGATCGACACTTCGATCCACGCGCCGGAGGAGGTCTGCACGCAGATCGAGGCGCGATTGGCGGCAGGCCCCGGCACTGCCTTCGACGAACTGCGGGCGAGCCTTTAGAGGCTGCGGCCCGCCAGCCAGCCGACCACGGCGTCCTGCGCTTCGGCCTCATACTGAAGCTGGTGTCCGTGCCGGTCGAACGGCAGGAAGCGTCCATCGTGCGCGGCTTCAGCCAGCGCCTCTCCCTGTGCGAACGGTATCAGCCGATCGTCGCGGGCATGCAGCACGAGGACCGGCGCGGAGACGCGCGGCATCGCGCCCAGGCTGTCGAACCGGTCAAGCATCAGCGTCCGCACCGGTGCCCATGGCATCGCCGTCGCGCCGACGTCGGGCAGCGAGGTGAATGGCGAGACCAGCACCAGCGCGGCGGGCGGGTGCCTGCTCGCCAGTTGCGTCGCCACCCCGGTTCCCAGCGAGGCGCCCATCAGCACCAGCGATTTCGGCTCAAGGCCTTTCGTTTTGAGGAAGCCCAGCGCCGCCTCCCCATCCAGGATCAATCCCGGTTCGGAAGGCTTGCCGGGATTGCCCGAATAGCCGCGATAGTCGGCCAGCAGCATGCCGTATCCGGCATCCGCCAGTTGCCGCGCGGCGAAGGCCGCGCCGGGAAGACTGTCCCCATTGCCGTGGAAGAACAGCACCGTCCGCCTGCCCGGCGCGGCCGGTCGCCAGGCGGCGGCAAGGGAAAGGCCGTCGGTGGTGTGGAGCGTCACGCGCTCGAAGCCGGGCGGAATGGCCGTGGGCCCCTTGGGCGCCGGATAGATCATCGTCCGCTGCGCCAGAAACAGCAGCAGCACGGCGGCGATGTACAACCCGCCGACAGCGGGGAGGACGAAAAGCAATCGCTTTCTCCATCGCGCGACGGGGGTTGCCGCCGCGAAACTGCTCACACCGTCAGCCGATCCAGCACGTTGTCGCGGCGGCTGTCCTTCAGCATCAGCGCGGCGATCAGCGAGACCGCGCAGAGCGCCGACACGTACCAGTAGAACCCGCTCTCATGCCCGGCCTGCTTGAAGGCCAGCGCCACGTTTTCCGCGGTGCCGCCGAACAGCGCATTGCCCACGCCATAGGCAAGGCCCACGCCCAGCGCGCGCACATGGGTGGGGAACATCTCGGCTTTGAACAGGCCGCTGACCGATGTGTAGAAACTGTTGATCACCAGGCCTGCCAGTACCAGCAGGAACGCCGGGCCGATCGCCTTGGCACCCGCCAGCGCGGTGAAGATCGGCACCGTGCAGACCGTGGCCAGCGCGGCGAACAGGATGATGTTGTTGCGCCGCCCGATCCGGTCCGACAGCAGGCCCATCGCCGGCTGCAGCACCATGAACAACGCCAACTCACCCAGCATCAGCATGGTCGCCGTCTCCTTGGAGAGGCCCACGGTCAGCACCAGATATTTCTGCATGTAGGTGGTGAAGGCATAGAACGAGAGGCTGCCGCCCGCCGTCAGCGCGACCACGATCAGGAAGGGCCGGGTGGCGATGCGGAACAGTTCGGCAAGGCTGCCGGCCTGCGCGCTGTCGCGGTCTTCCGCGCTGGAGGTCTCATGCATGTGGTGGCGGAATAGCACGATGGCCATCGCCCCCGCAGCGCCGATCAGGAAGCCGACGCGCCAACCCCATGCGGCCATTTCCGCTTCGGTCAGGAACTGCTGCAGCAGCACGATCACCAGCGTCGCGCAAAGCTGCCCGCCGACCAACGTGACGTACTGGAACGAAGACCAGAACCCGCGCCGCCGCCGTCCCGCGATTTCGCTGAGGTAAGTGGCGGCGGTGCCATATTGGCCGCCGGTGGAGAACCCCTGCACCATGCGGCCGATCAGCAGCAGGATCGGGGCAAGGATGCCGGCCTGCGCGAATGTCGGCAGCACCGCGATCAGCAGCGCGCCGCCCCCCATCATCATGACCGAGAGCACCATCGCGCTCTGGCGGCCGTGGCGGTCGGCATAGCGGCCGAAGTACCAGCCGCCGATCGGCCGCAGCAGGAAGCCCACCGCGAAGATCGCGCTGGTGGCCATCAGCTGCACCAGTTGGTCGCTCTTGGGGAAGAAGGCGGGCGAGAAATAGAGCGCGGTGAAAGCGTAGATGTAGAAATCGTACCATTCGATGAGGTTGCCCGCCGATCCCGCAAGGATGGCGCGCAACCGCATCGCGTCGCTGATGCCGCCCGGCTTGACCGGGGAGATTCCAGCGACGCTATCCACGCTTAGGCGCGTGCTTCGTTCACGCCGGCGCTGTTGTGCCGCAGCGCCTTCAGCACGGTATCGACGATCTGCGGTGCGTTCAGCCCCGCTTCGTCATACTGCGCTTCCGGCTTGTCCTGATCCTGGAAAACGTCGGGCAGGCGCATGGTGCGGATCTTCAGGCCCGCATCGGTTAGCCCTTCATCGCTCGCCATCGTCAGCACATGCGCGCCCAGACCGCCGACCGAGCCTTCCTCCACCGTGACCACCACTTCGTGGCTGAGCATCAGCTTGCGGATCAGATCGGTGTCGAGCGGCTTGGCGAAACGCAGGTCGGCAACGGTGGTGGAAAGGCCCTTGGCCTCCAGCACGTCTGCCGCCTTCAGCGCTTCGCCCAGGCGCGTGCCGAGCGAGAGCAGGGCGACCTTGGAACCTTCGCGCACGATGCGGCCCTTGCCGATTTCCAGCTGCTGCGGAACTTCGGGCAGGGCTACGCCCTCGCCATTGCCGCGCGGATAGCGGAAGGCGATCGGGCCGGAATCGTGCAGCGCGGCGGTGTGCGTCATGTGCACCAGTTCCGCCTCGTCGGCGGCGGCCATGACCACCATGTTGGGCAGCGTCGCCAGATAGGTCACGTCGAACGAGCCGGCGTGGGTGGCGCCGTCCGCGCCGACCAGCCCGGCGCGGTCGATCGCGAAGCGCACCGGCAGGTTCTGGATGGCAACGTCATGCACCACCTGGTCGAAGGCGCGCTGCAGGAACGTCGAATAGATCGCGCAGAACGGGCGCATGCCCTCGGCGGCAAGGCCAGCCGCGAAGGTCACCGCGTGCTGTTCGGCAATGCCCACATCGAAGCTGCGATCGGGGAACTGCTGCACGAACTTGTCCAGCCCGGTGCCCGAAGGCATGGCGGCGGTGATCGCGCAGATCGTGGGATCGCGCTCCGCTTCGGCCACCAGCGCCTTGGCGAAGACGCCGGTATAGCTGGGCGGGCCGGCGGGTGCCTTGGCCTGTTCGCCGGTGACCACGTTGAACTTCTGCACGCCGTGGTACTTGTCGGCCGCTTCCTCGGCCGGGGCATAGCCCTTGCCCTTCTGCGTGACGACGTGGACCAGGATCGGGCCCTCAGCCGCGTCGCGCACGTTTTCCAGCACCGGGATCAGCGCGTCGAGGTCGTGCCCGTCGATCGGGCCGACGTAGTAGAAGCCCAGTTCCTCGAACAGGGTGCCGCCCATGGCCATGCCGCGGGCGAATTCGTCGGTCTTCTTCGCGGCCAGATGTAGTGGGCGCGGCAGGCGGCGGGCGAACTTGCGCGCCAGTTCACGCAGGCCCAGGAACCGGCCGGAGGAGACGAGGCGCGCCAGATAGGCCGAAAGCCCGCCCACCGGCGGCGCGATCGACATGTCGTTGTCGTTGAGGATGACGATCAGGCGGTTTCCGGCCTGTTCGGCATTGTTCATCGCCTCATAGGCCATGCCCGCGCTCATCGCGCCGTCGCCGATCACGGCGATGCCGCGGCCGGGCTGGCCCTTGATCTTGTTGGCGACGGCAAAGCCCAGCGCGGCCGAGATCGAGGTGGAACTGTGCGCGGTGCCGAACGGATCGTATTCGCTTTCCGAACGCTTGGTGAAGCCCGAAAGGCCGCCACCCTGGCGCAAGGTGCGGATACGGTCGCGCCGGCCGGTCAGGATCTTGTGCGGGTAGGCCTGGTGGCCCACGTCCCAGATCAGGCGGTCCACCGGCGTGTCGAACACGTAGTGGATGGCGACGGTCAGTTCGACCACGCCCAGGCCCGAGCCGAGGTGCCCGCCGGTCTGGCCGACGGCGGAGATCATTTCGGTGCGGAGTTCGTCGGCCACCTGGCGAAGTTGCGTGGGCTTGAGCTTGCGCAGGTCGTCAGGAGTATCGACGGTGTCGAGAAGCGGAGTTGCCGGATTGGCTGTCATGGTCATCGGTTTACACGTGAGTTGCACTGGTGTCGAATTTTCCGCTGCCATTAGGCGGCTAATAGGCCAAGATACAGGAATTCTCGTCGGAGGTGCCGATGATTCCGCTGAGCCGTTCCAATCCGATTGCCTTCGTTCTCACCGCCGACCGCGATCGCGCGCGGGCGTTCTACGCGGAAACGCTGGGTTTACCGGTGATAGCCGAGGATGATTTCGCCGTGACGTTCCGGCTGGGCGATAGCACGACCATGCGCCTGAGCGGGGTTCCGGGCTATCAGCCGCATCCGCATACCGTGCTTGGCTGGGCAGTGCCGGATATCCGCGCGACGCTGGCGGACCTGCGTGCAAAAGGGATCAGCCCCAATATCTACGATGGTTTCGGGCAGGACGCGGATGGAATCTGGACGTCCCCCAGTAGCGATGCGCAGGTCTGCTGGTTTCCCGATCCCGATGGCAACGTGTTGAGTCTCACGCAGTTCTGACGGGCTGGTCTGCCCGCGCCGATCGTGACATGGAATGGCTCCCCCCAATTTGAGGAGTTCTCCTTTGTCGCTTTCGATCCGCCCGCTCTCCATCAGGCCGGCCACGCGTGACGATCTTCCGCAGCTTTCCACAGTCATGGATGCCGCCATCGGCGAATTGCAGAAGGGCTTCCTCGATGCCGACCAGATCGCATCGAGCCGCGCGGTGATGGGGCTGGACCGGCAACTGGTGGATGACGGCACCTATTTCGTGGCGGAGATCGACGGGGCCGTGGCAGGCTGCGGCGGCTGGAGCCGGCGGGCGACGATGTATGGCGGCGATCACAGCACCGGCTTGCGCGAACCGCGCCTGCTCGACCCCGCCAGCGAGGCGGCGCGGGTGCGGGCGATGTACACGCATCCCGACTTCGCCCGTCGCGGCGTCGGCCGTGCGCTGCTGGCGCATTGCGAGGAACGGGCCCGGGCCGAGGGCTTCGCCACGTGCGAGCTGATGGGCACGCGATCGGGCGAGCCGCTCTATCAGGTTGCGGGCTACGAAGTGATCGAGCGGATCGAGGATTCGACCGGCGGCGCACCCGTGCCGCTGGCCCGGATGCGCAAGTCGCTCTGAAAATTCAGCTGCTGCAGGCGGCGCAGGTTCCGCGCAATTCCACCACCGGGCGCACATCGGCGAAACCGGCATTCTTGGCCGCCGCGATCAGTGCGCCGGTGAGCTTGTCGTCGTCGATGTGGACGGCCTGCCCGCAGGCATCGCAGATCAGGAAGATGCAATCGTGCTGGCAGCCGGGATGGCTGTTGGCGAGGTAGGCGTTGGCGCTTTCCACCCGGCGGGCGAGGTTGGTGCGCACGAACAGGTCGAGGATGCGGTAGACGCTGTTGGGCGCCACCCGCTTGCCGCGCAGGGCGGAGACGCTTTCGGCCAGATCGTAGGCGGAGGCGGGGCGTTCGCGTTCGGCCAGCGCGCCGAACACGTCGGCCCGCATTTCGGTCCATTGTTCGCCCGATTCGAGCAGCGCCGCGCGGGCGGCTTCGATCAGCCCTGCGCCGGAATGTTCGTGATGATGATGTGCACCTGACATAACCTCCATATGGAGGTTCGCCTGTCGGCGCGCAATGTTAAGGGCCCGCTTAACGCCGGCCCGCTTAGTCTCGGCCCGATCAGTCCTGGATCGAACCGGCGTGCGCCGGGGGCGCCATCGTTTCCGAAAGGGTGTGGGTGCCGATGCCCATGGCGCCGAACACCAGCAGCGCGCCGCCGGCGAAGCCGATTGCGAAGAAGCGGTAGAAGTCGGCCTTGAAGAGTCCCATGATCGGTGCAGCTATCCAGTGGTTCACGAAATTGCGTGGCGCCCACTTGGGCCGATTCGCCTTGCAGTCCAGTGAACGTGCCCCATTTTCGCCTTATTATGCGATGAGCGGTGAGGATGGAGCGATGAATCGCTGGAACAGACGCGAGGGTGTCACCGAAAAGCCCGATTGGAGCGCGTTTGCGAAAATGCCGGAAGAGGCATTTTCGAGGCGGCACCGGCCCGCTCCCCCACCCGACCACCCACGAGTGTACCCTGATGGGTGGTCGGGTGGGGGAGCGGGCCGGTGCCGCCAAAATCCGCCTGCGGCGGATTTTCAAACTGCCGGATTTCAAACTAGGGCAGGATCGGCGCCAGTGCCGCGTGGCCGATCGAGGCAAGGACCAGCAGCGCCAGCGGGATGATCGCGCAGCCGAAGGGCAGGGCCAGCGCACCCGCGACGCGGGGGCGGCTACTTATGCGGCCCAGCCGCACCAGCACTGCCGATGCGGCCATGCCGACAAGGAAGGCAAGGGCAACCAGCGGTCCTAGCCAGTCTACCCCCATAAGCGCCTTCCTTCTCGTTCGATCAATGCTTGAAGTGGCGCATGCCGGTGAAGACCATCGCCAGGCCCGCCTCGTCGGCAGCGGCGATGACTTCCTCGTCACGGATCGAGCCGCCCGGCTGGATCACTGCGGTCGCGCCCGCCTCGGCAGCGGCCAGCAGGCCGTCCGCGAAGGGGAAGAACGCGTCGGACGCGACGGCGGAGCCCACCGTGCGGGCCTGCGCCCAGCCGAACTTCTCGGCCGCTTCGGCCGCCTTCATCGCGGCGATGCGCGAGGAATCGCGGCGGTTCATCTGGCCCGCGCCGATGCCGGCAGTAACGCCGTCCTTGGCATAGACGATCGCGTTAGACTTGACGTGGCGGGCCACCGTCCAGGCGAACAGGCAGTCCTTCAGTTCCTGCTCGGTCGGCGCGCGCTTGGTCACCACCTTCAGGTCATCGAGGCCGATGGCGCCGGCGTCACGGCCCTGCACCAGCAGGCCGCCGGTGATCGGCTTGACGGTCAGGCCGGGGCGGCGCGGATCGGGCAGGCCGCCGGTCAGCAGCAGGCGCAGGTTCTTCTTCTTGGCGAAGAACGCGCGGGCTTCCTCGTCGGCGTCGGGGGCGACGACGACTTCGGTGAAGATCTGGCAGATCGCCTCGGCCGTCGGGCCGTCGAGCGTGGTGTTCACGGCAACGATGCCGCCGAAGGCCGAAACGTCGTCACAGGCCAGCGCGCCGTGCCAGGCTTCCAGCAGGCTGGAGCCCTGCGCCACGCCGCACGGGTTGGCGTGCTTGACGATGACGACGGCCGGCTCCTGGCCCTTGAACTCGGCAGCGAGTTCGAAGGCGGCGTCGGCATCGTTGTAGTTGTTGTAGGACAGTTCCTTGCCCTGCACCTGTTCGCCCTGGGCCAGGCCCTTGGTGAACGGGCCGACCGGGGTGTAGAGCGCGGCCTTCTGGTGCGGGTTCTCGCCATAGCGCAGCGTGGTGGCCAGGCGGCCGTTGACGCTCAGCATCTCGGGGAACTCAACGCCCTGGTCGGCGAAGGCGAACCACTGAGAGATCATCGAATCGTAAGCGGCGGTCTGCGCGAAGGCGCGCGCGGCCAGCAGCTTGCGGAAAGCCAGGGTGGTGCCGCCGTCGGTGGTCTCCAGTTCGGAGAGCAGGCCGGCATAGTCCTTGGGATCGGTGACGATGGCGACGAAGGCATGGTTCTTCGCGGCCGAACGCACCATCGACGGGCCGCCGATGTCGATGTTCTCGATCACCTCGTCACGGTCGGCGCCCTTGGCGACGGTCGCTTCGAACGGATAGAGATTGACGACCACCAAGTCGATCGCGCCGATCGCGTGATCAGCCATCGCCTTGGCATGTTCCGGATTGTTGCGCACCGCCAGCAGGCCGCCATGGACCTTGGGGTGCAGCGTCTTCACCCGGCCGTCCATCATCTCGGGGAAATCGGTGATTTCCGAGATGTCCTTCACTTCAAGGCCAGCGTCGCGCAGCGCCTTGGCGGTGCCGCCGGTGGAAACCAGCTCCACGCCGCGAGCGGAAAGCGCCTTGCCGAGATCGGCGAGGCCGGCCTTGTCGGAAACCGAAAGCAGTGCGCGGCGGATCGGGACGATATCGGTCATCTGGGGGCCTCTTGCGAATGGAGCGGGCAAAGAATTTGCGCGCCCTCTAAGTCGAGAGGGGCGAGGCCGCAAGGTGGGTAAGGCACAACCGGTGGCGTACCTCGGCCGAAACTACCGCATTTTCTTGAGAAGCCAACCGAAGTTTCCGCCGCCGCGCGAAACCATGCCCTGAATCACCAGCTGCTGCGTGGCCTGCGGACGGCCCTGACCGTCCACCCAGAGCGAATCCTCGATCCCCACTTCACCCGCCGTGCTGCGGAACTGCCAGTAGCTGCCATCGGGCAGCGACAGCGCCGCGCCCTGACCATCGACGGTGGGGGAGACTTCAACTTCGGGGCCGAGGTGGAAGCGGATTGCAAAGCCCACCTTGCCGCGCTTGCCCTTGCGGCCGGCGGGCAGCAGCACGTCTTCGCCGCGCAGTTCGGTGCCGTCGTCGCGCAGGATCAGGATGCGTTGGTGATTGAGGCCGTGGCGGGCGGCATAGCCGTTGTGGCTGGCTTCCAGGCGGGTGGCATTGCCGCCGTTTTCCTGCGCCAGCGTCTTGCGATCGATGTCGACTTCGCTGACGCCCGATCCGATCGCGCCGTTGATGAGCACGGCGGTGGAATTGGCGTCATCCAGGGTCAGCGTGGAATGGGCGGCGGTGGCGCGCAGAGCCTGTTCCAGCCGCACGGGCACCAGCCCGCCGCCGCTGGCGGCGCCGCCACAATTGACGACCAGGCGATGGATGCCGTGCGAAAGCTCGAACGCCAGCGTGGAGGCGCAGCCATAGCGCGCATGGGCAGGCAGCGGCGGCGGTGCGGTGTCGAACTGCAGGATCGCCTTCTGCGCAACCACGCGCTGGTAACCCCATTGGCGCACATCGCGCAGCGGGCGCGTGCGCACGCCGCTGGCTTTGACCAGATCGTCGATATCGCTGGCGCTGACCGCCCAGCTGCCCTGCCACGAACCCAGCGAGCCATCGCCATGGGTCAGCGCCAGCAGCGGCGGCACCAGCAGTTCCACCACGCGCTCCACCGTCTGCGGTGCATCGCGGCGAGTGGCCTGATAGCAATTGCGCAGGCGCACCAGCAGGGTGATCGCCTCCATCTGCGCCAGCGGGCTGCGCGACAGCAGGCCGCCATCGTCGCCCATCAGGTCGCCCAGCGCCTTGACCAATCCGGCCTCGCCATAGAGGCGGCGCGGGCGGCCTTCGGGCAGCAGCAGGCCGGCCGCGACGATCGCGCACCAGCCGGCGACTTCGGCCAGCCCGTCCTCGGCCCGGTTCACATGTCGGTCCAGCCAGCGCGCGGTGGCGGAGATATGTACCAAGGTGCGGTTGCGCAGCGCCTTGTCGCCGGAAAGGATCAGCGGCGCGTGGGCCAGCCAGTTCATCAGGCGCATGCCGGTATTGCCGACCGCCCAGGCCGGGCCCTTGCCGGGCTTCGATGGCGGCGCCGGGTTGGCTTGCAGCCATGACGTCAGAATGCGTTCGGCCACCGGCACGCACTGTTCGCGCGGGGCGCAGGCCTCCAGATCGGTGAGCCAAGAGAAGCTGTGGACCGCACGCTCCAGCGGCGGAGTGACGCGCGCGGCGCCGGCATAGTCGACTTGCGCGATCGGGGTCTTGGCGCCGTGGACCAGGAAGTGCCCGGCGCGCAGCGCGGTGCCGGCAGTGGCATTGCCGGGCAGCGTGTTGCTGACGGTGGCCAGCAGGCGCGTGCGCGGCTTGCGGCCCAGCGGTGACGTCAGCATCGTGGCCGGGACGCCCAGGCGATAGGCGAACCGAATGAACCGGTCCGCCGCGCCCGTGGACGGCGGCGAGAAATCGGCCAGCGCGATATCGCGGCCGGTATCGATGCGGGGATCGAGCCGATGTTCAGGGCGCTCGGCCCGGATCTCGGACGGATCGGCGGTGAGGGCAGGGTCCTCGGGAATGGCGCCGATGCCATCAGGTTCGGCTGCCATGTCCTGCTTTAATGCACCGCGCAACGCATTCTCCTCGGCTTCCGCCGCCTGCGGAACGGCCCGATCCGCGCCCGGGTTCCCGGTTTGCGTGCGCGGAGGGGCCGTCGTTGCCAAGGGCTCAGTCCAGTCCCTTGAGCGCCCGGATATTGGCGGCATATTGCGACGGGCCGCCGCGGAAAGTGGCGGAACCCGCCACCAGCACGTCGGCACCGGCGGAAACGCAAAGCGGCGCGGTCTTGGCATCGACGCCGCCGTCGACTTCGAGATGAATCTCGCGGCCGGACTTGTCGATCATCTTGCGCACTGCCTCGATCTTGCGAAGCTGGCTGGAAATGAAGCTCTGCCCGCCGAAGCCGGGGTTCACGCTCATGATCAGGACCAGGTCGATCTCGTCGATCAAATAGTCCAGCATCTTGGCGGGGGTGGCCGGGTTCAGCGAGATGCCCGCCTTCTTGCCCAGCGACTTGATCTTCTGGACGGTGCGGTGGACGTGCGGGCCGGCTTCGGGGTGCACGGTGATGATGTCGGCACCGGCGGCGGCGAAATCCTCAAGGAAGGAATCGACCGGGGAGATCATCAGGTGCACGTCGAACACCTTGGCCGAATGCGGGCGCAGGGCCTTCACCACGGCCGGGCCAATGGTGATGTTGGGCACGAAGTGGCCGTCCATCACGTCGACATGGATCCAGTCGGCTCCGGCTTCGTCGACCGCGCGGACTTCTTCGCCAAGGCGCGCAAAGTCGGCGGAAAGGATCGACGGCGAGATCAGCGGAACGGTCATGGAAATTCTATACTCCTCCGGGTAACGAATAAGACACCATATGTAGTGGGGACAAGCACGCCTCCGCGCTTTTCCACCACGCGATATGGGCGCGACAGTGTTGGGGCAGGCCCCTGCACCGGCTATTCGCGCCGCGCAATTGCGAATTGCCAATTCAGAGTGCATTCACGGCCCCGCTGCCAATTCGCGGCCAAGGGCGCGAACCCGTCCGGCTTGGGTCCGTTGGGCCGCAAGGGGGCGGGGGTAGAATGATGGAAGAGGTCAACAGGCCAGACATGAACACGAAGCAATCGCATCGTTTCCCGCGTGCCCGCCGGCGCGCGCTTATCTCCGCCGGTGCCGTGGCCGCACTGGGCCTGGCCGTATCGGCCGGCGCCGCCGTGCGCGAGCACGAGGAACTGCGCAACGACATGAGCCTGTGCCGCGCCGACAAGGGGCCGGCGCTGCTGGTCACGGTGGATGGGATCAAGGCGACATCGGGCAGCATCCGCGTCCAGAGCTATCGCGCCACTTCGGCGGAATGGCTGCAATCGGGCCGGTGGATTTCCCGCATCGAAGTTCCGGCCCGCGCCGGCACGATGACCTTCTGCGTACCGCTGCCGGGCAGCGGCACTTACGGCATCGCCGTGCGTCATGACGTCAATGGCAATGGCAAGACCGACATCAGCAGCGACGGCGGGGCGATGTCGAACAATCCGCCGATCAGCCTCTTCAACCTCGGCAAGCCCAGCTACACGAAAGTGGGCGTGCCGGTGGGCAACGAAGTGAAGTCGATCCGGGTGCAGATGCGTTACATGTGACGAGTGCCCGCAAGGGCACTCTCAGGTACCGTTCAGGGCCGTTCGGGTCGCGCCGAAATAATCGCGCGGGCGTCGGCCAGATCAGACGGTTTGTCCACGTCCACCGCGGCCAGACCGTCCCTCGCGGCAACCAGGCGGGCGGCGACGCCGATCTTGTCGCCCAACCGCTTCAGCGCGCCGGCCAAGGTCAGGCGGCCCAGCGCATAGCCGATCAGGATCCCCACTCCCAGCCGCGCGGCGATGCGCCAGGGGCGCTTGCGGTCGGCCTCCACCAGCTTCCAGGTGTCGATCGCCGCTCCGGCGCGCGGGGTGTTGAGCAGGAACAGGTTGCAGCCGGACCAGTCGCCATCGGCAAAGCGCAGATAAGTGCGCTTTGATCCCGGCATGGCCGCCTCGATCGCCTCGCGCCGGGCCAGCAACACGGCAACGTCGGCATCCTCAGGCGTGTCGGCGATGAAGTCGTCCACCCAGGCGCCGCGCAGCAGCGCATGGTCGGACGTGGTCACCAGCATCGGCGTGCCCAGCCGGGCAAGGCCGGCAGCGACACTGGCGCTGGGGCCGGCCTCGGCGGGAATGACCTCGCACCCCAATTCCTGCGCCAGCGCGATCACCGCCGGGTCGTTGGCGACCACGGCGATCCGCTCCACACGGCTGTCGTTGAGCGCGGCGACGACATGGGCCAGCATCGGCTTTCCGGCGATTTCCACCAGCGCCTTGTGGCTGGTGCCCTCGCTGGCGGCGACCGGATCGGGCGCGCCGGGGCGCGAACCGGCCAGCACGAGTGCGGCGTGGGGCCGAGTTGTCGTCATGCCATCCGCTCCCGCGCCTTCTTCGCACGCCAGACCTGCCAGAGCACACCCGGCGCGGCGAGCACCGGATGACGCTCCCGCCACGGCGTCAGCCTTACGGGAATGCCGGTGTGGCGCTCGATCTTCCACGCGGCATAGCGCGCCGCACCCTCGAACGTGGTCGAGGCCTTGAGCAGACGAAGCACGTTGTAAGGCTTGCCCATTCGGCGGCGATGCGCCCACCAGCCAAGGGTCTTCTGGCGGGCCGCGGAAGGGACCTGCGGCCGGATCGTGCCATCGGCTTCGCGAATAAAGGCGATGCCGTCAGCCTTGAGGGCCAACGGCAGCAGCCCGTCGAAATGATCGCGGTTTACCGAGAGGATCGAATCTTCCCGCCCCGCCTTCTCGACGCGGAATTCGGCGGCATAAGTTGCCCGGAACAGGGCACGCCAGTAATCCTCCGGCGTACCCTGCTCGGGCCCCAAAGCTACGGCAAGGCGGCTGGCCGTGCGGGCGGCGCCGGAGACGGCCTGAGCGACTTGCCCGGCCGCTGCCGCATCGCGTTGCCAGGCGAAACCGCTCGGCTGGACGAAGCGCGCCCAGATCGTGGTATCCACAAGCTCGCCGGCGGCGGCGGCGCGGAAAGTCTCCAGCGCCATCGTCGCGACTTTGGCGCGCAGGACTACCCCTTCGCGCTCCCACTCGTGATAACTGACGCGCGGCCAGATCTTTTCCACCTGCGGACCATCGGTCAGCACGTAGAAGTCCAGCACGCCTTCCAGCGACCCGGTGCGCAAGTTGGATCCGTAGAACAGCACGGCGGCGGTTCCCGGCGTCGCGTGCGCCAGCCGGTCGGCAAAGGCGCGCACTTCGACCACCACAGGGCGGTCGAGTGCCTTGCGCACGCGCGTTTCCAGAGTTTCGCCGGAAAGTTCGGTCATGCCATCATGCTCGGGCAAGCCCGTTCCGAAATCAAGAGTTCGGGACAGGCTTCAGGGCACCACGAAGGTGATCGCGGGCCCTTCTTCGAGCACGTAGTTGCCGGCCGGAAACGCCTCGCCATCCAGGATGTACGGCCCTTCGATGTCGAGGTCGATCGCGCTGGTGGCGAAGCGATGTGCGCCGCTGCGGTCCAGGAAGCGGCCCATGATGCCGAACATCAGGATCAGCGGCAGCAGCGCGATGACCCAGCGCACCGGCCAGTCGATCACTGCCAGCTTCATGCCAGCAGGGACATCGCGGCCGAACGGCTTGGCGCCCAGCGGGAACTTCTCGAACGTGGTGGCGACCGCCATGAAACGCTCGTTAGGGTTGCCGCGACCGTCGTAGGGAAGGTCGCGCCCGGTTTCGCGGTCGATCAGCCGTGTCGGGGTGCTGGAGCGCCAGGGGTTTCCGGCGCGACCGAACAGCGTCTGGATGATGCCCCAGAGCACGGTCAGGCCGACGGCGAAGCTGTTGAAGGCGCCGCGGCGGTGCGCTTCCTGACCTGCCTCCGTCGCCAGCGCGAAAGCGCCAGTGCCGAAGATGAAGCCCTGGATGCAGCCGGCGCTGCCATCGCGCGACGAAACGCGCAGCGGCGAACGAACCAGCGTATTGCCGCGATGCGCGGCCGCCAGCGCTTCCGCCAGCGACCAATGGTTCGGCAGGCCGAGGTCGATCGCCAGCGCGTTCGTCTTGCCCTTGGGTAGCACGATGAACGCGGGCCAATGGTTGCCGAACACATCGGCGCCGCACGTCAGCACGTCTCGCACGGTGCCGTCGCCGCCGTCGACCACCAGGTAGTCGATCCCGCGCTGGGCAAAGCCTTCGAGCACGCGATAGAGATCGGTGCGCGTCCGCGGCGTTTCCGTCAGGATGTTGGAGCAATCCTCCATCTCGGGCGCGTGGCCCTTGTTGCGATGGCTGCGGGGATTGCGGATGATGCCGACGAGGGGAACCGCGCGGCCACGACGGGCCTGACGCGCAGGGCGGGGGGCGCTGCGCGGTCGTTGCTCACCGACGGTCGGCAGCGTTTCGAATTCGTAAATTGTTCCGTACACGGGAGCCTATGTAGTGTCACCCGCCCCGGAAATCACCAAGAAACATTCCCTGACACATTCAAGTTACAGTTCTATGGCGGTTTTCCGGGCGTTGAAATTCCGGCAACAAATTGCGCATTTACTGCAAGCCGGAAAGCCGGCCGCGATAGCGCCGCCCATGCCTCCGCAGCGGGCAAAACGCTTTGCCGCATTTCCAAATCGATCCCGACCGATTACGGCCACGGGCATGGCTGATACGGATAACTCCCCCCAATCCCGTCCGGTCGTTGTCACGATCGGCGATAACCCCATGAAACTATGGGGCCTGACCATGGAACAGCGAACCGCGCGGATCGCTCGCGCCAACGGGTGTGAAAGCGGCGATTCCCCTCTGGCGGGGCCGGCGATCCTTTCCAATGCGGCTTTCGCATGGGACCCGGCATGGTTTCGACATGTTGCGGAACGGCCCGGCATGGTGCTGACGCTGGGCGGCGTCCCGGCACTCGGCTACGGGGCCGATTCCGACCAGGCAGCGCGAATCGCCCAGGCCATGAAGGCCGGTTCGGCGCTTGCCGATTCGTCCGGAATGGATGTGGTTGCCTTCGAAAGCGGGCCCACCATCGAGAACAAGCAGCTGCGCAAGCGCGAAACGCCGTTCCTGATGGCGCTGACGCGTGAGAGCGTGCGCCCGATCGAACGGGCCAGCTACTTCGGTGCCTACAAGGGCGTGACCGATGTGCTGACCAAGTACCTCTGGCCCGAATGGGCGCTGGTGCTGACGCGCATCTGCGCGAAGCTGCACATCACGCCCAACATGGTGACGACGGTGGGCGCGCTGTTCTGCGTGATCGCCACCGTGCTCTTCGCCTATGGCCATTACTGGTTGGGCATGGCGCTGGGTCTGGTGTTCATGGTGCTGGATACCGTGGACGGCAAACTGGCGCGTTGCACGATCACCTCTTCCGAATGGGGCAACGTCTTCGACCATGGCATGGATCTGGTCCACCCGCCGTTCTGGTGGTGGTTCTGGGCGACCGGCCTTGCCTACTGGGGACTGGGCTACGACAGCACCACGTTCTGGCTGGTGCAGGCCGCGATCCAGGGCGGCTATGTCGTGCAGCGCCTGATCGAAGGCGTGTTCATGCGCCAGAACGGGATGATGCACATCCACGTATGGCGCAAGTTCGACAGCCAGTTCCGCCTGATCACCGCGCGTCGCAACCCGAACATGGTGATCCTGTTCGTCTCGATGGTGTTCGCGCGGCCCGACCTGGGTCTGATCGCGGTGGCATGGTGGACGGTGATTTCCTGCCTTATCCATGCAGTGCGGCTGGTGCAGGCCTGGATGGTGCGCGCGCAGGGCGGCAAGATCACGTCCTGGCTGTCCGACGCCTGAGCGGCCGACGCCTGAGGGGCCGTGTAGATCCGCTCCATGCGGGCCTGCGAACGGCAAATTTCTGCGCTTCCGGTGCTCCCGTACTGAAAGTACGCTGCGCGCCGGTTCTCGAAGTTCGCCATTCTCGGCTCCGCCTGGACCAAATCCACACAGCCCCTGAGGGAGAGTATCGATGAACGCGACGATGGAGAAATTCGGCTTCCCGGCGAGCCTTGTCGCGGAATTCGACCATTGGGTGGTGCTGGCACGCCCGGCGCAGCCCACGCTGGGATCGCTGGTGCTGGCGGCCAAGAGCGATGCCACGGCCTTCGGCGATCTTCCGGCCGAAGCCCATGCCGAACTCAAGCAGGCCACATCCGCGATCGAGCGCGCGCTGGCCGAGGCGGTCGGCTATGCGAAGCTCAATTACCTGATGCTGATGATGGTGGACCCCCACGTCCACTTCCATGTCATCCCGCGCTACGAAGGCGTGCGCGAGTGGCAGGGGCGCGAATTCGTCGATTGCGGCTGGCCGAAAGTGCCGGACCTTGGCCATGCGGTCGCGCTGGAAGGTGAGGGTCTTGCCGCGCTGGTGGCGTGGCTGAAGCCGCTGTTCACGGCCGGGGCGTAAGGCGCCCGTCAGAAGTAACGATGGCGCAGGAAGCGAGGCTTCCTGCGCCATTCGCATCAATACATGTGCTGGCCGCCGTTGATCGACAGGGTCGATCCGGTCACGAAGGCGGCATTCTCGGAACAGAGGAAGGCGCAGCCGCGCGCGATCTCGTAAGCGCTGCCAAGGCGGCCGACGGGGATCTTGGCGACGATCTTTTCCAGCACCGGCGGCGGCACGGCGGCCACCATATCGGTATCGATATAGCCCGGCGCGATGGCGTTGACGGTTACGCCGAACTTGGCGCCTTCCTGCGCCAGCGCCTTGGTGAAGCCGTGGATGCCGGACTTGGCGGCGGCATAGTTCACCTGGCCGTACTGTCCGGCCTGGCCGTTGATCGAACCGATGTTGACGATGCGGCCCCAGCCGCGATCGCGCATGCCCTGGAAGGTCGCCTTGGCCATGTTGAAGCAACCGCCAAGGTTGATGCGCATCACATCGTTCCAGTCGTCGAACGTCATCTTGTGCAGCACGCCGTCGCGGGTGATGCCGGCATTGTTGATGACGATATCGACCGGGCCGTGCTTCTCGGTGACTTCGGCCACGCCGGCCAGCACCGCTTCATGATCGCCCACGTCCCAGCGGTAGGCGGGGATGCCGGTCCTTTCGGTGAAGGCGCGGGCCTTCTCCTCATTGCCTGCGTAATTTGCAACTACGGTGTGACCACGCTCTTTGAGGGCGAGCGAGATAGCCTCGCCAATGCCTCTGGTCCCGCCGGTAACAATAGCAACACGCGCCATTCTCAAGCCTTTCGCTTCAGTGCATCCACCGAGGGGCAGGCTAGGAAAAGCAATGGGTCAGGGCAAGCGCAACGCCATCGCAGAGGAGGCTTATTTGCGCCGAAATGATTGAGACAAGCGCAACTACGATTGCGTGACAGGAAACTGTAACGAACCGCGTCTAGGCGTGTCAGAAGCGGAATTGCGTGCCCAGATAGATGGCCTGCGAATCCTGCTTGCCGTCGGTCAGTGGCACCAGGCGCTCACGATCTTGCGAATAGCGCACGCCAGCCGTGACATCCAGATTCTTGGTCAGGCGATAGGAGCCGCCCAGGTCCACTTCGCCCGCATCGCCCGCGAAAGTATGCGGCGCGCGGCCGGGCGGGCGCTTCTCGTCGATGGAGATACGGGGGCTGAACCGCGATTCGGGCTGGTCCACCGTGCCGGCGGCCAGGCTGAACTTGCGCAGTTCGGGGGCCTCCGCCAGTGCATGCGGGGCGGGTGCCTGCGGTTGCGCCGTATCGGGCGAGAAATTCTGATAGCCGCGTGCCACGCCCAGGTTGAACGCGGCCGGATTGATGCGCAGGCCGCCAACATCGGTTTCAGTCCGGGCAACCTGAAGCCGGTTGTGCACGACGATGATGGACTTCGCCGCCTCGTCATCCACGCGCACGGCAACGGTCACCGCGCGGTCCGGGCGATTGGGCGTGCCGGCGGGAGTAAAGGGAAAGGGCTGCCCCTTGCCCAGCGAGCGCATGGCGATCACCCGCGAGAGATTTTCGCTGGAAGTATCGGGATCCAGCGAATCGATGCGGGAATCCTGCTGGTGAATGCCCCGGAAGGTCGTGGAAAAGGCCAGCACCGCGCTGGGCAGCGCCAGCACGCAGACGCACCCGGCAAGCATCATACTCGCCTTCATGCCGCCTTTCGACGCGCGTGTGCGTTGCTGTTCCATCGTGACGCCCTCGAAAGTCCTTTTGCCCTGCTCGTGCCCAGTGACCTGGCGGCGCGGATCGCGACGCCATAAACGCGCAACGGTATTACCACGGCGCAGCCGGCACGTCAGCCAATCCTCGCTCCAGCACCTTAACACAGGATGATCGCCAGAGGGAGGGGGCGCGGAACCGAAGCGGCAGGCGGGCCGCTCCAGTGATCCGTGGGGCGATCCATCGGGCGATCGCGGCATGCGCGTTCAGGCGGCGTTTAACGCAAGTACCGTTTAGCCCGTTTGCCGATGCGGCCGCACTTGCCGCCCGGGCAACGGCGGCTATAGAGGCGTTTGGATGGCAACCGCTGGTGTTTCGGCGGATCGTGCCGAGACAGGAACTGGAAACGACATGACAGGCAGCACCGACAAGGGCCTCTTCTCCGCTCGATCGCTGGCAACTGCGGGCTTCTGTGCCGTTGCGGCGCTTGCACTGGCCGGTTGCGGTGGTGGCCGGAAAGAGAAGCAGGTGAAGTCGGCGGGCGTCGCGCCCTCGATGGTGACGACGATTGGCGTCAACAGCTATCTGTGGCGCGCCAGCCTCGATTCGCTGTCGTTCATGCCGCTCCTCCAGTCGGACAGCGCCGGCGGCGTGATCGTCACCGACTGGTACGCCAACCCCAAGAACCCGGGCGAGCGCGTGAAGGTGACCGTGATGATCCTCGACAAGGACCTGCGCGCCGATGCCCTGCGCGTGACCGCGCTGCGCGAAGTGTCGCAGAACGGCAGCTGGGCTGCGGCGCCGGTTCAGGCGGCCACCGTGCAGAAGCTTGAGGATGTGATCCTCACCCGCGCCCGCGATCTTCGCCGCGATTCGATCGGCGGCTGATTGATTTCCCTGCGGACCGAACGATCGGTCCGCAGCTTCATTTGCGCGGGCGATAGGGGCTCGCAGGAGACTTGATAGAAATGACCGAGCGGTTCGATCCGGCTCAGGCGGACACGCGCTGGCAGGCTGCGTGGGACGACGCGCAGTGCTTCAAGGCGGACGACACTTCGTCGAAGCCGCGCAGCTTCGTGCTTGAGATGTTCCCCTATCCTTCGGGGCGCATCCATATCGGCCACGTCCGCAACTATACGATGGGCGACGTGCTGGCGCGCTACAAGCGCATGACCGGGCACGAAGTGCTCCATCCGATGGGCTGGGACGCGTTCGGCATGCCGGCCGAGAATGCGGCCATGGAAAAGGGCGTCCACCCCGGCGGCTGGACGCGCGAGAACATCGCCAACATGAAGGCGCAGCTGAAGCGCCTGGGCTTTGCGCTCGACTGGAGCCGCGAGATCGCCACCTGCGAGCCGGAATACTACGGCCATGAGCAGGCGCTGTTCATCGATCTCTATGAGAATGGCCTGGTCTACCGCAAGGAATCTGCGGTCAACTGGGATCCGGTCGACCAGACCGTGCTCGCGAATGAGCAGGTGATCGACGGGCGCGGCTGGCGCTCGGGCGCACTGGTGGAGAAGCGTAAGCTCTCCCAGTGGTTCCTCAAGATCACCGACTTCGCCGACGAACTGTTGGACGGGCTTTCCACGCTCGACAAGTGGCCCGAGAAGGTCCGCACGATGCAGGAGAACTGGATCGGCAAGTCGCAGGGCTTGCAGTTCAAGTTCGACCTTGCCGCCGAAGTGGGCGGCATCGGCTCGGTCGAAGTCTATTCGACGCGTCCGGATACAATCTTCGGCGCCAGCTTTGTCGCCGTCGCCGCCGATCACCCGATCGCGCAGGCAGTTGCTGTCGGCCGTCCCGAGGTCGAGGACTTCATCGCGCTGTGCAAGCAGGGCGGGACGACTGCGGCCGAGCTGGAAACCGCGGAGAAGCTGGGCTTCGATACCGGCATCAAGGCTAAACACCCGTTCACGGGCGCCGACCTGCCGCTGTTCATCGCCAACTTCGTGCTGATGGACTACGGCACCGGTGCAGTCATGGCCGTTCCCGGCCACGACCAGCGCGACTTCGAATTCGCCACCAAGTACCAGCTGCCGATCCTGCGCGTCGTCGCGGCGAGCGAAGCCGATGCCGATAAGCCGTTCGACGGCGAGTCCGAGGCCGGCGATGGCGTTTGCGTCCACTCCGACTTCCTCAACGGCATGGCCGTGAAGGACGCCAAGGCCGCTGTCATTGCGCGCGCCGAGGCCGAAGGCTGGGGTGAGGGCAAGACCGTGTGGCGCCTGCGCGACTGGGGCGTTTCGCGCCAGCGCTATTGGGGCACGCCGATCCCGTTCATCCACTGCGAGGTTTGCGGCGTTGTGCCGGTGCCCAAGAAGCACCTGCCGGTCACGCTGCCTGAGGACGTCGATTTCACGACGCCCGGCAATCCGCTGGTGCGTCACCCGACCTGGAAGCATGTCGATTGCCCGCAGTGCGGCCATGCCGCGCGCCGCGAGACCGACACGCTCGACACGTTCGTCGACAGCTCGTGGTACTTCCTGCGCTTCGCCAGCCAGCCGGAAGATCGTCCGTTCGATCCGGCCAAGATCGCCGAATGGCTGCCGGTTGAGCAGTATATCGGCGGTATCGAGCATGCGATCCTGCACTTGCTCTATGCCCGCTTCTGGACGCGCGCATTGGCCCGCATCGGCAAGGTCGATGTGAAGGAGCCCTTCGCCAGCCTGTTCACGCAGGGCATGGTCACACACGAGACCTATTTCCGCATCAACGATGCCAATGGCCAACCGGTCTACTTCTCGCCCGGCGAGATCGAGCGCGGCGCCGAAACCGCCACGCTCAAGGCCGATGGCGCCCCGGTCGAGGTCGGCCGCGTCATCAAGATGTCGAAGTCGAAGAAGAACGTTGTCGACCCCGACGAGATCGTTGCGACTTACGGTGCCGACGCGATCCGCTGGTTCATGCTGTCGGACAGCCCGCCGGAGCGCGACCTGCCGTGGTCGGAAGCCGGCATCGAGGGCTGCGGCCGCTTCGTGCAGCGCCTGTGGCGCCTGTTCGCCCAGTACGACGCCTCGGCAACGGGCGAGGACAAGGCGATCGACCGCAAGGCCCACCAGACGGTGGCCGCAGTCGCTTCGGACATCGAATCGCTGGGCTTCAACAAGGCCGTGGCGCGCATCTACGAACTGACCGGCGTGGTCGAGAAGGCGGCCCCTTCGGCCAGCCGTTCGAACGCGATCCGCACGGTTCTGCTGCTCGTCTCGCCGATGATGCCGCACCTGGCGGAGGAAGCGTTTGCAACCTTCGGCGAAGGTCTGGTCGCCCAGGCGGCATGGCCCGAAGTCGATCCGGCACTGCTGGTCGAGGACGAGGTGACCGTCGCTGTCCAGGTGAAGGGCAAGCTGCGCGATACGCTGACGGTGGCCAAGGGCACGTCGAAGGAAGAGCTTGAAGCGCTTGCCCTTGCCAGCGAGAAAGTGCAGCGTGCACTTGATGGCGCCGAGGTGAGGAAAGTGATCGTCGTACCCGACCGTCTGGTAAATCTCGTCGCGTGAAGCGCCTTAGCGTCCTTCTCGGAGCCGTGCTGCTCTCCGGCTGCGGCCTCACCCCGATGTATGCGGGGGGAGGCAGCGGCGCGGTGGCGCGGGGTCTTTCCGATGTGCAGGTCTCCGCGATCGAAGGACGCGCCGGCTGGCTGGTGCGTAATGCGCTGGTCGACCAGATGGGCGCCGGCAAGCCAGGCGCGGCGCCGAAGTACCGGCTGGATGTCCGCCTGGACGACAAGCTGGAAGGCATGGCGCTGCTGTCGGACGATACGATCAGCCGCGAACGCCGCACGCTGCGCGCCCGCTACCAGCTGGTGGACACCTCCAGCGGAGAGATCGTGCTGGATGCGACCGCCGCCTCGGATGCCGGTATCGACGTGGTTTCGTCCGACTATGCGACGATCCAGGCCGAACAGACCGCGCTTGAAAATCTCTCCAAGGATGTCGCCTCGCGCATCGTCACCGGGGTCGCGCTGCGGCTGCGGGGCGATACGCATCAGTGACGCAGGCGTGAAGGCTCACAACCCGTGAAGGCGACCCGCAAGGACTTTGCCGGCATGGCCGCGCGCGCGGCGCAGCAGGCGCGGGTGTTCTTCTTCTGCGGCCCAGACGAAGCCGGATGCACCGACGCGGCGGAAAAGATCGTCTCGCTGTTCGACGATCCGGGAGAGCGGGTGGAGATGGCCGGCGCGGACTTGCGCAGGGATCCGGTCCGCCTGGGGGACGAGGCACGCTCCAATTCGCTGTTCGGCGGCACCACCCGGCACATCTGGGTGCGCGCGCAGGGTGACGAGGCGCATGACGCCGTGCAGATCCTGGTCGAAAATCCGGTCGATTCCTGCCCGGTGCTGATCGTCGCCACCGGCGCGACCGACAAGTCCCGGACGGCAAAGCTGCTTGCCACCCACAGCGATGCGCTGGTGGCGATGTTCCATCCGCCAGACCTTGGCACCGTGACCGCCGCCGTGCGCACCATGGCCAATGGCGCCGGCCTGAAGATGGGCAGCGAGCTGGCGGAGCGGATTGCCCGCGCCGCCGGGCTCGACACGCGTCTGGCACGCTCCGAAGTGGCCAAGCTGGCGCTCTATCTGGATGCCACGCCGGAAACGCCGCGCCCGGTGACCGCGGCCGACCTCGACGCGATCGGCGCCTCCACCGAAGATGACGATTTCTCGCCCCTCGTCGATGCCGTCCTGGGCGGAAAGCGGGCCGCGATCGGGCCCGAGCTGAAGCGCATGCGCGATCAGGGCATCAACCCGGTAGGGCTGTTGCTGGCTTTCGAACGCCGCGCCGCACAACTGGCCGGGCTCAATGCGCGACTCGGCCGGGGCGGAGACGTCGGCGCGCTGCTGGAGGCGGAGGCGGCTGCACGCCGCGTGTTCTGGAAGGACAAGCCTGCGCTATCCGCGCAACTGCGTATCTGGCGCGGCCCGCGACTCGCGCGTTTGGTGGCCCGTCTTGTTGCGATGCACCAATCCCTGCTTGGCAATAGTCAGGATTCGGAACTGTTATTGTCCCAGGGCTTACTGGAAATTGCGCGTACGGCATGTCTTGATGTAGAACATCGGACAAATAGAACGGCTTACCCCTAACCTTCTTCCCCAATAGATGCTAGGCTTATAGGGTCGTACACCTATTGCAATGCAGCATAAATCCCGTTCGCGCTGGTCGCGATAAGGTGTGGACAATGTCGTCTCCGAAACGGAGGTCGGCAATGGGGAGTGTTGAACGAGTGAACGCGCCATTCGCGGTATCTCAACAGGCACGACAAAGGTCGGAAGCGGACGAACTGTTGGTCGCTCCGTCGCTCGAACGTCGTCGTCTACAATGCTACCTCGTTCTAATTGTTTCCGATATTGTCGCGGTTTCTTTGGCGTTCGTTGTTGCCGGCTGGCTTTACGACATGAACGACGGGGCGATGCGGTCTCTGGTCTACGGCCAGGTGCTGCTGCCGATCTTCCTCACGCTCGCGCTTTACAACGGTTCCTACTCGACGTGCTCGCTGCGTGAAGGCTGGCGCGGTGTGCTGCGGGCCCAGGCGGCGATCATGGTCGCCGTGGCGGTGGTGGTCTTCGTCCAGTTCCTGATGAAATCGTCCAGCGAATCGTCGCGCGGCGCTTTCAGCGGCGGCGTCATCCTGGCGATGGTGCTGGTGGCCTGGTCGCGGCTTCAGCTTCGCAGCTTCGTGCGCTGGCGCTGCGGCGCCAATGTCATCAACGAACTTATCATCGATGACGGTGGCCCCCAGTTGCGGCTACCCGGCGCCATCCGCGTGTCCGCCTCGGCCATGGGGCTCCGTCCCGATCTTACCGATCCCCATTCGCTCGATCGGCTGGGGCTGGTGCTGCGCAACATCGATCGCGTGGTCATCAGTTGCCCGGCCGACCGTCGCGCCAACTGGGCGATGATCCTGAAGGGCGCGAACGTCGATGGCGAAGTGCTGGACGACGAAGTCGCGCGGCTGGGTGCCCAGGGTGCCCGGGTGGCGGCGAACCATGGTCTGCTGCTGGTTTCGGCCGGGCCACTGGGCCTGCGCGAACGGGCGATCAAGCGCATCTTCGACGTGACGTTTGCCGGCGGTGCCATCCTTGCGCTTTCGCCGCTGATGCTGGTCGTGGCGCTGGCGGTGAAGTTCCAGGACGGCGGGCCGATCTTCTTCACGCAGCGCCGGATGGGACGCGGCAACCGCTTCTTCAACATGTACAAGTTCCGTTCGATGACGCAGGCCCTCTGCGATGAGAACGGCAACCAGTCGGCCTCGAAGGAAGACCAGCGGATCACGGCGGTCGGCCGCTTCATCCGCCGCACCAGCATCGATGAGCTTCCGCAGCTGTTCAACGTGCTGCTGGGGGACATGAGCCTTGTCGGCCCACGCCCCCATGCAACCGGATCGCTGGCCGGAGACAAGCTGTTCTGGGAGGTGGACCTGCGGTACTGGCAGCGTCACTCGCTGAAGCCCGGCCTATCGGGACTGGCGCAAGTACGCGGATTCCGGGGGGCGACCGACCATGAATCGGATCTGGTCAATCGCCTCCAGTCGGACCTCGAATATCTTGAAGGCTGGACGATCATGCGCGACCTGCAGATCCTGTTCCTGACCCTACGGGTCCTGGTCCACGATCGGGCTTTCTGAATCTCTAAACGTCGTGACGCCCCGATTTTCGCCAGACACTGTTCAGCGCGTCATAGCGGACGGACATCTTGCCCGGATTGCCGCCCGCCGCGATCGATGAGACCACGGTGGTGCCGGACTTGAAGTTGAGCGCATAGGCGCCGGTCATGTCGTGCCGCGTCGCTGAGAATTCGACATTGTGCCACAGCCCGTACGTGGGCAGCACGATGTCCAGCGCGCCGGTAAGGGCGGCGGTGGTGAAATAGTCCTGATCGGCACGCGTTCCGTTCAGCGTGACGGTGCCGCTGGTCGCGGTGATCTGGTTCCCGCGCTTGTTGCGCCGGGTGCCTTCCAGCGAGATGCCGTTGGCGTATTGCTGGAACACGTAATAGCCGTTGGACACGTTCCAGTCGAACTGGCCCACGCTGCCGCTGCCGTTCCCTTCGTTGTAATAGATGTAGCCGGTATTGGCCGTCTGGCTGTCGGCGATGACGGTGGTTTTCCCGGAGACGAAGCCGCCGATGCTGTCGAAGACGGCGCGGTTGTTCACGCCGGCATCGCCACCGGCGCGCGCCGCCTGTCGAACGATGCGGCAGCCGAAAGTGACCAGCCCGCCGCTGGCCACGCTGGTGTTGAAGCCATGGCCTTGCGTGTCCACCGTCTCGCACCGGTCGTGGTGCCAGGCACCGCCGCTGGGGACGGAGACGAGGAAGCCCTTGTCCCCGCAGGTTCGCACCCGGATCGCGCGGCTGGTGAGCGTGGCGGGCTGGGTGTTGCTGGAAACGAACCCGGATGAGACGCAGTTCTCGATCAGCACATTCTCGAAATCGGCATCGCCGCAATTGCCGATTTCGATGCCGTAGCGATTGCCGCTGTAGCTGCCGGTACCGGTCTTCTGCCCGGCATCCTTGATGATGCCGTTGGCGATCTTCACATTGCCGGGCAGGCGCAGGCCGTTGGTGCCGTCCTGATAGACGATCAGCGCGGTCCCGCGGGTATTCTCGATCGTGAAGCCGTCCAGCACCACCCGTTCGGGGCCGACCACGCTGATGCCGCGCGTATCGCTGTTCTTCACGATGACGTTGCGGGCAACGATGTCGTAGGCTTGCGGCTGGGCCGCATAGGACAGCAGGGCCAGCCCATCGTCGCCGGTGTTTTCGGACAGGAAGTTCACCAGCGAGATCTTGCCGGAATTGAAGAAATCGAACCCATCGGCAAGCGTGTTGCGCACGCGCACGTTGGAGGCCTGGACCCCGGTGCATAGCCGCAGCAGGGCGCCGGCGCCGGCCGAGCGCACGATATCGAGATCGTCGATCACCACGTCGCTGGCGGAATCGATGTAAAGCATCGGCGCATTCTGCTGGCGGACGGTGGGCGCGTCCCGCGTCGTGATGCGCAGGCCGGACAGTTTGGGCGATCCGCCGTAGAAATAGAGGCCGCGCTGCGTCAGGTCGGTGAATGTGAAGGTCACGCCGGGGGAGCAGATCAACTTGCCGGAGAAATTGTTGATCTGTCGGACGCTGCTGTTGTCGATCAGGTAATTGCCGGGCGGGACGATGATGGCGTCCGTCCGGTTGGAAAGAGCCTGCAGGGCGGCGTGATCGGACCGGATGCCGTCCCCTTTCGCGCCGAAGGCCTTGAAGGTGATCGCGCCTTTCAGATCGGCGAGCCAGTCGGCGACCGTGCGGTTATCGTCCGCGCCGATCAGCGCGGCGCCCTTGCCGGCGGTGTGGGAGGAGAAATCGCGTCTCTGCGCCGTGGCCAGGCCACGGGCAATCAGATCCTGGGACATGGGAAGCTCCGCTAAAAGGGGGAGAGGGCGCTACTGCGAAAGGCGGTAGGACAGCGATCCGCTGGCGATCGTTACGCTGAGATAGAGCGAGGCACCGTCCTCGTTTTCTTCCCATACGGGTTCGCAGGCATTGGCGGTGAAGCTGCCCCAGGGCATCCCCCCGACGGTGAGCGGCGCCATCGTGGCGCCATCGTCGATCGATCGCATCACCGAAACCGTGCCCTGCCACGTGCCGCCCAGCGTGACGTAGACGGGCCGTGCGGCGGCGGGCGTGAAGGGGCCGAAGGTTCCGTTGGCGGAAGTCATGCCGGCGACCGGCACGGCGGGGGCAGGTCTTATCGAAGCCACGGGGAGGGGGCGACTGGTATCGACGATCGCTAGATTGCCGCCCTCCGCGCCATCGGCGAAACCGATGGCGAAGGCGGTGGCATAGCCGCCGGGCATCTGGATGGGATTGTTGGACATCGGGAACTCCTTTTCGAAAGGGTCCCGACTCCAGATACGCACACCGATGGATGTAGGAAAATTCTTTTAGCTAACACGGCAAACCGGCGCGACCGGCTTTTCCAAGCGATGGAATGCGTTGGGTGCGCTTAGCGCCGTCCTAGGACGCGTTCAGTTCTTCTTGGGTACGTTGAAGGTGCCGGTAACGCGCCCGCCCGATGCGGACGAGACGCCGCTCTTGAGATCAATCACGAAACGACCGCCGCGCAGGGTATCGCCGCCGGCGCGCTTCAGGGTCGCGTTGCCTACCATGGTGATGATGCGCTGGTTCAGGTCGTAGATAGCGGTGTCGCCAGTCGCGGTCTGGTCCTGCCGGGTCACCACGACGCTGCCGCTGGAGGTGATGCGGTTGACCTGGAACTGTTTGGTATTGGCAAGATCGATCACGGTGCGGGCGGCCCGCATGCGCAGGTCGGTCTGCGTGATGTCCACGTTGCCGGTCAGGATCACGCGGTTCTGCTTGTCCTGCATCTCGATGCGATCGGCGCCGAAATCGACGGGGGCGTTGCTGTCATGCCCGGAAAGGGCCTGCGCGCCCAGCTGCTGCGTGGCGGCAAAGACAGCAAGCGCGACGACCGGCAGGGCGACAGCGGTACGGAGGAGGCCGGAGCGAACGGTCATTGGGGAATCCTCAGCTTGCCGGGCGTGATGCGCATCCGCGCGTTGCCTTCGAGCGTTATTGTACGGTTGTCGAGATCGGCATGCATCGTATTGCCGCTGAAGGTGCCGCTGGGGCCGTTGCCCGAGACGCCGCCGGAAGCGACCGCGGTCTTCTGCTTCACGTCGATGTCCACCTGCTTGGTGGTCATCTGGTAGCCGCCCGCACCGTTGAAGTTCACCGGGCCGGAGACCTTCATCGTATCCTCGTCGAAGTTGTAGGCCCCGCGCGGCGCGGCGATCGTGGCCGGCCCGTCCTTCATGTTCATCTTGGCGACGAGGTCGAGCATGTCCACCACCGGAACGTCGGGCGAATGCTGCACGGCGCTGCCGGCAGTCACGACGAAATCGCGTCCCGAATTGTCCTGCCCGCGATAGGCGGCATTGGACACGGCGATGCGCTGTTCGGTCACCGCCACTTTGTTGCGATCGAGCAGGAAGCTGATCTCTCCGCGCGGCGACAGGGGGACCAGAATCATGACGGCGGCAACCAGGCCGATGCCGGTGGGGAGTGCCTTGGCAAGGAAGCCCACCAGGCGATCGTGCGAACCGCCGGGCGCGGCGAAGTGCCGGCGGCGGTTGCGGATCTGGATGGCGTCTTCGGACATGCGCGCGTGCTCTCCGGCTTAAGGGTCAGGCGGCTTCGTGGCTGAAGATGTCGTGATCCGGCCAGCCCGCCAGATCCAACCGCGCGCGGGCGGGCAGGAAGTCGAAGCAGGCCTGTGCGATGTCGGTGCGATTCTCGCGCGCCAGCCGCACGACCAGGATTTCGTGCATGGCGTGGAGATAGCGCACGTCCGACGCGGCATAGTCCTTCTGCGCGTCGGTCAGTTCGGCCGCGCCCCAGTCGCTGGACTGCTGCTGCTTGGACACTTCCTTGCCCAGCAGTTCGCGCACCAGGTCCTTCAAGCCGTGGCGGTCGGTGTAAGTGCGGACCAGCTTGCTGGCGATCTTGGTACAGAACACCGGCGCGGCGGTGACGCCCAGGTAGTGCTCGATCGCGGCGAGATCGAATCGCGCGAAATGATAGAGCTTCAGGCGTGCGGGATCGGCCAGCACCGCCTTCAGGTTCGGCGCGTCAAAAGCGCTGCCGGGCGCGAAGCGGATGAGATGCTCATCCCCTTTGCCGTCGGAAATCTGGACCACGCAAAGGCGGTCGCGCGGGGTGATCAAACCCATCGTCTCGGTATCGACGGCAACGGGTCCCGGCGCAAGCACGCCCTCGGGGAGATCTTCTTCGTGGAGATAGACAGCCATGGTCCGGAAATGCTTAGGGACTGGCCCAGGTTTTCGCAATGGTCGGATGCCCCTGCGGGTTGCCCGATATCGACAATTCGGGAGTAAGACGGCGATGGAAGCAGCAGAAGCCATGCAGGGCGTGCCGTCATCCTGGCAGGATGCGCTCGAACCGGTACTGGCAACGCCCGAGTCGCGGCGGCTGGGTGGCTGGCTGAAAGCCGAGGAAACCGCGGGAAAGACGATCTACCCCCCACGCGGATCGCGGCTGCGCGCGCTGGAACTGACTCCGCTGGACGAAGTGCGCGTGGTGATCCTGGGGCAAGACCCGTACCACGGCCCCGGACAGGCGCATGGACTGGCGTTTTCGGTAATGGAGGGGGTGAAAGTCCCACCTTCGCTGGTCAATATCTACAAGGAACTGGCGACTGATTGCGGCGTCACCGCGCCGGGCCATGGCAATCTGGAGCATTGGGCGCGGCAGGGCGTGCTGCTGCTCAACAATGCGCTGACGGTGGAGGCCGCGCAGGCCGGTTCGCATCAGAATCGCGGCTGGGAAGCGATCACCGACGCCGCCGTCGCCGCCGTTGCCGCCAAGCAGGAGCCTTGCGTGTTCCTGCTATGGGGCAGCCACGCGAAGAAGAAGGCGATGCGCGTGCCGGGGCTGGCTTCCAGCCACCATCTGGTGCTGACGGCGCCGCATCCCAGCCCGCTTTCGGCCTATGCCGGTTTCTTCGGCTGCCGCCATTTCAGCCGCGCCAACGAATTCCTGGAAGCCAACGGGCGCGGCCGGATCGATTGGTAAGGGCCGATCAGGCCGAGGCGCCGGCTATGGCCTGGTCCATTTCGTAGTGATGCATAGTGCCACCGATGGCCATGTCGTCGAAAGCGGAGCGGAAGCTGTTGAAGCTGTCCAGTTTGCGCGCGGCGTCATGCGCGTCCATCGATGTCCAGACGACGTTGAAAGTGAAGCGAGAGGGCTTTTCGACGCCCCGGCCGAACTGCAGGGAAATCACGCCTTCGCAGGCGGCCAGTGCCGGAATGCCGGTTTCGCGCATGGCTTTTGCAAAGGCGTCTTCCGATCCGTGGCGAACGTCGATTTCAGCGATTTCCAATAGCATGTCGTCTCTCCCGTAAGGACGGGAACCTCGGTCCTGACGCGACGTGGGTCAAGGCCGGCTCTATCGCCCGGACGGCTTCATATCGGTATGCTCCATGCTTGTTGGGCGGCGCATGGACGCAAAAAAGGACGCCCGGTGAGGGGCGCCCTTTCCTGATTTCAATGCCGAGGTTCGATCAGCGGGGCAGTTCGGAAACGCCCATCAGCGCCTCGTCCACCGCGCGGGCGCATTGGCGGCCTTCGCGGATCGCCCAGACCACCAGCGACTGGCCACGGCGCATGTCGCCGCAGGACCAGATGGCCGGGTCGCTGGTGCGGTAGTCGGCCATGGTGGCCTTGACGTTGCCGCGCGCGTCCAGTTCGACGCCCGACTGATCGAGCATGCCGGCCTTGCGCGGGCCGACGAAGCCCATGGCGAGGAAGATCAGGTCGGCCTGGAGCGTGAACTCGCTGCCTTCCACTTCCTGCATCTTGCCGTCCTTCCACTCGACGCGGACGCATTCGAGGCCGGTGACGTCATTCTCGCCGACGACGCGCTTGGTCAGCACCGCCCAGTCACGCTCGCAGCCCTCTTCATGGCTGGACGAAGTGCGCAGCTTCAGCGGCCAGTTCGGCCAGGACATCGCCTTGTTCTCGTGAACCGGCGGCTTGGGCATGATTTCCAGCTGGGTGACCGAAAGCGCACCCTGGCGGTTGGACGTGCCCACGCAGTCAGAACCGGTGTCGCCGCCGCCGATGACGATGACGTGCTTGCCGGTGGCGGAAAGCGTGCCGCGCGGCGCGGCGCGCAGTTCGTCGTCACCCGCGTTGCGCTTGTTCTGCTGGGTCAGGAATTCCATCGCGAAGCGCACGCCCGGCAGCTCGAAGCCGGGGATGTTCAGCGGACGGGGATCCTCGGCGCCGCCGGCGAAGACCACGGCGTCGAAGTTTTCCTTCAGCGAAGCCACCGAAACCGTCACCCCGACTTCGACCGAGGTGCGGAACTCCACGCCTTCGGCCATCATCTGCACCATGCGGCGGTTGATGAGGTGCTTCTCCATCTTGAAGTCGGGGATGCCGTACCGCATCAGCCCGCCGACGCGGTCGTTCTTCTCGAACACCGTCACCGAGTGGCCGGCGCGGGCCAGCTGCTGCGCCGCCGCCAGACCGGCCGGGCCCGAACCCACGACCGCCACCGACTTGCCGGTGCGCTTGCTGGCCACCTTCGGCGTGATCCAGCCTTCGGCCCAGCCCTTGTCGACGATCGCGCATTCGATCGACTTGATGGTGACCGGCTGGTCGATGATGTTCAGCGTGCACGCTGCCTCGCACGGGGCGGGGCAGATGCGGCCGGTGAACTCGGGGAAGTTGTTGGTCGAGTGGAGGACTTCCAGCGCGTTGCGGAAGTCGTCCTCGTAGACCAGGTGGTTCCAGTCCGGGATGATGTTGTTGACCGGACAGCCGGTGTGGCAGTGCGGCACGCCGCAGTTCATGCAGCGCGATGCCTGACCCTTCAGCGTTTCCGCCGAGAGGGGGACGACGAACTCCTTGTAGTTCGTCAGACGCTCGGCCTTGTCGCCATAGGTGCGATCCTGGCGATCCAGTTCGAGGAAGCCGGTTTCCTTGCCCATTTCTATTACCTTCGAATTATTCTGCGGCCACCGAAGCGGCTTCAAGCCGCTCGGCCTCGAGTTGGCGAAGCGCCTTGGCGTAGTCGCGCGGCATCACCTTGATGAACTTGGAGACGGTGGTCGCCCAGTCGTCCAGCAGCGCACGGGCCCGCTTGGAGCCGGTGTGCAGGTGGTGCCGTTCAAGCAGTACGCGCAGGCGTTCCGCGTCGTGGCGCAGCATGTCGCCCATGCCGAGGTCGGTCACGCCATTGGTCCGCTGCTGCGGACGGCCGGCACCGTCTTCCTCGTCGGCTTCGGTCGAGAACTTGACCAGATCGACCATGGCGGGATTGCACAGCTTCTCGAACTGGCCGTCCTCGTCATAGACGTAGGCAACGCCGCCCGACATGCCCGCCGCGAAGTTGCGGCCGGTCTTGCCCAGCACGGTCACCACGCCGCCGGTCATGTACTCGCAGCCATGATCGCCGCAGCCTTCGACCACCGTGACGGCGCCCGAGTTGCGCACCGCGAAGCGTTCGCCGGCGACGCCGTTGAAGAACGCCTCGCCCGAGATCGCGCCGTAGAGCACGGTGTTGCCGACGATGATGTTCTGCAGCGGATCGCGGTTCACGTGGCCCGGCTGGCGGACGATCACGCGGCCGCCCGAAAGACCCTTGCCGACATAGTCGTTGCCGTCGCCGGTCAGGTCGAGCGTGACGCCGTGGGCAAGCCAGGCGCCGAAGCTCTGGCCGGCAACGCCGGTGAGCTTCACGTTGATCGTGTTGTCCGGCAGGCCGGCATGGCCGTAGCGACGGGCGACTTCGCCCGAAAGCATGGCGCCGACGGTGCGGTTGACGTTGATCACCGGCTTTTCGATTCGCACCGGCTCACGCTTTTCCAGCGCGTCGGCGGCTGCTTCGATCAGCACGTTGTCCAGCGCATGCTCCAGACCGTGGTCCTGCGTCTGGCTCCAGTTGAGCGACGGGCTGTCACCCAGCGGGGCCTGATAGAGCACCTTGGACAGATCGACGCCCTTGGCCTTCCAGTGGGTGATCGCCTTCTTCATGTCGAGACGGTCGACGCGGCCGACCATCTCCGCGATCGTGCGGAAGCCCAGCTCCGCCATGATCGCGCGCAGCTCTTCGGCCACGAAGAAGAAGTAGTTGATCACGTGTTCCGGCTGGCCGGTGAAGCGCGCGCGCAGCACCGGGTTCTGGGTGGCGACGCCGACCGGGCAGGTGTTCAGGTGGCACTTGCGCATCATGATGCAGCCGGCCGCGATCAGCGGGGCAGTGGCGAAGCCAAACTCGTCGGCGCCGAGCAGCGCCGCGATGGCCACGTCACGTCCGGTGCGCAGGCCGCCATCGGCCTGAACCACCACGCGGCTGCGCAGGTTGTTGAGCAGCAGGGTCTGCTGGGTTTCGGCCAGGCCGATTTCCCAGGGCGAACCCGCGTGCGTCAACGAGGTCAGCGGCGAAGCGCCGGTGCCGCCTTCGTAGCCCGAGATCGTGATGTGGTCGGCACGGGCCTTGGAGACACCTGCGGCCACCGTGCCGACACCGACTTCGGACACCAGCTTCACCGAGACTCGCGACGTGGGGTTCACGTTCTTGAGGTCGTGGATGAGCTGCGCGATGTCTTCGATCGAGTAGATGTCGTGGTGCGGCGGCGGCGAGATCAGGCCGACGCCCGGCGTCGAGTGACGGGTCGCGCCGATCGTCTTGTCGACCTTGTCGCCAGGCAGCTGGCCACCTTCGCCGGGCTTGGCGCCCTGGGCCATCTTGATCTGGATGTCGTCGGCGTTGACCAGGTACTCGGTGGTGACGCCGAAGCGGCCCGAGGCAACCTGCTTGATCGACGAACGCATCGAATCGCCGTTCGGCAGCGGCTTGAAGCGGCTGGGATCCTCGCCGCCTTCACCGGTGTTCGACTTGCCGCCGATGCGGTTCATCGCCAGCGCCAGCGTGGTGTGCGCCTCCCACGAGATCGAGCCGTAGCTCATCGCGCCGGTGGCGAAACGCCGGACGATTTCGCTGGCGGGTTCGACTTCGTCGAGCGGCACCGAAGCGCCGGGCACGAAGTCCATCAGCCCGCGGATGGTCAGCAGGCGGCTGGACTGGTCGTTGATCGACTGAGCGAATTCGCGGTACTTTTCGGGCACGTTGCCGCGCACGGCGTGCTGAAGCGCGCCGATGTTCTCGGACAGACCAGGCATGTTCCTCACCGCGCACGCGCGATCCGTAGATGCCGCCGACGTCGAGCATGTTGGCGTAGACCGGATCGTCGCCATAGGCCGAAGCGTGGCGGCGAACGGTTTCTTCCGCGATCTCGGTCAGGCCGGCGCCTTCGATGGTGGTGGCGGTGCCGGTGAAGTACTTCTCCACGAAGGCGCTGGACAGGCCGACCGCGTCGAAGATCTGCGCGCCGCAGTACGACTGGTAGGTCGAGATGCCCATCTTGGACATGACCTTACGGATGCCCTTGCCGATCGCGTAGATGTAGTTCTTGCGCGCCTTTTCGGCGGTCACCGGCAGGTTCTTGCGGGTGCGGATTTCCTCGATCGTCTCGAACGCGACGTAAGGGTTGATCGCTTCCGCGCCGAAGCCCGCCAGCACGCAGAAGTGGTGCACTTCACGCGCTTCGCCGGTTTCCACGACGAGGCCGGTCTGCATGCGCAGGCCCTGGCGGACAAGGTGGTGGTGGACGGCAGCCGTCGCCAGCAGCGCCGGCATCGGGATGCGGTCCGGACCCTGTGCACGGTCGGACAGAACAAGGATGTTCTTGTCCGCCAGCACGGCCTCGGTGGCGGCCCAGCACATTTCCTTGATCGCCATTTCCAGGCCCGTGGCGCCGGCAGAGGCGTCCCAGGTCATGTCGATGGTCTCGGTACGGAAGGCACCGTCCAGCGCGGCTTCGACCGAGCGGATCTTGGCCAGGTCCTCGTCCGTGAGGATCGGCTGGCTGACTTCCAGACGCTTGTGCGAACCGGCGTCGTGACCCAGCAGGTTCGGGCGCGGACCGATCATCGAGACCAGGCTCATGACCAGTTCCTCGCGGATCGGGTCGATCGGCGGGTTGGTGACCTGCGCAAAGTTCTGCTTGAAGTAGTCGTAGAGCAGGCGCGAACGGTTCGACAGCACCGGAATCGGCGTATCGGTGCCCATCGAGCCGAGCGGATCGTCCGCGTCCACGGCCATCGGTTCGAGGAAGCGCGAAGTGTCTTCCTGCGTGTAGCCGAAGGCTTGCTGGCGATCGAGCAGGGTGCCGGTCGGTTCGGGGATCTGGGCCAGTTCGGGCTCGATCACGTCGAGGTCGGCGAGGTTGTACTGCGCCATCTCAAGCCACTTCTCGTAAGGCTCTTCGCCTGCGAGCTGGTTCTTGATTTCCTCGTCCTCGATGATGCGACCTTCTTCGAAGTCGATCAGCAGCATGCGGCCGGGCTGGAGGCGCCACTTGCGGACGATGTTGTCTTCCTTGATCGGAAGCACGCCCGATTCAGACGCCATGACGCAGAGGTCATCGTCGGTGACGAGGAAGCGCGCGGGGCGCAGGCCGTTGCGGTCCAGCGTGGCGCCGATCTGGCGGCCATCGGTGAAGGCCACGGCGGCCGGGCCGTCCCACGGCTCCATCAGCGCGGCGTGATACTCGTAGAACGCGCGGCGTTCCGGGGTCATCAGCGGGTTGCCCGCCCATGCCTCGGGGATGAGCATCATCATCGCGTGGCTCAGCGAGTAACCGCCGGCCAGCAGCAGTTCTAGCGCGTTGTCGAGGCACGCGGTGTCCGACTGGCCGTGCGGGATCAGCGGCCACATCTTGTCGAGGTCGGCGCCCAGCAGCTCCGATTCCATGGTGCGGCGGCGAGCGTTCATCCAGTTCACGTTGCCGCGAACCGTGTTGATCTCACCGTTGTGCGCCATGAAGCGGAACGGGTGCGCCAGCTTCCAGCTCGGGAAAGTGTTGGTCGAGAAGCGCTGGTGGACGAGGCCGAGCGCGGAAACGAACTCGGGGTTGCGCAGATCGTCGTAGAACGAGCCGACCTGGGTCGCCAGCAGCAGGCCCTTGTAGACGATCGTGCGGGTCGAGAAGCTGGGCATGTAGAGCTCGGTCAGCCCCGGCATGTTGTGCTTTTCGGCCATGGCCGTCAGCGGGTTCTGCGTCTGCTTGCGGATCGCCAGGATCTTGCGCTCGAACGCGTCCTGATCGGCGCAGTTTTCACCGCGGCCGACGAAGCACTGGCGGATCACCGGCATCGATTCGAGCACGGTCTTGCCCAGGCCGTCCAGCGTCACCGGCACGTCGCGCCAGCCGATCAGGGTTTGGCCTTCCTTGGCCACGAACTTTTCGAAGGTCTGCGTGATCAGATCGCGGCAGGCTTCGTCCTGCGGCAGGAAGCACATCGCCACGGCATAGTCGCCCGCCTTCGGCAGTTCGACGCCGGTGGCGGCCGCCCAGCTGCGGAACAGCGTATCGGGAAGCTGAGTCAGGATTCCCGCGCCGTCACCCAGCAAGGGGTCGGCGCCCACCGCACCGCGGTGGTCAATATTTTTAAGGATTTCCAGAGCCTGGGTAATAATGGCGTGGCTTTTGTTTCCTTTGATATGGGCGACAAAGCCCACACCACAGGCATCGTGTTCATTACGCGCATCATAAAGGCCCTGGGGCTTAGGAAATCCCATCGATAAAACCCATCCTGTCGTTGTCCGGGGTTCGCACCATGCGCCTCGCTCTGGCGCGCGCGAATCGCACGCGGCCAAAATCCGCCATGGTGTCCCCTAAGCGCCCCCATGACGATTACGGGACGGTTTTGCAACCGCGAACGCATGCTCTCGCGCAGATTTAGTGCGTTGACACGGTAAAAATGGGAATTTTGTTGTCCGTTTCGGATGCCCAAACGATGGCATCGCGTGATGGATCGCGGGATTTCGGCAGATTC
Source organism: Novosphingobium oxfordense (assembly GCF_044029435.1). Taxonomy (NCBI): domain Bacteria; kingdom Pseudomonadati; phylum Pseudomonadota; class Alphaproteobacteria; order Sphingomonadales; family Sphingomonadaceae; genus Novosphingobium; species Novosphingobium oxfordense. The sequence continues at coordinate 3,172,370 of NZ_CP147005.1, read as the reverse complement.
CGGCGGATTCTTGCGACAGAAGCGGAAATGCTGCGATCGGTCCGCGAACGGAGAACGGCGACGGCCGGTTGGCAGGGCGGCTGCACCATGAATTGCGCCGTTACACCAAGCCCTCTTTTCACGATCTGCCGGATCGAACACCCAGTGCAAACGGCCGAGACGCCGTCAAAAGAGAAGAGGCGGGAGATCGCTCTCCCGCCTCTATCAACTCATCTACACGAGATGGCTCAGGCCGCGCCGCTCATCCGCTGGAGCGTGGCCAGTGCCGCGCGCAGGGCCTTTTCGGTTTCCACCGGATCCTGGTGGCCGGGCGGATCGAACAGGCGCGCGCCGGGAAGCGGCGACGGGGCGAAGGTTGGTGACGCTTCGTCGGTCACCGGCGAGGTGCGCTCTTCCGAGGCTTCACCCATTGGCATGGCCGAGGCGTCATCTTCCGCGGCATGATCAAGGCCGAGAAGGCCGGGACGCGTTTCGGTGCGGCGCTGGAGGTTCAGCAAGGACGAGTATCCTTCATCCAGCACGTCCTCCTCGACGATATCCGCACCGTCTTCGGCAAACTCTTCCGCGTCGCCGAACGCTGTCGGGGTGTCGGCCTCTTCTTCGTCCTCGTCTTCATATGGGGCGAAATCGTGGCCGCCGGCCAGACCCGCCATCGGACGGTCGCCGGCATCATCGGGCGTTTCTACAACGGCTGCAGGTGCAGCCGGCATGGCGATGCGGCGCGGCGGGATATAGCCGGGGACGGCATCGTCGTCATCGAAGGCAGTCAAGCCTACGGGGCGCAGCGCGGCCGGAACAGGGGCGGGCGCGTTCGGTTCGGTGCCGGTCTGCTGGCCGGTTCCGATCTGCGTTTCGGTCTCCGCAAGGGCCTCATCGCCATCCGACCAGCCGCCGATGGCGTTCGAATCGGTAGGCGCGTTCGATGCGAAATCCTCCACCGGCTGTACCGGCGCGTCGTCGGCATCGTCGGCGGCGTAAGTCAGGCGCGAACCGAAGGGCGGCGGGGCAAAAGGGGGTGGCGCAAAAGGCGCGCTGGTGCCGAGCGACGAAAGCCGTTGGAGGATCGGCGCGATGGGCGGAGCTGGGGGAGGCGGAGCTGCGGGGGACGGCGCCGCGGGAGAATGGTCGTCAGTACCGCTTTCAAGCCCGTCGTCATCGTGGATGGCATCGACGGTTTCCGGTTCCGAACGTGCAGGGCCCTGATGCGCGCCGATGGCTGCGGGCTTCTCGGCAGCGGCGGCCGCGAAAGGCACGACCGAAAGCGACGAAGTCTGAGCGAGCGCCAGCTTTCGGCGCTGCTCTTCCATTGCCATCGCCAATCGCTCCAGCAGTTCGACGTGCGAGAGGTCGTCCAGGCTTGCGGCAGCAATGCGTTCGGCGGCCGGCGACATGGCCGGCGTTGCCGTATCGAGAACCGTTCCCGTCGCGTCCTTCGCCTCGGTGGCCGACCCGCGCGCCGCGTGAGCGTCCAGACTGCGTGTATAGGCTTCGAAAAGGCGCGCGACCGGCGCTTCCGTGTCGTCTGCCACGTCATCGTCGACGTCTGCTTCGACTCCGGCGTCTGCCTCGACGTTTGGAACATGAACGGGATCGGCCCAGGCGGCGGGCGAGAAGGCATCGGCCAGGTGGGAGGGCGCCGTATGCTCGTCTTCGATCACGCCCGGCGCTTGCGGTGCAGTCTCCGCTTTTTGGGGGGCAAGGCGAGCTGCAATGTCGTGGAATTCGTCTTCTTCGCCGACCTCGGTTTCAGCCGGTTCGAATCCCAATTCGCTGGAGACGACGGGCGCCGCGAAGGCGTTGGGATCGAAATCGTCATCATCGAGGTCGGAAAGCTGGAAGATGCTCGATGCCGGAGCGGGGGCCATCGTGCCCGGTGCGGCGAACGATTCCGGTTCTGCTTGCTCGACGGTTTCGGTGGGAGCGACGAAGCCGCGACGGCGGTTGGGGAGGCGGCCGACGGCGGGTTCCGCCTCATCACCGTCAGCATCCGCGCTGCCAGTCAGGTCGTACATGGCTTCTGCGCGCGGCGCATTGCGGGCGGAGAGGCGCAGTCCGATCAGCACGCCGACCAGGCCGCCGATTCCCGTCAGCCCCAGTGCGACCAGCAGGCGTGCCGTGCCGCCCAACGGCGGCGCCGCCATCGGAATCGTCCTGGCAAGGCCGCTGGCGGCAACGACGTGTTCTATGCTGGCGGTGCTCAGCAGAAGACTGCCAAGCCCGAACAATGCGGCGAACCACAAGGCAATGATCGCTGGAAAAAGCGGATGGCGGGTGATCGGCTGGCTGCCACCCCGCTGCGGGTTGCGTTCCTGTTTCGCCACCTTCATCACCCCGTGCTAACCTGTGGTTTGCGACCTGGCCTTATCCGCGGACCATCAGGCCGCGGCATCAAGCCCATCTCGAACCTTATCGACTGGCAGGATTTGGTAAACGTCTCGATAACGACGGACATTGCAAGCCCAATCGTGACCGGACCGAACATGTTCCAACCCCGCCGCGCGCATCGCGTCCCAGCTTTCGCGATTGGAGAGCAGACTTGCAAGCGCCTTGGCGCAGGCCGCCGGGGCGTCGGGCGCGAAGAGGGTTCCCGTGACGCCGTGCTCGATCAGTTCGCGATGCCCGCCGACGTCGCTGGCGGCCACCAGCTTGCCTTGCGCCATCGCCTCCAGCGGCTTGAGCGGGGTGACGAGGTCGGTCAGCCGGCTTTTCTTGCGGGGATAGGCCATGACATCGCAAAGCGCGTAATAGCGATCGACCTCATGGTGCGGAACGCGGCCGATAAAGCGGATGGCCGCGGCGGCGCTGGAGGCCTCCGCCTGCGCGCGCAGGGCTTCTTCGCGCGGGCCGCCGCCAACTAGCAGCAGGCGGGCATCGGGTTGGCGTTCCAGCAGCAGCGGCATGGCGGCGATCAAGTCGTCCAGCCCCTCGTAATCGTAGAAACTGCCAATGAAGCCGATCACCGGGCAGGGCCGTCCACCGACCTCGAAGCCCAGTTCGCGGGCAAGCGCGGCGTCGCGCTGCAGCGGCTCGCCAAACAGCGTCAGATCGACGCCGTTGGGTGATACTGTGATCTTCCCGGCCGGCGTTCCGCGCGCGATGAGGTCTTCGCGCAGGCCCTGGCAGATGGTGACGACCGCGTCTGCCTTGACGACGACACGGTTTTCCAGCGCGCGAATCAGGCGATATTTAAAGGAGCCCTCGGTCCCGGTGCCGTTGCCGACGGCGGCGTCTTCCCAGAAGGCACGAATCTCGTAGACGCAGCGGATGCCGTGGCGGCGTGCCACCCGCAGTGCCGCGGCACCGCACAGCGCGGGCGAATGGGCGTGGATCACATCGGGGCGCCATTCGCGAACGGCGGCTTCGATTCCCTGCTCGAATAGCGCGATCTCGTGCCATTCGCGCCAAATCGGCGGGCCGCTGGCTCGGCCTTCGCTGCGATGGAAGGTCAGTCCGTCGAAATGTTCGCACGGGGTCGATCCGGCGTGGTAGCGGGGGCCGGTGACTCCGCGCACTTCCCAGCCCATGGCCTCCTGCGCCTTGAGGATGGCGCGGGTGCGGAAGGTATATCCGCTCTGCAGCGGCAACGAATGGTCGAGGACGTGGAGAACCCGGGTCATGGGCGGAATGCCTAGCGTAGAAGGCTTAACGCGGCGTCAACCCGGCGCTGGTAGCGGTGGTGGACCATGGTCGACATTTTCGCCCTAGTTTTGAGCCACGGCCTGTTGGCGCTGGCTGCCTGGCGCCTGTTACTGCGTCCCGATCTCGACGTCGAGAGTGCGGCGCCGGAGAAACGAAAGGCGGAGAAGCGGCCGAAGGAAGGTGCCCGCGAAAAGGAAGATCACCCCGGCTCCGGCCGTGCGGCGCGGCGGGGCATGATCTGGAACCGGGGGACGGGCGAGGATGCTTGACCTTGGCCTTACGGCCTTTCTCGCCACGTTCCTGGCGCTTGGCTTTCGGCGACCATTCATTTGGGTGCTGTGCTATCTCTACGTCGACATCGTCGCGCCCCAGCTCATTTCGTGGGGTATTCTTTCGCACATCCCCGTCTCGCTCATGGCTTTCGCGGCGGCCTTCGGCGGTTGGCTCCTGTTCGACGACAAGCGGGACACGCGGTTCAACGTCCGCCAGGCATTGCTGATCGCACTGCTGCTCTACTGCGCGGTCAGCACGCTGACGGCGGTCTATCCCGAGGCGGCGCAGGAGAAGTGGGCCTGGGTGTGGAAAGCGCTGGTCTTCGCGATCTTTCTTCCTTTCGCCTTGCGCACGCGGCTGCGGATCGAGGCTGTGGCGCTGGTCATGGTCCTGTCCGCCAGCGCACTGATCATCGACGGCGGCATCAAGACGGCGATGGGCGGGGGCGGCTACGGCTCGCTGCGGATCTTCGTGGAGAGCAATACTGGCCTTTTCGAAGGCTCGATCCTGTCCAGCGTTGCCATCTCGATCATCCCGCTGATTCTCTGGCTGGCGAAGTACGGCACGATCTTCCCGACCGACTGGCGCGTGAAGCTGTTTGCCGCTGCACTGATCTTCGCCTGCGCGCTGATTCCGGTCGGCACGCAGGCGCGTACCGGGCTTGTCTGTCTGGGCGTGCTTTGCCTGTTCTATCTGCGCACGGCAAAGCACAAGGTGTTGATTGCAGGAGGAATGGCGCTGGCGGTCGTGCTGGCGGTGCCATTCCTGCCGCCTTCGTTCCTCGCGCGCATGGGCACGATCGAAAACCACCAGGCCGACCAGTCCGCCAGCACGCGAATCGGCGTGTGGAAATGGACCTGGGACTATGTGAAGCAACATCCGATGGGCGGCGGTTTCGTGGTCAATATCGCCAGCAAGGTGTCTTACGACACCATCGCAACCAATACCGACGGCGGCAATACCACGATCACGCGCACCCGCGTGGTGGAGGAAGGCCGCGCGTTCCATTCCAGCTATTTCGAGATGCTGGGCGAGCAGGGCTTTCCCGGTTTCGCGCTGTGGATCGCGCTCCAGCTTTCGGGGCTGGTGCAGATGGAACTGATTCGCCGCCGCTGGAAGAATCGCAAGGATCCTGAAGATGCCTGGGCCGCGCCGCTGGCGGTGGCGTTGCAACTGGCGCAGATCGTCTATCTGATCGGATCGCTTTTTGTGGGCATCGCTTTCCAGCCCTTCATCCTGATGCTGGTTGGCCTGCAATGCGGGTTGTGGACCTACCTGAAGCGGATCGATCGGGCGGAGCCCGCCGGACGACGCGTCAAGGCCGAAATCCGGGCCGCGAAAACCGGCCGCGCCATGCTTGCCCAAGGACCTACGCAATCTTCCTGAGGGGCGCCTTACTTATGATCCATTGCTTATCGGAGCAGGGTTTGCCTTTTACGGCAAATTAACCTTTAACCTTCATTGCTCATATGGTTAATACACGGCAATGTCCGTTTAGGCCCGGTTAGCGTAGCGTTGGCGGAGGCGGACAGAGGGGCAAAAGGGGGGCAACCCAATGCGAGTGCTGTTGATCGAGGACGAACCTACCACGGCGCGTGCGATTGAGCTTATGCTCACCGCCGAGGGGTTCAACGTTTACTCCACCGACCTGGGCGAGGAAGGCCTGGATCTCGGTAAGCTCTATGATTACGACATCATCCTGCTCGACCTGAACCTGCCCGATATGCACGGGTACGATGTTCTGAAGAAGCTGCGCGTTGCCAAGGTGCAGACGCCGGTTCTGATCCTTTCGGGCATTTCGGAAATGGACTCGAAAGTCCGTTCGTTCGGCTTTGGCGCCGACGATTACGTGACCAAGCCTTTCCACCGTGAAGAACTGATCGCTCGCATCCACGCCGTCGTGCGCCGTTCGAAGGGCCATTCGCAGTCGGTGATCCGCACCGGCAAGCTGGTCGTCAATCTCGATGCCAAGACCGTCGAGGTCGATGGCGCACGCGTGCACCTGACGGGCAAGGAATACGCGATGCTTGAGCTGCTCTCGCTGCGCAAGGGCACCACGCTGACCAAGGAAATGTTCCTGAACCACCTGTATGGTGGCATGGACGAGCCCGAACTGAAGATCATCGACGTCTTTATCTGCAAGCTGCGCAAGAAACTTGCGCATGCCTGCGGCGGTGCCAACTACATCGAAACCGTCTGGGGCCGCGGCTATGTGCTGCGCGATCCGGACGAACTGGCCGACGTTGCGTAAGGCCTGATTTTCCGGTTGGGGGACCGGTACTGGATTGCGATCCCCTCGCAGTGAGTGAAAGCGGCCTGCCCTTTCGGGTGGGCCGTTTTTCGTTGTTCTGCTCGACGGCCTCATTGGACCCGTTCAATCGTATGATCTGGACGTTTCAAAGGGCCAGTTTGCACCGGAAACCCATGACCATGCTGGCAGGAGGGGTATAGGTCCGTCATGAAGTCCGTTCCGCGTTCACCCTGGATTATCTTGCATCGCTACCTGGGGCTGGTGGCGATCCCTTTCCTGTTCTTGGCGGCGGTCACGGGTTCGCTGCTGTGCTTCGTTCGTCCGATGGATGCCTGGCTCAATGCGGACCTGTTTCATCAGCCGGTGGCGATCGAGAAGCCGCCGGAAGTGGTGGGGATCATGGACCGCTTTGCGTCCGCGCATCCCGAATGGATCGTGCGCAGTTTCCCGATCGCTGTGCCGGGCGATTCGCGAATTCCCGTGAAGGTGCAGGCGGCGCCCGGTCATCGCGATTTGGGCATCGACCAGATTTTCCTCGACCGGGCGACGGGCACGATCGCGGGCGGCCGTTCGGCGGAGGCGGCGTTCGACCGGCGCGGCATGGCCGAATGGCTGGTCGATTTCCATTCGAAGCTGGTGCTGGGAACCTGGGGGCGCTGGTTGATGGGGGCCGTGGCGATCGCCTGGCTGGTCGGCCATCTGATCGGCTTCTACCTGACCTTCCCGCTGAAGAAGCCATTCTGGAAGGGCTGGAAGAAAAGCTGGAAAGTCAGCTTCCGGTCGCTGTTGGCGAAGTTCATGCTCGATTGGCACAAGGCGAGCGCGCTGTGGCTGTTCGTGCCGCTGACCGTGCTGGCGCTGACCTCGATCGGCTTCAACTTCTTTAGCGAAGCCTATGCGCCGGCGGTCGAAGCGCTGTTCGCCAAGGACAAGTCGGAACCTGTGAAGGCGCCGCCGCTGGCGCACGAAATGAACTTTGCCGATGCCGTTGCTGCGGGTCGTGCCGAAGCCGCGCGAGAAAAGATCGACTGGCAGCCGGCAACCGTGCTGGCCGATCCCAAGGAAGGCACCGTAGGCGTGACGCTGACCGACGATGGCCGGCTCAATTATCACGGGCTGGGGCCGATCTATTACTATTTCGACCGCAGGAGCCATGCTCTGGTGGAAACGCTCGATCCCTATCACGGGAACACCGAACTGGCCGGGTATCGCCTGCTCTATCCACTGCACAGCGGCCGCGTGGGCGGCAATTTCACGATCCTGCTCGTCTTCCTCTCGGGGTTGGCGACGGCGGGGCTTTGCGTCACCGGAGTCTATGTCTGGTGGAAGAAGCGGCAGTCTCGGGTAGCGGCGCGCAAAGCGCAGGCCAAGCGGGCCACGGCAATCGCGAGAGCAAGCCCGGCCGCCTGATCCTCGTTGACCTTGCGCGGCGTTGCTGTCAGTGCGCCGCGCCATGACGGCTCATAAATCCGGCGATCCGACCACGCTCAACCGCCTCTATGGCCGCGCCAAGGGCAAGCCCCTGCGCGCGGGCCAGCAGGCGCTGGTCGATACTCTGTTGCCGCGTATCGCGGTTCCGCTCGAAGGTCCGGTCACGGCCAAAGAGCTGTTTGGTGACGACCGTCCGATGCATTTCGAGATCGGCTTCGGCGGTGGCGAGCACATGGCCCAGCGCGCCGACATGCTGCCCGATCACGGCTTCATCGGCTGCGAACCGTTCATCAACGGCGTTGCCCAGGCCCTGACTCATGTCGCGGGCGACAACGGCGCGCATCCGCCCATCGGCAATGTGCGGATTCATCATGGCGACGCGCTGGAAGTGCTGGCGCGGATTCCCGATGGCTCGCTTTCGATGCTCTATCTGCTGCATCCCGATCCCTGGCCCAAGGCACGCCATGCCAAGCGCCGCATGATGAACGACGGCCCGGTCGACATGTTCGCCGCCAAGTTGAAGAAGGGCGGCGAATTCCGCTTCGGTACCGACCATGACGTCTATCTGCGCCATGCGTTGATGGTGATGGAACGGCATACCGACCAGTTCGAATGGCTTTGCGACAAGCCTACCGACTTCCAGGTCCGTCCCAGCGGCTGGCCGGAAACGCGCTATGAAACCAAGGCGCGCACCGTCTACGGGCATGAGGTCTGGTATTTCCGCTATCGTCGGAAGTAAGCGGCCGGCCTCCGGTCGTATGCGAATCGTGGGGGGAGTTGCGGGAGATCGCCTGCGCCACTAAAGCGCGCCGATGAGCAACTCTCGCCGTACTTTCGCGATCATCTCGCACCCTGACGCCGGTAAGACCACCCTGACCGAAAAGCTGCTGCTGCAAGGCGGCGCAATTCACCTTGCCGGTCAAGTGAAGGCACGCGGTGCCGCCCGCCGCGCGCGGTCGGACTGGATGAAGATCGAGCAGCAGCGCGGCATCTCGGTCACCAGCTCGGTCATGACGTTCGAGCGTACCGATGCCGACGGCAACACGGTCACCTTCAACCTGCTCGATACGCCGGGCCACGAAGACTTCTCGGAAGATACGTACCGCACGCTCACTGCGGTCGATTTCGGCGATCATGGTGATCGACGCGGCCAAGGGTATCGAGCCGCAGACGCGCAAGCTGTTCGAAGTCTGCCGCCTGCGTTCGGTGCCGATCATCACCTTCATCAACAAGGTGGACCGCGAAGGCCGCGCCTGCTTCGACCTGATGGACGAAGTGGCGGACATGCTGGCGCTGGACGTTTGCCCGATGTCCTGGCCGGTGGGCATGGGCGGATTGTTCGAGGGTATTCTTGACATCGCCACCGGCAAGATCAGCCGTCCCGAAGGGCCGAGCAAGGAATTCCTCGGCCATGTCGATGAGAACGCGATGCTGCCCGATGCCGTGGCGGAAGAACTGGAGCTGGCGCAGGCCGGCTATCCGGAATTCGATGTCGACGCCTATCGCGGCGGTGACCTGACGCCGGTCTACTTCGGTTCGGCACTGAAGAATTTCGGCGTGGCCGAACTGATCGACGCGATCGCCCGATTCGCGCCGCCTCCGCGCCCGCAGCCTTCGGAAGCGGGTACGATCGAGCCGGAGGACAAGGAAGTCACCGGCTTCATCTTCAAGGTGCAGGCCAACATGGACCCCATGCACCGTGACCGCATCGCCTTCATGCGGCTCGTCTCGGGCACGTTCAAGCGCGGCATGAAGCTGACGCCATCGGGTCTCGGCAAGCCAATCGCCGTCCACTCGCCGATCCTGTTCTTCGCGCAGGACCGCGAGATCGCCGACAGTGCCGAGCCGGGCGATATCATCGGCATTCCCAACCACGGCACCTTGCGCGTGGGCGATACGCTGTCCGAGAAGAATCAGGTCCGCTTCACCGGCCTGCCCAACTTCGCGCCGGAAATCCTGCGCCGTGTGGCGCTGAAGGATCCCACCAAGACCAAGCAGCTGCGCAAGGCGCTGGACGATCTTTCTGAAGAAGGCGTCATCCAGGTCTTCTATCCTGAAATCGGTTCGCAATGGATCGTCGGGGTGGTGGGGCAGCTGCAGCTCGACGTGCTGATCAGCCGCCTCGAAGCCGAATACAAGGTGGAGGCGGTGCTGGAAGGCTCGCCGTTCGACACTGCCCGTTGGATCAAGGGCAACGACAAGGCGCTGCGCGACTTCGGCGAGTTCAACAAGATGAACCTCGCCAAGGATCGGGACGGCGACCCGGTGTTCATGGCACGCTCGGCTTGGGACGTCAGCTACCAGCAGGAACGCAATCCGGATCTGACCTTCAGCGCCACAAAGGAACGCTGAGGAGAGCGCACGCGACGGGAACCGACCGTGGTTCTCGCGAATTGGATGCTTCACCGCCTTGGCATGGCCAAGGCGGTGAGCCTAAGCTTGCCAATTACAGTCCGTCGCGGAAGCCATCGTTGCAGATCACGTTCGCCAGCTACAACATTCACAAGGCCGTCGGGCTCGACCGGCGGCGCGATCCCGAACGTATTCTGACGGTATTGCGTGAGATCGATGCCGATGTGGTCGCGCTCCAGGAAGTGGACCGTCGCTACGGCCGGCGCATGGCGGCATTGCCGCTGGATGTGATCCATGGCGCGTCCGACTATGTGCCGGTGCCGCTGTCGATGAAGCCGGATAGTCTCGGCTGGCACGGCAATGCGATCCTTGTGCGCAAGGGCATCGAATTGCGCGATGCCGCACCTGTGCCGTTGCCGGTACTGGAGCCGCGCGGCGCGGTCAGGGCCGATCTGGAATTGGAGGGGCACCGCTTCCGGGTCGTGGGCATGCACCTTGACCTGTCGGGCCTGCGCCGCCGGTTGCAGGTGCGAAGTGTACTGGCTCATGTCGGCGAATGCGATGCCCATATTCCCACCGTACTGATGGGCGATCTCAACGAATGGTCGCATCGCGGCGGCTGTTTTCGTGAGTTTACAAAGCCATGGCACGTGCTTGCTCCCGGCCGAAGCTTCCCCTCACGACGGCCCCTAGCCCAGCTCGATCGCATCATCGTGTCCAACGAATGGGCAATCGTTGGAACAAATGTCCATCACAGCCCCCTTTCGGCGACAGGATCTGACCATCTGCCGGTGTTTGCCACGTTGCAGCTGCCTAAAAAATAGGCAGTTGCTCAGGAATCGAGCGACGATTCGTGCTGCATGTGCGAGCGTTAGATAAAAATCTCGCGCATTCGTGTCGTTTTGTGAACTGGCACGGCCCTTGCTTGACATGATTGCAGCCGGTGCTGGGGCCGGTGGCAAGCAGGGGATAGGCATGAAGTTCATCATAGCCATCATCAAGCCCTTCAAGCTCGACGAAGTTCGGGAAGCGCTGGGCGCGATCGGCGTCGCCGGCATGACCGTGACCGAGGTGAAGGGCTTCGGCCGTCAGAAGGGCCAGACGGAAATCTACCGTGGGGCCGAGTATTCGACCAACATGTTGCCGAAGGTGAAGATCGAGGTCGCCGCTCCGGACGATCTGGCGCCGAAGATCGTGGAAACGATCCAGCAGGTCGCCAGCACCGAAGCCATCGGCGACGGGAAGATCTTCGTTCTCGACCTCGCCTCGGCCGTGCGTATCCGCACCGGCGAATCCGGCGACACCGCGCTTTGACCGGCGCTTCCCACAGGAGGGATTTCACGATGAACCGCAAGTTTCTTTGCGGCGCCGGCGCTCTGGGAGCGTCGCTGTTCGCCGCCATGCCTGCCTGGGCGCAGGCCGCCGCGACGCCGACGATCGACAAGGGCGACACCGCCTGGATGCTGACGTCGACGCTGCTCGTCTTTCTGATGATTCTCCCCGGCCTTGCGCTGTTCTACGGCGGCCTCACCCGTTCGAAGAACATGCTTTCGACGATGACGCAGATCGGCGCCGCGGCCAGCCTGGCCATGCTGATCTGGGTGATGTGGGGCTACACCATGGCCTTTGGCGATGGCGGCAATGCTTTCGTCGCGGGCTTCGGCAAGGCTTTCCTCAAGGGCGTGACCCCTGATTCGGTTTCGGGCACCATCCCCGAATACGTCTTTGCCTGCTTCCAGATGACCTTTGCAGCCATCACCGTTGCACTGGTCCTCGGCTCGACCGTCGAGCGTATCAAGTTCTCGGCCGTGATGGTCTTCGCGGTGATCTGGCTGACGATCGTCTACTTCCCGATCGCGCACATGGTCTGGGCACCGACCGGCTACTTCTTCGGCCTCGGCGCGCTCGATTATGCAGGCGGCACCGTCGTCCACATCAACGCCGGTGTTTCGGCATTGGTCGCCGCGATCATCCTCGGCAAGCGCAAGGGCTTTCCGAATGAGCCGATGCCGCCGCACTCGCTGACGCTGACCTTTGTCGGCACCGGCCTGCTGTGGGTGGGTTGGTTCGGTTTCAACGCCGGTTCGGCTCTGGCTGCCAACGGCGCCGCCAGCCTTGCCATGATCAACACCTTCGTCGCCACCGCTTCGGCAGGCCTGTTCTGGATGCTCGCCGAGCGTCTGGCCGGCCACAAGGGCTCGGCTCTGGGCTTCTGCTCGGGTGTTGTTGCTGGTCTCGTTGCTGTCACGCCTGCTGCGGGCAACTCGGGTCCGTTCGGTGCGATCGTGCTGGGCGCCATTGCTTCGATCATCTGCTTCCTGGCCGTCAGCAAGCTCAAGCCCGCGCTGGGCTATGACGATGCTCTCGACGCTTTCGGTGTCCACGGCATCGGCGGCATCATCGGTGCGATCGGCACGGGCATCGTCTACTCGCCGGCACTTGGTGGGCCCGGCAAGGCGGACTTCGACATGGCGCACCAGCTGATCGTGCAGATCGAAGCGGTGCTGAGCACCGTGGTGATCTCCTCGATCGGCACCGTGATCGCGATCTTCATCGCCAAGGCAGTCACCGGCCTGCGCGTCAGCTCCGAAGTCGAACTGGAAGGTCTCGACATCGGCGAGCACGGCGAGCGCGCCTACAACTAAGTTTTTCGAGTTTGGCGGCGGCGGGACTTTCTCCTCTCCTCCTTCCCGTTGCCGCCTACCGGTGTTCCTCCTGCGAACACAAACTAAAGGGCCGGAGCCAGCCGCTCCGGCCCATTTTTCTTTGTGGTGGAGGGGGCTTTATGTGATGCTGCGTAGATCACTCACCCGGCCAGGGAGATGGGCGTGAAGTACATCATCGCGATCATCAAGCCGTTCAAGTTCGCCGAAGTGAAGGAAGCTTTGGCTAGCGCCGGAGTCTCCGGGCTGACGGTGTCGGAGGTGAGCGGTTTCGGTCGCCAGAAGGGCCAGACCGAAATCTATCGGGGCGCGGAATATGCCTCCAGCCTCGTGCCCAAGATAAAGCTGGAAATCGCCGTGTCGGACGCCTTTGCCGACACGGTCATCGAGATTATCGGCAAATGTGCCAGCACGGATGAAATCGGAGACGGCAAGATCTTCGTCCTCGATCTGGCGGACGTCTTGCGGGTGCGCACCGGAGAGCAGGGTGATATTGCTCTATAGGGTGCGCCGGGATTTCAGCCGCCGGCCGACAGCATCTCGATCAGTTGGCGGACAGGCGTCACGTCATAACCGGCAGCAGCGGCCTTGGACGCGATCACCGCCGGACTGTCGCCCGCCTTGGCGCGCGCAAGGGCCCACAGAAGCGTGGATCGCGTGCCCGACCGGCAATAGGCCAGCACTGGGCCATCCGCGGTATCCAGCGCCTGGGTCATGGCATCGACCTGCGCCTGGCTGAAGCCGGCGTGAGTCACCGGGATCGCCACGTAATCGATGCCGGCTTCGCGCGCGGCGGCTTCGATGGCGTCGCCGGGAATCTGGTCGTCGCTTTCCCCTTCGGGACGATTGTTGATGATCCGCACGATGCCGAGCGCTTTTGCCTCCGCAACGGCCTCAATCCCGATCTGCGGGCTGGCAAAGACGGATTCTGAGACCTGACGAAACATCTGAGAAAAGCTCCCTCGCAAAAGCGGCGGTTGGGTCGCGGTTGAGCCCGAAATTCACCTGCGTCAAGCACATACTTTTGGACAAGATGTGAACGCTCACCCAGTCAAAATGCGGCCTTTCGGTTACACCGTGGCAAAAAGAGGCGTAATTGTGTTCGCCTTGCCCGTACGACTCGTGTATGACTCGGCGTTGCAGGTGCTGGGAGAGCTGTGTCTCTTCCGCTTATCTGACGGTCGGCACGGTTCGTCCACGTGTCCGGGTGTATATTTTTGGGGCGCAGCGAAGGTACGTTCGTAGACATGGGTTTTGACAGAGGTCGTCGCGGAAGGGGACGCGACAAGCGCGATAGTTTTGGTGAGAACGAGTTCGATCCGTTCTTCGCCGGCCAGGATCGCTTCGGCGGCGGTGACCGCTTCGGTGGCGGCGGCGATCGCTTCGGCGGTGGCGGTGGCGACCGCTTCGGCGGTGGCGGCGGCGGTTCGCGCGGCGGCTTCGGCGGCGGCGGTGGCGGCTTCGGCGGCGGTCCCCGTGGCGGCGGCGGCGGCGGTATGCCGGCCCAGGTCGTTGGCCAGGGTAAGGGCGTCGTCAAGTTCTTCAACGGCGCCAAGGGTTTTGGCTTCATCCAGCGCGAAGAAGGCGGCGATGATGTGTTCGTGCACATCAGTGCGGTGGAACGCGCGGGTCTTGAAGGTCTCGCCGAAGGTCAGCAGCTGGAATTCCAGCTGGTTGATCGTGGCGGTAAGATTTCCGCCAGCGAACTGGTTATCCTTGGCGACGTGATCCCCGTCGAGAAGCGCGAGCCTGCCCCGCAGCGTCAGCTGACCGGTGAAAAGGCCAGCGGGACTGTCAAGTTCTTCAACTCTATGAAGGGCTTCGGCTTCATCACCCGTGATGATGGCCAGCCGGACGCTTTCGTTCACATCAGCGCGGTTGAGCGTTCGGGGCTTTCGGGCCTGAACGAAGGCGATCGCGTGGAGTTCGACATCGAGGTCGATCGACGAGGCAAGTACTCGGCGGTCAACCTGTCGGCGCTCCAAGGTTGATCTAGCCTGCATTCTCCCCGGTCGTTTGACCGGGGAACTGCAAACGCATAGAAGCGCGCAGATGGCGGTCCGGATAGGGCCGCCATTTGTCGTTTTTCGATTCCCGATCTTTTTCGCTTCACTGATTCGTTTCGAGGAATAACGTCATGTCGATCACTCCACTGATGCCTGTGTACCCCCGGTGCGGGGTTCGTCCCGTTCGCGGCGAACACTGCCACCTTATCAGTGAAGACGGCCGCCGATTCCTCGATTTTGCGAGCGGTATTGCCGTCAATCTGCTGGGGCATTCGCATCCGGGCCTGATCGGCGCGATCCAGGCACAAGCGGAAACGCTGATGCACGTGTCGAACCTCTACGGCAGCCCGCAGGGTGAGGCGATTGCCAAGCGCCTTGTCGATCTGACCTTCGCGGACACTGTGTTCTTTACGAATTCGGGCGCGGAAGCGGTCGAGTGCGCGATCAAGACGGCGCGTGCCTATCATCAGCACGTGGGCAACACCGAAAAGTACGAACTGATCACGTTCAACAATGCCTTCCACGGCCGCACGATGGCGACGATCAGTGCATCCAATCAGGAGAAGATGCACAAGGGCTTCCTGCCGCTGTTGCCGGGCTTCAAGTACGTAGAGTTTGACGATCTTGAAGCGGCCAAGGCGGCGATCGGGCCCAATACGGCGGGCTTCCTGGTGGAACCGATCCAGGGCGAAGGCGGCATTCGCATTGCTTCGCCCGAATTCATGACGGGCCTGCGCGCGCTTTGCGACGAACATGACCTGATGCTGGTGCTCGACGAAGTGCAGAGCGGCGTCGGCCGCGCCGGCACGCTGTACGCCTATGAGCAGTACGGCATCGTTCCGGATATCATGTCGACTGCGAAGGGCATCGGTGGTGGCTTCCCCGTTGGCGCCTGCCTAGCCACCGAAAAGGCGGCGCGGGGCATGGTGAACGGCACGCACGGTTCGACTTATGGCGGCAATCCCTTTGCCATGTCCGCGATCGGCGCCGTGCTCGACGCCGTGGCCAACGAGGAATTCCTGTCCGACGTCCGGGCCAAGGGCGAGCGGCTGATGGCCCGCCTTGAGCAGTTCATCGGCAATTACCCCGAGCTGTTCGAATCGGTGCGCGGCAAAGGCCTGTTCATCGGCATCAAGCTCAAGGTCGAGTCGCGTCCTTTCGTCGCCCACATGCGCGATAACCACAATCTGCTGACGGTGTCCGCTGGCGATAACGTGGTGCGCATTCTGCCGCCGCTGGTCATCGACGACAGCCACATGGACGAGTTCATGGAGAAGCTTTCCGCTGCCGCGGCGAGCTATCAGCCTGAAGAGGTTGCGTGATGGCGCGTGATTTCCTCAATCTGACAGACGCGGGCGGCAATGTCCTTGCCGCGATGATCAACGATGCCATCGATCGCAAGGCGGCCCGAAAGGGCTGGGCCAAGGCACGGCCGGACGCAGATGCGCCGCTGGCCGGCCATGTGCTGGCCATGATCTTCGAGAAGAATTCGACACGGACCAGGGTGTCGTTCGACATGGCCATGCGCCAATTGGGCGGCAGCGCGCTGATCATGGAGGCCGGCAGCACCCAGATCGGCCGTGGCGAGACTATCGCCGATACGGCGCGCGTGCTTAGCCGCATGGTCGACGCGATCATGATCCGCACCGACGATCACGCGAAGATCGAGGAACTGGCTCACTATGCCGACGTGCCGGTCATCAACGGCCTGACCGATCTGTCGCACCCGTGCCAGATCGTTGCCGACCTGCTGACCACCGTCGAACATGGATTTGCACTTCCCGGCCTGCAGATGGCGTGGCTGGGGGACGGCAACAACGTCGCCAATTCGCTGATCGAAGCGGCTGGCTTGTTGAAGTTCACGATCCGCATCGGCGGTCCGGCGGGTTACGAGCCGGACGAGGCCTTCATTGCCCGGGCCCGCGCAGCCGGCGGTGAAGTTGTTCTGACCCAAAGCGCGGAAGAAGCCGTGGCAGGGGCACAGATAGTGGTCACCGACACCTGGGTTTCGATGGGCCAGGCGGGCGGCGAAGTTCACGTTGCGGCGATGCAGCCTTATCAGGTCAACGGCGCGCTGATGGCCAAGGCCGCTCCGGGCGCGAAGTTCTTGCACTGCCTGCCGGCACATCGCGGCGAAGAGGTAACGGACGAGGTGATCGACGGGCCGAACTCGGTAGTTTGGGATGAGGCCGAGAACCGAATCCACGCCCAGAAATCGGTTCTTCTCTGGGCGCTGGGCAGGCTGTGACCGACGATATCCTCATCCGTACCGACGATACCGGTTTCGATCGCGTCCTTGCTTTTACCGTTCCCGTGCGCAATGCGCGCGGACGCGTTGTAAGGCTTGGGCCGGTGCTGGAAACCGTGCTTTCCGCGCATACTTACCCCAAGGTGGTGAAGCACGTCCTAGCTGAGGCATTGGTTCTATCGGCGCTGATGGGATCGTTGCTCAAGGATGAGGATGCGCAGCTGACCTTTCAGGCGCAGGCGGAAGGCGGGGCGGTGGACCTGCTCGTCTGCGACTATCGCAATGGTGAGCTACGCGGATATCTTCGCCACGATCCCGTCCTGGCCGAGCGGCTTGAGGATGATTGCTCGCTGGAAACCATTTTCGGAAAAGGCTTCCTGGCAATCACGTTCGATCTGGCGACGTCGGGGGCGCGCTATCAGGGCATCGTGCCGCTTGAAGGCGCTTCGTTGGCGCATGCCTGCGAAAACTACTTCGCGCAGTCCGAACAGGTGCCCACGCTTATCCGCGTGACGGTTCGATCCAGCGGACCTCGCTGCGTGGCGGGCGGACTTCTCGTTCAGCATCTTCCTGATGGTGAGGAGGGCAAGGAGCGTCTTCATGCCAAGGAGCAGCACCCGGATTGGGAGCATGTTGCGATCCTGGCTGGGAGTGTCCGGGAAGGGGAGCTGGTCGACCCCGTGCTCAATCTGGAGCAACTCGTCTGGCGTCTCTTTCACGAGGAGGAGGAAGTGCGCGTGGAGCCGCTCCTTCCGCTTCAACGCGGTTGTCGCTGCACCGTGGAATATTATCGGGAAATTCTGTCCCGTTTCCCAGAGACCGAGCGGGTGAACATGCGTGACGATACCGGGCTGATCCCTGTAGACTGCGCTTTCTGTTCGAAAATCCTGCACATTCCGGCCTGACCGACAGGGCTTCCTCGGTTGTGGAAGGCGGCCGGGATGCTCTAAGGGGAATCCATGGATAAGGCGGACGGTCTGGTGTCGAAATCGCGTGGTGCGCCCTTTTCGGGAAGGATGCTTAGGGCTGCCTTGTTCGGCCTGACCTCCATCGGGCTGGCGGCTATGCCATGGCCCGGTGTTGCGCAGAAGAAGCCCCTTGCCATGTTGGATCAGCTCGATCGTGGCAGTTGGGAACTTCGCGGGCTTGGAAATGCTGGCAAATTGTGCCTGCGCAGCGGCCATGAACTCATCCAGCTAAAGCATCCCGGCATGGCGTGCACGACCGTGATTGTGGACGACACGATCAACGAGGTTACCGTGCAATACACCTGCCCGGGGCAGGGCTACGGCCGTACCCATATTCGCCGTGAAACCGGAAACCTCATCCAGATAGACAGCCAGGGCATTGCGAATGGCCGGCCCTTTGTCTTTGCCACCGAAGGGCGGCGGGTCGGCAACTGCGGCGGCTGACGGTTGTCAGCGTGCGTGGGAAGGCCTAGCGCGGTGATCATGCAAGACACTTCTCCCCCCTCGGCGAGCCGGAAGGCGGTCGTTCTTCTTTCCGGTGGTCTCGATTCCATGGTCTCGGCAGGTATCGCGCGAGAGCAGGGCTATGAACTCTATGCGCTGACGATCGACTATAATCAGCGCCATCGCCGGGAAATTGACGCAGCGCGGGAAATAGCAGCCGAACTGGGCGCCAAGCGTCACGTCATCCTCCCTCTCGACCTTCGCCAGTTCGGCGGTTCGGCGCTCACGGACGACATCGCCGTGCCCAAAGAGGGGCTGGAGCCGGGCATTCCGGTGACATACGTCCCGGCGCGTAACCTGGTGTTCCTGTCACTTACCTTGGCCTGGGCTGAGGCGATAGAGGCTTCGGACATCTTCATCGGGGTGAACGCGCTGGATTACTCCGGCTACCCCGATTGCCGCCCTGAATTCATTGCCGCTTTCGAGGATATTGCCACGCTGGCGACGAAGGAAGGCGATGAGGGAACCAAGTTCCACATTCGCGCGCCGCTGCAGTTTTTGGGCAAGGCAGATATTGCACGCGAGGCGGCGCGGCTGGGGCTCGATGCCGGGATGAGCTGGTCTTGCTACGATCCGCAGCCCGATGGCCGCGCTTGTGGATCGTGCGACAGTTGCCGTCTTCGCAAAGCGGGCTTCGAGGAATCGGGACTTGTGGATCCGACCCCTTACTCAGCCTGAAAGCCGCTTGAAAAGGTAACAACAAAAAACGCCCCGCTCTGATTGAGCGGGGCGTTTTTTGTTGCTCATGCCCGTTTGGTAACGCCGACGGCAGGCAAAAGAAAAGGGGGCCGGATTGCTCCGACCCCCCAATCTTTACCGTTGCCGGTTCGCTTACATGCCCGAACCCGGACCGTAAGTGATTTCGACGCGACGGTTCTGCAGTTCGCGCACGCCGTCTGCGGTCGGAACGCGGGGCTGCGTTTCACCGAAGGCCTGGCTCGAGATCGCGCCATCCGGGATACCGTGGCTGGTCAGGTAAGCGCGGACCGAGTCGTTACGGCGAGCCGAAAGACCCATGTTGTACTTGGCGCTACCCGAGCGGTCGGTGTGACCGGCGAGCATGATCGGAACGCTGTTGCAGTTGCCGTATGCCGTGATCGCGCTGTCCAGAATGGTGCCGGCTTCCGGAGTGATGTCCGCCTTATCCCAATCGAAGAACACGATGTACGGGCCCTTGTTGCAGACCACCGGCGGAGGCGGCGGAGGCGGCGGGGGCGGCGGGGGCGGCGGGGGCGGCGGGGGAGGCGGCGGCGGAGCAGCCGGTTCGCCGAAGTTGTAGGCCAGCGTGGCGAGCAGCGAGTGCGAGCGCCAGCGGGTCTTCAGGTCGTCGCCAGCCGTCGTAACAACCTTGACGTTGTCGACGTTCATGAAGCGATACTTCAGGCCGACGTCTACGTGCGAGCTGAGCGGCGCGCGGATGCCGGCGAGAGCCTGCCATGCAAAGCCAGTGTCCGAATCGTCGACGTTGTCGAGATCGACACGAGCAACACCGGCACCACCGCCGACGAAGCCCTGAAGACCGTCATCCGGACCGAAGTCCAGAAGGCCGTTGACCATGAACGACAGGTTGCTGGCGTTGCCGGAGTGCTTCACCGGGCCAGCGGCATCGGTATAGGTGCCGATCTTGGCCTGACGATAGCTGGCTTCGGTTTCCAGACGGAAACCACCGAAGTCATAGCCGATCACGCCGCCGCCATCGAAGCCGGTCTTGAAGTCGTAATCGCCGGCATGGCTAACGCCATTGATCTTGGCGCTTGCGTCTTCAACGATCATGCCGCCGAAGTCGAGTTCCAGATACCAAGCGTCGTCGCGCGCGAACGCGGGCGTGGCGATAGCTGTAGAAGCCAGCGCCAGTCCGATGACGAGTTTCCTCATACGTTTCCCCTACTAAGAGATTTGGAGCCACCGAGTGCCGTAAGTGTCTACCCCCACAACAAACTGCGTGCAAGCGCACAATGACGACATGTGTTGCAAGAATGTCGCGTTTTCGGGGCCTTGGCGTCGTCTTGTGACTCCATTCTTCGAAATCGACGACATCGTATTGGCCCCGGTTGCATTGGCGCTGGTCACGCCGAAGGCAGGATACCCACGGCTTGCAGGGACGCCACCAAGTTGACGATGGCAGCCCGAGCTTCCCCATCAACGGTCGAGCCGCCGACAGGTTCCGCAAGGGGGGAAGCTTTTCTCCAATAACCGGAAAACAGCCGATCCTGACGAGTGCTGCCATCGAAAACGCGCATGCCGATGCGCGGCGCAATGAAAATCCATGCTCCATTCGCGCGAGAGGCCAGCATGCCATCCTTTCCGCTCCAGTCGCCGGAGGCCCCCGTGGCAATGATCCAAGTCGCGCCGTCGGTCGCATTTTCGGGTGGTGCGGTGGCTTCACCTTCCACGGTGCAGTGAAGGAGCGCGTCAGCGAGCGTGAAAGCCTCGTTTACGAAAACCTCCTTTTGCGCCTGCCCGGTATAAAGCAGCGGGAGCGCGAATCGCGGTGTGGTGCTGTCGAATGCAATAGGATCGGTCATGGGAAACCTTGCAGACAAGAGTTTGGAAAAACTGGAAAGATCGGCTCAGTCGAGCCGGACCAGGGGCAGGCTGGAAGACATTACATACGTGCCCTGATGGGCGACGCGGAGCCATTGTCCGGGCCCCTTGGCCGCCAGTTGCTCGCGCAGAACGGGCGACAGATCTGTCCAAGGGGTCTGGGTTGTCCACATGGCCAATGGCGCATCTGTGGGACCGAAGGTTACGAGATAGCTTTCCATTTCCTCGATCAGTGGAACGTCCACGCCATTTTGCCACGGCAGGGCGCCACGCGCTCGGCGGGTCCAGGCGATATGCCAGCTTCCGTCGGGCAATTTGGTGATGCGGGGATGGACCGGCGGCAGCGGACGCAAGGTAAGGCCCGAGAGGGCTGCACCGGCACGCACTTCCTCGATATCCCCGCGACCGATGGCGACCACGCTGCGTTCGTCCCCATTGCCGAGCAAGGCCGGATCGATGGCGATTGCCCTGCCATCGAGCTGGATGAATTTTTCTCCGACAGCATGGCCGACGACCCCCGCTTCGGTGCCGCCGCAACCCCGTAAGAACCCCTGGAGCAGCCAGGCCGCGTCGCCCAGCGACGTCGCTTGTGCGAACTGAACCAGCTCTTCGCCGACAAGCGCGAGATTGGCGCCCTCTGCAAGCTGGCTCGCGCTGACGGATGCGAGATGCATCGAGGGATCGGCCAATCGGACGATCAGCCGTGATGCTCGGTCGAACACCAGCGGACTGCAGGCTTCAAGAGCGGTGACAGTCGTGCCCATCGTGGCGCGTAGGCGGCCGCTCGGCCCGAGCGGTTGAAGCTGACCGTCGCCGCGATCCGCATAAAGCGCCGCTCCGCTCCAATTGGACTGGGCGGAGGAAACAGCGGCAAAAGGCCGAGGCTTGCCGGCGGCGCCGAAAGTTGGATCGTATGGCAGTTCGAATGCCGCGAGAAGGGTGGTCGCCACGGGCAGGTCGGGTTGCGGATAGCTTTGGCCGGGGTCGCTTGCGAGCACCGGCGGCGTGTCGGCACCAATGGGCGCGAGGCGAACCGCCGAAATTTCCACGCCGGTATCGCGCCATTCCCATTCCCGGACGCGCCATGTTCCCGGAAGATGGGGCACCGTGACATGGGTGCCCGGGGCGATCTGCGCGTCGAGTTCGGCTGTGCGCCATGTCAGGGTGTCGCGGCTCCAGTCCAGAGACCGTGAGGTCCGCTCGACCAGCGCGCGGGCATCGGCAGTTGCGAGCGCGGCGGGCAGTTCCAGAATGCGCGGCTGCCCTGGTGAGGGGCGGCCGGTGGCGTACTGAACGCCGGGCAGATAGTCCCGCGCGGGTTCGTAGTATCGCAGCGCTGCAATGGGCTGTTCCGGCATTGGTGCGCGGTGGCGGGCAAAGCCGGTGGCGGCTGCGAATTCGCCATCATCCACGGCCCTGGTCGCTTCGCTGAGAACGAAGGGCGCCGTTTGAAGCCGGTCGCGGCCGATCACCAGAATATCGCCAGCACAGTCCACGTCCAGCGGATCCACCTGATCGAGCAGCGCCAGCGTATCGGTCAGTGAACCCTCATTCGAGAAGCCTGCAAAGCCATCGAGCGCGACCGCGGCGTCCACGTCCTGGACCACATCCTCGATAATCTCGGCGAGGCCGAATGCATCGTCGGCGACGAGCTCGAACGTGAGCGATGGAATCCGGTTGTAGAAATCGGACAGGTCGAGATCCTCGAACACTACATAGGCAAAGTCGCGATGTGCGGGCGCATGGCTGCCCTCCGCCGCAAGCAGCAGCGGGTCGACCGCTTGGTCCCCTTGGCCCGTATGGATGCGCAGAGTGCCGGCAGTCTTGAGATCGCCTGCGGCGCCGCGCAGCAGCTTGCCGTCGGCCCATATCCGGCCGAGATCGATGATCGGGCGGCTGGAAAGCGCGACGGCGAAACTGGCGGTGTAGCTGTATTGGGTCACAGCAGCCGAGCCCTTGCCGCCGCCCAGCACTTCGCTGTGTTCGACAAGTTCCGCGGCCCAGATGATCTGCCCGGCGATGCGCATGCGTCCGAAATGCCGGGCGATCGGCTGGCCGTAGCTTGATGCGGTGACATCCAGTTCCTTCAGGCGTGCGCCTTGCCGGTTGGCTGGCCCGAACAGCGCGTCATCGAACTGGCTGCCGACCATGGAGCCGATCGCACCACCGATCGGGCCGGCGATCATGGTGCCGACCGTATTCAAAACGAGAGTTGCCATGTCGCTTCCTCAGGAATGAAGGCGCCAGTGATCCAGAACGGGCCAGCCGGACGGCAGTGGGCCGTGAACGACACGGCGCAGGCCAGCGTGGGCATGGACGATCATCCCGGCGCCGGTGGAGATGGCCAGATGAAGCTGGCAGGGGCCGGGGCGGAGCAACAGCGCATCACCCATTTCCGGATGTCCGCCTACCGAAACGAAGCCCAGCGATCGGGCCACGGCGGCCACGGCCTCTACCTGTCCGCCCTGCATGCGGTAGCCGTTGGGAATTCGCGCCGTCTGTCCCAGCGCGACGGCGAGAACGCCCACGCAGTCAAGGCCGATGCTGGGATCGCGTCCATGCAGCCGGAACGGCGCCCCGACCAGCGCCAGCGCAGCACCGGCCAGATCCTTTCCGGTCATGAAGACGGGGTGGGATAGCTGGCGAGCAGGTCGCTGCCCGGCAGAAAGGGCTCTCCGCGAAAGTTCACCGCGTTGCCGAAGCGCGTGGCACAACTGTCGAGTGTGTGATCGCAGCCTTCGCGCAGACGTACACGGGCACCGGCCGGGATTGCGATGTCCAGCGGGGCGTCGAGAAGCACGCTGCCGGCGGAACTGACGGAAACGATGCCCATCGTGGTGCCGGCCATCGGACCGTCGAGCCATCGCAAGGTGCCACCCGCGTGAGTCCCAGCGTCGGGCGTCTCGTCAAGCTGCACGGTGTTCGCGGTGACGTCCATCTGTGTCATCGCCATCTCCCGGGTGAAGACTGCCGCGTTCAGATTGCATCCCGGACCGCAGAATGCAGCGCGGCATGCAGGGCTTGTGCGCGGTATGGGATCGCGTTGCAGTTCTGCCTTTCGCGAGACCAGTTCGGCGGAAAACTGGCCATCCTCCGTGTTGATCGAGCCAAGCGTTCCGGCATGGAGCAGCAGCGTCTCGCGCGTTTGCCAATCCACCAGCCCGATGCGCACGGCGGCACCGTCGAACCGGCCGGACGCAAGGTCGGCCGCGGCGATGGCGTCATGGGTGAGCGTTCCCCGCACTTCGGCGCTGTCGGCCTCGAAGCCGGCCGACTTGCGGATGGAGGAGGGCACCATTCCTGGCGAGGCGCGATGCAGCACCCCGTCGAACCACAAGTCGGCATCGTGGGTAGTGAAGCCGAGTGTCACGCCGTCCCGCCGGATCAGGCGCCAGAAGGTGGCCACGGTCTCCAACTCGGTCGAGAACCATGTGCGGGTCATAACGCCTCCCGAATCTCGACGACGGGCACGCTGGGGGCCTCCCCGGCGGCGAAGGCGGTGCCGGCGATTTCCAGGCTGTCCTCGGCGAAGCGTACCGGCACGTCGAATTCGAACCCGGCCCGGATCACCGCACCGGCAGCGGGCGCGGCATCGAAGTGAATCACGCCCAGATCGTCGAGCGTCCAGTTGCCGACTTGAATCGCGCCGTCGATCGAAACGAGCAGCGTGGCGAAATCCGGTCGGGTAATGCGCCGGACCTGCACGGCTTCCCCGCTGCCGTAATGCTTCACCAGCGCAAAGGCGGAGAGGATGCCGTCGCCAGTGCCCAGTTCCTGATCGGTGGCGGCGGGCGCGCCGGTCATGCCGTTCGAACTGAAGTCGCTGGGGTCGCGCAGGCGGAAGCCGCGCGCCGGGCCCCGGCGGGCGCGGAAGAAGGCGATCAATTCGCCCAGTTCCGCGTCGGACCGCACGCCGGGGCCCACATCGAAGCGCAGCCGCGCATTCGACCACAGGCTGTTGCGACGCTCGAAACCCGATGCGGTGACCGAGATCGTCGTCGAGAATTCGGGGATCACGGTGGCATCGCGGCCCAGCGGGATCGGATAGAGCACATCGTCGATGGCCTGCATGGCGTCGCTTTCTGAACTGTCGGTCGGAGGGGGCAGGCGGACGAAGCCGTCGCGGGTGACTTGCGGAAGCGCCCAGACGACGATCTCATGAGGGGACCGGGAGAGCGCCTCGTCGATGCCGGCATCGATCCGGCGCCATTGAACGGCATTCGCGCCATCGAGCACGAAGCCGGCGAGATAGTCCTGTTCTTCGGGCGGATAGCCCAACCGCAGGTCGATCGTTTCGTAAGCCTTGCGGCGCTGTGCATCGGCGCCGGCGGTCAGCCAGTCGTAGTCCTCCACCTGCAAGCGATCGAAGGCCGGCGCAGCCCAGCCGACCGGCAGGTTGGCGCGCCGCAGTTCGGGCATTGTCGGATCGAGCAGGGTCGGCGTGAAGACCAGCGCCAGCGCCTCGACGGGCAGGGAGCCCGCTGCGGTTCGGACCGCTTTGACAAGGGCTGCGGTCGATTGTGCCAGCAGTGCCCCCGCCGCATCCAGAAGGGCCTTCTGGGCCGTGTCCAGGCCCGTGCGCATGTCAGCGATAGCGACGGGCGATCCGCCGAACGCCGCGCGAGCAGCATTGTCGTAGAGGCAGATGCGCCCGTCGGCGAAAGTCCACCACCAGGGCTCACCGACCTGGAAGCGGATCGGTGCACCGGCCTCCATCATCAGTCGCGCGGCAGCGGAGCCGACCGATTGCAGCCATGCCATCGCCTGCGTATTGGCCGGTGACAGCAGCGTGGAGGGTGGATCCCATCCGGTGAGCGCGGGATTGCCGTTGAAGTCGCGCTGTTTCCAATCCGCCGGGGCATGCTGGTCTAGAATTTCGTAGGAAAGTGAGGCGATGGGGCTCAGCCCGCGGTCGGCGCATTCGGCGAAGAAAGCGCGGTGCCATGCGCGCGTCGGCGTGTTGAGCGGGTCCGATCCGACGCCGGCAAGATAGCCGCCATCACCATGGGAGAGCCGGAAATAGTGGCTCATGCCAAGATAATGGACCACCGATCCGCGATAGCCGAGCTGGATCACGTTGCGGACCAGCCGTGCCGGTGTCTGCACGCCCTGATCGTCGAATCCCGTCGCGATGGCGAGACCGTGCGGCGGCACGATCACGTCGCCGATCTCCAGCATCGCCCGCCCGCCATCGGCGCGGATATCGCTGATCTCGACCCATCCTTCGGCTTCGACGGACAGCGGATCGGCGCTGCCGTCATAGCCGGGCGGGGCGAAGGAGATGAACAGTCGGTCGATCGCTTTCGGCCAGACCGGATCGGCCTGCGACGGCAGCATGAAGCCGCCGTCCAGCGCGGAAAAGCGCAAGGTGATCTGTGCGTCCTCACCCGTGCCCTGCGCGTAGTTCCAGAGGCGCACGTACCAGGTGCGCGCATTGCCGGCCTGATCGCGTCCCTCCACCGTCAGCGTCGGGCCGTAGACATCGCTCAGCGGCAGCACGCCGGAGGATCGCCAGCGAAAGCTGAGCGAGGTGTGCGAATAGTCGCGGTCGGTCTTGTAGGCGAGCAGCGGGTGATCGTGCCGGTCGGCGCTTTCCCAGATCAGGCCACCCAGATCGCCCTTGCGCAGGAACGCGGCGTCGACGCGCAGCGAATCCGGGCCGGTGGAGATCACTGTCGCCATCATCGGGCGCGGGAAGTTGACCGTCCAGAAACGCGGGTCGAAACGCTGGATCCAGTCGCTCGCCTGCCCCTCGCGCTTGGTCGCGAGCCAGAATGCCATGGGAATGCTCCGTTCAGCGGGTGGAGAGGGCGCGGCGAACGGCGCTGGCCACTTGGCGCGAGGAGCGCTGGAGCGACTGCGGCACGCTGCTTCCGCGCGGGCTGGTCAGGTTGATGGCGACACTGACGTTGCGGCCGCCGAAGCCAGTCCCGCCGGTCTCGATTCGCCCGGCCGAAGTCGGCACGAACATCTCCGGCCCACGCTCGCCCACCATGTAGCCGCGTCCGGGGGAGACATTGCCCCCCGTGGCGCGGCCCGGCAGGCCGAGCAGACTGGAGAACAGGCCCGACAAGCCCGCCGAGGCCGAGGTCGTGGTCGTTGAGGTTCCCCCGCCGAGCGACGCGAACAGGCCCTGCATCGATTGCGCCGCAATTTCGGAAAGGGTGCTGGTGGCCACGCGCTTGAGGTCGTCGAACCCCAGGTTGCCGCGCCGGATTGCGCTGGTCAGGCTCTTTTCCAGAACCTGTCCGGCCTGGGTGAAGCCGCCGACCAGATCGCCGTCGATGCTGGACCGCATCGTCGCGATGTCGCGTGCGAAGCCATCGGTGCTGGCGCGCACGTCCACCAGCAGGCTGTCGATTTCATCGCTCATGATCGTGCTCCATCATCTTTTCGAGCATCTGGCGGTCGATGCCGGCCGACGTACCATCGGCAGGCAGGCCCAGCGCGGCGGCGAGTTCGGCCGGGGTGGCGTTCCAGAATTCCTGCGGTCGCCACCCCAGCACACGCGCCGCAACGGGGCAGAGCGCCAGTGCGGCGCCCGCGAAGCTGCCGGTCACGCGGTGCCTTTGAGGATCTGGCCGAGCAGCGTGCGCAGCGGGGCCGTACAGGCGGCGAGGCCTTGCGCCACGACGGCCTCGCCCACGGTCTCCCGCGTCAGCCCTTCGCGGCGGACGAGGCAGTGCCAGAACAGTGTGGCCAGTTCGGACAGGCGAAGCTGCCCCGCTCCGGCCCGCTCGACGAGGGCGAAAAGCGGGCCAAGCTCCTCCTCAGCGGCGACCAGCGCGGTGAAGCTGGGGCGGAGGAGGTGCGCGGTTCCGCCGATCTCCAGCATGGCCTCGCCCCTCAGCGGATTGGCCGAAGGATTGTCGGGCGTCATGCCGAGGCGACCTTGCCCGAGCTTTCCAGCTGGAGCGTGTAGTTGCGCTCGCCATTGAAATCGCCCGCATAGTCCAGCCGCTGGACCAGGAACTTGCCGCGCAGTCTGTCGCCGTCCTCGAAGCTCAGTTCGTAGTCGTCGAGCGTGCCGGCCATGGCATTGGCGCGGATCTTCGCCTCGGCCACGCTGCCGAGGAAGATGCCCGCCGCGCTGACCGAGACGGAGCGGGCGCCGGCACCGGAAAGCAGTTCGCGCCAGCCGCCGCTGTCCTTGCTGGTGACCACCACGGTGTCTCCGCTCACCGACATCTGCGTGGTGCGCAGGCCGGCGACGGTCTGATAGGTGACGGGGGTGGCCCCGTCGCTGATCTTGAGCAGGAAGGCGCTGCCGTTCTGGGCGGGCATGATGAGGCTCCTTTAAGGTTTCTGTCCTCCCCGTGCCGGGGAGGTGGCAGCGCGAAGCGCTGACGGAGGGGAGTTTCGGCAGGGCGCGGTGGAGGGGGCGTGCGAGAGAGGTCGCGTCAGGCCGCGAGTCTCCTCCACCACCCTTCGGGCGGTCCCCCTCCCCGTGGCGGGGCCGACTTATTCCGCCAGCAGGCGGAAGCGGTATTCGAGCAGGACCGCGCGGCGGCTCTCGCCGCGCTGCTCGGCACGGGCGCGCAGGAACTGGGCGGTGACGATGCGGAAGCCAACCTGATCGCGCGGCAGGGCTTCCAAGCGCGCCTCGATCGCGGCGACGAGGTTTGCCGCCGTATCGGGCGCGTCGCCGCGACAGTGCAGTTCCAGGGCGACCCGCACTTCGCGGCCGGGCGCGGTCTTGCAGCTCCAGTCGGCACTGGCGCTGGAGGCGATGGCGAGCCAGGGCAGACTGGTGCGCGAAGGCGCTTCCTCCACCACCGCGTTGAGTTCGGTGCCGAGCACGGGATCGGCGGCCAGCCAGCCGACCAGCGCCGCGCGAAGGGCGATTTCCATGGGGCTATCCTTTCGCGAAAAGCGGCCAGACGAGATCGGGTCGCCGCCACCGGCCTTCGTCGTCACGCCCGGCAAGCGCCTGCGTTTCGGCCTGCGCGGTGGCGAGAGCGGCGGCGCGGGTCGCAAGGCGCCGGGCAAGATCGTCGAAAGCCGTGTCCGCCTCAGCGGCGATCATCGGCTTGCTCATGCCAGCCGCATCCGCCGCCAGGGTCGCCACAGCGCGCAGACCGAGGCGGGAGGCAGCGGCGATGCGCCCTCGCTCTCACGCTCGCGATGCTGGTGCGCGGCAAGGCGGATCATGCCGTGGCGCATGGCATCCGGCAGTCCGTCCCAGTCCGTCGAGAGCCCGGCGGTGAAGCGCACGGCGACCCGGCTTGCTCCGCTCGATGTCGACAGACGCACGCGCCCGCTGCCATCGGCACCAAGGTCGACTTCGTAAGCGGAGGCGGGCAATGCGAAGCGCGTGCCGTCGGCGGCGATCGCGTATAGCGCGGTGATCGCCTGCACTGGCCGGGTGGAAAGCGTGTTCCAGCCGGCATCGACAGTCAGCATTTCCTCGCATTCGGCGGCGAACGGCATCTGCCCGGTGAACGCCTCGAAAAGGTCGAGCGCGCTGGCAAGCAGGGCGGACAACGGCGCGTCATCGCGGGCGGTGGAAATTCCGAGCCACTGCTTGAGCTCGGCAAGCGCCGAGGACGGCAGCGCGGCCGGCGTAAGGATGACCCGGTTCATGGGTGTCTCCGATCTGGATGGGAATGAAGGCAGGGGACGGCCGGTGAGGGGCGGCACGAAACCGCCCCCTGCGCGAAAGCGGCGCGCCGGGAAGGAGGAAGGCAGCCTTCCCGGCGCATGTCCGCTTCCGTCAGGCCGAGATCTTGAGCAGCTTGATCGCGTCCGAATCGAGCACCTGCCCGCCGATCCGCTTCGTCGCGTAGAAATTGACGAAGGGCTTGTTGGTATAGGGATCGCGCAGGATCGAGGTGGTGCTGCGCTCCGCGATCAGATAGCCGGCGCGGAAGTTGCCGAAGGCGATGGGGAAAGCATTGGCGGCGACATCGGGCATGTCTTCCGCCTCGACCACCGGATAGCCCAGCAGGCGGTTCGGCTGGCCGTCCATCAGTCCGGGCTGCCACAGGAACGACCCGTCCGCCGCCTTCAGCTTGCGCACGACTGCCAGCGTCTTCGAATTCATCACCCAGCTCGCGCCCTGGCGATGGCCGCCCTTCAGCGCGTGGACCAGATCGATCAGCTTGAGTTCGGGCGCGGTGTCGAACCCGGTGGCATTGCCGGAGACGAGGAACTGCAGCGTGCCGAAAGCGCGCGCCGCATCGTCGGAGGCGCTGGTGGGCGCGGCCAGGAAGCCTTTGGGCTGGTTGGCGCCGGTGCCGCTGATGAAGGCCGCCCCTTCGGTGCGGGCGAATTCCATCGCGATCTCGTCCGCCAGCCATGACTGCACATCGAACATCGCATCGTCGAGCATGGCCTGGCTGGCCGCCGGATTGGCATAGAGTTCACCCGTGGGCGGGGCGATCTCGGCCAGGCTGGGCGTGGCGGTTTCGGTGCGCGCGCCGGTCTCGCTCACCCAGCCCGATGCGGTGCCGCCCACGTTGATCAGCTTGCGATAGCCGGCGGAGCCGGTCTGCACGACATGGGCGATGGCGCGGATCGGGCTGACGTTCTTGAGCCGGCTGGAGATCAGTGCATCGATCTCACGCGGGACCGCATAGCCGCCGTCGGAGGCGACCAGGCCGGACATCGATTTCAGCTCGGTCTCGCGGCCCATGCGCAGATAGCCGTCGACGAAGCCCTTCACCTCAATGCTGGGGGCTGGTGCGGCGCCTGCGATCAGTGGGCGCGCGGCGGCGCGGCTGACGCGATCGAGGCGGGACTTCACATCCTCGACATCGCCGCGCAGCGCGTCGACGGCGGCATCGGTGGCATCCTGACGGGCAACGAGATCGAACGAGGAGTCGAGCGCGTCGACCGGGGGCGTGATTTCCATGGGGCATTCACCTTTCGGGTTGGAGCCGTCTGCCAGACGGCAGAAAAAGCGGCAGAAGGAACGGCGGGAAGCAATCAGGAGATGAGATGCACCCGCGCGCCGTGCTGCATCGGGTGGGTGACCAGGCTGACTTCGAAGAGTTCGAGGTCGAGCAGTTCGCGGCCTTCGGCGCCCATGCGGCTGGATCGGACGCGGTAGCCGAACGACAGTCCGGTCACGGTGCCGCGCCGCAGGGCCAGACCGGCGGCGCCGTCAGGATTGGCCACCGCCGCGACCACGCGCAGGCCGCGCGCATCCTCGGCGACGGTTTCCACCCAACCGATGCGCAGTTCGGGGCGGTGCTGCCAGTAGAGCGGGATCGGATCGCGCCGCTCGGCCAGCGTGCGGGCAAAGGCGCCGGGCCGGATGGTGTCGCGCCCGGAATCGCGCAAGTCGAACAACGCGGCGTAGCCGGCGAAGCGAAGGAGGCCCTGGGGGCGCTCGCCCACAGGCATCATCGCAGCAGATCCGTCGTGCCGCAGCGCACGGCAAGGCCCAGCAGCAGCGCCGCCAGCACCGCACGCACCAGCCAGCCGATCGCAGCGGCTTGCGCGCTCGCCTTGGCATCGCGCCAGGCCTGGAGCAGTTCGCGCAGTTCGGAGAGGTCGTTCACCGCCGTGGCATCATCGAGGCCGATGCGCGTCAGCATCCGCCGTGCGCCGACTTCGCTGGCTTCCTCGACGATGGCGCGCAGCGTCACCAGATCGCTGCCTTCGAGGGCCGCCTGCGCAAGCAGGCCGGCAAGCATGTCTTGTTGGTTCATGATTTGTTCTCCAATTCCTTCGCGGCAGGCGCGCGTTCGGGCAGGCCGAGCAGGGCGCGCTTCTCGTCGGGATCGAGGAAATCGGCGGCACTGACTTGCGCCCACAGCCGCTCCCGGTCCTCCGAAAGCGCGGGCACGCGGTCGAGATCGATGGCAAGGCAGGCCTCGGGGAACCACGGCGCCAACCCCTCGCAGAGCGCGGCGAAGATCTTGCTGGCCAGCGGCAGCAGCGTCAGCCGCCAGAGCGCGCGGTTCGCCTCGCGGTAATTGGCGTAAGTCGCGTCGCCGGGCAGGCCCAGCAGCATCGGCGGCACTCCGAAGGCCAGCGCCACGTCACGCGCGGCGGCGGCCTTGAGCGTGGCGAAGTCCATGTCGGCCGGCGTCAGCGCGATCGCCTGCCACTTCAACCCGCCTTCCAGCAGCATCGGCCGCCCGGCATTGTGCGATCCGGCGTAGGCGTGGGTCAGCTCGGTCTTCAGCCGGTCGAACTGCTCGGTGGTGAGCGTATCGCCGCCGTCGGTTTCGTAGACCAGCGCGCCGGAGGGGCGGGCGGCGTTTTCCAGCAACTGGCGGTTCCACTGCGCGGCGGCATTGTGCGTGGCGATCGCCTCGTCGGCGGCGACAAGGCAGCCGGCGCCGTAGTGATCGTCCGCCGGGTGGAAATGCCGGATGTGGATCATGTTGGGTGAGGCATCCTCATCCAGCATCGGGATCGCCATGCGCCGCCCGGCAACGTCATAGGCATAGGCGGCGGGCCAGCCATCCTCACCGGCGACGATCGTCACCCGCTCTGGCCGCAACGCGAACAGCTCGACCGGCCGCCCGCGCGCGTCCTTCAGCACTTGCACATAGGCATTGCCGTGAAGCAGCAGGTGGCAGGCCAGCGTTTCCAGCAGCGACTGACCGGCGCTGGTTTCGCTCACCAGCGCGAGGAGTGCAGCATCGGCCTCTTTCAACGGCGCGCCGGCGATCCCCTCTGCCACCAGGCGCACCGCGCGCTGGGCCACGGGATTTTCGAGATAGGCCCGGCGCACGGCCGAGGCATATTCGAAGGGGGCACGCCCGCCGCCGCTATCGGCGAAGAACCATGGCGAAGCCGGCCCTCGCGCCAGAGGCACGCGAGCACTCTCGCCCTTGAAGGCGGCGACGAGCGTATCGATGAAGGACACTGGGGGTTCCTTTCAATGGGATGAAATTTCGCGGGTTCGTGCGAACCCGATTGTTCAAGGCAGTCTGACGCGCGGATCGACGGCCTTTCCAAGCATCAGCTCAGTCAGCGCCCAGACCAGCGCATCGGCCCGGTCGGGCGAGCGGCCCGGCCCCTGATAGGTGCCGCCGGCAACCAGCCCGCACATTTCGTCCTCCAGCGCCGGGAATAGACCGGCGTGGCGCACGCGTCCGGCTTCGTAGAGCGCGGCAACCGGCTCGGCGCGGGCGACTTTGCCCCGGCTGGCGTGGACCAGCCGCAAAGGCAGCGAAATCTCCGCCGCGCGCAGGACCGATCCGACCATAGCGCCGCCCTGGTTGGCCTCCGCAACGACACGGTCGGCATTCCAGGCCTCCGCCGCTTGCGCGACGGCGCGCGCCCAGCGTTCGGGGCCGGCTTTCTCCACCGAGGCGTCGGCCAGCACATGCGCGGTGCCGTCGGCAGAAAGCCCGACGACGACGATCCCGCAGGCATCGCCACCCGCAGAGGCCGGCGGATCGACGCCCACGACCACACGGTTGCACTCAGGCGCGGCATGTTCGCGGCGTTGTTCCAGCAAGGCGCGCGTCCACAGCGCGCCTTCGATATCGGCGATCAGTTCGCCGTCGATCTCCTGCCGGCCCAGCAGGCTGCGGCCGAAGCTGCGACGCATGGCCGAAAGGAAGCGCGCCGGCAGGTTCGCGGCATTGTCGAACGTGCTGCCCCGCGTGACGGCAACCTCGCCCGAGGCGGCATCGGCTATCAGCCGCGCCACCAGCGGCGTGCTGCGCGGCGTCGTGGTGGCGACCATGCGCGGATCGTCGCCCAACCGCAGGCCCATGAGCAGGTTGTCCCAGCAGGAAGTCGCCCGTTGCGCCGCATTGTCCCACTTGGCGATCTCGTCGCACCAGGCGTGGCTGTGCTGCGGGCCGCGCAGCGATTCGGGCTCGGCGGCGGAATAGAGCGTGGCCTGCGCGCCATTGGGCCAAGTCAGCCGCCGCAGCGACGGTTCGAACACCGGCCGCCGCCACGGCGCGCCGACAGAAAGCAAACCGCTCTCACCCTCGACCATCACCGCGCGCGCCTCACCCAGATTCGCGGCGACGAGGGCGATGCGCGCGTCCGGATTCTCCTCCGCCACCAGCCGGACCCATTCCGCCCCGCAGCGGGTCTTTCCGAACCCGCGCCCGGCCATCACCAGCCAGACGCGCCAGTCGCCCGCTGGCGCCAGTTGCGCGGGACGGGCGCGGATCGCCCAGTCCCACCGCCATTCGCGCCGTTCCTTGCAGCCCAGACCGGCCATGAACGCCTCGATCTCCGCGCCTTCAGCCTCGACCAGCCATTGCAGCGGATCAGTTTCGAACATGATCGGCCTCCTCTTCGGCGCTATCCTGGGGGGCTCTGCGCGCGGTGACCTGCTGGCGAAGCTGCGCCAGCTTGGCCTGGATGGAGGCACGCACGGCGCCGATATCCTCGTCCTCCCGCATCGCCCGTTCGCGCGCCACCGTCTCGCGGTGGAGGCCCAGCAGGCGCAGGGCATTGGCATTGTCGAACTTCACGTCGCCGTCCTTCGCCTCGCCGAAGCGCAGGCGCTGAAGCAGCTCCATTTCCAGATTCTCGTATCCTTCCAGCAGCGCGCCGCGCCATTCGCGGGCGAATTCGGGTTCCAGACGCCGCACCTTGTAGGGGCGTGTGGGGTGGACGCCGGCCGTCACGGCGGCGGCGGTGACGTTCGAGGTTTCGGCCAGCGCGGCCAGGAATTCGGCGCGCCAGTGGCGGTTGGACTTGTCCTCGCCCTTGGCGAGATCGGCATTGATCTTCGTCCGGGGTCTGCGCGGGGCAGCACCGGACGAAGCGCGCTTCGGCTCCACCATGCGGAAAATCCTGTTGTTATGGAGTCTGTCTGGAAAATGCCCGCAGGGGCATTTTCGTCCGGCACCGGCCCGCTCCCCCCACCCGACCACCCATCAGGATACACTCGTGGGTGGTCGGGTGGGGGAGCGGGCCGGTGCCGCGAAATTCGCTTTTACGCGAATTTCCAAACAGACTCTGAGGTTCGCGAGGGAGCCGCCGGGCGACTCGGTATTTCGCGATGTTCCTGATATGTACCCAATCGGCGTGACGCTGTCAATAGAAATAACCAAATGGGTTACAGGCTTGCCGCGATGCGGCCCCGCCCCTAAGCACGCGGCCGGGATCATTTTGCGGAGAATTCGATGCTGCGGCGCCTTTACGACTGGACCATGGCCAAGGCGTCGCACCGCCATGCGCAATGGTGGCTGGCGCTTTTCGCGTTCATGGAGGCCAGCTTTTTCCCGGTGCCGCCGCATCCGCTGCTGGGCCTGATGTGCCTGGCGGAACCGAAGAAGGCGATTCGCTTCGCGCTGATCGCCACACTCGCCTCGGTTACCGGCGGGCTGCTCGGCTATGCGATTGGCCATTTCGCCTATGCCGCTTTCGGCGAGGCATTGCTGCGCGCGCTGGGGCTGGCGGCCAGCTTCCCCAAGGCGGCCTGCTACCTGCGCGAATACGGCGCGGAGATCATCGTGGTGAAGGGGGCGACGCCGATCCCGTTCAAGCTGCTGACGATCACCGCCGGCTTCATCGGTATGAACCTGTTCGTGTTCCTGGGCGCCTCGGTGATCTCGCGCTCGATCAGCTTCCTGATCGTGGGCGTGCTGTTTCGCCTGTTCGGCGCGCCGATCAAGGCGGTGATCGACAAGCACCTGGGCAAAGTCACCGCCGCATTTGCGGTGGCGGTGGTCGCAGGATTCCTGGCGGTCGCCTTCCTCGGCGGCGGTGCGAAGCAGACCAACCAGAAGTGCGATGTGATCGCGGCCACGAATAAGGCCTGACCCGACTTATCGATTGGCGAAGGCCCGGCTAACCTCGCGCAACACGCTGCGCGCGAGGGGAGAGAGGCCATGACCGATCCTGCATCCAGCCCGATTGATTTCAGACTCGCCGAACTGGTCGACCGGCACGATATCCATCAGCTCCTGCTCCGTTACGCACGCGGGCTGGACCGGCTGGACAACGCTCTCGCCCGTTCCTGCTACTGGGACGATGCGATCGAGGATCACGGCCATTTCGTCGGCACGCCGGACGATTTCATCCCGTGGGCTGACGGCACCACGCTGCGTTTCGAGACGACGCAGCATGCGATCCTCAACCACGTCTGCGACCTGCAGGGGGATGAGGCATTCTGTGAGACCTACTATCACTTCTCCGGCACGACTGCCGAAGGGCCGCACTTCATGTCGACCGGGCGCTATGTCGATCATCTCCAGAGGCGCGATGGCAAATGGCGGATCGCCAACCGGGTGACTGTGGTGGAAGGCGTCTACGACGTTCCACGCGCTGCGTTCGCGCCCGATCCGTCCACGGCCTACACCGCCGATGCGCCGAGCCAGGCGCGGCGGGATCGCGATGACGTGAGCTATCACCGCCCGCCAGTGCCACGCCGTCCTGGCTAGCAGTGGGGGGACCGAGCACCCCAAATCCCGCAACGCGACCGCCCGCCAAGCCCTTGCCGCCAAGCCCTTGCGATCGCGGGGACTTCAAAGTGACTCCGTTTGCACCGATACTCCGGCCGACCGTCATCACTCTGAAGGAGTCGTCATGTCGAAGATCGTCGTTGTCGTCGGAAGCCTGCGCGCCGAATCGTTCAACCGCCAGTTTGCCGAGGCGCTGACACGTCTGCCGGCCGGCGCAGGGCATGAATTCACGTTCGCGGATATCGGCTCACTGCCGCTCTACGATCAGGATGACGATGGCGATCAGGCCGAATCGGTGAAGGCGCTGAAGGCGCTGATCCGCGGTTCGGACGGCGTGATCTTCGTGACACCCGAATACAACCGTTCGATCCCCGGTGTGCTGAAGAACGCCATCGACAACGCCTCGCGCCCCTATGGCGACAGCGCCTGGGCCGGGAAGCCGGCGGGCGTGATCGGCGTATCGATCGGCGCGATCGGCACCGCACTGTCGCAGCAGCACTTGCGCAACGTGTTGGCCTATCTCGACATGCCGACTCTCGGCGCGCCGGAGGCCTTCATCCAGTGGAAGGATGGCTTGGTGACGGCGGACGGCACCATCGGCGAACAGTCGGCGGGCTTTGTCGGCGGCTGGCTGGAGAACTTCCTCAAGCTGGTCGATCGCCACAAGGGCTAGGCGAGCACCTCGAACGGACTTGGCGCATCGACACGAAAGAGCTCTCCGTCCTCGTCTAGGATATAGAGGTCGCCAAGCGCATCTATGGCGAAGCCGACCGGTTTGTCTATCGAACCGGTATCGGGTTTGAAATCTTCGTCGCGGATTTCGATCGCGTTTGCCTGTAAAGTGCCCCCATCAGCCAACTGGGGCCATGGCGCGGTGAAGATGTGCCCGTCCTTGTCCGCAAAAAGATAGGTGTTGTTTATGCTTAAACGCGCTCCAGTGTAGAATAGACCCGCTACGATTCCTCGACTTTCGTGCGTACCGGTGCCCTTGGCTAGGATGAGGGCGGGTGTAACCAATCCCGGCAGAGCGGCTCCACCCGCATTGCGTTCTCTCAAGCCGTCGTAGAATGGCCAGCCGAAATTGTTGCCTTCGAAAGTTTCGGTGACCGAAATCTCGTCGAACGTTTCTCCTCGGTCCGCGACTGCAAGGCGGCTACCAGGCAGGGTGGTCAGCCCGGAAGGAGCGCGCACGCCGATCCCCACGACCCGTTCGTCGAAATAGTTCGGTGTCGAGCCTTTCAACGGATCGGGATCGAGCGGGTAATTGTAAATCTTTCCGTAGTGGGACGCGGCCCCGGTATCTTGGGAATGGGTGCCGTCCTTGTCCCCAATCGCCACATAGGCGAAGCCCTGATAGCGATTCAGGATGATCGCCGTACCGTCCGAAATGTCGGCAATGTCCTCTTCGACGACGTCCAGGTCGTGGCGCGAATACCAGCAGTGAATGCAGGCGATCGACGCTATTCCGCCCTTTTCCTTAAGAACATAGAGGCTCTTGTTGGGACCGAAGGTATAGGCGTAGGCAAGGCCCAGCACGGTAATGCCGTTGGCCGGACGCCCGTCGGCATCGGTGAAAACGTGAAGCACCGATGACTGGCCAGTGGCACCATTGACCTGAACGATGCCGCCGGCGGATCCACCGATGGCAAGCAGGTGCCCGTCTTCGAGGCTGGCAATTGCGCGCGATGCACCAAGAGTGGCCACGCGTTTGACCGCGATGCCTTCCCGGTCGTTGTGTACCGTGATCGCAAGCGCCTGTCTGCTGCTCAGTTTGCCGTCGCTCGCTTCGAGTAGAACCTCGTAGACATTGTCGCCATTGGCGTCGCTGTAGAGATCATAGTTCGGTGGCGTTCTGAAGTAGAGGTCGCCGGTGGTATCGAGCCAAAAGGCCGATGCGTCGGCGCCGCCGGCAATGCTGAAAGCGATGGTATTTGCTTGAGCATCGTTTGCACTGACGCGGAGGAGAGGCCCATTTGCGTTCTCGATGGTGCTGGCAGTGGTGGGCGAGGTGAACACCGGCGCGGTATTGGTGGCCGGGCTTGGGCTTTCGCCGTTTCCGGCGCTATCTCCGCCGCCGCAAGCGCTGAGCGCCAAACCGAACACAATGCACGCCGCCCGCCCGCGACGTGCGCCCCGTAGGGCCTCACCAAATATCACTGCATTTCCCCCCAAATCGCACCGAGGGGATGACTACTCGAATTGAGATCGATCGCAAGACATGGACTTGGTCGTTCGACTTATGACCGGGAACGTCATTGGAGCGGATGGCGCGGGCGCGCCGTCAGCCGGTGACCGCCCCGCGGGTCGCAAAGACCAGCCCCATAAGGAAAAGCCCGAGCACGACGGTGCGAAGGCGCACCACCATGCCCGGGTCTTCGCCGGATACGTTCAAGGACGTGTCAGCCGAGGATGCCGGCCGTCTTCCCCGCACGCGTGAACATGCCGATGATCTGCTGGACCTGCTCGGCCGAATGTTCGGCGCAGAGCGAGCAGCGCAGCAGGGTCATGTTCGCAGGCGTTGCCGGCGGACGCGCAAGGTTCACGTAGAGACCTTCGTGCAGCAGCGCTTCCCACATCATGGCGCCACGTTCGAGGTCGGGCATGATGACGGCGATGATCGCGCTCTGCGGTTCCTCGGTGCCGAGCTGGAAGCCGGCATCGGTCAGGCCCTTGTGCAGGACCTTGGAGTTTTCCCAGAGGTGCGCGCGCTTGTCGGCGGCGTGCATCAGCTTGCGCACCGAAGTGGCGGCCGTGGCGACGACGCTGGGCGGCAGGCTGGCGGTGAACACGTAGGGACGGCAGACGAGGCGCATGATCTCGAACTTCGGGTGGTTCGAAACGCAGAAGCCGCCGACGGTGCCGACCGACTTGGAGAACGTGCCGATCACGAAGTCCACGTCGTCAAGGCAGCCCTGATCCTCGGCCACGCCGCGCCCGTTGGGGCCGATGAAGCCCATCGAGTGCGCTTCGTCCACCAGGACCATGGCGCCGTACCTCTTGGCGACCGCGATCATTTCCTTGAGCGGGGCGATGTCGCCCAGCATCGAGTAGACGCCTTCGAGGACGACCAGCTTGCCCGCGCCCTCAGGAATGCGGCGCAGGCGCTTTTCCATCGCCTCGATATCGTTGTGCTTGAACGGCACGACTTCGGCGTCGCCCATCTTGCAGCCGTCCCAGATCGAGGCGTGGCTGTCGATGTCGAGGATGATGTAGTCACCCTTGCCGGCGATGGTGGAGATGATGCCCAGGTTGGCCTGGTAACCGGTGGAGAACACCATGGCGTGCTTCATGTCGTAGAAGTCGCAAAGCGCTTCCTCGACCGCCTTGTGCCCGGCGTACGTTCCGTTGAGGACTCGGCTGCCGGTGGTGCCCGAACCGAAGTCGTCCAGCGCCTGCTTGCCGGCCGCGATCACGTCCGGATCGAAGGTCATGCCCATGTAGTTGTAGGTGCCGAGCAGGATCGTCTCACGCCCGTTGCACAGGGCGACGGTGGGCGAGATCACCTTTTCCATGACGAGGCCGAACGGGTCGGTGACGCCGGTGGAGAGCAGGCCCTGGCGCATCTCGATCAGGGGATCGAACTTGCTGAACAGGTCGGTATGCGCTTGCGTTTCGTTTTCGCTGAGCATGTCGGTCATCGCGAAATCCTTCAGCCCTGGAGCTTGACCACGGCGTCTACGAGCTGGCCGTAGTTCTCGATCTCGGCCTGCTGGTTCATCGAGATGATGATGTCGAACTCGTCCTCGATCGCGGCGACGAAGTCCATGACGGTCAGGCTGTCGAACTCAAGGTCGTCGGTGAAGCGGGTCGCATCGGTCACGGCCACGCCCTTCTTGTTGAAGGGCTCGATCAGCGCGGCGATGCGGGTCGAGGTCTCTGCGCGGTCCATGGTTCTTCTAACTCCGGTAATTTCGGGCGGCGCTCTGGCCGATAATTGCGGCGCAAAAGCGGCGGCGGGGGGTAAAGTCAAGCACAGGCGCGCCGGGAAGGGTCACACAAGCGCCCGGACTGCCTGCATGAAGGGGCCGATCGAGACCGGCTTGGCAAGATATCCTTCGGCGCCGGCTTCGCGGATGCGTTCCTCGTCGCCCTTGCCGGCATAGGCGGTGACGGCAAGCACGGGGATCGTCCGCAGTACCGCGTCCTTCTTGGCCGCCTCGATCAGGTCCAGCCCGGAAACGTTGGGCAGCTGGATGTCCATGATGACCAGGTTCGGCACGAATTCGCGCGCCCTGTCGAGCGCGTCCAGCCCATCGGCCACCGGCTCCACAGTGAAGCCCTGGCTCTTGAGCACGTCGCAAAAGAGCTTCCGGTTGAGGTCGTTGTCCTCGACAACGAGGATTCGCTTTGCCATTCCGCGCCTGAACCCCATCTTGCGGTTGAATACCGCTCCAGATGAATACCGCTCTAGGACAGGCAAGCGAGGCTGACAATTCTAGGAAGTTCATCATCCTCATCGCACGATCCCGCGGCACTGGCGCTGAACGCGCTTGGCTGGGTACTGGTCGACGACGATCGCGCCGCGCGTTTCCTGGCCTTGACGGGGCTGACGCCGGATCACTTGCGCGCTTCGCTGGGAGAGCCGGGCACGCTGACCGCCGTGCTCGATTTTCTTTGCGCGCATGAGGCCGACCTCGTTTCCGCTGCCGATTTCCTGGGCGTTGGGCCAGAGGAACTGGCCGGAGCCCGCGAAAGGCTCAGCCGATGACGCGCCCGCTGCTGATCACCGATTGCGACGAAGTGCTGCTCTACATGGTCTCGCACTTCCGCGACTGGCTGGCCGAGGACGAGGGCGTGAGCTTCGACATGTCGCGCGGCGATTTCTCCAGCGCGATGCGCCGCACGGATTCGGGCGCCGTGCTCGAACAGGCGGAAATGTGGTCGCTGCTGAACAAGTTCTTCGACGGGCAGATGGATCGCCAGACGCCGGTCGATCACGCCGTCGAGGCGATTCGCGCGATCGGCGAACACGCCGATGTGGTGGTGCTGACCAACCTCATGGATTTCCGCCAGGATGCTCGTCGGCGCCAGTTGGCCGCGCACGGCATCGATGTGCGCGTCTATACCAACCAGGGGCCGAAAGGGCCTGCGCTGAAGGCGATCCTTGACGAATACGCGCCCAGCCGCGCGGTCTTCATCGACGATCTGGCCCAGCATCACGGTTCGGTAGCCGAGTTCGCGCCGGATATCGGCCGCCTTCACCTCTGCGCGGAGCCGCTGCTGGCCCCGCATATTGCCTGCGCTCATGCGGCCGGGCACGCGCATGCACGCATCGACGACTGGAAGACAGCCACGCCGTGGCTGCTCGACTGGCTGACCAAAACTGACGCTAACCCAAATCTAGAGGGAACTGCCCCGTCATGACTGAGATCGAAACCCGCCTTGCCGCCCTTGGCCTGACCCTGCCGGAGCCGGCGGCCCCGGTTGCCGCCTATGTGCCGGTGGTGATCGCCGGCGACATCGCGCATGTCTCGGGCCAGCTTCCCTTCGTCGACGGCAAGCTGGTGACTGGCCGGCTGGGCGAAGACGTCAGCCTGGAAGCCGGTGTCGAGGCGGCGCAGGCCTGCGCGGTGATGATCCTGGCGCAGCTCAAGGCCGTGCTCGGCTCGCTCGATCGGGTGGAGCGGGTGGTCAAGCTGGGGGCCTTCGTCAACTCGGCCGGCGATTTCACCGATCAGCCCAAGGTCGCCAACGGCGCTTCGGAACTGATGGTCGCGGTTTTTGGCGATGCCGGCAAGCATGCGCGCAGCGCGGTTGGCGTGCCCGTGCTGCCGCTGGGCGCCGCCGTCGAAGTGGATGCCATCGTGGCCCTTCGTGCTCCTCGCCTCGATTGATCGATGGCTGGCGCCGGCCCCCGACCCCAAACGGGTCGGGTGGATCGGCGCGCGCGACTATGCGCATCGGGGCCTGCATGGCGTGGGCATCCCGGAAAACTCGCTGGCCGCCTTCGACGCGGCGTTGCGCGGCCAGTTCGGTATCGAGCTGGACGTGCAGCGCGCGGGCGACGGCACGCCGGTGGTGTTCCACGATTCGACGCTGGATCGCCTGACCGGAGAAACCGGCCCGGTATCGCGCCGCAGCGCCGCCCAACTGGCGGCCGTGCGGCTGACGGGTAGCGAGGAAACCATCCCCTCGCTGCGCCGGGTGCTGGATCGCGTGGCCGGCCGGGTGCCGGTGCTGATCGAGATCAAGTCCAGCCGCAACGCACGCGTTGCCGCCCTCTGCCTGGCGGTACGGCGCGTGCTGGAGGGCTATGCCGGCGACTATGCGGTGATGAGCTTCGACCCGCGCGTCGCGCATTGGTTCCGCGTCCATTCGCCGCTGACCGTGCGTGGGTTGATCGTCAGCGAGGGGGAGGATCGTGCTCTACCGGGCACGATTCGCCGCCACGTGTCCTTGTGGAAGGCGCGCCCCGATTTCCTCGCCTACGACGTGCGCGACTTTCCCAGCCGCTTTGCTCGCAGCCAGCGCGAACGCGGGTTGCCGGTCGCGAGCTGGACGGTGCGGACCGATGAACAGCAGGACCGTGTGCGCGAACACGCCGACGCCGCGATCTTCGAACAACTGGCAGAGACGGCGGAATGAGCGAAGGCGAATTCACCGCCCGGATCAACGGCAGCGTCGCCGCGCTGTCGGCGGATGAATGGGATGCGCTGTCGGACTGCGGAAATCCCTTCGTTAGCCACGCCTTTCTTTCCGCGCTCGAAACCTCGGGCAGCGTCGGGCGGGGAACCGGCTGGAGCCCGGTGCCGATCACGGTCGAGGGGCCGGACGGGCGGCTGGCAGCAGCACTTCCGGCCTATCTCAAGGAGCACAGCCAGGGCGAATACGTGTTCGACCATGCCTGGGCCGATGCCTGGCACCGTGCGGGCGGCTCCTATTATCCCAAGCTGCAGATCTCGGTTCCCTTCACCCCCGCCACCGGCCCGCGCCTGCTGACGCCGCATCCCGAATTGCGGCTGCCGCTACTACGCGCGGCGGAAACGCTCTGCCGCGAACATGGCCTCTCCTCCGCCCACGCGACTTTCATCGAGCCGGAGCAGGTGCCGGTGTTCGAAGCGGCGGGATGGCTGCTGCGCGAGGATATCCAGTTCCACTGGGAGAATCGCGACTACACCAGTTTCGACGAATTCCTGGCCGCCCTGTCGTCACGCAAGCGCAAGGATATCCGCAAGGAGCGCGAAAAGGCCCAGGAAGGCGTGGAGATTCGCAGCCTCACCGGCGCCGACTTGCAAGAGGAGCATTGGGACGCGTTCTGGGCGTTCTACCAGGACACCGGTGCGCGCAAATGGGGTCACCCCTACCTCACGCGTGAGGCGTTTTCACTGCTGGGGGAGGCGATGGCGGACCGCATTCTGCTGGTCATGGCCCATGTGGATGGCGAGCCGGTAGCTGGCGCGCTGAATTTCATCGGCAAGCAGGCGCTATACGGCCGCTATTGGGGCGCCGTGGTGGAGAAGCCGTTCCTGCATTTCGAGCTGTGCTACTATCAGGCCATCGATGCGGCGATCGCGCTGGGCCTTTCGCGCGTGGAGGCCGGCGCCCAGGGCGGGCACAAGCTGGCACGCGGTTATGAGCCGGTGCGCACGATTTCCGCGCACTACATCGTCCACGACGGGCTGCGCGCGGCGATTGCCGACTATCTCGAACAGGAGAGGGCGGGAATCGCGCAGGACCAGATCTGGCTGGGCGACCGCACT
Source organism: Novosphingobium oxfordense (assembly GCF_044029435.1). Lineage (NCBI taxonomy): Bacteria > Pseudomonadati > Pseudomonadota > Alphaproteobacteria > Sphingomonadales > Sphingomonadaceae > Novosphingobium > Novosphingobium oxfordense. Next base: position 3,128,453 of record NZ_CP147005.1, on the reverse strand, counting down.
CCCTTCCGCAAGAGCTGAACGCCGATCAGGCGGCCTTGCGGCTGCTGGCGGCCAGCCACTGGCGGGCGCGGCGCTGTGCTTCGGCAATTTCGCGCGCGGTCATCTCGTCGGATACTTCGGCGCGGCAGGCAGGCGCTTCCTCGTGACCGGCAACGGCGGCAAGGTTGAACCACTTGTGCGCCTCGATCAGGTCGCAGGGCACGCCCTGGCTTCCGGTCGAATAGGCGACGCCCAGGTCGAAGTAGGCCGAATAGTCGCCCTGCGCCGCCGCGGCGAGCCGATCGGCGACCAGCAGGTTTTCGGCGTTGATATCGGCTTCACATGCGGTGATGCCGTGAACATTGATCCAGACAGTACCCATAGTAACCCCCTTCGTCCGACCGTTCCCGCGGCCTTCCGATGAGGTGAAGTTGCGCTTTCATGGTCAACAACCCGTTAACGACAATTCGAAAACCTCCCGCAGCGATCGGCCGTGTAGTTTCGGACACAGGTTTTTCGCTTATCGAACAGCGATTCAGGTTTTTTGTGGACGGTTTAGCTTATGACCTTGTGCAGCCGGAATGCCGGCCTTATAGGCCGCCGCACCACGGTTTGCCGGGAGGTCACTGGAAAAATCCGGGGCCGCAGGGCGTAGGCAGGCCGCGGGGATTCGTGCGGAGATTCTCTGGATGGCAACGGCCCTAGCTGACGAAATTGATGTCCTCGCCAAGGCCAAGCGCTTGCTTGGCGGTTCCTATGTTCCCGCTGAGAACGAGCCTTATATGTGCGAGGCTCAGCAGGATTACTTCCGGCGTCTTCTGCTCGCCTGGAAAAAATCGATCCTCGATGCCTCCGCCGGAACGCTGGCGCAGTTGCAGGACGGCCCGATCCGGGAGCCCGATCTGAACGATCGCGCCTCCAGCGAGACCGACTGGGGAATCGAACTGCGCACCCGCGACCGCCAGCGCAAGCTGATCGCCAAGATCGATTCCGCCCTGCGCCGGATCGAGGAAGGCGAATACGGTTATTGCGAAGTGACTGGCGAGCCGATCGGCCTTGGCCGTCTCGAAGCCCGCCCGATCGCGACGATGACGGTGGAAGCGCAGGAAGCGCACGAGCGCCGCGAAAAAGTCTCGCGCGACGATTGATCCGTGCACTTCGGGTGAACCGGGAGCGCGTCCGGCGCTGCCGGTAGCCCGTCTTGGCGAATCCACGGCATCGCAAGGGTGGCGGCAACGGCGGCGGCTTTGGTCCCGGCGCGGTTCAGTGCGTTGGCATTCAGCATTGCGGGCCCATCGCGGGGGCACAAAGGGTCGTGACCACATTTTAACCGTGTAAGAGCACGGCTGGGGCTGGTCCCGGAAGGGCATTAAGGCTTTCTTGGTGACTGCCCTTTAGAACGCATGGGCAATCGTGTTAGGCTTGCCGGGTGGCTGCGCCCGCTTTCATTGGCACGATGCCGGCGGACGCATCGAATACCGGACGAGAATGCATGAGCGAAGAGAATCGACAAATCGCACGCGACAGCCTGTTTCTGATGGCTGACCTGCGCGTCGATGGGCTGGAAGGCGAAAGCCGTATCAAGGTCCGCAATCTCTCCCCCGGCGGCATGATGGGCGAGGGAGCGCTGCGTATCGTGCGCGGCACCTCGGTCAAGGTCAACATCCGCAATATCGGCTGGGTGCCCGGTGCAGTGGCCTGGGTGCAGGACAACCGCTTCGGCGTGGCCTTCGGGGTGGAGATCGATCCGAAGCTTGCACGCGTCAATGTCGGGGCGGCGGAAGCCGATACCCCGCGCTTCGTGCGGACGCATGAGGCACTCTATTCTCCGGATACCTCCGCACTACGCAAGATTTGACGATTCGCGTCCGGAATGCGCGGCGGCACATCTCCCGGCGCTACCAAGATTCATCGCGGCTTTTTCTCCCCGATGGATGCACCGGCCATTTGCGGCCCCGCCGAAATCGACTAGTCCCAATGGCATGATCGGTTCGCGCACAGGTTTGCCCGCGTTTGCCTTTGCGGCCGCGCTCGCGCTTGCCGGGTGCGGTTCATCGAGCAATTCGGCGCTCAGCGTGGCAGTGATCGGAGAGGCCGGCGATCCTTTCGGCACCGGGCTGCAACGCCCCCTGGCTGGCCAGCTTACCCACGCCGCGACAACCGAAGGACTGGTCTCGTTCGACGAGAAGGGGCGGGTGATTCCCGCGCTGGCGGACCGCTGGATCGTCACGGATGACGGACTGAGCTACATTTTCCGCCTGCGCGACGGCAACTGGCTGACAGGGGATCCGCTGACCGCCCAGTCGGCCAAGCGCGCGCTCGATTCCGCGCTGGATGCCCTCAAAGATACGCCCCTGGAACTCGACCTTGCGGGGATCGACGAGACCCGGGCGATGGCCGGCCGGGTGATCGAGATTCGGCTCAGGCGGCCGATGCCTTACCTGCTGCAGCTGATCGCGCAGCCCGAACTGGGGTTGGTGCACAAGGATCGCGGAGCCGGCCCGATGCGGCTGGAGCGGGATCAGGCGATCGCGCGGATGGTGCCTATCGACCCCTCGCGGCTGGGCCTGCCGGCGATCGAGAACTGGGCGCGCCGTACCCGCCGTGTCGACTTGCGCGCGCTGGGCGGTCCGGCGGCGGTCAATGCCTTCAACGATGGCAAAGTCGATATCGTGATGGGCGGCGAGATCCAGGATTTCCCGCTTACCCGATCTGTCGGCATCCTGCGCGGCACGATCCAGCTCGACCCTGTGGTTGGCCTGTTCGGCCTTCAGGTGATGAACGACAAGGGCTTCCTGGCCGATCCCGCGAATCGGGAGGCCATTGCCATGGCGATCGATCGCGATGCCCTGATCGCGCCTTTCGGTGTGGGCGGCTGGACGGCGACGACTCGTCTGGTCACGCCCAGCCTCGACGGCGATCTGGGCACCATCGGTGAGCGTTGGACCAACCAATCGATGGACGAAAGACGCGGCGTGGCGGCGGCGCGGGTGCGGCGCTGGGAAGGCAACCCGGCCCCCGTTGCAGCACCGCTAGCATCCTCCGACGCGCAGCCGGTGCGGCTGGCGCGCAAGATATTCCAGCGCAGCCCGAAAGCGCCTGCCTCCACCAGCCTTGCCGAGCGCGCACCGCAGCTTGTGCTCTGGCTGCCGGGCGGGGAGGGCGCGGATACGCTGTTCGACAAGCTCTCGTCCGACATGGCCGCCATCGGCATTCGCCTGGTCCGCACACAGGACGCGGCGACTGCGGACCTTGCTCTGGTCGACGACATTGCCCGCTATCCGCGCGCGGCGTGGTTCCTCAACCGTCTCTCCTGCCGCGCGCGCCATGGCATCTGTTCGACGGAAGCCGATGCGCGTGCAGAGGAAGCGGCGGTCACGCAGAGCCCGGCGGAACGGGCGTCCCTGCTGGCGGAGGCTGAGGCGGAGCTGACTGCCGCCAACGTCTTCATTCCATTCGGAACCCCCATCCGCTGGTCGCTGGTGCGGGGCAGCGTGGACGGCTTCGCACCGAACACTTGGGGGTGGCACCCCTTGATGCCGCTGGCCTGGGTGCCCAAATAATCCAGACGGTGCTCATGCCGTTCGAGGAGTGTATCGACTTTGGCGACTGGACAGGCTTCTGCCCGCCGCATGGAAATGGACCTTCCGCTGGGGTCCGATCCGGTTTCCATCACCCGCCGCGTGGAAATAGTGGAGCGCGTTCTGGAGAACGCGTTCACGATCCCCGGTCTGCGCCGTAAGGTGGGGCTGGACGCGGTCGTCGGGCTGGTTCCGGTGGCGGGCGACGTGATTTCGGCGGTGCTGGGCATGTACTTGGTGTGGGAAGGCCGCAACCTCGGCATGTCGAAATGGCAGCTTGCCCGCATGAGCGCGAATGTCGGCGTGGACACGCTGCTCGGCGCGATTCCGCTGGTGGGCGATGCGTTCGACTTCCTGTTCCGATCGAACACGCGCAACCTCAAGATCATCCGCAAGCATATTGCGAAGAACCATCCCCATGCGCAAGTGATCGAGGGCTGATGAAGGCCCTGTTCCGACTTGCATTGGCGGCAGGTGTGCTGCCGCTGGCAGGATGCGGATCGTCGGCACCCGTTCCGGGGCCAGTCACCTCGGACGAGGCGCAGGCACTGGATCAGGCGGCGGAGATGCTGGATTCGCGACCTTCCGATGTGCCTTCGGATGCGGCGACGCCTTAGAGCGCTTTCTAATCAGGTGGAAACACCTGATGACTCGGAAACTGCTCTAGTCGAAGCTGACCTTGCCGCGCCCTGCCTTGACCGAGCCGCGCAGCTTCTTCCCCTTCAGCCGCTGTTCCTTGCCCACCCGGTTCAGGCGGCTCTTGGCGCGCTTCTCGGGCAGCTTGTGGGCATCGCGCAGCATTTCCGCCAGCCGTTCGCGCGCATCGGCACGGTTGGCTTCCTGCGTGCGGAAACGGCGGGCGGTGAACATCAGTTCGCCGGCCGCGGTCATGCGGCTGCCCGCCAGTTCCTTAAGCCGCGCGAAGACCGGCGGGGTCAGCCGCAGGGCATAGACGTTGATCCGCAGTTGGACCGCCGTCGCCACTTTGTTGACGTTCTGACCGCCCGGCCCGGTCGAGGCGATGAAACTCTCGCTCGCCAGGGCCTGGGCGCGGTCTATCGTGGCTTCAACCTCGCTCATTCATCGCTGAAGCCGAGCGCGGCGAAATCGCGCGGCAGCGGCGCCACGGCGACGATCGGCTCCTTGTCGCCACGCGGCACGGTCAGGCCGGCGGCGTGCAGCATCGTGCGCGGCGCGCCCTTGCTGGAACCGTAGACCGGATCGCCCAGCAGCGGGTGGCCGAGACCGGATGCCGCATGGACGCGAATCTGGTGGGTGCGGCCGGTTTCGGGGCGGAATTCCACCAGGGTCAGGCCGTTCTTCTCATCCAGCTTGCGCCAGTGGGTGACGGCGGGCTTGCCCTTCTTCGCCGGGATCATGCGCCAGCCGTCCTTGGCGGTGCTGACCTTGGAAAGATTGAGCGCGATCGTGCCTTCCTCTTCCGCCAGCGTGCCGGCGACGATGCCCAGGTAGCGCTTCTCCACCAGCTTCTCTTCGAAGGCGGCGGAATAGCGCTTTAGCGCCTTGGGATTGCGGGCCAGCAGCAGGCAGCCCGAAGTGTCGCGGTCAAGTCGGTGCACCGGCGCGGGGTGCCGGTGGAAACCGAGTTTCAGCTCGTCCAGCCGGTCTTCGAGGCTCGGCCCGCCGGCGCGCGGCGTGTCGAGCGGGAGGCCGCCGGGCTTGTCGATGACCAGCGCTTCGCCGTCCTCGAAGAGGATTTCCAGTTCCATGTTACGTCAATGCTTTCTCTATGCGCCGCAGCGCTTCTTCAAGCCGCGCTTCGTCCGCGGCGAAACTGATGCGGAAGCCGTCATGGCCGCCGAAGGCCGAGGCTGGGACCAGCGCCACGCCATGCTCCAGCAGATGCAGGGTCAGCTTTACATCATCTCCGCCGAAACGGTCCATCAGCGGCGTTGCGTCGATCATGCAATAGAACGCGCCGTCGGGCGTCGGCGTGGAAAGGCCGGGAATCGCGTTGATCGCCGAGACGACCATGTCACGCCGCTGGCGGAACCGCTCGCACCATTCGACCAGGAAGTCCTGCGGGCCTTCGAACGCGGCGACGGCGGCCGCCTGGCTGATCGAGCAGGGATTGCCCGAGGAGTGCGACTGGAGCTTTTCCATCGCCTTGATCAGCCATTGAGGACCGGCGGCGACGCCGATGCGAAAGCCGGTCATCGCGTGGCTTTTGGACACGCCGGAGACGGTCAGGATGCGGTCGGCCAGATCCGGGCAGAGGTTGGCCAGAGTCGCATGCGGGCGGCCCGTATAGTTGATCGGCGCGTAGATATCGTCGGACAGCACCATCACGCGCGGATGGCGGCGCAGCACTTCGCCGATGCCGCGCAGCATGTCTTCCGGATAGTAGGCGCCGGTCGGGTTGCCCGGGCTGTTGAGCAGTACCCAGAGCGTGCGCGGGCCGATCTGGGCTTCCAGATCGGCGGGGGTGAAACGGAAGTTGTCCTTGGCCGAGGTGCGCAGCGGCACCACTTTGCCACCGGCGAAGCGCACGATCTCCGGATAGCTGACCCACCAGGGCGAGGGCACGATGACCTCGTCTCCTTCGCCGATGGTTGCCAGCATGGCGTGGAAGATCGCCTGCTTGCCGCCGGCGCTGACCGTCACTTGCGAAGGCGGAACCTCGATGCCGAGGTCGCGCTTGAAGTGCAGTGCGGCGGCCTGCTTCAGCTGCGATGTGCCGCCGACCGCGGTGTACTTGGTCTGGCCCGCGTCCAGCGCGGCCTTGGCCGCCGCGATCACATGGGCTGGGGTATCGAAATCGGGCTCGCCCACCGAAAGCGAGATCACGTCGCGACCGGCTTCGCGCAGTTCGATCGCGCGGTCGGTCATCGCGGTCGTCCCCGAAGGGGCGATGCGGGCAAGGGCAGCAGAAGTGTGCATCAGGTAAGCGCCGTCACTTGAGGAGCTGGGCGGGCATCAGGCCGCGCAGCGCATTGCCGATCAGGAAGCCGTTCGCCAGATCGTCCAGCGTCAGGTCCGCCTCCATCGCGCGGCCCTGCTCGATCAGCGAGCGACGCAGCACGCCGGGCAGCAGCCCCAGCGCGGCGGGCGGGGTCAGCAGCATGCCGTCACGCTCGACGAACAGGCTGGTGAAGCTGCCTTCGGTCAGCAGGCCGTCATCGCGCAGGAACAGCACTTCCTGTGCGCCGGCGTTCGTGGCCACGGTAAGGCCGGCCTCATAGAACGCGCGGTCGCTGGTCTTGTGACGCAGGCGCCAGTCGCCGGTGTCGACCGGAAGGGGCAGCACGCCGACCGTTACCGGGCCGTCGAATGCGGCCGGCAATTCCGCCAGTTCCAACGCATAGGCACCGCTGCGCGCGGAAACGAGGCGCAGTTTGGCGGGCGCATCGGCATCGAAGCACAGCGCCTGGATCGCATTGCGCACAGCATGGCGGTCAAAACTGAAACCCAGCGTCTCGGCGCTGGTACGGACCCGCTCCAGATGGAGTTCGAGGAGCGGGATGCCCTCTTCGGGCGTGAAACGCATCGTCTCGACAAGATCGAAACTGGCGGGTGAAGTTGCCCCTGCCGAATCTCGCACGAAACCCCCTTTGACCAGGCATTCCCGCCATTCGGGAAGCGCTTGTGAATCGGCGACCACTGCCGAACCGACACCGAGTAAAGCTCGGCCTGCCGTTCCCTTGCCATCCGGCATCAGGCGTAACGTGCGGATTGCCACATTGAACGCGGCATCGCCAGTGGGTTCGATGAAACCGATCGAGCCGCAATAGGGCCCGCGTGCGTGGCGTTCCACCTCGGCGATCAGTTCCATCGCCCGGATCTTGGGGGCGCCGGTGATCGATCCACAGGGGAACAGCGCGCGCAGCAGATCCACCGCACCCATGCCCGGCATGAGGCGGGCGTGGACTGTGGAGACCATCTGGTGGACGGTCGGATAGCTTTCGATCGCGAAGGGCTGGTCCACGCGCACGCTGCCCGCCTCCGCCACGCGCGACAGGTCGTTGCGCATGAGGTCCAGGATCATCAGGTTTTCCGCGCGATCCTTGGTGCTGGTCGCCAGTTCCTCGCGCAGCCGCGTATCCTCGTCCGCGTCCCGTCCGCGCGGGCGGGTGCCCTTCATCGGGCGGACCGTCACGGTGCCTTGGTCCAGCGCGAAAAACAGTTCGGGAGAGAAGCTGAGCAGCCAATCGGTGCCATTGCAGATCGCTGCGCCATATCCGGCGGCGGCGGCCGGGCGGATCGCGGCGTAGAGCGCCAGCGGATCGCCCTGCCACGGGCCTTCCAGCGGCATCGTCAGGTTGGCCTGATAGATGTCGCCCGCCTCGATGGCGTCATGGATCGCATCGAAGGCGCGGGTGTAGTCGCCTGCGGAGATCAGCGGCTCCAGCGGACCGATTCCGGCCCGCCCCGGCCAAGCCTGCTCGACCAGCCAGTGAGGGACTTCGGCGGCGGGAACCGTTTCGAAGCCTTCGAACGCCCCGAACCAGACGAGCGGGCCGTCGGTCTGGCGCAGCCCGGCAAGGCGCGGTTCCAGTGCCTGCCCCGCTTCGTAGGCAAGGTATCCGGCAAGATGCAGCCCTGCGGCCACCAGCGTCTCGATCCGGTCGAGCGCGGGGCGCACCTCATGCTCGGCCTGCGCGACGACGATCTCCACCGGATCGCGGTAGACGCGTGCGTCGGCCGCGCCTTCTGGGCGGGCATCGTCGAAAAGAAGGAAGGGCTGGGGCATGTTCGCGCCTGCGCCTTTAGCGTCCGATGCCTGATGGCACCAGTGCACTTTACCGCAAGCCATTGTCCCCTCCGGGCGATCTCGTTCGCAGCACTGTAAAATCCCCCTCGCCCTTGCCCAAGGTGCGCTCTATCACTTTGGAACGGTGCAAGGAGGCATGAATGGAAGAGATTTTCCTGGGACTCGGTGCCAACGGTGAACGGCAGGTCCTGCGCCTTGGTCGCGCCAATCGCCACGGCCTTGTCGCGGGAGCGACAGGCACCGGCAAGACGGTGACGCTGCAGACCGTTGCCGAACAGTTTTCCGCTGCCGGGGTGCCGGTGTTCCTTGCCGATGTGAAAGGCGATCTTTCGGGCATTTCCATGTCCGGCAGCCCGCAGTTCAAGAACGCCGCGATCCTGGAAGCGCGCGCCAAGGAAATCGGCCTTACCGACTACACCTATTCCGATAATCCGGCGATTTTCTGGGATATCTACGGCGAGCAGGGGCACCCCATCCGCACCACGATCTCCGAAATGGGGCCGCTGCTGCTTTCGCGGCTGATGGACCTCAACGATACGCAGGAAGGCGTGCTCAACGTCGTCTTCCGCTATGCGGATGAGAAGGGGCTGCTGCTGCTCGACCTGCCCGACTTGCAGGCGATGCTGACTTTCGCGGCGGAGAACGCGGCGGAGCTTTCCACCAAGTACGGCAATGTCACCAAGGCCAGCATCGGCACGATCCAGCGCCAGCTCCTCGCGCTCGACAGCCAGGGCGCGGCGCAGTTCTTTGGCGAACCGGCGCTGGAAATTGCCGATTTCATCCGCTGCGACGACAAGGGGCGCGGCTACATCAACATTCTGGCTGCCGACAAACTGATGCGCAGCCCGAAGCTCTACGCCACGTTCCTGCTCTGGCTGCTGTCCGAACTGTTCGAAGTGCTGCCCGAGGTGGGGGATCCCGAAAAGCCAAAGCTGGTGTTCTTCTTCGACGAGGCGCACCTGCTGTTCGACGATGCGCCCAAGGCCTTGCAGGACAAGGTGGAGCAGGTGGTCCGACTCGTCCGTTCGAAGGGTGTGGGCGTCTACTTCATCTCGCAGAATCCAATCGATATTCCCGAGGATATTGCGGGTCAGTTGGGCAACCGCGTGCAGCATGCACTGCGGGCCTTCACTCCGCGCGACCAGAAGGCGATCAAGGCGGCGGCGGATACCTTCCGCATCAATCCCGCACTGAATGTCGTGGAAGCGATCACCGAGCTGAAAGTCGGCGAGGCGCTGGTTTCCACGCTCGACGATGAGGGCGCGCCAACGATCGTCCAGCGCACGCTGATCGCGCCGCCGCGCTCGCGACTGGGGCCGGTGGATCCCAAGGAGCGGGCGATCATCCAGTCGATCAGCCCCTACCAGGGCAAGTACGACACCCCCGTCAACCGTGAGAGTGCCGAGGAAGTGCTGGCCGCCAAGGCCGCCGATGCGGCCGCAACCGCGCAGGAAGTGGCGGAAAAGGGCGCTGCCGAAGTGGGCAAGCAGGAGCGCAAGAGCCCCAGCCTGTGGGACGGGCTGGGCGGCAAGGTGGCCAAGGCGGCGGCGGGCGCGGCGGCGGCGAGTGCCGGTTCGATCCTGGCCCAGTCGATGCAGGGCAAGAAAAGCCGCGCGAATCCGCAGGCTTCGGCGGCCAGCGCGGCGGCGGGGACGATCGGCGATTCCCTTGGCAAGGCCATCGGCTTTCCGGGCCTTGGCCGCTTTGCGCGCAACCTTATCGGCGGGCTGATGCGCTGACTTGGTGGGCGTTTCCTGTCGTCTGGCCCAGATTTTGGCCATGCTTTTGGCGCTGCTTGCAGCGCCTGGTGGAGCCATGGCGCAGGAGGCGACCGTGCCCGTGGCGCAGCCCGCGCCGGACCTGCCGTTCGGCCGCCTGAGCGATGCGGTGCGCCCTACCGCCTATCGGATCGACCTGACGCTGGACCCGAAAAACCCACGCTTTTCGGGCCGGGTCGAGATCGACCTGAACGTGACCCGAAGTGCACCTAAACTCTACCTGCACGGCCGCAACCTCGACGTGGCGAAAGTTACCGCGCGGGTCGGCGGCGAAACGCTGACGGGCCAATGGCGACAGCTTGACGCCACCGGTTTGGCTCAAGTCTCTTTCGACCGGGACCTGCCTGCGGGACCCGTCACGCTGGCCTTCGATTACGCTGCTGCTTTCGCCGATGGCCCCTCCGGCCTGTTCCGCGTCAATGTCGAAGGCGACTGGTACGTGTGGAGCCAGTTCCAGTCGATCGACGCGCGTGCTGCCTTTCCCGGTTTCGACCAGCCCGGTTTCAAGACGCCCTTCACTTTGACCCTGCGCACGCCGCCCGGCCTCACCGCGATCAGCAATGCGCCGGAGTCGGGCGTGGCGCAGGTCGAGAACGGGCTTGCCGTTCATCGCTTCGCGCCTAGCCTGCCGCTGCCGACTTATCTGCTGGCGGTGATGGTCGGGCCTTTCGCCGCGCTGGAGGGTTCGGTGCCCCCTACGCCGGAGCGCGCTGTACCGCTGCCGCTGCGGATCGTCTCGACGCGGCAGAACGCCGCGAATCTGGCTTTCGCGCTCGACGGCAGCGCGCGGATCGTCACGCAGCTGGAGGATTTCTTCGGCGAGGCGTTCCCGTTTCCCAAGCTGGACCAGATCACCAGCCCGGTGCTGCCGGGCGCGATGGAGAACCCCGGCGCCGATCTCTATCGCGACGATATCCTGGTGATGGACGCCGCCGCCCCGGTCGAGCAGCAGCGCCAGTTCGGCACTATCGTCGGGCATGAGTTGGGCCATCAGTGGTTCGGCGATCTCGTCACCCCGGCGTGGTGGGACGATATCTGGCTGAACGAGAGCTTCGCCAACTGGATCGGCTATCGCATGGGCGACCAGTGGCGGCCCGATCTGGGCATTGCCGGCGATGCCCTGCAGACCGGGTTCGAGGCGATGGAGACCGACGCGCTTGTCGCGGGGCGTCCGGTGCGCCAGCCGATCAAGACCAGCGACCAGATCGATTCCGCCTTCGATGCCATCACTTATGGCAAGGGCGGGCAAGTGGTGGCGATGATCGCGGCGTGGCTGGGCGAGGATCGCTTTCGCGAAGGCGTGCGCCGCTACATCGCGGCGCATCGCGGCGGCAATGCCACCAGCGACGATTTCTTCGCGGCGCTGGCCGAAGTGGCCGGCGATCCCCGGCTGGTGCCTGCCTTGCGCAGTTTCGTGGAGCAGCAGGGCGTGCCGCTGCTGGCGATGAAGCAGCAGGGCGACCGGGTGGGTATCACCCAGCTGCGCTACACCACGGCCGGGATCGCGCCGCCGGAAGGGCGCTGGATCATCCCGATCTGCCTGCGTCGCGGGGCGGAGCGAACCTGCACGATCATGGACCGCCAGAGCCAGACGTTCACCGTGCCCGGCACTGGCCCCGTGTTCCCCAATGCCGGCGGCAGCGGCTATTACCGCTTCGAACTGGCCGCCGGGCACTGGCAGTCGCTGATCGCCGGGGCCGGCAGCCTGCCTGCCGGGGAGGCGCTGTCTCTGGTCGATTCGCTCGATGCCTCTATCCGGGGCGGGCGCGGCAATGTGTCGGAAATGGCGCTGCTGGCCCGGGCGCTGATCCGCCATCCCGATCCCCATGCCGCCGATGCCCCGTTCGAGGCGCTGTCGCGCTATGTCATGCAGGGCCTTGTCACCGGCCGTGGGCGGCTGGGCTTCAATGCTCTGCGCGAGCGGCTCTACGTGCCCCTGCTGAAGGAATACGGTTTCGATCCGCGCGCCGGCGTCTACGCGCACGAAGCGCCCGCGCGGATCCAGCGCCGCGTGCAGGTGGTGGAGGCGCTGCTGGCCACCAGCCGTGGCGGCAAGCTGCGCGACCAGTTGGCGCAGGCGATGGAAGCCTATCTGGGCGGTGACGCCGCCGCGCTCGACCCGGCGTGGATGGATCATGCGCTGGACGTCTACCTGTTCAAGCAGGGGGCAGATAAGCGGGGCGCCGATGCCGCGCGCGATCTGGTGGAGCGGGCGCTGTCCTCCGACGATCCGGTGTTCCGCCCCGCCGCGCTGGCGGCGGCGGCGCGGACCAGCGATCCCAAGCTGGCGACATGGCTGCTGAACCTTCAGGACAAGCGCCTGCGCGATGGGGAGCGGCTGAGCTTCCTGGACGGCGTGATGGCCCGCAGCGCCACGCGCGATATCGGTTATCAATGGGCGCTGACGCATATCGACGATCTTGGCGCGGCAAGCGGCGGCCTGTTCTTCGCCAAGCGCCTGCCGCAGATGCTGGGACGCTATTGCTCGGTCGACAAGGCGGCGCAGATCACCCACGATTTCGCGCCCAGCCTTGAAGGCACGCCGGGTGCGCTGGAACTCGCCCGCGCCAGCGAGCGAGTGCGCAATTGCGGGTTGCTGGACGATCTGGTGGGCGCGCAGATCGATGCGGACTTCGTGAACATGAAGTGAGGGGGTGTTTTGAAAATGCCCCAATGGGCATTTTTAGAGCGGCATCGGCCCACTCCCCCACACCGACCTCCCACTGGTGTATCCTTGATGGGAGGTCGGGTGGGGGAGTGGGCCGGTGCCGCAAAATGCGCCCTAGGCGCATTTTCAAAACAGAAGCCTCCGAGGCCGTCCGGTGTTCCGGACGGCTTTCTCACTCTAAAAGAACAACGCCGCGTCCCGCTCCAGATGGGCCGTCATCCGGATATAGGGCGCCGGGCCCAGGCTGATGCGGGAGACGCCGAGGGCGGCGATTTCGCGTGCCTCGTCCGGCTCGCCCATCACCATCACGTTAATCGGCAGCGTGGCCTGTTCGCATATCCGGCGGATCAGCGCCTTGTCCTTCAGTCCGGGCACGAAGAAGCCGTCCGCCCCCGCCTTGGCATAGGCCGCCTCGCGCGCCAGCGCTTCGTCCACCAGGCCGGCGTGATCCACATCGGGCGCCGCTTTCAGGAAGACATCGGTGCGCGCGTTGATGAAGGCGGGCACGCCCTGATCGTCCGCCGCCTTGCGCACCGCGCGGAGCCGGGCAACCTGATCGTCGATAGCGTGGAGGCCGGGGCCATCCACCACCTGGTCTTCGAAGTTCAGGCCGACGGCGCCCAATGCCAGCAATCGCCGCACATTCTCACCCACCAGCGCCGGGTCGGTGGCGTATCCGCCTTCGAAATCGACCGTGACCGGCAGGTCCACTTTTGCAACGATCCGGGCAGCGATGGCCAGAGCGTCGTCGAGTGAAATCTCTTGTCCATCGGTATGGCCCTGGGCGGCAGCGACGGACCAGCTTCCGGTCGCGATCGCGCGGGCCCCGGCGCGGGCAACGGCCACGGCGCTTCCGGCGTCCCAGACGTTGTAGAGCACGATCGGCTCGTTTGGCTTGTGCAGGCTGTGGAAGTGCCGGGCCGCGTCGATCTGCGATGTCATGCGATGGTTTCCTTCGCTTGGGTGGTTCCGGTGGATTTCAGTTGTCGCTCGATTTCGATCAGCCGCTGCTTGCGCCACAGTCCGCCGCCATAGCCGGTGAGCGACCCGTCGCTGCCGATGACGCGGTGGCATGGTATCATGAGTGCGATCTGATTGGCGCCATTGGCCCGCGCCACGGCCCGCGTGGCGGCCGGCCGGCCGATCCGGCTGGCAATCTGCGCATAGCTGCGCGTCTCCCCCGCCGGAATTTCGCGCAGCGCATCCCAGACTTCGCGGGTGAAGGCGCTGCCGGCCTGCGCCAGCGGCGTTGCGAAACGGGCGGAGCGCGCGGCGAAGTAATCGTCCAGTTCGACGGCGGCCTGTTCGGAAGGGGGCATGGCGCCGATGCCGATCCGTTCGTTCACCCCGGATTGCAGGCGCTTCAATTCCGCCGGCAGGCCCTTGCGATCGACGAATTCCAGCAAGTGCAGATGCCGCTTGCTGCTGACGGCGATCATGTCGCCCAGCGGCGTTGCGATCCAGGTTGCGCGCATCAGGCTCGCCTGCCGCAAATCGGCGGGCGGGCAGCCCAGCAGGCGGGCAAAGGCGGCGCGAAAGGCGCTGGGGGAATCGAAGCTGGCCTCATGCTGCGCGGCGATCACCTTGCCACCTTGCGCCAGGGTATCGAAGCCTTCGCGGATGCGGCGCTGCCGCGCCATCTCCAGAAAGGTCATCCCGAACTGGCGCTTGAAGCTGCGCCGCACGGTCGAAAGATCGAAGCCCAGTTGCTCCACATGCCGTTCGGACCACCGCTTTTCCGGCGATTCGTCCAGCGCCTGAAGCAGCGCGGCAATGGCGGGATCCGCCAGTGCCGCCGCTTGAAGCGGGTGGCAGCGGCGGCAGGAGCGAAAGCCGGCCTCTATGCATTCGCCGATGGTACCGAAGAACGTGCAATTCTCACGCTTCGGCTTTCGTGCCGGGCAGGTGAGGCGGCAGAACACGCCCGTCGACGCGACGCAGACGAATGCCTGCCCGTCGTAACGGGCATCGCGCTCCAGCAGGGCGGTATAGAGCGTCGCGTGGTCGGGCAGATCGAACAACATCCGACGCTTCTACTCTGCCTTGAAGCGCGATGCCGCCGATTTTCGGGCGTCTATTTTTTTGCCGCAGCGTCTTGCGTTAGCTGATGTCAGCCGATGTCAGCCGATCGGGATTGGCAGTTCCACTTTCGCGCGCAGACCTTCCACTTTGCCGTCCGCGCCCAGCCGGTTGGCCAGCACCAGCGCGCCGCCGTGCTGTTCGGCAATGGCGCGGGCGAGGGCCAGGCCAAGGCCGGCGCCGCCGGTGGCGCTGTTGCGCGATGGGTCGCCGCGCGTGAAGGGGTTCATCATCGCGTGGATCTGGTCGTCGGGAATGCCGGGGCCGTCATCGTCGATCACGATCACCGCATTGCGCCCCTCGCGCGTGTCTTCGCGTGTCAGGGAGACGCGCGCGCGTTCGCCATAGCGCAGGGCGTTGCCGATCAGGTTGCGCAGCGCGCGGCGGATCCAGGTGGGGCGCAGTTCCAGCGCCATGCGCGCGGTTTCGCCCACTTCCACCGGCTCGCCCATGTCCTCGTACTCTTCGATCACCGAGAACATCAGCGCGGAAAGTTCGGTACGTTCCAGCGGGTCGCTCGGGCGGCCGACGCGGGCGAGCGAAAGGATGTCGTCCAGAGTGCGGACGATATCCTCGATCGTCGTCGCCATGCGGCTGCGCTCGACATCGTCGGACACCGATTCGATGCGCACGCGCAGCGCCGCCAGCGGGGTCTTGAGATCGTGGCCGATCGCGCCCAGCATCACGTCCTTCTCGTCCAGCAGGGCGGCGATGCGCGATTCCATTGCATTGTGGGCGACGATCAGCCGCTGCATGTCCTCCGGGCCGGAGGGGGGAAGCTGGCCATCCACGTCCTGCGTCGCGGCAAAGCGTTCCAGCCGGCGGGTCAGCGCGGCAAGCGGGCGGGTGATGCGCCGCAGGATCAGCGTCACCGCCACCATCAGCACCACGTAGATGCTCAGGGTCTGGATCAGGATCGGCTTCAGCAGCACGTTTTCCGGGCGCGGCGCGCGCACGCGGGCGATGATCCAGCTGCTGTCCTCGCTCGTGCGCACGCCCACCACCATCAGGTTGGAGCGCATCAGGCCGTTGGTTTCGTCGTGCGACAGGCCATAGCTGGCCGCGCGCCGCATCAGCCCGCGCCGGGCATAGCGGTCGCTGCCGGCCGCGCGGTGGACGACCACGACATCGCGCACTGCAAAGTCCTGATCGGCCAGGATCTTGGCAAGGTCGGCCTCCGCCTCGGTATCGCGCGCTTCGCCTGCCATGGCCGGCGAACTGGTGCTGTATTCGAGGTGATAGCCCCTGGGCGGCGGGCCGGAGAGCGGGCCGGGCGGGTCGTTACGGGGGCCGTTCTGGTGGCGCATGATTCCGCGCGGACCGCGCGTTTCCATGATCACGCGGAAAACCGCGGCATTCAGCATGCCTGCCTCATACCCCTCACGCTGGGCGCGGTAGACGAGGAAAGCGCCAAGGCCTTGCACCAGCAGCAGCGCGGCGGCCACGGCCAGGAGCATCTGGCCCATCAGGCTGTGCGGGCGGGGCAGGCGCACGGGTAAGCGAGCAGACGTCATGATGGCAGCTTGCTCAGTCCGCCGGGGCGGTCATGCGGCGCACGTCGGCGGCGAGCATGTAGCCGCCGCCCCACACCGTCTGGATCAGTTGCGGATTGCGCGAATCGACCTCGATCTTGCGGCGCAGGCGGCTGACCTGGTTGTCCACCGCACGGTCGAACAGATGCGCTTCGCGCCCCTGCACCATGTCGAGCAGGCGATCGCGGTTGAGCACCTGGCGCGGGTGTTCGAGGAAGGCCATCAGCAGCCGGAATTCGACCGAGGAGATCGCCACCGAGGCGCCTTCCGAGTCAGTAAGGCGGCGCTTCAGCGGATCGAGCAGCCAGCCTTCGAATGCAAAAACCTCGTTCTCCGGCGCGGAAGTGGCGATGCGGTTGGCGCGGCGCAGCACGCTGCGGATTCGCGCGACCAGTTCGCGCGGCTCGAACGGTTTGACGACATAATCGTCCGCGCCGATTTCCAGGCCGACGATCCGGTCGGTCGCCTCGCCCCGCGCGGTCAGGAAGATCACCGGCACGTCCTGCGCTTCCACCAGATGGCGGCAGAGCGAGAGGCCGTCCTCGCCCGGCATCATGATGTCCAGCAGGACCAGATCGGGCTTCTCGTCACGCAGCAGGTTGCGGGCGTCGGCGGCGCTCTGGGCCTGTTTCACGGCGAACCCCTGGCGCGAGAGGTACTCGGCCAGGGGTTCGCGCAGGGCTGCCTCGTCATCGACGAGCAGCAGTCGGGCAGTTGCGGTATCGTTCATCGGTATCCGTTCAGGCGGCGCTTACTGCGCCGGAGTGGCGGCGGGCGGCGGGGGAGGAGCGCCCTCCGGCGGGCCGCGCCGTCCGCCGCGCATTTTCGGGTGGGCGGCCTGGCGTTCCGCCTTGGTGACCTGGCCGTCGTGGTTGGTATCCATCGCATCGAAGCGCTTCATCGCGGCGGCCACGAATTCGGCCTTGGAGATGGAGCCGTCCTTGTTGGTATCGGCCATGGCCATCATGTCACCGCGATCGCCGCCGAAGCCCCGGCCGAAGTGGCCGCGATCGCCCATGCGACGGTCGCCCTTTCCGGGGCCGCCGTCCTGGCCGGGAGCACCGGGAGCGTCGGGCGCACCGTCCTGGCGAGGAGCGCCCGGAGGCGGCGGCATGTCCGGGCGGCCTTCGGAGCCACGATCATGCGGGCCGCGCTTGCCGGGCCCGCCACGCGGACCACGGTCGCCCCAGCCTTCGGGGCCACGGTCTGCCATGAATTCGGCCTTGGAGATCACGCCGTCGTTGTTGGTGTCGAGGCGCTTGAACTGTTCCTCGCGCATCTGGGCGCGGCGTGCGTCGCGGTCGGCCTGGTCGAGCTTGCCGTCCTTGTTGACGTCGAGCCGGGTGAACTGGGCTTCGGCAGCGGCCTGCGCTTCGGCGCGGGTGATCGTGCCGCCGCCATTGGCGTCCATGCGGAAGGGATCTTGGGGCGGGCTGCTTTGGGGCGTCTGCGCGCAGGCAACGCCGCCGATGGCGAGTGCTGCGGCGGAAAGGCCGATGGCGAGCTTGGTCAGGCGGTTGGTCATGTTAACTCTCGACCTCTCCGGCAAAAAATGGGGCGTCAAAAGCGGCCCGTCGGCGATACGGCGCCGGTAAAAAGGCGAAAGCCACGGAGCAAGGGAAGGGAGGGGGAAGATATGCCCCGCGGCTTTCATGGCTTGTTCTACCGGGTGCTTGTCGCGCAGTTGTGCCGCCGTCCTGAATTATTGTCGTCAATTGTCACAAGTTTGGCACCGCGCTTACCGGGAGGCAAGCGATCTGAAGCTGTTCGAAAATCCGCTGTTGGCGGATTTTGGCGGCACCGGCCCACTCCCCCACGCGGCCACCCACGAGTGTATCCTGATGGGTGGTCGGCCCCCTCAGCGAAAAGGTCCCCCGGACCTTTTCGTGTTCTTCGGGACGGGAGTGGGCCGGTGCCGCACGCCTTCGACGTATGTCGAAGGCTTTGACAAACGGCGAATCAGCGCGGACGGTTCTGCGTGCCTTCGCCGGCCGTCACGAACAGCGCGGTCACCGGCCCGGAAACGTCGGCGGTGTGCCAGGCGCCGGGGGGATTGATCGCATATTGACCGGTGGTGAGCGTCACGCTCTGCTCCGTTCCGTCGCGCAGTTGCTGGTGCAGGGTGATCTCGCCGGAAAGGCAGACGACCAGTTCGTCGCCGGCGGGATGCATCTCCCACGAATCCCAGCTTTCGGAGAAATCGTACATCGAGACGAGCCGCCCTTCGGCGCCGTCCGCGGCGGTGCGCGCCGAGTAGGCGGCGTACCATTCCATGCCGGTGAAGGCCGGCTGCGCTTCGGCTCTGGCGCCGAGGCCGAGGTGGACCGGATTGGTCCTCAGGTCATGAACGGAATCGGTCATCGGCGCTTCCTTCCGGCAATGCGCTTGCCGGAAGGAAGCTACCGCTGTGGGCTCCTGCCTACAAGGTCAGAGAGGAGCGCACTGGGCTTCCAGCCACGCCAGCGTCGCCGCATCATCGGCGGCGGAAAGCTGCGGGCCGATCACTTGCAGCACGCGGGCGTGATAGGCGTTCCACCACGCGGTCTCGTCGGCGGTGAACAGCGCGGTATCGACCAGACGGCGTTCGATCGGCGCGAAGGTCAGCGTTTCGAAGCCGTAGTATTCGCCGTCCGCACCGGGGAACTCGCGCTTCACGACGAGCACCAGATTCTCGATGCGGATGCCGTATTCACCGGCCTTGTAGTAGCCCGGCTCGTCGCTGAGGATCATGCCGGGGATCAGGTCCTGCGCGGTGCCGGCCTGTCCGCCCGCCGACTTGGCGATGCGCTGCGGCCCTTCGTGGACCGAGAGGAAGCTGCCGACGCCGTGGCCGGTGCCGTGGGCGTAGTCGAGGCCGACCTGCCACAGGAACTGGCGCGCCAGCGCGTCCAGCTGGCTGCCGGTGGTGCCCTTGGGGAACACCGCGCGGTCGATGGCGATGGTGCCCTTCAGCACGCGGGTGAAGCGGTCCTTCACTTCGGCAAGCGGCGCTCCGTTCCCGATCCACACGGTGCGGGTGATGTCGGTGGTGCCGCAAGGATACTGGCCGCCGGAGTCGACGAGGTAGACGCTTTCCGGAACCAGCGTGAGGCTCGATTCTTCCGACACGCGGTAGTGCGGGCTGGCGGCGTTGGGGCCGGCGCCCGAGATCGTGTCGAACGACAGATCGCGCAAGTCGCCGCAGCGCTGGCGGAATTCCAGCAGCTTGGCCGCCGCGCTCATTTCCGTCACTTCGCCCTTCGGCCCTTCGACCGAGAGCCAGTGGAGGAAGCGGGTCATCGCCACGCCGTCGATCGCCTGGGCATCGCGCTGGCCCTGCTGTTCGACCGGGTTCTTCACTGCCTTGGGCAGGATGGTGGGATCGCGATTTTCGACCACGGTGGCGCCGGCGGCCTTCAGCGTTTCGAAGATCGCGGCCACGGCATTGTCCGGATCGACCGAGACGCGCATGCCGGCCAGCTTCTTCAGGCCGGCCACGAACTGGTCGCGCGAAAGCACGGTCACGGCATTCCCCAGATGCTGGCGCAGGTCCGGCGTCACCTTCTCGTCTGCGATGTAGAGGTCGGCGGTGCCGTCGGCATGGGCGACGACGTAGGACAGCGCGACAGGCGTGCGCTCCACGTCGGTGCCGCGCAGGTTGAGCAGCCAGGCGATCGAATCGAGCGCGGAGATCACCGTCGCGTCGAGGCCCTGTTCGCCCAGCCATTCGGACACGGCGGCGCGCTTGGCCTTGCTCGATTCGCCGGCGAACTTGTCATCGTGGACGATGGCGGGCGCGGGCGAGGGTTCGGGCTGGTCCTGCCACACCGCGTCGATCGGGTTGCCGTCCACCGGCACCAGCGTCGCGCCCCTGGCGGCGAGGGCAGCCTGCGCGGCCTCCACCCACTTGGATCCGTGGAGCCAGGCGTCGTAGCCGATCTTCGCACCCTTGGGCGCGTTCTCGCCCAGCCAGCGCGCGGGGCTGGTCTGCGGCACGCTTTCGTAGGCGTAGAACTTGCCGTCCACCTGCTCGCGCACTTGCAGCGTGTAGCGACCGTCCACGAACATTGCCGCCGCCGGGGAGAGTGTGGAATCGGTCAGCACCACGGCGGTGCCGGCCGAACCGCCAAAGCCGGTGAGCCAGGCAAGGCGCTGCGCATAGGCGCCGACATACTCGCTCATGTGCTCGTCGCTGATCGGGATCACGAAACCGTCGAGGCCGCGCGACTTGAGTTCCTGGCGCAGGGCATCGAGCCGCGCTTCATGGGTATTCATCAACATGGATCTGGTATCCGGCTTGCGGGGGTCATGGGGGCAACATAGGGCCTGTGCTGCGGAAGGGAAAGCATCGGGGCAGCGTTGCGCCCGGCGCAAATCCGGCGAAACAGCATGCGATCCCGCCAAGCGTCTCCATTCAACACCTCGTCGTCCCCGCGAAGGCGGGGACCCCGCTGCCTTCCTTCTCTTCGCGCTGGTTCTGCCGACGCCGCAAGAAAAGCGGGGCCCCCGCCTTCGCGGGGGCGACGGGGTTGTTTTGGGTAATATGGCTGTGGGTCGCAGTTGTGGATATTGTCCGAAAGCTGCCAGAGGCTGTGGGGACGAGCCTATCTTGCGGGTCCGTAACCACAACCACGATACTTCCACTTTCGCAGGACAGGCCCTAGATCGTGCCCATGGCAGATTCCACCCAGACCCTTTCAGGTCCTCCACAGGCGGCGAAGAAGCCGCATAGCTTCACCCGCCACGGCGTGACCGTCGAGGACGATTACGCATGGCTGCGCGATCCCGGCTATCCCGAAGTGACCGATGCGGAAGTGCTGGCCCATCTCGAAGCGGAAAACGGCTGGTTCGAAGGTCGCATGGCCGGACAGCAGGGCAAGATCGACCTGCTGTTCAAGGAAATGCGGGCGCGGATCAAGGAAGCCGATCGGTCGGTGCCGCAGAAGGACGGCGACTACCTCTACTGGATCGAGTTCGAAGAAGGCGCCGAGTACAAGAAGTGGTGGCGCAAGCCCGTCGCTGGCGGCCCTGACGAGCTGATCCTCGACGAAGTGGCACTGGCTGCGGGCAAGGAATACTTCAACCTCGGCGCGATCTCCACCAGCGCCAACGGCAAGCTGCTGGCCTATTCGGTGGACGACAACGGTTCCGAACGCTTCACCGCGCGGATCAAGGATCTGACCACCGGCGAACTGCTGGCGGACGAAATTCCCGGCACGCTCTCCGCGCTCGTCTGGGTCGCGAACGACACCGGCCTCGTCTACTCGCTCGCCAACGAGCAGTGGCGCACGGACAATGCCCGCCTGCACTGGCTGGGCCAGCCGGCGGACAGCGACGTTGAACTCTATCACGAGGATGACGAGGGCTTCCGCGTCGGTTCCTCGCTCTCCGCCAACGAGCAGTGGCTGCTGATCGGCACCAGCGATCACGAAACCAGTGAAACGCGCATGGTGCGCGCCGACGATCCGCTGGGCGAACAGATCCTGGTCAAGCCGCGCCAGAAGGGCGTGGAGTACGACGTCGATGAGCGAGAGGGCGTGCTCTACGTCCACACCAACGACACGCACGAAAACTTCCGCCTCGCCACCGCGCCGCTCACCAATCCCGGCGAGTGGACGACGCTGATCGAAGGCAGCGACGCGTTCTACCTGACCGGGGTGGACCTGTTCCGCGATTTCTATGTGGCCGAAGGCCGCAAGACGGCAGGCGTCGGCGCCGGGCTCGACCAGATCGAGGTGCGGTACTACGACGATCCCGCCCGCGTGGAGCCGGTTACCTTCCCCGAGGCGAGCTACTCGGCGGAACTGTCGAACAATCCCGAATGGCACGTGACGACGCTGCGGCTGACGTACGAATCGATGGTCAGCCCTTCGACCGTCTACGATTACGATGTTTCCACGCGCACGCTGGAAGTACTGAAGGTGCAGGAAATCCCCTCCGGCTACGACGCGTCGCTCTATGCGACCGAGCGGCTGGAGATTGAAGCGCGCGATGGCACGATGGTGCCGGTTTCGGTGGTCTATCGCCGCGATCGTGCCGGTGCGGGGCCGCTGCACCTCTATGCCTATGGCGCCTACGGCATCTCGATCGATCCGGGGTTCTCCACCGCGCGGCTCAGCCTGGTCGATCGCGGGTTCGCCTATGCCATCGCGCATATTCGCGGTGGCGACGATCTGGGCCGCGCCTGGTACAAGGCGGGCAAGCTGGATCGCCGCACCAACACGTTCAACGACTTCGTGGACGTGGCCAAGGGCCTGATCGCGCGCGGCTTCACCGAAGCGGGCAAGATCTCGATCTCGGG
The DNA here is from genome assembly GCF_044029435.1 of Novosphingobium oxfordense. Classification (NCBI taxonomy): domain Bacteria; kingdom Pseudomonadati; phylum Pseudomonadota; class Alphaproteobacteria; order Sphingomonadales; family Sphingomonadaceae; genus Novosphingobium; species Novosphingobium oxfordense. The sequence continues at coordinate 3,105,824 of NZ_CP147005.1, read as the reverse complement.
CGGCTCGGCAGGCGGCGAGCTGATGGGCGCGGTGGTCAATTCGGACCCGGATCTGTTCGGCGCAGTGGTGGCGCATGTGCCCTTCGTGGACGTGCTGAACACCATGCTCGACGATTCGCTCCCTCTGACGCCGGGCGAATGGCCGGAATGGGGCAATCCCATCGAGGACAAGGCCGCGTTCGAGCTGATCCTCGGCTATTCGCCCTACGATCAGGTCACGGCCCAGGCCTATCCGCCGCTGATGGTGACCGCCGGCCTGAACGACCCGCGCGTGACCTATTGGGAACCCGCCAAGTGGGTGGCCAAGCTGCGCGAGGTGAAGACCGACGGCAACGAGCTGATCCTGAAGACCAACATGGGCGCCGGCCACGGCGGCAAGTCGGGCCGGTTCGAAAGCCTTAAGGAAACGGCGGAGGAATTCGCCTTCATCCTCTGGCAGCTTGGTGTTGAAAATTGAGATGAGTTTGAAAATCCGGCCGTAGCCGGATTTTGCGGCACCGGCCCACTCCCCCACCCGACCTCCCACGAGTGTATCCTGATGGGTGGCCGGGTGGCGGAGTGGGCCGGTGCCGCACGGAAATGCCCGGATGGGCATTTCCGATCAGGAGAAAGACATGAGCGACCGGTTCTCCAAGACTTTCACGGCGACGGCCCATGACATTGACGTCATGGGCCACGTCAACAATGCCGTGTGGGTGCAGTGGATGGAGGCGATGGCCGTCTCGCACTGGGAGGCGGATGCCACGCCGGAGCAGGTCGACAAGTACGTCTGGGTCGTGACCCGGCACGAGATCGACTATCGCGGGAATGTTACCGAGGGCGAGAGCGTTTCGGCGGAAACCTTCATTCCCGAAGGCCCCACCGGCGCGCGCTTCGTCCGCCATGTCGATTTCCGCAATTCCGCCGGAAAGGTGATCGTGTCGGCCAAGACGACCTGGGCGATGATCGACAAGGAAACCGGCCGCATCATGCGCGTGCCGCCAGAAGTTAGCGCACGCTTCAGTGCAGGCTGACGACGTTCTGCTCTGGCTCTGACGGCGGCAGCCCGAGGGACGATGCGGAGGCAGAGAAAGTGTGCATTTCGGTGCGGTTCCGCCCGGCGGCCTTGGCTTCGTAGAGCAGGCGGTCGCACTTGCGATAGAGATCGGCAAAGCGCATCGGCGGCGCGCCGGTGACAAGGCCCATGCTGGCAGTGACCGGCCGGTCCAGCATCGGCACTTCGGCGGCGATGCGCGCGGGGATCGCCTGGCGGCGGCGCTCGGCCCGCTCCGCCCCGTTCTTGCCGCGTAGCAGCAGCAGGAATTCCTCACCGCCGATGCGGACGACCACGGTATCCTCGTCCGGCATCAGTGCCAGCGCCACCGCGCGCAGCACCGCGTCGCCGGTGGCGTGGCCGCGCGTGTCGTTGATCGACTTGAAGTGGTCGAGATCGAGCACCGCCATCGTGCTGAAACCATCGAGCACAAGGCGGGTATAACGCTCCTCGAACCCGCGGCGGTTGTAGAGGCCGGTCAGCGGATCGCGCTCCGCCAGGCTTTCGAGGATGCGCGCCTGCGTCAGCGCGCGGTCGCGCTGGTCCTTGATCGCCATGAAGCGGTCTGCCGCGCCCAGCGTCGTCACCAGCACTTCGAAGGCGATGGAGAAATGCTGCGCGCTCATCAGCCCCATCGGCGTGTCGGTCGCCCCCAGCATCGAGGTGATGCGCACCACGCCCATCGTGATCAGCGGCGCCCAGCCTATGATCTGGAACCATACCGTGCGGCTGCCGCGCATCGCCGCCGTGGCCATCGTCCAGGCAAGCAGGCCGATGAAGGGCAGGAACGATGCGTAATAGACGCTCGCCACGCTGGACAGCAGGGGGCCGCCGGCAAGGTTGTAGTAGACCGACCAGAACAGCACCCAGGGGATCACGCCCAGCAGCAACTGCTTCTGTCGTTTGCCCAGCATGCCGGGTTCCAGCAGATCGTCGAAGAAGCGCGAGGCGGCGATGATCGTCAGGCTCCAGCTCAGCGAGGAGAGCAGGCAGATCTGGTTCAGGGAAAGCGAGACGAAGCGGTTGACGATACCGCTGGCCACCGCCGTCTGCGTCAGCATCGCGAAGACGCCCAGCGCGTGCCACAGCGCAAAAGGTTGCCGCAGCACGCGGTAGATCGCGAAGTTCAGCGCCAGCGGCATCAGCATCAGGCCGCAGAGCGCGGCCAGAATCAGCTCGTCATCCCCCACCGCGCGCTCATCGGGGGCAGGTGCAATCTCCACGTCGGAGAGCAGGCCCTTGTGGCGCGCGCCGATCACTTTGACGACGTAGGCCTGCACGGCCGCCCCGCTTTCAAGCCGGGGCAACGGCATCCGCATCGTCCAGGACGTGGAGGCGAAGCGCAGATCGTCATGCGCGATCTCACGCGTGGCGGTGCTGCCGTCGGCGCCGATTGCGGTGATCCACAAGGCGCCGAAACGGGTGAGGCGGGTATTGAGCGTCTCGTCCGGAACGGGCGTCCCACCACGGGGGAGTCCGGTCATGTCGATTCGCACGAAGCTGGCGGCGTTTCCGTCGACGCGCCAGCGCGCGCCGTTGCACTGCCAGCGGGCGGGATCGCGGACGAGATTGGCTGCCGATTCGCTGTCCGGCGCCAGAATCGTGCACAGCGATCCAGGGGCAAAAACCGTTTCCGCTGAGGCCGGTAGGGCCAGCAGCGTCAGGATCGCCCCCGCAATCGTTATCAGGAAGTGCCGTGCCCCGGGAAACATGATTGTTCCCTTGATAGCACGGCACTCAAGATATGGTTAACTGCTAGGCAAAAATTACCCAAGCAGACTAGCTGTAGGGACGTATTCGTAGCCCAGCTCGGTCGCCACGGCTTCGAAAGTTACGTGGCCGGCATGGACGTTCAGGCCAGCGGCCAGATGCGGATCGGCCTTCAGCGCGGCCTTCCAGCCCAGGTTGGCAATGGCAAGGGCGTGCGGCAGCGTCACGTTGTTCAGCGCATAGGTGCTGGTGCGGGCGACGGCGCCGGGCATGTTGGCCACGCAGTAGTGCACCACGCCGTCCACCACGAAGGTCGGTTCGGCATGGGTGGTGGGGTGGCTGGTTTCGAAGCAGCCGCCCTGGTCGATGGCCACGTCCACCAGCACGGCGCCCGGCTTCATCGTCTTCAGCATCGCACGGCTGACCAGCTTGGGCGCGGCGGCGCCGGGGATCAGCACGGCGCCGATCACCAGATCCGCATCGGCCACGCTTTCAGCGAGGTTGGCGGTGCTGGAAAAGCGCGTCTTGGCGCGCGCCTCGAAATAGATGCCCAGGCGTTCCAGCACGTCCGGATTGCGGTCCAGAATCGTCACGTCGGCGCCCAGGCCGACGGCCATCTGCGCGGCGTTGAAGCCGACGACACCGCCGCCGATCACCGCGACCTTGCCCGGCATCACGCCCGGAACGCCGCCCAGCAGGACGCCGCGCCCGCCGTGGGCCTTTTCGAGAGCGGTGGCGCCCGCCTGGATCGACATGCGGCCGGCCACCTGGCTCATCGGCTTCAGCAGCGGCAGCTGGCCACCAGGGCCGGTGACGGTTTCGTAGGCGATGGCGGTCACGCCGGACTTCACCAGGTCCGCCGTCTGCTCCGGATCGGGCGCCAGGTGCAGGTAGGTGTAGAGGATCTGGCCTTCGCGCAGCATTGCGCGCTCATTGGCCTGCGGTTCCTTCACCTTCACGATCATCTCGCAGCCGTCGAAGATCTCCTTCGCGGTGTCGATCAGCTTCGCGCCCTGCTTGGCATAGGCTTCGTCGCTGGCGCCGATGCCCATGCCGGCACCCTTTTCGACCCAGACTTCGTGCCCATGGGCGACGAGTTCGCACACGCTTTCCGGCGTGAGGCCGACGCGATATTCGTGGTTCTTGATTTCCCGAACGGTTCCGACACGCATTTTTTTCGACTCCGCAAAAACTTTCCTGCCGACCGAAATACACCTGCCCCCGCGCAAAGTTTCACCGAATTGGGCTTTGCTTCACGCCGGAACAGGAATATTTCCCATGCTTGAAACAAACGGCAAGAGATTTTTCCATGGACCGGGCGGACCGCGCACTTCTTGAAGCGTTGCAGGCAGACTCCTCGCGCTCGATCGCCGACCTTGCCTCGCTGGTGAACCTGTCACCCTCCGCCTGCCACCGCCGCATCCGGGCGCTGGAGGAGCAGGGCCTGATCCTTGGCTATGCCGCGCGCGTCGATGCGCGAAGGCTGGGCCTGTCGGTGGAGGTCTTCGTGGAGATCACGCTGACCAGCCAGAGCCGCGAAGCGATGGAGCGCTTCGAACGCGCGGTGGGGGATTTCGACGATATCCTCGAATGCCACCTGATGTCCGGCGCGGCGGACTATCAGTTGCGCGTGGCGGCGGCGGATCTGGACCACTACGACCGCATCCACCGCGACTGCCTGGCCCGGCTGCCCGGGGTGTCGTCGATGCGGTCGAGTTTCTCGCTGCGGCGGATCAAGCGGTTTGAGGGGTATGCGGTGCCGTGAGGGGCGGTGCTGGCCCACCCCGCTGCGGCCAACAATTCCAACCGCCCGAAACACGCCGTCGCCCCCGCAAAGGCGGGGCCCCCGCTTCCTTGATCCACAGCGCGAGAGAAGAAAGAACAAGCGGGGTCCCCGCCTGCGCGGGGACGACGGAGTGGTTGTTTGACAGCGCAGAGTGCCGATCAGGCCTGTGGTGGGGCGGGTAACGGAACGAGGATCAACCTCCCTCAATGCGCGTCGCGCAGGTCCTGGGTGATGATGCGGTCCCGCGCGGCGCGGATGTCGCCGGTTTCGTACTGGATCGACAGCCGTTCCTTGTCGCTGGCGCGGTAGGTATTCTCCGCATTGTCGATCTGCTCGCCCGAAAGGCCAAGATCTTCCAATGCCTCGCGCGCCATGGCGACGGCCGATTCCATCACTTCGCGCACCATGAAGGTGACCGGCGCGTCCATCAGCCGGATCATCGTGCGCCGGTCGTAGACGCGGGCCATGATGCGGGCCTCCGGAAAAGCCTCGTGAACGCCTTGCAGGAAGCTTTCGGAAAGCTGGTCGCCGTCGATGCAGAAGACGATCATCTTCGCCTCGCCCGCGCCGGCCTGCCGCAAGAGGTCGATCCGGGTGCCGTCCCCGAACCAGACTTTCGCGCCGAAGCCGCCGGCAACGTCGATCATCTCGATATCGGTGTCGATCAGCGTCACTTCGACCTCGGCGGCGATCAGGACCTGGGCGACGGTTTGGCCGAAGCGGCCGTAGCCGACCACCAGCGCACGCGCGCCATCCTTGCGGGGCCCCTCGCGGGTTTCCTTGCTCGTCGGCATCTCGCGGATGCGCGCCGTCGCCATCATCAGGAACGGGGTGGTCACCATCGAGAGGGTGACGATGGCGCTGAACAGGCTTGCGGCGCTGGGGTCCACCAACCAGGCGTCCTTGGCCTGTGCGAACAGCACGAAGCCGAATTCGCCGCCCTGGCTGAGCAGCAGGCCCAGCGCCAGCGCGCTGCGCCAGTTCATGCGGAAGGCCAGGCCGATCAGGAAGATCACGCCGCTCTTCACCGCGATCAGCGCCAGCGCCATGGTGGCGACGAACATCGGCCGCTCGGCAATGGCGGAAAGGTCCAGCATCATGCCGACGGACATGAAGAACAGGCCCAGCAGCAGGGTGCGAAACGGTTCGACGTCGGCTTCAAGCTCATGGCGATAGGGCGTGTCCGCCAGCATCACGCCGGCAACGAAGGCGCCCAGCGCGGTGGAAAGGCCCAGCGACTGCATCAGCGCGGCCGAGGCGATCACCGTGAACAGCGCGGCGAACACGAACATCTCACGCTCGCCCAGATTGCCGATCAGGCGGAACAGCGGGCGGATCACGAAGCGGCCGGCCAGGATCAGGCCGGCGATGGCGGCCAGCGTCTCCAGCACCAGGATCCAGCCGGGAGGGCCTTCGGGCAGATGCGGATTGCGGTTCATCGCCGCAATGATCGTGATCAGCGGGATGATCGACAGGTCCTGAAACAGCAGGATCGCGAAGGACCGTTCGCCGAACGGGGTATGCAGGCGGCCCTCGCTTTGCAGCAGCGGCAGCACCTGCGCGGTGGAGGACAGGCCTAGCGGCAGGCCCAGCGCCAGCGAGGCGGCAATGCTGAAGCCGGTGGAGAAATAGATCACGGCGGTGATCGCAAGGCCGCAAAGCGTCACTTGCAAAAGGCCCAGCCCGAAAATTTCGTTCCGCATCCGCCAGAGCCGGCGCGGCGCCAGTTCCAGGCCGACGATGAACAGCAGGAACGTGATGCCCAATTCGGCAATGCCCAGCTTGTTCTCCGGATCGCCGACCAGGTTCAGGATGAAAGGCCCAAGGATCGCGCCCGCCAGCAGGTAGCCCAGCGTGGCACCCAGCCCCAGGCGGCGAAACAGCAGGACGAAGGCAAGCGCGGTGCCGAGCAGCAGCATGCCGTCGCGCAACAGGAATGCCTGGGAATGATCTTGCATCGGGTCCTTTCGGGGGCAGCGGGCCTCTCGGCTGGCCGTCAGGGTAGGGGGTTCGACGAGGAATTGTAAGGCCGCCGTTGGCATGGCTTGACCTTGCCCGCCATTCCCGCTTCCTTCGCCGCATTGTGGGGAGTGAGATACCCCATATTCAAGTGATTCTAGGGGGTTATCCGAATGCGCACAATCTTGCTGGCCGGGGCTGCGGCTCTGGCAACGCTGCCGCTGTCTATGGCCGGGGCGCAGTCCACCGATGCCCAGATCGACAAGGTCATCGCCGAAGGGCTCAGCCATAGCGGGGCCATGGCCAATGCGTCGGAACTGATGGACGGCATCGGCCCGCGCCTCTCGCACTCCGAGAACATCGAGCGGGCGCGCGATTGGGCCATCGCCAAGTTCAACGGCTACGGCCTTTCCAACGTCCACCGGGAGCCGTTCCGCTTCGGCGTGGCCTGGAATCTCGATTCCTGGTCTGCATCGATGGTCTCGCCCCGTCCGCTGGTGATGCGGGCGATCCCGGTGGCGTGGTCGCCCGCAACCTCGGGCATGCTGCGCGCGCCGGTGATCCTGGCGCCGATGAGCAAGAAGGAGCACTTCGACGCGTGGCGCGGCAAGCTGGCGGGCAAGATCGTGATGGTCAGCCTGCCGGGCACCGGCAGCGAGCCGGACAAGCCCGCCTTCCGCCGTCTGGAAGCGGCCGAGATCGCCAAGAAGGACCACTTCGACCTGCCGGCGGACGAGGACGACGATGACGCCCGCTTCGTGAAGCGCGTGCTGTTCGCCAAGGAGCTTTCGGAATTCCTGAAGTCCGAAGGCGCGGTGGGCATGGTCCGGATCAGCTATCGCGACGGCGGGCTGCTCCATGGGGAGGGTTACAACCTTTCGCCCGATCAGGGGCTGGCGCTGCCGTTCATGGAACTGGCGGCGGAAGACTACCGCCGCCTCGCGCGGTTGGAAGTGACCGGGAAAGCGCCGACGATGGAAATGGCCATCGCCGCGCGGTTCGACCGCACCAATCTGGACGACGCCAACGTCATTGCCGACATTCCGGGCCGCGATCCCAAGGCGGGCTATGTGATGGCAGGCGGGCACTTCGACAGCTGGATCGCCGCCGATGGCGCCAGCGACAACGGCGCGGGCAGCGTGGTGGTTATGGAGGCCGCGCGTATCCTGGCCAAGATGCCGAGGCCCCGCCGTACCATCCGCTTCGCGCTGTGGTCGGGCGAGGAGCAGGGCCTGCTCGGCTCGATCGCCTATATCGAACAGCACATGGCCACGCGCGGGCTGGATCCCAATGTCGCGGGGCTCGACCGCATGGCGCAGTGGACCGCAGCGTGGCCGATCACCACCAAGCCGGGCTATTCGGAAATGAAGGCCTATTTCAACCTCGACAACGGATCGGGCAAGATCCGCGGCATCTATGGCGAGGGCAACATCGCCGCGATCCCGACGCTGCAGAAGTGGCTGAAGCCCTTCGCCTCCATGGGCGCGACCGATGTGGTTGCGGGCAGGACCGGCGGCACGGATCACCAGTACATGCAGGCGGTAGGGCTTCCGGCTTACCAGTTCGTGCAGGATCCGCTCGATTACGGCAGCCGCGTGCACCATTCGAGCATCGATACCGTCGATCACATGAAGGTGGACGATATCCGTCAGGCCGCGACGATCATGGCGGGGATGTTGTGGCAGGCGGCCAACTCGGAGGTCGAACTGCCGCGTCCGCCGCTGCCGCTGAAGCCGGGCAAGGCGGATCCGTTCAAGGTGCAGGATCCGGACGACAACTAAGGGGTGAACTGTCCTCCCCGGTTCGGGGAGGTGGCAGCCGCAACGCGGCTGACGGAGGGGATTGGCGGCCTCAAGCGGCGCTGGCGCTGATGGCGAATTCCCTCCACCATCCTTCGGGCGATCCTCCTCCCCTTGCAGGGGAGGACGGGCATGGCATTCGCGCGGTTACGCCAGCGGGGCGATCCGCTCTACCTTACGCGGCCTGAAAATTCCCCGTCGTCCCCGCCTTCGCGGGGGCTACGAGTACCCTGGGGTAGGTGGTGCTGCGGATCGAACTCGCGACTTGATCAAGCCGCGCGGAACGCCAGCAGAGACAGGCCAAAGCCCGCGAACAGCCCGCCGGTCAGCCGGTTGAACACCCGCTTCACCCCGGCGCGGCCGAGGTGGCGGGAGAGCGCACGGCCGCTGCCGGCGTAGACCGAGTACCAGAACGCCTCGATCACCGCGAAGACTGCCACCAGAATGGCGAACTGCGGCGCCTGCGGGCGGGCCGGGTCGATGAACTGCGGCAGGAAGGCGGCGGCGAAGACGATCGCCTTGGGATTGCTGATCGAGATCGCATAGCCGCCCCGGAACAGCGCCAGCCAGGAGACTTCGGGCCGGACTGCCGACGTTTCGGCATCGTCCTCGCTCACCGGCGCGCGCCAGGCCTTTACCGCCAGGAACAGCAGGTAGCCGGCGCCGGCAATGCGCAGCGCGGTGAAGGTACCCGGCAGCGCGTGTAGCAGGGCGCCCAGGCCCACGGCGGAGGCGGTCAGCAGCGTCACGAGGCCCAGCAGGCAGCCCACCATGGTGGCCAAAGTGCGCTTCACACCCAGTTCCACGCTGCGCGAAAGCACGTGGAGCATGTTCGGGCCCGGCGTCGCGCTCAGCAGGAAGACCGCGACGGCGTAGATCCAGAGGGTGTGAAGCGCCATCGTCTTTCCTTAGTTTGGGGTGTCCAGCTCGTTGCCGGTCAGGGTGACGACATGAAGCAGGTTGGTGGAGCCGGGCACGCCGAACGGCACGCCGGCAAGGGCAACGAGACGGGTGCCGGCGGCTCCGAAGCCGTGGCGCAGGGCCATGCGCTTGCCTTTGGCGATCATCTCTTCGAAGCTGCCGATGTCCTTGGTGGTCACCGTGTGCGCGCCCCACAGCAGCGCGAGGCGGCGGGCGGTGGCCAGCGTCGGCGTGAGCACCAGCATCGGCGCGGCAGGACGTTCACGCGCCACGCGACGGGCCGAGCCGCCCGAGCCGGTGAAGACGATGATGCCTTCGATCGGCAGGGTATCGGCAATCGTCGCGCAGGAAGCGGAGAGCGCGTCGGCCGTCGTCGGATCGGGCGGGGTGGCGGCCAGGTGGATACGCTCACGATAGGTCGAATCGGTTTCGACCTTCACGGCGATGCGGTCCATGATCGTCACCGCTTCCACCGGCCACTGGCCCGCTGCGGTCTCGGCCGAGAGCATCACCGCGTCGGCACCGTCATAGACCGCGTTGGCAACGTCGGACACTTCGGCGCGGGTGGGCGAGGGGCTGGTGATCATCGATTCCAGCATCTGCGTGGCCACGACCACCGGCTTGCCGCTGGCGCGGGTCTTGGCGACGATGTGCTTCTGGATCGGGGGCACTTCCTCAGGCAGCAGTTCGACGCCCAGATCGCCGCGGGCGACCATGATGCCGTCCGACAGTTCGATGATCCCGTCGATCGCCTGCACGGCGGCGGGCTTTTCGATCTTCGACATCAGCGCGCAGGCTCCGCCGATCAGGCGGCGGGCTTCGGCCACGTCCTCGGGACGCTGAACGAAGGACAGGCCGATCCAGTCGGCGCCCTGGTCCACGGCGAAAGCCAGGTCGCGGCGATCCTTGTCGGTCAGCGCCGGCACAGGGACGATGGCGTCAGGCACGTTCACGCCCTTGCGGTCGGAAATCGCGCCGCCCACTTCGACGGTACACAGGATGCTGTCGGCATCGGCCTTGATGACGACCAGGCGCAGCTTGCCATCGTCGATCAGCAGGCGCTCGCCGTTCTGCAGGATGCCGAACAGTTCGGGGTGGGGCAGGCAGACTCGGTTTTCGTCACCCGGGGTGGGATCGCGATCGAGCGTGAAGTGCGCGCCGTGGCGCAGGAAGGCCTTGCCCTCGGCAAACGTGCCCACGCGCAGCTTGGGGCCCTGAAGGTCGCACAGGATGGCGATGGGGCGCATCGAATCCTTTTCCACCGCGCGGATGTTGGCGATGGTTTCGCGGTGCGTGTCGTGATCGCCGTGGCTCATGTTGACGCGGAATGCATCGGCGCCGGCTTTCAGCAGCTTCTCGATGGTTTCCTTGTCGCGGCTCGCCGGCCCGAGCGTGGCAAGGATCTTGACCTTGCGCTGGCGCTTGATGCCGCGATGGTGGGGCGAACGGCGGAACGGGGGAGTAGTTGCCAAGGTCAGTGTGCCTCTTCCTGTATCGGTGCGACCTATGGCAAAGGCTGTCGGACAAACCAAGGACCAAGCGACGCGCCATGCACGAAAACAACTCTATAGACGCTCTTGATGACGCGGCAGCGGCAGCGGCCTTCCGGCGCCTCGTCAAGCACTTGCAGCAGCGCCACGATGCCGAAAACATAGACCTGATGGGATTGGCCGGATTCTGCCGCAATTGCCTGGCCGACTGGATCCGTGACGCTGGTTTTGAAGGCGACAAGGCCGCCGCGCGCGAAGTGATCCACGGCATGCCGTTCGACGAGTGGAAGGCGAAGTTCCAGAGCGAGGCGACGCCTGAACAGCTTGCCCGCATGGAAGAAAGCCTGAAGAAGAACGGCGGCACGCACTGACGCGCCGCCGCGCGATCTGTCAGACAAATTACGGGTCTGTTTGAAAATTCGCTGAAGGCGAATTTTGCGGCACCAGCCCGCTCCCCCACCCGACCTCCCACGAGTGTATCCTGATGGGCGGTCGGGTGGGGGAGCGGGCTGGTGCCGCGCAAAAATGTCCATTCGGGCATTTTTCAAAGGACTCTTCAGGAACTGGCCAGCTTCATCATCACCAGCCCCGCCAGGATCAGTCCGGCGGCGGCAAGGCGCAGGGGGCTGGCCGATTCGCCCAGGAAGGCGATGCCCACGGCAAAGGCGCCCAGCGCGCCGATTCCGGTCCAGACCATGTAGGCCGTGCCCAGCGGCAGTCGCTTCATCGCCCAGGCCAGCAGCGCGAAACTGGCGAACATGGCGGTGATCGTGATCACGCTGGGCCACAGGCGGGTGAAACCTTCCGACTGCTTCATGGCGGAGGCCCAGACGACTTCGAACAGGCCGGCGATGGTGAGAACGATCCAGGACACGACTGCGGGCAACCTCCTTTACGTGGTTGCCGGGCCGTCCCGGTCTTGAACCTCCGCCCGGTGATGAAGGGGGGAGACGGGAACGTGGTCGCCGCAAGGGCCAGATAGCCAGCCGGGACAGGCGAGGCAACCGGCGGGAACTTATCCCGCAGTTATCCCGGGTTAGGCACAGGATTTCCACAGCCCCCCGCTTTGCCCGAATCCCCGGGAGCCGCTATCAGCGCCCGCCAATCAGATTCATCACGATATATTCCGGAGCTTTACCCGATGGCCGAAACCACCGACGATCGCCTGCGCCTTCTCATTGAACGCGTTGAGCGCCTCGAAGAAGAGAAGAAGGGCATCGGCGACGATATCCGCGACGTTTATAACGAAGCCAAGGCCGTGGGCTACGACGTCAAGATCATGCGCCAGATCGTGCGCATCCGTAAGATGAAGCCCGATGACCGTCGCGAGATGGACATGCTGCTGGACACCTACAAGACGGCGCTCGGCATCGATTGATGTTTGCTCCAGCCGAAACGGGCATTCGCCCGTTTCGGCGGCAAGCGGCTTACTCAAAAATCCAATTCTAACCGCCCAGATGCACCAGCAGCATGGTCGCCGCATTGGCGCCGGCGTGCTGAAGGATCGCGGCATGCAGGCCGATCCGCTGGCGGGTGAAGCCCAGCATCAGCGCGGCCCATAGCTGCGGCAGCACCATCGGCAGCATGAGTGCCGATACGCTGGGATAGTTCGACAGGTGAACGCCGGCGAACAGCAGCGCCACGATCCAGAATATTCCTGGATAGGCTGCGCGATAGAGCGATCCCGTATGCCGCTTGCGCAGAAGGACCCACCCGCCCAGCGCGGCGACGGCAAGCGCCACTAGCAGGGCGATCAGCGCCATTGGGGCGATCGCTTTCGCAAAGATAACCAGACCAGCGAACAGCATCGCGCAGGCAAGCAGCCATAGCGCACGGGGCCGCCCGGTCTGCCAGCCACGGAACACTATCTCCTCGGCCAGCGGTGCGATCAGCACCGTGAAGGGCAGTAGCCAGCCCGACGGCAGCTTGTCGAACGCATCGGGTGTCGGCAGGTGCATGGCCTGTTGCCAGAGCCCGATCAGCGGCAGCACCACCAGCATCAGCCCGGCGACATGGAGCACTTCCATCGCGCCCAGCGCCGCCCAGCCCTCCCGCCGGCGCAGGCCGATGGGCATCAGGACGGCGGGCCGCAGCAGGAACGCGGGCAGTTCGCGCAGCAGGCTGAGCGCGCGGTTGAAAGCGTGGGGCGTGGCGGCGGTGTCGATACGGGTGGCCATGTCCCTCTGCTAACCCGGCCTTGATTGAGAATTCGTTGTGCGGTGCGGGGACCGGAACGGGCGGTTGCCCTTGGGTGCCGGCCTGTTGTAAGGCCGCCCGCACATCATTCACCGGACCTCATTCTCCGGGCCTCGCGGACCAGTCCGCAGGCAGGCAGACGAGCGAAGCAAGAGCGGACCCATGGCAGGCCATTCCAAATTCAAGAACATCATGCATCGCAAGGGTGCGCAGGACAAGAAGCGCTCGGCACAGTTCAGCAAGCTCAGCCGCGAAATCACCGTCGCCGCCAAGATGGGCATGCCCGATCCTGACATGAACCCGCGCCTGCGCGCCGCCGTCAACGCGGCCAAGGCGCAGTCGATGCCCAAGGACAACATCCAGCGCGCGATCGACAAGGCCAGCAAGGGCGATGCGGAGAACTACGAGGAAGTGCGCTACGAAGGCTACGGCCCCGGCGGCGTTGCCCTCATCGTCGAGGCGCTGACCGACAACCGCAACCGCACCGCCACCAACGTGCGCACCGCCTTCTCCAAGAACGGCGGCAACCTTGGCGCCTCGGGCGCGGTTTCGCACGGTTTCGAACGCCTCGGCCTGATCGAGTATCCCGCCAGCGTGGGTGACGAGGACAAGGTCCTCGAAGCCGCGATCGAAGCCGGCGCCGACGATGTCGAGAGCGATATGGGCGATGGCGACGAGAACCCGGGCAGCCACCAGATCTGGGTTTCGGTCGATTCGCTGCACGAAGTCGCCCGCGAACTGGAAAAGGTCCTTGGCGAAGCCGAGGGCGTGAAGCTGGCGTGGAAGCCCAACCTCACGGTCGACGTCGATGCCGACACTGCCGGCACGCTGATGAAGCTGGTCGACACCCTGGAAGACGACGACGACGTTCAGACCGTCTGGGGCAACTACGAAATCTCGGACGAAGTGATGGAGAAGCTGGGCTGACCAGCTTTCCCGTCGGCATCGCGACCCCGGCGCTGGCTTTTGCCGCGCTGGGGGCTGCCTGGCTGGCGTTCGCGCCGGCTGGGCCGGCGATTGCCGAAAGTGGAGCCAAAAGCGGTGTGGGGCGATCGGGCCCGGCCGTCGCCAATCACTGCGCGGCGGATGAGAAGGTGCTCTATTCCTGCGTCTTCCCACGCGGCGTCGGTTCGCTCTGCACCGATGGCGCGGCGGTGCACTACCGCTTCGGGCCGCATGGCAAGGCGGATCTCGATCTTGTCAGCCGGCCGGACTGGTCCAACATCCATCAGGGCGACGTGCGCGGGCAGGGCAATGGCTATCAACGCCATGTCCGCCTGACCAATGGCCGTTTCCACTATGTCGTGTTCGAAGGGATGGACGGCAATCTGACCGACAACCCCGGCCGCACCTATTCGGGCATCGCTGTGCTGGAAGGGCCGAAGGGCGAGCGCGCGGTGTCGACATTGAACTGTCCCGGCCGCTCGGTTCACGATCTCGACGCGCGTCTGGTGCTGGAACGTGCCGGGGCCGAGGAAGAGAACGGCCCCTTCGACATGTGGTACTGACAACATGATCATCATCGGCCTCGATCCGGGGCTCACCTGCACCGGCTGGGGCATCGTCGCCAAGAGCGGCAGCCGCCTCAGCCATGTCGCCAACGGGCAGATCCGCACCGACGCCAAGGCCGGCATGGCCGAGCGTCTGGTGGAGCTGGACGCCGCGCTGACCGACGTGATCCTGCTCCATCGCCCCGATGCCGGCGCGGTGGAGGAAGTCTTCGTCAACGTGAACCCACAGTCCACGCTGAAGCTGGGGCAGGCGCGCGGCGTCGCCATGCTGTCGATCGCGCGCGCCGGGCTGCCGGTGGCCGAGTATTCCACCAAGGTCATCAAGAAGGCGCTGGTGGGTACAGGCGGGGCCGACAAGAAGCAGATCCAGCACATGCTGAAAGTCTTGCTGCCCGGCGTGAAACTGGCGGGCGAGGATGCCTCGGACGCGCTGGCCGTTGCCATCACCCACGCCAACATGCTGGGCAGCCATCGCTAGTCGCCCGCGTTGTTCATGCCATGGACGCGCGCGCTCATGAGGATCGGGACGAAGCCTGGATGGCGGACGCGATCCGCCTTGCGGTGCGGGAGAAAGGCATCGATCCCGCCGCCACCCCCATCGCCGCGCTGGTGGTGCGGGACGGCCGCCTGATCGCTTCGGGCGTCAACCGCACGCAGGAATGCTGCGACGCCACCGCCCATGCCGAGATCGAAGCCTTTCGCGCCGCCGGCAAGGCGTTGGGATCGATGCGGATCGAAGGCGCGACGCTCTATTCCACGCTCCAGCCCTGCGGCATGTGCACGATGGCGGCGATCTGGGCCGGCATCAGCCGCATCGTCTATGGCGCTGGGCGAGATGACGTGCATCCGATGTATTTCGAGGCACGCCACCTCTCCACCTTCGACTTCGTGGCCGATGCCTTCAAGGACGACCTCTCGCTGACCGGCGGCGTGATGGCCCGGGATTGCGCGGCGCTCTACTACCGGCCGTGGGACGATGTGCCGGAGGATCAACAAGCAAACACGTAACCGCTGTTGACGGGGGCTGGCGTGGCGGGAATGTTCCTGCCATAGGAACAAACCATGATCGCCAAGCTCACAGGTCTGCTCGACGACACCGGCCCGGATTGGGCCATTATCGACGTGAACGGGGTGGGTTATCTCGTCCACTGTTCGGCGCGCACGCTCGATCATCTCGGCATCCGGGGCGACAAGGTGGTCGTCCATACCGAGATGCAGGTCAGCGAGACCGATCAGCGCCTGATCGGCTTCACCAGCGGGGCGGAGCGCAACTGGTTCCGTCTGCTGACGGCGGTGCAGGGCGTGGGATCGAAAGTGGCGCTGGCGATCCTTTCGGCACTGACGACCGAGGAATTGCAGCGCGCTTGCGCCGGCGGCGATTCCGCCATGGTCGCGCGCGCAAATGGTGTTGGGCCGAAGCTGGCCAGCCGCATCGTCAACGAATTGAAGGACAAGGCGGGCGGCATGCCCACCGTGCCCGGCGCGCCGGGGATTGCCGCTGTGGCTGCACCTGCGGGCAATTCCAGCGCGGATGCCGTATCCGCGCTTCAGAACCTGGGCTTCAAACCGGCCGTCGCCAGCATGGCGGTGGGCAAGGCTGTCGAGGAACTGGGCGAGGATGCGGGGCTGAACGATCTAGTCCGCGTTGCGCTGAAGAGGGCGGCTGGGTGATTGGTCGCACCCACCTCGAATTTCGGGCGGACTATGCCAAGTCCGTTTCGCCGGAAACTGAACCTTCCGGCGAGGAAGTCATCGCCTTTCTTGTGAATGGCATCCGCCAGTCCGGAATTGCGGCGGCGGAACCCTTTGCTGAAGATTGGGGCTGGTGTTCCGTGTTGCACGTGGATGGTTTCCGCTTCCTGCTTGGGTGCGGCGACTATCTTGAGTACGAGGATGGCTGGCTTTGCTTTATTGATTTCCGGCAGGGTTTTCGCCGCTTTTTCAAACCGAACTCCGCCAGGCAGGCGCTTCGTCACGCTACCCATGCCATGCATGGCGCCGTGCAGGGGAACCCCCGTTGCCGTGATCGCAAATGGTGGAGCGATACGACCGGTGTCGGCGCAGTTGAAGAATGTTGAATGACCGATAATCCC
Source organism: Novosphingobium oxfordense (assembly GCF_044029435.1). NCBI lineage: Bacteria > Pseudomonadati > Pseudomonadota > Alphaproteobacteria > Sphingomonadales > Sphingomonadaceae > Novosphingobium > Novosphingobium oxfordense. The sequence continues at coordinate 3,089,326 of NZ_CP147005.1, read as the reverse complement.
ATCCTCACCTCCTCCCGTCAGCCAGAGGACGCCGATGCGGCGTTGAGGCCGAAAACTTTGGCCGAATTCGTCGGGCAGGCGGCGGCGAAGGACAATCTTCGCGTGTTCATCGAAAGCGCCAAGTCGCGGCGCGAGGCGATGGATCATACGCTGTTCTTCGGCCCTCCCGGCCTTGGCAAGACGACGCTGGCGCAGATCGTCGCGCGCGAACTGGGCGTGGGTTTCCGCGCCACCAGCGGCCCGGTGATCGCCAAGGCCGGCGATCTAGCGGCGCTGCTGACCAATCTTGAGCACGGCGACGTGCTGTTCATCGACGAGATCCACCGTCTCAATCCCGTGGTGGAGGAAGTGCTCTATCCGGCGATGGAGGACCGTGCGTTGGACCTCATCATCGGTGAAGGGCCTTCGGCGCGTTCGGTGCGGATCGACCTGCCGCCGTTCACGCTGGTGGGTGCGACGACGCGGCAAGGCCTGCTCCAGACCCCGCTGCGCGACCGCTTCGGTATTCCGGTACGCCTGCAGTTCTACACCGTGGAGGAGCTGGAAAAGGTCGTCACGCGCGGTGCCAACCTGCTGGGCATCGGCATGGACAAGGGCGGCGCGACCGAGATTGCCCGCCGTTCGCGCGGCACCCCGCGCGTGGCCGGGCGGCTGATGCGCCGCGTGCGCGACTTTGCCCATGTCGCCGGATCGGACGTGATCTCGCGCGAGATTGCCGACGATGCGCTGACGCGGCTGGAGGTCGATTCGATCGGCCTCGACGCGCAGGACAGGCGCTATCTGCGGATGATTGCGGATATCTACAAGGGCGGCCCGGTCGGCGTGGAGACGCTGGCGGCGGGGCTTTCTGAGCCGCGCGACACGATCGAGGAAGTGATCGAGCCCTATCTGATCCAGCTTGGCCTTATCGCGCGCACGGCGCGGGGGCGTTGCCTGAACGATCGCGGCTGGGCCCATCTGGGCATGACCCCACCGCAGCAGCAAGGGCCGCAAGGCGGCCTTTTCGATTCGCAACCGGACTAGGGCGAAACCGGATTCGGGCAGCCAGAATGTCGGCACGGTTTACAAACCCGGCTTACAACAGTCCCGCTTCGGTACAGTCCTGATTTCAATCGTCAAAACCGGCCGAATTTAACCCTTTCGAAGGCACGAAACGGTGTTAACGGCATTGTTCCCTTAACCGCTCTCTGCGTTTTGTAGTGGCAAGTGGTCTCATGCGACGTCCGTCGCTGTCGGGAGGTCCCGAGGGAGCGAAGAGAAGCGTTATGTCGGTTCGGATGGCCTTGGCGAAACTCTCTGCCTGTGCGGCTGGGTGCGCGATCATCGGCGGTGGCGCAGTCCACGTTGCCGAAACGCAAGCAAGCGGCGTGGAGTATCACAAGCTGAAGCAGGCCAAGGTGGCGAAGGTCACCAGGAAGCCTGCGCGCCGCGTCATTCCGCCCCGCGTGCCCGAGCGTGAGCCGGTCCGCGCCCGCCGCGAAATTCCCCGTGCCGATCCGGTGTTCGCGTCTGCGCTGCCGGCTTATGTTCCGCCGGCGCCGGTCGCTGCACCCGTAGTTTCCGGTGGCGGCAGCGCAGCGCCGGTCGTGATCGGCGGCGGCGGTTCGAGCGGGGGCTTCGGCGGTGGTTTCTTCGGCGGCTTCTTCGGTGGCGGCGGCGGTTCTAGCGGCGGCAACGTCGTCATCAGTTCCACCTCCACCGGCGGTTCGACGTCGACCTCTTCCGGTGGGTCCAGCTCCAGTTCCAGTGGCGGCTCGACTTCCTCGTCCAGTTCGACGGGGGGGCTGACTTCCACGACCACGACCGGTGGCCTCACTTCGACGACGACCACGGGCGGAATCACCTCCACCACATCGACTTCGGGTGACGTTTCCACCAGCACGTCCAGTTCGGGCAACGTCACGTCGAGCACCAGCACGTCGTCGTCCACGTCGTCTTCGACATCCTCGTCGACGTCTTCGTCCACATCGACGTCCAGTTCGACGTCGTCGTCCACTTCGTCCAGCACCAGTTCGTCTACATCGGGCGGGTCTGGCGGTAAGCCACCACCGCCTCCGCACGATGTCCCCGCGCCGCCCATGCTGATCCTGTTCGGAGCCGCCGCCGCTGCCGTTATCGGCCGCCAGCGGTTCGCGAACAAAAGATCCGCCTGAGGGCGCGGGCCGGGCGAGAGCCGCCGCAAGGCGGCCAGCCTGGAGAAAGGGGTGAGCGTCGGGGGGCGCTCACCCCTTTTTCGTGTGTGGTTTTCGGGGGCGGATCCGTCCTCCTGCCTGTCATCCTCGTGCAGGCGGGATCCCGCTTATCTGGTCCGATGTGCGTAGAAGTAAGCGGGGCCCCCGCCTTCGCGGGGGCGACGGTGAGAGGTGTTGGGGGCGAGGCGTGGGCGCGAGCTTTGGGTTTGCGGAGTTTGAAAAACCGGCCATCCTGAAAGAAAAAACCCCGCCCCGCACGAGGCGGGACGGGGCTTCCTTCTTGAGCCGGTAAGGCTGGCCGGGTTTAGGCGGCCAGCTTGCGCAGCACGTACTGCAGGATGCCGCCGTTGTTGAAGTATTCCACTTCGTTGGCGGTATCGATGCGGCACAGCGCGGTGAAGGTGAAGGTCGAGCCGTCCGGACGGGTCACTTCCACTTCCACGTCCTGGCGCGGCTTGAGGCTGGCAACGCCCTTGATCGTGAAGGCGTCGTCGCCGGTCAGGCCCAGGGTCTGGCGGGTGTCGCCGTCCTTGAACTGCAGCGGCAGCACGCCCATGCCGACCAGATTCGAACGGTGAATACGCTCGAAGCTCTCGACGATCACGGCGCGGACGCCGAGCAGGTTGGTGCCCTTCGCCGCCCAGTCGCGCGACGAACCGGTGCCGTACTCCTTGCCGGCCACGACCACCATGGGCGTGCCCTCAGCCTTGTACTTCTGCGCCACGTCGTAGACCGGCAGAACCTCTTCACCGAAGCGGCTCATGCCGCCTTCGATGCCGGGGACCATTTCGTTGCGGATGCGGATGTTGGCGAAAGTGCCGCGCATCATGACTTCGTGGTGACCACGGCGCGAACCGTAGGAGTTGAAGTCCGCCTTGGCGACCTGGTGCTCCATCAGCCACTGGCCCGCCGGGCTGTCGGCCTTGATCGAGCCGGCCGGCGAGATGTGGTCGGTGGTGATCGAATCGCCGAGGATCAGCAGCGGCTTCGCCTCGATGATGTCGTTCACCGGCGCCGGGGTCATTTCGAGACCTTCGAAGTACGGCGGGTTGGCGACATAGGTCGAACCGGCGCGCCACGAGTAGGTTTCCGAACCGACGACGTTGATCGCCTGCCAGTGCTTGTCGCCCTTGTAGACGTCGGCATAGCGGGCCTGGAACATCGGGCGGTCCATGCAGGTTGCCATGGTTTCCGAAACTTCCAGGTTGGTCGGCCAGATGTCCTTCAGGAACACGTCGTTGCCGTCCTTGCTGACGCCGATCGGGGTGGTGGTGAAGTCTTCCACCACGGTGCCCTTCAGAGCGTAGGCAACAACCAGCGGCGGCGAGGCCAGGAAGTTCGCGCGCACGTCCGGCGAGACGCGGCCTTCGAAGTTGCGGTTGCCCGAGATCACGGCGCTGGCGACCAGGCCGTTCTCGTTGATCGCCTTCGAGATCGGTTCGGCGAGCGGGCCCGAGTTGCCGATGCAGGTGGTGCAGCCGTAACCGACCAGGTTGAAGCCGATGTTGTCGAGGTGCGACTGCAGGCCGGCCTTGTTCAGGTAGTCGGTGACGACCTGCGAACCGGGCGCGAGCGAGGTCTTGACCCAGGGCTTGGGCTTCAGGCCCAGCTCGTCGGCCTTCTTGGCGACGAGGCCGGCGGCGACCAGCACGCTCGGGTTCGAGGTGTTGGTGCAGCTGGTGATGGCGGCGATCATGACGTCGCCGTCACCGATGTCGAAGTCCTTGCCTTCGACGGGGACGCGCTGGGCCGACTTCTTGTAGGTCTCGGCCATGTCCTTGTTGAACACGTCGTCGACGTCGGGAAGGGCAACCCAGTCCTGCGGACGCTTCGGGCCGGCCAGCGAGGGCACGACGGTCGAAATGTCGAGTTCGAGGGTGGACGAGAAGATCGGATCGGCAGCGCCGGCTTCCATCCAGAAGCCCTGTTCCTTGGCGTAGGCTTCGACGAGGGCGATCTGCTCTTCCTCGCGGCCGGTGAGGCGCAGGTAGTCGAGCGTCTTGTCGTCGATGCCGAAGAAGCCGCAGGTGGCGCCGTATTCGGGGGCCATGTTGGCCAGCGTCGCACGATCGGCCAGCGACAGCGAGGCAAGGCCGGGGCCGAAGTATTCGACGAAGCGGCCGACGACGCCGTGCTTGCGCAGCATCGAGGTGCAGGTCAGCACGAGGTCGGTGGCGGTGACGCCTTCCTTCAGCTCGCCCGTGAACTTGAAGCCGACGACTTCGGGGATCAGCATGGAGACCGGCTGGCCGAGCATCGCGGCTTCCGCCTCGATGCCGCCGACGCCCCAGCCCAGCACGCCCAGGCCGTTGACCATGGTGGTGTGGCTGTCGGTGCCGACGCAAGTGTCGGGATAGGCAACCGTTTCACCGTTCTGGTCTTCGCTGGTCCACACCGACTTGGCGATGTTTTCCAGGTTCACCTGGTGGCAGATGCCGGTGCCCGGGGGAACCGCGTAGAAGTTGGCAAGCGACTTGGAGCCCCACTTGAGGAAGTCGTAGCGCTCCATGTTGCGCTGATATTCGATCTCCACGTTCTCTTCGAACGCCTTGGGGTGACCGAATTCGTCGACCATGACCGAGTGGTCGATGACGAGGTTGACGGGGACCAGCGGGTTGATCTTGCTGGTGTCGCCGCCGAGCTTGGCGATCGCGTCGCGCATCGCGGCAAGGTCGACCACGCAGGGCACGCCGGTGAAGTCCTGAAGCAGAACGCGCGCCGGGCGGTACTGGATTTCCTCACCGGTGGTGGGGTTCTTCTGCCAGTCGACCACCGCCTGGACGTGATCGGTCGAGACGGTGAAGCCGCCGTCTTCGAAGCGCAGCAGGTTTTCCAGCAGCACCTTCATCGAGAAAGGCAGGCGGCTGATGTCGCCAAGCTTCTCGGAAGCTTTCTTGAGCGAGTAGTAGGCGACCTGCTTGCCGCCGACGGTCATGGTGCTGCGGGTACCGAGCGTATCCTGTCCGACCTGGGTCATTTGGGTATTATCCCCTTCTGTATGGAGCCTGCCGCCAATAGCACGGCCCCCTTACGGAACCGAACTGGCCAGGTCCCGAAAAGGATCGCCGTGCTGCATCGCGACAAAGCGGAGTCTGCGGCCCCGCCGATGCGCGTTCCGGACCATAAGGTCAAGGGGGGCTGGGTACTGACCTACGATGCTTGAGTTGCGTTTCTTGCACCGATCCAGCAGCCGACAACGATCAGCAATGTGCCTGCAACAGTGGCGATGCCCAGCCGCTCTCCGAACATCAGCCAGCCCAGCAGCGCGGCCCAAAGGAAGCCGGTATATTCGATCGGCAGCAGCACTTGCGTCTCGGCACGGGCGTAACCCCATGAAAGGAACAGCAATGCGGATGTGGCCAAGGCGGCGCCGGCCACGATGAAGCCCAGGCTGCGGGGATCGGGAACGACCGTCAGCCACGGCGAAAAAACCAGGAAAATCAAGGTTACGCCAAGGTTCTGGAACATCGCCACTTCCACCGGCTTGGCCAGCAGGGCCTGCTTGCGCTGGAGCACGAGGTTCACCGCATAGAACAGGGAGGAGAGCAGGACCGCCACGGTGCCGGTCAAGGCTTGGTCCGAATACGCCCCCCCGCCCAGCTTTCCGGCCAGGATCACCACCACGCCGACCACGCCGAGCAGCGAGGCGATTACCGCCTGCGGCCGGATCGTTTCGCCCAGAAGCAGCGCCGCAAAGTAGAGCGCGATGATCGGCGAGACGAAGGAAAGGGCAATTCCCTCGGCCATAGGAATTCGTGCAAGGCCATAGAAAAAGAGTGCAGCCATCGCCGAAGTGATCGCTGCGCGCTGCATGTGCACTGCCAGCGCCGCGCGCGTCGGCTTGGGACGGCCGGCCGCCAGCCAGAGCGGGAAGGTCATCAAGGTGCCGAAAAGATTGCGCAGCAGCAGCGCCGTATAGACGCCCACAGCCAGCGAAGCGCCCTTGATCGTGGCGTCCATCATGCTGAAGGTGGCGATGCCGGCCACCACGGCCAGTACCGGCATCGTTTGCGAACGAGGGGAGGGCGCGGGCGCATGCATGACAGTTCGCCTGTCGTCGCCTGCAATCGGCGAAGCAAGCAATTCATCGCAGGGTCAGGCGAAATCCTTGAACAAGGCACTATATGGGGGCAAAGCGGATTTATCCGGCAGCCGGCTTTCTGCGGCTGCGTTACTCCTTGCACGATGACAGGCAGGTTCAGGACAAGATGGCGAGTTTGATGCGGTTCGGTTGCAGCGTGCTGGCGGTTGTCGCGGCAACGGGGCTGGTGGCGCAGCCGGTAGTGGCCCAGAAGACGGACACTACCAAGACGGACACCTCGGCCAGCGCGGCCAAGGCGAAGAAGACGCTTTCCACGCCGACCTCGATCCTGCCCGCCGCGCAGGCCACCTCGCAGCCGGCCGCGACCACGCAGCCCAAGGTGACGACGCAGCCCAAGGTGACGGCGCCCAAGGCCACCCCGTCTTCGACGCCGACCTCGGTCCCGACTTCGACACCGACGGGCACGCCGGCCAAGACGCCGACGGCAACGAGCAGCGGTACGCCTCCGGTCATTCCGCTTCCCGCGGCGGGCCACGATGCCCTGCTGGCGGAGCCGGTCATGTCGTGGTCGCTGGCGGACGCCAAGGCGCTGCTCCAGACCATCGGCTATATCGGCAAGGAAGGCCTGATCCCGGCCGACTATCAGCCCGCCGCGCTGAAGGCCGCGATCGCCAAGGGCGAGGGCGACGAACTCGACACCCTGGCCAGCCGCGTGTTCGGTTGGCTGATCGAGGATCTTCGCGACGGCCGCACGCCGATGACGGCGCGCGTGCAGTGGTTCGCGGTCGATCCCGATCAGGACGTGATGCCCACCGCGCAGATCATGGCGCAGGCGCTTTCGGACCATGACGTGGCCGGCGTCGTCGACAAGCTGGCGCCGACGAACCCGGACTATGCCGCGTTGAAGGCCGCGTACAACGCCACGCCGGTGACCGACAAGGCGAAGCGCGCGCTGATCCAGGCCAACATGGACCGCTGGCGCTGGCTCGCCCGCGATCTGGGCGACGTCTATTTGATGACCAACGTGCCGGAATTCCAGCTTCGCCTGGTGGTGAAGAACCGGATCATCCGCAGCTACAAGACCGTAGTCGGCAAGCCCGGCCGCACCGCGACGCCGCAGCTGGCCGAAACGGTGACGGCGGTTGTGTTCAACCCCACCTGGACGGTGCCGCAGTCGATCGTGAAGGGCGAAGGCCTTGGCGCGAAAGTGCTGAACAATCCGGGCTGGGCGAAGTCGGCCGGCTACAAGGCGACCAAGAGCGCGGATGGCGTGATCACTGTCGTCCAGCAGCCGGGGCCGAGCAATTCGCTGGGCCTGATGAAGATCGACATGCCCAACCCGCACGCGATCTACCTGCACGACACCCCGTCGAAGCAGTACTTCAACGCCGATGTGCGCGCGTTCAGCCATGGCTGCATCCGCACCGAGCGCGCGGTGGAACTGGGCATGACGATGGCGATCCTGGGCGCGCAGAAGACCGCGACCGAGGCGGCCGACATCTCGCGTTCGGGCCAGTACACCAAGGTGGAAATGACGCGGACCTTCCCGGTCTACATCGCCTACTTCACCTTCGCGCGTTCGATCGACGGACAGCTGATGGCGTTCAACGACATCTATGGCCGCGACAAGCCGGTGCTCGATGCCTTCGCCGCGCCGCGTCAGCTGAAGACCACCCAGCGCGCGAGCGAGGAAGAAGTCATCAAGCTGGACAACCCGCTGTAACCTTCGAAAATCCGCCGCAGGCGGATTTTGACGGCACCGGCCCACTCCCCCACCCGACCTCCCATCCAGGATACACTGTTGTGGCAGGTCGGGAGGGGGAGTGGGCCGGTGCCGTCGGTTCATCACGGCTACGATGAGCGCGTTCGCCCCACTCAACGCGCGGGCGATTGGCGGAACTCCGGCCTTGCCTAGCCCGGCACGGGTGGCCACCTAGGCGGACGTAATCTGCCGAGGAACCCGATCATGAGCGAGAACACCGACCGCATCGGCGAGGCGACCGCCCGGATCGTCGAACTCGAAGCCGAGCTGGAAGCATCGGGCACCACCACCCGCGCCGAAGCCGAACTGGCCCGCGCCAAGGCGCTGTTGCACGAATGGGTGGACAGCGTGGTGGCTGTGGTGGCGACGCCGGGCGTGGGCCGCGCCGTGCTGATCCACGATAATGGCAGCGAATCGCGCATCGCTTCTCCCGATCTGCCGTTCCGTCTGGCGGTGCCGGTTTCCTTCGACCGCGGGGAGAGCTAAGCCGTCGCTCGCCTCTAATGGGAGTGCGGCGATGGTCTGGGATTTGCGGCGTGCATTGCTGCGCAAGGAAGAGTTCGAATCGGGGCGCCTCACCGATTTCGAATTTCGCGAGACCGTTCGCACCCTGAAGCTGCTGGCCCGCGCGTTCGAGGCGGATGAGACGCCGGTTCTCGATGCCCTGATCGAGCATGGTTTCGAAGCCGCGCTCCACGGCTTCCCCGAAATGCTGGGCGAAGAGACGCGCGAAGCGGCCTCCCTGCGCCTGCGCAAGGAAGCGCGCCGGATGCTGATTAGCGAGCGCGGGGATCCGACGCCTTATCGGCTTGGATAGGGCACTGGCGTCATTGCGAATATTCCGTGCTGTGGAGCGTTTGGACAGATGATAACCATCTTCCATGGGACTAATCACAAATCGGCTGCTCTTGGCGTCAGGCGTGATCGCCCTTAGCGGGATACCCATGACAGCGCAGGCGGACGAATGTCTGAAGGGGCTTCGGCCTGCTCTGATTGCGGGTGATTTCTCCGGCTCGGTCGATTGCCTTCATGACAGCCTATCTGTCCGGAAAATCGGCACTCTGGGCGTGCGGGAGCGCGAGTTCACCGTCTACGACTATCGCTACAAACTTGCCCCCGTGTGCGATGACTGTTCCATCCACGGCGGGCAACGGGTCCTGATTTTCGATCGTGGTCGTTACCTGGGGCAGTACAAACCTTACAAGGTGCGCATAACGGTAGAGCAGGGGCGCCTTTGGCTTTGGCCGATCGATGAGCGGGAAGCTCCGCAAGCACCTGTGAAAGTCGTTCCGTCGTCGTCTGGCTTCCCGAACGAAATCCTCGTGGATGGCGAAGTGCTCAGCTTCTTCCGGTAAGATATCCGGGCATCAGCCCTGCCGCCGAAGTTTCACCAGCACCTGATCGAGACTTGAGAGAAACCGCGAACGGTCCTGCTTGCTGAACGGCGGCGGCCCGCCGATGACGTCGCCACCGGCGCGCAAGTCGGCCATGATCGCGCGAGTGGCGATGGCGCCGCCGATCGAGGCCGTGGTGAAAGGCTTGCCGTTCGGGGCGACGACTTCGGCGCCCAATTTCAGGCAGCGATCCGCCAGCAGGATATCGGCGGTGATGACCACGGTGCCGGGCGCGGTATTCTCGACGATCCAGTCGTCGGCGGCATCGAAGGCGTCGCCGACCAGCTTGCGCGAGATCAGCGGGTCCTGCGGCACGCGGATCGGGCTGTTGCTGACGACCACCACCGGCACCTTGTAGCGCGCGGCGACGCGGTAGGTTTCGTCCTTCACGGGGCAGGCGTCTGCGTCGATCAAAATGCGGATCATGCCGCTCCATAACGTCAAGGCAGGGACTTGGCGAACCGCATTGCGGTTTCCTGTTGCCGAACCATGGCCTTGCAGGACATCATGCGCCGCGAACGGGAGTTATGCCGATGCCCCCTGTCATTACCGCTTTCGCTCAATCGCCCGATCGCGGCCGGGGGCTGGCGCGGGACATGCCGGTCCGCTGGGCGCTGGAGGAAGTGGGCCAGCCTTACGAGGTTGAGCTGGTCTCGTTCGCGGAGATGAAGCAGCCCGTCTACCGGACGCTTCAGCCCTTTGGCCAGATTCCCACGTACCGGGAGGGCGAACTGGCCCTGTTCGAATCCGGCGCCATCGTTCTCTACATCGCGCAGGGCCACGCGGGCCTGCTGCCGAACGATGCCGATGGCCGGGCGCGGGCGGTGATGTGGATGTTCGCGGCACTGAGCACGATCGAGCCGCCGATCATGGACCGATCGATGGCCTTGATCCTGGAGCGGCAGGAAATTTGGCACGAGCAGCGCTTGCGGCTGCTGGAGGATCGTATCCGCACCCGGCTGGCGGACCTGTCTGCGCGGCTGGGCGATGCCGAATGGCTGGACGGGGCGTTCAGCGCTGGGGACCTGATGATGATTCAGGTGCTGCGCCGGCTGGCGGGATCGGAATTGCTGGAGGGGGACCGCAACCTGCTGGCCTATGTGGCACGCGGTGAGGCGCGCCCGGCGTTCCAGCGAGCCTTTGCCGCCCAGTTGGCCGTGTTCAACGACAGCGCGGGGAACTAGCGCGTAAGCTCATACATGGCACCATCGATGTTTGAGGCAAAATGGTTCGGCGCCCGGAAGGAAGGCGCCGGAATATGTCGATATTTCAAGACTTCCTGCCGCGGCGATGGTGCCGTTTATGAGTTTACGCCCTAGCGCAGGAACGCAACGAAGCGCCCGCTGAGCCGGCCGGCGACGGCACCATCGCGCGACAATTCGGAATGTACTTCGATCCGGGCGCGCTTCATCCGGGCCAGGGTCTTCGTGAAGGTGCTCCATGTGGCGGGATCGGGCAGGAAGCCGCGCGCGGTGAAGGGGCCCTCTATCGGCAGATCGTAATCCATGTGGTTGGACTGGATCACCACTTCGCTGCCCAATCCTTCATCCGCCAGCCGGGTATGGACCACGGCCCATGCCGCCAGGATCGCGACGGCCGAAGCGCTGCCGCCGAACACGGTGTGCTTGTGGTTGATGTTCGGTTCCAGCGGCGCGGCAAGGACCACGGCGCCCGGTTCGGCGGACATGACCGAAACTTGCATGGCCGCCGACAGCGGAATCTGCCGATGGAGATAGGCTTCCAGTTCGCGTTCCCGATTCATCGACGGTCCTCTGCGAAAGGTTCAGTGCTGGCGGATCACCGCCAGGAATTCCTCGCCATAGGCTTCCAGCTTGCGGGCGCCGACGCCGCCGATCTCGCCCATTTCGGCCAGCGAGGCGGGGCGGGCATTGGCCATCTCGCGCAAGGTGGCGTCGTGGAAGATGACGTAGGGCGGCACCCCGGCCTGCTGCGCCAGATCGCGGCGCAGCGCGCGCAGAGCCTCGAATAGCGGATGGCCGACAGGGTTGGCGCCACTGTCGCTTGATCCGCCCCGGCGCTTCTTCTCACGCTTGGGCGGCACGACGATGGCGACGGCCGCTTCGCCTTTCAGGATCGCGCGTGCATCACCGCCCAGCGACAGGCCGCCATGTTCGGTGGGCAGCAGGCTGCCCCGCGCCTGCAGCGCGCGGGCGAGCGATTTCAGCAGCGGCTTTTCATCCTCGGTCAGGATGCCGAAGACCGAAAGCTGATCGTGCCCGCGTTGCAGCACGCGGTCGTCGCTGATCCCGCAGAGCACCTTTTCGAGATGGCCCAGGCCATAGCTCTGCCCGGTCCGGTACACGGCCGAGAGCAGCTTGCGCGCCAGTTCGGTCACGTCGACCACGCCTGCCGGTTCAAGGCAGTTGTCGCAATTGCCGCAGGTCTGCGCGGGCGTCTCGCCGAAATGGCGCAGCAGCACCGCGCGGCGGCATTCGGCGGTTTCGACCAGCGCGGCCAGCGAATCCAGCCGCTGGCGCTCGCTCTGCTGGCGGCTGGGATCGACTTCGGACAGGCGCTGGCGGGCGCGGGCGAAGTCGTCCGCCCCCCAGAACATCACCGCGACCGAGGGGTCGCCGTCACGCCCGGCGCGGCCGGTTTCCTGATAATAGGCCTCGATCGACTTGGGGATGCCGGCATGGGCAACGAAGCGCACGTCGGGCTTGTCGATGCCCATGCCGAAGGCGACCGTGGCCACCATCACCATGTCTTCGGAGGCGACGAAGGCGGCCTGATTGCGCGCGCGCACTTCGGGATCGAGCCCGGCGTGATAGGGCAGCACGCGGCGGCCGGTGGCGGAGGCAAGGGTTTCGGCCAGTTGCTCGACACGGGCGCGGGTGGGGGCGTAGACGATGCCGGGGCCGGGGTTCTCGTCCATCACCGCCTTCAACTGCCGCATCGCGGTTTCGCGCGGGCGGATGGCGTAGCGGATGTTCGGCCGGTCGAACCCGGCGACGATCAGCCCTTCGTCCGGAATGCCGAGCTGGGCGAGGATGTCGGACCGGGTGTGATGGTCCGCCGTCGCCGTCAGCGCCAGGCGCGGGACGGTGGGGAAGGCATCGAGGAGCGGCTTCAGCAGCCGGTAGTCCGGCCGGAAATCGTGCCCCCATTCGGAAACGCAATGCGCCTCGTCGATGGCGAAAAGGGCGACGCGCGACTGTTCCAGCAGTTCGCGGAAATAGGGTTGGCTGGCGCGTTCGGGCGCGATGTAGAGCAAGTCCAGCTCGCCCGCGCGGAAGCGGTCCATCGTCTGGCCGCGATCGGCATCGGCGCTGGTCAGCGTGGCAGCGCGGATGCCGTTGGCCGTGGCCGAGCGAAGCTGGTCGTGCATCAGCGCGATCAGCGGCGAGACGACCACGCAAGTCCCTTCCAGCATGACGGCGGGAAGCTGGTAGGTGAGCGACTTACCGGCGCCGGTGGGCATCACCGCCAGAGTCGAGCGGCCCTCCAGCACGCGGGTGACGACATCCTCCTGCACGCCGCGAAACGCGGAAAAGCCGAAAGTGGCATGAAGCGCTTCGAGGGCATTTGGCAGAAGATCGGCAGCAGGCACGGCCGGGCTTATGGCAGAGGCAGGGGGTGGCTGAAAACCGCTTGGCCGATGATTTCCTCCGATTCCGCCCGTTCCGCTTGCGGTTTTGCCGGCGCGGTAGTCGAGTTCACGGCAGAAACAGCAAGTTGCAGGCCTAGGAGAGGTAAGCATGACCCAGCGCGTGGCGGTGGTGACGGGGGCGAGTTCGGGGATCGGGCTGGAAACGGCGCGCGCGCTGGCGGCGCAGGGTTTTCGGGTGATCGGCGTGGGCCGCGATGCCGCGCGGTGCGACGCGGCGCAGGCCGAACTGGGCACGGGCGTGGAGATGCTGCGCGGCGATCTTTCTCTGCTGGCGGAAGCGGACCGGCTGGCGGAAGAAATCGGCGGCAAAGTGGATCGCATCGATGTGCTGGTGAACAATGCCGGCGGCATGGCGCGCGAGAAGACGATGACCACCGAAGGGTTCGAGGCGAACTATGTCGCCAACTTCCTGGCGCCCTTTGCCCTTACGGCGCGGCTGCTGCCGCTGCTGCGCAACGCGGCGGCGGACGCGCCCGAGGGGAGCGTGCGCATCGTCAACACCGCGTCCGATGGTAGCGAGATGATCCCCGGCATCGATCTTGGCGACCTGCAGAACCTGGGCAACTGGAGCCCGGGTGCCGCCTATTGCAGCGGCAAGCTGGCCAATGTGCTGCATGCCCGCGCGCTGGCGCCGCGACTGGCGGCGGACGGAATCGTCGCCCACTCGGTCCATCCCGGCACCGTGGGCAGCAACTTCTTTACGCACACGCCGGACAGCGTGCAGGCCGCTTATGGCGATGCGCCGAAGCTGACCACGGAGCAGGGCGCCGATACGGTGATCTGGCTGGCGAGCGCGGCGGAGCCGGGGCAGTCCAGCGGCGGCTACTGGTATGAGCGCGCACCGCGCAAGCCCAACCCGCTGGTGGAGGATCCCGCCTTCGTCGAATCGTTCTGGACGGCGGCGGAGGCGCTGGCCGGGCGGCCGGGCGCCTGACGGAAAAGGAAGAGGCCGCGTCCGGGGATGTTCCGGACGCGGCCTCGATCATGCAGCGGCTTTGATCAGCCCTCGTTGAAATCGATCTTGGCGAGGCGCGGCTTGACGATCGGCACCGTCAGCATGGTGCTCATCACCGCCATCAGCAGCAGCGCGGTGAAAGTCTCCGCCGTGATGATCTTCTTGTCGAGCAGCACGTTGACGAAGATGATCATGATCAGCGCCTTGGTCTGAAGCATCCAGCCGATCACCGAGGCTTCGCCCTTCTTCCAGCGCAGCAGCTTCCCGGCGAGGTGCACGCCGGCCAGCTTGCCGACCACCGAAGCGACCAGGAACAGCAACGCCGCGCCGATCACGGCGATACCGCCCCCATTCAAGCTACCGGCGCCCCAATTGGTGCGCAGGCCGGTGCTGAGGAAGAACACCGGCATCACCGTCAGCAGCAGGAATTCGCGGAATCCGTCCAGCTTTTCGCGCGTGAACCAGTGCGCGTCGAGCACCACGCCGGCCAGGAACGCGCCGACCATGAAGTGCAGGCCCGACCAGTCCGCCGCGAAGCCCACGGCCGCCAACCAGATCAGCGAGACGTACCAGCGGTCCATCTCGTTGATGCGCTTGAACAGCGCTCGGATGACGAAGGAGGCGATCGCGAAGCCGACCAGGAATATGCCCTGCCGGCTGACCCGCTCCCAATCGACCAGGATCAGCGCCAGCACACCCCAGATCGCCACGTCGTCCAGGCTGGCATAGCGCAGCAGGCGCTGGCCGAAGGGCGTGCGGAAGATCTCCAGCTTTTCCATCAACAGCACCAGGATCGGCAATGCGGTCACCGCGCAGGCCATGCCGACGCCCAATACCGCCTGCGGATAGCTGCCGTTCGGTCCGATCCAGCCCGGCGAGCGGAGCAGGACGGCTGCCGCCGCCGCGCCGAACAGCAGCGGGGTCAGCAGCGCGCAGGCGGCGGTCAGGCTGGTTTCGCCACGCCGCTTCCACGCGTTCGAAAGGTCCAGTTCCACACCGGCGACGAACACGAACATCATCACCGCCCACCAGGCCACGCCGTTCAGCGCGGTCATGACCTGCGGATTGAAGACGAAGGCGTGAAAATCGGGTGCAGCGCGCCCCAGCACGCCGGGCCCGAGCAGGATGCCGCCGATGATCTGCACCACCACCAGCGGGGCCCAGTGCTCGGTGCGCAGCAGGCGCCAGACCAGATAGGGCGCCGCGAGAATCACCGTCAGCGCGATCAGATAGATTTCAGTCAGGCCCATTGCGCCCGTCTTCCCCCATGGTTCTTTGGGCGAATGCATGACGTGGCGGCGATGCTTTCGCAATGGGGGTACAAGGCTCCGCCCGCCGGACTTGTGGAAGCCTTTTCAAGATCATGCGCCGATGCCTGCGAAATTCCGTTGATCGCAGATGTTTAGGCTTTGCGCATTTTTACACAGAACGGACTTAGCGGCGCGTCTGCACTCATCCGGGTACTTGAAGTCGGGCGGCGGATACAAACGATTTTAGGTCCGCACTACCTATGGGAGAGCCTGTTATGGGACGGTACTTGCACGATGCGCCTGCCAGCCTTGAAGCCACGCTGGGCGCCAGCCCGAACGAATGCCGCGCGGCGATGCTGAGCGAGTTGGAATTCGTCGATACCGCGCGCGTCCTCAAGATGCTGGCGCGCGAGATGGGGCATGACGAAGGCGTCGTGGTCGATCGGTTGGCGCGGCATGGGCTGGACGCGGCGCTCGACCTGCTGTCGGGAACAGAGGGCCCCGCCGTCAGCGAAGCCTATCTGCGCCATCGCGCCTGTTGGCTGGGCGGCCGGCCAGCACGCGTCAAGGCGCACTGACCGGCACGCGGCGATCAATCGAGATTCGGGCGCAGCCAACGCTCGGCAGTGGCAAGGTCCACGCCGCGACGGCCGGCATAGTCCTCCAGCTGATCGCGGCCGATCCGGGCGACGCCGAAATACTGGCTGTCCGGGTGGCCGAAGTAGAAGCCGGAGACCGCCGCCGTCGGCAGCATGGCCTGGCTTTCGGTCAGGACGATTCCGGCGTTGTCGGAAGCCTTGAGCAGATCGAACAGGATCGGCTTCAGCGAATGGTCCGGGCAGGCCGGATAGCCGGGAGCCGGGCGGATGCCGCGATATTCCTCACGGATCAGCGCATGATTGGTGAACTGCTCGTCCGGCGCATAACCCCAGAGCGTGGTGCGCACGTGCTGGTGCAGACGTTCCGCAAAGGCTTCGGCAAAGCGGTCGGCCAGCGCCTTCAGCAGAATGTCCGAATAGTCGTCATGCGCGGCCTGGAAGCGTTCCAGATGCGGCTCGGTGCCGTGGATGCCCACCGCGAAGCCGCCCAGCCAGTCGTTTTCGGTATCGAGGAAGTCGGACAGGCAGAAGTTCGCACGGCCACGGCTCTTCTTGAACTGCTGGCGCAGGAAGGGCAGGCGCGTGCCGTCTTCGAGGAGGATGTCGTCCCCGTCGCGGTGCGCCGGCCAGAAGGCGCAGACGCCCTTGGCGGTAAGCCACTTTTCCTCGACGATCTTCGCCAGCATCGCCTGCGCATCGGCGAAGAGGTTGCGCGCGCTTTCGCCCACGATCTCGTCATCCAGAATGGCCGGGTAGGTGCCCGCCAGTTCCCAGGCGCGGAAGAACGGCGTCCAGTCGAACGTTTCGACCAGTTCGTTGAGGTCCCAGTCCTCGAACACATGGAGGCCGGGCTGCAGGGGTGCCTTGGGCTTGGCCGTGAAGTCCGGTGCGAAGGCGTTGGCGCGGGCGTCGACGATGGGCAGCAGTTCGCTCTGGCCCTTGCCTTCGCGTGCAATGCGCACCTTTTCGTACTCATCCGCCACCGAGGAGACGAACGGCACCGACTGCGTGTCGGACAGCAGCTGCGAGGCGACGCCGACCGCGCGGCTGGCGTCGAGCACGTGGACGACCGGGCCCTGGTAGGCTGGATCGATGCGCAGCGCGGTGTGGACCTTCGAAGTGGTGGCGCCGCCGATCAGCAGCGGGATCTTCATTTCCGCGCGCTGCATTTCCTCGGCCACGGTCACCATTTCGTCCAGCGAGGGGGTGATCAGGCCCGAGAGGCCGATGATATCCGCCTCGTTCTCGTTCGCGGATTCGAGGATCTTGCTCCACGGCACCATGACGCCAAGGTCGATCACTTCGTAGCCATTGCACTGGAGCACGACGCCGACGATGTTCTTGCCGATGTCATGGACGTCGCCCTTGACGGTGGCCATGATGATGCGGCCCTTCGCCTTGGTCTTGGCGTCCTTTTCCGCTTCGATGAAGGGGATCAGGTGGGCGACGGCCTTCTTCATCACGCGCGCGGACTTCACGACTTGCGGCAGGAACATCTTGCCGCTGCCGAACAGGTCACCCACCACGTTCATGCCGCCCATCAGCGGGCCTTCGATCACTTCGATCGGGCGGCCGCCGCGTGCGGCGATGGCGGCGCGGGCTTCCTCGGTATCCTCCACCACATAGGCATCGATGCCGCGCACCAGCGCATGTTCGATGCGCTTCACCACGTCCCAGCCGCGCCATTCCTCGGCCGCCTTTTCGGCGACGGCGTCCTTGCCCTTGAAGCCCTCGGCCAGTTCGATCAGCCGCTCTGTGGAGGTCTTGCCGTCCGCGTCCATGCCGGGGCGGCGCATCATGATGACGTCTTCGCACGCTTCGCGCAGGGCAGGGTCGATCTGGTCGTAGACGTCGAGCTGGCCGGCGTTGACGATCGCCATGTCGAGCCCGGCGGGGATCGCGTGGTAGAGGAAGACCGAGTGCATCGCGCGGCGCACCGGCTCGTTGCCGCGGAACGAGAACGAGAGGTTGGAGAGGCCGCCGGAGAAGTGGACGTGCGGGCAGGCCGCCTTGATCGCGGCCACTGCCTCGATGAAGTCCAGGC
Organism: Novosphingobium oxfordense; assembly: GCF_044029435.1. Lineage (NCBI taxonomy): Bacteria > Pseudomonadati > Pseudomonadota > Alphaproteobacteria > Sphingomonadales > Sphingomonadaceae > Novosphingobium > Novosphingobium oxfordense. Next base: position 3,071,457 of record NZ_CP147005.1, on the reverse strand, counting down.
CGTAGCGGTCATGCTCCTCGATGCCGGTGGCGACGGCGAAGACGTTGGCGTCGAAGATGATATCCTCGGGCGGGAAGCCGATGCCGGTCAGCAGTTCATAGGCGCGCGTGCAGATCTCGATCTTGCGCTGCTTGGTGTCCGCCTGCCCGGTTTCGTCGAAGGCCATCACGACCACGGCGGCGCCATAGGCCATGCACTTGCGCGCCTGGGCCAGGAACGGCTCCACGCCTTCCTTCATCGAGATCGAATTGACGATCGGCTTGCCGGACACGCACTTCAGGCCGGCCTCGATCACGTCCCACTTGGAACTGTCCACCATCACCGGCACGCGCGCGATGTCAGGCTCGGCAGCGATCAGCTTGAGGTAGGTGGTCATCGCCTCGACCGCGTCGAGCAGACCTTCGTCCATGTTGACGTCGATCACCTGCGCGCCGTTTTCCACCTGCTGGCGGGCAACCTCGATGGCGGCGGGATAGTCGCCGGCCATGATGAGCTTCTTGAACTTGGCCGAGCCGGTGACGTTGGTGCGCTCGCCGATGTTGACGAAACGGGCGCCGGAAGCAGTCGAGGTCATGGGTGTTTCCGATTTTGAATTATTGGGCCCGGATCAACGGGCGGCCGCGGGCACGAGCGAGCGGGCCAGCACGAGGTCGTCGTAAGTCTTGCCGCCCACATCGAACCGGCGGGTGCCGATCTGTTCGAAGCCGTGCTTGGCATAGAAGGCGAGGGCGCGCAGGTTGTCGTCCTTCACGCCCAGCAGCAGGCGCTTGTGCCCTTCGGCCGCCTCCACCACCGTGCGCATCAGCGTGCCGGACATCAGCGAACCCTGGAAGCGGGAGAGCAGGTAGATGCGCTTCAGCTCCAGATCGCCGGCTTCCGCCTGTTCGAGTTCGGGTGTGCAGATCATCGCATACCCCACCGGCGCATCGCCCGGCTTCACTTCCGCCAGCCACGCCTTTGCGCCCTTGGCGAAATAGGCGCGGTAGGTGTCGGCCGAGTGGGCGATGCGGCAATGCTCGATGATGCCGGCACCGTCCACGGCGCCTGCGAAGGCTTCGAGGAAGGTTGCCGCGCCGACGAGCGCCAGCGCATCGGCATCGTCGGGCCCGGCCTGCCGGATGCGCCAGAGGGGTATGTCGTTCATGATCGGCCGCCCCGCCTCAGTCTGCCGGAACCGCGAAGGGTTCGAGGCCGGCCAGCCGGGTTTCCGGCTTCAGCGACGGAACGGGGCGTGGCGCCATGCCGGCAACCTTCCTGGCGATGGCGCCGATATGTGCCGGGGTGGAACCGCAGCAGCCGCCCAGAGCATTGACCTGACCGGCCACGGCCCATTCGCCGACGAAGCCCGCGGTCGTCTCGGGCATTTCGTCATAGGCGCCCAGCTCGTTGGGCAGGCCGGCGTTGGGATAGATCATGATCAGGGTGTCGGCGATTTCCGACAGCGTCTTCACATGCGGGCGCAGCTGGGTGGCACCGAACGAGCAGTTCAGGCCGATGGTAAGCGGCTTGGCATGGCGCACCGCGTACCAGAACGCTTCCACCGTGTGGCCGGAGAGGTTGCGGCCCGAAAGGTCGGTCAGCGTCATCGACAGCATGATCGGCACTTCGCGGCCCAGCTCGTCCTCAAGCTGGCGCACGGCCATGACGCCGGCCTTGGCGTTCAGCGTGTCGAACACCGTCTCGATCAGGATGAAGTCGGCGCCGCCTTCGACAAGGGCAGCGGCCTGTTCCTTGTAGACATCGACCAGTGTGTCCCAGTCGATCTCGCGATAGCCGGGATCGTTGACGTCGGGGCTGAGCGAGAGCGTCTTGTTGGTCGGCCCGATGGCACCGGCAACAAAGCGCGGCCTGATTATTCCATTCTTGGCATCTTTCGCCTCGAATTCATCAGCCAGACGGCGGGCGAGCTTGGCCGATTCGACGTTGATCTCACGAACCAGATGCTCGGCACCGTAATCGGCCTGGCTGATGCGGTTGGCCGAGAAGGTGTTGGTCTCGGCAATATCCGCACCGGCTTCGAAGTAGGCACGGTGAATCGCTTCCGGCACCTCGGGCTTGGTCAGCGCGAGGATGTCGTTGTTGCCCTTCTGCTCATGGCCGAGGCCAAGGCTGCCGGCATAGTCGGCTTCCGAGAGCTTCCAATTCTGGATCTCGGTACCGAAAGCGCCGTCGGTGACGAGGATGCGCTTGGCCGCCTCGGCTAGGAATTTGTCACGCGCGCTCATCATGCGCTCTCCTTCGGCCTCAGCCCGAGCAGCTGGCAGATCGCATAGGCCTGCTCAGCACGGTTGAGGGTGTAGAAATGAAAATCGCGAACGCCGCCTTCATAAAGGCCTCGGCACAAGTCGGCGGCGGCAACCGCGGCGACCAGTGCGCGCGGACCGGGGCGCTCGTCAAGGCCTTCGAACATGGCTTCCAGCCATGTCGGAATCTCGGTGTTGCCGGACATGCGGCGGATCGCGGCGAAGCTGGTCACCGGCATGATACCGGGCAGGATCGGTGCGCTGATCCCGGCGGCCAGCGCCTTGTCGAGAAAGCGGAAATAGGCCTCTTCGGAGAAGAAGAACTGTGTGATCGCGCGGTTGGCGCCAGCGTCGATCTTGCGCTTCAGGTTGTCCAGATCGCTCTGGGCGCTGAGCGCTTCCGGGTGGACTTCGGGATAGGCCGCCACGGAAATGTCGAAATCGTGCCGGGCCTTCACGCCTGCCACCAGATCGGCGGCGCTGGCATAGCCATCGGGATGCGGGGTGAAGACGCCGCCCTGGCTCGGCGGCGGATCGCCGCGCAGGGCGACGATGTGGCGCACGCCGGCTTCCCAGTATTGATCGACGATCTCGTCGATCTCGCCCTTGGTGGCGCCCACGCAGGTCAGGTGCGCAGCGGGGACGAGGCTGGTCTCGCGCACCAGGCGGGCGACGGTCGAATGCGTACGCTCACGCGTGGAGCCGCCGGCGCCGTACGTCACTGAGACGAACGAGGGGGCCAGCGGGGCAAGCTGGGTGATCGCGTCCCAAAGCTGCTCCTCCATCTTCTCCGTCTTGGGTGGGAAGAATTCGAAGGAGACGGAAATGTCGCCCGACAGACACCCGAATGCGGGGGTGTGGGTCGGTCGTTGAGCAGACGTCATGAGGTCGCAGTCTTTCTGTCGTTGGATTCGGTGTCGTTTGCGGCGGTCGTTTGCGGTGCCGGCTGGTCGGTGCGGCGGGCTGTCCAAATTTTAACCGTCAGCGGATCGCCGGGCAGCGTGACCGGGGCATCGGGCGTGAAGCCCGCATCCTCCAGCAGCGCGGCCATCTGATCGTCGGCGAAACCAAGGCGCGCGTGCGCGTGGCGCTCACGCAAGTCCTCGCGCTCGTGCGCGGCAAGATCGACCACGGCGATTCGCCCGTCCTTGCGGGTGACGCGCGCGGCTTCGGCCAGAACCGTGGCCGGCTCCTGCGCATAGTGCAGCACCTGGTGGAACATCAGCGTGTCGAACGCGCCGTCGGCGAAGGGCAGGGCGGTAAAGTCGCCCTGCACCAGCGAGAGCCGCTCCGGTGGCAAAGATTGCAAGCGTGCGCGCGCAATGCGCAACATTTCGGGGCTCTTGTCGAGCGCGGTCACGTGGCTGGATTTACCTGCCAGAAGCTCGGCAATGCGGCCGGTGCCGGTGCCGACGTCAAGCAGCGCGCCCAGCTTGTTGCGGCCCAGAGCGGACAGCAGCGCGGTTTCGACCGGCCCATCCGCACCGATGAGCTGACGCAGCGTGTCCCACTCCTCTGCATGGCGGGCGAAGTAGGCCTGCGCATTCGCCTCGCGCGCATCGCGAATGGCGGCCAACTGCCGGCGATCTTCTGCACAACGCGCGGCAAAAGCGGCATCGTCACGCTCGGCAAGCGCCAGCAGGCGCGCGGCGGCAGCGCCCATCGGCGGCTCTCCGCCCTCCTTGATAGCGCTACGCAGGAATACCCAGCTGCCTTCTTTGCGCCGCGCGGCAAGGCCGGCTTCGCACAGGATTCGGATATGACGGGAAACGCGCGGCTGGCTCTGCCCCAGCACTTGCGCCAGTTCGCCGACCGCCAGTTCCATATGCGCCAGCAAGCGCATCATCCGCAGGCGCGTCGGCTCCGAAAGGGCCCTTAGAAGCGGGTCGATTTGCATGGGAGGTCATATAAAGATATCTTTATATGTGTGCAAGCCTGAGGAATTCCGCCGGTTTTGGCCCCCTTACTTCCTATTTGCGTTGCACAAATGTCTCGTCTAAAGAATGCCCCGCAGGCTTGCCTGCAAGCGTTGGCCTGTGCGCCAAACAATGCAAGGGGATTCGCATGAAGAAGATTGCTTTTGCCGCGTTCGCGTCGGCTGCCGCTCTGTCGCTCGCTGCTTGCGGTGGCAACAAGCCCGCCGCAGACGCCACTTCGGAATCGGTTGAGACCGTTCCCGAAGAGACCATGGCCGCTACCACCGACGGTGCGACCGACGCTGCTACCGCGGCTGCCGAGTAATCCGGCCGGGGGCCCGGCAATCGCCGTTTCAGGCGAGGCGCCGGCCCCCAGTTGCTTTCCGCCCGAGGTTGCAAGCAGCCAAGGGACCAACGGAAAGTCCGTTGAAAGACGGAAAAAGCCCTCCCCGACGGGAGGGTTTTTTATTGCCTGCGCCGGGCGAATTTCCGGGTGCCGGCCGTAGTTGCAGTCGCAGTCGCGTCGGCGCGGCTTTCGCGAATCACGCCTGAGCGGCCTGGCCATTTTGCCGGGACGGGTTCTCGCGTGGAGGATGCGCGATTCGGATGCGCTGTCGCTGCGGCAATCGATCGCCGCGCCCTGCCGGCCGGGCGACATGCCCGGTTACCCAAGCTTGGAATAAAACCTCAGGATAAGACCCCGGGAAAACAAGGGCGGCGCACTGCACCGCCCCGTTATCGTCAGTGCGCGCCTTCGGCGTAGAAGCGCTGCATGTCGAGGCGCATCTGATGGAGCGCTTCGGGGTTCAGATAGACCATGTGGCCCGCCGGATAGTAGTGGAACTGCAGGTTCTGCTGCAGCGCCGCCGGCAGCATCATGTGCTTCAGGTCACGCTCGGTGGAGAAGAACGGCGTCGCCATGTCGTAATAGCCGTTGAGCGAGAGCACGCGCAGATGCGGATTGGTGCGCATCGCGCTGGACAGGTCCACCGTCACGTCGGCGACGTTCTGGTGGCGGCCATAGCCGGATGCAGGGCTTTCATGCGACCAGTCCCACTTGAACGCGCCGCCCTCGCTGGCGCTCAGGCGATAGTCGAGGTCGGTCTTGTAGCCCAGCTTGTTGCCCAGCATGTCGAGGAAGCTGCCGATGTAGAGGCCGCTGATCGCCGTGTCCGAAGCGTCGAATTCCGGACCTTCGCCCGCCGAATCGGCATCGACGCCCAGGTAGCGTCCATCGAATCGGCCCACCGTCTCGCGTTCGCCGCGCAGCAGTTCCTTGCGGAAGCGGTTGAGGTCGATCCGCAGGTTGGCCTGCTTGATGTAATCCACCGAAATGCCGGTGAAACGGCTCAACTGCTGGGCCACCGCGTCGCGTTCTTCAGGCGCGATGTCCTGCCCCTTGGCCAGCGCGCTGGCATAGGCGCCGTTGGCGAACTGGCGTGCCTGCTCGGTGAATTCGGCGACGGTGGCGGGGCGGTCCGCCACGCGGTTGTGGTACCAGGCGACGGCGGCGTAAGTCGGCAGATAGCCGACATAGACATTGTCAAAGCCCGACTGGCGCACGCCGTAGTTCATGATCGAGGAGAGCAGGACCACGCCGTTCAGCGCCATGCCGCGATCCTCAAGCTGGTAGGCCAGCGCGCCGGAGCGGGTGGTGCCGTAGCTTTCGCCGAAGATGTACTTGGGATCGCCCCAGCGGCCGTTCTTGGATACGTAGCGAAAGATCGCCTTGGCAAAGGCGTCGACGTCCTGGTCCACGCCGTAGAAGTCGGTCGGCTTGGCGTCGCCCAGCGGGCGCGAATAGCCGGCGCCGACCGCGTCGATGAACACCATGTCGGTGCTGCCGATCAGGCTGTCCGGATTGGGGCCGACATCGAAGGGCGCGGGGGCGACGGCGGTGGGATCCGTCGTGCGCACGCGTTCGGGGCCGAAGCTGCCCATGCGCAGCCACAGGCTCGCCGATCCCGGGCCGCCGTTGTAGAAGAACGTCAGCGGGCGGCGCTTACCCGGCGCGGTATAGGCGGTGTAGAACAGACTGGCGGTCGGCTTGCCCTGCGCATCGCGGATGGTCAGCGTGCCGGCGGTGGCGGTGTAGCTGATCGACTTGCCATCGACCGTGACCGAACCGTTGGAGGTCTTGACCGCTTCGTCCACGGGGGCGCTGGCCCAGCCGTTGGCGACGGCTTCGGCGGTCTTGGCCGCGTGCTGCTTTTCAGCGTCGGGCGTGTCGGTCTTCTGGGCGAGGACGGGTTGGGCGAGTGTCAGCGAGAGAAGCGAGGCGAAAGCCAGCTTTGCGGGAAGCCGCATGAGCAATCCTTTGATTTTGAAGGGTGCGAACCGGGGCGTATTGGTAATGCATCAGGGCTGTCGGGCAAGGGCATATGTTATACATTTCTGACAGTCCGGTACGGCCGCTGCGCGCAGAAAATTGACCTCTGCCGCTGCGCGCCGTAATCGCGCGGGCCATGACCGTCACCCGCTTCGCTCCCTCGCCCACCGGGCACCTTCACGTCGGCAATATTCGCACGGCGCTGCACAACTGGCTGCTGGCCAAACAGGCCGGGGGCAAGTTCCTGCTGCGCATCGACGATACCGATGCGGCGCGCTCCAAAGAGGAATATGTCGACGGCATCCGCGCCGATCTTGCTTGGCTGGGCATCGAATGGGCGGGTGAGGAGCGCCAGTCGGCCCGCTTCGCCCTCTATGAGCGGGAGTTCGAGCGGCTGAAGGCCGCTGGCCGCGTCTATCCCTGCTGGGAAACGCCGCAGGAACTGGAACTGAAGCGCAAGGTGCTGCTGGGGCGCGGGTTGCCGCCAATCTACGATCGCGGCGCGCTGAAGCTGAGCGAGGAGGAGAAGGCCGCGAAGATCGCCGCCGGAGATCTGCCGCATTGGCGTTTCCTGCTCGACCATGACGAGCCGATCACGTGGGAAGACGGTATTCGCGGCGCGCAGAAGTTCGATCCGGCGCAGATCAGCGATCCGGTGATCCGCCGCGCGGATGGATCGTGGCTCTACATGCTGCCCTCCGCCATCGACGATATCGACATGGGCGTCACGCAGATCCTGCGCGGCGAAGACCACGTTTCCAACACCGCCGCGCAAGTGCAGATGTTCACCGCGCTCGGCGCACCGGTTCCCGCCTTTGCGCACGAGGCGTTGCTGGTGGGCACCGAGGGCAAGCTGTCGAAGCGCCTCGGCTCGCTGGGCGTCGCCCATTTCCGTGAGATCGGCATCGAGCCGCAAGCAGTCGTCGCGCTGCTCGGCCGTCTGGGCACCAGCGATCCGGTCGATCCCGCGCTCGACGCGGCGGCGCTGGCGGCCGCCTTCGACCTTTCGCATTTCGGCCGAGCCCCGGCTCGCTTCGATGAGGCGGAACTGGAACGCGTCAATGCCGCCGTGGTTCATGCGCTGACTTTCGATGCCGTGCGCGCGCGCCTGCCCGAAGGCATGGATGCAGCGGGCTGGGACGTGGTGCGACCCAATCTTGCCCACGTTCACGAGGCGCACGACTGGTGGGGCGTCGTCACGGGACCGGTTGCGGCGCCCGCGCTTTCGGACGAGGACAAGGCCTTTGCCGTGCAGGCCGCCAAGGTCCTGCCGACGCTGGAATGGGACGAGGGTATTTGGAAGGCGCTGACCGGCGCGCTGAAGGATGCCACCGGCCGCAAGGGCAAGGCGCTGTTCCTGCCGCTTCGCCTTGCGCTTACCGGGATGGAGCATGGGCCGGACATGTCCGCGCTGCTGCCGCTGATCGGCCGCGATGCCGCGCTGGAGCGTCTGCGCGCGGCGGGCTGAGAAACCGCTCCTCGAAAAATGCGCGACCGGCGGGTGTACTTGGGCATCAATTGCCGTAAATCCCCGCCGAGTCGCAATTTTCGAAAAGGACGGGGCAAGTGACGGCAGATCGGGATACTCGCGCGAACGGGAGCGCGGGTTGATGAACGAATACCGTCGCAATGCGCGCATCCTCACCGCCAGCCTGGTCGGTACCGCGGTCGAGTTCTACGATTTCTACGTCTACGCCACCGCCGCCGCGCTGGTGTTCGGGCCGCTGTTCTTTCCTTCGCACTCGGCATCGATCCAGCAGCTCGCCGCCTACGCCAGCTTCGGCGTGGCCTTCGTCGCCCGGCCGGTAGGGGCGACGCTGTTCGGCCATTTCGGGGACCGCATCGGGCGCAAGTCCACACTCGTCGCCTCGCTGCTGCTGATGGGCGGCGCGACCGTCGCCATCGGCCTGCTGCCTACGTACGAGAGCGCCGGCTGGATCGCGCCGTTCCTGCTCTGCCTGATGCGCTTTGCGCAGGGCCTTGGCCTTGGCGGCGAATGGGGCGGCGCGGCGCTGCTGGCGGTGGAGAACGCCCCGCCCGGCTGGCGCGCGCGCTTCGGCATGTTCCCGCAATTGGGCGCGCCGGTGGGTTTTATTGCCGCTAACGGCCTGTTCCTGGTGCTGAGCCTGACCCTGTCCGAAGGCGATTTCGTGCGCTGGGGCTGGCGCATCCCGTTCCTGCTGAGCGCGGTGCTGGTCGGGCTGGGCCTGTGGATCCGCTTCCGCCTGACCGAAACGCCGTCCTTCGCAGCGATGCACGGAGAGCGGCCGAAATCGATCCCCATCGTCGAACTGTTCCGCACCCACATGCGCCAGACGCTGGCGGGCACGTTCGCAGTCGTCGCCTGCTTTGCGATCTATTACCTGACCACCGCTTTCGCGCTGGGCTACGGGACCAAGGAACTGGGCTACGACCGGCAGGCGTTCCTGGGCGTTCAGCTTTTCGCGATCCTGTTCATGGCGGTGGGCATCGTGCTGGCGGGCTATGCGGCGGATCGCTGGTCTTCGCGCGGCGTGCTGATCGCGGGCAGCGCCGGGGCCATTGTCGTCGGCCTGCTGATGGGGCCGATGTTTGCCGCAGGATCGCTGGCAGCGATTGCCGCTTTCCTTTCGCTCGGCCTGTTCACGATGGGCTTCGTCTACGGCCCGCTCGCATCGCTGCTGCCGCAGCTGTTCGACGCGCGGGTGCGCTACACGGGATCGTCGATCGCTTTCAACGTCGGCGGCATCTTGGGGGGAGGCTTCGCGCCGGCGATTGCGCAGGGGCTGGTGGACAAGGGCGGGGTGTTGTTCGTGGGCCTCTATATCTCGGTTGCCGCCGTGCTCAGCCTGATCGGCTTGCTCTGCGTGCCGCGCCATACCGAGGCGGCGTTCTCCGGCTAATTCCAATTCGGCGCGCTCGATAGCTGCGATCCGATTCCATGCGTTTTTCCTGCCTCTTCCAGCCGGTCATAACCGAGCCTAGGAAAAGTCAGGATTGAGACAAGCATGAGCATTCTGGGAGTTGAGAGCGTCCTGTTCGGCGTGGCGGACGTGGCCGAACATACGCGGTTCTGGACCGACTTCGGCCTGCCGCTGGAAAGCGCGAGTGCGGATGAGGCCGTGTTCCGCCTCGCCTCGGGCAGCCGGGTGATCGTGTTGCGCCACGGCGACGCCCGCCTGCCGAGCCCGGACCCGTTCCCGGGCGACGGGTTGAAGGAAACCGTCTGGGGCGTCGATACGGCGGAAAACCTTGAAAGCATCGCGGCCAGCCTTGCCGCCGAGGTTGCCGTAGCGCGCGACGCGGACGGCACCGTCCACGCCGTCTGCCCCGATGGCCAGCCAGTGGCGCTGCGCGTGTGGGACAAGCGTGCGTTCCATTCGGAGGCCAGCCCGGTCAACACCCCGGCCAGCTATCCGCGCTTCAACCAGCATCGAATCTGGCGCCAGAAGGCGGTGCCCAAGACGATCAACCATGTCGTGTTCTTCTCGCCCGACTATGTCGGCAGCTTCGAATTCTACGAACGCCACTTCGGCTTCCGCTATGTCGATCATTCGAAAGGCACCGGCATCTTCGCGCGCGCGGGCGGCACCTATGAGCATCACTCGATCTTCTGGGTGAACTGCGATCTTCCCATCGCGCCGAACCACTTCAAGTTCATGCACATCGCCTTCGGCATGGACGATATCGACGAAGTGATGCTGGGCGCCAACATCATGGAGAAGAAGGGCTGGAAGAACGAGAGCATGAACAGCTCCGGCGGCATCTCCCGCCACCGCATTTCCAGCGCGATCTATTACTACTGCGACATGCCCGGAAAGGCGGGCGAGGCCGAGTACCATGCCGATACCGACTATCTGGACGATAACTGGGTGCCGCGCGCCTGGGATTTCCGCTTCGGCTCGCTGCTCTGGTCGAACAATGCGCCGCCGATCTTCCGGGGCGACAACATTCCCTGGGACATGGCCTTCGACGCGGACCGCGCCAGCTTCGAACCGTTCCGCAAGGCCAAGCCCGGCAAACGGCCGATCGACGGCAAGCTCAGCGAACTGACGGAGGATGATGAGCACGCGATCTAGGCGGGTCATTCCATCGGGAATTCAACGATGCGGCCGGCGTGCGACTTGCACGCCGGCCGCAGTCGTATAAATTGGAATCATAATTCTTGATTGGGAGGGGCTGGTGCATTCACGCCGGAATTTCGTGGTGTCCTGCGGGGCGATTGTGGGCGGTGCGATGCTGCCGGGACTGGCCCGCGCGGCGGCCTATCGACAGATTCCGCAGCGCGCTTCGGCCCGCGTAATCATCGACAACGATTTCGCCGGCGATCCGGACGGTCTGGTGGCGCTTGCGCACCAGTTGCTGACGCCCAAGACGCGCACGGTGCTGGTCACATCCTCCGCGCTCGATCCGAAGTTGGTGGGCAACGTCCCCGTCGGAACCACCGCCGCTGCTGGACGTGCGACAGCGGAGGAACTGATCCGCCGCGCCGGGATCAAGACCCCGCCGCCGGTCAAGGCCGGATCGGAAGTGCTCGGTGCGGCGCAGCCCGAAGCGAGCGAGGCGGCGCGGGCGATCGTGGCAGAGGTGATGCGCGACGACCCCTTGCCGCTGTTCTTCACTTGCGGAGGGCCGCTCACCAATCTTGCGGCGGCACTGCGGCTGGAACCGAAGATCGCCGCGCGCATGACGGTGATCTGGATCGGCGGCGGCGCCTATCCGGCGGGTGGCTGGGAATACAATCTCTCCGCCGACATTCCTGCTGCCCGGGCGGTGATCGAGGAATCGAAAGTGCCGCTCTGGCAGATCCCGCAGGATGCCTATCGCCAGATGCAGTTCTCGGTCGCCGAACTGGCCGAGCAGCTTCGCCCGATCTCACCCTTCGGTGAATGGCTCTACGACAAGTTCACCACGCCGCCCTCGTTCGTGGACGTAGGCGGAAGCTGGCCGCTGGGGGATAGCCCCACGGTGCTGCTCAGCGCCATTTCGCAGGAGAGCAGCACGCATGTGGACCTGCCCGCACGGCGCATCAAACCCGACTGCACCTACGGCGAGGAGATCGCCGGACGGACGGTGCGGGTGTTCCGGACTCTGGATGCGCGGCTGACTTTCGGGGACTTCTTCGCCTTGATGCGCCTCCACGCGAAAGGCGAAGTCTGACTTTCGCTAGTCGAAGTCGGCCGCTTCCCCCGGCAGTAGAGGGACGAAGGCGGCCGGATCGATCCCGCGTTCCGCAAGGCCTGCGCGCAGGCGCTCCGCCGGGTCGTCGCGTGGTTCGTCGGTCAGCTTGAAGGTGCCCCAGTGCATGCCCACGGCGGCGCGGGCGCCAAGGTCGAGCATGATCTGGATCGCCTCTTCCGGATCGGTGTGCTGCGCGGCCATGAACCAGCGCGGATCGTAGGCACCGATCGGCAGCAGGGCGACATCCGGCGCGCCGAAATCTTCGCGCAGGCGGCGGAAGATATTGCCGGTGCCGTATCCGGTGTCGCCTGCGAAGTAGACCAGCCGTGCGCCGACACGCAGCATAAAGCCGCCCCACAGCGCCATCCGCCGGTCACCCATCCCGCGGGAGGACCAGTGGAGGGCGGGAACGATGTGGGCTCGCGCGCCGGGCGCGATGTCGAGCGCGTCGCCCCAGTCACCTGCGGAAATCCGCGCCGTGGGGATGTGGCGCAGGATGATGCCGTCGTTGCCCAGCGGGGTGACGATCAGCGGCTTGTGCCGGTCATGCAGCGCTTTGAGCGTCGCCACGTCGAGATGATCGTAGTGGTTGTGCGAGAGCAGGATCGCATCGATCGGCGGCAGGTCTTCGATGCGCACGCCCGGCGCGGTTACGCGCTTCGGACCGGCGAACTGCACCGGGCTTGCCCGCTCCGACCACACGGGATCGGTCAGCACGTTCAGCCCGCCGATCTGGATGAGCATGGTGGCGTGGCCGACCATGGTCACGCGCAGGCCTTCCACCCGATCTTCGGGCACTATCGGCGTGACGGGCACGCTTTTCGGCCATTGCGTCGACGGGGCGGTGCGCCGCCAGCGCAGGATATCGCGAAAGGACCGGTCGGTTTTCGGCTCGCCGGCGGGGTTGAGAAAGCGCGTGCCGTCGAAATGATCGGTGACGGGTCCGGTATAGTAGCGATTGCGATCTGGCATCTGAGGGCGACCTCCGCAGGCCATGTAGGAACGGCCTGCGGAAGTGCGAGAGTTGGAACCGCGTTAAATCAACGCGAAGTGCTCGACGGAGGGCGTGCCCACGAAAAACGGTCCGGCCAGCGCGCGCCAGGCCTGGAAGCCTTCGGACTCGCGGAAATCGACCATGTGCGCCTCCACGCTCTCCCACCCGACGACGAGGTGATAGCGCTCCGGGTTTTCCACCGAGCGATGCAGCGCGAAGGAGACGAAGCCCTTGGCCGCTTCGAAATGCGGCTGTGCCTCTGCCACGGTGGCTTCGAAATCGGCGGCGCGGGCGGGATCGATGGTGAGAGTGGCGACTTCGTGGATCACAGGTTCGGCTCCTCGACGAATTCGATCAGGTTGCCCGCGCAATCGCGGATGAAACAGCCTTTGCCGAAAGCCTCACGCACCACGAAGGCGATGTCCGCCTGCTTGGCTTCCATCTCCGTCAGGAATTCCTCCAGATCCTCCACGCGGAAGGCCACGTGCTTGTTGCCGTGGGTCTTGAGGTCGCGCGGGGGGAAGCGGCGGTCTTCGGGGAGGGCGGCGGCGCCCTCCACTTCGAAGATCTCGAACCGCAGCGGCCCTTTGCGGACCATGGCGGTGTGGGACTTTGCGGCTTCGATGTAGAACTTCTTCTCGACCTCGAAGCCCAGCACGCGGCCGTACCAGTCGATCGCTTCGTCAAGGCTGGGGACCGAGACGCCCCCGTGGTGGAAAGTGAATTCAGCCATGGCTCTTCTCTTCGGAGATGTTCTTCTCTTGTGCAATGAAGCGTTCCAGCAGCCGCCGCGCACGGGTGCCGCCCAGGTCGATGCCCAGCGAGAGGGGTTTCTCGCTCCAGAAATCGCGGCCTTTCACATTGGCGTAGGCGGCCTCGATCATTGGCTTGTCCTCCTGATCGAAGGCTTCTCCGAACAGCGCCTTGAGCGCGACGTCGGTCTCTTCGGAATCGAGATCGTCGTAGCGGGTGGAGGACCAGAAATAATGCGTTTCGTGCTCGTTCGCTGGCGTTAGGATATGCGCCTGTGGCACTTCGAAGCCGCTCTCCCGCCCCGTGCCATGCGGACAGACGCCGACCGTGAGCCGCATCGCGGCGGGTGCGTTCCAGCGCATGTCCAGCCAGTGGTCGACTTTCGCATCGGCGGGGAAATGCGGCCGCGCGACGGAGGGCGGCGGGATATCGGGCATCCACCAATTGGAATGGAGCGTGCGATCCTCAACCTCCACCGCGTGCTTGCCGGCGAAGATCACGCCTTGCCCGGCAAAGGTGCCCTTGTGGACGAACTCGATGTGGGAGAGGTCCAGCAGGTTGTCGGTGCCGTATTCGTAATTCGCCTTCATCAGCGTGTATCCGCGCACGGTGCGGCTGTGCGGGGTATCGGGCACGAAGGAGAAGTCTGGGATCAGCGCCGCATCGGCCGTATCCGGATCGCCGCCCCAGAGCCAGACGATGCCATCGCGTTCGGCGGCGGCGAAGCGCGGTATCGTCGATCCCGCCGGGATGCGGTCGGCAAAGGGATTGCGCACGCAGTGCCCGTCCGGCGCGAAGGCGAGGCCGTGATAGCCGCAGACCACCACGTCCCCCTCGCGCGATCCCTTCGACAGCGGCGCGAAGCGGTGCGGGCAACGATCCAGCAGGGCGGCCAGCGAACCGTCCTCCAGCCGGTAAAGATAGACCGGCCGGTCAAGGATACGGCGGGACAGGCCGGTTTCTCCGACTTCGTCGGACCAGCCTGCCATGTACCAGCAATTGCGCAGATATCGTTCCATTTCGCGGCCTCTCCCTGGGGCTCTTTAACAGGCCTTTCTTGTTCTTGAGGCAGGATGAGTCAGCCCATCTCTGCAAAAGTCTCCGCGCACCAGTCGGCGATGTAGTCGCGCATGCCGGTGCCGTTGTCGGCGCCGCAGTGCTCCACTTCGAAATCCTTTTTGATGAAGACTCGAAGCGTGCGCTTGGGGCTGTTCACCGCCTGATCGTAGCTGAGCTGGGCGTTGAAGGCGGGGATCTGGCGATCGTTCTCACCATGGGTGATCAGGAAGGGGACGCGGATCTTCTCCACCTGACCGTCCAGCGTGATCTGGTCCGCATATTCGAGGAAGGCATCGCGGTTATTGATGCCGAAAACCCACATGACGTGATCCCAGTAGTGCGGCACCGGGTTTTCGCCCTCATTGGCGACGCGTTCGCGTTGGCGGCGGCCCCAGACGTGGTTGGCGCCCATCACCGCGCATAGCGCATAGCGCGGCTCATTGGCGGCGATGCGCGGGGCGTGGTAGCCGCCGAAGGAGAGGCCGAAAATGCCGATCCGGTCATGGATCACGTCGTCGCGCGTCAGCAGGTATTCGAGCGCGGGCGTGCCCCAGCGTTCGCCGTCGAAAACGGCGGGAAGGCCGCGCTTGCGGATCGCTTCGCCAGTGCCGGGCTGGTCGACGAACAGGGTGTTCATGCCCCGCTCCAGATTCGAGTGGCCGTGGCCCGCCATGCAGACCTGCTCCTTCATCGAATCGAGCCCGTTGACCGAAACCAGCGTGGGGCGCGGCGTGCCGGAACCGTCGTGGACGAAGATGCCGGTATAGGCGCCATCTTCGTAGGGGATTTCCACCTTGTCGATGTGCAGCCCGCGCAGCTTTGCACCCTTGTGGAAGAGTTCCAGCCCCTTGTCGTAAGCCGCCCAGCGCGGGGCATAGTCGCGGCTCTGCATGCGCTCGGCAGCGAGGTAGTAGCCCGAGGCGCGAAGATACTTGGTGCCGGCGGAGAGCAGGTAGCCTGCCGCCTCGTCGGCCTCGGCATTGGCGCAGACCTGATCGGCGACGGCGATCCAGCTATCGAACATCTGCGCGGAGCCGGCATCGGCACCGGCCTTGCTGGCTTCCATGATCGGGCGGTTGGCCTCGTCGATCTCGCCATAGTTGCCGCCGCAGGCGAGCGCGAGGTTGGTGGCGAGGTTCCAGACGTAGTTTCCGGGAAACGGTTCGAACATGATCTATCCTGCGATTTTCAGATGATTATTCGGCAGTCCAGCCGCCATCGACGACGAGGCTGGTGCCGGTCATGAGCGCGGAAGCGTCGGAAGCGAGGAACAGCACCGCGCCCATCAGATCCTCCACCTGGCCGATGCGGCCCAGCTTGATCTTGGAAAGGACGCTGGCCTTGAAGGCTTCGTCTTCGAAAAACGGCTTGGTCAGCGGGGTCTCGATGAAAGTCGGGGCGATGGTGTTGGAACGGATGCCGTGGGGGGCAAGGTCCAGCGCCATGGCCTTGTTCATGCCTTCCAGCGCCCACTTGCTGGCGCAGTAGAGCGAACGGTTCGGCCCGCCGACATGCCCCATCTGGCTGCCCATGTGGATCAGGCTGCCTTGGGTGCCGGTTTCGATCATCCGCTTCACGCAGGACTGCGCCACGAAGAAGGCGGACTTGAGATTGAGATCGAGCACGGCGTCGTAATCGTCCTCGCTCACTTCCCACATCGGCTTGGGCCGGTTGGTACCGGCGTTGTTGACGAGGACGTGGAACGGCTCTCGGCTTTCGAAGAACGCGGCGACAGCGTCGAGGTTGGAGACATCCAGCGTCGCGGCCTCCGCGCCATTGCCGATTTCGACGGCGGCGGCCTCGATCTCGGCCGAGGTGCGGGCGACGAGCGTGACCTCGGCGCCCGCGGCAGCCAGCGCGGCGGCGGCGCCGAGGCCGATGCCCCGGCCCGCCCCGGTCACCACAGCCCGTCGTCCGTCAAGGCGCAGGCTCGGCGTCTGCGGGATCGCCATGATCAGGCCGCCGTTTCGGGTGTCGGCTCGGCCTGCCCGGCATAGGGCACGTTGCGGCCGCCGAAGCGGCGCACGCGGATGTTGGCCTGTTCGCCATGCCCCGCGAAGCCTTCCAGCGCACAGAGGCGTGAGCAGTATTCGCCGATCAGCGCCGACGCCTCATCGGTGGTGACGCGCTGGTAGGTGCAGGTCTTCAGGAACTTTCCGACCCACAGACCGCCCGTGTAGCGCGCGGACTTCTTGGTGGGCAGCGTGTGGTTGGTGCCGATCACCTTGTCGCCGAAGCTGACATTGGTGCGGTTCCCCAGGAACAGCGCGCCGTAGTTGGTCATGTTGTTCAGGAAGTAATCCGGATCGGCGGTCATCACCTGCACGTGCTCGCTGGCGATCTCGTCGGCGACCTTGACCATTTCCTCGTAGCTGTCGGTCACGATCACTTCGCCGAAAGTCTCCCACGCCTTGCGCGCATGGTCGGCGGTGGGAAGGATCTGGAGCAGGCGGTCGATCTCGGCCATGGTCGCGCGGGCGAACTTTTCGGAATTGGTCAGCAGCACGCCGGGGCTGTCCGGGCCGTGCTCGACTTGGCCGAGGATATCGGTGGCGGCGATTTCAGGATCGCAGCCGATCTCGTCCGCGATGATGAGGGTTTCGGTCGGTCCGGCGAACAGGTCGATGCCGACGCGGCCGAAAAGCTGGCGCTTGGCCTCGGCGACGAAGGCGTTCCCGGGGCCGACCAGGATGTCGACCGGGTCGATGCTCTGCGTGCCGATCGCCATGGCGCCCACGGCCTGAATACCGCCCAACGCATAGATCGCATCGGCGCCGGCCATGGCCTGCGCGGCGACGATGGCGCGTGCCGGCTGGCCCTGAAACGGCGGGGCGCAAGTGATGACGCGCTTCACGCCCGCGACCTTGGCGGTGATCACCGACATGTGGGCGGAAGCGAGCAGTGGATACTTGCCGCCCGGCACGTAGCAGCCCGCTGAATTGAGCGGGATGTTCTTGTGGCCCAGCACGACGCCGGGGAGCGTCTCGACCTCGACATCCTTCATCGAATCGCGCTGGATCTGGGCGAAGTTCTTCACCTGTGCCTGCGCGAACTCGATGTCCTTGCGTTCCTGCGGGGTCAGGCTGTCGACGCAGGCGTCGATCTCGGCCTGGCTGAGGCGATAGTCGTCGCGGTCCCAGCCGTCGAACTTGATCGACATGTCGCGCACCGCTTCGTCGCCGCGCTTCTCGATATCGGCGAGCGCCGCCTCGACGATGTCGCGGACCTTGCGGTCTGCGTCTGCCTTTGCCTCGGCAGTGGCGCCGCGCTTCAGCCAGATGGCCATGATATTCTCCCGATCCGGTGTGACGTGATTTTCATCGGACCTAGCGCCGGGGAGCGAGCGGGGACCATCGCATGTTATCGATGCCTTGCTATCGATCCTATGCCGTTGTTGCCGCACAGGGGCTTCGCTAGCCCGGTTCCCAAGCACAAGGCATTCTTGGGAGAACAAGGAACAATGCGCCTCGCCACTCTCGATGACGGCACCCCGGACGGGCACCTCGTTGTCGTTTCGCCCGAAGGCGATCGTTATGCCCACGCGCCGGTGGATACGCTGCAACAGGCGATGGAAAGCTGGACTTTCGTCGCGCCCGTGCTGGCCGAGATTTCCGAATTTCCCGAAGCGCTCGAGGCTGCGCTGCTGCGCGCGCCGCTGCCGCGTGCGTGGCAGTGGCTCGATGGTTCGGCTTTCGCCTGCCACGGGGAACTGATGGACAAGGCGCTGGGCGTGGTGCCGGTGAAGACCGGCAAGCCGCTGATGTATCAGGGGACTTCGGACAAGTTCTACGGTCCTGCCGAGGATGTGCGCTACCTCACCGAAGAGAACGGCATCGATTTCGAGGGCGAGTTCGGCGTGATCGTCGATGCCGTGCCGATGGGCACTTCGGCCGAGGATTGCCTGAAGCACATTCGCCTGATCGTGCAGATTAACGACTGGTCGCTGCGGAAGCTGGCCGGGCCGGAGATGAAGACCGGCTTCGGCTGGGTGCAGGCCAAGCCGCCGTGTTCGATGGCGCCCTTCGCGGTAACGCCGGAGGAACTGGGCGACCAATGGCGCAACGGGCGCGTCTGCATGGACCTGCTCGTGGACTGGAACGGCAAGCGCTTCGGCGCCGCCAATGGCGAGCCGATGGGCCATGGTTTCCACGAACTTGTCGCCCATGCCTGCGCCACGCGCGATCTGGTGGCGGGCACGGTGATCGGATCCGGTACCGTTTCCAACGAGAATTACCGCGAGATCGGCTCCTCCTGCATTGCCGAGCGGCGCGGAATCGAACTGGTCGATTTCGGTGAGCCGCGCACTGAATTCATGCGCTTTGGCGACAGCGTGCGCATGCAGGGAACCCTTGTCGACGGCCGCGCGCCGTTCGGCGTGATCGAACAGAAGGTTGTGAAGGCATGAGCGAGGTTCTTTCCGATTCCGGCCTGCCGCCGGTCCAGCGCGTCGTCACCGGGCATGACGAGAATGGCCGTGCCGTGTTCCGCTCCGAAGACGTGACGCCGACCAAGATGGTGCCCTCTGGCGATGCCTCGTTCCTGACGATCTGGACCACTGCCACCGTCCCGGCCGACAATAACGACGAGACTGAAGGCCGCGAACGCCCAACCGGCACGACGCTGGAAGGCGGCTCGGTGATCCGCGTTGTGGACATGCTGCCAGGCAAGCAGAGCCCGATGCACCGCACCAACTCGATCGACTACGGCATCGTGCTGAAGGGCGAGATCGAACTGGAACTGGAAGACGGCCGCAAGAAGACGGTGCGCGAAGGCGGCATCATCGTCCAGCGCGGCACCAACCACCTGTGGCGCAACACCACCGAGGAAGTCTGCCGCATCGCCTTCATTCTGATCGAAGCGCCCGCCTATCTCCACAATGGCGTGCCGCTGGACGAGGCCAAGCCCGAGCAGGTCGATCCCGTCTACAACGAGGCAGCAGGTAAAGCTTGATGTTCGACCTTACCGGCAAAAGCGCGATCGTCACCGGCTCCACGCGCGGGATCGGTCGCGCCATTGCCGAGGGGCTGATCGCCCAAGGCGCGCGCGTGGTGATTTCCAGCGAGGACGCCGGGGATACCGCGCGTGTCGCCGCCGAACTCGGCATGCCGGGCCAGCCTTGCGACGTGACCGACGATGCCGCGCTGGCCGCATTGGTCGACCGCGCGGTGGCGGAATTTGGCGGGCTGGACGTGCTGGTCTGCAATGCCGGGATCACCGGCAAGGCAGGGCCGTTCGCCGATCTCGACATGGCCGACTATGCCCGAGTCATGGCGATCAACCTCACCAGTCAGATTTCGCTTTGCAATCTCGCCCTGCCGCAGATCGCGGCGCGGGGCGGCGGCGCGGCGGTGTTGGTGTCCAGCCTTTCGGGATTGCGGGGCAATGGGCGAATCAACGCCTATGCGCTTGCCAAGGCGGGCGTTGCGCAACTGGCACGCAATCTGGCGGTGGAGTGGGGACCGCGCGGCGTGAGGGTCAATGCGATCTCGCCCGGTTTCATCGCCACCGAACTGTCCGGGCCACTGCTGGCGGACGAGGCTTTCATGGCCCGCCGCATGGCGATGACGCCGCTCCGGCGGCCCGGCACGCCCGCCGAAGTGGCAGGCGCGGCGGTGTTCCTGGCTTCCGATGCCGGCGCATTCGTTACCGGGCACAATCTCGTCGTCGATGGTGGAACGTTGATTACCGACGGCTCTTAGCGGGGCCGCAGTCGCGAATCGGTTCGCCGCGCCTCAGCCACAATTAACGCCGGGGCGAATGCCCGAACGCCCATGCTCGGGCCTGCGATGATCGATGATTCGCCGACGGCTTTCCGCATCTGCCGAACAGGCCCGTCCAGCCATGGGAGAGGGCGGCGCGCATCTGCGAAGTGCCGATGTGCATCAGGCAACGAACCCGCGATTTCAGCGATTTAGGGAAATTTGGATGCCCCGCGAGGATTCGAACCTCGATAGACGGAATCAGAATCCGTAGTCTTACCATTAGACGACGGGGCATCGGGAGGCGCCCCTCTAGTAGCGGTCGTGATTCGGGTCAACACCCTTTTTTACCGCCCTTGCTCCTTTGTCGTCTGGGCGTTAGCATCAGGGCATGTACCCGCCACGCATGGCGGCAGATTTTTTGAAGAGATTTTGAATCATGGCGGAGCACGATCCGCCGGCAGCAAGAGTCGACGTGTCAGGCCGCCCCAGCAGGCGGCGCAAGGCGAGGAGGGGCAAATCGCGCCCGTCCGGTCCCGGCACGGCCAAGGCGAAGGTGCAGGCCAGGAGTGGCGGCGCCGACGCGGCAGGCGGAGCGCCGCGCGAAGAATCCACGAACCCATCGTCGGCGCCACCACGCCGGGAGAAGACGCGCTCGGCCCGAAAATCGGGCAAGTCGCGTAAGCCCGGCAAGAAGACGGCGACCACGCAGGCACGTCCTGCCGAACCACGCCGCCCTGACGTGGCGGTGGTCGAGGCAGGGAATGCCGAATCGGGCACTCGCCCCGCCGAACTGCGTCCCGGCATCCGGGATGCGATTCTGCCACGGCAGCATCCGCGACAATCCTATGCGGCGATCGATCTTGGCACCAACAACTGCCGCCTGCTGATCGCGCGCCCGTCCGGCGAGAACTTTACGGTGATCGACGCCTTCAGCCGTGTCGTGCGGCTGGGTGAGGGGCTGGCGCAGTCCGGCCGTCTGTCGGACGCAGCGATGGATCGCACATTGGGCGCGCTGCGTGTCTGCGCGGACAAGCTGATGCGTCGCAACGTCTACCTCGCCCGCTCGGTGGCGACGGAGGCGTGCCGTCGTGCCGTCAACGGGCCCGAGTTCATCGAGCGCGTGCGCCAGGAGACCGGCATCGCGCTGGATATCATCAGCGCGCGCGAGGAAGCGCGGCTGGCGGTGCTGGGCTGCCATGTCCTGCTCGAATCGGGGCTGGGCCCGGCGATGATCTTCGACATCGGCGGCGGCTCCACCGAACTCGTGCTGATCGAGAGCACCGGCACCGTGCCGCGCATCCTCGACTGGCAATCGGTGCCCTGGGGCGTGGTTTCGCTCACCGAAAGCTGCCCGCCCGAAGGCACGACACTGGAAGAGCGGCTGACGCGCTACAAGCACATGCACGGACTGGTGGCCGATAGCTTCGCCGGTTTTGCAGAGCGTGTCGCCCCGGCGCGCGAGAGTGCGGCGCAGACCGGGCCGCTGCGCCTGCTGGGCACCAGCGGCACGGTGACGACGCTGGCCAGCCTGCATCTGGAATTGCCGCAGTACGACCGCCGCATGGTGGACGGGCTGATCGTTCCCGCCGAATCGATGCGCGACATCAGTTCGCGCCTGTCATCGATGTCGATCGAGGAGCGGCGCGAGTTGAACTGCATCGGCCGCGAACGCGCAGACCTTGTCGTTGCCGGATGTGCTATCCTTGAGGCGATTCTCGACCTCTGGCCGTCCGCGCGGCTGGGCGTTGCCGATCGCGGCATCCGCGAGGGCATCCTGCGAAGCCTGATCGCCTCGCACACTTCGAACAAGACCATGCTCGCCACGGCGGGCGCACAAGCATTGGAGGCCCGGCCGTGAGCCGATCCGGACGCGATCCCAAGGAGCGGCTTCGTACCGCCAAGAAGCGCACGACCAGTTCTGCGCGCTGGCTGACCCGCCAGCTCAACGATCCCTATGTGAAGAAGGCCAAGGCGGACGGTTATCGCAGCCGCGCCGCCTACAAGCTGATCGAACTCGACGAGAAGTTCGATCTGTTCAAGGGCGTGGAGCGCGCGGTCGACCTTGGCATTGCGCCGGGCGGCTGGAGCCAGGTGCTGCGCCTGAAGCGGCCGCAGGCGAAGATCGTGGGTATCGATCTGCTGCCCACCGATCCGATCGAGGGCGTGACCATCTTCGAGATGGACTTCATGGCGGACGAGGCACCTGCCGCGCTGGAAGGCGCGCTGGACGGCGCGCCGGATCTGGTCCTGTCGGACATGGCGGCCAACACCGTGGGCCACAAGCAGACCGACCACTTGCGCACGATGGGCCTGGTGGAAACGGCGGCCGACTTCGCGATCCAGTCGCTGGCCCCAGGCGGGACGTTCGTGGCGAAGGTTTTCGCGGGCGGCACCGATACCGAACTGCTGGGCCTGCTGAAGCGCCGCTTCACCAGCGTCAAGCACGCGAAGCCGCCGGCCAGCCGCAAGGATTCGTCCGAGTGGTACGTGATCGCCAAGGGCTTCAAGGGCCGCGAGGAAGCATGAGCGCCTATGTCGTCCTGCCGGGCATCGGCGGGTCCGGTCCGGCCCACTGGCAGACGCAGTGGGAACAGGCCGATCCGCGCATGCAGCGCTTCGTCCCCGCGAGTTGGGACGAGCCGGAACTGGACGACTGGATCGCCGCGCTGGACCGCGCGGTCACGCAGGCCTCCGAGCCGCCAGTGCTGGTCGCGCATAGCCTGGCCTGCCTGTTGGTGGCGCACTGGAGTGCGCGATCAAGCCTGCGGGTGCGCGGTGCGCTGCTGGTGGCGCCGCCAGACCCGGAAGGCAGCGCCTTTCCGGACGAGGCGCGCGGTTTCGCCAATCCGCCGACATCGCCCTTGCGGTTTCCGTCGATGCTGATTGCCAGCACTGACGATCCTTACGGCCCGATCGACTACGCGCGGCTGCGTGCCGGGCAGTGGGGGTGCCAGTTCGTGGAGGCTGGCGCGCTTGGCCACATCAACGGCGCCAGCGGCCTTGGCGACTGGGCCTGGGGGCGCGAGCGCCTTGGCCGTTTCGAGGAAACGCTGTCCATCGCGCAGCGCTGACGCCGGCCGCCGCGCCGATAGCGGATAACGAAAACGGCCCGCAGGCGACTCGGTGAAGCCCGCGGACCGTCTTCTGCCGACCGAAGCCGGATCTTGTATTTACTGCGCGGCCGCCGCGCTGGCGTCCGCAGCGGGTGCGGCCGAGGCATCGGCGGCAGGCGCAGCGCCCTTGGCCGGCGCGGCACCGGCAGCGGGTGCAGCCGGCAGCGGCAGGTTCGATCCCTGCGAATTGAGGTAGACGATCACGTTCGCGCGGTCTTCCGGCTTGGGAAGGCCAGCGAACGTCATCTTGGTGCCGGGGGCCATGGCCTTCGGGCTCTTAAGCCACTGGTTCAGCTTGTCGAAGTCCCACTTGCCGCCCACGCCCTTCAGCGCGTCGGAGAAGGCGAAGCCGCCCACGCCCTTGCCGATTTCCTCGCCCACCACGCCGTGGAGGTTGGGGCCGATGCCGTTGGCGCCGCCCGCATTGATCGTGTGGCAGGACTGGCACTTGGCGAAGGTGGCCTGGCCCTTGGCGGGATCGGCAGTGGCCAGCAGCGCTTCGATCGGCGGTTCGGCGGCGCCGCCCTCGGTAGTTTCTTCTACCCCCTCGATCGCATAACCCATGGTAGCGGGACGGTCATGCTTATCGGCGCGGAAGTAATGAGCACTGACGCTGGTAAGACCCAGACCGACGACGCCGGCGAACAGAGTCCACCCGGCAATGGTGTTGAAACGATCGTCCATGTCCTGACTGCCCCGGGTATTGTTATGATGATCCTCTTGGCTTCGAGGTCCTAATGTTGCCCGCAAGTTAGCGCAAGAGCCATTGCGGTTGCGCGCAATGCCGCTTAAGCGCGCGGTCGCTATGAATTCCTATCCCAAACCCGCGCTCGACCTTGTCTCCCGGATGGTGGAGGCTGCTGCCGCTGATCCCGCCCGGGCGATGGCGCTGCAAGGTGCGCCCGGATGCAATTCGCACCGCGCCGCGCTGGAGTACGATTCCGAGAGCCTGCCGCTGCCGTGCTTTTCGTTCGAGGATGCGCTGGATGCGGTGAAGGAAGGCCGGGCCGAGCGGGCGATCATCCCGATCGAGAATTCGCAGCACGGGCGCGTGGCGGACATCCACTTCCTGTTGCCCGAAAGCGGCCTGTCGATCGTGGGCGAGCATTTCATGTCGATCCACCACGCGCTGATGGCGCCGCCCCGCGAAGATGGGACGACGGGCCCGTTCTCTGCCGCCTACAGCCATCCGCAGGGCCTGGGCCAGTCGCGCCATTACTTGCGTGAGCGCGGGATCGTGCCGATGGCCTATGCCGATACTGCCGGCGCCGCGGCGCTGGTGCGCGAACTGGGCGATCCTTCGGCCTGCGCCATCGCGCCCAAGTTGGCGGCCGAACTCTACGACCTCAAGATCGTGGAAGAGAATGTCGAGGACGCGGCGGACAACACCACGCGTTTCGTCCTGCTGGCGCGCGAGCCGCTGGATCCCTTCGCTCTGAAGGGCGAAAAGGCGATGACCACCTTCATCTTCGAAGTGAAGAACATCCCGGCTGCACTCTACAAGGCGCTGGGCGGCTTTGCCACCAACGGCGTGAACATGACGAAGCTGGAAAGCTACCAGATCGGCGCCAGCTTCGCGGCGACGACGTTCTATGCGGACATCGAAGGCGCGCCGGGCGATCCGCGTGTCGATTCGGCGCTGCAGGAACTGGCTTTCCACTGTAAGTACGTGCGTCCGCTGGGAACCTATCGCCAGGCCCGTCCGCGCGGCTGATCCTGCCCGGTGCGCCGAAAATTCGGCGCACCGACAGATTGTTAACGCACAACGGCTTGTCTGCCGGGGCAGGGCATGCCAATCACCCCGGCCGTGGCAATTGGTGGGGGTCAACTGGCGGGTGCGACCGCGCCTCGAAACGGGGCAAGCGACGCTGCGGCCGACTGGGCGGCGGTGCGCGGCTCCGCAGATATCCAGTATGCCCCGCTGCCGCAGGTAAAGGCGCCGATACCGCACACGCCGGAATGGCTGCGCCAGCTTGGCGAATGGCTGGAGGCCGTGTTCAAGCCGATCGGCCGGATGCTCGGCATGTCGTGGCCGATATTCCAGTACGTTCTCATCGCTCTGGCCGTCCTGCTGGTGCTGTTCGTGCTGTGGCGCCTGTTCGGCCAGATGATTTTCGGCCGCGTGTCCCGGCCCGAAGAGGAAGCGGTGGAGCAGTGGGTGCCCGATCGGGCAGAGGCTGCCGCGTTGCTTTCGGATGCCGATCGCCTGGCTGCAGAGGGGCGTTTTGCCGAGGCGACGCACCTTCTGCTTCGCCGCAGCGTCCAGCAGATTCGCGCCCACCGTCCCGAATGGCTGCATCCCGCCAGCACCGCGCGCGAGATCGCAATGCTGCCCGCACTGCCGCCGCAGGGGCGCGATGCTTTCGGCACGATCGCCGGGCGGGTGGAGCGCAGCCGTTTCGCATTGCGTGAACTGGATGCGCAGGATTGGTCGGCCGCGAGGGCGGCTTATGCCGAATTCGCTCAAGTACGGTTTTCCGCATGAACGGCACCGATTTCCATCCCGAAACCGTGGAAGTGGGGGCGAACCCATTCTCGCGCTGGTCTGTCCTCGCCGTGGTCGTGCTGGGTTGCGGGCTGTTCGTCGCGCTGCTCTGGATGATCGGCACGGGCACGGGCTTCAGCGAAACCAATGACGGGCAGGCCCATGCCGATGGGCGCGGCCTCAACGGCTATGCGGCGATGGCCACGTACCTCGATCGTCGGGGCTACGC
Organism: Novosphingobium oxfordense; assembly: GCF_044029435.1. Taxonomy (NCBI): domain Bacteria; kingdom Pseudomonadati; phylum Pseudomonadota; class Alphaproteobacteria; order Sphingomonadales; family Sphingomonadaceae; genus Novosphingobium; species Novosphingobium oxfordense. The sequence continues at coordinate 3,045,474 of NZ_CP147005.1, read as the reverse complement.
GGTGCACAAGTCGCGCAACGAAGGCGCGCTCGACAAGCCCGGGCTGCTGGTGCTGACGCCGCCGGCCTTCGCCAAGGGCGAGGATATCGAGAAGATCGTGTCCAAGCGGCGCTATGTCGGGCCGACGCTGGTGATCACGCCGAAGTGGTTTGCATCGCCCGCCACGCGTCAACAGACGGAGAAGGGCGCGCGGAAGGGCTGGGTCAATCTGGGCGAGCCTCAGCTGGCCCAATGGAAGGGCTTCCTGGACGACGTAGGCGTTGGGCATGATGCCGTCCCGGGACGTGCAAGACGCATGGGGTGGGCCGGCATGGGCATCGCCGGCGCGCTTCCGGGACGCACCGTGTCCTGGGGCGATGGCGACGATGTCGCGCCACTGGTGCGCGATGGCGCCGGGCACATCCTGGCCGGCTTCATCGCCGACGAAGGCGTCTACCCCGGGCTGGAGAAAGCCGCGGGCGTATCGTCCGACGCGGATGAGCCGGACGAGGAACTCTATCCCATCGTCGTGGTGTTCGACCCCGATCTGGTGAACAACTGGGGCATGGCGGATGTGCATTCCGCCCGGCTGATCGATGCGCTGGTCGCTTCCATAGGCACCAAGCCGGGCGATCCGATCACCTTCGATCTGACGCTGAACGGCTTTGGCCGCGCGCAGAACCTGCTGACGCTGGCTTTCACGCCCCCCTTCCTCGCCGCGACGCTGTGCCTGCTGCTGGCCGCTCTGGTGCTGGGCTGGCGGGCGTTCCTGCGCTTCGGCCCGCCGCTGGCGAGTGATCGCGCAATTGCCTTCGGAAAGCGCGCGCTGGTGGCCAATGCGGCGGGACTGGTGCGCCGCACCGGGCGCCTGCACCTGATCTCCAGGCCCTACGCCGATCATGCGCGTGAGCGGCTGGTCCGCGCGCTTGCCCTGCCGCGCACGCTGGACGGTGCGGAGGCCGATGCCGCCATCGACCGCGCCCTGCATTCGCGCGACCCTTCCGCCGAACCCTTTTCCGCGATCGCCGCGCGCCTTCGGCAGGCCCGGCGTCCGCAAGACCTCGTCAAGGCTGCGCGCGATCTCCACGCGCTCGAAAGGATGTTGACCCGATGACCGATGCCCAGACTGTCGATTTCGGCAGCGACCTTGCGCAAGTCGCCGCGATCGCGGCCGACATTCGCGAGCAGATCGCCAAGGCGGTCGTCGGCCAGACCGAGACCGTGGAGCATATGCTGATCGCGCTGATGGCGCGTGGGCACGTGCTGCTGGAGGGCCCTCCGGGAACCGCCAAGACTTTCCTGGCGCAGTGCTTTGCCGCTTCGCTGGGGCTGGAGTTCGGCCGCATCCAGTTCACGCCGGACCTGATGCCCGGCGATATCCTGGGTTCCAACCTGTTCAATTTCCAGACGAGCCAGTTCACGCTGACGCGCGGCCCGATCTTCTGCGACCTGCTGCTGGCGGACGAGATCAACCGCACCCCGCCCAAGACGCAGGCAGCCCTGCTGGAAGCCATGCAGGAGCGCCGGGTGACGCTGGACGGTACCGCCCACGCGCTGCCCGATCATTTCATGGTCGTGGCCACCCAGAACCCGATCGAGAGCCAAGGCGTCTATCCGCTGCCCGAAGCGCAGCTGGACCGCTTCCTGTTCAAGCTGGACGTCGCCTATCCCAGCCATGACGAGGAACTGCGCATCGTCACGCGCTTTGGTGAGAATCGTGGCGCGCCGACGCCGGCCGAATGCGGCGTGACCGCCGTGGCCAACCGCGCGCTGCTGGATGCGGCCACCCGCACGGTGTCGCAGGTCAAACTCGCCGAGAGCGTGGTGGACTACGTTGTGCGGCTGGTGCGCGCCACGCGCGAAAGCCCGGATCTGGCCAGCGGTGCCTCGCCGCGCGCGGCGGTGCTGCTGGCCGGCGCTGCCCGCGCCCGCGCCGCGCTGGACGGGCGCGACTACGTGGTGCCGGACGATGTGAAGGCGCTGGCCCCCAGCGTGCTGCGCCACCGCCTGCTGCTGAGCCCGGCGGCGGAGATCGAGGGCAAGCAGGTGGAAGCGCTGGTCGCCACGCTTGTCGAACAGACCGAGGCGCCGCGCTGATCCGATGAGCCTTCGCTTCGCTCCACTGGTGCCCACCGTGCGCGCGGCGGCGTTGCTGGCGCTGGCGGCGCCCGTTGCGCTGGTGATCGGCGCCACCCGGCCCGATGCCTGGGTGGCTGCGCCGGCAGTCGGGCTGGTGGTGCTGGTGCTGGTCTTCATCGATGCCCTGCTGGCCGGACGGTTGGAGGATTTCCGGGTGACCGTGCCCGGCGATGTCGAAGTGGGCGCGGAAGCGCTGCTGGAGGCGGGCGTGGACTTGCGCGGCGGTCGGGCATCGCGCGTGGAAGTGGCGCTGGCCTGCGATCCGCGGCTGGTTGGCGGTGGCCGTGCGACTTTCGGCCTGACGCGGGGTGAAGGCGAACAAGCACGGGGTTGGCGCGGGCAGGCACCCTTCCGCCCCTCGCGACGGGGCACGGGCAAGGTCAGCGGCACCTGGCTGCGCTGGACCGGCCCGCTGGGCCTGGGCGCAAGGCAGATTGCCGGAGATCTGGACGAGAACGTGCGCGTCTGGCCCAATGTTTCGGCGGTGCGTTCGCCGGCCTTGCAGATACTGCTCAAGAACGCGCAGTTCGGCGTGCTGGCGCGGCGCATTCGCGGTGAAGGTACGCAGTTCGAATCGCTGGCCGAGTATGAGCCGGGCATGGATCGGCGCCGGATCGACTGGAAATCGTCCGCCCGCCACGTTCATCTCTATGCCAAGGAATACGAGGCGGAGCGGAACAACCAGATCGTCTTCGCGTTCGACTGCGGCCAGTCGATGTGCGAGCCGGTTGCCGGGATGCCGCGGCTGGACCGGGCGGTTTCGGCGGCGCTGGCGACTGGATATGTCGCGCTGAAGGGCGGCGACCGGGTCGCGCTGTTCGGCTTCGCCTCGCGGCCAGAGGTTTCGACCCCGTTCGTTGCCGCTTCGCGTGATTTCCATCGCTTGCAGCGCGCCGCCGCCGGGCTTGAGTATCGTTCGGAGGAGCCGAACTTCACTCTGGCGCTGGCGACACTGGCCGCGCGGCTGGAACGTCGCTCGCTGATCGTGGTGTTTTCAGAATTCACCGACCCTACCAGCGCGCAATTGATGATCGAATCGATCGGCCGCCTTGTCGCGCGCCACCTGGTGCTGTTCGTCAGCATTGCCGACGAGGAACTGGAAGAGATTTCAGCCGCCGCGCCGGATGACATGCAGACGCTGTCCATGGCGGTTTCGGCAGACCTGCTACTGCGGCAGCGCGCGCTGGTGACGAGGCAGCTTCGCCAGTTGGGCGTAGAGGTGATCGAGGCGCCGCACGCGGCGATCGGCACCCGCCTGATCGACGCCTACCTTGCCATCAAGCGTTCGGGAGCGATCGGATGAACGCGATGTCCGCAACTGCCACTGCTGCCGAAACGCAGGCGATTGCCCGCGCGGCGCTGCGTTCGGATCGCTTCCGGCTGGAGCGGGAGCCCGACTGGCAGCGGCTGGAGGCGATCGTCACCAAGATGGAGAAGGACCGCCTCCGTCGCATTTCGGACGAGGACCTGCTGGCGCTGCCTGGCCTCTACCGCACGGTGGCGTCCAGCCTGTCGATCGCGCGCGAGACTTCGCTGGATGCGGCGACGCTCGCCTATCTCGAAGCGCTGGTGCAGCGGGCGTGGTTCGTCGTCTACGGGCCGCGTTCGTCCCTATGGGACTGGCTGCGCGGCTTCCTTGGCGGCGGCTGGAGCGCGGCGGTGCGCTCGATCTGGTTCGACGTGCTGATCGCGCTGGCGGTCATGGTCGCGGGAACGGCGGTGGGATGGCTGCTGGTCGCCCACGATCCCGAATGGTATTTCGCGCTGATTTCCCCGGAAATGGCGGGAACCCGCGTGCCCGGCGCCACGCATGAGGCCTTGCGCAATTCGCTGTTCGGGCAGTCCGACCAATCGGGCATGAGCGTCTTCGCCGCCGGGTTGTTCAGCAACAATGCGCAAGTCTCGATCCTGGCCTTTGCGCTGGGTTTCGCCTTGGGCGTGCCGACGCTGCTGCTGCTGGTGCAGAATACCGCCTCGCTAGGGGCGCTGCTGTGGCTCTACAACGGCAAGGGACTGCTGGTGGACCTGATCGGCTGGCTCGCCGTCCATGGAACCACCGAACTCTTCGCGATCTTGCTGGCGGGGGCGGCGGGCCTTCATGTCGGCCGTTCGATCGCCTTTCCCGGCAATCGGCCCGTCCTGCGCGCAGCGTCCGAGGCGGGGCGGCGCGCGGCGGTGGTGATGGCAGGCGTGGTGCTGATGCTGGTGGTCGCCGCGCTGCTGGAAGGCTTCGCCCGCCAACTTGTGGACGAGACGTTCGGGCGCATGGTGATCGGCGGTTTCATGCTGACCGCGTGGTGCGCCTATTTCTTCGCGTTTCGCGGTAACGCCAGTGGAGTGCGCCGGTCATGAGCCGCATGGCGACGCGTCATCGCCGTTCCACGCGCGATCGCCTGCTGGTGACGCCGGAAGGGATCACCCTGCCGATCACCGTGGCCAGTCGCGGTTCGCGCCTGGGCGCGCTGATCATCGATTTCATCGTGATGATCGTGCTCATTTTCGCGACGACCTGGGGTCTGATCCTGCTTGCCGGCGGCGTGGACCAGGTGGACCGCACGATGGAAGCTAAGAACGCGGCGGGCCATGCCATGCAGTTTCTGGCGATCGTCTGGATTCTGGCGATGTTCCTGTTCCGTAACGCTTATTTCCTGTTCTTCGAACTGGGGCCACGCGGGGCGACGCCGGGCAAGCGGCTGGCTGGCATCCGCATCGCCTCACGCGATGGCGGGCGGCTGACGGCCGAGATGGTGATCGCGCGCAATCTGCTGCGCGATGTGGAACTGTTCCTGCCGGTGATCTTCATCATGATGGCGGGCGCTGCCAGCGGCGCCGGCTGGCTGGCAGCGGCGGGGTGGTTCGCGATCTTCCTGCTGTTCCCGCTGTTCAATCGCGACAGCCTGCGCGCAGGCGACGTGATTGCCGGATCGTGGGTGGTCGAACGGCCGCGCCGCAAGCTGGAGGCTGCGCTTTCGGTGAGCTCGGCGCCCTATGTGGGCGAGGAGGAGGTCTTCGGCGCCTCGCCCTCGCGCGATTATCGCTTTTCCGAGAGCGAACTGGCGGTCTACGGCGAATATGAGCTTCAGGCGCTTGAACGCGTGCTGCGCGAGGGGCGGGAACAGGCGATCGAGAGCGTCTACCAGACGATCGCGCACAAGATCGGCCGCAACGACGGCTGGAACGATGAGCGGGCCTTTCTCGACGCCTATTACACGCAGTTGCGCGCCCGACTGGAAGCGGGCATGCGGATGGGCCGCCGCAAGGCGGACAAGCATTCCGGGGACAGTCGTTGACGCTTACGCTTACCATTATCGAGGACGATCTCACGGGCCGCGCCGTGCTCGACCTGCTTCAGTTTCACCTTGACGAGATGCACCAGTGGTCGCCGCCCGAAAGCGTCCACGCCATGCCGGCCGAGCGGCTGCGGCAGCAGGACGTGACGTTTTTTTCGGCGTGGGATGGCGAGCGGCTGGCCGGATGCGGCGCGATCAAGCACCTTGACGATACGCATGGCGAATTGAAGTCCATGCGCGCCGATCCCGCCTATCGGGGCAAGGGCGTGGGCAAGGCGATCCTTCTGCGCTTGCTGGATGAAGCGCGGGCGCGGGGCTACACGCGCGTCAGCCTGGAGACCGGCAAGCCCGAGGCGTTCCATCCCGCGCATGGCCTCTATCGTGCCAATGGTTTCGTGGAATGTCCGCCTTTCGGTGATTACGTGGCCGACGATTTCTCGATCTGCATGACGAAGGCCCTGTGATGAACGTGCGCCCGGCGACTGCCGCCGATGCCGCCGCGCTGGCCGATCTGGGCACGCGCAGCTTCGTCGCCAAGTTCGGCCACATGTACACGGCGACGGACCTCGCCAATTTCCTGGCCGAATCGCATAGCGAGGCCAAGATCGCCAAGGAGATCGCCGATCCCGACATGCGGGTGATGCTGGCAGAGGCGGACGGGCAGTTGCTGGGCTTCTGCAAGCTGGTCATGGCCTGCGGCTGGCCCGAACATGCGCGCGGCCAGCGCGTCATCGAACTCAAGCAACTCTATACCGATCCCGATGCCACCGGCCGGGGCATCGGTGCGGGCCTGATGGACTGGGCCCTGGCCACCGCGCGCGACCATGCGGCGGATGAGGTGCAGCTTTCGGTCTGGAGCGGTAACGACGGTGCGCAGAAGTTCTATGCACGCTATGGTTTCGACAAAGTCGCCGACATCCACTTCATGGTCGGTGAACAGCGTGACGAGGAGTTCCTTTTTGCGCGCCTGCTCGGCTAAGATACTGGCATGACTTACGAAACGCTCATTTCGGTTGCCGATCTCCACGCCCTGCTCGCCGACGGGGAGGATGTGCTGATCCTCGATTGCGAATTCGAACTGGGCGTGCCGGACAAGGGGCGAGAGGCCTATCGCGCGGGCCATTTGCCGGGCGCGCGCTATGCCCATCTGGATGACGATCTGGCCTCGCCGCCCGACGGAACCAACGGGCGCCATCCGCTACCCTCGCGCGTGGCTTTCGCGGCCTGGCTGCGTTCGGTGGGGTTGCGGCAGGGGCAGCAGGTGGTTGCCTGCGATTCCAACGGTGGCGCCTGGGCGGCGCGGGCGTGGTGGCTGTTGCGCTGGATGGGGCATGGTCCCGTTGCCGTGCTGGACGGCGGCAAGCAGGCCTGGGCAGCCGCAGGGCTTCCACTGGAAACCGGAGAGCCCGGCCCGGTGCTGCCCGGAGATTTCACGGCCGCGGATCCCCTGGTGGCGGCACCCGTCGATGCGGCGACGGTGCTGGCGAATATCGACGGCGGTGCTGCCCAAGTGCTGGATGCCCGCGATCCCGTGCGGTTTCGCGGCGATCCCAACCCGATCGATCCCGTCGCCGGCCATGTTCCCGGCGCGCGCAACCGTTTCTTTCGCGACAATCTGGGGCCGGACGGCCTTTTCAAGCCGGGGCCCGAACTGGCCGCCGATTTCGCGGCGCTGCTGGGCGACAGGCCGGCGATCCTTTCCTGCGGTTCGGGCGTGACCGCCTGCCACAATGCCCTGGCCATGGCCCACGCGGGCCTTTCCGGTGCGCGCCTCTACCCCGGTTCGTGGAGCGAGTGGATCGCTGATCCTGCCCGCCCGGTTGCGACCGGAGCGGAGTGATCGCATCAGGGCCGGTTGGGACGTCCCCACCGCCCCGATTGGCCGGGGCGGCGAGACGTCCTGGCTGGATTACTTCGCCAGCTGCGCTTCGATAGCGTCCACCAGCAAGGGATCCTGCGGCGCCGTCCCGGGGGCAAAGCGGCCGACCACCGATCCGTCGCGGGCGATCAGGAACTTTTCGAAGTTCCACAGCACTTCGGGATCGTCGTTCGGGGTCATGCCATAGCCCTTGAAGCGCTCCTTCATGCCGTCGACATCGCCCTGCTTGGTGGGGATGGCGCCGGTCAGTGCGGCGTAGAGCGGCTGCTTGGCATCGCCGGTGACGTCCGCCTTGGTGAAGAGCGGGAACGAGACGCCGTAGTTCAGCTGGCAGAACTCGACGATTTCCTCGTCAGTGCCCGGCTCCTGCGCGCCGAAGTCGTTGGCCGGGAAGCCCAGCACTTCGAAACCGTTGCCCTTGTAATCCGCGTAGAGCTTTTCCAGCCCTTCGTACTGCGGCGTGAGCCCGCACTTGGAAGCGACGTTGACCACGAGCAGAACATTGCCCGCGTGGTTGGCAAGGCTGTCGGTGCTGCCGTCGATGCGGGTCAGCGGGATCTGGGCGATATCGGACATGCGGGGCTCTCCCTGAGATTCGGCGTCGGAGACTGCGTCAGCTTGATGACGCGGGCAAGACGCCGCATTCAAATTGCCTGGCCAAGCACAGGCGATATCCATGCGGGATCATGGGCATAGGGCAGGGGATCGCCCTGGCGAAGCGCCGCCAGCACGCTGGCGAAGTCGGTCCGCGCGCGCCAGCCCAGCAGGCGCTCTGCCTTCGCGGGATCGTAGACGCGCTCGATCCGCTCGGGCAGCACCCAGCCTTGCCGGGCGTAGAGGTCCGCCGCGTCCGGGAAGTGGCGGGCGACTACCGTGCGGGCGTCCCGGGCGAGTTCCAGCGCCTCGTCACGCGTGAACGGTGGCGGGGCGGAGAGCACGAATGCCTCGCACCCCTCGATCCGATCCAGTGCCGCAAGGTGGGCGAGGGCTGCGTCTTCCACCGTAAGTCGCCGGTTCAGCAGTTCGTTCGCCTTGAGATTGGGGCCGGAGGGCAGGGCGTGGGTATCGTCGTCCTCCGGAAAGAACCGACCGGTGCGCAGGATCGCCACCGCCATGCCGCTGTCGCGCGAAACCACGCGGCACAGGTTTTCCGCTGCCAGCTTCGTTGCGCCATAGATGTTGCGCGGCTCCAGCGGGCCGAATTCTTCGTCCATCCACCACGCGCCCTCCGTGCTGGCGCCTTCACGGACATCCGCGCGGACCATCAGCGAGGTGGTGGAGGTGAAGAGGAAGCGTGCGTGTCCGGCTGCCACCGCCGCTTCCAGCAGGTTGAGCGTGCCGGTGACGTTGGTGTCTACGAAGGCTTGCCGTGGATTGCGGGCGATATCGGGCTTGTGCAGCGCGCCGGCGTGGATCACCGCCTCGATGCCGTGATGGGCGATCGTCTGGAACACCAGATCGCGGTCAGCCACTGAGCCGACGATCCGTGTATGCGTGCCGGGGGCGACATCCAGCCCCACCACGTCATGCCCCTGCGCGATCAGCAGCGGGGCAAGATGGCGGCCAAGCCAGCCTGAGGAGCCGGTCAGCAGCACCCGCATCGGATCAGCCTTGCGTGCGGTAGTCTGCGATCACGTCACCACATTCGGCGAGTTCCGCCTCGTGGCCTTCCTCGCGCCAGGTTTCGGCCAGGGCTTCGGCTTCCCACTGCTTCATTGCAGGGTGGTCGAGCACGGTATCGACCCACGACTGGCAGGTGCCGACGTCAAGGCCATACGTGCGGATGCGGAAGGCGACCGGCGCGAAGAAGGCATCGACGGCAGTGAAGCTTTCGCCCGCCAGCCACGGGCCGCCAAACTGCGACAGGCCCTCGCTGAAGATCTCGCGCAAGCGGGCGACATCCCGCACCAGCGCCGGGCGCATCGCCTTGGGGCGAACACGCACGCCGACGTTCATCGTGCAGTCGTTGCGCAAGGCGGAGAAGCCGCCGTGCATTTCGGCGACCGCGCACTGCGCGAAGGCGCGCGCCGCTTCGTCGGCGGGCCAGATGCCGGGATGGCGGTCCGCCAGATAGAGCGTGATGCCCAGCGAATCCCACACCGTGCGCTCACCGTCGATCAGCGCGGGAACTTGTCCGGTGGGGGAGAAGCTGCGGAACGCGTCGTAGTTGGCCGGGGCAGTGAAGGGCTCGATTCGATCGGTGAAATCGATGCCGAGCGCCTTCATCAATACCCACGGCCGCAGCGACCAGCTGGAGTAGTTCCGATTGGCGGTGATCAGGGTGTAAGCCATCCGGAACTCTCCTTTGCGGGCATCAGGTTATGTAATGCGCGGTTGTCTTAGCGGCGACTTCGTCGGCCGTCACGCCCGGAGCCAGTTCGATCAGCTTGAACGGGCTCTGATGATCGGGCCGCTGGAACACGGCGAGGTCGGTGACGATCATGTCCACCACGTTCTTGCCGGTCAGGGGCAGGGTGCAGGCCGGGATGAACTTGGGATCGCCGTTCTTGGCATTGTGTTCCATCACGACGATGATCTTCTTCACGCCGGCCACGAGGTCCATCGCGCCGCCCATGCCCTTGATCATCTTGCCGGGGATCATCCAGTTGGCGATGTCGCCGTTCTCGGCAACCTCCATCGCGCCCAGCACGGCCAGGTCGATATGGCCGCCGCGGATCATGCCGAAGCTGGTGGCGCTGTCGAAATAGGCCGACTGCGGCAGTTCGCTGACGGTCTGCTTGCCCGCGTTGATCAGGTCGGCGTCGACTTCGTCGGCGTAAGGGAAGGGCCCGATGCCGAGCATCCCGTTTTCCGACTGGAGCGTCACCGTCATGCCGCCGGGCACATGGTTCGCCACCAGGGTCGGAATGCCGATGCCGAGGTTCACGTAGAACCCGTCCTGAAGCTCCTTTGCCGCGCGGGCGGCCATGTCGTCCCGTGTCCAGCCTTTGATTTCTTGGCTCATCAGGCGGTCTCCCTCTCGCGGGTAGTCATGAATTCGATCTTCTTGTCGTAGGGCGCGCCGAGGACCAGGCGTTGGACGAAGACACCCGGCAGATGGATGCCGTCCGGATCGAGCGAGCCGGTGGGGACGATCTCCTCCACCTCGACCACGCAAATCTTGCCGCACGTGGCGGCGGGCACGTTGAAGTTGCGGGCGGTCTTGCGGAACACGACGTTGCCGCTCTCGTCCGCCTTCCACGCCTTTACCAGCGACAGGTCGGCGAAGATGCCTTCCTCAAGGATGTATTCCTCGCCCCGGAAGACCTTCACTTCCTTGCCCTCGGCGATCTGGGTGCCGACGCCGGTCTTGGTGTAGAAGCCGGGGATGCCTGCGCCGCCGGCGCGCATGCGCTCGGCCAGGGTGCCCTGGGGGCAGAATTCCACTTCCAGTTCGCCCGAAAGGAACTGGCGTTCGAACTCCTTGTTCTCGCCCACGTAGGACGAGATCATCTTCTTCACCTGCTTGGTGCGCAGCAGCTTGCCGATGCCTTCGTTGTCGATGCCGGCGTTGTTGGAGGCGAAGGTCAGGTCCTTCACGCCCGAATCGCGGACCGCGTCCAGCAGCCGTTCGGGGATGCCGCAAAGGCCGAAGCCCCCGGCGGCGATCAGCAGGCCATCCTTCAGCACTCCGTCCAGCGCGGCGGAGGCGCTGGGGTAGATCTTGTTCATGCCATTCTCCCGTCTTGGAACCGAACCTAGACAGCCCATCCCATTACGAATAGCGATTGTTTTTTATCGGAATCGATAAGCTGAAACTATGAAACGTATCGCCCTCTTCCACCTTGAAACGCTGATGTGGATCGATCGGCTCGGCACGTTCGCAGGTGCAGCGCAAAGACTCAATACCACGCAACCCGCGATCTCCGCCCGGGTGCGCGAGATCGAGGAACAGCTCGGCGTGCCGTTGTTCCAGCGCGATGGGCGGCGCATGGTGCTCACCGCGCGCGGGCGGCGGCTGGTGGAGGCGGCCGAACCGCTGCGGCAGGGGCTGGAACAGGTGCTGCTGGAAGCCAGCGACTTCGCGGGTGCCACCGGCAGCGTGCGGATCGGATCGGGCGAGATTGCTGCGGCAAGCTGCCTTCCCGGTTTCATCGCCGCCATCGAGCGGGATCGGCCCGGCGTCACGCTGGAAATCGAACTCGACCTCACCGCGCGCCTGCTCCAGCAATTGCTGGCGGGCACGCGGGACATCGTGTTCCTGGCGGGGCCGGCGGCGAGCCCGGGGATGCGCACCGCACCGATCGGCGCGGTCGATCTCGTCTGGGCGGCCAGTCCGGCCGTGGCGGCAGCGGGCGGGTTCGCCCGGCCCTTGCCGGTATGGTCGCTGCCGGACCATTCGCCGCTTCACGCCGTCACGTTGGAAGCATTCGCGCCGGGCGGGGTGTCGCCCCGATCGCTGAACACCTGCAACAACGTGCGTACCCTTATCGACATCGTCGCCTGCGGGCAGGGGGCGGCGGTGCTGCCCGAAACCATGGTGCGGGCGGAACTTGCATCGGGCACGCTGGTTGAGATCCTGCCCCGGCCCAAACGGCGCATCCATTTCGAGGCGGCCATCCGCTCGCAGGAGCGCGAAGCGGTAGTGCTTGACCTGTTCGAGCGGGCCGGACGCCTGTCGATTGACCGGCTGGCAAGCTGAACCGGGCCGAAAAGGTAGCGCCCTCAGGCGGATGCCGGAAAATCGGGCGGGGCGATTGGGGCTTTGATCTCGGTCATGGCGGCGGCATACCATTCCCCTAAGCTGGACCGGATAGACGGAGAAATGCCATGCGCTCGATACTCGTGAACGCCGACCGCAAGCCTGCAAGCGATGCCCGCGTCGATACCGCCATCGAACTGGCGCGGCAGCTTGGCGGGCATGTCACCGTGCTCGTCGATACGCCGGTCTCACGCTATATCGCGATGGACCCGATGGGCGGCAGCTATGTGATCAGCGAGGCGCTGGATCGCGCACGCGCGGACGACGATGCTGCCGCCGAGGCGGTGGAAACGCGGCTGGCGCGCGGCGACGTACCGTTTGAGGTCGTCCGCAGCGAGGACGATCCCGTCCCCGCTCTGGCCGCTGCAGCGCGTCTGGCGGATCTTGTCATCCTGTCGCGGTCGAGCGGGATCGTTGGCGAGGTGGCGCTCTCCGCGCGGGCGCCGGTGCTGGCGCTTCCGGACGACGCGAGCGCGACGCTTCCGATCCGCCGTGCGGTAGTGGCGTGGGACGGCGGCGAGCAATCCGCTGCGGCGCTGAAGGCCGCGGTGCCTCTGCTAGTGACTTGCCAACTCGTCAAAGTCGTATCGGTGACCGAGAAGCCCGGCGGTTTTCCGGCTACCCAGGCGCTGCGCTATCTGTCGCGCAACGGCATCCACGCCGAATTCGAGGAACTGGAGCGGCGCGGGTCGACCGAGGAGACGATCGCCACGGCGGTCCGGCAGGCCCATGCCGAACTGCTGGTGATGGGGGCTTACGGCAAGAGCCGCATGCGCGAGTTCCTGTTCGGAGGCGTCACGGCCTACATCCTTGCCGATGCCGGTGCGCCGGCGGTGCTTTTCGCACACTGATCCGGATTGATTGGCGAGAATGGCCGGCACCGTGGCAGCGGCGCCGGCCATTCGCATTTCCGGTGCAGAAGGCCGGTTACACGCAAATCGGCATTGCCCCCGAATCGGATCGCAAGTGCGATTGCGCGGTGGCAATGCCGGTGAAAATGCTAACCCAGGCAAGGAAATATCGCGCCGCAGCAGAAAATGCCCCGCCCGGGCGGTCGATGCATCGCCCAGCCGATTGCGATAACATCAATCCTGAAGGTCGATTCATTTAACAAATACCGGAAAATACGCCGTTTTCTGAGTTTACGCGGTGTAGTTCGACGTTTCGCAACACCGATTGCTAGTTTTGCAACCGTCTTTAGGCGATTTCGCACTTGCACAATGGATGGGCCCAAGGCATACAGAAACTGCCTTTCAGGCATCCTCTCCCAAAACTTCCACGGCCCGGTCGGCAACGATCGGGCCTTTTTTTTATGCCGCGCAGATCGGGCATGAATCCGCGAAATGGATGAGGTTGGCCTCGCTTTTCGATTTCTTCGCGCGTCATTCCTGTCGCCACCGGTTTGAAATCCTTCAGGCGCATACCTAGTTCCTTCAGCACGTTCCCATCGCGTCTGCCTTGCCCGCTCGGGGAGGTCGATGTGCCCAGGACCAGCATCGGGAACTTGAAAGGACACACATGGCGGAAGTCCCAACCCAGGTGGACGAACGGGTGGCCAAGCTGCAAGTCGCGGCCGCCCGGCAGGAAGAGAGCGGTCAGGGCATTGCCCGACTGTCGCGCGGATCGCTTTCGGCGATCGGGGCGCTGGAGGGCGACGTGCTGGAGATCACCGGCAAGACCGTCACCGTCGCGCGCGCGGTTCTTGCCTATCCGGAGGACGAAGGGCTTGAGGTGATCCGGCTGGACGGGCTTCAGCGCGTGAACGCGGAAGTCGGTTCGGGCGATCACGTCACGGTGCGCAAGGCGGAATCGCGCCCGGCGCAGCGCGTGGTCTTCGCGCCCGCGCAGAAGGAAATGCGCCTTCAGGGCCCCTCCGCCGCGTTGAAGCGCAACTTCTTCGGTCGTCCGATGGTGCAGGGCGATATCGTCGCCACCACCGGCCAGCAGCAGGTTGCGGACATTCCGCCCGAACTGCGCCGCATGTTCAATGCGCCGGCCTTCGCGCTGACGCAGATCCGCCTGAACGTGGTTTCCACCACCCCGCGCGGCATCGTCCATATCGACGAAAACACCGAAGTCGAACTGCGCGAGCTGTTCGAGGAAGCCGACGCCTCGCGCGGCGACGTCAATTATGACGACGTCGGCGGCATGGGCGATACCATCCGCCAGTTGCGCGAGATGGTGGAACTGCCGCTGCGTTATCCCGAACTGTTCACCCGCCTTGGCGTTGCCCCGCCCAAGGGCGTGCTGCTGCATGGCCCGCCGGGAACCGGCAAGACCCGGCTTGCACAAGCTGTTGCCAACGAGAGCGAGGCGAACTTCTTCTCGATCAACGGGCCGGAGATCATGGGATCCGGCTATGGCGAGAGCGAGAAGGCGCTGCGCGAGGTGTTCGACGAGGCGGCCAAGGCCGCGCCGGCCATCATCTTCATCGACGAGATCGACTCGATCGCGCCCAAGCGCGACCAGGTGCATGGCGAGGCGGAAAAGCGCCTTGTCGCGCAGCTGCTGACGCTGATGGACGGGCTGAACAGCCGCGCCCACGTCGTCGTCATCGCCGCCACCAACCGGCCCGATGCCATCGACGAGGCACTGCGCCGGCCCGGCCGCTTCGATCGTGAGATCGTGATCGGCGTGCCGGACGAAAATGGCCGCCGCGAGATCCTGGGCATCCACACGCGCGGCATGCCGCTGGGCGATCAGGTGGACCTGAAGGAACTGGCCCGCACCACCCACGGTTTCGTGGGCGCGGATATCGCCGCGCTTGCCCGCGAGGCGGCGATCGAGGCGGTGCGCCGGATCATGCCGCAACTCGATCTGGAAGCGCGCACGATCCCGTCCGATCTGCTCGAAAGCCTGCAAGTCATCCGCGAGGACTTCGTGGAAGCCCTGCGCCGCGTGCAGCCATCGGCCATGCGCGAGGTGATGGTGCAGGTTCCCGACATCGGCTGGTCCGACATCGGCGGGCTAGATGAGGCGCAGCAGAAGCTTCAGGAGGGCATCGAGCTTCCGCTCAAGAACCCAGAGGCGTTCCGCAAGCTGGGCATCCGGCCGGCCAAGGGCTTCTTGCTCTATGGTCCTCCGGGCACGGGCAAGACCCTGCTGGCCAAGGCCGTCGCCAAGGAGGCGGAGGCGAACTTCATCTCGATCAAGTCGTCCGATCTTCTCTCGAAGTGGTATGGCGAGAGCGAGCAGCAGATCGCCCGCCTGTTCGCCCGCGCGCGGCAAGTTGCGCCCTGTGTGATCTTCATCGATGAGATCGACAGCCTGGTGCCGGCACGTGGCGGCAGCTCGATGGGCGAGCCGCAAGTGACGGCGCGGGTGGTGAATACCATCCTGGCCGAAATGGACGGGATGGAAGAGTTGCAGTCGGTCGTCCTCGTCGGCGCGACCAACCGGCCGACCCTGGTCGATCCGGCGCTGCTCCGCCCCGGCCGCTTCGACGAACTGGTCTATGTCGGCACGCCGGACGAGGGCGGGCGCGTGCATATCTTGGGCATCCACACGGCGAAGATGCCTTTGGCAGACGACGTTTCGCTCAAGGATATCGCTTCGCGGACCGAGCGCTTCACCGGTGCCGATCTGGAAGACGTGGTACGCCGCGCGGGCCTGATTGCCATCCGCAAGCGCGGGGCCGACGTGGAATCGGTGAATCAGGCCGATTTCGACGAGGCTCTGGAAGACAGCCGCGCGACGGTGACCGAGGAAATGGAATCCGAATATGCGCGGATGAAGGGCGAATTGAAGAAGCGCGCCATGGAAGTGGTGCCGCTGGGCTTCATCTCTCCGGGGATGGTGGAGCCAACCCGGCCGAAGAAGCACGGCGAGTAACTGGAAGGCAGGGGGCGATCACCGTCCCCTGCTTTCTGCCCCTGTTTCTGCCCCTGTTTCTGCGGCCAATTCCGTTACCATAAACACGCCGTCGCCCCCGCGAAGGCGGGGATCCCGCTTGTTCGTCGCGCGCTTGGCAAAAGGAAGCGGTGCCCCCGCCTTCGCGGGGGCGACGAGGTTTGGTACGTTCGGCTTTGAAAGCCAGCGACGCCCGTCGGCGCCTCAAGGGCAAACGGGCGTGATCTGGTAGATGCCGTTCCAGTTCTTCCCCGTCACGAAGATGCGCTTCTTCTTTGCATCCCAGGCGATGCCGTTCAGCACCGCATCCATGCCGTAAGCGCCGTCCCCACGACGAAGGCCTGAGAAATCCACCCAGGCCTTCACATGCCCGGTGGCAGGATCGATCCGCGCGATGCGGTCGGTCAGCCAGACGTTCGCCCAGATCTCGCCGTCGATCCATTCCAGCTCGTTCAGATTGTCCACCGGCTTGCCGTCGGCCGTGACTGCCAGGCTGCCGGTCTGGCGCATGGTGGCTGGATCGCGCAGGCGCAGGCTGGAGGAACCGTCGCTCTGGTAGACCACGTCGCCATTGCGCGTCATGCCCCAGCCTTCGCCTTCGTAGCTGAACGTGCCGATCTGCTTCAGCGTCTTGCGGTCCCAGCGGAAGCCCTGCCCGCCGCGCCAGGTGAGGCTGATGATCTGATCCTTCCAGTCGATGATGCCTTCACCGAACAGCGCGGGATTGATCTGCGCCTCGGTTACCGGCTTGGCATCCTCCAGCGTGCGCACGACGATGCGGGATGCGCCTTCGCGGCCGGTGCTCTCGTAAAGCATGCCGTTCGAATAGAAGAGGCCTTCGGTAAAGGCAGTGGGGTCGTGCGGGAAGCTGGCGTCCACGCGGTACATGCAAGTCGGCACTGGCGCCGCCTGGGCGGGTACGGCTGCGGGGGCGAGGAGAAGGGCAAGCACGGCTGCGGCGGGACGGATCATGCGCTTGCGAGTGCCGCAGTCCCGCGCGTCTCGCAAGTGCTTTAGCGGGAAGCCCTGCGGTCGCCCAGATCGGCAACGGCCTCCGCAATCGACGGGCCGGCTGCCAACTCGACCGGCGCCACTTGCAAGGTGCGGCGGCGCGCCAGCGCCTCGGGCATTTCGCGCCGTATCCAGTCGAGCATGTGTTCACGCATGGCGCAGCGCAAGTCGAACAGCGTCGGCCCGTTGCGTGCGCTCATCAACAGGCGCACTTCCATGGCTTCGGCATTGTGGTCGGTCACCTGAAGAACCTGCGCGCGGCCGTCGAACAGCTGATGCCCGGTAACGGCACGGGTATATTCCTCTCGGATCGGGGCAAGATCGGTGGCGGGGTCGAGGTAGATCATCACCGTGCCCAGCAATTGCGAGGTGGTCTTGGTCCAGTTCTGGAAGGTATCCTCCAGAAAGCGCGTCGTGGGCACCACCAGCCGGCGTTGATCCCAAAGGTTCACCACCACGTAAGTCGTGCGGATTTCTTCGATCCGGCCCCACTCGCCGTCGATGATGACGACATCGTCGATGGTGATCGGTTCGGTCAGCGCCATCTGGAAGCCGCCGATCAGCGCCTTCAGCGCGGGCTGCGCGGCAGCGCCGACGGCCAGGGCGGCAAGGCCGGCGGATGCCATCAGCGTGGCGCCCACCTTCATCACCCCAGGGATCGAGAACAGCATCAGCGAGACCATCAGGAACACGATCACGAACGTCGCGATGCGGTTGACGATGGCCAGCCGCGTGCGACGGCGGCGGGCGCGGCGATTGTCCTCTACCGAGATGTCCGCCCGCAGTGTCATCGCGTCCACCAGCGAATGGAGGATGGCGATGGCGATCCAGCCCACCAGCAGCGGCATGACGAAGCCCGCCACGCGCTCCCAGAAATCGCTGAGCGCGGGGGTCTGGCGGGCGGCGAGGACGATGCCCATGGCCACAAAGGCCCAGCGCGTCGGCCGGGCGAGGCGGGCGACAAGAATGTCGTCGGACTGGCTGGCGCTGGATTGCACGATGTGCCGCAATATGCGGAACAGCACGGCATGGGCGACAAGGGCGATGGCGGCGCCGATGGTTCCGGCGATCAGGGCGATCAGGACCTGGGCGGCCCAGTCGGGCAACACGCCGACGTAGCGTTCGAGAAGCGCGATCATGGAGAAGGAACTATGTTGCAGTGCAACAGTTTCCTTCGATCGCTCATTTCGTCGGGGTTTTGGCCCGATTTACAGACTGCCATCGCCTAAATGCCTCGTCATCCCCGCGAAGGCGGGGATCCCGCTTGTTCTTCCGGCGAGTCAGAAGGAAGCGGGGCCCCCGCCTTCGCGGGGGCGACGGAGTGCTTTGTTTGGGTGAGGGGCTCGCCAAATGGCAGGCTTGCCTCACCCGATGTCTTTAATGGGCCGCGCCCCAGCTATCGCCGTGGCCGATTTCCACGCCCAGCGGCACGTCCAGCTTCACCGCTGGTTCGGCTGCGGTGGCCATGACGTTGCGGATCACTTCGGATGCGGCCGCCACGTCTCCCTCGGGCAGTTCGAACACCAGTTCGTCGTGCACCTGAAGCAGCATGCGGACATGGCCGAGGCCCGCGTCGGTCAGCGCCGGGGTCATGCGGGCCATGGCCCGCTTGATGATATCGGCGCTGGTGCCCTGGATCGGCGCGTTGATCGCCGCACGCTCACTGCCCTGACGCTCGGCCTGATGCTTGGAGCCGATGCGCGGGAACCACGTCTTGCGGCCGAACAGCGTTTCCGAATAGCCCTTGGTCCGCACGGATTCGAGCGTTTCGTGGATATAGCGCTGGATGCCCGGGAAGCGTTCGAAATAGCGGTCGATCATCGCCTGCGCCTCGTCCGCCTGGGTGCCCAGGCGGCCGGCGAGGCCCCAGCGCGAAATGCCGTAGAGGATCGCGAAGTTGATCGTCTTGGCGCGCCCGCGGGTATCGCGGTCCACGGTGCCGAACATTTCCATCGCCGTGCGGGCGTGAATGTCTTCGCCATTGGCGAAGGCTTCCTTCAGGCTCGGCACGTCGGCCATGTGCGCGGCCAGTCGCAGTTCGATCTGCGAATAGTCCGCCGACATCAGCACGTTGCCCGGCTCGGCCACGAAGCAGTGGCGGATCTGGCGGCCGAGTTCGGTGCGGATCGGAATGTTCTGCAGATTCGGATCTGTCGACGAAAGCCGCCCGGTCTGCGCGCCGACAAGGCTGTAGCTGGTGTGGACGCGCTGTGTCTTCGGGTTGATCGCGGCCTGAAGCGCCTCGGTATAGGTGGAGCGCAGCTTGGAAAGCTGGCGCCATTCCAGCACCTTGGTGGCGACTTCCTCGCCCTCGCCAGCCAGCTTTTCCAGCACCGACTGGTCGGTGGAATACTGGCCGCTCTTGCCCTTCTTGCCGCCCTTGTAGCCCAGCTTGTCGAACAGGATGTCACCCAGCTGCTTGGGGCTGCCGATGGTGAATTCCTGGCCCACCTTGGCGAAGATCTCCGCCTCCAGCGCGCCAATGGCTTCGGCGAACTGGCTGGAAAGGCCGGCCAGTTTCTCGCGGTCCACCTTCACGCCGTGGCGCTCCATCTGGGCGACCACGGGGATCAGCGGGCGATCGACCCGCTCGTAGATGCGCGTGCCGCTCTCGTCCGAAAGGCGCGGTTTCAGCAGGGCGTGCAGGCGCCAGGTGACGTCGGCATCCTCGGCCGCATATTCGGTGGCGCGGGCCAGCGGCACTTCGCCGAAGGGGATCGCCTTCTTGCCGGTGCCGCAGATTTCCTTGAACGTCAGCGTGGTGTGGCTGAGGTGGCGTTCGGACAGTTCGTCCATGCCATGGCCGCCGCCGATCCCGTCTAGCGAGCGCCCGGCGTCGAGGCAGAACGAGACGATCATGGTGTCGTCGATCGGCGTCACATGGATGCCGTGGCGGGCGAAGACATTGAGGTCGTACTTGATGTTCTGGCCGACCTTCAACACCGCGTCGCTTTCCAGCAGCGGCTTCAGCAGGGCGAGCGCCTCTTGGAGCGGCACCTGCTCCGGCTTTTCGGCGAACATGTCGGTGCCGCCATGGCCCAGCGGGATGTAGCAGGCGTCATTGGGGCCAAGCGCCATGCTGATGCCGGCAAGATCCGCCTGCATCGAATCGAGCGCCGAGGTTTCGGTATCGATGGCGACGACATGCGCGGCGGCGGCGCGGGAAATCCATTCCTCCAGCGCGGCCAGGGTGGTGACGCAGGCATAGGCGCTGCGGTCCACCGCCGGCCATTCCGGCATCGGCTGGCGCGCGGCGCCTTCGGCAGGGCCGCTGGCGGCGGTGACCGGCTTGGATGGGTTGAGCTGCGTGTTGCGTTCGGGGCTGCCGTGGCCGCCGTCCAGACGCTTCAGCAGGCTGGTGAAGCCATGGCGGCCCAGGAACTCTGCCAGCGGCGCGGGCGGAATGGCGTCCAGCTTGAACTGGTCCAGCGCCATCGGCAGCACGCAGTCTTCCTTCAGCGTGACCAGCACCTTGGATAGCCGTGCCTGCTCGGCCTGTTCGATCAGGCGTTCCTGCAGCTTCGACTTCTTCATCGAAGGTGCGGCGGCAAGCGCGGATTCGAGGTCGCCGTAGTCCTGGATCAGCTTCGACGCCGTCTTGGGGCCGACGCCGAAGACGCCCGGCACGTTATCGACCGAGTCGCCCATCAGGGCCAGCACGTCGCCCACCTTTTCCGGCGGTACGCCGAACTTTTCGACCACCTCGGGAATGTCGATCCGCTGGTTCTTCATCGTGTCCAGCATGTCGATGCAGCCGCCCTCGACACCGTCATTCGGCTGCGCGCATTTGCCGACCAGCTGCATCAGGTCCTTGTCCGACGAGACGATCGTCACGTCCCAGCCCTGCGCGGTGGCGGCGCGGGCGTAGGAGGCGATCAGGTCGTCCGCCTCGAAACCCGCTTCCTCGATACAGGGCAGCGAGAAAGCGCGGGTGGCGTCGCGGATCAGGGGGAACTGCGGGACAAGGTCCTCGGGCGGTGGCGGGCGGTTGGCCTTGTAATCCTCGTAGATGTCGTTGCGGAACGAGTGGCTGCCCGCGTCCAGGATCACTGCAAGGTGCGTCGGCCCGTCTGCCTTGTTCAGATCTTCGGCCAGTTTCCACAGCATCGTCGTATAGCCGTAGACCGCGCCCACCGGCGTCCCTTCCGGGTTGGTCAGCGGCGGCAGGCGGTGATAGGCGCGGAAGATGTAGGCCGAGCCGTCGACGAGATAGAGATGCTGCTTGGAATCCATGGACAACCCGTAGCAGCGCCTGCGCGGCGCGTCAGCATCGCACTGTGCCGGCACCCACTGCAATCTTCAGGGGGAATGTTCGCAGGGGCGGGGAACCGCGCGTCGATTTCGCCGTTTCGCTGCGAATGCTTGAAACGCGGCGTATCGCGGCTTAATCCTGCGCGTCCTGAACGGGAGCGAGATCGGCCCCCCACGCCGTGCCGTATATGCGGGCGGCATCCGGAATCGACGACTTCAGCAACGAGGGAAGACTGAAAACATGCGCAAGACCCTGATCGCCGTGACTGCCGCTGCCGCGGCCCTTTCGCTGGCCGCCTGCTCGCAGAAGACGCAGGACGCTGCCAGCGATACCGCGACTTCCGCCGCCGAAGACGTGTCGCAGGCTGCCGACGACATGGGCGCCGCGGTCGATAACGCCGGCGACAAGGCGGCGCAGGCTGCCGACGACACCAAGGGTGCCGCCAGCGAGGCCGCGAAGAGCGCCGAGAAGACCCTTGACGACACGGCCGCCGATGCCGCTGCCGCTGCCGCCGACGTCACCAATGCCGAGGGTGAGCCGCACGATTCGTCGGCCCAGCACTGAGGATGAAGGCCCGGGCTTCGGCTTCGGTCGGGGCCGGGCTTCTCCCTAAACGAAAAGGCCCGCCGGATCGCTCCGGCGGGCCTTTTCGTTTGGTTCCGCGCGTGTCTCAGCGAGAGGCGGAGGCAGTGCGGCGATAGCTGCCGGCATCGGCCAGATAGCCTTCGTAAACGGTGCGCGCGATGCTGGCGATGCGGGCTTCGCGGGCCGGGCGGCTGCCCTGTCCGGTGACGTAGATCGCAACCGCATAGGCGCGGCCGTCGGGGGTTTCGATAAAGCCGATGTCGCTAGACGTATTGTTCAGCGAACCCGTCTTGTGGGAGACGCTGACGCCGCTGGGCAGGCCGGCGCGGATGCGGTTGCGGCCGGTGACGCAGCGGCTCATGGCGCCCATCAGCACGCTGCGGCTTTCCGGGGTCAGCCACTTGCCCTGATAGATCCCGGTCAGCAGCTCCACCATGGCGAGCGGCGTGGCGCTGTCGCGCTTGTCGGCCACCTTGGCGGGGTTGATCGCGCCATCGTCGCGGACCAGCGTGGCGATGTCATGGTCGATGTGCCAGTCGTCGATCCCGGCACGGCGCACCCAGGCGTTGACTGCGGCGGGGCCGCCGACGACCTTGAGCAGCGCGTCGGTGGCATAGTTGTTCGACCGGGTGATCATCAGCTCAAGCAGCTGGCGCGCCGGCATGTAGGCGCCGGGGCGAACCGGGGCTACCGCGCTGGAAAACGGTGCGGAGGCGACCGGGATCATCAGCGGATATTCGCTGGAGAGGCTCCACTTGCCCTTGTCCACGCCTTCCAGGAAGGTCGCGGCAATGGCGACCTTGCTGGTGCTGGCCATCGGGAAGCGCTGGCTACCCATCACATCCACCGTACGTCCGGTGGAGAGGTCGACGGCGGCGACGCCGATGCGGCCCTGCGATCCTTCGGCGACGCTGGAAAGGCGCCGTTCGAAATCATCGGCCGGACCACGCGGTGCGCGCAACTCGGTGCCGAACACCGAATCGAACGAATCCTGCACGTCGTTGATATTGCCTGCGTGAGCAGGCGCGAAGGACACCGCGCCAGCGGCGACAATGCTTGCGACCTTGATGAAGCGCTGCGTGCCCACAAGGCACCGCGTCAGGAGTGTGTCTGCCCCGATCATGCAGAACCCGTCCTTACCTTTCTGATTTTCCCGCAGGGTTAACCCACCGGTGAGAATAATCCGAATTCGATAAAGCGCCAGCGTTGCGCGACGAATTGCATGGCCCATGCGGGCAATTGCGGGAACTCGTTCAATCCTATCGTCGCAAGGACCGATTCAGATTCGTTTGAATCAGTTTAAAAATGCACATTCGACGATTTCGTCACCGCGCCATTCCAAGATTGCGCGGGCCTGTTCTTGCCGGAAACGGGGGAGGGGCAGGGGGCGCTGCCGCAATAACGAAAAGGGCCGGAAGGATCGCTCCTTCCGGCCCCAATTCGCGTTGGTGACGCGGGTGGCTTTTTAGAAGCCGCCCATGCCGCCCATGCCGCCCATGTCGGGCATTGCCGGCATGGCGGGCTTGTCGTCGGCCTTTTCGCTGATCGCCGCTTCGGTGGTGATCAGGAGACCGGCGACCGAAGCCGCATCCTGCAGCGCGGTGCGCACGACCTTGGTCGGGTCGATAACGCCGGCGGCGACGAGGTTTTCATAGACGTCGGTCGCGGCGTTGAAGCCCAGCGATTCGTCCGAACCGTCAAGCAGCTTGCCGGCGACGACGGCGCCGTCGTGGCCCGCGTTCTCGGCGATCTGCTTCAGCGGGGCGGTGATCGCCTTGCGGACGATGTCGACGCCGCGCGTCTGGTCGTCGTTGATGCCGGTCAGACCTTCGAGGGCGCGCGTTGCGTAGAGCAGCGCGGTACCGCCACCGGGGACGATGCCTTCTTCAACGGCAGCGCGGGTCGCGTGGAGAGCGTCGTCGACGCGGTCCTTGCGCTCCTTCACTTCGACTTCGGTCGCACCGCCGACCTTGATGACGGCCACGCCGCCAGCAAGCTTGGCCAGACGCTCCTGGAGCTTCTCGCGGTCGTAGTCGCTGGTGGTGACTTCGATCTGGGCACGGATCTGCTCGACGCGGCCCTTGATGTCGTCCGCCGCACCGGCGCCGTCGACGATGACAGTGTTGTCCTTGTCGATGGTGACCTTCTTGGCCTGGCCAAGCATGCCGAGCGTGACGCTCTCAAGCTTGATGCCGAGGTCTTCCGAGATCATCTCGCCAGCGGTCAGCGTGGCGATGTCGCCCAGCATGGCCTTGCGACGGTCGCCGAAGCCCGGAGCCTTGACGGCAGCGATCTTCAGGCCGCCACGCAGCTTGTTGACGACGAGCGTGGCCAGAGCCTCACCCTCGATGTCTTCGGCGATGATCAGGAGCGGACGGCCCGACTGCACCACGGCTTCCAGGATCGGAAGCAGCGCCTGGAGCGACGAGAGCTTCTTTTCGTGGATGAGGATGTACGGGTTTTCGAGTTCGACCGTCATCTTCTCGGGGTTGGTGACGAAGTAGGGCGACAGGTAGCCGCGGTCGAACTGCATGCCTTCGACGACGTCGAGTTCGAATTCGAGACCCTTGGCCTCTTCGACGGTGATGACGCCTTCCTTGCCGACCTTTTCCATGGCTTCGGCGATCTTCTCGCCGACTTCGGTGTCACCGTTGGCCGAGATGATGCCGACCTGGGCGATTTCCGACGAACCGGCAACGGCCTTCGAACGGCCCTTGATGTTCTCGACAACCTTGCCGACGGCGAGGTCGATACCGCGCTTCAGGTCCATCGGGTTCATGCCGGCGGCAACCGACTTCATGCCTTCGCGCACGATCGCCTGGGCGAGAACGGTCGCGGTGGTGGTGCCGTCACCGGCTGCGTCGTTGGCCTTCGAAGCCACTTCGCGCAGCATCTGGGCGCCCATGTTCTCGAACTTGTCCTTGAGTTCGATTTCCTTGGCGACCGAGACACCGTCCTTGGTGATGCGGGGAGCGCCGAAGCTCTTCTCGATCACGACGTTGCGGCCCTTGGGGCCCAGGGTCACCTTGACGGCGTTGGCGAGGGTGTCGACGCCCGACAGAATGCGTTCGCGCGCGTCGCGGCCGAACTTTACGTCCTTGGCTGCCATTTTGAATTCCTTCTAGAAAATCTGGAAAATGCAGAAATCAGAATGCTCAGCCGATAACGCCGAGAATGTCCGATTCCTTCATGATCAGCAGGTCTTCACCGCCGACCTTGACTTCGGTGCCGGACCACTTGCCGAACAGCACGCGGTCGCCGACCTTGACGTCGAGGGGGGTGATGGTGCCGTTTTCAGCGCGGGCGCCGGTGCCGACGGCGACGATTTCGCCTTCAGCCGGCTTTTCCTTGGCGCTGTCGGGGATGATGATGCCACCGGCCGTCTTTTCTTCGGCCTCGACGCGGCGCACGAGAACACGGTCGTGCAGCGGGCGGAAAGTCATGGGATTCTCCCTTATCCTACGAACTAAAAGGGCAAGAAACTGGAATTGGCACTCGAATGGTTAGAGTGCCAACGGCCGGGGATATGGTTCGGCCCGGGGGGCTCGTCAAGCGATGACCCGCCAAAAAATTTTCAAGCCGGTGTAGGAGCGGGATGAGACGAGTGCGTGACGGTCTCGTATCCAACCTCACATCGGGGCGAGGTGGAACCGCTCGCGCCAGTGCCAGCGAAGCAGCAGCAGGATGGCGGCGGCGGTCAGGCCCACGGCCAGTCCGATCCACACACCCACACCCGCCAGCGGCGTGAACAGCCCCAGCGCTGCCGAAGTGGCGAAACCGGCGGCCCAGTAGCCGAACAGCGCGATCATCATCGGCACCCGCGTATCCTGGATGCCGCGCAGGGCCCCGGCGACGACCGCCTGCAGGCCGTCGGTCAACTGGAATATCGCGGCCACGAACAGGAATTGCAGCGCGAAGGCGACCAGCACCGCGTTCTCCGGCGCGCGCACGTCGACATAGGCCGAGAGGATAAAGCGCGGGAAGATCAGCATGGTGGAGGCGGAGACGATCATGAAGGCCATGGCGATGGCGACCGCCGCATTGCCCGCATGGCCCACGCCGTCCTTGTTGCCGGCGCCGTAGTGATAGCCGACGCGGATCGTTGCCGCTTGCCCGACGCCGAAGGGCACCTGGAACGCGAATGCGGCGATCTGGAGCGCCACCGTATGCGCGGCAAGCTGCGCCTCGCCGATGCGGCCCATCAGGAAGGCGGCGCCGCTGAACAGGCCGCCCTCGGCAATCAGAGTGGCGGCGATCGGCAGGCCGAGCGCCAGGATCTGGCGCATCCGCTCAGCCTCGGGCTTCCAGAACCGGCCGAACAGATGGAAGCGCCGCAGCTTGCGGTCGCGCGAGATGGCAAGGGCATAGGCCAGCACGCTGACGCAGGCGGTAGTGATGCTGGACACGGCGGAACCGGTGAGGCCCAGCGCCGGAAAGCCGAAATGGCCGAAAACCAGCGTGTAGTTGCCCACCACGTTGACCAGGATCGACAGCGCCGTGATCAGGGTGGCGAAGACCGGGCGCCCCAGCGCGGAGACGAACGTGCGCAGCACGTTGGCCACGGCCATCGGCACGATCGCGATGGCCAACACGCGGATGAAGTGGCCCGACATTTCGATCACGTCCGGGTCCTGCCCGGTCAGTCGCATGAACGCCCCGCCGAACAGGCAGAGCGCGATGCAGGCAATGCCGACCAGAATTGCGATCCACAGCGCCATGCGGGTGGACCGGCGCACTTCGCGCACCGAGTGACGGCGGCGGCCGATTTCGGCGGCGATTAGCGGGGCGACCGCGCCGGTCACGCCGTTCAGCCCCATCGCCAGCAGCGCGACGATGGCGACCGCCAGGCTCGCCGCCGCCAGTGCCTGCTGGCCCAGGCGGGCGACGAACATCACGTCGGTGGCGAAGACCGCCATCTGCAGCAGGTTGGCAAGCGCCAGCGGGCCTGCAAGGCGCAAGGTAGCCGCCAGTTCGGCACGGAAGGTGGAGGGCAGGTCGCGTGTCGCCATGGTCGGTGGGCGATAGGCTTTCGAGCGTACGAACGAAAGCGCATTTGTCACGGCGTGAAAGACGGGGAGTTGCGCTGGATCAGTAACTTCCCTTCGGCGGCACGGCATAATACGAAGTGCCGCAACAAGAAGACAGGACGGGCCTGGGCCAGACGGAGTTCCCTGATGCATGTGAAATCGATGATTGCCGTGATACCGCTGGCGTTGCTCGCGGCCTGCGGCGGTTCGGGTGAAGAGAAGCAATCGGCTTCGCCCGCGTCGGCTACTTCGCCCGAGCCGGTGGCCAGTCCGGCGGTCGCGGCGGCCGATACGGCCCCGCCGGCCTTCGCCATCTGCCGTTCGTGCCATTCGGTGGAAGCGGGGCGCAATGGCGTCGGCCCCACGCTCCACGGCATCGTCGGCAGCAAGGCGGGCGATGTGGCCGGATTCCCGTTCAGCCCGGCGCTCAAGCAGTCCGGCATCACCTGGGATCGTCAGTCGCTGGATACGTGGTTGCAGGGGCCGATGAAGATGGTGCCGGGCACGCGCATGGTGATCGCGGTTCCCGATGCGGAGAAGCGCAAGGCGATCATCGATTATCTCGAAAAGCAGAAATAGGATCTGCAATGAAAAAGGGCGGCGCCGCGACATGGGAGCGGCGCCGCCCTTTCATCCGGCCTTCCGAGGGGATGGGGGTGTGGAAGGCCGGGAAAGAGGATCAGATCGTATTCGCGGGCGCGGCCTGCTTCGGCTGTTCGACAGGCTTTTCAACCTTGGCCGGGATCGCCTTGGTCGAGGGGGCAACCGCTTCGCACGAATCCGAAGCGGCCTGCGTCATCTTCGGCGCCGTGCCGGAACCGTCCGAACTGTAGGAGACCGAGCGGGTGCAGCCGTTGGCATCCGTGCTCGACGAATAGTAGGTCACATGCGCGCCCTTGGGCATGTCGCCGACCATGACCATGCCGGGCATGCCCTGCTGCCCATCGCCCTGTTGCCCATCGCCCTGCGCAACCGCCTGTTGCTGCATCTGCGCGGCATGGGCCTGCATCATCGCGGCCTGCTGCATCATGGCGTTCATGCGCGCGTCCATGATTGCGGAGATACGGTCCATTTCGGCAAAGGGATCGGCCATCACCGGGCGAGCGGCTTGCGCCTGATCGGCCGGAACGACCTCAATCCTGGGCGCGACATCGCCGGAATACTGCACCTGCACCACGGAACCGTCGGGGGCGTTGACGTTCATCGTGTGCAGCTTTGCCGTGGCCGCCTCGGCCACGCCCGCGCCCAGCACGGCCAGCGCGGCTGCGCCGAGAAGGTACTTTTTCGAAGGCATTCGCATGAGAGGGCAACCTCCTTCGTGACTCGTTGGCGGCAAGCTGCTCCGACGAAGCTGAACGCCAGATTACCCGTATCGCTTCACACGCTTCAGAGCGGATGGATCATCGCCACATCGCACCGCTCGTATCGGGCGCCGTAGCGCTCCATGATCCCGGCATCGTGGCGGAAGCCCAGCTTTTCATAGAGGTGGATCGCCGCCTCGCACTTCTTGTTGGTCAGCAGATAGAGCGGATCGGCGCCCATCTCGCGGGCACGCGCGATCATCGCGTCGAGCAGGAATTCGCCCGCCTTCAGCCCGCGCGCGGCGCTGCGCACGCCCATCTTGGTGAGTTCGAACGAGGTTTCGCCGGTCTTCTGCAGCGCACAAGTGCCGACCACGCCCAGCCCTTCCGCCTCGACGAAGAGGATCGTGCCGCCGGGATCGACGATCCGCGCGCGTGGGTTTTCCAGCACCTCGCGGTCGGTGGGTTCCAGGCGGAACATGGCCTCGATCCATTCGGCATTGATGTCGTGGAATTCACGCGCCAGATCGTCCGAGAATTCGCGGATCGTCAACCTGGGCTGGCCGAGCCGGGCATGACGTTCCACCATCGAGGATTCGGACAGCGCGCCCTCTATCCGGGTGATGTGGGCGAGCAGGTCGGCGGTGCCGCCATCGCACATCTCGTCCACCGCGCGGCCGACACCGGGCCAGACGTGCATCTTCACCCGCGCCATCGCCACCTTGCCCTGCGGAGTCATCGAGAGCAGGCGCTGGCGCAAGTCGGCGCCGGGCTTGGCTTCCACCAGGCCGAGTTCGGTCAGTTGCCCGATCGCGCGGGTGACGCCCGGCTGGCTGGAGCCCACCGCTTCGGCAAGCTGACCCACGGTCAGGTCGGCGCGATCAAGCGCGGTGAGCAGGGGGATCTGGCTGGGCTGCATGGGCAGGCCCGCATCTTCGATGATCCGCGCCGCGTCACCCTGAAGCCGTTCGGCCAGACGCTTCATGCGGCTGCCCAGCAGGATGCCGCCCAAGTCGGCGATGACGTCGCTCATTCGAATCTCCATATCACGTTATATATCGCGTTATGGAGTTTGCCGGTGCCCGTCAAGCGGCGCGCATGACGGGTATGAAAAACCGTGGAGGGTCGCGTCGAAAGCGCACAAACGAAAAGGGCGGCCTCTCGGGGCCGCCCTTTCCTTTTTCTGCTCGGAAGAACTCCGAGAAGAAGATTACTTGAGCTCGACGGTGCCGCCGGCTTCTTCGATCTTCTTCTTGATGTCTTCGGCTTCAGCCTTGTTGACGCCTTCCTTGACGGCCTTCGGGGCGCCTTCGACGAGAGCCTTAGCTTCGGCGAGACCCAGACCGGTGATGGCGCGGACTTCCTTGATGACGTTGATCTTCTTGCCACCGTCGCCGGTGAGGATCACGTCGAATTCGGTCTTTTCTTCAACAGCAGCGGCTTCGCCGGCCGGGGCAGCAGCCACGGCAACAGCAGCAGCGGCGCTCACGCCCCATGCTTCTTCGAGAGCCTTGGCGAGGTCAGCGGCCTCGAGGACGGTCAGCTGCGACAGTTCTTCAACAAGCTTGGCGATATCGGCCATGATAATAACTCCTGATCTGTGGTCCCGGGGTGCTGGATGCGATCCGCCGGGATAAATCGTTACGAAATGAATTGCTTAAGCTTGAACTCAAGCAGCCTTGTCGGCGTAGGCAGCGAAAACGCGCGCCAGCTTGGCCGCCGGAGCGGTCTGCAGCTGGGCGATCTTCGTCGCGGGAGCCTGAACGAGGCCGATGAGCTTGGCGCGCAGTTCGTCGAGCGAGGGCATCGAGGCGAGAGCCTTGACACCAGCAGCATCCAGAACCTGCGAACCCATCGCGCCGCCGACGATCTCGATCTTATCGGTCGTCTTGGCGAAATCGACGACGGCCTTGGCAGCTGCGACGGGGTCCACCGAAGTGGCGATGGCCGTCGGGCCGTTCAGGAAGTCGCCGATACCGACATAGTCGGTGTCCGCGATGGCAAGCTTGGCAAGACTGTTCTTCGCAACCTTGTAGGTCGCGCCCGCATCACGGATCTTGCCGCGCAGGGCGGTGGACTGAGCCACCGACATGCCGAGGTTGCGGGTGATCACCACCACGCCGACCTCGTTGAAGACCGCGTTGAGCTGGGCGACCGATTCGGCTTTCTGCGAACGATCCATGCCTTACTCCTTCACATGTGACCGCTTGGGATTTGCATCCCGCACGGCCGGCTACGTTTGTCCGAAGCGCTGATGCACTTCGGGCGAGTCCGTTGGCGATGGGGAAGGAGTTTTTCGTGCCGAAACACGAACCTGGCACCACATTCCGAAGGAATGCCGGGCCGGAAAATTTCCTGTTCCCCGTCTAGGCTGGAAATTAAGCCCCCGCAAATCGAGGGCACCAACTGTCTCGGACGGATGAACCATGGGCCGAGACCCATGTGGTTCGGCCGCGCCTTTGGCTGAAAGCGCGGCCGGAGTCAAGAATTGAGAGAAGGAATGTCAGGCCTCGCCCATGGTGGCCTCTTCGCTGGTGGCCGCGTCGTAGCCCAACAAGTCGCCCGGCTGGCAATCGAGTTCCCGGCAGATCGCTTCCAGCGTGGAGAAGCGGATCGCCTTGGCCTTGCCGGTCTTCAGGATCGAAAGGTTGGCCAGGGTGATGCCGATGCGTTCCGCCAGTTCGGTTAGCGTCATGCGGCGAGCGTAGAGCAGGTCGTCCAGCTTGACCACGATGTTGCCTCCTTCGGTGCTGTCGTCCCCCATCACACGGTTCCTTCCAGCTCGGCGCGCATCTCGGCACCCTTGCGGAACACGCGGGCCAGGATGAACAGGATCAGCATCAGCAGCAGGCCGTTGCCCGAGATGCCGCCCATGGTATCGAGATGGGTGTGGCCTTCGCCGATCTTGTTGACTGCCGCGCCAAGCCCGGAAAGCGGCAGGCCGAGCAACTGCACGACAAGGCTGAGCCAGGCCATCTGCGTCAGGCGCCGGGCATTTTCGGGTACGAACGGATCCCCGTCGCCCACGGTGCCGACGATGCGCTTCAGCAATTGGAAGATGCGGAACAGCACGCCGCAGAGGATGGCGGCGAAGACCAGGATGCCGCTGATCACCCAATAGAACTGCGGCAGCAGCAGCGGCATGTCCTTGGCCATTTCGGCTGAAATCTGATTCTGGAAGATCAGCATCACCGGGATCGCCACAAGGCAGGCGGCGATGGCGATGGCCATGCTGGCCATCAGGAACCACAGCAATCCCTTGGAAATCGCGAGCAGCGGGTCGCGGGTGATCGAGCGCATGGTGGAAGTCATTGTTCGGTGCCCCTCTGTCCTGAAATCACATCATGGCCGGCGCGACGGGCGCGGCGAGGATGATGGTCATGTGCGTGCCGGCTTCGACTTTCACCGGCGAGCGGTCGGCCGCCTGCGCCGGCGTGGATACCGTCGGCAGCCAGAAGGCGGTGGTGAAGACAACGGCCAGCGCCACGGCGAGCGGGCGATAGGCCTTTTGCATCTGGGACTGGGTCATTGTTCGTTCTCCGATATGCCTGATATCGATATTCAATAAGTTGATTCGGACTTATCGTCAATCAATAATATCGAAAAACAATATGACGCTGATCGTTTTGCGGAAAATGGGCGTGTCAGCCGGCGATCTGGTCAACCGCACACACAGAAAAGCGGGGCGACTCCGCTGGGAGTCGCCCCGCATTGAAGACCGGGTCGGCCGTGCAGGGGTTACGGCCTCTCCGGGTTTAGGCCTCGACCAGTGTTTCTGTGGGGGTGGGATTGGAGGGCCTGGTCGTAGGCCTGTAGGTGCGCCAGTCGAAGGGCTTGCCCTGCGTTTGCAGGTGCTCGCGGTGTTGAAGGATCAGTCGCGCGCGGCGCATGCGGGCCTTGCGTGAGGTGAAGGGGTTGGCCTCGTCCGGCTCAGCGGCAACCATGGCCTCAAGCAGTTCTCGGCGGTCGTCGCCCAGTGGCACCGGGCCGGCGGCAAGGGCTTCGCTCGAAGGGCCAAGGCGCGCGGGCGGATTGGTCGGCAGAGCCATCGGATCGGCCATGGCAATTGGGCTCGGCTCCGGCTCGGCGAAGTCGTCGACATAGCCTTCGACATATTCCTCTTCCGGTTCCTTGCGGCGGCGGCGGAGCATCACGGCAACGCCGGCGCCCGCCACGCCCAGTGCGGCAAGCAGACCGATCACGCCTTCCACGGGCAAGGTGTTATCCTTCGCCGGGGTGGAAACCGGGGTCGGAGCCGGAGTAGGAGCAGTGGCGACCGGCGCGGCCGGACCGGTTGTGCGCGGCGCTGCGGCAACCGGGGGCGGTGCGTCGCCACGGGCCAGCGCGCCGTCTCCCGCCGTGCCGACATCGGTGGCGGTGGGAACGCGGGCAGGTCCGGCATGAGCGGCCGTCGCGCGGGTCACGCGTTCGGTGCGCGGCGTGACCGGCTTGGCAGTCGCAGTGACGGCGGTCGGAGTGGCTGGGGCTGCGGCCTCGGTATCCGGTGTCGCCGGAAGCGTGGCGGCCGGCTGCTGCACGGTGGGGGTCTGCACCGGTGCGGGAGCCTGGGGTGCGGCATCCGTCGTCGGCAGAACGATGGACGGCGTGGCGGGCGCGGCGGAGGGCGGGGTAGACGGCGCGGCGGGCGGCGTCGCTACAGGAGGTGCCGGCGTGGCAGCTTCCGGGATGGCGGGCTGCGTTCCAGCTTCCTGAGCCAGCGCCGGAGTTGCGGCAAGTGCGAGGACGGCGGCAATCGCCGTAATGGCACGGGGCGAACGGGGGGCGATTATCTTTTCCATGCCCAACCAAAGCGCGGAATGCGACCCGGTTACCGTTTCATCCCCGAAAGCGCGGTCAGGCGAGCCAATTTTGCGGACGAACTGCCTTTCGGTGCAATTCGCGCCCAAAAAACGGCGGAAATCTGTCGATTTTACGACGATTTGTTCATTTGCGGTTCACCGCTGGAAGGCGGTTTCGGCGATGGCGGTCGCGGCGGGGCTGGTACTGCGAAGTCGACGCGTAAATGACGCGCAAATTGACACTGGGCACCCCGGCTCCTATATCGGGCCCTCGCTCGATAGCCTCGAGCAAGGCTGCCCATGCGCGGGGGCATGCCCGGGAAGGAGGCTTTCGGGATTTCATCCGATGCATCAGGCTGCTGGCCGCAACAGGCATTCCGCAAGGAATTCCGCGCGTGCCGGGCGGCCTTTTCGCGTTTCGGATGCCCTGTTTTACGGCAGGGAATACGTCCTCGCAGACGAGATTTTCAAGGGGCCGTTCATCGCGAATCGGTCCCGAAGCGAAGAGGCAAAAAGACCAGCTCATGGCCACCAAGCCCGCAAGCGTACGCTCTGCAAAGAAGCGCATCCGCAAGATCTTCGGCGACATCCACGAAGTCGTCCAGATGCCCAACCTCATCGAGGTCCAGCGCGAGAGCTACGAGCAGTTCCTGCGCTCGAACCCCGAGACCGGCTACGTTTCGGGCCTGGAAAAGACCCTGCGTTCGGTCTTCCCGATCCGCGACTTCGCCGGCACCAGCGAACTCGACTTCGTCCACTACGAGCTGGAAGAGCCGAAGTACGACGTGACCGAGTGCCGCCAGCGCGGCATCACTTATGCAGCCCCGATGAAGGTCACGCTGCGCCTGATCGTGTTCGAAGTCGATGCCGAGACCGAGACCCGCTCGGTCCTCGATATCAAGGAGCAGGACGTCTACATGGGCGACATGCCGCTCATGACCGAGAACGGCACCTTCTTCATCAACGGCACCGAGCGCGTGATCGTCTCGCAGATGCACCGTTCGCCGGGCGTGCTGTTCGACCATGACCGTGGCAAGACGCACTCCTCGGGCAAGTACCTCTTCGCGGCCCGCGTGATCCCGTACCGCGGTTCGTGGCTGGACTTCGAGTTCGACGCCAAGGACATCGTCAACGTCCGTATCGACCGCAAGCGCAAGCTGCCGGTCACCTCGCTGCTGTTCGGCCTTGGCCTCGATAGCGAAGCGATCCTGGACTACTTCTACGAAGTGGTGACCTGGAAGCGCGGTTCGGGCGGCTGGCAGCTGCCCTACCAGGCCGAAGCATGGCGCGGCGCCAAGCCGGCGTTCGACATCGTCGACGCCAAGTCGGGCGAAGTCGTGTTCCCGGCCGGCACCAAGATCAGCCCGCGTGCGGCCAACAAGGCCCAGAAGGACGGTCTTGAAGAGCTGCTGATCCCGACCGAGGAAATCTTCGGCCGCTATTCGGCGAAGGACCTGATCGACGAGTCGACCGGCCGCATTTACATCGAGGCTGGCGACGAAGTTTCGCCGGAGAACCTCGAAGCGCTCGACCGCGCGGGCATCGACCAGATCGAACTGCTCGACGTCGACGACATCAACACCGGTCCCTGGATCCGCAACACGCTCAAGGCCGACAAGGCCGAGAACCGCGACATGGGTCTGGAAGCGATCTACAAGGTCATGCGTCCGGGCGAACCGCCGACGAAGGAAACCGCCGAAGCGCTGTTCGACGGCCTGTTCTTCGACGCCGACCGCTACGACCTGTCGGCCGTGGGCCGCGTGAAGATGAACATGCGTCTGGGCCTCGATGCCGAGGACACCGTGACCACGCTGCGCGTCGAGGACATCCTCGCCGTGGTGAAGGAACTGGTGAACCTGAAGGACGGCAAGGGCGAAATCGACGACATCGACAACCTCGGCAACCGCCGCGTGCGTTCGGTGGGCGAGCTGCTCGAGAACCAGTACCGCGTCGGCCTGCTCCGCATGGAGCGCGCCGTGAAGGAGCGCATGAGCTCGGTCGACGTGTCGACCGTGATGCCGAACGACCTCATCAACGCCAAGCCCGCCGTGGCTGCCGTTCGCGAGTTCTTCGGTTCCTCGCAGCTCTCGCAGTTCATGGACCAGACCAACCCGCTGTCGGAAGTCACCCACAAGCGCCGCGTTTCGGCGCTCGGGCCGGGTGGTCTCACCCGTGAGCGCGCCGGCTTCGAAGTCCGCGACGTTCACCCGACGCACTATGGCCGCATCTGCCCGATTGAAACGCCGGAAGGCCCGAACATCGGTCTGATCAACTCGCTGTCGACCTTCGCCCGCGTCAACAAGTACGGCTTCATCGAAACCCCGTACCGCCGCGTGCTCGAAGGCAAGGTGACCAAGGACGTGGTCTACCTGTCGGCGATGGAAGAGCAGAAGCACACCGTCGCGCAGGCGTCGGCTGAGCTGAACACCGACGGTTCGTTCGTCGAGGAACTCGTCTCGGCTCGCCAGAACGGCGAATTCGTGATGAGCCCGCGCGACCAGATCACGCTGATGGACGTTTCGCCCAAGCAGCTCGTTTCGGTGGCCGCCTCGCTCATTCCGTTCCTGGAAAACGACGACGCAAACCGCGCGCTCATGGGCTCGAACATGCAGCGTCAGGCCGTGCCGCTCGTGAAGGCGGACGCTCCGTTCGTCGGCACCGGCATGGAAGAGACCGTCGCACGTGACTCGGGCGCCGCGATCTCGGCGCTGCGCGCCGGCATCGTCGACCAGGTCGACGCGACGCGTATCGTCATCCGCGCCTCGGGCGATATCGAACCCGGCAAGTCGGGCGTCGACATCTACCGCCTGCAGAAGTTCGAGCGTTCGAACCAGTCGACCTGCATCAACCAGCGTCCGCTGGTGAAGGTGGGCGAAATGGTTCAGGCCGGCGACACCATCGCCGACGGTCCGTCGACCGAGTTCGGCGAACTGGCGCTGGGCCGCAACGTGCTCGTCGCGTTCATGCCCTGGAACGGCTACAACTACGAAGACTCCATCCTGATCTCCGAGCGGATCGTGAAGGACGACGTGTTCACGTCGATCCACATCGACGAGTTCGAAGTGATGGCCCGCGACACCAAGCTGGGGCCGGAAGACATCACCCGCGACATCCCGAACGTCGGCGAGGAAGCCCTGCGCAACCTCGACGAAGCGGGCATCGTCTACATCGGCGCCGAAGTGCACCCGGGCGACATCCTGGTCGGCAAGATCACCCCGAAGGGCGAAAGCCCGATGACGCCGGAAGAAAAGCTCCTCCGCGCCATCTTCGGTGAAAAGGCTTCGGACGTCCGCGACACCTCGCTGCGTCTGCCGCCGGGCGTTTCGGGAACGATCGTCGACGTGCGCGTGTTCAACCGCCACGGTATCGAGGTCGACGACCGTACCCGCGCGATCCAGAACGAGGAAATCGAACGCCTCGCCAAGGACCGTGAGGACGAACGCGTCATCCTCAACCGCGCCACCTACAACCGTCTGAAGGACATGCTTCTCGGCCAGGTCGCCACTTCGGCGCCCAAGGGCATCAAGAAGGGCGTGGACATCACCGACGAGGTGCTGGACGAGGTTGAGCGTCACGAGTGGTGGAAGTTCGCGGTTGCGGACGACCACATGCAGTCGCAGCTCGAAGCGGTGAAGACCCAGTACGACCTCACCGTCAAGGCGATCCAGGAGAAGTTCGAGGACCGCAAGGAGAAGCTGGAACGCGGTGACGAACTCGCGCCCGGCGTGCTCAAGATGGTCAAGGTCTTCGTTGCCGTGAAGCGCAAGCTTCAGCCGGGTGACAAGATGGCCGGCCGTCACGGTAACAAGGGTATCATCAGCCGCATCCTGCCGCTGGAAGACATGCCCTTCCTCGAAGACGGCACCCCGGTCGACTTCGTGATGAACCCGCTCGGCGTGCCTTCGCGCATGAACGTCGGCCAGATCTTCGAAACGCACCTCGGCTGGGCCGCTCGCGGCCTGGGCGCGCGTATCGGTGAAGCTCTGGACGCATGGCGCGTGGCCAACCCGAACCCGGTTGCCGGCCAGCCGCCGGAAGCCGTTCGCGAGCTGCTCAAGGAGATCTACGGCGCGAACTACACCGCCGATATCGACTCGCGCACCGACGATCAGATCGTCGAGTTCGCCCAGTCCGTCCGCAAGGGCGTGCCGATGGGCTCGCCGGTGTTCGACGGCGCGGTCGAGAAGGATGTCACCGACATGCTCAAGCTCGCCGGTCTCGACGAATCGGGTCAGGTCAACCTGTACGACGGTCGCACCGGCGACTGCTTCGATCGCAAGGTGACCGTCGGCTGCAAGTACGTGCTCAAGCTGCACCACCTTGTCGACGACAAGATCCACGCCCGTTCGATCGGCCCCTACTCGCTCGTCACCCAGCAGCCGCTGGGCGGTAAGGCGCAGTTCGGTGGCCAGCGCTTCGGTGAAATGGAGGTCTGGGCCCTCCAGGCCTACGGCGCCGCCTACACCCTGCAGGAAATGCTGACGGTGAAGTCGGACGACGTGGTCGGCCGTACCAAGGTCTACGAAGCGATCGTCAAGGGCGACGACACGTTCGAAGCCGGCATTCCGGAGAGCTTCAACGTTCTCGTCAAGGAAATGCGTTCGCTGGGCCTCAACGTCGAGCTGACCAGCCACGACGACAACGAAGACGACGGCACGGCGCTGGCGGCGGAATAACGGGATCGGGCGGAGCCCCAGCGCTCCGCCCTTCCTTCCGACCGCACGAAGAATTCACCCCCAGAGGGATTGAACCATGAACGACCTGACCAAGTTCACCAACCAGATGGCGAAGCCCGAGACCTTCGATCAGATTCAGATCGGTCTCGCGAGCCCCGAGCGTATTCGCTCCTGGTCCTTCGGCGAGATCAAGAAGCCGGAAACCATCAACTACCGTACGTTCAAGCCTGAGCGTGACGGCCTCTTCTGCGCCCGCATCTTCGGTCCCGTGAAGGACTACGAATGCCTTTGCGGCAAGTACAAGCGCATGAAGTACAAGGGCGTCGTCTGCGAAAAGTGCGGCGTCGAAGTCACCGTCACCAAGGTGCGTCGCGAGCGCATGGGCCACATCGAGCTGGCCGCTCCGGTCGCGCACATCTGGTTCCTGAAGTCGCTGCCTTCGCGCATCGGCCTGCTGCTTGACATGCAGCTCAAGCAGCTTGAGCGCGTCCTCTACTTCGAGAGCTACATCGTTATCGAGCCGGGCCTGACCCCGCTTGAGAAGTACCAGCTCCTCACCGAAGACGAGATGCTCGACGCGCAGGACGAGTATGGCGAAGACGCCTTCTCGGCCGGCATCGGCGCCGAGGCGGTGAAGCACATGCTCATCAACCTCGACCTTGAGCAGGAGCGTGCGGACCTTCTCCAGGAACTTGAGACGACCAAGTCGGAACTCAAGCCCAAGAAGATCATCAAGCGCCTGAAGGTCGTGGAATCGTTCATCGATTCGGGCAACCGTCCCGAGTGGATGATCCTTGAAGTCGTGCCGGTCATTCCGCCGGAACTGCGTCCGCTGGTGCCGCTGGACGGCGGCCGCTTCGCGACGTCGGACCTCAACGACCTCTATCGCCGCGTCATCAACCGCAACAACCGCCTGAAGCGCCTGATCGAGCTGCGCGCGCCGGACATCATCGTCCGCAACGAAAAGCGCATGCTGCAGGAAGCCGTCGACGCCCTGTTCGACAACGGCCGCCGCGGCCGCGTCATCACCGGTGCCAACAAGCGTCCGCTGAAGTCGCTGTCCGACATGCTGAAGGGCAAGCAGGGCCGCTTCCGTCAGAACCTTCTCGGTAAGCGCGTCGACTATTCGGGCCGTTCGGTCATCGTGACCGGTCCGGAACTGAAGCTGCACCAGTGCGGCCTGCCGAAGAAGATGGCGCTCGAGCTGTTCAAGCCGTTCATCTACGCCCGTCTGGACGCCAAGGGTCTCTCGATGACCCTGAAGCAGGCCAAGAAGTGGGTCGAGAAGGAGCGCAAGGAAGTCTGGGACATCCTCGACGAAGTCATTCGCGAGCACCCGGTCATGCTGAACCGCGCGCCGACGCTTCACCGTCTGGGCATCCAGGCGTTCGAGCCCGTCCTCATCGAAGGTAAGGCGATCCAGCTGCACCCGCTCGTCTGCTCGGCGTTCAACGCCGACTTCGACGGTGACCAGATGGCGGTCCACGTGCCGCTCTCGCTGGAAGCCCAGCTGGAAGCGCGCGTGCTGATGATGTCGACCAACAACATCCTCTCGCCGGCGAACGGCAAGCCGATCATCGTTCCTTCGCAGGACATGGTTCTCGGCCTGTACTACCTGTCGATGGACCGCACCGGCGAGCCGGGCGAAGGCATGAAGTTCGCGGACATGGCGGAAGTGCACCAGGCGCTTCACGTCGGTGCCGTGACGCTGCACTCGAAGATCGAGGCCCGCGTGCCGCAGACCGACGAGAACGGCGAGCAGTACATGAAGCGCTTCGAGACCACTCCGGGCCGCATGCTGCTGGGCGAATGCCTGCCGAAGTCGCACACGGTGCCCTTCGACGTCGTCAACCGCCTTCTGACCAAGAAGGAAATCGGTGACGTCATCGACCAGGTGTACCGTCACACCGGCCAGAAGGACACGGTGCTGTTCGCCGACGCGATCATGTCGCTCGGCTTCCGCAACGCGTTCAAGGCGGGCATCTCCTTCGGCAAGGATGACATGATCATCCCGGATTCGAAGGAAGCCCTGGTGAACGAGACCAAGGAACTGGTTGCCGACTACGAGCAGCAGTACCAGGACGGCCTCATCACCCAGCAGGAAAAGTACAACAAGGTGATCGACGCCTGGAGCCGTTGCGGCGACCAGGTGGCGAACGCCATGATGGAAGAGCTGAAGGCTCAGCCGATCGATCCCGAGACGGGCCGCATGGCCCAGATCAACTCGATCTACATGATGAGCCACTCCGGTGCGCGTGGTAGCCCGGCGCAGATGAAGCAGCTTGGCGGTATGCGCGGCCTTATGGCCAAGCCGTCGGGCGAGATCATCGAAACGCCGATCATCTCGAACTTCAAGGAAGGCCTGACCGTTCTTGAATACTTCAACTCGACCCACGGCGCCCGTAAGGGTCTGGCCGACACCGCGCTCAAGACGGCAAACTCGGGTTACCTGACCCGCCGTCTGGTCGACGTGTCGCAGGACTGCGTCGTCGTGATCGAGGATTGCGGTACCGAGCGTGCGCTGGAAATGCGTTCGATCATTCAGGGCGGTTCCACCATCGCCTCGCTTGCCGAACGTATTCTGGGCCGCACCCTGGCCGAGGACATCGTCAACAAGGAAGGCACCGTGATTGCCGCCAAGGGCCAGCTCCTTGACGAAGCGGCGGTTGCCGCGATCGAGGCGACCGGTCTGCAGGCTGCCCGCATCCGTTCGCCGCTGGTCTGCGAAGCCCAGCAGGGCGTCTGCGGCAAGTGCTACGGTCGTGACCTTGCCCGCGGTACTCCGGTCAACATCGGTGAAGCTGTCGGCGTCATCGCCGCACAGTCGATCGGTGAACCGGGCACGCAGCTCACCATGCGTACCTTCCACATCGGCGGCGCCGCCCAGCTCAACGAAACCAGCCACCTGGAATCGCTGTGCGACGGTAAGGTCGAGTATCGCGACATCCCGACGATCGTCGACAAGCGCGGTCGTCGCCTGTCGCTGGCCCGCAACGGCGAGATCGTGCTGTTCGACAGCGAAGGTCGCGAGCGCGCAATCAACCGCGTGCCTTACGGTACGGTGCTGCTCCACACGGACGGCGCAACGGTGAAGGAAGGTGAACGCCTGGCAGAGTGGGATCCGTTCTCGCTGCCGATCATCACCGAAACCTCGGGTACGGTGAAGTATCAGGACCTTCTGGATACCCGCACGCTGACCGAGCATGTCGACGATGCCACCGGCATGACCAGCCGCGTCGTCACCGAGGACCGTTCCTCGCGCACGGCGAAGAAGAAGGAAGATCTGCGTCCGCGCATCACCCTTCTCGACGACAGCTCGGGCGAAGCCGCGCGCTACATGATGGCGCCGGGTACGACGCTCTCGGTGGAAGACGGCCAGACCGTCGAGGCCGGCGACATCATCGCCCGTGCCTCGCGCGAAGCCGCCAAGACCCGCGACATCACCGGCGGTCTGCCGCGCGTTGCCGAACTGTTCGAGGCTCGCAAGCCGAAGGACAATTCGATCATCGCCAAGGTTTCCGGCCGCATCGAGTTCGTGCGTGACTACAAGGCCAAGCGCAAGATCGCGATCATCCCGGAAGAGGGTGAGCCGATCGAGTACCTGATCCCGAAGAGCCGCGTGATCGACGTGCAGGAAGGCGACTTCGTTAAGAAGGGCGACAACCTGATCTCGGGCTCGCCCGATCCGCACGACATTCTGGAAGTCCTCGGCGTCGAGGCTCTGGCGGAATATCTCGTGGCGGAAATCCAGGAAGTCTACCGCTTGCAGGGCGTGAAGATCAACGACAAGCACATCGAGACGATCGTCCGTCAGATGCTGCAGAAGGTTGAGATCACGGCCGGTGGCGACACCACCCTGCTGCCGGGCGAACAGGTCGATTACGAAGAGATGTTCGAGATCAACAGCAAGCTTCCCGAGGGCAAGCAGCCCGCGGAAGGCAAGCCGGTGCTGCTCGGCATCACCAAGGCTTCGCTGCAGACCCGTTCGTTCATCTCGGCCGCGTCGTTCCAGGAAACCACCCGCGTGCTCACGCAGGCGGCGGTTGAAGGCAAGAAGGACACCCTGATCGGCCTGAAGGAAAACGTCATCGTCGGCCGCCTGATCCCGGCGGGTACCGGTGCCGGCATGAACCGCATGCGCGTGGCGGCCTCCAGCCGCGATGCCGCCCTGCGTGCGTCCTACCGTCGCATGCAGGAAGCGCTCATCGCCGCCAACTCGGCGGAAGAAGAGCATGCAGCCGAACTGGCCCAGGGCCCCGAAGCGGCGATCGGCAACGATCCGCTGGCCGCGGTCGAAGGTGAAACCCATGGTCTGGACGCCGATGCCGGCGATTACCTGATCAACGGTGACGACCAGGCCGAAGGCGGCGACGAAGCGTAAGCTTCCCGCCGCTGCCTGACAGGCACATGAAAAGCCCCGCCGGAGCGATCCGGCGGGGCTTTTTGCTGGGCTTACGGGAAGGGGGCGTTAGGCGGTCTTGCGCC
Organism: Novosphingobium oxfordense; assembly: GCF_044029435.1. Taxonomy (NCBI): domain Bacteria; kingdom Pseudomonadati; phylum Pseudomonadota; class Alphaproteobacteria; order Sphingomonadales; family Sphingomonadaceae; genus Novosphingobium; species Novosphingobium oxfordense. The sequence continues at coordinate 3,003,500 of NZ_CP147005.1, read as the reverse complement.
GGGCGGCCAGATCTTCGGGGGAGGGAATGGCCTTTGCGCAGAACGGCATGACGGGATCGGCGTCTGACGTAAGGAAATCCGCCGGCTCCACAGTCTGCGCATTGGCAGTCTGGGCCTGGGCGCTGGTGGCCATAAGAAGGACGCCCGAAATCAGGGCGCCTGTTGTCGCACGCAATGTCACTTAATTCCCCCTTGTCCTGAGACGACGCGAGATAAGGTGAATTCCCGGGCGGTCGCGATGGCGGCGTAAACGTGGTTACGGGAAAGTAACCTTCATCCGACTAAGCACTTGTCCTGAGATACTGGCAGGGCAGGGTCGATGGCCTGGAATTTCGGACGTTCAGACAGGTTGGCTGCTCGGGCGGCATCACGGCAGGCGTCGCTGCTGGGGGCTGAGGAGGCACAGAGCTTCTGCCGCGCCGTGGAAGGGATCGACGGGATCGGCTTCTGGTCGTCCGACGAAGACGGGGCGATCCGCTACTTGTCCGCAAAGGCGCTGGCCCGGTTGCCTTCGCCCGATACCGTTCTGGGCCTGCCGCTGGGCGATATCTTCCAGACTTTCGACGACGGCGCGGGATCGGGGCGCAGCCTGCGCTTCGTGTTGTCGCGGCGATCGCGCTTCGAGAAGTTGCCGGTCTGTACCGGCGATGGCGCCCACCGGCGCTGGTGGCTGCTATCGGGAGAGGCGCAGTTCGACGAGGCGGGCCGGTTCGGCGGCTTCTGCGGCCTCTGCTCCGAAATCACCGATGATCGCCGCATTGCCGAAGAGAACTCGCGCGAGGCGATGCACGATCCGCTGACCGGGTTGCTCAACCGCCGCGAGATGGCACGGCTGCTCGATCGCACCCTGCGGGCCTACAAGGCGCAGGAGCGCCCCTGCGCCACGCTGCTGATCGATCTCGACCGCTTCAAGCAGGTCAACGATACGCTGGGCCACTCCACCGGCGACGCCCTGCTGCAGCAGGTTGCGGAGCGGCTGATCACCATCGTTGGCGAGGCGGAGCGGATCTGCCGGCTGGGCGGTGACGAGTTCCAGATACTCGTCCCCGATGTCGAGGATCGCGGCGACCTGGGCAATCTGGCCGAACGCATCATCGCCATGCTGTCGCAGCCCTACTCCGTGGAAGGCAATCGCTGCATCATCGGCGCTTCCGTGGGCATCGCCATTGCCCCGTTCGACGGCCAGGATGTCGACGAGCTAGTGCGCAATGCCGACCTTGCGCTCTACGCCGCCAAGCATGGGGGGCGCGGACGCTTCCGCTTCTTCTCGCGCGAACTGCTGACGGCGGCCGAGGATCGCCGCATGCTGGAGGAGAACCTCCATGACGCGTTGGCCCATGGCGAACTGGAACTGCACTACCAACCGATCGTCGCCGCCGGGACGGACGTGGTTTCCGGTGCGGAGGCGCTGGTGCGCTGGAATCATCCCAAGAAAGGCGTGATCAGCCCCGCACAGTTCATTCCCATCGCCGAGGAATCGACGATGATCTGCCAGATCGGCGAATGGGCGCTGCGCACGGCTTGTCGAGACGCCGTGGAATGGCCGGGCGCCCTGCGAGTGGCGGTCAACGTCTCGCCCCGCCAGTTCACCGATCCCGGCTTTCCCGCCGTCGTCGCCAACGCGCTGGCGGCTTCCGGCCTGCCGCCGGAACGGCTGGAACTGGAAATCACCGAAGGCGTGTTCCTGGCCGAAGGTGCCGACACCGATGCGCGGTTCCGCGCGCTGAAGGCGCTGGGTGTGCGGCTGGCGCTGGACGATTTCGGCACCGGCTATTCCTCGCTCGGCTACTTGCGCACGGCGCCGTTCGACAAGATCAAGATCGACCAGAGCTTCGTGCGCGGCACGGCGGAGGCGGGCGCGCGCAACAAGGCGCTGATCGCCGCGATCGTCGCCATGGCCAAGGCCATCGGCATGGAAACGACGGCGGAGGGTATCGAGACGCTGGACCAGCTCGCCATGCTGCGCGAACTGGGGGTCAGCCATATCCAGGGCTACATCTATTCGCAGGCGATCCCGGCCGAGGCATTCATGGAAGCGGCGGGCCAACCGGGCTGGGGCATCGCCCCGGCCGGCCCGGCCTTCCAGCGTGAGGACCGTGTCTCGATGTTCCGCTGGATCGGCGCGATCCATGAGGATCACTACTACCCTGCCGTACTGCGCAACCTGTCCGCCACCGGCGCGCTGATCGACGGGCTGGAGGATGTGCCGCTGGGCACGCGTTTCGTGCTCTACTTCGGCGAGGGACAGCTGGAAGTGGCGACGGTGCGGCGCACGATCGGCGAGCAGCTTGGCGTCGCTTTCGAGAAGACGTTGGTGAGCGACGGCAACGGCGGCCTCTGCACGCGCACGCGCATATCACCCTATGACCTGATCAATGCCGGGCTGCCGCCGGATTTCGAAGTGAGCACGATCCGCACGCCGATCGCCCCGCGCGACGGTCGGATCTCCATCCCCGCCTTTACCTCCACGGTTGGCCGCAAGGCGATCCAGGGCACCGCATAGCAGGGGAACGCCGGTCTCGACCGGCGGTTGACGTTTGCCGACCGGCGACATGGCCTCAGTCCGGAAAACCTCCGATAAGCTGCACTCCCCCGTTCCCACAAGGTTGTACGCAATGGACACCCCTGTTTCGAAAGTCGTCCGGGCCGCTTACCTCTCGGTCGCCGCGATGGCGGCTTTCGTCGTCTGGTGCAGCCTTGTGGGATTCGAGGGGGGACTTGTCGGGGTAGCCTAGAGATTTTGGTTTGCCCCGTTTTCCGAGTCATCAGGTGCCTCCACCTGATTAGAAAACGCTCTAGCTAGCGCCGCCGCCGATGCTCATGCGATCCCCTTCGATCCTGACGGAGCCCATGCGCGACAGGAACGATTGCCCCAGCAGCGAGACGTCCAGCCCTTCCGGCACGATCGCGGCCTGCACGTCGCGCGCTTCCAGCCCGCCCAGTTCGATCTTGGAGAGCGTTACCGGCACGCCGTAGACCGGGCCGGAGGCGCCTTGGCCGATCAGCCGCAGATCGGCATCGTTCCAATCGAGCCCGATGGCACGCGCGTCCGATCCGGTCAGCGCGACGATGGTGGCGCCGGTATCGACCAGAAAGTGTGTGCCGTGCTGCTCGACCTCGGCATCGGCATAGAAATGACCGTCGGGCGCGCGGGCGACCTCCGTGCTGCCTGCGAACCACGTTGCCCGTGCCGCGGCGTCCTGCGGATGGGCAGGGGGTGTCGGCGTGGTCGCATCGCCGTCATGACCGGCTTTCAGGCCGGGAGCGATCAAGGCCACCAGCCCGACCGTGACGACTACCAGAATGATAGGCCCCATCCGCATGGGGAGAGGTTAGGCGCGAAGGCTTAAGCGGGCGTAAAACCGGCCTCATCGGCCTCGTCATCGGCGGCATAGCCGTGATGCAGCCCGGTGGCGGCCAGCGCGGCCATGTGGCCCACGACCAGAGCGTCCCAGGCCATCAGGCCCCAGGCCAGCCACTGCGGTCGTTCCATCGCCGCGATATGGTCTGCGCGGTGCAGCGTCTGCAACAGCAGCCAGATCGGGCCGACATGCAGCAGGATACGCAGCGCCTTGGTCCAGCCGCTGCGGTAGATAGAGGCGAGGCTGCTTTCCCGGTCGCCGATCAGGCCGCCGGCCATAAGCACCAGGCCCGGCAGGCTGGCGAGCGCCAGCACCAGACCCAGCATGGCCCCGGACACCGGCGATAGCGGCAGGTTCAGCAGGCTGGGCAGCGAGACCACGATCTGGACGAGGAAACCCAGCAGAACCTGCTTCCAGCCGATCCCGGCAAGGCTCCAGCCGCGCAGGCCGGCCGCGCGATTGGCCCAGAAGCGGGCGCCCACCAGGATCGCGAGTGCCAGACAGGCGGCTTTCACCGCGCCGAACTGAAGCCGCGCCGCGTTCTCGGCAAGGGCGTTGAAAGCCTCATGGCTGGTGAACATGCCCAGCCGGATTTCCACCGCATGCTGCGCGAATTCGGGCAGCACCGCGATCAGCGGAACCAGCGGCGCAATCCGCCAGAGGTACAGCGAATCGCGCAGCGTCAGTCCGACGCGCGCGAGTTCGCGTTTCAGGCGGCTCATTCGGCCGCCTGCGCCTCCGCTTCGGCGGCATTGGCGGCTTCGATCTCGGCCGCCTTGGCCTCGACCAGCTTGACGATGTGATCGAGCATGTCTTCGGACTGGACGACATGGTCGGTCACACCCGAAAGGTAGACCATGTGCTTGCCGTTACCGCCACCGGTCAGGCCGATGTCGGTCTCGCGCGCTTCGCCGGGGCCGTTGACCACGCAGCCGAGGACGGAGAGCGAGAGCGGCGTCTTGATGTGCTGCAGGCGGTCTTCCAGCGCTTCCACCGTGCGGATCACGTCGAAGCCCTGGCGCGCGCAGCTGGGGCAGGAGACGACCCGAACGCCGCGCGTGCGCAGGCCGAGGGCCTTCAGCATTTCGAAGCCGACGCGCACTTCCTCTTCCGGCTCGGCCGAGAGCGAGACGCGCAGAGTGTCGCCGATGCCGGACCACAGCAGCATGCCCATGCCGATCGAGGATTTCACGGTGCCGCCGATCAAGCCGCCCGCCTCGGTAATGCCAAGGTGCAGCGGGCAATCCACGGCGTCCGCCAGCCCCTGATAGGCAGCGACGGCCAGGAACACGTCGCTGGCCTTCACGGCCACCTTGTATTCGTGGAAATCGTGGTCCTGCAGCAGCTTGATGTGATCGAGCGCGGATTCGACCAGCGCTTCGGGGCAGGGCTCGCCGTACTTTTCCAGCAGGTCCTTTTCCAGGCTGCCAGCGTTGACGCCGATGCGGATCGCGCAGCCGTTGGCCTTGGCGGCGCGGACCACTTCGGCAACGCGGTCGCTGGAGCCGATGTTGCCCGGATTGATGCGCAGGCAGGCGGCGCCGGCATCGGCAGCTTCCAGCGCGCGCTTGTAGTGGAAATGGATGTCCGCAATCAGCGGCACGCGCGCGGCCTGCACGATCTCCCGCATCGCCGCCGTGCTTTCCACATCGGGGCAGGAGACGCGGATCAGGTCCGCGCCGGCATCCTCGCACCGGCGGATCTGTTCGATCGTCGCCTTGGCGTCGGATGTCAGCGTGTTGGTCATGGTCTGCACCGTGATCGGTGCATCGCCGCCGACGGGGACATTGCCGACCATGATCTGGCGGCTCTTGCGGCGCTCGATATCGCGCCAGGGACGTACGGATGACATGGCGCTTCTATAGTCGTTCCCGGTGACGGTTTGAAGCGCGATTCCGGTCAGACCGGATCGATGGGGCGCAAAACCCAAAAGAGCCCGAAAAACGAAGAAAGGGGGACGAAACCTTGCGGTCTCGCCCCCCATTAATTCTTCACGCCGTGGCGCTGGCTCAGGCCAGAGCGGCCTTCAGCGCATCGACCAGATCGGTGCGCTCCCAGGGGAACAGGTCGCCCTCGGGCTTGCGGCCGAAGTGGCCATAGGCCGCGGTCGGGCCGTAGATCGGCTTGTTGAGGCCCAGGCCGGTGCGGATGCCGCGCGGGGTCAGGCCGCCCAGCGTGTCGGCCGAAACCTTGGCGATCGCCACTTCCAGATCGGCGTCCGAGAAGGAGCTGGTGCCGTGGGTGTCGACATAGAGCGAAAGCGGCTCGGACACGCCGATGGCATAGGCCACCTGGATCGTGCAGCGCTTGGCAAGGCCGGCGGCGACCACGTTCTTGGCGAGGTAGCGGGTGACATAGGCGGCCGAACGGTCGACCTTGGTCGGATCCTTGCCCGAGAATGCGCCGCCGCCGTGGGGCGAAGCGCCGCCGTAGGTGTCGACGATGATCTTGCGGCCGGTAAGGCCGGCGTCGCCGTCAGGGCCGCCGATCTCGAACTTGCCGGTGGGGTTGATGTGGAACGCGGTCTCTTCGGTGACGAAGCCGGCGGGCAGGATCTCGCCAACGACCTTCTTCACATAGGCCTTGAGTTCGGCGTCCTGCGCACCTTCGTGGTAGCCCGGCTTGTGCTGGGTGGAGACGACGACGGCAGTGGCTTCCACCGGCACGCCGTTTTCGAAGCGCAGCGTGACCTGGCTCTTGGCGTCGGGCTCCAGGAACGGCGCCGCGCCCGAGTGACGGTCGGCAGCCAGACGCTCAAGGATCTTGTGGCTGTAGTCGAGCGTGGCGGGCATGAGGTCCGGCGTTTCGTCGCAGGCGAAACCGAACATGATGCCCTGGTCGCCCGCGCCTTCGTCCTTGTTGCCGGTCGAATCGACGCCCTGCGCGATGTCCGCGCTCTGCGGGTGCAGGTGGTTTTCGAACACCAGATCCTGCCAGTGGAAGCCGGCCTGCTCATAACCGATGCGCTTCACGGTTTCGCGAACGACGGTCTGGATCTCTTCCTGCGCACCGTCTTCCCAGTGGCCGGCCGTATCGATCATGCCCTTGCCGCGCACTTCACCGGCCAGCACGACGCGCTGGGTAGTGGTGAGCGTCTCGCACGCGACGCGCGCCTCAGGGTCCTTGGACAGGAACAGGTCTACGATAGCATCGGAAATCTGGTCCGAAACCTTGTCGGGATGACCTTCGGAAACGCTCTCGGAAGTAAAGACGTAGCTATTGCGCATCTGGACACCACATATAAAGAAATCTTTATGTCCCTCTGCGTCTACCCTCCCCGGCGCCGGAGTGCAATGCCTGAAACCGCAATCACCAACAGAACTGCGGCAAGTGCCAGCGGCAAGCGGTTGCCCCAGCGCGCAAAAAGCGTGGCTTCGTGGGCGGGAGGGATCAGCCCGTCCAGCCGGCCGGCCTGGTGCCAGGGCACATGGGTGCGGACGATACCGTCGGCATCGATCACCGCGCTGATGCCGGTGGTGGTGGATCGCATGACCGGCAGGCCTTCCTCGATCGCGCGCAGGCGGGCCTGCGCCAAGTGCTGGGGCGGGCCCCAAGCGCCGAACCACCCATCGTTCGATGGGTTGAAGATGTAGTCCGGCCGCACACGGGGATCGACCACTTCGCCGCTGAAGACGATTTCGTAACAGATCTGCACGCCGACCTTGCCCCAGTCGCCGAAGTCGATGGTGCGGGGGCCCGGGCCGGGCCAGAAATCCAGCGCGCCGGGAACCAGGCGGGTGGCGCCCAGCGGTTCCAGCAGCCAGCGCAGAGCGAGGTACTCGCCATAAGGAACGAGGTGGGCCTTGGAATAGGAGGCAAGCAGATTGCCGTCGCCGTCGATCGCGGAGACCGAATTGCGCGCGGCCACTTCCTCGTCATCCTTCATGACCAGATCGACCGCGCCCGTCAGCAGCAGGCCATAGGGCCCGATCACCCGGCCGATGCGGCGACGGGACAGGACGGGATCGGCGGCGTAAGTGTAGATGCGATAGAGATAGGGCGGGTAGCCGTCGCGCACATAGTCTCCCAAGCCCGATTCGGGCCAGAAAACCACGCGTTTCTCGCCCGGTCGATTGGGAAACGAGAGCCGGGCCATCTTGACGAAATTGGGTTCGAAATTGCGCGGATCGTCGATGAATTCCTGCCGGATGTCGGGCTGGATCAGCGTGAAGCGCACCGCCCCTTCGGAACGATCGGCCCAGCGGTCCGGCAGCGTCATCAGGGCGCCGAGCGCGGCATAGATCGCGATCGCGGGCAGGGCCCAAACCCAACGCGCCACGGACTTGCCGTGCCGGATCACGCGGATCAGCAGACCAGGCAGGGCGGCCAGCAGCACCAGCAGGCCGGAGAGGCCGTATGTGCCCGTCCAGGGCGTAACCATGGCAAGCCCGCGGGTCTCGAAGCCGCCCAGCAGGGCAACGCCCAGCGGGTTCCACGCGAAGCCGGTGAAGACCCATGCGCGCAGCCATTCGGAAACGATCCAGCTTGCCGCGAAAGCGATGGCCAGCAAGGCGAAGGCAGCGGCGCCCCATTTGCCGCGGTCGAGCCTCAGCACCAGCCAGCCGCCCAGTGCGGCCAGCGCGGGATAGACGGCAAGGTAGAGCGAAAGCAGCACCACCGCGATCATGCCCAGCCATGCCGGCATGTTGGCCTGATAGGTGAATGCCGTGGCGATCCAGTTGTTGCCGAGCGTGAAATGGCCGAGTCCAAAGCACCAGCCCACGAAAAACGCCCGCTGCCAGCCGGGCGCGCGAACCGTAAGTTCGATCAGCCATGCGATGCCGAGCAGTGTGAGCGGCCACAGGGAAAGCGGCTGGAACCCGCATGCGGCGAGCATGCCGGCAAGGATCGCGGCAAGGCCGGTCATGAGGCGCGGATAGCGGGCCAGGGAATACCGGACCAGAAATCGGCGGCCGGGAAGGGCCTGTTCGGATGTCACGGCTGGGCCTCGCGGGGGAAGATATTCCACGAGCGACGCTATGTACGGTCCAGCCGCCTCGGCGCAAGCGATCTTGGCGGCCCTTCAGGCATTTAAAGCGGAACGGCCCGCATTCCGAAGGGAATGCGGGCCGTCTCTATCCGTATGAAAACGATGAAGGCTTACGAATTCATCGCTTCGAGCGTGCTGTCACCGGCTTCGTCCGCAGGCGGAGTCTTGCGGGTGCGGCGGCGGCGAGGCTTTTCTTCCGCCTTGGCGTCCTCCGCAGGGGTTTCCTCGGCGGCGGCCGGAGCGGCCTTCTTCGCGGGCTTGGTCGCAATCGCGGGCGGCAGCGCGGCTTCGAGGCCGGCGGGCGCTTCGATTGCTTCCGGTACAGCGACATTGCCGTTCACTTCGCCGGCATCGCCGTCTTCGCGGCGATCGCGACGGGGCTTGCGCTGCTTCAGGCCGCGGCTTGGGCTGCGAACGTCACGCACGAAAGGATTTTCGGCCGGTTCGTAGACCGAACGTTCGCCCTCGCCCTCGTTTTGGGCGGTTTCGACGGGCTCGTCCGCAGGCGCTTCGACGCGCGGCGCGCGTTCCTGGCGCTCGTAACGGTCCTGGCGGGGCTGGCGTTCCTGACGGTCCTCGCGAGGTTGGCGTTCCTCGCGGGGCTGACGCTCCTCGCGGGGTTGGCGCTCCTGTTGCTGGACGCGCTCGGGCGCAGCCTCGTAATCGCCGTAATCGTCGCCGTAATCGTCCGAATAATCGGGCGAACGGTCGTCACGGCGCGGCTGGCGCGCATCGTCCTGACGCTGCTTCTGATCGGCGATCACACGGAAATAGTGATCCGCGAACTGGAGGTAATACTCCTCCGTCACGCGGTCACCGTTGAGGTGCGCGTCGTGCGCCAGCTTCTTGTACTTCTCCAGCAACTGCGGCGCGTTGCCGCGAGCCCTGCTGTCGATACGATTGGTCTGCTGGCCGCCTTGTTGGCGATTGTTACCGCGGCCGCGCCGGCGGTTGTTACCACGATTATTATTCAAGGATATATTTCCTCAAAACCCTGGGTATCGGCCGGATCCCGTCGGGCCGAACTGCCGTACGTCACATGATCACGGAGCGCCCCCGCGTGCCGTGACTTCCATCCTCGCCGTGCCGAGCAGACTAGCTGCAGCGACTGTCATGCAAATGATGGAGGTGAAGCGTCCGCATGGGAAATTTCATCCATGTGCCGCTTCGCCTTAATCCTTAGGCATTCCCGCGCCGAATTCCAAGCGGAATCTTACGCGGCTGTTGAAAACTCCAGCACGCGTGGGCGATTTCCAAGGTCGCGGTGCAAGCGACTGGAAAGTCCCGCTTCCTGCCCGATCGCGGCCACCGGATCGGCCTGTTGATAGCCGATTTCGACCAGCGCGACTCCGTTCGCGGAGAGTAGGCGGGGCAGTTGGGGGACAAGTATTCGATAGTCGTCCAGCCCGTCCTCACCCGAATAGAGCGCCCCGGCCGGTTCGTAGGCCGCCACCGATCGGTCAAGCGCCACGGTGGTTTCTACATAAGGTGGATTGGCCAGGATCAGGTCGAACGGTCCGCCTAAATGATCGTCCCAGCCGGGGGCATGCCAATCGGCTTCCTCTATGCGGGCGCGGGCGCTCAGTCCGAGCGCATCGGCATTGGCAGCAGCAATCGCGCGGGCGCCGGGCGAGCGGTCGATCCCTACCCCCTCTGCCGAGGGCAGGTTGGCCAGGACCGCCAGCAACAGCGCGCCGGATCCGGTGCCGCAGTCCAGCACGGTGCGGGCATCGGGACGCGCGGCGAGGGCGGCTTCGACCAGAACTTCCGAATCGCCGCGCGGGATCAGCACGTCCGGCCCGACGGTGAAGGGCAGGCCGAAAAATTCCTGGTGGCCGGTCACATAAGCGACCGGCTCATGCTCCGCGCGCCGGTCCACCAGCGCGGTAAAGGCTGTGGGCGCCGGATCGCGCATCTTCGAAAGCAGCATCGACGAGCGCGAGCAGCCCAGCGCGTGCGCCATCAGCACTTCGGCATCGAGCCGGCCCGTGTCGCTGCTCGCCGCCAGCCGCTCGGCCGCTTGGCGGATCGCTTCGCCGACCGTCCGGTCAGCCATCCATCGCCGCCAGGCGCTTGGCCTCGTCCTCGGCGATCAGCGCGTCGACCATTTCGGCAAGGCCCGGGCCTTCGAGAATCTCGGGCAGGCGGTGCAGCGTCAGGTTGATGCGGTGATCGGTCACGCGCCCCTGCGGGAAGTTGTAGGTGCGGATGCGTTCGGAGCGATCGCCCGATCCGACCATCGCCTTGCGGGCCTCCGCCTCGGCGCCATGGGCCTCTTCGCGCATCTTCTCATAGAGACGCGCGCGCAGGACCTGCATGGCCTTGGCCTTGTTCTTGTGCTGGCTGCGCTCGTCCTGGCAGATCACCACCAGATTGCTGGGCAAGTGGGTGATGCGCACCGCCGAATTGGTGGTGTTGACGTGCTGGCCGCCCGCGCCCGAGGCGCGGAAGATGTCGATCTTGAGGTCCTTGTCCTCGATCTGGACATCGACTTCGCTCGGCTCGGGCAGCACCGCGACGGTCGCCGCCGAAGTGTGGATGCGTCCGCCCGATTCGGTGACCGGCACGCGCTGCACGCGGTGGACGCCGCTCTCGAACTTGAGCTTGGCGAAGACGCCCGCGCCCGCGACGTTGGCGACCACTTCCTTGAAGCCGCCGAGGTCATTGGCGTTGACGCTGATCATCTCCACCCGCCAGCCCTGTTCGGCGGCATAGCGTTCGTACATGCGATAAAGGTCGGCGGCGAACAGGGCGGCTTCGTCGCCGCCGGTGCCGGCGCGGATTTCCAGCATGGCCGGGCGCACGTCCGCCGCGTCGCGCGGCAGCATGGCGATGGAGAGCTGGCGTTCGGCCTCGGGCAATTCGGCCTTGAGACGGATTACTTCCTCTTCGGCCAGCGCCCGCATGTCCGGGTCCGGATCTTCCAGCGTCTGGAGCATTTCCAGTTCGCCGCGCATCGACACGACTTCGGCAGCGACGCGCGCCACCGGCTCCAGTTCCGCATAGTCGCGGCTGGCGGTGACGAAGGCGTCGCCTTCCAGCGTGCCCGAGGCAAGGCGCGCCTCCAGCTCCGCGAAACGCGCGGCGATCTGGGCAAGACGAGCGTCGGAGACCGACATCAGGCGGCCTTCCTTGCGAGAAGAAGCGGGGCCCCCGCCTTCGCGGGGGCGACGGTAAATGTCGTGTGGGCCAAGAGGACGGCAGCCGAAATCACGGATGGACCGACTGAAGAACCTGCTCGACCGCGAGATACTCGGCAGTCGGCTCGGCCGCGCGCAAGTTGGCGACCGGCTGGCCGTCCTTGACGCCGAACGACACGAGCACGCGCGCGCCCATCTTCACAGCCTTGTCAAAGCGCTTGCGGGCGCTGCCGGTGGCGACCATTTCGGCATCCAGGCCCTGGAAACGCAGCGCGGTGATCACCTTCTGGGCATAGGCCAGCGCCGCATCGTCCTCGACCGCGAGAACCACGGTCAGCGGCGCTTCGGCCAGCGTGCCGGCATCGGCAACCAGCATCGCCAGACGCTCGATGCCCGCTGCCCAGCCCACCGCCGGGGTAGCCGGGCCGCCCAGGCTTTCCATGAGGCCGTCATAGCGCCCGCCGCCGAGCACGGTGCCCTGTGCGCCAAGACGGGTGGTGACGAATTCGAACGCGGTGTGGCGATAGTAGTCCAGCCCGCGCACCAGCGACGGTGCACGCTCGTAGGCGACGCTCGCGGCATCGAGGCCGGCCGTCACCGCGCCGAAGAAGTCCTGCGCCTCGGCCGAGAGGAAGTCGTCGATCTTCGGAGCGTCGGCCACGAAGACCTTGTCGCGCGCGTCCTTGGAATCGAGGATGCGCAGCGGGTTGCGCTCAAGGCGATCCTGCGAATCCTCGGACAGCTCCGCCTTGTGGCCACGGAAGTATTCGATCAGCGCGGCCCGCCAAGCATCGCGGCTGGCCACGTCGCCCAGCGTGTTGAGCTGCAGCGTCACGCCATCGGCTATGCCCAGTTCCTTCAGCAACTGGTCGGCCATGACCAGCAGTTCCACATCGGCCAGCGGCTCGGCCGAGCCGATCAGCTCGGCGTCGATCTGGTGGAACTGGCGATAGCGGCCCTTCTGCGGGCGCTCGTAGCGGAACAGCGGGCCGTGCGTGGCGATCTTGACCGGGGCGAACTGCTTCCAGCCGTTGGTCAGATAGGCGCGGGCGATGCCGGCGGTGAATTCGGGGCGCAGCGTCAGCGGGTCGCCGCCGCGATCATCGAACGAGTACATTTCCTTGGAGACGACGTCGGTGGTCTCGCCGATCGAGCGGGAGAATACGGCGGTATCCTCGAACACCGGCATTTCCGCGCGGCGGAAGCGGTAGAGCTTACGAATGCGCTCGAACGTCTCGACGACATGCGCGAAAGCCTCGGCGTCTGCGCCGAAGATGTCCTGGGTTCCGCGGATCGCCTGAGGCGTCTTAGTCGATGTGGTGCTCATGACGCGCGCGCTTAGCCCGATTGCGGCGGCGGGGAAAGTGGCTGCGGTTCGCGGGCGGGATTGAACGTGGAAATACCGGCGCTCAAAATTCCCCCCTGCAAGGGGAGGTGGCATCGCGGAGCGATGACGGAGGGGTGTAACGGGTCCGGTTGTACGCGACCGAGAGGCTGACACCCCTCCACCACCCTGCGGGCGGTCCCCCTCCCCTTGCAGGGGAGGACCTTTCACGTTGCTGCCCGCATCGCGCACGCGAATTGGATGGTTGCCAAACTCGGCAACAGCCGCAAAGAATGGCGAAATGAAATATCGTAACGCGGTCGTCACGCTCCTCGCCCTTCTTTCCGTTTCAGCCCCGGCGCTTGCGCAGGATTCTGCCCAAAGGGAGAATGCTCGGGGCAGGCCGATGGCGCCCGCGTTGCCCGACCCGCTGCCGGCCGCGCAGGACAAGCCCTATGCTGGCACGATCACGCTCGACATCGATGCCAGCGATACGGTGCGCGGCGTCTATAAGGTGGTGCAGCAGGTTCCCGTCGCCCCCGGTACCACCAAGCTGACGCTGATCCAGCCGAGCTGGCTGCCCGGCAACCACTCGCCCACCGGCCCGGCCGCGCTGCTGGCGGACATCCACTTCTTTGCCGATGGCAAGGAAATCGCGTGGCAGCGTGACACCGTGGCGGTGAACGCCTTCCATCTCGACCTGCCGGCCGGCACGCAGATGGTGACGGTAAAGCTTGTCCACACGTCTCCGGTGCAGGCCAAGGAAGGCCGCATCACGATGACGCAGGAAATGATCAACGTGCAGTGGGAGAAGATGAGCCTCTATCCCGCCGGCTATTACACCCGCGGCATCACCTTCAAGCCCACCGTGAAGTTCCCGGCGGGCTGGACGGTCTATACTGCGCTGGACGGCAAGGCCCAGCAGGGCAACACGGTGACCTGGAGCCCGATTGATTACGAGCGCCTCGTCGATTCGCCGATCTTCGCGGGCAAGTATGCGCAGAGCTGGGATCTGGGCCACGGCGTCAGCATGAACGTCGTCGCGGATGAGCCCAAGCTGCTGGGCATCAAGCCGGAGAACATGGAGAAGTACCGTAGCCTCGTCTCGCAGGCGCTGTTCACCTTCGGCGCGCGGCACTTCGACCACTACGACTTCCTGCTGGCGCTGACCGACCGCATGGGCGGCATCGGCCTTGAGCATCATCGTTCGAGCGAGAACCAGATGGAGCCCAAGGTCTGGACCGAGTGGGACAAGATGGACTGGGATCGCAACGTGATCCCGCACGAGTTCACGCATAGCTGGAACGGCAAGTATCGCCGTCCGGCCGACCTGTGGACGCCGGACTTCCAGCAGCCGATGCAGAACACGCTGCTGTGGGTCTATGAAGGGCAGACCCAGTTCTGGGGCTATATCCTGGCCGCGCGTTCGGGCGTGCAGACCAAGCAGACCATCCTCGACACGCTGGCCGGTGCGGTCGCCCGCTATGCCGAGGCGACGCCGGGCCGTGGCTGGCGTTCGGTGGAGGACACCACCCACGCGCCGATCCTGAACATGCGCCGCCCGCTGCCCTACACCTCGATCACGCGTACGGAAGACTATTACGTCGAAGGCGCGCTGACCTGGTTGGAAGCGGACCAGATCATCCGCCAGGGCACCAAAGGTGCCAAGGGGTTGGACGATTTCGCCAAGGCCTTCTTCGGCGTGCACGACGGCGACTGGGGCGAGCAGACCTATGATTTCGACGAGGTCGTGAAGACGCTGAACGGCGTCTACCCCTACGACTGGGCCAGCTTCCTGAAGACCCGCATCTATGCGAACAACCAGCCGGCGCCCGTGAAGGGCATCGAGATGGCCGGCTACAAGCTGGTCTGGAAGGACACGCAGAACGCCTATGAAAAGGGCCTGGGTGACTCGCGCAAGTCGTTGGACCTCAGCTACGCGCTGGGCGTGTCGCTCGACAACGACGGCACCGTCACGTCCACCGTGTGGGACAGCATCGGCTACAATGCAGGCCTCGTCGGCGGGGTGAAGGTGGTCGCGGTCAACGGCACCGCCTACAGCGCCGATGTGATCAAGGATGCGATCACGGCGGCGAAGACCGGCGGCGCAGCTGCCGGTGCGCCGATCAGTCTGCTGGTGAAGCGCGGTGATGCCTTCACCACCGTCTCCGTCGATTATCACGGTGGCTTGCGCTGGCCCTGGCTGGAAAGCACCACGCCGGGCAAGGTCAACGGGCTGGACCGCCTGCTGGCGCCGCGCACCAAGTAAAGACGAAATTAAGCGTGTCGAGAACGGGGCCGGGCTTTTCAGCTCGGCCCCGTTTCGTTTTAGCGACGGGCACGCGATCCTTGCACGGCAAGTGCGAGAAGGCGGTTGCGGTGGTTTAACCGTGCCGCTAAGCCCCGCCGTCAAAGTTCAAGGCGGCGCACGTTCAGTAGCGCCGCTCAAATCGTGCCCGTTGAAAAGGACCAACATGCGCATCGACATGATCCCTGTCGGCAAGAACCCGCCGGAGAGCCTGAACGTCATCATCGAGGTTCCCGTTGGCGGCGAACCTGTAAAGTACGAATTCGACAAGGATTCCGGCGCTCTGTTCGTGGACCGCATCCTGCACACGCCGATGCGCTATCCGGCGAACTATGGCTTCGTGCCGCACACGCTTTCGCCCGATGGCGATCCGCTTGACGCGCTGGTCGTTGCCCGCTCGCCCTTCGTGCCCGGCTCGGTCGTGCGCGTGCGCCCGATCGCAGTGCTGAACCTGGAAGACGAGCACGGCGGCGACGAAAAGCTGGTCTGCGTGCCCGACGACAAGACCTTCCCGTACTATTCGGACGTGCAGGAAAAGGGCGACCTTCCGCCGATCGTGTTCAGCCAGATCGAGCACTTCTTCACGCACTACAAGGACCTTGAGGCCGAGAAGTGGGTGCGCGTCGGCACCTGGGGCGGCGCTGACGAAGCCCGCCAGATCGTTGTCGAAGCGATCGAGCGCTACGAGGCTGACAAGGCCGCGAAGGCCTGAGGCCACACAAGTTCACACCCCATGTGAAGGAAGGGCCGGCGGAGTGATCCGTCGGCCCTTTTTGTTTGTTCTGGGCGGTGTTTCACGCCCCGATTTATTGAAACCTCGTCTACTTCCTCGTCGCCCCCGCGCAGGCGGGGGCCCCGCTTGTTCCTTCTCGCAACGTCGCAAAAAAGAAGCGGGATCCCCGCCTGCGCGGGGATGACGGATCAGGGTGTCCTCAAGTTCGGGGCGAGTGGCTCACACCAACCCTAAACGTCAGCTGACGACGCGGCCGCCGTTGACGCCGATGGTCTGGCCGGTGACGTACTGGCTGCGCTCGTCGCAGAGCCAGGCGCAGGCGTTGGCGATATCGTCGGGCTCGCCCATGCGGCGGACCGGGATGGTCTGCAGCAGCACTTCGGTCGGGATCTGGAAGCGTTCGCGGTTGGCTTCGGACATGATCGTGCCCATCACCGAACCCGGCGGGATATTGTTCACGGTGATGCCGAAGGGCCCGAATTCCTGCGCCATCGAACGGGTCATGGTCACCACCGCGCCCTTCGAGGACGAATAGGGGATCATGTTCACCGCGCCGGTCTGCGCGCTGGAGGACGAGATGTTGACGATGCGGCCCCAGCCGGCGTTCTTCATATCCGGCAGGCAAATCTGCGTCATGATGAACAGGCCGCGCACGTTGACGGCATAGATGAAGTCCCAGCGATCGTCGGTCAGTTCCTCGAACGGGGTGAAGTCGGTGACGCCGGCATTGTTGACCAGGATCGAGACCGGGCCGAGTTCCTCACGGACCTGCTCCACCGCCGCCTTCACGGATTCGCGGTTGGACACGTCTGCGCCCAGCGCGATGGCGGTGCCGCCGCCGTCGCGGATGGCCTTGACGGTATCGGCGCAGCGTTCGGCGTCGAGGTCGAGCACGCCCACGGCCACCCCTTCCTTCGCCAGCCGCTTTGCGCAGGCGGCGCCGATTCCGGCGGCGGCGCCGGTGACGATGGCAACCTTGTAGGACATCACGTTCTCCCGTTTTCGTCTGTCTGTCGACGCCCAATGCGCCTTGCGGCGCTGCGCGCCTGCTTGACGACTAGGGCTAGACGGAAATGCCGCTTGTCGGGAAGAGCAAGTTTGAACGGGAGTTCAAACTTCGCAGGGGCGTAGGAATTGGAGAGGGGGGAGGCTCGTCTACCCCCACCACCCATGCCGTCAACAACACTTCGTCGCCCCCGCGAAGGCGGGGGCCCCGCTTTTTCTTTTCGAGGTTGCGTGGAAGAAGAAGGAAGCGGGATCCCCGCCTTCGCGGGGATGACGGGGTCATTATTGAGGGTCATTGCTTGGACGACGCAGAGCCCAATCAACCCGCACCCGCCGCGATCACGCCGCCGGCTTGATCCCCATGCAGAGGTACTTCACCTCCATGTAGTCATCGAGGCCGTAGTGCGAACCCTCGCGGCCGAGGCCCGATTGCTTCACCCCGCCGAACGGTGCGACTTCGGTGGAGATCAATCCGGTGTTGATGCCCACCATGCCCGCCTCCAGCGCTTCCGCCACGCGCCAGACGCGGCTGAGGTCGCTGGCGTAGAAGTAACTGGCAAGGCCGAACTCGGTATCGTTGGCCATGCGGATGGCGTCGGCCTCGTCGGTGAAGCGGATCACGCCGGCCAGCGGGCCGAACGTTTCTTCCTTCGCCAGCTTCATGTCCGGCTTCACGCCCGCGACCACGGTGGGGTTGAAGAACGAACCGCCGCGCTCGTTGCGCTGGCCGCCGGCTAGTACCCTGGCGCCGCCGGCAATGGCGTCCTCCAGATGCTCCTCCACCTTCTCGACCGCCTTCTCGTCGATGAGCGGGCCGACTTCGGTGCCGGCATCCATGCCGTAGCCAACCTTCATCGCCGAAACGCGCTTGGCCAGCTTCTCGACGAACTCGTCATAGACGCCGTCCTGGACGTAGAACCTGTTGGTGCAGACGCAGGTCTGGCCGCCGTTGCGGAACTTGGAGATCATCGCGCCGTCGATCGCGGCATCGACATCGGCATCGTCGAACACCAGGAACGGCGCGTTACCGCCCAGTTCCATCGAGGTTTTCTTGATCGTTTCCGCACAATCGCGCAGCAGGTCGCGGCCAATCTCGGTGGAGCCGGTGAAGGTCAGCTTGGCGACCTTGGGGCTGGCGGTCAGCGCCGACCCGATCTGCCCGGCGCTGCCGGTAACGACATTGACGACGCCCGCCGGAATGCCCGCCAGCTCACAAAGATGCGCAATGGCCAGCGCCGAATAGGGCGTCGCCGAAGCCGGCTTGATGACCACGGTGCAGCCCGCCGCCAATGCCGGGCCCAGCTTGCGGGTGATCATCGCATTGGGGAAGTTCCAGGGCGTGATCGCGGCGACGACGCCGACGCCCTGCTTGATCACGACGATGCGGCGATCGGCGGCATGGCCGGGAATGGTGTCGCCATAGGCGCGCTTGGCCTCTTCGGCGAACCATTCGATGAAGCTGGCGCCATAGGCGATCTCGCCGCGCCCTTCGGCCAGCGGCTTGCCTTGTTCGCGCGTGAGCAGTTCGCCCAGATCGTCCTGATGCGCGATCATCAGGTCGAACAGCTTGCGCATCAGTTTGGAGCGTTCGCCGGCGGTCTTGGCGCGCCATGCGGGTAGCGCCCGCTCGGCCGCGTCGATCGCGCGATTGGTCTCGTCCGCACCCATCTTCGGCACGGTGCCGATGACGGCGCCACTGCCGGGATCGGTCACTTCGAACGTGGCCCCGGAATCGGCATCGCACCATTGGCCGTCGATGTAGCACTGCTGACGGAGGAAATCGGTGAAGGCCATGGTGTTGCGGGTCCTCGCTCATTTTCGCGCGTGGTGGCGCGGGCTGCTGCGGAGATAGGCAGCCCCCGGGGGCGAGGCAACCGCCCGTCGGCAGTCAGGTTCCAGCCAGCGCCCTCGCGATTGACGCGCTCCGTTTGCTTCGATAGTCTCTTTTGTGAAAAGAAATTCGCAAATACGAATTTGTATGGGAGAGAGCCGCTGGATCGTGCAGGCTTCATCGATGGCGCGTTCGTGGCCGGGCAGGGCGCGGCGTTCGACGTGCTGGACCCGTCTGACGAGAGCCTTGTGGCGCAAGTCACCGGGGTTTCGGCGGATCAGGTGGAGGCGGCGATTTCGGCTGCTCGCCGTGCCTTCGACTCGGGCGAATGGTCGGGCCTGACCATGAAGGAGCGCGGCGCGGCGATGCTGCGCTTCGCTGATGCCATGGCTGCTCGCGCGGACCGGCTGAAGGACCTGGCTGTGCGCGAGGCGGGCTGTCCGGTTTCCTCCACGGTCATGGGCGCGCAAGTCGCCTCGCCGCTGCGCATGGCGCGCGAGATCGTCGAGATGTTCCTGCGCCTGCCGGAAATCGAGGACAATGGCCTGCCGCTGCATGAGCGGGTCAACGCCCATTTCGCGGTGCAGAGCGTCAAGCGCTGGTCGCCGATCGGGGTAGTGACGGCGATCTCCGCCTACAACGTGCCGTTCTACACCGCGCTCTGGAAAGTCGTGCCGGCGCTGATGGCGGGCAACACGGTGATCCTGCGGCCCAATCCGCTGACGCCCCTGTCCTCGCTTGTCTTCGCCGAAGCGGCCGAGGAAGCGGGGCTGCCCAAGGGTGTGTTCAATCTGGTGATCGAGGCGGGGGTTGAGGGCGCGCAGGCGCTG
The DNA here is from genome assembly GCF_044029435.1 of Novosphingobium oxfordense. Taxonomy (NCBI): domain Bacteria; kingdom Pseudomonadati; phylum Pseudomonadota; class Alphaproteobacteria; order Sphingomonadales; family Sphingomonadaceae; genus Novosphingobium; species Novosphingobium oxfordense. The sequence continues at coordinate 2,983,977 of NZ_CP147005.1, read as the reverse complement.
ACCAGCGACCGCCGTGTGGACATGGTGAGCTTCACCGGATCCTCCACCGTGGGCGTGGAAGTCGCCAAGCAGGCGGCATCGACGTTGAAACGGCTGGTGCTCGAACTCGGCGGCAAGTCGGCGCAGATCTATCTGCCGGATTCGGTGGAGCGCGCGGCCATGGCGGCGCTGTCGGTCTGCACCTCGCACGCGGGGCAGGGCTGCGTGCTCGGCACCCGCGTTTTCGTTCCGCAGGAGAGCAAGGCCGAGGTGCTGGAGGCGATGGCGAAGCTGCTGGCCGGCATGAAGATCGGCCCCGCGCGCGATCCGGCAACGCAGCTAGGTCCCGTGGTCAGCGCCGCCCAGCGCGCCCGGTGCGAGCATTTCGTCGCCGCCGCCGTCGCCGGGGGAGGCCGCGTAGTCTGCGGCGGCAAGCGGCCTGAGGGGCTGGAGAAGGGCTATTTCTTCGAACCCACCGTGCTCGACCTGCCCGACAACGCCAATCCCGCCGCGCAGGAGGAGATCTTCGGCCCGGTCGTCTCGGTGATCGGCTACCGCGACCTCGATCACGCAGTGGAAATGGCCAATGACAGCCGCTTCGGCCTCTCCGGCTGGGTCCACTGCAAGGACAAGGTCAAAGCGCTGGAAGTGGGCCTGAAGATTCGCAGCGGCGCGGTGAACGTCAACGGTGCACTCGCCTCCAGCCATGCCAGCGGCGGCGGCATCAAGATGAGCGGTATCGGCCGCGAGCGCGGCGTCGAAGGCCTGCGCGAATTCCAGATCATGACCACGTTGAACATTGGCGGCTAGCCAGCCGCGGGGAACATCGACGGGTGAGGGAGGACCGGGATGAAAAGACTGCTAGAAGGCAAAGTCGCACTGATTACCGGCGCCGGATCGGGCGTCGGCCGCGCGGCCTGCCTGCTCTTTGCCGAACACGGCGCGAAAGTGATCGCGGCAGATGTGAACGCCGACAATGCAGCGGAAACGGCTAAGATGGTCCGCGCCCAGAACGGTGAGGCCATCGCCGTTGGATGCGATGTTGCGGATCCCGCTTCGGTAGATGCCGCCGTGGCGGCGGGCGTCGAGGCTTATGGACGGCTCGACTGCATCTATAACAATGCCGGCATCACCATCAGCCCAATCCCCGGAAAGGGCCTGCGCAGCCTGACCGAATGCGAAGGTGAGGATATGCGCCGCGTGGCCGAGGTCAACGTGATGGGCGTCGTCCACGGTTGCCAGTCGGCGATCCGGCAGTTTGAAAAACAAGGCGGCGGAGGGGCCATCGTTTCCACCGCCTCGGTCGCCGGGCTGATCGGCTATGGCGGCGTGTTTTACGGCGCCACCAAGGGCGCGGTGGTCCAGCTGACCCGCGCGCTCGCCATCGAAGTGGCGGACAAGGGCATCCGCGTGAACGCGGTCTGCCCGGCGGGCATGCTCACCCACTATGCCGGGATGGATCCGGACAGCGAGCACCGCGACCGCATTCTGGAAGGCATGGGCCGCGTCCACCCGCTCGGCCGCGCGATCGACCCGCGCGACACCGCTTCGGCGGCACTGTTCCTCTGTTCCGATCTCGCAAGCAACGTGACCGGCGTGAACCTTCCCGTGGATGGGGGGCTCTCGGCCGGCCGCAAGGTAGGAGGCTGACCATGGCGACCTGTCCCTATTCCGGAAGCGAATCCCGCTCGAACGCGCTGGCATCGCTGCTTTCGGACAATCCGCGCTATGCCGAGATGTTCGATGTCGACAAAGTGGACGCCAATTCCGGCGTCGACCCCAGCCGCGACTATACCTGTGACATGAATGCCTTGCGCGAAGCGGGGGCGGTGCACAAGGGCACCCTGCGCGAACTGCTGGGCGTGCCGGAAATGGTCTCCATGCTGGGCGCGCCGCGAGAGAACATGACGTTCTTCTCCTACCGCGCTTGCGAGATCGGCTTTCGCGAGAACCAGCTCTATTCCTCGGAAGGCTACAACGAAAGTGCGGGCGTGCGCACCTTGGGCACCACGATCCTCTCGATGGTTGGTAAGCCGCACAAGCGCCTGCGCTCCGCCGCGCAGCCGCTATTCAAGCGGCCCAAGGTGCTGGACTGGTGGAACAAGCGCTGGATCGAGGAGACGGTGGACGTCCTGCTCGACCAGTTGCTCGATCGCGAAACTTCCGATCTCAACGGCGACCTCTGCGCCCGCCTGCCGATGGCCACCGTCACTCGTGCCATCGGGCTGGAGGGCGAGGACGTGATCGAGTTCCGCTACCAGCTCAACCGCGCGACGTTCGGCGCCCGCTATCTGAAGCCGGAGGAAGCGGCCGAGGCGCGCGCCTGGGTCGATGGCACCTTGCGCCGCCTGATCGCGGAGAACCAGCGCGAGCCGGGCGACAACCTGATCGCCGGGTTGATCGGCTGCGAGATCACGCACGAGGACGGCTCCAAGCGCCCGCTCACCGAGGATGAGCTGTTCGGCTACTGCAAGCTCGCCATCTTCGCGGGCGGTGGCACCACCTGGCGGCAGTTGGGCATCACTATCGACGCGCTGATGAACCACCGCCACTTCTGGGAAGCCTGCCGTGACGACCGCAGCCTGATCGACCTCGCCGTGGAAGAGGGCCTGCGCTGGCGCGCGACCGATCCGGTGTTCATGCGGCTCTGCATGGAAGATACCGAGATGGAGGGCGTGAAAGTCCCCGCCGGCACCCGCATCCACTTGTGCCTCGGCGCTGCCAACCACGATCCCGACGTGTTCGACAAGCCGGAGGAATACGACATCTTCCGCCGCAAGGAGCACCACATGGGCTTCGGCTTCGGCCCGCACCGATGCCTGGGCATGGATGTTGCCCGGCAGGAGATGGTGGTGGCGATCAACGGCTTGCTCGACCGTTTCCCGAACATGACGCTCGATCCGGACAAGCCCAAGCCGGAATATCGGGGCCTCGACCATCGCGGCATGTCGGCGGTGACGGTGAAGCTGCGGTGAGCGGCACGATGAAACAAGTCGTGCTGGCCAGCTATGCCAGCGGCAATCCGAAGCCATCGGACTTCCGCGTGGAAGATGCCCCGATCCCGCAGCCGGGCGAGGGCGAGGTGCTGCTGCGGACGCTCTGGCTCGGCCTGGACCCGCTGATCCGCTTCGCCATCGACGAGAAGCGGCTTTCCGGCGTCACCCAGGTTCATCCGGGAGAGGTGATGTACGGGCCGACCGTCAGCGAAGTCGTCCGGTCCAACCACCCTGGTTACGCGGTGGGCGACGTGGTGGAGGATCGCACCGGCTGGCGCGAATATGCCGTGGTCGCGCCGGACAAGGCCGACTGGCGCGGTCCGCCGCGAAAGCTCGATCCCGCACAGGCACCGGTCTCCACCGCGCTGGGCGCGCTGGGGATGCCGGGGCAGACCGCCCACGCCTGCGTCATCGGCATCGGCCGCGTCGCGGCGGGCGAGACGGTGGTGATCTCTGCAGCGGCAGGCGCGGTGGGCAGCCTTGCCGGGCAGATCGCAAAGATTCGCGGTGCGCAAGTCGTCGGTATTGCCGGTGGGCCGGACAAGTGCCGGGGCCTACTCGACCTCGGCTTCGATGCCGCTGCCGACTACAAGGCCCCGGACTTCGCCGAACAGCTCGCCAAAGCGCTGCCCGAAGGCGCAGACGTGTTCATCGACAATGTCGGCGGTGATGTGATGCTCGCCGTGCTGCCGCACCTGAAGCGCGGCGCGCGCATGCCGGTCTGCGGGTTCATCGCCTATTACGGCATGGGCATGGAAGGCCCGGGGCCTGACAAGCTGCCCGGCTTCTTCCGCACGATCATGTCCAAAGGCTTGGAGATCAAGGGCTTCGGCGGCTTTCTCGTCGGCGGTCAACAAGCGCTGGATGACATCGCGGGCTGGATAGCCGAGGGGCGCATCCAATGCCCCGAATCGGTGGTCGAGGGGCTGGCGGCTGCTCCAGAAGCCTTCGCCGGGGTGTTTTCTGGCAACAACCATCTAGGCAAGCTGCTGGTGAAGGTGTCAGGCTGATCGGCGAAAACAAAATCGCAGGATGCCGCCATGACCACGCAGATTCCTTCCGCGTCCTACCCGCCGCCGCCCCGCCAGACGGCCAACCCCGCCCCGCCGCGCCCGGCGAACTCGCTGCGCCGCACCTCCAGCATCGACGTCGCCTGGCCCGATGGTCCCGAAGGCGAGCGCCTCTTCGTCGGCCGCGCGCGCGATTACCTGACCGGGCAGGACGGCCATGGCCGCACGCTGACCGAGGGCGAATTCAGGCTGCGGATGAGCGAGGACAAGACGATCACCCAGATTGCCGCCGATCCCGCTCCCGCCGGAATCGGCCAACTGGTGGGTGCCCGCGCGGGCGGCCACTTGCGCATGCTGCTGCGCGAGGTCGTGCCCGAACTGATCCAGCGCGCGGACCCGCTCTACCTCGTGCTCGACGATCTGTCCGGCACCGCGCTCGTTTCCGCCTTCGCCTGGGGCCAGTGGTTTCCGGAGCGTATGGAACTGCTGCGCCAGCGCCTTGGCGCGGCGGATGGTGCCTCGGCGCTTGCCCAGCGCGCCAATGTCTGCTGGGGTTTGCAGGAAGGTAATAGCGGTGTTTCCGGCGATGCTCCGCTGGACAAGGTAGCCGACGCCGATGCGGGCCAATTGCGCAATGCCGCTGATCCCGGGGGCTGGCACCCCTTCCTCGAACACGAAGGCCCGGGCTTCCGCCGCGCGCGCCGTATCGACGTGACTCGTGACGGCGGCTTGATCCACATCGATTCCGCCTTTCAGGATAGCGCCAAATTGCGCGAGGGCGGCCGGGTCGCGATCCACGAATACAACCTTGCGGCTACGGTCGATGCCGAGACGTTGGAAGTGCTGAACCTCTCCCCCGAGGCGCGCATCCTGCCGTTTCGCGAATGCCCGGGTGCCGTCCACAATGTTGCGCGCCTCGTCGGCCGCAATCTCGGCCAAGTGCGCGAGAATGTGCTGGAAATGCTGCGCGGGCCGGAGGGCTGCACCCACCTCAACGACGCCCTGCGCGCACTGGCCGACGTACCGCGACTGGTCGAGGAACTGCGCCAACCGGCCTGACTAATAACCCATCGCACAAAACACTTCGTCATCCCCGCAAAGGCGGGGATCCCGCTTGTTCTTGAGAGGTAGCGCAGAGGAAGCGGGGCCCCCGCCTTCGCGGGGGCGACGAAGCGTTTTGTGCGATGGGGCTTCTACCGGTTGATCTCACTCAGCGCGGCAGAGCCGCCCAACCCCAACCGCACCCCCAATTGACCCCCACGGCGCACCCCGCGCTCCCCGCTTGCGCCTACGCCCACCTTCTGAAAGGCCGCGAGAAAGGACAGGAAAACCGGGGATCCGAGTGACCAAAACGGTCGTCACGCTGGAAGACAAGTACAGGCAAAGCGGGGGGCAGGTGATGCTCTCGGCGCTGCAGGGCGTGGTGCGCCTGCTGCTCGACCAGTCGCGGCGAGACCGCGCGGCGGGGCTGAACACGGCGGGCTATGTCACCGGCTACCGCGGCTCGCCGATCACCACGCTCGATGCGCAGTTGTGGGCGAGCGAAAAGCTGCTCACCGAGCACGCCGTGCGCTTCGAGCCGGGACTCAACGAGGAACTCGCCGCCACCTCGGTACGCGGCACCCAGCAACTCGACTGGTACGGCAAGCCCAGTGTCGATGGCGTCTTCGCCCTCTGGTATGCCAAGGGCGTCGGCGTCGAGCGCGCGGGAGAGGCCATCAAGGCTGCCAACTTCGAAGGTACGCACCCCAAAGGCGGCGCGCTGCTGCTCTGCGGCGATGACCATGCGGCCAAGTCCTCGCTGACGGCGCACCAGTCCGAACATGTTTTGATCACCGCGATGGTGCCGGTGCTCTACCCGGCGACCACTGACGAGATCCTTGCGTTCGGCCAGTTCGGCTGGGCGCTGTCGCGCGCCAGCGGGCTCTACGTGGCGATGAAGGCGGTGACCGATACGCTGGACCTCACCACCACGGTCACGCTGCCGGGGCTCGCCTTCCCAATTGCCCTGCCGGAGATACCGCAAGGCTCATCACCCAACTTGCGCATCGCGATGTCGGCGCTGGAGCAGGAGCGGATGGTGATCGAGCGGCGCCTGCCGATCGTGCCGCTGTTCACCGCGCGCAACCGCATCGATCGGGTGAGCCATCCCGCGCCTAACCCCCGGTTGACCGTGGTGAGCGGGGGCAAGGCCTGGCTCGATCTCTGCCAGGCGCTGGCGGACCTGGGGCTGGACGAAGCGGGATGCGCGGCGCTGGGCCTCAAGGTGGTGAAGCTGGGCCTCGTTTGGCCGCTCGATGTCGCGTTCGTGCGGCAGACCTGCGGCGGCAGTGCCGAGGTGCTGGTGGTGGAGGAAAAGCGCCCCGTCATCGAGGACCAGATCGCCCGCCTGTTCTACGGCCGCGCCGATGCCCCGGCGCTGTCCGGCAAGACGACGCCGGACGGCGCGGCGCTGCTTTCCGAGATCGGCGTGCTCGATGCGGCGATGGTCCGCCGCGCGCTAATATCGCGCATGGCCGCGCTCGGCATGCTGCAGGGCGATCTTGCCGCGCGCGATGCCATGCTGCGCGAGCGGGAGGACTCTGCTGCCGCGATCGAACGCACGGCGATCCGGCCGGCCTATTTCTGCTCGGGCTGCCCGCATAACACCTCTACCGTGGTGCCCGAAGGCTCGGCGGCGATGGGGGCGACCGGGTGCCACGGCCTTGCGCACTACATGCCGGAGCGCAACACGATGCAGACCGTGTCGATGGGGCAGGAGGGCATGCCCTGGGTTGGTGCGCAGCATTTCGTCGATACGCCGCACATGTTCCAGAACCTGGGCGACGGGACCTATACGCACTCCGGCCTGCTGACGATCCGCGCGGCGGTGGCGGCCAAGAGCCGGGTGACGTTCAAGATCCTCTACAACGATGCCGTCGCGATGACCGGGGGGCAACCGGCGGAGGGAGCGCTCAGCCCCGAGCAGATCGTGCGCGAACTGGTGGTGGAGGGCGTGAATCCGGTCGTGCTGGTGAGCGAGGACCCGTCGCGCTTTTCCGCCTCGGACTTGCCCGCCGGAACCCCCGTGTTACACCGCGACGAACTGGACGCAGTGCAGCGCGAATTGCGGGAAAAGCCGGGCACCAGCGCGATCGTCTACGAGCAGACGTGCGCGAACGAAAAGCGCCGCCGCCGCAAGAAAGGCGCTTATCCCGATCCCGATCGGCGACTCTGGATCAATCCGGCGGTCTGCGAGGGCTGCGGCGATTGCTCGGTGCAGTCGAACTGCCTGTCGGTGGTGCCGATCGAGACAGAATTCGGCCGCAAACGCGCCATCGACCAATCGAGCTGCAACAAGGATTTCTCTTGCATCAAGGGCTTCTGCCCAAGCTTCGTGGAAGTTTCGGGCGGCACGCTGCGGAAGCGCAGCATGGACGATGCTGCATTGGCGCGCATGGTCGCGGCGCTGCCCGAACCGGCGGTGGCGGACTTGTCCGGCGGTGCATCGGCCATGCTGGTGGCGGGGATCGGCGGGACGGGGGTGCTCACGGTCGGCGCGGTGCTGGCGATGGCGGCGCAATTGGAAGGCAAGGCCGCCAAAGTGCTGGACCAGACCGGCATGGCGCAGAAGGGCGGCGCGGTGGCCAGCCATATCCGCATCGGCGCCGATGCCGCCGCGATCCCCTCCGCGCGGCTGGGCGCGGGCATGGCGGACCTGGTGATCGCCTGCGATCTGGTGGTCGCCTCCTCGCCCGAAGTCATGGCGCTGGCGCGGTGCGATACGCGGGTTCTGGCGAACGAGGACGTGGTGCCGACTGGTGAATTCCAGCGCAACCGCAACCTCGACCTCACCGCTAGCCGCTTCCTTAAGGCCGTGGCCAAGCGCGTCGATCCGGCGATGATCGCCTCGCTGCGCGCGGGTTCGCTGGCGACGCGGTTGCTGGGGGATTCGATCTTCACCAATCTGATGATGTTGGGCTTCGCGGCGCAGAAGGGGCTGCTGCCGGTGCGGCTTGCCTCGGTGGAAGAGGCGGTGCGGCTGAACGGCGTGGCGGTGCGCGCAAACCTTGCAGCATTGTCGCTGGGGAGGCTGGCGGCAGCGGGCGATGAGGACCTCTTCGCGCTCGCCGATGCTGCACCTTCTGCGCCCGAAGCACCGCGCGATCTTGCGGCGATTGTCGAGAGTCATGCGCGCTTGCTGACGGACTGGCAGAACGCAGGTTATGCTGGCGAATACCGCGCGTTTCTCGATGAGATCACCGCCACTCTTGATGCGCGCGGACTGGCCGAAAGCGAGCCGCTGCTGCGGGAAGTCGCGCGGCAACTCGGCAAGCTGATGGCCTACAAGGATGAATACGAAGTCGCCCGCCTCTACAGCGCACCAGCCTTTCGCGAGGGGCTGGCGGATGCGTTCGATGGCACACCGCGCCTCAGGCTCCATCTCGCGCCGCCACTGCTGGCTTTCCGCAAGGATCGCAAGACGGGTCGCCCGCGCAAGATCGCCTTTGGAAGCTGGATTTTACCGGTATTCGGCATGCTTGCCAAAGCCAAGGGACTGCGCGGAACCTGGGCGGACCCCTTCGGCTACACCGCCGAACGCCGCATGGAACGCGCGCTGATCGGCGAGTATCGGGCTCTGGTGCGGGAAATCGCCACGAAGGTGGAAGAGGAGACGATGGAAGCTGCCATCGAACTCGCCGCCGCGCCCGCGTTGATCGCGGGCTATGGCCCGGTGAAGGAAGCCGGAGTCGCTGCCTACCGCGCCCGCGTTGTCGAACTCCGGCCGCGTCTGGAATTGCGTGCGAAAGTGGCGGAACTGGTCCCGGCCTGACCGCCCGGGCGGTATCTCCCTCGCCAGATTTGCCGCAGGCCGGCGATTGCCGCACCAACTGCCGGGTCATTGCCGGAGGGGAGAGAGGCCGTGCAGAACATCCGCATCCACGTTTCGTTCGACATGCGCTCGCCCGACTGGGCGACACCCACGCACGAACTCTACCGCGCCGCGATCGAGATGGCGGCGTTCGTCGACAAGATCGGGGCGGACCAGATCGGGCTGATGCAGCATCACGGCTCGGACGACGGCTACTTGCCGCAGCCCTTCACGCTGGCGGGCGGCATGGCGGCGGTGACCGATCGCATCCGTTTCGTGCTCGGCGCGGTGGTGCTCCCACTGCACGATCCCCTCGAATTGGCCGAACAGATCGCGGTTGTGGACCAGATGTCTAACGGGCGGCTCAATGTCATCTTCGGTGCCGGCTATGTACCGTTCGAGTTCGCGATGTTCCGCAAATCCCTGAAAGACCGCGCGCGGCTGATGGACGAGGGGCTGGAGATCATCCTGCGGGCGCTGCGGGGCGAGAAGTTCGAGTTCGACGGCCGCCCGATCTACGTCCGTCCGCTGCCGGTCCAGGCGCCGGAGGATATCGTCATGGTCGGTGGCGGCGTGCCCGCCTCGGCCAAGCGAGCGGCGAAGTTCGGCGTCGGTTTCGGGCCGATGAAGCCCGAACTGGTGGATCTCTATCTTGCCGAGTGCGAACGGCTTGGCCATGCACCGCGCACCTATTTCCGCCCCACGTCGGGGATGCCGCTGGCGGTCCATCTTTGCGAGGATCCGGACGCGGGATGGGAAGCGATCGCGCCGCATGCAGTCCACGTCATCACCGAATATGCGAAGTGGGCCGAGCAGGAAGGCGACGGCACCAATTCGCCGTTCAAGGGCCTTACCGATCCCGCCGTGCTGCGCCACGCGGGCATGTTCGTGGCCTGGACGCCGGACCAGTTGGTCGAGAAAGTGCGCGCCATGGGCGGGGTGGGGCACATCGGATTCCAGCCGCTGCTGGGCGGGCTTTCTCCTGAAGAGGGCTGGAAGAGCCTTAAGCTGCTGGAAGCCACGATGCAGCGCCTGAAGGCGGTGACGGCTGAGGCCTGAAGGCAGGAACGCGGGCTTCTGGGGGGTGATCCTCAGACCCGCAGAATGCTCGCGGCGCGCTATCCTTGCTGCCGGTACTGCGCCCGCAAGATTTCCAGAAAAGCGCTCGGCCGCAAACCACCCGCGTGCAGCAATCCCACCTCGCGCGTCAGTTCGAAGTCGCGCACGGGCACGAACCGCACGGAACCGTCGGCAAATCCCTCGGGCATCATGCCGATCCCGGCGCCGCTTCGGATCACCGAGAGAACGCGCTCGTCGCTGGTGGTCTTGAGCACGAAGCGGGGGCGCACGCCGCGCTGGGTGAAGAAGCGGTTGATCTCGGGCAGGGCCTCGCAATGGCGGCGCAGCGCCATGCGGTCTTGGGCAAGCTGTTCGGCGAGGACTTCGCGCTCGCCAGCCAGCGGATGATCGGGCGGCAGCACCATCATGTAGCGCTCGCGGGACAGCACTTCGGGCTGATAGCGCGCGTGATGCGGGCGCACGGCGGTCAGCGCCACGTCGATCCGGCCGCGTTCCAGGCGTTCGGAAAGGTCGCGCTCGCTGCCGTCGAGCAGTTCGAGCGCCTCGCCCGATCCTTCGGCACTGTGTCTGGCCAGCGCTTGGCCGATCAGTTGCGTAGGAATGGTGTTCAGCACGCCCACGCGCAGCAGGCTCGGTTCGGCTGGTTCAGCCAGTTCGACCAGCGCATGTTCGTACTCAGCGGCGATGCGGCGGGCGCGGACCAGAAAGCGGCTGCCGGCCGGGGTCAGGGCAACGCGCTGGCGATCCCTGTCGAACAGGCGCGCGCCGAGTTCTCGCTCCAGCTTGGCGATGCCCGCCGAAAGCGTGGGCTGGGTAACGCTGACCGCCCGTGCCGCCCGGCTGAAATTGCCGGTTTCGGCCACCGCGAGGAAGTAGCGCAGCAGATATTGATCGATCATAGATGCGATCTATTACGAAGGGCGGCAACTTTCAATTTCCGCTGGCGTTTCGGCTTGTCTACATAGTCAGGACAAATCACTCCAACTTGGGAAGCGGCCCCGATGGCCCGACCGGAGAAGCAAGCATGAGCGCACCGGTGCTCCATACCAGCCTGAATCTCGACAGCCCTGAAGCGCAGGCGCGGGACCGGCACAATCGTGCGCTGGTGGCCGAACTGCACGCGAAAGTCGCGAAGGCGGCGCTCGGCGGGAACGAGAAATCGCGCGAACGCCATGTCGCCCGCGGCAAGCTGTTGCCGCGCGAGCGTGTGGAGCGCCTGCTCGATCCCGGATCGCCGCTGCTGGAGCTGGGGCAGCTCGCTGCGGAGGGTCTCTACGAGGACGATATTCCCGGTGCGGGGCTGATTACCGCCATTGGCACCGTTTCCGGCCGTCAGTGCATGATCGTGTGCAACGATGCCACCGTGAAAGGCGGCACCTATTACCCGATCACTGTGAAGAAGCACGTCCGCGCGCAGGAGATTGCGCAGCAAAACAACCTGCCGTGCATCTATCTGGTCGACAGCGGCGGCGCCAACCTGCCGCACCAGGCCGAAGTCTTCCCGGACCGCGATCACTTCGGCCGCATCTTTTTCAACCAGGCGCAGATGTCATCTAAGGGCATCCCGCAAGTCGCCTGCGTCATGGGAAGCTGCACCGCCGGCGGTGCCTATGTGCCGGCGATGAGCGACGAATCCGTGATCGTGAAGGAACAGGGCACGATCTTCCTGGCCGGTCCGCCGCTGGTTCAGGCGGCGACGGGCGAGGTGATCTCGGCCGAAGACCTTGGCGGCGGCGATCTCCACAGCCGGAAGTCCGGCGTGACCGATCACCTTGCCGACAACGACGAGCACGCGCTGACCATCGTGCGCGATATCGTCAGCCACCTTGGCCCGCTGCACCACCACGATCAGCCGCTGCGCGAACCGCGCCCGCCCAAGTACGATCCCGAGGAACTCTACGCGATCGTGCCCGAGGACGTGCGCGCGCCTTACGACGTGCACGAGGTGATCGCCCGCATCGTCGATGGCAGCGAATTCCACGAGTTCAAGGCGCTGTACGGTACTACGCTGGTCTGCGGTTTTGCGCATATCCACGGCCAGCCGGTGGCGATCCTGGCCAACAATGGCGTGCTGTTTTCCGAGAGCGCGCAGAAGGGCGCGCACTTCATCGAACTGGCCTGCCAGCGCCGTATTCCGCTGCTGTTCCTGCAGAACATCTCGGGCTTCATGGTCGGCGGCAAGTATGAGGCTGAGGGCATTGCCAAGCACGGCGCCAAGCTGGTCACCGCCGTCGCCACCGCTACGGTGCCGAAGATCACCGTGTTGATCGGTGGCTCGTTCGGCGCGGGCAACTACGGCATGTGCGGGCGCGCCTACGACCCGCGCTTCCTGTTCACCTGGCCCAACGCCCGCATTTCGGTGATGGGCGGCGAGCAGGCGGCCTCCGTCCTGGCCACCGTCCACCGCGACGCCGCGAAGTGGTCGCCCGAGGAGGCTGAGGCCTTCAAGGCGCCGATCCGGCAGAAGTACGAGGACGAGGGCAACCCCTACTACGCAACCGCCCGCCTGTGGGACGATGGGGTGATCGATCCGGCGCAGACGCGCGATGTGCTGGGGCTGGCGCTGGCCGCCTGCCTGGAGGCACCGATCCCCGAAAAGCCGCAGTTCGGCGTGTTCAGGATGTGATGGCGATGGCCAAGGATACTCTCTTCGTGCTCGACACCGACTATGCCGATCCGGCGTTCGGCGGCGAGCGGCGCTTCTACTGCAAGGACTGCGTAACGGTCGAAGGCCTGCTGGCGCTGTTTCCCGAACGGGCGGCCAATATCGACGTCGTCCGCGTCGGCTGGCCGCGTCCACGTGCGGCGGTTGTCGCGGCCTTGGGCGAGGAAAACCAGAATCTTCCCGCGCTGGCCTTTGCCGAGGGCGGTTTCGCCAACGATATCGAGGGCGTCCTTGCGGCGCTGCACACCCGTCACGGTTTCCCGGAGCGTCACCCATGATCCAGTCGCTGCTGATCGCCAATCGCGGCGAGATTGCCTGCCGCGTCATCCGTACCGCGCGGGAACTCGGCATCCGGACCGTCGCTGTCTATTCCGACGCCGATGCCGACGCGCTGCATGTGCGCGAGGCGGACGAGGCGGTGCATATCGGCCCTTCCGCCGCGCGTGAGAGCTACCTCGTTGGCGAGAAGATCATTGCCGCGGCCAAGCAGACCGGAGCGGAGGCGATCCATCCCGGCTACGGCTTCCTTTCCGAGAACGCCGAGTTTGCGCAGGCCGTGGCGGATGCCGGCCTCGTCTGGGTTGGGCCCAAGCCTTCGTCTATCACTGCGATGGGCCTCAAGGACGCTGCCAAGAAGCTGATGGCGGCGGCCGGGGTTCCGGTAACGCCCGGCTACATGGGCGAGAACCAGGAGCCGGCATTCCTGGCCGAAGAGGCCGCCAAGATCGGTTATCCGGTGCTCATCAAGGCCGTTGCCGGCGGCGGCGGCAAGGGCATGCGGCTGGTCGAGGCGGCCGAGGATTTCGTCGACGCTCTGGCATCGTGCAAGCGCGAGGCGGCGTCCTCGTTCGGCAACGACCATGTGCTGATCGAGAAGTATATCGCCAGCCCGCGCCATATCGAGGTGCAGGTGTTTGGTGACAGCCACGGCAACGTCGTCCACTTGTTCGAGCGCGATTGCTCGCTCCAGCGCCGCCACCAGAAGGTGATCGAGGAGGCGCCCGCACCGGGCATGGACGCGGCGACGCGCGACGCGCTCTGCGCGGCGGCGGTGCGCGCGGCCAAGGCGGTCGACTACGTCGGCGCCGGCACCATCGAGTTCATCGCCGACGGTTCGGGCAAGCTTTCGGCCGATCGCATCTGGTTCATGGAAATGAACACCCGCCTGCAGGTCGAGCATCCGGTGACCGAGGAGATCACTGGCGTCGATCTGGTAGAATGGCAGCTTCGTGTCGCCAGTGGCGAGCCGCTGCCGCTCAGCCAGGAGGACCTCACCATCGACGGTTGGGCGATGGAAGCCCGCCTCTATGCCGAGGACCCGGCCAAGGGCTTCCTGCCCAGCATCGGCAAGTTGGAACTGCTGGAGTTCGGCGAGGCCGAAGGCGGGCGTATCGACACCGGCGTCTATCAAGGCGCCGAAGTCTCCCCGTTCTACGATCCGATGATCGCCAAGGTCATCGCCTGGGGCGAGGACCGCGAAGAGGCGCGCGAGCGACTGGGCGAGATGCTGGAGGACAGCGCCGTCTGGCCGGTGCGCACCAATGCCTCGTTCCTCGTCAAAGCCCTGCAGCATCCAGACTTCGCGGCGGGCAAGGTCGACACCGGCCTGATCGGCCGCGACGGCGAGGCTATGGCGGCGGCGCCCACTCCCTCTGACGAAGTACTGGAGGCGGCGGCCGATTCCCTCGTACCGGCCCGCGCGCTGGCCGGTTTCCGCCTCAATGCCGCACCGGTCCGTTCGGCATGGTTCTCGCTGGATGGCGAGAAGGTCGAGATCGCGCTGACCGGCGAAGGCAGCGACGAGCCCGACGATGCCGTGCTCGTCACCGAGCAGGGACAGGCCTGGCTGCTTACGCCGTGGCGGCGAGACGGCGTGCATGGCGGGGCCGACGCTTCGGGCGCGATCCTGGCGCCGATGCCCGGCAAGGTTATCGCGGTGGAAGTCGCCCAGGGGCAGGCCGTCATCAAGGGGCAGAAGCTGCTGACCTTGGAGGCGATGAAGATGGAGCACACCCTCACCGCCCCGTTCGATGGCGTGGTGGCGGAGCTGAACGCGGTCGCCGGGGCGCAGATTCAGGTCGAGGCGCTGCTGGCGCGCGTCGAACCGACGGAGGCTTGAGGCAAGTTACGGGCAAGGCCGAGGAATCCGCATTTCCAGTTGCTCCGGATCGGCCTAGCCCTCTCTTGTCCGCCGCGTTCGTGGCGGATTCGATACGAGGAGAATTCCCGTGAAGCTTTCGTATCTTCCTGCCTTTGGCGCGCTCGCGCTTGCATCCGTCATCGGTACCGCGGCGGCCGACGCCCAACCGCCTTCGCAATGGCGCACGCTTGCCTCCCGAAGCATTCGGATGGGCTCCACGCGAGACACCGTTCCGGTGAACAGCCGCAACCGCTATCGCCAGGTCCAGGTCTGCGTGCACAATGCGCCGCTGCGCCTCAACAGCTACACCGTGCGGTTCGATAACAACCGCGTGCAGACCGTGCGCGTCAATTCGCGCGTCAATACGGGTGCCTGCACCCGTGCGATCAGCCTGACCAGCGCGCCGCGCCGGATTACGCGCATTGACCTTGCCTACCAGCAGGTTCCACGCGGATCGCGTGCGCCGCAGGTTCGCGTAGTCGGACGCTGACCAATTCCATCCGGCCGGTGCCCCGCGCCGGCCGGACTACAGGGGAGAGAACACTTTGCCGGGCCGCTTTTTCGACGAATGGACCGTGGGCGACAGGATCACCCACCAGCCGAGCCGCACCGTTACCGAGACCGACAACCTGATGTTCTCGGCCATGACGCACAACATGCAGCCGCTCCACCTGGATGCGGAGTTTGCGAAGAACAGCGAGTTCGGCCAGATCCTGGTCAATTCCACTTTCACTTTCAGCCTCGCCGTCGGTCTGTCAATCGCGGATACGACCGTGGGCACGCTGGTCGCCAACCTGGGCTTCGACAAAGTGGTGACGCCCAAGCCGACCTTCATCGGCGATACGCTCACCTGCCATTCCGAAGTGGTGGAAATGCGCGAGAGCAAGTCGCGCCCCACGCAGGGCATCGTCGTGTTCAAGCACGAACTGACCAACCAGCGCGGCGAGATCGCGCTTTCGATGCTGCGCACCGTCCTGCTCAAGAAGCGCGACGCCTGAAGCCAGCCCAGTCAGGTTGACACAGTTGACACGGTCCAGAGGGAAAAGTCGCCTCTGGGCCGTGGAAAGTGTCACCTTGCGGGGGTGAAGCGTCACCTTGCGTGTTGGAACTGTCACCTTGTGAGCGTGCAAGGTGACACTCTCCGGAGCGCGGTGTCACTTTGTGGCCTGCCTGCCATCTACCTCACCATGTCAAAGACCATCGCGCGCGGAGGGTGGCAGCGCGGGCGCGTGTAGGAAAACGGTTTTGCGCGCGAGGCGGCACGACGGCGGGGCTCCGCAAGAAGGCACGGCTCCGGTGGCACCATGCGATCACGAAAAGCACTTCGTCGCCCCCGCGAAGGCGGGGGCCCTGCTTTCTTTCGCTCCGCCTGAAGAACCAGCGGGATCCCCGCCTTCGCGGGGAGGATGGGGATTTGCCGACATGTTGGGGATGTGCCGGTGGGAAGGTCCAGGCACGTGAAGACATGGACCGCTCTCCAAGGAGTGGGGCGAAACCGGGGTTCAATCGCGCAGGAAGTTGTCAGCCCTCAAGGTACAAACTTTTTGGGGTGGCCGCGCCCACGCCTGTTACCTTAGGTCTCGAAAGGTATGAACATGCCGGTACGAGACGATGCCTGGGGGCTTACCGAGAAGGAGAAGCAGACCCTTCGCCTGATCGTGCGCGGCCATGATGCCAAGTCGATCGCCCGCAGCCTCGACCTTTCGGTGCATACGATCAACGAGCGGCTGCGCGATGCCCGGCGCAAGATGACGGTATCCAGCAGCCGCGAAGCGGCGCGTCTTCTGCTGGAAGTGGAGGGCGATGGAGCAGCGGCGCCGACCCCCAAATTGCTGGGGGACGCAGCAATAGGGGCAGACGCGGCAAGGCACCCGATGGATCAGGAAAGCACGCCGATCGGCGGCGCGGGGCGGGGAGACCGCCCTTCCTGGATCATCATAGGAGCCTTGCTCATGACGCTTGCCCTTGGCCTTCTCGCCCTTGCCACCCTGTCGCAAGTCGATACGCCATCGCCGCCCCCATCGGCCGCCGAGGCACCCCGGTCCGAAGCGGTCGACACTGCCCGGCAATGGCTGGCGCTGGTGGATCAGGGGCGCTGGGACGATAGCTACAAGGCGACCGGCAAGTCGTTTCAGAAAATGAACACGGTGCAAGTCTGGGCCGAAACCTCCCGGAACGTGCGCGTACCGCTGGGCGCGGTACTCTCACGCACATTCGTCAGCGAGGAAAACCTCCCGGCGCCGCCTTACGGCTATCAGGTGGTGAAGTTCCGCACCAGCTATGCCAACAAGGCGAATGCTCTGGAGACGGTCTCGCTCGATCGAGAGGATGGCCGCTGGCGCGTGGTGGGCGTGACGATCGAATAGGCCCGATTGCCTGAAAGTCCCGCCTGCCGTGGCCAAATTCCATCCTGAATGATGGGCTGGTTTCGGCGGGCTGGGGCCGTACTCCAACGCCGCAAAGGTTGCTACGCCAGTCATTCCTAATAAGATTGTGGCAACCGTTTCCAACTACGACGCTGGCTCCATCCCTCACCGGACTTGCCGCAATGCTTTACGATGACCTCTCAGGACATGATGCTCTTTTTCAAGGCTTATCAGTCGACGCGGTTGATAAATCTGTCACTCTCAGTTTCCTCGCCTATCCATTTTTTGGAGCGAGCGAGCGGACAGCAATTGAGATAGAATTCCGCGACGTGGAAACCTTCTTATTGCAGGCGGACATGATTGCCATGGATGCGAACCGTTTCGCCGGCACGGTGAATCAATGGAAGATCGCGCAGGGAGAGGGCACGTCCTATTTCCAGCTCATCGAAGGCTACCTTACGATCAAATCGCGTGCCGCGCCGCGCCTCGTATACAAGTAGCGTCTATCGGCTGAGTGTCCGCTCAGTTGGCGTGTTCGGAACGGCATCTTTGGGTGAGAATGCAGCGCTTATGCGACGCTCAAGCCTCACCGGATTCTCGGGGGCTTAGCCCGCCAGATGCTCGCTGAGCGATCGCGCCGCGCTGACCAGCACCTGCTTCACTCGCTCCATCTCCCCGCGCAGGGTTGCGCCGATGCCGATGGCCACCAGCGCATGGGTAGGCGCGCCGGCTTCGCGGCCGCCTTTCCAGACGGGCGCGGCGATCACGGTGACGCCGGCGATGTAGTGGCCGTCGTCCACGGCGATGCCGGTGCGCCTCGCTTCGGTCACTTGCGCGCACCATTCCTCCCATGACGGGGCATCGTCCCAGCGCAGCGTTTCGAAGCGTGGGCGCAGTGCGTCGAGGTCCGGCGCGCCGAAGGCCGCGATGCAGCGGCCGGTGGCGGAAACGAGCGCGGGGAAGCGGCTGCCCACCTGGGTCGAAAGCTGGAAGGCCTCGCCCGATTGCGCCATCGCGGTGACGATGATGTGGTCCAGCCCGAAGACCTGCACGCCCAGCGTGGTGAGGCCGAACTCGCGCGAGATGCGGTCCAGCTGCGGCTGGGCCAGGTCGTTGAACTGGTCCCGTCGCAGCCAGGCGCGGGCGAGGGTGAGCACCCCGGCGTCGAGTGCGTAGCGCTTGGTGTCGGCGTCGAAAGCCACCAGTTCCTCGGCCACCAAGGCCCGCAAAACATAGAGGCAAGTGCTGGGCACGAGGCCCAGTTCGCGGGCGATGGCCTGCACGCCCATCGGTGTGCCGCGCTTGCCCAGCAGGCGCAGCACTGCCGCCGCCCGGGCGATGGCGGGGGCCTTGCTGGCGCGCACGGCGTCTTCGAGAGGGTCTGATCTGCTCATCGTTCAATATATAGAATAACATTCAATATTTACAAAACAAGCCCGCTTCATCACATTTGTTGAACACAAGGACAAACGGCGCGCGGCCGAGTCGTAGGGCGATTCATGTCGGGCGCGGAATGGGATGAGCGATGGTGAAGCTGACCGAACTGACGAGCTATGCCGATGCGCAGGCGCATGCCTCGTCGGCCGCGCTGTGGGAGCTGTTCGACGGCGACCGTGATGTGCTCAACATCGCGCATGAATGCATCACCCGCCATGCCGACGGTTCCGGCCGCCCGGCGGTTCGCATCGCCCACGCCGATGGTCGTGACGAGATCCTGAGCTTCGACCTGATCGCTGCCGGTGCCGCACGGTTCGCGCACTGGCTGGATGCGGAGGGCGTGAAGCCGGGTGAGCGCATTGCCTTCATGCTGGAACCCTCGCTGCCGTTCTACGTCTGCCTGTTCGGCGCGATGCAGACCGGTGCGATCTCGGTGCCGCTGTTCACGCTGTTCGGGCCGGACGCGCTGAAGCTGCGGATCGATGACTGCAAGCCATCGATCCTCGTCACCAATGCCGAAAAGGCGGACCTCGCGCGCGGTGCGGCGACCGCCGAAAACGGACTGCGCGTGATCGTTGCCGACGATGGGTTGTTGGACGAGATCGCGAAGTTTCCGGCGACTTACGAGCCGAAGACCAAGGCCGGCGACCTTGCCGTGTTCCAGTACACCAGCGGCACCACGCGTGAGCTGCCGGAGGCGGTGAAGCATACGCACAAGGCGCTGGTCACGCTGATGTTTGCGGCGCTCTACGGCACCGGCATTCGTCCCGGAGATGAGTTCTTCTGCCCGTCCTCACCGGCCTGGGGCCACGGCCTGTGGCACGGTACGCTGGCGCCGCTGGGCCTTGGCGTCACCACCGGCACTTTCGCTGGGCGCTTCGATCCGGTGCGGCTGATGCAGGCGCTGGACGATTACGGCATCACCAATATGTCGGCGGCGGCCACGCACTATCGCATGATGAAGAACAGCGGCGCGGCGGGGGATTTCTCGTTCCACTTCCGCAAGCTGTCCTACACCGGTGAGCCGATCGACCCGGCGACGCTGGAATTCATCGACGGCGCGTTCAAGGTTCCCGTTTGCTCGATGTACGGCACGACCGAGATCGGCGTGGTCCTGGTGAACTACCCCGGCGCGAACGACTTCACGGTGAAGCCCGGTTCGCTGGGCAAGGCGGTTCCTGGGCAGAAGCTGGAAGTGCAGCGCCCCGATGGCACGCCCACGGCTCCCGGCGAGATCGGCGAACTGATGCTCTGGCGTGCCAAAAGCGGTCAAGAGGGCGGTTGGATGACCACCAAGGACCGCGCGAAGATCGACGAGGAAGGCTACTTCTACCACTGCGGCCGTGCCGATGACGTGATCATCTCGGCGGGCTGGACGATGTCGGCGGTCGAGATCGAGAACACCATGCTGCGGCATGAGAACGTGCTCGAATGCGGCGTGATCGGCGTGCCCGATGCGCAGCGTGGGCAGGTGGTGAAGGCCTTCGTCGTCGCCAACCGTGCCGGCGACGATGCCTTCGTCAAGGAGCTTCAGGACTTCACCCGCGAACGGCTGGCCCAGCACGAATTCCCGCGCGTGGTCGAGTTCGTGGACGAGCTTCCCAAGAACCCGGCCGGCAAGGTCCACCGCAAGATGCTGCGCGATCGCGAGGCGGCGAAGGCCGCTGAGGCCGTTGCAACCGTGAACTGACCCTTACCGTCGTCCCCGCGAAGGCGGGGACCCCGCTTTTCCTGGCGGGCGCGGCGAGAAGGAAGCGGGACCCCCGCCTTCGCGGGGGCGACGAAAACAAATCACAGAATCGAATTTGAGGAGTACCGAAATGGCAACCACAGCAGAGCCCCAATCCAAGTTTCCCAAGATCACCGAGGCCGGTCTCGACGATCTGCGCGCCCGCATCGGCGTGAAGATCGAGAACACCGTCGAGCCGTGGAACTATGAAGCCACCCGCGACGCGATCCGCCACTATGCCCACGGCATCGGCGACGACAATCCGCTGTGGTGCGATCCGGAATATGCCGCGAAGACCAAGTACGGTTCGATCGTCGCGCTGCCTTCGTTCCTGTTCACCACCAGCCGCATCGTCTCGGGCTACTGCGGCGGTCTTTCGGGCGTGCACGCCATGTGGGCGGGTGCCGACTGGACCTGGCACAAGCCGGTGCTGCGCAACGACACCATCACCACGGTCGCCTATCTGAAGGATCTGGTTGAGCATCAGACCAAGTTCGCCGGCCGCTCGTTCCAGCAGATCTACCATGTCGACTTCTTCAACCAGAACGGCGAGCAGGTTGCCGGCGCGGATTCGTGGGTGTTCCGCACCGACCGTGACGAGGCGCGCGAGCGTGGCACCAAGTACACCGAGGCACGCGGCCGCGTGGAGCCGTTCACGCAGGAACAGCTGGACGAATTCTACGACATCTACGACCAGGAAGAGATCCGCGGCGCCACCCCGCGCTACTTCGAGGACGTGAACGTCGGCGACAAGCTGCCGCCGATGATGAAGGGCCCGATGACGGTCACCGGCTTCATCTGCTACGCGCAGGGCTGGGGCGGCCTCTACATTCGCGCCAACAAGCTGGCCTACAAGATGCAGAAGGCCCACCCGGGCCTGGGCATCCGCAACCGCTTCAACGTGCCGGACTGCCCCGAGCGCGTGCACTGGGACGAAGCTTTCGCCCTCGAAGTGGGCGCGCCGGGCGCTTACGACTACGGTCCGGAGCGCTGCTCGTGGCTGACGCACCACATGACCAACTGGATCGGCGACGACGGCTTCCTCACCAAGTCCGACTGCCAGATCCGCCGCCACAACCCGGATGGCGATGCCATCATCATCACCGGTGAAGTGACGCGCAAGTTCGAGGAAGGCGGCAAGAAGTTCGTCGAAGTGGCGCAGAAGGCGACCACCCATCGCGGTGAGCTTTCGGCTTTCGGCACCGCCGTTGCGGAACTGCCCAGCAAGGCCTGATCGCTAAGCGAGCCCGGGTCGCATACCGGCACGGCGATTTCGGCCCGGACCTTTGCAGAAGGTTCGGGCCGTGTCGTATGGTCGGCCGGATAAACGATGAGCGGAGTGGATATGGGACAGGATCAGGCGGCTAAGCCGCAGTTCGATGCCAATGGCGATGTGCGCGTTCCCGCCTTCGTCCTGCCCGTGTCCGGCCTGTTGAGCGAGGAGGCGGCCACCTTCCAGCGTGCCCGCGCGACGACGCCGATGTTCGATGCTGCGGGCCGGGATCAACCCGACATTGCCGCTCGGCGTGAGCAGATCAACGCCTATGCCGCCGCTGGCGTCGCCCGGCTGCGCGATAACTTCGCGGTGGAGATCGTGGCCAGGACGATTGGCGGCGTGGAAGTGCTGGACGTCACCCCCGCCGATGGCAGCCACGATCCCGAGCGTGTCCTGATCAACCTCCACGGCGGGGCCTTCACCGTGGGGTGGGACGGTATTGCGCTGATGGAGGCGATCCCCATCGCCGCGCTCGGCAAGTACCGGGTCGTCAGCGTCAACTACCGCATGGCGCCAGAGCATCGCCACCCGGCCGGGGTTGAGGATGTCGCGGCAGTCTATGCCGCATTGCTGGAGGACTATGCGCCGGGCCGGATCGGCATCTACGGCGGATCGGCGGGCGGCGCGCTCACCGCACAGGCGGCGGCATGGCTTCCCGCGCACGGGCTACCGCAAGCCGCTGCGGTCGGCATCTTCGGCGCCGGAGGTGTGCCGTTCGGCGCAGGGGAGTCGGCCTATGTCGCCGGCTATATCGACGGATCGTTCCCGCCGCCGCCGGCCGATGGCAGCGAGGGGCACGACATTACCTGCGGCTATTTCGCCGACTGCGACCCGCGCGATCCCAGCGCCTGGCCGGGGTATCACCTTGACGTCATGGCGACATTTCCCCCCACGCTGATCATCACCGGCACCCGCGCGATGGACCTCAGTCCGGCGATCTTCACCAATTCGCAATTGCTGAAGGCCGGCGTGCGCTCCACGCTGATCGTGGGCGAGGGGATGGGGCACTGCTATCACTACGGGCTGCACATGCCTGAAGGGCGCGATGCCGTGGCGGCGATCCTCTCCTTCTTTCGCGAGAACTTGTCCCGATGAATGCAAATGAACCTTGGGCGGGTCCTCTCGCCGGCGTGCGGGTGATCGATTTCACCCGTGTGCTTGCCGGCCCCGCCGCCAGCCTTGCGCTGGCCGACATGGGGGCGGAAGTGTTCAAGATCGAACCGCCCGGCACCGGGGACGAGACGCGCACTTTCCCGCCGGTCCGCGACGGGGAGAGCCACTATTACCTCGCGGTCAATCGCGGCAAGAAGTCCATCGTCGTCGACCTCAAGAGCGAGGAGGGGCTGGCGCTCGTCCGCGATCTGGCGGCCAAGTGCGACGTGTTGGTGGAGAACTACCGCCCCGGTGTGATGGACCGGTTGGGCCTTGGCTACGAGGCGATGAAGGCGGTCAATCCGCGCCTGATCTATTGCTCGATCTCCGGCTATGGCCAGACCGGGCCGCTGAAGGATCGGCCCAGCTTCGATATTGTGCTCCAGGCCATGTCCGGCGCGCTGTCGATGAACGGAGAGCCGGACGGACTGCCGACCAAGCTGGGCATTCCGTTGGGCGATCTGGTCGGCGGCATCAACGGGCCGATCGGCATCCTCTCGGCGCTTTACGAGCGTGAGCGGACCGGCGTGGGGCGGCATATCGACGTCAGCCTGATGGACGGGCTGATCGGTATGCTCGGCTACATCGCGCAGCTTGCTTTCTTCAATGGCACCGACCCGAGCCGGGTGGGGTCGCAGCATCCCAACCTCGTCCCCTATGGCATTTTCCCGGCGCGAGAGGGTTCGATCGTCGTCGCCTGCCTGACGCCGGGGTTCTGGAGCCGCATCTGCCGTTCCATCGAGCGGCCCGAACTGATCGAGGATCCGCGCTACGACACGCTGGAAAAGCGCCGCGATGCGCGGGCCGACGTGAACGCCATCGTCAGCGCCTTTACCGAGCGGCATACGGTGGACGAACTGGTGGCGATTTTCACCGCACACGAAGTGCCGCATGCGCCGATCCTGGGCGTCTCCGAAGCGCTGGCGCAGCCGCAGGCGGTGGAGCGCGGGATGGTGGTGGAAACGCAGCACAAGACATTGGGGGCGATCCCGATCGTGGGCCGCCCGATCCGCTTTACCGACGCGCCGCAGCCGGTTCCCACCGCGCCGCCGGTGCTGGGCGAACACACCGATTTCATTCTGGAAGACGTGCTCGATCTTTCGCCGGAGCGAATTGCGCAGCTCCGCAGTGCCGGAGTGGTTGCCTGAGCGTGCACATCGGGCAAGGCTAGGGACAAGAACTTGAGAGGATTTCCAGATGGCCGACCTGCGCTTCGACAATAGAGTCGCCGTGATCACCGGCGGCGGGCGCGGGTTGGGGCGGGCCCATGCGCTGCTGCTGGCGAGCCGGGGCTGCAAGATCGTGGTCAACGACCCCGGCGTGTCGATGGCGGGCGATGCCACCGAGGAAGGCCCCGCCGAAGCGCTGGCGGCCGAAATTCGCGCCATGGGCGGAGAGGCCGTGGCCAATACCGACAGCGTCGCGACGCCGGAAGGTGGCAAGGCGATCATCCAGTCCGCGCTCGATGCCTTCGGCCGGATCGATATCCTGATCCACTCGGCGGGCAACGTGCGGCGCGGCAAGCTGACCGATCTTGCCTATGAGGATTTCACCGCCGTCCTCGATGTCCACCTGAAAGGCGCCTACCACGTCGTGCGGGAGGCGTTTCCGCACATGATGGCGCAGGGCTATGGCCGCATCGTGCTGACGAGTTCGATCAACGGCCTCTACGGCAAGTCGGACAATGTGACTTATTCGCTGTGCAAGGCGGGTTTCATGGGTCTTTCCAACACCGCCGCGATCGAGGGCCAGCATGCCAATGTGAAGTCCAACCTGATCGTGCCGGCCGCCGTCACCCGCATGTCCGAAGGGATCGACACCAGCCAGTTCCCGCCGATGGAGCCGGAGCAGGTGGCGCCTATGGTCGGCTACCTCTGCCACGAAAGTTGCGAGGCTTCGGGCGAGATGTTCGTCGCCATGGGTGGCCGTCTGGCGCGCGCGAAGATCGTCGAAAACGAGGGGGCTTTCCGCAAGGACTGGTCGCTGGAGCAAGTCGCTGCCGATATCGGCGCAATCCGCGATGGCGGGGACACGCTGGCGTTTCCGCCGGTGCCGGACGGCCAGCTGGAGCATCTGCTCTATGGCTTCGGGATGATCCGCCGGGAAACGGCGGTTTGACGCGAAGGGAATAACGCCGCGACGTTCGGCCGAATGTTGGCCCTTCGGTCAGGGCGCCTTTGCGGTGGCTGCGCAAGCCCAGCCCCTCTCGCTGGCGGGAGGGGAGTGCCAGCGCAAATATCACCCTTCCGCCAGCGGGAGGGTCGCGAGACTTACGAAGCGCAGCGAAGTTAGTCGCAGCGGGGTGGGCAAGCGCAACGCCTATCCATGCAGTTCCTGCAAACTGCGCGCAAACCAATCTGCCACTTGCTTCCGTTCGCTCTCGCCAAAGCCGGTCAGCGGCAGATGGCGCAGGAAGAACACGAAGCCGATCGACAGGATCGAGATCTGCAACGCGCGGACGGGGCCGCTCTCTCCGCCGATCGCCTCCGCCAGCGGGGCGATGCAGCGCCGGGCGAAGACATCGGCGGCAATCTCCGCCGCGTCCGGTGCGCCCGATGCCATGGCGATCATCAGCATCGGCTGCACCGATTCCGCGCTTTGCAGCAGTTCGTCGGTGATGTGGCGGGCAAAGTCCTCCGGCGCGACGGCCAGCAGCGGATCGACCGTCATCGCGTGGTCCAGTGCCGCCTCGAACAGACCGGCCTTCGATCCGTAGTAGCGCAGCAGCAGCGGCGAGCTGATCCCGGCGCGCGCGGCAATCTCGCGGATACCGGTGTGCGAATAGCCGCTGGTGGAGAACAAGTGCTTGGCCGCGTCGAGGATGCGCGCGCGTGTCGCTTCGGCGTTTCGCGTTCTGGGCTGGGCGTTTTCCATCGCGGCAAGGCTATCGTCGGGATTGACAGAAGGGCAAGCGCGAACGAAGTTACCAGTCGATAACATAATTGTGGAGATGGATCGGATGGCGACTTTCGTTCTCGTTCACGGCGGCGGTCACGGTGGCTGGTGCTACAAGCCGGTGGCGCAGCGGCTGCGCGCGATGGGGCATGAAGTGCACGCGCCGTCGCTGAGCGGGCTGGGCGATCGCAAGCATCTGTTGAGCCCGGATATCGATCTGGACACGCATATCGACGATATCGCGCAATTGCTGGAGTACGAGGATCTGGCCGATGCGATCCTGGTCGGCCACAGCTATGGCGGCATGGTCATCACCGGCGCGGCGGATCGCCAGCCGGGGCGCGTCGGCCACCGTGTCTATCTGGATGCCGCTTACCCGCGTGACGGGGAATCGCTGCACGAACATGCCTTCGAGATGATCGATCAGGCCCGCCAGACGATGCAGCAAGTGGATGGTGTGGACGTGGTGCTGGAACCCATGCCCGGCTTCGCCGCCTTCTTCGGCGTGACCGATCCCGAGCTTGGCGCCTGGACCGATGCACGGCTGACCCGGCAGCCCTGGAAATGCTTCGCGCAGAAGATCGCGTTGGTTAACGAATCGGCCATGCGGGCGATTCCCGAGAGCCATCTCATCTGCACATCAACCATTCCGGGACGCGATATGGACCTGCTGAAGGCGCGTTCGGAGGGACGCGTGTGGGATATCGACACTGGGCATGATCTGATGCTGACAGAGCCCGATTGGGTGGCCGAACGGCTGGATGTCATCGCCAGAGGCTGAAAATAACTCGATTATGGAGTTACTTGTCGTCGAAAAGTGGCGATCGGTTTGGTGAATGCTTGCTTCACCAAATGCGGATAGTCTGTAGCAACCTGAAACGGGGTGATAAGCCACGTTGTTTGTGCGGATTGACAGCCGGGGCCACATGGGGACTTTGGCGCTATCCGCTCGAACGGGTTGCTAACGATGGCGAGTGCTTTGACCGATCACCTATCCGAATCCGACGTCTGGACAGCGCGACTGCGTGATTTCCTGCACGACTGCGCCGGCAGTGCCCCTGTGGAGGAACACGATCGCATTCGCGAAGCCGTGCTTCTGCTGCACACGCCCGATCGAAGCGCCGGCCCGATGTTCGACCCGGCCTTGATCGAGGCGATGCTAGCCTGTGGCGCAGCGGAAAGCGCGGTGCTGACGATCCTGGGAAGCGACATAAACTGCATGGTTTCGCGCGGGAGCGCGGGCACCTGTCTGGCAACGCTGGTTCTTCCCGATGGTTCGGAGGAAGTGATCTGCGAAGGCGCCACGCTCGCCCTGGCACTGTTGGCGGCTTATGTGTCGATGCTGCTGGCCGGGCTTGAGCGGGATGACGGCATATCGGCGCCCATGACCCTGCCGGCGGGCGCAAGATTGCATTGAGCGCAGCCTGAAGGGCATTCCCACGGTGCGTCCGTCCGGAGCCTTGGTTCGGGGCGTGAGGGTTCGGGGGGATCGAATGCCGTTCCGGCACCCGCAAAAACGGGACGACGCATCCGAGGGGTCGCACGAGTCCGGATGCGTCGCCAGTCAGTTCATCGAGGGTCCCGCGAAGCGTCGGCCGGGAGGGTGACTGGCCGAGCCGTTTTTCCGGTTCTTGCGTACCGGAACTGCGGAAACCGAATGCCGGCGGATATTGGGTGGCAGCCGGCTTGGACTGTTTAGCGCGGCGTGGACTAAACCTTCGTGCGCAACGCCTTAGGTTCTAATCCGGGCCTGTCGGGAAGGGATGAGTCGGATTTTCGCCGACCCACCCCAACCTTCCCCCCCATTCTTGTTCAATTGACCAGCGCAGCCTCGATCGCGATGCGGATGGCGTCCGAGGTATGATTGGCGCCCAACTTGTTGAGCATGTTGGCGCGGTGGATTTCCACCGTGCGCGGGCTGATCGAGAGTTTCTCGCCGATCAGCCGGTTCGAAAGGCCGCTGGCGACGCCTCCCAGAACTTCACGTTCGCGGCGCGTGAGCCGCTCTACCCGGGCGCGGGCCATGACTTCACGCAGCTTGGCATTGCCCACGCTTTCCGCGCGTTCGATGGCGCGGGACAGCGTGTCGTTGAGTTCGACCGCAGTGATCGGCCAGGCAATGTAGTCGATCGCGCCGTCCAGAATGGCCTCGACAATGCGGTTGGCCGATGGGGATTCGCTGAAAGCGATGATCGGAAACCATTCGCCGTGCCGTGCCATCGATTCGATCAGGTCGTCTATCGCACCGGCTTCGTCATGGATCAGGATCACGCCTGAACGCGGCCAAGTGGTGGACAGTTCGGATATGTTCTCGAACGGTTCGACATGGATGTTGCCGCTTGACAGCGCATGGCTGATGGCGGCGCGCCGTCGCATGTTATTGTCGATGAGGATGAGGTTCGAAATCCGCTCCACGGGTATCCTCCTTATTCGGCATCTGCCCTAAGGGAGATATCTCAGTTCCGTGAAAACGTGCCGGGAGACCTGATCCAAAACCGAACCAGTAGGCCAGGATTGGGGGAAAATGCCCATGTATCTGGCTCAAGACAGTAACCGAAATGGAACTAGCTGCGACGGTAACCCAGCGTTAGCCACCTTGAAGGGCGCGGCCGATTTCCTCGAAATCCTTGCGCAGCGTCCCAATTTGGCGCGAATCGAACGAGAGCGAGCAATCCAGCACCGTGCGGCGCGCCGCCGCGTAGAGGTGGTTGAGCGCATCGGCCATGCTGTTTTCCCCCGAAACGCCCAGTTGCAGCGCCGTGATCGCGGTGAGCGCGCGGGTGAGCGAGCGGCTGCGCAGGCCGTTGTCGTTGATGCGGTCGGCATGGATCGCGGTGCCCAGCGCGGCCACCAGATGTTCGTAGCACAAGTGGACGAGATCGGCGGGCCCGGCGCCGTTGACGCGGGCATCGAAGTCGACGCGGCGATAGGCTTCGTTGGGGTTCTGTTGGCGTAGCATGTCAGCTGCTCGACTTGTTCCACTGGGCGATCTGGCTTTGCAGCATGCTCAGTGTGGATTTGGAAATGCCGATCCGCGTTTCGGAAACGGAGAACTGCGAAGCCAGGCGGGCGCGCAGCTTTTCCTGCTGGTCGGCCAGGTCGCCCTGGTCGGTGGCCACTTTTGCAAGCTGCTTGGTGTAGCGGGCGATCGAACCGCCCAGCGATCCGGCGTCGGTGCTGGAACTGGCGGTGCGGTAGATCTTGTCGATCGTGCCGAACACGCCGTTGATGCCGTTGGTGAACATCGCGGCGACGCCATCGGGATCGGCGGCGATGGTGGCATTCAGGCGATCGGTATCGAGCGAGAAGGTACCGTCGCGCAGGGTCTTCAGCCCCAGGTCGGCCAGGGTTTTCGCGGCGCCGGTGGCATTGGGCATGATCGTGGTGCTGCCGAGCCCGGAAAGCGCGCGCTTGAGCGCGCGTGCACCACTGTCGTTGGCAAGATCGCCGCCGACGGCGGTTGCGGTGTTGAGCGCGCCCACCACTTCGTTCAGCGCATCGATCAGGTCCTGCATGGACGCTGCGATCGAGGTAGTGGGATCGGCAAAGGTGACCGTGGTGGCCGCGCCGACATTGGTGGCGGTCAGCGTCAGTTTCACGCCGGGGATCACGTCGGTCAGCGTGTTGGAGGGAGAGGTCATCGACAGCCCGTCGACCTTGAAGGCGGCATCGCCGGCGCTGGACAGCACCGTGC
Organism: Novosphingobium oxfordense; assembly: GCF_044029435.1. Classification (NCBI taxonomy): domain Bacteria; kingdom Pseudomonadati; phylum Pseudomonadota; class Alphaproteobacteria; order Sphingomonadales; family Sphingomonadaceae; genus Novosphingobium; species Novosphingobium oxfordense. The sequence goes on along the minus strand of NZ_CP147005.1, from coordinate 2,954,706 downwards.
CCGTGGTCGACGCCGGGTTCCAGGCCAGGGCGGAGAGGTCTGATGTGCCGGAAGCGGGGGTGGCGTTCAGAACGAAGGCGTTGTTCGCGCCTTCGGCGCCCTTCATCACCAGCTGCGCGCCGTTCACCGTTTGCGCGACATAGGCGGTAACGCCCGAATTGCTCGCGTTGATCTTGGTGGCGACATCGGCCAGCGTATCGTCGTCGTCGATCTTGATGTCGACCGACGTGCGGGTGCTGTCCGCGGTGAAGTTGCTGCCCGATATGGAGCCGAAGCTCAGCGTCAGCGTGCCCGCGCCGACGAGGTCGCTCTTGGCCTTATAGGCCTTGCTGGCGATCTGCTGCGACGAGGCGAGCGTGCTCACTTCCAGCGAATAGCTGCCGGTGGGGGTGGTCGATCCCGTCAGGACGGCAGTCGCCACCGCCGGGTTGGCCACTTTCGGCGTGCGCGCCAGATCGCCGCTGCGCACCAGCGTGCCCAGCGAGGTGTCGATCGACAGCAGCATCGACTTGATGTTGGACGCGGTGGAGATCTGCGTGTTGAGCTGGTCCGACTTCGCCGTCAGCCGGTCTGCCCGGCTGGCGAACTGCGCGATGGCGAGGTTGTTGGCGAGGGCAGCCATGTCCACGCCGCTGCCACCACCCAACGCCGTTACCAGCGAAGTGGTAGCGAGCGAGGATGTCGCGCTCGTCGTCGAAGTGGTGGATGTGGTGGTGGTCATGCAGCGCAGGACGGCAGGAGCGACGAATATTTAAGGGGCCGTCAGGATGTCCGGCCGGTGGGCGGGCTGATGCTAAGTCCCCGTCCCCTCCAGCCGCCCGTCGGCATCGAAGCGCAGGGTGACCGGAACCGCCACTTCCGGCGCGGTGCGCTTTTCCCCGCGCTTCAACGACAGCACGAAGGCCAGGATCGCGGCGATGGCGACATAGTGTTCCTCGCGGATCATCTGCTTTTCGCGGGTGGTATAGAAGACCGAGCGGGCGAGCGTGGGATAGGCCAGCATCGGCACCGCATATTCGGCGGCCAGTTCGCGCATCGCCATCGCCTTTTCGCCGCGTCCCTTGGCCAGCACCACCGGGGCGGGGGCCTTGGCCGGATCGTAAGCCAGCGCGACCGAGAACTGGGTGGGGTTGGTGATCACGAACTGCGCTTCCTTCATCGCCGGGATCAGCGCGCCCATGGCGATCTGGCGCTGGCGCTGCTTGATCGCGGCCTTCTTCTCGGGCGCGCCTTCGGCATCCTTGTTCTCGTCCCGCACTTCCTGAAGCGTCATCTTCAGGCGGGAGAGGCGGCGAATGATCTGCACCGGCAGGTCGAACATGGCGATCAGGAACAGCCCGCCGGCCAGCCAGAACAGCAGCGTGGTGATGCTGTGCCATGCGGCGGAGACCTGCCCCATCAGGTCGCCGCCGCCCAGTTGCACCAGCCTCTCGATCTCTCCCCGCGCCCAGTACCAGCCGATCGTGAGCAGCAGGGTGACCTTGGCGATGCCCTTGCCCATTTCGATCCAGCCACTGGGGCCGAACATCCGCTTCAGGCCGGCGAGCGGATTGATGCGCGATCCCTTGGGCAGCACGTTGCTGCCAAGCCAGCGCCCCTCGCCAAAGCCGAGTTGGGACACCAGCGAGACCAGCAGCACCGCAAGGCCCAGCACCAGGATCGGCGGCAGCAGCTCGACGAGGACTTGCAGCAGGCGCTGGCCGGGGGTGAAATCGTCGATATCGGCGCGGTTCCAGGTGAAGCCGGTGGCCAGCGCGCGCAGCAGGCGGTCCATCACCCAAGGGCCGGCGAGGGCCAGCCACGCCCCGCCCATCGCTACGCCCGCCGCCGTTGCCATCTCGCGCGAGCGGATGACGTCGCCCTTCTCGGCGGCGTCCTTCTTGCGCTTGGCGGTGGGGGCGAAGCTCTTTTCGCCTTCCTGCTCGCTCATATTGGCGCCTTAGGGTTTGATAACCTCAGCCGCCTGCGTGATCGCATCGGCGGAGAGGCGGGTGACAAGGTCGGTCAGCACCGGCGCGCTGGCCAGCAGCGCCGCGATTCCGCCCAGCACGCCGGCAGGCAGGCCCAGCGCGAAAAGGTTGAGTGCAGGGGCGGAGCGGCTGAGCACCCCGGTCACCACTTGCACCACCAGCAGGACGAGGCAGGCGGGCAGGGCGATCGCCGCGCCCGTCGCGAAAGTGCGCGTGGCGAAGGAGGCGACCAGCGCGAAACGTTGCGCGCCCAGCCAGGTCTGCCCCGGCGGGAACGTGCGGTAGCTTTCCACCAGCAGCGCGAACCATTGCAGGTGCGCGCCCAGCGCCAGGAACACCATCGTCAGCACCACGGTGAAATACTGGCCCAGCGCGGGCGATTGCGCGCCGGAATTGGGATCGACCGAGACGGCCATGTTCATGCCCATCGATCCGCCGACGACTTCGGCGGCCAGGATCGGCGCGGCAAAGGCCAGTTGCAGCGCGAAGCCCAGCGCCAGCCCGATGCAGACCTCCCCGGCGACCGAGAGCATGCCCATCAGCGAGAACAGCGCGGGCGGTGGCTGTACTTGCGTCCAGGCGCAGACCATCACGGCGACGGCCCCGGTCAGGATCACGCGGGCCTGCGGCGGCACCCCGGCGATGCCGAACATCGGCGCGGCCAACAGTGCGGCGCCGATGCGGGTCATCACGAAAAGCAGCCGCCAGAATTCATGCTCTACCGGCCCGAACCCGAAGGTGAGGCTGTTCACGGCGCGACCTGCTCGGCCTGCCCGGTGCGGGCGATCTCCGCAAAGATCTCCTGCGTGAAGTCGCCGATCAGCGTCATCATCGAACTTCCCAGAACCACCAGCACCAGCGCCGTCACCGCCAGCTTGGGCACGAAGGTCAGCGTCTGTTCGTTCACCGAAGTTGCCGCCTGGATCACGCCGACGACGAGGCCGACCGCGAGCGAGGCGATCAATACCGGTGCGGCGACCAGCGCGGTCACCCACAGCATCTTGTCCGCCAGATCGAGCAGGGCGCCGATGTCTTCCATGACCCTACCCGAAGCTCGCCGCCAGCGATCCCATCAGCAGCGCCCAGCCATCCACCATCACGAACAGCAGCAGCTTGAAGGGGAGCGAGACCACCATCGGGCTCATCATCATCATGCCCAGGCTCATCAGCACGGAAGAGACGACAAGGTCGATCACCAGGAACGGCAGGAACAGCATGAAGCCGATCTGGAACGCCGTCTTCAGCTCGCTAGTAACGAAGGCGGGCAGCAGGATCGAGAAGGGCACGTCGGCCGTGTTGGCGAAGCGCGGAGCTTTGGCCATGTCCGCGAACATCGTCAGGTCCCGCTCGCGCGTCTGGCGGATCATGAAGGCGTGGAACTCGCGCCCGCCCGCCTCGATCGCCTGCTGGGCATTGATCTTGTCCGCCGCGTAGGGGGCGATGGCATTGGCGTTCACCCGCTCCAGGGTGGGGGACATGACGAAGAGCGAAAGGAACAGCGCCAGCCCGATCAGCACCTGATTGGGCGGCGATTGCTGCAGGCCGATCGCCTGCCGCAGGATCGCCAGCACCACCAGGATGCGGGTGAAGCTGGTCATCATCAGCACCAGGCTGGGCAGGATCGTCAGCAGCCCCATGATGAGCAGGAGCTGGAGCGACAGGCTCATGCCCGGTCCCCCCGGCCCCGATCCGGTGCCGCCGACCGAGCCGAGAGCCCGGTCCAGCGCGCCGGGGATCGCGGATTGAGCGTGGACCGCGAGGGGCAGCAGCGTCGTGCCCAGCGCCACCGTCAGGGAGAGGGCGCGCTTCATTGCGTTTCGTCCTCGACAGCAAGGGCCTGTTCGAAGCTTCTGGCGGGCGCCTCGGCTAACCGGGTCAGGCCCTGACGAGAGGCGGAAACCAGGATCTCCCGCCCGTGGAACTCGATCACGGCCAGCTTCATCGTGGGGGAGAGCATCAGCGTTTCCACGATCCGCACCGAGCGCCCGGTGGCCGGGCCGCCCACACGCTCCTGCATGCCCCGCGCCAGCCACAGGCAGGCCCAGATCATCGCCGCGATCAGCGGCAGCAGCAGCACCAGCTTGAGCAGATACCAGCCCATCGCCGTCTTACTCCTGCGTTTCCGCTTCGGGCCCGGTTTCAGGGAGCGCGGCCGGCTCCTTCGCGGTTTCGTCGCCCGTCATCTCGACGATGCGCAGCCCGAAGCGGCCGTTGTGCGCCACCACTTCTCCCCGCGCGATCGGCTTGCCGTTGACCAGCACGTCCAGCAGCTCGTCGGTCATGCGGTCGAGCACCACCAAGCTTTCGGGGCCCAGCGAGAGCACGTCGCGCAGCTTCATCTGGGTGCGGCCGAGTTCGACCGACAGCCGCACATCGACGTCGCGCAGGAATTCGAGGCTGCGGGGATGGATGCTCATGGACGTTCTGTTCCTCGGAAAAAGCGCGGGCTAGAAGGCGTGGTCAAAAGGCGTGGCCGATCTGGACCGCGACGCGGTCGTCGAGTTCGCCGACCGTTCCGGTGGCGATGGTCTGGCCGTCCACCTGCAACGGCACGCTGCGGGCGACGGCGACGGGCAGCACGTCGCCCGGCCGCAGCGCGGACAGGCGCGACATGGCGATGGGCATGTCCACCAGCACGGCGGTCACCTCGATCAGGATCGAGGCGAACGGCTCGCCGGTAGGGCCGGGGCGGGCGCGGCGCGGACGTGGCGGCACCGGGCGCGGCGCCGCCGTGGCGGCGGCCAGAGTGGTGACCGGAAAGGCCAGTTGCAGCGACCAGGGCGCAAAGCCCGGATCCTCTATGTCGAGCGAGAGCGACAGCAGTTCGGCGCTGGCCGGAAACGGGTCCAGCTGGCGCAGGCTGGTATCGCGCCGCACCGGGCGCACGCGCAGGTCGTCATGCCCGCCGAACGCCAGTCCCAGCGCGGTGGCCAAGGCCGCCTCGATCCGTTCCAGCAGCAGCAGCGCCGAAAGCGGCAGGGTCTCCGGGATCGTCTCCGGCATGTCGCCGCGGCCGCCGAAGGCGCGATCGACTATGCGCAGCACCGATCCCGCCTCGAACGTTGCCAGCAGCGGCAGGGCGGCGGGGCCGAGCACAAGCATGGTATGCGCGGCGGGGCCGTCCAGCTCGGACTGCAGCGATCCCAGCGTGCCGTCCATCGGCATGCCCACGCGTACCAGCGGCGCATCCCCGCCCGAAAGGTGCGCCAGCGCGGCGGAAAGCGTGCGGCTCAACCGCTCTGCGATCAGCGACAGTGCCGGGACCAGGTCCGTCAGCTGCGGCACTTTGCCCAGCAGTTCGGCCGAGTGCCTGGCTTTCGGGGACGGTGGGGAGGATGCCATCGCCGCGCTCACTGGATGATGAAGTTGCGGAAATAGACGTTGTCGACCCCGCCGAAGCCTTCCTTCTGGATCAGCACGCGGTTGATCGCATCGGTCATCCGCTTCTGCAGGCGCGTCTTGCCGTCGATGGTGTAGACGTCGTTTTCCGGCGTATCGGCCAGGATCGCCAGCATGGAGGAGCGGATCGCCAGTTCATGCTTCTTCAGCCATTGCAGCACCCGCCCGTCGTACCGGGTGGAGCACGCCAGGCTGAGCTGGATCATCGAATCCGAATCCTTCAGGTTCGACGTGAAATCGTCCGAAAAGGTGTAGTAGGCGGTGCGGTACGGATCGCCGCCATCGCCTTCGACATCGCTGGCGGCGGCATCGGCTTCTCCGCCCTCCTGCTTCGGCGCATAGGGATCGGTTTCGCCCTTGCGGATCAGCTGGGGGCGATTGTCTTCCTGCTTGTTCGCATGGCCGCCCAGCATTCCGGTGGCGACCAGCGCGAAAGCCGCGCCGCCGCCGCCCAGCACCAGCATGCCCACGCCCACCAGGATCAGGCCGAGCTTGCCCTTGGACTTCTTTTCCGCGCCGCCATCATTGGCGCCGTCTTTGGCTGCCTTGTCGCTCATCGTGTTCCCCTGAATGGTGATGCGGATCAGGCGTAGATGCCGCCGCGGTCGGCGCGGGTGGACCGCGCTGGACGGTCTTCATGGGGCATGGCGGGGCTTTCGCCGCGCGCGGCCTGTGCATGGCGGCGTTCGCCGTCCTGCCCGCCGGCGGCAGTGCCCGTCTGGGCCGAAGCCTGCCGCTGATCCTGCGAGAAATTGCCGCTGCCGGTCTGCGCCGCGCCATTACTGCCGGACGGTTGCCAGCCCTGACGGCCATCGCCGCGCGCGGGATCGCCCTGATCGCCGCTCATCTGCCCAGCCAGCGAAGCCGCGACGCCGGCGTGGACCGCCGTGTTGAACGAAGGATCGGCGCTGGCCATCGTCACCGAGAGGCCGCTGCCCTCCGGCCGGAACTGGAGCGAGACGGAGCCGAACTGCGCATGGTTGAAGGCCGTGCGGACCACTTGTGTCCCCGCCGCCTCACGCGCCTCGGCGATCCGGCTGACGAGTGTGGCGAAGTCCTGCGGGCCTTGCGGCACATCCTGCGGCGTGGCGCTGGTGCCGACGCTTGCCGGGGTGGCCGCAGCGTGGACGGTCTGCTGGGGCAGGGTGAGCGTCTGGCTGGTTTCGAGTGTCGCCGCGCGGGTGAGGGCGGGCAATTCCGGCTGCCGCTCGGCCGGCGCGGCCGGATCGGTGGTCAGCGGTGAGGGGGCAGGCTGGGCAGGCTGGGCGGGCTGAGCCGGTGCGGCTGCCGCAGGGGGCGTGCCCGGCGTAGCGGGCGTCGCTTTGGGCTGGGCGTCGAGAACGGCTGCCACGGGGATGGGCGCAGGCGCGGTGCTTGCCGGTTCGGCCTTGGACCCTGCCGCCGGCGAAACCTCGATGGAGGCGAGACGGACCTGTTCCACCGATGCGGCAACCTGCGCGGGTTGCGGCGATGTCGGGGTGGCGGGAGTCGCGATGGCATTTCCGGCATTTCCGGCATCGGCGGCAGGCAACTGCGCCAGCGCGGCAAGCGCGGTCCGCGTGGAGGCCGCCTTGGTAGCGGGCACAACGGCAGCGGGCATTGCTGCGGGCGTCGGCTGGGCGCTGACGGCCGGCGCGTTCTTTTCCGCGACCGCCGGGGCCACCGGGGCTAGCACGGCCAGCACGGCCATCAGCGTGTCGGCGGCATCGAGGCTGGTGGCATCGGTGGTATCGGATGCTTGCCCGGCATCCGCGTCGGTGTCGGTTTCGGGCGAAGTATCTGTGGCTTCATCGCTGTCGCCCGAGGCGATCCTGATCTCCGGGCTCAGTGCAGCGGCGGCAATGTCCGGCAGGGCTTTGCCGGGTGTCTTGCCGGGTGTGGCAGTCGCCGCTGCCTTGGCAGGGGCCGTCTTCTCGGCAGCCGCATCGGCCGAAACCACTGCAACGGCATCGGTTTCCGGCGCCGCCGCATCGCCCAGAATGGCCGCGAAGCCACTGCTTGGCGCGGTGGCGGACGCAGCGCCGGCGGCCTTGCCGGACGAAGCGGAGGCGGGGGAAGGAGCGGCGGAGGGGGAGGACGGGATCATCATGCCCGTCTCTATTCAAGACCCGTGCCAGAACCGGAGCCGGCAGGACGACGCGCGGTAAGCGCGGGCGTTTCCCCGGCCTTGGCGATCATGCGTTCCTGCAAGGCGGCGCGTTCCTCGATCGCAGCGCGGCGGCGTTCGGCGGCGGCAAGCTGGAGTTGCTTGGCATCGGCGATGGACTGGGCGCGCTGCGCATCGCCTTCGGTGGTCTGGCTGATCGCCTGCAACCCGCTGACGAAGCGGCCGACCTGATAGAGCGCGGCACCATCGGCCATCTCGCGGCGGCGGGCATAGTCCGCCGCCAGCGCGCGGGTGCGTTCGGACAGCGATTTCAGCTGGGTCAGCGTGCTTTCGGCCTGCGCTGCCTCCAGCGCGGCGGTCTGCTTGGCGATGGCACGGATCTTTTCGAGCCGCCGCAGCCGGATCAGGCGCTTGCGTTCGGCGTTCATCGCTTCAGCCGGACAGGAGCTGCGTCAGCCGCGCGGTGCTATCCGCAAGGTTCACCACTTCGCCCGCCGGCTGGCTGAGGAAGGCGGAGAGGGCCTGATGCATGGCGATGGCGCGGTCCAGTTGCGGATCGGCGCCGGCGCGATAGGCGCCCATCAGCACAAGGTCGCGGTTCGCCTCGTAACTGGCGGAAAGCGCGCGGAACTGGCGGGCCAGTTGCTCATGTTCGGGCGGGACGATGTCGTTCATCACGCGGCTGAGAGAGGCGGCGATATCCACCGCCGGATATTGCCCGCGCTGGGCCAGATCGCGCGACAGGACGATATGCCCGTCCAGGATCGATCGTGCGGTGTCCACCACCGGATCGTCTTGATTGTCGCCATCGGCCAGCACGGTGTAGAGCCCGGTGATCGATCCGCCGGATGCCGCCGAATTGCCCGCGCGCTCCACCAGCTTGGTGATCGTCGCCAGGGCAGAGGGCGGATAGCCGCGTGCCGCGCCGGGTTCGCCCAGCAGCAGGCCGATCTCGCGCGCGGCGTGGGCCACGCGGGTCAGGCTGTCCATGATCAGCAGCACCCGCTTGCCCTTGGACCGGAAATGCTCGGCCATGGAGGTGGCCAGCATCGCCCCGCGCAGGCGTAAGTTGGGGGCATGGTCGGCGGGCACTGCGACCACCACGGTCCGGTCCTTCTTGTCGGCATGCATGTGCCGCTCCACAAAGTCGGACACCTCGCGCGCGCGCTCGCCGATCAGGCCAACGACGATGACTTCGGCCGAGGCCCCGCGCGCGATCATGTCGATCAGTACCGACTTGCCGACGCCCGATCCCGCCATCACGCCGATACGCTGGCCGACGCCGAACGTGGTGAGCGCATTCAGCGCACGTACGCCGGTATCGAAAGGCAGGCGCACCGGGCTGCGGTCCAGTGCCGACGTGCGCACGCCGCCTGCCGGCCATTCCATGCGGCTGTGGATCGGAAAACCACCGTCGATCGGCAGTCCCTCGCCATCGACGGCGCGGCCCAGGAACGGCTCGCCCACCGGCAGCAGGCCGGGCCGGCCCTCCGCCCAGACACGCGCGCCGGGGCGCAGCAGGATCGTGTCGCCCAGCAACATCATCATCGTGCGGCCGTTGCGGAAGCCGATCACTTCGGCGGCGAGCGCCTTTTCCGGGCCGTGGGCGATACGGCACATCGCGCCCACCGGCACCGAAAGTCCGCTGACTTCCAGCAATCCGCCATCGCAGGCGGCGACCAGCCCGTAGCGGCGCGGCGCCAGATCGAGCGGTCCGGAAGCAAGATCGTCAAGGATCGATCCGTAGAGCTTCATCACTGCTGAAGCGCCTCGGTTATCGCGCGGCGCCAGCTTGCCGGGCCGTCCTCAACCCCGCCATTGGCGGTTTCGATCCGGACGGAGCCGCGCTCCAGCGTGCGGTCGGGCAGGATCTTCCATTCGCTGCGCAAGCGCGGCGAAATCAGGTCGAAATCGCGGGGGTTGAGCTGGATCACCCGGTCGTCATCGGCGCGGGCGAGCATGGAGACGGCGGTTTCTATCCGCCGCGTCAGCGCCACGGGATCGAGCGCGAGCGGGGCGATCGCGGCTTCGCACAGGGCGGCGACGGTATCGCGCAGGCGCAGGCGCAGTTCTTCCTCCAGCCGTTCGTCGATCCGCGCGAAGGACAGCGCCAGCCGTTCGCGCGCGGCGGCATCGGCGGCGGCGCGTTCGGCCGCAGCCTCGGCCGCCTGGCGGTGCCCTTCGGCAAAGCCATGCCCATAGGCTTCGGCAATCGGGTCCGGTGCTTCGGGTTCGGGCGGCGCCTCCGCCACGGGTTCCTGCGGTGCCGGGTCCGGGACGGGGGTAGTGGCGGTGAAGCGCAGATCTGGCTGGAATCGGGCAGGGCGGGACAATGTCTCGAACAGAGACGAGGCCGCCCGGCTGCGTTCGCCGCGATCGTTTTCATCCCGCTCCCACTGTTTCTGGCCGAAGCGGCCGAGCGAGAAGCCCAGATCAGACATATTCGTCGTCGCCCGAACCGAAGATGATCGCGCCTTCCGCCGCCAGCCTGCGGGCGATGGTCACCACTTCCTTCTGCGCGGCCACCACGTCGGCCAGCTTGGTGCGGCCGCGTGCCTCGATCTCGTCCTTCACGCCTTCCGCCGCGCGGGAGGACATGGCGCGGAAGAACACGTCGCGCTCTTCCTCGCCGATGCCCTTCAGCGCATCGATCAGCGCATCGTTGGGAACGTCGCGCAGCAGGGTACCCATGGCCTTGGGATCGAGCACGAAGAGATGTTCGAACTTGAACATCTCATCCTCGATCTGCTTGGCCAGCGCCTTGTCGCGGCGGGTGAGGTCGCCCATCACCCGCTTCTCGACGATGCGGTTGACGCCGTTGACGATGCCCGCCGCCTCGCGGATGCCGCCCACTTCGAACGGGCGCTGGCCGTGGAAATCGGAAATGCGGCGGGTCAGCAGGTCTTCCAGCATCTCGATCGCCTGCACCGTTACCGGGCCAAGCGTGGCGATGCGGTGGACGATTTCCGGCTGCACGCCATCGGGCAGCGCGTGGAGCACGGCGGCGGCCACTTCGGGGTCGAGCTGCACCAGCATCACGGCGATGGCCTGCGGATGCTCATCACGGATCAGTGGCACCAGCGAATCCGCCGTCAGCCATCGCGCCAGTTCGATGCTGGAATGGCGGGGAGCTTCGGGCCGGATGCGGCTCATCAGGTTTTCGGCCTTCACCTCGCCCACGGCGCGGGTGATCATCGTGCGGACCTGGCCGACGCGATCGTGGGCGACGATGCCCAGGGCCTCCGTCTTCTCGACGAAGCCGCTGATCGCCCCGGCAATCAGGTCCGGCCCGATCTCGCCCAGCGCGCACATCTTCTCACCCAGGCGTTGCAGTTCGTCGGGCTCCAGCTCGGCCAGGATGCGCGAGGTCTGCTCCTCGTTCAGAAGCATCATCATCACCGCCGCATTGTCGGCGGGGTGGAGGGGGGCGATCTCGCTCATCAGGCTGCCTTCGTCTCGCCCTCGACAGGGTCGTTGATCATCTGGCGCAGCGCGGCGACGGCGCTTTCGGGCTTTTCGGCGACCAGCCGCTGGGCAAGGTCAACCTGCCGCGACAGCAGGTCCGATCGGGTCACGTCGATATCCATGTCGATCGTGCTCTCGCTGGCGGCGGAGCGGGAGGATGAGGACGACGAGTGAGAGCCGAGCATGCGGCCGACGAGGCCGGTATGCACTTCTTCCTCCTCATCCTCGTCCGGGCCCATGATCTGGGCGACGGACTTGGCCTTGTCCTGTTTTTTGGAGCCGCGCTTGCCGGGCGGCGTGCGGTCGCCGCGGATCGCCTTCACCAGCGGGCGCACGCCGATCAGCAGCACCAGCAGCACGGCCAGCAGCGCCGCGCCGTTGCGCACCACCATGGCGAACCACGGCGTTTCGTAGAACGGCAGCTTGTCGGCACCGGTTGGCTCGAAATTGCGGATCACCACTTTTACCTGATCGCCGCGCTGGGTGTCGGCGCCGACGGCGGCGCTGACCAGCGACTGGATATCCTGGATCTCTTGCGCCTTGGCGCCCTTCAGCCCCGCATCGCTGACCGCCACGGCCACCGACAGGCGCTTGATCCCGCCCGGCCGCGAATTGGAGACGGAGACCTGACGGCCCAGCTCGTAATTCTTGCTGGACGAGGATTCGCCATTGGTCGGCGGGGTACCGCTGGCGGCAGCCGTGGGCGTGCCCTGCGGCGCGCCGGGGCGGGCCTGCGTGGGCGGCGGCGGCGAATTGGACAGCGCGCCGGGCACGCCCGCCGCCGGTCCGGCGCCGGTCGATTGCGACTGTTCCTGCGTCTCGCTGCGGACGACGCCGTCCTTGTCGTAGCTTTCGCGTGCCTGAGTCACGTCGTCCATGTCGAGTTCGACCTGGGCCTGCGTGGTGAAATTGGTTTCGCCCAGCATCGGCGTCAGCAACTGGCTGACTTGTTCGCGCAGCTTGGCCTCCATGCGCGATTGCAGGTCCAGCCGGTCGGTTTCCGGCCCGCCTTGCTGCGAAAGCAGGCGGCCGTGCTGGTCCACCACGCGCACCGCATCGGGGGAGAGGCCGGGGATCGAGGCGGCCACGAGATTGACGATCGCGGTAACCTGGCTGTCCGTAAGCTGGCGGCCGGCCTTCAGCCGCACCATGACCGAGGCGGACGGCGGCACATTGTCGCGCACGAAGACGGACTTCTCACCTTCGGCAATGTGTACGCGCACGCCGTCCACGCCGTCGATCTCGGCGATGGAGAGTTGCAGGTCGTGCTCGCGCGCGGCGCGCAGGCGTTCGCCTTCCAGCGTGCGGCTGGCGCCCATCGGCAGCTTGTCCAGCATCTGGTCGCCGCTTTCGGGCGTGGCCAGCGCGCCGTCGGACGCCACCAGCATGCGGGCGCGGTAATAGTCGCCCTCGCCCACGGTCAGCGCGCCGGAATCGTTGTCGATATGGTAGGAGATGCCCGCCTGCTCCAGCGCGGCGGCGACTCCGGCCCGGTCGGCATCGTCAAGCTGGGCATAGAGCACGCGCTGCGGCGAAGGGGCCAGGGTATCCCACGCCAGCAGCGCCCCGCCCACGGCGGCAAGGCCGATGAACACGGGCAGGAAGCGGCGCACTGCCGGCTGCGCGGTGAACGATCCGATGCGTGTGAGCACCGGGCCGCCCTGCGGGTCCGCGAAGGGCGCGAACAGCGAACGTGGGGCGGGCAGAGTGCCGGAACCATCGGGCATCGGGGGGGAAGCGGTATCGGCCATGGTCTATCAGAGCCCCATCCGCATGATGTCCTGATAGGCGGACAGCAGCTTGTTGCGGACCTGCAGCGTGGCTTCGAAGGCGACGCCCGCCTCCTGCCGCGCCAGCATGACTTTGGCGACGTCGGTCACTTCGCCCTTCTGGTAGGCATCGGTCACGCTTTCGGCGTTGTTCTGCACCGAATTGACGCTGTCGAGCGCGGTCTTCAGCGAATCCGCGAAGCCTTGCGCGGGCGGCTGGGCGCCGGTGGTGTCCGTCGTCGTCAGGGCGGAGGACTGCGTGGACGCCTGGGTGGAATGGATCTGCTTCAGCAGGTCGCTGCGATCGATGATCTGCTGGCGCATGGCCATGATCTGCTGGATGCCGCCACCCCCGTTGGAGGCGCCGACGATGCCGGAGATCGCGCTCATCGGAAGGCTCCCACGGCATGGCGGCCGATCTCGATCCCGGCTTCACGCAGCGAGGCGAGGCGGTACCGCAAGGTGCGCTCCGAAATGCCCAGCTCGCGCGCCGCGCGCACCCGGCTGCCGCCGCAGGCTTCCAGCGTTTCGACGATGGCGCGCGCTTCGGAAATCTGGACGATGCTGGAAAGCCGGCGCGGGCCTTCGTGATCGTCGTGATCGTGCGCCCCATGGGCTGCTGCCGGCGCCATTCCCGGAACAACCGGCGTGATCAGCCGTGCCGGGCTGTCGAACACGATGTGTTCGGGCGTGATCGTGGGCTTTCCGTGTGCCAGCAGCAGTGCGCGGCGCATCACGTTTTCCAGCTCGCGCACGTTGCCCGGCCAGGCGTGCAGCTTGAGCATGGCGATCGCGCTGTCGGAAAGGCAGGGCACGCGCGCCGGATCGGGCGCATGGCGCATGGCCATCGCGAAAGCGAGCGGGGCAATGTCGTCCGGCCGTTCGCGCAGCGAGTCGAGCGTCAGCGGGAAGACGTTTAGCCGGTAGTAGAGGTCGGCGCGGAAGCGGCCCTCGGCCACTTCGGTCGGCAGGTCGCGGTTGGCGCAGGCGATCACCCGGATGTCCACCTTGATCGGCTTGGTCGATCCGATGGGAACGACCTCCTGCTCCTGCAGCGCGCGCAGTAGCTTGGCCTGCAGCGTCAACGGCAGTTCGGCAATCTCGTCCAGCAGCAGGGTGCCGCCGTCGGCCGCGCGCATGAAGCCTTCGCTGGCCTGCGTGGCCCCGGTGAAGGCGCCCTTCTGGTGGCCGAACAGCAGCGCTTCCAGCATCGTTTCGGGCATCGCCGCGCAGTTGACCGCGATGAACGGGCCCCGGTTCCGGGCAGAGCGGGCATGGATGAAGCGGCTGAGCACTTCCTTGCCGGTGCCGGTGGGCCCGTTGATCAGCACGGGAATGTCGCTGGCCGCCAGCCGGTCGGCCAGGGCGAAGACCGCCAGGCTGGCCGGATCGGCCGCAATCGGCGAATCCGCGCCGGACAGCGCCGCCAGCACCATCGCCAGCGAGCCTTCGCTCACCGGATCGGCGTATGTCACCGCCACCGATCCGTTGGCCGCGCGCGAAAGGGCCGGAACGTTCCCGCGCGCCAGATGCACCACCCGAGCGGCCGTGGGCCCTTCTTTGCCCTGCTCTTTGCTTTCGGCGCCCTGCGGTTTGCTTGCGGCATCGCGCAGCACGACCGATCCCGGCTGGAGCAGGGACCCGGCGATGGCCGTCGCACGGCGCACCAGCGGACCGTGACGACGTTCAAATTCGGTGTCGAAAATTTCTTCGACCATGTCTCGATGTACCCCATGGAATTAATCTTCTTCCAAGGGGGCGTATGCCGTCCAAACGGCGAATCCTTCGAAAATTTAAGTCCCCGTAGCGACACCTAGTTTGGCCGTTTCAGGCCGCCCGTTTCAGCGTGTTCGAAGGGCCTTCCGGCAACATTCCGGCAAGGGGGCGGCTTAATTTTGCCGGGCCATTGCCGGTCTAGCTGCCGACGGTTGGGCCGGATGCGCCGGTTTCCGCCGTTCGGAACTCGGGATACCCTACGGGAGCAATTACATGTCTGTGATCAATACCAATATCAGCGCCATCCGCGCCGCAAATGCATCGAACTCCGCCAACAAGATGCTCGGCACCGCGATGGAGCGTCTTTCGACCGGCAAGCGAATCAACTCCGCCAAGGACGATGCCGCCGGCCTTGCGATCGCCACGTCCATGACCTCGCAGGTGCGCGGCATGAGCCAGGGCATCCGCAACGCCAACGACGGCATCTCGCTGGCCCAGACCGCGGAAGGCAGCCTGGACGAAGTGACCAACATGCTCCAGCGCGTTCGCGAACTGGCCGTGCAGTCGTCTTCGGGCACCTATCAGGACAGCGACCGCGATGCGATGCAGTCGGAAGTGACCGCGCTGACCAGCCAGATCAGCGACGTGCTGACGCAGACCAAGTTCAACGGCAACACGCTGTTCTCGACCTCGGGCTCGGACGTCACGTTCGACATCCAGACCGGCTCGAACTCGGGCGAGAAGGTCACGCTGACCTCGAACGTGATCGACGGTGCCAACCTGGGCACGGCGCTGGACGTTTCGACGTCTGCGAAGGCTTCGGACACCATCGATAGCGTCGACCTTGCCCTGGCGGACGTGAACTCCACCCGCGCCTCGCTGGGTGCCGGGCAGAACCGCCTCGAATCGGCGATCAACAACCTGACCAACAACGTGACGAACCTGTCGGATGCACGTTCGCGGATCGAGGATGCCGATTATTCGACGGAAACCACGGCGATGGCCAAGGCCCAGATCCTGAGCCAGGCGTCGACCGCAATGATCGCGCAGGCCAACCAGAGCCAGCAGAACGTGCTGTCGCTCCTGCGTTAAGACCTGACGCGCAAACGGCCGCGCCCTTGGGGCGGCCATGCGGGCCCGGCGGGCTTTCCCCAGCCGCCGGGCCCGTTTTTGCGTCTCCGCTCCCGGGCCTCTCATGGTATTCTCCGCCGCAAGGGGCGATCCACGACGATAGCGACTCGGTGAGAGGGGATCCGCGATGTCAGATCATATCGACGAAGCGAAGCTTCACGCGTTCATCGGCAAGATGCTGGGCGATCTGGGCGGCGCGATGAGCGTGCCCACGGTGCGGATCGGGCTGCGGCTGGGGCTGTTCACCGCCCTGGCGCAAGGCCCGGCGACGGCGGAGCAACTGGCGGCGCGTGCGGGTGGCCTCCATGCCCGCTACGTCCGCGAATGGGCGCTGGCGCAGGCGGCCAATGGCTATGTGGACTACGATCCCGCCGCCGGCACCTTCAGCCTTTCGCCCGAGCAGGCGATGGTCTTCGTGGTGCCGGACAGCCCGGTCTACCTCGCCGGGGCCTACGAACTGGTGGCGGCGATGATCGAGGCCGAGGGGCGGGTGGAGCAATGCTTCCACGACGGCAGCGGGGTGCGCTGGGGCGACCATGCGGGATGCCTGTTCTGCGCGACGGGCGCGTTCTTCCGTCCCGGCTACGTCAACAATATCGTCCAGAACTGGATCCCTGCGCTGGACGGCATGGAGGCGAAGCTACGCAAGGGGGCGAAAGTGGCCGATGTCGGCTGCGGCGTGGGCTTTTCGACGATGCTGATGGCGGAAGCCTACCCCGAGAGCCTGTTCATCGGATACGATTTCCACGAACCTTCGATCAAGGAAGCCCGCCGCCATGCCGAGGCGCATGGACTGGGCGAGCGCGTACGGTTCGAAGTCTCCCCCGCCAAGGCCATCGACGAGGACGGTTTCGATCTGGTGACGATGTACGATTGCCTGCACGACATGGGCGATCCGCGCGGCTGCGCGGCGCATATCCGGCAGATGCTGGCGCCGCACGGACGGTGGATGGTGGTGGAGCCGGTTGCCGGGGACGCGCCGGGGCAGAACTTCAACCCGGTCGGGCGGCTGTACTACAATGCCTCCACCATGATCTGCGTGCCGACCTCGCTCGATCAGGAAGTGGGTGAGGGGCTGGGCGCGCAGGCCGGTGAGGCGCGGCTGTCGGCGATCATGCGGGAGGCTGGGTTTACCTTCGTGCGCCGGGCCACGGAGGGGCCGTTCAACATGGTGTTGGAGGCGGCTTGATTGTCGCGGGGTTGCGCTGGCTCACCCCGCTGCGACCAGGACTTGCGAGTCTCGCTGCCCCTCCCGCTTGCGGGAGGGGGAAACAGGGCAACGGACCGAGCGAGCCATAATTCCGCCCTCCCGCAAGCGGGAGGGCCGCGAGGCTTGGTGAGCCGCAGGCGAGCCTAGCCGCAGCGGGGTGGGCCTGCGCAACGCTCTGCAAAGGAAGCGGGGCCCCCGGCTTCGCGGGGCGACGAAGTTTAGGGACTGACGTTCAGGTCTTTACGTCGGTTGGCGGTTTCCGAAGTTCTCGCCGCATAGCATCGCGCCGGAACCTGACGGCTCGTGAGAACAAAGCTCGTCCCTAATTCGCGATCGTGATCGAAATCCGGCGGTTCCTCGGGTCATGCGGATCCTGCGGGATCAGCAGTTCCTTGTCCGCAACGCCCTCGATCCGCTTGAAGCGATCGTCCGGCACGCCGTCGCCGATCAACTGCTGGCGGGTCGCCTCGGCGCGGCCGGCGGAAAGGGACCAGTTGTTGCCCGGCACGCCGTCGCGATAGGGCACCGCGTCGGTATGGCCGCGCACGGTGAGCGGGCCGCCGTCCTTGCCGATCGCCTCCGCAATCGCCTTCAGCAGCTCCTGCGCCTGCGGCGTCAGGATCGTGGTGCCCAGCCGGAACATGGAGAAGTCGGCATCGTCCACCATGTCGATGCGGATGCCCTCGGTGGTGTCCACCATGCGGATCTGCTTGGCCAGCTTGCGCAGTTCCGCCGTCGATTGCAGCTTGCGGTTCAGCGCTTCCCGCGCAAGCGAGGTGCGCTTGATCGGGGTTCCGCCCTCCCGGTTGCCGCCGGTGGTGTCGCGCGGGATGGTGATGGTCTTGGTGCCGGTGCCGCCCGCGTGGGGCAGGTTGTCCTTTTCCGTCAGCGAGGATCCGCCCAGCAGTCCGTTCGCCGATCCCGCACTGCCCTGCCGCGTCTTGACCAGGGTGGGGGAGAAGTAATCGGCAATGCCCTTGCGCTGCTTTTCGGTGGTGGCGCCCACGATCCACAGCAGCAGGAAGAAGGCCATCATGGCCGTCACGAAGTCCGCATAGGCCACTTTCCACGCACCGCCGTGGTGGCCGGCTTCCACCACCGTCACTTTCTTGACGATGATCGGGCGCGGCGCCTCCTTCGGCTTCTTGGTCGCCACTTCAGCGGCCCCTCATCGCGTCGAGCAGTTCGGAAAGGCCGGGGCGGAAGGCATGGCCAAGGCCGGACCGTGCCGATTCCACCACCAGCGGTTGCGGCCAGCCGTGCAGACTGGCGATGATGACCTGCTTCACCGCGTGGAAAATCTGCTCGTCCTGCTCGTTGATCTGCTTCATGCGTCCGGCCATCGGGCCGACGATGCCGTAAGCCAGCAGCACGCCCATGAACGTGCCGACCAGCGCGGAGCCGATCATGCCGCCCAGGATAGACGGCGGCTTGTCGATCGAACCCATGGTCTTCACCACGCCCAGCACGGCGGCGACGATGCCCAGCGCCGGCAGCGAGTCGGCCAGGTTCTGGAACGCGTGCTGCGGTTCGTGCAGTTCGTGGAAGTGGGTCTTCATCGAATTGTCCATCACGTCCTCCACTGCGTGGACTTCCAGCGTGCCGGACGAGACGACGATCAAGGTCAGCGTATCGCAGATCAGGTGGACCAGCGCCTCGTTGGCCAGCAGGCGGGGGAATTCGGCGAAGAGCGCGGAGTTCTGCGGCTCATTCACATGGCTTTCCAGCGCCACCGGGCCTTCGGAGCGCAGCAGCTTCATCAGCCGCACCGTCAGGATGATCGCGTCCACATGATCCTGCTTGTTATGGCGCGGGCCCTTGAAGACTTTGCCCAGGCCTTTGCCCAAGGCCTTGATCTCATGCATCGAATTGCCGGTGACGATGGCACCCAGCGCGGCGCCGCCGATGATGAGCATTTCGTGCGGAATCGCCTCCATCACCGGGCCGAGCGCGCCGCCGGTGATCGCGAAGCCGCCGAACACCATCACCAGCAAGATGACGACGCCGATCACTGCAAACATGGTTAACGCTCCCCGTGGTGTTGAAGACCGGCCGCTGCTCCCTCAGGGTGGCCCCTCAGGCTGGAACGGCCGGTTTTGGGCGGATCAGCTGATCGCGTTGAACAGGCTGAGCGAGGCGAGCTTGCCGAACGTGGATTGCGCCGCTTCCAGAACCGTCATGGTTTCCTGAAGATTGGCGATCGTGGTGGCGGGATCGGCGCCGCCAATGTCCGATTCCTCGGTGGAGCGCAGTTCGGAAAGGTTGGTGCGCCGGTCGTCCACCACATCGATCCACGCAAGGCGGGTGCCGACCACGGTCTGTCCGGTGGTCAGCGTGTCCAGCCCGGTCTTGAGGTCGGTCAGCGCGGCGGATGCGGCGCCGGTCGGGTCGGTGCCGCCCTTCAGGGCATCGGCAAGCCCCTTCACCACGGCAAGCAGGTCGGTCTGGTTGCCGCTGGAATTGGTGAAGGACAGGAATTCGGGCCCGGTCATCGAACGGGTGACGCTCTGCCCGTCGCCCAGCGGCAGGCTGTCCGTGCTGGCGGTGCCGACATAGACCGCGTTGCCCGCGGAATCGAGCGAGTAGGCATCGCCGGCGCTGGCCCCGCCGAACAGCGCATGGCCGTTGGAATCGCGGGCGTTGGCGAGGGCCAGCAGATTGCTGAAGACCTGGTCCAGCTGGGTGCCGATCGAGGCGCGCTGATCGTCGGTAAGCGTGGAATTGGCCGCTTGCGTGGCCAGGTCCTGCACCTGCATCAGCGCGTCCGACATGTCCGACATCGTTGAATCGGCCAGCGAAAGATCGGCGTTGGCGCGGCTGGCGTTGGTCTTGTCGATGCCCGAAAGCGCTTCCTGCCGCGACAGGTTGCGCAGGCGCGATGCCGCCACCGGATTGTCCGACGACCGGTCGAACTTCAACCCGCTGGACATCTGCGACTGATAGTTTTCCGCCTGCGTGCGCAAGTTCTTCATGTCGTTGCGCGACCTCTCGAAAAAGGCGCTGGTGCTGGTCGAGACGATAGTCATGGGAAAGGCTCCGGTCGGATCAGCTGATCGAGAGGATGGAATTGAAGATGTCGGAGGCGACCTGCATCACCCGGCCATTGGCCTGATAGGCCTGCTGGAACAGGGTGAGGTTCACCGCCTCCTGATCGAGATCGACGCCCGCCTGCGCTTCCAGCGCGACTTTGGCGTTGCTGGCGATCGATGCGAGCGAATCGCGCGTGACCGTGCGGCCGGCGACGGCGCTGGAAATGCCGAACAGCAGCGAATCCATGTCTCCGGCGGGGTCCGCCGCATCGAGCGCGCTGCGCATCGATTCCAGATTGGAAGCATCGCGGCTGTTGGCACCGGCACCCGCCGGGGCCGTGGCGATCTGGCTGCCGCTGGTGAGCGAGAGCGACATGCTGGCCGCATCGGTGCCGGAGAACATGGGCTGCCCGGCCGTGCCGTTCAGGTCCACCCCGGCGGTCTGCGCGCCGTTGATCGCGGTGATCACTTCGGAGGCAATGGAATCGAGCTGCGAATGGACATTGGCCAATTCGGACAGCGCCTGGTTCTTGCCCGCGACCGAGCCGGAGGAGATCGTGGCGGCATTGCCATCCAGCGTGAAACTGAGCGTGCCGTCGCTTTCGGTATTCGCCGCCAGGGTGGAAGCGGTGCCGCCATTGACCAGATCGGGGCCGGTGGCGCCGCCCAGCCGCACTTCCACCGTGCCGTCGTCCCCAAAAGTAGTGGAGATGTCGACATAGCCGCTGATCTTTTCCAGCAGCGAATCGCGCTGGTCCAGCAGGCTGGACTGGTCGCTGGAGGCATCCGACGAACGGGCAAGGCGCAGGTTAACGCGCGCCAGTTCGGTGGACAGCGTGTTGACCTGATCGACACCGTCCTGCGCCTCGAACCGCAGGCCTTGCCCGGCGGCGTCCAGGCTGGAGGCGGCGGTGTTCATCGTCTGCGCCAACGTGCGGCCCTGTTCCAATGCGGAGGCGCGCAGCGATCCATCGGTGGGATCGGACAGCAACTGCTTCAGCGAAGCTTCGAAGCTGACGACGGAATCGTAGACGCCGGTCTGCTCCACCGCGCTCTCGACGTTTTCCAGCCCCTGCACTTCGGCATCGGCGCGCGCCGCATCGGCCCCGGTGCGGCGCACTTCGGACTGGCGGAACATGTCCGCATTGCGCGTGATCCCGTTGATCCGCACGCCCGCAAGGTTGATGGCCGTGGGGGAGGAACTGACCGAGTTGATCGCCAGTTCGGACAGCGAGACGCTGCGCCGCACATATCCGTCGGACGAGGCGTTGGCGATGTTCTGCGCGGTAACGTCCAGCGCGGCCTTGGCGGCGCGGGCGCCCGAGTTGGCGATCGAGATGAGGTTCGAGGCCATGGCTTAGGCAGGTCCCTTCGATGGATTGGCGGCGCCGGTGTTCGCGGCGTTTCCGGCAGCTTCGTCGGCAGGCAGGAAGCGCTGCATCTGCGCTTCCAGGATGGAGGCCAGGCCCAGCACGCCGCTTTCGGCCGTCACGTCGGCGAAGTGTTCGTCCTGCATCTGGTTGAAGGTATCCATCGCCTGGCTGCCGAACACATTGTCCCCGCCGAAGTCGGTCTTGCGCGCGGCGGCCAGCATCTGGCGCACCAGCATCGATTCGAACTGCTTGGCAGTGGCCTTCAGCTTTTCCCGATCGGTGGCGCCGGGGGTGATGGTCATGCCGGGAAGGGCGGTATCGATCGTGCTCATATCACCACCATCTCTGCCTTGAGGGCGCCCGCCTGCTTCAGCGCTTCCAGGATCGCCACGAGGTCGGACGGGGTGACGCCCAGCAGGTTCAGCGCATCGACCACGCGGGCCAGCGAGGCGCCGCCCTTGAACAGCATCACCGCGCGCTTCTCCTCCTCCACGGCCAGGGTGGAGTTCTGCTCCACGGCGGTGCGGCCCTGGCTGAACGGTCCGGGCTGGACCACCATCGGCCGTTCCTCCACGCGCACGGTCAGCTTGCCGTGGCTGATCGCGGCCGGGGCAAGGCGCACGGCGGAATTGATGACCACGGTGCCCGTGCGGCTGTTCACCACCACGCGGGCGGGGGTTTCCGCCGGATCGACCTCGATCATCTCGATCGCGGCCATCACGCTCGCGCGGGTGTCGGGCTCTGCCGGCAAGTGCAGCGCCAGCGTCACGCCGTCCTCTACCGAGGCAGTGCCGGGAAGACGGTTGTTGATCGCATCGCGCACGCGGGCGGCGGTGAGGAAATCGGCGTCGAACAGGTTCCAGCGGAGTACCGCGTTGCTGTCGAACCCGGTCGAGACTGCACGCTCCACGCTGGCGCCTTCGGCAATGCGGCCGACGGTGGGGATGTTGACGGTGACGTTGGAGCCGTCCTTGCCGGAAATGCCCAGACCGCCGACTGCAAGGTTACCTTGCGCCATGGCATAGATCTGCCCGTCCGCACCGTAGAGCGGCGTCATGATCAGCGATCCGCCGCGCAGCGACTTGGCCTTGCCGATGGCGGAGACGGTCACGTCGATCCGCTGGCCGGGCTTGGCGAAGGCGGGCAGTTCGGCCGTGACCATCACGGCGGAAGCGTTCTTCAGGCCGGGCGAGACGCCGGGCGGCAGCGTCAGGCCCATGCGGCCGGAAACGCCCTTCATCGCCTGCGTCGTATATTCCAGATTGTCGTCCCCGGTGCCGGGCAGGCCGACGACGATGCCGTAGCCGGTCAGCTGGTTCTCGCGCACGCCCTGGAACTGGCCCAGATCGCGCACGCGCTCCGCATGGGCCTGGACCGGAGCCAGGAACACGATCAGCGCGATCATCGCGATCAGCAGCATGCCCAGGATCGCGTCGGTCACCCGGTGGATCAGAAGTTGGCGATTGCGCATCAGAACGGCGAAATCATGTTGAAGAACTGGCCCAGCCAGCCCTGGCGGCCCGAACGCATGATCGCGCCCTTGCCGGTATATTCGATCTGCGCATCGGCAACGCGGGTCGAGGCGATCTGGTTGTCCTCGTCGATATCGGCGAGGCGGACGATGCCGGAAAACCGGATCCATTCGTCGCCCTGACTAACCAGCATTTTCTTTTCTCCTTTGACGAGCGCGGTGCCGTTGGGGCGGACTTCCGCGATGGTGACGGCAAGGGTCGAGACCAGCGTACTGGTCTGCGCCGCATTGCCCTGACCATTGAACGTCGAGGAACTGCTGGCATTAAGCGCATCGGCCTTCAGGAACGACAGAGGGCCCTTGGTGGGCGGCACGATGGCGGCGCCGCCGCCCTTCTGGCTTTTGGAGCTGACGGTCTTGGCTGCCGTGGTGCTTTCCACCAGCACGATCGTCACCGCATCGCCGACATGCGCGGCGCGCGTGCCACCGTGGAGCGGGGCATAGCCGAGCGAGACGTTGAAGATGCCGCCGGTCGGCTGGGCCTCCGGCGCCGGCGCGGGCAGGGGCACCGGCAGCGTCGGTTCGAAGCCGGACGGTTTCGGCGGCTTCTTCGCAAGCGCGGGCGTGCCGGAAAGGACCGCCAGTGCCGAAGCCGCCAGCAGGAGGGGGCGCGTCGCCATCGTCACAACGTCTGGTTCGCGTTGCGCAGCATCTCGTCCACGGCGGAGATCATCTTGGAATTGATCTCGTAAGCGCGCTGCGTCTCGATCATGTCCACCAGTTCCTCGACCACGTTGACGTTCGAGGCTTCGAGCATGCCCTGCCGGATCTGCCCGCGCCCGTCCTGCCCGGCGATGCCCAGCTGCACCGGGCCACTGGCGGCGGTTTCCAGCAGGAAGTTGTCGGCACCGGCCTGAAGCGCGGAGGGGTTGGTGAAGTTGGCGACGGTGATCTGGCCCAGCTGCGAAGGGTCCGACTGCCCGGCCAGTTGCGCGGAGACGGTGCCGTCCTGCGAGACGGTGACCGAGGTTGCCCCCTCTGGCACGGTGATCGGCGGCTGGACGATATAGCCCTGCGTGGTCACCAGCTGTCCTTCGGACGAGCGAGTGAAATTGCCCGCGCGGGTATAGGCCAGCTGGCCGCCGGGCAGGCTGATCTGGAAATAGCCGTCCCCGTCCAGCGCCAGGTCGAACGTGTTGTTGGTGGTCTGCAACGTCCCCTGCGTGTCGATGCGCGAGGTGGACTGGATCGATACGCCGGTGCCGAGGTTCAGCCCGGTGGCGTAGACCGTTTCGTTGGAAGACTGCGCGCCGGCGACGCGCGCGTCCTGATAGGCCAGCGTTGCGAAATTGGCGCGGTCGCGCTTGAACGAAGTGGTCGATACGTTGGCCAGGTTGTTGGCGATCACGCGCATGCGCGTGTCCTGCGCCTCAAGACCGGTACGGGCGACCTGTAGTGCGGAACTGGGCATTTCTTGTGTTTCCTCAGCTATCTATGCGCATGAGCCGGACGCCGCCTTCGTCGACCTGACGCGCGGTCTCGACCAGTTTGGTGCGCATCTCGAACAGGCGCTGGGCCGAGATCATGTCGGTCAGTACCTCCGATGCGTTGACGTTGGACTGCTCCAGGGCCCCGGGAATTACCTGTGCGTTCTCATCCACCGGCAGGGCGCCGGGGGGCTGGCCATTCGCCGTGACCACCCGGAACGTGCCGGAAAGGTCCTTGGCGATCTGGCTGCCGGTGGCGCTGACCAGCCGCAGCTTGTCCACCCGCTGCGGCGGTTCGTCCGGGGTGGTGGGATCGGCCACCAGGATGCCGCCATCGTCGGCGATGGTGACGGTGCCGCCCGGCGGCACCGTGATCGGACCGGCATCGCCCAGCACCGGCAGGCCGTCGCCGTTCTGGAGCACGCCTGTCGAAGTGACCGAAAGGTCGCCCCGGCGGGTGTAGACTTCCTGCCCGTCACTGGCCTGCACCGCTAGCAGGGACTGGCCTTGAAGCGCCACGTCCAGCGGATTGCCGGTGCGAGCGATCTCCCCCTGCTTCATCGAGGCGCCGATGACCCCGCTGCTGGAAAGCGCGCGCACTTCCAGCTGGGGGCCTTCCAGCGTCGTCGGCGCGGCCTGCAGCACTTCGGACTTGAAGCCGGTGGTGTGCGTGTTGGCCATGTTGCTGGCGATCACGCGCTCCCGGTTGAGCGAGGCGTTGAGGCCGGAAACGGCGGTATAGATCAGGCGGTCCATGGTTCAGCCGCCGCTTAGGTCCGCAGGTTGATGATGGTCTGCGAGATCTGCGAGGCGGTATCGATTGCCTTGGCATTGGCTTGGAAATCGCGCTGCGCGGTGATCAGCGAGACGAGTTCTTCCGCCAGATCGACGTTCGACCGTTCGAGCGTGCCCGAGAGCAGCGAACCGAACTGGCTCGATCCCGGCTGGCCGTAATTGGCCGCGCCGGAAACGCCGGTGGCCTTCCAGCTGGCATCGCCCATCTGCTTCAGTCCGGTAGGGGCGATGAACGTGGCAAGCGCGAGTATGCCGATCGTCGTGTTGGTGCCGTCGGCATAAGTCGCCACGACCTGGCCGGTGGAGCTGATCGTCACGCCTGCGTATTCGGCGCCGGCCGCATTGGTCCCAGGAATCTGTGCATCCTGCAGCGTGGTGGAGCTGATCGCGCCGCTGGCATCGACCGGGAAGACCTGCAGCCGCGCGTCCTGATCGGTCAGGATGTACCCGCCGCCGCCGACCGAGAAGGCACCGTTGCGCGTATATTCGGTCTGGCCCGAGGTGGGATCGACGACGGTGAAGAAGCCTTCGCCGTTGATCGCCACGTCAAGCGCGGATCCGGTCTGCTCCGTCGGGCCCAGCGCGAAATTCTGCTTGATGGAGGAAACGCGCGCACCGATGCCGACGGTCAGCTTGGGATCGGTGAGGACCGAGGCCGAGACGATGTCGGCGAACGAGGCGGTGCTCTTCTTGAACCCGTTGGTTTCCGAGTTGGCGATGTTGTGAGCGATGACGTCAAGGTCGGTCTGGGCGTTCTTCAGCCCGGTGATCGAAGTGTAGAAGGACATGGGAAAGCTCCTCGAAAAAGGGGGATCAGCCGGCGGTGCTGCCGGTTGTGTCCGAAGTTTCGGTGGTGCCGGACGCGCCGGTGACCGCGCTGACCAGATCGGCCAGCGAGTTCTGCGAAGCCGTCTGCGCGGAGACGAGCGTATCCAGCTTGGACGAGATCGTGCTGAGCGTGTCCGACATCGTGGATGTCGCCGCGAGCGAGGAGAACTGCGCCATCTGGGCCAGCATCTGCGTCTGGTCGACCGGATTGAACGGATCCTGCTGCTGCATCTGCGTGATCATCAGCTTCAGGAAATCGCCCTGATCGAGATCGGCGAGCGAACTCTTCGTCTTGCTGGTGGTGGACGTAGTGGTGCTGCTGGTGTTGTTGACGTTGCTGACGGTCATTTCATCCTCACAGTGTCGAGCATGAGCTGCTTGGCGGTCGAAAGGGCCTCGACCAGGTTCTGGTACTGTCGGGAGGCTTCGAGCATCTCGACCATCTCGGCGTTCTCATCGACGGGGGCGACCCAGACGTCGCCGTTGGCATCGGCCAGCGGGTGGCTGGGATCGTGCTGCCGCACGGCGGCCGCCTGTTCGCGCTGCACGCCTTCGATATCGACCGAGGCAAGCCCGCTTTCGCGGTCCAGATCGGTGGCGAAGACCGGGCGGATCGGCTTGTAGGTGCCGTCCTCGCTACCCGCGACCGAACCGGC
This sequence comes from Novosphingobium oxfordense, assembly GCF_044029435.1. Lineage (NCBI taxonomy): Bacteria > Pseudomonadati > Pseudomonadota > Alphaproteobacteria > Sphingomonadales > Sphingomonadaceae > Novosphingobium > Novosphingobium oxfordense. Next base: position 2,928,300 of record NZ_CP147005.1, on the reverse strand, counting down.
ATTGGCCAGGTTCGATGCGGCCGCGTTCATCCGCACCAGCTGTGCCGACATGGCCCGCTGGGCGAGGCTGAACATCGTCATCGGCTGTTGGTTGCCCAAGGGATCTCTGGCCATCGTCATTCGCCCTTCAGTGCGCGGGTGACGGAATTGACCCGGGCGCTGATGAACTGAAGCGTGGCGGAATAGCCCACCGCATTCTCGGAAAAGGCCACCTGCTCGTTCTGCATCTCCACCGTGTTGCCATCGAGGGAGGGCATGACGGGGATGCGGTACTGCGTGGCATCGTCGGCGGCGGCATCGATGTTGCCCCCACGCTCGGCGGATTTGAGCGCGGCGGTGAAATCGATGTCCTTCGCCTTGTATCCGGGCGTGGCGGCATTGGCGATGTTCGAGGCGATCAGGCCCATCCGGCGGGAGCGAAGCTCCAGCGCCTGGGCGTGAATCCCGAACAGATCTTGCGACATCGTTCTTGGCTCCGGTTGAAGGGGCTCCGGTTGAAGGGGCCCCGGTTGAGCGGGCATTGTCGCTTTCGGATAGCAAGGGGTGTGCCAATCGCGGTTCGGGCCGGATGGCGGGGGTGTGATCGCGGCGCAGGCGGCAATCGCTTGCCGGAAAGCGGCAAATCGCGGCCTCCGCCTGAAAGCCTGGGCGATCCGCCGTTCTTGTCCTGAAAAAGGAGAAGGACCGCGTGATCGATCCGCGTACCCTGTTCGACGGCACCAGCGCCGTCATCGTCGTTGGCGGCACCCTGCTGGGGACGATGCTGCGTTGTGGCTTTGCCGATAGCCGGCTTGCCGGCGCCTCTGTGCGCGAGTTGATGCGCCCCCGCTTCCGCGCGGCGCGCGCGAAGACGGCGCTGGCCGTCCACATCCAGGAGATGCAGCGGGACGGAGTGATCCGTGCCCAGCCGTTCAATTCGGGCGATCCCGAATTCGACGAGGCGACCGGCCTGTTCATCGCCAGCCGATCGCTGGATGCCCTGAACATCGCCCATAGCGCGCACAAGCAGCGGCGCGGGGAACTGACCGCGCGCGAAGTGCGCACGCTGCATCAGGCGGCGGACCTTTCCCCGGTGTTTGGCCTCGCCGGAACGTTGATCTCGCTGGCGCAGATGCCGGGGGGCGATGCGGCGATGGACGATTTCACCCGCGTGATCTCGCTGGCGGTGCTGACCACGCTTTACGGCTTGCTGCTGGGCAATCTGGTCTTCGCGCCGCTCGCCCGCGTAGTGGCGCGCCGCGCGTCGGATGAGGAGGCGGAGCGCCAGAAAGTGATCGACTGGCTGGCGGGGCAAGTGGTCGATGCCCTGCCGTCCGACCTCAAGCCGCGGCGCATGGCGATCCCGCGCGATGACGATCATGGGGCGCCGGATCATGTCGATGCCCGGCGCACCGACGCCGCGCAGCACGACCCGGCCGATACGGTTCTGGACGAGAGCGAGGACTGGGGCCGGGGAGGCAATTGGTGAGCGCCCGCACTGCCGTCAGCTGGCAGACCTCGCTGGCCGATCTTTCGCTGATCCTGTTCATGATCACCACGGCGGCAGTGACTCACCGGCCGCCGGCGAAGCACCAACTTGCGCGTCAGGCCGAAACGCCGGCGCCCGTTCAACCATCGGCTGGCCCGTCGGTTCGGGGCGAGGCGATGGCGGTCTATATCGCCGCGCCCGACGCGCCGCCGCTGGCGCGCTGGCTCAGCCAGCAGCCGCGCGACCCGCGCCAGCAACTGACCATCACCGTCGCCTATGCCCCCGGCGCGGAGGCGCAGGCGCTGGAAACGGCCGCGCGAATGCTGCGGGAGGCCAAGGCCGGCGTTCCCGACCTGGGCGGACCAAGGATCGTCGTCGAGCCCGGCGCGCGGCCGCCGCGTGCCGAACTGGCGTTCGATGCGCCGCTCCCCCCTACGACTAACGAAAGCGTGGCACGAAGCTTGCGTCCATCCGGGCAAGCACTCAGCCACGGACATATGCCGCAATGATTCCTGCCCTGCTTATCCTCAGTGCCTCTGCCTCCAGCCCGTTTGCCGATCTCGATGCGATCGACCGGCAGGTGGCCGCCTTCACCGGCGCGCCGGTGGGGGAGATCGGCGGGGCGCTTACCCCGGTCGATCGCAGGCTGCGGCTGGCCCCGTGCCGCAGCGGGCTGGCGCTTTCCTGGCGTGGCAATGGGCAGGACAGCGTGGTCGTCCAATGCGGCGATCCGGGCGGCTGGCGGCTGTTCGTGCCGGTGCGCCGCCCGGCCACCATGGCGCAGGCCCCGGTCGAGCAAGTGGTGAAGCGCGGCGATGCCGTGGCCATCTCGGTCGCGGGGGAGGGGTTCACGGTAACCCAGCCCGGCATGGCGCTGGAAGGCGGGGCGGAAGGAGACTGGATTCGCGTGCGCCCATTGTCCGGCGCGGGCCCCACGAACCGCACGCAGGAGTTGCGCGCGCAGATCGTCAGCCCCGGCACTGTTGCCGTCCCGCTGCCTTAACCCTTCTTCGCCGCTGATTTTGCGGGATTCCTCCAACTTCCGGCAAAATCCCGAGCAGAATCTCGCCGCGATCCTTAAAACTTTCCGCGCCGCACCGTCCTGAAGGGCAAGACTTGAGCCCGATGGGCACGATTTTAGGAAGGAGCGGCACAATGCCACCTATCGAAGTGGGAGCGACCAGCGCGGTCAGTGCACGGCCTGCCCGCACGGCAGGCGGTGAAACCTTGTCCGGCGCCAACGGTGTTACCGTCAGCGCGGAATCGAGCGAGGCGCGGTCCACCGCGGCCCCTGCCAGCACGGCTGTCGAAGCCTCTGCGGCGCTCGATCCCGGCCAGGTTCCGGTCGACAGCGACCGCGTGGCCCTGATCCGCAAGGCGGTGGAGAACGGCACGTACCCGGTGATCCCGACCCAGATCGCGGACGCCATCATTGCGGCGGGCATGCTGCTCAGGAGCCACGAGTAATGACGCAAACGAATCCGGCCGGCAGCGGTAGCGAATTGCACGAAACCCTGCGGCAAATGCTTGCCGTTCTGGAAAGCGAGCGGCAGGCCCTTGCCGGTCTGGACCTCGACGCGATCGTGTGCAGCACGCTGGCCAAGGATCATCTCTGCGGCGCGCTGGAAGGCGCGACGATCGACGATCTGGACGACGAATGCCGCGGCATGGTCGAGACGGCGAAGCGGCTGAATGAAGTGAATCGTCAGGTTCGCAACATCATCGCCGCCAATGTCGCCAAGCGCCTGGACGTTCTGACCGGTACTTCGCGGCTCTACCGGGCCGGCACGAATTACGCCCTGGCGGCGGGCCGGAGGTAAAACCAACCGGTCTTTGCCGAGGTTCTCACGCTACAATTCCATCGTCATTGCGAGCGTAACGAAGCAATCCAGGGCGGTTCGTGCCGCCCTGGATTGCTTTGTCGTTTCTGCCTCCTCGCGCGGTGCGGTTTTCCCATCGAGGCGCACGGCGTCTGGCACGGCTCTTGCTGAAGATCTCCCGAAACGATCCGGATCGGGAGCGAAGTCTTGAGCGAAGGACAAGTTGCGGGCGCCAGCGGCGCGGGCGCGACGAATACGGCGGTAAGGGTGCAGGGCGCCATCGCCCGCGCCGCGCAGGCGACGGGGGTGGATTTCCGCTACCTGCTGGCGCAGGCTAAGCTTGAATCGAGCCTGGACCCCACCGCGCGCGCTTCAACCTCCAGCGCCACCGGCCTTTTCCAGTTTACCGATGGAACCTGGTTGCAGACCTTGGGCCGCCACGCGGCGGACCACGGCATGGCCTGGGTTCAGCAGGCGATCGCCGGCGGGCAGATGACCGACCCCGGCATGCGCGCGCAAGTCATGGGCTTGCGCTACGACGCCGATGCCTCGGCCATGATGGCCGCCGAACTCGCCAGCGACAACAAGGCCGGGCTGACCGCGCAATTGGGCCGGGAACCCGACGCGACCGAGCTTTATCTGGCGCACTTTCTGGGCGTGGGCGGGGCGAACCAGTTCCTTTCGGCGCTCTCCGCCGACCCTTCGCAAAGTGCCGCGTCGATCCTGCCGCGCGCGGCGGCGGCCAATCCCACGATCTTCTATTCGGGCGGCGGCGCGCGCAGCCTTGGCGACGTGATGTCGCTGATGCGCGGCAAAGTCTCCACGGCGATGGGCGGGGCCGACGGTCTGCCGTCGATCGACATGCTGGCCAGTTCGGCCAGCCCGCGCATCGCCTATGAGTCGGTGGCCCAGCAGCCCGAGATGCCGATGGGCCCGGTCGCGCGTGCATTTCACCGCCGCGCCGGGGACGCGCCGCAAGCCGCCCAATCGGGCGGCGGCGGCACCATGGCTGAGGCGCTGCAAAGCATGTTCAACACCACTGGTACTGCCGCGCCCGCCAATGTGCGCGCTGCTTATGCCCGTCTTGCGGGGCTTGGATTGTGAACCGGAACCTCCTCACCCGCTTCGGCAATCCGGCGGCAGCGGCGCTGCCCGCAGGTATCCTGACGCTTATCGTGCTGATGATCGTGCCGGTGCCGGCCTTCGTGCTGGACGTGTCGTTCGTGCTGAACATTGCGCTCTCGCTGGCAGTGCTGATGGCCGCGATGAACGCGCAGCGGCCGCTGGACTTCTCCTCGTTCCCCTCGGTCCTGCTGTTCGCCACGCTGCTGCGCCTTGCCCTCAATGTCGCTTCCACCCGCGTCGTGCTCGTCCACGGGCATGAGGGCGAGGCGGCGGCGGGCAAGGTGATCGAAAGCTTCGGGCGCTTCCTGATCGGCGGCAACTTCGCGGTCGGCATCTTCGTCTTCCTGATCCTGATCATCATCAACCTTGTGGTGGTGACCAAGGGCGCCGGGCGCGTTTCGGAAGTGTCCGCGCGCTTCACGCTGGATGCCTTGCCCGGCAAGCAGATGGCGATCGACGCCGATCTTGCCGCCGGGCTGATGACCGCCGACGAAGCGCGCGCCCGCCGCCGCGAAGTGGCGACCGAGGCCGATTTCTACGGATCGATGGACGGTTCTTCCAAGTTCGTGAAGGGCGATGCCATCGCGGCGCTGCTGATCTTGGGCGTCAACATCGTCGCCGGGTTCTGCCTGGGCATGATCAGCCACGGGCTTTCGGCCAGCGAGGCGGCGCAGACCTACATCACGCTGGCCATCGGTGACGCGCTGGTGGCGCAAGTTCCGGCGCTGCTGCTCTCGATCGCCGCCGCCGTGATCGTCACCCGCGTGTCCGACGACCGGCTGGGTGAGGGGCGCGACCTTGCCGCCCAGATCGGCGGCCAGTTCGCCTCGCCCGCCACATGGCTGCCGGTGGGCGTGGTGCTGGGCGCCATCGGCATGATCCCGGCGATGCCGCAGACGGTGTTTCTGCCGGCGGCCGGCTTGGCCTTTTGGATCTGGCACAGGATGCGCCAGCGGCAGGCACTGGCGGCCGAGCCGGTGATGGAAGCGCCGCCCGCCGCCGACCCGTCGCGCATCGATCTTGAGGATGTGTCCGACCACACGCTGGTCACCATCGAGCTGGGCTATGGCCTTGTGCAACTGGTGGACGAACGGCGCGGATCGCCGCTGGTCAGCCGTGTTACCGGCGTGCGCAAGCAGTTGAGCCAGGCCTTCGGCTTCATCATCCCGCAGTTCCGCGTGCGCGACGCGCTGGACATGCCGCCGCACGAGTACCGCGTGACCTTGGGCGGCGTGAATCTCGGCGGTGCCGTGATCCGCGCCGACCGCGTGCTGGCCATAGACGCCGGAGAGGCGCGGCCCGGCCACACCCTACGCGGAGAGGCGACGCACGATCCCAGCTTCGGCTGCCCGGCGCTGTGGATCGACCCAGCCTCGCGCGATCACGCCATCGCCGAGGGTTTCCTGACGGTGGATGCCGGCACGGTGATCGCCACGCACCTCAACCAGCTATTGTCCGAACGCCCGCAGGATCTGCTGGGGCCGGACGAGGTGAAGGCGCTGGTCGATTCACTGAAGGTCCATTCGGCAGGTCTGGTGGAGACGGTGCATCCGCAGCCGCTCTCGCTCGCCGCGTTGACCCGCCTGCTGCGCGCATTGCTGGAGGATGGCATTCCCATTGCCCATCCGCTGCCGATTTTTGCCAGCCTTGGCCGCGCGCTTCAGCAGACGGTGGAGCATGACCGGCTGGTCGATCTGGTGCGCGCCGATCTGGGCGCATTGATCGTCGGCCGCGTCTGCCCGCCAAGCGAGCGGCTGCCGGTGCTGACGCTCGACGCCGGGCTCGAATCCGCGATCATCCAGGGCATGCAGGATCCGAGCACCGGGCAACCGGTGATCGAGCCCGACCTTGCGCGCATGATCGGGGAGCGGATTGCCGCGCTGATCGCGGCGCGCGGCACCGGGGCGACGCCGCTGGCCCTTGTGGTCCAGCCCCGCGCGCGGCGGGCCTTGGCGGCGCTGCTGCGGCTGCGCGCGCCAGGCTGCCTGGTGCTTTCCATCGCCGAACTGCCGCCGACCCAGCCGATCGAGGTGATCGATGTCGTCGGCGCGCCGGTTGCCGCTCCGGGCCTGCCGCATCCCGATTTCGATAACGACCAAGCTGAAAGCATGGCTGCATGAAACAGGATCAAAGAGGCTTCAGCGTTCTTGGAGCCTATGGCGCCCGCGTGGCCGGGGCCTATCAGGGCGACGTTGCCGACCGGGTGCGTCGCTTCCTCCCGATGGTCCGGCGCCTCGCCTGGCATGTGCAGGGCTCCGGCCGGCCGGGGATCGAGGTGGAAGACCTTATGCAAGCGGGCCTCGTCGCGCTTACCGAATGCGCGCAGAAGCACCAAGGGCCGGGCGAGGATGGTTTTGCCGCCTATGCCAAGATGCGCGTGCGCGGGGCGATGGTGGACCTGATCCGCCGCACCGTGCCGATGTCACGCGGGGCCAACGAGCGGCGGCGGCAACTGGCGGAGAAGGAGCGCGACTTGCGCGGCACCCTCGGCCGCGAACCTCATGCCCATGAATTGGCAGAGGCGATGGGGATCGACGAGGCGGAACTGGCCGGCCTTCGCGATTCCAGCCAACCATTGCGCTTCGATTCGATCGACGAGACCTATTCGGACCAGAGCATGGCCTTTGCGGATGACCGGCCGGACAGTCTGGAACTGTTGGCGGACGAGGAACTGCGCGGCGCGGTCGTCAGCGCGATCGCCGAACTGCCGGAGCGACTGATGCTGGTGGTGCAGCTCTACTTCGTGGAGGAGCTGAATCTGGCCGAGATCGCGCAAGTGCTGCAAGTCTCGATCCCGCGCGTGCATCAGTTGAAGGCGCAGGCCTTGGGCAAGTTGCGGGAGAGTTTGGAGGGCGTGGCGGATATTGTGTGAGGGGGCGTCTCGCGCCGCTGGATTGCTTCGCTACGCTCGCAATGACGAAGGATGGGGGGCGGGAGGTGCACGCCCTAACCGCCAACTTCTCGTCGCCCCCGCGCAGGCGGGGGCCCCGCTTCCCTTTCGCCACGCCGCAAGAACAAGCGGGGACCCCGCCTGCGCGGGGACGACGGGGTTTGTTGGGTTAGGTCCGTTTTCTAAAAGGCATGTTGGTTTGGGGCGGCAGAGCGCCCCAAACCTCAGCGCAGATATCAGCCCAGATAAACGCCCGCCGGATTGCCGGTCACACCCGATTCCACTTCGAACAGCGCGCCGTCGAATTCCGATTCCGGCAGGCCTTTCGACGCCGAAGTCACGAACATGCGGTCGAGGTTCTCGCCGGCGAAGGCGATGTTGGTGATGCGCTTGGCGGGCAGTTCGATCGAACGCTCCCGCGTGCCGTCGGGGGCGAAGCGGGTGATCTTGCCACCGTCCCAGTGGGCGACCCACAGGAAACCCTCGGCATCGGTGGTCATGCCGTCCGGATAGCCGTCCTCTTCTGAGAAGCGGATGAATTCCTCGCGCTCATGTTCGCTGTGCGGGGCGCCGTTCTCGTCCAGCTTGAAGCGGTAGATCGTGCGCAGCGCCGAATCTGTGTGGTAGAGCCACTGGCCGCAGGGCGAGAAGGCCGGGCCGTTGGGCACGATGTAGCCGGAATCGATCACCTGCCAGTCGCCGCTGGGCGAGAGGCGGTAGAGCGTGCCGATTGCGTTCTCTTCCGCCATTTCCAGGGTGCCGCACCAGATCGCGCCGTGGCGGTCGGCCTTGCCGTCGTTCATGCGGTTGCCGGGCAGGTGCGGTTCGGGATCGTTGCGATCGGAAATCGTCAGCGGATCGAGCGTGATATTGGCGACGCCGTCCTGGAAACCGCCGATCAATCCGCCTTCCGCACGCGGAGCGACCCAGCCGAGGCGGGCGGGCATGTCCCAGCGGGTGACGGTGTTGTCGGATAGGCTCAGGCGGTTGAGCGCGGGGGCCAGGATGTCCACCCAGTAGAACGCGTTGTCACGCGCGGACCACAGCGCGCCTTCGCCCAGCGTATCGCGGACGTCGCGATCGATCTTGCGCCAGAGTGTCATCCCAAGTCTCCCAAATCGTCGGTTTGCTGATGTGAATTGTGGGGCAGATACGGTTCCGGCCCACTCTTCCACCAGCCCCCTGCCTTATGCAGACTCGGTGGCAGGACCAGTGGGAGAGTGGGCCGGGACCCGCCCGGAAATCCGGGCAATTCGGTGCAGTGTCCGGGCCGAAGCAGAGGCTTCGGCCCGGAACAAGGCTTAGTGGTTGTCGCGCGGAAGGCCCTTGGTCTGGGCGATGCGCTGGTACTTCTCGGCGCCTTCGAGGATCGCGCCGGTGTCCATCTGGCCGACGACCGAGCGCTGGATTTCCTGCCACGGGGTCTGCGAAGCCGGGTAGGCATAGCCACCCTTGGCTTCCAGAGCCGCACGACGCTCAGCGAGTACTTCGTCGGAAACGAGGACGTTCACCACGCCCTTCTTCAGATCCATGCGCACGCGGTCGCCGGTTTCCAGCAGGGCCAGACCGCCCATCGCCGCCGCTTCGGGGCTGGCGTTGAGGATCGAGGGGCTGCCCGAAGTGCCGGACTGGCGGCCGTCGCCGATGCACGGAAGCGCGGTGACGCCTTCGGTGATCAGGTAGGCCGGCGGACGCATGTTCACGACTTCCGCCGCGCCCGGATAGCCGATCGGGCCGGCGCCGCGCATGAACATCAGGGTGTCGGGCGTGATGCCGGTGGCCGGATCGTCGATGCGGTGGTGATAGTCCTCGGGACCGTCGAACACCACGGCCGGGCCTTCGAAGGCATCCGGATCTGCCGGGTTCGACAGGTAGCGGTCGCGGAACTCCTTGGAGATCACGCTGGTCTTCATGATCGCGGCGTCGAACAGGTTGCCCGACAGGACCAGGAAGCCCGCTTCCTCGACCAGCGGCTGGTCGAAGGTCTTGATGACGCGCTCGTCCTCGATCGTGGCATCGCGGCAGTTGTCGCCCATGGTCTGGCCATTGACGGTCATCGCGCCCTCATGGATGAGGCCCTGCTTGATCAGCTGCGCGACCACGGCCGGCACGCCGCCGGCGCGGTAGTAGTCTTCGCCCAGGTATTCACCGGCAGGCTGCAGGTTCACCAGCAGCGGGATCTTGTGGCCGATGCGTTCCCAGTCCTTCAGCGGCAGTTCCACGCCGATGTGGCGGGCGATGGCGGCAAGGTGGATCGGGGCGTTGGTCGAACCGCCGATGGCGGCGTTGACGGCGATGGCGTTGTGGAACGCTTCCAGCGTCAGGATGTCCGAGGGCTTCAGATCCTCGTGCACCATGTCGACGATGCGCTTGCCGGTGCGCCATGCGCATTCCTGGCGGTCACGATAAGGCGCGGGGATCGCGGCCGAACCGGGCAGCATCATGCCAAGGGCTTCGGCGAGCGAGTTCATCGTCGTCGCCGTGCCCATGGTGTTGCAGTAGCCGGTCGAGGGGGCCGAGGACGCGACGAGCTTGATGAAGCCCTCATCGTCGATCTCGCCCGCCGCCAGCATCTGGCGGCCCTTCCACACGATCGTGCCCGAACCGGTACGCTCACCCTTGTGCCAGCCGTTGAGCATCGGGCCGACCGAAAGCGCGATCGCCGGGATGTTCACGGTGGCCGCCGCCATCAGCAGCGCCGGGGTGGTCTTGTCGCAGCCGGTGGTCAGCACCACGCCGTCCAGCGGATAGCCGTAGATCGCTTCGACCAGGCCGAGGTAGGCCAGGTTGCGGTCGAGACCGGCGGTCGGGCGCTTGCCGGTTTCCTGGATCGGGTGGACCGGGAATTCGATGGCGATGCCGCCGGCTTCGCGGATGCCTTCGCGGATACGCTCGGCCAGCACCAGGTGGTGGCGGTTGCAGGGCGACAGGTCGCTGCCGGTCTGCGCGATACCGATGATCGGCTTGCCCGAGCGAAGCTCTTCCAGGCTGAGGCCGAAGTTCAGGTACCGCTCCAGATAGAGCGAGGTCATGTCGATGTTTTCGGGATTATCGAACCACGCGCGCGAGCGCAGCTTCGGTGCAGTCTTGTCGGTCATGGGGGCGTCTTTTCGTTCTATCAGCGCGAGGCCGTGGATACGCGATAGATCATGACATGCTTGTAGGGCTTGCCGGGATCGACGCGGGTGGAGGGGAAGTTCGGGTGGTTGGGCGAATCCGGGAACTTCTGCGGTTCCAGTGCGATGCCGTCACCCATGCGGTAAAGGTGGCCGTTCTTGCCGATGAAGGTGCCGTCCAGGAAGTTGCCGGCATAGAACTGCACGCCGGGTTCGGTGGTCAGCAGTTCGAGCACGCGGCCCGAAACCGGGTCTTCCAGGCGGGCGGCCAGTTCCGGCGTCTTCGTCACGCCCTTGTCTAGCGCGAAGTTGTGGTCGTAGCCGCGGCCCATGACGATCTGTTCGTCACGGCCATCGCGGATACCTTCGGCGACGACGCGCGCCTTGCGGAAATCGAACACGGTGCCGGTCACGTCGCGCAGTTCGCCGGTCGGGATCAGCTTGTCGTTCACCGGGGTGTAGTGGCCCGCCGGGATCGTCAGCAGGTCCTGGATCGCGTCGCGGGGCGAACCTTCGCCGGCCATGTTGAAGATGGCGTGGTTGGTCATGTTGATGACCGTGGGCTTGTCCGTGGTCGCCTCGAAGACGATCTGCAGGTTGCCCTTCTCGTCCAGCGAGTAGGTCACCTTGGTCTTCACCGTGCCGGGATAGCCCGAATCGCCGTCGGGGCTGACGAGCGTGAAGACGGCCGTGGCGACGGGGCCGGACTTGACCGATTCGACCTTCCAGTTCTGCACGTCCCAGCCCTTGCCGCCGCCGTGCAGCGACTGGCCGTGGTCGTTCTGGGGAAGCTGGAAAGTCTTGCCGTCCAGGCTGAACTGGCCGTTCGCGATGCGGTTGCCATAGCGGCCGATGGTGGCGCCCCAGTAGTTCGGGCGCTTTTCGTAGCTGGCGATGTCGTCATAGCCCAGCAGCACGTCGGCCACCTTGCCGTCGCGATCGGGCGCGTTCAGCTTCCAGAGCGTGGCGCCGAAGCTGAGGATCGTGGCGGAAACGCCATTGCCGGCCTTCAGTGTCACGGCGGTGACGGCGCTGCCGTCCGAAAGCGTCCCGGCAGGGGCTTGCGAGGCATCGGCGGCGAAAGCGACAGCCGGCATTACGCAGGCAAGAGAAAGCGCAGAAGAAGTCACAAATACCTTGCGCAGAATCCCCATTCCCTTAGCTCCCAATTTGATTTCTGTATGCGTGCGAATCTCGATGTGAATGGCCCTCGCCAGGCGCGAGAAGCCATTGACGGAGACCTTCTGCGCATATAGTCCGACAAATAGAAAGAGCGCAAGCCGGTTTGCCCCAGATAGGACAATCACAGGCCGGCAGTTCTGTAACGAGAGGATAGACATGCCCCCAGTGGTATCATCTGCCGATGCCCCCGTGGCGCACGCGCCGCAGGCGGGCGTCCGCTACGGCCCCGCGCTGGCGCTGCTTGCCAGCCTTTTCTTCATGTGGGGCTTCATCACCGTCATCAACAACACGCTGCTGCCGCATCTGCGCGCCGTGTTTTCGCTGACCTACACCCAGACGACGCTGATCGAATCGGTGTGGTTCATCGCCTATTTCTTCGCCTCGATCCCTTCGGCAAAGCTGATTGAGCGGATCGGCTACCAGAAGTCGCTGGTCACCGGGCTCCTGATCATGGCGGCCGGCGCGCTGGGCATGATGCTGGCCGCCAGCATCCCGTCCTACGGCGTTACGCTGGTTATGCTGTTCGTGATCGCCAGCGGCATCACGCTGCTTCAGGTCGCCGCGAACCCCTACGTCGCCGTCGTCGGCAAGCCCGAAACCGCTTCCTCGCGCCTCAATCTGGTGCAGGCGCTCAACTCGGCGGGCACCATGCTTGCGCCGATGTTCGGCGCCTACCTGATTCTCGGCCGTTCGAAGAGCGGTACGGCAGCCGCCGGCACCGTGCTGACCGAGGCTGAGCGCATGGCCGACGCGCATTCGGTGATCCTGCCTTATGCGCTGGTCGCCGTGGTGCTGGTGATCCTGGCCGTTGTGATCGCCAAGTTCCCGCTTCCGGCGATGAAGTCTTCCTCGCCCGCCGACAAGGCGAAGCGTTCGGGCCTGATCAATTCGGAACTGTTCAAGCACCGCAACCTGGTGTTCGGCGTTCCCGCGATCTTCATCTACCTGATCGCGGAAATCGGCGTTGCGAACCTTTTCGTGAACTTCGTCAGCCAGCCGGATATCGCCAACCTGACGCATGAGCAGGCCGGTAACTACCTCAGCTTCCTGTGGGGCGGCATGATGGTCGGTCGCTTTGCCGGTTCCGCGATCATGCAGCGTTTCGACGCAGGCAAGGTTCTGGCGTTCTTCTCGGTCGGTGCGTTCGCGGTCATGATGATCACCGTCTTCGCGCACGGTCCGGTTGCCATGTGGTCGCTGATCCTCGTCGGCCTGTTCCACTCGATCATGTTCCCGACCATCTTCACGCTCGGCATCAAGGGCCTAGGCCCGCTGACCGAGGAAGCTTCGGGTCTGCTCGTGATGGCGATCGCCGGTGGCGCGCTGGTGGTGGTGCAGGGCTGGCTGGCCGATACTTACGGCCTGCAGAACTCGTTCCTGCTGACCGCGCTTTGCGAAGTCTACATCCTGTTCTACGCGCTGTGGGGCAGCAAGACCACGCATGCGGAGCCGGATCTGGTGCCGGCTGCAGCCGAGTAACCTTACGCTTCGAGCGATAACGAAAAGGCCCCGGCGAGCGATCGCCGGGGCCTTTTTCTATGGGTTGGTGGAGCGTCACTCCGGCTTGCCTCATCCGGTCCCGCCTCGCCGAAGCTGCTTCGCGCGACCGAACCCACTTTGCTTAGCCTAAAACACCTCGTCGCCCCCGCGAAGGCGGGGGTCCCGCTTCCTTGAGGCGAAGTGCTGGGTATCAAGGAACAAGCGGGATCCCCGCCTTCGCGGGGATGACGGGATTTGTTTGGCTGTCTCGGTATTGGCGCGTGGGCCTCTGGTCGTGCGGCAGTTAGGTGTCAGGCCGCCAGACCGAAGACTTATTCCCCCTCGGCCGATCGTTCCATCGCGCTGCGCGTATCCTCCAGCGCCAGATCGACCAGCACGTTCATGGCCTCCGCCGCGCCTGCCGCGTCACCGGCCGCGATGGCGTCGTAGACGCGCACGTGGTCGGGGATCGGGTTGCGGGGCAGGGCGCGGGCGCGTTGCTTGAACTGGGTGGTCCAGTTCACCGCCGCCCCGATCGAGGCGCTAAGCACCAGCAGCGCGTCGTTGCGCGTCGCCTGGAGAATCGCATTGTGGAAATCGCGGTCCGCTGCGCGACCGGCCTCTGTGGTGAGGGTGTGCCGGCGCATGGCCGCCAGCGCATCCTTCATCGTTTTCAGGTCGTTCTTGTCACGGCGCTGCGCGGCAAGGCGGGCGGCGGCGGGTTCGACGATGGCGCGCAGTTCGAACAGGCTTCGCACGAACTCTATGTCCGGCTCCCCCGCGAAGGCCCAGCCGAGCACTTCGGGGTCCAGCAGGTTCCAGCGATCGCGCGGCAGAACGCGCGTTCCGGCCTTGGGGCGGCTTGCCACAAGACCCTTCGCGGTCAGCACTTGAATGGCTTCCCGATAGGCACTGCGCGAGACCTGGAGCTCTTCGGCGAAAGCAACTTCACCAGAAAGAATGTCTCCAGGCGCATATTTGCCGGACAAGATTGCCGTTCCCAGTTTATGGGCGATTGCACCGTGCAGGCGGCGGCCCGGACCCCGGGCCTCGTCGGCCGGCCTTGCACTTTCTTCATCGTTCACGAAATTGGCTTCTGACACTGTTATTGGCACCTCCCGAAAGGAACCTAACAGCCCTTTCAGCGTGAAGGAACGACAAACATTGCGTTTCCTGTGCGCTCGGAATATGTCGGAGTAAATAGGGAGACCCCAAATGACCGAATTCCGTTCCATCGTGGCCGAAACCGGCGAGCCCCAGGGCGAACCGCTGGCCGTGAACGGCACTGCCGATGTGGCCGCAGCCTGCGCCGCAGCCGCTGCAGCCTTCGATACCTATCGTGCTACCGACCGTGAAACCCGCGCTTCGTTCCTGGAGCGAATCGCTGACGAGATCCTCGCCATCGGTGAGCCTCTGATCGAAGCCTACATGGCTGAGAGCGGTCTGCCGCGCGGTCGTGGTGAAGGCGAGCGTGGCCGTACCATGGGCCAGCTGCGCATGTTCGCGGACGTCGTCCGCAAGGGCCAGTGGCAGCAGCTGCGCATCGATCCCGCCATGCCGGATCGCGCCCCGCTGCCCCGTCCCGACCTGCGCCTGCGCATGATCCCGGTCGGCCCGGTTGCCGTGTTCGGCGCATCGAACTTCCCGCTCGCCTTCTCGACCGCCGGTGGTGACACCGCTTCGGCGCTGGCCGCCGGTTGCCCGGTCGTGGTCAAGGGCCACCCGGCCCACCCGATCACCGGCAGCCTGATTGCCGCCGCGATCGCCAAGGCGGTCAAGGACGCCGGCCTTCCCGAAGGCGTGTTCCAGCACCTGGTAGGTCCGTCGAACGAACTCGGCGCCGCGCTCGTGCAGGATCCGCGCATCATGGCGGTCGGCTTCACCGGTTCGCGCGGTGGCGGTCTCGCTCTCGCCAAGCTGGCGCAGGCCCGCGAAGTGCCGATCCCGGTCTATGCCGAAATGTCGAGCATCAACCCGGTCGTGCTGCTTCCTGAAGCGCTCAAGGCGCGCGGCGAAGCCCTCGGCACTGCTTTCGTCGGTTCGCTGACGATGGGCGCCGGCCAGTTCTGCACCAACCCCGGCCTGATCCTGGCCGTCGAAGGTGAAGGCCTGGACGCATTCGTCGCTGCCGCCACCGGCGGTGTGTCGGAAGCCAAGCCGCAGACCATGCTCACCACCGGCATCGCCGCCGCTTATGCGAAGGGCGTCGAAGCGCTTGAAGGCAATGCCGGCGTTGAGACCATCGCCAAGGGCGAAGAGGGCAGCAAGACCACCGGCGGTGCGATCCTGTTCCAGACCTCGGCCGCGCAGTTCCTCGCCGACAAGGCGATCGGCCACGAAGTGTTCGGCGCTGCGTCGATCGTCGTGCGTTGCAAGGACGAAGCCGAACTCGCCAGCCTGCTGGAAGGCCTGGAAGGCCAGCTGACCGCCACCCTGCACATGGACGCCGCCGACGAAGCCGCCGCTTCGCGTCTGCTCCCGGTGCTGGAGCGCAAGGTCGGCCGTATCCTCGTCAACGGTTGGCCGACCGGCGTCGAAGTGTGCCATGCGATGGTGCACGGCGGCCCGTTCCCCTCGACCTCCGACCCGCGCACCACGTCGGTCGGCAGCATGGCGATCGACCGCTTCCTGCGTCCGGTCAGCTACCAGAACTTCGCCCAGGGCCTGCTTCCGGCAGAACTGCGCGACGCAGCCTTCGGTGACGGCGCCCCCCGCCTGATCGACGGCACGCTTACCCTCTAATCAGTCCAACCCAATCCCCGCGGCGCGCTCCCCCAAGAAGGCGCGCCGCGGATCGGGCTACGAAGCCCCCCGGGAGAGATCCATGACCTACCTTCGCCTGCTTCAGCATCGCGCGCCTGATGGCGTGCGCTCCGTCATCCTTGCCGATGGCGATGCCGCCCACTTCCTTCAGGGCGTCACCACCACCCGCGAACTCGCGCTGCGCGCCATTGCCGAAGGCGTGACGCTGGCCGATGCCGCCAAGGCTTGCGGTGCGGGCGAAGCGGTCGACATCGCGGCCGAATTCGCGGCGGGCAACCTGCTCGCCCCGATCGACCACGACGATTCGGCCCACCTGCTGATGACCGGCACCGGCCTGACGCACCTTGGTTCGGCCGAAGGCCGCAACAAGATGCACGCCGCCGCCGCCTCGGGTGAGCACGTTACCGATTCCATGCGCATGTTCCTTGAGGGCCTTGAAGGCGGCAAGCCCGCCGCGGGCACCGAAGGCCAACAGCCGGAATGGTTCTACAAGGGCGACGGCCAGCTGCTCGTCGGCCCCGGCGAGGCGCTGACCATGCCTGCGTTCGCCAAGGACGGCGGCGAAGAGCCCGAACTGGCCGGCATCTACATCGTCGGCGAAGACGGTAACGTCTACCGCCTCGGCCTCGCGCTCGCCAATGAGTTCTCGGACCATGTGACCGAGCGTCACAACTACCTCTGGCTCGCCCACTCGAAGCTGCGCCAGGCCGCACTGGGCCCGGAACTGCTGCTCGGCACTCCGCCGGAGAAGATCGAAGGCACCAGCAAGATCGTGCGCAATGGCGAAACGATCTGGGAAAAGCCCTTCCTCTCGGGCGAGGCGAACATGTCGCACACGTTCGCGAACCTTGAGCACCACCACTTCAAGTACGACCTGTTCCGCCGTTCGGGCGACGTGCACGTCCACTTCTTCGGCACCGCCACGCTCTCGTTCAGCGACGGTGTGACCACGCAGGAAGGCGACGTGTTCGAGATCTCGGCCGCGCCGTTCACGCTGCCGGTGGCCAACCCGCTCGCCCGCGCTGCCGCACCGGCCGCGGCGACGACGACCGTGAAGGCGCTCTGAGCCATGGATCCGATCCGCATTGCCATCGTTGGCGTGGGCAAGATCGCCCGCGACCAGCACATCCCCGCGATCGAGGGCAACCCGAACTTCAGCCTGGGTGCCACCGTCAGCCCGCATCATCGCGGCCCTGAAGGCATCCCGCACTTCAGCAACCTGGAAGACCTGATCGAGAACGGCCCGGCGATCGATGCCGTGGCGCTCTGCACTCCGCCGCAGGTTCGTTACGATCTGGCCGCGCTGGCGCTGTCGAAGGGCATGCACGTGTTCCTCGAAAAGCCGCCGGGCGCCACGCTGGCCGAAGTGGCCGCGCTGGAAAGCCGCGCCGAGAAGGTGGGGGCGACCCTGTTCGCCTCGTGGCACTCGCGCTACGCCGCCGGCGTCGCCCCGGCGCGTGCCTGGCTGGCCGAGCGTACCATCCTCAGCGCCAAGATCATCTGGCGTGAGGACGTGCGCGTCTGGCATCCGGGCCAGGACTGGATCTGGGAGCCGGGCGGCCTTGGTGTGTTCGATCCGGGCATCAATGCCCTTTCCATCGCCACGCACATCCTGCCGCGTCCGTTCTTCCTGAAGGAAGCGACGCTCAGCCTGCCGGCCAACCGCGCCGCGCCGATCGCCGCCGATATCGAGTTCCGCGATACCGCCGGGGCCGAAATCCACATGGACCTCGACTGGCGCCAGACCGGCCCGCAGTCGTGGGACATCGTGGTGGAAACCGACGCCGGCACGCTGAAGCTGGCCAACGGCGGCGCCGTGCTCACCCTGCCGACCGGCACCGAGCATGCCGAGGACATGGAATATCCGGGCCTCTACGCACGCTTTGCCAATCTGATCCGTGGCGGCCGCAGCGATGTGGACATCGCGCCGCTGCGCCTCGTGGCCGACGCATTCCTGCGCGGTAAGCGCGAAGCCGTCGAAGAATTCCACGACTGATATTTCCGGGAGAGGACAAGAAATGTTGAAGGCGATTCGCCGCACCACCGCTGCCGTCCTGCTGAGCGCCACTGCGCTCGCAGGCACGGTTTCGACGGTGGCCCATGCCGATACCAACGGCCAGCCGACCACTGCCACGATCGAGGCGGACAAGCCCGGCCCGGTCTACCACAAGGAAGTGTTCACCCAGTTCGCCGAGCACCTTGGCACGGGGATCTACGGCGGCCTGTGGGTCGGTAAGAACAGCAAGATTCCGAACACCAACGGCTTCCGTAACGACGTCGTCACCGCGCTGCGCGAACTGCAGGTTCCGGTGATTCGCTGGCCCGGCGGCTGCTTTGCCGACGAGTACCACTGGCGTGAAGGCATCGGCGCGCCGAACAAGCGCCCGGTCAAGGTCAACACCCACTGGGGCGGCGTGACCGAACCCAACGCGGTGGGCACCCACGAATTCTTCGAACTGCTGCGTCAGGTTGGTGCGGAAGCCTACATCGCCGGCAACGTCGGCGACGGCACCCCGCGCGAAATGGCCGAGTGGGTCGAATATATGACCGCGCCTGCCGGCTCGCTGGCCGATGAGCGCGCGCGCAACGGCCACAAGGAACCGTGGAACGTCGCCTACTTCGGCGTCGGCAACGAACTGTGGGGCTGCGGTGGCAACATGCGTCCCGAATTCGCGGCCGACGAAACGCGCCGCTATGCGACGTTCGTGAAGGCGCCCGCCGGCACCAAGATCATCAAGGTCGCCTCGGGCGCCAACGTCGATGATTACAACTGGACCGACACGATGATGCGTGTCGCTGCCGGTAGCGTCGACGGCCTCTCGCTCCACTACTACGTCCACCCCGCCGGTGGTTGGCCGCCGCGTGCGCCTGCCGTCGATTTCGACGAGCATGGCTGGGCCGATGCGCTGAACGGCGCACGCCACATGGACGAGCTGATCACCAAGCACTCGGCGATCATGGACAAGTACGATCCCGAGAAGAAGGTCTTCCTCGCGGTCGACGAATGGGGTGCCTGGTACGCCCAGGATCCGGGCACGCATCCGGGCTTCCTGCGCCAGCAGAACACTCTGCGTGACGCGCTGATCGCCTCGGTCCACCTGGACATCTTCGCCAAGCATGCGGACCGCGTGCGCATGACCGCCATCGCCCAGATGGTGAACGTGCTGCAGGCGATGATCCTGACCGACGGCAGCAAGATGGTGCTGACGCCGACCTACTGGGTCTTCGACATGTACAAGCCGTGGCAGGATGCCACGGTGCTGCCGATCCAGATCAAGTCGCCGTGGTATGCGAAGGACGAATTCACGATGCCGGCCGTCAGTGGCTCGGCGGTGAAGGGCAAGGACGGCAAGATCCACGTGGGTCTGTCGAACCTCGATCCCAACCAGTCGAACACCGTGACGATCAAGCTGGACGGCGTTTCGGCGGGTGCGGTCTCGGGCAAGATCCTGACGGCCCCGGCGATCAACTCGCACAACACGTTCGACGCACCCAGCGTGGTGAAGCCGGAAGCGTTCTCGGGCGCGAGCGTGCAGGGCGGCAATCTTGTCGTTACCCTGCCGGCCAAGTCGGTCGTGGTGCTCGAACTGCAATGAGCGTGAAGCACGTCCCCAGTCCCCGGTTCGTCTTGGGCGACTGGGGCACTACTCGCCTGCGGCTGTTCCGTATGGACGGCGGTGATGTCGACGCCCGGCTCGATGGGCCGGGCGCGCTCGCCGGCAATGCCAAGGACGCGCTGGCCGAACGGCTGGACGTCTGGAAGGCGGAAGGCCCGCTGTCCGAGGTCGTGCTCTGCGGCATGGCCGGCGCTCCCGGTGCGCTCGTCGCGGCAGGCTATGCGGCCTGCCCGGCGGACGCCGCCCACTGGCTGTCCTCGCGCACGCGGCTGGAAGTGGCCGGCATCCCGGTTTCGGTTCTGCCGGGGCTGAGCTGCAAGGATTCCGAAGGCGTGCCGGAAGTGATGCGGGGCGAGGAGGCGCAAGTCTTCGGCGCCCTCGCGCTCCATCCCGAACTGGCGGTGGGCGAGCATCTGATCGCGCTGCCCGGTACCCACTGCAAATGGGTCTCGGTGGTGAACGGCACGATCGTCGGCTTCCGCACCCATCCGACCGGCGAACTGTTTGCGCTGCTGGCCGGCCAGTCGACGCTGACCGGGCCGGACACGCCGGGGCAGGGCAGCTTTGACGACGGTTTCGCGCGCGGTCTCGACCGCTGCGAGGAGCCGCTGACCGGGGCGCTGTTCGAGGCACGCGCAGCGCGCATGCTCGACGGACGCTCGAAAGACTGGTCGCGCGGGTATATCTCCGGCCTGCTGATCGGCGGCGAAGTTGCCGCACAAGTTCCGGCAGGCATCTCGGTGGTGCTGATCGGCGACCCGGCGCTTTCCGCGCTCTATGATCGCGCGCTGGCGGCCCGTGGCTGCACTTCGCGCAAGATCGATGGCGATGTGGCGGTCCTCGCCGGGCTCGCCATCGCGAAAGGACAGAAGGCATGAAGATCGAAGACGTTCTGGCCGCAGGCCATGCTCCCGTCGTGGCGATCCTGCGCGGCATCCAGACCCATGAAGCGGTCGAAATCGGCGAAGCGCTGGTCGAAGCCGGCGTGCGCATCATCGAAGTGCCGTTCAACTCGCCCGATCCGGCGGGTTCGATCGGCGCCATGGCCGAAGCGCTGGGCGACCGCGCGGCGATCGGCGGCGGCACCGTGATCGGCACCGATCTGGCCGAGACGCTGGCGGGCGTGGGCGGCACCTTCATGGTCTCTCCCAATGTCGATCCGGCCGTCATCAAGCGTTCGATCGAACTGGGCATGGACGTGCTTCCCGGCTTCCTGACCCCGACCGAGGCTTTCGCCGCCGTGGCGGCGGGCGCCAGCGACCTGAAGCTGTTCCCCGGTTCGGTGCTGGGCAGCAGCTACATCAAGGCGATCCGCGAAGTGCTGCCCAAGCACAGCCGCGTCTGGGCCGTCGGCGGCGTGGGCGCCGCGAATGTCGCGGAATACCGCGCGGCCGGCGTTTTCGGCATCGGCGTGGGCGGCAGCCTCTACAAGCCCGGCTTCGATGCCGCGACGGTCGGCGCCAAGGCGGCCGAGATCATCGCCGCATGGAACGCGGCCGGGGCCTGAGCATGATCCGCAAGTTTTCGTTTCTGCTCGGTCTCGCTGCACTGGGCTTGACCGGCAGCGTCGGTGCCCAACAGACCGATGGCGCACCGACGCTGAACTCGCAGATGTCCGGGGACCTTGTGGTCCACGATCCGGTCATCATCCGCGAGGGCGACACCTACTACATCTTTTCGACCGTGGGCCGCTATGTCGGTATCAAGACGTCGAAGGACCTGAAGCACTGGACCGACGCCGGTTCGGTCTTTGCCGAGATTCCGGCTTGGGCCAAGCAGGCGGTGCCGGGCACCGAGGGCATCTGGGCGCCGGACATTTCCTATGTGAACGGCGAATACCGGCTCTACTACTCGGTCTCCACCTTCGGTTCGAACCGTTCGGCCATCGGCCTGGCGACGAGCAAAACGCTCGATCCCAAGGCCAAGGGCTATGGCTGGAAAGACCAGGGCCTGGTCGTCATGTCCACGCATGAGGACGACTTCAACGCCATCGATCCGAACTTCGTGGCTGACGATCAAGGCCGCCAGTGGCTCTCGCTCGGCAGTTTCTGGACCGGGATCAAGCTGTTCCCGCTCGATCCGAAGACCGGCAAGGTCGCGCCGGGCACCGAGCCCTATTCGATCGCCCGCCGCCCCGCTCCGGCAGGTGGCCCGGCCCCGATCGAGGCGCCGTTTATCATCCCGCACGGCGGCTGGTACTATCTGATCGCGTCCTACGACTATTGCTGCAAAGGCGTGAACAGCACCTATTACACCGTCGTTTCGCGATCGAAGAAGATCACCGGCCCCTACAAGGGCAAGGACGGCAGCGACATGATGCAGGGCGGCGGCACGATCCTGCTGCGCGCCGATCTGGAGGAGAAGCAGCGCTTCCGCGGCCCCGGCCACGCAGGCGCCTTCACCGACAAGGACGGCACCACCTACCTGGCATACCACGCTTACGACAAGACCGCCGAAGGCCGCCCGACGCTGCGCATCGCGCCGATCGTCTGGGGCGCCGACGGCTGGCCCGTGGCGCAATACTGAGACCCACCAGCTGACACCCCGGCTTTCGGGCCGGGGTGTCCTTTTCCCCGGAGCGATCCGGGCCGAACACCCCCAACGATAACTCTGGAGAGGACACCATGAACTTTTCCATGTCACGCCGCGCTTTTGCCGCTTCGGCCGCGCTGCTGCCGATCGCTTGCTCGAAGGCGGGCAAGGCCACCGGCGACGCCACCTCGGAAGCCGCCGATCAGGCTGCCGCGCCGGTGCCGATCAATCCGCTGGTGAAGCAGCGCGCCGACCCTTACGTCCTGCGGGCCGAGGACGGCTGGTACTACATGACCGGCTCGGTGCCCGAATACGATCGCCTGGTCCTGCGCCGCTCGAAGACCGTCGCCGGTCTCGCTGATGCTGAGGAGCGGGTGCTCTGGCGCCATGAGAAGACCGGCCCGATGTCCGGCTTTCTCTGGGCGCCTGAACTGCACTACGTCGATGGCCGCTGGGTCATCTACTTCGCTGCCGGCCCGAGCGGCGGCGGCGCCGATGTGTTCCGCATCCGCACTTATGCCGTGGTCTGCGATGGGCAGGACCCGATGGCCGGCAAGTGGACCGTGCTGGGCGAACTGAAGACGCCGTGGGACAGCTTCAACCTCGATTCGACCTCGTTCCACCACAAGGGCGTGCGCTACATGGCCTGGGCGCAGCGCGAGCCGGGGATCGAGACCAATTCGAATCTCTATCTCGCGCCGATGAAGGACGCGCTGACCCCGGCGGCCAAGGCGATCCGCTTGACGGTGCCGACGCTCGACTGGGAAATCCAGCAGTACAAGGTTGCCGAAGGTCCTTCGGTGATCGTCCGCAACGGCAAGGTACTGATGACCTATTCGGCCAGCGGCACCGGCGCGGTCTATTGCATGGGCCTGCTCAGCGCCGATGCCGACGCCGACCTCATGGACCCGCACGCCTGGACCAAGTCCCAGAAGCCGGTCTTTACCACCAACGTCGCAACCTCGGTCTATGGCCCGGGCCACAACAGCTTCACGGTGGACGAGAAGGGGCGCGACCTTCTGGTCTACCACGGCCGCGACTACGAGAAGATCGAAGGCGACCCGCTCCTGAACCCGGACCGCCACGCCCGCGTGCAGCGCCTGTACTTCGACGAGAAGGGCGCACCTGACTTCGGCGTGCCGGTGGGCAACGGTCCGCTGCCGGAACGCTTCATCTCGGTCGCCCGTCCCGGCACGTACATGGCGCATGAGGGCAGCAAGACTGTCGCTGCCAAGGTGCCGCTGCCGCAGACGCAGTTCCGCTCGCTGGATGCGGGCGACGGCACGGTGATGCTCTCGCCGATCCTGCTGCGCGACCACTGCCTTGTCGCCAAGCCGGACGGTTCGGTGGCTATCGCCCCGATCAAGGCGACCGGCGCGCAGCCCGGCGCGGAGAAGTTCCGCCGCACCGATGCCGGCGGCGGCGCCGTGCGATTCGCCACCGCGGGCGAACCTGCGAAGTCCGTGGCCATCGCCCCCGATGGTCTGCGTATTGACGGCGCCAAGGACGCCGCAAGCGCCTGGAAGGCCGACTAATACCCGCATAAGTCTGACAATGTTTCCCGTCCGTTGCGGTATTCCGCAACGGACGGGCGCAGGCTTTCGATAGCCTGAGGCCATTGTGCCACACTTGTTTCAGCTTTTTTACACCAGGATCGCTTTTCCGCTTGCGCCCGATTAGTCGGACTAATAATTAGTCTGAGTAATCGAAGGGGCATGGTATGGGCCAGCCCCACATGGGAGGGTTGATCCATGGCGCTCAAGCCATTTGCTTTCTGTACGGCATCCATTCTCGCGCTCGGCCTCGCCAGCGTCGCTCACGCTCAGGACACCGCCCCGCAGACCGTCGCCGATGATTCCGCGCCGAATGCCGAAGACATCATCGTTACCGGCGTTCGCGCCTCGATCGTTGGCGCGATCAACAGCCGCAAGAACAACATCCAGATCGTCGATTCGATCGTTGCCGAAGACGTGGGCAAGCTGCCCGACAACAACGTTGTCGAAGCGCTTCAGCGTGTTACCGGTATCCAGGTGACCGACCGCGCCGGCGGCGAAACCGCCACCATCACGATCCGTGGCCTGTCCGATCCCGTGACCACCTGGAACGGCCGCAACATCTTCACGGCCGCCGGCACTTCGTTCGCGCTGCAGGACGTTTCGGCAAACCTCGTCAAGAAGATCGACGTCTACAAGACGCGTGCGGCTGACCAGCTGGAATTCGGCCTTGCCGGCCAGATCGACGTTGCTACCCGTCGCCCGTTCGATTTCGACGGTTTCACCATCTCCGGCCTTGCCCGCGGCGTTTACAGCGAGCTGGCCGACAAGTTCAATCCGAACGTGTCGCTGCTGGTCAGCGATCGCTGGGAAACCGGCATCGGTGAAATGGGCTTCCTGATCAACGGCAGCTACACGCGCACCAAGTATCGCAACCAGAACGTCCAGGCCGGCGCGCTGGTGCCGTTCGCCACTGAAAACCCGCCTTCGGACACGTGGCTGACGCCGCTGCAGCGCATTTTCCCGAACACCGATCCGAACAACCCGTATTGGACGCCGGGCCTGAACGCGGGCCTGCCCACCACGCCGGGTTCGACGCTGAGCATCGACGGCGTCGATGTGCCTTACTACCTGTCGCGCGACGCGGTCATCAGCTCCGACCTTTATGGCAAGCGTGAGCGTCCGTCGATCAACGCGGCGTTCCAGTGGGCACCGAACGACCGTTCGACCTACACCGCCGAATTCTACTATTCGGGCTTCCGCGGCACCACCTTCAACTCGATGATGTTCAGCTACGTCGACTGGTGGGGCAACCTGGGCGCCAATCCGGGTTCGACGTTCGAGCTGTACGACGGCACCAACATCATCAAGTCGCGTCAGGTCGGCGCGGTGGCAGGCTTCAACAGCGCCGATTACGCGACCAACAAGACCGATAGCTACGTCTACGCCCTGAACGCGGACTGGGACGTGGGCGATCGCGGCAAGATCACCGCTGACCTGACCTACCAGGACAGCAAGAACCAGACCTCGTTCTTCGCCATGCGCACCAATCGCGGTCCGCTGGACGTTGATGTCGACTTCAACGCCGGCGGCGGTATCCCGTCCTACAGCTTCAGCACGCCCGAAGTACTGACCGATCCCAATGCCTGGACCATTGGCGACCTGTTCGACAATGGCAACAA
This sequence comes from Novosphingobium oxfordense, assembly GCF_044029435.1. NCBI lineage: Bacteria > Pseudomonadati > Pseudomonadota > Alphaproteobacteria > Sphingomonadales > Sphingomonadaceae > Novosphingobium > Novosphingobium oxfordense. The sequence continues at coordinate 2,903,133 of NZ_CP147005.1, read as the reverse complement.
GAGCACCGGCAGCGCCTGGACCTTCCAGCTTGACGGTCACTACGACTGGGACGAAGGCTTCCTGCGCCGCATCAAGGCGGGCTTCCGCTACGATAACCGCAGCGCCAGCACTTTCGTGCGTGAACAGAGCGCTGGCGGCCTGGGCACCACGCTCGCTTCGCTGGGTGAGGGCTACTCCTTCACCAACAACGGGTTCTTCGATGGTCAGGCGGACGTTCCGACCAGCTGGGTGCTGGCCAATGGCCCGGCGCTGTACAAGAACGCCGACGCTATCCGTTCGATGTATCAGGCGACCAACCCGAACCTGCTGCTGTCCGACCAGATGTCGTTCGGCCGCGTCTTCGACATCAACGAAGTCACGCTGGCTGCATACCTGATGGCGGACGGACAGATCGATATCTTCGGTCGTCCGCTGATGATCGAAGGCGGCGTGCGCCTTGTCACGGTCGATACCGATTACGACTACTTCGATCGCTATAACGACTATGCCCGTACGGGTGTTTCGACCGGCCAGGTAAAGTTCCTGCCCAGCTTCACCGCTCGTTACGAGATCACGCCGAAGCTGCGCCTGCGCTTCAACTACGGCGAAACCCTGCGTCGTCCGGCGTTCGGTGATCTTAATCCGAACGTTTCGCTCACGGGTGACCTGTCGGGTCTGGGCTTCGGCACGGGTAGCGCTGGCAACGCCAACCTGCGCGCTACGACCTCGAAGAACTACGACATTGCGCTGGAATGGTACTTCGAACGCAACAGCGCGATCTACGTCACCGGTTTCCGCCGCGAAATCCAGGGCCTGGTCGTTCCGCTCACCACGCTGGAATACATTCCGAACAACACGATCGTCGGCAGCACCGCGACCGACTACTTCCAGGTTACCCGCCCGACCAACGCGTCTGACGGTGTGCTGAAGGGCGTGGAAATCGGTCTGACCTACTTCCCGACCTACCTGCCCAGCATCCTCAACGGCCTGGGCTTCCAGGGTAGCGCGACGGTGCTGGATTCTTCGCAGACGATCCCGGATACCGATACGGCAGGCAACATTGTCTACACGAAGTCGGCATTCTTCGCGGTTTCGAAGTTCTCGTATAACGCCACGCTGGCTTATGAGCGCGGTCCGATCGGTGCACGTCTGTCGTACGTGTGGCGCAAGGGCTTCCTCAACAACAACGAAGCCCGCGCGTTCGCCAACCCGATCGGCATGTGGCGCAAGCCTGAGAACAGCCTCGACATGCAGATCACCTGGGCCATCACCAAGGACATCGGTCTGACCTTCGACGCGACCAACCTGACCAAGTCGAAGCAGCAGAACTACTACAAGTACGACACTGCGGGCGGTCCGGTGACGATGAACTCAAGCACGCTGCTGATCGACCGTACGTTCGCGGCCGGCGTCCGCTTCAAGTTCTAATTGCTATCGGCAGCCCGCGACGCACCGCCATTCCGCGTCGTGGGCTGCTTCGGACGGCCGGTTCCCGGGGATTCCTCTCCCAACACACCCCGGGGACCGGCCGCTCTTGTTTTTTCTAGGAAATTGCTGCCTGACGCACGGGAGACCATGAAGGGGTAACGATGCGCGGAAATCTACGGACTGTCCTTGCCACCGCGGCGCTTCTTGCCACGGCGGCCAGCCCGCCCGCTGCCGTTTCCGCCCCGTCTTCTGCTGCCGTCCGCGCCGAGCCGAAGCTCGACATCGCCGCGATCGCGAAGGCCCGCTTCGGCAACGACGCTGCCTGGTATCAGCAGCGCATACCCTTCTTCGAAAGTGCCGATCCCAAGATCGATGCGGTCTACTACTACCGCTGGGGCCTGTTCCGCGCGCACCAGCGCGACCTGGGCGCGCAGGGCTATATCACCACCGAATTCGCGGACGATGTGGGCTGGCAGCGCGAACCTTTCGCCAGCCTCAACGACGCCAGCGGCTTCCACATCGCCGAAGGGCGCTGGCTGAACGACCGCCGCTTCACCGACGACTACGTCAATTTCATGTATGAGGGCGGGAACGACCGCCACTTTACCGACTACATGGCGGACTCGGTCTGGGGCCGTTACCTCGTCGATGGCGACAGGCAGGCGCTGCTCGCGCACCTGAAGACGATGCGCCACGTATACCGCCTGTGGGACGAGAAATTCGATTTCTCCAAGGGCCTCTACTTCGTGGAGCCGCTACTGGACGCGACCGAGTACACCGTCTCCTCGATCGACGCATCGGGCGGCAAGGACGGGTTCCGAGGCGGCGATTCCTTCCGCCCTTCGGTCAACAGCTACATGTTCGCCAATGCCCGCGCGCTTTCGAAGATGGCGGAACTGGCCGGCGACACCGCGATGGCCAAGGAATATGCCGACCGGGCGGATGCGCTGAAGGCGCATGTGCTGCAGGACTTGTGGAACCCCGCGCTGGGCCACTTCGCCGATCGCTACCAGGTCGACAACGAATTCGTGAAGTACTGGGCGCCGATCCGCAATCGCGAGCTGGTCGGCTACCTGCCATGGATGTTCGACATGGTGCCGGACGACGGCAAGTACGCCTCGGCATGGTCGCACCTGCTCGATCCCAATGCGCTGGCCGGCAAGGCGGGCATGCGCACGGTCGAGAAGGGGTACGAGTACTACATGCGCCAGTATCGCTATCTGGGCGATGCGCGCGAGTGTCAGTGGAACGGGCCGATCTGGCCCTACCAGACGACGCAAGTGCTGGCGGCGATGGGCAATCTGCTCGATCACTACGACGATCACGGCCCGGTGACCCGCAGCGACTATATGCGGATGCTGCGGCAGTATACGCAGCTGCACTATCAGGGCACGCGATTGGATCTGGAAGAGGACTACGATCCGGAGACCGGCAAGCCGATCGTCGGGCTGGACCGCAGCCATCATTATTTCCACTCGGGCTACGTCGATCTGATCATGACCGGCCTGGTCGGCATCCGCCCGCGTGCGGACGACGTGCTGGAGGTGAACCCGCTGCTACCCGCCGCGAGCGATGCGCAGGCGTTGGGCTGGTTCCATGTCGAGCGCGTGCCCTATCACGGGCACGAGGTTTCGGTGACCTGGGACGTGGACGGCAAGCGCTATGGCCGCAAGGGGCTGACCGTTGCCGTCGATGGGAAGGAAGTGGCCCATCGCGACGATCTTGGCCGTGTGGAAGTGCCGCTGGCGCGCAAGGCCAATGCGCCGATCGCGCGGGAGACCAATCTGGCGGTGCAACTGGTGCGGCGTAACTTCCCCAAGGCCTCTGCCTCTTCGGGCGGCGAGGCGGAGAACCTGCACGATGCCGTCGACGGCCGCGCGTGGTTCTATCCGGAGCTTCCCAATGGTTGGGACTCGGCGGCTGGCAAGGCGGACCAGTGGTACGCGGTCGATTTCGGCAAGCCGGTCACGCTGGGCAGCACCGAGCTGGCGTTCTTTGCCGACGGCGCGAAGTTCGCCGCGCCCCGCAAGGTCGTGGTCGAGGCGTGGATGGATGGTCGCTGGCAGCAGGTTGCGGCACCCACGGCCGCGCCGCTGGCCAATGGCGTGACGCGGCTTGCGTGGTCGCCGGTTACGGCCGAGCGCCTGCGCGTGACGATGACGCCGAACAGCGGCAAGGCGATCCGTCTGGCCGAGATCAAGGCCTTTGCAGGTGGAAAAATTTAACCTTACCTATGCGTAAACCCGGCACTTCAAACCGGAATTAACCGCGTTTGAGGCCTATATCCGCGCATGTCGCACGGATATCCATTCGCATCGCTCGTCGCAGGGGCTTCCTGCTATGTCGACCTTTCCGCACTGATGCCGATGTGGCTGGCCGGCGTGGTGGCCGTCCACGTGGTCTGCGCGGTATTGTTCATGGGCCTGTTCAAGCACGAGACGCAGTAGGCGCTCGGCGTGGCGCCGGTTCAGAAAACCAGTGCGGCAAGTCCTGCCCAGCAGATCGCCGAGAGCCCGGTTGCCAGCGCCAGTCCCAGCAGGGGGCGGCGCCGGATGGCCTCGTATTCGCCGGTCGCGACGCGATTCACGGGCTTTGCCACTTTCCGGTCAGCCGGCGTCGCAGAAGAGGCGCGGAAATGGGGAACGCGGCAAAGGGCTTCGATTCGGTTCGGGGGGATGGGGATTGCGGCATGATACATGGGCCAAATTCCTCGATCAGTTTTCACAGGTCGACTTGGAATACGTCCCTGAATGCCTCCATTTTATCTCAACTCATTTGGTAGACAATACGGTGAGGGCCCTAGTGGCGAAATTTCGCCGCTTCCGGTGTCCGGCTTACCGGCCAGCCGCGCTGGCCAGCAGGTCCGGCGTCAGCACTTGTGGCAGTTGCATGGACTTGCCGTCGCGCCCGTACCAGACATAGAGCGGCACCCCGGCGGCACCTTGCGCAGTGAGGTAGCGGGTGATCTCCGGATCGCGGCGCGTCCAGTCGCCACGCAGCACGACGACGCCGGCCTTGTCGAACGCCGCCTTGGTCTCGGCGCGTTCGATGGCGACTTCCTCGTTCACCTTGCAGGACAGGCACCAGTCGGCAGTCATCCAGACGAACACCGGCTTTCCGGCGGCGCGGGCATCGGCCAGCGCTTTCTCGCTGAAGGGCTTGGCCCCCAGGATGGAATCGGCGGCCGCGACGGGGGCAACTGGCTGCGGCAGGACGACCAGCGCAAAGACTGCGATGGCAAGGGCGATGGCCGCTGCCGGGCGCGCTGAGCCGCCCTTACGCTGGGTGCGGCCCATCACGAACAGGGCGGCAAGCACGAGGGCCAGGCCGATGAGGGCGCTACCGGCGAACCACGGCCCGCCCACCTTCCAGGTAAGCCATGCCAGCGCCAGCGCGGTCAGGCCCATCGGCACGGCCAGCCAGCGGCGGAACGTGACCATCCATGCACCGGGGCGCGGCATGCGTCGGCGCAGCGGCGGGATGAAGGCGATCGCCAGGAATGGCAGCGCAATGCCGATGCCCAAGGTTGCGAACAGCGCCATCGCCGGCAGCACCGGCAGCAGCAGCGCCGCGCCCATCGCGCTGGCCATGAAAGGCCCGGTGCACGGCGTCGCCACGAAGGCGGCCAGCAGGCCGGTGATGAAGGCCCCGCGCGTGAAGCTGGAGGGTGATCCGCCGGAGACGAAGCCCGGTACGGTCAGTTCGAACAGGCCCAGCAGGTTGGCAGTGATCGCGGCGGCCAGCAGCAGCAGCGCGACGACGACCAGCGGCTCCTGAAGCTGGAAGGCCCAGCCCACTTCCTCTCCGCCCGCGCGCAATGCCAGCAGTGCGCCGCCAAGCCCGAGGCAGGCGACGACGACGCCGGCAGTATAGGCCAGCCCCTCGACCCGGGCATGGGCCTCGCTCTCGCCCGCGCGGGCAAGGCTCAGCGCCTTGAGGCTGAGGATCGGGAAGACGCAGGGCATGACGTTCAGCAACAGCCCGCCCGCGAGTGCCGCCAACAGCAGCAGCGGCAGCGATGCTAGCGCAGGCGTCGGAGTGGCATCGGTGGCGAGCGGCGTGCCCCCCGTCGGCACTGCGCCGGGCTTCGCCGAGAAGGCGATGCCGTTGCCCTCATTGTCCAGCCGCAGCACACCGGTCAGCGCGCTCGCGTCGCGCGCGTCCAGCTTGGCGCGCGGGATGGTGACGATCAGCTTGTCGCCGTTCCAGGCGAAGACCTGGGTGGCGGCATAGTCCACCAGCTTGTCTTCGCCGATGAAGACGTGCGGCGATGCCAGCGGCGTTGAGGCGGGCAGGGGGATGGCAAGGCGCAGCGCCTTGCCATCGAGCGCGAAAGTGCCGCTGGCGTCCAGCGGGGCGGGCAGGCGGCGCGTCCATTCGGCAAAGCGCGCGTCCGGCGCGGCGGTTTTGGCGACGACCGGGATTTCGACCGCCAGATCGGCCTGTTCGGGCACGCAGATCTGCTCCGTACAGGCCAGCCACTGTGCGGCGACGCGTATCGGCAGGCGGCTGCCCGGCGCGGCATTGGCGGGCAGGGTGATCGGCACCAGCACGGCGTAATCATGCTCGAACACATGGTTCATCAGGCCGGACACCACCAAGGTCTGCGGCACCGGATATTTCGGCGTACCGGCCTTCGCGCCGGTCGGCAGCGTCCAGTCCAACTGCATGCCCAGCCCGGCGTCGCCGGGGTTCGACCAATAGCCGTGCCAGCCCTTCTCCGGCGTCATGTGGATCGCTACCGTGGCCTCGCCGCCCGGCGTGGCGGGGGGGGCGACCAGTTCGGCGGCGATGTGCGGCGTCGCCCCCGGTTGCGCATGGGCAACGAGGGGCAGCAGAAGCAACGCCAGCAATTGCCACAGGACTGTCATGGAGAGGCGATAGCGGCGCGTTTTCATGAAACTCCCGAGCGTTGATCGTGGGTTGCGTCGCTCTCGCGATCCGATCAAGCCAAGCATCTGCGCCCAACCCGTCCAGATTTCAAGGAAGACCCCCCGATGCGCTTTCTGACCTGCTCGCTCGCTTCGATGGCCATGGCTCTGGCTGCGCCGGCCATGGCGAAGGAGGCGCCCGCTGCTGTGCCGGCAATGCCGGCGGTGACCGAGCAGGTGCCGGCCGACGCGCCCAAGCTGATCGTCGCGATCTCGGTGGATCAGTTCTCCGCAGACCTCTTTGCGCAATACCGGGAGCACTATGCCAAGGGCTTCACGCGATTGCTGCAGGGCGCCGTTTTCGCGCAGGGCTTCCAGTCGCACGCCGCGACCGAGACGTGCCCCGGCCACTCCACGCTGCTGACCGGCGTACATCCGGCGCGCACTGGGATCACGGCCAACTCGTGGTTCCTGCCCGGGATCGCCCGTGCCGAAAAGGAAGTCTATTGCGTCGAGGATGAGACCGATCCCAAGTCCTCGCCGGACAAGCCGGTGGTGACGGCCCGGCACCTGATGGCGCCGACGCTGGGCGACCTGATGAAGAAGGCCAATCCCAAGACCATCAACGCCGCCGTTTCCGCCAAGGACCGCGCAGCAGTGATGATGAGCGGCCACGATACCGACGCGGTCTACTGGATCGGCGACAACGGTTTCACCACCTTCGCCAACCGCCGCATCTCCAAGGCGACCGAGGCGGAGAACGCCGAACTCACGCGCCGTATCGCTGCCGGCGACGGTCCGCTGCCGGTGCCCGGCTGGTGCGGCAATGTCGACCGCGCGACGCCGATCGGCGATTTCACCATCGGCACCTGGCGCTTCCCGGTCGCGGCTGGCGACTACAAGACGTTCGTGAACGGCCCGCGCGTCGATACCGCCACTGCCGAGATGGCCGTGCGCATGGTGGATGAACTGGGCATGGGCAAGGACGCGGTGCCGGACGTGCTTTCGGTCAGCTTCTCCGCCACCGACAAGGTCGGCCATGCCTATGGCACCGAAGGCGTCGAGATGTGCGTGCAGATGAACGTGCTGGATCAGGCGCTGGGTTACCTGTTCGATCAGCTGGACGCGCGCGGGATCGATTATGAAGTGGTGCTCAGCGCCGACCATGGCGGTTTCGACGCGCCGGAGCGTCAGCAGCTTCGCGGCAATCCCGATGCCCGCCGGATCGATACGGCGCTGATCGCCAAGGCGCTGGCTACCGCCGTCTCGCAGGATACTGGGGTCACCGTGAAGAACGGCCCGCTGTTCTATGGTGCGGGCGAATCGGGCAGCGTCTGGCTCTCCGCCGAACTGACCGATGCTGACAAGGCCAAGGTGATCCCGGCGCTCGTCGCCCGGCTGAAGGCCAATCCGCAGATCGCGGCGGTCTACACGCAGGACCAGATCATGCAGTGGCCCGAACCCAAGGGCAATCCGCAGGACTGGACGATGGAGCAGAAGGTGCGCGCCTCGTTCGTGCCCGGCCGCTCGGGCGAAGTGCAGATGCTGACCAAGCGCGGCGTCGTTCCCGGCAAGGCTTCGCCCGGCAAGGTCGCCACCCATGGCAGCCCGTGGGATTACGACCGCCGCGTGCCGATGCTGTTTTGGCGCAAGGGCATGACCGGGTTCGAGCAGCCCACGCCGGTGGAGACGGTGGACATCGCGCCCACCCTGGCCGCAACGGTGGGTTTGTCCGCGCCTGCGGGCACTTGGGACGGAAGGTGTCTCGACATCGACGCGTCGGAGGCCGATAGCTGCCGTCGATGAACGACTCGGCAGCAAGGCTCGATACAGCGGCGGATCGCCGCGACCTGATCATCCTCGGCGGCGGTCTCGTCGGCATGACGCTGGCGCTGGCGGCCGCGAGGGCGGGGATCACCAGCCACGTGATCGACCGTGCCGATCCGGCGGACCTGACGGCAGAGGGCGCGGATGGCCGCGCCTCTGCCATCTCGACCGCAAGCTGGAACCTGTTCAGCAACATCGGCCTCGCGCCGGCGCTGACGGGCCTTGGCTGCCCGATCGATTCGATCGCCGTTACCGACGGGATGAAGCCCGGCCGCATCGACTTCACGCCGAAGCCCGACGAAGGCACGCTGGGCCGCATGTTCGCCAACCGCGACTTGCGCATCGCCCTGTTCGATGCGGCGAAGGGCGAGCCGAATATCGCCTGGCATGTGAAGACCGAAGCCGTTCGCCGCGACCGTGGCCCGCACGGTGTGGAAGTGGAACTGAGCGACGGGCGCGTGCTCAAGGCCAGCCTCTTGGTCGCTGCCGAGGGGCGCCAGTCGCCCACTCGTGACGAGGCCGGTTTTGCGCTCGCCAAGTGGGACTACAAGCACCGCGCGATGGTGACGGGGCTGTTCCATACAAAGCCGCACGACAACACCGCCTGGGAAATCTTCTACCCGGCCGGGCCTTTTGCTTTGCTGCCGCTGCTCGACGATGTGCAAGGCCGCCACCGCAGCGCGCTGGTCTGGACGGTGTCCGAAAAGGACGCGGCCGGCGTGATCGCCATGAACGATGCGATGTTCGTGAACGAGGTCGAAAGCCGCATGCAGGGCGTGCTGGGCAAGATCTCACTCTCGGCCCCGCGCATGAGCTATCCGCTGCGTTTCCATCATGCCGGGCATGTGATCGACGAGCGTCTCGCTGTCATTGGCGACGCCGCGCACGGCATGCATCCGATTGCCGGGCAAGGCCTCAACCTTGGCCTGCGCGACGTGGGTGCGCTGGTCGAAGTGCTGACCGAGGGCATGCGGCTGGGGCTGGAGCCGGGCGACATGCAACTGCTCAAGCGCTACGAGAAGTGGCGCAGCCTCGATGCCTTCATGGTCATGTCGGTGACCGACGGGCTGACCCGTCTGTTCGGTATTCCGGGGCGCCTGCCGAGCGCGGTGCGCCGGTTGGGCATGGGCGCGGTGCAGCGTCTGCCGACGCTGAAGCGCTTCTTCATGGATGAGGCGCGGGGCATGTCGGGCAAGCTGCCGGAACTGCTTCAGGGCTGAAACTGCGCGCGGGTTGCGCGGGTAGGATTGGACGGCGCAGTTTAGCGGCGAACATCCAAAGCCCGCTATGCGACCGAAGCTAACTTGGACACCCAGCCAACTTAGGCACCCAGCTATCAACATAACACTCGTCGCCCCCGCGAAGGCGGGGGCCCCGCTTCCTTTTGCCTTGCCGATAGAAGAACAAGCGGGATCCCCGCCTTCGCGGGGATGACGGGGTTTGTTTTGCGGGTGTAGGTGGTGGTAGCCGGTATCAGCAATCGGGAGCGACGGGGTGGCCGCAAAGCTCCGCCCTCACTCCTCGCCAGTCGGCTCCGGCGTCGGCATGGGCTCCGTGCCCGGCGCTGCCAGCGGGCTCTGTTGGTTGACGGCGGTGCCGTTCGAATCCTGCAAACGGCGCGGTTCCAGCATCGCGGTGGTTTCCAGCAGATCCAATGCCTTCTGCACATCCTGATAGCGGCGCGCGTCGGCGATCCAGGTGTCCGCCGCCTGCGCATTCGGCAGACGCTCTACTTCGCTGATGGCGTTGGAAATGCGGCGTGCAGTCACCATCAGCCGGGCACGGTCGATGCGCGCGGTAGGCGAAAGCAGCGTCGAGGAATCGCGGTGCACCGTAAAGAAGCTCGACAGTTCGGCGCGCGCCTTCTGCCACAGGCTCTCGTCGCTCTGCTTTTCGCTCAATTCGGGCGAAAGCGCTTCGAGGCGGGCGGAAAGCTCGTCCAGCGTTACCGGGTTCTTGGCGAACTCGATCACCGTCTCCACCGCCTGCGGCTGGGCATTGGTGAAGCGCAGGCGCAGTTGGTCGGCCACGTAGCTGAGCGGTTCGCCCCGGTCGATCATGCGGCGGGCGGCGAAAGCGATCAGCAGGCCTTCGGCGCGGGCGGCATTGCCGGAAGCGGCGTCGGTCTGGAAATCGATGCGCGACAGGCGATCCTCCAGCAGCGCGACGCGGCCCTCCACCGAAGTGAGCGCGGCCATGTCCTGCGGCCTGGGCTTGCCGGTCACGATCGGTGCGGGGGCAGGCGCCACGGCCACCGGTGCGGCCGGCGGGTTCGCCTCATGACCGGGCAGCAGGCGATCGAAATAACCCTCCTGCGCGCCCCACAGCGCCAGCGCGCCGCCCAGCAGGAAGGCGAGCAGCGCAACGAAGACCGCCCCGGCGCGGGAGCGCGGGCGGTGCGGCATCAAGGAAGGCTGCGAGGTCAGGTCCTGCATCACGCTCGTTTCTGTAAGATCACGATCCCGGCGTAAAGCCTTGGCACAAGTCGCGGGCCAAGGCCAGCAATGCGGCATCGTTGGGTTCTGGGGCAATGGCGATGGCGGCCCAACCGCTGCCGGCAGCATCGGCGATGCGCGGACCAAGGGCGGCAAGGCGAATCTGGGCGCGGTCGATCCCGGCTTCGGCGCAGGCGCGTGCGAAATGGGCGGCAGCTTCGCCGGAATGGAGCAGGACGACGGCAGGTATCGCCAGCAATGCTTTCAGCCCGTCCGGCAGGGGCAGCGCCTCGCTGGCGTAGACTTCGCGAGTGGTGATCGAGAGGCCAGGCGGAACGTCCAGCACGATCCGCTCGCGCCCGGCCAGGCGCAGCAGGCGGCGATGGGCCGGATCGATGCGGCCCAGCACGCCCTGCAATCCCCCGCAGCCGGTGAGGATCACGTCGAGCCCGGCCTTGCGCGCGGCTTCGGCGGTGCGCTCGCCCACGGCATAGGCGGGCAAGCCGCGATAGCGTTCCAGCGCCGCGCCGCCGTGGCGCAAGGCGTTGGCGCTGCCCAGCAGCAGCGCGTCGACCGCCTCGCGCGCCACCGGCTCCCAGTCGCGCGCGCGGATCGCGAAGAGCGGGAAGGCACGGGCGTCGAGGCCCATTTCGCCCGCCGCCGCGCATGTCGCGCGCGCGCCGGGCTCGGGCCGGATGACGATGAGGGGCAGGCCGGTCAGCTCTCCGCTCCGACCCCGGCGAAGTGAACGGCAATCGCCGGAACCGCGCGCGCCAGCAGATCGGCGGCGAGCGCGGCGGGGCCTTGCGCGTCGCCGGCGGCGAAGCGGGCCTCGCCCTCCACCTTCTCGGCGCCATCGGGGCTGTAAAGCGCGGCGCGCATGAACAGGTCGTCGCCTTCGTGGCGCGTCAGTACGGCGATCGGGCTGTGGCAATTGCCGCCCAGCCCGGCGAGCAGCGCGCGTTCCGCCTCCACGGCGGCGCGGCTGGGCATGTGGTCGACGGCGGCGAGGAAGGCCTTCGTGCGCGCGTCATCGGCGCGGCACTCGATCATGATCGCCGCCTGCGCGGGGGCGGGCAGCCAGTCGTTCTCATCCAGCGGATGGCCGGTGCCGCTTTCGCCAAGGCGCTTGAGGCCGGCAGAGGCGAGGAACGTGGCATCCGCCTCCCCGGCTGCCAGCTTGGCGAGGCGCGTGGCCACATTGCCGCGGAAAGTCACCACCTTGCAATCCGGCCGGGCGTGGAGCAGTTGCGCGGCGCGGCGCGGGGCGCTGGTGCCGACCACGGCACCTTGCGGCAGCGCGCGGATCGATTCGGCGCCCACCAGCACGTCGCGCACGTCTTCACGCGGCAGAATCGCGCCGATTGCGAAGGCATCGGGCCGGATCGTCTCGACATCCTTGGCCGAATGGACCGCGAAATCGATCTCTCCATCGGCCAGCCAGGCGTCCAATTCCTTGGTCCAGAGCGCCTTTCCACCGATTTCGGCCAGCGCCCGGTCCTGGATGCGATCGCCGCTGGCGGTCACCGCCACGATCTCTATATGCGCTGCATCGATTCCATGCGCGGCGGCAAGCCGGTCGCGCGCTTCCTCGGCCTGCGCCATCGCCAGCGGCGAACGGCGGGTGCCGAGGCGGAAATGGGTTTCATGCGTTTTGGTTGGCGTCGTCATCGGCGGGTTGTGCTACCCGCCAATGTCGTTCAGTGGAAGGCTGTTCAGGGTATTAAAAAGATGAGCACGATACTGGGCATCGAAAGCTCGTGCGACGAGACTGCGGCAGCGCTGGTAACCAGCGACCGCACGATTCTGGCACAGCGCATCGCCTCGCAGGACGAGGCGCACCGGCCTTATGGCGGTGTCGTGCCCGAAATCGCCGCGCGCGCCCATGCCGAACGCCTTGCCCCGCTGATCGAAGCAACGCTGGCCGATGCCGGCATGACGCTGGACGATGTGGACGCCATTGCCGCCACTGCCGGGCCGGGTTTGATCGGCGGGGTGATGGTTGGGCTGGTCACTGCCAAGGCGCTGGCCATGGCGACCGGCAAGCCGCTGATCGCGGTCAACCATCTGGAAGGCCACGCCTTGTCGCCGCGTCTTGCCGATGGCGATCTGCAATATCCCTATATGCTGCTGCTCGTTTCGGGCGGCCACTGCCAGATTCTGCTGGTGGAAGGCGTGGGCAAGTTCCGCCGTCTGGCCACCACCATCGACGATGCGCTGGGTGAGGCTTTCGACAAGTCCGCCAAGCTGTTGGGCCTGGGTTATCCCGGTGGCCCGGCGATGGAGCGACTGGCGCTGGAAGGTGACGCGAAGAAAGTGCCGCTGCCGCGCCCGCTGAAGGGTTCGGATGAGCCGCACTTCTCGTTCGCCGGGCTCAAGAGCGCGGTGATGCGCGCCAAGCAATCCGGCCAGTACAGCGATGCCGATATCGCCGCCTCGTTCCAGCAGGCGGCGATCGACTGCCTGATCGACCGTGCGCGCAGGGCCTTGGCTTCGGTTGGCAAGGTGAACGCACTGGTCGTTGCCGGTGGTGTTGCGGCCAACAAGGCGATCCGTGGTGCGCTGGAGGCGTTGGCGGCCGAGCACGACCTCGATTTCGTGGCGCCGCCGCTGGCGCTCTGCACTGACAACGCGGCGATGATTGCCTGGGCCGGGGTGGAGCGCTTTGCACTCGGCCAGTCCGATCCGTTGGACGTTGCCGCGCGGCCGCGCTGGCCGCTCGATCCCGAGGCCGGGGCCGTGCGCGGTGCGGGGGTGAAGGCATGAACGCGCCTCTTGGCGTGATCGGCGCGGGCGCCTGGGGCACCGCACTGGCGCAGGCCGCTGCCGGCGATGGCAGCGAAGTGCTGCTCTGGGCGCGCGAGCCGGAGCTTGCCGCGCGCATCAACGAAACCCGCCACAACGACGTTTATCTACCGGCCGCTACTCTGGCGCCGAGCATCCGCGCGACATCCGACCTTGCCGAACTGGCGGCGCTGCCGGCGCTGCTGGCCGTCGTGCCCGCGCAGTTCCTGGGCGGCGTGCTGGCGCGTCTTCCGGACCTCGGCTTTGCGGGCGGGGCGCGCGATATCGTGCTTTGCGCCAAGGGTATCGAGGCCGGCACCGGCCGCCTGATGGCACAAGTCGCGGCGGAGGCGGTGCCCGGTGCCCAGATCGCCGTGCTTTCCGGCCCGACTTTCGCGCATGAAGTGGCCGCCGGCCTGCCCACCGCGGTCACGCTCGCCTGTTCGGGCGGACGCGCGCAGTGGGAGCGGCTTTCGCCGCTGATCGCGCGGCCGGCACTGAGGCCCTACTATTCCGACGACGTCATAGGCGCGGAAGTCGGCGGGGCGATCAAGAACGTGCTGGCGATTGCCTGCGGCGTGGTGGAAGGGCTCAAGCTCGGCCAGAACGCGCGCGCCGCGCTGATCGCGCGCGGCTATGCGGAAATGTTGCGGTTCGGCCTGGCGCGCGGTGCGCGGGCGGAAACGCTGTCGGGCCTTTGCGGCCTTGGAGACCTTGTGCTGACCTGTTCGTCCACTTCCAGCCGGAATTTCTCACTCGGCCTTGCGCTGGGTCAGGGACAGACCGCCGCGCAGGCGCTGGCCGGCAAGGCCACCGTGGCCGAAGGCGCGGCAACGGCGCCGGTGCTGGTCGATCTGGCCAGGCGTGGGGGTATCGAGATGCCGATCGCGGATGCGGTCTGCCGCCTGCTGGAAGGCAAGGCCCCCGCCCGCGACGTGGTGAGCGACATTCTCGCCCGCCCCCTGCGCGCCGAGCAGGAGCCGATTCTTTGACCGACGGCATCGTTGCCCGCGACGAAGGCGTGCGGGCGGAAAAGGAGCGCGACGATATCGCCGCCCTCGCCAAGGGCGGGCGGACGAACCTGTTCGGCTTCTTCCTGCGCCTGGCCGCGCGCATCCCGTTCCTGTTCATTGCCGGCCGCGCCTCCGTCTACGGGCCGGCGGCGCTGGGCCGCTTCGCTTCGGCGCTGGTGGTGATCGAGCTGACCTCGATGATCTGCACGATGGGCGAGAAGCGCGGATTGGCGCTGCGCCTGTCGAACATCGAGGGGCAGACCCACCCGGCGAACGTGATTGCGGACGGCACGATCCTGGCCCTGATCGCCAGTTTCTCGGCCGCGCTGTTCTTCTATTTCGTGCCGGCGCCGATGTTCCCGGGCGGGCACTACACGGAAATCGACCGGCTGATGGTGATCGCCATCCCGCCGCTGACGATGACCGAAATCTGGCTGGCGGCGCTGGCCTATCGCCTGCGAGTGACTCCCACGGTCTGGTCGCGCGCCATCGTGGAGCCTTGGACGATCTCCATCCTGGCCGGGGCGATGATCTGGATCGCACCGCATAGCGGGCTTTCGATCGCCTATATCGGCTCGATCTTCGCGGCGGCGTTGACCGCGTTCATTCCCTTCGTGCGCGAATACGGCATGCCGCGCGGCTGGCGGCCCAAGCCGCGCGAAATGCGCAAGCTGGCGCTCCGCTCGGCGCCGATCGCGCTGGCCGACACTATCGAATGGGGCACGCGCCGCGTCGATCTGTTCCTGCTGGGCTTCCTGGCGCCATCGTCGGCGGTCGGCGTCTATTACGCCGCGCAGCAAGTAGCCAGCCTGCCGCAGAAGCTGAAGACCAGCTTCGAACCGGTGCTGGGCCCGGTGATCACGCGCAACCTGAAGGAAAAGGACTATGCCGCGATTGCCCGGCAGGTCTGCCAGGTGGGCTTCTGGATCACCGCCGCGCAGGCCGGCATTGCGCTGGCACTGGGGCTTCCGGGCGAGGGCGTGATGGGCCTTGTCGGGCGTGAATTCGTGGGCGGCACCGGCGCGCTGGCGTTCCTGCTGGCCGCCGAAGTGGTGGCGGCCACCGCCGTCGTCAGCGAGGCGGCGCTGATCTACGTTGCCAAGATGCGCAACCTGATCGTCTCCATCGTGACCATCGGCGTGCAGGCGGTGCTGACCTTCGGCGGCATCCTGCTGATGCAGCGCCTGGGGTACAATTCGCTCTATCAGGCGGCGACGGCGGCGGCGGCGCTGATGGTCTCTCTGGGCTTCGCTTCACTGGTGAAGTCGCACATGCTGGCGAAATTCCTGGGGGAACCGATCAACAACTGGCGCTGGGCGCTGGTATGGGCGGCGGTGCCGGCGGTGGTCATCGGCTATCTCGCCACCGAATTCCTGCCCGAGTGGGCGGAACTGGCCTTCGGCATTCCCGCCATCCTGGGCTCCTATTTCCTCGTGATCTGGAGGAAGGCATTCGGTCCGGAGGATCGGAAGCTGTTCCAGAAGGCAAAGACGGCCTGAGCCGCCTTTCCAGTCCGGTAAAAGTTCGTCTAGGCTAGCCATATGAATCCTCGCCGCGCCTCGATCGTCGCCGTGGGCGCTGCAATCAGCCTTGCCCTGTCCTTCATTGCTACCCGCGTGGAGGGGCCGGATTTCGTGCGGGGCCTGGAACAGGAGGCCATTGCCGTCCGCGATGCGGCGGGCGGGCGCAGCGTCGTTCTGCGCTTCCGCGATCGCTATGGATGGATTACCCGCCACCCGATCCTCTCCGGCGGGCAGGGGCTGGACGATGCCACCCGCACGCGCGTGGCCGCTGCCGTGGCCGAAGTGCCCGGAATCGGCGGGATCAGCTGGGCCGGGCAGGACACGGGATCGACCAAGCTGCGCTGTCAGGACGATGTCGAGGCGATCCTGGCCAGCCGCTCGATCCGCTTTACAGAGGCGAGCGCGCAGATCGATCCGGCCAGCGTGCGCTTGCTGGACGAAGTGGCACAGGCGCTGCGGCCTTGCGTGGGCAGCATCATCGCGGTGACCGGGCATACCGACGCCGGCGGCATCCCGGAGGCCAACGTCGCGCTCTCCCGCGCGCGGGCGGAGGCGGTGCGCTGGGCGCTGATCGGGCGCGGCATCCCCGCCGATGGGCTGCGCGCCACCGGCGTAGGCTCCAAGCGACCGATCGAGGGGCTGGATCCCAACGATCCCGCCAATCGCCGCATCGAATTTTCCGTGATCGCATCGGCGCCCGTGAAGCCGACGCCGATCGATACGCCCGGGCCCAGTTGATGGCTCAGTTGATGCCCCAGTTGATGCGTCCGGGCCTCGGAAAGACTATGAAAGGAGCTGCCCATGCCGCTATGGCTTGAAATGGCCGTTTCGGTGCTGCTGACCTACTTTGCGGGGTTCGGCATCGGCTGGCTTCTGTGGAACCGGAAGGGATAGTTTCGTGCTGCAAATGATCCAGGCCAACTGGCTGGTCTTCATCGCCGCCCTGCTGATCGGCATCATCGTCGCCTACTGGCTGTTCGCCCGGGCGTCGAAGCCGGCACCGCGCGACCGCCGTCCGGACGTGCTGGACGAAGGCGCCGCGCCCGCGCAGCGTAATCAGGCCCTGATAGACGATGCGCCGCCCGCCGCGCAGTTCACCGCGCCCGTTCACATCGATCCGCCGGCGATGGCGGGCCTGATGGCCGGGATCGGCGAAGTGATCGCGGTGGCTGCGCAGGAGGAAGTGGACAACGCGGTACCGCCGCAGACCATCGCCGCCGAGCCCGAGACGCCGGCCCCCACACCGGCCCCCCCACCGGCCGCCGCGCCTGCTCCGGCACCCGTTGCCGCGCCGGTCACGCCTGCTGCCGCTACCGGCGGGGACGACGATCTGCGCAAGATCAAGGGGCTCGGCCCCAAGATGCAGACGCTGCTGACGTCGCTGGGGATCACTCGCTTCGCCCAGATCGCCGCGTGGACCGATGCCGATCTGGACGATCTGGACGGCAAGCTGGGCGCCTTCGCTGGCCGCCCGCGTCGCGACAACTGGGTGGAGCAGGCCAAGCTGCTGGCCAGCGGCGATACCGGCGATTACGAGGCGAAGTTCGGCAAGCTCTGATCGATCGGGCGCCGAACAGAAAAGGGGCCGTGCCTTCGCTGGCACGGCCCCTTTTTCGTATCCGGAAGGGGGCGGTGCGATGACCAGCCCCCGATACCATCACGCAGAACCGTCAAGCCCCGGCGCGATAGCTTTCCATGATGTCGCGGCGCAGCGCCGCGCCGCTGTCGGTGCGCGAATAGAACATGTGCCCGCCGGGGTACATGTGCAGGTGCACGCGGTCCGCACGGCCGAATTCGGGCATTTGCGAGACGATCAGGCGCGAACCGAAATAGGGGCACGAAAGGTCGTCCCAGCCGTGCACGATGTCCACGGTCATCTTCGGGTCGATCGAGATCGCCTGGCGCAGATCCTTCACCGGGTTGTCGCTGTTGTCGCGGTCCCACACCTCGTTCACTTCGTTCGATAGCGCGTTGTAGCGGGCATCGACCTTCCAGCCGACCTGACGCGTCACGAAATCGACCATGGCGGACGTGGTGGGCGCGATCAGCGTGGTCAGCAGCGGGTCGCCGTACTTGGGGCGGGCGCTGGCGGGGAAGGGATCGAACGCGGTGAAGTTCGAATCGTAGACCGATCCGATCAGCCCCTGATCGCGGCGGATTTCGCGCAGATAGGTGCCGATATCCACGCGGCCGTCCATGCGGCGGACCAGTGCTGGATCGAGCCCGGTGATCTCTGCCACCTTGGCCGAAAGGCGGTCGGTCGCGGCCTTGTCCTTCGGGCCGGCCAGGAAGTCGGCCACGAATTCGGTCTTCAGGTACTGCTCGATCGGCGCCATGTTCTCGGCGCTCAGCTTGCCTTCGCGCTCCAGGTGGCCGGCCGCCATCGCGGGCAGGTTGATCATCCACGGCAGCGGCGACAGCGCATCGTCCTCACCGATGGCCGGCGGGTCGAGGTAGGGCGAAACCATGGTCATGCCGTTGATGCCCACGCCCATCTCCGTCTGGAGATAGTAGGCAAGACGCGGCACGCGATAGCCGCCGTAGCTTTCGCCGGCCAGGTACTTGCGGCTGGTCAGGCGGCCGTTCTGGTTCAGCCAATCATAGACGATGCGGCTGAGGTACTTGATGTCGTTCTCGGACGTGTAGAACGCCTTCTTGGTCGCCTCCGCATCGACGCGGCTGCGCGAGAAGCCGGTGCCGATCGGGTCGATGAAGACGAGATCGGTGAAATCCAGCCACGAATTCGCGTTGTCGCGCAGCACTGCCGAATCGGAGGGAGCGTCGCCCTGCGCGCCGAACTGCACGCGCTTGGGACCGATGGCGCCCAGGTTCAGGTAGACCGATGCCGCGCCGGGGCCGCCGTTGAAGGCGAAAGTGACGGGGCGCGTGGTGGGCGCGCCGGGCACGGTATAGGCGGTGTAGACCACCTCGCCGATGGTCTTGCCTTTCTCGTCCTTGACCGGAAGGGAACCGACGGTGGCGACGTAGTTCACCGTCTTGCCGCCGATCACTGCCGACTGCTTGATCGACTTCGCTTCGGGGAAGGGGGCGAGCTGGGTGTCGTCCTTCTTCTCATCCTTGGCTTCGGGGGCAGGCTTGTCGGCCGCGTAAGTGGCGGCCGGGCCTGCGGCGAGGGCGAGCGAAAGCGCCACGCAGGCGAGGGAAACGGTACGCATCGGGAAGTACGACCCCTTGTTGAGTGCGCCCGCGAGCGGGGCGCCGATGGGGCCGATGCTTAGAACGGGTAAATAGTATACGGCAAGAGTGTGACTACCTAAAATGCGACACGGGCGATGTGCCTTGTTTGAAGCTCGTCACATCCGTGACGAGCTTGCGGCACCGGCCCACTCCCCCACCCGACCACCCATCAGGGTACACTCGTGGGTGGTCGGGTGGGGGAGTGGGCCGGTGCCGCCAAAATCCGCCTGCGGCGGATTTTCAAACAATCACATCATCATCGTGCCCGTCTCGATGAAGCGCTGATGCCACGAAAGGGCCTCACCCGGCAGTGAGGGCGACTGAAGGCCATAGGAATCCTTCAGCGCGCGGGCGTAGTAGTCTTCCAGCATCGGGCGGTAATCCGGATGCGCGCAGTTGGCGATGATCACCGTGGCGCGCTCCTTGGGGCTCAGGCCGCGAAGGTCGGCCAGGCCCTGCTCGGTGACGATCACCTGCACGTCCTGATTGATGTGGTCGACATGGCTGGCCTGCGGCACGATGGCCGAGATCTTGCCGCCCTTCGCGGTGGAGGGCGTCATGAAGATCGAGATATAGGCGTTGCGCGCGAAGTCGCCCGAACCGCCGATGCCGTTCTGGATGCGGGATCCCATGACATGGGTGGAGTTCACCGCGCCGTAGATGTCCGCCTCGATCAGGCCGTTCATGGCAATGCAGCCCAGGCGGCGGATCAGTTCGGGATGGTTGGAGATTTCCTGCGGGCGCAGGATCATCTTGTCGCGATAGCGGCCCATGTCCGCATTGACGCGCGCGGCGGCCTCCGGGCTGAGCGAGAAGGCGGTGGCGGAGGCCATGCGCAGCTTGCCGGAGTCCAGCAGGTCCAGCATGCCGTCCTGGATCACTTCGGTGTAGGAGGTCAGGCTGTCGAACGGCGCATCGACCAGGCCGGTCAGCACGGCATTGGCGATATTGCCCACGCCCGACTGGATCGGCAGCAGCGCCGAAGGCAGACGGCCCAGCTTCACTTCGTGCTGAAGGAATTCCAGGATGTGACCGGCGATCGCCTTGGCCTTCTCGTCCGGCGGGCTGAACGGGGCGTTTCGGTCCGGCCGGTCGGTCTCGACCACGGCGACGACTTTGGCGGGATCGACCATCAGGTAGGGCGAACCGATGCGATCATCGGGCTTCACCAGCGGGATCGGCACGCGCGCGGGCGGCAGGGCAGTGCCGTAATAGATGTCGTGCATGCCCTCCAGCGCCTCGTTCTGCCACGAGTTCACTTCCAGGATCACCTTGGAGGCGCGATCCAGCCAGGTCTTGTTGTTGCCGACCGAGGAAGAGGGGATCAGACTGCCGTCCGGGCGGATGCCGGAGACTTCGATCACCGCGGTGTCCAGCGGGCCCAGGAAGCCCTGCCATGCCATCGGTGCCACCTGCGACAGGTGCATGTCGAAATAGTTCATCTCGCCCTTGTTGATGCGTTCGCGGGCGATGGGATCGGAATTGTAGGGCAGGCGGAATTCGATGCCATCCGCCTTGGCCAGCGCGCCGTCCAGTTCCGGCCCGGTAGAAGCGCCGGTCCACATGCGGACGCGGAACTGGCGTCCGGCGGCATGCTCGGCCTCGATCTGGGCGGCAAGGGCAAGGGGGACGGCCTTGGGGTAACCCGATCCGGTAAAACCGCTCATGCCGACGGTGGAACCGCTCTCGATAAGGCGGGCAGCCTCCTCCGCAGGCATGATCTTGGAACGCATTTCGGGGCATTCGATCCGCATGGCAACCTCTTCGCTTGTGACTTTCCGTAGCGGCCAGTCGCGCCGACGGGCCCTCGCGTACAGTGCAAAGTGTACCGAAGCGATTGCGGCCGGCGCATGACAAGTAACACGGCAGGCGCAAACTGTTCTAGCGTGGACCCATTTCCATGACGGCGCGTGCAAGCGCCACGAGTTCGGCCTCACGATTGACGCCGCACTTCTGGAAGATCGTGCGCAACTGGCTGATGACTGTCTGCACGCTGACGCCGCGCAAGTTGGCGACCTGTTGGCGCGAATGACCGTGGGCCAGCAGCGCGACGACTTCGCCTTCCGCCAGCGTCAGCCCCAGTGCGGTGCCGATCGTGCGCGCCTGCGCCTGCGCGGGGCCCAGCGGCGCGCGCAAGGTTACGATCACGCGGGGTGAGAAGCCGAAGCTCCAGTCCTGCCGGGGCAGCGTGCGCACGTCGACCAGCAGCAGCCCGTTTTCGGACCGCAGCCAGAGGTCGGCCGGCTCACTGTCCTTGCCGGCCAGCGCGGCGGAGATGCGGCCTTGCAGCAGGCGGTCCAGATCGGGCCGGTGGGCGCGCAACATGCCGCCGCGCACTTGCAGGGTGCCGGGGCCGAGCAGCCCGCGCGCCGATTCGGTTGCATCGCAGACCTTGCCCAGCGCATCGAGCAGGATTGCCGGGCTGTGGAACGCTTCCAGCGATCCGCGCAGCAGCGCTATGCCCTGATGCTCGATCGCATCCTGCATGCGGATCGCGGCCAGCACATCGGGGGCGACGGCTTCCAAAATGTCGCGCTGGGCCTCGGTCGTGCGTCCTTCCGCCGGCCCGTGAAGCACCGCGAGGCCGAAGAGCACCCCGGGCCGCTGGCTGAGCACGATCTGGGCGCCGAACTCGGCATCGTACTTGCGCACATGGTCCAGGTAGGCCTCGCTTGTCCCATTTTGGCGCACCTGATCATAATGCGCCTCCCAGGTCATCTCCATCGGGGCGCGGGTGGCCCCCACGCGATAGTTAACGTCGGGACGCAATCCACCGGCGGCCACGAACTCCGCTTCGTATTCGGGAGGGGTGTCGGTCGCCCAGTTGAAGGCCTGGAATCGCGTGCCCAATGCCAGCAATTGCGCCCGCGAAGACCCTGTAGCATCACGCAAAGCCTGGAGTGCAGTGTCCCACCCCCCCTTTTCGAAGGGTGCACGCGCGAAGAGGCTGCCCACCACTTCCGCGTCGCTGCGGAATTCCCTGTTTCCCGGCACAGAACCTTCATGGCGTCTGTAGAACTACTTAACAAGTACTGTTAACGCGCACTCGTGCTCAGAGCGGCTACCACGAACATGGTATGTTGAGGGAAGGGATTACGTCCACAACGGACTTGCGACCCGAGGGATCGGCGAAATGCGATCCTGAGACTGGCCCGGGGCCCGCTTCGGCAGGCCCCGGGCGTCTTGTTTTTACGGGAAATATCCGAATCGGACGGGTCGGCAATCGGGCGTCACAGTCAGCGCCCGATCACTTCCCCCACTTCTTCTGCATCTTGCCATAGCGGGTCTTGCGGGTACCCGGCTTGCCTTCGTTGCTGCGGCCGACGATCGGGGCTTTCCGGTGTTCGTCCGGGATGCCGAGTTCGCTGGCTTCCAGTTGCCGGATCTCGTCGCGCAGGCGGCCGGCTTCCTCGAACTCCAGGTCGGCGGCGGCGTTGCGCATCTTCTTTTCGAGATCTTCTATATAGGCGCGCAAGTTGTGGCCGACGAGGTTGTTCTGACCTTCGGCGTCGATGTCCACCAGCACGCCGTCGCGGCTGGCGGTGTCGGCCACGATGTCGGCGATGCGGCGCTTGATCGTCTGCGGGGTGATCCCGTGCGCCTCATTGTATTCCTGCTGCCGGGCGCGGCGACGGTCGGTTTCGGCAATGGCGCGTTCCATGGAGCCGGTCATGCGGTCGGCATAGAGGATCACGCGGCCATCGACGTTGCGCGCGGCGCGGCCGATGGTCTGGATCAGCGAGGTTTCGCTGCGCAGGAAGCCTTCCTTGTCGGCATCGAGGATGCAGACCAGCCCGCATTCGGGAATGTCGAGGCCCTCACGCAAGAGGTTAATGCCCACCAGCACGTCGTAGACGCCCATGCGCAGGTCTCGGATCAGTTCGATGCGCTCCAGCGTCTCGACATCGCTGTGCATGTAGCGCACGCGCACGCCGGCCTCGTGCATGAATTCGGTCAGGTCCTCGGCCATGCGCTTGGTGAGGGTGGTGACGAGGGTGCGATAGCCCTTCTCCGCCGTCGCCTTGCACTCGACGATGCAGTCCTGCACCTGGTCCTCGACCGGGCGGATCTCCACCGGGGGATCGATCAGGCCGGTGGGGCGGATCACCTGTTCGGCAAAGACGCCGCCCGATTCGTCCATCTCCCAATGGCCGGGCGTGGCCGAGACGGCGATGGTCTGCGGGCGCATCGCGTCCCACTCGTTGAAGCGTAGCGGGCGGTTGTCGATACAACTCGGCAGGCGGAAGCCGTATTCGGCCAGCGTGATCTTGCGGCGGTGGTCGCCCTTCGACATCGCGCCGATCTGCGGCACCGTCTGGTGGCTCTCGTCCACGAAGAGCAGGGCGTTGTCCGGCAGGTATTCGAACAAAGTCGGCGGCGGCTCGCCCGGCATGCGGCCGGTCAGGAAGCGCGAATAGTTCTCGATCCCCGCGCAGGAGCCCGTGGCGGCGATCATTTCGAGATCGAAATTGGTGCGCTGTTCCAGCCGCTGGGCTTCGAGCAGGCGGCCCTCGGCCTCCAGTTCCTTCAGGCGCTCGGTCAGTTCGAAGCGGATCGCCTCGCTCGCCTGCTTCATCGTCGGGCCGGGGGTGACGTAGTGCGAGTTCGCGTAGACGCGCACCTTTTCGAGTGCGGAGCCCTTCTTGCCGGTGAGCGGATCGAACTCGGCAATCTCCTCGATCTCGTCCCCGAAGAACGAGATGCGCCAGGCGGTGTCCTCCAGGTGGGAAGGGAACAGTTCCAGATTGTCTCCGCGCACGCGGAAGGTGCCGCGCGTGAAGGCGGCGTCGTTGCGCTTGTACTGAAGGGCGACCAGCTTGCGGATGATCTCGCGCTGGTCCTGCGTGTCCCCGGTCTTCAGGTCGAAGATCATGGCCGAGTACGTCTCGACCGAGCCGATGCCGTAGAGGCACGAGACCGAGGCGACGATGATCACGTCGTCCCGCTCCAGCAGCGCCCGCGTGGCCGAGTGGCGCATGCGGTCGATCGCCTCGTTCACCGAGCTTTCCTTCTCGATGTAGGTGTCCGACCGGGCGACATAGGCTTCCGGCTGATAGTAATCGTAGTAGGATACGAAGTATTCGACCGCGTTCTCCGGGAAGAAGTCCTTCATTTCGGCGTAGAGCTGCGCCGCCAGGATCTTGTTCGGCGCCAGGATCAGGGCGGGACGCTGCAGGTGTTCGATCACCTTGGCCATCGTGAAGGTCTTGCCGGAGCCGGTGACGCCCAGCAGCACCTGCGTCTTCTCCCCCTCTACGGCGGTGGAGACGAGATCGGCGATCGCGGTGGGCTGGTCACCATTCGGTTCATAGTCCGAAACGACGGTGAATGGCCGGCCCGGCATCGACTTGTCGGGCCGCGCCGGCTTGTGAGGGACGAACGTGCCCGAAGTGTCCGGTTCCTCAAGGCCCCGGCGAATGATCAGTTCTGCCATGGGAGAACATATGGGGTATATGCGGCGTGCTCGCAACGGGGCTCTGAGATTCCAGCGTTGCCCCATTGCCGCGAAAATCCGTCAATTGCGGATTCGCGAATATGATTCGTGGCGGCTTCCGCGTGTCGATGATACTTCGTCTCCCTTTGGGAACGGTGCGAAAGGTCTCGATTCTATGAAGCGGATGGCGGCGATTTCGATGGTTTGTCTGGCGGTTGCCTTGGCGGCTTGCGGCTCGAAGGAGCAGAACAAGGCAGGCGAATCGAAGTCGATGGACGAGGTGAAGCAGGAAGCCGCGCAGCTCCAGCGTCCAAAGCCGGGCCAGTACAGGCAGAAGGTCGAGATCACGAAGATGGAAGTGCCCGGCATGCCTAGCGAGGCCGCCGAACAGATGAAGACGATGATGGCCAAGGGCCAGATCAACGATTTCTGTCTGACCCAGGCCGAAGCCGACAAGGGCTACCGCGACATGTTCGACGGTATCGGCAAGGGCAGGGAATGCACCTATTCGCGGTTCGAGGTTGATGGCGGCAAGCTGGATGCCCAGATGGAATGTACGTCCGGCGATCAAGGGCGGGCGGTCATCCAACTGGCCGGCACGGTGACCGATCAGGGATCGGACGTCAGGGTGAACATGGATATGTCCGGCGGCCAGGGGCCGACGGGCCAGATGACAATGGCAATGCACATGACCACGGAGCGCGTGGGCGATTGCAAGTAAGTACGACAGGTAAAGGATCGAAGTGAACGGACCGGCCACGCGACAATTGGACATGATGCGCAGCGCCATCGCGCGCCGCGCGGCATTGGCGCGCGAGCCGCATCCCGAAGGCGTGAGCAAACCCTCGCTGCGCCTGTTCCTGGCCGAACTCGCCTCGCTGCGGCGGGGCGGGAAGAAGCCGATCACGGTCGAAAAGGCGCGTCATCCCCAGCCGGTGATGCTGCTTCCCGGCTTCGGCGCGCATCCCAACCGGATGCGGCCGATGGCGGAAGCGCTGGCGGAAGCGGGGCATCAGGTTCACGAATGGGGTCTTGGCCTCAACCTTGGCCCCAATCAGCAGAACTTCACCTTCCTGATGCGGCGTGTCGGCGCGCTGGCGCGCCAGCACAAACGCCCGATCGCGCTGGTGGGTTGGAGCCTGGGCGGCCTGTTCGCGCGTGAGATCGCGCGGCGGGAACCCGATTGCGTGTCCAAGGTGATCACCATGGGCACGCCGTTCTCGGGCGATCCGCGCGCCAACAATGCCTGGCGCGCCTATCAGATGGTGACCGGGCACTCGGTCCACGCGCCGCCGATCGATTGCGACTTCACGGTGAAACCGCCGGTGGCGACCGTTGCGCTGTGGAGCCCGCGCGATGGCGTGATCCATCCCCGATCGGCCTGCGGCTGGCCCGGTGAGCGTGACCGGGCGGTGGCCGTGCGCTGCTCGCACCTTGGGTTCGCCAGCGATCCGCGCGTGGTGCGGGAAGTGCTGCGCCAATTGGATGTAGAGGAAGCGGTCGCTTAAGCCATGACGTCTTCGCTGGGGCGGGACACTGGCGGCCGCGTCGCCAGCGAGCAGCCGGCGCTGGCGGAGATCAGCATGGCGACGGCCAGCCACTGCAATCCGCTCAACCGTTCGTCCAGCACCAGATAGCCGACGATGGCGCCCAGCGCGGGGGCCATGCTGCTCAGCAGGCCGACGATGCGGCTGGGTAGCTGCCGCATGGCCCGCATTTCCAGCACATAGGGCAGCGCGCTCGACAACACGGCCACCACCGCCCCCAGCGCCAGAGCGTGCAGCGGCAGGCTGGCCGGAGCGGAGGCGAGGCCGAACGGCACGGTGACGCAGCAGGCCACCACCATGCCGACCGACACCGCGACCGATCCGCCGACTTCCGATGCACGCCGCCCGCACAGGATATAGAGCGCCCAGCATGTCGCCGCGCCCAGCGCAAAGACGATGCCCAGCGGGTCGAGCGCGTGCGTGCTGCCTTCCCACGGAATCAGCAGCGCCATGCCGCCCAGCGCCAGCGCCAGCCAGAGGAAGTCCTTCACCGAACGCGATGTCGCCAGCACCAGACTGAGCGGCCCGCAGATCTCGATGGCGACGGCGATGCCGATGGGGATGCGGCGGATCGCCCAGTAGATCATCAGGTTCATCCCGCCCAGCACCAGCCCGTAGAGCAGCAGCCACTTCAACTGCCGCGCAGTGATCGGCACGCGCCACGGGCGGGCGATGGTCAGCAGGATCAGCGCCGAGATCGTCGTGCGCAGCGCGGCGACGCCCTCCGGCCCGGCGATTGGAAACAGGCTTTTGGCGAAAGCCGCCCCCAGATTGATCGAGGCTTGCGCAACGACGATCGAAAGGCCGGCGAAAAGGGCGGTGCGGTCGGTCGTCGAGGTCATGCCGGGGCGATGCCCGCGCTGTGCGCGTGGGGCAAGGGAGAAAAGCGCGCGGTACTTTGCCGGGGTTGGATGCAAGCCAGCGCGTCGCCATCAATTCGATCAAGCTTCTACGCGGATCAAGGCGCTATGATCGTTTCTCACATTCCGTCGTCCCCGCGAAGGCGGGGACCCCGCTTGTTCTTGCGGCAAGGAAAAAGGAAGCGGGGCCCCCGCCTTCGCGGGGGCGACGAGTGTATTGGATGGAGTGTTGTCCAGGGAACGGACCGAGGTAAAGGCTCCTGAAGTGACCGTCTCGTCCAGTTACGGCCTGAAAAGATCACCGCGCCCGCTTCACCAATTCCAGCGCCAACATATCTACGCTGTTGTCGTCGTTCGGAGGCGCCAACATCATTATGTGCACTCCAAATTACCCGAGCGACTTTGAGCCAAGAGGATCCAATAAGGCTTCTCGTATCTGCATGTCCGACGACAAGCCAAACGTCCTCCGACGTTCAGTCTGAAATTCCGGCGAAGCCTGCGCTACCTAACCGGCGGACGCCGCCGATAGCTCAGCGCCTCGGCAACATGCATGCGCCCGATCTGCTCGGCGCCCGCCATGTCGGCGATCGTCCGCGCGACCCTCAGAATGCGCGTATAGCCGCGTGCCGAGAGGTGCATGGCCTCGGCCGCCTGCATCAGCAGTTTGCGACCATCTTCGTCCGGCGTCGCGTGCGCTTCGAGCAGTTCGCCGTCGAGTTCGGCATTGGTGCGCTTGCCGGTGCCGTGAAGCCTTGCGGTCTGCACCTGTCGCGCATGGGCGACGCGCTGGGCGACTTCGGCGCTTCCCTCTTTGGGCGGTGGCAGCGCGAGGTCCACCGCGCGGACCGGATCGACCTCCACATGCAAGTCGATGCGGTCGAGCAGCGGGCCGGAAACCTTGCTCTGGTAGTCCGCAGCGCATTTGGGCACGCGTGAGCAGGCGAGCGCGGGATCGGCAAGATGTCCGCACCGGCAGGGATTCATCGCCGCCACCAGCTGCACGCGCGCCGGGTACGTCACATGGGCATTGGCACGGGCGACCGAAATCTCCCCGGCTTCCAGCGGCTGGCGCAGCGAATCGAGCACCGCGCGCTGGAATTCCGGCAATTCGTCCAGGAACAGCACGCCAAGGTGCGCCATCGAGACTTCGCCCGGCCGCACGCGCAATCCCCCGCCCGTCAGCGCCGCCATCGAGGCGGAGTGGTGCGGCGCGCGGAACGGGCGGGCGCGGCTGATGCGTCCTTCGTCCAGCGTTCCGGCGACCGAGGCGATCATCGAGACTTCCAGCGCTTCGGCCGGGGTCAGTTCGGGCAGGATGCCGGGCAGGCAGGAGGCGAGCAGCGATTTGCCGGCCCCCGGCGGTCCGCTCATCAGCAGGTTGTGCGATCCGGCAGCGGCGATTTCCAGCGCGCGGCGGGCCACTTCCTGTCCCTTGACTTGCTTCAGGTCCGGCCCGCGCGCCGGCGGATCGGCGCGGCCCAGTTCCGGCAGGGGCAGGACTTGCGTGCCTTTCAGGTGGTTCAGCAGGCTGATCAGGTTCGGCGTTGCCACCACCGGCACGCCTTCCGCCCACCGTGCCTCGGTCCCCTGCGCGGCGGGGCAGATCAAGCCCTTGTCCAGCGCGCTGGCATGGAGCGCGGCCAGCAGCACGCCGGGGGAGGGGATCACTCGGCCGTCCAGCGCCAGTTCGCCCACGGCGACGAAATCGCTCAACTGTTCGGCATCCACCACCCCCATCGCCGCCAGCAGGGCTAGCGCGATCGGTAGGTCGTAGTGCGATCCCTCTTTCGGCAGGTCCGCCGGCGAAAGGTTGATGGTGATGCGCTTGGGCGGCAGCGCCAGCCCCATGGCCGTCAGCGCCGCGCTGACGCGTTGCCGGCTTTCGCCCACTGCCTTGTCGGGCAGGCCGACCAGCGTGAACGCGGGCATTCCCGGCGCCACCTGGCATTGGACTTCGACCGGACGCGCCTCCAACCCCAGGTAGGCGACGGTCGAAATGAGTGCGACCACGAAGGACCCTTGGCTCTCAGGATTATTACTACGGAAACTCGGTGTTTCCTTGGAATGACACTGCCCCCCGGAGCTGTCGATATCCAAACCGCTACCCAGGCTAATGGTTACATCGTTTTAACCGCAAGTCTCACGGCTTGGGTAAGGACTTGCGGCGCAGTCTTGCTGCATGCGTTCACTTGTCGCTGCCCTTTCCGCATCGCTATTGGCCCTGCTGCCGCTGGGCCCCGCGCCCGTCTGCGCGCAGGAGGTTGCCGCTTCGGCCAATCCCACGCTCGCCTACGAAATGGTGATCTTCGAAGAGCCGGGCTACGTCCAGCAGCCTGTCGCGATGATTGCCGACGAGGCGGCTGCGGTGGTGGGCGGCGAGCGACTGGTCGATAGCGGCTGGCAGCAGGCGCAACCCGCGCCGATCCCGGCCGGGCTGGCGCGCTATGGTCCGTTCCGGGTGGTCGATGCCCAGCATGTCGCGCTGGTCGATGTTACCGATTCGCACAGCCCCGCGCAGTTCGCCGCGCTGCTGCACGACTGGCCGACCATCGCCGAGATCGAGATGATCGAATGCCCCGGCACCGAGGACGACTTTGCCAACTTGCGGCTGGGCCGGATGATTCGCGAGCGCGGCATCGCTACCCATGTGCCCGATGGCGGGTCGGTGCGCTCGGGCGCGGTGGAGCTGTTCCTGGCCGGCACGCGCCGTTACGCCGATGCCGGCGCGGAATTCGCGGTCCATTCGTGGATCGACGATTCGGGGCACGAGGCAGGCGATTTCGCTGCCGATTCGCCTGAGAACCGGCGCTACCTCGATTACTATCGCCAGATGGGCATGGATCCGCAGGAGGCGCGCGCCTTCTATGCCATGACCAACTCGGTGCCGTTCGAATCGGCGCTGTGGTTCGGCGCGGCGGAAATGGGGCGCTGGGTCCGGCTGGACCGCGAAGGGGCCTGAAACCGCCCGCCCTGAGGTCCTGACTCTAGCCGAAAAGGCGGCCGAATTGGCCTTGCGGGCGCCTTGGCGGAGAGGTTCCGCTGATCTCGAACAAGTGGTTGGCCAGCAGCGCGGCCTGATTGCGCGTCATGAAGATTCGCGTGACGTCGGGTTCTTCGCCCGAATGCCAGGTGGATCGTTCGTAGTTCTGGATGTCCAGAATCAGATTCGGTCCGAAAGTCTGCGAAGACCAACCCACCAGCACGCCGACCCGATCGTCCTCTTTCATCGCAATTCCCGTATGCAGCCGCCTTGGGGCAGCCTATCACGGCGGAAGGGGCGGCACTTGCGACCCCTTGGCTATCCGCGCCCGCCCTTATGGGGTAGGGCGGCGCGATATTCGGCGGTTCGCGGCCGAAACGAAGCGCCTTTGCCTTGACTCTGTTCGGACGCTCCAGTATCGGCGCGCTCTGCTTTGCGGTCGTCCAAGTGCGGGCGGCTTCTTTTATTCGGATTTTCGAGGAACGTCATGAAGCGTACTTTCCAGCCCAGCCGCCTTGTCCGCGCCCGCCGTCACGGCTTCCGCGCCCGCACGGCGACCGTCGGTGGCCGCAAGGTGCTTCGTGCGCGCCGCGCTCGCGGCCGCAAGAAGCTCTCGGCCTAAGAACTCTTCCGGCCTCACGGCTGGATGCGGCACCGGCCCGTGCCGCCATCCGATCTCTCGCCTGCCCAGCGCGTGGTGAGGAATCGGGTGGCGGCACGGGCCGAGCCCGTTTGTAGTCCGCGCGCCTGATACCTATCTCCCGGCTGACATGACCGCCGCCTATTCCACGATGACCCGCCGGGCCGACTTCGTTGCGGCCAATGGTGGCCTTCGCGTGGCGCGGCCGGGCTTCGTGCTTCTGGCCAAGGGCAACGATGGGCAGGGGCAGCGGGCAGGCATCACCGTCACCAAGAAGATCGGCAATGCGGTGGTGCGCAACCGCATGAAGCGGCGCTTTCGCGCGCTGCTGCGCGAATTGCTGCCCGAACACGGCCTTGCCGACACCGATCATGTGTTGATCGGCCGCGAAGGCGGCGTGGAGCGCGATTTCGCGCTGCTGCGGGACGAACTGGTGGCGGCGCTGGGCCGGGCCCATGCCGGCAAGGGCGATCCGCCCCGCAACCATCGCGGCCGCAAGGGCAAGCCCCGCAAGTGAAGCGCCTGTTCGCCTTGCTTGCGCGCCTGCCGGGCCTGCTGTTGATCGGCATCGCCCGGGCGTGGCAGCTGGGCCCTTCGCAAGTGCTGCCGCCGTCCTGCCGCTATTCGCCCTCGTGCTCGCAGTATGCGATCATCGCGGTCCGCAAGCACGGTGCGATTAAGGGTGGCTGGCTGGCGTTCAAGCGTCTATTGCGCTGCCAGCCTTGGGGTGGGCACGGCTACGACCCGGTGCCGGACTGACATTGAATTGAGGCAGTGGTCGCGCCATCGCGCTGCCGCCGCCTTCGACGGGATTACGACAGGAAAGCCTTCGTGAATAACCAGCGCAACATCATTCTGGCGGTCGTGCTGACCGCGCTCGTGCTTTTCGGATGGGAAGCCGGCGTCAGCCACTTCTACCCGAACGCCAACAAGCCCGCGAAGGTGGAGCAGACCGCGAATACCGCGCCTGCCGCCAACGGCGCCAAGCCCACCCGCGAGGGCGGCCTGCTGAACGCGGCCGACGTCGCGCTGGAACAGCAGGACCTCAAGACCGCGCTGACCCATGGCGGCCGCCTGCCGATCCAGGCGCCGGGCGTATCGGGCTCGATCAACCTCAACGGCGCGCTGCTCGACGATCTGGTGCTCAACCGCCATCGCGAGACGGTGGAGAAGAACTCGGGCCCGGTCCGCATGTTCTCGCCCTCCGGCACGCCGGCGCAGCACTTCGCGCAGTTCGGCTGGGTCGGGCAGGGCGTCAACGCGCCCAACGCGAACACCGTCTGGACCGCGCCCGCCGGCGCCAAGCTGACGCCGACCACCCCGGTCACTCTCACCTGGGACAACGGCCAGGGCCAGACTTTCGCGCTGACCTTCAAGGTTGACGACAACTACATGATCACCGCCGACCAGAAGGTGATCAACAAGGGCCCGGCACCGGTCACGGTGCAGCCCTTCGCTTTCGTGAACCGCACCAACCGCACCGCCGCGGCCTATGCCTGGACGCTGCGCACCGGCGGCATCGGCGCGTTCGACGGCTCCGTGGTGTTCGGTCCCAAGTACGACGATCTCCTGAGCTCCGGCGCGCAGAACCAGGCCGGCAAGGTCGACTGGATCGGCTTTACCGACGTCTATTGGATGTCGGCCGTGATTCCGGTCAACGGCAAGGCCACCGGCTCGTTCCGTTCGCTGGGCAACCAGCTGTTCCGTGCCGACGCCGTCTACGAGCAGACCGTGGTGCAGCCGGGCCAGGCGCTCAGCCGCCAGACCATGCTGTTCGCCGGCGCCAAGGAGCACGCGGTGCTCGACGCCTACGAGAAGGCGGGCGTCGCCAACTTCGGCCTCGCCATCGACTGGGGCTGGTTCCGCTGGTTCGAAAAGCCGATCTTCTGGCTGCTGGTGAAGCTGTTCGCCATCACCGGCAACTTCGGCGTCGCCATCATCCTGCTGACCGCGATCGTGCGCGGCATCATGTTCCCGGTCGCCCAGCGCGGCTTCGCCTCGATGGCCGCGATGCGTGCGATCCAGCCGAAGATGAAGGCGATCCAGGAACGCTACAAGGACGACAAGGAGAAGCAGCAGCTTGAAATCATGAAGCTGTACAAGGAGGAGAAGGTGAACCCGCTTGCCGGCTGCCTCCCCATGTTCCTCCAGATCCCGGTGTTCTTCGCGCTGTACAAGGTGCTGAACCTGGCGATCGAAATGCGTCACCAGCCGTTCGTGCTGTGGATCAAGGACCTTTCGGCACCCGATCCGCTGCACATCCTGAACCTGTTCGGCATGCTGCCGTTCACGCCCCCGGCCTTCCTTGGCATCGGCGTGCTGGCACTGCTGCTGGGCGTGACCATGTACCTGCAGTTCAAGTTGAACCCGCAGCAGATGGATCCGGCGCAGCAGCAGGTCTTCGCCCTGATGCCCTGGTTCATGATGTTCATCATGGCGCCGTTCGCCTCGGGCCTGCTGGTCTACTGGATCACGTCCAACCTGCTCGCCATCGGTCAGCAGAAGCTGCTCTACGTCATGCACCCCCAGTTGAAGGCGCAGGCGGACAAGGAAGCCCAGGACAAGGCCCGCGCCCGCGATCGCGAGAAGAAGGCCTGATCGATGACTGAGGAATTTGAGAACGACGAACTGGTCGAGCAGGCGCGGAAACTCTTTTCAGGGCCGGTGACGTTCCTGAAGAGCGCGCCCGCGCTCAAGTTCCTGCCCGAATCGGGTGAGCCGGAGATCGCTTTCTGCGGCCGCTCGAACGTCGGCAAGTCGTCGCTGCTGAACGCGCTGACCGGCCGCAAGTCGATTGCGCGTACTTCGGTCACGCCGGGGCGCACGCAGGAACTGAACTTCTTCGACGTGGGCGAGCCGCTGCAGTTCCGCCTGGTCGACATGCCCGGCTATGGCTTCGCCAAGGCGCCGCCCAAGGTCGTCGAGACCTGGCGCCGCCTTGTGCGCGACTATCTGCGCGGCCGCGTGGAACTGAAGCGCACGCTGTTGCTGGTCGATTCGCGCCACGGCGTGAAGGCTGTCGACGCGGACATGATGAAGATGCTGGACGAGGCCGCCGTCGGCTATCGCATCGTCCTGACCAAGGCCGACAAGATCAAGGCGAGCGAACTGGAAAAGGTTCACGCCGAAACGATCGCCGAGGCGCGCAAGCACCCGGCCGCCTATCCGGAGGTGCATGTCACTTCTTCGGAAAAGGGTCTCGGCATCGCCGAGCTGCGTGCAGCGGTTCTGGCCGATTCGCTGATCTGAATTTGATCCGGGCGGGCGGGGCAATCTCGCCCGACCCGGTTTCATATTTCAACCCCGATCCCTCGTTTCCAATCCCCGTCATCCCCGCGAAGGCGGGGATCCCGCTTGTTCTTCGGGCGCGCGGAGGCGGAATGAGGCGGTCTTCCACCCCTCCGCACTAATCGAAAAGGAAGCGAGGCGCCCGCCTTCGCGGGGGCGACGAGGGGGAAGAGGCACGGCCGGGTTTGGCATCGTGCTTTCCGTTCCACTCTAGCCACTTACGTAACGTCCGGCCCTTTATCCGTCACGATAGCGTCGCATGCGTCTGTCGTAATGGCGGCTCCGAAATCCGATCCGTGCCGGAACACTCCGGAAAACCGCATATGTGACGATTGCGTGACCGGCTCGCTTCCCCTAGGGGCACGCGGTCGCGCGTCAGAGAAGAAAGGAGACTCGCCATGCGCCAGATCGCCGTTCTTCCCTATCGCACAGTCGGCCCCGCCGTCGATGCGCCGATCCAGATCCTGCTGATCACGTCGCGCAGCACGCGCCGTTGGGTCATCCCCAAGGGTGGCCTGATGAAGGGCCTGCTGCCCCACGCCGCTGCCGCTGCAGAGGCGGAGGAAGAGGCGGGCGTGCTGGGCGCGGCCTGCCCGATCCCGCTGGGTTCGTATCGCTATCGCAAGCAGCGTGCTTCCGGTGCATCGGTATGGGCGGATGTGGATGTATTTCCCTTCGCCGTTACCGAAGAACTTGACTCATGGGACGAACAGCATCAGCGCGAACGCCGCTGGTTCTCTCTCGCCGACGCCGCTAAGGCGGTCGACGAAGAGGATCTTCGCGCGCTGATCCGGTCCTTCGGTGCGCGCGAGTTCCGCGCTGCGGCCAGCCCCGCGCGCCTGATCGGCGCGATGGCTGACCGCATGGCCGACAAGACAGGGATCAATACAATGTTTGCCTGGTTCCAGAAGCTGCTTCCGCAGCAGGGCAATTTCTTCGATCTGTTCGAGCAGCAGGCTGCGACGCTAGTCGCCGGTGCCGACGCGTTGGCGCGTCTGGCACAGGGCGGTTCGGGCCGCGCGCAGCACATCCGCGAGATCGAGGAGCGTGAGCACGACGCGGACAATATTACCCGCGAAGTGCTGCAGACCGTGCGTCGCACGTTCCTGACGCCGTTCGACCGTTCGTCGATCACCAGCCTGATCACGACGATGGACGATGCCATCGACGAGATGCAGCAGGTGGCCGGCGCGGTGAACCTTTACGAAGTCAGCGAGTTCGAGCCCGAGATGATCGACATGGCGGCGATCATCGTCGACGCCGCGCGTCTCACTGCCGAAATCATGCCGCTGCTGCGCAAGATTGCCGACAACGGCCATCGCCTGCATGAACTGACCGAGCGCCTGGTGCGCATGGAAGGCCACGCGGACGAGATCCACGCCCGCGGGCTGAAGCGCGTGTTCAAGGAAGACAGCGGAAAAGACGCGCTGCACTTCATCGTCCGCCAGGAGATGTTCAAGCGCCTCGAACGCGTGGTCGACCGCTTCGAGGATGTCGCCAACGAGATCGACGGTCTCGTCATCGATCACGCCTGACGGTCGCATTTTCCCATGGATCACACGCTTGCCCTGCCGCTGCTGATCGGCCTCGTCGCGCTCGCGCTCGCGTTCGACTTTCTTAACGGGTTGCACGACGCTGCCAACGCCATCGCCACGGTCGTCGCCACGCGCCTGCTCTCGCCGGTCGTCGCGGTGCTGTTCGCCGCTTTCGGTAACTTCGCCGCCTACTGGATCATGGGCCTCCACGTCGCCGAGACGGTGGGCAAGGGCATCATCAACAAGGATGCGGTGACGCCGGCGGTGGTGTTCGGCGCACTTGTCGGCGCGATGTTCTGGAACGTGCTGACCTGGATCAAGGGCATTCCCTCATCCTCCAGCCACGCGCTGATCGGCGGCCTGTTGGGCGCCGGCATCGCGGCGGCCGGGCCAGGCGTCGTCGAATCGGACGGCACGGTAAAGACGGTGATCGCCATCGTCGCCTCTCCGGTGCTGGGCTTCCTGATCGCGATGCTGATGATGCTGGTGACGTCCTGGTTGTTCCGGGGCACCACGCCGCGCCAGTCCAACAGCGTGTTCAAGACGCTGCACTTGTTCTCGTCCGCCGCCTATTCGATCAGCCACGGCGGTAACGATGCGCAGAAGACGATGGGCGTGATCGCGGTGCTGCTCTATTCCACCGGCCACATGCAGGGCGCCTTCCACGTGCCCGAATGGGTGGTGATTTCGTGCTACCTGGCGATTTCCATCGGCACGCTGTCCGGCGGTTGGAAGATCATCAAGACGATGGGCTCCAAGCTGACCAAGCTGAACCACCATTCCGGCTTCTGCGCCTCCACGGCGGGGGCGATCGTGGTGTTCGGGGCGAGTGCGATGGGCATTCCGGTTTCGACCACCCATGCGATCACCGGCTCCGTCGTCGGCACCGGCGCCGCCCGCCGCGCCAGCGCCGTGCGCTGGTCGGTGGCCAGCCGCGTGATCGTGGCGTGGTTCGTGACGATCCCGGCCAGCGCCATTGTCGGCGCGCTGTTCTACGAGATCACGCGACTCTTTTGATCGGTGCGCCATTCGCGGATGCGAATGGCTTGCGGCACCGGCCCACTCCCCCACCCGGCCACCCATCAGGGTACACTCGTGGGTGGCCGGGTGGGGGAGTGGGCCGGTGCCGCTTTGGCCGTCAGGCCGAACGAAAGACTCACCGTTCATTCTCGACTTGGCGCGCCTGAACCGATAGGCCCCGGGTTTAGACCTGGGACTTGGACCTATGGGGAATCCGCGTAAGTGAAGCTGATCATCGGCAACAAGAACTATTCCAGCTGGTCGCTTCGCGGCTGGCTGGCGTGCAAGCAGTCCGGCCTCCATTTCGAGGAGATCACCGTCCCGCTCTATGGTGACGAGTGGGACGTGCAGCGCACGTCGGACGATCTCGCCCCCAGCCAGGGCAAAGTGCCGATCCTGTGGGATGGCGACGCGGTCGTGTGGGACAGCATGGCCATCGTCGAATATCTGGCCGACAAGGTGGGCCGCGACCGGTTCTGGCCCAAGGCCGACGATGCCCGCGCGATGGCGCGATCGATGGTTGCCGAAATGCATTCCAGCTACTTCGCACTGCGCCGGGCCTGCCCGATGAACATCCGCATGCGGGTGGAAGGCGCAACGCTGGGCGAGGACGTACGCGCCGACATCGTCCGCATCCTCACCCTGTGGGCCGAAGCGCGCGCGCGGTTCGGGCGCGGCGGGCCGTTCCTGTTCGGCACCTTCAGCGCGGCGGACGTGTTCTACGCCCCGGTCGTCAGCCGTTTCCTGACGTACGGCATCGGCGTCCCCGGCTTCGCACAGGCCTATATGGAGGCGGTGTGGGAACACGAGTGGATGCAGCAATGGATCAACGCCGCCCAGACCGAGCAATGGGTCATCGAACAGTACGAAACACCGATTAAGTGACCTCCCCCATGAAGAAGATCGTAATGACGCTGGCCGCGATGGCCGGCCTGGCCGCCTCTGCGTTTGCAACCCCTGCCATGGCCTGGGGCGCACTGGGCCACCGGACCGTGGCCGCCATCGCGCTGGAGAACGTGAAGCCCGCCACCCGGGCGCAGATCGCGGCGCTGCTGCGCCATCAGGGCGAACTGGACACGCCCGAATGCAGCGCGAAGACGTTCGAGGATGCGGCCGTTTGGCCGGACTGCATCAAGAACAAGGATGAGCGCTGGCGCTTCGCCTTCATGTCCTCATGGCACTATCACGACCAGCCGGTCTGCGGGACGTTCGACCTCAAGAACGACTGCCGCGACGGCAACTGCGTCACCGCGCAGATCGATCGCAATGCCCGCCTGCTGGCGGACCGCAAGCTGGCCCCCGCGATGCGGCTTGAGGCGCTGATCCTGGTCACGCACTTTGTGGGCGACGTGCACCAGCCGCTCCATGTGGGCGAGAATGCCGACCAGGGCGGCAACAAGGTGGACAGCGGCTATGGCGATGTCACCGGCTTCAACCTTCACGCGGTGTGGGACGGCCTGCTGGCCGAACGCGCGATCAGTTCGGCCAATCCGCCGCTGGTGCGCCGCTATTCGGCCGAGGAGAAGGCCCATCTCGCCACCGGCAAGACCGAGGACTGGGCCCGCGAATCGTGGGAGATCAGCCGCGATGTGATCTACCCGGCTGCCTACGGCGGCAAGCTGCCCTGTGATGTGAAGGACGCCAAGGCGACCTGGAACGAGGCTGCGATCGAAGCGGCGATCCCGATCGTGGACCAGCGCATCCAGCAGGCCGGCCTGCGTCTGGCCAAGATGCTGGACGAAGCGCTCGGCTGAGTTTGATTTGGACAGGCGCATTCATCTCCGCCGGTCCGCACTCTTCAGTTACCCAAAACACCTCGTCGCCCCCGCGCAGGCGGGGGCCCCGCTTTGTTGAGCCGCAGCGCTGAGCCGCGAAGAACAAGCGGGATCCCCGCCTACGCGGGGATGACGGGGATTTTGGATAGGCGTGTGGGTTTTGGCCTCTTAGCGCAGCCTGTCCGTCGGATAGGGCGTACCGTCCTTGTGGAAGTAGCCGGGCCCCTCGAACTTCATGTCGATGTCCGAATAGGCGCCGGATCCGTCCTGATTGCCCGCGCCGATCGCCACGAACACGCAGTCGGCATCGCTCTCGTTGATCAGGTGATGGCCGTTCGTCACGCCCTTGGGCCAGGCGCAGATGTCTCCGGCGCGGAGCACGGTGCGGCCATCGTCCTCCACCAGCACCGCCTCTCCCGAGAGCATCACCAGCATCTCGTCCTCGTCATCGTGCCAGTGGCGCTGGCTGGACCAGGCGCCGGGCTTCAGCGTGACATGGCTGGCCCCCATCTCGGTCAGGCCGCTCGCCGGGGCCAATCGGCGATACCAGCGGCCCGCCACCGGCTGGTCGAACGGGGCCGGATAACCCGTGCGGTTGGACGGGGTGATCGCGTCGATGTCGATTTTGGGCATACATGCTCCCACGCTGGCCGATATGCCGAGGCTATGGTCTTGCGTGCCGACCTGTGCAATGGCCCGCAGCATGACCGAAGCCGTCCAGACCCGCCCGAGCGTCGTCGCGCTTGCCGAAGCCCTGATCGCCTGCCCCAGCGTCACGCCCGCCACCGGCATGGTGTTCGACTGTCTGGAGGCGCAATTGGCACCACTCGGCTTTGATGTGCATCGCGCGATCGCCGGCGAAGCGCCGGACGGCCCGGTCGAAAACCTGTTCGCGATCCGCAAGGGCCCCGAAGGCTCGCGCCACTTCGCCTTCGCTGGCCACCTGGACGTGGTGCCGCCGGGTGAGGGCTGGTCGAGCGGGGCCTTCGCGCCCGAGATCCGCAAGGCTCCGGGTGGTGACCTGCTCTACGGGCGCGGCGCGGTGGACATGAAGGGTTCGATCGCCGCGATGGTCGCCGCTGCCGCGCAGATCCCTGCCGATGCAGGCACCATCAGTTTCGTGATCACCGGGGACGAGGAAGGCCCGGCCCGCTACGGCACGCTCGCGCTGATCGACCACATGCGCGAAGTGGGCGCGATTCCCGACCTCTGCCTCGTGGGTGAGCCTACTTCGGTCAGTCGGTTGGGCGACATGATGAAGATCGGCCGCCGCGGATCGGTGAACATCTGGCTGGAGGTTGAGGGCGTGCAGGGTCACGTCGCCTATCCGCATCTGGCCGACAATCCGATCACCAAGCTGGTCGCCATGCTGGCCGAACTGGACGCCATCGTGCTGGACGAGGGCACGGACTGGTTCCAGGCCAGCAATCTGGAAGTGACCGACCTCACCGTCGGCAACCCCGCCACCAATGTGATCCCGGCCAAGGCATCGGCGCGCATCTCGATCCGCTTCAACGACCTGCACACGGGCGAGAGCCTGTCTGCGCGGGTGACCAAGATTGCCGAGCGCCACGGCGGCACCGCGCGCCCGGTGATCTCCGGCGAGGCGTTCCTGACCGAACCCGGCGATTTCTCCACCCTGCTGGCCGATGCGATCCGGGCCGAGATCGGCGTGGAGCCGGAACTTTCGACCAGCGGCGGCACGTCCGACGCGCGCTTCCTGAAGGACCTGTCGCCGGTGATCGAATTCGGCCTGTGCAACGCAACGATGCACAAGCGGGACGAGGCGGTTGCGGTGGACGATCTGGAAGCGTTGGTGCGCATCTATCGCCGCGTGACGGAGGCGGCTCTGGCCGTTTGATTCGGAAATGTCCGTAAGGGCATGAGCCTTCCGCGCCCGATTTTGGCGGACAACGTCAAGAATAGGGGCGCCCCCGGCGTTGACCGGGCGAGTCACGCTGTTAGTCTCGCCAGCAATTTTATTGCGAGGTGGGAATGGGTCGGCGGCTGACGCTCTATATCATTATCGGCATGGTGCTGGGCATCGCCGTGGGCTGGTTGCTGCATGCGACCCTGCCGGCGGACGATCCGCGCCTGGTCCAGTGGGCCGATTACTTCAAGCTGCTGCCCGATGTCTTCCTGAAGCTGATCAAGATGATCATCGCGCCGCTGGTCTTCGCGACGATCGTCACCGGCATTTCGGGCATGGGCGACAGCGCCGCGCTGGGCCGCATCGGCGGCAAGGCGCTGGCCTGGTTCATTTCGGCCAGCCTGATTTCGCTGGCTCTGGGCCTCGTGCTGGTCAACCTGTTCCAGCCGGGCGTCGGCGTCGGGCTGGAAACCGCCAGCGATCTGGGCAAGCTGGATGTGGCGGAACTGACGCTGCGCCACTTCATCCTCGAAATCTTCCCCAGCAGCGCCGTCGATGCGATGGCGGAAAACAACATCCTGCAGATCTTGGTGTTCTCGCTGTTCGTCGGCGTCGGCCTTACCGCCATTGGCGAAAAAGGCGCGATCATCGTCAAGGTGAGCGAGGCGCTGTCCGAACTGATGCTGCAGATCACCGACTACGTGATGCGCTTTTCGCCCTTCGCGGTGTTCGGTGCGCTTGCCAGCGTGATCGCGCAGCGCGGTCTCGGCATCGTGGTGACGTACGGCGTGCTGGTCAGCGAATTTTACTTCGCGATGCTGCTGCTGTGGCTGCTGCTGTTCATTGTCGGCGGAATATTCCTGCGCGGGCGCGTGGTCACGCTGTTC
The DNA here is from genome assembly GCF_044029435.1 of Novosphingobium oxfordense. Classification (NCBI taxonomy): domain Bacteria; kingdom Pseudomonadati; phylum Pseudomonadota; class Alphaproteobacteria; order Sphingomonadales; family Sphingomonadaceae; genus Novosphingobium; species Novosphingobium oxfordense. The sequence goes on along the minus strand of NZ_CP147005.1, from coordinate 2,862,238 downwards.
CGCTATATCCGCGAACCGCTGCTGCTCTCGTTCTCTACCGCGTCGTCGGAGGCGAGCCTGCCCAAGCTGTTCGAACAGCTGGACCGTTTCGGCGTGCCGCGCCGCATTTCGGGCTTCATCCTGCCGCTGGGCTACAGCTTCAACCTCGACGGCTCGATGATCTATATGAGCTTCGCGTCGATCTTCATCGCGCAGGCCTATGGCATCCATGTGCCGATCGGCACGCAGATCCTGATGCTGTTGACGCTGATGGTCAGTTCCAAGGGCATCGCCGGTGTGCCGCGCGCCAGCCTGGTGGTGATTGCGGCCACACTGTCGCAGTTCGGCCTGCCGGTGGAAGGCATCGCGCTGCTGCTGGGCATCGATACCTTCCTGGACATGGGCCGCTCGGCCACCAACGTGGTCGGCAATGCGGTGGCGACCGCCGTGATCACCCGTAGCGAAGGCATGCTCCAGCCGCTGGTCGATCCTGACGAGCAGATGCCCAAGGCGCCCGCGCATTCGTCCTCGGAAGGCCGCCGCGGGCTGAATATCGATCCGGAACAGTACGACAGTTGAGGTCGTAAACTCCTCCCCCTTAGGGGGAGGTGGCAGCGCGAAGCGCTGACGGAGGGGTATCCACGCCAGCGGTGATACCCCTCCACCGCCTTTCAGGCGGTCCCCCTCCCCTTGCAGGGGAGGATCACGTGGAAGTTACTGCGCCAGCTTCACCGGCACGAACGGCGCCAGTCCGCAGCCGCCACCACGCTGGAAGCCACTGCCGACGCGCATCAGCGGAAAGATGATATCCTGCCGGCACAGCTGCGAGAGTGACGTGGCGTAAGTGAAGCTGTCGGCCGACCGCAGGCCGGAGCAGCGATTGGGCAGCGTTACGCGCCATACGCGGTTGCCGGCGCCGCTCATGAAATCGATGGTCCAGTCATCACGAATACGCGTGCTGGAAAACTGGCTGAGCGGCAGGCAATCCTGCGCGGGGCCGATCGCTTCGGCAGCGGGGCTGACCGGCGGCGGCGGTTTTGCCTCCTGGTCGCTACAGGCCGCGAGAGCGAGCGGTGCGATGGCGAATGCGATGTGACGACGGAGCATTGGGCATCCTCCTGATCAGGCAGCCTTGCGCGCGGCTCCCTTCTCCAGAACCTTGTCCTTGTAGTCGCATAAGTCAACGACCGGGCAGCGCCAGCACTCCGGCGTGCGCGCCTTGCAGATGTAGCGGCCGTGCAGGATCATCCAGTGGTGCGAGCCGACGCGGAAGGGCTGGGGCACGCGCTTTTCCAGCTGCTTCTCCACCGCCAGCGGAGTCTTGCCCTTGGCGATGCCGGTGCGATTGCCGACGCGGAAGATATGCGTGTCCACCGCGAAGGTCTCCGCCCCGAACGCGCAGTTCATCACGACATTGGCGGTCTTGCGGCCGACGCCGGGCAGTTCGACCAGCGCATCGCGATCCTCCGGCACTTCGCCGTTATAGCGCGCGACCAGAATCTCGGAGAGGGCGATGACGTTCTTGGCCTTGGAATTGAACAGGCCGATCGTCTTGATGTGTGCCTTCAGGCCTTCTTCGCCCAGCTCGACCATCTGCGCGGGCGTCTTCACCTCGCGAAACAGCGCGCGCGTGGCCTTGTTGACGCCGACGTCGGTGGACTGCGCGGACAGGACCACGGCAACCAGCAGCTGGTAGTTGTTTCCGAATTCCAGTTCCGTCTCGGGCGAGGGGTTAAGCTCGGCCAAGCGGCGGAAGAATTCGAAGATTTCGGCCTTGTTCAAAGGTCCAGCACCTCGGGCATGGTGTAGCGACCGGCGGGCTTGTCCTTCAGCCACTGCGCCGCCTTCACCGCGCCCTTGGCGAAGATCGTGCGGTTTTCGGCCAGGTGGGAGAACGAGAGGCGCTCGTTGTCGCCCAGGAAGTGGACGGTGTGATCGCCCGCCACGGTGCCGCCGCGCAGGGCCGCGAAGCCGATGGTGCCGCTCTCGCGCCTGCCGGTGATGCCGTCACGTGCGCGGACGGCGGCGTTGGACAGGCTGACCTCGCGGCCCTTGGCGGCAGCTTCGCCCAGCAGCAGCGCGGTGCCGGAGGGGGCATCCACCTTCATGCGGTGGTGGGTCTCGACGATCTCGATATCCCAGTCCACGCCCAGCTTGCTGGCGGCTTCGCGCACGAGGTGGGCCAGCAGGGTGACGCCCAGCGATGTGTTGCCGGTCTGGAGTACGGGAATGTGCTGCGCGGCCGAATCGATCAGCCAGTGGTGGCGTTCCTCAAGCCCGGTGGTGCCGACCACGATGGGAATGCCCGCATCCACCGCCGCATCGAGGTTGGCTTCGAGCGCGACGGGGTTGGAGAAATCGATCAGCACGTCCGAATGGGCTGCCAGCGCGCCGATGTCGCCATCGCGGTCCACGCCGCCGGAAAGGTCCTCGCCCGCCGCCGCAATGGCCTCTGCGATCGCGTGACCCATGCGACCTTCGCTGCCGATAATTCCGATTCGTGCCACTTGCCGTCTCCACAAGCCGTCATGCTGAACTTGTTTCAGCATCCATCGTGCTCCAAAACTCAGGGCAGCGAATGGCGCACAATGGACCCTGAAACAAGTTCAGGGTGACGAGAAAGGGCAAGTGGTGTCGGCAATCCGCAACATCGTCATCCTCACCGGCGCGGGCGTAAGCGCCGAAAGCGGCATCGACACCTTTCGCGGGGGCGGCGGCCTGTGGGAACAGCACCGCGTCGAGGACGTGGCGACGCCGGAGGCTTTTGCCCGCGATCCCGACTTGGTGCTGCGCTTCTACGACATGCGGCGGGAGGCGATCCAGACCAAGGAGCCGAACGCCGCGCATCTCGCGCTGGCCAAGTTGGACCGGGAGTGGGAGGGCGAATTGCTGATCGTGACGCAGAACGTCGACGACCTGCATGAGCGGGCAGGGGCCAAGCGCGTGCTCCATATGCATGGCGAGCACCTCAACGCCTGGTGCACTGCCTGTGACGAGCGGTCCCCTTGGACCGGCCCCTTGCTCGACCGTCCCGCCTGCCCGCTGTGCGGAGAAGCGGCGCTGCGGCCCGATATCGTCTGGTTCGGAGAAATGCCCTACCGGATGGACGCGATTTTCGCGGCGCTGGAGCAAGCGGACCTGTTCGTCTCGATCGGCACTTCGGGTGCGGTCTATCCCGCCGCCGGATTCGTGCGCAACGCACGCGAATTCGGGGCGGAGACGCTGGAACTGAACCTGGAACCCTCGCAAGGCACGACTTGGTTCGACGAAGCGCGCCATGGTCCGGCCACCGAACTGGTCACCGCCTGGGTCGACGAGATGCTGTCCGCATGACCGTCCATCGGGGAAGCTGCCACTGCGGCGCGGTCACGCTGGAGCTGAACGACGAGCCGCACGAGGTGTGCGACTGCAATTGCTCGGTCTGCCATCGGTTGGGGACGTTATGGTCCTATCACAGTCCCGCGAAAGTGCGCGTCGCGGGCGATCTGGCCGGCTACCAAACCGGCGATAAAGTGCTGACCTTCTGGCATTGCTCCCAGTGCGGCTGCACCACGCACTGGAGTCCGGTCGATCCCACGCAGGACCGGATGGGGCTGAACATGCGTCTCTTCGCGCCTGATCTGCTCGCGCAGCTTTCGGTCTATACTTACGACGGCAGATCGGCCTGAAACGCAGCTTCCCCGGTGGCTGGCACCCCGCAGGCGCGGCAGCCGGGATCCTTGGCGATCCTGAGCGGCCGCATCGAAGGGGCCAAGCCGTCGATCAGTTGCAGGGTGCCGTACTGGGGCACGCCCAGCGCGGCCTTGCCGTCCAGCAAAACCCGCATGGCGTGCATCGCGGCGAAGGTGCCGACCATGCCGACCATCGCCCCCAGCACGCCATCGGCCGCGCAAGTATCGCAGTCCTGCGCATCGAAGGCGTCGCCCACGAAACAGCGGTAGCAAGCCTGATCGGGCAGGTGTCCGGCAAAGTTGGCGACCTGCCCCTGGAAGCGACCAACTGCCGCGCTTGTAAGGGGAATGCCGAGTTTTACACAGCAATCTGACACGAGCAGCCGAGTCGCGAAGTTGTCACACCCGTCCAGTACCACGCTCGCGCCGGAGAGAATCTCTGCCACGTTGTCACCCCCGAGACGCGTAACGTGCGGCAGGATCTCAAGGCCAAGATCAAAGCGCCGCACCCATTCGGCTGCCGCTTCCGCTTTAGGCTTGCCGATATCCGATGGCGCATAAATCGTCTGGCGTTGCAGATTGCTGACGTCCACCGTGTCGTCGTCGATCAGCGTCAGCCGTCCTATCCCGGCTGCGGCGAGATACTGGAGCGCAGGGCTGCCGATTCCGCCGCAGCCGACCAGTACGACATGGGCATCGGCCAGCGCCATCTGGCCGGCGCCACCCACTTCCGGAAGCACGATATGCCGCGCGAATCGCGCCAGGCGTTCGGGAGGAAGCGTCATTCGCGCTCCGCGCCGTCGGCCTGCGGCACGCGCTCCCGCACGAAGCCGTGCATGCCGAACCACCACTGCGTGGCGATCACGCCGCCCTTGGCGGGCTGGAGCATGCCCAGCATCATCACCAGCGCCAGCGGCACCACGATCGCGAACATGCCCAGGGGCCCCATGGCGAAGTCCTTGGAGAGCATGATGATGATCGGCGCCATCAGGTGGCCGGTGACGAGCATGGCGATATAGGCGGGAAAGTCGTCCGCGCGCTGGGGCGTCAGGTCGAGCATGCAGGCGGGGCAGCGGTCCAGCGGCTTCAGCCACTTGCGGAACAGCCGGCCCTCGCCGCAGCGCGGGCAGTGGCAGCGAATGCCGCGCAGCGCGGCCTGCCCATAATTGGCGGGAAGCGTCATGGCCCTGCGCCTACAGCATCGGGCGGTCCCCGGCCAAGCGCAAAACTCGCAGTGCGAAACGAAGATGCGGGAGCGTCCGGCCAAGGGGGAAGGGGGAGCCCCCGCATCAGGAGAAGGGGGCAGGTCAGCCGTTGCCGGCGATCCGCACCCGATTGCGGCCGCCATTCTTGGCGGCATTCAAGGCGGCGTGGGCACGATGGGTGGCGTCTCCCAGATGAGAGAAGGCGCGCACCGGCGCCAGTCCGCAGGAAAAGGTCACCGGCCAGGCATTGCCCGTGCTTTCCGGCCCCAGCAGCGGATCGAGCGCGACGCTGGCGCGCAGACGTTCCAGCACCAGCCGTGCCTCGTCCAATTGGGTATCGGGCAGGAGCACGACGAACGCCTCTCCGCTCCACCGCGCGGCCAGATCGCTGCGGCGGATTCCGCGTTCGAGCCGGTGACCCACGGCGCGGAGCAGGGCGTCGCCGGCGGCGCGGCCGAAGCGGTCGTTAATCGATTGGAAGTGGTCGATATCGATCAGCGCGATCACCGAATTGCTGTCGCCCGACAGAACCTTTTCGGAAAGGTCCAGAAAGCCGGGGCGGCTGTGCAGGCCGGTCAGGGCATCGTGATCGGTGTCCGTGGACAGGGTTGGGTTACGGATCGCGCTGCCGTTGGCGGCCACGGCAACGGCGCGCAGCAGCTGCCCGACCAGATCGTCTCCACCACGGGGCAGGGGCGGCACGGCCTCGCCGCGATGGATCGCGCCAAGCGTTGCCGTTGCCCGCGCGACCGGCGCCAGCAGCGCCCGGATGGCCAGCATGCCCAGTCCGGCGGCGACAAGCGACGCCGCGAACAGGCCCAGCAGGAGCGAGGGTTGCCATGCCCCGGTCGCCCATTGGTACGTGGCCAGCGCCAGCAAGGGTGAAAGGACGGCGGCAAAGCAAGCCAGCAGGATGCGCCATTCGTAGTGGCGCGGGAACAGGAAAGTCGTGGCCCGGTAGAAGCGCATGGGGGGAGGCTCCTCTCGTGCGGCCGGAAATCCCGGCCTGAAGTCAGGCTATGGGAAGAGCCTTATCTAATGGTTAAGAATTTCCCATTCGTCGCGGAATCCGCACTTGCTGTCGGCATCTTGTCTTGCCGGGGTGGCAGTATTGAATGACGATTACAAGTAATGTCGAGTAGATGAACGGGCAGTTCATTTTGGAAGAATGCTATTTCCGAGATAAAATCCGGCACTATTGTTGGATTTTTCAGTGGGGAATAGTGCGTGGGGCGGCGCGTGAATATCTCCTGGAAACAGGGAGATGAATGCCGCGTATGAAGCGAGAAAATCTCGAAACCGGTATTCTGGGAGAGCGCTTGGAAAGGGTTTCGCCGGGCCCAAACGATGTCGCGCGCGAGAACCGAAGTTCTCGCGCGCGATCAGGTGCGACCCTGTGGGCAAACGTGTGGATGGCCCGTTAAGTTCCCGGGGAAACCCCCGGGAAAATGTCAGGATTCGAGCTGGCGGAGCAGCGAACGTACGTCGCCGTCCATGTCGGCATCGCGCGTGCGCAGTTCCTCGATCAGGCGGACGGCGTGGATCACCGTCGAGTGATCGCGGCCGCCGAACTTGCGGCCGATTTCCGGGTAGGAGCGCGGCGTCAGCACCTTGGCGAGGTACATCGCCACCTGGCGCGGACGCACCACCGCGCGGGCGCGGCGCTTGGAACTCATCTCCGTCCGGTCGATCCGGTAGAACTGGCAGACCGTGCGCTGGATCTCGTCGATCGTGATGCGGCGGCGGTTGGCCGAGAGGATGTCGGTAAGCTGTTCTTCTGCCAGCTGGAGCGACACGGCCTGGCCGGTCAGCTGGGCATAGGCGATCAGCTTGTTCAGGCCGCCCACCAGTTCGCGCACGTTGCGATTGATGGTGCGGGCCAGGAACTCGATCACGTCCGAAGGCACGTCCACCGAGGCGAAGCGGCCCAGGCGGTTTTCCAGGATCGAGCGGCGCAGTTCGATGTCCGCCGGCAGGATGTCCGCGACGAGACCCATCGACAGGCGCGAGAGCAGGCGCGGTTCGACGCCGTCGAGCGCCTGCGGCGCGCGGTCGGCGGCGAAGACCAGTCGCTTGCCTTCCTGAAGCAGCGCATCGATCGTGTAGAGCAGTTCTTCCTGCGCCGATGCCTTGCCGATGATGAACTGGATATCGTCCACCAGCAGCAGGTCGAACCCGCGCAGGCGCGACTTGAACTCGATCATCTGGTTCTGGCGCAGCGCCTGGACGAATTCGACCATGAAGCGCTCTGCCGAGCAGTAGAAGATCCGCGCGTGCGGGTGGTGCTGCAGATAGGCGTGGCCGATCGCGTGCAGCAGGTGCGTCTTGCCCTGGCCGGTGGCGGCCTTGAGGTAGAGCGGCGAGAACTGAGGCGTTTCCGTGGCGGCCATGCGCTGCGCGGCATTGCACGCCAGCACGTTGGACTGGCCGGTCACGAAGCTGGAGAACGTCTGCGAGGCATCGATGCCGGCCGGGCCCTGGCCCAGCGCGGCGAACGAATCGCCCGACAGCGCGGCCGAGATCGGATCGGGCGTGCCCTGTGCCGAATCATTGGCCGGCGCGCTGGAGGGACGACCACCGCCGCCGCCCAGGCGTAGTTCGGGAAGCTGGCGGCGACCGGGATGCACGAGGATGCGCACATGGCGCACGTCGGGCCGGGCGATCTTCCACGCCAGCGAGAGACGGTCCGCAAAACGGTCCGACACCCAGTTCGCCGAGAATTCCGTGGGCAGGTACAGATCGAGCGTACCTGTTTCCTTGCAATAGTTGCCGGGCTGAATCGGCTTGATCCACTGGCTATGCGCCTGTTGACCGAGGTCCTTGCGCAAGCCCTGGCTGATGTCCGCCCAGTCGGCCGCCAGATTCACGGCTTCCTGATCCTCTTCCATCACCAATTTTACCGCCTTCGATTTCTTGCTCACGCCGTTAGCGCCCTGACCTGCAGATGTACCTGACATTAGACCAACCCCCCTTGTTGGCTGCTGCCCCGAACGGGCTGTCGCGCAACCGGATAGGCACCGTCGCCACACGTAAAAAATCCCCCAACCGCAAACGCATGTTTGCAGCAGGTGCTTCGTCGCTGTCGATGTTCCCCGGCCGGTTCCGCAACGGCCGAGGACCCTTTTAGAAACGGGTTTGGTCGCGGTGCAATACGCTCCTCCCCAAATAAAAAAAATTATGCCTGTTGACTCGCCCCCGAGTGCCCAATTTCCGTCATGAATAGATTTTCATGAATGAAATCAGCAACTTGGCTGACGGTCGCAAATCCGCCTCACGCGAATCGCACGGTTTCCGCCGATTCATCGCACGGCCCTGTCTGCGCGCACCTGAACGGGGCCCGAGAGCGTAACGCATGGGCGCCAGCTTCGTTCCTGTTCCGTACTTGGCAGCGGTGTCAGCGTGGAGAGGTTCGCGAGGCGAATCGGAATTCGACTCAGGAACGGCTCTCCGTCCGGCGGTTCAGAAGCGGCGAATCGGGATGCCCGAACAGCGCCGGCATGGCTCCTTCGCGCCTGTCCCTTTTTGCGACACCGGGTTGCAGCCGGGCGCAGGCAATTCGCAGGTCACGCGCTGGCTGCACGGGATCCGGAATCGCCAGAGAAGGCGTGGTGAAGGCAGGTGTCGTTCGAAGGGGCAGGGCGGTGGCGGGAGATGCAGAGCGATCTCCTGAAGCAGACGGTCTGAACCGACGGCGCCACTGCCAGCTTGCCCTTCACAGGCCCTGAAACGCCATCGGCCCAAGCTTTCCGCCCGGTTCCCGCCTGGGGCGGGGTACGAGCGGCAGCTTGGGCCGAAGCATCAGCCCAGCCCTATGGCCGGGCTGTCAGGCCGGGCTCAGAGAGCCGAGACGGCCTTGGTCAGGCGCGAGAACTTGCGCGCAGCCGTGTTCTTGTGAAGCACGCCGCGGGCAACGCCGCGGGCCAGCTCGGGCTGGGCTTCCTTGAGAGCGGCCGCAGCGGCGCTCTTGTCACCACCGGCGATCGCGGCTTCCACCTTCTTCACGAAGGTACGGATGCGGCTGACGCGGTTGGTATTGATCTCCGCACGGCGATCGTTGCGACGGATGCGCTTGCGGGCTTGCGGCGTATTGGCCATCGAATTTCCTCTGTCTGGCCCCCCACGCAGCGGTGATGGCGGCCCAATGCCTAACGAATCTGCTTGGCGAGCGGACTCGCCGGAAAGCGCGCCCCTTAGCGGTGTGACGCTATTCCGTCAACCCGCGAGGCGCCTCCGAAACCGCCTATTTCTGGCATTTCGGGCACCAGAACGTACTGCGTCCACCATGAACGAAGCGCCGAACGGTGCCGCCACATAGGCAAGGCTGGCCTTCGCGTCCATAGACCTGCCACGAAGTTGCAAAATAGCCCAGTTCTCCGTTGGGTTGGGCGTAGTCGCGGATGGTCGATCCACCCGCTGCGATCGATTCGGACAGCACTTCGCGAATCGCCGGCACCAGCTTGTTCAGCGCAGGCAGGGTGACGCGGCCCGCTTCCTTGTCCGGCCGGATGCCGGCGCGGAACAGCGCCTCGCATACGTAGATATTGCCGAGTCCGGCTACCACCTGCTGGTCCAGCAGCATCTGCTTGATCGGGGCGATTCGCCCGGCAAGCTGCGTCTTGAGATGCGCGGCGGTCAGCCCTTCGCCCAGCGGTTCGGGGCCGAGCGCCGCGAAAGCGCCCCACGAATCGAGCGTTTCGGTCGGCACCAGGTCCACGGAGCCGAATCGCCGGGCGTCGTTCAAGGCCAGGACATGGCCCGATCCGGTTTCGATCACGAGGTGGTCGTGCTTCTCCGGCTTTTCCGGCTCGATGCGCCAGCGGCCGGACATACCCAGGTGGAACACCATGGTCTGGTCGCGGTCGGTATGGATGAGGCCATACTTGGCGCGCCGGCCCATCGTGGTGACGCGCGCGCCAGTCAGAACTTGCACCAGATCGGGTGGAAAAGGCCGGCGCAAGTCCGCGCGGTTGAGCGTCACGCGCGCGATCCGCTCGCCTTCGAGATAGCGGGCAAGGCCGCGGACGGTGGTTTCGACTTCGGGAAGTTCTGGCATCGTGGTTGACGAGATAGGATGTCCCGATCGCGTTGGGAAGGAAGCGGATCGTAGGGCCGAGCGATCGGGGGCCATCCAATCACGTTTGCGGCCGTGCTGTGCCTCGCCACGATCGAATCATCCGGCTAAGTGCCTCGCATGGAAGAGAACCGCTCCCAATATCGCGCTTTTGCCATGCTCGGCCTCGTCATGCTGTTCTGGGCGGGGAACTCGATCACCGGGCGGGCGGTGCGCGACGACATTCCGCCCTTCACGCTTGCCTTCGGGCGCTGGCTGATCGCGGTGATCATGCTGCTACCGTTTGCCCTCGGGCCCTTGCGGCGCGAATGGCGCGCGGTCGTGGCGGGGTGGCGCTGGATTCTGGCGCTGGGCGTGCTGGGCGTCGCCTGCTTCAACGGCTTTCTCTACAAGGGCCTGCATTATACGACCGCCGCCAACGCCTTGCTGCTGCAGGCCTCGATCCCGGCGGTGGTGACCGTGCTGGACCGGGTGCTGTTCGGCGGGCGGCCGGGAAAGCTGCATGGGCTGGGCGTGCTGGTTTCGACGCTGGGCGTGATCGCCATCGTCTTCAAGGGCGATCCGGCGGCGCTGATGCAATTGCGCTTCGGCGCGGGTGACGGGCTGGTGTTCTGCGCGGTGGCGGCGTGGTCGTTCTACACGGTACTGCTGCGCAAGCGGCCGCCGATCCCCCCGGCCGTGTTCCTGTTCCTGACTTTCGTGCTGGGCGCGCTGGCCATGGGCCCGCTGGCTGGCTGGGAGGCCGCTCAGGGACAGGCGATCAACTGGAGCCCGCATGTGCTGGCGGCTTTTGCCTATGTCGGCATTTTCCCCTCGGCCCTGGCCTACTTCATCTACAACCGCGCGACGGCCGACCTTGGCGCCGCGCGTGCGGGGCAGGCGATCACGCTGATGCCGCTGTTCGGTGCGCTGCTCTCGGCCTTGCTGCTGGGAGAGCGGCTCATGCCCTACCACCTTATCGGCATGGCACTGATTCTGGCCGGGATCGTGCTGTCCGCCCTGGCCCTTCGGAACCGCGGATAGGACAAATCGACTGCAAAACTCCGGTGGCGCCCGCGCAGCCGTACCGCTAGAGGACTGCGCCATGAGCGAAACGGTTTCCTTCGGCTACGAGGATGTGGCCACCGAGGAGAAGGAGGCGCGCGTTGGCGCGGTCTTCTCCAGCGTTGCACGCAAGTACGACGTGATGAACGATGCCATGTCGGTCGGCATGCACCGGCTCTGGAAGGACAAGTTCGTGCGCCGCGTGAAGCCGCATCGCGACGAACAGATCCTCGACATGGCCGGCGGCACGGGCGACATCGCCTTCCGCATGGCCGCGCATGGCGCCTCCGTCACCGTGTCCGACATCAATCAGGACATGCTGGACGTCGGCATCGAACGCGCGATGGAGCGCGGCCTCGATGGCCTGGTCTGGTCGCGCCAGAATGCGGAGGAACTGTCGTTCCCCGCGCGCCACTTCGATGCCTATACGATCGCCTTCGGCATCCGCAACGTCACCCATATCGACAAGGCGCTGGCCGAAGCGCACCGCGTGCTGAAGTACGGCGGACGCTTCTTCTGCCTGGAATTCTCGACCACCGAATGGCCGGGCTTCAAGGAAGTCTACGACGTCTATTCGCACCGCCTGGTGCCCAAGATCGGGCAGGCTATCGCCGGTGATGCCGAATCGTACCGCTACCTGATCGAATCGATCCGCCGCTTCCCGCCGATGCCGGAATTCGAAAAGATGATCCGCGAAGCCGGTTTCAAGCACACCAAGGTGGAGCCGATCATGGGCGGCCTTGTCGCGATCCACTCGGGCTGGAAAGTGTAACCGGGCACGTGACGGGTTCGACGACGCATATCCTGCGGCTCCTCAAATGGGGCCGCGTCCTCGCACGCCATGGGGCGCTGCGCGGAATCGAGAATGACCGCAATGCACCGGCGCAAGTAAAGCGCCTGTGCCGGATCGCCCGCTTCGGTGCGCGCCAGCCGGCGGAGCCGGACTATGCCGGCGCGTTTCAGGAAATCGGCCCGGCCGCGATCAAGCTGGGGCAGGCGCTGGCCACCCGGCCCGATCTTGTCGGCGAAGGCCCCGCGCGCAACCTGCTGACCTTGCAGGACAGCCTGCCGCCGGTGGCATTCTCCGAAATCCGCCGGGTGATCGAAGGCAGCTTCGGCCGCCCGCTGGAGCAGATCTTCGCCTCGATCGACGAGAATCCGGTGGGCGCCGCCTCGATCGCGCAAGTCCATCGTGCGGTCACGCCCGATGGCCGCGACGTCGCGGTGAAAGTGCTGCGCCCCGGCATTCGCGAGCAGTTTGCGCGCGATGTCGAGACCTACGAATGGGCCGCCGCGCATCTTGAGGCGCTGGGCGGAGAGGCTGCGCGTCTGCGCCCGCGCGCGGTCGTCGCCAATCTGAAGCGCTGGACCCTGCGAGAGCTGGATCTGCGGCGCGAGGCGGCCTCTGCCTCCGAACTGGCCGATGCCATGCATGGCATCCACGGCTACCGCGTGCCCGGCATCGAATGGGATCGCACCAACGGGCAGGTGCTGACCGTCGAGTGGATCGGCGCCACCAAGATGAGCGACATCGAAGGCTTGCGCGCGGCCGGGCACGATCTGCCCAGGCTGGCGCACAAGCTGGTGATCACGTTCCTGACGCAGGCGATCTCGTCCGGATTCTTCCATGCCGACATGCACCAGGGCAACCTGTTCGTGGAGGCGGACGGCACCATCGTCGCCATCGATTTCGGGATCATGGGCCGCATCAACCGGCAGGCGCGGCTGTGGCTGGCGGAGATCCTCTACGGCCTCACCACCGGCAATTACCGCCGCGTGGCCGAAATTCATTTCGAAGCGCAGTACGTGCCCAGCTACCACACGGTGGAAGAGTTCGCGACCGCGCTGCGCGCCGTGGGTGAGCCGATGCGTGGCAAGCCGGTGTCCGAACTCTCGGTCGGCCAGATGCTCGACGGGCTGTTCGCGATCACCCGCGATTTCGACATGGCGGTGCAGCCGCACTTGCTGCTGCTGCAGAAGACCATGGTCATGGTCGAAGGTCTGGCCACCGCGCTCGATCCCGGCATCAACATGTGGGACGTTTCGGCGCCCTTCGTGAAAAGCTGGATTCGCGACGAACTGGGGCCGGAGGCGGTGATTGCCGACCGGCTGCGCGAAGACCTTGGCACCCTGTTCCGCCTGCCCGCGCTGGTGCGGCGGATCGAGGAGAAGTTCCCGCCCAAGGGCGGCGCGCCCGAACAGGCGCCGCTGCCCGATGTCGACCTGATCTGGTCGCCAAATGGCGAGCGTAAACCCGAAAGTAACCACTGGGTGGGCTATGGTCTGGCGGCAATCCTTGGGGGTGTTGCTGCATGCGCGCTGACGTACTGGACATTGCTGGGCCATTGAGCCCTGCCGCAAGCAAAGCCGAGGGAGGGGGCGGAGCGCCTGCCTCCCCGGCATCAACGCGCTTTGCGAACTGGCCTGTCTGGCTGGCGCGGCTGGCGCTGGCTTTGCTGGCGGCGCTGCTTGTCGCCTCGGCCATGGTGCCGGTGGCCAAGTCGGGCAGCCGTTCGCCATGGGACGGGCCGGTGGAAGGTCCGATCTCAACCGCCGGCAAGCCCGGCCTCGCCCAAAAGCCCTATGACGAGGACATTGCCCTTTACGAAGTGGCCATTGCCCGCATCGCCAAGGGCGAGAATTACTACCACTTCATCGTGCCGGAACAGCGCGCGCGCCACTATCCGGTGAATCCGGCGATTGCGGTGCGCCTGCCGACGCTTGCCTATCTCGATGCGTGGCTGGGGACGGCCGGGCAGATCGCGGCGGCAATCGTGCTGATGGTGGGCATTGTCATGGCATGGTGGCACAAGCTGGGGGAGGCGGGCATTTCGCCGCGCCTTCGCCGCATGGCGACCGCGTTGGTCTTCGTGGGCGCTTCCCTAGCGCTGAACCGGCATTACTTCCCGCTGCACGAGCTTTGGGCCGGGGGCCTGATCGCTCTTGCGCTGGGTCTCCACCGTATCGGCCGTTCGGGAGAGGGCGGCCGCTGGCATGCCGCGTTCGCCGCCGCCGCGCTGGCGCTGGCGATCCGCGAGCCTTCGCTGCCCTTCGTCGCGCTGATGGCGGCGACCGCGCTATGGCAGCGCAACTGGCGGGAGGCGGCGGCATGGACCGCGCTGATCGCCGTGTTCTTCGCCGGCCTTGCCTGGCACCTCTCGCTGATTTCGCAGCAGGCGCTGCCTACCGACCCGCACGGCCCGCCCTGGCTGGTGCTGCGCGGGCTGTCCGGTTGGCTCTCCAACGTGATCCAGTCCAGCAACTTGCGCTGGCTGCCGCACTGGCTGGCGGGCCCGGCGGTGGTGCTGATGACGTTCGGCTGGCTGGGCTGGAACCGGGCGGAGGGCGTGTTCGCCTTCCTGCTGGCAGCGGGCTACGGCGTGCTGTTCATGGCGGCGGGCCGGTGGGACAATTTCTACTGGGGTGCAATGATCGCGCCGGCCATGTTCGCGGGCATCGCCTTTGCGCCAAGGGCGCTGGCAGGCCTTGCGATTGCGGCAAGGCTCTCCAAATCTCCCGGCCAAACCTCCGGGGAAACCCTAAATTGATTGCACGCCCATGAACGCTGTTGCACAAGCCCGGACCATGAGTGGTCCCCGTATTCTTCTGGTCATCGGCGGCGGTATCGCGGCCTACAAGGCCTGCGAACTGGTGCGCCATATCCGCAAGGAAGGCGGCGAGGTAACTTGCGTGCTGACCGAGGGCGGATCGCATTTCGTCACCCCGATGGCATTGGCGGCACTGTCCGAACGGCCGGTCTTCACCTCGCTCTGGGACCTCAAGAACGAGGTCGAGATGGGCCATATCCAGTTGAGCCGAGAGGCCGATCTGGTGGTGGTCTGCCCGGCGACGGCGGACCTGATGGCCAAGATGGCCTCCGGAATTGCCGATGATCTGGCGACGACGATGATGCTGGCGACCGACAAGCCGGTCATGGCCGTGCCGGCGATGAACGTGCGGATGTGGCAGCATCCCGCCACCGTGCGCAACGTGCAGATCCTGCGCGACGCCGGCGTGGACGTGATGGAGCCGGACGAGGGCACGATGGCCTGCGGCGAGTTCGGCCCCGGCCGCCTGCCCGATCCCATCGCGATCTGGCAGCGGATTGCCTGGGCGCTGGGCCTTGGCCCGGTGGAAGTGGCTCCGTTGCCAGGTTCGGTGCCTTCATTGCCGCAGCCGGAAATGGGTCTGGACCTTGCCAATCCCTTTCCCTGGCAACCGCAGTTCGCCGCCCCGGAACCGGAACCCATTGCCGACGAAAGCCCGGCGGATAGTGACAGTTTCGGCCTTGGCGGCCTGACCGGATCGATGATCAGTCGCGGGCTTCAGAAGGCCAAGCGCGCGATCAGCTTCGGCGCGCCCGACGATGATGGCGCGACTTTCGACCCGCTTGCGGATGGCGGCGCGATTGCCGATCCGGCGGCGGGTCTGCTGGTGGTGAAGAAGGGCGGCGCACGCTCTGCTCCGCCGACCGATCCCGACGCGATCAACCACAAGATTTCGCAGGCCTCTGCTCCGCAGCCGTTCGGCGCGGCGCCCGAAGTGCCGTTCGAAAAGCCCACCGATGGCCCGCTTTCGGGCCGTCACGTGCTGGTGACCGCAGGCCCGACGTGGGAGCCGATCGATCCGGTGCGCTACATCGCCAATCGTTCTTCGGGCAAGCAGGGCTTCGCCATCGCCGCTGCCGCCGCCAAGGCCGGCGCGCGCGTCACGCTGGTGGCTGGCCCAGTGCACTTGCCCACCCCGCCGGGCGTGGACCGGGTGGACGTGGAAAGCGCGCAGCAGATGGCCGATGCGGTGAAGCAGGCGCTGCCCGCCGACATCGCCGTGATGGTTGCCGCCGTGGCAGACTGGCGCACGATCAGCGTCGCCAAGGACAAGCTGAAGAAGCGCGGTTCGGCCCCGCCGGCGCTGCTCCTGACCGAAAACCCCGACATTCTCGCCAGCGTCGCCGCGCGGCCGGACCGGCCGCCGCTGCTGATCGGCTTCGCCGCCGAGACCGAGGACGTGATCCGCTACGCCAAGGAAAAGCGCAAGCGCAAGGGCGCGGACTGGATCATTGCCAACGACGTTTCCGGCGATGTGATGGGCGGCGATGCCAATGCCGTGCATATCGTGCGCGGCGACGACGTGATTTCCCTTCCCGAAATGCCCAAGGAGGAGGTCGCGCGCCTTCTCGTAGAAAGGTTCGCAGATGCACTCCCCCGCTGAAGTCCCGGTTGCCGTAAAGATCCTTCCCCACGGTGAAGGCCTGCCGCTGCCGGTCTACGCCACCGATGGCGCGGCGGGGATGGACGTGGTTTCGGCCGAGGATGTGACGCTGGCCCCCGGCGGCCGTCATGCCGTGGCCACCGGGCTGTCCATGGCGATCCCGGCCGGTTTCGAGATCCAGGTGCGCCCGCGCTCCGGCCTTGCGTTGAAGCACGGCATCTCGGTGCCCAATTCGCCCGGCACGATCGATTCGGACTATCGCGGTGAGTTGAAGGTGATCCTTATCAACCACGGCGCCGATGCGTTCGAGATTCGCCGTGGCGACCGCGTGGCGCAGCTTGTGCTGGCGCCCGTCACCCGCGCATCGTGGCTGCAGGTCGAGGAACTCGACGAGACCCTGCGCGGCGAGGGTGGCTTCGGTTCGACCGGCGGCGTGGTGGCGCTGGGGAACTGATCCTTCGGCGTCTATGAAAAGGCGCCGAGGACCCACAAGAGCAGCATGACGAGCGCCACGAGGCCAGACGTTACGGTGAGGCATCCAATCGGGCCCCATCGGCGGTGAACCTAGTCGGTCGCCGTCTCCATCGCGGCTTCCGCGACACCGCCGGCGATTTCTCCAAGAATGTCGTCAATCATCGGCGGCTTGTTCTGTCGGATGATATGCTTCGGCAAATGAAAGCGTCGTAACTGCTTGCGCGCCTTGGCGGAGTTCAGGCGCGTGAAAAGGCGCCGAGCAGCCACAGAGCCAGCAACGCGACCACAGCCAACGCCAGAAGGACCATCAGGCAGCCTTTGCAGCCCCATTTGCGATGGACGGTGTCCACTGTGTCTACGGCATCGATGACGTCGGTGACGGTGTCGACTGCATCCAGGATATGGTCGAGAGGCATCGCCGCCCACTCTCGCCGCCAAACCGTTCAGGCAAGTGAACGGTATGAAATTCCCACAAGCTTGCACCTCCCCCAACCAACGTCGTCATCCCCGCGCAGGCGGGAATCCTGCTGTTGATGCGGCGCTTGAGTGGTGGAGTGTGTGGTGGAGCAGCGGGTGTGACGAAGATGGATTTGGCCGGAAATTGACTGGGAGAGCCCGGCCTCAAGCCGGCTACTGCACCCCGAATTCAATCCTTGCGGTCGATTCGCGCGCGGCGTTCGCGGTGGTATTTGAACCCGTACCAGCCCATGCCGCCGATCCCGACAATGGCCACCAAGCCCTTGGCAAGGGCGGAGAAGGCCGATGTCAGCGCTCCTACGGTCACCCCCCAGAAGAGCTGCGACATGATGGCCATGAAGGTATTCATTCAGCGGGGGCTATATCCGGGTGAGCCGGCGGGAGATACCCACAATGCGGCAGGGCGAAGGATGGTGTGTAAACCACGGTCGTTAAACGGGCCGTCCCTAAAGCAAAGAACGGGCCCGCCGGTTCCCCGGTGAGCCCGTTCCTCGGTGTCTCCCGCCTCAAAGGGCGAGGAGCGCCCTGTTCAGATCACTTCTTTTCCGGTGCGATCGAGATGCGCACGGTCTCGCCCGAGTTGCCCGGGAAGTTCGTGAACATTGCCTGGATCAGGTTCGGGACAAGGTACTGCAGGCGGTTAGAGGTCGAAACCGCCTCGGCCTTGCCTTCGAACAGGCGCTGGTTGTCCACCGCGCGGTCGATCTTCAGCGAAATGCCGCTGGTGAAGACGGTGTAGCTGTCGATGCCGCCGTCGAAGAACGGATCATACCAGCCCATCGCCCAGGGGCCGCCGCCCCAGCCGCCCCAACGGGGGCCATAGAAGCCGCGACCGTAGAAGCCGGGGCCGTACCACGGGCTCCAGAAGCCGCCCATGCCGGGGGAGGAGCGAATGCGTTCGCGGCCGCTGTCCACGCCATAGTCGAAGCGCACGATCAGGGTCGCCTTGGCGGGATCGTCCACCGGGGTGAAGCCCTGCTTGGCGATCTGGTCGCGCACCAGTGCGGCGTAAGTGGCGAATTCCAGGCCGCCGGCAAGCTTGGGATCATCGGCGACGACGACGAAAGTCTGCCCTTCCGGCGCTGGAAGCTGCGTCCGGAAGCGAGAGACGTTGGCGTTGAAAGGCGTGGCGCAGGCGGCCAAAGCCATGAGGAGCACGGCGACGGCTGCGACCCTTAGCCTGCCGAGGTGCGTTCCGGGATGTTCTGTCATTGGTTTCACTCCATGAACCCGTAGGCCCGAAACGCCCTTCCCAAGCGTGGCCCGCGATTCCTTGCGACTCTGCCTTATTATCAATGCCCTGAATAGCGGTTGAATGGTGGCATAACCGTGATGGGCCGTTGCCGCGTTCAGCCACCGATCATGACTTGAGCTTCGGCATCGGATGTAGGAATCCTTGGGCATGAACGCCAGAGGCAAAGCCACTTTCTTGGTGCCGATTCGCTCCGTTCAGCGCGGAAAGGTACAGCCCTTTCGTGGGGTTGCGGAACCCAGCGCGATCGGCAAGCGCCCGGTGGAAGGGCCGGTGCGCGTGCATCGGTTGGGGCTGGAGGGGGACGCGCAGGCCGATCTTGCCGTCCACGGCGGGCCGGACAAGGCGATCCACCATTACCCGCACGATCACTATGCCTTCTGGCGCGGTGTGCTGGGCGATCATCCGCTGCTGGAGGATTTCGGCGCCTTCGGAGAGAACATCGCGACCGATGGTCTGACCGAAGATGCGATCTGCATCGGCGACCGCTGGCGGCTGGGCACCGCGCTGGTGGAAGTGAGCCAGGGCCGCCAGCCGTGCTGGAAGCTGGACCACCGCTTCGACGGCGCGGCGGTCAACGCCGGCGTGGTGAAATCGCGCCGGGCGGGCTGGTACTACCGCGTGATCGAGGAGGGCGAGGTTGCCGCCGGCGACATGTTGGAACTGATCGCGCGGCCCAATCCCGATTGGAGCGTGCGGCGCGTGTTCGGCCTGCTGATCGCCGGAGAGCACAAGAAGGACCCGGCCGGGCTGGAAGCGCTGGGCGAGGTTTCGGCGCTGGCCGCACCCTGGGTACGGCGACGCGCGAAGCTGCTGGGGCTGGAAGGCTAAGGGGCCGGCGGTCGGATGGGCGCCGCCGGATTCGACCTTACCTTCCCGTCAAAATTCCCGTCGCCCCCGCGAAGGTGGGGGCCCCGCTTCTTTGCGGCATGAGCCAAGGGAAGCGGGATTCCCGCCTTCGCGGGGATGACGAGGTGTTTTTGTGAGACGCCGGTTTGGAAGCCAGCGAATGCGGATGCGAGGGAGCCGGGCTCCCCCGCATCCACCAATCATTACCCGCGAACGAGGCCCAGCGCCTCGTACGTCTTCTCCAGCGTCGGGATCGCCAGCGCGCGGGCCTTTTCGGCGCCCTTGCGCAGGATCGCGTCGAGCGCGGCGCGGTCCTGTCGCAGTTCGACGAAGCGCGCGTTGATCGGCGAGAGCTTCTCGACCAGCAGTTCGCCCAGCGCCGGCTTGAACGCGCCGAAGCCCTGGCCGCCAAACTGCGCCAGCACCGCGTCCACCGTGGTGCCGGCCATGACGGCGTAGATCGAGACGAGGTTGTTCGCCTCCGCACGGCCTTCCAGACCGGCCTTTTCCGAAGGCAGTGGCTCGGGGTCGGTCTTCGCCTTCTTCACCTTCTGCATGATGGTATCGGCATCGTCGGTCATGTTGATGCGGCTCATGTCCGAAGGATCGGACTTGCTCATCTTCGAGGTGCCGTCGCGCAGGCTCATGATGCGGGCGGCCTCGGGCGGGATGAAAGGCGCGGGCAGCGTGAACAGCGGCGCGTCTTCGGCGCAGAAGTCGTTGTTGAACTTCTGCGCGATGTCGCGGGCGAGTTCGAGGTGCTGCTTCTGATCCTCGCCCACCGGCACGTGGGTGGCCTGGTAGATCAGCACGTCGGCAGCCTGGAGCACCGGATAGGTGAACAGCGCGACCGACTGGCCTTCGCGGTTCTTGCCGGCCTTGTCCTTCCACTGGGTCATGCGGTTCAGCCAGCCCATGCGCGCGGTGCCGTTCAGCAGCCACTGCATTTCGGAATGCTGGGGGACCTGTGCCTGGTTGAACAGGATCGAACGGTCGGGATCGATCCCGCAGGCGACGAGGGCGGCCACCATCTCGCGCGTGTTGGCCGAAAGGTCGGCCGGGGTGTGCGGCATCGAGATCGCGTGAAGATCGGCGAGGAAGTAGAGGCACTCACCACCGCTGGCCGTGGCGTCGTCCTGCATCGAGACCCAGTTGCGGATGGCGCCCAGGTAGTTGCCGAGGTGCAGGTTGCCGGTGGGCTGAATGCCGGAGACGATACGCATGGACGCGTCCTTCGCGATTTATGGGTTGTCGGATGTGTGGTTTGGGTGCGCCGGTTGGGGCGCGCATGCAGGCAGGGTCAGCGCGCGACGCGCGCGACACTCCGCCATCGCCACGAGAGGCGACGGGTTTCGGCAGACTTCGTGTGCGAAAGGTCCTGCATGGGCAGGGCTCATAGCACAGTTGCGCGGGGAGGGAAGAGCGCCGGTCAAGAGATCGGAAATCGCCCCACCCACTCCGTCATCCCCGCGAAGGCGGTGATCCCGCTGGTTCTGGCGGGTATGATGAAGTGCGTGGGGCGAAAAGGAAGCGGGGCCCCCGCCTGCGCGGGGGCGACGGGGCTTTATGGAAAGGCTGTCGAGCAGTCCCATCCCGTGTGTTCTAAGCCGCCTTGCGACGGCGCAGCAGGGCCAGATCGTCGCGCGTGAAGGCGCCCGTCACCAGCGTTGCCAGCGCATAGACCACGCCGCCTGCCGAAACGAGCACGGCCAGTGCCAGTCCGCGCACCAACCAGGTGCCGTGGAGGTAGGGCGTCAGCATGTCCTGCCCGAACCACAGCACCACGCCCATCGCGATGGCGGCCAAGGTCAGGCGCGGGGCGCGGCGCTTCAGGCGGGCGTCGACCTGAAAATGGCCGCGCTTCACCAGAGTCCAATAAAGCATGGCGACATTGACGGTGGAGGCGATGGCTGTCGCCAGCGGCGGGCCCATATGCTGCAACGGCAGAATCAGCGCGAGGTTGAGCACCAGGTTCACCGCCATCGAGATCATCGCGTAACGCACCGGCGTCCGCGTATCCTGCCGGGCGTAGAAGCCCGGCGTCAGCACTTTGACGAGGATGTAGCTGGGCAGGCCGACCGAGAAGGCCGCCAGTGCCTCTGCCGTGCGGGCCACGTCGCCCGCGTCGAACTTGCCGTAGCCGAACAGCGCGGCGGCGATCGGCTGGCCGCAGACGATCAGCGCGACGGAGGCGGGCAGGGTGAGCAGCAGCGCCAGTTCCATGCCGCGGTTCTGCGTGTCCATTGCGGCGGCATGCTCGCCCCCGCCAAGCTGGCGCGAGATGGTGGGCAGCAGCACGGTGCCAAGACCGATACCGATCAGGCCCAGCGGCAGCTGGTTCAGCCGGTCCGCCATGTAGATGTAGGTGACCGAGCCGTGCGCCAGCAGCGAGGCGGCGAGCGCGGTGGAGATCACGAGGTTGATCTGCACCGCGCCGGCACCGGCGGCGGCAGGCAGGATCAGCTTCATCAGTTGCTTCACGTCGGCGTTCCAAACCGGCATGCGCAGGCGCATCGACACGCCGTTGGCGCGGCAGGCCCACATCAGCCAGAGCAGTTGGAGTGCGCCCGATATCGAGACGCCAATGGCCTGATTGCGTGCCGTCACCAGCGCGTCGGCCGAATGGAAGCCAAGCAGCGCTACGATCAGCGTCAGGTTCAGCAGGATCGGCGCGGCGGCGTTGACCCAGAACTTGTTCAGCGAATTGAGGATGCCGCCCAGCAGCGAAACCAGGCTGATGAGCGCGAGATAGGGAATAGTGATCCGGCTGAGCTGCACGGCATAGGCGAACTGTTCGTGGCTAACGCCATTGAACTTACCGGAAAGCAGGAAGGTCACCGGCCAGGCGAAGACTTCCAGGATCACCGTCATCGCCAGCAGGATTGGCAGCAGTACCGACAGCGCCTGTTCCGCAAAGAAGATGCCGGCGGGAAGCCCTGGGCCGTCCTTGTTAGCCACCTTCTGATTGAACATCGGGATGAAAGCCGAAGCGAAGGCCCCTTCCGCGAACAGCGCGCGGAACATGTTCGGCAGACGGAAGGCGATCAGGAACGCGTCGGATGCGAAGCCGGCGCCCACGAAGCGCGCGAACAGGCTGTCTCGCACCAATCCGAGCACGCGGCTGGCGAGGGTGAGGCCGCCGACACTGGCAAGCGCCTTGGTAAGATTCATCCCCGAACGGGTCCCTGAAAAGTCTGAAGTCTATCCATTCCGAACTTAAGCATCAGCCTGCTCTCGTCGCCTCCGCCACGCGGGGACGACGGATAGGGATTTGCCCATTCCAAACAGGATGGACCGAAGTCACAAAAAGCAAAAAGGCCCGCCCGCGCCCGTCGCCATTGCTGGCAGGGTGCGGACGGGCCTGAATGTCATTGGCTGTAGCGCGCGCCTCAGGCGTGGCCGGCCGGTTCGCCCATGCCTTCGGCTTCGGCCTGCTGGCGGGCGGCGAGCTGCTGGAAGTAGAGGCCGTTGAAGTCGATCGGCTCCAGCATCAGCGGCGGATAGCCGGCATCGCGCACGGCATCGGCCACCACGCGGCGGGCGAAGGGGAACAGGATGCGCGGCGCTTCGGCGTAAAGGAAGGCGTGCATGCTGGGCTCGTCCAGGTTGCGCATGCCGACGAGGCCGCAGTAGCTGAGGTCGACGACATAGGCGGTGCCTTCGTCGGCCTTGGCGGCAACGGTGATCTTCAGTTCGACTTCGTGGACTTCGCCGTCGATCGGGCGGGCGCCGATGTTGAACTGGATGTCGACCTGCGGCTGGTTCTGCCACGAGAAGCTCTGCGGCGCATTCGGGTTCTCTACCGAGAGGTCCTTCACGTACTGCGAGATGATGCCGGCGACCGGCGCATTGTCGTCGCCATTGCCCAGGTTGATATCGGAGATGACGTTGCCTTCGTCGGCCATTTCGATGCTGTCCCGTCTATAAGAATACGGATGAAAGTCTGATTTGAATGTCAGGGGCGCGCGTAAAACATTTTCGCGGGCTGTGGAAGGCGCGTCGCGGAATTTGTTGCGGGCGTTTTTCTGCGCGCGCCGGGCAACTGGAACGGGTTATGGGCGTTCATCGATGGTAGCGAACGGAATGGCAAAAAAATCCCTGATCCGGCCGCTCACGCGTTGTTCATTTGTAAACTGTACCTATCTGAGGTTATGATGAC
Organism: Novosphingobium oxfordense; assembly: GCF_044029435.1. Classification (NCBI taxonomy): domain Bacteria; kingdom Pseudomonadati; phylum Pseudomonadota; class Alphaproteobacteria; order Sphingomonadales; family Sphingomonadaceae; genus Novosphingobium; species Novosphingobium oxfordense. Next base: position 2,838,846 of record NZ_CP147005.1, on the reverse strand, counting down.
GCTTCCGGGCGCGTGCCCGGCCTCTATGCGGATGCGGGCGATTCGCCCCTTGCCCGCACTTTTCTGAGGCTTCGCACCACCCGAAATTGATGCGTCCAAGCAAAGGATGGACAAAGGAACGTGACACCGGAAATCGTGATCCTGGCCATGATCGCAGCCTTCCTCGGCCTGCGGCTCTATTCCGTTCTCGGCCGTCGTGCCGAGCATGAGGAAGAGCCGATCCAGGGACGCTTCGAAGGCCGCCAGGGCCAGCCCGGTGCGCCGCGCGTCCCCGTGCAGCCAAAGGCCGAGGCAAAGCCCGAAGGCAAGCCGGCCGAACGGCAGCCCTTCGCGCAGCGCCAGCGGGAAATGCCCCTTGCGCCGCCTTCGGTCGAGCGTGGTCTTGCCGAAATCGCCAATGCAGACCGTCGCTTCGATGCGTTCGCGTTCGTGGAAGGTGCGCGCAGCGCGTACCGCCTGATCCTCGAATCGTTCTGGAAGGCCGACAAGGCGGAACTGCGCGCGCTGTGCGACGGTGACGTCTACGACAGCTTCAGCGCCGCCATCGATGCGCGCCTGGCGGCCGGCGAAACGCTGGACAACCGCCTGATCCGTATCGAGGAAGCAGCGATCATTACCGCCGGTGTCGATCACGGTCTGGCCCGCATCACCATCCGCTTCCGTTCGGACATTGCGGCAGTGACGCGCGATGCCGAAGGGCACGTGATCGCCGGTTCGCTGGACGATGCGATCGAGGCGGTGGACATCTGGACCTTCAGCCGCCGCGTCGATGCCGTCGGCCCCGACTGGCTGCTCGACGAAACGGACGCGGGTTAAGCCGCACGGATTGAATCGCCGCGAGAGCGGTTGATTTCAACGACCTGATCCCACAAGGATCGATAGGCCGGGCCTCAAAAGGGTCCGGCCTTTGTCTTGAGTGCGGAGGACGATCTTGCAAGCAGCAGTGATGGCGCGACGGACGGGTCTGCCCGCCCGGATGATGGCACTTATGGCGCTGGTGCTGCTGGCAGGCTGCGTGCGGATGATCCCCGGCGGCACCGGGACCGGCACGGTCACGCCACCTTCGCGGCCGTCCCAGCCCTCCCAACCTTCGCTGCCGCCGCCGCCCGCCAATGCCGTGGCGCTGGGCGTGCGCGCCGGGCCGCCGATCGCCACTTTGCAGGTCGGCGCGGCCGATGGCGCCGCTGCGCTGGCGTCCTTCCGCGAAAGCTGCCCCAGCGTTTCCAAGCGCACCGATGGCAGCGGTCTCACCCGCCCAACCGACTGGCAGACCGCCTGCGCCGCCGCGAAGACATGGCCCAACGGTTCGGCCACGCAGTTCTTCCAGACTTATTTCGAGACGGTGAAGATCGGCGACGGACGCGGCTTCGCCACCGGTTATTACGAGCCGGAGATCGCCGGTTCGCGCCAGCACCTGCCGGGCTACGACGTGCCGATCTACGGCATGCCCGCCGATCTCGTCCGCGCGCAGCCGGGCGATGCGGTGGCGAACGCCAAGGGACAGATGCCGCTTGGCCGCTATGACCAGAGCGGGCAGTTCGTGCCCTACTACGATCGCGGCGCGATCGAGGACGGCGCGTTGGCGAACAAGGGGCTGGAAATCGCCTGGGCCCGCGACGCGGTGGAAGTGTTCTTCCTGCAAGTGCAGGGTTCCGGCCGCCTGCGCGCGCCGGACGGGACGGTGATGCGCATCGGCTATGCCGGGCAGAACGGCTGGCCCTACACCGGCATCGGCGCGGTCATGCGCGATCAGGGGCTGGTGGGCACCGGGCCGGGCCAATATCCGGGATCCATGCAGGGCATCATGCAGTATATCCATGACCATCCGGTCGAGGGCGATGCACTGATGCGCCAGAACCAGTCCTGGGTGTTTTTCCGCGAACTGACCGGCGACGGTCCGCTGGGCGCGCTGGGCGTGCCGGTGCGCGCGCATGCCTCGGTCGCCGCCGATCCCAAGTTCGTGCCGCTGGGCGCGCCGGTCTGGTTGTCGCTGGATCGCAGCGAAGCCTCCGGCGTGTGGATCGCGCAGGACACCGGCGGCGCGATCAAGGGCGCCAACCGTTTCGACACTTTCTGGGGTGCCGGAGATCAGGCACGCGTGACCGCCGGCGGCATGAGCGGGCGCGGGGAGGCGCTGGTGCTCGTCCCCAAGGGCACGCTCGCGAAGTTGAAGCAGCCGTGAGAAGACCGGGCCGACGACTGACAGCGGAAGAGGCACAAGTCTGGGCGCAAGTCGCCCGGACGGTGACGCCGCTGGAAAAGCGCCGGTCCAAGGCGGAGGCAATTGCTGCCGAGCCCGTACCTGCAAAGGCGGTGGTCTCGCCCCCCGCGCAGCCACCGAAGAAAGTGAAGGGCCGCGTACCGCCGCCGCTGCCGCCCAAGCCCGTCGCCGCTAAGCCGCAGGCGGATTCGCAGCTCCAGCTGGATGGATCGTGGGAGAAGCGCATTTCCAAGGGCACGTTGGTACCCGACTTCAGCCTGGACCTGCATGGGTCCAGCCTCGATCAGGCCTATGTCCGACTGATGCACGGCTTGACGCAGGCAAAGTCCATGGGTGCGCGCGTAGTGCTGGTGGTGACCGGCAAGTCCCGCCCGGTGGATGCCATGGATCGTGGCACGGCGCGCGGGGCCATTCGCGCCAAGATCGCCGACTGGCTGGCCGCCAGCGAGCATTCCTACGACATCGTCGCCATTCGCGGCGCGCACCGCCGTCACGGCGGGCAGGGTGCGCTTTACGTGGTGCTGAAGAAGCGGCGGTAAGCCCCGCCAGCCCTCGAACCTTTCATTATCATTGCGGGGGTAGGCGGGCAGGCCGCCCGTGGTTCCGGCGCGGAACCTCCGCGCCGGAACCGGGTCGTGCTTACATCTTCACAGAGACGCGCAGATAGCCGAACTGGCCCGGCACATCGTACGTGGTCGGGTCGTAGTTCGGGCCGGTGCAGGTGTTGCACGGCGGCGGATCGGTGTTGAACACGTTGATGACGCCCAGGGTGAACGTGAAGGCGCTGTCCATGAAGCTTGGCGTATAGCCAAGCTGGACGTCGCCGTAGAAGCGGCTGTTCATCTTGTGGCCGTCGCTCTCGGTCACGCTGTCGATATAGCGGCCGGTGAACGAGGCATCGATGCCGCGATACGACCACGAGAGGATGCCGGTGCCCTTGAACTTCGGATAGGACTGGTCCGGGAAGCCGCGCGTGGTGCCTTTGTAGCTGATCGTGGCCGTTCCGTCCGCGGTCGGGAACGTTTCAGTATACTTGAGCAGCCGGTTGGCGTTGAACGACAGGCCGAAGATTCCCGCCCCGGTGTCGGGTGAGGTGTAGTTCAGGCTGATGTCGATGCCTTGCGTGCGGATGCTGCCGATGTTCTGCAGCAGCCCCACCACGCGCGAGATGATGCCGCTGGGCGTGCGGATCACGTTGGCGCAGGCGCTGGGATCGCCCAGTTCGGCGCAGCGTGACAGCGTGACCTGCGGGTTGATCGCGGAGACCGCGTTGCTCACCTTGATGTCGTAGTAATTGACTTCAAGGCTGAGGTTGCGGGCAAAGCCGCCGCGGGCCCATGACGGGCTGTAGACGCCGCCGAACAGCCAGGTCTTGCTGGTTTCGGGCTTCAGTTGATCATTGCCACCGGTCAGCGTGCCGATCTGGCCGCCTTGCGGTTCCTGATAGCTGCCGCTGGCGGGAACGCCATTGGCGATACAGTTGGTGCGCACCGTGGCGGAACTCTGCCACAGCGAACCGGCAACGTTGGTGCAGGGATCGTCGATCGGTGCGTCGGCGCGGGACTGGGCGCCGAACAGTTCGCCGATCGCCGGGGCGCGGAAGCCTTCGGCATAATTGGCGCGCAGCAGCAGGTCCGAAACCGGCTTCCACAGGCCGGTGGCGGTGAACGTCGTGCTGGATCCGCTGGTCGAATAATCGGCGTGGCGCACCGCACCGTTGGCTTCGAGCAGTTGGAAGAACGGCGTGTCCTTCAGGATCGGCACGCGCAATTCGCCGTAGAATTCGTCCGAATTGTAGCTGCCAGCCGCTGCCTGCGCGGGAATGTCGGCGCCCAGGCCTGCCTGGATGATGGGATCCGGCGTGAACGATCCGAACTGGTACCGATGTTCGTAACCCACCGCCATGCCCACCGGGCCGGCCGGTAGGTCGAACAGATCGCCGGAGAGGTTGGCGGTATAGTCCTGCATGCGCTGGCTGGACCGGTCATGCTCGGTGAACGAGATGTAGTCGAGCATGGCCTGCGTGATAGAGCCTTCGCCGCCGAAGATGTTCAGCGGCACGCAGGCCCCGGTGCAGTCCGCCAGCGGGCCCAGCGCCTGCGCCACCTTGGCGGCGTTGACGTTGCCGGTGAAGGTCTGCTTGGCGTCGTTCCAGCCGAAGGCGGCATTGACGTCCCAGTAGAACTTGCGCGACCCCACCTGGAAACTGCCGTCCAGCGAGGCGTTGGCGGTCATCGTATCGACATGCTGGGTGTAGGTACGCTGGCCTGCTTCGACCAGGCGTCGGGCGATGAAGCTGTAAGTCGCCGGTTCGCCGTTGGCACCGGAATTGAGCGTGATGCCGAAGGGGTTGTAGGGGTTGGTCACGTCGACCGAGACGGTATCGAGCAGATTGCCGTTGCCGGCGTCAGGCCCGATGAACAGCGGCAGGAAGGCCGCCTGGTTCTGCGAATTGCGATGGTTGTAGACCATCTTGGCGCGGAACGTGATGTTGGAAGTCAGCTCCTGCTTGGCGCTGACCCAGAAGCCGTAGCGCTCCTGCGGCGTCAGGAAATAGTTGTAGGGTGAGAAGTTGAAGCGATCCGCATCGGTGAAGGCGCGGAAATCGCCGCCGACCAGCGTCGGATCGTAGACGCCCTGCGTCGTCAGCGGAGGGTTGCGCGGCGTGATGCTGCCGCCGGCCGGCAGCGAGGGATTGCCTTCGTTGAAGACGATGCGCCCGTTCACTGCGGCCGACGAACAGCCGCCGCGCGGATCGAGGCAGCTGGTCTGACCGGGATTGGGGAATTGCGAGATCGACCGGTCGGCGGTGCTGACCTTGTCCTGCTTCACATAGCTGGCGCCGAACACCACCGAAGTGGTCGGCCCTTTCACGCCATAGCTGACGTTGTAGTCCTGCGTGTGCCCGTCACCCTGCCGATAAGTGCCGAACTGGCCTGAGGCGCGCAGCCCTTCCTGTTCGGACTTGGTGATGATGTTCACGACGCCGGCGATCGCGTCCGATCCGTAGAGCGGCGACTGGCCCGATTGCAGCACCTCGATCCGCTCGATCTGGCTGGCGGGAATGGTGTTGAGGTCGACCGTGGAGGGAATGCCGCTGGCGGCCGTGGCGTTGACGTAGCGCATGCCGTCCACCAGCACGAGCGTGCGCTTGGCCAGAAGGTAGCGCAAGTCGATCTCGCTGGTGCCGGCGCCCACGCCGCCGCCATCCTGCGGATTGCCGATATTGCCCGAATTGTTGACCTTGGTGTTCAACCCGCCCGCGGCGCTGGGCAGACGTTGCAAAACGTCGGCGACGGAAGAAAGTCCGGTCTTGGCGATATCCTCGTTGCTGACGGTCACGACCGGGCTGGGATTATCGAGCGGATTTTGGCGGATGCGCGATCCGGTGACGATGATGGCATCGGCCGAAGCATCTGTGCCGGTATCGCCTTCCTGCGCTTGGGCGGTGGCGGGCATGGCAAGTGCCCCGAGAGTGATTGCCGCAATGCTGCAGTGCAAATGGAAGTTACGCGTATTCATGTAACGACCCCCTCAAGAATGTACCCGAAATCGGGTACTTAGGGAGGGTCACTCGGAGCATGTTGCTGCGCAACAGAATTCTGCAACAATGCGGATAAATTGACACATTAGTGTAATGTTGTTGCGCGCGAGCAACAATAATGTCGTGGGAAGGGTTCCCCTGAACCCGCTCTGCGAGAAATTATATAAACTTTAGAATGTCTTAGGTGGTTTCTGACTGCGAGCCAAGAAGGGTGCGGCCTTTGGCGCCCGCTCTTCTTGGCCGGATATATCCGTTTCGGACGGATTGCTCTGCGAGGTGCCCGGCTACTTGCCGGTTTTCTGGTCGGGGGTCTTTTGGGCGAACCAGATCACGTGGCCATACCCGCTGCCACCCGGCTTGGCTTTCACGGCCACTTCCGAAACCTCGAACCCGGCTTTGCGCAAGCGGGCGGGGAAGGCCGTATCGCTATCGGCGGACCAGATCGCCAGGATGCCGTCGGGCTTCAGCGCGGCCTTTGCCGCCTGCAGGCCGCCGGGGCCGTAAAGCTGGTCGTTGATCCGGCGGGTGAGGCCCTCCGGCCCGTTGTCGACATCGAGCAGGATGGCGTCATAGCCGCCGCGCGCGGCGTCGATCAGCATGGCGATGTCATCGTGCACCAGCGTCACGCGCGGATCGTCCAGGCAGCCGGCGGTGAAGCGCTGCATCGGGCCCAGCGCCCATTCGATGATCTCCGGCACGATTTCGGCCACGGTGACGCTGGCGTCGTCGGGCAGGGCCGCCAGCGCCGCGCGCAGGGTGAAACCCATGCCGTAGCCGCCGATCAGCATTTCCGTGCCCTTGCGCGCGCCCAGCCGTTCGCAGGTCATGGTGGCTAGCGCTTCTTCGGAAACGCTGGCCTGGGTGCTCATCAACTCGGTGTCTTCAAGGACGATGGTGAAATCGTCGCCATGCTGGAGGAGCCGCATTTCCACGCCCTCGGGAACGTGGGCGATACCGATCAACTCGTCTTCAGTTTCCGTCATCGTGATTCCCGTATGGCGGATCGCGGGTGAGCGATCCGAAGAATGCGCCGGAGCAGTGGGGAGAGGGCAATCGCGGCGCTGAGGGGAGTCGGAAAGGACAAGCCGGCGCGCCAGATACCGGCGGCGACATCAGCAGGCACGGCCCTAGCACGGATCGGGCGGGCAACCTAATCGCGTTCCGCCGTCGGGGCAGCGAACGGCGGACAAACGAAAACGGGCGGGAGCCTTTCGGCGCCCGCCCGTTTCGCTCGGGGGTCTTGCTATTCTCAGGCCGGTTCGAGAACCGCGACCGGCGCCTCGTTACGGATCAGGTAGTCGAACGCGGACAGTGCCGCCTTCGATCCTTCGCCCATGGCGATGATGATCTGCTTGTAGGGCACCGTGGTCACGTCGCCCGCCGCGAACACGCCGGGCAGGTTGGTGGCCGCCTTGTCGTCGATCACGATCTCGCCACGCGGCGAAAGCGCGACGCCGCTGTCCTTCAGCCACTCGGTGTTGGGCACCAGGCCGATCTGGATGAACACGCCTTCCAGTTCCACCTTGCGCTCCGCGCCGCTTGCCCGATCCTTGTAGAGCAGGCCGTTCACCTTCTCACCGTCACCGGTGACTTCGGTGGTCTGCGCGCTGGTGAGGATGTCCACGTTCTTCATCGAACGCAGCTTGTCCACCAGCACCTGGTCGGCACGCAGCTTGTCGTCGAACTCGATCAGGGTGACGTGGCCGACGATCATCGCCAGATCGATCGCCGCTTCCACGCCCGAGTTGCCGCCGCCGATCACCGCCACGCGCTTGCCCTTGAACAGCGGGCCGTCGCAGTGCGGGCAATAGGCCACGCCTTTGTTCTTGTACTCCGCTTCACCGGGCACGCCCAGGTTGCGCCAGCGGGCACCGGTGGTCAGCACGAGGCTGCGCGCCTTCAGCGAAGCGCCGTTGGCGAAGACCACTTCGTGATAGCCGCCCAGTTCCTTGGCCGGGATCAGCTTTTCGGCGCGCTGCAGGTTCATCACGTCGATGTCGTATTCGCCAACATGCGTTTCCAGTGCGGCGGCCAGCTTGGGGCCTTCGGTGTAGGGGACCGAGATGAAGTTCTCGATGCCCATGGTGTCCTGCACCTGGCCGCCGAAGCGTTCCGCGGCGATGCCGGTGCTGAAACCCTTGCGGGCGGTATAGATCGCGGCCGAGGCACCGGCGGGGCCACCGCCGACCACCAGCACTTCGAAAGGCGCCTTCTCGGCCAGCTTCGCAGCCGCCTTGGCATCCGCGCCGGTGTCGAGCTTGGCGAGGATTTCCTCCACGCCCATCTTGCCCGAACCCCACATCTCGCCATTCAGGAACACGGCGGGCACGGCCATGACGCCGCGGCCTTCCACTTCGTCCTTGAACGCGCCGCCTTCGATCAGGGTGGCGTTCACATGCGGGTTGTTGAGCGCGATCAGCGTTAGCGCCTGCACCACGTCGGGGCAGTTGTGGCAGGAGAGCGAGAAGTACATCTCGAACTCGTAGCTGCCTTCCAGCGCGCGGATCTGCTCCAGCGTCTCGTCGGAAACCTTGGGCGGATGGCCACCGGTCCACAGCAGGGCGAGGACGAGCGAGGTGAATTCGTGGCCCAGCGGCAGGCCGGCGAAGCGCACCCAGGCGCTGGCGTCAGACGCGCGGCGCACGATGAAGCTGGGGCGGCGCGCGCCCGCATCATTTGGGTCGCCGTCGAAAGTGGCGGTAACCTTGTCCGAAAGCGAGGCGATGGTGGTCAGCAGTTCGCGCGTTTCGGCAGACTTTGCATCATCGCCCAGCGAGGCGACAAGCTCGATCGGCTCGCGCAGCATGGCGAGATATTGCGAGAGCTGTTGCTTCAGAGTGGCGTCGAGCATGAGTCAGGTCCTTTGAAATCAGGGTGATGAAAGGGGCGGCCCGGGGACTGGTTCCTCACCGGCGCGCCATGGCTTGGGGGCACAGGGCGCGGCACGGGGGAGGGAGACCCCGGGCCGCGCACCTTCAGCACGCGACCCGGTCGGCGATTGGCCGGTAAGTCGCGTAGTTTTTAGAGCTTGCCGACGAGGTCAAGCGAGGGAGCGAGGGTTTCCGAACCTTCTTCCCACTTGGCCGGGCAGACCTGGCCGGGGTTGGCGCGGACGTACTGGGCAGCCTTGATCTTGCGGACCAGTTCGACAGCGTTACGGCCAACGCCTTCGCAGGTGATTTCCATGATCTGGATGACGCCTTCGGGATCGACCACGAAGGTGGCGCGGTCGGCCAGGCCCGAATCTTCGCGCAGAACGCCGAAGGCTTCGGTCAGCGCGTGGTTCTGGTCGCCCAGGAACGCGTACTGGATCTTGCCGATCTTGTCAGAGGTGTCGTGCCAGGCCTTGTGGCTGAAGTGCGTGTCGGTCGAAACGCCGTACACTTCCACGCCCATGCCCTGCAGTGCGGCATACTGTTCACCCAGGTCTTCCAGCTCGGTCGGGCAGACGAAGGTGAAGTCGGCGGGGTAGAAGAAGAACACGGCCCACTTGCCGGCGATGTCGGCGTCGGTGACGTCGAAGAAGTCCTTGCCGGCCTGGAAAGCGGTGTTCTTGAACGGCTTGATGGTGCTGCCGATGATACCCATGGTGTATTCTCCCTCGATGGGTGTTGAAACTGACGAAGCCGAGATAGGCCGCCCGTATGACGATGTGTAGGGCCTTGATCCGATTGGGTTGATCGGATCGCTCGATAAGTCGCGATGGACTGAACGTTTCTGTCGATAAAACGTGTGCGCCCGCGAAAAGTCGTGCGGCGCTGCGGCAAGTGGGGCAGAGAGGGGCGATGAAAACGATCCGACTTGCGCTGCTGGCAGCCGCCTGCGCATCGCTGGCCGCTTGCAACAGCTGGCCCACTTCGCTGGACAACCGGGCGCAGGGCGACATGAAGTTCCGCTATCACCATCGCCTTTACGATCAGTGGTCGTTCTGGGCGCCCGTGAAGCAGGGCCACGCCGTTATGTTCGCGCACGAACACCGCATCCGCGACATTTCCGGCTTCGAGATTACCGAGGGCAAGCTGACCTACCGCTACGGCGCCCGGGCGCTGGCCCCGGTCCAGCAGTTCTGCGCGGGCAGCGCGAGTTGCGTGCTGGTCTATCGCGGCGAAGGCAGGCTGGAGGCACGGACGGCGCCGCTGGCGGACGCGAAGCTGGATTGAGAGTGGGGCCGCAGGCCGTTTTTTGACGGTGACGGATATCCATGAAGGCGTTACGGCAAAATTAAGCAATATTAATCGCGATTTCGACAAGTCACCTATTTGATATTTCATTTCCGAACATTAAGCGGCTTGCGGCGGGGGCGAGCGGCGGGGCGATGTTCAAGATATTTCTCATATTGGCGTATCTAGTCTGCGATTACAGCGCAGTGCTGGAGCGTTTTAGGCTTGCGCCCGGCATCGCGCTGCTGGCTGTCTTTGCCATATTGTACGGGATGCTTGCGGCGGGGCTGCTGGCGTCGGCATTCATCGGGCGCCATTCAGCGCGGATCGTATTGGCGATGCTGTTCGCGGCGGCTTCGATGCTCCAGCTTTCGTTCGAATGGACGACGGCCGGGCCGATGACGTACGAATCCTTCGTCAACCTCTACCACGCTAGCGGGCAGATCGATCAGGCGCTGGCCCAGCATGGGCCGACGCTAGCCCGGGCTCTGGCCTCGTCCTTGCTGTTGTTTTTCGGCGTGGCCCTGCCGCCGCGGCGGTGGCGATTGCCGTTGCGCTGGGGCATGCCGGTGCCCTTGCTTGCGCTAGGGGTACTTTCGGCGTTGCTGTTCGTTCGCGGCGGTGAAGGATCGCGGGCGCTGCCTTCTGCCTTCCCCTCGATCGCCTTTGCCGGACTGATGGCGGGAGAGGCGCTCGCTTCCGAGCCGAAAGTGCGCGCGGCGCCCACTCTGCCGCACCGCGATCCGCCGCTGACCGAAGATATCGTGCTGCTGGTGGACGAGAGTATCGCCGGCAACTACCTGGACATCAACAATCCCGCCGGCGTTCGCAGCGGTTTGGCCAAGGCGCGTGCGGGCCTGCGCATCACCAACTTCGGCTACGCCGCATCGATCCACAAGTGCAGCGCCAATTCCAATGCTGTGCTGCGTTTCGGCGGAACGCCGGATAGCTATCGCGCGGCACTGGCCGGATGGCCGTCGATCTGGAGCTATGCGAAGGCGGCCACGCTGCGCACCGTCTACATCGATGGCCAGTCGACCGGCGGGCAGCTTCAGAACATGATGACGGCGCAGGAGCGCCGGGAGATCGACGATTTCGTCCAGTTTGACGGGGTTGCGGTGGCGGATCGGGATATGCGGATCGCCCAGGCCCTGGCCGCCCATATCAATAACGGCCGCCGGGAATTCATCTACGTGAACAAGGTTGGCGCGCATTTTCCGATCGCGAACAAATTCCCTTTGGCCAGGACGCTCTATCGCCCGATTCTGCCGCGTGATTCCGAACCGCTGCTGTCCTGGACAAGCGATCGTTCCGGCTTCACCGGAACGCCCGGCGAATGGGTCCGCTACCGCAATTCGTACCGCAATACGGTGGAATGGAGCGTGGGCATGTTCTTCGATCGGCTGCTGGCCACACCGGGGCTGGAAAAGGCGACGATCGTCTATACCTCCGATCACGGGCAGGATCTGCATGAGCGTGGTAATCCGGGCAACAACACCCACTGCGGTGCCGACAACGCGGCGCAGGAGGAGGGCCTGGTGCCGCTTGTGATCATCGGGAAGGCCGGGCCTTCGCGGTTGGACTGGTCCCGAAATCTTGCCGCCAACCACGACCGGTCAAGCGCGTTCCGCATCTTTCCCACGCTGTTGGTGCTGATGGGATACGATCGTGAAGCCTTGCGCCTGCAGTACGGCGCCGCGTTGGACGAAGCCGGGCATGACCGGTTTGCCTACAATGTCGATTTCGCGCCCTTGCTGGGGAAGAAGCCGGGCTTTCGGGACATGGACGTGCGCAGCGTGATCGCGCCGCCCGCCTCGGACTACACCGCGTCGGATTACAGAGTAACGAGGCTGCGCTGAAGACGTCGCCGTCCCGCTCGGGGCGGAGGGCGACGTCAGCCAGGCTGCATCAGCCGCATTGGCCGCGATGGAGCAACTTGTGATCGGCCAGCACCAGCGCCATCATCGCTTCGACCACCGGCACGCCGCGAATGCCGACGCAGGGGTCGTGGCGGCCCTTGGTGAACAGTTCGGTCGCCTCGCCGTCGCGGGTGATGGTGGGCTGCGGGGTGAGGATCGAACTGGTCGGCTTGAACGCCACGCGCACCACCACCGGCTGGCCGGTCGAGATACCGCCGGCGATGCCGCCCGCGTGATTGGCGCTGAATTCGGGGCCGCCAACGCCCGGATGCATGGGATCGGCATTCTGCTCGCCGGTCAGGCGCGCGGCGGCGAAACCGTCGCCGATTTCCACGCCCTTCACCGCGTTGATGCCCATCATGGCAGCAGCCAGGTCGGCATCCAGCTTGCCGTAGAGCGGCGCGCCCCAGCCGGCGGGAACGCCCGTGGCCACGCATTCGACCACCGCGCCGACCGAGGAACCGGACAGACGCGCATCGTCGACGATCTTTTCCCAGCGCTTCGCGGCTTCCGCGTCGGGGCAGAAGAACGGATTGTTGCCAATCTCCGCCGCATCGAAGTTCGTTTTAACGATCGCGTCGCCGCCGATCTCGGAGACATAGGCCAGGATCGTCACTTCCGGGATCACCAGTCGCGCCACGCCGCCGGCCGCCACGCGGCTGGCGGTTTCGCGCGCGGAGCTGCGCCCGCCGCCGCGATAGTCGCGGAAGCCGTACTTGGCGTCATAGGCATAGTCGGCATGACCGGGGCGATAAGCCTTGGCGACTTCCGAATAGTCCTTCGAGCGCTGGTCGACATTCTCGATCATCAGCGAGACGGGGGTGCCGGTGGTCTTGCCCTCGAACACGCCGGACAGGATGCGGACCTGATCCGGCTCCTGCCGCTGGGTAGTGAACTTCGACTGGCCGGGGCGGCGCGCGTCGAGGAAGGGCTGGATCACGCCCTCATCGATGGCGAGGCCCGGCGGGCACCCGTCGACGACGGCGCCGATGGCCGGTCCGTGGCTCTCGCCCCAGGTGGTGAATCGCAGAAGACGGCCGAAAGTGTTCACGCTCATGCCTCGCGCCTTGGCGCGCAATCTTCGGATTGTCCAGCATTGGCGGCGCGCCACATGCTTGCGGAATGGTCCGCGAAGGCCCATGAGCGCGGCCATGTTCCTGGTAGTCTTCCGCAATCGCAAGCGCGCCGATATCGACGCCGCCGCCTATTCCGCCGATGCGGAGGCGATGGATCTGCTCGCCCGCGCGCAGCCCGGTTTCCTTGCCTTCAAGAGCTACACCAGCGAGGATGGCGAGGTGATCGCCATGTCCGAATGGGCGGACGAAGCCGCCGCGCTGGCCTGGCGCCGCGTGGCCGCCCACGCCGAAGTGCAAGGCAAGGGGCGCGAGCATTACTATCAGAGTTACACTGTCTTCGCCTGCAACGAGCCGCGGGTGCGCCACTTCGAAAGGGAAACCGAATCGTGAGCCTGGAATTCTACGGCATCCCCAACTGCGACACCGTGAAGAAGGCGCGTAAGTGGCTGGAGGCGCGCGGCAGCGACTACACCTTCCACGACTACAAGAAGGAAGGCGCCGATGCGGCGCGCCTTGAAAAGTGGATCGAGCAGGCCGGCTGGGAAAAGCTGCTGAACCGCGCGGGCACCACGTTCAAGAAGCTGCCCGATGCGGACAAGCAGGACCTCGATGCCGCCAAGGCCGTGGCGATCATGGTAGCGCAGCCCAGCACCATCAAGCGACCGGTCGTCGAGTATCCGGGCGGGCTGTTGGTGGGCTTCAAGGAGCCCGAGTGGGAAGCCGCTTTGGGCTGATCCGGGGAAATAAACAGGGGCGACAATGGATCCGGTAGAATGGATCGCGGCGGGACTAGGGCTCGCCAATATCGCGCTGCTGGTGCGGCGCAGTGTGTGGAACTACCCGTTCGGCATGGCGATGGTGGCGCTGTACTTCGTGGTGTTCTGGCAGGCCAAGCTCTATGGCGAGGCGGGCCTGCAAATCTTCTTCTTCGCGGCGCAGGCCTGGGGCTGGGTGCTCTGGGTGCGCGCGGGTGGCGGTGACAGCCGGGTGCCGGTGCGCCGGCTGGACGGATTCAGTCGTGCACTCTGGCTGGTGGCGACGGCGGCGCTGACGCTCAACCTCGGCTGGGTGATGCACAAGTTCACCGATGCCTCGCTGCCCTACGCGGACGCTGCGATTGCCGGTGCCTCGATCGCCGCGCAGATCCTGCTGGCGTTCCGTCGGATCGAGAACTGGGTGCTGTGGATCGCCATCGATGTCGCTTCGATCGGGGTCTATGCCTACAAGGACCTGTGGCCGACGGCGGCGCTTTATGTGGTGTTTCTGGTGATGTCGGTACTGGGCTTGATCGAATGGGCCGCGGCGGAGCGGGCGCAGAAGGGGCCGCTCAAGCCGGCATGATCACGGTTTGCCTCCACGGTGCGGAAAGCACGGGAAAGTCGGTGCTGGCCGCGCGGCTGGGGCTGCCGTGGGTGCCCGAATATGGCCGCACGTATTGCGAGAAACGCGGGACCGACCTGACGATGGCGGATCTGCTGGCCATTGCCGAAGGGCAGGCGGAGGAAAACCGCAAGGCCATGGCTTCGGCGCCTCCGGTGCTGCTGCTCGATACCGATCAGTTGATGACGGCGGCCTGGGCGGAGATGCTGTTCAGTGAAGTGCCCGAGGTGCTGATGGGCTATCCCAAGGCCGATCACTACCTGCTGTTCTCGCCCGATGTGCCTTGGTGCGATGATGGTACGCGGTTCTTCGGAACCGATGAGGCACGGGCTGACTTTGCCGCGCTGGCGGAAGAGATGCTGGTGCGGGCGGGCGTGCCGTTCACGCGGATCGGCGGGGCTTGGGAGGAGCGTGAGGCGCAAGTGAGGGCGGCGATTGCCGGGCTTGTCGCGAGCGGTTCGGTTTAGCGACCGAAGCGGTCGACGAGATCTAATAAGTCAACGAGAACATCGCCCCCCAAACACCTCGTCGCCCCCGCGAAGGCGGGGGCCCCGCTTGCCTTTAGCTACGTCGCCAAGAACCAGCGGGATCCCCGCCTGCGCGGGGATGACGGGGTTTTAGAGTGAGGGCTTTGGCCGGCGCGTCAGGCCTTGGTGGCGGTGACGATGTAGTTCAGCGAAAGATCGTCGGACAGGTGCAGCCCGCTCGTGGGCGACCAGGCAATGCCCTTGGGCTGGCCCAGCGTGAGGCCCGCGCCTTCGGCCAGTTCGCGCAGTTCTTCAGGCGTGGGGAACTGGTGCCAGTCATGCGTGCCGCGCGGCACTTTGCCCAGCCGCTCGGCCGCCTCGACCAGCAGTAGGCGCGAGGCGGGCGTGCGGTTGGGGCAGGAGAGGATCATCAGCCCGTCGTCCGCCAGCGCATCGGCGAGCTGGCCGATGAACAGCGCCTTGTCGGTGACATGCTCGATCACTTCCAACGAGCAGACGAGGTCGTAGCCCGAGAGGCCCAGCGCCCCCAGCTCGCCATGTTTGTAATCAATGGGAAGCCCCATGGCCTCGGCATGGGCACGGGCCGCCGCAATGTTCTCCGCCGCCGCGTCCACGCCTGTCACCGCCCCGCCAAGCCGGGCGAGCGGTTCGCAAAGCAGCCCGGCGCCGCAGCCGGCATCGAGCACGCGCTTGCCGGCCAGCGGCTTCAAGCTACGGGAATCGCTGCCGAAATACCGGTCGATCTCGCTCCGGATGAAGCCCAGACGCACCGGGTTCAGCTGGTGAAGCATCGCCGAAGAGCCCTTCGGATCCCACCACTCGGCTGCCAGCGCGCCGAAGTGAGCGGCCTCCTTCGGATCGATTGTTGCGCCGAAAGGCGTGTTCGAAGCAGTTGCATTATCCATGAGTCCCCCCTAACAGCCCGCCGAACTCTTATCCACACGCGCATCGTTCATGCGCACAATCTCACGGGGAGCAACGGCACCTTGGCACGTATCGTGATGAAATTCGGCGGCACTTCGATGGCCGGGACCGAGCGAATCCGGCGCGTGGCGGGTATCGTTAAACGCCAGCAGGAAGCGGGCCACGAAGTCGCGGTCGTCGTTTCGGCGATGGCGGGCGAGACCGACCGCCTCGTGAACTTCTGCCGTGAGGCGAATGCGCTTTACGATCCCGCCGAATACGACGTCGTCGTCGCTTCGGGCGAGCAGGTCACTTCTGGCCTGCTGGCGCTGACGCTGCAGGCGATGGGCTGCAAGGCGCGTTCGTGGCTGGGTTGGCAGCTGCCGATCAAGACCGACGATGCCCATGCCAAGGCCCGTATCGAGGATTTCGATTCGGAAGCGCTGCTGGCCTCGATGGCCGCGGGCGAGATCGCGGTGATCCCCGGTTTCCAGGGCGTCTCCCCGGACAACCGTATCACCACGCTGGGCCGTGGCGGCTCTGACACTTCGGCTGTGGCCGTGGCGGCTGCGGTGAAGGCCGACCGCTGCGACATCTACACCGATGTCGACGGCGTCTACACCACTGACCCGCGCATCGTCGCCAAGGCGCGCAAGCTGCCGTTGGTGACGTATGAAGAAATGCTCGAACTGGCCTCGGTCGGTTCGAAGGTCCTGCAGACCCGCTCCGTCTCGCTGGCCATGAAGGAAAAGGTGCGCGTTCAGGTGCTGTCCTCGTTCATCGACGAGAATGCGCCTGCCGCCGATACCCTGCCCGGCACGATGATCGTGAGCGACGAAGAACTGGAAGGAAGCGACATGGAACGCCAGCTGATCACCGGCATCGCCGCCGACAAGAACGAAGCCAAGGTTACCCTTACCCGCGTGCCGGACCGTCCGGGCGCCGTGGCCGCGATCTTCGCGCCGCTGGCCGAACAGAACATCAACGTCGACATGATTATCCAGAATGTCGCCAAGGATAAGGGCGAAACCGACGTCACCTTCACGGTGCCGCAGGCCGACCTCGTCCGCGCGCAGGCGCTGCTGGAAGAGCGCAAGGACGCCATCGGCTACTACCGCATGATCGCTGACAGCAACGTGGCCAAGGTCAGCGTCGTCGGCGTCGGCATGCGCAGCCACGCCGGTGTGGCGTCGACCATGTTCAAGACGCTGGCCGATCGCGGCATCAACATCATCGCCATCTCCACCAGCGAGATCAAGGTTTCGGTCCTGATCGACACCGATGAGACCGAACTGGCGGTGCGCGTGCTGCACACGGCTTACGGGCTCGACGCAGCGGCCTGATCGGGCGCGATAGCGGGAATTAGGGAAAGGCGGCGCGGTTAGCGCCGCCTTTTTCGTTTCCGCCTCAGTCTTCCGGTGACGGCTGGGCCAGTTCGAGGACATGGTCGCGCAAGTCGGCGGGCCACGTCCCGATGGCATCCGCGAATTCGGCCAGCTTGTCCGCGAAGAGCAGGCGGCTGGCTTCCTCGAACCCCGGCAGGTCGCCGCCAAGCGCGGACATAACGCGATAGGCGCGTTCATGCGCTGTGCGGCGGGCCGTGCGGCCGCCATCGGCCTTGCGCGCTTCGTCGACGAGCCGGCGCAGCGCCTGCGAGGCACCGCCGGGTTGCTGTGCCAGCCAGTCCCATTGCCGGGGGAGCAGCGTCACTTCGCGGGCGGTGACGCCCAGCTTCGGGCGCCCGCGACGGCGGGGTGCCTCGGTCTCGTCCGTCTTTGGCGCAACGCCGCGCCAGTCGAGATCGACCGCGCGTCCGGTCGTATCGTCGAACACGAGCACGCCCTGTTCACGGCCGCGCAGGGTGGCGATCAGTTCGTCCGGAGTGCCGCGCGCCACACGGGTGGTGCCTAGGAAGGCGGTGCAGGTTTGGGTCATTGAGTTGGTCCTGAAGATATTTTTATCCGGGTAAATTGAAATTTTGGGTGAGTCAATTTATCCGGGTAAAAATATCAAGGGAATCGAACTATGGAACGTAGTGACCGCAAGGCGGCCATTGCCGAATATCGCGAACGCAAGCCGGAGCCGGGTATCTACGCGATCCGCTGCGAGGCGAGCGGGGAGGTATGGGTCGGCCGAGCGCCGAACCTGCCGGCCATCCGCAATCGCGTGTTCTTCACTCTGAGGCTAGGCTCGACGCCGCAGCGTTCGTTGCAAGAGGCCTGGAACACACATGGGGAGGAAGCCTTCGCGTTCGAGGTACTGGAAGTGCTGGATGTGGAGAAGATCGGCCTCGGGTGGGAGCGCGAACTCAAGAAGCGCCATGCGGATTGGGTGGAGCGGTTGGGCGCGGTGGCAATCTAGGTGGCAGACGGGCTTGAGCGCCCTCAAAGCCCACAAGGCAAACCGATCCCATCAACCCTCGTCATCCCCGCGAAGGCGGGGATCCCGCTTTTCTTCTGGCGTGGCGCAAAGAAAGCGGGGCCCCCGCCTTCGCGGGGGCGACGGAGTGTCGTGGGCGAGATTCGCTTAGGAAGGATGGGGAGGCAGCGAAGGGAGCTTAAAGCACCTTCGCCAGTTCATCGCGGAACCTGGGATCGGCCAGCCCGATCAGCAGTTCCGCCCGTTCCCGCAAGGTCTTGCCGCGCAAGTTCGCCGCGCCGTGCTCGGTGACGATCCAGTGCACATCGTTGCGCGGCGTCGTCACCGGCCCGTCCAGCTTCGGCACGATGCGGCTGACCGTCCCGCCCCTGGCCGTCGAACGACAGGCGATCACCGATAGCCCGCCCTTCGACCCATAGGCGCCCCGCACGAAATCGACCTGTCCGCCGGCCGCCGAGTGCTGGTGCCCGCCCATGAATTCCGAATTGCATGCGCCTTGAAGATCGACCTGGATCGTCGC
The DNA here is from genome assembly GCF_044029435.1 of Novosphingobium oxfordense. NCBI lineage: Bacteria > Pseudomonadati > Pseudomonadota > Alphaproteobacteria > Sphingomonadales > Sphingomonadaceae > Novosphingobium > Novosphingobium oxfordense. Next base: position 2,820,256 of record NZ_CP147005.1, on the reverse strand, counting down.
GTTCACCGAGACGACCTTGTCGTTCCGCGCGATCACGGCGGGGTCGTTCACCACGTCCACCGGCATCGAATAGACATGCGGATTGCCGTCCATCCAGCGGTAGAACGGCTCGTCCCCCATCGCGAAAGAATAGACGCTGAGGCTGGTTTCGGTCGTCTTGAAGCGATTGGTCACGGCACCCTGCTGGGCCAGACGGGCCAGCGGCGGCGTCAGCAGTTCGGTGTGGATGCCCATGTCGCGCCGGTTGGCGATGCGCCGGCAGACCGCGCCGGGCAGGTTGCCGATGCCCATCTGCAGGCAGGCGCCGTCGTCGATCATCTCCGCGATCAGCGTGGCGATGGCCTCGTCCTCCGGCGCGGCGTCAGCCTCTCCGAAGCTGAGCAGGGCCACGTGATTCTCGACGATGGCGGAAACTTGCGAGACGTGCAGCGGGGCCGGGCAAGCCACGCGCGGCATTGCCGGGTTCACCTCCACGATCACCGTTCTGGCGCTGTGCGCGACGACCGAGGTGTAGTCGTTGGCGACGCCGAAGCTGAAATAGCCGTCCGCATCCATGGGGGAGACAGTGAGCACGCAGGCATCCATGCCCACCTCGTCACGCATCACCCGGGGCGATCCACTGAACGCGGTGGGGACGAAGTCGATCAGCGCCTCGGCTGCGGGATCGGCCTTGATCAGCGCGCGCTCCACGCCGCTCATGAAAAGGCATTGCGGGCGGATCGGGCCGAGCAACTCGCGGCGGAAAATCGTCGATCCGGCATGAACTTGTGATAGCAAATACCACACGCGTAACTCGGTGAGCGTCCCCGCTTCCGCCCGCCGCGCAATGGCGGCCAAGATCGCGGGCGGCTCTGCCACGGCCATGCCCATGGCGAGGTCGCTGTTGCTGTCGATCGCCTGCACCGCCTTGTCGGCGGTCGTCAGCTTGGCTTCGTAGAGGGTTCTGACATCCATCACCGCATGGGTCTCATTCCCGGCGATGGAGATCAAGTTTCCCGATGTTGCTCGGTTTCGCAGGCCCGGCGGGCAACACCGCTGCTTGTGCGGCGCGTTTCCTCATCCTATGGCGCAGGCTGATTTATGAATGCGGGCTATGGGAGCATCAATGGCCGCCACCAATAAGACCTCCGCGCTGATGGCGCGGGGCTGCGAATTTCTCGGCAGCGAATATGCGATCCTGTGCGGCGCCATGTCCTGGGTGTCCGAGCGTAATCTGGTTTCCGCGATCAGCAATGCCGGCGGCTTCGGCGTGATCGCCTGCGGGGCGATGAACCCCGAACTGCTGGACAAGGAAATCGCCGCGACCAAGGCGCTGACGGCCAAGCCCTTCGGCGTGAACCTGATCACCATGCACCCGCAGCTGTTCGATCTGATCGAAGTCTGCGCGAAGCACAATGTCAGCCACGTGGTGCTGGCGGGCGGCATTCCGCCCAAGGGCAGCGTGGAAGCCATCAAGGAATCGGGCGCCAAGGTGATCTGCTTCGCGCCGACGCTGGCGCTGGGCAAGAAGCTGCTGCGCTCCGGCGCGGACGCGCTGGTGATCGAGGGCATGGAAGCCGGCGGCCACATCGGCCCGGTTTCCACTTCCGTTCTCGCGCAGGAAATCCTGCCGGCACTCGCGGCCGACAATCTGGTCTTCGTCGCCGGCGGCATCGGCCGTGGTGAGGCGATGGCCGGCTATCTGGAAATGGGCGCGGCCGGCGTGCAGCTGGGCACGCGCTTTGCCTGCGCGACCGAATCGATCGCCCATCCGGACTTCAAGAAGGCCTTCTTCCGCGCCTCGGCCCGCGATGCCGTGGCTTCGGTGCAGGTCGATCCGCGTCTGCCGGTGATCCCGGTGCGTGCGCTGAAGAACAAGGGCACCGAGGAATTCACTGCCAAGCAGATCGAAGTGGCGCGCCTGCTGGACGCCGGTGAGGTCGACATGGGTGAGGCACAGCTGAAGATCGAACACTTCTGGGCCGGCGCCCTGCGCCGCGCGGTGATCGACGGCGACGTGGAAAACGGTTCGATCATGGCAGGCCAGTCGGTCGGCATGGTCAGCAAGGAAGAGCCGGTGACGGATATCATCACCGCGCTCATGGCCGAATCCGAGGCCGCGCTTTCCAACCGCGCCGCTGCCTGAGGACGAACCGGATGTCTGAATCGCTGATCCTCGCGCTGTCCTGCGCCGATCGCCCGGGCATCGTCGCCCGGGTGACCGGCTACCTCGCGCAAGCGGGGGGCAACATCATCGAGGCGCAGCAGTTCAACGATCTGGATGAAGACAAGTTCTTCATGCGCGTCGCCTTCGATCCGGGCAGTGCCGATCGCGAGGAAATCCGTGAGGGCTTCGGCCCGATCGCACACGAATACGGCATGGCCTGGTCGATGATCCGTCGCGACCGGCCGCGCCGCGTGCTGCTGATGGTCAGCAAGTTCGACCACTGCCTGGCCGATCTGCTCTATCGCCTGCGTATCGGCGAACTGCCGATGGACGTCGTCGGCATCGTTTCCAACCACCCGCGCGAGGCGATCGATTCGGCGATGATCGGCGATCTGCCGTTCCATCACTTGCCGGTGACCAAGGGCAACAAGCCTGCGCAAGAAGCGCAGATCCGCGCGCTGGTAAACGAAACACGCGCCGAACTGGTCGTGTTGGCGCGCTACATGCAGATCCTGTCGGACGAGATGGCGGCGTTCCTTTCCGGTCGCTGCATCAACATCCACCACTCGTTCCTGCCCGGCTTCAAGGGCGCCAAGCCGTATCACCAGGCGCATGCGCGCGGGGTGAAGATGATCGGTGCCACGGCGCACTACGTCACGGCGGACCTCGACGAAGGGCCGATCATCCATCAGGATGTGGAAGCCGTGACTCACGCCGACACGCCCGAGGACATGGTGCGCAAGGGCCGTGATATCGAGCGGCGCGTGCTGGCCGAAGCGGTGCGGCTGCATCTTGAGGATCGCGTGCTGCTGAACGGTGCGCGTACGGTGGTGTTCAGGGGTTAGAGCAGTTGATCCGATTGCATCGGATCAACTGCTCAAAGATTTTGGTTTGCCGGGTTTTCCGAGTCATCAGGTGATTCCACCTGATTAGAAAACGCTCTAAAACCCCGCGTTGGGAGAGGTTTCATGCAGGTCACCGGTATCGATCACGTCAATGTGCTGACCGACGATCTGGAGGCCACGGCGCGTTTCTATGAAGACGTGCTGGGGCTCACCCGCAGCGCCAATTCCACCGTCGCCTCGCACATTGCCGGTTACTGGATGCGGGATTCGGCGGGCAACGCGATCGTCCATCTGGTGGACCGCACCACCGCGCCGGGTCGCTACGACGATTACCATCCCGGATCGCCCACCAATGCGCTGCATCACGTGGCGCTGCGCTGCTCTGGCTATGAAGAGACGCGCGCGCGGATCGAAGGGCTGGGCCTGCCGCACCGTGCGATGGAGCATCCGGCGCTGGGGTTGGCGCAGATCTTTCTGGTCGATCCCAACGCGGTGAATCTGGAACTGAACTTCAACGGCGCGGTGTAAGCGCCCGATCTAACCGGCGATGAAGCGGGCCCAGGCGGGCGCATCCTTGTTCTCGCTGGTTTCCGGCTCCCACTGTTGGCGCATCAGCGCCCGGGCGTCGGCTTCCGCCATGCCATGGGCGCGGTTCCAGCGGTAGACGAAGGCCGAAACGCGCCAGTTCAGGATGCAGTGGACGTGGACCGGCGCGCCATCCGCTTCCGCCATCGCGGCCGTGAAGGCGGCGAAGTGGCTGTCATCCGGCGCGTCGAACGGCACCGGGATATGGACGTAATCGATCCCGGCGCGGGCGAACCGGCCGGCTTCGTCGGGCAGAGCTTCGGGATGGCTGGTGAGCGCCAGATTGATCACACGGCGCACGCCCAGCGCGGCAAGCTGCTCCGGATCGCCGTCCACCAGCTTGCCCGAAGTCGTCACCCGCGCATCGATGCGCTGCCAGCAGGCGATCTGTTCGGGGTCTGTCATCGTTTCTATCCCATTTGTGCAAGGAGGGACTCGCCATGGCGCGGCCTCCCCGCTAGCCTGAATTTCGCCTCCAAAACAACAGCGGAACCCCGGTTCTATGTGTGACGACTTCACCGCCCTGGCCGAAGACGGCAATCTTGCCCGCCGAGGCCTCGATCGCCGCACGTTCGCCGCGCTGGGCGCCAGCGCGATGCTGGCCGGTTGCGCGAACGGCTTCACGCCCAACAAGGGTAGCGCGGACGTGAAGGAGAAGATGGTCTCCATCACCACGGCCGACGGCGTGGCGGATGCGTTCTTCGTCCATCCCGCGAAGGGCGCGCATCCCGGCATCATCATGTGGCCGGACATCGCCGGCCTGCGGGAAGCGATGAAGATCATGGCCCGCTCGCTGGCGGCCGAAGGCTATGCAGTGCTATGCGTGAACCCCTATTATCGCGGCGGGCCGGCGCCCACGTTCGAGAGTTTCTCGGACTATCGCACGCCGGAGGGGCAGGCCAAGGTCGTCCCGCTGCGCGGCGCGTTGACGCCCGATGCGATCACCCGCGATGCCAAGGCCTATGTCTCCTTCCTGCGCGGCGATGCGGCGGTGGACGGCAAGCGCGGCATCGGTAGCAACGGCTATTGCATGGGCGGCCCCTTCACCGTGCGCGCTGCGGCGGCCGAGCCGGACCATGTGCGCGCGGCGGCGGCGCTGCACGGCGCGGGCCTTGTGACCGACGATCCCGACAGCCCGCACCGTCTGATTGCCAAGACCCAGGCCTCGTTCCTCTTCGCCATCGCCCGCAACGACGATGCCAAGCAGCCCGAGCAGAAGACCGAGCTGATAAGGGCGGCGGAGGCGGCGAACCGTCCGGCCGAAGTGGAGGTCTATCCCGCCGACCACGGCTGGTGCGTGCCGGATTCGCCGTCCTGGGATCCGGACGCGGCCGACAAGGCGTGGAAACGGATGCTGGCGCTTTACGCAACGCTTTGAGGACGGACCGGCGTCATATTCCATCCCGTCATCCCCGCGAAGGCGGGGATCCCACTTCTCTTGACGGGCGTGGCAAGAAGGAAGCGGGGCCCCCGCCTTCGCGGGGGCGACGGGTGGTTTTGGGCTATCTAGGTTGACGAACGGTAAGGGGGTCGCCGTTCCCCGCCTCTCGTTATTGGGATCGAGGGAGAGGGCTCACATACCAACCACCGTCAGCGAAAGAACCCGCGTCCCCGCAGGAACACAAACGTCGCCAAAGCACACCCCGCCGCGATCACGGTAGCGCCGATGGTGCCGCCATGGCCGGTCAGCGGCAGATCGCCGGTGTTCATGCCGAAAATGCCCGTCACCAGCGTGGTCGGCAACATCAGCGCGGTCATGACCGAGAGCAGGTAGAGGTTCTGGTTGATCCGCTGGTTCGACTGGTCGTTGATCTCGTCCCGCACCGAACGCAGCTGGTTCAGCACGCTGACGATATCGCCATCCACGCCCTGCACCCGCTGCGACAGCTTCTCCACCGTGGGCAGCAGGTCCGCCGGCAGGTCGCTGTCGAGTTCCAGACGGCGGAACACGCTCTTCATTCCGTCCAGCATGCGGTGGAGCTGCGCCAGGCGGCGACGCACGTCCATCAGGCGGTGGCTGTCCGGCGCCTGGCGGTCCTCCACCAGCGCATCCTCCGCGGCCTGCACTTCGCCGGAGAGGCGGGCGATCACGCGGCCGAAGTTTTCCAGCAGCGCGCTGGCCATCAGGTCCAGCGCGCGCGGGCGGGTCATCGCGTTCTGGCCGGCGCTAAGGCGGCGGTAGACGATGTCCGCCGAACCGATCGGATGGTGCCGCGCGGAGACGATCAGGTTGTGCGTCAACGCCATATGCAGCGCGCCGATGCGGCCGGTGTCGTCGCTGTCGAAGTCCCGCTCCAGATCGTGCAGCACCCAGGCGACCGTGGTGGGATCGACCAGTGCGCGCTGGTGGCGATCCTGCGACAGCAGCACTTCGCGTGCGGCGGCGGGCAGTTCGGGCGTCGTTTCCACCCACTTGCGGGTGCCGTGATCGGCCAGGTTGAGGTGCAGCCAGCGCAGCCGATCCCCGTGCGGACTGTCGCAGTCCTCCACCGGGCGACTGCCCTCTGCCGTGAATTCGAAGCCCCAGATCAGCCCCGGTCCCAGGGCGGGCGATGTTTCATGCGCTTGCCGCATCGGCAATTCCCCGAACGATTCCAGCTTCGTTCTAGCACGCCCAGACTGCACCCGTATGGCGGCTTGCTGGAAACGCGCCCGGTGCGGCACCATATCCAATGGCGATGCGGGACAAGATTCATCTGACCGAAGCCGAATGGCGCCGGAAGCTGACGCCGGAGCAGTATCGTGTCCTGCGTGAAGCGGGCACCGAACGTGCCTTCACCGGCAAGTATGCGCGCAACCGGCAGGCGGGACTCTATGCCTGTGCCGGGTGCGGGACGGCGTTGTTCTCATCCGCCACGAAGTACGATTCGGGTTCGGGCTGGCCGAGTTACACTGCGCCGGTCAGCGAGGGCGCGGTGGATGCGTATCGGGACCAGTCGCACGGCATGGATCGCACCGAAGTGCGCTGCGCCCGATGTGAGGGGCATCTGGGGCACCTGTTCCCCGATGGGCCCGGCGGCCAGCGTTACTGCATCAACAGCGCCGCGCTGGCTTTTTGGCCAGAGGGCGACGGTTGAGCGCGTAGGCCTGCAAGCCCACGCCGCCTAGCCATACCCATCCCGTCGCCCCCGCGAAGGCGGGATCCCCGCCTTCGCGAGGACGACGAGGGTGAGTGGGGCGGCGAAGCGTAGGGCACGCAACAAAAAAGGGACCGGAAATCCGGTCCCTTTCTCGTATCGGCTGCCGCTCAGTTCCCCGGCGTTCGCACCGGAGTGGGCGTGCGCGTGGCGTTGGGGCGTGGGGCGGACGGATTGGTCGCGCCTGGTCCCCGTTGCTGGCCCTCGTCGGACGTGGAGCGCCCGGTGGCGCGGTTGAGGAAGTCGTCGCTGGCGGCCGGCGGCGCTCCATTGGCCGGTGTGCGCTGGGCCGGACCGCCGCCCGGACCCGGCGCCGCGCCGGGGCCGTAGTCCGGCATCTGCGGCGCGCCCGGACCGGGGCCGGGGCCGACGCTGCCGTCTTCGTAGCGCGGCTGGCCATCGCCCTGATCGCCATTAGAGCCGGGGTGGACCACGTTGCCGTTCTCATCGACGTAATAGTAGTCGTCCGGGCTGCCCTGCATCGCTTCGTCGTCGGGCTCCAGCTGCCATTCGGGCAGCTTCACTTCGGTCTGGAACTGTTCGACCGGGCGGGTGGAGACGGCGACCTTCATGTAATCGGCAAAGGCGCGCGCCGGGGCGTGGCCGCCGGAGAGGCCGGGCACCGGCTTGGCATCGTCGCGGCCCATCCACACGCCGGTGGTGATGCCGCTGGAGAAGCCCAGGAACCAGCCATCCTTGTTGGAGCTGGTGGTGCCGGTCTTGCCCGCGACCGGGCGGCCGATCTGCGCGGCGCGGCCGGTGCCGGTGGCAACGGTGGTCTGCAGCAGGTCGGTAATGCCGGCGGCGACGTTCGGCGGCACCAGAACCTGGCCGCGCGCCGACTTGTGCTCGTAGAGCGTCCGGCCCGAAGTGGTGGTGACCTTGACGATGCCATAGGGCTCGACCGAAGTGCCGCCTGCGGAGATCGCCGCGAAGGCGCGCGTCATGTCGATCACGCGTACTTCGGACGTGCCGAGGACCATCGCCGGCTTGGTGTTGATCGGGGTGGAAATGCCGAAGCGACGCGCCATGGAGGCGACCGTGCCGAAGCCCACTTCGTTGCCGAGCTGCGCGGCCACGGTGTTCTTCGAATAGGCGAAGGCGGTGCGCACGTCGATCTGGCCCGCGAAATTGCGGCCATCGTTCTGCGGGCTCCACCCGTCGATGGTGACGGGTTCGTCCATCACGCGGTCGTCGGGCGTGTAACCGGCTTCCAGCGCGGAGAGGTAGACGAACAGCTTCCACGCCGAACCGGGCTGGCGCACGGCATTGGTGGCGCGGTTGTAGTTCGAATTCACGTAGTCCGTGCCGCCGACCATCGCCAGAACGGCGCCGTCACGGTCCAGGCTGACCAGTGCGCCCTGCGCGCCCTTGGGGGCGTTGGCGGCGATCGAGCTGGTTGCGGCCTGCTGCATCTTCGGGTCGAGCGTGGTCCAGACCTCGATCGGCTCGTTGGTGTCGGGCAGCAGCATGTCGAGCTGGGGCAGCGCCCAGTCGGTGAAGTAGCGGACCGAGTTCTGGCCCTTCTCATGGTTCACCGCGACATCGGCGATGTCGGCCCGATCAGCCTCTTCCTGCGTGATTGCGCCGTTCTTGACCATCAGGCCCAGCACCACTTCGCCGCGGCCCTTGGCAGCATCGAGGTCGGCGGTGGGCGAATAGTTCGAAGGCGCCTTCACCAGACCGGCGATGATCGCGGCTTCGGCGGTCGACAGTTCGGTGGCGGGGTGGCCGAAGAACTTGCGGCTGGCCGCGTCGATGCCATAGGCGCCGCCGCCGAAATAGACCTTGTTCAGGTAGAGTTCGAGGATCTGATCCTTGGTGAACTTGCGTTCCAGCGCCAGCGCCAGCACGGCTTCGCGGGCCTTGCGGCCCATCGAGCGGCTGTTGTTCAGGAACACGTTGCGCGCAAGCTGCTGGGTGATCGTGGACGTCGCCTTGGCGCGGCCGCCGGTGGTCAGCGAGACGTAGACCGCGCGGAACAGGCCCAGCGCGTCGACGCCGATGTGATCGTAGAAGCGGCGATCTTCCACGGAGACCATGGCGCCGCGCATGACGGGCGGAATTTCGTTATAGGACAGCCACTTGCCATAGCTGGGCCCCAGTGCCACGAGTTCGCTGCCGTCGCGTGCGCGCACGACGATCATCTGGCCGTTCTGGCTGCTCTTCAGCGCATCGTAGGCGGGTAGTTCGTTCATCGTCACGACCACGGCGGTGCCGAGGCCGATAGCGGCGAGCAGCGTCAGCGCTCCGCCCCAGATGAGAACCCGCCGCGCGAGGCGGCCCAGGAACGACGATTCTTTCGGATTCGAGGAGGAAGGCCCGCCGGGCGAGCGGCTCCGGCCGGTATTCTTGGCCATTTTCTAGGTGCAGATCCCTTTAGCGGACCGGACGGTCCGAGCGCTCTCTACCCCATGGGCGCGGGATTTGTAACCCGCGCTTAACGGGGGGCGTCTCTATTTGCTGGGGATGTGGAGGAAGCCGGGAATTCCGCCGCACTGGAAACACGGCCGGGCCGATGGCAGAAGATGGGGATGGCCCATTACCTGCTCACCTATCATGTCGCCGCCGATTACCTGGAACGGCGCCCGCAGTTTCGCACCGAACATCTCGCCTTGGCGTGGATTTTCGCGGGCAGGGGCGAACTGGTGCTGGCCGGCGCGCTGGAAGACCCCGTGGATACCGCTTGCCTGCTGTTCGCCAGCGAAGGCCCGGAAGTGGCGGAAGCGTTCGCCAAGGCAGACCCTTATGTCCGGGAGGGGCTTGTGGAGCGCTGGACGGTGCGGCGCTGGAACACCGTCGTCGGCGAACTGGCCGCCAATCCGGTGTATTCGTGAACCTGCCGGTGAATGCCGCCGCCGAACTGGCGATCCGCACCCGCCGCGCCGAGTTCAACCGCGCGATTGCGGAGGGCGATGCCGCCACGATCGGCCCGATCCTCGCGCGTGACTGCGTGATGGTGACCGGCAGCGACAGCGCGGTGATCGCCGGGCGTATGGCGCAAGTGAAAGTGTGGAAGCGCGAATTCGCCGCCGCCGGGCGCATGGCCTACACCCGCACGCCGGAGCGGATCGAGGCTTCGGCCGTGGAGCCCATCGCCATGGAATATGGCGCGTGGGAGGGCCTCGCCCCCGACGGGGCAGCGCTCGCTTCGGGCAGCTATGTCGCCAAGTGGCGCGAACTGGGCGGCGCCTGGGTGATCGAGGCCGAAGTCTTCCTCACCCTGCGTTGACCGGGGATCAGATGGTGCCGCGCTCGGCGGCGGTGACATCGGCGGCGGCGGCACGGGCACGCTCGGCCGCGGCGGCGGCGGCATCCTGCGGCGGCGCGGCAGGGGCAGCCATGCGCGGCGGAGCGGAGGGGGCGTACTGCGGCGTCGGCACGTAGATGCGGGCACGCGGAGCGTTTTCCGCATAGTCGCCATCGTCCGCGTCGCTGCGTCCGTCGTCATACCCCCAGCCGGGCGCGTGCAGGATCACCACCTGGCCGGGAGGAGTAGGGCGGAAGTCCGGTTCGGGCGCATAGGCGAAATCGCCGCCGTCGTTGCCCTGCAACGGATAGCCTTCCTCATCGCTGTATTCGTGAGGGCGCATACGGGCCGGCGCGGCGTCACCCGTGCCTGCAAAGGCGACCAGGTTCTGGTCCCCGGATTCATGCTGGCCGAAGCGTTCGGCCCACTGGCGCATTCCGCCGTTCGCCAGGTTGGCGGCACCGACGCCAATGCCCACGCCCGCCACCAGCATGAACACCATCCACTTACCCGCACTCATCGTCACACATCCCGAATCGATTCCGCCGCTTCCCGCGCGTCGCGTAGGCATCGGGCCCTGTCCGGGTGGTGAACGGAGGCCGACGCTTGCACACCGGGTCTCGCGTATTTTCCCTGAGGGCGCCGGTAACCACTCGGCAATCGGGATTGTGAGACGGTTAAGCCTAATCCATGAGAGTATTTTAGCAGATGTATACGCGCCGCGATTCCTTTGCGATGACGCCCTGCTGGTACCGGGGCGCGCATCAGCCGACAGGGCAGCGCCGGCGAGAGGAGGACGGATCGATCCTCTGCACCTGCCGGCACTGCCGCAAGGAAATCCGATCGAACGAGGGCAAGACCTGGCGACTGGCCGAGGGGCTGGACCTCGACGCGCTGGCGGCATCCTGCATGTCCAGCCACTTCAGCGTGGTGGATGTGTTCGATGGCATGGTGCTTGCCCGCTATCCGCTGCCCGAAGGCGCCGACGAAGAGGCCATCGCTGCGCTGCGCGATACCATCGCGGAACGGCACGACATCGTTCCCGGCGGGGACCTGGAGGTTCGCCTGGTCAGCCACGAGGCGATCCTGGACAAGCGGCACTGACGGCATACAGACGCGAAAAAGGGCGCCGTCCCGGTGGGATGGCGCCCTTTTCGCGTTCTGGCCGGACCGCAGCCCGGCCATCCCAGTTTCGATTACTGGGCGCTGACGGCCTGTTCGACGGCCAGTGCATTGCGCGCATCGGCCAGACGGAAGTCGACGTTGCGCGAGTTGTAGGTGCCGGTCACGCGGTTGCCGCTGACGTAGAGGCGGAACGGAACCTGGCCCGAAGCGGTACCCTGGATCACGGTCACCTTGCCCTTCTGGGCAGTGGTGTAGTTGTAGTGCACCCCGTCGTGCGAGAAGCTGCGGGCATCTTCAGCCTGGGCCGAAGTGGCGAAAACAGCGGCAAGAGCGGCGGCGCCGACAAAGACAGTCTTGAACATGGCAAAATCCTTTTTTCAAGAAGCAGGAGATTGCCTCGGGGCATCTCTTATCTTGTTGCATTGCAACATGGTTGGATGTCCCCTTATTCGCAATGGCAATAGATGCCACCGGTGTTGCGGAAAGTGCAATTATCGCCGAAAAGCTCAGCTTGCTAAGTAGTTAGCGCTAAACCAGCGTAAATCTCCCTATTTTGGATAAATTTCCGGCTTGCAAATGCGCCCGAGGGCCAGCCGAACGGGGTGCGGAAGGTGCAATTCAGCCATCTTGCGGGGGGTGTTGACCCCGGTTACCCTGCCAAGATGCCAATGCATTCCGTGACTTGCACGCCCCGCCGCCTTCGGATGCGATTTGCCGCGATCGCCTTGCCGATTCTCGCACTTGCAGCATGTCACGGCAGCAACGATCCCGGAAAGGCGGTTCCGGGCGATCGTGACGATCACCAACCGTGGAGCGGCATTGCCACGGCGGAACGGATTCGGGTGAGCGGGACCGAACCGTTCTGGAATGCGGAAGTGCGCGACGGCCTGATCACCTATCGCACGCCGGAGCGGCCGGGGGGTGACCAGACCACCGTGACGCGGTTTGCCGGGCGCGGGGGCGTTTCGTTCAGCGGCACCCTGGCCGGGCGCGACTTCACGCTGGCGATCGGGCCCGGTCCGTGCAGCGACGGCATGTCGGACCGCCATTATCCCTACAACGCCTTGCTGAAGATCGGTGGGGAAGTGCGCAAGGGCTGCGCGTGGAGCGACCGCCGGCCGGCGCGCCTCGCCAACGGCAAGGACGCGACCGAATCGGCGGCCGAATCGGGAATAGTCGAAACTTACGGAGCCATGGGCACCGGCGAGCCGGATCCCGCTTCGCCCGCGCCGTGATTTCCAACTTCAGCGAATGAAGGGGCCTGATTGCGCGCGTTTTCGGCGCGCGCAGGAGAGGGTGGCACCGCCTTGAGGTGATCGTTGTCGCGCGCAAGGCCGGTGGGCAGGCACGCGCCCGCCAGTATGCCGATGGCAATCGCCCCGGCCACGGCGCCGATCACGCTGGTCGATATCGGTGTGCGTCTTGGCAAAGCGTCCTCCGCTTACCCCGTCCTGATCGATCAACGCGTTGGAAGCAGGCCCTGTTCCCTTGGGCCTGCTTCTCCGAGAGCCTGAGCGGCTGCGTTGGCTCAGCCTTCGAGCGACTTGTCGAGCGTGATCTCGCAATCGAGCAGCTTGGAGATCGGGCAGTTCTTCTCCGCCTCTTCGGCGATGCTGGCGAAATCTTCGGCAGAGATGCCGGGAATCGCGCCCTTCAGCACCAGTGCCGATTTCGTCACCTTGAAGCCGCCATCCGCTTGATCCAGCGTGATGGTGCACTGGGTGTCCAGCGTGCCGTCGCTGAAACCGGCCTTCGCCAGCCCGAAGCTGGTGGCCATGGTGAAGCAGGCGGCGTGGGCGGCGGCGATCAGTTCCTCCGGATTGGTGCCGGGCTGGCCTTCGAAACGCGTGCCGAAGCCATAGGGCTGGCCGGAAAGGACGCCCGAACGCGTGGTGATGGAGCCTTTGCCGTCCTTGCCAAGGCCTTCGTAGCGGGCGGAAGCGGTATTGGTGGTCATCGGGGAGGTCCTTTGCTGCCCCGCGCCGGAGCGGGCAGGACGCTTCGCCCGGTTCGCGGTTATGGAACGCGTGCCGGATCGGCGCGCGGATGGGATGTCTCGCACGAAACCGGGACCGAGTCATGACAATGTGGGGCAGGGGTAGGGGCGGGAGCGCAGGCGAAGCCGTTGCGCGCGCCGGGATGGCCCGCTGTCAGGCCGGATGGAGCGCGGACGGCGACGCGCGCCCTTCCACGCGGCGCCATGCGCGTTCGTGAAACCAGAAGGCCACGGCATTGATGCAGGGCTCCACCAGCGCGATTCCGCCGGCCAGGGCCAGCGATCCGGTCATCACATAGGCCACCGTGAAGCCCACCGTCAGGTGCAGGCAGAGATAGGTCAGCGTTTTTGCAATATCGCGTCGCATTAGCAATTTTTCCCGGTGCCGCGCCGAACCACTCGCTGGATCGTCCGGCAGTGCCAGGGATCGCCGGAACGCTGGTGAAAATCCAACGAGCGCTTTCGATTTCGATGATCGCCTGTTATGGTTTCCGAACAATCAAGGTGGGTCGCGAAGACGGCACTGCCATTGGAAGAGGATGGTGTCATGAAGCAATTCCTGACAGCATTTCAGGCATGCTTCGTGGCTGCCGTACTGGTCTGTCCCGGCCAAGGCCGGGCGCAGGATGTGGCGGGTCTGCCTGGATCGACGGATAGCGTTATTGCGCCGGGCCCTGCGTCGGATGCCGGGCTGGATGCGGGCGCGATGACCGGTGCCTATTTCATGCGCGATACGCTGGTTCCCCGGGCGGACGATGTCGCGCTGATCCAGCGCAAGCCGGCGCTCTACCTGTCCAGCTTCAACGATGGCATGGCGACGGTGGCCTATTCGCTGGAGGGAAGGCGGATCGTCTATCGGGTGGTTTCGGGAACGGTGAATGCCGCCGCGCGGGATGCGATCGACCGCGCGCTGGCGAAGTTGCAGCGCAAAGTCGCCTGACAGGCAGTTTGATGTGCTGCCCCGCAAGAACGGGCAGCAGGCCGAGGGAAGGGAGAAGTGCAGGGCGCGACGGTCCCGACCGTCGCGCCCTGTTGCATCCGGAAGGCCTTTCCCATCGGGATCACGCTCTGCCGGCATTACGCTCCGTCAGGGTTACACGCTGTCAGATTACACAGGGCTGAGACGAGGCGGACTGGACCGTCATGCTGCCTTGCAGCATAAGTCCACGTCATGGATTTCGTTCACCATTATGAGCGCGCGATCGACTGGATCGTCTCGCTGTGCCCCCAGCCGGACAAGTTCGCGCATACTTATGCCGGCCTGACGATCTGGCTTGTTTCCGCGATCCTCCTGCGCCGCAAGCTCAGCTCGCCATGGCCGGTTTTCGTGGTCTTGCTGTGCGAAGTGGCGAACGAATTCATCGACCGGCTCGCCCACGGCTCCTGGAACTGGCCGGACACGATCGGCGATGTGATCGCCACGATGTTCTGGCCCACCGTCATCATGCTGGCGCTGCGCTGGAAGCGGGAAATCCGGGGCTGACTTCCGGGCAGGCATGATGCGGGGCGGGGCATGCGCTAGACAGGGCATGATGCTGGACAGGCGCGCAGCGGCGCAGGCATAGTTCCGGCGCGCCGGGATGGGCTACCGTCGGGAGCCGAATGGGATCGGCGACGTTTTCCGCCCATGGCGGACAGCCTTCTCTCGGACAGGAGACGATGCGATGCATGATCCCGATTGGCAGCGGTGCAACCGGCGGAACTGGGCGGCGATGGCGATGCTGCTGCTGGCGGCGGGCTGTGGAAGCAAGCAGCCGACCGCCGTCGAAACCACCACTGTCGAAACGACCACCGTGGCAACCGAAGCCGTCGCGACGGATGCAGGCGTGCCGGCGGCGATGGAAACGGGATCGCCCCCGCCGGCAGCCGGCGGCAAGAGTGGCAATTCGCCCGATCTTTCAGTCTATGTCGGCAAATATCCGCTGGACAAGGTGGGCGCGCATGCCTTCTTCGACGATCCCGTGGTCGTCTCGGGCGTGGCTGCTGCCGTTACCGACCCCAAGGCGGCGGCGGCCATCGCCGCGATGAAGGGCCCGGTCGGCCCGGTGAAGCGGATCGATGGCGAGATTGCCGCCTCGCGCTGCGAACTGCACAACTGCGGCGGCCACAACTATGCCGTCCATGTCGACGCGGCGACCAACCGGGTTTCCTCGGTCTGCTATTATGACGAGAAGGCCGGCCCGATCGCCACGTGGTTCCGGCCGGACGGCACCAAGACCAGCGAAGGCGATGGCTGCTCGATAGGGTGATTCACTGCTGAACCGGCTCTCCGGGCGACCAGCCGGGAGGGGCGAGTTCGAAGCCGCCGAAATGGAAGCCCGGCGAAACCACGCAGCTGACCAGGGCCCAGCCATCCGTGGGTTCAGCCGCCTGCCAATGCCCGGCCGGCACCAGCGCCTGCGCGGCTTCACCCGCCAGCACGCGCGCGCCCAGCAGGGTGCGGGTGACGGGTCCGGTATCGTGCGGCGCGGTGGAAAGCGTGATCGGCGCCCCGGCGTGCCAGAACCACAGCTCCGCGGCGTCCACGCGGTGCCAGTGGGAGCGCTGGTGCGCTTCCAGCAGGAAATAGATCAGCGTTGCCGTCGGCCGCTCCCCATCCGCAGCCTCCGCGCACCAGGTCTGGCGATACCATCCGCCTTCGGGATGGGGCGCCAGGTTCAGGCCAGCGATGATCTCGGCGGGATCGGTCATGAGGTCCTTTCAACCGTGCGCTTGGCTTTCCCGCGTGCATTGGGACTGCCGCCGCGATATTGGAGGCAAACGCAGCCCCTCATCAAGTTTACAATCTCAGGTTTCAAGGGACGAGAGGATCCGATCATGCCTCATCCACTCGGTATCGAGTCGCGCACGCTCGCCGGTATGGGGCCGGTGGAGCACGTCAGGCTGGCGGCCGACCTCGGCTGCACGCGCGTCTCGCTGGGGCTGGAGCAGCAGTCGGGCGGCAACGGCGGCTATCCGGCGTGGTCGCTGCGCGAAGATGCGGCGCTGCGGCGCGAGGTGAAGGCCGCGCTGGCGGATACCGGCATCTGCATCAAGCTGGGCGAGGGGCTTGCCGCTTCGGACATGATTGCCCCGGCCGATCGCGCTGCGGATTTCGACCTTTTTGCGGATCTGGGCGCCAAGCGGCTGGGCGCGCACGACAACGGGCTTGAGCGTGAACAGGCGCGCGACCAGTTGGCAGAGCTGGCGACGATGGCGCAGCAGCGCGGCATGGACCTTTCGATCATCTTCGCCCCGGTGCTGACCACGCGCAGCCTGCCGGAGGCTCTCGCTCTCGTGCGGGAGATTGGCGAGGACAAGGCCAGCCTGACGATCGATTCGCTCTATTTCTTCCGCACCGGCGGTTCGGTGCGCCAGATCGCCGATCTGGACGCGGCGCTGATCGGCCATGTGCGGATCTGCGACGGCGCGCTGGGCGATGGCGAGAGCGATACGCGCAGCCCGCGCCTCATCCCCGGTGAGGGCGAACTGCCCTTGCGCGAATTCGTCGACGCGCTGCCGCGCGGCAAGACCCTGGGGATCGACGTTACCCTTCCGCAAGCGGCGATCGGGTTCGAGGCGGCGAAGGACTACGTGGGGGAAATCGTTGCGCGCACGCGGGCGCTGCTGGCCTAGAGCAGTTTCCGATCCGATTGCATCGGATTTACTGCTCTAAGTTTTTGTTTTTCCGCGTTTTCCTAGTCATCAGGTGATTCCACCTGATTAGAAAACGCTCTAGCGCCGCGCGTCCGCCAGCAGCATTTCCGCGCCCTTTTCCGCGATCATCATCGTCGGCGCATTGGTATTGCCGGACGTGATCGTCGGCATGACAGAGGCATCGATTACCCGCAGCCCGTCAAGCCCGCTCACCCGCAGGCGTGCGTCGACCACCCGGCCCATGGCGGCAGTGCCGACCGGATGGAAGATGGTGGTGCCGATCGCCCCCGCCGCGCGGCGCAATTCCTCCTCGCTCTCGAACGCGGGGCCGGGGCGCAGTTCCTCCGGCGCATAGCGGGCCAGGGCGGGCTGGGCGACGATGGCACGGGTCAGCCGGATGGCCTGCGCGGCAACGCGCAAGTCCTCCTCCGTGGAGAGGTAGTTGGGCCGTATCGCCGGCGGGGTGGAAGGATCGGCGCTGGCGATGCGCGTGGTGCCCCGGCTCTCCGGCCGCAAGTTGCAGACGCTGGCGGTGAAGGCGGGAAAGGGGTCGAGCGCTCCGCCGAACGCCTCAAGGCTGAGCGGCTGAACGTGATATTCCAGATTGGGCGTCGCATAGTGCGGATCGCTGCGGGTGAAGACGCCCAATTGGCTGGGCGCCATCGCCATCGGGCCGCTGCGGCGAAGGGCATATTCCAGCCCGATCAGCGCCTTTCCGAACAGCGTGGCCGCCCGCTGGTTGAGCGTGGAAACCCCGGTGACGCGCCAGGCGCAGCGCAGTTGCAGATGGTCCTGCAGGTTGCCGCCGACTTCCGGCCGGTCCAGGCGCGCGGTTACGCCCAATGCCGAAAGGTGCGCCGGATCGCCCACGCCGCTGCGCTCCAGGATCGCCGGGGAACCGATCGCGCCCGCCGCCAGCACCACTTCGCCATGCGCCCGCGCCTCGCGCGGTTCGCCGCCGATCGAATAGGCCACGCCCACGGCGCGCGCGCCGTCGAGCAGCACGCGGTCCACCAGCGCGCCGGTTTCCACCTTCAGGTTGGCGCGGCTGCGCACCGGTTTCAGGAAAGCGTCGGACGCACTCCAGCGCCAGCCGCGGCGCTGGGTCACCTGGAAGAAGCCGGCGCCATCGTTGTCGCCAGTGTTGAAATCGTGGCTGGCGGGAATGCCCTGTTCGCCGCAGGCGTCGCGGAACGCTTCCAGGATGTCCCAGCGCAGCCGCTGCTTTTCCACCCGGATCTCGCCCCCGGCGCCGTGGAAGTCGCTGGCGCCGTCATAGTGATCTTCCGCAAGCGTGAAGTAGGGCAGCACGTCGTCCCAGCCCCAGCCCGGATTGCCTGCCTGCCGCCACTGGTCGAAGTCGCTGGCCTGCCCGCGCATGTAGATCATGCCGTTGATCGATGAGCAGCCGCCCAGCACGCGCCCGCGCGGATATTTCAGGCTGCGCCCGCCAAGGCCCTGCTCGGCATCGGTGGCATAGCACCAGTCCGTCCGGGGATTGCCGATGCAGTAGAGGTAGCCAACGGGCACGCGGATCCAGATATAATCGTCCTTGCCCCCCGCTTCGAGCAGGAGCACGCGGTTTCGCGGGTCCGCGCTGAGCCGGTTGGCCAGAACGCAGCCGGCACTGCCGCCGCCCACCACGATGTAGTCGAACTCTCCCATTTCCAAGGGCTAGGCCGCCGGGAAAAGGCGATCAAGCAGCACGGTGAAACGCGGCCCGGCATCGCCGGGGCGGGCGGCGCCAATGCAAAACCATGGATAAGGTTCCAGGTTAAAGTAATTTAATCCTCTGGGGAGCTTGCGACAAATCCGTAGTGATTTAACCAAAGAGCAAGAGAACTAACCTATGCGTCAAGCCATAGGGGATGGCGATGAGTCGCCATTTTTACGGGAGCCGTCGGTGCTTGGCTGGTGTGGGACGTCGGGGGGCGAACCAGACCGGCAGGGCAGAACGGGCACGAGCAAGAGGTCGCCTCACGTGCCCCGCCTTCGCCGACGGCTCTTTTTTCCCGTCTCCCGCGCGATCATCCTGATTTTCCGGTACGCCTGCACGCGTGCGCGCGCCGATACCGGCATATCCTGCGGCGGCGCGAAGGATGGCGGAAGCCTTCGTCGCCCACCATGGCGACGATCCGGCCATAGTATCGCCGGTCATCTTCTGAAATCGGGCCGCTGAAATCGGATACGCCCCCGGCAGGCGACGCCGGCCGGAATTTCCATGCGTCCATTGTCCTACGAATGGCGCATCGGAAAAGCCGGCCGGCGCTCCACGAAGGCGTTCACGATCGGATCGATCGCGTTCGCCTTCTGTCTGGGCGGGCCTTATCCGCCCAGAGCGTGCTCCTCCGCCGTGACTGGATCGCCCTGCCGTGGCTGCTCGTAGATCGCGCGACTGATCCAGACTGCCGACATCGCCAGAATGGCCAGCATCAGTCCGAACATCAGTACCCAGCGAACCACATGCGGCGTGCTGCCCGAACGGGCTTCATCGTCGTCCAGGTGAACTTCTTCGCCAAAGCGTTGCATCCAGGCTCTCCCGCAGGCCAGCGGATTTTCCTAACCGCTTACATGGGGCAGAGGGCCAAAATGGCCACAGTGCATCACGGGCCATACGGTTAACGCCTGAATCCGCTTCCGGTTCCCGGGAAAGTACCGAGGCCGCGATCAGGGTGCTTGTCGGGCGAGCAGGTGCAACGTCCGTTCGTCGCGTTGGCCGCTGCAGAAGGCATCCAGCGCGCGGGAAAAGCGCTCTCCCCCGCCCGCCTCCTCGAACAGCGTCATCGAACTGCGAAACTTCATCGCATCCACTTCGCCCAGGATGGCGGCGGCGCTGCGCTCGCCCGCCCAGCCCAGCATCGTATCGGTGGTTTCGTCCAGGTGGGCGCCCAGCAGCGGATGCGCCAGATAGGCCCGCGCCTCTTCCAACCCTGCAATCGCGTAGAACTGGGCGGTTACGCTCAGTCCCAGGCCGGCCATTTGCGGGAACACGAACCACATCCAATGGCTTCGCTTGGCCCCGTCCTCCAATTCGGCCACGACTTGCGGATAGATGGCCTCCTGGGCATCGATGAAGCGCTGGAGCGTGGCCATGCCCTTACCCTGCCGCCGGCTTGCGGCCGGCCAAGCCATCGCCGGGCGGCGGCCCCGTCTCGACCGAGTGTGGAAGGCGGCTGGGATTCTGGATCGCCCGGAAGATCCCCAGCAACCCCAAGGTGACGATCGATGCCGCGAAACCGAGCAGCAGGACATTGCGCACCGCGACCGGAATGCCGTCCGGCGGCGCTTGGCGCTCAATCGTTCGTGTCCCGGGATCGGGATGCGGGGCTGGAATATCGGAGGGGCGGGGCGGTTGGGGCATGACTCAGTGACCGCCCGGGGGCGCCGGTGGAGGCGGGCTCTGCATTCCGGGCTGGGTCTGCGGGTTGGCGTCGCCCTGCTCCACGGCGCGGCGCGTATCGGCAGCGCCGCCGGTATCCTTGGGCGCCTGCGTCGCCGGCACGATCCAGATCAGCGACAGCGCCGCGATCGCAAGAATCAGGCCTATCAGCAGGACATACCGGACGACGCCCGGTGTGGCGCCGGCACGCGCTTCCGTCTTGTCGAGGTGTACTTCCTCGCCGCGGGTTTCCATTTCGCTCTCCCGAATCTGATCGACCGCGAAGGACTGTCTTGGGAGGGTCAACGCACCGGGGCGAAGGGCGTTCCGGCGAAAGGTTTGCGGAGGGAGTTGGCCCGCGAAAGAAGGGGCACGAAAAAAGGGGGCCGGATGCGCTGGCATCCGACCCCCCTTCGAATAGGTCTGCGGACCGATCAGTCGCGCAGCAGTTCGTTGATGCCGGTCTTCGAACGGGTCTGCGCGTCCACGGTCTTGACGATCACGGCGCAATAGAGCGACGGGCCGGGGGTGCCGTCGGGCAGCGGCTTGCCCGGCAGCGAGCCGGGGACGACCACCGAGTAGGGCGGCACCTTGCCGATGTGGACTTCGCCGGTCGCACGGTCGACGATCTTGGTCGATGCGCCCAGGAACACGCCCATGGAGATCACGGCGCCTTCACCGACGACGACGCCTTCGGCCACTTCCGAACGGGCGCCGATGAAGCAGTTGTCCTCGATGATGACCGGGCCGGCCTGAAGCGGCTCAAGCACGCCGCCGATGCCGACGCCGCCCGAGATGTGGACGTTCTTGCCGATCTGCGCGCAGGATCCGACGGTGGCCCAGGTATCGACCATGGTGCCTTCGCCCACATAGGCGCCGATGTTCACGAAGCTGGGCATCAGCACCACGCCCTTCGAGATGAAGGTGCCGCGGCGAGCGACGGCGCCCGGAACCACGCGGAAGCCGGCCTTGCGGAAGTCTTCGTCGGCCCAGCCGTCGAACTTCACCGGCACCTTGTCGAATGCGGGCGCACCGCCGGCGCCGTGGGCGACGGGGGCATTGTCGTTCAGGCGGAACGAGAGGAGCACGGCCTTCTTCAGCCACTGGTTGACCTTCCAGCCACCATTGCCGTCCGGTTCGGCGACGCGGGCGGCGCCCGATTCGATCAGGCCCAGCGCTTCGTCGACCAGCTTGCGCACGTCGGCGCTGGCGGGGGTGACGGTGTCGCGCGCATCCCAGGCGGCTTCGATCGCGGTTTCGAGTTCGGACATGTTCGCGTCTCCAGAAAGTCTGCCGGTATTATGTTCGTCCGCGCGCCTAGAGGGTGCGGGCGGGCAGGACAAGCAGGAAGGGCGCAGGAGCTATAAGCGAAGCGTCGGCAGGCGGCCCTAGGGCGCCGGGGCGAGCTTGGCCGAATCGATGTGCCAGCGCAGTTGCGCGGCGGAGGCGCCGTCCACGTCGTTCACCCGCCGCACCACGTAAGTGCCGCGAAAACGCTGGTGCGTGCCATTGTCCAGCGTGGCGTCCACCGTCACCGGAACCGGCTGGTAGATCGATCCTGCGCCGGCATCGCCCGGTTGCAGCGCCCCGATCACGACATGGGTGGCGCGGGTATGCGCGAAGCCGGCACGGAATTTCTCCGGCGTCTGGTTCGGGGGGCCGTTCTCGCCCCATTGCTGCCAGGCGGTGTCGAAATCGCGGGCATTGAGCGCGGAATAGTAGCGCTGCACGACGGCGGCGGCGGCTTCCTTGCTGCGCGGATCGGGCTTGCAGCCGGCCATCGGCTTTTCGTCGGGGCCGGTCATCGCACAGCTTCGGGCGATCTCATCCTCGATCATCGCGCAGCTGTTGGCGACGTTGCACGGCGGGTGCGTGGCGGGCGAGACGTTGCGGCACAAGTCCGCACGCTTCTGCGCGGCGGTGGCGCCGATCTCGTCCGCGCAGGAGAGCGGGCCGGTTGCGGATGCGAGCGTGGGGGCGGTCTGGGTGGCTTCGGGCATCGCGCTGGCGACTTGCTGCGTTACAGCCTCGGTCGTGGCTGAATCGTCCGGCTTGTCCGCCGCGGCTTGCCGATCGCGCGAAGGGCCGCAGGCCGCGATGGCCAGCAGGCCGAAGGCGGACAGTGCGCAAGCGAAAGGTCTGGTCTTGCCGGTCAATGCCATCTCCCCGTCCCGAATAGGGTCGGGGGCGGCTGGCTGGTGCCGCCCCCTTGCCGGACTCTACGCATGAAACGCGCGCAGGTGCCCGGCAAGGGTGCGAAAAATCGATTCAGGGGGCCATCAGCCCACGAACGAAGCCGATCAGCCCGGTCTGGCGGGCGCGGCGCATGCGTTCGGCGGCCAGGATCTGCTTCACCTTTTCGAAGCAGTGATCGATGTCATCGTTGACCACCACGTAGTCGTAGCCGTCCCAGTGGCTGATTTCGGAGCGGGCGCGCTCCATGCGCGCGGCGATCACCTCCATCGAATCGGTGCCGCGCCCGGTCAGGCGGCGGCGCAATTCGTCGATGCTGGGGGGCAGCAGGAATACGCGCACCACGTCGCGCTCCAGCTTCTGATAAAGCTGCTGGGTGCCCTGCCAGTCGATGTCGAACAGATAGTCCTGCCCGTCCTTCAGGCCCGCCTTCACTTGCGCCTTGGGGGTGCCGTAGGAATTGCCGAACACCGTCGCCCATTCCAGGAATTCCTCGGCTTCGACCATGCTGTCGAACTGCGTCTGGCTGACGAAGTGATAGTCCTTGCCGTCCACTTCGCCGGGCCGGGGCGGGCGGGTGGTGCAGGAAACCGAGTTGCAGATATGCGGATCGTGTTCGAGCAGCATGCGCGAGATCGTCGTCTTGCCCGCGCCTGAGGGCGAGGACATGATGAGCATCAGGCCGCGCCGGGCCAGCGTTCCCTCTGAGGGATCGAGAGCAGGAATTTCGGAAGAGTGGACCATGCGCCCCGATGCCGATGCATGGCGCGCAAATCAAGAGGGCAGGTGCCGATCGCGGGAAAGTGCTTAGGCCGAGCCGAGGCTGGCCGGCGGGTTCCGCCCTACCAGTCCTTCGTGCCGTCGTCCGCCATATCGTCGAGCTGCCGCTGGCCCTGCGCCTTGGCCTTGCGCGCGCGGGATCGATCGTAGAGCGTCTTGGCGGCGAGCCCGCCGACCACCACGATGGCGCCGGGCACCGATGTCAGCGCCACGCGGGCGAGCAGGCCGTGGGCCAGCGATTCGCCCAGAGAGCGGCCCTTCAGGATCGCGGTGGCCTTGCGCGGGGCGTAAGCCTTGCCGAGCAGGGCATGCTCCACCGCGCGCCGCGCGACGGCCGCCCCGCCGCGCAGGGCGATATCGGCGATGAACAGATTGGTTGCGGAATTGGGGCTGGGGCCGTGCAAATCGGCGGCCTTGCCCTTTAGCCGGGCCTTTACCTTGGCGGCACGCCCCTTGGGACGCTTCGTTCCAGCAGCTCTCGGATCAGGCAGCGCAGGAATGGCGGCTTCGGCCATTTCGGCAAGCCGCCCCTGTTCTTCATCGATCGCGCGCTGGAACTTGCCCGAGGCCATGGCCTTTCCGCTTTCCCGGGCCGTTCGTGCCCGCCTACTTCTTTTTGCCGAAATCGACCGAAACGACGTTCGATCCATCTTCGCTGGGAGTAATGCGCGAGGAGACGTCGCGTTCCGCGTCGTTACCCGGCTCGGCAGCGAGTTCTTCTTCCAGTTCGTCGTCCGAAATGGCCTGGAACTGAAGCCCGAAGTCCACCGCCGGATCGACGAAGGCAGTGATCGCGGAGAACGGGATCACCAGGTTCGACGGGCGCTGGTTGAAGCTGAGGCTGACGGAGAAGCCATCTTCCCCCACCGAAAGATCCCAGAACTTGTTCTGGAGCACGATCGTCATCTCGTCCGGAAAGCGGGTGCGCAATTCGGCGGGAATCGACACCCCCGGCGCTCCGGTCTTGAAGGTGATATAGAAGTGGTGGCCGCCCGGCAGGTTGCCGCCGGTGGATTCCACTTGGCCCAGAACACGGCCCACGACGGCGCGCAGGGCTTCCTGGACGATCTCGTCGTAGGGGATCAGGCTGTCTTGAGGCGTATCGTTCATCGCGCCCTAGGTGCTTGTGCAAGACCTGTCGGTCAAGCGGGTTCGGCGATAAAATAGCATGACCGGGCGTGTTTTCCCTAGGTCGTTTTAACGGAAATGGGGTTTGAAAATGCGGCTGCAGCCGGATTTTTGCGGCACCAGCCCACTCCCCCACCCGACCACCCATCAGGATACACTTGCGGGAGGCCGGGTGGGGCAGTGGGCTGGTGCCGCTCTAAAAATGCGCCTGCGCGCATTTTTCAAACAGACTTTACCTCGCACAAACATTGCTTGCCGCGCCTGCCACGCGCACAATTGATTCCGCGCGATAGAGGTCTATAGGCCCTTCCCATGCGCACCGCCTCGATCAATCGCAAGACTCACGAGACCGACATTGCCGTCTCGGTCAACCTCGACGGCACCGGGACTTACGACGTCTCGACCGGAATCGGTTTCCTCGATCACATGATCGAGCAGTTTTCGCGCCATTCGCTGATCGACATTACCTGCCATATCAACGGCGACCTCCATGTGGACCAGCACCACACGACCGAGGACAGCGCCATTGCCATCGGCCAGGCGATCAGCCAGGCGCTGGGCGACAAGGCCGGCATCGGCCGTTACGGCGATGTCCATTCGCCGATGGACGAGGCGCTGAGCCGCGTCTCGCTGGACATTTCCGGCCGCCCCTACCTGGTGTGGAAGGCCGCGTTCACCCAGCCCAAGCTGGGCGAGTTCGATACCGAACTGGTGGAACACTGGTTCCATTCGATTTCGCAGGCCGTGGGCATCACCCTGCATATCGAGCAGCTCTACGGCACCAACAACCACCACATCTGCGAAGGCATCTTCAAGGGCTTCGCGCGCGCCATGCGTTCGGCGGTGGAACTGGACCCGCGCAAGGGCGGGGCCATCCCCTCGACCAAGGGCATTCTGGGCGGAGACACGTTGTAATGGCACTCTTCATCTTCTCGCTTCGCTACATCGCCCCGGTCGAGCAGGTCGACGCGCTGCTGGACGCGCATGTCGAATGGCTGCGCACCAACCATGCCGCCGGCCGCTTCGTGGGCTGGGGACGCAAGGTTCCCCGTGACGGCGGGATCATCCTGGCCAAGGGCGACAGCCGCGAGGCGATGGTGGCGCTGGCCGCCAGCGATCCCTTCGTGGCCGGTGTCGTCGCCGAAGTCGATGTGATCGAATGGGCGCCGGGCTTCCTGGACGATAGCGTGGCCGGTCTCGCCGGATGACGTTGGCGCTGATCGACTACGGCGCGGGCAACCTGCACTCGGTGGCGAACGCTCTGCGCGCCGCCGGGGCCGAAAATGTGGCGATCACCGCAAATCCCGATGTCGTGCGCGCGGCGGACCGCATCGTGCTGCCGGGCGTCGGCTCGTTCCGCGCCTGTGCCGAAGGGCTCTGGGGCATTTCCGGCATGGTGGAGGCGATGAACGAGCGCGTCCACGTGGGCGGCGCGCCGTTCCTGGGCATCTGCGTGGGCATGCAACTGCTCGCCACGCGCGGGCTGGAACATGGCGTGACCAAGGGGCTGGACTGGATCGGCGGGCAAGTCCAGCTGATCGAGCGCACCGATCCCGCGATCAAGATCCCGCACATGGGCTGGAACGATGTCTCGCTGGGCCGCAAGGACCCGGCGCAGGGCCTGATCGATGCGGGAGAGGCCTATTTCCTGCATTCCTACCACTTCCAGCCCGATGACGGCGCGCACGTGGCGGCGATGACCGACCATGGTGGCGGCCTGGTCGCGGCGGTGGCGAAGGACAATGTGGTGGGCGTGCAGTTCCACCCGGAAAAGAGCCAGGCTTACGGCCTTGCGCTGCTGTCGCGGTTCCTGGAATGGAAGCCGTGAGCGGCGCACGCTGCCCTACCACCCAATTCACGTCATCCCCGCGCAGGCGGGGATCCCGCTTCCTTCTGCCCTCGTCCTGCCCTGCCGCCAGCGGGGCCTCCGCTTTTGCGGGGGCGACGAAGTAATCTACGTCAGGATCGCCAGATGATCGTATTCCCCGCCATCGACCTCAAGCAGGGTCAGGTCGTGCGCCTTGCCGAAGGCGACATGGATCGCGCCACCGTCTACGGCGACAACCCGGCCGCGCAGGCGATGCTGTTCGCCGAAGCGGGTTCGCAATACCTCCACGTCGTCGATCTCGATGGCTCCTTCGCGGGCCGGGCCGAGAACCGCGAGGCGGTGGAAGCCATCCTCGAAGCGTTCCCCGGCCACGTCCAGCTTGGCGGCGGCATCCGCACGCGCGAAGCGGTGGCGGGCTGGTTCGAACTGGGCGTCAGCCGCGTGGTCATGGGCACCGCAGCGCTGAAGGACCCGCAGTTCGTCAAGGATATGGCCAAGGAATACCCCGGCGGCATCGTTGTCGCCGTGGATGCGCGCGACGGCATGGTCGCGACCGAGGGCTGGGCGGAAGTGTCCGACGTCTCGATCGTCGACATGGCCCGCCGGTTCGAGGATGCGGGCGTTGCCTCGCTGCTGTTCACCGACATCGGCCGTGATGGCTTGTTGAAGGGCGTGAACATCGACGCCACTGTCGATCTCGCGCGCCGCACCGACCTGCCGGTGATCGCATCGGGCGGCGTGAAGGGCCTCGACGACATTCGCCTGCTGGCGCTCCATGCCCGCGACGGCATCGAGGGCGTCATCACCGGCCGGGCGCTCTACGACGGCCGTCTCGACCTCGCCGCCGCCATCCAGATGGCTGAGCGCGAGGGATGAGCGGCGGAATGCTGGGGGCGCTGTGCCTGACCATCGGCATCCTTGGCATTGTGCTGATGGTAAAAGAATTTCTTACCGGTGAAGCCAGTCTCGTCTGGGGGACTTTCAGCCGTTTTAGCGCCCGCCGCACGGTTCAACCTAGGGCGTTCTGGGCCATCAGTCTTTGGAATGCTGCCCTGCGCATTGCCTGTATCGCAGCGGGTCTTGCGTTCGTGAGGCAGCCTTGAACGAGAATCGCCTTGTTGCGGTTCTGGCGCTGGCCGTTCTGGTTCCGAGTGCGCTCTGGGCGGTGCGCGACTTTCGTGAAGGCAAGGCGCGGCTGCTGCTGTTCAGCCGTGCGCGGTCGAAAGTCGAAACGACGCTGGCCGAAAATCCGCGCAAGTTCTGGGGCTATTCGGCGTTCAACCTTGCCGTTTGCCTGGGGCTGGGCGCATTGTGCGTGATGCTGTTCTTCAAGCCGGTAGAGTGAAGTTATGCCAAGGATCTTGAAATGACAGTTCGTGTCCGCGTGATCCCCTGCCTCGACGTCCGTGACGGGCGCGTGGTGAAGGGCGTGAATTTCGTAGACCTGATCGACGCCGGCGACCCGGTGGAACAGGCGCGCGCTTATGACAAAGCCGGCGCGGACGAGCTGTGCTTCCTCGACATTTCCGCCAGCCACGAAGGCCGCGGCACTTTGCTCGACGTGGTGCAGCGCACGGCGGAAGTCTGCTTCATGCCGCTGACCGTGGGCGGCGGCGTGCGCACGGCGGAGGACGCCCGCGCGCTGCTGCTGGCCGGCGCGGACAAGGTGGCGGTGAATTCCGCCGCCGTCTCGCGCCCCGAAGTGGTGGCGGACATTGCCGAGAAGTTCGGATCGCAGTGCATCGTCGCCTCGGTGGATGCGCGCCGGGTGGCGCCGGGCAAGTGGGAGATCTTCACCCACGGCGGCCGCAAGGCGACCGGGATAGACGCTCTGGAACACGCGGTGAAATTGGCGGACTATGGCGCCGGCGAACTGCTCGTCACCTCGATGGACGGGGACGGTACGCAGAATGGATACGATCTGGCGCTGACCCGTGCGATCGCCGAATCGGTGTCGATCCCGGTGGTTGCCAGCGGCGGCGTCGGCAATCTCGACCACCTGGTGGCGGGCGTGACCGAAGGCAAGGCGAGTGCGGTGCTGGCGGCATCGATCTTCCACTTCGGCAAGCATTCGATCGCCGAAGCACACGCGGCGCTGCGCGCGGCAGGGTTGCCGGCACGGGGCTGAAGCGGCTCATCGCAAGGTTTGGCGAAACATCTGGCCCGTAGCGGGACGATGCCTTATGGCCGCTTGCCGGAGAGGAGCACCTGACCCCAAGTCGCGGTGAACCTTGTCGGATTCACCGGAGTTGCCCCCCTTGCTGCCGCTGATGCTGCCCCAGACCCCGCGCCCGATCCCGCATCTGCCGGGAATGCCGATCCGAATCGCGGCGCTGGCGGCGATCGCGCTGGTGCCGGCCCCAGCGATCGCGCTGGTGCCGGCCCCCGCATTCGCGGCCGACGCGGCCGTGCTTCCGGAGCCGAGCGGGCTCATGCTCTTCGGCATCGGCGTGGCCGGCGTGTGGCTGGGGCGGCGGTTCTCGCGCGGGAAGAGCAAGGACTGATTCCCGCCACGCTTGACCGGCCACGCTTGACCGAACGCGCGCGCTTGCGCATGGCTGCGCGCGATGAGCACTTCCGAGACGCCCTCTTCGCAAGAGACCCTGGCCCGCCTTGAGGCGACGATCGCCACCCGGCGCGATGCCGATCCCGCGACCAGCTACGTCGCGAAGCTCCACGCCAAGGGTCTGGGCAAGATCGCGCAGAAATTGGGTGAGGAAGCGACCGAGACGATCATCGCCGCGCTCTCCGAAGACGAGAAGGCGCTGACCGGCGAGGCGGCGGACCTGATCTTCCACCTGATGGTGCTGCTGGGTGCCCGCAATGTACCGTTCGGTGCCGTTCTGGCAGAGCTTGACCGGCGCGAGGGCGTATCGGGCATCGAAGAGAAGGCGGCTCGCCCTCAAGACTGAAAAACGCGGAGATTTTGATGCCGATCGACCCCAGAGAACCTTACGACGACAACAACATCTTCGCGAAGATCCTGCGCGGCGAACTGCCCTGCGGCAAAGTCTACGAAGACGAATTCGCGCTGGCTTTCAACGATATCCGCCCGCAGGCGCCGGTCCACGTGCTGGTGATCCCCAAGGGCCGCTACGTGTCGTGGGACGATTTCACCGCCAAGGCCGACGATGCCGAAATCGCCGGTTTCATGCGCGCGGTGGGCAATGTCACCCGCCAGTTGGAACTGGACGGGCCGGGATACCGCCTGCTCGTCAACATGGGCACCAACGGCCACCAGGAAGTGCCGCATCTGCACGTTCACATCTTCGGCGGACGCCAGTTCTTCCAGATGATCGCGGATTGAGGCCCCAAGTCGGGTGCGGCGCAATCCGCCTGCACCCGATTTACCGGCAAATCACCCAGTTTTTGGGGGATAAACGCGGAATTCGCCCCGGTTCCGCGCCGTCACATCGGCAATTGTCGCCCTCAGGGCCAGTGCAAGGGTTTGCACGCCCCGTCGCTGCCGTTACACAACCCGCGCAATGAGCGACGACCTACTCTCCACGGATCCCCGGCCCCAGAGCGGCAGCTTCGACGGCCCGGTCCACCGCTATGCGCTGCGCGTATTCTACGAGGATACCGACGCGGGCGGGGTGGTCTATCACGCCAATTACATCCGCTGGTTCGAACGCGCGCGGTCGGACCTGCTCGACATGCTGGACATCGACCAGCGCGCCGCGCTGGAATCGGGTGAGGGGCTCTACACCGTGGCGGAGGTCAATATTCGCTACCTTTCGCCCGCCCGCCTGGGCGATGCGGTGGTGATCGAGACCGATGCAATTCAGATCGGCCGTGTCAGCTGCACGCTGCGTCAGGTGGCCAGACGGGGAAAAACCCGGCTGGCCGAGGGCGTGGTAAAGGTCGGGTTCATCAGTCCTGAAGGACGACCGCGCAGACAGCCGGAGGCCTGGCAACGGGCCTTCCACACCATCCTCCAAAGCTCCTCGCAGGACCTCCAGCCCGGCCCGGAAGGACAAGAATGACTTTCGAAATGCTCGCCTCCGCCATCTCCATCGGCAGCGATTCCAATCACCTGAACCCGATCAAGCTGTTCCTCGACGCCGATATCGTCGTGCAGGCGATTATGGGCGGGCTGCTTCTGGCCAGCCTGTGGGTCTGGACGATCATCATCGGCTTCACCCTGCGCATGGGCAGCGTCTCGCGGACTTCCGAGGATTACGAGGAAGGCTTCTGGGAAGCGCAGAATTTCGAGGCTTACCAGAAGGATCGCCGCCGCGCCGAAGTGCCGATGGGCAAAGTCGCCGGGGCCGGTCTTGCCGAATGGCGCCGCAATGCCGCGATGAAGCAGATCGATCCGGAAGGCGCACGCGAACGCATCGCCCTGGCCATGAGTTCGTCGGTCGGCGAAGAGGCGGACAACCTGTCGAACCGCCTGAACTTCCTGGCGACCGTCGGCTCCGTGGCGCCGTTCGTGGGTCTGTTTGGCACCGTCTGGGGCATCATGAACAGCTTCTTCCAGATCGGCCAGCAGCAGAATTCCTCGCTCGCGGTGGTTGCGCCCGGCATTTCGGAAGCGCTGTTCGCCACCGCTATCGGCCTGTTCGCGGCCATCCCGGCGGTTATCGCCTACAACCGCTTCTCGCACCGCGTGAACCTGTTCGAATCGCGCATGCAGCGCTTTGCCGACAAGCTGCACTCCGCCCTCACGCGTGAGCTGGAGCAGCGCTGATGGGCATGGGAATGTCCGGCGGAGGAGGTAGGCGGGGAGGCCGTCGTGCAGGCGGCGGCCGCACGCCGATGGCCGAAATCAACGTGACGCCGCTGGTCGACGTCATGCTGGTGCTGCTGATCATCTTCATGGTCACCGCGCCGCTGATGAAGGCGGCCGTGCCGATAGACCTGCCCGACAGCCGCGCCAACGCGACCAGCGAAGAGAACGACCAGATCACCATCTCGGTCAAGCGCGACGGTACCGTCTATTACGAGCAGGATGCCCTGGCCGCCGGCGAGCTGGCCGAACGTCTTGCCGCCGTGCCGGCGGACACCGATGGCAAGAAGCCGCAAGTAACCCTGCGCGCCGACAAGGCGCTGGATTATGGCCGGGTGATGGAAGTCATGGGTGAGCTGAACCATGCCGGGTTCACCCAGATCGCGCTGGTGACGGGTGTCAGCGGCGGTTCAGGCAACTGAGCTAGGCTGATCACGATGGCAACTCAGGGACTACGCAAGGAAGAAGGCCTGGGCCTCGCGGTGGCGCTTGCGCTGCACGCGGCGGTTCTGGGCGCGCTTCTGACGCACCCGGCCAAGGCGCCCCTTGTCGAGCCGCCCAAGCGGATCGAAGTGACGTTGAGCGACGATGTGGGCCTGACCTCTACTTCGCCCAACCCCAACGAACAGGCCGCGCCCGATGTGGCGCCGCAATTGGGCGAAGCGGCCCCAGCTCCCGCCCCCGCGCCGGAGCCTGCGCCCGAACCGGCGCCCGAGCCGCCGGCGCCGGCCCCCAAGCCGATCCCGCAGCCCAAGCCGGTTCCGCCCGCGCCTGCACCGAAACCCATCCCGAAGCCGGTGCCGAAACCCGTACCGAAGCCAGCGCCCAAGCCGGTCCAACAGCCTGCACCCAAGCCTGCGCCGAAGCCCGCCCCGGTTCCGCCGGCCAAGGCACCGGCAAAGCCTGAGCCGAAGCCGGCCGCGAAGCCCGCAGCGCCAACTCCGCCGCGTAAGAGCCCGATCGACCAGATCCTGAAGGGCATGGACCGTTCGGCCAACACCGCAGGCAAGGCGGCAACGCCGCCGAAGCAGGCGGGCGGCACACGCGTCGGCGCGGACTTCCTGTCGGGTGTTTCCGGCGCGACGGCCAATCAGGGCAAGGGTACGCCCGCCGCGGCGATGGGCCCGCAGGTCCGTTCCGCGCTTTCGGGCGCGATCACGCGCCAGCTCAAGCCGCACTGGAATCCGCCAGATGGCGCCGATGCCGATCAGTTGGTGACGATCCTGTCGTTCAACCTGAACCCGGACGGCAGCCTGGCCGGTCGCCCGACCGTGGTGCGCCAGATGGGCATCACCGACGCCAATCGCGCGCAGGCGCAGCGCCATGCCGAACAGGCGATCCGCGCGGTGCAGCTCGCTTCACCTTTCAATCTCCCCTCGGAATACTACGATGCGTGGAAGCGCGTTTCGTCGTTCCGCTTCGACCTGAGGCTTTCGCAATGACTTCTCGTCCTCTTACGCTCGTCCTGTCGTTCGCTCTGGCTTCCACCGCGCCGGTCTATGGGGCCTATGCCCAATCGCAGCCGACGCCCGCGCAATCGGCCCAGCCTGCACCCGCGCAGGGTGGGCAGGCCGATCAGGCCGACCAGGGCGGCCTTGAGGCGGACGATGGCGGCTTGACCGGCTCGGTCTCCGCAGACGGCGCCTGGCAGGACCTGGGCATCGCGATCACCAATTTCGCCACCGACAACGATGTGCCCACGCAGACCAACGCTGGATCGACCGGCGCGCTGGGCCGCGCCGTGTCGCAAGTGGTTGCCTCCGACCTTCGCAACAACGGCCTTTTCAAGCCCTCCGGCCCGGACGGTTTGCCGCAGCCGGGCTACCCGCAGGTCCAGTCGCCCGAATATCCCATCTGGTCCGCACGCGGCGCCAACATGCTGGTGCAGGGCTACGTGCGCGCGGGCGCCGATGGCAACCTGACGATCGGCTGCTATCTCTACGACGTTCAGCTGAAGCAGCAGCTGGTGAAGGGCGGCTGGCAGGTCGGCCCGGCCGACTGGCGCCGCGCCGCGCACAAGTGCGCCGACATGGTCTATTCGCGCCTCTCCGGCGAAAGCCCGTTCTTCGATTCGAAGATCGCCTACATTGCCGAGACGGGCCCCAAGGACCACCGCATGAAGCGGCTGGCGATCATGGATTCGGACGGCGCCAACCACCGCTACCTGACCAGCGGCCAGGCCACCGCGCTGACCCCGCGCTATTCGCCGGACTATTCGAAGATCCTCTACCTGTCCTACCTCAACGGGCAGCCGAGCATCTACGTCTATGACCTTGCCAGCGATTCGCAGAAGCTGATCGCCCGCACCGGCGCGCCGACGATGGCGCCGCGCTGGTCGCCGGACGGCAAGTGGATCCTCTATTCGATGTCCAGCGGCGGCAATACCGACATCTATCGCATCTCGTCCAACGGCGGCACGCCCACGCGGCTGACCAACACGCCGGGCATCTCGATCGGCGGTTCCTACTCGCCCAACGGTTCGCAGATCGTGTTCGAGAGCGACCGTTCGGGATCGCAGCAGGTCTACGTGATGAACGCGGACGGTTCCAACCAGCGCCGCATCAGCTTCTTCGGCGGCCGTTCGGCCACGCCGGAATGGAGCCCGCGCGGCGACCAGATCGCCTTCACCCATATCGCCGGCAACTTGCGCATCGCGGTGATGAGCCCCAGCGGCGGCAACATGCGCTACCTGACCAATTCGTGGCAGGACGAGGCGCCCACCTGGTCGCCCAACGGCCGCATCGTCCAGTTCTTCCGCACCGAGAAGACCTCCGGCAAGTCGACGATCTGGCAGGTGGACCTTACTGGCAAGAACGAACGCAAGCTGCCGACCCCCGTCGGCGCTTCGGATCCGGCCTGGGGCCCCGTTCGCCCCTGAGCCGTCTTTTTCGCTGCAATCTGAGCGTTGTCTTCCTAATGGTCGGCAATCGTTCAGGTTGACAGTGTTTACAATTACACGGAACCTCAACAGACGCAGGCCATTTAACTGGCTGCGCACCACAGGAGATTGCCTCATGCCTGCCCTCATGTCCGCCATGCCTATGCGACGTGGCAAGACCGGATACGTGAAGACCGGAACGACGATGCTCCTCATTGCCGGCGCGCTGGCGGTTTCGGCCTGCGGCACCAAGGCGCCCAAGCAGCTTCCGCCCGAGCCGGGCCCGGCAACCACCACTCAGGGTCCTGAACAGCCGAGCGGTCCCGTCGCCGGCAGCCAGGCCGACTTCGTGGCCAAGATGATGGGTTCGGACACCATCCACTTCGCGCTCGACCGCTATGACATCGACGCCGAAGACCAGGCTTCGCTGTCCAAGCAGGCGCAGTGGCTGATGCAGTACCCGAACAAGCGCGCCACGATCGAAGGCCATGCCGACGAGCGCGGCACTCGCGAATACAACCTTGCACTGGGTGAGCGCCGCGCCAATGCGGCCAAGAACTACCTCGTCAGCCTGGGTGTGGACGCCGCGCGTCTCAACACCGTCAGCTACGGCAAGGAACGCCCGATCGCACTGGGTTCGGACGAAGCTTCGTGGGCGCAGAACCGCCGCGCGGTTACCGTCACGATCGACTGATCGCGGTCTTTCCAGCGATTTTCGGGGCCCGGTTCGCATGTGCGAGCCGGGCCTTCGTTTTTTGACGCTTATGCCGCCGCCGGAGAACGGGCTTGCAATGGCTTCGATTCGGCAGGTATCGGCGGTCGAATGAGTCGGGCTGGTCGTTCCATGGACTGGGGGTTTCCGCGCTGGCGCAGCTATGGCAGCTCGCGCGAGGCGGCACAGGTGCGCCTGTGTGACCGGCACGGCTGCAACGAGCCGGGCGATTGCCCCGCTCCCAAGAGCCCGAACAGCCCCGATCGCTGGTATTTCTGCCAGAAGCACGCAGCGGAATACAACGCCGGGTGGGACTATTTCGCCGGCCTCGATGCCGAGGAAGCCGCAAGGCGGGAGGCGGAGGAACGGTCAGAGGCCGAAGGCTACAAGGAATCGGCGCACTATGGCTGGGCCGGTTCGGGCGACGGCACCCGCAGCCGTGACGAGTTGCGCGCGCTGGAAGCACTGGGCCTGGATCCCGATGCGGACTTCGATGCGGTGCGCAAGGCCTGGCGCATGAAGGCCAAGGAAGTCCACCCCGACGTGAAGCCCGGCGATGCCGAGGCGGCCAAGGCCTTCCAGACCTATCAACTGGCCTACGAAGTCCTGCGCGCGGCGGAAGAACGCCGCGAGTGGAAGGGCCGCTGAGCGCACCTATGGGCCGGCAATGCGCCTGCCTTTTGAATAATCTTGAAAAATCAGCGCGAATCCGATAAAGGGGCGCGCGTCGCCGGACTTTTGCCTGCGACTGATGGAGTAACTGGATTGCTTGACCACGCGCCTTTCATGGGCCGGGTCGGCATTATCCGTTCGCTTCCGTAAAACGCTCGGGCATCTGAGCGTTGCTGCGGAAGCCGGCCGGATTGAGCCGCCCGCAGCCTTTTCTACGGACAAGTGCAATGCATGCCCCTTGCTGTGCATGCGTGACACGTGGCGCGCTGTTCGCGCGAACGGATGATTTATGGACGAATGGACGATCGTCCGCAGCATGGCGCTGCGGATCGAGCCGGCGGGCGACTTGCGCCTGCGCCGCGCACTCGACGGCTGGGCGGAAACCCATGCCGAATGGCTGGGGCTGGGCGAAGACAAGGCCTGGGGTGACGCGCGCGCCGCCCTGGGCGGCGAACGCGTGGGCGAGCCGGCGCCGCATGTGGTGGCGGTTGCCGAGGTATTGGCGCAGGCCCTGGCGCTTGACGCTTTCGATGCGGAACTGTTGCGTCTGCTTGTCGCGGTGGACCGGCTGCCGCGCGTGGCTTCGCTGGCGGCGGTGTGGAGCGCGCACGGGCGCGACCTGCCGACTTTCCTGGGGGAACTGGCCGGCGCGACGCCGCTGGATGCCGACCGGGCAGTCCGGCGCAGCGCCGCGCTTCGCCTTGGCCTTGCCGCCTTCCGGGCGAACCGCCAGGGCGTGGTGGAGGTCGACTTGCGCTGGTCGTTAGAACGACTGGTGGACCGGGCGGCGGCGGAGCGGGAGTCGGTCATCGCGACGCTGGTCGGCGCGCGGCAGCCGGCGCGGCTTGCGCTTGGTGACTTCGGGCATGTCGTCGATGCCGATTTTCTCGTTCAACTGCTCGCCGGAGCGAGCCGGGAACGGGCAGAGGGCATCAACGTGCTGATCTACGGACCACCCGGCACCGGCAAGACCGAGTTTGCGCGAACGCTTGCCGAAGCGGCGGGCCTGGCGCTCCATGGCGTGGGCGAGGCCGATGAAGACGGGGACGAGCCGACGCGGTGGGACCGTGTCACCGCGCTTCAGCTTGCGCAGCGCATGATGGCGCCATGTGGCGGCGCCGTGCTGCTGTTCGACGAGATGGAGGACCTGATCGGCGATACCCGTCCTTCGGGTGGAGACTGGGTGACCGGGCGGCCCGGTAGCAAGGTCTTCGTCAACCGCATGCTGGAAACCAACGCGGTGCCGGTGATCTGGACCACCAACGCGCTTGGCAATGTCGATGCCGCGATCATCCGGCGGATGAGCTTCGTGCTGCGGCTCGATTTGCCTTCGCCGAACGCAGCGCGCCGGATGCTGGAACGGATTGCCGAGGAGGAGCGGGTCCGCGTCGGCGACGAGGAGGAGGCGCTGCTGCGCCGCGTGCCCGAAACGGCGACCGTGCTGCGCATTGCGGCGCGGGCAAGCCGGCTGGCGGGGGATGCCGGCGGTGCCGCACGTTCTGCCGCCGCGCTGGTAAAGGCGCTGCGGGGTAGCGAGTTGCCGCCGGACATGGGGGATGCGCTCGATCTCGACCTGTTCGAGACCGAGCCCGCCATCGGGCCACTGCTGGCCCGGCTGGAAGCGGAGGGGGCGGAAGATATCTCGATGCTGCTCACCGGTCCGCCCGGCACTGGCAAGACCGCGCTTGCCTATCACCTGGCGCAGGCGGTGGATCGTCCGCTGGTGGTCAAGCGGGCTTCGGATCTGCTCTCCCGTTGGGTGGGCGGGACCGAGGCAGCCATTGCGGATGCCTTTGCCGAGGCCCGCGATCGCGGCCATGTCCTCCTGTTCGACGAGGTGGATTCGCTGCTGTTCGACCGCGCGACAGCCAGCCAGAGCTGGGAGGCCGGGCAAGTGAACGAGATGCTTACCTGGCTCGATCGTCATCCGTTTCCGGTGATCGCGGCGACCAATCACGCGCAGCGCCTCGATCCGGCGGCGTTGCGGCGCTTCGCTTTCAAGATCGATCTGGCGCCGCTGGGCCCCCAGCGTGCGGCACGCGCGTTCGAGACGTTCTTCGGAATGGCGGCACCGGCCGCGCTTGGCGCAGTTGCGAACCTGACTCCCGGCGATTTTGCCGCGGTGCGACGGCAGCTTCGGCACAGCCCGGCACGCGATGCGGACGATCTGGTGGGACGTCTGGCGCGCGAGTGCGGTTGGCGGCCTGCCCATGGGCGCATGGGCTTTTGAGGGCGGGGGGAGGAGGCGGCTCTCCTCCTCCCTCGCCAAGGATCGCGGTGTGCGGGCAGGCGGGCGTTGCCCGCGCGCCCAACGCCGTCTAGGCATTCGGCCCCGCCCTTCAGGAGCCCGATCATGCAAATCCGCCTTGCCGCTGCAACCGACCTGCCCGCGCTGCACCCGGTTATCGAGCGCGCCTATCGCGGGGACAGTGCGCGGGCGGGCTGGACGTTCGAATCCGACTTGTTGGATGGTGAGCGGACCGATCTGGACGAACTGGCCGCCATTCTGGAAAGCCCGGCCGACCGGCTGCTCGTCGCGCTGTCGGACGAAGGGGCGCCCGTGGGATGCGTGCAGGTGACCGACCGGGGGGCGGGGCTTTCCTATCTCGGCCTGCTTTGCATCGATCCGCTGCTGCAGGCGGGCGGCATGGGCAGGGCGATGATTGCCGCGGCGGAAAGCCTGGCGCGAGACGTGTTCGGCGCGCGTACCATGGAAATGACGGTGATCGACAGCCGGCGGGAACTGATCGCCTACTACGAACGGCGCGGCTACGCACTGACCGGTGAGAAGCGCCCGTTTCCGATCAAGCTGGATCCGCCATTGGCCATGGTGGTGCTGGCAAAGCCGCTGCTGCCGGAAAGCATCGCCGGATAGGCGCCCTTGGTGCATCGGCCGATACGACAAAGGGCGCGCCGGATGGCGCGCCCTTCGTGTATGGCCATACGATGTGCCGCTGCGCTTACTTGGGCGACAGCACCATCAGCATCTGGCGGCCTTCCATGCGCGGGTAGGCTTCGACCTTGGCGATTTCCGCCACGTCTTCCTGCACGCGGCGCAGCAGGTTCATGCCCAACTGCTGGTGCGAAAGTTCACGACCGCGGAAGCGCAGGGTTACCTTCACCTTGTCACCGTCCTCGATGAAGCGGCGGACGTTGCGCATCTTCGTATCGTAGTCGTGGTCGTCGATGTTCGGACGCATCTTGATCTCTTTGATCTCCTGCGTCTTCTGGGTCTTGCGCGCGGCATTGGCCTTTTTCTGGGCCTCATACCGGTACTTGCCGACATCGAGGAACTTGCAGACCGGCGGATCGGCGTTG
Source organism: Novosphingobium oxfordense (assembly GCF_044029435.1). NCBI lineage: Bacteria > Pseudomonadati > Pseudomonadota > Alphaproteobacteria > Sphingomonadales > Sphingomonadaceae > Novosphingobium > Novosphingobium oxfordense. The sequence goes on along the minus strand of NZ_CP147005.1, from coordinate 2,781,916 downwards.
GGCGAGACTTCGACCAGGTCGAGGCCGACTTCGGCCGCCTGTTCGATTGCCTGGCGCGTGTACATCACGCCGATGTTCTCGCCGTTTTCATCGATCACGCGGACCTTGTCCGACTGGATCATGTTATTGAAGCGCGGTCCACTCTTGACCGGGGGCGTCATCATACGCCGGGGTGGGGGTGCTATATGCGTTCTCCTGAATCGTTTCTGTCAATCGGGTGCAAGTGCGGGCGTCATTAATGCGAATCGCATCGACACGCAAAGGCGGATTTCATTGAAATCTACAGGACGCCGCTACCGTATGAAACGGTCCATCCGGATATAGGGATTCAGAGCCTGCTTTGAAATGCCCGAATGGGCATTTTGCGTGCGGCACAGCGAATTTTCAAACGGGCTCAGGCGGCCGGTCGCCAGAGGGGATAGCGTACGAGCTGGTCCCTCGCGGCGACCAGCGCGTCGATTTCGTTGGTGGGTTGCAGCGCTTTCAGGATGACCGGATCGGCGGCGTCCATTCCGCCCGTGAGCGCGCCGAAGGCCGGCAGAATCAGCCGGTTTCCGCCATGGACCACGCAAGGACGAGCGATCCGGCGGCCGCGCGCATGGACGATCAGGCGGGGGTGGTAATGGCCGGAAAGTTCGGGCTCCGCCGTGCCCGGCTTTGCCTCATGCCGCAGCATGATCCCGGCCACCGAGATTTCCTCCACCCGCGTGCCGCCCGCCTGGCTGCCGAGATGGGGGTCGTGATTTCCGGTGATCCATACCCAGTCGAGCGCATGGGTAAGCGCGCTGAGCATACCGGCGGTGTGCGGATCGAGCCTGTCCGTCCCCGCGCTGTCGTGAAAATTGTCCCCCAGGGCATAGACGCGCCGCGCGCCGGTCTGCCGTACCGCCAGGGCAAGCCGCTCCAGCGTTTCACGGCTGTCGTAGGGGGGCAGCATCTGGCCGGTCTTCGCGAAAAAACTGGCCTTTTCCAGATGGAGGTCCGCCACCAGCAGCGCCTGTTCGCGCGGCCAGTAGAGCGCCGCACCGCGTCCTGCCGGAGCAGGTACGAGGCGCATCTCCTGCGCGCAGAACGAAAAGGGAACCATGGCTTTCCCTTGCCGCAGGCCGTGGGTTTTGGCAAGCGCCCCGCTGAAGGGGAGATTGCATGACCGACTGGACCGCCCAAACCGAACGCGCCCGCGAATGGTTCGAAACCCTGCGCGACCGGATCTGTGCCGAGTTCGAGGCGATCGAGCGTGAGGCAGGCTCGTCGGCGGCATTCGGCTACACGCCGTGGAAGCGCGCGGCGGTCGAAGGCGGCGAAGAGGGCGAGACCGGAGGCGGCACGCGCGGGCTGATGAAGGGCAAAGTGTTCGAGAAGGTAGGCGTCAACATCTCCACCGTGGTCGGATCGCTTGCCAAGGACTTCGCTGGCACCATCAACGGCGCCTCTGCCGAGCAGAACGCCTTTTCGGCAACGGGCATCAGCCTCGTCGCCCACATGGCCAATCCGCACGTGCCGGCGGTGCACATGAACACGCGGTTCCTGACGACGACCAAGGCATGGTTCGGCGGCGGCGCCGACCTGAATCCGCCAATCCCCTACGACGAGGATACGGCCGAGTTCCATGCCGAGCTGAAGGCCGCCTGCGATGCCCACGGCGCGGACTATTACCAGCGCTACAAGGCCTGGGCGGACGATTACTTCTATATCCCGCACCGCAAGGTCCATCGCGGCGTCGGCGGCATCTTCTACGATCACCTGGAGTGTGCGGACGAGGCGGCGTGGGAAGCGAACTTCGCCTTTACCCGCGCAGTGGGAGAGGCGTTCCTGGCGGTGTTCCCCCGCCTGGTGCGCCGCCGCATGGGCATGGAGTTCTCGGAACAGGACAAGGCCCGCCAACTCGAATGGCGCGGCCGCTATGCCGAATTCAACCTGGTTTACGACCGGGGCACGCTGTTCGGCCTCAAGACCGGCGGCAATATCGACGCCATCCTGATGAGCCTGCCGCCCGAGGCGACCTGGAGCTGACTAGTCTGAGCCGAGTGATTGGCCGGCCACTGTGCGACAGAGGCCGGCCGGGCATATTCTTCTTTGATTATTTCCGCACGGCCGCGGCAACGCCCGAGATGGAGACGGCCTCGTTCCCGACTCCGCCGTTGGGCATGTTGACGTGGAACGGAGCAACGATTTCCTGACCGTCCGGGCCATAGAACGTTGCGGCAATGCCGCCATACGAGCCGTCGGCCCGACCGACATTGCCGGTCATGCCCCAGTTCCACGATGTGATCGTGCCGTTGATATCGAACTTGCCGAAGTCCAGCGCTGTGCCGGTCGTCTGTTCCTTGCCATTCAGCGCCAACGCACCGCCGAAGGTCATGGCATCGAAGTTGACGGTGAACTGCGATGACCCCTTAACGTCATAGCTGGTCCCGGTATTGATGTTGCCGCCGGTACCATAGGCGACGCCTTGATAGCTTGCAGAGCCGGTCTTGGCGCCCAGCAGGCCGGCAGGCGTTTCGAAGCCATAACCGAAATATTCATCGATATCGGCTCGGCCGACACCGCTTGGAATGGACGTCGACCAATGGCCGAAGCTGGCATAGCTTAATGCCAGTTCAGTGTTGGCCGGTCCCGGTTTGTACAGTTCCAGCGTCATCTCTTGACTGTCGTAGGTACTGGAAAATGTCTTGCGATAGGTGGTGAAATTGGGGTCGGCGCTGGCGACCTTGTCGTTAATCGTCAACTGCCCGCCATAGAGCGCTGAAGTGGACGGGCCGACGTCCAGCGTTTCCGAGTTCTGCCAGGTCAGGTGACCCACACCGAATTCGTAGCGGGTATAGAAATATTGCTGGAGATGCATGTCGGTCAGCGACAGGTTCTCTGTCGCCGCGCCGCCGGTCGCCCCGCCGATGAAGGCACCGCTGGCAGAAAGACCGGCGCCGTCTTCCGCCTGGAACGTGCCGCCAAGCTCTTGACCGTTAGGACCGTAGAAGCGTCCATCGACCGTTCCGCTCGAACGGCCGTAGGAACTGCCCAGAATGGCGTTGCCCGAGAACGTGCCGTCGCCCGAACCGAGCTGACCGGCGGTGATCAGTTCGATGCCGCCGCCGGAAACACCCGCGTCGCTGACGAGGCTGTATTCGTTCAGCCAGGTATGGCTGGAGAAGATGCCTTCGCCGAAATCGACGTTGAACGTGCCGCTTCCCTGCGTGCTCATCGGCTCCTTGCCAGGCTTGGTGACGAGGCCGAACACGTCGATATCGTATGCGGCCGTGCCGGTGCGGGGGACTGCCGAGGCGGGCGTAGCCAAGCCATAGGTGAACGTGGTGAAGTCCATGTTCTGGCGGTCGCCGCTAGTCGCGTTGTGCTGCCAGTAGCCAAGGCCCACGTAAGTCCGGGCTGTGGAGCTGCCATAGCCTGTGCGCGTGAGTGTCAGGAGATCGGAACTGTCGGTATCGCGTTTGGTATAGACCGTATCGTAGCCGTTCTGCGAGGTAATGTCGGTCGGCAGAAACGTTTGTGCACGGCCGTTTGAACTGACGGTATAACCGTTTGTCTTGGCGTCGTATGCGATTGCCAGCGTCGCCTTATCGGCGGAATCGCTGATCCCGGTCTTGGTGACGAGGTCGAAGACGGCATTCGACATCGATGCGTCATTGACGAAGCTCTGGCTGGCCTTGAGATCAGTCAGCGTGGTGTTTGCAGGTGTCGGCGTCGGCGTCGGCGTCGGTGTCGGTGTCGGTGTCGGAGCGGGTGTGGGCGTCGGCGTGCTGCCGACTGAGCCTCCGCCCCCGCCACACGCAGACAGCATCGCCGCCAGCGCCGCGCTGGTCAGCAGCATCCGGTATTTCATGTAAAAATGCCCCCAATTCAACGTAGTCAGGACCAGCTATTGGAAGTGGCCCGCCCACGGTCAAGGCGGGAAATGCAACTTTCGGATGGAGGCTGGTTAAAAGTCTGCAGCAATCGTTTTCGTAAATAGCGGCCCTTTGCCTAGGGGCTTTTCCCCCGGCCGCTGCGGGCTGCCCCCAATGGGCCGGCAGCCGATTCGCCACCATCGTCGTTATTATGATGCGCCCGCGCGATGGCGGGCAGGAGATGGTGATGCACGATCGGGCGTGGAAGCTGTTTGCAATTGCCAATGCCTTCGTGATCGGCATCGCAATGGTGTCCAAGGCGTGGAGCCAGGATCCTTCGCTGCCGCCTGCGCCCGTGGCTTCCGGCCATATGGCGGCTTTGCATGCCGATGGCGGGGATCCGGTTGAGCGGGCCTGCGTGGCCGAAGCCAGGAAACGCGGAGCCTATTTTGGCGCCGTCGACGTCCGCCTGCGGGAGATTCTGGGCAGGGACCAGAAGAGTGCGGAGGACGTATCCTTGCGCGCAAGAGTCGAGGCAACGGTCCGCAAGAAGAACGGAAAGACGAAGATCAAGCGGCTGAAGTTCAAGTGCGACACCCGTAGCGCCGTTGTAACGGCATTCACCTACTACTGACGAAGCGCCTAACCGGTCGGGCCGAATCGGTCGGCAGGTTTCAGCACGGTCGCAGTGCAGCGGTCGGTCGGGCCCGGATGGTGGCGCCCACCGGGGGCGTGCGCGGCGGCGCCTCGTACCGGTCGGTCACTACCAGGGCATCGACATCCAGTTTCTCGAACAGCTGGACGCCGCAGGCCCGGCCGTCGCTCCAGCGCACTTGTGCGCGATATTCCTGATGCGAAGGCAGCCGAACGATCACGATATCGCCCGCGTGCGGCGCGGTTCCACGCAGGACCAGGCACATGCCGCGTTCCGAAACGTTGCGCACCAGCGTCGTTTCCTCGGCCGGTGGTGCGTCGGTTTTGAGCTTGTCCGCCGTAGTTCGGTTCGCCGCGACTACCGTGGCGCGGATCAAGGTGCGCATCCGTGGTGCACGCGGATGCTGGTTGGCTTCCGGAAGGAACGAGGCGGTGATCAACTCATCGTCGCTCATTCCCAGGATCGCCGCGTAGACCGCCATGTCCAGGTCTTTCCCCATTACAGCCTCCTCGCAGAGCGGGTGCCGGAATGGTTGGCCATTCGCACCCCACTCTGCGATCATCGCCGGCCCCTCTTTAAGCGGGTTTAAGGCAGGCCTCGTGGTATCCCTCATGCAAACGATTGCTGGTGGATTCTGCGTGGCGATCGGCGTTAGAGTCCGCGCGTTGGGATGCAAGGTACTGGTAAGGCACCGGCAAGACCCCGGTATACAGGGCTCCGTGTTGCACTTTCGCCGCAGGGCTGGCGTGCAAATGTTGCATGTGCAGCATCTGCCCCTTGCCGCGCCGCAAAAAATCCTGACATGCTCTGGTGGAAATGCTGCGCCAATACGAACTCGTCGAACGCGTCAAGGAATACGCGCCCCAGGCCGATGAGGCCTTGCTCAACCGTGCCTACGTTTACACCGTACAGAAGCACGGAACCCAGAAGCGTGCCTCGGGCGATCCCTACTTCAGCCACCCGGTGGAAGTCGCCGGCCTGATGACCGAGCTGAAGCTGGACCAGCAGACGATCATCACCGCGCTGCTGCACGATACCGTGGAAGACACGCTGGCCACGATCGAAGAGATCGAGAAGCTGTTCGGTCCCGATGTCGCGCGGCTGGTGGACGGCGTCACCAAGCTCTCCAAGATCGAGGTGATGACCGAGAACGAGCGTGCGGCCGAAAACCTGCGCAAGTTCCTGCTCGCCATGAGCGAGGACTTGCGCGTGCTGCTGGTGAAGCTGGCGGACCGCCTGCACAACATGCGCACCCTCCACTACATCAAGAAGGAGGACAAGCGCCGCCGTATCGCTCGTGAAACCATGGATATCTACGCTCCGCTGGCGGAGCGCGTGGGCATGTACGAATACATGCGCGAGATGCAGATGCTTGCTTTCGAGCAACTGGAACCCGAAGGCTATGCCACGATCACCGGCCGCCTTGCGCAGATCCGCAGCCAGGAAGGCAGCCAGGTCGACGCGATCGCGCTGTCCATCAAGCAGGCGCTGACCGAGGCGGGGCTGAACGTCGAAGTTTCCGGCCGCGAAAAGCATCCCTATTCGATCTGGCGCAAGATGGCGGAGCGCCACGTCACCTTCGAGCAGATTACGGATATCATGGCCTTCCGCGTGCTCACGGACGATGTGGAGGAGTGCTACAAGGCGCTGGGCGTGCTGCACACCACGTGGCAATCGATTCCGGGGCGCTTCAAGGACTATATCTCGACGCCCAAGTCGAACGGCTACCAGTCGCTGCACACCTCGCTGATCTACGAGAACTCGATGCGTGTGGAAGTGCAGATCCGCACCAAGGACATGCACCGCCTGAACGAGTTCGGCCTCGCGGCGCACTGGGCCTACAAGCAGGGCGGCTCCCGGCCGGACGGGCAGGTGGGCTGGCTGCGCGACCTGATCGAGATCGTGGACGCCAGCCACGACGCGGAAGAACTGCTCGAACACACGAAGATGGCGATCTACCAAGACCGCATCTTCGCCTTCACCCCCAAGGGCGCGCTGTTCCAGCTTCCCAAGGGGTCTACCGCGGTCGACTTCGCCTATGCAGTGCACACCAATCTCGGCAATGCTGCGGTGGGCGTGAAGATCAACGGCCGGCACATGCCGCTGCGCACGCGGCTCGCCAATGGCGACGTGGTGGAGATCATCAAGAGCCCCGGCTCCGAACCGCAGCTTTCGTGGCTGGGCTTCGTGGTCACTGGCAAGGCGCGTGCTTCGATCCGCCGCGCGGTGCGCGCGAAGGAACGGGCCGAAGTCGCCGAGATCGGCGCCAAGCTGCTGGACGAGATCGCCGGGCGCCTGCCCGCGCGCGTGGGCAAGAAGGCGATCGACGCCGCGATCCAGCGACTGGACATGCGGGATGAGGAAGACCTGATGTTCGCCATCGGCTCCGCCCGCCTGACCGACCGGCAGGTGATGGAAGCGCTGATGCCCGGCAGCACCGCCGAACTGCCCGACGAGCCCGAATGGACGCGGGCGGAGCGGGCGATCTCGATCCGTGGTCTGACGCCGGGCATGGGCTTCGAATTGGCTACCTGCTGTCACCCGGTCCCCGGCGACCGTATCGTTGGCCTGCGCCGCCCCGATCACAAAGTGGAAGTCCACACGATCGACTGCCTGACGCTGGCCAATGGCGTCGATGCCGACTGGCTCGATCTGTCATGGGGCGAAACGACCACCGGTGCGGTGGGCCATTTGCGGCTGGTGCTCTACAACCGTCCCGGCACGCTGGCGGATGTGACGCAGATACTGGCGTCCAACAGGGCCAACGTTACGAATCTGCAAATGATCCAGCGTGATGAGCCTTTCGGCACTTATGATGTCGACATCGAAGTGAGCGATCTTGCCCACCTGACGCGGATCGTCGGCGCCTTGCGCGCCAGCGAGGCCGTGGCGGACGCCCAGCGCATCTGAGCTGGGCGTCGTGCCTGATCCTAATCCTGTCCTCTACTAGCCGTCATCCCCGCGAAGGCGGGGATCCCGCTTCCTTCTTGTCTCTCTGTCCCGGCGCAAGGTCAGAATTCCAGCGAGACCTCAACCTCATCGCCCTCGGCCAGCCCCTCGGCGCGGCGAACGCTCGCCTTCACCGGCAGCAACCAGCCGCCGTCGGACTTGCTGGGAAATACCGAAGTGGCGAACACCGTATCGCCGATTTGCGCCTTCACCTTCAGCGATCCGAACCCACGCGAAACGCCCTCCAGCTTGCGCATCAGCGCCGTTCCCGAAAGCACCTCTCCGGCGGCGCCGTCGATAGTCAGGAAATGCCAGGTGCCGTTGTTCGCGCCGCCCGTCCAGCGCCAGAGGCGGCCGGTGTAGGCGACATGTTCGCCGCTCATTTCGCGATCCGGATCGGCACTGGAATGTTGCACACGTCCGCCCCGCCGGCCGGCTGGGTGTAGAAGTCGTCCCTGCGGTTCTCGCGCTTGTTCAGATAGGCGGCAAAGCTGGTGCTCTCGGTCGACAGATATTCGTACCCCGGCAGGCCCGCCACTTCGTTGCCCATCCGCACGGAGACGATCCCGATGCGCTGCGCCGGATCCTCGTAGAAGCCCAAGGGCCCGGTGCCGCGCGGCAGGGCGGAGAGGTTCTCGATCCCCTCGATGACGCGGCCCACCACGGCCACGTTGCGGTCCAACTGGCGGGGGGCATGCCCGATCACTGCGTAGAGTTCCGCGCCCGTCCCGGCATCGGGCGCCAGATTGCGGCCGACGCCGACATAGCCGTAGCAGTGGATTGGCCAGACGGCTCCGGTGGACTTCGCATAAGGCCAGCCATCGCGGAACGAGGCGACGGAGGCATAGTTGTCGCGGATGGCGAGCGGCCCCGGCTTCACGGCATATTTCGCGACGACGGATTTGTCGGCTGCCGCATAGTCGCGATCGGTCATCACTTTCAGCCCGGCAGGCAGCGGCCTGGCCTTCTTCGCATCCTCCCCATCGGGATCGCCCCATTGGACGACGTAATTGTCCTGCACCCGGACCACGGCGATCCCGTCGTACCAGTGCGAGGCAACGAGCTTGCGGATATTCTCCACCCAGTCTTGCGAGAACGGCGCGGAAATCAGCTGAATCACCACCCGGCGCGGCTTGCCTGCCGCATCAGGGGCCAGGTCCATGACAAGGAGATTGTCGGGCGCGATCCGCACCCAGTCCGAAGCGGGCGCTGCGGCCACGATATCGCTCGGCGTGGCGGGCGGAGCGGCTACGGTTGCAAGCAAAGGGGCTGAAAAACTGGCGGAAAGCACGGAGGCCAAAAGGAATTTGCGCATTCTTGTGTGATGGCACGCTGGGAACGCTTGCGAAAGCCTTTCGCGCACGCTAGGGCGCGCGTCTCCAGTGCATGCGGAGCGGTGGCCGAGTGGTCGAAGGCGCTCGCCTGGAAAGTGAGTATACGTCAAAAGCGTATCGAGGGTTCGAATCCCTCCCGCTCCGCCAACTGACCGTCTGAGACGGTCCATACTGGTCTACCAACCCTTGATTTTCTGCCAGTTTTAGCCCCATCTGGGGCAGCCATGGTCTCGCGTTGTCTACAGGCGTCAACTCGATACCATGGTACTCGACGTGGTATCGGACCCGTCGATCCATGGTATCGGGATCATGCTGAACGACGCGAAGGTGAAAGCGGCCAAGCCGCGGGACAAAGCTTACAAGCTTGCAGATTCGGGATCGCTCTATCTCAATGTGAGCACGACGGGTGTTCGCTCCTGGCGAATGAACTACACATTCGGCCGGAATGAGAACGGCAAGCCCCAGCAGAAGACGCTCACCTTCGGCACGTATCCTGCGATGACGCTGGTCGCCGCCCGCGCCAAGCGCGACGAGGCCAAGGGCATGCTGGCGGATGGGCGGGACCCGGCCGTCGAAAAAGTCGTCGCCGCGAAGGCTAAGGCGCTGGAGCATTCGAACACGATGCGATCGGTGGGTGACCGGTGGTTCGAACTGAACAGCGGCTGGTCGCTGGAAAAACTGAATGCCTACCGCGCAGATCACGAGGGCAAGTGGTCGCACCGGACGGCGCGGCATTGGACGGTGCACCGCGCGCCGTGGTCGCCTGTCCACAGCGCTGACGTGCTGACCAGCCTCGAGCGGGACATCTACCCTGCGATCGGCGATCTGCCGATTACGACCGTGAAGGCGCCCAAGTTGCTGGAGGTCCTCCAGAAGGTGGAGAAGCGCGGCGCGATCGAGACGGCCCACCGGCTGCGCCAGCGCTGCGCAGGCATCTTCGCGTACGGCATCGGTGCCGGCATGTGCGAAGCGAACCCGGCGGCTGGCCTCACGGCAAACCTGAAGGATAAGCCCAAGGCGCGGAAGCAACCCTCGATCGTCGACGGTAAGCGCGGGCCAGAGGAGCAGCTGGCGGCGCTCAGGCAGCTCATGGTCGATTGCGAAGCGGAGCGCTGTCGCGCCTCGACGAAGTTCGCCCTGCGCTTCATCGCGCTGACCGCCGTCCGGCCGAACGAGATCCACGGCGCTCGATGGGACGAGTTGCACGACCTAGACGGCGATGATCCGCGCTGGGTGATCCCGGCCTCTAGGATGAAGGGCGATGAGGATCGAAAGGCAGAGGAGGATGGTGATCATGTCGTCCCGCTGTCGCGCCAAGCGCTGGAAGTGATCGAGGCAGCGCGGCAGCTGACAGGCCATTTCCCGCTGATCTTCCCCAGCGAGCGTAATCCGTTCAAGCCGATGTCAGAGAACACTTTGCGGGCGCTGCTGATTCGGGGCGGGTATGGTGGCCGGCATGTGCCGCACGGCTTCCGCGCCGCATTCTCGACGATCATGAATGAGAGGACGGACCGGGGGTGGCGCGCGACCGGCCATACCGGCGCGTCGCCGGACCGAGCGATCATCGACTTGATGCTGGCCCACGTGCCCGAGAACAAGGTGGAGGGCGCATATAACCGCGCGTCCTATCTCGACCGTCGGCGCGAACTGGCGCAGGAATGGGCCGACCTACTGACCGCCAATTTCTGGGAGCCGACAATCCACCTTGGCCAGCCGATCCGATATGCTGCCAATGCGAAGATCCGCGCATAGAATTGTGATAATTCTACTTTTCTCGAACATTGCTCGTCGAAATTTAGCGAATTTGCACGATTAGTCTCGACACAGCTACGTAGGTCGTGTGTGATCTTTGTTGATTCGTTTGGGGGATTTAGTGTCGGAAGCAGTAGTTCGGAAGGTGCGCGTTCACTACCGTCGAGCCACCTTAGTAGGAGTTGGGCAACCTCAGTTCACTTTACAAGAGCGCCTTTCAAGAGTGCTAGTGGGTCATCTCGGCAAGGATGCGCGTGAACGAATTGTAGCCATTACAGAAGACGAGCAACACAAGGGATGCTTGAATTTCTCTGCAGTTCGGGACCACGCACTCTTCGCGGATGTAATGCATCTTGACGGACGTAGCGCGCTGCCCACCTGGATTCACCCTACAGAGCCTCGGCCGGTTGCTGAAGTCGTGCCGCGGCAACTAGCGAAAGGGGAAGCATCGCTCGGAGAGCCGGTCTACCTTATGGTGATGGGTAACCATGTCGCCGCCATCGAGAGGTTGGGATTCAGAACGGTCAATTTGGCAAGTTACCTGAACGGGCTATTAGCTCGCGGAGGAGAGCTCGAGGCTGACGCACGGTGGACGCTTGTCCCGAAAATCGAGGTGCAAGGCTCAATCGCTAAAGGCGGAGGCGTAAAAAAAATCATCGTGAAGCCATACGCCGTCGTCGCAGGAGAAGGCCCGAGCCAAGCGCCGGTTGACCCTGGAAAACGAAAATTGAGCCGCGCGGCGTCTCGGTTCGAGGGACTTATGGTTCACGGACATCGTGTCATCGAAATGCTGAAGGCTGCGGGAGCCGATGAAGCCAAGCTTGAAACATTAAGGGACGGGATGAGTTCGGACCTTATCTTAAAAGCAAAACTTGAACTTACCGTTCAAAGCCTGAAAATGAAAAGCAAGGCAGAGATCGATTCCGACACGGTCCACCAGGCGTTAGCCGAGCTGGCCGTCGACGGGAGCGTGAACATTGTTGATGAGAATGGCAATAACGACGGCAAGCTGGTACAACTTGTTCACCAAGCTGAGGTACTCGAAGCCGGCGGATTGATCGATTGGGAACGGGCGTCCCAGGCCTTGGTTTCAGCCATGTCGGCTTGGGCCGCGAAGGGAGCGATTGAGTTAACGCCATGAAAGGCATAGTGCGTACGGGACTGGCTGCTATCCTCGGGGCGGCTCTCTTTTACGCATTACCGCGCCCTGGCATCCTGGCGGCCACTCAAGAGCTAATTGGTTTCCTCGCATTACTCATGGCGGGGCTGTTGCCCGCGATGACCCTGACAGCGACAATTCTGCGCGGTGAGGGTATTTCTGCTCGGAGAGTAGAAGAGTATGCAGGGGCGCTTCGGTTGCAGCTTCGCTTCTGGGCAGTGTTATTCGCGGCTTCGGCAATAGCGACGGCTGCAATCTCCTTTGCAAAAGTCTTTTCCGCTACAGGTGTGAGTTTCTCATGGTCGATAAGAAGCCTTCATGTGACTGAAGGCTCTATAGTCGGCCTCAGTCTTATACTTGCAGGAGCAAGCATCGGCGTAGTTCTGCAAAGGCTTTATCCTGCGTATCAGGGGCTGCAATCACTGCTTACGCTGAACGTAAATATGGCAAAGTCTGAAGCAATGAGCCGCGATCGTGCACTTAGAGACGGGCTGTCACTCGGCTTGGACCTCATCCGTAACCCGCCCGAATACGGCGAACGGCCGATGCCCGAGCCAACCGGCACGCCTGTATAAACAGCGAGCGTCATGCGGCACCGCGCTGCCGCTCAATCCAAAGCTTAACCTCTACCTCGCTCCACCGGCTGGCGTACCCGCCAGGTTTGTACTGCGTCGGGAAACGCTGCTGGCCGATCAGCCTGTAGATCATCGCCTTGCTCAGCCCGGTCATCGCGGTGACCTCGGGCATGCGAATCAATCGATCGGCGGCCTTGCTCATGGCTTCACCAGCCGGAGCGAACCTTGGCCCTTTCGTTTGGCAGCGTAGTGATCAATCTCAAACTTGCCGCCCTCCATAAGCCAGCGCCGGGCCACTGCCTCGACGTAAATCAGGACATTAGACGAACCGTGAGGCGTCCGATGGGGCAGATGGCCTCGATCCTCGTGATATCTGCGGAGCTTCCGAGTGATGAACTGCGTCAAGCCGCGGGGGCGGAGACCCGTCGGGTATCCGGCCATCTCGGCGACCTCCAGGGCGCTCACCCCTTCGACCAGCTTCCGGCGGCCGGATGACATGAGGCGCTCGCCGACCATTCGTTCCAGCATTGGTTCGACCAGCGCAGGAAGCATTTGGCCGAACATCGCTTCCATCTCTGCGTGGGTGACCCGCTTCACGATGCCGCCAAGAGTCAGCTTCGCGGCTGGCGCGAAGCTGGTGACGGTACCCTCGGACGCATAGGAGCCCGTCCTGATGACGGTCGGGAGCACCTCCTCGAACATCCAGCGTTCCATGCGCTCAGCTTCCGGTAGGTTGCTGCTGGCGATGAGGCGAAGCACATCCGGCATGAATAGTATACGAGCCTTCTGTATGCCCCCAGCCGTTTGAATGGGGTGGCGTTTCACCACCCCCTTGCAATGTTGTTTCATCGCGTTGGTCGGATCGAGATAGCCCAGCCTTCGGCACACATCTTTGCCGACAAAGCCAGGCTCGGCGTCGATGATGACGGACCGGATCTCAGATCCTTCGAAGCTGAGTTTCATGATGGCGGTCATCGGGCCGGTCTCGCAACATCGAGGCCGATGATCTTCGCGACACGATCCGCCCGCGTTACCTTGCCTGCCGCTATTTCAACTTGCTCTAATATTTTGGCGCATGCGTCGGCTTGCTCTATCAGCATTTCCATGAGCGAGGAAATTGCAGCCCACTCACGCTTGTTCGTGTTCGGGACTTCAATAGCGTCGTCAGTCGCCGCTGCACCTTTACGCAATATCACCTCGTGCGAAACACTGTCGAGCGCCGCGCTGATCGCAAAGGCGAGGCCGTTAATGCGCTCGACGGCTACAGTTCCTTCCCATGCCGTCTCACGGATTTCTGTGATAACTTCTGGCGCGACAGCCATGCTCAGTGCCGCTATATCGATCTTGTTCATGAGCTTTCCTTACTGAACAAGGTCGGGGAAGGCGGTTGCCGCCGCCTCCTCGACCGCATTGCTTACGCCGACTGCGGTTCCGAGCGAAACGCTTCTTCGAGCTCACTTTTCCGGAAGTATAGGCGCCGTCCCTTACGAATGGCGGGAAGGTGGCCTTGCTCGACTAAGTGATAGACCGCGCGTGGCGCCAGGCCGACATATCGAGCAGCTGCGGGCGCGCCCGCGATCAAATCGTCCGACAGCATCTCCGTTAACTCCATAGTAGTACGTTTGGGATACAGATGTATCCCTATCCCTCTATCTTCTTGCATCGTCTCGGTGTCAAGGGATAGAGGCGTATCTCTATCTCAGGGGTGAATATGCAACTTTCCTACAGCCAATTGGAAGTTATCCTGACTGCCCACTTCCAGATTCACCCGGATAAAGTCGGGACATTCCGTGCGAGATTAAAGCAGCTCCAAAGGCTCAGTTTTCCGCCAGGGGTGAATGTCGGCCGGGGGACCAAGATGGCCTATGGCGCAGAGCATTTGTTCCAACTCGTAACTGTTTTGGAGCTTATCCACATCGGGCTTCCAGCAGCGACCGCCGCTACCATTGTGACTAAGCATTGGCCTCACTTCGCTGCCGCATACGCGTGGGCGCAAGCATCCATCTATAGAAACCAGTTGCGTGATCGTTTCTACGCACGAGTTCTACATTCTTCGTTTAAAGAATTTAGATCAGAGAACGAAATTTCGGATGGAGTCTATGTTGAAAACAAAGAGTCTTTGTTGAGGGTATTGGATATAAACTCGTCTCGTAGCATGTATTGTTATCCGGTGATTTGCGTCTCGGACGTTTTTCAGAGTGTTACAGAAGCCGCCGAAAAAATTGCCCGGGTTCAGGTCCTGTCGTGGCTGGACGAAGTAAACGGTTGGTTTGTTCGACGGTCCGCAGACACCCACTGGTTATTTCCCTACCTGCCAATGGATAGGGTGCCTGGTAAGATTCCGGGCGAATAAGGTCGTTTTGATTTTAGACCCGTGCATCGCGCGATGATATAAGCTTGCCACATTCAGGCCGCTTTCTTTCGGTTCGAACGAATGGAGGTCCCGAGGACAATGCGTACCGCGGCTGGCAGGCCGGGGGTGTCGACCAGCTCCGCCAGGAGCACGGTGGCGCACTCCTCGTCGGCACACCCGATCTCAGGATGGAACCATGGCTGGAGCCGTCCGTCGGTGCCTATCGTCACAGCGCCGCCGATGCGGCCCCACGCAAGGAGCCAGGATTGTGCCAGCAGCGGCGGGGCCGGGGGGCATTGAACCCCACCGCTGCTGACACTCCCACCCGGGGGGACGGCGGGAAGACTGAATGGCTGGAAGGTCATGCCGCTGCTCGGGCGGGCGCATGCAATACGCAGTCTGGCCGGCGCTCTTTCAGATAGTTGGCAAGCAACTCCCACCGGACGTCATGTTCGAAAGACATGATGCGCTGAAGGCGACGCTCTTCGCGGCGCAAGCGCTCGTCGTCGGTCTCCACCATACCGCGCGCGACGCCTTGCCGGCCATTCGGCTGGACGACGAGCGTGACCGGCATGCCGATCCGATCTGCGGCTAACATCCATTCTTCAGGGTCGAAATGAATAGTGCCGCAAGAGAGGAGGCACGCTCCGAGGTCACAGTGATCAAGGTCATCGTAGACCGAGCGGTAGTGCTTGTCAGTGATCAAGCTGTCGCTGTTGATTTCGCTCAGGTCGACGTCAAACAGGTTGCCTGTGCCGGCCCGGCGCGGTCCGGCCGTGTTGGTATGGCCGGCGTGCCAAAGCAAATTGACATAAGCTTTGACCATGAAGTCGCCGGCGGTGGCGCAGGGAACCCGAAAGATGGACTCCATCGCCGACACCATGATGTCATGTAGGCGGTCGGCCTCATCGTCCTGCCGAGTTTCGGAGAGATCATAGACGCTGGTATCCCACCATGCGGTGCGCCACACTTTGAATGCCGATCGCATGTCTGGTCCCGGCTCGGGGCGAGCCGTTGCCTCAATGTCACGTTCGATCTGCCGCCAACCGAAACCACGGTCATCGTCATCGACGTGATCGAGCATCACCGATAGTTTTTGAACGATGTCATGACTGGTGACCGCTCGGGCCTTGAGCACTGCGTCGGCCGATTCCAGCATGTTGCCCTGCAATACCTTGGCCTCTTCAGGCGTGAAGCTCAGGTCGTTCTTCCATTCAGGGTGCTGGATCCAAGCATCCTGAAGACGCTCATATTCGGCAAGGGCTGCAGAGAAAGCGAGGGTGCTACGAATGCGCATGATCAAGCGTCTTTCAATTCGGGATCGTGGGCCGGAAGGGCCGTCCAAGCGGCGGTAGACTCGAGCAAAGGGAATTCCCCACTGAGGTCATCGCCAGGCTCACCAGCGATGCCGAGCAATCGGCGCGCCTCGGCGCATAGCTCATTGGTGTAGCCGTTCATGTCCCGGTCGCAGTCGAAGCAGATGAGGAACTTGATGGCCCATTCAGCGATGGACGGCGCCGGCGTTCGGAGGAGGCATTGCTCAGCAACGCTTCGCACCTCTAACAGCCGTTCGGATTCCTCGATGATCGATGGCTCGATGTCATGGCTGCCTGCGGCCAGATAGGCCGGTCGGTAAGTGCGACGATCATGCTCATGCTCGACTACGACCGCCGCGTGATAAGCGCGCCTCGCGGCATCCCAGCCTTTTGGGAGCTGGGCATAGAGCTCACCCAAGATTGTCGCCGCCAGCTCGATTGCTTCGGGGCCTTTGCGCGCACTTTCGACGATGATGAGGTCACCGGTCTCGCTAAGGCCGCGGTGGTCGAAATGAAGCTGATACACGACCTTGGCGATCACATCTGGCAGGCACCGGGCCTGAAATGCCTTGAGTTTCGCAAATGCCTCTTCATCAGCCTCATCTGGGCCGCATTTCACAGCATTCGCGTAGACACCGATCAGTTCATAGAGCTGGTAACTGACCCCAGCGGGGAGATCGGGCAGATAATACGCCACGCGAGCTGCGTCGCCGGAGGCAGGGTGAACCTGGAATTGGAAAGCCATGTGTCAGCCCTCTTGGACATCGGCGAGTGCTTGGGCAGCTTCACTCGGCAGCAGCGCCTCAAGATCCCGCTGCAGAGCGGCCATGAACTCGTCGCTGCGGAAAAGGCCGGTTCCGCGTGCGAGGGCACACTTCTCGACAACGGCTTCCACGGTCGGGGCAGGCGTTTCGATCATTGATGACCACAGGTCGCCAGCAGCCGCGATGAGATCGTCGGCCTGCTGCCCGTCCACGGGCATTGGTTCGGCTTCGGCCGCGCGCCAAGCATCGACCGTAGCGCGCCAACGCTCTTCGGCGCGGCGTAAAGTAATGTGACGCCGTATCGGCGGCTGGTCCGCAAGGGCTGGTGTCGGTAGGTCGGGGAGATGCGAGGTCAGAGCGTCAACGACGCCCCTGCACATCGCAAGCTGGCGGGCCAGCGTCGACGTAAGAGTTACGACGCTATTCCCGGCCGCGACGATATTCATCGCACCGCGAGCGTCCGCCTTGTTGATGATATCGCAGACAATCAGCGCATCTAGCTGGTGGACGGCGGCGATGCTCTCTTCCAGCCATTCTGCGACGTCCGCCGCTGCGCTGGAAGGCGATGTAATGGAAACCCCGAGCTCGACCCCGGAGACGAACGGTACGTCGAAACGACTGAAATGCGTTTGCTGGCCCATAGGAACCCTCCTGCGATGGTGAAGCAGGAGGTTGGCGGATGCTGGCCCGAGTATCCGGCGGCCGAGCGCGTTTCCCTACCTGCGCATCGGAGGGTCAGCGGCCCGAGGGCGATCGTCTCCGATGCCCTCAGGGTATGTCCAAATCGGAAATGATGTCAACGATCTTAATTTCCGATTTGGAAATTTCATCATAAGGGTACAAATGCACCTTTAGCCATTCCGATAATGGTGAACTGCTCGCGGCCCAGACTGATCGGCTGGTGCTCTGGGTTCGATGAGCAGGGCTCCAGCCGTGCTGGGTCCGAACGGAACAGCTTGATAGTCGTCTCGCCTTCGGAATTCATTACGGCGTAAACCTTGCCCTCGCGCAGGTCCGCCTCATAGGGGTCGATCACCACATACCCGCCGTCCGGGATGATCTTGTCCATGCTGTCGCCGCGGGTGCGCAAGGCGAAAGCTGCTTCGCTGAGGCCCTCCACAGGTGGGAAAATCATATCTTCTCTATGCTCAATGGCTTCGCGCCAATTTCCGGCCGCGATCTCGCCGACCAGGGGGATCAGGAACGGGTTTTTGGGAAGCGATGGCTCCTGGCCAATGAGGGCGCTTTCCGAAATATCGAATGCGGCGGCAAGCCGTTCAATCCAGGCGAGATCGAGCCGGCGCTGCGACTTCTCAAGCTTCATGATTTGCGGCGCGGTTGTCCCGGCGCGCTCAGCCAGCTCTGCCAAGGACCAGCCGCGCTCGGCGCGGAGAGCGCGCACTCGGTTCGGGATCGCTTCGCTTAGGTTCGACATCAACAGTTCCTCGTAAGACATCTCCTTGTATCCAATACGGATATTAAGAAATAGTGCACAAAATGGACACGCCACGCCTTGCCGTATGTCCAAATAGGAAATATCATGGGTTCATGCAGCTCAAAGACTATCTCGTCGAGGCAGACCTCACCTATGACGAATTCGCCAAGCAGATAGGCGCCGCGAACGCGGGCGTCGTTGCGAAGTACGTCGCTGGGCGGCGTGTGCCCCGACCCCAGTTCATGGCCGCCATCGCTAAGGCGACGGAGGGTAAGGTCCAGCCGAACGACTTCTTTCCGGTAGAGGTCGCCTGACATGCTCGCGAACGTAGAGGCCGAAGCGGCCCTCCTCGGCGCGCTCATGCAGGGCGGAGCCATTCGTGACTGATTGGGTCCGCCTTTGGCACGACATGCCTACCGATCCCAAGTGGCGCGTCATAGCCCGGAAGAGTGGTCAGCCGCTCCCATGTGTCATCGCCGTGTTCAACCTGATGATGGTCAACGCCAGCGGCAATGCCGAGCAGCGCGGGACGCTCTCTGGATGGGACGACGAAGACGCAGGTGCCGCGCTCGACATGGATGCCGCCGATGTGGAAGCGATCCGAACCGCAATGCAAGGCAAGGTTTTGGATGACGACCGGCTAACTGGCTGGAGCAAGCGGCAGCCGAAGCGCGAGGATGGAACGGCCGCGCAGCGGAAGCAGGCGTGGAAAGAGCGTGAAGCCGCGAAGAACGGTGCGGAGCAACGCTCTGGAACGCATCGGAACGCTAGCGGCACGGCGTCGGAACGCTCTGGAACGCATCGGAACGCGCCAGAGACAGAGACAGAGACAGAGACAGATATTCCGTTCTCTAACGAGAACGGGCCTGCGGCCGTCGATCCGTCGAAGATCATGTTTGACGCGGGCGTAGCGCTGCTCGCGCAGTCCGGGAAAGCCGAAAGCACAGCCAGAGCCTGGCTGGCTAAGGCGCGGAAAGCTCATGGGGCCGAGGCTGTAATCGCAGCGATCGGCGCCGCCAAGCGTGAGGGCGCAATCGATCCAATCTCGTTCATGGAGGCGTCCCTGCGAGCAAGGGGCCGGACCCATTCTGGCGAGCTTAGCTTCACCGGGCCGTGCTGATGGACTGGCGGCCGACGAAACCCGGGAAACACATATGCCCGTGGTGCAGTGCTGGTCGCCGCAATAAGCGCGACCGGTGCATGAGCGTCACCTTCGACGGAACCACAATCCTTTTCCACTGCCACCATTGCGGCGAGAGCGGAGCGATTTTCGATGATGCACGACAAGCACAAGGCGTGGATCGAGGCACGCGGTCTAGATCCCAAGCTTGCCGAGGCGTTGGGCCTGGAAACGGTTGTCATGGCAGGGAAGGCGTGGCTCTCCGTGCCGTACACGCAGGGCGGCGAGATCATCAACCACAAGTACCGGCTGACCAGCGAGAAGGATCATCGCATGGACGCCGGCGCGCCGCTTGCCTTGTGGAACGCGGATTGCCTCAGCGATCCGAAAGTACGCAGCGGGCAAGCGCCTGTCGTGATAGCGGAGGGCGAGTGGGACGCGATGGCGGCGATTCAGTCGGGGTTCGCGTTCGCGGTATCCGTTCCAAACGGGGCCCCTTCCTCTGAAACCAAGAACCTCGATCATGCAAAGCGGTATGACTGGGTCGATCGGCATGCGGAGGACCTTGCGCAAGTCCGTGAGTTCATCATCGCCGCGGACGATGATCAGGCAGGGTACTATCTACGAGCTGACCTCGTTGCGTTGCTGGGTGCTGATCGTTGCCGGTTCATCGATTACCCATGGCCATGCAAGGACCTGAACGAAGTTCTGGTCGATTTCGGACCCCAGAAAGTCGTCGACTGCATCAGCACCGCGCGCCCGTTTCCGATCCAAGGGCTCTACAAGGTCGATGATTTCCCCGAGCGCGGACAGGTGCGGGCATACGATGTCGGGGTCGAGCCGATCCGGGATATGTTGTCGATCGTTCCGGGCACGCTGACGGTGGTCACCGGGTACGCGAACATGGGTAAATCTACCTTGATGAACGCGATAATTGGGAATGCCCTCATCCGCCATTTCCCGGTTTGTGTCGCTAGCTTTGAGACCGACGTGAAACCGATCCTCGTCGACGGACTGAGGGTGGCAATGCTGGGGTGCGGCAAGCACGAACTCGGCGCCATCGACAAGTCGGAGATCGATCAGATCATTCGGGATCGGCTTAGCATCATTAGCCAGGCGGTCGATGAGGACATGGAAATGGACCTCGAGAAATTTCTTGAACTTTCACGTGCCGCCGTGCTGCGGGAAGGCGTCAAAATGATCGTGCTCGATCCCTGGAATGAGCTTGAGCATAGGCGCAGGCGGGATGAGAGTGAAACGGATTACATTGGCCGGGCCATCCGAGCCATCAAGCGATTTGCCAAGCAGTACGACGTGGCCTTCTGGGTGGTTGCGCATCCGACGAAGCCGCAGCCTGGTGTGAACAAGATTCCCGGTCTCTATGACATCAGCGGATCGGCACACTGGGCCAATAAGGCCGATTACGGCCTTGTGTACCATCGTCCGAAGTTCGACGTGAACGAAGCGGATATCGCGGTGACCAAGGTCCGGATGGGGCTCCCGGGGCGCCGAGCCAGCATCAAGGCAACATTCGATTTTCGCGTCAGCAAGTTCGTCGAACTCGCGGCGTGAAAGGCGGACACGAGCAAAGGAGATTAATCATGAACATGACCGACGAAGCCCAGCAGCGGCTGGCGCAGGAAGTTATCGCGATCTGGACGGCCATTCGGGATGAACCTCGGTGGCGGAGCGGTGACAACACCATGAGGCTCGGTGATGTTGAAGATCGCGTCTCCGGCCTGCTGTTCGCCATCCGCCAGATCGGCATGACGCTCTACCTCGCTGGGGGTATCCCACTGTATTCGAAAATCATCGCCATCGTCGAGGATGCGCTGGACGACGTCGAAGCGGCCGTGTTCCTCAACCGTTGGTGGGGTGAGGTTCGACACGAATTGGAGGGCGAAGCAATCCGCGCATCGCGGCTTAGGCAATAGTTCGCCAAAAAATGGCGCGCGTGTCATCGGCGAACCCGTCGATCGAAAAGCGCCCCCGCCGCCTTGCCCGAGAATTGGACGATACGAATGCCTAAGACCGAGACCATCGCCGCGCTCGCAGCGCAAACCAAGGCGCGCTCAAGCGCCGCGACAGCCACCAAACCGCGCAAGGCCCTACCAGCCGGGCCGACCCCCGAGCAGCGTCGGCACGCGACCTATGTTGAACAGGACATCGTCGACGTGAAGCTGAAAGGCCGTGTCACGATCGGGAAGGCGTACCGCAAACAGCCGAAGTTCGAGAAGATTGAGGGGCTCGGCAGCGAGCAATTGAAGGCGTTGCGCTTCTACCGCGCTGCCTTCGACGCCAGCGAAATGTCAGAGACCCGGTGTGCACTTGACGTGCGGCCGCGCGGCGCGTCTGGATCGGATGGCGCCATCACCGCCATCGAGGCTAGGGCGTTCGGGGCAACGACCCTGCGAGGCATCGAAAGGCATTTGGGCGCCATGGTCCACACGCTGCGCGATGTGGCTCTTTTGGACTTCACGTTCTCCGAGGTCGCGATGAAGCGCTTCGGTAGTCGCGAGGTTGACTGGATCGACGTGGGCAAGGGCAAGCGCAATCCGCGCTCGATCGTCAAGCTGGTCCCCAAGTCGGGCACGCACCGGCAGATCGTCCGCGATGAGTTCTTTGCTGGTCTGCGCGCCCTTGTTATGGCGGTGGAGCAGTATGTAGAACGCCGACGAGACTCAACCTAAACGTCGAGGCTCACCAACTCGGCTTTCGCACCAGCACGGACGAGCAAGCTGTACAGAGCATCAGGCAGGCGCTTGCTGAACTGCTTGGTATGAATCACGTAAGTGTCTCCGCTGATGGAATAGCTAACGATCTTGGCACCATCCAGAAGGTCATTGAGCTCGTCTCTAAACCAGTCGGGCTCGCCTTCGGGAAAGAGGATTCTGCTGCCCATAGATTCCTCAATGAGGAGATCATCTATCGGCACCCGAAGTGCATTAGCCAGCTTCTGCAGCGTCTGGATCGAGCCGCTCTGCCTGCCACCTTCGATCTGCGCAATCTGAGCACGACCGACGCCAGCCCTGTCCGACAGCGCGAGCTGCGTCAGCCCTCGATGTTCGCGCCAGACCCTTAGAGGGCTTTCGCCAGCGAGGATGCGGTTGACCAGTTCGGCTGGCACATACTCATCGTCGCCGCGCTCGACGGCCGCCTTCACGCGCTCCGAGGCGCGGATGTCTGCTAGATCTTCAGCCGCCTCCTTGAGCGCCTTGTACTCTTCGATCGGTATCGTAACCATCTCACCCATGTGAGCCTCCATCATTCGTAGATGCTGCCGCGAGGGCCAATCTTGATCACCGTCAGCACGACGCCATCGTTCATGATGACGCGCCAGTCACCGACCCGCAGACGAATGTCGTCGCTGCCTTTGAGGGCCTTGACATTGTTCGCCTGCGAAGCCGGGTCGGCGGCGTAAGCTTCAACCTTCGAAACGATCCGAGCCGCCATATTGGCGGGCATCGAGCGGAGCGTCTTGAGGGCTGAGCGGGTGTACTGGATCGGCTTCATGAGAAGCACTGTTACAGAGAGTAACATCGAGCGTCAAGCAAACGTTACTCTCTGTAACGTTTAAATTGCGGTTGCGCTGGGCACGAAAAAGTGCGACTGTTCAATCCTCATTAGTGCGTCCGCAGCCAACCTGGCGAGCGGACGTTTTGCTTTCAGGAGTGCGCCTTGCTCAGCAGCAGGGCTTTCGCGTGATAAGCCACGGCTCTTTCGCGGTGGGCATAGACGGCAGCGATAGAACGTCTGCGACGAAGCGCTTCCTGCGCCTTGCGAGCTTCCTTTCGCGCCCGGCATAGCAGGCGCTCGATTGAAGGTTTCATAACCGACTCCCGCACCTGGATGAGCGGGAAGTTATGGAGCTGGCCAGCAGTTTCAAACATGCGTCGGCAAAGCGCATTGATCGTGCGCCTAGCCGTTTCGTCACCAACGCCGCCGTAGCTCCAGCGGTAGAGCAGCCGTCTTGTAAGCTGATGATGCCGGTTCGATCCCGGTTGGCCGCTCCATTCTAGCTACGGGGTGTTCGATGCCAAGCAGGCCGCCCCGGATCAACAAGCGGCCCCGCGCCAAGGCGTGGCGCACCACGCGCAAGAGCAGGCAGGCGCGCGGCTATGGCCGGCAACACGAGATCATGCGGGCGATTGTCCTGCGCGAGGAACCGCTATGCCGGCCCTGCCAAGAGGAAGGACGCATCAGCGCCTCCACGATCGCCGACCACATCAAGCCGCTGGCCGAAGGCGGGACCGGCGACAGAGAGAACTATCAGGGCATCTGCGCACCGTGCCACCGGATCAAGACGGCAGCGGAGGCCAAGCGCGCCCAAGCAAGGAGGCCGAGATGATCGAGATCCCCTCGCGTTACTCCGTCGACCAAGAGGACTTTGATCCCGATCTCGGCCAACGCCTAGTCATCGCCTTGGACGGCATCGACCAGTACGGTCGCGTGCATTCGTACGACATCGAGGCTGGCACGGTGACACGGTGCAAGCGCGACGATAGCGGTCAGGCCTACGTCGGACCCGGCACGGACGACATCGCGATGGAAACCATTCATGGTGTTGTGTCTGTGACCCTGAAACCGGAAGGACAGTGAGCGTGGCATCCTCGACGATCAGCCTCTCTGCACCTGCGCTTGTCCAGTCGATCACGCTCCGGGTCCGGTTCCTGAGCATCTCCCGAGCTCGCTTGTGGCTGGCGACGCCGCTCATGCGCCTCGCCGCAGCCGTGGCGGGCTGCAAGGTCGAGATAGAGGTAGGAGACCGCGACGGCGCGTAACGATGTTGCGCGTGGACGCTACGAAGGGTGGGGGCGGGTAAAAAGTCAGGGGAGGCTGGCCTCAGGACCGCGCCCCGACCACTTTTTTTGCGCGTGCGGATTAAACTTCTGGGGTCGAATTAAATTTCGGCTGCACATTAAATTTCGGAGGTGCCCGTGAAGCGAGGGCCGAAGGCTGAAACGCCGTCCGCCAAGCTGGCTCGCGGCACATTCCAACCCTCCCGCGATGGCGGGAAGACCGAACTGCTGGCGCCCGGCGATCCGCCGATCATGCCGGACTACCTGACGGCCGGAGCGCAGGACGTCTGGATGGAGGTGCTCGGCCGCGTGATGTCGGCTGGTGTGACCGAGATCGATAGCGCCCTGCTCGCCCGATACTGCTCTCTGGAGGCACTCGTACGCCAGGCGTTCAATGCCGGCGGCGACCCACCTCCGGCCGCGTATCTCACGGTGCTTCGCCAGCATGAAGAACTGCTCCGCATAGCGGGGCCGAAGAGCCGCGTCGGCGGTGGCGGAGGTGCCGCGGATGTCTCAAAGCCGGGCAACCCGTTCAAGCGCAACGGACACCGGTCACGCTCGTGACTACGCCGCGATCGCGCTCGACTATGCGAAGCGCGCCGCGGCGGACAAGAAGCAGACCGCGCATTGCAAGTGGGTCCGGCTGGCTGCGCAGCGACACCTTGATGACTTGAAGCGCTCGAAAAAGAAGGATTTCGGGTACTACTTCGACCCGTGGCACGGCAACGACGTGTGCGACTTCGCCGAAAAGCTACCGCACGTCGAGGGTAACTGGTGCAAATGCCCGCGCGCCAAGGTGCTCGCGGGCGAGCACGACGAGCGTTGCGGCCTGATCGACCTGGAGCCGTTCCAGATCTTCATCCTCGTTGTCGTGTTCGGCTGGCGAGATAAGGAAGCAGGCCTGCGGCGGTTCACCGTCGTCTATGAGGAACTGGCCCGCAAGAACGCGAAGTCGACGCTCACGGCGGTGGTCTCGCTCTACTGCCTCGCTTGCGAGGACGAGCCAGGCCCGCAGATCCTGACGGCGGCGACCACGTTCGACCAGGCGAAGAAGGTCTTCCACCCGGCGAAACGGATGGTCGAGAAGACCCCGGCGCTTCAGGAAGCGTTCGGCCTCATCCCTTGGGCCAAGTCTATCACCTGCGCCGACAACGGCGGCTACATGCAGGCGATTCACAGCAAGTCGAAATCGCAGGACGGCCACAACCCGCACGTCGTCACGCTCGACGAGCTGCATGCCCACTCTGATCGCGGCCTGTACGACGTCATGGTTTCCGCTTTCGGCGCCCGGTTGCAGCCGCTGCTATGGATCATCACAACGGCCGGGTTCAACACGCTCGGCATCTGCTACGAGCAGCGGACCTTCGGGACCAAGGTGCTGGAGCGGTCGATCATCGCCGAGCACATGTTCGTCATCATCTACACGCTGGACGGACCCAAGGATTTCACGCCGGAGCGCAAGGAAGGGGATGACCCCTACGACGAGCGCACCTGGATCAAGGCAAACCCGCTTGCAGCTGCGGCGCCCTCGCTGCTGAAGGAGATCAGGAAACGCGCCATCGAGGCGAAGGCCAGCCCTTCCGCCGAAGGTAATTTCCGAACCAAGAACCTGAATCAGTGGCTTGGCGCCGCCTCGGCCTGGCTCAATGTCTCCCAGTGGATCGCTTGCGCCGACAACAGCCTCACCCTCGACGACTTCATAGGGCTGGACTGCTACCTCGGCGGCGACCTTTCCAACGTCGATGACCTTTCGGCATTGGTGTTGGCAGCGAAGACCGAAGATGGCCGCCTTCTGGTCAAACCGTGGTTCTTCTGCCCCGAGGCCCGGCTGGAGAGCCAGGACAACTCGCTGAAGCAGATCACCGATCTTTACAAGGAATGGGTCGCGTCCGGCGACCTGATCGCCACCGAGGGCAATTTCATCGACCATCGGGTCATTGAAGCAAAAATCCGGGAGCTGGAGCAAAAGCTGACGGTGCGCCGGGTAACCTTCGACCAATGGAACAGCGGGCTCGCGATGGCCTCCCGCCTCAATGAGGACTTCGATGACGGCGGCGAGCCCTTCGCCGTCCAGCTCTCGAAAAATGCGAACAACTACACCGACCCGGCCAAGGAGGTCGAGGCGCGCGTCAAGGCTGGCTCCAGCCAGCTCGCGCACGACGGCAATCAGGTGATGACGTGGATGATCGGCAACGCCGTCGTCACCCGCGGCGTGAACGGCTCCATCCTTCCGAAGAAGGAAGCGGCGAACAGCCCGAACAAGATCGACGGAGTGGATGGTTTGATCAACGCCATCGAGCCGATGATCGAGCCGCCAAGCGAGGAGGGAAGCATGGACGATTACCTCGCGGCGATGAAGGCGAAGGCTGCATGAAGCTCTCCTTCGGCCGGAAAATGATGCGCGGCCTGCGTACCGCACTGTCCCTGCTAGCACCGTCGGCTTGGAAAGGTGTGTTCGGTGCACCGTCGTACTCGGGCAAGACGGTCACGGCGGCCAACGCTCTTACGATTTCGACTGTCTGGGCATGCGTTCGCATTGTGTCGGGCACGATCTCCTCGCTCCCGTTCATGGTGTACCATGACCCCACGGGGGATAGTCGCAAGGTCCATAAGGCGCATCCGCTCTATGCGCTGCTGCATGACAGCCCGAACGCGGACCAGACCGCCCTCGATTTCTGGCAGTTCATGTGCGTCAGCCTGGAGCTGTGGGGCGATGCCTTCGCCCGCATAACTCGAGGGCGCGGAGGAAAGATCGTTGCACTGACTCCGCTTCGCGCGGAGGCGGTGCAGGCCCGTAGGGCAGCTGATGGTTCAATCAGGTACCGATTCTCGGAAGGCGGCAAAGCCTTCGATATCGGCCAGGACGAAATGTTCCATATCCGGGGGTTTGGCGGATCGCCCCTCGGCGGCCTCTCGACGCTCGCGTTCGGCCGGCACTCGTTCGGCCTTTCGATGGCCACGGACGAGGCTGCGGCGCAGATTTACAAGAATGGCCTCCGCCCCTCCGGCGTCCTGACGACCAAGGACAACGCGACGCTGAAAAAAGAGCAGCGCGAGGACATCTACAAATACGTCGTCGAGCCATTTGCCGGGGAAAACAACGGACGGCCGCTCGTACTAGAAGCGGGCCTGACCTGGCAGGCCATCGAGATCAATGCTGGCGACGCCCAGATGATCGAGAGCCGACAGTTCTCTGTCGAGGACGGCTGCCGGTGGTTCGGCGTCCCCCCGCACCTGGTCGGCCATACCGCCGGCAACACCCAATTGGGCAGCAGTATCGAGCAGCAGACCCTCGGCTGGCTCATGTTCGGCCTGCGTGAGCGCCTGAAGCGCATCGAGCAGGCCATTGCGAAGCAACTGCTCACGCCTGCCGAGCGGCTGACGATCACCGTCGAGATCAACATCGAGGGTCTTCTCAGGGCGGACAGCGCCGCTCGTGCGGCCTTCTACTCCCTTCTGGTGCAGAACGGCATCATGACCCGCAACGAGGTCCGCCGCCTCGAAAACCTGCCGCCGCTGCCAGGCGGTGATGACCTGACGATTCAGTCCAACATGATCCCGGTCGGGAAGCTCGGCGAGATCACGAGCACCGGCAGCGAAGCCGCGCGCCGGTCGATGATGGACTGGCTGTTCCCCGAAGGATTGCCCTCTTTGAAGCAGAAGGAAGACGCGTGATGCTGATGCACCACAAGCATGGTCAGCTGAAGGTCCGCGACTTCAGCCTGTCGATCAAGGCCAGCGATGTTGCCGACGACGGTTCATTCGAAGGTTACGGCTCCGTCTTCGGTGGCGACCCGGACAGCTACGGCGAGATCGTGGCAAAGGGCGCGTTCCTGGAGAGCCTCGCCGAACTCAAGGCGAAGAACCGTATCGTGCCGGTTCTCTGGCAGCATCGCACCGCCGAACCGATCGGCGTTTACGACTTCCTGGAGGAAGACGGCCATGGCCTGAAGGTCAAGGGTCGCCTGCTCAAGGACGACGTTGCCCAGGCCCGCGAAGCGCACGCGTTGCTGAAAGCCGGTGCCGTCACTGGTCTGTCGATCGGTTACTGGGTCCGCCAGTCCACTTACGACGAAAAGACCGGCGTCCGCACGCTCCACAAGCTGGATCTCGTCGAAGTCAGCCTCGTGACCTTTCCTGCGAAGGATGACGCTCGCGTCGAGGCGGTCAAGTTCAAGCTGGAGCGGGGGCAGCTTCCGACGAAACCCGAATTTGAGAAGGCACTGCGCGAGGCTTTTCCCTTCTCGAAGTCTCAGGCCGCGGCGATCGCCAGCCATGGCCTGGATCATCTGCTCCGGAGTGAGTCCGTGGGCGCCGGCGACATCAAATCCATTTCCGACGCCATTGCAGGCTTCGACCTGCCCAAGCTCTGAAGGACCTAAAAATGAAGCATCCCGCCATTCTGGCCGCGTCGAGCGCGGCTGCTCTCGCCATGGGCGGCACCGTCTCGCCGGAGTACCGACCGCCGGAATTCGGCCGCAAGGGCGAGGGCGACGACATCGACGTCAAGCAGCTCTCCCGCGACCTGAAGGCCGCCACCGACAAGGTGAAGGAATTCGCCGAGGACGCGAAAGGTCGTCTCGAAAAGGGCGAGCAGCTCACGGCCTCTGCCAAGCAGAGTGCTGACGAGGCGCTGGTCAAGTTCAACGAACTTTCCGCCACCATGACCGAGATCGAGCAGAAGCTCGCCCGGTCCGGCAGCAGCGACGGCG
This sequence comes from Novosphingobium oxfordense, assembly GCF_044029435.1. Classification (NCBI taxonomy): domain Bacteria; kingdom Pseudomonadati; phylum Pseudomonadota; class Alphaproteobacteria; order Sphingomonadales; family Sphingomonadaceae; genus Novosphingobium; species Novosphingobium oxfordense. The sequence goes on along the minus strand of NZ_CP147005.1, from coordinate 2,753,151 downwards.
ACAACGAGCGCAAGTCGGTCGGCCGTATGTTCACCGAATGCGAGGACGTGAAGTCGTTCATGGAACGCGCGCCGTCGAAAGGCGCCGTTCAGTTCGGAACCAAGGCGATCATCACTTCGCTGACCACCGATGCCAACGGCTCGGCGGGCGACCTGATCGTTCCCGATCGCCGCGACGGCATTGTCGCACCGCCCGAGCGGCGCATGACGGTGCGCGATCTCATCACGCCGGGCCGCACGTCGTCGAATGCGATCCAGTTCGTCCAGGAGACGGGCTTCGTCAACGCGGCGGCAACTGTGGGCGAAACCCTGCAGAAGCCGCAGTCGGACCTGAAGTTCGACCTGAAGACGCTCCCGGTCGCGACGATCGCCCACTGGGTGCAGGCATCGCGCCAGATCCTCTCCGACGCGCCGATGCTCGAAAGCTATATCGACGGCCGCCTGCGCTACGGCCTGGCCTATGCCGAAGAGCTTCAGCTGCTTAAAGGCGACGGAACCGGCACCAACCTGCTCGGGATGATCCCGCAGGCGGTCGAGTATGCCGCTCCTGGCGGACTCGTCGCCGGCAACATGTTCGATCAAATGCGCTACGCCATGCTGCAGGCGGTTCTGGCCGAATACCCGGCAACCGGCCATGTCCTCAACCCGATCGACTGGGCGCGCGCCGAGACGACCAAGAACGAAATCGGCGAATACATCATCGGCAACGTCGCCGACGGCGCACAGCCGCGCCTGTGGCGTCTGCCGGTCGTCGAAACGCCCGCGATGACCGTCAACAAGTTCCTGACCGGCGCTTTCAAGCTCGCCTGCCAGTATTTCGACCGCGAGGACGCCACCGTCGAGCTGTCGACCGAAGATCGCGACAATTTCATCAAGAACCTCGTCACGATCCTCGCTGAGGAGCGGCTCGGGCTGGCCGTGTACCGCCCTGAAGCGCTGATTTACGGCGAATTTGCCGACTTCAGCGGCTCCTAAAACGGGAGGGCGGGAGCAATCCCGCCCGAACGGTGGCTGGCGCTCGCGTCGCCGCGCAGGATTCGCCTGCGCCAGCCTCCCTTCGGCCCCGAATAGGAGAAACCTCATGCCGATCATCAAAGTGAAGCGCGATTATTGCGGCGCCGAGGGCGTCGATGCCGACAAGAACGTGCCCGAAGGTTCGGAGCACTCGGTCACGCGCGCCCGAGCCGCTGAGCTGAAGGCCGTCGGCCTCATCGAGATCATCAGCGACGAGGCCCATCCCGACGACGCGAAAGAGGACGCAAACGTGGCAGAAGAAAAGAGCGAACCCAAGCCCATCGCCAGCAAGCCGGCTCCGGCCCCGCGGAACAAGGCCGCCCCGAAGTCGTCGGACAAGACGTCCGGCCAGGCCTGATCATGCGAGTCCTCGTGGTTGCGCCGCCGGCGTCGGTGGTAGGCCTCACGGAAGCGAAGGCGCACCTGCGCGTGCGGCATAACGTCGAGGACACATTGATCGAGGCCTATGTCGCCGCAGCCACCGGGCATATCGACGGGCCGGATGGCTGGCTTGGCCGGGCGATCGGCGATCAGGTCCTGGAGGCATACGCCGACGTCTTCCACGATTGCATGCGGTTGCCGTTCGGCCCGGTGATCGAGATCGTCAGCGTGAAGTACCTCTCAGGCACTGGCGATGAGGTCACGGTTCTTCCGAGCGAGTACGAGCTTCGCGGCTGGCTCCTTGGTTCGGCCTTCGGCAAGCGCTGGCCGTCTGTCCTTTCTCATCCTGAGGCGGTCCGGATCCAGTACCGTGCTGGCTACGCCGATCTGCCGCCGCCGATCCGCGCCGCCATTCTACTGATGGTCGGCGACATGTATGCAAACCGCGAGACGGTGACCGTTGGTACCGGGACCGGCGCGACGAAGATCCCGATGTCGACCACGGTCCAGACACTGCTTTCCCCGTTCCGGATCTTCACCTGACCATGTCCGGCGGCAAGCGCGACACCTTCGTGATTTTCGAGGTCCGCCAGACCACGAAGGATCCGAATTACGGGACCACCGTCGAGGAAGGATGGGTCAAGGCCTCGGATGCTTGGGCGGAAGTGCAGGACGTGCTTCCGTCGCGCGCCGAGACAATCGACGAGAGCCTGACGATCCAGCGCCGCCCGGCGCGCATCCGCATCGACTACTTCGACGGCATCGACGTCACCGCCGACATGCGCATCGACATCGATGGCCGCAAGCTCCGCATTGTTTCCGGCCCGGCCGAGAAGGGCCGCCGGAAGGAATGGGAAATGATGGCCGAGGAACTGAGCACGGAGGGCCACGAGCCGTGAGTGACAGCGAATATCACATGGTCGAGTTCCGCCCGGCTGACGGCGGGCCGATGCAATTGGTCCGCGGCCGGAAGAAGACCGAAGCCGAGATGCAGGCCGATGCCGAGGCGGCGGCCGAGCAGGAAGAATCGCCGGCGCTGCTGGTCCGGATCGTCGGGGATTGCATCACGCCAAGCGTCAAGGCGATTTTGCTGTGCGACCAGCATGGCAACAGATTGCCAGGCCAGGTCCGCGCATCGCTGGATCAAACGGTCGATCGAACGGAGATCACCGTAACGTTCCTCATCGACGGTGCGGAGGTGAGCTTCGCATGAGCCGCAGTTCCCCCGTTTCCGGTGGCAGGGCGCTTGAAGCGGCGCTCAACGCGGTTGGCAAGCGCGTTGCAACGCAGGCTATCCGATCGGGGCTCACCGCAGCGGCAAATCCCGTCATGGCCGAGGCGAAGCTGCGGGCAAGCAGCTGGTCACCCAAGGTCGCCGCCGCGATCACCAAGGGATCGGCGCGGAAGAACCAGGACGGAACCTTCTCGATCCGGATCTACGTCGATGAACGTAAGCCTGATGGCTACCTCGGGTTTTTCGGCGAATACGGCGTGGCGCCGCACCTCATCGCTCGCACCGGCGCGAAGCAAGGGCGCGTTGCCGTTCGGAAGGCCGCCGAGGGTTCGGGCAATGTCACGCTGCGGCCGATGAAGATCGGCGATCGCTTCGTATCGGGCATCATTCACCATCCGGGCCACGCCGCACATCCCTTCATGCGGGTCGCGCTCGACACAACCGTGGATGATGCGATCGCGGCCTTTCGGACAAAGGTCGTCGCGGTGATCGAGAACAAGACCGGCTTTAATTCATTGGCCGGCATGGACGTGGCCGCCTGATGGATGGCGTTGCCGCTGTGCGATCAGTGATGGTCGCCAACGAACCACTCGTCGATCTCGTGCCGGGCGACGACATTGCCGCCGGTCCGCGACCGCTGGGCGGAACTCTTCCGTCCATTTCGTTGGCCAGTGTATCGAAGTTCGATCGCAACATCCCCGCGCCTGGCGAGTGGCGCCATGTTCGCGAGCGGGTGCAGGTCACGGTCCAGGCCCGCAACTATCCCGAGCAAAAGGCCATCCTTCGCGCCGTGCGCCGGGCCGCCGCCGACCAGCTCAACCCCGAAGTGCCAGGCATCAATGCTGTCACCATCCACACCGAGCCGGCCGGACCGGACTTTATGTTCGAGGATGCCTCGATCTGGTGCGGCACCCAAGACTTCATCGTCACCTATCTGGAGCCCCGCTGATGATTGACGCCATCGCTACCCGCCGCACCACGCTGAACGGCAAGACTTACGCCAAGGGCGCCCCCGTGCGGATGCCCGCCGCGCAGTTCGAAGACCTCAAGCCCACCAAGCGCTTCGAGCGCGCGCCTGTCGCCAAGAAGGCGACGGTCAGCGCCGCAGCTGCCGAATCCAAGTCGAGCGCCGCGCCCGACTGACCCGAGATTGCCGTCCCCGGCGATAGTCCGTCCCGCTTTCGGGGCATTTCTCATGGAGAACACATATGACGGTCTTCACTTCGGCCGGGACGAAACTGTTCCTGGCAAAAGCAGCCCCGGCAACCTTCGATGCGGCGGGTTACACCACCCTCAAGGCCACCGCGACCCAGATCGGTGAGGTCAGCGACCTCGGCGATATCCCGAGCCGCGTCTACGACGTAGTGACGTGGCGCAACATCGCCAGTCGGGGCGAAAGCAAGGCGAAGGGCGGTTACACCCTCGGCACCCAGACGATCACCGTGGGGATCGATCCCAGCGATGCCGGCCAGGACCTCGTGGACACCGCGACGAACGAGGACGATCCCTATTCGGTGTTCATCGAGCACCCCCGGCTGGGCACCATCTGTGCGCGTGCGCTCGTGATGGGTGGCACCAAGAACTATGGCGACACGAGCAACATCGCCACGCGCCAGATCGCCCTCGAATACACGATCGTCTCCGACGACGAAGACGGCCTCGTCTTCATTCCGCCGGAAGACTGATCTTCTAACTCGCCCCTGAGCCTTCGCCCCGCTTGCCGCGGGGTTTTTCATGCCTGCCGGTTGTCAGGGCTTCCGGCAGGCACCTTCCCTGAAAGGCATGCCTCATGGCTCTCAAGATCACCAACCTCCGCGTTGCGGATATTTCCGACCTGCCCGTCAAGAACGCTGACGGCTCGCCGCTCCGCGATCCGGACACCGGCGCCCCAATCACCGCTACCGTTTTCGGCCCCGGCACCAAGATCTGGCAGGCCGCCAACGCAACGAAGCAGCGCAAGGCCGTGAAGAGGTCGCGCGAGGCGAACGGCAAGTTCGAGGCGGCGCTGGACTTCAAGGAAGAGGATACCATTGAGTTCCTCTGCGCCGTTACCAAGCGTTTCAACGGCATCGAGATCGACGGCGCCCACACGGATCAGGAAACGGTCCGCGCCGTCTATTCGGACCCGCTGCTTGGCTTCATCCGTGACCACATGGACACCGACGTAAGCAACTGGGAAAATTTTATGAAGGCGTCGCAGTCGCTCTCGAACTTTGGGTCCGACAGCTCGCCTGGCTGAACACCGCTCCGCGGGCAGAGCACACCGGCAAGGGCAAGTCGCCCGAGCCGGTCACCCGCATCAATGCGATGAGGGGGCAGGGCCGCGAGCCGGTCCTGCCATTCAATCCCGCGCCGTATCTTACCGACTGGCTGCTGGAGATTGGTCCAGCAGCACCTGGCGGGGAATCCGCGTTCGGCTTTCACGAAATGGTGGCTTGGTCCCATCTGATCGGCGTCCACCTTTCGCCATGGGAGGCCCGCACGTTGCGTCGGTTGTCCCGGGCGTTCGTCAATCAGGCGGCCGAGGCGCGGGACCCAGCATGCATGGAACCGAGGCTAAAGGCCGATCAGGACAGCGCCCGCAAGCGCGTCGATGAGCAATTTGCCGGGCTGATTGCGGCGTTTGGCCAACGGCCTCGCCAGCGCGAAGTTTAGACAGTATCCGATGCTCTTTTGGGGAGCGGATTGGATGTTGAGAGTAGCGGCGGCCTTTCTTGCAGTGGCGCCCCTTATGGGGTGTCACGGCATCTACGAGCCCGGCATCGAGCAGTGCGAAAACGATTTGCTTGGCGACCTCAAGGCGCCGACGACGTACAGAAGAGTAAAGGCCGAGACACTTATATTTGATGCAGATATGGTCCGCTCAATTAATCAAGCCGCGAAGAAGGATGGCACTGTTGAAGCCAACCTCGATCCTGCTTCCGGATATCTATCGGTAAATATCGAATACGATGCATCAAATCCACTTGGAGTCCCCATTCGCGATACGCGAGAATGTAAATTTGCCTTAGTTAACGGCAAGCCTGACTACAGCCATGTTATAGACCATTAAACAAGCGGCCGCCTTGAACTGGCGCAACCCGACAAGTGACAGATTTTAAATGTAGGGCGGTCCTTCGGGTCCGCCCTTTTCTATGAGGTACTGGCATGGCAGGTGGCATCCCGGCGGGTCGTCTCTCGATTGAGATTGTGGCCGAAGTCGCTCGGCTCCAGGCTGATATGGACAAGGTAAAGCGCGCAGTCCGGGACGCCAGCGGCGACATCGCCAGGAACGCGAAAGCGGCAAACGACAACCTTGCCGGGATTGGACGCGGGGCCGGTGCGGGCTTGAAACAGTTCTCGCAGGAAGCCGAGCGCGCCAACGAATACCTCCGCAAAATCGCGCAGACCTCTGCGGATGTCGAAACCAGGGTGAATGCGGTGACCGGCGTCACCGGCGGCATGCGACGATCTGCGGAGGACTTCGCCGCCTACGGCAAGGAGCTCGATCGGCTCCGCGCGCAGTACAACCCGCTCTTCGCCGTGATCCAGAAATATCGCGCATCGGTCGAGGGCATCCGCCAGGCCTACTCCGTTGGTGCCATATCGGCGGAGGAGATGGCGGAGGCGATCAGCCGGGAGCGGCAGGCATCGCTGGAGTCCATCGCAGCACTCAAGGGCAGGACCACTGCGATAAAGGAGGCCGAGCAGGCCGCGCGCGCAGCAGCCCAGGCCGAAGAGGAGGCCGCCCGCCAGCGAGCCGCAGCGGTCGCATCTGCGGATAGCTACGCCGCGAAGCTCCAGGCCGAAGCGTCTGCGATCGGCAAGACGGCTACCGAGCTGCGCGACATGGAAGTTGCCCAGCGCGCCGCCGCTGCCGCCGCCGCCGGTATGCCCGACCAGGCGGAGAGGATCCGCGCCGCCGGTGCTGCGCTGTCGGAGGCAGAGGCGCGGGCGCGGGCGTATGCTGAGGAGCAGAAGCGCACGGCTGATGCCGCTAGGGCAGCGGCTGATGCCGAGGCCGAGTACGCGAAATCGATCGAGGATTTGAAGAAGCAAGCAAACCCAGCTGGCACTGCGCAGGCGCAGCTAAATGCGCAGATGGATCTGGCAGAAAAAGCTTTTCGAGAGGGCCGTCTCGCTGCTGACGATTACGCCAAGATCATCCATAATCTACAGACCCGCGTGAATCTGCTCAACACGGAAGGCTTCGGCCCTCTCGGCCATGGCGGTCAGGTTGCGGGACACCACATGCTCAACCTGAGCTTTCAGATGCAGGATCTTGGCATCCAGATGCTCGGCGCCGCGCAGAGTAGTGCGCCTTTGAAGCTGGCGTTCACAGCGTTGGCGCAGCAAGGGTCGCAGATTTACGGCGTCATCCAGCAGTCTGGTCTGGGCGTAAAGGCATTCGCCGCCGAGGCCTTGGTTGCCGCCGGAATCATCAAAACGTCTGGAGACGAAGCGATGATCGCAGCCGCGCGCCAGGCAGCGGCCCATGAAGCTGTCGTCGCCTCACTAGCCGAGCGCGCGGCGGCGAACGTGGCGACTGCCGACGCAGAGGTGGCGCTTGCTCGCACGCAGGTTGCCAATGCATCGACAGCCACTGAAGCAGCGGCCGCGCACGCACGACTGGTGGCGGCGGAGGAGGCATCCACTGCCGCCGCCGTAGAAGCGACAACAGCACAAGGTGCGCTTGCAAGAGCACAGGCAGCTTCGGCCGCAGCTACCGAAGCCGCTAGCGCATCTATGGCGACGGGTCTCGGATCCGTGGGAGCCGTGCTCCTGCCACTGGCTGCCGCAGCCGCGGTGCTGGCTGGTGGCATCGGCCTCGTTACCTCTGAGATCAACAAAAACTCGAAGGTCAGCGTCTCCTGGTCCGATACCCTGTTGGGTGCCTGGGATGCTTTGGTTTCCTACCTGCAGGATGGGCTGGCGGCCGCCTTTGACGCGTTCGGCATCAAGACGAGCGATGTCTGGAAGACGGTGCTTGGCTGGACCAAGTGGGCGGTGAACCGCATCATTGGCCTTACGTCGGTCGTCCCTCGTGCGCTGATGGATACGTGGAAGCTCATCCCCTCCGGCGTTGCGGACATATTCATCAGCGCCACAAACTACGCGATCGACGCGATGAACGGCCTGATCAAAAAGGCGGTGGACCTGATCAACGGCTACGTGAACCAGGCGAACACGATCCTCGATAAGGTTGGCTTGCACATCGGCGCCCTCGACACGCCGCACATCGACAAGCTGGAGAACAGCTACGCCGGCGCCGGCGCGAAGTTGGGCAACGCCCTCGTCAAAAGCTTGTCCGACACCATGCAGCGCGATTTCGTCGGCGAGTTCGCCGATGCCATCAGCCCGTTTGCCCAGAAGCGCGCGATAGCTCGCGCAAAGAAGGATGCGGAGAAAGCAGGGAAGGCAACTGGCGCAGCGGTGGCCAAGGCCACCAAAGAAGCGTTTAACATCGACGACTTTATCAAGGAATCTGGCGCTAAGCTGGCTGCTCTTGCGGCGAAACAAGCCCAAGCCAGCGCCGACAGCGAATGGGCCGAGTTTCAGCGCGAAGTCGACAACATGGGCCAGTTCTATTTCGATGAGCGCATGGACAATCTCAAGCGGGAGCAGGATGCGGCCGCGGCGCTGGAAGACCAGTACCGCGACCTGATCAACACGTTGGGCAATTTGGGCGGCGCCGGCGCGGGGATTGCCACCCTGTTGGGTCTGGTGACCGGAAATTCGACCAGCATTGGTGGGAAGCTTGGCAATCTGCTGAATGTCGGGATGGGCTTCGAAACAGACGATCAGGGGCAAACCGTTGTCGACAAACAGGGCCGCGCCATCGCGAAGACAATCGGCACCGAACTCACGAAGGTTTTCAAGAAGGGGGGCGAATTTGCCACGACGCTGACCAAGACGCTGCAAAGCGCAGGGCTGGGTGTGGCGGCCAGCTCGGCAATCTTCGGCAAGCAGTCGTCCACCGAACAGCTGGGGTCGGCCATCGGCGGCGCGCTTGGCGGAAAAGCGGGCGATATACTTGGTAAGACCCTGGCGAAGAGCAGCAGCAAGCTCTTGCAGGGTTTGGGCGATTTTGCCGGTCCGCTCGGATCGATCGTGGGTGGCGTCGTCGGCAACGTCTTGGGTGGCATGCTGACCAAGGTGAAGTGGGGCCGGGTCACGCTGACCTCGGAGGGCGTGTCTTCGACCTCCGGCAACAGCGGTTCCTCGGAAAAGGCTGCGCTCGCCGCCGGTAACAGCATCTATGGCAGCCTGACGGACCTCGCCAAGCAGTTCGGCGGTATCATCGGCGATTTCGGCAGCATTGCTGTCGGCGTGCGCCACGGCGATTATCGCGTCAACGCCAACGGCACCTCGCTGAAGGTCAAGAAGGGCGCGGTCGACTTCAACGATGATGCCGAGGCGGCCGTGGCCTATGCCATGAAGCTGGCGATCGAGCGCGGGGCCATCAACGGTATCCGCCAGTCGACCAACAACCTGCTGAAGTCGGGCGACGATCTGTCCGCGCAGATCGACAAGGCGCTGAGCTTCGAGGGCGTGTTCACCGACCTGAAGACCTACCTTGATCCGGTCGGCGCCGAGCTGGACAGCATCGACAAGGAATTCGCCAACCTGCGCTCGATCTTCGCCGAGGCGGGCGCCACGGCCGAAGAATATGCCCAGCTGGAGCAGCTGCTGAGCATCAAGCGTCAGGAGGCCATGAACAAGGAAACCGACGCCCTCAACGACATCAAGTCGCGCATTGCAGAAGCCCAGGGCGACGACGCGACGGTTACGGCCATCGCTCGAGCCAAGGAACTGAGGGACGCCACGAGCGACGCCCAGCGTGCCCTCCTGCAGCAGCTCTATGCGATCGAGGACGCCAACGCCGCACAGGAGGCCTTGACCGCGGCGCAGGAGGAGGCGGCCACGGCTGCCCAGCAACTGCAGCAGGCGTGGGAATCGGTCGGCGACAGCATCCTTGACGAAGTGAACCGCATTCGCGGCCTGAGCGGCGGCGACGATGCGGCCAGCTTCGCCACCCTGCAGGGCCAGTTCAATGCGGCCATCGCGGCGGCACGCGCCGGCGATCAGGATGCGGCGTCCAAGCTGGTGGACCTGAGCCAATCGCTGCTCGACGCTGCCGGCAACACAGCCACGAGCCGGCAGGAGTTGGAGCGTATCAAGGCGGAAACGGCGGCAAAGCTGGAAGGCGTGTATGATGCGATCCCGGGTCTCACGGGTTCGTCGTCGTCCTCGGCTTCGGCCACAGTGGATTCGGCGAGCGCTGCAGCGACCGGATCGACCAGCACGTCAACCAGCTCCACCACCGATGTCGGCGCGGCCATCATCAGCCTGACCGACAAGGTGGAGCAGATGCGGTCCGAAATGAACAGCGGCAACGCCGCCATCGTCAGCGGCGTCAACCGCTCGGCCAAGGTGCTCGAAAACGTCAGCCCGTCCGGCGACGCCATCAACGTCGCAAACGGCTGATCCGGCGCGGGGCCGCCCGGTCCGCGCCAACTCTTTACATCGAGGTGTTGAATGAAGGTCGTTCTCGACGGCGGCGAGGTCATTGACCTCGGCGTTACTGAGGCCACGCCCACGATCGGGATCGTCGACTATAGTCGCCGGGAGACCGACGACTATGGCGTGACGACCGTCGTGGAGCGCGGCTTCGCGCGGCGCATGTCCGTCAATCTGATCGTCCCGTTCGACCAGACCGACGCCTTGCAGCGCACGCTTGCGAAGCTACGGGCCACGCCTGCGCAGTGGGTTGCCGATGATCGGTTCGCTTGGCTGAACTTCCGCGGCTTCTACAAGGATTTCGAGATTGATCTCGCGATCCCACCGGTGAGCTATTGCACGCTGACGGTGGAAGCGCTGGTGGCGACGGAGGTCGTTGCCGATCCCGGCGGCGATCCGGCGCCAGTGGGGCAGCTTTCTTCGCTGCAACTGCTTCAGCCGGCCATCGTGGACGACGATACGCTGGCCGCAAGCACGGTGGCTGAGAACGACTATCTGCAGTGGTCAGCGTCCACGACATACGCGCTGGGCGATCGCGTAATCAGGGCCGGGACGCACCGGATATTCGAAAGCGCGGCGCAGAACAACACGGGCAACGAGCCGGAGGGAATTTCCGGAAAGTGGCGCGATATCGGTCCGACCAACCGGTGGGCGATGTTCGACCAGGCGCTGGGCTCTGTTACCACCGCCGCGGGCTCCATAACGGTTCTGCTGGACGCGGGCGCCATCGACGGCATTGCCTTGCTCGACGTGGTTGGTTCGGCCGTGCGAGTGCAGGCGGCCGGGTATGACCGGACGGCGGCGCCGAACGAAAGCGGGACGGTAACCTTTCTGGACCTCACCGGTTTGGCCGGCCCGATTTCCGTAGCCATCACGGGCCCGGGCACAGTTGAGGTCGGTACGCTGCTGGTCGGCCCGCTTGTCGCGCTTGGGCAGACCACCGATTCCCCAAAGGCTGGCATCACTGATTTCAGCCGCAAGGAAGCCGACGAGTTCGGCGATATCCAGGTGGTCGAGCGCGCTTGGGCGAAGCGCATGACCCTGCAGGCGAAAATCCGCACCGACGCAATCGACCTGGTTGCCAACCGGATCGCCAGCGTACGCGCGAAACCTTCGCTCTGGATCGGCAAGGAGGGCATGGAGACCCTCACCATCTACGGGTTCTTCAAGGATTTCTCGATCGCGCGCGACACGATGGTCAGCGATCTGTCGCTGTCGATCGAGGGCTTGAGCACGGCCGGCAAGGTCGACCCCCTCTCGGCGAGCGTAGATTGGCCGGACGTTGGCGATTCTGAAGGCACCAAGCCCGAAGACAATGCGACCGTGGGCGCGCCGGCGGGAACCGACGTGGCAGGAAAACCCGCCGAAGAGGTCGTCAGTCAGCTCGAAACTCAGGATACGAAGCTCGCCGCCCTTGAGGTCGCTGCCGCCCAGGCCGTGATCGATATCGCTGCGGCTATGGCTGCGGCAGAACAGGCTCAGGCTGATGTCGCCGCAGCAGTGACGCAGATCAACGGCGACATCGCAGTCATCAACGCCGAGGCGGCAACGATGCAGGCCGCCTTGGAGCACGCCCAAAGCGACATCACTCATCAGGGCGACGAGATCCTTGCGGCACAGGCCGATATTCTCGCGAACGGCGGCGATATTGCCACGTTGCAGACCATTCAGGGCACGCAGGCGGCACAGATCGGCACCCTACAAACGACCGCGGACAACCAGGCGGGGCAGCTCGCAACGCTCTCCACCACCGTCACGGCGCACGGCGCATCGATCGCGCAGAACGCAACGGCGATCACGAACGTGCAGGGCAGCGTTGCCACCCTCAGTTCGACCGTATCGACGCAAGGTGCTTCGATCACGGCCAACGCCAACGCCATCACCACCCTGCAGGGCAGCGTCTCCACACTGCAAACCACGGTGACGACGCAGGGTGCTTCGATCACAGCCCTGCAAACGGCGAGCAGCTCGCTGGCCGGCCAGTTGGCATCCCTCACGACGGTTGTGAGCGCCGGCGGCGGCCTCATGAACCTCAACGCTGATTTCAACAACTGGCCGACCGGGCAAACCCTGCCTACCAATTGGGCGCAAACGTCGGGGACGATCAACAAGGTTGCAGGCGAGACCAGGCCGACCGCGGTGCAGGGCGTCATGCCTGCCGGAAGTGATATCGTGTTGCTGCGCCAACGTGCCACGCCGAACGCGCCGTGGACGGTCAATGTCGGGAACTGGATCGTCATGGAGGCGGATATCCGCCTAGATGCTGGCTCGCTTGAGGCCTGCGCTTGCGTTGTATCGGGTGTCGGCACTGCGAACGGCCTGCTCCGGTTCGCCCTCGATCCTGACAGCAACAACGTCGTCCGCGGCGCCGGTGTCGTCGGCACCATCTACCGCTACCGCAAGCTGGTGCAGCTGGTCTCCGGGGCATCGACCGCGAACGATTTCTACTTCGGGCATTTCGTCTCGCAGGGCAGCGTTGCGACCGCGACGACGATCACCTTCTTCCGTGTCGGCTGGCGGCCCGCTTCCCAGCCTGAAATCGACGCCGGCCGCGTGGTCGGCATCGAAGCCAACGTCAGCACGCTCCAGAGTGCATCGTCGACCCAGGCAAGTCAGATCGCCACGCTGCAAACGACAGTGTCGACGCAGGGCGGCTCGATCACCGCCAACGCCAATGCGATCACTACCTTGCAGGGCACCGTCACCAGCCTGAGCACGACCGTCTCGACGCAGGGCGCATCGATCACCTCGCTCCAGACCGCCAGCACCACGCAGGCGGGCGACATCGCCACTCTCAAGACGCAGGTCGTGGCCGGCGGCGGCAACCTCGTAACCGACAGCGAGTTCACTGGCGGCACCGCTGGCTGGCCTTCGCTCACCAGTGGCGCCTACCCCATGGTCTTCACCCGCTATCAGGGTGGACAGGTTGGCTCGACGAAGGCCCCGGCCAATTGCAACGTCATTGAGATCAGCCAGACCACCGGCGACAGCGCGGGCTATGGCGAGATCGGCCAGTGGACCTCGGTCGAAGCCGGCAAGTATTATGACCCCTCAGCTTATTGGGCCTGCACGGGCTGCAACATGCAGCTCTATTTCCAGTTCTGGAACGACACGGCAGTCGTCTCCTCTCCTGCCTCTGTCATCCTGAACGGCAAGACAGGCGGACAGTTCATCGGGAACTGGGGGCGGGCGGGCTTTGCAGCGCCGCTGCTGGCCCCGCCAACGGCTACCCGCGCGCGGCTGATCCTGCGCAAGCACTTCACCAACGCTGGGGCGGGGACGAGCACCGGGTGGTGGATGCGTCCCCAGGTCAAGGAGACGACGGTCACGTCAGCCACGCCGCAACCTTACGCTCCCAGCAACTCGACCGCGACGGTTGAAAGCCAGGCGACCACTCTGGCGACGACGAACTCCACGCTTGCCTCGCTCTCCACGACGGTTTCGACGCAGGGCGCGTCGATCACCACGATGCAGACCAGCATCACCACGTTGACCACCAATCTGGCGACGCTGACCACGCAGGTGACCTCGGGCAACAAGAACCTGATCGTCAACGGCGGCCCAGAGAATGGCACCACCGGCTGGACTGCATCGGGTGGCACCATGTCGGTCAACGCAAGTGGTTCCGGCCCACTGCTGCAACTGACATCGACGGCGGCGACCTCGCTCATAAACTCGACCGCATTTTCTGCGGCCGCGAACACCACCTATACGGCGACCTGCAACAGCTACCTCACGGGCCCGACCGGATCGACGCTCTCACTCTCGCTGATCTGGCTCAACAGCAGCGGCACCGAGATCAGCCGCAGTTCTGTAAGGCGCCCGATCCACACCGCTTACAACCCTACGCAACCCAATCGACTTGCGAACATCATCACGGCCACTGCCCCCGCAGGGACGGTCACTGCGTTGTTCCAGGCGCAGATCAGCAACGCCTCGGTGGGCACCGCCGCGCTGATCCTGATCGGCCAGGTAAAGGTCGAAGTGGGAACCGTGGCAACGGCCTATTCGAATGAAGCCTCGGTTACGCAGTCCTTCACGTCGATCAGCACGCTCAACACGCAGTATGCCAGCCTTTCGACCACCGTCGCCACCCAAGGCGTAACGATCACCAGCCAGCAGACGGCGATCACCACCATTAACAACAACATCACAACGATCTTCGGCCAGTATGTGCTGAATGTCACAGCCGGTGGCCTGGTTGCGGGCATTAAGTTGGCGAACAATGGCTCCGCCTCAAGTCTCCGCTTCCAATCAGACGTTGTCACTTTTGAGAGTTCGAGCGGCACAGGCGAGCGCACCGAGTACAGCAACGGCAACTGGCGGGTCTACAACTCCGCGGGCACTCTGAAGGTCCAGTGGGGTGTCAACATCTGATGGGCGCCGGGGTCAAATTCTACAACGATGACGGCTCTCTGTACTTGGGGTTCACGACTTACGCAGGATCATTCTGGGGGTCTTTCTCCACAAACGGGCAGACCAGCGGAAGTTTCACCGATGCCAACATGATCGGGAAGACGCTTCTGAGTTTTTGCCCCACCGGAGTGAGTGTAAACGGCGCCGGATTCGGCGGCGTCAAGGTGACACTTAACAGCGCGACCGGCCTGATTTCCTGGTCGTACCCAGGCACTGCGCAGAGCAATGCCAAGAACGACACCGTCTTCTACGGGGGCTACTGATGGCGGCGGGTTTCATCTGTTACACCGATGACGGCCATTTGCAGATCACGGACAAGCAGGTCTATTTCCGGCTTGAAGCGAAAGCGTCGTTCGATGCGACAACGACAGGGTGGTCGCAGTACGGAAACCAAGGCGGATCCTATCGAGACATCATTTTTAACGGACCGAGTCTTACTGATGCTCCGATGCTGGCCCTCAGTTCCTCGGCCGGCACGTGGGCAAAACTGATCGCCTCGAGCACCGGTAGCCTAACCTATCGCATCACGCGAAAGTCGGCAGCGGTTGTCGACATGTACCTGTTCAGTGCCCGGAGGCCTCCTGCGACCGGAGGCTGTTTCAGGTTATTCGACGACAATGGTGTCTGCATCGTCAACGATGCATATCCGATCGCCCGTCCACTAGGGATGGTCAACGCTTCAGGCTATTCCGGCATCAGCCTATCTGGACGAAAGGCCGCTCACGTCCCGCAGAAGCAGGAGACGTCCAGCTACAACATCTACACGAGCCAAGGGCTAGGGAGCTGTACCTTCAATGGTCAGCCGGCTTACCAAATCACCAATACGACGGGATGGTCTGAGGGTCAGTGCATCGCCACCACCGGTTCCGCATCGGGAACGAACCTAACCTCCGTCGTCGGGCCCGTGAATTACCAGTGCATGCAGACCAATCAACCGCCGCTCGGCTCATCATATAGCTCTGCTGAGTGGAGCAGCCTGATAATCGACGTCACTGGCCTCTGACAGCGGCAAAGTAGCCGCCTTCCTACACACTACCCAAAAAAGGAAATGCAATGCACAACCTCGTGAAGCTGGTTCAGGCCAGCGGCAAAGCCCTTCTCGTGCCCGCCGATGCCATCTCGTCCGGCATCGTTCGATCGCTGTCCCGCAAGGAGCAGGACGCAAATCCGAAGGCGGCTTCGTTTCTTTGGGTGGTCCTCAATGGTATGGCGCAGACCGCGCTCGTACGCGAGCGCATGGGCTTCATTTTGAACAAAGCGGGCGGCAGCTCGTCCGAGCGCGAGGTGGTTGAAGGCGTCGATGGTGAACGCATCTCCATGCCGCGCGCCATATTCTCCTATGCGATCGAAGCCGAACGCATCACCGATGCTCGGGGCAACCTTGTTCCGCTGAAGGATGTGGCCTTACGTGAGAAGCGCGGCGAGGAGGTGATCAGGACCGACGCGACGGCACTGCATACCACGCTGAATAGCCCGGCCGGTCCGGTGTCGTTCTATGTCAAGGACAGCGCAGCAGATCTGTTCGACCTGTTCACCGCCGAGGTCTCGGAAGACGACGATGGTGAGGAGTATGGCGAAGATGGCACGCTGATCGTCAACTGCGATCCCGAGCCGGTCAGTCCTGCACCTCGCTCCAATTCGGCCCGTCCTGCACGCCGTAAGCGTCCATCAACTCGTTAATAGCGCTGCGCGGCTGTTCAAGCCGCGTGAGTTGCGTGCCTACCAAATTGACGTGCCCGCCGACATGATACGCATGGCCGTTGCTGTCCAGCAGCAGCACCACCATGCGGTCTGCCTTCAGATGCTTTGACAGATCGCCTTCGGGCACCGGCCCATTGGCCGGCGGCGCCCGGCGTGCCCAATCCTTCATCTGATCAACCGGGTTCGTCCGCTCTTCCGACATCAATTCGCTCCGCTGCTTCGGCGCGGAAGCATACCTGCACGAAAGGAAAATAGCCATGACAACCCCCGCCCAATTGCTGGCTCAGCGCAACGAGATCGATCGCCAGATTGCCATTGCCAACCTCGAAGGACTCAAGGCGATCCTGGCGCGGATCAAGAGCGGCGACGTCAGCACTCTCGCCGACGATCTCACCGCGTTGCTGCCTCAGCTGACGGCCGACAGCACAATGGGCTCTCCTTATCAGCAGGCCTTGGGGCTGATCTCGAACCTGCAGGGCAACGTCGGGTACTTCGACCGGGAGGTTGCGAAGAGCCAGGCGCTTGTCGACGCCCAGACCGAGCAGAGCTGATGCCCGGGCCCCGCCAGCCGATTTTCGACGCCGCGCGAACGGCCAAGGGCGCCGGCTTCACCCAGGAGCAGGTCGACACCATCAACTATGCCCTCGATCGGGCAGGAGTTCCCAGGGAGACGAATGTGCCCGAGATCCCCGACGATTACTGGCCGCTCCTCGCCAAGATCGAGAGCGGCAACCGCCCCTATATCAAGGCCAGCACCTCGAGCGCCTCGGGCCTCTACCAGTTCGTGAAATCGACCTGGCTGGGCGAAGGCGGCAAGTGGGGGGCCGACGCCACCAAGGCCTTCGGCGGGCTCACCCCGACCGAAGCAGAGCAGACGGCGCGCGCGAAGACGTTCACCGAGAAAAACGTGGCGATCCTGAAGGCCAAGGGCATCGCGATCAACAATGCCAGCCTGTACGCCGCCCACTTCTTCGGCGCAGGCATGGCCGCCAAGGTCATTAGCGCAGACACCTCCGCCCGTGCCGACCTGATCGCGGGGGATGCCGCGACCAGCGCCAACCCATCGATCCTCAAGAACAAGACTGTGGGCCAGTTTCTGAGCTGGTTGCACGCCAAAACCGGCGCTTGGGCCCGGTAGAAGAAAAGGGGCGTATGGAACACTTCTCTCTGTCCGACTGGATCACGTCGGCAGCTTACGCACTTCTGTCGGCCTTCGCCGGCGGCCTCGGCTACGTCATGCGCGAGAACGACAAGGGCAATCCGCTGAACGGCTGGCGTGCCCTGACCGAGATCGCCTCTTCCGGCCTGGTCGGCTTCCTCGTGATGCTGCTGTGCCAGGCCATGAAGATCGACCCGCTCTGGACCGGCTTCATTGTCGGCATCTTCGGCTGGCTGGGCGCGAACGTGTCCATCCGCCTGCTCGAACGCATCGTCTACGACCGCCTCGGCATCAAGCTGCGCGCCAACACCGACAAGCGCGTGGAAGCCGCCCGGGCACAAGAGGAGGATAGGCCATGAAGTGGCTCACCGCTCTGCTTACGCCGTGGAAATCCGAACTGTTCGCCATGGTGGGCGTGCTGGCGGTCTGCGGTATCGGCGCATCGATCGCCGGATATCTGCACATCCAGCGCCAGAACGATCAGATCGAGGCGAAGGATGCCCGGATCGGCGACTTGGTAACCGCGAACAAGGGATGGGCAGCGCACTCTGCCGAGCAGGACCGATTGCGCGCCCTCGATCAGAAGAACGTCCTCGCCCTGCAGGACAAGCTCGCCCTCATCGAGCAGCAGAACACCGCCGCCGCCACGCAACTCAAGGAATTGGAGGCCACGAATGCCGAGGTTAAGGAATATCTCTCTCGCCCTATCCCTGCTGACTTGCGCCGCCTGCTCGACAAGAAGTGAGATCGCCTCGGCGCCGCCTCCCGTCTATCAGGGCATTCCAGCCGGGCTGATGGAGCGCTGCATCGTGAGGGATGTCGAGTTGGTGACTACCGGCGACATCGTGACCAGCCGGAACCTCTACAAGGACGGGTTCGAGAAGTGCGCGGCGAAGGTCGATGCGATCAGAGACCATGACGCCGCAGCGCGGGGTGGCACTGCGGCGTCGGAGAGGTAGCTACGGGCCGGGCTCGATACCGGCTGACAGGCTGTTCCCACGCAACCTGACCCTTCCGCCGAAGCGGCACTTGGCGGGCACGCCCTTCCGTGCTGCCGTAGCAGAGGAAAAGGTATCACGTTGAACCCTGGGAACAACTCACCCTTACGAGATATTAATCGGGGCTGTCCCCAAGGCAGTCCCGGTGTGGGCACCCCACCCCCGACCACACCGAATTAGAGGCCGTTCCCTTCGCGGGGGCGGCCTCTTTCTGTTTGAGATACATAACCGCCTTGTTTACGGGCAGATCTAGAACTAATGCACACTCAAATTTTGCCCCGGCACGTTTGGTATATACCGATGGAAGCCCGGCAATATCGGCACCTCATCTAGCGGCACCTCCGTTTCCTGGATAACTGTAAGCCAGAGCCCGTCCTCGTTCGGGATTACGCCAACCTGGATGTCGGATGCCTCCGCAAACAGGGATAGGTCCAGCCCCTCCAGTTCGTGGCTATCCATAGAGGCGACGCGCTTTCGCTGAAGATGGATTCGCATGTTCGTGATTTCACGTCCTCCATTGGAGGAAGTCAACAAGGCCGGCGATGATTCGGACGTTCAGCCGCAGCCCCGATCGGCCGACCGCATCTTCAATACCGTCGGCCGCTTTGACGCAACCTACAGGACTTCGATCAATTTCCCTTCTCGCGACGACGAAAGCGAGGAGAAATCAATGAAGACCATGCTTTTAGGCACCGCTCTTTTCGGTATTATGCTGGCCGGGACCGCTCATGCGCAGCCTGGGTCGGACGGCTCGCCGCCACCTGCAATGCGACACGATGATAGGCGCGCGCCGCCGCCTCCACCACCCTCGCACTGGCGGCATTCACATGACCAATGGCAGCGGCATGTCGAGCGCTGCTCGGAACGTTATCGCAGCTACAATCCCCGTACTGACCGCTATACCTATCGCCCAGGTCATACGGCGATCTGTAAGCTGTGATCTCGAAAACCGCTGCCATTTAGGCGCCAAGGAGGCGTCGGCTCCTTGGGTTCGGGAAGCCGGCGCCTCTTCTTATATGGCATCGTCAACATCCTGGCGCTCGTGCAAACCGACGGTGTTGTAGAGGTAGCCGCTGGTGTTCTCGCTGATCGGGCGATGGGAAGGGCGCCTCCCCACTAGGCGGCGCAGATCGGCAGGTGGCGCCGAACCTCGGCAGTGCACACCCGCAAATTCGACGCCAGTTCATTATATGAGACGCGATGGCGAAATTGTCCTCTCTTGTCACGATCTGCAAAAAGGGCCGTCGAACTGTCGCCGGATCTTATTGTGGAACTTTCACCGAGAGTCGGAACTTATAGTGTCGGACTGCGGTACGGGCGGTCCACGTCCGGGTCTCACCCCGGTTGCAGGAAGGGGCCGCCGTCGCCGGCGGCCCCTTCTTTCCACGCCCGGCTCGGCCTGAGTATCGCAGCGTCGGCTGTCCGCGCCGACGATTGCTGAGATTAATCGTCAAAGTCACGCTGCTCGCCATCCAAGGGAAGCTTCGCTGGGATGCGCCCGCGCGCTGGCCTGGCCATAGGCGAGCCGTTTGCCAAGCCGAGTCGTAAGTCAGGCGTGAGCGTGGCTACTCAGCTTGTCGCCAATGGCATTCGGCTTTGGGATGAACCGGCCCATTCGCCTCCCCCGCTCGGCTGATCGTCACAAATGGGAGGAGACGATCCTCACGATCAGGCATCTGGTTTCGGCACGGCATGCCGCCGTCGAGGAGAAAACAGATGGAAAACCGCCTTTTAGAGCGTCGGACGCTTTACGACCGTGGATTGAGCGATGGCGAAATTAGCCGCATGCAGGGCGTCGATCCGACTGCCGTGTTGAGATGGCGGCAGAAGCAGGGACTTCCTGCCAACCACAGCAGCGGCCGCCCCGACAATGACCTTGTTCCAATGCGCCAGCTTCTTCACGCGATGGGTTGGGGCGTCAAGAGTATCGCTCGGTTCCAAGGCGTGAACGCGAGCACGGTCGTTCGGTGGCGCAAGTGTCGTGGCCTGGGACCTCAGGACTACCGACCACATTTCAGTCGACGACGCCAAGCTGCAGAGTTTCAGGCGTTGCAGGATCGCGTAGTCAAAGCCGTGGGCTGCCGGCTCCCGTTCGACATCGCCGCCGACGCCGCCGCGACCCTGATGCTGGATGTAATCGAGGGGCGAGTGGAGTTGAACCAGATCGAGCAAAAGGGGAGAGTTTACGGGAGCCGCGCTCTGCGGGAGTTCGCGAACCCTTTCACCACACGATCGCTTGATGCAGAGATGCCAGGAACAGATGGACTGCGCGAAATCGACCGGCTGGCTGACGATACTGCGTCAGCGTGGTTGGAGCGAATGGGGGCGACGGTGCACTGAATTAATCCACCTCGGCAACGACATACTTGCCGAGGTGCGACATGCTAGGCAGCGCA
This sequence comes from Novosphingobium oxfordense, assembly GCF_044029435.1. Lineage (NCBI taxonomy): Bacteria > Pseudomonadati > Pseudomonadota > Alphaproteobacteria > Sphingomonadales > Sphingomonadaceae > Novosphingobium > Novosphingobium oxfordense. The sequence continues at coordinate 2,732,353 of NZ_CP147005.1, read as the reverse complement.
AGCGTGCTTCGGCGCTGTCGAGCTGCACTTATACGTCAGGTAGCAGCCAGTGTTGCCCAATTCTTTGTAGAAGTGGTTGAAACGGATCAACTGCGTCATGGCGCCAGTCAGCAGGGGTTTGATAACCTTTCGGTTTCTCAAAGCCTCGTCCATAAGACCGATCATCGCAAACATGTGGATTTGCGCGGTTTTTGCGTGTCCAGCGTGCGACAGCCGACGTTCGATCGCAATGCCTAGGTAATAGATGAGTTTAAACTCATCAAACGACTCCCGGGGCATCACTCGATAAAGATTCGAGTACCCGCTGATTCCAAATGCAGCCGCACGAAAAATGTCGTCCTTGTTGGCTGTGATGACGTCCTCGTAGATCTTGAGTTCGACGTCAAAATCCACAGGCCCGCTAACCAGCTTCGCGTATGCATGCGCGAAGCTGGCTACGTAAACTTGGACTAGCTTTCGGAAATCGTTCTTAAGCAGATTTTCAAGCGCAGACGACATTAACCCCCCAATACTACCGCCGTGACTTCTTACTGGGCGTTAGCGAGGAACGAGTCCGTCAAGTGCTTGCCGCTCACAAGATAATCGAGAAAATCGCGATCCAACGAGTTTGTGCCGGTCGCATCCTCTTTGTCAACGACCTGCAGGCCGAGATCGAGATGAGTCATATCACCAAGCGACTCGTAGGTGCGCTGCGCTGCGGTGCGTGCGGCCTCCACCCAGGCCTGCTCAGGCTGATTTGTCATATCTCGTTTCCCAACATAATAAGGCCCGCCAAGTCCCAAAAATGGAAACTCAACGGGACTCCAATAGCACAATACCCAACACTTGTTCCCACCGAGTTAACGCGAATATGCGTCTTTTCATCGAAACAAGCCCCCTTGGAGTTCCGCGTTTGCCGCGATTCTGCCAATTTGGCAATTGGGAAAATGCAGCACCTTGGCTGAACATGATGTGTATGATGATCGAACGTCAAGGCGATAGGCGAAGTGAGAAATGATTTCCGATCCGCTTGAGCGCGTGCCCGAGCCCTGGCAACCGCTAGGGAGAGGCGTTGGATGCCTTGCAGAAATGTGAATTCGAAAATCCGCATGTGACCACTGAAGGCAGCGAGGACGAAAGGGTCCTCAAGGCATTCAAAAGGCCCGGGCTTGTCGTCGCCGCCTTTGCCAATGGCGAAGTCACTTCATGCGCGCTGACGCAGACTGGAGGGCAGCACTTCAGCAGACTCCGACCACGTAGGTTCGAATCCCTATCGGACTCCAAACTAGAGCAAATTTTCAATCCATGGTATCAGGCATGGCATTGAAGAATTAGGCGTAAAAAATATGCAGCAATATCAGTTTATTAAATTCTTGATGTAGCTGCCTCCCGCTCCGCCAGCAACTGTTCCAAGCAGTTCCGAAGACTTCCACAACCCCTTTACAAATGGCTGATTTCAGCCAATTGGCGGGTGAAGTTGTTCCAATAAGTTCCAAGGAGTGCCAGCGCAAAGCGGGGGCATTCTTGGGGCACCGGAACCGGAATGTGGGGGCATCGGGTGCTTACGGATCAGCAGTGCAGATCGGCCAAGGCGGATGGCAAAGACCTGAAGCTTGCCGATTCTCAGGGCCTGCATCTGTACGTGACGAAGGCGGGCTACAAAAGCTGGCGGCTGAAGTATCGGTTCGGCGGCAAAGAACGCCGGATCGTGTTCGGCCCTTATCCCGAGATATCGTTGCGCCAGGCGCGAGATCTGAAGGACGATGCGCGCCGCGATCTGCGCGACGGGAAGGATCCAGGCGAAGAATACAAGCGCCGGGCGGCGCGACGTACTTCGGCCGTGGACGAGGAGACCACCTTCAAGGCTGTGGCGTTGCGCTGGCACGAGCTGCAGAAGCCGCAGTGGAAGCCGGTTCATGCCGGCGATGTGCTGCGCAGTTTGGAGCGGGAAGCGTTCCCTGCAATCGGCAGCTTGCCGATCGGCGAGATCCGCGCGCCGCAGATTCGCGAGATGCTTCAGGGCGTTCAGGCGAATGGTGCCATCGAGACGGCGCATCGCATTCGGCAGCGAATTTCGGCCATCTTCCGGTTCGCGATTGCGCACGACTTGGCGGAGAACGATCCGGCGGCCGCGATCGGCGATGCGCTTCAGGCGGTGGTGAAGGGCAAGCAGCCGGCGCTGCTGAAGCTGAAGGACTGCAGGGCCTTCATTCGCGCCTTCGAGAAAGAACCCGGCTATCCGCAGACCAAGCTGGCCTCACGCTTGTTGGCGCTGACAGCGGCGCGCCCGGGCACGATCCAGATGGCCGAACTGGACGAGTTCGAGGATCTGGACGGCGAGGCGCCGATCTGGCGCATCCCAGCGCTGAAGATGAAGCTGTCGCGGGCGAAGTCGGAACGCGAGGAATTCGAGTTCGTCATTCCGTTGTCGAGGCAAGCGGTGGAGACGGTGAAGGCAGCGGCCGAGTTTGCCGCGAGTCGGAAGTTTCTATTCCCCTCGTCCAGGCACTCGCACCGGCCGATGACGGACAACGCGTTGAACACGGCGTATCGGCGGGTGCCGTTGTTCGCGGGCCGGCATGTTCCGCACGGTTGGCGGTCCAGCTTCTCGACGATCATGAACGAGCGCGCGATCGATATCGATCGACCAGCCGATCGCGCAATCATCGATCTGATGTTGGCGCACCAGCCCGAGGGCGTCGAGGCGTCGTACAACCGGGCGGCGTACATGTTGCGCCGGCGCGAGCTCGCGCAGGAATGGGCGGATCTGCTCATGGAGGGGCAAGATCCAGCTATCCGGTTGATAGACCTAAGGCGTCGCGGGATCTGACAAAGGGCGGCCGCGCATGAGCGCGGTCTCTCTGGGCCAGACGGCCGTCGTTGCGCAGTTCGCGCCGAAGAAGCGCACGTTCCAACCAGTTCGACGCAATAGCTACGAGGTCGGGAGCCACCGTGCGAAAGTTTCGCGCATTCATGGCCGCGGAGACGTAAACGATGAAGGTCGGTGGTACCGGACCTTCTTAGAGACTCTGGACGAATGGATCGTCGAAACCCGGGAGCCGGGGAAGGGCATCATTGTGCCTTTCTTCTTCTCCCGGGTCATGGCGGCATTGGTGCGCAGTGCCGACTGGAAGACAGGCGACATCGAACCGAGTCTTGTCGGATTGGCCCTTATGGCTGGTTGCTGCAAGCAAACTGTCGTTGACTGCATCCAGCTCGCCAACGTGCTCGAAGCGGATAAGGACTTCGGTTTCCTGAGCTACGTCCGGCGCTGTGAGCGCGCCGAGGACGAGGATGGGGGCTTCCAGTGGAAGCAGGCGACGAACGCCTACACCTTTACGCCGGAACGGTGGCCGCAGAAATTCTACGACCGCTTCCAGGAAAAGCTGAAGCTTAAGCGTCGCCGATCGGCTGACATGCACCAGAAGGCTTTGGAACGCGCTTCGGCTAAAACTTTCGCCCCCTTGGGACTCGACGAGCCTAAAACGGCCACCAGCCCCAAGCTGAAGGCCGTTCGCGCCGCTTTGGAAAGGTGCCAAGAGGCGGCTTTCCCGTCCGTTATTTCGGCTCACTGCGAGTCTACCGAGCAGGCTGATACCGGGATCAGTCCTAAAGATAGAAAGGAGTGAAGTCGCTTCGGCGACTTCACGCGCAAATTTGATCTGACCCCAAGGCCGAAAAGGCCATTCCCGCACTAGGCGGAGCGTCGGTGGCACCGGCGCGCGGGAGCGGCTGCGCCGCTCCGGGGTGTCCAGGGGGTCAGGAGCAAAGGCCGTGCCAAGTAACTGGCACAGGGTAAGCGGCTAGTTCACTTGAGGCAGGCGCATGTTGACCGCTGGGGCCCGCCAATCTGAAACTTACCTCAAAGTTAACTTGTTGAAAGTGGCCGCATCCGCCACATAGCTCTGCGGGGAAATTGAGAATCTGACGGGGGCGGCGCAAAGGCGAGGTCTCGAATGTCGATTACGCGATGGTTAGGATGTCTACTGTTCCGCCAAGGCCACGCTTGGAGGCGCAGCCGTAGCCGTGACGACCAGGAGGTTTGTTGGGAGTGCGGCTGTCGACGTACCCGACGTTGATCGCCGCGCCGTCATTTCCTGACTTTCAGGTCATCCCGCCCTTCGAGCGCTTGGCTGGGATTCAGAAAATCATGGGATCGAGTAGCTCTCCCCAGCGGTCGAACAGCGCGCGCCGGCGGCCGAGCAGCTCGGCGCGGTTGTAGGCCGCCTCCACCTTGTCCTTCGGGCTATGCGCAAGAGCCCGATCGATGTCGCTGGCGGCATCCGGTCCCAGCGTTTCATTCAGGATCGTGGAGAAACTCGAACGCCAGCCATGCGGTACATGGCGACCCGCAAAGCCTGCGCGCTCATAGAGCGCGCCGATCGCGCTCTCCCCGATCGGCCGGCTCCGATCCCGTCCCGGGAAGACCAAGTCGTCGGCCTGGGGGCGTTGGGCATCATACCCGAACTCGCGCGCGGCCTCGCGTAGCACCGCCACGGCCTGGCGCGAAAGCGGCACGGCATGGGCGAAACGCGGATCATCCTTCTTCGATCGCTTCAGCTTCATGCGCGCCGGCGGCACGCGCCACAGGGGCTCCGCGCCGTCCAGATCCTCGATCTCATCCCACCGCATGCCGCGTACCGCCTCGAGCCGAACGGCGGTGAGCGCCAGGAAGCGAGAGGCAAGCCGGGTGGCGGCGCGACCGGGCTCGCGATCGGCAGCGCCGAGCAACTCGCGGCACTCGTCGGCCGAGGTCAACGCCGGCTGCGGCCGCACCGGTCGGGCGGTGCTCATGGCGCGACCGACATGCAGCGCAGGATCCTTGTCGGTCAGGCCGCGCGCGATGCCATAGCCGAAGATGGCCGACAGGCGCTGGCGCTGCCGGCGCGCCGTTTCTATCCGGCCGCGATCTTCGACCAGGCGAAGTACTTCCAGAAGTTCCGGCGGCTCGATCGACGCGATCGGCCGTGCGCCGATCGCAGGGAAGATGTCGCGCTGAAGGCTGGCCAGGACGTCGGCCGCATGCGCCGGCGACCAGCTGTTCTCGTTATGTCGATACCATGCGCGGGCGACCTGCTCGAACGTCTCGAGCTTTTCGCTGATCGAGGACGGATCCACGCCCTGACGGATCTTGGCTTTCGCTTCTTCGCGATGCGCGCGCGCCTGGGCGAGCGAGATCTCCGGGAAGCGGCCGATCACCAGCAGCTTTTCGCGTCCTTGCCAGCGGTACTTCAGGCGCCACGATTTCGTGCCGGTGGGCGTCACATACAGATAGAGGCCGCTGGCGTCGCTCATCTTATAGGCGCGCGCCTGCGCGGCTGCGGCTTTCACCGCACCATTGGTAAGCATCGTTTCAGATCCTGATGTAAATTGTGTAAATATTTGCGCATTGCGATTTGACGATGTGGTCAATCGTGTGTAAATATTTGCGCATGGAACGGGACAGCAAAGAGATCGTCAAACGCTTACAGGCGGAGGGATGGAGCTTCGTTTCGCAGAAGGGCTCACATGCCAAGTTCCGGAAAAATGGTCAGACGATCATCGTTCCGCATCCGAAGAAGGGACTGCCAACCGGAACGGCCCGGTCGATAGCAAAAGTCGCGGGCTGGATCTGATCCAGCCCGCGCCCATCGCAGCGCTTCGCCAAAACGCTCCGATGGTAAGGTAAAGAAAGGGAAATCAGTGAAGTATTTCTATGCTCTCATCGAGCAGGACGAGGACAGCGCCTACGGCGTGACCTTCCCCGATCTGCCGGGCTGTTATTCTGCGGCCGATCAGATCGAGGATGTCGTCCCCAACGCCGCCGAGGCGCTCGAACTGTGGTTCGAGGATCAGGCAGAGGTCGAACCCATGCGCCTGGACCAGGTACGAACGAAGTGCGCCGACAATCTCGCTGCCGGAGCATCGCTCATTGTCGTGCCCTATATCGTCAACGAGCATCGGGTGGCCCGAGTGAACCTGTCGATCGAGCGCGGGATCCTGGATGCGATCGATAAGGCGGCCGCCGAGCGTCGCCTGACCCGCAGCGCGTTCGTCGCGCAAGCTGCTCGAAACGAAATCCTGGGCGCGCATCGCTGAGAGGCGTCGGTGCGCCCGCTACCCAATTTGTTGCAGTTTGGGGCGGTTTCGTTGCGTGAAAACGGCGGATGATCCCTCCGCCTTGGTCTAGCGTCAGACTGGCGCAGTTCCGCCGTTTCTACGGAGCGCACTGGCTGGCGATACCCCGTCCAGTACCCCCGATTTGCGGCGCCCGCGCGGCCTACTTGGCCAGGCCTTTCATGATCAATTGCTGGCCGAACTCATACGCGCCGAGGGCGTAGGCGTAGCCTGCGTCGCAGGCGTGGAGGTCTGCTTCGGCAGTCGCCACGAAGGCGCCGGCGGTGCCTGCTTCAGAAAGTCCGGCAGGGAGATCGCCGGCGGCGCCGTCGGTAGCTGCGGCACCGGAGCCGGAGTTCTGTGACAGGCGATGAGCAGCGATGTACTCGCGCAGGCCAGCGTTATCCGCCAGCAGCGATTGATGTGATGCTTCAGCATCGGTTGCAATCTCCTTTGAGGCCTTCTCGGCCGCGTCCTTGGCGGCGGTGGCAGCGGCGACCTGGCGAGCCCAGTCGGCACGGTCATCTGCTCGGCCGTGCTGCTCTTCCGTAAGGTTGGTGCGGGCGGTCTGCAGCTTGTCTTCCAAGCCGGTGATGAACCAAAGGCCATCGATCCGCACGGTCTGCACAGCGGCCACCGCGAGCGCAGCACCGAAAAGCCCGGCGTAGATTTTCGCGGTCAGCTCGGAGAATGGGTTCAGCGCCATGGCTTCAATCGCTCCTGAAGGTTTGCAGGCGTTGCGCCGGGAACGACGTTGGTGCGGCAGTACTCGCGCTCGCGGTTGCGGCGCTTGGTCAGTCCTGGAACTGCGACCTTGCGGCCGTTCACCGTGGACTTGTTCCACATCAGCAGCGCTTCACACCCACCAGCCACGTTGCCTGAAGCGACGCGCTTTGCTGCGGTAGACCCGCACCAACCGCCGGTGTTGTAGTCCATGCTCACGCTGGCGAAGATCTGGTGCGGTTGACGCTCCTTATCCCAAGCAGTGCAAGCCATGACGATCTTCGCATGCGCGACCAGTTCCTCCTCGAGCATCGAAGCGCACTGTGCCTCGGTGAAGCTCATGCCCATGCGGATCGGCTTCCCCTTGTACTTGGTCAGGCCGTCGCACGCCGTGGCGACACCGGCGATGTCCAGATACGCCTTCAGGTACTGGCGGCCGGCGATGTGGGTCACCGTGGCCTTTCCATCAGGCGCGATCGCGACCTGAACCTTTCGGCCGCTTTCGTCTTCGGGGATGGTGGTAAGCAGCATTGCGGCCGCTGCCGTACCGACGACTGCGGCCAGGCCGACGAGTTTCTTCGCGGTATCAGCCACGGTCCTGGTCCCGGAAAAACTTCCAGACCAGGAACGCGATCTGAAGAAGCGTGTAGGCGAGGGTGGCAACAAGCACCCAATCTTGCAGGCTCAGGCCGGCAATGGCTGCGGTGCTGACCGCGATCGGGGGCGCAGCCTTCCCCACGGCGCCGGCGTATTCGCCGGCACCCTGCGCGTGCTCAAACATTTAGAAGCTCCGGATTTTTGGAGGAGGAGGAAGTCAGACGGTGGTTGCGAGTTTGTGGGCGCCCCACACGAAGAAGTTCCCGTCGTCGTGGCGGATCTTATCGGCGTCCACGCTGGTGTTTGGCCGCAGTACTGCCACGCGGCCCAAGGGCGTCGCCGCTTTCACTTTGACCGGAATCGACACTGTGGCCGTCATGCCAGCTTGTTCAGTCGTCAGGAGGCCGCCGGCACTATCTACGAACGAGATCGGAATCGTTGTCGTCGTCATGTTGCCGTTGCGCCGCACGCCCTTGACGGTCGCGTGATACGGGCTGTTCAACTGCGCATAGAGCATGTTCGACGGAAGCGTCTGGCCGAAATTGACGGTAAGGACGCCGGCGGAGAAAGCCACCGTTGGCGTGACCGCCATTGGCGTTGTGACTACCCAGGCCGTGCCATTCCACGTCACGGTGAAAACGAAATCGATGAACGTGGCGATGACTACGGTGGTAGTCGTGAAGCCGATACAGCGATTTTCCCAAGCAACGACATCTGCCGCCTGGAAAATCTGTGTCACGGCGGGCGTATGGGTCAGTGCACCGCAACTTGGGTGTGTGATCGTGACGTCCGAACCTGACTTGATACCCGTGACGTCACCAACGAAGAAGGTTGGCACCGTTAGACCGGCGGTGCCCGCCGTGGTCGGGATCGATGACATGTTGCCGTAAATGTATAACGGCATGAAAAACGAAACAGTCGCCTTGTCGAACGCAACAGAAGCGCCCCCGTTTAGCCCAAGGGCCGCAAATGTCTCATCGGGCGTGATCTGGAACGTGCCAACCCGGTTCGCCGTATAGCCGAAAGGAATGACCAGATTGCGGTTTACGACGGTCATGGCACCCGAGAGGTTGCCTGGTTCGTGACCGGCGTCATTGAGCGAGGCAAATCCACCGCCTGCTGCCGGTTGGCGAGGCACTGCCGCGCTAAAGACGAGCTTGGGATAGCCAATTGCCGCAAGGTCGGTGCTTCGCTTCGCGAGACCCTGCTCGACATTTGAGCCGTCGGCTGTACCGACACCCAAGGCCCCTGCTGGTGAGGCCAGATAGTCCGTCGTCGCAAGCTTGCGCTGAAACACGGCTGTCCCGCCATCGTTCAAATAGATCGATACGGTTCCATCGCCATCATCGACGGCGAAGGCCTGACCACTCGCTGTGGCCGCAAGGCCAGCCGCAACGCTGGCGTATGTCGGGCCAGCAGCAGATTCCGCAGTAGCCGCAGAAATGGCCGCCGCATCCGCTTGTTGGGCTGCGATTCCCGCTTGGGTGTCACTGATCCATTGCCAGGCACCGGAGCTCTGAATCCAACGGTAGAATCCCGTGTTCGGCACAGATAGATGGGATACGGGGTCGATATGATCGCCGGCATCATTTGGGACGACTGCGGTTTGGTTTGCAGTTCCCGCGATTACGGAAAGGGCGGCCCAACTCAGTTGCAGTTCGGCGCCCACATACTCCTGCATCAACGCAAGGCCCGGCGCGAGCGTCTGGTCCACTGTAGCGGATTTCTGAGCTCCATCCTGCCAAATGGGAAGCAAGTCGGTCCCGCTCAGCGCCCTGGCTGGCGGGTAATTCGGCAAAGTCGTCATGTTGGGAGTCTCGCAGGCTAGGCGCGACCTATCGCCGCGGGCTGTTGTCGAACAGGAATTAAGATCAGGCGGGCCAGAGCGTGTCGCTGGCGATGTCAAAGGCGGGAAGAATATCGTCGGAGGTGTCGCCGATCTGAGCCTCGATGGCGTTACTTGCGGCGCGGACTGCATCAATTGCCGCGAAGCGCTCATTCGCCTCGTCGCTAGGTGCGCGGAGATCGTTGAGTTGCCGCCATTCCGGGCTGATGTTGAGAATTCGTCGTGAAGCTTCGCGCTTGACCGAAGCAATCAGTTTCGTCCGAACAGTTGCGGGGTCAATTGTGGGCGTGAGGACTTCGGGAGCGCCAGTTTCCGCGCAAGCGGAAATCGTGCCTCCCCCGGCCTGCCCCTCGAGCAGGCCTTGGTATTCTTCATCCGTAATCTCGATGCAGTCCTCGGGCAGATCATCGTGGATGATGGGGTTATAAAATCCGCCCGTGGAACTGGAGTAAAACATAGCCATTGCTCAGTTCCCCACTGCGATGAAGCAGGTCGAAAGTGCGTCATCCGCAGCGGAGAACACTTGGAAGGTCGTCTTCGTGATCGAGGACGTGTCGGTGGCAGGCCAGTTATCCTGCGCATCATTGCCTGTGCCCGCGCCACTTACGACAGCAGAAAAGCAAGCCGAACTGAACGCCAGAGGGAAGGTGATGGTGGTGTTGCTGTTGCCAAGCGCGGAGAACCGCCCCCAGCACGCTTTGAAGCCGTTGGAAAACGCAAGATATCCGTTCTGGGTCAGGCTCGCGGCCGTGACTTTGAGAATGGACGAATCTGCAGGCTGAAACAGCACCCCTAGAGCGGCGAGCAATTGCGCCCGGTTGGTTTTGTCCAACGCGATGCCGGCGGCCGCGATCACCGCAACCAATTCTTCCTGAACCATGTTGGCCCAATCGGCTGTCAGGATGGTTGGGATTTTGCCGGTCGAGGGGTCGCCACGGCCGAAATAGCCGGGCGTCCCAGCGGCAAGCGCCGCCGGCAGCGCCGAAACGGCACTGGCGTTATCGATACGAAACACGAGGGACCTCTTTATTGAATGAGGACGTAGGTGTGGGCTGGCTTCAGCGCATTGAACTCGCAGCCGAGCACGTCTGTGCTCAATCCGCCGGTGTTCGAAACCACTGTGACGACCCAGACAAAGAGCCAGTCTTCGTCATAGAGCGGTGATTCGACGGTGCTGATTTCCACCCTGAAGGGCGAAATCACGGATATCGAGATATCGAAGCCCAGCGCGGCGGCATACGCGATGAAGAACGCCTGGCTTTGACCGCTAGCACCGACAAAGCGAGTCAGGATCTGTGCCGTGCGCTGGTCCAGGGTGGCATTTTCGCCGGCGCACGGATCCGGCAGGCCAAGCGATTCCTCCCACTCGGTAATAAGGTCGAGATTCCTGCCTGGGAGCGACTGGTCGAGTACGGTTGTAGCCGCAGCATCGAGCCGTGCCCATTCCTGGGCCAGGGCCAGGATGAGACGCTGTTGGCCGCTACCGGCCTCGGCCTGCCAGATCCGGCCGCGAGGCAGCAGCGCGCGGATCGCGCCGGCATAGTCTTCAGCAGTGCGGGCCATCAGATGTACGTGATGCTCCCTGCGACGGGCAGCGTGCCGGGGTTGGAAGAGATGTTGCCCGTCGGGCCTGGGCTGACAGTCCCAGCTGACGCTGTAACCTCTGTGATCACGAAACCCGCCGCCCCCGATACCGAAGCGATTTTGGCCTCGATCGCACTGAGCGGTGAGCTGCCGCTCGGGACTGCGGTCGAGAGAAGAGCCGAAGCGAAAGCCGCAGCGATCGCTGTTTTCGTTGTGTCGGTTGCGGTCGACAATCCGTCGATCGTCAGGTCGATCCTGTTTTCCGTGCAAGCAACGAGGTAAACCAGCGCGGTGACCGGTTGGAGTTCGTACAGGGCATTCGCAAGTGCGAGTTGGTCACCGGTTGCGACTACTCCCCGCGTTTCGGCCGTGGCGACGCCGTTGGTTCCCTGCGGGAAGCCGCCGTGTTCGGATCGAACGTCATCCATCATGAACAGTACGCCCACGGTTCCGGCGCCATATAATTTTGGAACGCACCAGGCACGGGTGACGCCTGGAATGCTCAAGGCCCAATTCTCGTAATCTGTCGAGGAACCGCCTGACGCGGGGCGGGCGTATTCAGCGATCATGCGCGTGCGCAGATCATCGTCACGCTCCACGTCGAGGCCCCCAGTGATCGCCTCGGTGACGGTGCACAGCGAATTTATGCCGGAAATGGCCGATGCCAGTGAAAGCGTCGTTCCCAAAACAGTGTTGGGTGACGCTCCAGCTGAAGCCGCGGTAATCCCAGCGACCGCGATGCCATTGATAAGGTCGGTGTCTACATCGACGGTGAAACTGAGACCGTCCGAGCGGGTAAGGACGGTACTCGCAGGAATGGTGCCGGCGGTCCCATTGAAGGTCACCTTGCCCGTCGCAGCAATCGCAGGCTTTCTCGTCACGCCCTTTAGCGCGGCCCAGCCTTCAAGGTATTCGTCCTCGGCCGTGAAAGGCACAGACTGCTTGGTGATCCAGTCGAGATATCCGAAGCAGCCGTCAACGAGTGCAGCTTCGACATCGCCGATGATCGTCAGGTTGTTGTAGCGGAGCAGCGCGTTTACGCCGGGCAGGCCGGCCGCAATGTCAGCGGCGACTTGCTTGCGCAGTTCCGTCAGGGTGGGACGGGAAAATACCATCAGATCAAGTCCCAGAGATTGGCGAAACGGAGGGCTACGTTGGTGCCGTCGCGTCGGTGGATCACCACACGAGATCCGAGCATTCCCGAACGCGTAAATTCGGTTTCGACGTCGATCGACGCGGCAACGCCGTCCTCGATCATCCAGGCCAGGGCCGATTTGATATCGTCTTTGACCAGTTGCAGGACGGTGGGCGTTTGCTTGGACCGCTGTCGCAGCCAGAGCTTTGATCCGATACTGCCAGCCCACCAACCCCGGCGATCACCGGATTGATCCGGCAATTGATCGTCTTCGCCTGCGAGAGCGTCGCTGAAGAGGCTGATGAGTACCGCGGTGGCCAGATCGTGGGATGAGGGAAGGGTTGGTGCAATGATGGCATCGATCAGACCGCCCCCTTCGTCGATGATCGGATCGCCGTTTTCGTCGGTCCACAGCATCGGGAATTCTGGTGTGAACAGCCAATCGCCACTCCCCGAAGGAGCGTCCCAGCTGGTGACGATATCCGTCATGCTTCGTGATCCGTTTTGCCGCTTGTTGCGGTACCGGCGCTGACGCCCGTGTGGCCATGCGCGTTGTAGGCATCGCGCAGCGCGCCGAGTTCGATCTGGGCGCCTGCCTTTAGGGCGGTGATCTGGCCGTCGGCGCTAATAGCGCCCTGCGTGTCGACATTGCCGGCGACATGCAGGTTTCCAGTCAGGAAGACGTCAGGGACATCGATCGTCGCCTTGCTTGCGTTCGACACCCTGATCTCAAGTCCGGCGCCGTCGATCTCGATCCCATCTGAAGTCAGCTTCACCATCGCGCCACGGACATCGTAGATCACGGTGTCGCCGGGCTTCAGGTCGCGCGGCCTGGACGGGCGATGACTGGTGCCCACCACGAGAGAGCAGGAACGGTCGCCGCCGCGGCGAAGCATCACCACTTCCGCGTCGATCGGCGGCACGGAGCTGAAGCCGAATTCGGTAACTCGGCGGACCTTGTCGATCACGCGATCGGCGAAGCCAGAGCCCGCGGCGCCCTCGGTCACCTGCATCTCCTGTAATTCGCCGCTGTCGTCGACGGTAGTGGCGCGACCGATGCCAATCAGGTTGGCCAGAAACTGAGGGATCACTGGGTAACCACCGCAGTTGTGTCTGCGAGGTTGACCGGCACCAGGGAGATCGGCTCGGGCGTGAACGCCTCCTTCGGCATGCATACAAGCTCGGCCGTCGTGCCGCGTTCCTCATCGCGGCGAAAGGTGACCTCGGAGATCACCAGTTTCGCGCCGCCGGTGGCCGCTGGCACATCTACCGGAACCAGGGTGTTCGGGGTCCACAACGTCCCATCGCTGTCACGCCAACTGTCGATCGTCGCTCGTACAAGTTTCGCGCGGCCTGCTCGGCGTTGGGCTTCCCATTTTGCCCGTTGCTGTACGAATACCACCGGGTCGGTGGCGACGTTCTCGACCACAAGGTACATGAGACGATGGCGATCGACGTTGGGATCGCTTTCCTTGTAGAACATGTCGCTCCCGTCGAGCTCCATCATCGCATCCATGGAAGCCATGCAGCAGACGTAGTCGGAATAGCGCTGGTCCATCGAACGCTCGACGCTCCAGGCTTCAACGTTGCTCCCGAACACGACGCCGCTAGATGCTTCGTCTGAGCCAACTGCTGACAACATGATTTTGCCCTCATGGCTCTCGTACGCGAGCAGGCCGGCATTTCGAGCTAGACGCTGGATGATCTCCGCAGGGGTCTCTCCATAATTCAGCGGCCATTGAGGCACGTCCGGTCCTGGCGAAGCGCCATTCGCCATTTCCACGCTGATCGCATACGGCAAGGCCAAGGTGGTCGCGATCGTCTGAGCGTTGCCGCCGATCAACTGGTGTGACGGCCACTCTGCGCCGCAATCGACCAGATCCTGCGTTCGTCCGCGGCCCTGGATCGTGATGGTATGCGTATCGGCGTCGCCGGCATCCATGACCCTGTCCACATAACCTGAAATCACCATGTCATTGCCCAGGAGTACGATGCATTCGTAACCCGCATCGCAGGGGACCTTGGCAGTGGGCGGGATGCTCGCCCGAACTTCGAACGAATTGGGAAATGCCTCTGCGCGCAGCGTGACCTCGATCTGTTCCCACCCGGTCAATTCCACGCGATCCTTGTCGGCGCCGGGCGCCCCCACCAGCAGCGTGAGTTGGTCGGGATCCCGTGCGGTCGACTGACCCGAAATGACGATGTCATCGAGGATGATTTCGTTCGATGCGGTTGTCATGAGGTGAGGGCCTGAAAGGTGACCGGCATGAATAGTGGATGCCGCGGGTTTGCCTGGGTAACCAACTGATCGGACCTGGTCGCGTCGGCGTACAGGTTCTGCGCCAGAGTGAGGGCGGGAAGCGAGGCCGACAGCTGAAACGTACGCATCCTGGCGAGGGTGCCTCCCCGATTTCGCAGGTCGGTAACAATTGCCCCTCGGCACTGCCGCAATGCTGCCGCGCTTTCGTCCGCACGTGCGTCTGCGGCCTTGATCATCAGATTTTCAAGAGCAGGCGCGATCATGGAAATGCGGGCAGCAGCATCATCGGCGCTTTGCGGCTGATAGGTCGCTGCGACACTCGTTAGAGCGGCCGCGAGCGAGCGCACAACAATGTCGCTCAAGGATGTCACCAAGTCCGAGGTGATACCCTCAACTTGGAATGCCATCAGATCGAGAAGCAGGCGAATCGCGTCGGCCGGGCTGGCGCAGGAAGTAACCAACGACGCGATCATTACCTCCACTGCATCTACCACGTCGCCAGCGTCAGCTAGGTCGGCCTGTTCAACAGTCACAACCAAGGCGGCCGCGTTTTCGATAACGGCTGTACGGTTGGCGGAAGCAATAGGGACGATGTCAGCGACGGTGGTTCCCGCCGCGTAGGGGGAGGCGTTCGATCCCGAGAGACCGGAATTTGCGTCTGCGCTGTATCGGCCAAAGTTGCCGGAGAGGTTGGAGGAGATCCGGAACACGGCTGTGGCATCGTAAACGGCCTCGCCGACGGCGTTGGCCCAACTGTCTGCTGCCTTCACAAGATCGGCGACCAGACCGCCTCTTGTCACGGCGCTGGCGATCGCGGCGATCCCCTCCACCTTGGCGGCAATCTTCAGCGCTTTGGCGGCAACCGAATTGAGCGTCGAAAGTGCGCTGCTGGTCGGAAACGTTTGCTCGCCAGACTCAACGAATTCGAGCTCGATGTCGGAGTAACTATTGGCGCCCAGACCCTCGCTGATCGACGCTCGCTCCACGACGACGCTCATGATGCCGAGCGTTGGATGTGTGAGGGTGCCGGCGCCCTTCTTCTCGATCGCGCTTATCAAGGTCGCGCGCTGGAGTTCTACTGGCAGGCCGCCCAACTGGACATCGCCATCAAGGATAAAGCCGCGCAGCCGGAAACGGCGCGGAGCGCGGCCCATGTCCTCGGCCCACGGTTTATCGCGGCCCGGATACTGGTGGAGGGCGATCCGACGGCCGCCGAGAGTATCAGACTCGGTTACCGCAAACGGAACGCCGCGGAAGGACGCTGGTAAAAGCATAAGATGATCTCGCCGCCCTGTGGTCGGTCAGTAGCGGTACGCGCCCATGTTCATGGCATGGCTGACGGCAGGTGCGTTGCCTCCACCAGTCTTGGTCTGGACCTTGGTCACCTTGCCCTGCTGGTTGACCTGAATTTCAACCTTCACAGGGATCTGGCTACGCTCGCCGTAGTGGCCATCCATCACGCGCTGGGCGTAATTGCGGGTTTCCTTGAACGGAATGCGAGAAGCAAATTGCTGCTCGGAAATCTGTCCCTTTCGGGGGTCGCCGATCGACTTGAGCCACTGGTCTACCCTACCTTCGCCCGCGTTGTAGGCAGCGGAAGCAAGGGTCTCATTGCCGTCGTAGCGACGGAGGAGAAAGCCCAAGTGCTGCTGTCCAAGCATCCGGTTGTAGCCCTCATCCTGACGGTACCGGGCTTCATCGAAGGGAATTCCGAGACGAGCTGCCGTGGCTCGGGCCGTTGCTGGCATCACCTGCATGACGCCGATGGCCCCTTTGGGGCTAACCTGGTTCTGTCTGGAACGCTCACCCAGCTTTTCAATTCGGGTTGCGAGATTACCAACGGTTGGCGAGCTTCCACCGCCACCGAACACGTTGCGAGTACCGTCGACTAGGTTGTCGACAGCGTGCTTAAACTTGTCGACAGCCGGCTTGAAATCGCCATGGATCGCCGCATCGAGAGCCTGAGCACCGTCTACGACAGCGTCTCCAATCTTGCCGTCCAGTAGGCGACGGGCGGCTTCCCGAGCGCTGTCATTGGAGCTGCGGTCTTTCAATTGGCCAACCAGAACGCCTTTGCGAGCAGCCCTTTTCGCCATTTCACCATCGGCGTCATTGATGACGACGCCGGTGTCGTCGGAGTCCTTCATGTCGGCTGCGAGTGCTTTGCCGCCTTGGCTAAAGGCAGGCAATGCCGATTCAGGAATGCCCAGCAGGCGAGCTACCGTGCGGCGCCCGCTGGAGTTCTGGCCTTGGATCGCGTTGGCGATCGACGGCAGCATGGCTGCGGTGTCGACAGTGCCGTCCTTGTTGAGTTTCATGCCCACGCCCAGGCGCCGAAGGACTTCAAGCGCCTGTGTGTTACGTCCGTAGCGGGCGTCGTTCAGCGTCTGGGACAAGCTTCCAACGGCACCGACTGCTGCTCCCTTATCGACGCCGACGCGCTCGGCCGCCGAGGAGAACTCGGTCAATGCCTTGGTCGAAATCCCGATAATCTCTGCCGTGCGCGCTAGCTGGGCTGCTCCCTGGGCCCAACTGTTGGTAAACTTGAACGCCGCATAGGCAGCTGCGCCCAGCACGGCGATCGTCCCGCCAACCGCCATGGCCACGCCGCCAACAGCACCTTCGAGCAGGCCGCCAGCTACCGACGCGCTCGCCATGCCTTCCCCCATGGCGGAGGCGGCCTCGGTGACCGCGCCGAACCGGCCGGCCAGGCCGGACGTGAGGGACCGGCCGCCCAGCGCACGTGCAGCCGCCTGCTCGATCCGGCCGAGCGAGCCGATGATCGACTTCGTGCTGCGCGCGGTGGCGCGATCGTTGTCGTTGAACGCCTTCCGGTTGAGGTTGCCGATGCGCTTTTGCGACTGCGCCGCACGCTTTTCGACCGCCTTGAACCCGGCCTCGCTGCGGTCATTGGCGACTATGCCAATGCCAACCCGGGCGACTTCGTCACTCATCCGCCCATTCCAACCATGAATTGAGAACCGACCAGGGCCGGGTGGCTACTTCGTCCGGGAGTTTGCCGAACATCCGGCCGAGCACGATCAGACGTTGGCGCCAGTCAGGCGGCTTCAGTCCAAAAAACGGGCGATGTACCTCGATGCCAGGATCAGATCTCGTGCGCCGATCTTGGCGATGGCCTGGCGGGGGATGCCCGATACGACGGAGACGGCCATGAGGTCGGCTTCCACGCCCTTCATGCCGTCCCATTCACCCCACTGGGCGGCCGTCGGTTCCTTGAGCGAGAGCTCGGTGTACGTCATGCCACCATGCTCGACAGGCTTGCGAAGGGTGATGACCATATCGTCGGGAATGGCTGCGACCTGCCCTTCAGGTGCAGATGCTACGGTATCCATCTTACATGACCTCCTTCACGTCGCGAGATTCGAAGACGACGTTGAAGGTCGCATTCTCGCTGCTAACTTCCACGGGATCGCCGGCGCGCCAGGCATTGCGGGCGATCACATTCTTGCCGTTGGCGAGTTCGAGCTGGACAGTGACGTCGACGGCATCATTCAGATCGGTGATGCTCAGGGCGCCGCTGTCCCGACCCTGCCAGCTGATCATGCCGGCGGTGGGCGTTTCGGAGTAGCCGTGAACGCCGTCCTGGCCGATTAGCGTCTCTCGCTTGTTGGTAGAAACGCGATAGTTGCCTTCGCCGGCGATGGCATAGGATTTGCCGTCGATCGTGATGTAGGCGAAGCCAGCGATAAGATTGTTGTTGGCCATCGTGGTGTCCTCAGGTCAGGCGGAACTGGACCAGCATGGCGAAGACGCGCAGCTGCTCGATCAGCGTGCCCGGCCAGAGGACGTTCACGCGGTTGGGGGTGTTGGCGTCTTTCTCGACGATCAGATTCGCCGCGAAGTCATCCGATTTCTGGACGAAGCCGGCCTCTTCGAGCTCGCGGTATGCGGCGATCTGGTCAGCACGTATGGAAGATGGCGTGACGACTTGGCTGCCCGGGATGAGGCGCGTGCCGTCTGCCGCCAGCTTTACGCGACCGAATTTCGTCTCGATGCGCGATCGCATGAACCGAAGGACATAGATCAGCGTGAACATCGTCTCGAGCTCGAGATACGAGTTATCGCCGTTGCCCTGGCTGTTCGTGATGTAGGTCGTGACGATATTCTCGATCACGATGTTGCCGGTCGGATCCACCTGCCAGGTAGATATGCCGCTGTAGAGCAGGGTCGAGTTGCGAACACCGATCGAAAAGCGCGAGGCGATCGGCGGCGCAAGGATACCGGATACGGTCAAGTACTGGAGGGGCAGCGCCGGATCATCGCGCAGGCTGACAGCGGCCTGGCCGATGATCGCCGCAGCCCAGACCCAATATGGGGAGGGACTGTCATTGAAGCCGATGATCGAGAGGTGCTGGTCGTTCCGGCCAGCACCGAGAGTTGCCAGCGTGCCGGCGGTGCCGCGCGCCGCCGTAAACGCGTGTCCATAGAGCTGCTGCATCGGTGACCAGCGGCCGGTGCTATCGAGAAGCAGGGCCTGGACTGCGTTCAGCGACGTCGCGTCGTTAATGCCCAGGACGATGAAGTCGAAGGTCTTGTCGCCCAGCGCCGCCAGTGCGGAGGCGAGGGACGGGTTGGTCGCCCCGCCTGCCATCGCGACGATTGCGATAGCCACGCCCTCCGGAAGGCTCTCACCCCCGGCGGTTCCGAGATACGATAGCCGCAGGTCGATCTCGTTGCCGACGAGGCCCTTATTTCGGGCGGTGAGGGTGACGACGCCGGCAGCGGCCGCAGCAGTGACAGGGACGGCCGCGGCATTGATAGCCGCGGCGGTATTCGTCGCGATCGCAGCAACCGTATCGCCGGCGGCTACGGTGACCGGTACTTTGGTGCCGGCGACGTAGAGCGGGATCGTGCCGCTGCCGGTAGCCGTGCCGGTGACCGTGAGCTTTCCCGTTGCGGCTGCAGCGCCCTCATCGTCCGAAATCGGAAGAAGCCAGACTTCGCCGGTCTTGTCGTTGTCGCGCCAGGCTTGGACCATTCCGGCGAGCACTGAGCCAGCGCCGGCGCCAGAAATGCCATCGGTGACCGAGGTCAGCTGTACGGGTACGCCCGGAGTATATGTGCCGGCCGCCGTAATCTGGCCGATCAAAAGGCCGCGCTGCGCGATCGGCGTGGTGTTTGCGAACCGAGGATCGAGTTCCGCGTAAAAGAGCGGGACGCGCAGGTTCGAGGGGATGTTCGAGAAGTTGATGCTCATGGGGGCTTACTCCTTCGCGCCCTTGGCATCGCTGGCGCTGACGGTCTCGTCGGCGCCGATCGCGACGTCGCCTTCATCGATGAGGCGGGTCCAGTGCGGATCGTGGGGATTGACGACGATTCCTCGCTCGTCGACGACGCGGCGGGTCACCGGGTCGACAATGCGTCGTCCCGGCACGCTGACTACGCGCATGGCGGTCTCCTGTTACTCGGTGAGCCCGGCGGTCAGGGTGACGGGCGGGTAATTGGTGGCGGTGAGCGAGATCTCTTCGAGATCGTCGGCCTGGATGGGCGCGAAGTTGTCGGGCCCTTCGTAGAATTCGAGATCCAGATCGAGCACGACCATCGCCAGGTGCATGGCACCTTCGGAATTGAAGGCGAACTGGGCGCGGATGCTGGCGATCTGCTGGATCTGTTGGGTCAGCGGGTAGGAATTGACCACCGCCACTTCGACCTGTCGCTTCAGCTTCCAGGCTGCAGCCTCGGCAATGCCGGCGCCGACATCATCTTCCGATGCCGGCGCCTGGACCTCGAGGAACGCGCGGATCGTTGCAGTGGTGGTGAACTGCGGTGCACCACTTCGTGAAATCGATGCACGATTTTCGCTCAGGAGCCGCAGCTTGATCTGCGGGATCGTGGCCTCTTGTGATGGCCAGTCGCCCGGCCGGTAGACGCGATCGCCGGCATCGGTACCCGCAGCCGCGATGGCAGACTGGACGAGATCGAGGAGATCCAGAGACGTGGTCATGCGGTGGTCATCAGTTTGAGCAGCACGTGGCCGTGGCCATCAGGGATCGATTCTCGAACCACGTAGACCTTTCCCGTCTTCACGATCTGCACCCGGTCGCTTTGCTGCGGTGGGGCGGGCAGGGCGCTTGTCCGGATGCCCAGAACGGGGCGACGCTGAGTGGACGTCTGTCCGTCCTGATCCAACTGCAGATCGGTGGATTCCTCGTCGAACACCGCGTCGGGGATCGTCACTGGCGTGCCCCCGCGCGGTGTGTAGATGACCTCGTCGCCGAAGAGGCCCATGGTCGGGCCCAGGACGAGGTCATCCCAGTCGATCGACACGGATCAGACCTCGTCCTTGCGGACGCCGTCTTCCTGATTCACGGCCGGGCCCGAGGTCGACACCGTGACAGTGCCGTCTTCCTCGGTGAAGAAACCGCGATCACGCAGGTATTCGCCTTCCTCGATATCGAGAGTGACGGACTCGCCAGGGCCGTAGTCCTTGCCGTTGACATGAACCGTGCGGCGCGGGGCAACGGTGAATTCGGCGGTATTGCTGTCCTCGGAAGCGGCACTGTCTTCCGAGGACGTGGAGATGTTCTTGGCGGTTGCCATGATCGGTATCCTTCAGATCGAGGGTAGGTTGCGGGCCGGGCTCAGAGCACGGTGGCGCAGAGGCAGGCGTTGACGCGGCTCGGGATGACAATCGGCGCCGACTGCATCATCAGCATCTGCTGCGCTGGATCCTCCTGGATCCAGGTCTTCGGCGCATAAGCCATCGCGCCGTAAGCGAACCGCGGGTCGATGATCATGCCGAAGGCGCGGGTGCCCATCAGCGCTTCGCCGCCCGACATGATGACAGTGCCATCGGTCAGCATGGGCTGCTCGGCGCCGTTCGCGTCGATGTACCAGTCGTTGTAGAGCCACAGGTCATACTGGCCCCAGCGGCCCTTGTAGACGGCACCGGCCTTTACCTGCGAGCCCGGGTTGACCTCATTGCCCTGGCTGGCGAGCGCAGGATAGTAGATCGCGCCCTGGACGCCCTCGGCCTGCAGGAACTTCGCCCACGGGGTGGTGGTGAAGACCAGGTCGGTGACGACTGCGCCGGACGACTTCAGGATCGCCGCGGCCCAGGCGTCGATCTGGCCAGTGATGTTCGTGTCGCGGCCGGCAGCATTCAGAGTCTGGCCCCAGCGTGCGGCGCCGGTGAGGGCGATTGTCAGGGTGGAGGCGCGACCGAAGTCGATGACCGTGGTCGGGAAGCCATCGCCCGAAATCGTGATCGTGCCGGTCGTGAGCGCGCTGGCGGCCATCCATTCGAGGCGGCGGTTCACCATGTCCACCTGATCGCCCATCTCGAAGTTGAGATTGGCCATCATTCGCTCTTCGCCGGTGAGCTCGCCACCGATACGTTCACCGATCTGGCGGCGAACCGGCTTGCGCAGATCCGGCGCGCGCTTGTCCTTGATGTAGGCCGGCTTGAACTTGTTGGTCAGATAGCGGCGCTGTTCGACCAGCTTGCCTTCGACCAGGGGCGAGCACATCGGCGACATGCGGCGCAGGCCGACGTCGACGTCGATCGCGACTTCCTCCGTGTCGAATTCGACGATGTTGGGGAAGAAGCGATCGAGCAGGAAGTTCTGCGCGACCTTGAGGTTGGGAACGACCTGGACGATTTCCGCGGTCGTGTACGAGAGAGAATCGGCCATTCGGCCCTCCTGGAAAAGAAAAGGGCGCCCGGAGGCGCCCTAGAATGCTGTTGGGATGAAGGGCCCGATCAGGTCGGGTCGGCGGCCGAGACCGAAGTCTTCAGGTAGATGTTCTGGGCTTCGAGCGCGGAGGTCGCAGCGGCAAGGGTGATGCCCGTGCCCAGAATGACCGCGTTGCCGTTGAATTCACCCATCTGGTAGATGCCGGCGAGAACTGCGGCGCCGCTCGCGTCGACATCGTCGGCCAGGATCGCGACAGGTGTTTGCGTACCGTCCGCCGATGCCGACAGTGCGGTTTTGTAGGTGCCGTCCGTCGAATTCTTGCCGAGCACGGTACCGCGCTTCAGCGCGCCGGCGCCGGCCGCGATCGTCACGGTCTTGGTGACGATCTTCAGGTCGCCGGCGATCAGCTGGTCGGGGACGAAAACATCCTGCGACATGCCGGGCTGGAACGGGTTGTTCCCGTAGTTGGTAGGGGTGACCATGGTGTTTCTCCTGGGCCCGGCGCCTTAGCGGCCGGCCTTCTTCACGGCGGCGGCAACGCGCGCGCCAAAGTTCGGTTTGGCCGAAGACGAGGGCGCGGTGTCCGCGCCGGGGCGTGCTTCACGGCGAGCGCCCATGCGGGCATCGAGGCCGGAGCCACGCGGAGCTTTACCGGTACCGACAGTGCCGAGGATGCGGCCAGCTTCGGCGCTGCTGTTGCGCGTGCCGAAAGCAAGGGTGGCGGCGAGATCCGGACGCGCGCCGGCACCCTGATGCAGAAAGATGCGGGAGCAACGCGCGTTTTCACGTGCTCGACCTAGAGCGATGCCTTGGCGGAATGCCTTGCGCTCGTCCTCTTCCATTTCCTCTTCGGCATCGATGTCGTCATCGTCGCCGTCGTCGGCCTCAGGATCCTGATCTTCGTCATCATCCTCGGCGCGTTTTGCCTTCTTGGCGCGCTTAGCCTTTTTGCCCTTCTCTTCGGGCTCGTCCTCGCCTTCCTCGGCGCCAGGATTCGGCTCGTCCTCGGACTCTTCTGCCTCGGGGATTTCGGTTTCATCGTCCTCGGCGCGCTTGGCGCCACGGAAGCTGCCAAACAGGTGGGCGAACGGGGACGTTCCCGTCGCCAGGGTTTTCTTCGACATCGGGTGTCTCCGGCTATTCTGGTGGTCAGGCGACCTCGGCGAGCAAGGCCGCGAAAGCCTGCTCGGGCGCCATCACCGCATCGGCCAAGCCGTTGGTGACGCCGAGTGCGCCCATGAAAGTCCCGGCCTTCAGGGCCTTGACCTTGTCTGTGGTGAGGCCGCGAGCACGTGCGACCGAATCTGCGAAGATCTCGCCCATGGCGGAGATCTCGGATTGAAAGTTGGCGAGGGCCTCGGCGCTGAGCGGGATCTCCGCATGGCCATCGGCCTTTCGCTCGGCCCACTCCGGGGTGATGAACGTGACCTTCAGGCCCGCTTTGGACAGCGCTTCCGACCAATCGACATGCATGCAGATGACGCCGATCGAGCCGGTGCCACCCGTACGAGGGACAATGACCTTGTCGCCGGTCGACGCCAACCAGTACGCGGCCGAGTAGGCGCTTTCCGACAGGATCGACCAGACCGGCTTGTTGCCGCGCATATCGAGCATGGTTTCGAAGAGATCGGCGCAGCCGGCGACTTCACCCCCGCCCGAATCGTAGACGCAGGCGATCGCTGAAACGTCGGGATCGTCATGCGCCGTGAGATAGGCCTGACGGATGCCGTCATAACCGGTCATGCCCGAATAGGGGCGGAGCGAGCCGAGCTTGTGGACCAGCGTGCCGGACACAGGGAGCACCGCAACGCCGTTGAAGACGTCGTAGCCCGGGTCTGCCCGCGTCTCGCGACCGCCGGTGAAAAAGTCGTCGTCGTCATCGAACCACGCTTGCGGCCGGACCGGCGCACCTTCGAGGTGGGCGATGCTGGTAATGCCTAGCCGCTCTGCCAGACCCGCCATGACAACCTCGGCCTTGCGAGGGTGGATGGCGAGCGGCGTGTTGAACAGGCGCGTGGCGAGGTTGGCAAAGCGGGTCATTGGGGAGACGGATCCTCGATCGTCTTGTTCGCTGGCACGTCGTTGAGGCCCATGCCTGCCCAGCTGGGCGGCTCGAGCCCGGCTTCGCGGAACCGGCGGATGGTGTTCTTGCGGGCAAGGATCATGTCGTCGCCGTCCACGCCTTGCTCGGCGCAGATCTCGTCGTAATCCATGACCGCGGCGTCCATGCCCAGGATCGCGCCCTTCACTTCGTTCACCGGATCGATCCAGCCACGTCCGGGCCCAATCCATTTGGCGCGTGAATACGCTTCTGGGTGTTCCAGGAACTCCGGCGCGCCGGCGGGCAGGGGGAGATCGTCGATCTCGTGAGCCTCTTCCACGAAGGCCCCGAAGATGGGCTGGCAGAAGCCCGACGCGAAATCGTCGCGCCGGCGGGTCATTGTCTTCCAGAACTCCAGCATGGCGCCGCGCGCCGAACTGTAGTTCACGTCGCTCCAGTCGTTGCTGACCTGCTGGGCGGACATGCCGGCGGCCGAAGCGACATTGCGCAGTACTGCCTTTTCGAAAATCCCGAAGTTCGAAGACGGACGCTTGGCATCGAGCGTCTTGATGCCTTCGCCCGGGAAGAGCTTGGGCAAGATCGATCCCGTTCCGGGAACGCGGATGTTGGCCTGCTCGTGGTAGTCGAGACGCGCGTCCTGATAGGCGCCGAGCTTTTCACCGCCTTCAAGTGCTTCCTGGGCAAACTCCTGGTCGAAGGGGCTTTCCAGCCAGGCACCAAGGATCGCGTTGAGGATGGCCGAGTCCAGTTCAGCGATATCGTAACGATATAGCATCTTGAGCCGGGTCATCACCGGGCCAAGGATGCCGACGCCACCGCGGTGCTGGTTGGAGCGCTCCGTATCGAAGTCGTGGACTATGACGGGGCGGCCCCAATCGGTCTCACGTTCAATGCGATCCCAGCGGAGGCTGTCGGAAGCGGAGAACCAATCCCCTTGGTGCGCCCGTCGAATGTGGTACGCGACAGTGACGCCGTCGTCGTCGACCTCACAGCCGCCGCGCATCAGCTGATCGTCGAACTTGTAGTTCGGGTTGGAAAGCCGATCGGGGTCGATCATCTGCAGCGCGGTGGCGTATCGGGCTCGACCGCGGCCTAGGCGCTCATTACGCCATTGGACCATCGCAAGGGCATCGCCGTCGATCAGCTTGTGGCGAAAGCCGAGGCGAAAGAGTTGCGATGCCGACTGCCGGCGCTGAACGTCGCACCAACGACCCCGGCTGTTCGCCCAGGTGCGGTAGCTGGCATCGAGCGCCTTCGAATACTCGTACGCCCACTGCTCGTCGAAGCCCTTGATGCCGGTCAGGATTGCGAGGGCGCGATAGTCGGGCTTTGCGATCGGGCGGAAGTTTGCGCCGACGGCATTGTCCAGGATGCGGGTGACCGCACCTGACGCCCAACCGTCGTTGCGCACCAGGTCGCGCATGCGCGCGACGATCGTATCGCGCCACGGATTGAGCTCGCCGTCCGGCGACCACAGGTACGGCTGCCATTCCCGGGTATGGGATCCCAAGAGGTCCGCCGCATCGTAGGGCACGTTGCGGCCGCCGCCGGCGAGACCCATGGCCGGCCTGCGGGCCGGGGCCATGGGATTACCCTGTGCGTCGAGGATCCTTACGGGGCCCTCCATCAGTAGGTAAACCGGAACGCGCGGCGGCGCTGGCGCATGCCGAGCGCGGCTTGCAGCTGCGCGATGAGTGCGGTGCATTCTGCAACGGTGGTGACGCGCCTGGTCACGGCCTTTGCCCCGTCGCCTTGGGAGTAGGACACGGAGGCGAAGGCCTTGCCGGTCTGAAGCTCGATCAGCGCCTGCTGGGCGGCAGTGAGAGCAGCCTGCAGCTGCTCGCGCGGCATGCCCGCAAATACGCTCATGTTATCCTCCTCGGGCCAGCATGGCGCCCAGTGATCGCTTCTTCGGCCGCTCCGTGGGGGCGGCGGTTATGGTTGGGCCTGCGGGCTCGGTGTTTAGTGCGGCGGTGGTGTTGTCGGCCGTCGGCAGGACGGTTTGGCCTTCGACGACTGCGCCCACGCGCTCGGCCTCTCGGTTCAGCTTGAAGCCGCGGTGGATGAGACCGTGGAGTGCAGCGTAGGCGTAGACGCGGCAGTCGAGCGCTTCGTTCGCCCGGCCGCCAGGGAGTTCCCAGATGCGGAACTTCTGGCCGCCGACCATCTTGATGACGATCCGCTCGGCCGTGAGCTGGGCGAAGTAAATCGCATCACGCTCGACATTGAAGTGCATGTAGCCTGGGCCGGGCTTGTCCTTGCCCAGATAGTTCCGGATCGTGTCCTTCGCCGCGTTCACGCCGACGATGATCGGCCGATAGGTCTTCTTACTCCGAGAGGTCGGGCGTTTCGTCGGCCAGACGGGATTTCGCTGACCGGTGCGGGCGCTTTCGCCCTTTACGCCCCAGATGAACCGGCCGAGGCGGGCTTTCGCGAATTCATAGACGGCATTGGTATGGTGACCGCCGGTGTCGATGCAGGCTGCATGGATCGCGAACGGTCGACCATCGGCGCGGTGAAACTTCTTCTGCAGGTACTCGTCCAGGCGCGCTTGGAGCCGGGGATCGTCGAACTCGCCGTCGAAGATCTCGTAGTCAATCGACCAGCTTTCTTCGTCCCGGCCCCATCCGACTACTTCCAGTTCGACGCGGTAGTCCTGCACGTCGATGCCGATCGTGATTACCGCGACACCATCCGGTACCTGGGCAGCCCAGATTTCCCGCCTCGCGGTGAGCGAGTCTGGGTCCATGTCCTTGCCGACGTTTTTCCGATACGTCTTGGCAAGCTGGGTGTTGTAGAAGGTCTGCTTCCCGTCCTCATCCGTAGCAGCGAGCCATTTCGCCGCTTGCTTAGAGGGTGCATCGTTGGCCCAAGGGCTGAAGAGTTTTCCGGCCTGAAATCCGGCATGTTCATTTGAGACTGCCCAGTCACCGCAATCACCGCATCGAGCGCGATAGACCGCATGGCGAGGGCTTTCCCACCAGTCCCAGATCAACCCAATGGGATCTCGCAGGCCTTTCTTTACCGCATCAGCATAAGCCTGCTGAGGATCCTGCCGTTGGTTGCAGCAGACGAATGGACGCGTTTGGTGCCAGCGAATAGTCGCCAGAGCGCGCAGACGCTGACCTTCGGTCCAGCCCCTCTCGCACTGCTCGCAGTAAACTAGGGCCGTCTCGGGTCTGTGGGTATCTTCGCCATCGCCCTTTTCCCAGTGCACGTGAGAAAAGAAGTCTGGGAACTGGCGATGCCCGCATTCGGGGCATTCGACAGAAGCCCGGCGCTGATCCGACGCGAGGTAACGGACTTCGATCTTGCTCTCGCCCGTGACCGTTGGGGAACATACCGCGACGTTGAGGGAGTTGGATTCAAAGGTTGCCTGTCGCTCCTCGACGATGGCGAGTGGATCACCCTCCTTCAGCGGCAAATACTTGTCGACCTCGTCGCACAGGACGATGCGGACGGGTCGGCGGGCAAGGTTGTCCGGACTGCCGGCGCCGACGATGCCTAGGAAGCCGCCCGGGAAGGCCTTGTAGTCGATCGTGTCGCCGGCATCGCGGGACTTGGTCTGGCCGATCAGCTTCTTCAGAACCGGCGTGGCTTTGATGAACGGTCCGACACGTTCTTTGGAGAACTGTTCCGCAGCCGCATCTTTCGGCTGCACGATCAGCATCGGGCAGGGATCGAGGTGGGCGTGGTAGCCCACGATGTTCTCGATCAGCGTAGTCTTCAGCAGCTGCGTGGCGACCATCGCCGAGATCTTGCGCACCCCGGGTTCGGTGGCCGCCAGCATGGGCCCGCGGGCGATCTCGACGCGACCGGTGCGATACTTCCCCGAAGTGCTGCCGGCTTCGCGGGCGAGGACGCGGAAGGTATCGGCCCAGTCCGGCAGGCTAATACGCGGTGGCGGTGTCCATCCCCGGCGCGCTGCGCGCCGAAGGCGTTCAGCTTTCTCCGTCGCCGGTGAAGTCGAGCAACGGCTCTCCGAGCTCGTTGAGCTGCTGATGGACATAAGGTTTCAGCGCTTCCGCGAGCTTGGCTCCGTCGATGTCGAGATCTGCGGCCAGGAGCGGGGCGAACCGGCCGGGCCAGGCCATCCAGGCATCGCGCGCAGCGCGCCGGTCTTCGAAGATGACCGCTTCAGCGACCTCGATCTCGACGAGCTTGTCGGCCTCCTTCTGGGCGACGAGCAGGTGCTTCAGGGCGAGAGCGTTCTCCTTGATCGCACTGGCCTGGACCTTGCTGCGGAAGTGGCCTGCGAGCAGCTGCTCGATGAAGCCGCCGGCGATGTCCTCGTCGATCTCGCCGTCGTCGGCCGCTGCGCGAAGATCGTCGACGACTTCTTCAACCGTGGCCGCAACCTCGCGCGCAACCACACGTCGGTTGCGGGTTGCGGTTGCGGGGTCTGGTTGCGCCGTCTGGGCAGCCTCTTTGAAGCGGCCGAGGCCGGCGTCGCGCATGCGAACATCCGAGGCGGTGACGTCTATGCCGTCTCCGTAAAAGACCAGAACTCCGCGGGTTTTCCACTTCGCGGCAGCTTGCCGGCTCGCACCATGCATGGCGGCGTAGGCGGTCAGCGATACCGTCTTCATGGCGCCCCATCCGGGTCAGGTTGCCCCCCGCAACCAACTTTTTGAACCTGTAGCTGGGCACACAACACGGTCGCGCAATACCCACGATGCAAAGGCCCTGGGAGGGACCCAAATCGGTATGGAGGGGGCTCAGTCGCCGCCCCAGCCTTCGGATCGGCTGCGGGGGCAGGGGGGCATCCGGGTTGGCCGGGGCAAGCCAGGCGGCCGCTTCACCAGGTGAAGTCGATCAGCGCCCCACTGCCAGCTGTTTCCGGTCGCCGATGCATAGACATCCCGGCCAAACCAACCAGCGACACAGCCGATCAGATCGACGATGAACCAAGGAATCATTTCCGTCCCCTTGTGGTGGAGAGCGCCTGGCGGAGAGCGGCGCGGAATTCATCCCGAGCATTGCGGGTGATATACGTACGCGCCCGTTCATAGAAGAGCAGGTGCTTGGACGCTTGCGTGGTGTCGCTGAAGCGGATGAGCAGCTTCAGGCCGGATTGTGTCGGGCGGGCTGAAGCACGCTTCCTACGGCCGACGTTGGCCGCTGAAGGGCGTTGCCAGACGCCGGCGATCTTCTGGCCGCCCTTTGTGGTTACCGTGCCCACGAACACATTGGGCTTTCCCTTGAGCGTCTTGAGCTTGTTGCGGGCCAGGTTGCCGTATTGGTTGGTCCCTGCCGCCTTCGGGACGAGCATCGTGCGCTTCGTACCGAGAGAGCGATCCCCACCGTAGACATAAGGCGCGAGGTACTGGGCCGCGATATCCTTGGCGTTGACGTAGGCGATCGGCTTGGCCTTCGTCGCCGGCTGCATGGCGAAGGCTTTCTGCGTGAAGGGGGTGGGGTTGTCGAACGTGTCGATGACAGCACGAGTTTCTTCGGCCGATACGCCTTTGGCCAGGCGGGTCAGCGCGAGGGCCTCGGCAAATGGCATCTGCTCGGCGCCGAAGGCGCGGGCAGCGCGTTGGAGTGCCGACAGATCAAAATCCGCGCGGATGGCGACCACGGCTGTGGAACTAGCCGGCTGCCACGTCGATGGCGATCGCTGTCCACGCGGCCTTCGGATTGGGCCGTCGGTACATGCGGACATACCGCTTGGAACCGACCACCCGGATACTATCCCGGATCGCGCGCATGGCTTCCTGCCAGCGAGCGTCTTCAATTTCCAGACGCAGCAATCCGAAGAGATCGTTTCGGTTGATGCGGCCCTGGTTGTCGACGTCAAAGGCGCGGTTAATGATGGCCCGGATCTCGTCGCAGCTACCAGCGGACCATTCGCGAAGGCAATCGTCCACCAGGCCTTTGGCCACCTGCAGTTCGGGGCCAAAAACGACGTTTTCGCTCACCTGCACGCAGATCTTCAACAGCCCGTCGAAGCTGGTGAAGGTGAGATTGCCTTTCGACCCGCCACGGCGCGCCGAATATTCCTGCTCGAGCAGGCGGACGAATTCGTCCACTTCGTCCAGGGTCTTCTGCCGGAAATCCGAGACCAGGGCGGAGAGAGGCAACGCACCGTCGATGATCCGCCGAACGATCTCGTCCTGCAGTTTATCGGCCGTCTTGACGGTGCCTTCAGGAATTAGCGATCCATCGCCGGAGATGAAGTAGGTATGGCCGTCGATCGACCTACGACCCGGTGAGGCCTGATCCTGTTCGTTCATTTGGCGATACCTCGAATGTTTTGCACGGCGGCCGTCAGGCTTCGTCAATCGTGAGGAGGCAGACGGTCACGAGTGTTCTCGGCGCCGGCGCAAGGTGGCGGTCGACATGGATGATGACGGCGTCAGCCACGATCGTGTCGGCCACGTCGAAGAAATGGTCAGGGAATGCGGCGATAAACGTTTCGCCGTGAACTGTGTTGGGGCCGCCGGAAAACTGCAGGGCAATCGTGTGGCGCTGGCCGCTGAAATTGGCGGAGCCCCATGCCTTTTCGCAGTGAGTTACGAGTTCGGCGGCCGGTCCCGCGAGTTGCAGCACATGCGAAAGGACGAGCGACAAGGCTTAGAATCTGGACGCAGCCATGTCGGACGCGACATCCAGATGAGGCGTGGGCTGCTTCGCATTCGCCATTGCACGGCATGCGCTGATCTCGGCGACAACTTCGCGCAGCCAGGCGCGCGAGACGGTCACGGCATACTTATCGTCGCCATTGGCGAGCAGCGATGCACGGCGAAGGTCGATCATGCCGGCGAACCTCGATTACTTCGGAAGGCGGCGGTGATCCCGCGCGCTACTTTAGCGGCGCGCTCCTCGAGCGCGTCGTAATGGCGGGCGCTGCGCACGCCCAGCTGGAGTTCCGCTAGGATCTCGTCGAGCTCGCTACGCTCCTGGTCCAGCTGAGCCGCAAGACTCGGCCGAGCGGCTACGCGGCCACGCACGGTGAGCGACGCTTGACGAGGATCGACTTGCAATAGGCCGGATCGTCGCTGCGGGAGGGCTTGGGAAGGCGATAACTGCGGCGGCCGAACGGCAATGGGGGCAGCTGGCGCGCTACTGCGCGCTCTGCTTCTTCCATAGCCTGCGTCGGAGTGAGGCCCAGCTCCAACTGCGCCAGATAGGCGAACTGCAGGGCGGTCGCGACGCGAACGTTCGGAACCGGCGTGAAGCCGACGGAGGCGCGTGCCCTCGCACGCTTGTCGAGGATATGAGCCTTCTTCGTCATGGAGCTTCCCTTGTCGACGCAAAAAGCCCGCCAACCTGGTGCGGTGGGCGGGCTTTCTCGGGTTCAGACTGCCGCCCACCGAGGTTGGACGCAGCTATCGCGGGGGCAGATTTGCCGCTTCAGGTGACGAAATGGGAGGGTCTATTTTGCGCAGGGGGTCAAAGAATTCCCGCCTGGGCGGCAGCGAGCGTTGCATCGTCGATCATCTTGCAGGCCTTGATCGACAGGCGGTCCCATAGGTCGAGCGCATCGATCAGGATCTTCTTGGCCCTCGAATTTCGCATGCCGAACCGTTTCGCCGCAATCGATATTCCGGCGTCGTCGAGGATGACAGCAAAAATCAGACCCGGGTGATCGACAGTTCGGCGCCAATTCGAATAAGCGACCTCCGCACGCACGGTCCCGAGCTTTTCGACGATCCTGGCATCGCCCCGGCCACTCTGGTCGACGCGTGTTTCGAAGCTGACTGTGCTGACGGTGACATCGCCAGTGATGCGAGCATGCGTCGCGGCGATGGACACAGCTGCGGAAAGCTGGACGGCATCGATGTCGCCTGCCTCAAACAGTCGGGCCACTGCACCTTGCCGCGTCACGGCCGCCTTGGCGTGGGTCTCGGGCGTGCCGTTGGCTTTGTGGCCCCAATCCTTGAGGGTGCGCGCGTTGTAACGCTGAAGCCTATCTTCCTCGCGCGCCTGACGCGGGTGCCGCTCCGCCCAGCGCCGATGGGCCGGGCTCAACTGGGGTGCCGGCTCTGCTGCACGTTCCCTGATGCGCCGCGTCTTACTTTTTCCCATTGCCTTTGTGTCTCCGCCCTAAGGATAAGGGTGGTAGTCCAGCATGGGGGGCGCGAGCAGAGATGAATCTGCGCAGGGGGGAAGGGCCAAGCCTTGCGGTTCGTCGATCTGCCAACCGAGCTCGCGCAGTTGGCGGATCGCATCCTCAACTTGGGTAGGTAGCGAGAGCCCGCGCGGGCCTGGCTTGCGGAGCACCTGGCCGGATTTCACCAGCGACTTCACGAGCTGGCGCGCCCGCGTTGCGCTAATCGCGAGACCGTTTGCGATCTCGCCGTAGGAGGGGCTCTCGCCCCACTGGTTGATGTAGTCTCGGACGAAAGCCAGCACCAAAAGGCGCCGGCTCGTCATTTCAGGCCTCAGCCGAAGCGAGGCGTCAGTAGCCACCTCGCGCATCGGCGTCGTGCTTCCCTGTTTTGCCCATGATCTGCCCCAACCCCGCAGGGCAGAACATAGCAAGAATTTCTGAGATTTACAGAGGCGGCGTACGCGCAGCTTCCGTGGCGGCAATGGCCTTGCGGATTAGCGAAGCCGCCTCTTCCAGCTCTCGATCGACATCAATGCCATCCCGTGCGTGGAGTTGGCCAATGCTGCCGATCGGAGCCAACGCGAAGATGGCGCCATGTTGCAGCCGCCGAAGGCCATCCATCACGTTTAGTTCCTCGAGCGGCGCTATGATCGCTCGTCGTACAGTTTGGGCAAGGTAGCGGCTATCCCATTGAGCTTGTTCGCGCCGAGCATGTTCGATGCGGCGAAGGATCAAGCGCAAATCTACGAGGGCGGTTTCGATCGGCACCGGTGCCGGCGCATCGGGCGCGGAGAACTGCGCGATTATGCGATGGAGCCACGATTGGGCATTGGCGGAAACTGCGTGAATGGTAGAGGCAGCGGTAGCCATGGACGATCTCCTATCGATCGGTTGTGGTCAGGGCGGCAGAGAGGAGCGAACTCTCTTGCCGCCCGAACTTTATGCGCGCATAAAGTTGGCATGGCAACACTTAATACGCGTAAAAAGTCTGTCATGGGTAGGCCAAGGGTCGACAGCGAAGAGGTGAGTGTGCGCATTAAGCGCGACCAGCTCGCGGCGATCGATGCTTGGCGCGCTATGGAGGAGGATGCGCCTGGCCGTCCCGAAGCTATTCGGCGTTTGGTTAAACTCGGTTTGGATAAGGGGGGAAGTCGATGAGTCTCGGCGATGTATTTATGGGCCGAGTTCGTTAGGTGTGCTCTCTTTTTCGCTTCTTGCGACTAGCGTGGGAGCCGCTGGAGTCATACATTTCCAAGAGTCGCGTTGAAAGCTGTACGCGCGCATTCTCGCGCATTTCCGTTGCCGTTTGAATCCCTTCGAGGATATTAATCGACATACCGACTGCGTTTATCCGTTCTAGTACCACGACATAATCTTTTGCTTGGCCCATCGTGGATCGGTAGATCAGTAATAAAGTGCCGCCGATAATCTGAACAATGACGCCGGCAAGGGCTGCAAGTGACGCTGGTTGGATGGTGCTGGGGTCAGTAATTGATCGCCAAACACCGACCCCGATCAATCCCATGCCAAACAGCATCACGGTAACTGTCAAAAGATAAATTGACGATACCTGCCGAAGATTGCGGTCGAGGTAACTTTCGAGTTTGATACGGGCGAGATCCCACGCGAGTTGGGGCTTCTCAGGCTCTGCTCGCACTCGTTCCTGGAGTTCGACAACCTCTTCATCTTCGCGGACTTTGTTGCGAAACTCAAAGCTCAGAATGCCGATGTTGAATGACAGGAATGAGATCAAGGCCATGATGGCTGGAAAAAATATCAGTTCGCGGTGAACGTTGTTGACGTCCATGGCGATGGCGGTCCCTACCCACAGCGGCACACCAAACGCTCCGAGTCCAACAGCCCAGCGTTCCCCCCGTTTGCCTGTTTTGATCACGCCCATGATGGTGAGCGGGTCAAACCCCAGCCCGAAAGCCCGAAAAGGCTGTAGTATTAGCGACAACTATCTTCTCCCCCTCACACACAACATTGCGGCTGACACGCTTTGGCGTGGAAAGCGAGTTCCCAT
This sequence comes from Novosphingobium oxfordense, assembly GCF_044029435.1. NCBI lineage: Bacteria > Pseudomonadati > Pseudomonadota > Alphaproteobacteria > Sphingomonadales > Sphingomonadaceae > Novosphingobium > Novosphingobium oxfordense. Next base: position 2,698,331 of record NZ_CP147005.1, on the reverse strand, counting down.
CGGCGCGTCCATATCAGGGGATTGCAACATTTTGCGCAGCCGTGTCGTCCCACAAAATTTCCATTGGGTGTGCGGTGTTGGTTGCATCGACCCGCATAAGATGTGCAGCCTTTATCGACGATGACCTCATGGCGTGTGCTACGGTTCGGGCCGCAGCGCGACGATCCCTCGCAGGCAGTAAGGTCAAAAGCTCAATCGCGAGGGGAGTGAGGACAATCCCCGGGACGCTGACCATGAAGTTCGGTTCCGCGTCGAACCCGATCGCGACATCGCCCTCGATCATGAATGCTTTGCCTTCGTCATTGCAGACGAACCTTTTGGTCAATCCTGGTGTGCCAGTGACACCTTCCAACAGACCTGCGGATTGCATAGCAATCAGCTGACTGATGTCCTGCTGTTCTTCCGGAACCGCTAATATCTTCGGGATTACATAGCTGAATGACGAGTTCGCGATCTCGGCAAAATTAAGTGCGTCGACCTGCGAAAATTCTGACAAGAAGCGAAGTGTTCTAAGAGAGTACCTGCCGGGTGTACGCACTTCGCCGGCCAAAACTCTTCCCCATAGATTTTGCATCCGTTCAGATGAAGCATCCTCAGCGTAGCGTTCGAAGACGTTCAGCCAGTCATCATCAATCACTTCGGTTGGTGCGGTCTCAATCACATCCGGGCCATCCTTGGCATGAGACGACAAGTCTTCAAGCATCGCCACCGCAACCGCCTCTCTATTGGCCTGCTGCCGATACGATTTTCGAACAAGGACGCCTATAGCGCGCTCAAGAACCTCAGGATTGGAACCGACCTGATCCGCGGCCGCCTTTGCTATCGCGCCTTCGACCAGCTTGAAAGCTTCTGTTTGAGCATCAATCTTAGCTTTCTTCTGCGCCAACCAGGCGACAGGGATATCGATGATTGCTCCCCCAAGTCGATCAAGCGCCTTCGCGCTGGATGGTACCCATGCCTTGGGAACACTGCTGATCGCGTCTGCTATTCTGGCGGGGAGATCGTGATGACCTTCGTTGTCCATCTGAAATTAATCCTCAACCTATTTGGAGCGAGTGTTCTAAAATTGGATGACGCATTAGACAGACGCCGGAGTTGGACTTAGCGGCGGATACACCCTCCGCCGTGTTCTGCGCGCAGGGGAACAGGCGCGCGCGAAAGCGATCGCTCCCGTGCGCGCCGTCAAGGTTGCTTGCGAGTGACTAAAGCCTGGCGTCTATCCAAGCCCATACGTCCTTATTCAGCCAGCCTGCGTGTTCACCCCTGTTCATCTTCGAAACGACTAGGCGGTCATTGTCATCCAACTTGACGCGCAAGTCATTGTTCAATGCCGAAGCGGTGGCTGTTGACTGCAAAAACCATACAGTCTCAAGTTGAGGGTCTCGGATAAAAGGATAGCGTTGAAGGTGCGTAATGAACGCAGCGCGCGCGGCACTATAATTCGACTTTTCTTTGTTCAAATTCCAGCTAACAACAAAAACACTCATTAGAACCACCCTGTTGGCATGGTCCTATTCGCCACAGCTTCCGCCCGCTGCACCCTCCGGCCCCCTTTTTTGAGAGGGAGCCGAAGGATGTGGTCAGGTTACTTGTCCACGATGATCGGGAAAGCGCGCTTGCCGTATTGGCGAGCGTAGATGCGCTTCCCATTCTTCGTGATCCAAGGGCGCCAGATCACGCGCTTGCCGTCAGGCACGGAAGTATGGGTCATATGGACCTCGTTTATCGCAGCCCGATGGTCTTTGCGTCTGTCTCGTGCTCATGCTATGCATGAGTTCTCACCACTCGATCAGAACGCTCACCTGCACAGGGGCCGCGGTTCTGTGACAGGATCAGGGAGAGTTGATCATTCGAACAGCTCTCCCTGGATTCCTTCAATCTTCACTTCTGTCCACCGGCGTTCCGCCAGTTCATCCGACACGTTGTATTTCGCCGCTACGTGCTTCGCGCTTCGGCATTTTCGAACTCCATCTGTGGGCACCAGCCACAAATCAGCAAAGCGATCCGCCTGCCACTCGGGATCTACCCGAGTGTCGTTACGTGTTCGTTTCGCGAGCATGGGCGTCTGAGCCGAGTGCAGAACGAGGTGGCCAAGCTCGTGTGCAGCCACGTGCCTCGCCTCTCGATCTCCGTGACAGAGACCAATGTAGGTGCTTTCAGAAAGGATGATCGTTTGTTGCCCGCCAGTCGCTGTCACGCCTGCCATTCCCGGCATTTCTTCATCGGGCAGGACATAGAAGTCGAACCCTGGGAGGACTTCCGGCAGGACCAGTTCGAGAAGGTTGACCATCTGCACGTTTTTAGCGCCAAGTCTAAACGCATGTCGCAGAGCATTTGCGTGTGACTCAATCTCTCGAAGGGTCATCGGGTCAACTGCCTGGAAGAACCTACCCATTGCTTCAGCCCTCTTCCAACAGCTTTAGAATTTTCGCTTTGTTTTTCCCGGACATTTTTGCGAAGCCATTTTCAAGCGCGTGAGCCACTTTCCTATCGAAGTGTCCAGCACCTGCCTCGAGGCGGATTTTAAACTCTTTTACGGACCAAGCAGCGGCTTCTCGCAGCTCCGCCTCATCAGCTGTACCCAGGTCAAACCCTGCAACAATGGCAGCGATTAATCGGTCAGGAATGGGTTTCTTTCCGGTCTCTACTAGGCTGAGGAAGCCAGGCGTGACGCCGGCAAGGTGCGCCATATCAATCAGCAAAATACCTTTAGTTCTGCGGATTGCGCGCAGCTTCTCGCCGAATGGTGTCCACTTCCCTGCTCCTTCTAACTGCCCCACGGCACCCAGATCGGTAGCCATGCTTACTCTCCTTTGATGTGACCACCCCCAACAGAGGTCGACGAAGTAAGGTTTACCGCATTTGGTAAATTTCTTCAATATGATTTTTTACCGAATCTGGTAAAAGCCGACACGGACCTCGGAACATCGATGAGCGTATAAGGGCGGATATACCCTCCGCCGTGGTTGAGCCGCAATGCGGCGTAATTCCGCCATTTCTGCCGCAGCCGAAAAAGCCCCGTACCCCCGCCGCGTACCCCGTGTTTTCCGCCTGTCAGGCGGCCGCCGCGATGCGCTTTACCCCCAACTCGTGCGCGCGCTCTCGCACCTGGGCGAGATCGTGATCGATCTGCATGCGCATCAGCGTGCCGGCCTGGACGCCGAACGCTATCTCGAAACGCATCGCCATCTCGGCCGAGAGCGCCGCCTCGCCGTTGAGCAGGCTGCTCATGGCAACACGGGTAACGCCCAAGGCCTCGGCAACTGCAGAGAGGGTAAGGCCGTACGCTTCGACAAACTCCGTCCGCAGCCACGGGCCCGGGTGAACGAAGAACGAGGAATGAACCTTGATCGCCATTACGCTGTGATGATCAGGCCGCAAGCCGGTCGACGGCAGAGACGATCTTCCGCCATTCACGGCTTCGTGCGGTGGGCTCACGCTTCTTCTTGGTCGCCTTTATCATATCCGTTGGCGGCCAGCGGTAGACCCAATGATTCACGTACTGCAGGTCGGCAATTTCTCCGGCAGCATTGATGTTTTCCACGCGCTTGCCGGTTTGGTCGTGGGCATCAACAACCATCATGTTGCGGATGATCGCCTGGCGCGGGCTGTGGACGCGAACAATAAAGGGCGAGATCTCGGCCGGCGTTGCGGCGGCGCGGTAAGCGTCCAGCAGCACACCGGATACCGCATGCGGACCAGCATAGTCGAAATGCTCCGTTACCAGGACGAGCACGAACTGTTCGATGGTGCGATCCCATGCCCAGAACAGCCCATCGGCCCGGAAACCGAGCTTTTGCAGGGCGTCGTCAAATTCCTGGCCAGCCTTTATCGAGGCAGGCGGAAGCGCGTCTCGATCCATCTGTTCACTCCGTTTATGCCAGTGGCTGCTTCGACCATGTCTGAAGCAACCTTTCTAGGCATCGCATTGGGATTGTAGCCTTCACCCCGTTGCCACGAAAGAGTGACATGAAGGGCAGGTGCCACCGGTTCCGAGATTACCTGATTCAAATCCACGCCTGCTATATCCAACAGCCGGTGGAGAACGTGCGTGTAGAGTTCGCGGCGTTCATGCCTTTCCGGCCAGCGGTTGAGGCGTTCGGTATGCATGATAGCTGCCTTCAGAGTGCACTCCACAGAAAGGCCGGCATGAAACCAGCCGTTATCATACTGACCGGCGCCGAGAAGCGTGCGCGCGGTTTCAGCGTGGCGATCGGCGACTGCGAGCCACTCGGAAACTGACTGAGGATTTGGCATGCTCACGTGCCCAGCCAACTCCTTTTCTCGTCTAATGCCATCGTTTGCTTCGCTGTTAACCGCAACGGGTGCTCCGCTTTTGATTGCACGGGTTTAGGGTTAAAGTGACCCTAGAACGATCCAACCGCGAGAGATGCAGATGAACGAGCCGATCGAAGTGACATCAGAGATGGTCGCGGCGGCGGCGAAGGTGCTCGACGAATCTGGACTGCTCGATGAACATTTCGCCGCCGACGAAATCACTGTGCGGACGATGCTCGAAACCGCTTTTGCGCTTCGTACATCTTCTCTCGGTGGGTTTGGAGATCGAAGGCTAAGCTGTGAAACCGTTCCTTCATTTCGACCAATTGACCCACGCTGATGCCTTCGACCAGGCGCTTCGATGGATTGGGGGGAAATTCGACTTCCGCCAACGGATCCAGCAGGCGCGCGCCGACTGCCCTGGAAACTCCGTCCTCAGGGAGGCCCATCAGGATGACGGCCTCGCTATGAGCCACAGCGTTGCGCCGCTTTGCGAGTTTACGAGCCCGATCGTACAGCCGCTTCCATTCATCCAACAAATCCGTGGCGGATATTTCTGCTAGGCAGTGGGTCACCGCCTCGTTGGCCATCGAGAGGCGTGCATTGGCGTTGATCGCTGCTCGAAAGACAGCCTTCATAGCTGCACCGTTTCGAGCCTCAAGAGCGGCGCAAAAGCTTTGCTGGGCCTGCACTTCGACGCTCATCCAACGAGACAAGACCTCCCCGGCCTCGCGGTGCAACGCCTCGTATTCCTTCTGCGCTTCAGGGGTGTTGTATGCGATACTCATGCGGGGATACTCCCGCTGCGTTTGCGGGGGAGGTGTGCATCGAGCCACGCTCTGCTGCCCTGCATAGCTTGAGATCCTGCGAAACCGCCTGAGACAATTTCAGAAATGAACAGCCGATCGTCGCTGTGCATATGAGCCTTTAGCTGATCATGGAGACCGGTTGCAGAAAGGTCTGACGAAACGAACCACAACGAAAGCTGGATTTTAACCGAGTCCAGACCATCGAGCGCATCCCAGAGCTCTTGATAGTCTTGCTCATCTTTGTCGTTCACGAGATCGTATGCGACGATATAAAGTGTCAAAATGTCCCCCTAGTAATTTGCGATTTAACGATTCTTGGTATGGCTATCCGGAAAATCATCCTCATCCCATTCCGGGGCGATGAAGACCGGGGAGGGGCCGCCTTGGATATGGATGCCATTGTGACCGCCAAGGGTTCCAAAGGCATTGCGGATCCCATCTATGAACGTGTCATCCCAGGGACCTGGGCGAAAGGTGATGTCGTAGACTGCGCAGGCTTTAGAATCGCACCAGATGCTCTCGATGCGAGAGCGCAGCAGCTGGCTCATCGCGCCGATCGCGCGCTCCATGTCCTTGATTTCCGCTTCGAGCGAGTAGCGGCTGTCGAGTTGGATGCCGTGGTGGGCGTTCATGCTGATCCAGCGATCAGCATGAAGATGAAAAGGGCAATGATGACCAACCCGATAATCAGCGCGGGGTTGTTGTTTTCTTTCAGCGGTTCCTGAGCAAGCGCGCTTGCAGCGCTGGGCACCGGCGCGGCCGACGTCGACGCGTCAACCGGATCCGCGTCTGCGGAGGTGATTTCGGAACCGCAAAAGCGGCATTTCTTCGCTGCGCGTTTGATTGTCTCCGCGCAGTCGGGACAGGTGATCTCGTCAGAACTCTTTCACCACGGCGATTCCGGTGGCCTTGAGGCTCTTCCACGAGGTGAAGCTGATGCCGCTGTTGTACTCGGCTTCGATTACCGCGTTTGCGCCAAGTTTTGCCGCCATCGCGCGCAGCCTGCCGTTGGCCTCGTCGACGGTCGGCGCCGGCATCAACGCATTTGAGGCTTCGCATTTTACCTCGAGGCGGCGGATGGGCTTGTAAGCGAAGTCTGCTTTGCCGGTGTGAATTTCAATATCTTCAAGTTTGGCCATGATGCCCCCTATTGTACTTCGGTGCGTCCAATCCCCCGATCAGACGCTTAACTATCGGAAAATGTTCAACGGACTGTCCCGCCCCCATCGATCGATTGTGGCGCACCTTCAGTCGCATCGGCTTGAGGGAGGTTCGGTTCTGAATCTGCCACCTCCTCATCATCGCCCGTTTGATCTGCCGCGAGCATTTGATCGCGTCGGGCTTCGTTACGATCGAGCTCATCGAACAGTCTTTCGGAAAGATGCGGGACGAGGAGGATAGCGAGGAAATTGTAAGTCGCGTCAGCATCTACCATTTCGGCGAACGTTTTTGTTCCGTCGTCCGTGGGCTGCACATCAAAGTGGGCGGGCATGACGAATGTGCTGCCGGACCGTTGTCCGCTGATCCTAGCGAGCCCTACTTCGATCGCAGGGAGTTGCGACAAAGTTAAGCGTCGATCAGCGTCCTTCAGAAACCCTTCGGGCAGAATTGCCTTCAGGTTCGCTGTACAAAGCTTCTTCTTGCTACTTGGATCATTTGAAGAGCGGATATCTTCAAATGAGAACTTTATGGCGTCCAGAGCAGTGGCGATTTCGTGACGCCGAAAAAACATCCTACTTGCGTCAGTGTCGGACATTCGATTTTGGATCTGCACCTTCAAGTTTTCGATAGCAAGCGCTTGGCTATCGGAACTCGAACAGTCTGCACCGGACTGCAAAAGTATGCTGATCCTGTCGCAGCCAGCCACGCAAAAAAGTAGCATACTACCAATTGCGCCGCAAAGCGCAGTCCGACCGTTTAACATGTTGCCCCCGCCCCCATAGCTAATTTGCCCCCTAGTCGTGGATACTTGGTGACTTCGCGCTGGTGGCAAGCGACCGAGTGAGTTGAAGAACCGCTTGTCGGTCCCGAATCTCAAGGCCGCGGAGCAACTCAATCCAATCGCGCTCGTCCGAGGACAAAACGATGTCGCTCAAAGGCAAATTTCCCGCCGGGTCGTCAGACTCCCCAGTGAGGTACGCCGGCGTTGTTTGAAGCTCACGTGCAATCTTAAGTAGCGACCGCGAAGTACGTGAATTGCCATTTACGAGCGAATTTATGGTGCTCTGCCGAACCCCAACGCGGCGTGCGAGTTCGGCCTGTGAGATGCCAACCTCCTTTCGCCGCTCTTCGATACGATCACCAAGACCCATGGCGGCGCTTATCTAACGTAAAAATGATAGGGCCAACTTCGATTAATCGATTGACCATCTAACGGCGTACCGTTAGCCAAACGGAATGTCGTTAGAGCATGAATCCGATTCACCGCTTGCTCGTGCTGTCCGAAAGGTCGGCTCGCAGTCTGCGTTTGGACGCTTGCTCGGTAGGCGGCAGTCGACGATTTATGGATGGCTGAAGAACGAAACGCCAATCCCTGCAAAGCACGTTCTCGTGGTGGAAGCTGCGACCGGCATCTCGCGCCATGAACTCGCTCCCGACATTTATCCCATCGAACTTCAGATGCCCGTCCCCATGTCGGGCGGATCCCCGGCGGTAGCGTCATCCACCCCCGCCGCTGCCGCCGGGGTCCAAGATCCTTTGCACGGTCTCCAGTCGTGATTGTGCCCATGTCTCAGGGACATAGCGTGACGATCGCGCAGACCGCGCTGCAATCGCGGGACCGCTTTACAGTTCCCCGGGCGTCCGCCGGCGCCGCTCGCATTTCGTCTTTCTATCCGGATGGGAATGCGGAACGCTTCAGCATCGTGACCGAACAGCTGACGCGGGCCGGCAATTCATGACGAAGCGCCGCGCTCCCCTGACGATCGATGCTGCCCTGGCCCGCATTGCCGGGCAGATCGAGGGCGGTTGGAACGCGATGGCTGAAGCCGTTGGCCGCAAGAGCGGCAGCATTGTGCGCGCGTGGGGAGATCCGGATCGGCGAGAGCAGATCCCGCTTCCGGACGCGATCGCGCTGGACATGGCCTATCGCGCTGCCGGCGGCGAGGGCGCACCCATTTTCGAAACCTACGCCTATCAGCTGGACGAGGCTGGCGCGTTCCGGTTCGCAAACGAGATCGCGCTGGGCAAATTGGCCGCGCTGGTCATCCGCGAATGCGGTGAGGCCACTTCGCACCTGGTGCTATCGGCACAGCCTGGTGCTGACGTCACCGATCATCGCCTGACCCTCAACCAGGTTGATGAAGCGATCGAGGTATATCAGCGCGCGCGCGTACTCGTTGCGGTGCTGGCAAACGGCGGCCGCATCGAAAGCGCCACCATGCTCGAGGATCTCGCGGGAGATCCGCGCGCGACCGGGCCGCCCGCCGCAGAGGGATAGAGGCACCCTCTCACAACGTACTTCGCTTTCCCCGCGCTCGATCGGCTTTGCGCCCTTCGCGGCGCTGTCTCGCGTCTTCGGAACACGGTGAACCCCATGCAGCATGTCGAGTTTTGCGCCGTCTCTTCGCCCACGCTGATCTATGCAGCGCCGCGGACGAAGGAGGAATTCGACCAGATCTCGCTTCCTGAGCAGGTTTTTGAGTGGAAGGACGATGAAGCCGCGACGCTCGTTGGGAACGACGGTCAGCAATGGCAGACGCGGATTCACGCGAAGATGCTGGGCGATGGCGATTCGGCCGCTGTCATGGTCATTTTTCAGTGGGTTGAATACCGCGCCGTTGAGGTGGCTGAGCAATGACCCCCGGCGCCTACCTTCAGAAGCGTCGCGTCGCGGCCGGCCTTGAAGTCGTTGAGGTCGCCGCGGCGCTGCTGGCGCTCGGCCGGCCGGTCCGTCCGATCACCGAGGCAGACGTGTGGAAGCTGGAGCAGCGTCTCTATGCGGCCGAGGAAAACGAACCGTGCCTTTCGCCATTTTTCGCCGGCCTTCTGCGTCAAATCTTTGCTTTCGACGTCAACGTCTACGAGCTGCTGTTCCTGCGGCACTACGCCGACGATGCGAGCGCGCTGCCTAAGCCGCAGATTTGCCGCGACTGCGGCTGCACCTGGCTCGATGCGTGCCGCACCAGTTCCGGCCCCTGCAGCTGGACAAGCCCCACCTCAGACCATTGCACCGGGTGTCTCAGCGACGACCAGGCGCAGCCTATCCGACAGGGAGAATTTGCATGATCAGGCAGCGACATCGCCAGCCGCACCCGCTTGCCGGCAGATCGGTCGTAATCGCCAGTGGCTCATTCGAAGGGCATTCTTACTGGATCGAGGACTGGTGGGACCGCATCGCCGGGCAGTCTTGGATGGACTGCGATGGAAATCCTGCCTGCCTCGAATACGCGATGCGTTCTGGCTTCGACGGCGATCCCATCAACGACGATGTCGTCTACGGCAAGGTCGGCTCCTTCGGAAAGCTGATGCACGTACGCCATCTGCCGGCCGAGGAGACGGTCGATGGCTGAGGGCGGCAACACGAAATGGCCTGAGCTTTGGGCGATAGCTCTCGCTGACAGCAGACTCAGCGTCTCGCAAAACCCAGCTGGGACCGAAATCTGCATCGGCATCGGCCGGACTTCCGCGCCGATCGGAACGGGATTGGGCATTGCGGCAGAAGACGCGAGGGCCATGGCCTTTGCGGTGCTGGAGGCCACGGGCGGTGTGCCGCAGCCGGAGCCCGCAACCGACGCCAAGGTTGATCCGTCTGAATGGATGCTTCGGCAGCAAACGCGCCAGCAGTTGGTCGGAAAGGGAATTCCTGCATCGCATGTCGACGTGGTCGTAGACCTCGCATTCACCGCGGCGCAGCGTGCCGCCGACCAACTCCATAAGTTCGTTTTCGCGGACCGCGATGAGCGGGTGGCAATCACTGCGATCGGCGTCGCGATTGGCATCACGCACTATCGTCTCGATCTCCTTCAGGAAGCGATGATCGACGCGGCCAGAAAGAACGGCCGGGCAATCAAGGGTTTCGCAGTGGGAGGCGTCCATGGCTGAAACCACTGACGATCGCCTGCGCCTCCTGATCGAGCGCGTCGAGCGCCTGGAGGAAGAGAAGAAGGGCCTCGGCGACGATATCCGTGACGTCTACAACGAGGCCAAGGCCGTCGGGTACGACGTTAAGATCATGCGGCAGATCCTGCGCATCCGGAAAATGAAGCCGGAAGATCGCCGCGAAATGGACATGCTCCTCGACACCTACAAAACTGCGCTGGGCATCGACTGATGTTCGCGCGGGGGGCTTCCTGGATCTTCGGTCTGTTCGGCCGCCGTGCGCGTTCATCGCGCCGGCCGCGCAGCACTGTGCTGCCGATGGCTGCAGACGATCGCCAGATCCTGGACGAGCTGCGCCGGCGCCGCGAGCACGCCGATGCGGAGCGTCGGCCGTGAACACGCGCAGTCGTATCTGCAAATGCCTGGATTGCCGGGGGCTCGATCGAGCCCATCCGTTCGAAGGCAAGCAACTCGCTTTCTCCTTCAAACTCAACTCCCGCCGAAAGGCCGCCAGGCGCACGAAGAGCGCCACCCAACGGAGTGCTCTGTCATGACGATGGTTACCGTTCCCCTGAATCAGTTGGTCGTCTCGCCGCTTAATGTCCGTACGAATGTCGAGGATGCTGAGGACGTAAAGGCGATCGCCCAATCGATCCCGAGCATGGGCCTGATCGAGCCGCCCATTGTTCACCCGATGCCTGCGGATAGTGGCGCATCGTTCGGCGTTCTTGCCGGCGGCCGCCGGCTGCGCGCACTTCAGTACCTGGCATCGCAAGGCGAACTGGCGTCGGACTACCCCGTCGAAGTCATCGTTCGGGATGTAGACCCGGCCAAGATTACCGAAATTTCGCTCGCCGAAAATTTGCTGCGCCGCCCTTTGCGTGCGTACGAGATCCACGCCGGTATTGCGCGCGCGCATGACGAAGGGTCGTCGATCGAACAGATCGCAAAGGGTCTTGGGCAGCGCCCCATTTGGGTCGCCCAGCAGATCCGTCTCGGCCAGCTGATCGCGGAGATTTTCGAGGCGCATATCAATGGCGAGATCTCGCCCGAGGAAGCGAAGGCCTATGCCGCGACCGCAGACAAGGAACTGCAGCGCGCAGCTTGGACGCGCTTCTCTGGTCTTCAGCCCTATGAGCGCACCGCCGCCAAGATCCGCGCCTTCCTGAAGATCGGCGACGCCGAAAACGAGCGGCTCCTCAGGTTCGTCGATCCGGAGGTCTATGCAAGGGCAGGCGGCCGCATCGAGCTCGACCTGTTCGAGGAAGGGCCAGAACAAGGCCGCGTCCTGGACGAAGGCATCCTCCGCGAATTGGCGGAGAGCAAGTTGGCGTTCCTGCGCGACGATCTGCGAGCGCGGACCGGGCGAGATCTGCGTTTCGTGGCCCAGCCGCCCTTGGCGCACGGATTCCCGGACCAGGCGCTCGAGGTTTGTCCCGTCTCGGCGAAAGAGGGAATCGCGCTGAAGCTTCCGGAAGGCGACATAGTCGTGACCCTCCTGGTAGACACCGATGGCAAAGCGGAATCCCGGTTCTGGTGGGCCAGCCGCAAAGCGAAGCGGGAGGCCGAGCGCGGTGCCGTCGCCGGCGGTGCGATCGCCAAGGCCACCACGTCGATCGACATGACCGTACGTGCAGGCGATGCGCTGGGCGTTTCGTCAGGCGATAGCGACGCGCAGGCCGCCCGCGCTGCGGTAAAAGAAGAGCATGGGCTCACGGCCCATGGCTTGCAGGCGATGCGCTCGATCCGCCGCGAGATCCTCCGCGCACTCCTCGTCGATAACGCGGACGAGGGTGGCAGCGCCGGCCGGGACTACCTCGTCTGGTCGCAACTGCGGTCCGAACTGGTGAAAGGCACGCTGGACCGGCATGTGGGCGCGCGCGGTCTCTCATCGGAATGGCGCGGCGCGGACGATACGGAGCCGACCGATTACGTCGCACCACTGCTCGAGGAGACGTGGGCGCACGCCGTGTGGACGCAGGCAGTGCAGCGTCTGCAGGCAGAGCCGTTCATGACGATCGAGGATCTAGGGGAGGCATTCCTCGCGTTTTATCGAGCTCGGGACGACATCAAACGCCGTGCCGGCGCGGTCCTCGCGGGTTTGGCTATGCTCCGATCGGCGAACACACCAGGCTGGCGCGTTGATGCGCATGACGCTCTGGCAAGCGTCTGCCCCATCTCCGATGTCGACGCCCGTACCTACTGGAGCCCGACGCCGCGCTTCGTTTCACTGTTCCCGCGTCTCAAGCGCCTGGAGTTCGCCCAGGGCCAGGTCGACGCAGAATCATTCCGTTCCTGGAACAAGCTCACCGACCCCGTGCTGATCAGCGCGACGTCGGCCGTTCTCACAGAGGATAAGGGCTGGGTCCATTCGCTGCTGTCCTTCGGTGTCGCAAACGGCCCCGCAAACGGGGCAACCAGACAGTACGAAAATAGGGAGGTGGTGGAGTGAAATCCCAGCCCTTCACCGTCATCGAGCCGCAGATCGAGCAGCTCGTCGACGGCCACCTCTCTAGACTGTATCGCCCGATCGGCGGACGCCTGGCCAACCTTCGGCCGGGCGATCTGCTTTGGGTGCGAGAGCCCTTCCATCTGCCACGCGAAGTTGACCACCTGTCACCGCAGCAGGCGCAACTTCGCCGCGCCAATCCCACCTTCATAACGGACGTCGATGGCGTCGCGGCCGGACTCGGCAAGCGACGTTACGCGCGCGAGCTGCTCCGCGATTGGCACCGCCAGCACCTGCGCGTGACTTGGGTAGGTAAAGCGCTGCTCCAGTCGATTCCGATCGAAGAGATCCGCGCGCAAGGTTTCACCCACAGCGCCGCGTTCGGCCGCGCATGGGACCAGAACCTGTCCCTCTCCAAGAAGGCCTGCGCCTGGAAGGATAATCCCGAGGTCCTGGTTCTGGACTTCGTCCGCATCGCCGCCCCGGCCCCGGCCCCGGCAGCGCCGCCGATCGTACAGAAGGTGCAGGGGGTATGAAGCTGCTCATCAACGGTGCAGTCCTGCTCACCACGCGCGAGTTCGGAGACCTGCTCGAATATTCGACTACGCTTCCGACTGGGCAGACGCCGGGCAAAGCGTGGAAGGCTCGCCGCCCCTGGCATGCCCCGAAGAACAGGGCTGAGTGGTGGAGAGGCGTCTACGGGACGCCCTATCCCGAGGGGCACGAATACCACGGACAGATACCGATCGGCTGGCGCCGCATCATCGTCGAGGGGCAGGCTCACGGCTTCCCTGCCGATATTCATGTTCCGCTGCCCGGGTTGCGCGGCCTCACCGCCACTGCATCGGAGGGGGTGTGATGGTCAGTCAACGCGATCCGCTCTCGATCACATGCCCGAAGTGCCGGGCCGAGCCGGGGGTTGCATGTTACCGGGCAGCCAAGTTCGTGGGGCAACCACACGATAGTCGGGTGAAAGGTTCAGCCGGAGCTGTCATCGCAACCGCGCAATTGCGCCGCGAGCCCGCGGGCGATGTGGAGGCGATAGAAGCCGGGCGCATGGTGCTTGAGGGCCGTGGCGACGGAACCTACGCAGAGGCGGAGGCTGCGATCCGCGCGCTGATCGCAGCCATGCGATCCCGCACCGCCGAACAGGTGTTGCGGCACAACAACCCCGAGGTTGATGCGATGGCGCTGGTCCTGTTTGAGGCTTTCAAGCGTGCCGAGCCGAGCCACGTTATTTCGCAGCATCCAGCGTCATTCATGGCGACTTTCGCAGACATGGCGCATGCGGCGATGACTGAGCGCCCATCACTGCGCCCCGCCGAACCTGCGAACCAGGCGAGTGCGACTATGCACGTGACCGTTACGCGGGCGCTGGGCTGCTATGGAGCGGCATACGACATGCCGGGCCCGCGGAGAGCCTACACATCGCAACATCAGCCCGCGAATGAAGGGGCCTGGTCGATCGGCAAAGCGCACTCGATCGCCGCGAAAAACCCTGCAGGTGACTATATCGACCGTGGCCTCGCGATGATCCACGCACTGCACGAATGCGGTTTCGGCGTGTTCGAGGTGGAACGAATTGACTTCAGGGGAATGAGCCCCGGGGCTGAGGGGGAGGCCACCTGCGACCGGTCTCCCCTGACGCACCAACACGCTGAGCCTCCCCGTAAAGACCAAGAAGAAGGAAATCAGGCCGATGGCTGAAACCGCACCCATCCAGCCGCGCGAAGGGGGTATTGGCCGCTTGCTGCGCCGGAAAGAGGTCGAACTCGAGACCGGCCTCGGGCGGTCCGCAATCTACCAGTACATGGCTGAGAACCGCTTCCCCAAGCCTTTGAAGATCGGGCCGCGGGCGGTCGCCTGGCCTCTCGCGGACATCGAAAAGTGGAAAGCGACGAGGTCAGTTCGCCCCTGAAACGAGGGGCACTGAAGGGGGCATTCGGGGGGCAATCCGGGTGCTGAATCAAAGCATTTCCGATGGTGAATTACATGAAGTTCGAATTCCTCCCGCTCCGCCAAACTGCCAATATGGCGCTCTTCATCCATTGATGCGCAGTGCTGTCGGTACGCTCTTGAGCGGCGGTTCTTTGCAGTTCTGGCTCTATCGTTATTTCGATATGCTGCGGATCGATGAAACCGCTGATCCTTGGAATGGGGCCGTGTCGATCCTATCCTTCTGATGCATGGCATCCAGAGGCGCTTTCGACGGCGAACCTTTCCCGACTGATAATGGGCTCCACGGCCAAATGGCCGATGGTGGAGCATCACTTCGATCTCTCCGACCTCAACAAGCGCTGGTATCGGGTCGAAGGGGCGGGCGATGCCATCCTCCCGGACGAAGCGGAAGCGACCTTGAGGGCGTTGGTGGCCAGCGGTGGTTTGCGCGGCGGGCGTAAGGCGTTTTTGCTGGGCGAGCAGGTTACCGACTTCGTCTTCTCATTTTTACGGCGTCCCGACCACGTGCTTGCCGCTAACGCCTGGCGTACTTTGCCAAAAGGTATTGGGGTTCGGTTGCGCACGAGCGACCCTGAGGCTCGAATTGGGGCAATGTCAGGCTTCTATGACTTTCTAGCCATCCCGGTTTGGCATCCGCGTATTCTTTTGGATTCGGAAATCCGGATGCCGCCAGGTTGGCAACAGAAAATGATGACCGTCATGCGTGCGGCTGCTGGCTTGCCGCCGATGAAGTTCAGTTTGAAGGCCCGCTAGGGCGAAAGAGGCCCAGCCGCTCGGCGATTTCCAATTTTGTAATGGAATCGTCGCCGATTTTTTCATCAGTGTCCTTCAGCCAGGATTTTCGCCACCTCGGCGAGCCTCTCGATAATTGGCCGAAAACTGAAAGAATTCCTGCGACTATCCATGTCACCTTGACGGTGAATGGTTAGGTATTTCTTCGCGACAAGCGAATGAATTGCCCGCCTTACATGTCGCCCGCTCAAATTAGTGTAACGCGCGATCCGCTCAATGCCCGGATAAGGTTGGGCCTGTGGGTTAATCCAGTGTGAAAGTATGGTTAACAGGACGATCATTTCGGTCGGATTGATCCTTTCATAGTCTTTCGTTTGTTCGTGTGCGTTCAACCGGAACAGAAGATTGGGAACGAGAGTAAAGCCGAGTCGCGTCGTTTCTGCGCCCCAACGTTCTTGTGATGGCCACATGATTTGTCTCCTGAAAGCGGTGCAGTGCTAAAAAATGGCGGACACAAACTCTCAGTTGTGGGACAAATTGTCCTTTTTTTGGGTCCGGCATGGCGTGTCTTTTAACATTTAACCGGCCGCATGTGTCCCCATAAAAAAGATACCTATAGCCAAAGAGCAATAAATTACGCCTTTTGTTTCATTTTAAAATTCTTTGATTAAAATTTTTTGTGCGGGTAAGAACTTGAAGGAATTTAGACTTTATCTTGTTTTATAAATCTGAGAGGTGCTTCATGTTCCAGTTTTCCGCTGACACGCCCAGCATAGTCGGCTTGTTGGGCGCCATCTCGTCCCTTGTTACCGCCACCGCGGCGCTCATTTGGGCATGCCGACGTGATCCGCAGAAACCCAAATAGGTAAAAGATGCGCCGATTTGCTCAAATGTGCACAGGGCTGCCGTTGCAAAGCAAAAGCGCGCGATGCGGGGGCATCGCGCGCTCTGGTTGCGGCCATCTCGGTTGAGATGGCCGACAGGTTCCCGATGGATCAGGCGTCGGGGCAGGGGCGGGTGGCCTTGCAGGTTTCGACCCACTTGATCACGTCCTCACGGCGCTTGCCGGAAAGCGGCAGGCGCGGCATGCGGACGCGTTCGGTGCCGCGGCCCATGATCGTTTCGGCCAGCTTGATCGACTGGACGAGGTCGTGCTCGGCATCGAGGTGGAGTAGCGGCATGAACCAGCGATAAATCGCGCGGGCTTCTTCGATATTGCCTTCGTTGAAGGCTGCGATCAGGCGCACGGATTCGCGCGGGAAGGCGCTGGTGAGGCCCGAGACCCAGCCGCTGGCGCCCAGCATCATGCCTTCCAGCGCCACGTCGTCGAGGCCGGCCATGACCGAGTAGCGATCGCCGAAGCGGTTGATCAGGTCGGTGAAGCGGCGGGTGTCGGGCGCGCTTTCCTTGACCGCGACGATGTTCGGCACGTCGGCCAACGCTTCCAGCGCTTCAGCGCTGACGTTCACGCGGTAGGCCGGCGGGTTGTTGTAGAGCATGATCGGCAGCGAGGTCGCCTCGGCCACGGTGCGGAAGTGGGCGACCAGTTCCTCGGTGGTGGGCACGTAGACCATCGCCGGTAGCAGCATCAGCGCGTCCACGCCGATCTTCTCGGCATCCTTGGCGTAGGCGACGGCGCGTTCGGTGGTGAATTCGGAAACGCCCGCCACCAGCGGCACGCGTGCGCCGACGGCTTCTACTGCGCCGGCCAGGATCTTGCGCTTCTCATCGCCTTCCAGCGAGTTGTTCTCACCGCAGGTGCCGAGCAGGATCAGGCCGTCCACGCCGTCGTCGACCAGCGCGGTCTGCACGGCCTGCGTGGCATCGGAATCGACCGAGTAGTCCGGGGCAAACTGCGTCGTTGCTGCGGGGTAGACCCCGGTCCAGAGCGTCTTGGTCGAAGGCATTGTACGGTGTTCCTGAAAATTGACTGGACCATTCGTATACGATATAAGATTCATCTCGACAATGGCTTTCTGGGCGGCTGCGGAAGTGCTAGCGCCCACGCTCAATCAAGACAGGAGTGTACCGTGACTAAGGGTATCGGCGGGTCGAATGCGGCCGAACAGCTGGCGGAAATCCGCCCTTGGGCCGACCCCGCGCCGGCGATCACGTTGGACGAGCGCATGGCGCGGATCGAGAAGGCCCGCCACCTGACGCGCGACATCGGCGCCGAGGCGCTGCTGGTTACCGCCGGGGCGAGTCTCAACTATTTCGCGGGCCTCGCGTGGAGCGAATCCGAGCGACTGGTGGCGATGTTGCTGCCGGTGGACGGGGCGCCGATCCTGATCGCACCGCGCTTCGAACTGGGCACTTTGGAGGCGGGTCTGCTGATCGAGGCGGACTTCCGCCTTTGGGAAGAGGATGAGAGCCCGACGATGCTGCTCGCCGCAGCGCTGCGCGAAAAGGGCGTCTCGCGCCTCGCGATCGATCCGGCGATGAGCTATCTGTTCGTGGATCGCATCGCCAAGGATGCGCCCTCGGCCACGCTGATATCGGGCGCGCCGGTGATCGACGGTTGCCGCATGTTCAAGTCGGCCGCCGAACTGGCGCTGATGCAGCAAGCCAAGTCGATGACCTTGGAGGTGCATCGCCGCGCCGCCAGCATCCTGCGCCCGGGCATTCGCGCCAGCGAAGTCGCGCGGTTCATCGATGAGGCGCACCGCGCCATTGGGGCTCCGGGCGGCAATGCCTTTGTGATCGTTCAGTTCGGTCTTGCTAGCGCTTATCCGCACGGGCTTCCGGGCGATCGCGAACTGCACGAAGGCGAGATCGTGTTGATCGATACCGGCTGCCGCGTTGCCGGCTACCACTCGGACATTACCCGCACTTACGTGTTCGGGCAGGCGAACGATGAACAGCGCGCGATCTGGGAACTGGAACGCACGGCGCAGCAGGCTGCTTTCGATGCGGTCGAGCCTGGCAAGGCGTGCGAACTGGTCGACTATGCGGCGCGCGCGGTGCTGGAGAAGGCGGGGCTGGGGCCGGACTACAAGCTGCCAGGTCTGCCGCATCGCACCGGTCACGGCATTGGTCTTTCGATCCACGAGCCGGCCTATCTGGTGCGCGGCGACAAGACGCCGCTGGCACAGGGCATGTGCTTCTCGAACGAGCCGATGATCGTCATTCCCGATCGTTTCGGCGTGCGTCTGGAGGATCACTTCTATGTGACCGAGAACGGTGCCAAGTGGTTCACCGAGCCGCAGCCTTCGATCGATCAGCCGTTCGGTTGAGAGGAATCTAAAGCGACCTCACCAACACATTCTCGTCATCCTCGCGCAGGCGGGGATCCCGCTTCATCTCCAACGTTCGAGCCATCGCACAAGGAAGCGGGGCCTCCGCCTTCGCGGGGGCGACGGAGTGAGATGTGGCGTATGGAGCCCGCGCGACGCAAGCGGGGTCCAATTGGCAGCTGCGCGCCTGCCGTAATCTCTGCAAAATTCGAAAAGTAATCGGAGGGGGCGGTCGTTGCCGCCCCCTCCTTGCGACCCGTGGGCTCGTCGGATCCGGCGGGCGGTCTATGCCGCCCGTCTCGCGATCGTCAGGACTCCTCGTCGGGATAGGGACCCTTGCCGCCTTCGGCGATGAACTGGTCGATCCGGGCGGTCAGGATCGGCAGCGGCACCGATCCCAAGGCCAGCACAGTATCGTGGAAGGCGCGGATATTGAACTTGGGGCCAAGCGCGGCCTCTGCCTTGCGGCGGCCCTGCATGATCGTCATTTCGCCAAGGTAATAGGCCAGCGCCTGACCCGGCCATGCGATGTAGCGGTCTACCTCGGTCTCGATCTCGTGGTTCGAGAGGGCGGTGTTGTCGTGCAGGTACTGCTGCGCCTGCTCGCGCGTCCAGCCATAATGGTGGACGCCGGTATCGACGACGAGGCGCGCCGCGCGCCAGGCCTGATAGCTGAGCATGCCGAACTTCTCGTAGGGCGTCTGGTAGATGCCCATGTCGGTGCCGAGGCGTTCGGTATAGAGCGCCCACCCTTCGCCGAAGGCTGAGATATAGGTCTCGCGCCGGAAGTCCGGCTGGTCCTTGTTCTCGGCCGCGATCGGCATCTGGAAGGCGTGTCCCGGCGCGCTCTCGTGCAGCGTCAGCGCTGGCAGCGAATAGAGCGGGCGGCTGGGCAGGTCGTAGGTGTTGACGAGGTAGACGCCCGGCCCGCCGCGCCCGGCAGTGTAGAACGGGGCGATGTCGTCAGGCACCGGGATGATGCCGAAGCGCTGGCGCGGCAGGTGGCCGATGAAGCGGCCGATTTTGCGGTCCACTTCCTTGGCGGTCCAGGCGGCGCGGTCCAGCAGTTCCTGCGGCGTCTTCACATAAAACTGAGGATCGGTGCGCAGGAACTGGAGGAAGGCGGGCAAGTCGCCGTCGAACTTCGCCTCCTTCATGGTTTCCTGCATTTCCGCGCGGATCTTGGCGATTTCCGAGAGGCCGATCTGGTGGATCTGCTCCGGCGTCATCTCGGTCGTCGCGTATTCCTTGATGACCGAGCGGTAATAGGCCTTGCCGTCGGGCAGACCCTCGGCCGCCAGCGGCTTGCGTGCACCGGGGATATAGGTGCCGCGCACGAAGGCCAGCAGATCCTTGTGCGCCGGGATCACCGCCTCGTTGATCGCCTTCAGGCCAGCCGCGCGCAGTTCGGCCTGCGTGGCGGCGGGGATCGTCGCCGGCATGGCCTTGAACGGTTCGAAGTAGACGGTGTCCTCCGCCGCCTTGCCCGCGACCGAGGCGATCGATTCGTCACGCCCCTTCAACGTTACCTGCGGCGCGGTAAACCCGCGCGCCAGGCCAGCCTTCATGTTGGCGGTCTGGTCGCGGAAATAGCGCGGGAATTCGTTCATCAGTGCGATGTAGCGGCGGTATTCCTCCTCGGTGGAGAAAGTACGGCGGCCCATGCCGGCCAGATTGCTCCAGAAGCTGGTGTCCGAATTGACCGGCTTTTCCCACTCATGGAACTTCTGCTGCGCGATCAGCACGTCGACCTGGTCGAGGTAGACCTGCTGGTCCACGCGCACGGCCGGGGAAAGCTGCTCGGCCGGAATGGCGGCGACCTGCTTGCGCACGTCCTGCCAGTAGGCAAGGCGGGTGGCCTGCGCGGCGGGCGTAACGTCGGGCAGGTGTGCATTCAGCTTGCCGGCATCGTCATCGTCGCCCTGCTGTTCCTTGCGCCAGGCCCACTCCTTGTCCGTGATCGCCTTGAACTGCGCATCGGCGGCAGTTCCTGCGGTGGCAGAAGCCTCAACCGCATGGGCATGAACAGGAAGTGTCACGCCTGCCAACAAAAAGGCAGCCGCGGCGCGAGACGCGAACTTGGACAACTCGACCCTCCGGGTTTCGTCTATCTTATGCGAGTATACGGTATTTCTTGCGGCGGCCCTGTAGCAGAGGTGTGGGCCCCGTGGGAGAGAAAAATTGTAATCGAGCAGGATGTGGCGGCGTGTAACTCGCTCAACATCCTGGCAAACGGCTATCGCGCCTTGTTTATTGGCAAGATCGCCCAAGTCATGATGAAGGTGATGGGAAGATATGCCCGCCGCCAGTCTCATTTCGGGTCAGTTGGCGATGCCGCCGATCCAGCTTCGGCGCACGGCAAGATCTGAATCCAGCAACACCAGATCGGCGCGAAGGCCGGGTGCGATCGCGCCCGTTTGGTCTTGCAGGCCCAGGAACCGGGCAGGCGTGGCCGATGCCATGGTGAGCGCATCGGCAAGCGGGATGCCGGTCTGCGCCAGCACTTGCCGCAAGGCGGCGTCCATCGTCAGGGTCGAGCCGGCAATCACGTCATCCTCACCCAGCAACTTGTCGCCTACGCGGCGGATGCGGCGGCCGTGCAGGACGAATTCGGGATCGTCCGTGCCCACGCTGGGCATGGCATCGGTGACGAGCATCAGCCGCTGCGGCCCCTTGGCGCGCAGGGCCACGCGCACGGTGGCGGGGTGGAGGTGGTGGCCGTCCACGATCAAGCCCGCATAAGTCGCATCGTCTTCCAGCGCCGCGCCGACCATGCCGGGCGCGCGGTTCGCCAGTTGCGACATCGCATTGAACAAGTGGGTGAAGCCGGTGATGCCGGCATCGATCATCGCGCGCACCGTTTCGTAAGGCGCGTCCGAATGGCCGGCGGCGACGATCACGCCTTGCCGGGTCAGCCATGCGACCTGATCGGGCGTGGCGCTCTCGGGCGAGAGGGTGACCAGCGTGCGTCCGTGCCTTGCGGATGCCAGCAGTTCGAGAAAGCCGTCTTCCAGCCGGCGCAGCTTGGCGCCGTCATGAATGCCGCGCCGGGCGGGATCGAGGAACGGCCCTTCGATATGGAGGCCCAGAACGCCGGGCACGCCGGCTTCGATCGCCTCGTCCGTGGCGCGGATCGCGGCTTCCACTACGCTGAGGTCGTCGCTGATGATCGTCGGCAGCAGGCCGGTGGTGCCGAAGCGGCGGTGGGTTTCGGCGATCACGCGGATGGTTTCGACCGAAGGATCGTCGTTGAACAGCCGGCCGCCGCCGCCGTTCACTTGCGTATCGATGAAGCCGGGCACGAGCGTGCCGCCGCCGAGGTCGACGACCTCGGCACTGGTGGGGACGTCCGAACCGATGCCGGCGATCCGCCCATCCTCGACGATGACGCACAGGCCGTCGCGCAGCCCCGTGGGCAGGGCGACGCGCGCGTTGACGAGCGCCAATCGGGTCATAGGGTGCGGGTCACTTTCGCAAGGTGCGGCGGACTGTCGGGATCGCGGCCGCGCGCGACCGAAAGGGTGTTGGCAAGGCGGTAGAAGCTTTGCACCGCCAGCACCGGCTGGAGCATAGGATGGGCGGACAGCGTGGGCAGGGTAATGCCGGGGACGTCTCCGATCCCCGCGCCGATTACCGTGGCGCCGCGTTCGGCGAACATCGGAGCAAGGGCCGCTACGCTCTCGTTCGATTCGTCGTCCTGGCCCAGCAGGATTACCGGAAAACCGTTCTCGACGATTGCCATCGGGCCATGCCGCACTTCGGCGGCGCTGAAGGCTTCGGCGTGGAAGCCGCAGGTTTCCTTGATCTTCAGCGCCATTTCCTGTGCCACGCCAAAGGCCGGACCGCGCGCAACCACGAACAGGTTGCGCGCCTCACGCAGCGGTTCGAGTGCGGCGCTCCAATCCAGCTGCCACGCTTCTGCAAGCAGTGCGGGCAATCCGTCCAGCGCGGCCGCAAGCTCGGCGTCGCCGCTCCACGCCGCAATCAGGTCCAGAATGCCGGCGACGCTGGTGATATAGGACTTGGTGGCCGCCACCGATCGTTCCGGCCCTGCGCAGAGCGGCAGCAGCACTTCGGCATCGGTGGCGAGGGGGGAAGCTTCGTCATTGACCAGCGAAACAAGGCGCGCGCCGCGTTCGCGGGCGTGCTGGGCCGCGGCGATCAGATCGGGACTGCGGCCGGACTGAGAGATCGCGATCATCAGCGTCTCGGCATAGTCGGGCGGCGAATCGTAGACTGAGCTGACCGACGGCGCGACCGAGGTGGTCAGCAGGCGCAACTGCGTTTCCACCAGATAGCGGGCCAGTGTGGCCGCATTGTCCGAACTGCCGCGCGCCAAAGTCGCCACCGCGCGGGGCGGGGCGGCGCGCAGGCTTTCGGCCAAGGCCGCAAGGGCCTTGGCGTTGCGCGCGTGCTGGCGGGCCACGGCCTCGGCAGCTTCGGCCGCTTCGGCAAACATCAGGGTCGTTTCGGGATTCTGGATCATGGTCCTGCAATCAGGCGGGAGGCACGTTGAGTTCGGCGACGAAGTCGTAAGCGTCGCCGCGATACCAGGACCGGGTGAATTCCACCGTCCGCCCATCGGCATTGAAGCCGCGGCGTTCGATGGCAAGGCCCGGCGAGTTTTTCGGAATCTTGAGCAGCGCGGCCTGCTCGTTGGTGAACAGCACTGCACGGAAGCGCTGCAGCACGCGCACCGGGCGATCGTCGCCCAGGGCATCGTAAAGCGAATCCTCTACCGCCTCCGGCGAAGGGAGCGAGGAGGACGGCACCGTTGCCGATTCCAGCGCCATAGAGATACCGTCGGCATAGCGGATGCGGGTGAAGCGATAGACCGTGCTGCCCGGGCTGAGCCCCAGCGCCATCGCCTCTTCGGGCGAGACTACCGATTCGACGCGCGAAAGCCACTCGCTATGCGGCGCGCGGCCGCGTGCGAGCATGTCTTCCGTGAAGGAGGAGATCGCCGCGAAGTTCTTTTCCAGGCGGGCGGCCACGAAGGTGCCGGCGCCCTGGCGGCGGGTGAGCATGCGGGCTTCCACCAGCCCATCCAATGCCTTGCGCACGGTGACGCGGGAGAGGTTGTAGGCGGCGGCAAGGTCGCGCTCTGGCGGCAGCGCCTCGTCAGGCACGAGCACGTCGCGTTCGATTGCATCGCGCAGAAGGCGCTGGAATTGTCGGTACAGCGGGGCCGTATCGCCCTCCGAAAGCCGGCCGACGCGATCAACGAACATGTTTGCAGTCTCCATCCGATGCCTTGCGCTCAGGGCAATCGTCAATGCCATTTGAATACCAAAAATCCCGCATGAAGAGAATAGTAAAGTTTTGGTATTGCAAAATTGCTACCAATTTCGCGCGCAACGCGTCTTCGCGGCGGCAGTGGCAGTGATCGAGGGAAGGCGGCATCCATAGTTCGGCGCGCGCATGGTGCTGCGCCGCCGGCGGGGATCAGTCGTGGGTCAGTTGACCGTTGGGCCCCGGGTATCTGCGCTTGCGTCGGGGCTGCCGGAAGCGGCATAGCCGCTGCGCTCGACGGCGTTTGCCAGCACAGGGAATACCGGGGCCAGTTCCGTCGCATAGCCCTTCCAACGCTGGATCGAGCGGCGGTCCAGTGGTTCCCGCACCGGCGGATGGCTGGGCGTGGGGGCGTGGTGGGCCAGCGTGTGGAAGGCAAGCTGCGCCGGCTCGGCGTCAAGGCCCAGCCATGCCATCAGTTCCTCCGTCTCCACCTCCTGATCGGCGATGAAGTGCTCGTAGGCCAGCTCGTGTGCCGGCACGGGCAGCTCGTCCAGCCAGTGCGCGGTAAGGGCATCCATTCGCGCATAGTGCAGGGCCAGATCCTCGATCCGATAGCCGCAGGAGAAGCCATGCGTGAAATCGTGGCTCATTGCCGAGACCATCACGTCGCGCGGGTCGCGGCCCACCACAACTACCGGCGATTGCGGGAAGGCCAGTTGCAGCAGCGGCAGGTACAGCTCGTTCAGCGGCATCCTGTCGGTGAAGAACGAGGCTTCGCCGCGCAGCAGGCCATAGCGTTCGGCGCGCGCGAGGTAGTGATCGCGAAGCTGCGTTCCCAGTGCTTCGCGCTGCTCCTCGGTAACTTTCCCGGGATGGCGCGGGAAGGCGCCTGCCGTCAGTGCCGCCGCCTTTTCCGCCAGTTCGCGGCCGAACGGCAATTCACCGCCCGCGCGGACTTGCGAATGGCTCGCTAGCACCTGCTCGGTCAGCATGGTTCCCGATCGCGGGAAGCCCAGCACGAAGACCGGCTGCGGCACGCCCTTGCGGCGCGGCGCGGGGGTGAACTCCACGAAACGATCGCCGGTGAAGAAGTCCTGCCATTGCTGGATCAGTTCGCCCACGGCGCGCGCCGGATAGGTGCGGCTTGCGGTGGCAGCCAGCGCCGCCTTGCCGGCGACGAAATCCTCCCAGGCCTCCGCCTTGCGCCCGGCCCGATCACGCAACCGGCCGCGCAGCAGCAGCCCCGCGCCGCAGGGTTCCGGTTCGGCATCCAGCATCGAAAGGCCCTTCGCCCACTGCTCGGTGCACGACAGCAGCGCCACGCGTTGCAGCGTGATATCGGTGCCTTGACGCAGCGCCAGCACTTCTGCCCGGTCGAGCAGGGCGGCGGCGCGGTCGAAGCGGCCGGCCTGTTCCTCCAGTTCGGCCAGCCAGGCCAGCGGGGCCAGCGCATCCGGCATCGCCCGCGCCGCGTCGGCCAGCATCGGCGCCGCCTCTTCCAGCAGGCCCTGACGCTGAAGGTTGCGGCCCAGATCGGTCAGCAGCTGCGGATGCGGCCCGATGATGCGGATGGCAGCTTCCAGATGCCCCGCACCTTCGACCAGTTCGTCCCGCTCGCTCAGCATGGTGCCCAGCCGCATCTGCGCATTGGCATTTTCCGGCTGGAGGTTCAGCGTCTCACGCAGAACCGCCTCAGCCTCGCCCAGGCGGCCGGTTTCGTGCAGCCATTCGGCCAGTTGGTCGCGCGGCCATGTGCGTTCCGGGGCCATGGTCGCGGCTTCGCGCAGCAGCGCTTCATAGCGATCGCCAGCGCCGTGCGCCTTTGCCGTCAGGGCCAGAACTTCGATGGCGTCCAGCGCCAGTGCGGGCACGGCGCGGGCCGATTCCGCCAGTGTTTCGGCACGCGCGAAATCGCCGGAGGAAAGCGCCTGACGGGCGGCGGTTATGGTCTGCATATCGGCGGACATGCATTCGCTTAGGCGACTTGTGTGCGAAAGTGTCAACCGGGCTTTAAGTCTCGTTTTGGCGCGGTTGCGTCGAAAAGTGCGGCAGTCAGTTTCGGCCCTGAGGCGAAATAGAGATGCATGTAGCTGGAGACCAATGAACCGAGCCGAAAAACGCGCTCCCCGGGGCGGCCATCGGGTGTACGGGCGTGGGCAATCGGCGGCAGATCGGTTTCCAGCGTGGAATAGTGGAAGGTGTGCCCACGCACGCTTTGCCCTTCGATCTCAACTTCCTGCATGCCCAGTGCGGCAAGGCGCGGTTGCATCGTCGCGCGGGCGGGAAGCAGGCCGAGCAGGTCGGCGCGCTTGCCCCCGTCCTCTTTCGCGCCTTTCCCGTCGTCCAGAGACTGGCAGGCGTAGAGCATGCCGCCGCATTCGGCCAGGATCGGCCGGCCGGCTTCATGATGCGCGCGGATGGAGGCCAGCATGGTGGCATTCGCGGCAAGGCGACCAAGATGGAGTTCGGGATAGCCGCCGGGCAGCCAGAGCGCGTCGCACGGCGGCAGAGCTTCGTCGTCCAGTGGCGAGAAGTACCGTACTTGCGCGCCCGCTTTTTCGAGGAAGGCCACGTTGGCGGGGTAGATGAAGGCGAAGGCGGCATCGCGGGCAACGGCGATGGTCAAGCCTTCCAGCGAGGGAACAGGATGGTCGGCGGCGGCTTCCGAGAAATGCACCGGCTCCGGCAACCACAGCGCGTTTTCCGGCAGCATGTCGGCGGCGCGGTCCAGCCGTGCGGCAAGGTCGCCCACTTCGCCCGCCTGCACCAACCCCAGGTGGCGTTCGGGCAATCCGATTGCCTGATCGCGCCCCAGCGCGCCGAGCCAGCGGATGCCGGCGGGCACGCTTTGCTCCAGCAGTTCGGCGTGGCGCGCGCTGCCCACGCGGTTCGCTAGCACGGCGGCAAGGTTCACGCCCGGCCGATAGGTGGCAAGGCCGTGGACCAGCGCACCGAACGTCTGCGCCATCGACGATCCGTCGACCACAGCCATCACCGGCAGGCCGAAGCGGATGGCAAGGTCGGCGGCGGAAGGGGTGCCGTCATGCAGGCCCATGACGCCTTCCACCAGGATCAGGTCTGCCTCCTGCGCGGCGGCGTGCAGCAGGGCGCGGCATCCCTCTTCACCCACCATGAAGAGGTCGAGCTGGCAGACCGGCGCGCCGCTGGCGGCTTCGAGCACCATGGGATCGAGGAAGTCCGGCCCGCATTTGAACACGCGCACGCGGCGCCCCGCACGGACATGGCGCCGGGCGAGTGCGGCGGTCACCAGCGTCTTGCCCTGGCCGGAGGCGGGCGCGGCTATCAGCAGCGCGGGGCAGGCGGTCATCGCGCGATGCTGCGATGCAGTTCGGCGCGCAGAGCCGGCCGCGCGGTTACGATCAGCGCCCAGAGCGCGGCGGCCACGCCCGACCACAGCAGCGTGGCGAGCAGGTTGCCGGCGAAATAGCGCGCAATGCGGGGCAGGAAACCCGCCAGCGATGCGTCGGGAAAATGGCCGCTGAGGAAATAGAACCCGCCGCTGGACAGGAGGTACGATGCGAAGCTGGCCGCCACCAGCAGCGCGGCGATTGCGGGCAGGGCGGCAAGGCGATCGCCCCAGTGTGCGGCGGCGAAGCGGCCGGCCAGCCACAGCACGCCGTGCGCGGGCAGCAGCATCCAGTACGCCGGCGTGAAGCAGAAACCCGATCCGCCCAGCACGGTGATGACCACCAGGTCGATGGCGAAGCCCAGCGCGAAAAGCGCGGCAAAGGCGGAGACCCGCCGTACGAAGAAGCCGAGCACGAAGAAGCTGGCAAGGTCGGTATCGGGCAAGTGAACCACATGGCTCAGCGAATGGCTGCGCGTCACCAGCATCAGCGCGGCAAGGGCTGCGAACACGCGGAAGTCGAGGCGGGCGAAAGGCGGCTTGGCATCGTGCATGGCGGGTGGTCTCCCTGGCGGACGAAGAGGCAGTGCGTCGGCGCGGGGGCGAGGCCGCGCCTGCAGGAACATGCGGCCAGGGCCGATATCGCCCTGGCGAGTGCATCAGTGGATCGGTGTCACTCTTGCAGGCTCCCTTCGACGCGACATGTGGCGTGTCGTCTTGCCAAGGGTGCCCCATCGCGGGGCCATGCCCTCGTCCGCCCGGTACATCCCGCCCGCGCGAAGGAACGACGGCGAAGGGCCGGTTTCCTGACTTCCCGGATCGTCGCGCCTTTCCGCCGCCTTCTCGAAAGCCTTGCGGCCCCAATGGCTTTGTCGGCGGGGCGCATCCCCGGTTACAGTTGCGGGAGCAGTGCCGGCTTGTTCCGCGAATATTCCCCGCAGTTCCGGACTTCCCGATTAAGCCCTTGCGGGCACCCTTTGCGGGGGCGTGACTATGGCACATCGTCCTGACGCGCAAGCGCATGCCACGATGCCCGCGCAAGCATCGCCCACTTGCCAGCCGCTTGCCCGCACGATAGTTGCCGCGCTGCGACAGGTTCCTCGCGAGGGGATGAAAAGGGAACTCGGGTGAAAGACCCGGGCTGCCCCTGCAACTGTAAGCGGCGAGCCATCCGGCCATTACGCCATTGGAGCCCAAGTCATCGTTTGGCGAAGGTTCTGAGAAGGCGGCTGGAACGGCACCGACCCGCGAGCCAGGAGACCTGCCCGTCGCGGTCGTTCTTCGTCCGGACAGGGTGTGCCGGGTGAACGGGGGTGTTTCCTCGCGCAACGACAGCCATCGCTCCGCCGGAGAGGGGCCTGTTTGGGGGACGTCGCCTGTCGACCGGCTTGCCGGGGCGCTTCGCACAAGTCCTTCGTCCAGATGCCGAACCGCCGGGGCTTCGACGACTGTTTCGAAGGAAATACGATGAAGTACCGCATTCTCGCCGCCGCCAGCCCACTGACGCTGGCCCTGTTTGCCGCCACCGCCCATGCCGAGGAAGCCGCCGATACCGGAGGAGACGGCATCGTCGTCACCGCACTGCGTACCCCGGTAGATGCTGACCGGGTGGCGGAGACGATCACCGTTCTGGACGAAGCGCAGATCGTCGCCGCCCAGCCCATCGCGGTGACCGACGTGCTGTTGCGTACGCCGGGCATCAGCCTTTCGCGCAACGGTGGCTATGGCACCACGACCAGTCTGCGCATTCGCGGCGCCGATGCCGGACAATCGGTGATGGTGATCGACGGCATGCGGCTGGCCGATGCGTCCTCGACTGCGGGCGGCTACAGCTATTCCACGCTCTTCACCGACGATATCGACCGTATCGAGATCCTGCGCGGCCCGCAGTCGATCCTGTGGGGCAGCGATGCCATCGGCGGCGTCGTCAACGTTACCACCCGCAAGCCGACCCAGCCGCTGGAAGGCAGCTTCGCGGTAGAGGCCGGCACGCATGACACCGTCAATGCCCGCGCTGGGCTTGGCGGCACGTCCGACGCGATCGACTGGCGCGTTTCCGCCTCCCGCTTCACCACCGACGGCATTTCCGCGTGGGATAAGGGGACGGAGGCGGATGGCTTCACCCGCTCTTCCGCCAGCGGCACGATGACCGTGCGCGTGGCGCCGGGCGTCTCGCTCGACCTGCGCGGATACTGGTCGAATTCGCGCAACGATTTTGACGGCTACAACGCGGATTCTTCGGAATTTGGGCGCACCAAGGAATGGTCCGGCTATGCGGGCCTGAACTTCGCGCTGCTGGACGGCAAGCTTGCCAATCGCGTGGCGGTGACCCAGACCGAGACCGATCGCGCCAACTACGATCCGACGCGCGAAGTTCGTCAGATCACGTTTGACGCGCATGGCCGTGTGCGCCGCTTCGAATACCAGGGCACCTATAGCTTTTCCGAAGCGATACAGGCCGTGTTCGGCGCGGAGCGGGAGGAGCAGCGCATGACCACGGCGTCGCCCGATGACAGCACCGCGCTTTATACCGCGACGCCCCACAAGGTGAGCACCAACAGCGTCTACGGCGAACTGCGCGTCAGCCCGTTCACCGGCCTCACCGTCAACGGCGGCGCGCGGTACGATCACCAGTCGCGCTTCGGCGGCAACACCGTGTTCAGCGCGGGCGCGGCCTATACCCCGAACGAGGGAAAGACGGTGCTGCGCGCCAGCTATGACGAAGGCTACAAGGCGCCCTCTCTCTACCAGCTGTTCAGCGACTACGGCGTGTCCGATCTCAAGCCCGAAAAGGCCAAGGGCTGGGAAGTGGGCGCGGAGCACAACCTGGGCGAACTGCTGCACGTTTCGGCCACGTGGTTCCAGCGCGATACGCGCAACCTGATCGACTTTTCCTATTGCCCGTTCACCGGCACGCTGCCCGATATCTGCTACATCCCCGGCACGGACACCACGCGCTTCGGCTATTACGCCAACGTTCGCAAGGCCCACGCGCAGGGGCTGGAACTGGCCGCCTCGGCCAAGTGGAAGGTGTTGTTCGTGGACGGCAACTACAGCCTGATCGAAGCGGAAGACCGCACGCCGGACAGCAGCGCCTATGGCCGCCAGCTTCAGCGCGTGCCGCGCCACCTTGCCAATATCGAGGGCGGCGTGGACCTGCCGCAGGGCATTCGCGCCAGTGTGGCCGCGCGCTATTCGGGTGAGAGCTACAACGCCGCCACCGGCACCGCCAAGCTGGACGATTACTGGCTGCTGGATCTGCGCGCGCAGTGGCAGGTCATGCCCGGGCTGATGCTCCAGGGCCGGATCGAGAACCTGACCGACAAGGACTATGAGACGGTTGCCGGTTATTCGCAGCTGGGCCGCACCGTCTACCTCGGCATCCGGAGCCAGTTCTGATGCTGCGCGCGGTTGAGCCGGGGCCGTCGGTGGTGGTTTGCAACACCTGCCGGCTCTCGGCCGAAGCGCGCGAGGGCATCGGCAAGGACGGAAGCGAGCAGCGCGGCGGCGCGCTGCTCGCCGAAGCGATGCGCGATGTGCAGGCGGCCGAGCCTGAGTTGCAGGGCGTTTCGGTGCAGGAAATGCCCTGCCTGTTCGCTTGCCAGCGCCATTGCACTGTCCACGTCCGCGGGCCGGGCAAGCTGGGCTATGTGCTCGGCGATTTCGTGCCGGGCGAGGAAGCTGCGCGTGCGATCCTGGAATATGCCGTGCGCCATGCCGCCAGCGAGGAGGGGCAGGTGCCCTATCGCCAGTGGCCCGATGGCGTGAAAGGCCACTTCATTACCCGTACTCCGCCCGAAGGGTTTATCTGCACATGATCCAGTTTGCCGACAGGGCTGCCTTTGCTGCCGCCCTTGCCGATCTTCCCGCGCCCGATGCGGCGGCGCTGGAGGCGGCCACGCAGCGACAGGCGGAACTGACCAAGCCGGCCGGCTCGCTGGGCCGGCTGGAGGAGATCGCGGTGTTCATGGCCGGCTGGCAAGGGCGTGAGAAGCCGGTAGCAGAGCGTATCCGCGCCATGGTCTTCGCCGGCAACCACGGCGTCGCCACGCGCGGGGTCAGCGCCTTTCCGCCCGAAGTCACGCATCAGATGGTGGCGAACTTCCGGGCCGGCGGGGCGGCGATCAATGCGCTGACCGCAGCCTGCGGCGCCGAACTTTCGGTCGTTCCCATCGACCTTGACCGGCCGACCGGCGACATCACCAGCGAACCGGCGATGAGCGAGGCCGATTGCCTTGCCGCGCTGAACATCGGCGCGGCCACCGTCCGGCCCGATACGGACCTGCTGTTCGTGGGCGAGATGGGCATCGGCAACACCACGCCCGCCGCCGCGCTTTCGGCGCAAGTCTTCGGCGGCAACCCGCGCGACTGGACCGGGCGCGGTACCGGGCTCGATGACGAAGGCGTTGCCCGAAAGGCAGATGCCGTCGCGGCGGCGCTGGCGCTGCACGGGGCCGATTGCACCGATGCGTTCGAGACGCTGCGCCGGCTTGGCGGGCGCGAGGTCGCAGCGATGGCCGGCGCGGTGCTGGCCGCGCGGCACTTGCGCATTCCGGTCCTGCTGGATGGCTTCATCTGCTGCGCCGCGATGGCGCCGCTGCTGGCGGACAACGCCGCGTTTCTGGCACATTGCCTGGCCGCGCACTGCTCTGCCGAGGCGGGACACGTGCGCCTGCTGGAAAAGCTGAGCCTCGATCCGCTGCTCCATCTGGGCATGCGGCTGGGCGAAGGATCGGGCGCGGCGGTGGCGGCACAGATCGTGCGATCGGCACTGGCTGCCCACGCCGGCATGGCGACGTTCGCCGAAGCGGCCGTGGCCGGCAAGGGCGCTGCGTGAACGGCATCCTGCTGCACCTGATGCGCCACGGCGCGCCGCGTGAACCGGGCCTGCTGCTCGGCCATCGCGACGATCCGCCGCTGCCCACGGGCGTGGCGCAATGCGTGGTCCGCACCGATGGGCTGGAATTCGCGCAAGTGCTGAGTTCGGACCTTTCGCGCGCCCGCGTTCCGGCCCGGCAGATCGCGGACGTGCGCAAGCTGCCCCAACGGGCGGACCGGCGCTGGCGCGAACTGGATTTCGGCGAGTGGGATGGACTGGCTCCGCAACAGCTGGATCCAGCGGTGCAGGCGCGCTTCTGGGAGGACCCGGATGCTTGCGCGCCGCCCGGCGGCGAACGCTGGTCGCAATTGCGCGCGCGGGTTACCGATGCGCTACTCGGGCTGGACCGTTCCAGTTTGGTGATTACCCATGCCGGCACCATGCGCGCCGTGCTTTCGGTGCTGTTCGGCTTCGATCACCGGCAGGTCTGGGCCTTCGAACTTGGCTACACGGCGTTGCTCAGCCTGCGGCTCTGGCCGGAAACGGGTGGACGGATGCCCGCCGCGCAAATCGTGGCGCTCGATCGGGGCAGTCCATGATCCGGCAAGTCGTCCTGGCGCTTCAGTTCATGACTCGCCTGCCGCTGCCGGCGGTGCGCGCGACCGAGGATGACTTCGTAAAATCGATCCGCTGGTTTCCGCTGGCGGGCGGGGTGGTCGGCGCGGCAGTTGCCGGGCCATGGTGGCTGGGCGCGAAAGCGGGCGGCGACTGGGGCGCGGCGCTGATCGGCCTGATCGCCTGGGTGGCGATGACCGGCGCGCTCCACCTCGATGGATTGGGCGACATTGCCGATGCCGCGGGCGCAGCGCATAAGGACCGCGAGCGGCTTTCCGCTGTGCTGGCCGATCCGCATATCGGCAGCTTCGGCGTGGTCGCCATCGTCCTGCAACTGATCGCCAAGCTGGTGCTGCTGCATGCGCTTGTTCCCGGGCAAGTCTGGGCCCTGCTGCTGGTGCCGATCTGCGCGCGGGTTGGCCCGCTGGCATGGACGCTGGTGCTGCCGCCGCTGCACGAGGGGCTGGGCAGCCGCTTCCGCCGCGCGGTCGGCTGGCCGCTGGTGGCGTGCTGGTGCATCCTTGCGGCGGCGGCCGGATTGCTGGTCGCCTCGCCACTTCTCGTGCTGTTTCTGGCCATGCCGATCTGGGGCTGGTGGCTCCAGAGCCGCATCGGCGGCATTTCCGGCGATGGCCACGGTGCGGGTATCGAACTGGTCGAGACGGCCTTGCTCGCCGCGCTGGTGCTGCTGTGATCGGGCAATTCCTTCACCATGGCGGCCGGGTGGCCGAAGCGGCGCGGCTGTTCGGCGGCGCGGTGGACGACTGGCTGGACCTGTCGACCGGGCTCAATCCCCGCCCATGGCCGGTCCCGGCGGACCTCATGCCCGACTGGCATGCCTTGCCCGATCCCGAGGCGCTGACGGTGCTGGAATCGGTGGCAGCGCGGCACTTCGGCGTCGATCCGGCATTGTGCTGCGCGGTACCCGGCAGCGAGGCGGCGCTGCGCCAGTTGGCCCGCCTGCTGGACCTTCCGGGCCGCGCGCTGGTGCCAGCCTATCGCAGCCATCTGGAGGCTTTCGCGCAGTCCCGCCCGGCCCATTTCGGTGAGGAGCCGCAGGAGCGCGAGGTTGTCGTGATGGCCAATCCGAACAATCCGGACGGCGTGCTGCGAAGCCCGGGCGATGTGCTGGGCTGGTCCGCGCAGATCGAACGGCAAGGCGGCTGGCTGATTGTTGACGAGGCTTTTGGTGATTGCCGGGCCGATGCCAGCGTGGCCGGTGCCGTCACCGCGACCGGCAGGCTGCTGGTGCTACGCTCTTTCGGGAAGTTCTTCGGCCTTGCCGGGGTGCGGCTGGGCTTCGTGCTGGGG
Source organism: Novosphingobium oxfordense (assembly GCF_044029435.1). Taxonomy (NCBI): domain Bacteria; kingdom Pseudomonadati; phylum Pseudomonadota; class Alphaproteobacteria; order Sphingomonadales; family Sphingomonadaceae; genus Novosphingobium; species Novosphingobium oxfordense. The sequence goes on along the minus strand of NZ_CP147005.1, from coordinate 2,664,484 downwards.
CCGGCGCACGTGCTGGCGGCGCTGCGTCAGGCGATGGGAAGTTGGCCGATTCATGCCGGCGCGCTGGCCATCGGTACGCGCGCCTATGCCGATGCCGACTGGATCGCGGAGACCCGGCAGGCGCTTCCGCTTCATGTGGAACGCATGGACCGGATCTTGCGCCGGCACGGCCTGGAACCGCAGGGAAGCTGCCCCTTATTTCGGTTGGTCACCGGCTGCGCGGCGGGCGAGGTCTTCGAACGGCTCGGCCGCGCGCATATTCTGGTACGCCCGTTCGAGCAATTTCCCGACTGGCTGCGCTTCGGCGTCCCGGCGGAGGAGGCGGCGCTCGCCCGGCTCGATGCCGCGCTGGGCCATGGTTGAATCGGTCGCCTTCGCGGCACTGGCGCTGGAGGCAGCGCTTGGCTGGCCGTCTCGTCTTCATGCGTGGATCGGCCATCCGGTCGGCCTGTTCGCGAAAGCGATCGGCGCCTGCGAACGCGCGTTGAATCGCCCTGAGTGGTCCGCGCCGGTCCGCCGCGTGGCAGGGCTTGCCGCGATGCTGGTTCTGATCGGCGCGGTGATTGCCGGGGGGCTCTTGATCGAGCGCGCAGTCGGTGCGGCGATGGGGGCTTTCGGCTGGGTCGTGCTGGCGCTGTTGGCATGGCCGGCGCTAGCGGCGCGGAGTCTGGACGATCATGTCCGGCCGGTTCTTGCGGCGCTGGAAGCGCACGATCTCGGTGCGGCGCGCCGATGCGTCGGCATGATCGTGGGGCGCGAGACGGCCCAGCTTGATGAAACCGGCGTCGCGCGGGCGGCGATCGAGAGCTTGGCCGAAAGCTTCTGCGACGGCGTGGTCGCGCCGCTGTTCTGGCTGCTCGTCGGCGGGCTACCGGGCGTCTGGGCCTACAAGGCGATCAACACGGCCGACAGTCTGATCGGCCACCCGGAGGAGCCACTCCGCGCCTATGGCTGGGCGGCGGCGCGGATCGACGATCTGGCGAACCTGATCCCGGCGCGGCTCTCGGGCGTGGTGCTGTGCCTTGCCGCTGGGCGCGGCTGGCGCGTCATGGCGCGTGACCATGGCCGCCACGCCTCGCCCAATGCCGGCTGGCCGGAGGCGGCCATGGCGGGGGCTCTGGGCGTGCGGCTGGCGGGGCCGGTCATCTACGATGGCGAACTTGCGGACAAGCCGTGGATCGGGAAGGAGGGCGGCCAAGCCGGTGCGGCGGACTTGCGGCGAGCCTTGGCGATCTATCGACGCGCCTGGGTTCTGCTGGGGCTGTTGGCGGCGGGAATGGCAGTGTTGGGAGTATCATGGCTGGCTTGATGTTGCAGGGAACCGGCTCGGACGTCGGCAAGTCCGTGGTGGTGGCCGGGCTGTGCCGCGCGCTGGCCAACCGGGGGCTGCGGGTGCTGCCGTTCAAGCCGCAGAACATGTCCAACAACGCGGCAGTCACTCCCGAAGGCGGCGAAATCGGCCGTGCGCAGGCGCTTCAGGCTTTGGCGGCGCGCGTGCCGCTGCATGTCGACATGAACCCGGTACTGTTGAAGCCGCAGGCCGATCGCACCTCGCAACTCGTGGTCCACGGGCAAGTGCGCGGCACTTTGGGAAGCGCGAATTTCCGCGAGGCGCGGCGCACGCTGCTGCCCGAGGTCATGGCCAGCTATCGCCGGTTGGAAGCGCGCTGCGACCTTGTGGTGGTGGAAGGCGCGGGCTCCCCGGCGGAGATCAACTTGCGCGCCGGCGACATCGCCAACATGGGTTTTGCGCGGGAGGCGGACGTGCCCGTGGTGCTGATCGGCGATATCGACCGGGGCGGCGTGATCGCCTCGCTCGTCGGCACCCGCGCGGTGATCGATCCGGAGGATGCCGCGCAGATCCGGGGTTTCCTGATCAACAAGTTCCGCGGCGATCCGGCGCTGTTCGCCGATGGCTATGCCGCGATCGAGCAGCGTTCGGGCTGGCGCGGCTATGGCGTGCTGCCCTGGCAGAGCGCGGTCGGCCGATTGCCCAGTGAGGACGCGGTGGTGCTGGAACGCGGGCTGGGTGGCACTTCCGGCAAGCTGCTGGTCGCCTGCCCGATCCTGCCGCGCATCGCCAATTTCGACGATCTCGATCCGCTGCGACAGGAGAGCGGCGTGGAGGTGGCGACGATTCCGCCGGGCACGCCGATCCCCGCCGAAGCCGCACTGATCGTGCTTCCCGGTTCCAAGGCGACGATGGCCGATCTCGCCTTCATTCGGGCCGAGGGGTGGGACATCGACGTGCTGGCGCACCATCGGCGTGGCGGCATGATCCTGGGCATCTGCGGCGGCTATCAGATGCTGGGCAAGTCGATCGCCGACCCGCTCGGGATCGAGGGTGCGCCGGGCGAAATGGCGGGCTTGGGCTTGTTGGACGTGACGACAGTGCTTGGCTCCACCAAGGCGCTGCGCGAGGTTTCGGGCACGGCTTTCGGCGTGAACTTCACCGGTTACGAGATGCACCTAGGCGTCACTGAACGCGACACGAGCGTCCCATTCGCGACGCTGGAGGGTGGCCGCCCCGATGGCGCCATCGATCCGGCCGGCCGCGTGGTCGGAACCTATTGTCACGGCTTGCTCGCCTCTACCGACTTGCGTGCCGAACTGCTCGCCCGCCTCGGCATCGCGAGCGACCGGCGCGACCATCATGCCGAAGTCGATGCCGCGCTGGATGAACTCGCCGCCGCGATGGAGGAGCATCTCGACATCGACGGCCTCCTTGCCTTGACGGAGTATCGCCCATGACCAGCACTTTCATTCTGGGCGGGGCCCGTTCCGGCAAGAGCCGCCATGCGGAGGGGGTGATCGAGGCCGTTTCGGGCCGCCTTGCCTATGTCGCCACCGGCGAGGCGCTGGACGACGAGATGGAAGCGCGGATCGCCCGCCACCGCGAGGAGCGCGGCCCGCGCTGGTCCACCATCGAGGCGCCGCACGATCTGGTCGGCGCCATCGCGCGCGCGGCGGCGGAGGCGGATGCCGTGCTGGTCGATTGCCTGACGCTCTGGCTGTCCAATCTGATGCTGGCCGACGTGCCGCTGCCCGCGCAGTTCGAGGCATTGGGCCGTGCCGTTGCGGACTGTCCGGTGCCGCTGGCGCTGGTGGCTAATGAGGTCGGGCTGGGCCTGGTGCCCGAAACCCCGCTGGGCCGGGCCTTTCGCGATGAGGCGGGGCGGTTGAACCAGCATATCGCTGCGGTGGCCGACAACGTCGTGTTCGTTGCCGCCGGGCTGCCGCTCCGCCTGAAGTAGCGCACAAAAAAGGGGCCGCCCGCGGATGGGCAGCCCCCTCAGGTCTGAACCAGGCCTAGCCCCGCTTGCGCAAGGATCGGCCGGGTTCCGGGTTAGCTCGTCAGAAATCCATCCAGTCGTCGTCCTGGCCGGTCGCCAGCGCGATGGTGCGCGCCGGTGCGGGCTTGGGGGCAAGCTGGCTGGTGGTGATGGCAGCGGGTACCGCGCGCGGCGCCGGTGCGGGTGCCTGAGCGGGTGCCGGGCGTGCCGAGTAGGAACGCACTTCGTTGCCCACGCGGAACATCGCGGCGCGGTCCGACAGGGCGGTCACTTCGCTGTTGAGGTTGCGCGCGGCGGCGGAGGTTTCCTCCACCATCGCCGCGTTCTGCTGGGTGGCCTGATCCATCGTGCCGATCGCCGCGCTGATCTGCGTGATCGTGGAGGACTGCGCCTGGTTGTCGGTGGCGATGTCACTCAGCAGCGTGTGCACTTCGGTCACGTCGCCCGAGATGTTCTGCAGGGCGCCGTCGACGCGCTGCACGGCCTGCACGGCGGTGCCGATGTCGGTCTGCGTTGCGGTCAGCTGCTCACGGGCGCGCTTGGCTTCTTCTTCCGAGCGCATGGCGAGCGCGGAGACGAGATCGGCGACGACCGCGAAACCGCGGCCGGCATCGCCCGCACGGCCTGCCTCGACAGCGGCGTTCATGGCGAGGACGCGGGTCTGGAAGGCGATCTTGTCGAGCCCTTCGATCACCGAGTCGATGCCCTTGGCGCTTTCGCTGACGCGGCCCATCGCCTGGACGGCTTCGTCGGCGATCGAGCGGCCGGATTCGACCACGCCCATCGCGCCGTCCGCGCGCTGCACGGTGCGGCCGGCGGCGGTGGCGGTGACGCGCAGACGCTCGTCCATCTGGGTGATCGCGGCGGAAGTTTCCTCAAGGCTGGCCGCATTGCTTTCGGTGCGGCGGGCCAGGTCTTCCGAAGCCTGGGCGATTTCGCTCGAACCCGTGCGGATGGCATGGGCGCTTTCGGTGACCGCGCCGATCAGATCGCGCAGCGCGCCGACGGCCAGGTTGAAGTTGTTCTTCAGCTCGGCATAGGCGGGCGGGAAATCGGCGGTGATCGACTGGGTCAGATCGCCTTCGCTGATCGCCTGCAGGCTGGAGCGCAGGGTGGAGGTGACCACTTCCTGCTCCTGCGCATGCTGGGCGTCGATCTTGGCGCGGGCTTCGGCGGCGACGCGGAACTGTTCGACGGCTTCGGCGATCTCACCGATTTCATCGCCGCGTTCGCGGTAGGGCACTTCGGCCCGGCCGCCTTCGGCCAGCGTCGTGGTCACTTCGGCGATGCGGCCCATCGGCACCGCGACCGAGCGGTTGATCGCCAGCCAGACGAGCACGATGGTGACGATGCCCAAGCTGGCAAGGCCGACGGCAAGCGTGATCGCGGTATCGGCGGTGGCTTCGCCTTCGGCGGCCTTCTGCGCGGTGCGCTGGCGCATCAGGTCGATCAGCTTCTGCGCCTGCGCGATGGTATCGTGCGAGGCGGCTTTGCCTTCCTTCTTGATCGCGGCCATCGCGCCGGGGAAATCGCCCTTGGTGCGCAGTTCGAAGACGTGATCGTTGACCTTGGCCAGTTCCTGCGCCTGCCGGCGCATTTCGGAGACTTCCGGATTCAGGGAATCGTCGGCAACCGCGTCGAAATCGTCGATCGACTTGAGCAGGGCCTCGTTGCCGGCCTTCAGACGGTCGCGCAGCTTGTCGGCATCCTCAGCGTCGGCAGCATTGTAGTAGCTGTAGACGATGATGCGCAGTTCCTTGACGTTGCTGATGACGTCGGCAAGCGCAGACATGCCGCCGACGCCGCGCTTAACGTGCGTCTGCGCGATTGTATTCAGTTCGCGGGTCGAAAGAAATCCGTTGAGTCCCACAGCACCGAGCATGATGCCGAGAAGAGCAAAGGCGGCCAGCAGCTTTTTGGGCAACCGCCAGTTATTGAGTGAATCAAGCATCTTAGGTCCAATTCCAGCTTGAAGGGGGGCGGTCTGCCATCGGCGCGCCATAAATATTATAGGATGACAGAGCCCACCGGCCGCCATTTGTGGGGATTTGTCTCCGCACGCGGCCATTCATTCCGAACGAAAAAGAGGCCAGGGTGGCGAACCACCCTGGCCTCCATGACGTTCCGGCCTTCTGCTTGGGGGCTGAAAGGCCGCCGGTCTCTCTTACTTGAAGAGCGACAGGATCGTCTGCGGCGCCTGGTTGGCGATCGACAGAGCCTGGACGCCCAGCTGCTGCTGCACCTGGAGCGACTGAAGCTTGGCCGATTCCTTCGCGAGGTCCGCGTCGACGAGGTTACCGATGCCGGTTTCGATCACGTCGCTGAGGTTGCTGGTGAACGAAAGCTGACCGTCGATCTGACGCGACTTCGCACCGAGGGTGCTGAGCACGTCGTTGAGCTTGTCGGAGATATCGTCAAGCGTGGAGACGGTGGCGCCGGCTGTCGTGGCGTTGGTAAGGTCTGCCGAGCCGTTGAGGGCCGAGATACCCAGGCCGCCGATGTCCTGGTGGTCAACCTGAAGCAGGTTGCTGGTGTCCAGGGTCTGCAGCGAACTGACCGAGCCGTGGCCGCCGTCGATCAGGTTGACGCCGTTGAAGTTCGACGACTTGATGATCGAATCGATCTGCGACTTGAGACCGTCATAGTCCTTCTGCAGTGCCTTGATCGTGCCATCGTCCGTGGCCGAAGCCGCTTCGTAGGCCTTGGACTTCATGTCGTTGATGAGGTCCGAGATCTGCTCAGCGCCCGAAACCGCGACGTCAACAGTCGACTTAGCGTTGTTGAGCGACGAGGTAACTGCGGTCAGACCACCCTGGTCGCCACGCAGGGTCTGCGCGACGGTGTACTTGGCCGAGTCATCCTTGGTCGAAGCAACGTTCAGACCGGTGTTGATGCGGCTCTGGGTGGTTTCCATGGAACGGTTGGTAGCATTCAGCGACTGCAGAGCAGCCATTGCGCCGGCATTGGTGTTGACGGAAAACGCCATTGTTTCATTCCTTCTAGAATGTTGAGGCCGGTTCTGCGGCCTGGACCGGAATACGCCGGCCCGCGTACGGTCCTGTTTCTTCAGGCTCGCATGAGTCTTCTAGGAAGGCGTTCGGCATGACCGTTGCGCGCCATGCTATTTATTTGATGGGGCGGCAAAATTTGCCGGGTTGGCAATGGCGGCGTGCCGAAACGGAGCCAGTTGCTGGGTGATGCCGCGGCTGGATGCGGAGTCAGAAATGGGGCCAGAAACGGGGCCAAAAACGGGAAAGGGGCGCCGCCTTGCGGCGACACCCCTTCGGTACGAGAGAGACTGCTCGACTGCTCTCGGAAGATTATTCTGGTCGGCTCAAGCGATACTGGATCGGTTTAACTTTTCGTCGCCCCCCGCCTTCGCGGGGATGACGGCACTTCGATGCGGTAGAGTTGCTCTACACGTTCGAACTGCATTCCATGCGTTCGATTTGCCGAAGTTCGGATGCGGGGGCGGCGATACCGCCCCCATCATCAGAACGGGAACAGCGCGTCGTAGATCTGCTGGCCCCAGCGCGCCTGCTGCGCGTCGGTCAGCTGGCCGCGTCCGCCGTAGCTGATGCGGGCGTCGGCGATCTGCGAATGCTTGATCGAGTTGTCGCGGGCGATGTCTTCCGGACGGATCACGCCGGTGACGACCAGTTCGCGCAATTCGTAGTTCACGCGCACTTCCTGGCGACCGCGGATCTGCAGGTTGCCGTTGGGCAGCACGCCCACCACCGATGCGGCGATGGTCATGTTGATCTGTTCGCTGCGCGCGGTCTTGCCCACGCCCACGGCGCTGGAGGAGGAGCTGGTGTCGGTCAGTGCCGATGGGTCGGTGCCGGTCACCGTCTTGATGTGCTTTTCAAGGCCCAGCAGCGCGGCGACGCCGGCGGTTTCCTTGCCGTCGCGCGTGCGCGTGGTGGAATTGTCGACCTGGGCGTTGTCCGCGATGTTGATGCGGATCGTCACGATGTCGCCCACGCGCGAGGCGCGCTGGTCGTGGAAGAAGGCGCCCGCCCCGGTGCGGAACAGCGATGCGCCGCGTTGCCCTTCGGCCAGCGCCGGATCGTCCACCGCGCCGCGATCGGCGATGCCCTGGTTGCCGATCGACGGTTCGACGCGCGGGGCGACAGGCGCTTCGGCGTCGCTCATCTTCGGCGCCTTGCCCACGTTCTTCAGGCGGCCGACGGCCCCGCAGCCGGACAGCAAGGTCGCTGCCATGAGGACAGGAATGAGGCGGGTATAAGTCGATTTCATGATCGAAAAATCCTGGCTTCTCTCAGGCCTCAGTGGACCGGGATGCTGACCTGGCCGGGGGCGTCGGCCACGCCGTCGAGCGTGCGGCCCGTGGCGGTGTTGAACACGCGGACCGGTTCGCCCCGGCCGGCATCGCTCATCGCGCGGCCGGCGGAGGTGATCTTCAGCGCGCCGGTGGCGAACGAGATCGTCACCGCCTCTCCCCGCCGCACTACGCGCGGCTGGGCGACATCGGTGGCGCGCACGGGGGCGCCTGCCATGATCCGATGCGTCGCTTCCTGCCCGGCCGCCTCGGCCGGGGCCAGCATGCCGCGCGCGGCATTGGGGGAGACCGGCCCCCGGGTGAAGTCCCCGGCGGCCAGCTTCTCTCCCCGCTCGACCGTACGCGCCAGGACGGGCGCCTGGATCGTGGCGGGCGCAGCCGGCGTTGCGGCGTTGTGGGCGGCGGCCGGAGCCGCCGCCGCTAGCATGAGCAGGATCGCGGCGGTCATGATCTTCAGCCCGTCTGCGTGGAGGTCTGGAGCATTTCGTCGGCGGTCTTCAGCACGCGGCTGTTCATCTCGTAGGCGCGCTGGGCGGTGATCAGCGAGGTGATTTCCGAGACCGGGTTGACGTTCGACGCTTCCACGAAGCCCTGGCTGAGCGTGCCGAAGCCCGGCTCGCCTGGGGTCGAGACGGTGGGCTGGCCCGAGGCGCCGGTTTCGAGGTACATGTTCGAACCGATGGCTTCGAGGCCGGCCTCGTTCACGAAGGTCGCCAGTTCGAGCTGGCCGACGGTCTGCATGTCGGTCTGGCCGTCCAGCTTTACCTGCACTTCGCCGCTCTTCGACACCGAAACGCTGGTGGCGCCCTGCGGGATCGTGATGTTCGGCTGCACGCGATAACCGTCGGTGGTGACGAGTTCGCCCTGGTCCGAAAGCTGGAACGAGCCGGCGCGGGTATAGGCCAGATCGCCCGAGGGCAGCATGATCTGGAAGTAGCCTTGGCCGTCGACCGCCATGTCATAGGTGTTGCCGGTGTTGGTCAGCGCGCCCTGTTCGGTGATGCGGTAGATGCCGCCGGTCTTCACGCCTGCGCCGAGCTGAATGCCGGTGGGGACCTGGGTGCCGTCCGAGCTGGTGGTGGCGCCGGGGCGCGACACCTGCTGGTAGAGCAGGTCCTGGAATTCGGCGCGCTGACGTTTGAACGCGGTGGTGTTCATGTTGGCGATGTTGTTCGAGATGACATCGACGTTGGTCTGCTGGGCAAGCATGCCGGTAGAGGCAATGGAGAGCGAACGCATGATGGCTCCTTGATGAAATGGGCCGGGAAACTGAGTTAAAAAACGGGACTTCGTTTCTGCTTCGGCGCCGGCCCTCTCCCCCACCCGATCTCCCCTACGGGGTAGGATCAGGGAGGTCGGGTGGGGGAGAGGGCCGGTGCCGAACCCGAAATCCGCCTTCAGGCGGATTTCGGATCAGACATGCCTCAACCCACCTTGCTGAGGCGGTCGATCGCCTTCTTGCGCATGTCGGCAAGATCGGCGGAGAGGCGCTGGCTGGTCTGGTAGGAGCGCAGGATCTCCACCATGTGCGTGGTCTCGGTGATCGGCTCCACGTTCGAACCTTCGACGCCGCCGGTCTTCAGCTTGGTCTGGCCTTGCGTCAGCATGGTGCCGCCGGTGCCGGTCAGCAGGCCGTCGCCGCGCGGGTCGACCGTGCTCTCGTTGCCGAACGTGGTCACCGCCAGGCGGCCGAGCGGGCCGTTGGCACCCATCACGGTGCCGTCTTCCGCGATCGTCAGGCGGCTCTGTTCGTCGGTGGGCACGTTGATCGGGCGGCCGTTCTCATCCAGCAGGCGCTGCCCGCCGGAAGTGGCAAGGTCGCCGTTCTGCAGAACCTTGATGAATCCCGCGCGCGTATAGACAACGCCGCCGTCCGGGCTTTCCACGTTGAGGTAGCCGGGCCCGTCGATCATCACGTCCAGATTGTTGCCGGTGGCCTGGAACGCACCCTGCGCGGCGTCGTGCACGGTGCCGAAGTCTAGCACGAACGACGTCTTGCGGGCATCGTCCACCGGGGCGTCCTGCGCGGTCTCTACATATTCATGAAACAACGCCTGTTCGCGCTTGTAGCCCACCGTGCTGGTGTTCGCCATGTTGTTGGCAACGATGTCGAGCTGGCGACGCAGGGCCTGCTCGTGGCTTAGCAGAACGAAGGAGGAAACGTCCATTTCCGGCACCTCGAGAAAAAGTTAGCGGTTTTCGGCACTCGGCAGAATTTGCCGCTTGGCCCTCCTATAATAGAGGCGAAAACGCGAATGCGGTCGGCATCGAGGATTTCGATTTCCGCGCCGCTACGCGAGGAGCCAAGGGGGTTCGAAAGTGTCGGACGAAGAGATCATCGACGTTGCGCCTGTCGATGCGGCAGAAAGCAATCTGTCGAGCAAGCCGTCGCGCAAGCGCATGATCGTGATCGGCGCGGCGGTGGCCGTGCTGCTGATCGGCGGCGGAGCGGGCTATTACGGCTATACCAAGTTCGCCGGCGGCAGCAGCAGCGGCGGCCACGCCAGCGAAAGCGTATCGGCGGAAGGCGGCTCGGGCGAAGCGAAGCCTGGCAAGGCATCCTATGTCGAAGTGCCGTCGATGGTGGTGAACCTGCGCGGCAGCGATGCTTCGGCGCGCTTCCTGAAGCTGCGCTTCATCCTTGTCGCCGCGGACGATTCCAAGGCGGACGCGGTGAAGGAAAAGCTGCCGCTGGTGCTGGACGCGCTTCAGCCCTTCCTGCGCGAACTGCGCCCGGACGACCTTGATGGGTCGGCGGCGGTGTTCCGCATCAAGGAAGAGATGCTGCGCCGTTCCACCCAGGCACTGGGCCCCGGCATGGTCAGCGACGTGCTCATTCAGGACCTGATCCAGCAATGAACGACGATTTCGACGACTTCCTGCTGCCGGATCCTCCCAAGATGGAGGATATGGTAGGCGACACTTTCGATCAGGCCGGCATCGATGCGCTGTTCGGCTTCGACGCCGATGCGCCCACGCAGACCAAGAGCGGCCTGAAGGCGGTCATCGAATCCAACGTCATCAGCCACGAACGGCTGCCGATGCTGGAAGTGGTGTGCGAGCGCATGGTGCGCACGTTCGCGACCAGCATGCGCAATCTTACGTCCGACGCGATCGACGTCAGCCTGGAGGAAATCACCTCCACCCGCTTCGGCGAGTTCATGAACCGGGTGGCTCTGCCTGCCATGTTCGGCGTGTTCCAGGTGACCGAGTGGGAAAACTACGGCGTCGTCACCGTGGAATCGAGCCTGATCTATGCAGTGGTCGATGCCCTGCTGGGCGGGCGCAAGGGCAACAAGCCGATGCGCGTGGAAGGCCGCGCCTTCACCACGATCGAGACCATGCTGGTTTCGCGCATGGTGCAGCTGGCGCTGGATGACCTGTCGCAATCGTTCGAGGCGATCGAGCCGGTAACGATGCAGGTGGAGCGCATGGAATCCAGCCCGCGCTTTGCCGCCATCGCCGGGCCCAGCAACATCGCCGCGGTCGCGACCTTCCGTGTCGACATGGAAGGGCGCGGCGGCAAGTTCAGCGTGCTGCTGCCTTATGCAACCATAGAGCCGGTGCGCAACAAGCTGCTGCAACGCTTCATGGGCGAAAAACTCGGCCGCGATCGCATGTGGGCGGCGCACATGGCCAGTGAACTTTCCCAGACCGAAGTCACCGTCGACGTGGTTCTGGGTGAGAAGCAGATGTCGCTGCGCGACGTCATGAACCTCAAGGTCGGTGAGACCATAGCTTTCAGTCAAAGCCCGAACGATGCGCTTCAGGTCCAGTGTGGCGGTGTCCCGCTGGGCCTCGCGCATATCGGGCAGCGTTCCAGAAACATCGCCGTGCGCATGGCGAACGACATCTCAAGGGGGTATCCGAAGTGAACACTGCCACCATGATCAACTTCACGCTGATCCCGCTCTGCTCCGCCGTGATGGTGCAGGGCTGGCGGATCGACCGCCGCATGCGCGCGTTTCGCAACGCGCCGCTGACCGAAGGCGTTGCCAGCCTTGAACGCGCGACCGCACAGGCCCGCGCCGTGCTGGGCGAACTGAAGCGCGTTCTGGCCACCGATGGCATGGCGCAGGCCCGCACGATCGCCGATGCCGAAGCCATGCGCGACGAACTGGCCGACATGGTCAGCATCGGCAATGCCGTGGCGGACCGTATCGTTGCGGCGAACCAGCAGTCGGTGGCCAAGAAGACCGCCCGCAAGCCTGCCGCCAAGGCCGATGTCGTGGCCGATGACGCTGCCGAGGAGAAGGTCGCGGCGAAGCGTACGTCCACCCGTGGCGGTGCCCGCAAGACCCGCACGCGGACCGTGAAGCCCAAGGTCGTGACGCCGAAGATCGCCGCTGCCGCCGAGGACGGCGTGGAAGCCGCCATCGCCGCCGCCGTGGCAGAGGCCAAGGAAATCTCGGCCGAGATCGTCATGCACCCGTCGGCCCGCCGCAAGCGCGCCGCCGCATGACCGCAATGTCGGCCAATCTGCCGATGCCGGTGACGGCAAAGGTCAGGGCGCTGAACGCCTTGCGGAGCCTGGCACAGCCTTCGCGGCTGATGCTGGGCGTCGCCGGGGTGGCCGCCGTGGCCAATGCCATGGCACTGGCCGCGCCCAGCAGCGATAGCGCAGGGGCCTCTTCGGGCCGCCTCGGCACCTCCTTGCAGGATGCGCTGGGCAAGCGCGATCGCGATGCGGCGGCCGAACGGCGCAAGCTGGAAATGCGCGAGCAGGCCGTGCGGGCCGGGGAAACCCGGTTGGCCGGCCAGCTTCAGGGCCAGCAGCAGCAGGGGCAGCCCGATCCGGGGGCGCAGGCCCGTCCCGGCCAGCCCGGCGCGGACCAGCCAGAGGTGCCTTACGACACCCTGGCGCAGATCTACCAGCGCATGAAGCCGCAGCGCGCTGCGCCGATCTTCGAAAAGCTGGACCTGGAAGTGCAGGCGCAAGTGGCCCGCCGCATGCGCGATTCGGTCACCGCGCAGATCATGTCCTACATGACGCCCAGCGCGGCGGTGGAACTTTCCATGACGCTGGCCGGCCGCAAGGTCATGCGCGGGCGCCCACCGGCGGCCGCACCGGCAGCGCCGGCGCTGGCCCGCGGTAGCAAGCCACAAGGGGCGACAACAGCCGCCGCCAAGTGATCTTGCCGGTTGAAGTGATGTTTGCAGGATGAAGGAATGGATCCGGGGCCACCGCGCTTCGGATCCATTCTTTTTTGCGCCAGCCGGAAGCGGACGCTTTTCTGTTTAATATCAGCAGCTTTTGTCCCGTGATGGGACGTCCCGCCGGTTTCGATTGCGCGAGTCTGCGCTGGCGCTGGAGCAGTTTCCGATCCGATTGCATCGGATAAACTGCTCCAGGATTTTGGTTTGCCGCGTTTTCCGAATCATCAGGTGATTCCACCTGATTGGAAAACGCTCTAGAGCGCCCTGCGGTCAGCTACGGAAGGCGGTGGCACGCACGATAAGCACGCGCGAAATGTCGGGATCGACGCGCTGAAGGGCGGGGGTCAAACTCTGCGACAGCTTGGACACGTCCAGCGCCGTGAAGGGCGAGGCGCGAAGCCGGGCGAATTCGATGGACGCGGCCAGCGATGCGGCGCGCAGTTCGGGCATCCGCTGCGACAGGTCGTTGGCGGTGGAGGCGGAACCGGTTTCCACCACCAGTTGCAGGTGCATCACGCCATCGATTCGGCCGGCATCGACGATCGGCGTATCGATCTGCTCCAGCTTGACCAGGTTGGCCGGGCTGAAAGGCACCGCCTGCGTCGCCTCGGGCGCCACCGCGGCGGTGGCGAGGGCCATCATGGCAAAGAGGGTGCTACGGGGCATTCGGTACTCCGGTATTGTATTGGTCCGCAGGAAAAAAGCGGCGGATTTGGGAATTTCAGCGGGGTCCGGGATGCGGACTGCTCCTCTATAATAGGAGTAATTCGTTACTTTTTGGCTTACGCCGCAGGGGACAAGCAGCATGAGTGGCAATACGGGCCCGGCCAAAGTCCGGGTCTTGTCGTCCGGCGAACGGCCGCACGGCATACCCGCACGCCGACGGGGGGACATCGGCGGCCCGCGCGAAGATGAGGCTGCGGCGCAGCCCGTCGTCGTCGCGGAGAAGGACAAGGCGCAGGGCGCCGACGCCAGCCGCAGCCTGCTGTGGATCGCCGCCGCCACGGTGCTGTTCGTGATCGGCTGCATTCTGGGCGGCGTGCTGGTGACAGTATCGCTGCTCTATCCCGGCCTGATCTGAGGCCCCTATCCCCGTTCTGCAGAAAGACCCGCCAGCGTGAAGCGCCTGACCGTCCAACGAACGATGCTGCTAGCGGCCTGCGCCGCGCTGCTGCCCGGCGCGACGCCGGTGTCCCAGCCCTCCGTTACGCCTTCAGGCCCAGCTTCCGGCGCGCCTTCGCCCGAAGCTTCGGCTGGGCTGGCCCCGATGGCGCCCGGCGCGCTTTCGGGCGACGCTGCCTTGCCTGCGCCGCCCCGTCTGCCGGGCTTTGCCGCCCAGTTGGCCCAGCAACCGGCGATCTACGGCCCCGCGTCGTGGGGCGCGATGACGCAGACGGCCGCGTGGGAACGGATTGCCCGCGTGCCGCAGGCCCAGCTTCAGCAGGCGCGCTGGGACTATGCCCGCAGCCTTGTCGGCGCCGAGCGCGGGGGTGAGGCTTTCGGCGTGCTCGAAGTCATGGTGCAGGACGATCCCGACCTTGCCATGGTGGACAGCTATCGCCTTGCGCGCGGCGCGGCGCTGACGCTGCTGGGGCGCAATGCCGATGCGGTTGCCGCGCTGTCCTCGACCGGGCTGGCGATCAATCCGGAAGCTTGCGCCTGGCGCCTGCGCGCTCTGGCTGCCGCGCATCTGGCGGAGCAGGCGCTGGAACAGGTCGCCTGCGCGCGCCCGGCCCTGCGCGCCGCGCGGCCCAAGCCTTTCGTACTTTCCGCCGCGCAGGCCGCGGTCGATGCCGGGCAGCCGGACAAGGCGATCGAATGGCTTCAGCCGATGCCGGACCGCGATCCCGCCGCCAATCTGCTGCGCGGCCGCGCCGAACTGCTGCAGGGCCATGGCGACCAGGCGCGCCTGCGCTTCGCCCGGGTCGAACAGTCGGGCACGATGGAGCAGCGCAATGACGCGCGACTGAGCGAGATCGAGGCGCGCGTGGCCGCGCACATGATCGGCATGAAGGACGCCCTGCGCCAGTTGGACGCGCTGCGCTACGGCTGGCGCGGCGACGTGATCGAACAGCGCGCACTGCGCCTGACTTATCGGCTTCAGGACGCCAGCGGCGACCTTCCGGGCGCCTTGCGCAGCGGCGCGACGCTGCTGCGCGGCTTCGGGCTGGAAGGGCAGGACGCGGCAATCCTGCCGGCCCTGCGCACCAAGCTCGTCGCCGCGCTCGATCCCGCGCGCAACCTGCCGCTGGATCAGGCGGCGGGGCTCTACTGGGACTATCGCGACCTTGCGCCCGGCGGCGCCGAGGGCGATCTTCTGTCCAGCCAGCTGGCGGCGCGCCTGCAGGGCGCCGGCCTTTACGAGCGCGCGGCGGACCTCCTGGGTTACCAGCTGTTCGTGCGCGCGGGCGATCTGGCGCGCGGGCCGCTCTCCGCCCGGGTGGCCAGCCTCTATATCCTGGCGGGCCGGCCCGACCGCGCGCTGGATGTCCTGCGCAAGTCCGACGATCCCAGCTTCCCCAACGACATGATCGCCGCGCGCGATCGCGTGGAGGCCGTGGCGCTCAGCCAGATCGGCCGCGTGGACGAGGCGCTGGCGGTGCTGGAAACCGTGCCGGGCAGCGTGCCGCTTCAGGAAGAAGTGCTGTGGAAGCACCGCGACTGGCAGCGCTATGCCGATGCCTCGGGCAAGACCCTGCCGTCGCCGCGCGCGCTGGATCAGGTGGGGCAGGCGGTGGTGCTGCGCCATGCGATCTCGCTGGCGATGCTTCACCGCGAGGATGCGCTGGCCGCGCTGCACGAGCGCTATTCGGGCGCCTTTGCCGGCCTGCCCACCGCTGCCGCGTTCGAGATGCTGACCGCGACGCCGATGACCGCCGATCCGGCCGCGCTGGGCCGGGCGATGGCGGCCTTGCCCTCGGCCAGCCCGGCGGGCGACATGGCCGACCTGATCGACCGCGCGCCCGATGTCGCGCCGGTGCCGACCAAGGCGGCCAAGAAGAGCTGAGCGGCCCGCCACGTCGGCATGAAAAAGGGGCAGGAGGTTCGCACCTCCTGCCCCTTTTTTTCGTAGTGAGGAAGGCTCCGGAGAGCCTCCCCGGATC
Organism: Novosphingobium oxfordense; assembly: GCF_044029435.1. NCBI lineage: Bacteria > Pseudomonadati > Pseudomonadota > Alphaproteobacteria > Sphingomonadales > Sphingomonadaceae > Novosphingobium > Novosphingobium oxfordense. The sequence continues at coordinate 2,648,627 of NZ_CP147005.1, read as the reverse complement.
ACTTCAGATAGTTGGTCAGCGACAGGCTCGAAAGCTGGGCGAAGACCGAGTAGCTCGCTTCGAGGACGGTCTGGCGCTGGGTGATGTCGATCGCCACCTGGCCCAAGTCGGCATCTTCCACGCCGCCGATCACTTCGGTCAGCAGGTCGGAGCGTTCCGAGGCGCGGGTGCTGAGCGAATCCACCTGGTTCTGGCGGCGGCCATTGGCGGCGTTGACGTTGCGCACGTCGCTCAGGCCGGTGTCCAGCTGGTCGAGCGCGGTCTGGATCGCGGCCTTCTGGTCGTCGGTCAGCTTGTCGCCGAACGGGCCGGCTTCGGCCAACGTGCGGAAGGCCGGGATCAGGTTGGTGCCGACGTCGCTGGCGGTGATGCCGTATTGAACGTCCACGCCGTCACCCATGCGGGCCGACTGGCGCACATTGTCGTTGGCGAAGGCATCGGCAGAGTCCAGCCCCACGGTGTCTTCCAGCGTCTCGGGCAGGAAGGGCGAGTCCGAGGTCTGCGAACCGGCGAACAGCGGCACGCCGCCTTCTGTGGCGTTGAGCGAGGCGCGCACGTCCGAGAACGCGCCTTCGAGGGTGGTCTGCAGGCTGGGCGAATCGCCGGTGCCCAGCGCCGACATCAGCTGCGTGCGCAAGTCCGACAGGGTGGAATCGATCTGGTTGAGGTTGGCGTCGTAGAGCGACAGCGTCGTCGAAACGCGGCTCGCCACCGACTGGTAGCTGTCCTGCTGGGCCAGCATCGACCGGGCCGAGAGCGTGCGCACGGCGTCGAGGCCGAGGCCGGCATAGTCGGTGACCTTCTTGCCGGTCGAAAGCTGGAGCTGGCTGGTGTTGAGGGCCTGCTGCGAACGCTGGATGGCGTTCGCGAGCGTCGTCTGCATGGGAATCGTGGCTACGCGGGTCATCTGCTTGTTCCTTATCCGAGCATGCCGATCAGGGTGTCGTACATTTCCGAGGCGGTGGTCATCACGCGCGCGGCGGCGCTGTAGCTGTTCTGGAGCACCACCATCTGGGCCAGTTCTTCGTCGATGTTCACGCCGGCGTAGCTGTCGCGCCGGTCCACCGCGTCGGACATCCGGGCCGATGCGTCGTCGTAGGCGTCCGACGCCTGCGATGCCGCCGAACCGACGCCGCCGAGCAGGGCGTTGGCGAAATTGCCGATGGTCTTGGTGCCGTCCTTGCCGAAATCGGCCGTGGCGGCGAGCGCATCGATGAACGCGGTGGCGTTGCGGAAGTCGCCTGAGCCGACCGCCTTTTCGCCGATCGCGGTGTCCAGCTGAAGCTGCGCGAGCGGCACCTTGGAGGTATCCGCCAGCATCGCCGGATCGACCTGGGCGTTGGCAAGGCCGCTGGCGTTGCCGGTCAGGCCCGAAAGCGCCGAGAACGACAGGCCGGTGCCGCTGCGGTTGGTCGAATCCGAAGGGATCGTGATCGCCGCGCCCGCGCTGGCGGCATTGGCGGTGAAGGCCACGCGGCCCTCGTCATCCAGCGCGAAACTGCCATAGGCGGCCAGCGGGCTGGAGTTCAGGTTGGAGACCAGATCGCCCCAGCTGTCGCTGCCGGTGCTGGTGTAGGTGTACTGGGTCAGCACCTTGCCGTTGGTGTCGCGCAGCACGATCTGCGCCGTCTCGCCCGAGGCGAAGCCGGTGGGATCGGTGCTGGTGAAGCCCGAAGGCGTCAATGCGCTGCTGTCCGAACGGATGATGTTGTTCAGGCCGAAGAACTGCGAGAATCCCACGCCCGCGCGGTCGCTGGGGGTGTCCGGATCCTGCGCGATGGCGATGCCGTTCGAACTGCTGGTGGCGGTGATCGACATCACGCCCTTGGCATCGATGCTGGCGGTCGCGTCAGGCGAAAGACCGGCGTTGATCGCGGCAATCGCATCGTCGACCGTGGCGCCCGCGCCCAGTGCGTCGAAATCGATCGTCACCTTGTTGACCAGGGTGCCGTCCTTACCCAGCACCGCGAAGGTCGCCTTGCCGGTGAAGCCCAGACGGTCGCTGCCGGTAAGGCCGTTGGCCTGTCCGGTCAGCGTGTTGGGCGGGGGCAGGGTGGTGCCCTCGTTTGAAACCTTGTTCAGCGTTTCGGCAAGGCCGCTGAAAAGCTGGCCCAGCTGTTCGTTGAACTGCGGCAGCACGCGGTCGCGCATGTCCAGCAGCCCGCCCAGCTTGCCGCCGACCGAAGTGGAATCGATCTTCTCTCCGGTGGAGGCGCCCATGGTGCCGTCGTCGGCGGCGAAGCGGATGTCGATCGAGGAATAAGTCGCCTGCGAGGCGCCGGCACCCGAATTGTACGAAAGCTGGCGCAGCCGCTTGTCCAGCAGGGTCTGGCCCGAAGCAGTATCGATGAAGACGCGGCCGTCGCTCTGTTCGCGGACGGTCACATTCATCAGGCCGCTGAGTTCCTGCAGCGCGGACATGCGCTGGTCGGCCACGCCCGATGTGCTCTGGCCCAGGCCCTGCAGGCGGGCGACTTCGTCGTTGAGGTCGTTGATCTTCTGCAGCAGCACGTTGGCGCGATCGACCGTGTTGCCGACGTCTGTCTCGACATCGGCTTGGAGGCTGGAAACGTCCTTGGTCAGGCCGTTCAGCGTGTCGAGCGTATCGTCGATGCTGCCGGTGAACAGCGCGACCGACTGGGCCGATCCGTTAAGGCCGCTGATCTCCGACACGGCGGAGGAAATCGCGTTCAGCCGGGCGGTGAGCCCGGACGTGGATGTGGTGGAGCCCAGCAGCGACTGCAGCCGGTCCATGTAGGTGTTGACCACTTCGGCGCGGCCCGAGGTGCCGGCGCGCTGATAGACGGCGTTCTCCAGGAACTTGTCCGCCACGCGCGAAGGCTCGCCCACGACGACGCCGGTGACCTGCCCTCCCGAAACGGAGGTCGCCAGCGACACCTTCTGCCGGGCGTAGCCGGCGGTGTTGACGTTGGCGATGTTGTTGGAGACCGTTTGCATCCCCGCCTGCGACGCCGAAAGGCCCGAAATGGCGGAACTGAGGATCTGGTTGAGGGACACGTTTCGGTTTCCTGCGATTCTCGTGGAAGGGAAGGAATGGGTATTAAGGGTGCGGCACCGGCCCTCTCCTCCACCCGATCTCCCCTACGGGGTAGGATCTGGGAGGTCGGGTGGGGGAGAGGGCCGGTGCCGCTAAAATCCGCCTGCGGCGGATTTTCAGACTACCGCTTCAGGTTGCTGACTTCCTGAAGCATGTCGTCGACGGTCGTGATGATCTTCGACGAGGCGCTGTAGGCGCGCTGGTAGATGATCATGTTCGAGAATTCCGACGCGAGATCGACGTTCGACGCTTCCAGCGTGCCGGCGGAGAGCTTGCCGCCGCCCAGCGAGCCAGGCTCGTTGATCGAGGCGCTGCCCGAATCCTGCGAAGCGACATAGGCGTTGCCGCTGACGCGGGTAAGACCGTCCGGGTTGGCGAAGGTCGCCAGCGGAAGCTGGTAGATCGCGCGCGAAGTACCGTCGTCGAATACTGCGCTGACCACGCCCGTGTCCGAGATCTCGACCGAGGAGACGGTGCCCAGCATGCCGCCGTTGGCGCTGGAGGTCAGGAGGGCGGACGCGCTGCCGAACTGGGTCAGGCCGTCAAGCCCGTCGTCGGTGCCGAGCGAAAGGCTGATCGGCGTCGAACCGGCGCCGTTGGACCAACCGATGTCGAGGTTGGAGAACAGCGAGGAGGACGAACCGGCCAGGTCCAGGCTGCCGTCGGCGTTGAAGCTGATCGTGCCCGAAGCGAGCAGGCCGTCGGTCACCGCGGCGCCGCCGGACGTCGAGACGTCGGCCGGGTCGGCGGTGATTTCGGCCGCCCAGGTGTTGGTGCCGGTCTTGATGAAGTTGAAGGTCACGTCGTGCGAGGTGCCCTGCGCGTCATAGACGGTGACAGAGCGCGAGAACTGCGGCGTGGTCGTGCCTGATGCCATGTCGCCGGCGGTGTAGCCGGTCACCGCGGTGGCGGTGGAATCGAGGTTGGCGCGCATCGAGATCTTGGTGGTCGGCGTGGCCGCACCCGTCAGCGCGTTCGGCTTGATCGCCTCAAGCGAATTCAGGTTGCCGTTGTTGACGTAGTTGCCATCGGCATCCAGCGGCCAGCCGGTCAGGTAGTAGCCTGCGGTGTTGACCAGATAGCCGTCGGGATCGGTGGTGAACGAACCGGCGCGGGTATAGGCGACGGTGCCGCTGGTGTCGGCGCTGGAACGGACGACGAAGAAGCCCGCGCCGTCGATGCCGATGTCGGTCAGGCTGCTGGAAGCCTGGAGCAGACCCTGCTTGGAAATCAGCGCCTTGGGAGAGGCGGTGACGCCGCCGGCCGAGTAGCTGCTCTTGACCTTGCCGTCGGTGACCAGGGTCTGGAACTGGGCCGAGACGCCCTTGTAGCCGACGGTGTTGACGTTGGTGATGTTGTCCGCGACGGTCGCCATCGCGCTCGCCTGAGCGCCGAGGCCGGACACGCCCGCGTATAGAGCTGAATAGAGGCTCATGTCATTCTCCTGTGCGTCCCGGGCCGGAAAATGGCGGTTCCGGCATGTGGACAAGCCATTGTAGGATGAAACCAACCCCCAACCGTGCGGACGGGCGCGAAAAAACCCGCAAGACCGTCACCGGGATGACACGGTTCATCCTATAATTTCGGAAAGTGTTTCGGGGGCTGCACACATGACTCTTCGCATATCGCTCAAGAAGGGCGAGCCGGTGATCGTCAACGGCGCGGTATTGCGCGCACAGTCGCGCACGGACCTGGTGGTGGAGAACACCGCCACGATCCTGCGCGGCCGCGAAGTGATGAAACCGGAAGAGGCGGTAACCCCGGCGCGCGCGCTCTATTTCGCCTGCATGATGGCCTATATCGATGAAGCGGATATCGCCCGTCACAAGCAGACGCTGCTCGAACGGCTGGAAACGCTGATGGTCGCGCTGGAATCGCATGAGGCCAAGGCCGTCTGCATCCGCTTCGCCCAGAAGATCGCAGTAGGCCAGTTCTACGCCGCGCTGGCCGATTGCCGCTGGCTGATCGCCTACGAAAGCGATGCGCTGGCCCGTTTCCCCGGGGCCGATGCCGCGGCGGAATCCGCCGAACCCGCTACGGCCGCCTGACCGTCCGGCGATGGCCAGTCTTGCCGCTGCCGCCGCGGGCTTGCGCCTGCTTACGCCCGACCAGCGCCATGGCCGGGTCGTGGCCGTGCGCGGCGCATTGATCGAGGTTGAGGGGCTGTCCGGCGCCGCCCAGATCGGCTCGCGCGTCAGCCTGCACGCGCAGGGCGGCATCGGTGCGGACGTGGTGGAGGCCGAAGTGACCGGCCTCGATCGCGGGATCGCCCATTGCCTGCCATTCAGCGACCCGCAGGGCATCGCCTCCGGATCGCGCGCCAGTCTTTCCGCCAGCCAGTTCGGTCTGCGCCCCTCCGAAGGGTGGCTGGGCCGCATGATCGACGGCCTCGGCCGCCCGGTCGACGGCAAGGGCGCGCTGCCGCAAGGGGCGATCCTGCGCAAGATCAAGGCTTCGCCGCCGCCGGCATCGGCGCGGGCGCGCGTGGGCACTTGCGTTTCGACCGGGGTGCGCGCGCTCGATATCTTCGCGCCGCTCTGCAAGGGGCAGCGCCTTGGCCTGTTCGCCGGTTCGGGCGTCGGCAAGTCCGTCCTGCTCTCGATGCTGGCGCGCTGGACCGAGTGCGATGTCGCGGTGATCGGCCTGATCGGCGAGCGTGGCCGCGAAGTGCAGGAATTCGTGCAGGACGACCTCGGCGTGGAGGGCCTTGCCCGCAGCGTCGTCGTCGTCGCGACTTCGGACGAGCCGGCGCTGATGCGCCGTCAGGCCGCCTGGACCACGCTGAGCGTGGCCGAACATTTCCGCGACCAGGGCCTGAACGTGCTGTGCCTGATGGACTCGGTAACCCGTTTCGCCATGGCCCAGCGTGAGATCGGCCTTGCCAGCGGCGAGCCGCCGGCGACCAAGGGCTATACCCCCACCGTCTTCGCCGAACTGCCGCGCCTGCTGGAGCGGGCCGGGCCGGGGCTGCCGGGGCAGGGCACGATCACCGGCCTGTTCACCGTGCTGGTGGATGGCGACGATCACAACGAGCCGGTGGCCGACGCGGTGCGCGGCATTCTGGACGGCCACGTGGTCATCACCCGCCAGATTGCCGAGCGTGGCCGCTATCCCGCGATCGACGTGCTGAAGTCGGTCTCGCGAACGCTTCCCCATGCGCTGGGCGAGAACGAGAACCGCCTGCGCCTGGCCGCGCGGCGTGAGCTTTCGACCTATCGCGACATGGAAGAGATGGTCCGGCTGGGCGCCTATCGCGCCGGGTCGAGCGAGCAGGTGGACCGCGCCGTGGCGCTGGCGCCCTGGCTGGAAGACCTGCTGAAGCAGGGCAAGAACGAACGCGGCCATGCCGAGGACAGTTTCGCCGCGCTCGCGGCGATCATGGAACTTCCCGAGTTGGAGCCCGAACCGGAGGCAGCCGATGAAAACACCGTATGACGCCGCGCTGCGCGTGCAGCGGCGCGAGATCGACGAGATGAGCGTGGCCATCAGCCGCGAGCAGGGCGTGCTGGCCGCCGTGGAGCAGGCGCAGGCCGATGCCCATGCCGCGCGCAGCCGTGAAAAGGCGGTTGCCGGTGCTGATCTGGGCTTCGTCTCGCACGGCTATTTTGCGCGCCTGCGGGCAGAGCAGCGCCAGCTTACCGGCTTGCAGGCCGAACTGGCGCAGCGGCTGGAAGGCTTGCGCGCGGAAGCGGTGGAGGCCTTCGGCACGTTCCGCACGATCGAAAGCGCGGCAGAGGCGTTCAAGCAGGAAGCCGAGCGCGCGCAGGCCAATGCCGAGCAGGCGGGCATCGACGACATCGCCGCCATGGCCTTCATCAAGGCCCGGCGCTCCATCCGGCGCGAGAAGCGGCCGTGAGCAGCCCGGTCGGCCCCGCAAACCCGGCTGCGGTTCATTCTGCCGGTCAGGCCGCGGCGCAAGTGCGCGGGCTGGATTCCGCGCAGAAGGCGCGGCTGATCTATGCGCAGGCGCGCAGCGAAATGTCCGACCGGCTCTGGCGCGCGGCGCTGGGCGACGGCAGTTCGGACGACAAGGATACGCGCCCGACCGACCGGCGCGGGCTGCCGCTCAGCCTGGAAGCGCTGATCGGGATGCTTGAAGGAGACAAGGCAGCGGCGACGCCGCTGGCCGGTCTGGCGCAGCCGCACCATCATGCGCAGGGCGACATGTCCAGCGACGGCGGCGATGGCCGGCGGCGCGATGGCGGTGAAGATGGCCAGACCGACGGGGGGCAGTCCGACGGCGGTGACGCCGGTAGCGCCGCGCTGTCGCTGGGGCAGGGGCCCAATGCCCGCTACGCGCCGATGTTGAGCGCGGCGGCCTCGCGCACCGGGCTTCCGGCGCCGGTACTGGCGACGATCGTCCATGCGGAGGCAGCCAAGGATGGCGAGGGGCGCTGGATGCCCTATTCGCGCAACCCGCGTTCGAGCGCGGCGGGTCTGGGCCAGTTCCTGTCCGGCACCTGGGAAGGCGAGGCGGAGCGCGAGGGCACCTGGCTGAACGCCACCGCCCGCGCCAACGGCTGGCTGGACGGGCGCGGCCATGTGCGCGGCGATGCCCGCGCCGAGCTTCTGTCGCTGCGGTACGATCCGCAGGCGGCGATCGAGACCACGGCCGACTATGCCCGCGCCAATCTTGACGGGCTGCGCCATGCCGGCGTGCGCGTGGGCGAAGGCGTGGAGGACATTGCGAAGGCCGCCTATATCGGCCATCACCTTGGCCGGGGTGACGCAGTTCGTTTTCTGACAGGCAGTCTGGATCCAGCGCGCGCGCGTCGGCTGCTGGACGCGCAGATCGGTTCGGCGCAGGCGAATCGTCGCATCGAGGCGGCCGGAAGCGCCGTCGCGGCGCATCGTTCGTGGCTGCTGGACTATGTCGGGCGGACCATAAAACCCGCAGTTTTCGCGGCCTGACGGGCATTTTGAGCGACTGGCCGAAAGGCATCCGGCTGGTCGAGAACTTTCAAAAAATATAGGATAAAAGATTTCTTGTTATAGGATTGATGACGCGTTAAGAATGCCAAGCACAGATTGGACTGGTTGAAGGACGATGGCTGCAGGGGTGCAGTCCGTCCCGTGCTTGGGGGCTCAACATGTCGAAGATCACTATTGCTCTGGAATCCGCCGTGGCCGGCGTGAAGGCCAATACGCCCATCGAAGGGCAGTCCCCCACGGCGCGGCAACGTGCCGAGGTGGACCGGGCTTTCGCACATATCCTGCGCCTTATCGCGCCGCGTATCCGCCACTTCATCCGCCAGTACGGCCTTGCCGCCCACTGGGACGATGCCGAACAGGCCTGCGCCATCGCCGTACACCGTGCGATCCAGGCCTATGACCCGGAGAAGGCGCAGTTCACCACGTTCGTGAACTGGCAGATCCGTGGCGAACTGCAGAGCCTGCGCTTCCGCCTGATGACCGACCAGCGCCCTTCGGCGAAGAAGGTGGAGGCGGTGACCGTCTCGCTGGACGCGATCGGCAGCGGCGAAGATGGCGAGGAAATCTCCATCGTCGCCTCGATCGAGGATGAGGAAGCGCTTGAACGCACCGAATCCGCCGCTTCGGACTATCTGGCGCGCGAAGCGATGATCTCGCTGACCGACACCTATATCGAACATCTCCGCAAGATGGGCATGGATCGCCTGCGCCGTCAGGCCCGCCCGAAGAAGGGGCGCAAGGCCGTGCTGGAGGCCGCCGATGCCGGTAGCGCCGCTGGCGACCGCCAGGCCCGCCGCGTATGGCGCGCCGAAAGCGCACCGATCGATCCGGCCGATCTTGCCGAGCTGGAAGAGCGCCTGCGCCACAACCGGCTGGTGGTGGAGAACCGCCTGTTCGATCTGGTCCCCGGCGACATCTTCGATGACGAGACCGGCCAGCTGCGCGAACGCGCGCGCCAGATCGCCAAGCGTGCCGCGCGCACGATGTGCGAACTGGCCGGGCTGGACCCGCGCTTCGCGATGATGGCGGAATACGGGCAGCTGCTCTCCGCACACTGACGATTTGCCGTAACTCGCCTGCCTCGCCTGCTCTCCTTGCAGGGCGGGGCATTCGGGTCGCACCTCTCGACGTTGCCCGGACCCCATGCCGTTGGCGACGGACGAGAACCCCCGGGAGGGAGCGCGGCCTTGCGCTCCCTCCCGGGCCGTTTTCGGGCCGCTCCGCTCATCCGATATTTCGTCGATATTCGCCCGAATACCCGTGATCGATGCTAGATTGCGGATAGCCCGGCGCGACAACCAGACAACTGGCGTCGGAGTACGTGAGGGAGCTTTCCAAAATCATGATCCGTCATTCGGGCCTTCAGGCCTTCGCCTACGGGACAACCCCGGCGATCGTTCCGACTGCCGACCGGCCGCAGCCTGTTTCCATCGGCAAGATGGGGTGCCGCGCCGGTGCCTTGATCGGCGCCGCGGCGCTGATGGCCGGACTTTCCGCCACGGCCCATGCCGCTGACGACAACGACGGTCTGCTGAAGCAGGCCATCGGCGGCCCGGACGGACTGACCATCACCGGCGGCGTCCGCGCCCGTGTCGAGGGGATCGACGGCCAGTTCCGCCCCGGCAAGGCGGAGGACGACGTGATGTTCTCTCTAAAAACCACGCTTGCGGTCGATTACGATGGCGGTCCCTTCCGCATCGGCGGCGAACTGTGGGACGCGCGCGCCTATGGCGAGCATGACAATTCCTCTGCCGGCACTACCGAAGTCAACGCGATGGAACTGGTGCAGGCCTATGTCGGGCTGGACTTCAAGACCGGCGCCAAGGGCGAGGCCAGGCTGACGGCGGGCCGCTTCACCATGAACATCGGTTCGCGCCGCCTGATCGCGCGCCAGCAGTTCCGCAATTCCACCAATGCCTATACCGGCGTGAACTTCGTGTGGAAGGGCGGCAACGGCGATCAGATCATCGCGCTGTGGTCGATGCCTCAGCAGCGCCTGCCCGACGACACCCAGGGCATCCAAGACAACAAGGTGGTGTGGGACCGCGAAAGCACCGACCTCCAGCTGTGGGGCGCACACCTGACCAAGGCGCATGTGTTCGGCGGTGTGCTGGAAGTCTACGGCTTCGGCCTGGACGAGCGGGACAGCCCGACGGTGCTGACCAAGAACCGGCACCTCTTCACTCCCGGCGCGCGGCTGTTCCGCAAGCCGAAGGCGGGGCACTTCGACTACGACGTGGAAGGTGCCTACCAGTTCGGATCGACGCGCCTGACAACCTCTGCCAGCGACATGAACGACGTTCCCGTCTCCGCCTATCTGATCCATGCCGAAGCGGGCACCACCTTCAAGAGCAGCTGGCAGCCGCGCCTGTCCTTCGATTTCGACGTGGCCAGCGGCGACAAGGCGGGATCGAAGACATACAATCGCTTCGATACGCTCTACGGCGCGCGGCGCTTCGATTTCGGCCCCACCGGCCTCTACGGCGCGGTCGGCCGTTCCAACCTGCTTTCGGGCGGCGTGCGGGTGGAGGCGAAGCCGGACAAGAAGTCGGACATGATGTTCATGTACCGCGCGCTCTGGCTGGCATCCCGCACCGACAGCTTCGCATCGACCAGCGTGCGCGATGCCAAGGGCAACAGCGGCAACTTTGCAGGCAATCAGTTCGATCTGCGCTATCGCCGGACGTTGGTGCCGAACGTGCTGCACTTCGATACCGGCGTGGCCTATCTCGCCAAGGGCCGCTTCCTGAAGGACGCGCCCAACGCGCCGCAGACGGGCGACACGAAGTACGGCTACTTCGACATGTACTTCGATTTCTAAGCGAGACTGACGGGATCCGGCGCCGATACAATGGCGCCGGGTCCATTTCATAGAGTCTGTTTGGAAAATGCCCGGAAGGGCATTTTCGTGGCGGCACCGGCCCACTCCCCCACCCGACCTCCCACAAGTGTATCCTGATGGGAGGTCGGGTGGGGGAGTGGGCCGGTGCCGCCTCCGGACGTCAGTCCGGAAAAAGATACTGCCGCAAGCCATTCGCGGATGCGCATGGCGTATCCAACAAAAACCTCAATCCATCGGCACCAGGCCGGCGGAAAAGGCGATGCGCAGCGCTTCGGACAGGCTGCGCACGCCCAGCTTCTCCATCAGCTTGGCGCGATAGATCTCCACCGTGCGCGGGCTGATATCCAGATCGTGCGCGATCACCTTGTTCGATTGCCCATCGATCAGCCCCATCAGCACGTCCCGCTCCCGCGGCGACAGCTGTTCCAGCATGGTGATCGCCTGCTCCTTGCGCTGCGCCGCCGCGCGTGAGGCGGCCTGGTGCGAGAAGGCCGCCTCCAGCGCGGCGATCAGCTTCAGGTGATCGCAGGGCTTCTCGATGAAATCGGCGGCGCCCAGCTTCATTGCCTGCACGGCGACGGAGACGTCGCCCTCGCCGGTCAGCACGATCGGCACGAAGCGCGACGGGGCATCGCCGATCGCGGCCAGAACCTGCAGGCCGGGGGTGCCGGGCATGTGCAGGTCCAGCAGCAGGCAGCCCGGATCCAGCGTGGGGGCGACTTCCAGGAACGCGTCCCCGGATTCGAAGCAGGTGATGCGGCTGTCGACGATCAGCGAGAGCAGGTACTCCAGCGAAGTCCGCACCGCATAGTCGTCGTCGACGATATAGATCCGCCGCGTGCTCATCCGGCCTTCAGCTCCTGCTCGCAGTATGTCGGCAACGTGAACTCGATCGCCGCGCCGCCGCCTTCGATATTGCGCAGCGACAGAGTGCCGCCGTGAGTCTCGACGATACGACGGCAGATCGAAAGGCCCAAGCCCATGCCGTTGGCTTTAGTCGAACTGAATGCCTCGAACGGACGATTGATAACCTGATCGGGGAAGCCCGGCCCATTATCGACGACGCGGATCACGATCTGCGCCTCTCCGGTGCTGGAGGCGGGATGCTGGGTGGTGATGGTCACCGCCGGGTTGGCCACTTCGTGGGCTTCCAGCGCGTCGAAGGCATTGTTGATCAGGTTGACCAGCACCTGCTGGATATGGATGCGATCTGCCAGCACCAGCGGCGATACGCCGCAAGGGCGATAGTCCAGCCGCACGCCCGGCGCGCGGCTGCGCGACCGGGCCAGTTGCAGCGTATCGGCCACCACATCGTCCAGCGGCTCTGCACGGATATCCATCTCGCCCTTGGAGACGAAGGCGCGCATGCGGCGGATGATGTCGCCCGCGCGCAGCACTTCCTGGCTGGCCAGGCGCAGCAGGCGGCGCAACTGGTCCTGCCGCCATTCGCGCTGCAACTGCAGTTCGATGGCGCCCAGGAAGTTCGACGTGGCGGTGAGCGGCTGGTTCAGCTCATGCGCCAGCCCCGCGCTCATCTCGCCCATGGCGCTGACGCGCGAGGCGTGGAGGAACTGTTCGCGCAGTTCGTGGATGCGCGCCTCGGTATCCAACTGCTCGCGCAAGTTGCGCACGAAGGCGATGGAGATCTGCTCGTTGCCGATGTTCGCCGCGCCCACGGCCAGTTCCACCGGCACCTGATTGCCTGCGCGGTCGATCCCGGCAGTGATGCGGGTGCGGGTGGGGCGATCCTGCCAGCGCTCCGCCTTGTTGGGCTCCGCATCCGGTTCGGGATCGGGCGACGGGTGGAAGTATTGCGGCAGCACCAGCCGGATATCCTCACCCAGCACTTCGTGCGCGGCATAGCCGAACAGCGCCTCGGCCGTGGTGGAGAAGCTGCGGACGTGGCCATTCTCGTCGATGGTGATCATCGCCTCGGGAACGGTTTCGAGGATCGAGCGCAGTTCGGATTCGCGCGATTTCAGCATTTCGGCGCGCTGCTCGCGCTCGGTCGCGTCCATCACGATGCCGATCATGCCCATGCTGCCGGTGGCGGCATCGCTGTGGATCAGCACGGTGCCTTCGATCACGCGCGGCTCTACGGCATCGCGGGTCTGAAGGCGGAAGGCATAGCGGCCGGGCGTCCAATCCTCCACCGGCCCCAGCTTGCGGTCGAAGCGCTGGTCCAGATGGGCGCGCCAGCTCTCGATCCCGCCGACGAAACTGCCCGCCGAAAGGCCGAACAGCGTTTCGGCCTGCCCGTGGAAGCAGAAGCGGTCAGTATCGCTGGACCATTCGAAGATGCCCAGGCCGTGCAGTTCCACTGCCAGCGCCAGCCGCGCCTCGCTGGCCAGCATCGCCTGTTCGGCACGCTGGCGGGCGGTCACGTCGGTCATCGACAGGACTACCATCGGCGGCAGGTCGCTGCGTGGCTGCACCACCTGCCGCGTCTCGAACACGCGTAGCTGGGTGCCATCGCTGCGCAGTTCCGCCAGCTCGCTTTCCTGCGGTGCCAGCGGGTGGGAGGGGCGATAGTCGCGCCCGGCGATCTTGGTGGCGCCGGTCAGCTCGTGCTTGTCCAGCCCGATCGCCTGTTCCGCGCTCCAGCCATAGAGCCGGGCGGCACCGTCGGACCAGCGCAGGATGCGTCCCTGCAAGTCGGTGATGGCGATCGGCGCGGAATCGAGCGCGACATTGATGGCCCAGCGGGCGCTGCTTTCGCGCCCGATACGCATCCAGGCCCAGGCGATCAGCGCGCAGGACGCGGTGACCTGCAATGCGGCGAGGAAGATCACCACGGCTTCGGGGGCAAGGCCGGAGTGCTTGCGCGCCCAGAACTGGACGATCGCCGAAAGCACCGGCAGCGCCACCGAAAGCGTAAGCGTCCACTGCAGGGTAGGCGCCCCGAAGCCGCAAAGCGGCTTGAGCGGCCAGGCGTAGTGACGCCGCAGCAGGATGAGCGCCATCGCCAGCACGCAGACCGAAAGCATGCTGGGGATCGACATCAGGGCATGGCGGGTGGCCGTATCCGGCAGGCTGACGCCGGTCGGCAGCAGGGTGCCGGAGATCAGGGCGATGGCGATGGCGACGCAGGCGAACGTCACGGTGGTCCGCCGCACGGTGCGATAGGGCGCGGCGACCGCGAACGTGCCGATGGCCAGCAGCAGCACCGCCAGCGCGGGCAAGACTCCGGGCCGGCCCGGCGCATGGCGCATCTGGTTGACCACGGTCTTGGGGAACAGCAGCAGGTCCAGCCCGAAGGTCCGGCCCGTGGCTTCCTCTGCCAGCGCGGCCAGTCCTATAAACACCGGAAGGATGAGAAGTGCGCGGGCAAGACCGGGCCTACCGCGCGCGGTCACCCACAGGGCCACGCCGATTAGCATGCAGGAAACCGCTGTCAGCGGCTGCATGAGATAGCCGGTGGCCGACTGTCCCGTCAGGCTGAGGTTCCCCGAGAACCAGCCCAAAAGGACAATCATGCCGATGACTTGCGCCACCGCGACGAGGGCAGGAATGGCCGGTGCCATGTTGGCAGGAGCCGACCTGCCCGGCCGCGGCGGCGGAGGATTCAATTCCTGCATCCGGGTCCGCTGTCTGTGCCTATAAACTGAGGCTCGAAGGCGAGGGTCGCATTATCGCCTCGCGCGCGATTGTAAATAGACAGGGTGCGGAGCAGGCACGGCATGCCCTCCGCTTCGCGGATAACCGGTTGAAAATCGGTTTCTAAAAATACGCCGGGGCGGGATATATTTTCAGCGCAGCACGGCGCCCTGGCCGACCCGGCCGTTCTCGTTCGACAGGCCGTCGAGAATCGCGCGGTTCACGTCGATCAGATCGTCGATGGCGGCGCGACCGCTCATCACGCCGGACGTGTACTTGCCCACCCACAGGCCGATCGAGATGATCGTGGCGCGCAAGTCGTCGGGCAGGCGATTTCCCGGTATGGCACAAAGGTTTGCGAAAGTGCTCCAGACCACGCGGTTGCGGTGCAGCGCGGGCATCAGCTGCGCGCCCTTCAGTCCCGCATCGCGCGCGGCGATCATTTCAGCGGTGATCTGGGTCATCAACCGGTACTCGGTGCTCCGCGGCGAGGCGGCGACCTCCTGCACACGGCGATAGGCATTGATCGACATGGTGGCTCCAACGAAATCGTCCGCGCCGATGGGCGCCTTTCAAATATAGGACGAAATCGTTGCGGGCGGTCGTGCCCCCGTCGCTTGCCGATGCAGCCGTCCCGGACGGCATCCTGCAAAAACCCGCGCGCCGCATCCGGGGGCTGCGATCTTCTTCCTATAATCACCGCATACGGCCTTGCGCCATTCATCATTCGCGGACCCATTCATGCTCAACGCCATCGGCCTTGTCGTCATCCTGCTGTGCGTATTCGGCAGCTTCCTGATGTCGGGCGGCAATATCATGGTCATCTTCCATGCCCTGCCGCATGAGATGATGGCGATCGCCGGCGCCGCCATCGGCGCCTTCATCCTCGGCAACTCGGTAGAGACGTGCAAGAAGGCCTGGAAGGGCGTGATCCGCGTCTTCAAGGGATCGCACTGGAAGGAAACGGATTTCCGCGACCTGCTGGCGCTGCTGTTCACCCTGCTGGCGACCTTCCGCAAGAGCGGCGCCAACGCCATCGAGCCGCATCTTGACGATCCGGGCGAGAGCGAGCTGTTCAAGCGCTATCCGAACCTGCTGGCCGACAAGGGCCTGATCGAATTCATCTGCGACTACTTGCGCATGATGACCGTGAACTTCGAGGATCCGCACCAGCTGGCCGAAGCGATGGAAGGCGATATCGAACGCCACCACGCCGAGGAACTGGCCCCGCAGACCGCCTTGCAGATGATGGCCGACGGCCTGCCCGCACTGGGCATCGTCGCCGCGGTTCTGGGCGTGATCAAGACCATGAGCTCGATCGACCAGCCCACCGAAATCCTGGGCGCAATGATCGGCGGCGCGCTGGTCGGCACGTTCCTGGGCGTTCTGCTCGCCTACTGCCTGGTCGGCCCGATCGCGCAGAAGCTGCATCAGGTGATCGATGAGGACTTCAAGCCCTACCTGATCGTGAAGACTGCGATCATCGGCCACGCGCAGGGGCAGCCCACCGAAGTGGCCATCGAACTGGCCCGCCGCATGACCCCGTCGCCCTATGCGCCGACGTTTACCCAGCTCGAGACCGCACTCGACGAAGTGAAGGATCAGCTTAATGCCAAGCCAGCCTGAAGTCGCGTTGTCGCTGCCGACGCACGGCTCCACCGTCACTGCCGAGGATCTGCGCGACCGTCTGGTCGCCGCCGTCGGCGCCATCGAGATCGATGCCGGCCAAGTGGAATCGGTGGGGCAGGCCGTGCTCCAGCTGCTTCTCGCCGCCCGGAACGAAGCGGAGGCCAGCGGCCGTCCGTTCGCGATCGTCAATCCCAGCCAGCCCTTCGTCGATCGCGTCCGCGCCTGCGGACTGGCGGCACCGCTGGGGCTCGTTGAAGAGGAATTTCCCGCGTGAGCAAACTGATCCTGACTGTCGACGATTCCGCCACGATCCGCATGCTGCTGAAGGCATCGCTGAGCGCGCAGGGCTTCCGCATCGAAAGCGCCAATGACGGCGAACACGGGCTGGAGCGCATGCACGAGGTGAAGCCCGATCTGCTGATCACCGACATCAACATGCCCAAGATGGACGGCTTCGAACTGATCGAGGCGGTGCGCAAGACCAGCGAGTTCAAGGGCACGCCGATCCTGGTGCTCTCCACCGAATTCTCGGACGAGAAGAAGACCCGCGCGCGTGAGGCCGGGGCCACCGGCTGGATCACCAAGCCCTTCGACGCCGATCGTCTGGGGGCGGCGATCCGCCGCGTCTGCCCGTGAGCGACGAACTGGACGAAATCCAGGCGATCTTCTTCGAGGAGTGCGCCGAGGGTCTGGCGATGGCCGAGGAAGGTCTGTCCGCCATGGCCGCGGGCGATACCTCCGCAGGGGTGATCGCCGGCGTGTTCCGCGCCGTCCACTCGATCAAGGGCGGCTCCGGCGCCTTCGGACACACCGCGCTGCTGGGCTTCTCGCACCGCTTTGAGAACGTGCTGGACGAAGTGCGTGCCGGCCGCATCGCGCCGACGCCCGAAGTCACCCAGTGCCTGCTGGGCGCGTTCGATATCCTGTCCGACCACGTTTCCGCCGCGCAGACCGGCGGCGATACGCCGGCCGACGGGCACATGCTGGAACAGCTCGACGCGATTCTGGCCAACGGCGGCGCGGGTGCCGCGCCGGCTGCGTCTGAACCTGTCGCCGCGCCCGAACCCGTTGCCGCAGCCGAAGATGAATTCGGCTTCGTACCGGTGGCCGCGCCGATCATCGATCTGGACGCCGATTTCGATCCCTTCGGCTTCGAGCCGGTGGCGGTTGCGCTCGACGATTTCGACGCGCCCGCTCAGGCCGCCGAGCCGGCAGGCTGGACCGTCCGCTTCGGTCCCTCGCGCGCGGCCATGGCCAATGGCGGCGAACCGCTGCTGGTGATCCGCGAACTGGAATCGATGGGCGGCGAAGTCGTCGGCGTCGATGCCGATGCATTGCCGCCGCTGGCCGAACTCGATCCCGAGGACAGCTACTTCGTCTGGACCCTGGCGCTTCCCGCCAGCGTGGACGAGCGCGACATCCGCGACTGCTTCGATTTCGTGGCGCCGGATTCGCTGATTGAGGTCACGCAGGCAGAAATCGCCGCGTCCGAGCCGGTGGCGGTCGAAACGCCTGCCCCCGCCGCTGTCGAACCTGTTGTCGAGGCCGATCCCTTCGGCTTCGAACCGGTCGCGGTCGTGCTGGACGACATGGTGGCGGAACTGCCGCCCGTCGAGCCGGCACCCGTCGCCGCGCCGGTGGTGGAAGCGCCGAAGAAGGCGGAAGCTCCGAAGGCCGAAGCTCCCAAGCCCGAAGCCAAGCAGGCGGTCGAAGTCGCTCAGACGATCCGCGTCGATCTCGGCAAGCTGGACCAGCTGCTCAACCTCGTCGGCGAATTGGTGATCCGCGGCTCGATCCTGTCGGACCGCCTCTCGCCCGCCGATCAGGAACGCGTCGAACTGCCCGAACTCTCGCGCCTGACGCGCCAGATTCAGGACAACGTGATGTCGCTGCGCGCGCAGCCGATCAAGCAGGCATTCTCCCGAGTGCCCCGCATGCTGCGCGACCTTGCCGCCGAAACCGGCAAGAAGGTCGTGCTGGAGACGATCGGTGAGATGACCGAAGTCGACAAGGGCGTGATCGAGAAGATCGGCGATCCGCTGACGCACATGATCCGCAACGCGGTGGATCACGGCATCGAAAAGCCGGAAGAACGCCTTGCCGCCGGCAAGTCCGCCGAAGGCACGATCCACCTCTCTGCCGAGCAGAAGGGTGGCCGCATCCTGGTGAAGGTGCGTGACGACGGCCGCGGCATCAACCGCGAGCGTGTGCGCTCCATCGCCGTGCAGCGCGGCATCATCGCCGCCGATGCGCAGCTTTCGGATGAAGAGATCGACAGCCTGATCTGCGCGCCGGGTTTCTCCACGGCGGAAACGATCTCCAATATTTCCGGCCGCGGCGTCGGCATGGATGTGGTGCGTTCCAATGTCGAGGCGCTGGGCGGCCGACTGGAAATCACCTCGGTGCCGGGGGAGGGGACGACCTTCTCGATGGCGCTGCCGCTGACCCTGGCCATTCTGGACGGCATGATCGTGCGACTGGGCGACCAGCGCTTCGTGCTGCCGTTGGCCAACGTGATAGAGACCGTGCAGCCCGAACCGGGCCAGGTCCAGGCTACATCGCCGACTTCCGAAGTGATCGAGCTTCGCGGCCAGTACCTGCCGGTGCGCCGCGTGGGCGAGATGTTCGGCGCTCGGTCCGAGCGGCCGGCCGAGGAATCGCTGGTCATCATCGTCGAGAGCGAGACCGCCGGCCATGTCGGCCTGATGGTCGACACCATCGATAACCGCCGCGAGGTCGTGATCAAGAGCCTGGAGGACAACCTCCACCCGATCCGGGGCTTGGGCGGTGCGACCATCCTGGGCGACGGCGCCATCGCGCTGATCCTCGACATCGACGCGCTGGTCGCGACCGGCGGCGCATCCAAATTTGCACTGAAAGGACTGGCGGCATGAGCACCGAGGCGATTGCTAACGACGAACGCAAGATCGTGACCTTCACGCTGGGCAACCAGCTTTTCGGCATCGAGATGGCCTCGCTGATCGAAATCCGCGAGTGGGAAGCGCCGACGCCGCTGCCCAGCGTGCCGTCCTATGTGCTGGGCGTCGCCAATCTGCGCGGTTCGGTGATCCCGATCGTCGGCCTGTCGGAACGTCTGGGCTGGGAGCCGAGCGTGCTTCATGCCCGTTCCTGCGTCCTTGTCGTCACCATCGGCGGCCGCAATGCCGGCTTCCTGGTCGACGAAGTGCAGGACATCGTTTCGATCAAGGGCAGCGAGATCCAGCCTGCGCCGGATACCGAAGTCAACGATCAGAGCGCCATCGCCGGCCTCGTCAAGATCGAGCGCCGCACCTCCGACGCGACCAATCCGGAAGCGATGTGCCTGTTGCTCGACCTCGAAGCGCTGAGCCTGACGCGTCACATCCCGGAACTGGCTGCGTGAGCACCGAAACCGCCTCTGCCGGCACGCTCGCCGCGAATGCGGAGCTGCGCCCGGCGCAGTTCCGCGAGATCGCCGCGATCATGCAGCGAGAGGCGCGCATCCACCTGGTCGAAGCCAAGACGACGCTGGTGCATTCGCGCCTCAGCCGCCGTCTGCGCGAACACGGGCTGAGCAGCTTTGCCGACTATGTCTCGCTGGTGCAGCGCGACGCGCAGGAGCGGCACGCGATGGTGGTGGCGCTGACCACCAACCACACGCACTTCTTCCGCGAGGGGCACCACTTCGACCATCTGCGCAGCGCCGTGCTGCCGCAGTTGCAGGAGCGTGCGCGCCGGGGCGAGAAGGTGCGCATCTGGTCGGCCGGCTGCTCCAGCGGCGAGGAAGTCTACACCATCGCCATGTGCCTTGCCGGCGAAAGCCAGGCCAGCGCGGCGTGGCTGGAGCAGGGCGATGTGCGCCTGCTGGCGACCGACATCTCACCCCCGGTGGTGGAAGCGGTCTCGCTGGCGACTTATCCGGACAGCACGGTGGAGCCGATCCCGGCCGCCTATCGTCAGCGCTGGCTGAAGCCGGCGGGCACCGGTTACCACGTCGTGGCCGAACCGCTGCGCAAGCTGGTGGCGGCGCGCGTGCTGAACCTCTTCGACAAGTGGCCGATGCGCCAGAAGTACGATGTGATTTTCTGCCGTAACGTGATGATCTATTTCGACGATACCGCCAAGGCCGAGCTGGAGGCGCGTCTCGTCGACATGCTCCACCCCGGCGGCACGCTCTACATCGGCCATTCCGAACGCCTGATCGGCCCTGCGGCCGAGCGCATGAAGCCGGTCGCCCAGACCGCCTATGCGCGGATTGACGGGGCAGGTGCTGCATGACGGAACCTGCAAACGAAAAGGTCCGCGTCGTCGTCGTTGACGACAGCGCGGCGATGCGCGCGCTGCTGACCAAGCTGCTCAACCACGATCCGATGATCGAGGTCGTCGGCCAGGGCACCCGAACCGCATGCGGCGCGGGAGATGATCAAGGCGCTCAACCCCGATGTCGTCACGCTGGACGTGGAGATGCCGGGGATGGACGGGCTTTCGTTCCTGGAACGCATCATGCGCCTGCGCCCGATGCCGGTGGTCATGTGCTCGACACTGACCGCGCGCGGCACCGAGGCGACGATCGAGGCGCTGCGCCTGGGCGCGGTGGACTGTATCGCCAAGCCTTCCGGCAATCCGCTGGAGATCGCGCAGGACGGTGCGCTGCTGCGCAAGATGGTCCGCACGGCAGCACGCTCTTCGGTGCGTGCGGCGGTGGCCCGTCCGGCGGCTCCGCGCCCCGGGCAGGCGGCCCCTGCGGCAGCCCCTTCGGCCGGGCCGATGCGCGATGTCGTCATCGCCATCGGCGCATCGACCGGAGGCGTGGAAGCGCTGTTCTCGATCATCGGCGCATTGCCGGCGGATTGCCCGCCGGTCCTGGTGGTCCAGCACATGCCGGCGATCTTCACCGGCGGTTTCGCCGCGCGGCTCGACCGGGAGGCGCGCGTCACCGTGGTGGAGGCGAAGGACGGCATGCAGCTGAAGCGGGGCACGGTCTACATCGCGCCCGGCGGCAGCCATCACATGGAACTGGTCGGCGGTACCAGCGGCCACGTGCGGCTGATCGATGCCGATCCCGTCGGCGGCCATCGGCCCTCGGTGGACGTGCTGTTCCGTTCCGTCGCCCGCATGGGCACCCGCGCGGTGGGGGTCATCCTTACCGGCATGGGTTCGGACGGTGCGGCGGGCCTTGCGGAGATGCGCACCGCCGGTGCGCGAACGCTGGGCCAGAGCCGCGAGACCTGCGTGGTCTACGGAATGCCGCGCGCCGCTTTCGAGGCGGGCGCGGTCGAGAAGGAAGTGAATTTGTCTGCACTCCCCGAGGCGATCCTCGGGGCTTGCCGACGGTAATTTGGAGCGGGTCAAATGCCGGCAGCGGCTGCAATCAAGGTAATGGTGGTCGACGACCAGACGAGCATGCGCGCGATGATCCGTCGCGCTCTGCAGGATCTGGGTTTCAAGGACATTCGCGACAAGGGTTCGGCGATCGAGGCCCTGGCCGCGGTCAAGACGGATCGGGTGCATCTGATCATCTCGGACTACAACATGCCAGAGATGGATGGTCTCGAATTCCTTGAGGCGGTGCGCAAGGATGAGGTGATCGGCAAGACCGTGTTCATCATGCTCACGGGATCGGCCGACAAGGAAGTCGTCCAGAAGGCGGCGGCGCTGGGCGTCAACAACTACGTGGTCAAGCCTTTCGCGCCGGCCGCGCTGAAGGAGAAGATCGAGCGCGTCTTCGGCGAGCTGGTCTGAAACCGATGGGCCGCGTTGCCATCGTCCAGGGCGAATATCATGTCGCCGGGCAACCGGGGGTGGTCATCTCCACCCTTCTGGGCTCGTGCGTCGCCGCCTGTCTTCAGGACCCGGTGGCGCGCGTGGGCGGCATGAACCATTTCCTGCTGGGGGAGCCGGGCGCGGATAGCCCGGTGACCCGCGCGGAAATGCAGCGCTACGGCATTCACGCGATGGAACTGCTGATCAACGCGCTGATGCAGCGCGGCGCGCAGCGTTCGCGGATGCGCGGCCATCTTTACGGCGGCGCGAACATCGTCGCCGGGTTGGGCGGCATCGGCACCAAGAACGGCGAATTCGCCCGCAACTTCATGCGGACGGAGGGCATCGCCGTCGATCACTGCGATCTGGGCGGCACGCAGGCGCGCAAGGTGGAATTCATGCCTTACGAAGGGCGCGTGCGATCGACGCTGGTGGCCGATCAGCCGCTGCCCCCGATCGTCCGCCCGGCGCCGGTGGCCGCGCCGCAGCGGACCGGCGAACTCGAACTGTTCTGACCATTACGGCCATCAGGCCCAGTCACTCGACACGGCCATACCGGGACGGCCGACCCAAGCCCCGGTTAAAAGATTACAGGGGAAGCGACCAAGTGACGATGATGTTGGAAGGCCACGGGGCCTCGCTTTGCCAGGCGATCGCGCAGGAGATGCGCGTGGCGCGCGAACTGCTGGAGGAACTGGCCGGCGTGCTGGTGGCCGACGAGCGCTTCGTTGCCGAATATATCGACCAGTTGCAGGCGTTCGACCTCATCGTCCAGCATGTCGACGAAAGCGCCGCGCTGCTCGATCGCGTGGCTGGCGGATCCGGCTTGGGCGAAGCGCTGGGCCAGGTGCGGCTGAACGTCATGCAGGAGCGGCTTCGCGCCGCTCTCGACTGAAAGGACGGCCGGTGGCGCAGGGGCACGGCGATGCGACGATCGTCATCCGCAAGGTCAAGAAACACGCGAAGCACACGCATCACGGCGGTGCCTGGAAGGTGGCCTATGCCGACTTCGTGACCGCGATGATGGCCTTCTTCATGCTGCTGTGGCTGCTGGCGAACCCGGACAAGCAGCAGTTGAAGGGGCTGGCCGAATACTTCTCGCCCGCGGCGGACAAGGATTCGGTGCCTTCGGCGCTGACGCAGAACCCCGGGCCGCAGCCCGGCCTTGGCGGCCATAGCCGCAGGGCTCAGGCGGAAGACGAGAAGGCGGTGGGCGAACCTTCGGCCGAATCCGGCGTGAAGGGCGCGGCGCGCGGCGGCACGGCGGAAGTGCCGGAAGCGGCGCTGCGGGTGATGGCGCAGGAAATGCAGCTCTCGCTCGAACAGCCGGTCGATCCCACGCAGGGCAAGCGCAACGTCGATATCGAACCGTCGCGCGACGGCATGCGGATCCACCTTGTAGACACCGCCGACCGTTCGATGTTCAAGGGCGGCACGGCCCAGCTCAACGCCTATGCGCGTGACATGCTGGTGCGGATCGCCCGCAAGCTGGCCGGTACCGGCGCGCAGGTCGCGATCGAGGGGCACACCGATTCCACCGGTGGGCAGAGCGAGGCCAACTGGTCGCTTTCCGCCCAGCGCGCGCTGGCTGCGCGCGCGGCGATGGTGGGCGCGGGCCTTCCGGCTGACCGTTTCGCCGAAGTGGTGGCCAAGGCGGGCACCGAGCCGGTCTATCCCGACCATCCCGAACGGCCCGAGAACCGGCGCATCACCATCGTCGTCATGGCGGAGCCTTCGGCGCTGCCGCACGACGCGAGCTTCCGGTTCTGACGATGGACCGGATCAGAAAAATGCAGATTTGGAGCATCAGGTGATCAGGAAGATCATGATCGCGGTTGCGGCGCTAGTTGGCGGAACCGCCATCGGCGGCGGCGCGGCCTTTGGCGTCGTGCATTTCGCACCGCAATTGCTGCCGGGCATTCCCAAGCCGCGCGAAGCCAGCGAGTTCGTGGCAACTGGCACCATTCTGGCTCCAGTCACTTTTGCCGACGGCCGCCTGTCCGGTTATGTCTCGTTCGAATGCCAGTTGGAAGTTCCCAAGGGCAAGGCGGCGGAAGTGACCCAGCAACTGCCGGTGCTGCTGAACGCGGTCAATATGCGCAGCTATCGCCAGCCGCTGGCCAGTGGCCCGGACGGGATGATCCCCAATCTGGAGCTGTTCCGCCGCTTGATGATGGATGCGGCGCGCGAAGTCTACGGGCCCGAAACCGTGCGCCGGGCCGTGATCACGCAGGCCGCGCCGATCTGAACGCAAGCAGCAAGGACACATTTGCCATGCCGTTGCCGCCGTCCTCTCCCCGCCTTGGCCCTGCCGACGAACTGTCGGGCACGGCCGGGGCGACCGTTTCCAATGAACAGGTTTCTCCCGAAGTGGCCCCCCGTGAATTGTCCCGCGAACTGGTAGCCCGCGCCCCGCGCGTCACCACGATCCTGCTCATCGCCAAGCTTGCGGCCGGCGATCGCGAGACGCTGTGCCGCGTCCGCAACATTTCCGAATCCGGCATGATGGCCGAAGTGCACGGCAGTTTCGCGGTCAATGAAACGGTTGAAGTCACACTGAAGGCCGGCGACACGTTGGCCGGCACGGTGCGCTGGAACCGGGCCGGGCGCATCGGCGTCGCCTTCCACGGCAGGGTAGACGTGCCCGAACTGTTGGCCCACGCGGCGATGCGCACCGGGGCGGAAGGGATCGCACGCGGTCCCCGCTTTACCGCCGATTGCCCGGTGGCGCTGTTGGTGGTCGGCTATCGTCATCCCGCCCGTCTTGTCGACATCTCGCAGGGCGGCGCCCGCGTCACGGTGGCCAGCGCCATGCCGCGCGACCAGCTGCTGGGCATCGCCATCCCCGGCCTGGGTGAGCGTGAGGCGGCGGTGCGCTGGGTCGGCGCGGATTCCTGCGGGCTGGTGTTCCTTGAACCCATTTCGTTCGCGGACCTTGGACCGTGGCTGCTCGACATGCGTGCGCGTTTTTCCCATCCAGCCTGACTCTTGGGTTGCCTGACTTTTGGTTGAGAGTGTGTGGCAGAAGGGCGATGCGCCGTTCGCAGGGTGCGGAACGGCGCAGGCGACACGGCCGGGTTTAGCCCGGCCCACCGAAGCTTTTGACAAGGGAGCCCGCCACCAGCGCCCAGCCGTCCACCAGCACGAAGAAGATGATCTTCATCGGCAGCGATACGGTTGCAGGCGGCAACATCATCATGCCCATCGCCATCAGCACGGCCGCCACGGCCAGGTCGATGACCAGGAACGGCAGCAGCAACAGGAAGCCGATCTCGAAAGCGCGGCGCAGTTCGGAGATCATGAAGGCGGGCATCAGCGTCGACATCGGCAACGCCTCGCGCGAGGCAGGGACTTTGCCGGAAAGCGAGACGAACAGCTTCACATCCTCGTCCCGCACCTGCTTCAGCATGAAGGTGTGGAACGGCTTGGACGCGGCCTCCAGCGCCTGGGTCTCGTTGATGCGGCCCTGGTTGTAGGGGACCATGGCATCCTTCCAGGCCGCGTCGAACGTCGGGGCCATGACGAAGAAGCTGAGGAACAGCGCCAGGCTGATCACGACCGGGTTCGGCGGAACGCCCTGCACGCCCAGGCCGGAACGCAGCAGCGAGAGGGCGACGACGATGCGGGTGAACGAGGTGATCGTCATCAGGATGCCGGGCGCCAGGCTCAGCACCGTCATCAGCAGGACAAGCTGGATCACCCGGCTCGACACGGCGCCGCCACCGGCTCCTCCCAGCCCGCCCAGTGCATCGGACGCGGCGGCTGCCTTGGCGATGGCCAGTTCGGGCATCACGGCGACGAGCGCGGCGCAGCCCAGCGCGGCTGCATAAGCGAAACGCCGGTTCATTCGGCCATATCCTTGGCTGGAGCATCCATCAGGCGCGCGGCACCGCTGCACGGCGCCGAGTCCAGCATGATCACGCCTTCCGGCGCGATCAGCAGGCTGATTTCCTTGTAGTCGCGGCGGATCATCACGACCTGCCGGCGCGGATCGAGCGACAGGCGCTCCACCAGTTCCAGCCGGCGCGTCGTATCCTTGTCGCCCAGATTGGCGAGCCACTTCTGCGGCATGCGCAGGTCGTAGCGGCGCACCACCCAGAGCGCGCCGACCAGCAGGCCCAGCACCACGGCCAGCGCACCCAGCGTGCGCAGCACGGCGAGTATCTCCATGGATCAGCGCCCGCGCTGGATGACCTTGGTGATTTCGAGCGACATGTGCTCGCCGTTCACCAGGATCTTGCCTTCGGCCACCAGTTCGTCGTTCACGTAGACGCGGGTGGGGTCGCTATGGCCGCAGTCCAGCGGGATCATCGCGCCGCGGCTCATCTTCAGAACCTGGCGGATCGGGATGCTGGTCGAACCCAGCACGATCGACAGGTCGATGGGAATTCCTTCGAGGACGGACATCGGGTGTTCCTTTCGCCCTCGTTATAGGAAAGAAAAATATAGGAGTGATCCGCACTAGGCAAAAAATGCCTATAAGGAAGCTGTCTGCCCCGCAGGATGTGCTGCGGACAGGGGAGCTAAGACGATGGAATTGCAAGACTCGATCGACGTATCGGCCTCCGGCCTGCGCGCACAGTCGCTGCGCATGCGCGTGATCGCGGAAAACCTCGCCAACTCGGACTCGGTGGCCACTACGCCGGGCGGCGATCCCTATCGCCGCCGCGTCGCCACGTTCGCCGCCGAAGTCGATCGCGCCAGCGGCGCCACCAAGGTGGGCGTCAAGTCGATCGAGGGTGACAAGAGCGACTTCACCCGCGTCTACCAGCCGAACAGCCCGGCGGCCGACGCCGCCGGCTATATCGAGCAGCCCAACGTCAACCCGCTGATCGAGGCGGCCGACATGAAGGCGGCGCAGCGGTCCTACGAAGCCAACCTCAACGCCATCGAATCCGCGCGCGGCATGACCATGCGCACGATCGACCTGCTCAAGTAAGGAAAAGTTCCCATGGCAATCGGAGCCCTCGACGCCGCGGCCGCCTATGGCCGCGCGATCAAGACCACTGCGCCCTCGCTGGGCGGTTCGGAGGATTCCTCCACGTCCGTGACGGGCGCCGCCGGCGGCGGCAGCAGCTTCGGATCGATGGTGGAATCGATGGTTGGCGACGCGGCCGGCGCGCTGCGCACCGCGGAAAGCGAAAGCGCCAAGCAGGTGGCCGGCAAGGGTGACCTGATCGACGTGGTGACCGCCATCGGCGCGGCCGAGACCGCGCTCGATACCGTGGTTTCGGTGCGCGACAAGGTGGTCAACGCCTATTCCGAAATCATGCGGATGCAGATCTAGTCCTGCACCGGTTCCGATAAAGGGGAGAGCGGCGCCATGGATTCGGCTTCCGTCATCGAGCTTACCCGCGCCGCCATGGTGCTGGTGCTGACCATCGCCGGGCCCATGCTGGTTTCTGCGCTGATCGTGGGCGTGCTGGTCGGCCTGCTCCAGGCACTTACGCAAGTGCAGGAAGCGACGCTGACTTTCGTGCCCAAGCTGCTCGTGCTGGGCACCGTGCTGCTGTTCTCCCTGCCGATGATCGGCCATGCGCTTGCCAATTTCATGGATCGCATCGCCGACATGATCATCGTCGGATAGCGCCATGGACGCCGCCGTACTTGCAGCCCTGCCGATCGACGCGGCGACGTTCCTGATCCTGTTCACGCGCGTGGGCGCGATCCTGATGCTGCTGCCGGCGTTTTCCGAGGAATCGGTGCCGATGCAAATCCGCCTGGTGATGGCGCTGGGCCTTACCCTTGGCCTCTACGGCCTGTTGGCGCCGCATATCGCGCCGGCCGTGAAGGGTGGGACCGACCTGCCGATCCTGGTGATTTCCGAGATGCTGGTCGGGCTGGCCTTCGGCACCATCATCAAGATCATGTTCAGCGCGGCGGCCATTGCCGGATCAATGGCTACACACCAGGTGGGGCTTTCCTCCGCGCTGGTGAACGATCCCTCGCTGGGCGGCCAGTCGCCGCTGCTCGCCCGCCTGCTGGGGATGGCGGCAGTGATCGTCTGCATGTCGATGGGCGTACACCACTTGTGGATCGCGGCGATGGTGCAATCCTACACGACCTTTCCCGTGGGCGGCCTGCCGCCGGCGGGGGACTTCGCGCAACTGGCCATCCATGTCGCGGGGCAGGCCATGGCGCTGGGCGTCAGCCTGGCGGCGCCGCTGATCCTCTATGGCGCGCTGTTCAACCTGGGCCTGGGCCTTGCCGCACGCGTGGCGCCGCAGATCCAGGTCTTCTTCATTACCCAGCCGCTGAACCTGATGCTGGGCGTGTCTTTGCTGGGCGTAACCGTGGGCACCATGCTGACCGCCTTCGCCACCGCAATGACGTCCTTCATGCAGGACGGATGGAAGTTCTGACGCCATGGCCGAGAGCGAAAAGGACCAGCGCACACAGGAGCCGACCTCCAAAAAGCTGGAGGATGCGGCCAAGCAAGGCCAGGTGGCAACCGCCCCGGAAGTCCGCCACGCCGCAATGATGGTCGGCGCGCTGGTGGTGACCGGCGGGCTGGGCGCCAGCGCTTTCTCCACGCTGAGCACGCTGATGGTGCGCCTCTGGGGTGATGCCGACGACTTCCGGGTCGATCCCACCGGCGCGCAGAACCTGATTACCGGTCTGGCGCTGCACTTCTTCTGGTCGCTGCTGCCGATCTTCGGCGTGTTGATCGCCTGCGCGCTGGGCATCGGATTCCTGCAGGGCCGCTTCGTGATCAGCTGGACGCGCCTTGCGCCCAAGTGGTCGAAATTCAATCCCTTTTCCGGTCTGGGGCGGATCTTCGGCAAGCGGGCCTTGGTCGAATTCGCCAAGACGCTGGCCAAGTTCATCGGCATTGCCACGGTGGTCTTCACGGTGCTGCGTCCGCGCATCGTCGGGATCGATCAGGTGGTCGGCTATACGCCCGGGGCCCTGGCCCACGCGGCAGGTTCGCTGGTGTTCGAGGCGGTGCGCGCGGCGGCGATCGCGATCATGCTGTTGGCGCTGGCCGACTATGTCTATCAGCGCCGCGCCTTCCTGCAGCGCATGCGCATGACGCTTCAGGAAGTGAAGGACGAACACAAGCAGAGCGAGGGCGATCCCAAGATCAAGGCGAAGATCCGCCAGATCCAGATGCAGCGTTCGCGCCGCCGCATGATGGCGGCGGTGCCCACCGCCAGCGTGATCGTCACCAACCCCACGCACTATGCCGTGGCGCTGAAGTACGACCATGGCCAGATGGCCGCGCCGCTGGTGGTGGCCAAGGGCGTGGACGCCATCGCGCTGAAGATCCGCGAGATCGCCAAGGAGGCGAACGTGCCGATCGTGGAAAGCCCACCGCTGGCCCGCGCGCTGTTCGCCTCCGTCGAGATCGACCGGCCGATCCCCATTGAACACTACGCCGCCGTGGCAGAGATCATCGGCTACGTCATGCGGCTGGCGAAAAAGGGCAGGCGATGACGGGAAAAAGCCCGACGCGCCGTGCCGTGGCGCCATTCCATTTTCCTATAAGGACTGTGATGCAGATGCCCCTGAAATCGAGGATGCGCGCGCCGCTGATCGCACTTGCTGCGGTGCTGGCGCTGGCCGCGCCCGGCACCGCCTTTGCGGACGCGCAGCCGCGCATCAAGGACATCGTCGATGTCGAGAACGTGCGCCCGAACCAGTTGGTCGGCTACGGTCTCGTCGTCGGCCTCCAGGGAACCGGCGACCGCATCCGCAACGTGCCGTTTACCGAGGAAACGTTGCAGGCGATGCTGGAACGCATGGGCGTCAACATCCGTGGCGACCAGATGCTGACCCAGAACGTCGCGGCGGTGACGGTGACGGCCACGATGCCGCCCTTCGCGCGATCGGGCTCCACCATCGACGTGCAGGTCTCCGCACTGGGCGATGCCACCAGCCTTCAGGGCGGCATCCTGCTGGTTTCCTCGCTACGGGCACTCGACGGTGAGATCTATGCCGTGGCGCAGGGGCCGGTCGCGGTTTCCGGCTTCAAGGCGCAGGGCGCGGCCGCCAAGCTAAGCCGCGGCGTGATGACCACTGCGCGGATCGCCGGCGGGGCCATCGTCGAGCGGGAAGTACCTTACGATCTGCGCTCCGCCCAGAACCTGAAGCTGGCGCTGAAAAACCCGGATTTCACCACCGCGCAGCGGATCGCCGCGCGCATCAATGGCGAGGGCAGCGGCTCCGCCGAAGTGCTGGACCCGGCCACCGTGCAGATCACTCCGCGCGGCGGCACCGTGATCGACCTGGTCACCCGGATCGAGAATCTGGCCGTGCCGGTCGACCAGCCGGCGCGCATCGTGATCAACGAGGCGGCGGGAACCGTGGTCATGGGCGCGGACGTGCGCGTCAGCCCGGTGGCTATCGCGCAGGGCGGCTTGACGATCAGCGTCACCGAAAGCCCGATCGTCTCGCAGCCGGGACCGCTGTCCAACGGACAGACGACCACCGTGCCGCGCACCCGCATCCAGGCCGACGACGGCAATGGCGCCTCGCTGGCGATGCTGACCGAGGGCACATCGCTGCGGACGCTGGTTTCGGGGCTGAATTCGCTGGGCGTCAGCCCGCGTGACCTGATCACCATCCTCCAGGCCCTGCAGAGCGCCGGCGCGCTGCAGGCCGAGATCACCGTTCAGTAACGGAGCTTGAGGATGAGCGATACGGCTACCGCTTCGGCCACCGCTTTGGGCGCCACCTCCAGCATTGCCTCGGCATCCGCGCGGCAGACCGTGACGGCGCAGGACAAGTCGCCGGCCGCGGTGGCGCGCCAGTTCGAGGGGGTGTTCGCCGGGCAGATCGCCAAGATCATGCTGGAAACGGTGGAGGTCGACGATCAGTTCGGCGGCGGCCATGGCGAAGAGATGTTTCGCGGCATGATGGCAGAGCAGATCGGCAACCAGATCGCCAAGGGCAAGGGGCTGGGCATCGCCTCTGCCGTGGAGGCGCAGATCATCCGGATGCAGGGGGGCAACCCCAATGCTTCGGCCAGTGCGGCTTCCGGCCCGGCGCCAGGTGCCGCTTCCGGCGGGGCCTCTGGCGTAAAGGCCTATGCCGCGCAGGCCGCAAACGTTCAAAGTGGTGCGACACAGACAGCAGCCAGGCAGGCGGCGGCGGCGGAAGCGATCGCCGCGCAGGCCGGCACCGACCTAGGGGATAGCGGCGATGCCGAATGAAATGATCGAGATCATGACCTCTCTCTCGCTGGTCATGCGTGAGGAGACCGAGCGGCTTCAGCGGCGCGAGCGCGTGCTGGATCTTGCCTCGCTGGCGTCGGCCAAGCAGCGCCTGGTCGCCCAGCTTGAGGAAGTACTGGCGCGCCGCAACCGGCGCGAGCCCGAATGGCAGGTGGCGATGGACGACGAGACGCGCGACCGGCTGACCGAATGCCTGGCAGAGCTGCGCGCCGCCTCGATCGCCAACGCAGCGTTGCTGGAGCGGCAGATCGAACTGTCGATGGAAATGATGACCGCCATCGCCGACGAGGCGAAGCGCCTGAGCGGCAACCGCTCCTACACCTATGTGGCCAGCGGCGACATGTCGCGCGTGGAGGCGGCCACGCCGATCTCCTTCAACGGGGAATACTGAGCGTTATCGAGACGGAAAACGGGTTGGAAAAGATCAGGCGGCTCAGGCGTCCTCGCCCGGGCCGCCTTTTTCGTGCCCGCCATCCTGCTCCGGTGCCGCGCCGATCGCGTTCCGGCGGGCAACGTCGACGGCCACGGTGGCCGGTGCAGGGCGGCCGAACAGGAAACCCTGGCCGAATGCGCAGCCCCGCTCGACCAGAAAACGGGCCTGTTCCTCGGTCTCGATGCCTTCCGCCGTTACCGGCATTCCCAGACTGCGGCCCAGATCCAGCACCGTATTCACCAGCTTGCGGCCCGCATCGCGGTCCAGCGCCTGGATCAGCGTGCGGTCGATCTTGATGGTGTCCAGCGGCAAGTGGCACAGCCGGGCAAGGCTGGCATAGCCGGTGCCGAAATCGTCGAGGGCGATGCGCGCGCCGGCCTTGCGCAGCGCGTCGATGGTGGCGCGGGCATCGGCGACGTTGTTCATCATCGCATTCTCGGTGATCTCCACCGTCAGCCGTTCGGGCAGGAGGCCGCTGGCGAAGACGATCTGCAGCAGCCGCGTGGCCAGCCCGGGATCGCAGACCTGCCGGGGCGACATGTTCACGGCCAGTCCCACGCCATCCGGCCAGTCGCGCGCGTCGCGGCAGGCCTGGCGCAGCAGCGCGAACAGCATGTCGTCGATCAGCCGCAGGTCCTCGCTCAATTGCAGGAACAGGTCCGGGCCCAGCAGGCCGCGATGCGGGTGTTCCCACCGCGCCAGAACCTCGAACCGGGCCACTTCGCGCGACGGGAGCGTGACGATGGGCTGGTAATAGGGAATCAACTCTCCGCGCAGCAGGCCGGAACGCAGCGCCTCTTCCAGAGCGGCGCGATCGGTCAGGCTGGCCAGCATCTCCGGCGTGAAACGGCGCACGGCGGCACCGCCGGAAGCCTTGGCGCGCGACATGGCGATCGAGGCGGCACGCAGCAGCCGTTCGGGCGTGTCGGTGCCGCTGGGATCGCAGGCAATCCCGATCGAGGCGGTAAGGTGGATCATGTGCCGCCCCAGCACGATGGGGGAGGCCAGCACGTCCAGCAGGCTGGCGGCAACGCCGTCCGCAACGTCCACGCCATCGGCGAAAGGCAGCACGCAGGCGAACTCATCGCCGCCGACGTGGACCACCTGGCCCCCAAACCGCGCCGCGATCCGTGTGCAGCGCCCGGCGGCTATGGCGATCACTTCGTCCCCGGCGGCATGGCCGCACAAGTCGTTGACAAGCTTGAACCGGTCCAGATCAAGGATCAGCAGCGACAGCGGCTGTGAAGGGCCGTCGCTATCGCGCAGCAGGCTTACCGCCCGTTCGACGCCGCGCAATGGCGGCTCGTGCCCTTCGAATGAAAGTTCGGCGGCATCGCCACCTGAATGGGGCCGGTCTACCTGCCGTGCATTCGAATCTAGCTGGCCAGCCTTGGGCATCATCCGTCCGTTCTTATCCTATATTCATTATATTGGATAAGATTAGGCGGCGGCCGCTAACTCCCTACAATTTGCAAGTTATTCAAAGATAGCGGAAAGCACCGTGGCAATGCAGGCCGGATCGATAGCGTCCAGCGCCACTTCGTAGTCGGGGTTCAGGCTGAAGCCCAGCGTGTGGCCCTGACGGTCGAAGGTGATTGCGATCACCCGCAAGCCCTGGTCCTGCTCGATCACCGCAAGACCGCCGGCCGAGGGGAAGCGGTCCGGATCGACCACCAGCACCGCGCGGCCGGGAAGCCCGGCGCCCAGCGTCGAGCGGCCGATGCGCAGGCCGTAGGTGCGCGGGCCGGCGCCGCGCGGCGCCTCGACGAAGGCGTCGGTCGGCGTCTGCGCCAGCAGGCCGTCGGGCAGGGGCGAACCGAACACGGGCACCAGCCTGACCACGGCGCTGTCGGTTGCGCAGGCGGAAGCGGCAATGGCCTCGGCTTCGGCCTGGAAGGCCCGCGGCGCGGCGGCATCGAGAACGGGGACCGGGCGTTCGAGCACGGAAGTCTCCAGCGACGGGCGGGCAGAGGTGCCACGCGCCCTTGCGGCAACGACCCGCGACGGCGCGGCGGGCTGGATGGGGGCGGTCAGTTCGGAGCGCAGGGAAGCGGTGCGCGCGCGCGTCTTGGCGATACGCAGTTGCGGGTTGGCGACCAGTGACAGGAAAGGGGCCAGTTCGCCGCGTGCATGGGCGGCGGCGGCGATGGCGGCCAGCGCGGCATCGTCGGCCGCGGCGAAGAGGCGGCGCAGTGCGGCGCGCACTTCGTCGTTCCAGCGCTCATAGGGCTTGTGGGCGTTTTCGATGCGCGAAAGGATGACGGGGGCGATCCCGAACTCGTCCTCAAGCCGGGCGATCGTCAGCGTATCGTCGGCGGCACGGCGCGCGCGCAGGGCGGCCGCGATCAGCACGGCAAGGCGGTCCGCCTCCGGATCGGTGCGGTCGTTGCCCAGGATCGGCTCTGCCCATGCCTCGATATCGAAAGCGGGATCGTCGATGTCGACAAGCAGGTCCAGGGGATCGACGTGAAGGGCGGCGGCGATGGCGCGCATCTCGGCTGCGCGGGCAAATACCTCGCCTCTTTCGATCTTGGAAAGACGAATATAGGTAATATCCGGAAGCTGTTCAGCCAGTTCCAGCAATGAACCTATGTTCCGTTGCTTGCGAAACTTCCTTATCCCGTTTGGAAATACCAGGCTGCGGCAGGCGTCGATCTCAAGGGCTGCGGGTCCGGAGGCGGTCGCCTTCCTTGCCCGCCTGCCGGATCGAACTGATTTTTCTGTCATCGAAGCTCGAATTTCATTGCAATGCCCAAGATGTTTCATGAACTACAAAGGTGGTCAATATCGCACTTGGGGTGATGGCTCAAAACGGGTCACAACAGGATAGCTATCCCGAAACCCGGGTCTTCTCTCTAGTATGACCAGCCAAAGCTGAATGGTCATTGTATCGTCCCGATTGCAGGTTTTTAACCGTTACCTCGGGCCTGTAACGTCGCCGCGATGGCCACCTGCGGTTTGACGCTAGGCGACAAATTATTGAAATAGAGTATCAAATTGCAGGATAGCCGATCGCGGCCGACGCGCGCGAATGCGCGGCGGAAACGCGAACGGCGGCGGAAAACCGCGCTTCGCGATCGGGCAAATTCTGAAAAACCCCTCCTTTGAGGGGAAAACGCCCGAACCGGGAATTTGTTCCTTTAATTCCGGATTCATGCCGAAAAAAAGGAGGGCGCGCTCCGGTGGAGCGCGCCCAGTCTAGTCCCGCCCGATTGTATCTGGGGATGCTTGGACGGGGTTGATGAGAATCGGAAGCGGCCGCGGCGCCGTCTCAGCCGCGCCCAAGCGCGAGCTTGAGCAGGCCGATCTGCTTCTTGTAGACATTGGTCATCGCCGTGTAATCGGCCTGGACCTGCCCCAGCGACAGCAACTGGTCTTCAAGGGTGACGTTGTTGCCATCGGGCTTGGTCTCGCTGGTTTCGCTGTCCAGCACGATGCGCCCGCCGCCTTGCGGGGGCCGCGCGCCCAGCGCCGCCATCGAGGCGGAAAGCTCTATATGCGGGCGCGAGACGTGCGGCGCGCCGGTCGCTTCGCCGTACTGCGACACCAGTGAGGAGAAGTCGGGCGCGGTAACCGTGCGGGCCTTGTATCCGGGGGTTTCGCTGTTGGCGATGTTCTCGGAAATGACGCGCTGGTGTTCGGCCATCGCCTTCATGGAGGCGGCCATGCCGTCGAGCAACGGGGGAAGCGAAGACATCGGGTATTCCTTTAAAAAGGTCCGAAGGATCAGGAGGAACTGGTCAGGCGGGTCAGCGCGGCCTGATAATTGGCCAGTTGTGCCTTCTGGTATGCAGATCCGCCGTCGGAGGAAATGATACCGTCCACCAGCGCGGTCTTGGTCGAATCCCAATAGAGCGAACGATAGGCGGTCTGGATCATCGAAACTGCGGATTTGATCTTGGTCAGCGCGTTGGTAGCGCCGGCCTTGGTGGCAAGGCTCAGCGCGTTGGAAAGCGACAGGCTATAGGATCCGCCCGGTGTGACCTTGGGGTCGTTCTTGCCCTTGACCTTGGGCGTGCTCAGTTTCACCGGCGTCAGACCGAGCTTTGCCAGCGCGTCCTTTCCGGTGGCGCCGGCACCCAGAACCACCGTATGGCCCGAGGCGACGGTGATCTTCAAAGTCGTTTGCCCGTCCACGAGCGAGGTGGCGACGGTCGCGGAAGTGCCTGCGATCTTTTTGATCTTGGCCGCGAGAGTGGTCATCGTCTCATTCTTGTCGATCGTGATCGTCTTGGCATCCGCACCATCGATCGAGAGGCTGAATTCGTCACCTGCGCGCAGACTCGTCTGCGAGGCCAGAGTGGCGGAGGACGTCGGGTTCAACAGTCCACTATGCAGGCCCAGCGCGCTGAGCGCGTTGTCGCCACCGGACAGGGTGGTAATGCGGACCGGCTCTACCGTGGTGGCGGCAAGGCCCCACTGCGAAACTGTTTGTACTTCGCCGGTGCTGCCATCGATGCGGGCGATGAAGCCGTCGACAGTGCCTGCCTTGGTGCCTTCCAGCGTGCCGGCGGTGCGACCGCCGACATAAAGGGTATCGCCCAGCCAGGTCACGCTGTCGCCCTGATCGTCCTCTGATGTGCCGATATAGGTGGTGCTGGCGGAGGTCATGCCTGCATCGATGCGGGTGACGAAGGCGTCGCGCGCCCCGGTGATCGAATTGACCTGATCGCCGTTGACGGCACTGGTGGCGGCGCCGACCACGGCAATCTCGCCACTTTCCGACACTGCGATGGCGCGGGCTTCGACGCCGGTACCCAAGGTGATGGAACCAAGGTCGTTCGATAGCGAATTGGCGTCGATCATGCGCAGCTTGGAGACGCCGTTCTCGTTGGTCAGCGCCAGCAGGTTGCCCGAACTGTCGATCGCCAACGAATTGACAAGATCGTTGCCGCCGCTGTCGATCGTACGCCGTTCCACGGTCTTGCCGGTGGAATCGAGTTTGACGATGACCGCATCGCCGCCGCCTGTGGACGCGCGGCCGGCCACGTAAATGCTGCCGTCGTCGCCGACCGTCAGCGCGCTGGCCGTTTCCGTCCCGATCTGGCGGATCGCGGTGCTCGAAAGCTCTTCGCCGGTAGCGCTGTAGCGGGCCACAAGCAGGTCGGTCTGGCTCGGATCGCTGTTGTTGAATTCGCCACTGACCGAGCCGGCCACAACGATATCGCCGTTCGGCGCGATGGTGACGGCCGATCCGGTGGCGGAACCGGCTGCACCCAGATTGCGCTGCCAGACTACATTGCCTTCGGAGTCTACTTTGGTGAGGAAAAGGTCGTTTGACCCATCCGAGACGTGGCTGTCCAGGTCGCCGGCAGTAGTGCCGACGATATAGCTGAAGCCATTGGAGTCGGTAACCATGCCGCGCGCGGCGGTGGCGGCGTCGACGGTATAGTCTACAGTTGTGGTGCTCGTGGACGAAGAGGAGGTCGTTTTGGTGGTCGTGGTCGAGGCCGCGGCGGCAGCCTTGGCCTGCGCCGTGGCGGTGGCGTCGACGGCGTTGATCGAACTCAGGCGCTGCCAGGTCAACGAGCCGGCAATGTCGCCGAACTTGTAGATTTCGGCATCGGTGGTCGAATCCTTGCGGGTCTCTCCGCTGGCCACCATGATCGCGTCACCAGCATCGACCTGCTCCATCGAGATTTTCTCGATGCCGGATGGTTTGAGGACGAGGCCCCATTTCTCGGTGTCGCTGTCATACGCCACCGTAAACTTGGATTTCCACTCGCTGACGGGATTGCCGTCGGCATCGACCACCGGATTGCCGTTGGAATCGAGCTGCGGCTGTGCGCCGATTGCGGCATTGAGCGCGGCGGCGACAGAATCGAGCGTGGGTGGCTGGGTCGATTGCGAAAGATCGACATTCACCGTCTGCGTAGTCGTGCCCTTGGTCAGGGTGACCTGGAAGACTTCGCTACCGGTCAGTCCGGAAAGCGCATCGCCTTCCTTTGTCGAAACAGTGGTGCCCGCGACCGCGCCGGTTACGTCCGGTTTGTTCACCGCGATCGACTGCACCCTGCTGGCGGAGGTGCCGAAGTTCAGCGTCAGCAGATCGGTGTCCGTGGTGCTGATATAGCTCTGGATGTCGGCAAGGCCCTTGGCGAAGGCCTTTTCGAGCGAGGCGCGCTCGGTCGCGGAAGTGCCGGATTTGGTCGCGGCGTCGGCGAGGACCTGGAGGCTGGTGAGCGCCTTGTAGATCGTGAAAGTGGCGCGCACGTCGGGCAGATCGTCCAGCGAACTGTCGCGGCTGTAGGAACTGTCGATCACCGTCAGCATGTTCTTGATGGCAGTGACTTGGGCACTGGTGGAAGTGGTGGTGGTATCCTCCGTCTTCCACGGCGGCGTCGTCGTCGGCAGGGTGAAGGCCTTCTTGGCCTTCAGCACTGCAGCGCTGTCGGTTGTCGTGCTGGTGGATACGGCTGTCGAATAGGCGCTGCTTCCGCCCAGAATCGAGAGACCGATCAGTCCGCTGTTATAGTTTATCGTCAAATCTGCCTCCCGGGCTTCGCACCCGCCCGCTATCATCCTATAAGATAGACGGTCGCAGGCGCCGACAGGTCGGCATCGCGGACTTTTTTGGGGATGAAAGACGTGACGATGATGGCCCCGGTGGGCGAACCGCCCGAACTCAAGAAGTATTCGGGAATGCAACGCGCTGCCGCTTTGATGCTCTCGCTCGGCCATGAGCAGGGCAGCCCGATCTGGGATCAGCTGACGACGGAAGAGATCAAGGAGCTTTCGGCAACGATCGCCCAGCTTGGCCGCGTGCCTTCGGTGGTGGTCGAGTATCTGCTCGTCCAGTTTTCCGGCGAAGTGTCCAGCATGGCCTCGCTCCACGGCTCCTACGAGACGACCGAGCGGCTGCTGGAGGGCATTCTTCCCGGCGACAAGGTCAAGGAAATCATGGAGGACATCCGTGGTCCTTCCGGCCGCACGATGTGGGACAAGCTGTCCAACGTCAGCGAGGCGGTGCTCGCGGGTTACCTCAAGAACGAATATCCCCAGACGGTGGCGGTGATCCTGCACAAGCTGCGCCCCGATCACGCCGCCCGCGTGCTGTCCGAACTGCCGCGCGATTTCGCCACCGACGTGGTGATGCGCATGCTGCGGATGGATACCGTGCAGAAGGACGTTCTGGTCCAGGTGGAGCAGACGCTGAAGAGCGAGTTCATGACCAATCTCTCGCGCGCGCAGCGCCGCGATCCCCACGAGACGATGGCAGAACTGTTCAACGCGCTGGATCGTTCGACCGAAGAGGCGATGCTGAGCGAGCTGGACGAGAAGGCGCCGGAATCGGCCGAGCGGATCCGCGCGCTGATGTTCACTTTCGAGGATCTGGCCAACCTGCTGCCGGGCGCGATCCAGACGATCGTGCGCAATTGCAACAAGCGCGAGCTGGCGCTGGCCCTGAAGGGCGCGCCGGAAGAAATGAAGCGCGTGTTCTTCAACGCCATGACCGAGCGCGCCGCCAAGCTGATGCGCGACGACATGTCCGCGATGGGCCCCGTCCGCGCGCGCGAATGCGAGGAAGCGCAGACCGCGCTGGTCCGCCTTGCCAAGTCTCTGGGCGATCGGGGCGAGATCATGCTCGTCGATCCCAAGAGCGATGATGCGATGATTTACTGAGGCGTTCGAGAACGTTAGATCAACCCTGGGTGCGCGCGAATGGAGACAACCATGGCTATTGAGCCTTTCGGTTTCGATCGGGTCTTCCGCTTCGCTTCGGCTGAGGCCGAGGAGAAGGAGGGCGGTGAAGCCGTGCACGAGCAGTTGGCCGCGCTGGAAGCGCGGATCGAACGCATGCGTGAAGAACATTCCGCCGAACTGGCACACGCCCGAACCGATGGGTTCGAGGCGGGGCTGGCGCAGGCGCGGCATGAACGCGATGCCGCGCTGCTGGCAGCGGCCGATGCGCTGCATGCCGGGCTGGACGATATTGCCCGTCGTTTCGAAGACGTGGCGGATCACGTGGCGTGCGAAGCGGGATCGGTGGCATTGCTGGCAGCGGAAATGCTGGCCGGCCATGCCGTGGCGCTGGAACCCGCACGCGCCATCGAAGAGGCGCTGGCCCGGGCGCTGGAACAAGTGGCGCGCGGCACGCGGATCACCGTTCGCGTCCACCCCACGATGCGTGAGGATATCGAGCGGATCGTTGCCATGCGCCAGACCAGCGAGCGTCGCTCGCAGACGATCCTGGTGGTCGAGGATGGCAATGTCGCGCCGGCGGATGCCCGGATCGGCTGGGCGGAAGGCGGCCTTGGCGTCGATGCCGCGGCGCGCCGCAAGGCGGTGCTGGCGGAACTTGCCGGCCTGCTGAGCAGCGAGCGCGAAGACGCGTCGTCGGCTTCCCAACATGCTGAAACGGCAGTGGAAGGGGTTGCCGAGGCGGCGGATTCGGCGGTTGAAACGCCGCTGGAAGTGGCTGAAATCCAGGTCGCGACGGGGTTCGACGCCGCCGCGTAAACTTTTCCGGCGACCGGCAAGAGTTGCCTAGTCTCTTATCCTATAATGGACCTGAACGAGACCAGCGGGGTCCCGTCGGGAATAAGAGGCGATCTTGAACGCGTTGCGCAACTTTATCGAGCAGATCGGCACGCGTCGCGCCCTGCTGATGGGGGGCGTGGCCCTTGCCATGCTCGGGGCTCTCGCATGGGTGGCGTTCCGCACGCCGGCCAGCCAGATGGGCTACCTCTACAGCGATCTCGATCCTGCCGCCGCGCAGTCGATCACCGAGAAGCTGAAGGCACAGAACGTGCCTTTCCAGATCTCGGCGGACGGCACGGCGGTCATGGCCCCGGTCGACAAGCTGCCCGAACTGCGCATGTCGCTTGCGGGCGAGCAGTTGGGCGGCAAGATCGGTTACGAAGTGCTGGATGCGGAGGAGCCCTTCGGCGTCTCTTCCTCACGCGCCAAGCTCAACGAGACCCGCGCCATCGAGGGCGAACTCGCCCGCTCGATCGAGACGCTGGAAAAGGTGAGCAAGGCCCGCGTCCACATCGTCATGCCCGAACGCGCGATGTTCGAGACCGAAACGCGCAAGGCCAGCGCTGCCGTTACCGTGAAGACGGCAGGCCGTCTGCCCAACGAGACGGTACAGGCGATCCGCTACCTCGTCTCCTCCTCAGTGCCCGATCTGGCGCCGGAATCGGTTTCGATCGTCGACCAGACCGGCGCGCTGCTGGCGCGCGCGGGCGACGGCGGAGCCGGTGGCTCGGGCGATATCGAGGAACGCCAGTCGGCCATGGAAGGGCGCCTGCGTGACGAGATCGAGGCGATGATCGAACCGATCGTCGGCCAGGGCAAAGTGCGCGCCGAAGTGGCCGCCGTGCTGGAACGCGATCAGGTGCGCGAGGAATCGGAAGTCTACGATCCCGATACCCAGGTCGTCGCCCATCAGGTGACCGTCGAATCCAACGATCAGAACGACGAGAACGCCGCCGGTGCGCGCGGTGCCTCCGTGGCGACGCAGCTTCCCGACAATCAGGGCAACGTCGGCGGCACGGGCGGCGACAGCCGCCGCTCCGCCCGCAACGAAACCTCCGAAGACACCACTTACCAGAACAGCCGCACCAACAAGGTGGCCGTGCGCACGCCGGGCCAGGTCAAGCGCCTGACCGTGGCCGTGATGGTGGACGGCGGCCCGCAGGGTCTGCCCGCGCCGCAAGTGCAGCGCCTGCAGCGCCTGGTCGAGAACGCGGTCGGCTTCGATGCCGCGCGCGGCGACAGCGTGGTGGTGGAGAACATGACGTTCAGCACCCCCGCCGATATCGACGGCGCATCGGCCGGCCTGCCGTTCGGCCTGACCTGGGACCGCCTGTTCGACGTGCTGAAGATCGTGCTCGTCGGCGGGATCGCCCTGATCGGCCTGCGCATGCTGAAGCCCAAGCTGGCCCTGCCGGCCCCGGCGCCGCAGCTTCTCGAAGGCGTGGTGGAGAAGTCCGCCATCGACAGCGAGATGCTGGCGCTGGGCGAGCGCGCCGCCGATGGCGACGAGGAAGCGATGCGCCGCCTCGAACAGCTGCGCGGCGAGAATGGTGAGCCGCTGCTCGACCAGGAAATCGCGCTGGCCCAGGTCGACGGCCGCATCAAGCTCTCCGCCCTGCGGCGCATCGGTGATGCCATCTCCGCAAGTCCCGCCGAGTCCGCCTCGGTGATCCGTCAATGGATGAACAGTTGAAAGGCCCCCTCATGAGCGACGAACTCGAGCCCCGCCAGCTTGCCCCGGCGTTCCTGAACGACGACGAGCCGATGGACGATACCGAGGCGCGCCCCTGGTCGCCCCGTCCGACCACGCCGCCCACGCCCGATGACCTTCAGGCCGTGTTCGATGTGCCGGTGAAGGTGCAGGCCGTCCTCGGCCGCTCGCGCATGGACATCGGCGATCTGCTGCGCCTCAAGCCCGGCATGGTGGTCGAGTTGGACCGCCGCGTGGGTGAGCCGGTGGACATCTTCGTCAACAACCGCCTGATCGCGCGCGGCGAAGTGGTGCTGATCGACAGCGCACTGGGCGTTACCCTGACCGAAATTGTGAGGCAGGACGGATGATACCCGCCGGGAAACCGGATACTCGACCTGAGGTCGGGCCGGAAATCGGGCCGGATACGGGCGTGGATACGCTCATCGGGGCGGACCGCGAACCCGCGGCGGTGGATGGCGCGCAGGCCGATGGCACGCGGCTGATGCTGGTGGGCGAACTGGGCCAGGCGATGGGGCTGGCGGTCGAGATGGTGCGCGGTTCCGCCGCCAGCATCGCCGTCGGCACCGCCGGCGGCGCGATCCGCGAGACCTGGCGCTGCGGCGGCGAAGTGGCGGTGATCGAGATTTCGGTCGACATGCCCGACGTGATCGCGCGGTTGCGCGGGGAGCGTTCGGGCAAGCCGAACTTCCGCCGCTCGGTCAGCGGCCTTGTCGGCCACAGCATCGATCATGTCGAGCGTGAGCTGATCCTGCAGACGCTCGAACGCTGTTCGGGCAACCGCACCAGCGCGGCGTCGATGCTGGGCATCTCGGTGCGCACCATGCGCAACAAGCTGCGCACCTTCCTGTCCGACGGGCAGGTGCTGCCGCCGGGCCTGCTGCGCCATTAACGCAGCCGGGTGCCCGGTAAAAAGCCGAATGCGCCTCAGTCGAATCCACCGTTGAATACAGTCAAAGATTTCGGGTGAAGCGATGAATGCTCTAGCGATTCCCAGGCTCAACCAGTTCCTTGCGCGGCTGGGCCCCAGCCGCGACCTTGCGCTGGCGCTGGGCGTCACCGCGATCATCGCCATGCTCATCCTGCCGATGCCCGGCTGGATGCTGGACATGGGCCTGGCGCTGTCGATCACCGCTTCGGTGCTGATCCTGATGACGGCGCTGTTCATCGAAAAGCCGCTCCAGCTTTCCAGCTTCCCGACGATCCTGCTGATCGTGACGATGCTGCGGCTGGGCCTGAACCTTGCCTCCACCCGCCTGATCCTGGGCCACGGGCATGAGGGGCATCAGGCGGCAGGCGGCGTCATCGCGGCCTTCGGCGAGTTCCTGATGGGCGGCGAGACCGTTATCGGACTCACCATCTTCGCGATCCTGATCGTCATCAACTTCGTGGTCATCACCAAGGGTGCGGGCCGCATCGCCGAAGTGGCGGCGCGCTTCAGCCTCGATGCCATGCCCGGCAAGCAGATGGCGATCGACGCCGATCTCAACGCCGGCACCATCACCGAAGCGCAGGCGCGCGAACGCCGTGCCGAGATCGAGGCCGAGAGCGGCTTCTACGGCGCGATGGACGGTGCGTCCAAGTTCGTGAAGGGCGATGCCGTCGCCGGGCTGCTGATCACCGCGATCAACGTGGTGGTAGGCCTGATCATCGGCGTCGCCATCCACGGCGTGCCGTTCGGCGAGGCGTTCAAGACCTACACGATCCTGACCGTGGGCGACGGTCTGGTCAGCCAGATCCCGGCGCTGATCGTTTCGACCGCTGCCGGCCTGCTGGTGTCCAAGGGCGGCGTCACCGGCAAGACCGGCGCGGCGCTGGGCGATCAGCTGGGCCGCTACCCGAAGGCTTTCGGCATCGTTGCGGTGCTGATGGGCGCGCTCTCGCTGATGCCCGGCCTGCCGTTCATTCCTTTCGCCACGCTGGGCGGCCTCTGCGGTTGGGCGGCCTGGACGATGACGAAGAAGGCGGAAGCGGAAGTCGTGCGTGAGCGTATCGAGGCCGCGCAGGCCAAACAGCGCGAGGCGGCGACGGCCGAGGAGCCGATCGCCCGCACGCTGGCCATCGACGCGCTGCGCATCGAGCTGGGCTATGGCCTGCTGCCGCTGATCAACGACGCCACCGCCGAACCGCGCCTGGACGATCAGGTGAAGGCGCTGCGCCGCCAGATGGCGATCGATTTCGGCTTCGTGCTGCCGTCGGTCCGTATCCTCGACAACATGGCGCTCCAGCCCAACGAGTACATCGTATTCGTCAAGGAGACGGAGATTGCGCGCGGCGAACTGCGCATCGGCAAGCTGCTGCTGATCAACGCCGCCGGCGGCGAGACCGGCCTGCGCGGCGAGCCCACGCGGGAGCCGGTGTTCCAGCTTCCGGCCTTGTGGATCGACCGCGAAATGCGCGAGGAAGCGGGCTTCCGCGGCCTTACCGTGGTGGACTGCGGCACCGTGGTCACCACCCACCTGACCGAGATCGTCAAGGACAACATCGCCGACCTGCTCTCCTATACCGAGACGCAGAAGCTGCTGAGCGAAGTCCACAAGGATACCGAGAAGCTGATCGCCGACCTGATCCCGGCGAAGATCTCGATCTCCGGCGTGCAGCGCATCCTCCAGAACCTGCTGGCTGAGGGCGTCTCGATCCGCGACGTGCCGACGATCCTGGAAGGCATCGCCGAAGCCACCGCGATGACCAACAACCTGACGCAAGTGACCGAGCATGTGCGTGCTCGCCTCGCCCGCCAGATTTCGGCGCAGCAGACGTTCGATGGCACGATCCCGATCGTCACGCTCAGCAGCGACTGGGACGAGGCCTTTGCCGAGGCGATCGTCGGGCAGGGTGACGAGCGCCATCTGGCCATGGCACCGTCCAGCCTGCAGTCGT
Source organism: Novosphingobium oxfordense (assembly GCF_044029435.1). Taxonomy (NCBI): domain Bacteria; kingdom Pseudomonadati; phylum Pseudomonadota; class Alphaproteobacteria; order Sphingomonadales; family Sphingomonadaceae; genus Novosphingobium; species Novosphingobium oxfordense. The sequence goes on along the minus strand of NZ_CP147005.1, from coordinate 2,604,146 downwards.
TCATCGGCAACGTGCGCGAGACTTACGACCGCTTTGCCGCGCAGGGCGAGATTCCGTGCCTGCTCACCAGCCCGCCGCTGCGGCCCTTCGTGCGATCGATCATCGAACGCGTCCGCCCGGCGACAGTGGTGCTCTCGCAAAACGAGATTCACCCGCGCGCGCGCCTGCGCAGCCTGGGCACGATTGGGTGAGCAATCGCGCCGGTCGGCCGTCGAGACCGGGAAGGCGCAAAACGCTCTATGATACAATGTGGCCGGGTTTACCCCGGCGAGGGTAGCGATACATGACAGTTTCCATCAATGCCGTGATTCCAATGGCGGCTCCCGCCGCAAGCTCGCCGGCTGCAGCCGCGCTGGCCAATTCGGGCGCGGGTGGCGGAAGCGGCAAGTCATCGTCGTTCGGCTCGATGGTGGACGACGCTGCGACCACGCGCGCCGACAACCCTTCGGCCACGCCCGCTAAAGGCCAGTCCTCCAAGGATCAGCCTGCCAAGGCCCCCGCCAAGAGCGGCTCGGCCAAGGACGCGCAGTCGTCGAGCGATACGAAATCCGCCGATGCCAGCACCGATGCGGGCGCCACTGCCGATGCGGCGCCGACCGACGCGGCTGCAGCTGGCACCGATGCGCAGGCTGCAGCGGAAACCGCGGCCGAAACCGTTGCCGATACCCTGGCGAGTGCGGAGGACATGGCCCCGACCGTCGATGCCACGCTCGCCTCGGCAGCGGACGTCGCGCAAACCGCCACGACGCCTGCCGCCACGACTTTGCCGACCCCGGGAACGGCCACGGCCAAGCCGATGAACATGGCCGGTCACAAGACGGCGGCCACCGACAAGACATCCGCGGCGACGCCCGCCGCAACCACCGAACTTGCAAGCGCGACGCCGGGGGATGCCACGGCCACCGACGCGGCCGATACCGCCGGAGCCGGCGAACCGGACAAGGCGAACGCCCACGCGCGCACCGCCGATGCGGACGATCAGGCGGTACCCCTGCCGATCCAGCAGGCCACCACGCCGGCCCAGACACCCGTTGCGAGCGCGCAGGTGGCATTGGCCGGCGCGCAGGCGACCACCGCGAGCGCCACCGCCGAAACCACCCCTGCCGATGTCACGGCCAATGCCGACGACAAGGGCGTGAAGGTTGAGGGCACTGCCACCACCGCCACCACGACTTTCGCCCAGGCTGCATCCTCGCGCGGCCAGGCCGCCAAGCATGCCGCGTTCGGAACAGCCGCAGAAGGCGCAGCCGCGAACGCCGGCGGCACCAGCGGCGGAGCCGGCCATGCCTCCGCCGATTCCGCCGGCCCGCGCGATGGGGCGCTGGCCTCGGCCGATACGGCATCCGCGGGCGCGGACGGCTCCACGCTGTCCAGCCCGGTGCTGACCCAGACTTTCGCCACTGCGGCCACTCGCCCGGCGGCGCTGCCCTATCCCACCAGCACGGCGACCACGCAGACCGCGACGGTTGCGGTGCAGGAGGGCCAGTTCGGCAACGACATCGGCGTCCAGATCGCCCGCGCTCTCGACAAGGGCGGCAACGACCTGCTCATCAAGCTGGATCCCCAGCACATGGGCCGCATCGACGTGCGCCTCTCGTTCGATCACGACGGGGTGCTACGTGCGGTGATGTCGGCCGACAGCTCGACCGCGACCGACTTGCTTCGCCGCGAAAGCACCGACCTGAACAGGGCGCTGGCCGATGCCGGCGTGCGCGCCGATGGCCAGTCGCTGCGTTTCGATACGCGTTCGGGCGGCCAGGGCACGGGGCAGGGTAACGGTAGCCAGGGCGGCGGCCAGGGCAACCAGCGCTGGCAGGGCCAACAGGCCGGCGCAGACGATTTCAGCGGGGGCGACGACCCGATCTACCGCTCGCTCAGAAGCAGCGGCCACGTCGATCTCATGGCATAGGACATCAGTATATGACCACTGCAGTTTCCGGCAACTCGTCCTCGACGACGAGCGACAGCACTTCCTCGGCCACCACCAGCCTGCTGTCGGACTACAACCTGTTCCTCAAGCTGCTGACCACGCAGATGACGAACCAGGATCCGCTGAACCCCACCGACACATCGGAATACACCCAGCAGCTGGTGCAGTATTCGCAGGTGGAACAGCAGATCCAGCAGAACGGGACGCTCAGCGACATCCTGTCGCAGCTCACGTCCTCGCAGATGTCGCAGTATTCCAGCTTTATCGGCAAGGAAGCGCGCTTCGATTCCCCGGTGGCCGGCCTCGGCACCGATCCGGCGCACTGGACCTATTATGTGGACGGTACGCCCGCCTCGGTCACCGCGACGATCTCGGATTCCAGCGGCAAGGTCGTGCAGACGGTGACGCTCGATCCCACCTCGCAGGGCGAATACAAGTGGGACGGCACCCAGGCGGACGGCACCACGGCCGCCAGCGGCGCCTACACCATGGCGATCACGGCCACCGACGCGGCGGGCAACACGCTGGACACCACGATCAATTCGGTGGCGAAGGTTTCGGATGTCGTCACGGACGGTTCGACGATCATGCTGGGCGTCAACGGCATCCGCATGTCGGTCGACGGACTGGTCGCACTGGCTGCCACCGACACCGATATCTGACGCCCCGTACAGCCGCCGAGTGGGCTGCGCGGCGGCGGGGTTGGCGGGCCCCGTCGCCGTTTCGGCGGCGGTTCGAATGGAAATGACCCGGTTGCGGGTGCGACAGCGGAAGGCCCGCTTGGAAATGCGTTCATCACGCATTTCCAAGCGGGCCTCTTGCGTTGAGGGAGGGTGGTCAGCTGCGGCCGGAGATCTGGCATCCCGCCAGCATGGCAGCCGTCTGTCCGGGCAGGAAATCCCCTCCCTGATCGTCCAGCGCCACGTCCAGCCGCGTGCAGCCGGGCAGATGCTCGGGCAGGGCCAGCACCATCAGGCAGTCGGCGATCGACGGATCGTCGGACGGGCCGATCATGTCGATCACGTCCTCCTCGCAGATCCCCGGCTGCGCCATGCAGCGCAAGGCTGCGGCCTGCCAGAGCTTGCCTGGTGAATCCACTCTCAGTTTGAGAGAAAACTGGTATTCGATCTGCGACATTGCATGTCTGTCAATCTTTTCCACGCGCCCCAAAGGTAAATTTTCCGTCATTGAACTCTCAAGAATACATCCCGCATTGCTTGAAGTGTCCGCGCCCCTCGGACCCTGGGAGTGACCAGCAAGAAGACCAATGGCTTTCGTATACTGGGCAACCAACTAAGGGATTTCCCGTATGGGTTTTATGCCGCGGGGGGGTGTTTGGAAAAAGCTTGGAAATCAGCGGATTGCCGGGCCTGTATGGGGGTTTTTACCAAGTGGAAAATTGGAAATGTAACACTTGTATGAAACCTCCGATCCGGACCTTTCTCCCATATGCCAAGGGATCGAAAAGACCCGCCGAAGTTGGCGCGAGAAAATGCTCCGAAATGGTACATGGTTTCCGGCCGACCGAAAGTGGAAGCGCTACCACTTTGCATTGAACCCATCGGGTGAACAGCGCGCTTGGGCGAGGGGGCAGAGGCCGGGAGGCGTCAGCGCTAAAGGGCCCTCCCGGAAGCATCCTGGGCCATGCGATCGTCCTGACCGAGCATTGCAATCCGTACTGGAGCCTTCGGCGTAGGTGGGAGGCTTGGGATCGATGTCATTGCTGCCAACCGCCTGCCTAATCTGCCGCATGGATTTGCGGAGGGCGTCCAAGAACGCTCGGCTGAATTTTTCATGAGATGCCAACGATCGGCAACCTGCTCGGCATGCGGCAGCCCTTTTGCGATCGCTTCACCATAGCCACCGCTCCGTCCGGTCTCGGGCGACGATCAATATCGATGGGTGTTTGGCAATGTCTCCATTGCCCTATCCGGCAGGCAGGTAACCTGCCTCCTACGTTCCAGATCGCAAACAATCATTTCGTATGTCTGGCCTCGCCGGAAAGCGAAGTCGTCGATACCAATGACACGAGGCTCCTCATGAGAACCGACGGCGCGCCGACGTACCACCCGCAAAAGGGTGTCCTTGCTCATGGGCATCATCAGGTGTTTGGCAAATTCGGCTCCAGGCCTGCCGCCGGGCGCCAACCCGAGAAGGTGGGCAATTGCCTCAAGTCGTTGGGGTATGTCTTCCATAGCAAGCCAGGAAGCCGAGAACGGCGCGACGCGCAGCCAGCGGAAGATCCAACGGACCACGCATAACGGCTCTGAACTCGTCGGCTTGGACGCCCATTATCCGGCTAAACACCCGAACCACGCCGTGAGCGGAGTGTAATCTGGAAATCACCTCCAACACTTTGTACCGATACAACAGCAAAGCCATCAGGAGCCAGACGCGCACGTTGGAATCGACCATGCATGGCAGATCCTCCCAATGCTGCAGGAGGAGCTTGCTTTCAACAGCAGTAGATGTGAGTCAGGGCCAGCGTTCGGAGAAAATCAACAGGCAGCACTCCAATCGAGAAAGGGAAGGATGCCCTGGGCTTTGTTGGATAGCCCTTGCGCATTCCTTTCCTCGATTATCCGAAGGCTTACCCTAGCTGATCAATCTCTTGTACCGGGGCTGATGTCGAACCCTCGCGTGCTCCATCAGCCCCGTATGCCGGATGGCCTCTTTTCTGGGGTGTGTCTGAAAATCCGCCATAGACGGATTTTGGGGCACTAATCAGGCAACCCGACGGTTCTCCACCGCCTGCGCCTCGGCGCGGGTAATGATCGGGCGGAACACGAGGCTGAGCAGCATCTGGTCCTCGCTCGGCACGGCGGGCACGATAAGGAAGCCTTCCGGCGCCTCGATCCGATAGAGGCCCGGTGCCACTTCCTCCATGCCGTCGGTAACGATGGGCACGGGCGTGGCATCCTCGGTGGTCAGGCTGCTGGCAGGCTGCAAGCTGACCTCCTCGAGTTGCACGAACTGGAACAGGCGGCCCAGGAATAGACCGATCGAGAACTGACCCCTGCCCACCGGCACGATGGCACGGAAGAAACCGTCCGCCGTACGATGCGCGCCGACCGTCTTGGCTACGGATTCACCGCCGCCGTAGACCTGGATCGGCAATTGCAGCGCGTCGACATCCACGTCGCCCTTGGCGAATTCCAGGTTGAAGCGGCGAATGCTGAAAATCGAGAGATTCAGCGGCAGCCCGAATTGCTGGAGTTCGCCCGGCACATAGGTGCGTCCGGCGGTACGCATATAGTAAAGGCCGCGGCGTCGGATGCTCCTCAGTGCGGTTTCGGGGTTGGCCATTTCCAGCATCGCATCGACACCGAAATTGGCGTCATGCCTGAAGTTGCTGAAAATGCCGACTTCCGCCTCCACAGGCATCAGCAACAGCCGGCTTAAGACGGCCATCGCGGCGCGGCGACGACTGTCCTTGTCGTTCGAACGCGGCGGATTGACGAAGCCCTTACCCACTTCGCGGATAAAGTCGAGGCAGGCTTCCTGCCCTTGGTTGCGACACTCGCGCTGCTCGGGCGCAAAGCTGGTCATCTCACGAATCGGAGTGCCATCCGAGTCGTAATCAAGCGCTGATCCGACCGACATGGTGCAGAACTGCTCGATCGTGGAGATCGAATTGAAAACTGTCGTCAGTACGTTGAAGTCGTAGTTTCGGGTGTCGAAATACCCTTTCTTGTCGAGCCCCGAAGGCACGTGTTCGCGTAGCAGCAAGTAGCGACCGGCAACATCCAGCTTCATGTCCGTTCGCAGGAACGTCTCGGTAGCGTTCTGCACCGACCCGTTGCAACCGAGGTCGACCATCATGACCGCATCGCCCTGCTCGACGCCGGCGCTGCGCAGGTGGATCATCATGCGCTCGCGGAACGCAGCCGAGCGCTTGAGCACTTTCTTGAGGTTGTGAGCCTGCATCACCCGCTTGCCGAAACCTTCAAGGTCTCCTTCCAGCAGCTTGGCAGTCTCCTCTCCGTCGAACAGCAACTGGCGTGCACAGATCAGAGCCTTCTCAAGCGTCTTCTCGATGTGCGGGACCAGCCACGGCGTCATGTGTTCACGGACAGCGGCCTCGTCGATGAAGCTGGAGCCGACGGCGATAACCCGGCTGATCGCGACTTCGACTGCCCGCTCGGCCCAATCGGGATGGAGCGCTGCAAAGGCCCTGGCCGGAAGATGGCCGTCGCGCTGAAGGAATAGAAGTTTAACCTTCTTCCCGGTCGCAGCCTCCATAGCTTCGGCTTCCTCGCGGATCCACGAAGCGAAGCCGTGCATGATCGGGCCGAGAATATCGTGCCCAAAGGCATAGGTTGGGTCGTCCTCGGTCCGCAAGGCAATCTGCGCCCGGTGCGGTTGATAGGCCGGCACGGTGACGCGCGTAGCGGGATCGATGATGCTCGCCGCTGCAGCCTCCATACGCAAACGCTGCTGAGCCTGCGTGTCGAACTGTACGAAATGGACGCTGGGAATGTTCAATTGACGCGCCGCGGCAAGATCGGCGGCAAAATTGTCGCCCACGTGCAGCATTTGCTCGGGCTGGATGCGGAGTTCCTTGAGTACAAAACGGAACAGGCCGCCATGCTTGTTCACACCATACTCACAGGAGCAGAAGATCTTATCGATCATCGCCGCAAGGTCCGCTCCGCCAACATCCGAGATCAGGCTGCGCAGTCGCTTTTCAGACAGATAGGTGTCCGAGACGATGATTACCTTGAGCCCCCGCCGCTTCGCATCGAGGATCAATTGGCGAGTTGGCTCGAAGGCAAAGCAGTGTCGTGCCTCGGCGTCGAGTTCCGCCTGAACCATGGCGGCGTGCTCGTCCTTGCCCGCGCCTGGCAGCAGTTCCGCGTGTATTTCGTCCAACGTGACTTCGAAGCGCTTGTTGCGATCGGGCGCAACCATGCGGGCCCGAGTCTCGGCCAACCGGCGTCTCGTGATCGCTCCGCCTGCCAGTGGCAAGTCGGACAAGAGATCATACCAAGACTCTGTGTTACGCCAAATCAATGTGTCGAAGCAATCGAGCGAGAGATATTCGAGTTTGAGGTCTTCCGGCACGATGTCGAGAAGTTTGGGTAGGTCCGCGGCGCGGATGGAGGTCTTGGACATTGCATCCCTCAGATATGGCCGGCCTCCGATAGGCCTTGGATATGGCTGGCCTCGGGTGTGGCTGGCTGGATATAAACGGGCAGAACAGAGAGGGGTCCCGGTTCTCGGTCTTGCCTCAATATAGAGGGAACGCCGCCACTCCGGTGCGGGCGATGCCATGCGCAAAAAAAATGCCGCATCCCCCCACCCATTCAAACTGCCATCCTATAATATCCCCGCGCCCAACGCTGCCGGGTGTAGCTAGGGTGGAGGCTATCTTGCGTATCTTATTTTACCTTCCGGTAGTGACCGAATACTGGTTCCGCACCATCGTCTTGCCCATGATCCGGACGGCAGCGAAAGAGGCGGAAGTCCATATCATTGCTCCGCCGGGGCCTTGGCGACTAACAGGCCTGACGGATGCCATGCTCAAAACTTGCCTGTATATGCCCGAGTTGCACTGGCATATCCTCGACGACGCGGACCATACCTCCTATCGCACGCGCCCGGCATCGCGGGACGACTTTGTGGACTTCGTTCGCCAGATCGACGCCGACTACACCTTCTGCCGCAGCGCCGATGTCGAGACGCCTGCGCGTTTTCCCGGTAAGGTCCGTTTCATCATGGAAGCGACCTTTATGCCGCTGGTCCCTGATCACATGCCGTTCCACGAATGGGTCATGATCCACGATGGACGTGGCCTTTATGATCACGGCATGCTGCCCGCTCTCACCGAGGCGCAGCACGTGCTGCTGCGTGAGCATATACGCCCCATCTGGGACAGCCTCGTCGCAAGCGGCGGCGATTGCCCGCTTGTGCGCGACACTTATCTGACCGCGGCAGGCCTGCCCACCGATCGGAAGATCATCGCCGTACCCCTGGAGTATGACGGGCCGGAAAACTTCTTCAACGTACTCCACGGCATCGGCATGACCAACGATAAGCTGGTCGCGGCCTTGGCCGAACAGATCGACGATGACAGCCTCCTCGCCATCACCGTCCATCCGATTCAGCAGCAGTACAATCCCACCGCCGTCCAGCGCATCGCCGACATGGACCCCGCCAAAGTCCGCATCGTACGAGGGCCGGGACGACGGAACCTGCTGACCAGTGGGCTGCTGCGCCATTGCGACGGTGCGATCGTTCAGGATTCCAAGTCGATCATCAACGCCGCTTTTTTCGAAAAACCGATCCTGCGCCTGTCGCGCTTTGCGACCGCAGACTGGCTTAATGTCTATGACGACACCACCAGCTTCCTCACGGATATCGCTGCAGGCACCGCCCGGGCGCCCAGCCGCGAGGATGCCATGACCTGGCTCGGCTACCATCACGCCAACAATGCGCTGGCAGCCAACGAATTACCCGATGAAGGGCTGAAGGCTCTGCTCGACCGTGTCGACCGCCCGGTAGATCCGGCTCGCTGGGAAGCCAATCTGGCACGCCACGCCGAAAGTTTTGTCGATTGGCTGACAAACGGATCGATGCCGGCCACCACGCAGGCCGCCGCCTGAGCGGCCGTCTGCGATGCAGCCGATCCTCAATTGCTCGACGACGCGCGGACGTTCATCACCGGCCTTCTGCCTGAACTTCGGGCCCGCCGCTATGACGTCACCGGGCTCCGCGAAGACCACGTCGGCGCCCCTGGCAACCTTGGTTTCTTCCGGTTTCCTGTCCGAAAACTGCCTGATTTCATAGAATTCCCGCATGCCGGAGGTTCCGGGGATAAGTTCGGTCCTTTCGATCGACTGAAGCGGAATGAAGATGCGGATGAAGTTGAGCGGCTCGGCAACGTCGCGGTGCCAGTTCTGATTTTGATACGGCGTTCTGCTCGGCTGGCTGATCCATGACTAGGCCCAGGTCAATGCAGCGCGCGGACCCAGCACCTCGCGGCAGAAATCGATCATCGGTTGGGAGAAACAGATTTCGAGGAAGTGCTCGTTCTCGAAAAGAACCTGCGGTTCCATGTAGAGGAACCGGCTATTGCTGTCTTTCGGCCGCCCGACATGCTGGAAATCGGCACGATGGGGCTCGTTGTACCGCTGCGGCCGATAAAGATCGGCGGCGAAGCGCTGCACCAGCGCGCTGTCCAGCAAGGCCGATTCAAAGTGAAGGTCGAGCTTGCCGAATTCGGACGCGCGTTCTGTCTTGCGGCGGCGAGAGGAGAAGGGCATGAAGAAGGATGAGCTCGATCTTTCCAAGACGCGCCACGCTGGCGGGGGGCGTTGGAACGGGTCTTGAACTACCAGATATAGTTGAACGCGTAATTGGCGCGGGCCAGATACCGCAGCCGCCTGAACGGCCCGTCGCGCCGCATGCCGTCGGCGACCTGGGCGCGGTAGGACTTGATGCCGCCTTCGGGTGCATCGTCCAGTCCGAGGAATTGAGCGCGGCCGAATTTAGGTATCACGAAAGGCCCCTCTCTACCGGACAGCCAGAAGGTTAATGCGTACTTTGTAGGTGAATTTCGTGGGCGGCGGTGGGCCGCCCGCGAAGATTTGGTGCTCAGCAGGGCAGGGGTGAAATCGCGCGGCGGTGGAGTGCGAATGGACTTTCGCGGTTCCGCAAAACGTCGCCTTCTTCAGTCCTGCCCGTTCTTCAGAATGCCCCGCACTCGGCCAGAATCTCGCCAACGTCGCGGCCCCGCGCCGCAAAGAGGCGGATGCGGGCTTCATTGGTCATCACGTCCCACGCGGCAGCCTCGACTTCGTCCCAGCGCGCGCGCGGAATGACGATCACGCCATCTTCGTCCGCAAAGACCACATCGTCGTTGCAAATCCGCACGCCGCCGATCGTGATCGGGCGGTTCATGGCGCGGACCGTGCCTTCGTACTTGATGTCGTTGCAGTGGGCGACGCGGGCATAGACGGGGAAGCCAAGCGCGCGCACATCGGCCGTATCCCTGGTGGTGCCGTCCACAATCGCGCCGACGGCACCGGAACGGATTGCCAGATTCGCGTTGAGATCGCCGAAATAGGCACGGTCCGGCCGGTCGGTGGCGACCATGATGACGTCGCCTGGGCGCACGAAGCGATAGGAATCGAGCGCGCTGTAGATGCCCTTCCAGTCATCAACGGGCGCGTTCGCGCCAAGGCCGCCGATCTCCAGCGTCTTCGCCCGGCCCAGCAGTTTGCCACCGCTCGTCGGGCGCAAGTTGGGCGGCAGGATCGCCGGTATCTTCTTGTCCTTGCAAATGTCGGCGAGCACGGTCGACGACAAGTGCGAGATCATCGCGCGGAACCGCGTCACTTCCGCGGTTCGCTGCCCGGCGGCGATCGTTTCGGCGATCGTCAGGTCCGATCCGCGATTGATGTCGATCTGTTCGATGGGATCGAGTTCGAACAGGATGGGCCGCGCGCCGAAGCGGCGCGTGGGCACGATGCCGGAGGCCGGCTTGCGCACGATGTAGAGGCTCATCGCCTCGATCACCGTGGCGGGAAGGTCGACGCTGTTGGGGATGCGGCCGGTGCCATAGGCGGGCGTCCCGCCATCCCAGCAGTATTGCTTGGCGCGTGTTGCGGCGACCAGGCTGTCCGCATCCGGATCTGCGAGAAGTGCGTCTATCGCGCGGGAAATGGTCGCGGCCGATACGAACGGCGCGGTGCACAGGATCTGGATCCAGATGTCCGCATCCGGGCGCTGGCTGCATTCCCAGGCGAACATTTCATGGCCGTCGGTGGCATTGCTGGCCAGCGTGGCAGGACGGGCCAGTCGGGTTACCGGCAGATCGGCGGCAAGGTCTGCCAGCGTGTCCGATTCCGTGTCCAGGCAGACTTCGGTAATCGCCGAGCAATCCAAGGCCTGTCGCAGCTTGCGCTTGAACAAATAGTCGCCGTCCAGCACGGCGACGTTTTTGTCGGGTATCCGCTCACTGTGACCTTTGGCGGGTACGAACGCTACGATCTTCATGGTTCAGCCTTGTGTGAGTTCATTGGTGCGCAGAACGCCGACGAGCTTCCCCGCGGCATCGACGACGGGCGCGACTTGCCAGGCTGCCGAGGTAGCGCTGCGGAGTAACAGGACATCGCCGACCGTCGCGTCGCTGGCGACCGTCTGGGGGGGGGCCTGCATGATCGCTTCGGCGCAGGCCGTGTGGATATCGTTGCCGGACTGGAAGTAACGGCGAACGTCCCCATCGACGATCAGGCCGAGAAGCCGGTCCTCCCGGTCAACGACGCAGGCCGCGCCTAATCGCTTGCTCGACATCACGGTGAGAAGATCAACGAGGGAGGTGGTGCGGCTGACCTTCGGCAGATCTTCCCCCTGGCGCATCAGGCTGGCCACCGGGATCATCTGGCGGCCGAGCAGGCCGGCGGGATGGTGCCGGAGGAAGTCTTCGCGGGTGAACCCGCGCATACGGCTAACCGCAACCGCCAGCGCATCGCCGACAGCAAGATGCAGCGTGGTGCTCGACGTCGGCGCCATGCCGATGTGGTCCGCCTCGCGCTCGACCTCGGCCGGAATGACATGGTCAACCGCCCGGCCAAGCGGCGAGTCCGCGCGGCCCAAGATGCCGATCAGCGAACAGCCGCGTGCCTTCAGCAGCGGCATGATCCGGACGATCTCTTCGGTCGCGCCGCTGTTCGACAGCAGGATCACGACGCTGTGCGATACGATCGCGCCAAGATCGCCGTGCGCCGCTTCGGCGGCGTTGACGTGCAAGGCGGCCGTGCCCAGGCTGGAAAACGTCGCCGCAAGTTTGGCGGCGACGTGCCCTGATTTGCCCACGCCCATCAGGATCACCGGCTGGTCCTGCCGTGCGATCAGCGTCACGGCGTCGGAAATGCCCGGCAGCGGATGGTGCAGGAAATCCGACAAGGCATTCCGCTCCGCCGCGATCACATCGCGGAACCAGGCGGCCGCGAGATCGGGCGAAGTCGGGGAAATGGCGGTTAGGGCATTCATGTGGTTGTCCTATACGGCCGTGGCGTCGAAATGGGTGAAGGCGCGGTGCCAGCGCGTGGGATCGACGGGACGATCCAGCCGCTCCAGAATGCCGGCGGCGGTGAGATCGGGATCGTTCGGATCCAGAACGCTGCTGGCGATGTGGAAGGCGAACCAGGTCTGCGCCAATTCGGGATTGGGACGGCGGGCTTTGCCGGCGGCGATGTCGGCCAGGAAGACTTTCAGATCGGAGTAGGCATTGAGCCATTCGCCGGTCTTGAACTTCGTACGGCGCAGTATTGGCGTCCCGAAGAAGGCCGCCATCGCATAGACCTTCGAATCGCCGACGATCATGCCGTCCGCAATGGAAGCCAGCATGGACGTGTTGTTTTCGCCGTTATGCGCTTCGCTGGGGAGTAGTCGCATCCGCGAGCCGTGTGACGCGATCTCTGCCTCAAGAGCACTGTTATCGACATGCTTCACATTCAGTGGGTGGTTGGTGATCGCCAGGAAGACGGAATCGTCGATGCTTTCGGCCAGTTCCGCGATCAGCGCGCGATTGGGCGCAGCGCCCACGCGATGGATCGGGAAGAAGTTTTCCTCATGCTCGTACTCAAGCGGAACGACCACGATCGGGCGGTCGGTGGGCAGGCTGGCCAGCCGAAGGAATTCCTCGCGGATTTGCGGCGTGGGGCGCGTAAGCTCCTGCATAGCGGTCCAGAGCGGCGCGATGAAGGCATCGAGTTCGCCCCGGCTATCGCCGTCGAAGTCCGGCAGCAGGCCGTGATCGAAAGGGTCTTCCTGCAGGATGACCCAATCGGGCGGCAGCGATAGCGGCGCCGCGCCGCCCTCCATCAGATGGCGGACGATCCCTGGAAATTCGCGGACGGTCGCGCAGTCCGCCGATCGACAGAAGACGTAGTCCGGCGCCAGCGACTTGACGAAATCGACGATCGCAGCGCGCTCGGTGGCGTCGGTCCGCATGGAGGGATGGCTGGCGTCATTGACGATATGCCATTGGACCTGTGGCAAATGCGCCATGGCCTCAAGCTCGCGCTGCCCGATGCCGGTGCCCTTCCACGGAACCGGGGCAAGGATGTGAACCTCGTGCTCATGGACCAGCCGGTTGATCAGGCTCTCGATTATATTGTCGAACCACCAAGGGGTGATCACCGGCAAGTAGAAGAGAATTTTCACGCAGCGCCCTCGCTTGCAGGTTTGAACAGAGATGCTGTCAGCATTTCCGGGGGCGAAATGCGGTCGCTATGCCGCATTATAGGATGAGGTTCTCGGACGCGGTCGCAGGTGGCAAAAATTGCCTAGTTGGGCGCCGGGAGGAAGGGCGCGCTGTACGGTTGAAAACCGCCATCGATGCGGTTCAGCCTGCCGCCCGGCTTGCACGGATGCGACAGCATCAGTTGACATGCTTGTGCGAAAGGAATGTCCAACCGAAGCGCGGGGCGCTCACGCCTTCCGAAGTGCCTGTGATACAAGGCTTCGGATGCAGAATGGAGGCCCGAGCCGGAATCGAACCGGCGTGCACGGATTTGCAGTCCGCTGCGTCACCACTCCGCCATCGGGCCATCCGGTGTGGAGGAGTGCGCCTCTAACGAGGGATTCGATCAGGCGCAACCGGGATTCACGTTTGCGGCGAATTTCATCGACAGCTTCGCCTGGGCGTGGGAACTTGTTACCCGGATCGGGATTTTGACGGAGGCCCGGATCGCGCCTCGATCTCCCGCCCATCCTCTCCCTCAATCCACGGAGCCAGGCCATGATTCTCGGAGCGGTTCTAGCCGGAGGGCGATCCAGCCGGTTCGGCAGAGACAAGGCCCTGGCAGAGCTGGATGGGCACAGTCTGCTGGCGCTTGCGGTCGATGCCCTGTCGGGCTGGTGCGAACACGTCGTGGTGACGGGGCGCGGGGAAGCGCCCGCGCCCACTTTGCCGGATTGGCCACAGGCGGGCATGGGGCCGCTTGGTGGTCTGGCGGCGGCCATGCGCTTCGCGCAGGATGAGGACTATGCCTGGGTGCTTTCGTGCGGAGTGGACGGCGGCTTGCTGCCCGACGACCTGCTTGAGCGGCTGGGGGCGGCACCGGCCTGTCTGGCCGCGCAGCCGATCATCGGGCTCTGGCCGGTTACCGCAACCGCCGATCTTGAAGCGCTGCTCCATCGCGACGAGGTTCATTCCATGAGGCGCTTTGCCGAACTGGTCGGCGCCCGCATGGTTGAGCTGCCGCTCCCCATCGCAAACATCAACACGCCGGAAGACCTTGCCGCTCTGGCGGCCCGGAAAGGATAAGGTCCCATGCGATGGTGTCCGGCCGGACGGCGTTTCCGGGCGGGCGGCCATGCCATCGCATGCGACCGCGCCCGAAACGACCCCTTCCAACATGCCTCAGGCCAAAACACTTTCGGCCGAGGCATGCGTCAGCGCGAGAGCGTTTCCGCCATGGGGGCCATGGGCCGCCCCACTGGAGGAATGTCGGCCGAAGGCATGGCCAGGCGATAGCCCCCGTTCGCCGACGTTTCGATGACGCCGGCAAGTCCCACGAAGGTCAGCTTGCGGCGCAGGCGGGACATGTGGACGGCCACGCTGTTGGTCTCAGGCACGAATCCCATGCGCCATACGTCGTAGATCAGCGTTTCCTTTCTCACCGTCTCGTTCAGCGAATCGGCAAGTCGCCAGATCAGGGCGAATTCCCGCGGATTGAGATTCAGCGGCTGGCCATCGCCAAAGGCTTCGCGGGCCAATAGGTCCAGCATGAGGCGGCCGATGCGCCGCCGGCGTGGCAGGCACTGTGCGAATTGGGCCAGACGGCTGGCGCGTGCGTCCAGCTCTTCCAGCTCTATGCCATCGGTGACCACGTCGCCGAAGCCGACATGGAGCAGCGACGTGCGTTCGCACGCCTGGCTGACGCCAGTCACCAGGACTGTCCGGCGACGGTCGGCAGGCAGGTCGCCCAGCAGCGACAGCCATTGCTGGGCATCGAGGCCCAGCACGTCGATCACGCCGATGCAATCGGCGGATGGCTGCTCATCAAGTTCGAGAATCCATCCACAACGCCGCAGATCGATTCGATCCGGGATGGATTGTTGCGTAAGCCACCGAAAACGTGGCGCGTGACATTCGCTCTTGCCCAGATAGGTCATTCCCCCCCCCTATTCCGCAAGGCTAAACGGTGATCCGGTGCCCCTATCCTGGGCGGATAAGGGCACTGGAACAATACCTATATTTTTACAGTACGAGACAATTCTAGTGGGGATTTTCCACCAAATTGGGCGATATGCGGCCTACTGCACGCAATTGTTGCCCCCTGTCAGGCTGCCGGCGTGTTGACCCCCATCGAGACAAGGTAGCGCTTGATGTTGCGCGCGGCCTGGCGGAGTCGCTGCTCGTTCTCCACCATGGCAATGCGCACGAAGCCTTCGCCGTCCTCGCCATAGCCGACGCCGGGAGCGACTGCGACCTCTGCATGGGTGAGCAGCTGCTTGGAAAACTCCAGGCTGCCCATTTCCTTCAGCGCGGGGGGCAGCGGAGCCCAGGCGAACATCGATGCCTTCGGGCTGGGAATGTCCCAACCGGCGCGGCCGAATGCCTCGACCATGACGTCGCGGCGCTTCTGATAGAGATTGCGGTTCTTCTCGACGATGTCTTGCGGGCCGTTCAGCGCGGCGCAGGCGGCCGCCTGGATCGGCGTGAAGGCGCCGTAGTCGAGGTAGGACTTCACGCGCTTCAGCGCGGCGATCAGCTTCGGGTTACCCACCGCGAAGCCGACGCGCCAGCCGGCCATCGAAAACGTCTTCGACATCGAGGTGAATTCCACCGCCACGTCCTTGGCCCCCGGCACTTCCAGGATCGACCGGGTCGGATTGCCGTCGAAATAGAGTTCCGAATAGGCAAGGTCGGACAGGATCCAGACCTTGTTCTCCTTCGCCCAGGCGACCAGACGTTCGTAGAAGGCCAGGTCCACCGTCTCGGCCGTGGGGTTCGAGGGGTAGTTGACGATCAGGATCGACGGGCGCGGCACCGTGAAGGCCATCGCGCGGTTCAGCGATTCCCAATAGCGCTCATCCGGCGTCGTCGGCACCGAGCGGATCGTGGCGCCGGCGATGATGAAGCCGAACGTGTGGATCGGGTAGCTGGGGTTGGGCGCCAAGACCACGTCGCCCGGCGCGGTGATCGCGGTGGCGAGGCTGGCAAGGCCTTCCTTCGAACCCATCGTCATCACCACTTCGGTCTCGGGATCGAGATCGACGTTGAAGCGGCGGCCATAGTAATTGGCCTGGGCCTTGCGGATGCCGGGAATGCCCGAGGATGCCGAATAGCCGTGGGCGTCTTCCTTGCGGGCCACTTCGCACAGCTTGTCGATCACGTGCGCGGGCGGCGGCAGGTCCGGGTTGCCCATGCCGAGGTCGATGATGTCCTTGCCCGCCTGGCGTGCCGCGTGACGCATCGCGTTGACTTCGGCGATAACGTAGGGCGGCAGGCGCTTGATGCGGTAGAACTCGTCTTCCATGACCTCTGTGAATCCATAAAACACACGGCGAAAAGTGCCGCGCCGTTCCCTGTAGGGGAATAAAGCCCCCGCGCAAATGGGGCTTGCGCAATCGTGTGATGGGAAATCGGGGAGACGCGCAAGTTTTTGTCCGGTTGGCGAGCGGCAGGGCAGTCGATAGGAATGGAGGCGAGGGGATTCGCAACGGATCCGTCCGCGCATTCGGAGTTCGACCGCACATGGCGACCGACGCCACCGACCTGATGGCCCGACTTTTCAAGGATCATGCAAGCCAGGTGACCGGCCTGTTCGGCGGGCTGGTGCCCAAGGAAGGCACGCCCGAGGCTGAGGGCGCCGTGCATTGGGCAGAGATCGCCACCCGCATGCATTCGATCTGGACCGATTTCCAGGTGGAGCAGATCGGCAAGGCGAAGGACGGGCAGGCGCACTGGTCCGACCCGCTGAAATGGATCGCCACCGCCGAATCCGTGGTGCGCCAGCTTCCGCTGTCCGATCCCGAAGTGCAGCAGCGGCTGTGGAACGATGCGGCCGGGCTGATCAATGGCGTGCTGGCCCAGTACGGCCTTGGTCCCGACGCGCGTGAGGAAGGCGTGGCGGAGGCAGACCCTGCGCTGCCACGGTCGGACGGCCGCTTTGCCGATGCCGAATGGCGCCGCCAGCCGTTTTTCGCAGTGCTCCACCAGCTGTACCTGATGCTGGCCGAGCAAGTGGTCGGCATGGCCGAGCAGACGGAGGGCCTCGAGCCTGCCCGCAAGGCGCAGCTGGTCTTTGCCACCCGCGCCATCGTCGACGGGCTGAGCCCCGCCAACTTCCCGATGACCAATCCGGTCGCGCTGGAGGCGGCGCGCCGGTCGCAGGGCGAAACCCTGATCCGCGGGTTCGAGAATCTGCTGGACGACATGCGCAAGGGCCAGCTCACCCACGTCCGCCCCGGCGCCTTCGTGCTGGGCGAGAACATCGCGGTGACGCCGGGCAAGGTGGTGTTCGAAACGCCGCTCTACCAGCTGATCCAGTACACGCCGACCACCGACAAAGTGCTGAAGACGCCGCTGCTGATCTTCCCGCCGTGGATCAACCGCTTCTACATCCTGGATCTCAACGCCAAGAAGAGCTTCGTGCGCTGGGCGGTGGAGCAGGGCGTGACGGTGTTCATGGTCTCGTGGAAGTCGGCCGATGCCACGATGGCGGACCTGACCTGGGACGATTACATCGCCGCGCAGATCGAGGCGGTGGACATGGTGCGCGATCGGTTGGGCGTGCCTTCGGTCCACACCATCGGCTATTGCGTGGCCGGCACCACGCTGGCGGCCATGCTGGCGGTACTGGCGCGCAAGGGGGAGGGCGACAAGGTCGCCAGCGCCACCTTCTTCACCGCGCAAGTCGATTTCGAAGATGCAGGCGACCTCAAGACCTTCGTGGACGACCAGCAGATCGAGACGATCGGCAAGCTTTCGCCAGAGGGCTATCTCGACGGGCGCTACCTGGCCGCGACCTTCAATATCCTGCGCGGGAACGACCTGATCTGGAGCACGGTCGAGAAGAACTACCTGATGGGCGAGCAGTATCCCGCCTTCGACCTGCTGCACTGGAACGGCGACGTCACCAACCTGCCGGCCAAGTGGCATCGCAGCTATCTACGCGATCTCTATCGCGACAACCGGCTGGTGGTGGCGGATTCGCTGCATGCCTGCGGCGTGCCGATCGACCTGCATCGGATCGCCACGCCCGCCTATATCCAGGCCGGGCGGGAGGATCATATCGCTCCGCCCGATAGCGTGTGGAAGCTGACCCACTATCTGGCCGGCCCGTGGACTTTCGTCTTGGCCGGATCCGGCCACATCGCCGGTGTCGTCAATCCGCCATCGGCGAACAAGTACCAGTACTGGACCAACCCGGCGACGGCCGACACGCTGGAAGACTTCGTGGATGGGGCGGAAGCGCATCAGGGTAGCTGGTGGCCGCACTGGGTGGGCTGGCTGCGCGGGCTGGACGAAACCGAAGTACCCGCGCGCGGCAAGCGCCGTCCGGGCGGGCGGGGCGACAAGGTGATCGAGGACGCGCCCGGCCGCTACGTCATGACGCGCTGAGGGCAAAGCGGGGCAGGGCAAGTTTCCGCGCGGCGGGACAAGTTTCCGTCAACGCTTCGCCCCGCGCCGTTACCGGTATATCGAAGTTGCCGGCGCAATCTCTTTCGAGATCTGGCGGTTAAAGCGCAGCCGGCTGCGGCCCTGAGGGCTTGTCGGGGAGATGGACCGCACCCTTCGGGAGCCTTCGCCAGGTTGATCCGTTTCCGGTGCAATCCCGGTATGCACCGGACTTTCAGCAGCTTACGTGTGGGGCAACGACCCAATGCGCCTTCCCCGAACCCGCGACCGGCTATCCCGCCGGAGCCTTCTCGCGCCCTTATGTTGCAGTGCAACATTTTTGTGGCGCGGTGCAGCAAAGCCCGATTGACTTCGCTGCCGGGAATACATATTGTGCAACGCAGCAAAAGAATTTCACGAATCGCAGGAATTTCCAAGTCGCAGTTACGGAGAGCCTGACGGGTTGGCGGATCGCCCTTGCGATCCTGCGGCGCGAATGGCTCGAATATCGCCTATCGGTACGATTCTCGCCAGGAACGCAGGAACAGTCAGATGGCCGGCAACGAAGACAAGGACGACGCGCTCGCCGAAAAGGCCTATGCGGCGGCGGCTGAAAATACACCCGTGGTAAGCAAGACTGAATCGGACAAAGTTGCGCCTGCGAAGGGCGTGGCGGCGAAATCCGGAACCGGCAAACCGGCCCCGCTGGCCAAGCCTGCGGCACCGATTGTCGCAGAAGCGAAGGCGGCGCCAGCAGTGGCAAAGCCGGTGCCCAAGCCGGTCGTTGAGCCAGAGCCGGCCGCGAAGGTGGAGGCTGATAGTAAGCCTCAGCCGGTGACTGCTGCTTCGGTTCCGCCGAAGCCGGCTACGACTCCGGTGACTGCGGCTTCGCCGACGACGGCAGCGGTTCCCGCGAAGCCTTTGGCGCCGAAAGTGGCAGCCAAGCCCGCGCCCAAGCTGAAGGCGCCCGCCGGGCCGAAGCCCAAGGTTGCCGCCAAGACCGCGGTAGCGCCCAAGGCGGCCTTGAAGGCGAAAGCGCCCGCAACGGCCGCTGCAAAGGTCGCGGCTGCAAAGATTGCCAAGCCGGTTGCCCCGAAAGCGGCGGCGAAGGTCAAGATCATTACCAAGCCGGCCCTTACCAATCCGGCGATTGCCAATCCGACAGGCGCTGCGCGCGTGCCCGTCGATATCAAGCCGGCCCTTGCGGCCGGAATCCCGGGCACGGCGAAAGCCGCTCCCGCCAGCGCTGCAAAGTCAGGCCCCGCACCGAAGACGGGCGCCGCAAATACTAGTTTCGCAGGACTGATATCCAACTTCATGCTCGAGGATACGACGATGGACATGAGCGCTAATTTCTCTGCTTTCCAGGATGCCGTGACTGAAGCCCAGGCCAAGGCCAAGGCCGCTTTCGAAAAGAGCTCGGGCCTGTTCGGCGAACTGGGCGACTTCACCAAGGGCAACGTTGAAGCCGTGGTGGAATCGGGCAAGATCCTGGCCGAAGGCCTTCAGGGCATCGGTTCGGAACTGGTTGCCGAAGGTCGCACCTCGTTCGCGACGATGACCGGCGACATCAAGGAACTGGCTGCCGTCAAGTCGCCGACCGACTTCTTCAAGCTGCAGGGCGATATCCTGCGCAAGAACTTCGACACTGCCGTCGCCTACGGCTCGAAGAACAGCGAAACCTTCCTGAAGCTGTTCAGCGACGTGGCCGCCCCGATCTCGGGCCGCGTCAGCGTTGCCATGGAAAAGGCGCGCCACGTAGCCGTCTGATTTTTCGCCGGCGCGCGCTTGCGGGCGCCGGCGGACCTTTCCGGGCAGTCCTAATCGACGTCGATCCATCGGCCGGATGGCACCGCCCATCCGGCCGAAGTCCGGCCTTCGGCCGATACCGGATCGACAATGTTCGATGCAGACCTTGTTTCCCGGGGGGGCGATACGATATTCTCCACCCATGTACTCCCCCGATTTCGATTCCTTTCCGAGCCTTCCTGCGTCCTCGCGTGGCGTGTTGATCCGCGCGGATGCTCATGGCAGCCCGAAATCGGGCCTTACGGTTGGCGGCCCTGAATCCGCTGGCCCTGAAACCGCAGGCCCTGACTCAGGCGGGCCGGATTCGGATGGGCACGATACCGATGGCGGCGAACAGGTCGGCATCGCTACCAAGACCCGTGCCAAGCCCAAGAAGCCCAGCCAGTTCAAAGTGCTGATGCTCAACGACGACTATACCCCGATGGAATTCGTGGTGATGGTCCTCAAGCGCTTCTTCCACATGGACCTGGAGCAGGCGACGCGCGTGATGCTTCACGTCCACCAGAAGGGCGTGGGCGTCTGCGGTATCTTCCCTTACGAGATTGCCGAAACCAAGGTGAACCAGGTGATGGACTTCGCCCGGCAGAACCAGCACCCGCTCCAGTGCACGCTGGAAAAGGCCTGATTCGCGGCCATTGACCGAAGCGCTTTGTCAAAGCGCTTCCTGCGTAGCCCCCTCAGTCGGCCGTGCTCTGCCTTTCGGTATGAACCGCTGCGGCCGTGTCTTCGAAATGGCAGGATAGCGCGCGGAACAGGGCGGCCATGATCGCGGCGCCGCGCGAATTGGCCACCGCTTCCGAATCGACCGCGATGCCGTCCTGCACGATCCGTGCGGATTCGACGCTGGGCTGCAGCGTATCGACAATGACCAGTGCTCCCTGCGGCAGCAGCAGCCGCGCAGCCTGTTCATCCTCTCCCTTGCGCACATGCGCGGCGACCTGGGCGGCGAGTTCGTTCCAGAGCGGCTCGTCGATGCCGCGCCCTGCCTGTCCGAACACCACCAGAGCTTCCAGCGCGAGCACGCCGGCCTGCGCCCGCTCGGCGAATTCCGCGCGCTGTGCGAAGCGTTCCAGATCGCGCGCGAAATCGGTATTTGCGGATCCCAGCATATTGCGGTCACGCATGAAGAAGGCACGGGTATCGAAGTGTTCGGGCGGCATGGTTGGGGGAATCCATGTTCGAAGGGGAGGGGGCGCCCTCGTTCGCGAAAGCTTCGCGGGGGGTGGGGCATGCGCTGCCCGCTCTTCGGAACTTGGCCCTTGCGCGCAATCGTGAAACGGCACCGTTTAACGGTGAAATCGGCCAATCACCGATAGTTGCCGGCGCAGAGGGGATCGGCGCCCAGCCCCCTTTCCACGGTCCGGCAGCCGGGCCCATCCACCTTTCGCGGGCCTCGCGCCGGCGCGTTCTTCACAGGGTCGTGGACAATTCGCTTTGCCCACCTGCGGCAAGCGTTTAAGGGCCACAGATGCACGGTTTTGTGATGACATTCCGGTGAACCTTCCAGCGTGAAATTCCTCAGCGCCATAGATCGATACATTCTCCGCCTGGTGGTGATGCCGATGTTCGGCATCTTCCTGCTGGCGGCCTCCTTGCTCGTGCTCGACAAGATGCTGCGGCTCTTCGACTTCGTGGCGACGGAGGGCGGGCCGGTGGGCGTCGTCTTCAAGATGCTGGCGAACCTGCTGCCCGAATATGCCAGCCTGGCGATTCCGCTGGGGCTGATGCTCGGCATCCTGCTGGCCTTCCGCAAGCTGGCCACTTCCAGCGAGCTGGACGTGATGCGCGCCGTCGGCCTCAGCTATACGCGGCTGCTGCGCGTGCCTTACATTCTGGCGATCCTGCTGGCGGGGGTGAATTTCGCCATCGTCGGCTATCTCCAGCCGCTGGCGCGGTACTACTACGAAGAGCTGAACTACGAGCTGAAGTCGGGCGCGCTCGGCGCCTCGATCAAGGTGGGTGAGTTCACCGCGCTGAAGGACCGTATCGCCCTTCGCATCGACGAGAGCAGGGACGATGGCCGCCGCCTGATCGGCATCTTCGCCCGCGTCGCCAACGACAAGGGGCAGGTGCTGTCGATCTCCGCGCGCGAGGGGCAGTTCCTTGCGCTGAAGGGCGCGCCGGACACGATCATCCTGCGGCTGGACAACGGCCAGATCATTCAGGACATGCCGGGCCGCGATCCGCGCGTGCTGACTTTCACGCGGCACGACCTGCCGATCGAGCTGCCGCAGGTGGAAAAGTTCCGCCAGCGCGGCGGGCAGGACCGCGAATACCTGCTGCCCGAACTGATGCGGCTGGGCTGGAACAAGGGCGTTCCCAAGGAGGAGCGCGTCTCCAGCCAGGCGAATTTCAACTACCGCATGGTCGAAGTGATCATGATGCTGCTGCTGCCCTTGCTGGCGGTGGCGCTGGCGATCCCGCCCAAGCGTTCCACGTCCGCGCTAGGCCTGTTCGTGTCGATCGTGATGGTGGTGGCCTATCACAAGGTCAACCAATACGCGGCCGACGTCGCCGCGCTCGGCAAGATGAACCCGATCCTGGGGCTCTGGGGGCCGTTCCTGGTGTTCGCGGCGCTGATCGTCTGGATGTACTGGCGCGTTGCCTACGTGCCGGGCGGCCAGCCGCTGGGGTGGCTAGAGAAGGGCGCGGACATCGTCGTCAAGCGGCTCAAGTCGCTGCTGAAGCGCCACCGGCAAGGCCCGATCCTGCCCGAACCTGCCTCCGACAGCGGGGCCTGACCTGGGATGCAGATGGAATTCTTCCCTTCGCGCACACTGACCTGGTATCTTGCGCGCCTGTTCGTCACGCGCATCTTCGCCGTGCTGCTGATGCTGGTGATGGTGCTGCAGGTGCTAGACCTGCTGGGTGAGAGCGGCGATATCCTTGCCTATCCCGGCAACGGGCAAGCGCAGCTGTTCTACTACGTCACCTTGCGGGTGCCGCAGCTGGTCGCCCGCTTCCTGCCCTATTCGGTGCTGCTGGCAACGATCATCACGCTGGCCACGCTGAATCAGAACAGTGAAGTCATCTCGATGAAGGCGGCGGGGCTTTCCGCGCATCAGGTGCTGGCGCCGCTGATCCTGGCCGCGCTGGTGATCTCCGTGGGAAGCTTCGCGTTCAACGAACGCGTGGTGACGCGCGCCTCTGCGATGCTCGATGCCTGGCAGGGGGTTAAGTACGGCCCGATTCCAAAGGATTCGGCGGCGAGGGCCAACCTCTACCTGGCCGACGGGCGCGACCTGATGATGGCGGGCAGCATGGACGGCACCGGCAACGACATCGTGCTGCACAATGTCACGTTCTATCGCCGCGACGACAACGGCATCATCACCGAAATGCTCCGGGCCGAGAACGCGCCTTTCGCCAATCCCGGCTGGCGCTTCGAAAATCCGGTGATGTTCGACGTGGCGAAAACGACGACGAGCCGCGTCGCCTCCGTCGTGGTGGCACCGGGAATCACGCCGGCGAAGATCATGATCTCCAAGGTCGATGCCGATTCGCAGAACATCTTCGAACTCAGCCGCTCGATCGAGGCGATGAAGGTGGCCGGCCGCCGCACCAGCGAGCTTGAGGCGGCGTGGTGGCACAAGATTTCCGGCCCGTTCTCCTCGGTGCTGATGCCGCTGCTGGGCGCGGTGACCGCGTTCGGCCTTGCCCGTTCGGGCCAGCTGCTGATCCGCGCCGTGATCGGCATGGCGCTGGGCTTCGCCTACTTCGTGCTGGACAATGCCGCGCTCGCCATGGGCAACTTCGGCGGCTACCCGCCGCTGATCGCGGCCTGGGCGCCCTTCGTGCTGTTCGCGCTGATCGGTGAGACGGTGCTGATCCGAACCGAGGAATAGGGCGGCACCATTCCAGCGCTGCGCTACGAAAAAGGGCCCCGCGTTCGCGAACGCGGGGCCCTTTTTGTTTGCCTGCGATGCCGCCCCTCAATGGGCCTGCATCGTGCTCTTCGCCAGCCGTTCCAGCAGCGGCATCAGGCCGGGATAGTTCGCCTTGGAATAGGTCGATCCCGAACCGAACTGCGCGGCCAGACGGCGGTGCGCCTCGGCCAGCGAGTGATAGGGCATCGAGGGAAGCAGGTGGTGCAGCGCGTGATAGCGCAGGCCCACCGGCGCCCAGAGTTCGGAGAACCGGGCCGGCGGCGGCACGTTCACCGAATCAAGGTACTGCGCGGTGACGGTCATCGGATCGCCGTCGTTCTCCCACAAGTGCGCCACCAGCGTGCGGACCTGGTTGAGGAAGGCGGTCAGCGACATGATGACCAGCGCGATGATCAGCGGGCGCCAGCCATAGGCATAGCTGGCCGCCAGCACCGCGATCGCCCAGACCGAGCAGCCCAGTTCCTGCCAGAACACCATCTGTGCGAACTTGCCTTCGGGCGGGCGGCGGCCGAACTGCGGGTTGATCGCGAGGGCGGAGGCGCGTTCCCACACCAGCTTGCGCAGCGGCGGGATCACCACGCCCAGCGGCACCAGCACGGCGGAGCGGATCAGCAGCGCCACCGGCAGCAGGATCGCAGTGAGCGCGAAGACCGGCAGGCTCCACGGCTTCATCAGCGCGAGGGGCAGGTATTCGGGATCCTCCACGGTGCCGTAGCGAGTGCGGGTGTGGTGGATCGTGTGCACGCCCTCATACATCAGGGAGGGGATCAGCATCGGAATGCCGACGATCAGGTTCCACACGAAGCGGAAGCCGGGCAGCGCATCGCGGTGGATGTGCGTCAGCTCGTGAATGAACAGCAGTGCGCGATAGAGCGCCAGCGCCGAAAGCAGGCCGCAGGCCACCGTGACCCAGGGGTTGCTCGCCAGGATGGCGCCGGCCAGCGCGGCGTAGCCCACGACGGTGGAGGCCAGCATGTCCGGCCAGTAGATTTCCGGGCGCGCGGTGGAAATGTCGCGCGTCAGCTCAACGGCGGCGCGCAGCATCTCCTTGTCGTCGGGGATTTCCGACGAGCGCACGTGTCCCGCCACTTCACGTGGTGCAGCGGGGGACAGGGTGGTGGCATCCTGGGCAATCATACGTCTGGTTCCATAGTCTCCGGGCATAAATCCGGCCGGGTACGGGTTTTGCGAGCGCCTGCGTCCTGCATCTGCTTGACAAGGTGGCGGGTGCGGCCGCAGGTCGCGATCCTGATAGTCCCCATAATGCGGAACAAAGGCAGGATCGTGGCCAAAGCCGAACTAGTCATCACACCCGTTTCCAGCAAGGCCGACAGGAACGCCTTTGTCGATTACGCTTATCGGCACAATGCGTCAGATCAAAACTGGGTGCCCAACCTGCGCTCGGAAGAAGTCTCCAAGTTCACCCCCGGCAAGAACCCGTTCTGGGATCACGCCCGCGGCCAGCTTTTCCTGGCCAAGCGCGGGGATGAGGTTGTGGGCCGCATATCGGCGCACATCGATGAACTGGCGCTGAAACAGCCGCTGGAGCAGGGCATGGGCCCGGGCACCGGCAACTGGGGCGCGATCGAGGCGGAGGACGAGGATGTCGCCAAGGCGCTGATCGCCGCGGCCGAGGACTGGCTGCGCGGCCAGGGCATGACCCGCGTGCTGGCGCCGATGAACCTGTCCGTCTGGGAAGAGCCGGGCCTGCAGGTGCGCGGTTTCGACCATGCGCCGATGGTGATGATGGCCCACCACGACGCGGCCTACCAGCCGTGGATCGAAAGCTCCGGCTATGAGCGGGTGAAGACGCTCTATACCTACGATCTGGACGTATCGAAGCAGTTCCCGCCGCTGGTCCAGCGCATCGTCTCCTCGGGCGAGAAGAACGCCAAGATCCGCATCCGCGAAGTCGATCCCAAGCGCTTCGACGAGGAAGCGGCGCTGATCTGCGACATTCTGAACGATGCCTGGTCGGACAACTGGGGCTTCGTGCCCTTCACCGAGAAGGAAATCGAATATACCGGGAAGGCGCTGAAGCCGCTGGTCCACCCCAGCCTGATCCGCATCGCGGAGTATGAGGGCGAGCCGGTAGCCTTCATGATGACCTGGCCCGATCTCAACCAGGCACAGAAGCGGTTCAACGGGCCCAAGGGCAAGCCGGGCATTTTCGGCCTGATCAAGCTGCTGCTGTGGCTGCGCAAGCCGAACCCGGCGGACATGCGCGTGCCGCTGATGGGCGTGCGCAAGAAGCTGCAATCCTCGCGCCTGGCCAGCCAGTTGGCCTTCATGATGATCGAATACATCCGCCGTTCCGCCACCGCCAAGTTCGGTGCCAAGCGCGGTGAGATCGGCTGGATCCTGGACGACAACCAGGGGATGGTCGCCATCGCCGACGCCATCGACAGCAAGATCAACCGCGAATACGCGGTCTACGAAAAGGCGCTTTGAGTTGGGGGCGGGGCGTCGGCCCCGCCTCACTCGCACTTTCCCCGGGCCTTTCCGCGCGCCTCCGTCCACGCGCGCCTGTCTTTGGGCTCTTTCCGCCCGTTACTGCTTACTTAACACTCGTCGCCCCCGCGAAGGCGGGGGCCCCGCTTACTTGCGCCACAGCGCGACCGTCGTCCGAAGGAAGCGGGATCCCCGCCTTCGCGGGGATGACGGAATGATTGTTTGCGGCCGACTGTCTGAGCCATGGATCGTTGACGCCGCAGGTCCGCACGCAGACTCCATTTCTTAATCGCTCGCCCTCTAGGCTTCGCGCCGATGAAGGAATGGGGGCGCGCGATGAAATATCGATCCTGGCTGATCGTACCCGGTAACAACGAAAAACGGCTCGGCATGACGCAAGGCGTCGGTGCCGACGTGGTGGTGGTGGACCTGTCGGACACCATCCCGCGCGAAGGGCGGGAGATCGGCTGCCGCCTTGCCGCGCAATGGCTGGCCGCCGGGCGCTCGGTGGGGATGACCCGGCCGATGGCGCGCTGGGTGCGGATCAACAGCTTCGAATCGGGCCTGTGGCGAGAGGATCTGGCGGCAGTGATGCCCTCCGCCCCGGAAGGGGTGATCCTGCCGCGGGCCACCGGGCCGGACGCGGTGCGCGAACTCGCCAGCGAGATCTACAGTCACGAGGAACGCAACGGCATCGCCGCCGGCGCGACCCGGATCATGCCTATCGCGGGCGAGACGGCCACTGCTGCCCTGCAGATACCCAGCTACCTCGAATCGGCGCACCAGCGGCTGGACGGGCTGGCCTGGAGCGCGGCGGGTTTGGGCGCGGCGCTGGGCGTGCGCCTCCGCCGCGACGGGCAGGGCGGCTGGAACGATCCCGCCGGCTTCGTGCGTGCGCAAGTCCTGCTCACCGCGCATGCCGGCGGCATCCGCGCCGTGGAAGCCCCGTTCGAACGGTTCGAGGATGAAGTCGGGCTGGAACGCGCCGCGCTGCGGGCCCGTGCCGATGGCTTTACCGGCATGTTCGCCGTCCACCCCGCTCAGGTCGCGGCGATCAACCGCGCCTTTGCGCCGCCGGCCGATGAACTGGACGAGGCGCGGGAGGTGGTTGCCGCCTTTGCCGCCAGCCCGCATCTCGGCTCGCTGGCGGTGGGCGGCCGCATGGTGGACCGGGCGGATCTTGCGTTGGCGCAGCACGTGTTGGCGCAGGCCGAACGGACCGTCGGCGCCGGGATGGCGCTGGGCGGTGTTGGCGCCGAAGACGTGCGCCGAAGCGTTATTCTCCGGCCGGCTTGACCGTGTCGATGCCCGATGCAGCCTCGACATCGGCGGCAGCCGCCGCTGCCGCGTCCGCATCGGCGTCGACCGCCGCCTGGCTGGCGGAGGCTGCCGAGGCTCCACGGTGCGAAGGCGTGGCAGCCTCCGGCGCGGCGTGATCGTTCTGGGACCGCACGGTGTCGTAAGGCGGCATGTCGTCGGCTACCGAGCGCGGCAGCAACGCGGTGCCGCTGGCGGCCTTGTTGTCCGTGGCCTGCTGCTTGTTGCAGCCCGTGAGGGCGAGCGCCGCCAGCACGGGAAGCAGCATGGCGGAGGGGCGAAGCGGCAGGCTCATGCAGGCGTCTCCGAAGGGTTTTGCGGTGAGGCTGGAGGAGGGCAGGGCCGGTCCAGCGCGGACAGGAAGGCATCGGCGTGCGCCAGCATCGCCGCGTCCCAGCGGGCATAGTCGGTATCGTGGCCCAGCCGCTTCAGGCTGGTGACGCCGAATTCGTCGATCCCGCAGGGCACGATGCCAGTGAAGTGGCCAAGATCGGGATGAATGTTCACCGAAAAGCCGTGCATCGTCACCCACTTGCGGATGCGCACGCCGATCGCGCCGATCTTCGCCTCGCGCCCGTCCACATCCTTGGTCCAGATGCCGATGCGGCCTTCGCTGCGGAAGCTGTCCACGCCGAAGTCCTTCAGAGTGTCCATCACCCAGCCTTCCAGCCCATGGACGAAGCCGCGCGCGTCGCGGGCGCGCTTGCGCAAGTCCAGCAGGACGTAGCCGATGCGCTGGCCGGGGCCGTGATAGGTGTAGCGCCCGCCGCGCCCGGCCTCGACCACTTCGAAGCGCGGGTCCAGCAGTTCGTCCACCGCCGCACTGGTGCCGGCGGTGTAGACGGGGGGGTGTTCCAGCAGCCAGATCAGCTCGCGCGCCTCACCCGCGGCGATGGCGGCGTTGCGGGCGGTCATTTCCTCAAGGGCGGCGCGGTAGGGGACCGGTTCGGAGCTGATGCGCAGCTCGATATCACCGGCCAAAGTCGTAGGGAAAGTCATGTTGCGTTGCGTGGCGTCATTCCCTGCGGTTATCAAGCCACTTTGAGATGACCGCCCCATCGCGGCGGTGCCAGGAGCAGCAATGACGTTCGACAGCAACCGGGCCTGGAACGAGGCAAGCCGCGCGGTTTCGGCCAACAGGGAAGTGGTTCTCGCCATCGCGGGGGTCTTTTTCCTGCTGCCGCAGTTGATCTTCACGATCTTCTTCCCAGCCCCGGAAATGGGCACCGGCCTTAGCGAGCAGCAGGTGATGGACGCGGTCAGCGCCTACTACGCTTCGATTCTGCCGGTGATGATTCCGGTGGCGCTGTGTCAGGGGCTGGGCACGCTGTCGCTGCTCTGCCTGCTGGACACCGATCGCCGCCCCACGGTGGGAGAGGCGATCGGCGGCGGCCTGAAGGGGCTGGTGCCCTACCTGCTGGCGCAGATCGTCATGGGCTTCGCGTTGATGGTAATCGGCCTTGGCGTGGCGATGCTGTTTGGCACGATCGGCGGCACGGTGGGCGCGGTGGTCGGCCTTTTCATCGGCCTGTTCCTGGTGATTCCCGTGGGTGTGCGGCTGTCGCTGGTCGGCCCGGTGATCGCGGTGGACAAGCAGCGCAATCCGTTTTTCGCATTGGCCAGTTCCTGGCGGCTGACGCATGGGAACACGGCGCGGATCTTCGGCTTCTATGCGCTGCTGTTCCTGGCGATGATGGCGCTGCTGATCCTGGCCAATGTCGTGACCTTGCCGATCGCGCTGCTGGCGCCCAAGCACATCGCGACGCTGGCGGCATCGGCGATCGAATCGGTGCTGGGGGCGATCATGGCGCTCTATTTCGTGGCGGTGATCGGCCAGGTTCACCGCCAGCTTTCCGGCACTTCGGTAGAGACGCTGACCGGCCCGTTCGAGTGACGGGCCTATGCTGAGTACAAACAAAAAGGCCGGCGCGTGGGCGCCGGCCTTTTTGTTTTGCCGATGGCGGGACGTATCAGTCCTCGTCCTTCCAGCCCCACCACATGAAGCAGGGGGGAACGTTGATCGGCTCGATCGCGTCGTCGATACGCTTGAAGTGGCGCGCCATGAAGCTCTTGGCCTTGGGCGTGAACTGGTAGACCAGGAACGCGCCGCCCTTGCGGATCACGCGGTAGGTGGCGGCGGCGATGGCCGGGCCGACACCGTCGGGCAGGGTGGAGAACGGCAGGCCCGAAAGCACGTAGTCCGCCTTTTCATGACCGTGCGCGCGCACGATCTCTTCCACGTCCGCTGCCGAGCCGAGCACCGGGATGAACCGGCTGTCGGTGATGGTGCGGCGCAGATAGTCGATGAACAGCGGGTTCGTGTCGATCACGATCAGCTGCGCGTCACGGCTCAGGCGATCCAGCACCGGGCGGCAGAAGGTGCCGACACCGGGGCCGTATTCGACGAAGAGCTTGGTGTTCGCCCAGTCGACGGGCGCCAGCATGCGATTGATCGTGAAGCGCGACGAGGGGACGATCGAACCGACCATCACCGGGTTGCGCAGAAATCCTTCGATGAACACGCCCCACGGTCCGAGGCTGTGCTTGATCTTTCGCTTGATTCGCTGGGGGAGCGCCTCTCGGGCAAGCTCGGTACTGGTCATGCTGGCGAAGACTCTCGCGTTGTTGTCGTCCTGCGAAGGGCGAAGGCGTGGCAGATCGGGATGTACATTGCAAGCAAGGCGCGGTGCAATGTTGCAGAGCGATTACAGAATTTCGTGGACCTTTTCCATGGGGCGGCACAGGCGCACGCCCTTGTCCGTCTCCACCAGGGGGCGTTCGATCAGGATCGGTTCGGCGGCCATGGCGGCCAGCACGGTGGCGTCATCGGCCGCAGGCAGGCCGCGTTCCTCGGCATCGGTGCCCCTGATGCGCAGGCCCTGCTGCGGGGTGAGGCCGGCATCCTTGTAGAGCTGCGCCAGCTTTTCGGCGCTGGGCGGGGTCTTCAGATATTCGATCACCGTGACCTCCACACCGGGGGTCTCTTCCAGCACGGCCAGCGTCTTGCGCGAGGTGCCGCACTTGGGATTGTGCCAGATGGTCGCCTTCATGGGCTGTTCCTTATCGTTCGGATGAAGTGGAGTTCAGCGCCGGAACCGCGCGGGCGGCATCCTGCGGGGCGATGCCGGGGGCAGGCGCGGCGCTGATGGTTTCCTCGCGCCGCATCACCCGCCCGGCGCGCTGCACGGCGGCGAGCAGGCGCGGCTGCACGCCGCAGCGGCAGAGGTTCGGGATGGCCGCGCCGATCTCGGCCTCGCTGGGGTTGGCGTTACGCGCCAGCAGCGCGGCGGCGGACATGACGATGCCGGGCGTGCAGAAGCCGCACTGGATCGCCTGTTCGGCCACCATGGCCTGCTGCACCGGGTGCGAACGGTCCTGCGACAGCCCCTCGATCGTGGTGACGAAGCGCCCCTCGCACTCGCCCAGGGTGACGAGACAGGACCGCAGCGCGGCGCCATCGACGATGACCGAGCAGGCCCCGCAATCGCCAGTCCCGCAGCCGTACTTGGTGCCGGTGAGGTTGGCACCTTCGCGCAGGGCCCAGAGCAGCGGTGTCTGCGGATCCATGCGGATCTCGACCGGGTGGTCGTTGAGGGTCAGGCGCGCCATCGGCTTTCCTTAACCATGGTGCGGGCCGGATTCCAGCCTGCGAACAATGGCCTGTCCACGATCACATGGGGATCGATCATGCGAAGCCGGTGGCAAGGGCACGGGCCCAGTCCTCACGCCTGGCGGCGGAGGCATCGTCGGCGGCCGCCTGCCAGTCGTAGGCGACGGGGATCAGTTCGGCGCTCCAGCCTTCCGCCCCGCGTTCGATCACGGCGTAGCGCGCGTGCGGCGTGCCGCTCTCCATTACATGTGCGAAGGGATGATCGTCGGCATAAGCGGGCAGGCCGACCGAGCCGGGATTGACCACTTGTCGCCCATCGGCAAGCCGCAAATGGCGCGGCAAATGGGTGTGGCCGCACAGGATCATCGGTGCATCGATGCCGGAGAGGCGCGCGGCCACTTCGTCTTCGCGCGCCGGGCGGCAGCCTTCGGGCTCGACCGTTTCCAGCAGGTATTCGAGGTCCGATGCCGGAGAGCCGTGGCAGGCATAGAGATCGTGTTCCAGCCACAGCGTTTCGGGCAGGGCCGCCAGCCATTCGAGATGCCGGGGCTCCAGCCGTCCGATCGTCGCGGCATCGGAAAGCCCCATCCGCTCGGTCGGAAGGTTCAGCAACTGCCGCTCGTGATTGCCGCGAATCGTTTCGAGGTTCAGCGCCATCAGCCGATCCGCCGTGCCCACCGGATCGAGCGGACCGCTGAGGATATCGCCCAGATTGACGATCCGCCCGATCCCGCGCCGCTCCGCATCCGCCAGCACCGCGTCCAGCGCGCGCACGTTGCCGTGGATGTCGGAGAGCACGGCGATCTGCATCAGAGCATGACCTTCACGCCCGCCCAGACGGTGCGCGGCACGCCAAGGTCCATCGATCTGGCCTGGTTGCGCGTCACCACCGTCTCGTCCGTCAGGTTCTCGCCTCGCAGCACCAGCGAGACGGGGCCGGCGACGGGCACCTGCACATAGGCGTCGAGCGTGGTGGCGGCGGGCAGCACGTACTGCTCCAGATCGTCCTCATACTGCGCGCCGGTGTGGCTGACCGTTGCCGCAAAGCGCCAGCCCTCGCGCGGCAGCCAGGCCACGGTGCCGCTGGCGACCAGCTTGGGCACTTGCGACGGGCGCATCCCGTCCAGCGCCTTGCCTGCCGCGTCCACCTTGGAATCGGTCCACGCCAGCGATCCGTCCAGCCGCACGGTGCCCAGATTCAGCGCGGCGCTCGCCTCGATGCCTTTCGCGCGGATGGCGTCCACGTTCTGGCGCTGCTGCACATTGGTGGCGACGGTGACGTTGGCGATGGCGTCCTTCAGCCGGTTGTCGAATGCGGTGAGAGAGAGCGTCAGCGGCACAATCGGCGTCACGTCGATCCCCGCCTCATACCCGCGCAGGCGTTCGGGCTTCAGGTTCGGGTTGGCGTTGGTGGTCACGGGGAACACCACATAGGGCCGGTAAAGCTCGTTCAGCGTCGGCAGGCGCATGCCGGTATAGGCGGCGGCGCGCAGGCTGATCGCTTGCGTGGCCTTCCACACGATCCCGCCGCGCGCATTGCCTTCCCAGCCGGAACGGTTCGCATAGGCATCGTCCTGCGTCGTTACGCCGGCGGGCGAGACGGAGGTGTAGAAGCCGTTGCGGATCGTCCAGCGGTCCGCCCGGCCGCCGGCGGTGAGCACCAGATTGCCCAGCGTCCAGTCGTCCTGAACATAGAAACCAAGGTCGGACTGGTCGCCGCCCGCGCGGCGCGTGGCGGTGGCGAGGCCGGTGACGGTCGAATAGGGCATTTCCAGCAAGTGGCCCGAAGACAGCTTCACGTCGGTGCCGATGCGCAGAACATGGTCGCTGCCCACCGGTGGACGCAGTTCGGCCTTGCCGCCGATCGCCGTGGTCGGCGTGCGGTGCTGGTCCAGCGTCTTCTTGTAGTTGGTGGAACTGATCACGATGTTCGAGAAGTCCTGCGCCTGGACATAGCCCAGCACGTCGAACTGCCATGCCCCCCGGCCGACGAAACGCAGCGAGGCCTGCTGGCCTTCGGACGTCGAATCGGCGCCCTTGAAGCGCAAGGTGCGCGAATCGTCATAGGCCATCACGGCGGCCTGCACTTCGACATCGCCGGAGATCGGCGCGACCGCGCGCAAGCTGCCCGAAAGCGTCTCGAACGCGGCGCGGGCGGAGGCCGCGACGCGCTGGTCCTTCGGCGTCGTCCAGAAGCCGTCACCCCGATCCCACTGTACGCTGGCGATCAGGAAGCCGCTGCCCAGCTTCGGCGCGGCGGTCAGCGAGGCCTGCGTCTCGCCCCGATCGTCGACCAGCGCAGTGCCTTGCAGCGTGCCGATCTGGTCCGGCCCGGCGCTCACCATTTCGATGGTGCCGGCCACCGCGCCCGATCCGAATGCGCCCGAACCGCCGCCGCGCGTCACGCGGACCGATCCGATCCGTTCCGGCGCGATGGCGCTATAGGGGATGTAGCCGAAGAACGGGTTGGCCACCGGCACTCCGTCCAGCAGCACCAGCGTACGGCTGGCGGCATTGCCGCCCAGTGCGCGTAAGTTCGCCCCCTGCGCGGAAGGGTTGGCAGAGCGGCTGTCCGACCGGCGGAACTGCGAAAAGCTGGCGACGGAGGAGAGCACGTCCTCGATCCGCCCCGATGCGCTGGCCGTGATCGCGTCGCGGTCGATGATCTGCACATCGTAGGCGGGCGTAGCCGGGCCGTCGTCCAGCCCGTGGCCAGTGACGATGATGGGACTTGCGGGCTCGTCGGCCAGTGCCGGCGTCGCGCAGGCGGCGGTGGCGAGCAGGGCGAAGCGAATCGGGCGGCGCATCCGGTCAGGCTGCCGCGATGGTCAGGACGAGCGACTCCAGCCCTTCCACGCTGCCTTCCAGCCGATCCCCCGGCACGATCGGGCCGACGCCGGCGGGGGTGCCGGTATAGATCAGGTCGCCCGGCGCCAGATGGTACATGCGCGACAGGTCTGCGATCAGTTCGGGGATCGACCAGATCATCTCGTCCAGCGGCGCGTCCTGCTTCACGGTGCCGTTCTGCGACAGCGCGATGCGCTGCGCGGCAGGCATGCCGAAATCGGAGGCGCGGGTAATCGGGGCGATGATCGCGCCGTTCTCGAAATCCTTGCCGGTGTCCCAGGGATAGCCCTTGGCCTTGGACGCGTTCTGCAGGTCGCGCCGGGTCAGGTCGATGCCGCAGGCATAGCCGTAGACAAGGCCCATCGCCGCGTCGGTGGAGACCTCGAATCCCTCACCGCCCAGGGCGACGACGAGTTCCATCTCGTAATGGCAGTCCTTCGTGCCGGGCGGATAAGGGATCGTCGCCGGGGCTTCCGCGCTGGTGTTGCAGAGCGCGGCGGGGGCCTTGTTGAACCAGATCGGCGCCTCGCGGTCCACGGCGTTGCCCAGTTCGCGGGCATGGGCGGCATAGTTGCGGCCGACGCAGAAGATGCGGCGCACGGGATAGCGCGCGCTCTCGCCGATGACGGGAACGCTGGGCACTTCGGGCAATTGGAACAGCAGGGTCACGACCTTTATCACTCCCTCGATTTCGCCATCGCATAGAGCGCCCGGACCGGCGCGAAAAGCGGTAAGGCCCGGTTTGGCCGCTTGCCGTCGCGTCTCAAGCGCTTACATTCGCAGTGTGACCGAGAAACAATACCTTGCCGGGAGGTTGCTGCTGGCGATGCCCGGCATGTTCGACCCCCGCTTCGAACGCACGGTAAGCGTGATGTGCGTGCATGACGAGAACGGCGCGCTGGGCATCGGCATCGGCCGGCTGCGCGACGGCGTTCGCTTCCACGATATCCTTGAAGAACTCGA
Source organism: Novosphingobium oxfordense (assembly GCF_044029435.1). Classification (NCBI taxonomy): domain Bacteria; kingdom Pseudomonadati; phylum Pseudomonadota; class Alphaproteobacteria; order Sphingomonadales; family Sphingomonadaceae; genus Novosphingobium; species Novosphingobium oxfordense. The sequence continues at coordinate 2,568,753 of NZ_CP147005.1, read as the reverse complement.
TATCGATCCGGGCCAGGCCCCGAATTGCGAAGTGCATGAGGGTGGCCCGGTGGAGCCCGGACGCGGATTCATCCTCCATTCCACCGATTGGGGCGGCACGGATACCTTGCAGGTCCACCCGCTCTGCGCGCTCTCCGCCTCGATGGACGTGCTGCGCGCGATTGCCGAAGGGCGAGGGCCCAAGCGCTGGCTGATGGCGCTGGGCTATGCCGGCTGGGGCGCCGGCCAGTTGGAAGGCGAGATGCGCCACCACGGCTGGTACGCCGCCGATCCGCATCCGGAAATCCTGTTCGACACCCCGGTCGACGCCCGCTGGAGCGCGACGTGGCGGGCCGAGGGGATCGATCCGTCGCTGTTGGCGAGTGAGACGGGCCGGGCTTAGAGGCCGGCCGTCTTGCGACCCTCCGCCCAAACATAATATCCCGTCATCCCCGCGAAGGCGGGGATCCCGCTTGTTCTTCGATACACAGCGCTACGGTTCAAGAAAGCGGGGCCCCCGCCTTCGCGGGGGCGACGAGGTTTTAGCGGATAGGCCGACTGCCGTCCTGAATCGCGCGCAAGTCTTCCGGCCGATCCACGTCCAGCAGGATCGCCGGATCATCCACCTCGACGAATGCCACGTCGGCGCGAGAGCGCAGCAGCCGTCCGGCACCTTCGTCTCCGCTCAAACTGGCGATCTCGGGAAAGAGCCGTGCCGAAAGCAGCGCCGGATGCCCCGGCCGCCCCTGATGACGAGGCAGGGCGGCGACCGAATCTGCGATCCGCCCAAACAGAACCGCTGCCACGCCAAGCGGCACGCGCGGCATGTCGCCGAGGAAGACGAACACGCCCTCAGATCCCGCAGCGGCTGCGATCCCGGCCTTGAGCGATTGCGACAGCGCCTCGCTCTCGATCCGCACCACCTCGACAGGCGGGCCATCCGGCCATTCGCCGACATCGAGCCCCGGCCGTGCCACCACGATCACCCGGGAGACCGGCGCCGCACGGGCAGCACGGATGGCGTGGAACAGCAGCGGTTCGCCATCGAGCAGGGCGGAAAGCTTGTCGCTGCCGAACCGGCTGGCGCGCCCGGCCGCCAGCACCAGCGCGGCGTAGGTCACGCCCGCTCCGCCGCCGGGTTCATCGCCTGCATGATCTGGGCGATAATGCCGGTCGCCACCTCGAACGGCGATTTGCCTAGCCCGATCACGCCGGGCGAGAGGTGCAGCGGCGCCAGTTCGTCCTCGCTCGCACCGAGTGCGCGCAGGGCGGCCATCCGCCCCTCGGTCCGCGATTTCGCGCCGATCATGCCTACCCACGCCGCCCCGCCGCGCAGGGCTGAGAGGCAGCCGCCAAGGTCGTGGTGATCCTCATGCGTGGCGCCGAGGTAGGCGGTCCAGCGATCGATGCCGAGTTCGGCCACGGCGTCCGTGGGCCGGGCCCGGATGTAGCGGGCAAGCGGGAAGGGCGGGGGAGAGGCCGGGCCGTCCGGCCGCACCAGCACCGTCTCGAACCGCGCCAGCGCGCCCAATTGCGCTGCCGCCAGCGCCCCCGGATCGCCTCCGGAAACGATCAGTCGGCGCGGGGGATCGAAGCGGCGGGTGAGCGAGAAGGGCTCGGCTGTCGTTTCCAGCAGCGGGCCGTCATCGCCGGTAACGCGGCGGGTCGTACCGTCGCTGTGCCAGCGGCAGGGGCGGCGCGCGGCGGCGTGGCGCAGGAGGTCGGCGACGGCGGGGCAATCGGCCGGCACGCGCTCCACCATCACATAGAGCGCACCGCCGCAGCGCAGGCGGATATCGATCCACGGGCTGCCCTGGCCGTAGTGGAGCTGGCGGGGGCGGCCGTCGGCAAGCACTTGCGCGGCGTGGTGGGCCACGTCGCCCTCTATGCAGTCGCCCGAGAAATAGCCGCTCGCCTCGATCGAGCCGTCCGCCAATGCCGTGAACAGCATCTGCGCGCCCGGCCCACGCGGGGCGCTGCCTTCGACGCGGTGGAGCGTGGCGAGGGCGCAAGGCTGGCCAGCGGCGCGCGCGGCGGCGAGAGGCGCGCGGATATCGTCGATCCAGCCGAACAGCGGCCAGTCCGCATTCGCGATCTCGCCGATGATGTCGGCCCCTACCATGTTAGAAGATGGCCATTTCAGAGCACGGCCATGTCAGCCCGCCGTGACGCGGGCCTCGGTCAGGTGAACACCCCGGTCCCCCAGTACCGGCGCGATCACCAGCCGGTGCAGGATCGGCGCGATCTCCTCCGGCGGCATCTGCGGGCCATGGCCCAGCCACCAGGCGAGGATATCGAAGGTGGCGCCGGTGCCGTGGACCACGCCCAGATCGGCCGGCAGCCATTGCACCGGCTCGTCCACCTGTTCGACAAGGCCGCGGGCCTGGCGGATGAATTCGTCCCGCACGATGGCGGCGGCGCCGCCGGCCAGCAGGGCGGACCACAGGCCCCGATGCCCATCGACATAGCGGCACAGGGCCAGTGTGGATTCGAAGCTGTTGGTGTCGTGCAGCACCGGCAGGGTCATCGCCAGCAGTTCGGCGATTTCTTCCGAGGCGACGTCGCCCAGCAGCGCTTCCTTGGTGGGATAGTGCCGGAAGAAGGTGGCATAGCCGATCCCGGCATGGGCGGCGATTTCGCGGATGGTGATCTGGTCGAACGGGCGTTCTTCCAGCAGCGCCAACATGGTTGCGTTCAGCGCCTTGCGCGAACGCACTTGCCGCGCATCGGTAGGCGCGTCTTTCCTGAACCCCGCGAGATGACCATCCATGACAAACCCGTAACACCCCGTTGCGGCGGTGTCTAATTATCGCCCGCGCTGGGCGGGCACCGCCATCAACCTTCGCCGATGCGATCCGAAAACAGCAGGCGGCCGCCGGAAAGGTGGATCAGCGCCTCGTTGAAATCTTCAGGGCTCATCGCGAAGCAGCCTTCGCTGCGGCCGATCTTGCCCCACTTGGAGATCATCGCGGCATCGACGTACCACGCCGGGTGCATGACGATGGCGCGTTCCAGCGCGGCGGAGTTGTCCGTGTCCATGCCCTTGAGGCGGATCGAGGTGCCGTACTTGCCCTGATACCATTCGCAGGTGAGGAAGGCCCCGCGCGATGTGGCTTCGGATCCGGGCAGGTTGGAGAAGCTTTGCAGCCAGCCGCTGTGCATCGGATCCGATCCGCGCCCGTGGGCGAGCAGGAACGATCGCACCGTGCCGTTTTCCAGATTGGCGAAATGCAGGCGCGGCTTCCACGATGGCTGCGCGAAATCGGCGATGCCGACCAGATCGGTGCGCCAGAGCGAAGGCCGCACCCGTTCCACCTGCCGCGCGGCAACGTCGAGAATCCGGCGCTCGTAAGGCGTGCGCACGAAAGGCGTCACGCCGTATCCGGCCGTTGCGTTACCTGCCGCCGCGTTACCTGAAGTGTTCCCTGCTGCCAGCACGCGGGCGGGAAGCGCGAGAGTTGCCCCCGCCGCCAGTCCGCCCATGAGGACAGCACGCCGACCCAACGTGTGTTCCATCCTCGTAGATTAACCGATTTCGGTTAACGGCGCCATATGTCGCACTCTGTCGGACTACGGAGGAAAGTCAGGTTATCGCACGTGATGAACGTCTTGTCGCTCTAACGCGAGTCGGTGAGGTTAACAGACTGAAAAACCAGCCAGAACGTCGGTGGAAAACTCGTCGGCCGGGAGCCTGTGGCTAACGCGGAATATGGTTCGCGCGGCGGCGCGGAGTCACAGAGAAGAAAAGAGAAATGGGGCGTGCGAAGGCGCAATGGCGCAAGAGAGTCGCCCTTGCGCCATTGCGCGATTTCCTTGGGGTTTCACCGCGCCTCCGCGCGAATTGGAAGCGGCTTTCGGCGGCGGCATTCCGCCGCCGAAGGCTGCAATCAGGCCACCACCTTCAGCGGCTTGTGCTGGTGCTGCTGGATCCACTCTTCCACCACGGGGGCAATGCGCTTGCGCCACTTGCTGCCGTTGAAGATGCCGTAGTGGCCGACGTTTTCGGCCAGCAGATAGCGCTTGCGGTCTTCCGGCAGGTTGTTGGCCAGATGCAGCGCCGCCTTGGTCTGGCCGATGCCGGAGATATCGTCGCGCTCACCCTCGACGGCCAGCAACGCGGTATCGCGGATCGCGCCCAGGTCGATGCGCTCGCCGCGATGGACGAACTCGCCCTTCGGCAGGGAATGCTTCTGGAACACGTGCTCCACAGTCTGGAGGTAGTACTCGGCGGTCATGTCGCAGACGGCGCGGTATTCATCGTAGAACGCCTTGGTGGCCGCCGCGCCCTCGTCGTCGCCTTCGACCAAGTGTTTGAACATGCCGTAATGGCTCATCACGTGGTTGCCGAGGTTCATCGCCATGAAGCCCGCAAGCTGCAGGAAGCCGGGATAGACCTTGCGGCCGCCGCCCGGGTAGGTCAGCGGCACGGTGGCGACGACATTGTGTTCGAACCACGAAAGCGGCTGGTTCATGGCAACATCGTTGACGCTGGTGGGTGCCTCACGCGTGTCGATCGGGCCGCCCATCATGGTCAGCGTGGCGGGGCGGCAGGGGTTGCCCTGCTTGCCCATGATCGCCGCCGCCGCGAAAGCCGGGACGGAGGGCTGGCACACCGCCAGCATGTGCGTGCTGGGGCCGATGTGCTCCAGAAACGCGATCAGGTAGTCGATATAGTCGTCCAGATCGAAGCGACCGGCGCTCTGCGGCACTAGCTTCGCATCGGCCCAGTCGGTGATGTAGACCTCGCAGCTTTCCACCATGCGCGCCACGGTGCCGCGCAGAAGGGTGGCGAAGTGGCCGCTCATCGGTGCCACGATCAGCAGCTTGGGCGCGTTCTTGGGCAGGCCCGGATGATCGAAGCGCAGCAGGTTGCCATAGGGGCGGTGCATGACGATCGCCTCGGTAACGGGGTAGGTCTTGCCGCCCACCGTCACTTCCTCGATATCGAAATCAGGCTTGCCGCGCGCCATCGTCGCATGGGCGAAGACGTCCAGCGCAGAGGCCATGACCGGGCCGAATCCGAAGTAGCCGAACGGCATCGCCGGATTCGTCAGCATCTCCGCGCCGACCGATGCCCAGGCGGCGGCGCCGCTCAGCATGGTGCGCTGCAGTTCGTAGGCGTTGTAAAGCAAGCGAATTTCTCCTGCGCGACGTTCCTGACGGCCTCTAAAGGGCCGTTCTTTCCCGGATTCTCGGGCATCATGTGGGCCTCTCCGGGCGATTGTGCAATGCGGCAATGGTCCTTGTCACTTTTTGCGACAGACTATTCTGGCGATTGCGCTGTCCGGAACATCCACCGCCATCCCGGTGCGGCGGGCCTTTTCCCGGAGCCTGCAACGCGATAATGCGCAACGCCATGCAAGCCGATGTGGAACAGAGCGAGGCGCAGGAAATCGGCGCCGCGATACAGGATGGCCGGGCCGGGGACGGCGTCCAGGACAGCCGGGGGACTCGGCGCAAGAGCCTGAGCGCGCTCGGCATGGTCTGGCGGGAGCTGTTTCATTATCCCGGCCGCATGGCGATTGCCGGCGCCGCGCTGGTGACCACGGCCACCTCCACCCTCGCGATTCCCTACGGTTTCCGCCAGATCGTGGATCAGGGCTTTGCGCAAGGGGCCGATCCTTCGGCGATCCGCTGGTGGTTCGCGATGCTGATGGGCGTCGTCACCGTGCTCTCCATCGCCACCGCGATCCGGTTCTACTCGGTCTCTTGGCTGGGCGAGCGCGTCGTCGCCGACATTCGCCTGCGGGTGCAGCGCCACCTCGTCACCCTGTCGCCCAGCTTCTTCGAGGAGAACAGCCCGAAGGAGATCGCCTCGCGCATGACCGCGGATACCGCGATCATCGAAACGGTGGTGGGCACCACCGTCTCCGTCGCGCTGCGCAATGCGATCATGGCGGTGGGCGGCGTGATCTACCTGTTCATGCTGGCCCCGCACCTGACGCTGGGGCTGGTGATCGCGATTCCCGTGGTGATCCTGCCGATCGCCGCCTTCGGCCGGCGCCTGCGCGCGGTCGCCCGCTCCAGCCAGGACCGCGTGGCGGATATCGGCGCGATGACCAGCGAAGTCTTCGGCGCGCTGCGCGTGGTGCAGGCCTTCAACCAGGAAGGCCACGAAATGACGCGCTTTGCCGGCGCGGTGGAGCGCACTTTCGAGACCGGCAAACGCCGCATCGTCATCCGCGCGGCGATGACCGCGGTGATCATGTTCCTGATCTTCAGCTCGATCACCGTAATCCTCTGGCGCGGCGCCATCGGCGTGGCGGAACATACGATCACCGGCGGTACCATCGCCGCTTTCGTGGTGACGGCGGGCATCGTTGCCGGCGCTTTCGGTTCCTTGACAGAGGTTTACGGCGATCTGGTGCGCGGGGCAGGGGCGGCCAGCCGCCTTGCCGAACTGCTGGGCGAGCGCCCCGCGATCTCCCCGCCGGCACGCCCGCAAGTGCTGCCGCAGCCGGCGCGGGGCAAGATCGCCTTCGAACGCGTGACGTTCCGCTATCCCGCGCGGCCGGACGCCGCTGCGCTCCACGACTTCAGCCTGACGGTGGAGCCGGGCGAGACGGTGGCGATCGTCGGCCCCTCCGGCGCCGGCAAGTCCACGCTGTTCCAACTGGCGGAGCGATTCTACGACCCGCAGAGCGGCGTGGTGAAGATCGACGGCGTGCAGCTGACTTCCGCCGATCCGTCCGAAGTGCGCCGCCGCATCGCGCTCGTGCCGCAGGAAGGCGTGCTGTTTGCCGCCTCCGCGCGCGACAACTTGCTCTATGGCAACCCGAACGCCGATGACGCGGCAATCTGGGAAGCGGCCCGCGCCGCCAATGCCGAGCAGTTCCTGCGCGCGCTGCCGGATGAGCTCGACACCTTCCTGGGCGAAGACGGCGCGCGCCTTTCCGGCGGCCAGCGCCAACGTCTGGCGATTGCCCGCGCCTTGCTGCGTGAGGCGCCGATCCTGCTGCTGGACGAAGCGACCAGCGCGCTCGACGCCGAAAGCGAGCGGCTGGTGCAGGACGCGCTGGACCGGCTGATGGCCAGCCGCACCACGCTCGTCATCGCCCACCGCCTGGCCACCGTGCGGCAGGCGGACCGGATCATCGTGATGGACGGTGGCCGCATCGTCGAGGAAGGCAATCATGAAAGCCTGACCCGCGCCGGTGGTCTCTATGCGCGGCTGGCGGCCCTGCAGTTCGACATGGTGACCGGATCCGTTTGAAAATGCCCATGGGGGCATTTTCTCGTTCCATCGCAATCGACGAACGGCTGACAGGTCCCGACGAACTGCATCAGGGGGCTGGCGTTGCCAGCGCTGGCAATTATGTTGCGCCGAGTGACGGGTCGTCCTGGCCCGGGCATGTTTCATGCGTGTTACCAAATTCGGAAAGGCTTCCTGATGCCTCGCACCCTTTTCAGGGCGCTCGCCACCACGGCGCTCGTCTCTGCAACCGTTCTTTCGGCCCCGGCTTTCGCCCAGCAGGCGGCTCCCGCAGCCGCCGCCGCGACGACGAACCCGATGGAAGTCGATCCCGCCAAGGTCTCGTGGGGCGGCGCCGGCATCCAGACGCAGTGGCAGGACAAGTCGGTGAAGCCGGGTGACGATTTCGACCGCTTCGTCAGCGGCAAGTGGTCGGACGCGGTGGTGCTGCCCAGCGATCGCACCAACTGGGGCTCTTTCACCGCGCTGCGCGACCTTTCCGAACAGCGCCTGCACGGCATCATGGACGAACTGCTCGCCTCGAACCCGGCGCCGGGCAGCGATGCCGCGCGCGTGGCCGATGCCTACCGCGCCTTCATGGATGTGGACGCGATCAACAAGGCCGGCCTCGCTCCCGCCCAGCCGTTCCTCCAGCGCATCTATGCGGCGCAGACGCCCAATGACCTGATGAAGCTGTTCGCCTCGCCGGGCTATTCCTCGCCGCTGGGCGCCTACATTTCGCCCGACGCCAAGGCCAGCGACGTCAACGCCTTCCAGGTCGGCATGGGCGGCCTGGGCCTGCCGGACCGCGACTATTACCTGAAGAGCGACGCCCGTTCGCAGGAAATCCGCGCCAAGTACCTGGATTACCTGACCTTCCTGCTCGGCAAGGCCGGCTACACGGACCCCGCCGCCTCGGCCAAGGCCGTGCTCTCGCTGGAAACCCGTCTGGCGCAGGCCGACTGGGACCGCGCCGCCAGCCGCAACCCGGACCTCACCTACAACAAGCTGTCGCTGGCGGAGTTCGAAGGGCTGGCCTCGCCCGGCCTGATGAAGACGTTCATCGATACCATGGGCGCCAGCAAGGCCGGCTACGTGCTGGTCGATGAGATGCCGCCCTCGGCCGAAGAGTTGAAGGATGCCCGCATCGATGCGGCGCAGGCAGCTGCCTGGTTCGGCGGCGGCGTGCCGGAAGCGGCCAAGCTGATCGAAAGCGTGCCGGTCGCCACTTGGCAGGCCTGGCTGGCCGCGCAGTTCCTGCGCACCCACGCCTCCGTCCTGCCCACCGATATCGACGATGCCAACTTCGCCTTCTACGGCAAGGTGATGAGCGGCCAGCCCGAACAGCGCGCCCGCTGGAAGCGCGGGATTGCGGCGGTCGAAGGCATGTCGGGCGAACTGCTCGGCAAGATCTACGCCGAAAAGTACTATCCGCCGGAAGCCAAGGCGGCGATGGAATCGCTGGTCGGCAACTTGCGCAAGGCGATGGCTGCGAACCTTTCCGACCTGTCGTGGATGGGCCCCGAAACCCGCAAGGCCGCCGTCGCCAAGCTGGACGCCTTCACGCCCAAGATCGGCATGCCGGCGAAGTTCAAGGAATACGAAGGGCTGGCCTTCTCGGCCACCGATCCGCTGGGCAACACGATGGCCGCGGAAACCTGGGCCAATGGCGATCAGATGCGCCGCCTGGGCCAGCCGGTGGACCGCGCCGAATGGTTCATGCTGCCGCAGACGATCAACGCCTACTACAACCCCTCGTTCAACGAGATCGTCTTCCCCGCCGCGATCCTGCAGCCGCCGTTCTTCAACGTCTCGGCCGATCCGGCGGTGAACTACGGCGCGATCGGCGCGGTGATCGGCCACGAAATGGGCCACGGCTTCGACGATCAGGGCGCCAAGTTCGATGGCCAGGGCAACCTGCGCGACTGGTGGACCTCGGCCGACAAGGCCAACTTCCAGAAGCTGCAGGACCGCCTGGAAGCGCAGTACAACAGCTTCTGCCCGTTCGACGACGGCAAGACCTGCGTGAACGGCAAGCTGACCATGGGTGAGAACATCGGCGACCTTGGCGGCCTCAGCCTCGCCTACCGCGCCTACAAGCTTTCGCTGAACGGCAAGGAAGCCCCGGTGATCGATGGCCTGACCGGCGACCAGCGCTTCTTCATGGCCTGGGCGCAAGTCTGGCGCAGCAAGTACCGCGAAGAAGCCGTGCGCCAGCAGCTGAAGACCGACCCGCACTCGCCCGCGCACTACCGCATCAACGGCCTCGTCCGTAACTTCGACGAATGGTACAAGGCCTTCGACGTGAAGCCGGGCGACAAGCTCTACCAGGCCCCCGCAGACCGCGTGCGCATCTGGTGATGTAGTGCCGGTGATCCGGTTTGAGTGATCAGAGGCGGCCCGATCCGGAATTGTCCGGGTCGGGCCGCTTCGGTTTTTGGGGATGTGGTGTAAGCACATCGATCGAAATTATGAGGGGATGCCGACGTATTAGGTTTATGGTCGGCCGATGGAATAGCTTTCCGCAGCATTCGTGTCTTGTTGGCGGGAAGTGTAAAAATATCCATAAGGGAGATAGGGTGGGTTTTGCATCAATTTTGGATGTTCGAATTTATTGCCTCCGTAATACGCGAAGTGTAGTTCGGTCCCCTCGGGGGGTAAAATGACGTTAGCAATATTTCGCGACATCGGCTGCGCAGTGATCGCTGCGATGGTTTTTGGTGGCTCGATTGCGCACGCCAATGTTCTGCCAGAATCGACAAAATCTGCTCCTAGTGATGCGCAAACGGTTCTGGCTGCAGACCGGGAAGAGGGTCTGACAGGACCGCTTCCCGATCTTGCCGTGGCAACCGGTGACCTCGGTTACGAAGGCAAATATGTCGTCTTTCACAAATTAGGTGTGACTGAGCCAAAGGCGGAAGAGGATTTGCGTTTTTGCTGGCGCTTTCTTCCGCATGGCATGATGCGTGAAACGCCTTCCTTCGTAGCCTGGCGGCAGCATGAAAAAGCGCGGCCTGTCGATTATAGCTTTGGCATGTACGGTTTGATTGGTGCGGGCATGGGCGCCATCATAAAGGGGCCGCTTGAGCGCAGCATTCGGCAGATGCGGTTCTACAGTTGCATGCTTCCGCGCGGATATGTCCGATATCGAACTTCGGAAGCGGTGTGGACGAGGCTTAACGACGACGATCATCCCGAGCGGTCGATACTGTTGCAGGCGCGCATCGCAGCCGGCCCCGTTCCACCGACTGAGAAAGTGCTCAAATAGTGATGCGTACGCTTATCACCTTTCTGGCATTCGCGGCGCTTTCGCTTTGCTACCAACCCGCGTGCGCCAAATCGAACGACTATGTTCGGATGATTGAGGCGGGTGAGCCCATCAATATTGCGTCCGACAAGGCCTATGCCCTTGTTCGGCTTCAGTCCCGTTTGAAACTGTTCAACATCATAGTCATGCGCATCCCGTCCGGTGATGAAATGGCGGGATATGAAGCGGCTAAGAGCGCTGCATACGCTAAATCGGGCAGAAAGGCCGGGAGATCTGATAAATTCGACTTTACTTATGACGGTGTGCCGAATCTTTTCAGCGTGCCTTTCAAGCGAGAACTGATGGAATTGTCTGATGGCAGAATGGTTCTAGCTGAGCTGCCTGCGGGAGAATATATACTGTATGGCGAAGGCTTTAGTGGATTTTTGGTCCAATGCTTTTGTCTGGGCACGGTTCGGTTTACGCTGAAGCCCGGCGTTGTGACTGACCTGGGCACAATTGCTTTGGATTATGCATGGTCACCCGCGACAATCCCGGAGCTTGTCCCGGTCAGTGGACAAGGAGTTGCCGCCAAGATGGACTATGCCGTGATGGCGGTGGGACTGCGTCCTACTCGGGAAGGGGATGTGCTGCCTCCCGGTCTTATCCATTCGCGGATTGAAATCGCTGGCTTTCACGCCGTTGGTCCCTTCGTCGATAGTGAGACACAGCTGATTTCACAGCTCGCTCCGGTCGCTGGCGTTCTGGCTTACGATAATGGTCAAGTTGTAGATGTAGCGACGGGAAAGGTGTTGTCAGAAAATGAATAACGGCGATGAGTATGGGGAGTGATCTGGGCGGATTGCTCGGCAGGCTGGAAATATTGCATGTTGGATCGCATGGTCGATGTTGTCCTTCCAGAAAGGAGCAGTTCGTGCGACTGCGACGGGTGTACCTTCGCTGACATGCCGACTTAGCCGTTTCCCAGATGGAGCGTTTGATCTCTCGCTTTGAGCCGTCGGAAGGGCATATCCGCGTACTTGGTTATACCTGCCTCTCTGGGCGGTGGTCACCTGCCAGTCTTCAGTCACATTCCGTCAAAATACGGCCAACCGCGTTTTTCCAGCGATTATAGAGGCTCGCTTCCATCGCGCCGGGTTGACTTGGCTCGCCCGTGCGGCATGACCTTGCGCCGATGGACCTGACCCTTACCGCAATCCTCCTCGGCATCGTCGAGGGCCTCACCGAGTTTCTGCCGGTCTCTTCGACCGGGCACCTCATCCTTGCCACCGAGCTGTTCGGATACGACGCGGCGCAATGGGCGACGTTCAATATCGTCATCCAGCTGGGCGCGATCCTGGCCGTGATCGTGCAGTTCTGGCGCACCTTCTGGGCGGTGGGCGCGGGCCTGCTGCGGCTGGACCCGGTCTCGATCCGGTTCGTGCGCAACGTGCTGCTGGCCTTTCTGCCTTCGGCCGTGCTCGGCCTGCTGCTCAAGCACTATATCGAAGGTTTGCTGGGCCAGCCCATGGTGGTGGCCTGGGCGTTGATCATCGGCGGTATCGCCATCCTCGGCATCGAGAAGGTGGCCAAGCCCGGCGCGCCGAGCGGGGTTGCGCAGCTTCCGGTGTTCACTTGCCTGGGTGTCGGCCTGGCGCAGTGTCTGGCGATGGTGCCGGGCGTCAGCCGTTCGGGCGCGACGATCATGGGTGCGCTGGCGATGGGCGTTGAGCGCCGCACTGCCGCCGAATTCAGCTTCTTCCTGGCAGTGCCGACGATGATCGGCGCCACCACACTGGAACTGCTGAGCGCGCGGCATGAACTGATGGCAGGCACCGGCCCGGTCGGCTGGGGGCAGATTGGTATCGGCTTCGTCGTCGCCTTCGTGGTGGCGCTGGTCGTGATCAAGGCTTTCATGGCTTACGTAAGCCGTTCGGGCTTTGCGCCTTTTGCATGGTATCGTATCGTTGCCGGTGCACTTGCGCTGTTCCTGCTTTCGCGGGTTTGAGAAAGGCTGAACGACCATGGCCGAGAAGAAGCAAAAGAAACTCGGCCGCAAGGACTACGAAACCCAGCTTGAGCCGATGCTGGAGGAACTGGTGGGCATGGCCCGCTGGGCCGCGACCACTGGCGCGCGGATCATCGTGCTGTTCGAAGGGCGCGATACTGCGGGCAAGGGCGGGGCGATCAAGGCGGTCTCCGGCCAGCTCAACCCCCGCCAGTGCCGCACCGTCGCCCTGGGCGCGCCCAGCGAGCGGGAGCGGGGGCAGTGGTACTTCCAGCGCTATGTCGAGCATTTGCCCACGCGCGGCGAGATCGTGCTGTTCGACCGCAGCTGGTACAACCGCGCCGGTGTCGAGAAAGTCATGGGCTTCGCCACCGCGAGCGAGGTGAAGCGCTTCCTCCATCAAGTGCCGGAGTTCGAACGGATGCTGGTGGAGGATGGCATCCTGCTGTTCAAATACTGGCTCGCTTGCGATCAGGACAAGCAGGAGGAACGGCTGAACGAGCGGCTGATCGACCCGCTGAAGCGCTGGAAACTCTCCCCGATCGACGTTGCCGCACGCGAGAAGTACGAGGATTACACCAAGGCGCGCGAGGACATGCTGAAGGCCACGCACAAGAAGCATGCGCCGTGGACCGTGGTGGACTTCAACGACCAGCGGCTGGGCCGGCTGACGCTGGTGCGCGATCTGCTCGACCGGTTGCCCGATACCAAGGTGGACCCGCCGGCGATTCGCATGGAGCGGCTGGAGCACGCGCCGTACAACGAGAAGTACGGGGTTCTGAAGCCGATCAAGGATTTCGATGTAGATTGAGGGGAGTTGTCGGACTCATGGGTTGGGTGCGCCATTCGCATCCGCGAATGGTTTGCGGCAGGGCCTTTTTCCGGACTGACGTCCGGAGTGGGCTGGTGCCGCTCAAAACAGCCGGAGGCCCGTTTTGTCCGGGCGTCAGCCCGACCAAAGACTCCCTTCGAATCATTCGCCGCCCTTGACTCTGGCCGACATCTAAAGCATGGGGCCGAGCCTTGAGGGGCGGTCTCGTACCGCCTCTATGCTTTTCAACGAACATGCCGGCCTGCCAGGGCGGCTGAAACGAGAGAATTAGGAAACCGCCATGGCGAAGCCCGCAACCGTCAAGATCCGTCTTGTCTCGACCGCCGACACCGGCTTCTTCTACGTCACCAAGAAGAACCCGCGCAACACGACCGAGAAGATGACCTTCCGCAAGTACGATCCCGTCGTGCGCAAGCACGTCGACTTCAAGGAAGCCAAGATCAAGTAAGCCGCTGGTTCCGGTGCGAATCGGAACCAAGCGCTTCAGGTGCGGTTCAAGGCTGTGAACCCAATGGGAGGCTTATGACCCGCACCTTCAAGATCTTTCGCTCTTGCGTAGGCGCGGCCAGTTTGGCCGCGCTTTCCGTTCCTGCCCTCCTTACGGCAACTCCTGCGCTTGCGGCATCGCCCGCAGAGCAGCAGCAGCTTGACCAGGCCGTGGCCGCGCTGCGCGCGATCACCACGCTGAAGGCCGATTTCGTGCAGACCGACCGCAATGGTCAGTCGGTTTCCGGCCAGCTTACGCTCGCCCGTCCGGGGCGGATTCGCTTCCAGTATGAGAAGAGCGCGCGGATGCTGATCGTTGGCGACGGCAAGGCGCTGACGATGATCGACTACGCGGTGAACCAGGTGCAGCGCTGGCCGATCGGCAACAGCCCGCTGGGCGCGGTGCTCGATCCCAAGCGCGATGTGGCGAAGTACGGCACCGTGCGCCCCAGCGGCAATCCCAACGTGATCTCGGTGGAAGTGCGCGATCGTTCGCACCCCGAATACGGCATCATCACGCTGATCTTCACGCGCAAGGCCTCTGCCCCCGGCGGGCTGGAGCTGTCGTACTGGGTGGCGCTCGATTCGCAGAATCAGCGCACCACCATCGCATTGTCGAACCACCGCTACGGCGTTCCGGTGACGGATAACGATTTCCGCTTCAACGACCCGCGCCCGCGCAACCGTCGCTGAACGGAGTCGCGAAGCGCCTCAAGAATTCGTCGACACCGGACAACGCTTGGCCGTGTTTTGACCCTCCCAAGCGACAAACTGTGACAGTTTCTTTCACTCCGTTCACTTGGCAGAAAGCCAAGAGTACCTAGATAGGAATGGTCAGAACGGTTCGAGGCGGGTTTCCCCCCTGTTGCCCACGCCTCCTGAGTGAGCCGCTCTGATATTAGCGTGACGAACGCTTACAGGAACCCTCGGTCCTCTGCCCCCGGACCGAGGGTTTTTGTTTGTGTGGCTGTGGTTCGGCCCATGCCGGGCTGCGAACGGCACCGTTCTGCGCTTCCGGTGCTCACGGCCAGAAAGGCCGCTCCGCTCCGGTTCTCGAACGGCACCATTCTCGCTCCGGCCTGAACCGAACCACAGCCACACAAGCGTGGCGCTGTTCCGCCATTTGCCAAATCACCATTGGTCAAAAACCACCGTCGCCCCCGCGAAGGCGGGGGCCCTGCTTTCTTCCGGCGGCAAGGCGCTTTCCTGTCCGGCCACAAAGCTTTCCCCGCCGCCCCCTCTGGCAATTCGCGGGTGGCATCCCTAAAGCCATGGCCATGAAGATTGCCACCTGGAACATCAATTCGGTCCGCCTGCGCCTCGATCAGGTAGAGCGTTTCCTTACCGAGCAAGCCCCCGACGTTCTCTGCCTTCAGGAGATCAAGGTTGCCGAGCATCTCTTCCCGCATGAGATGTTCGAACGGCTGGGCTACACCCACCGCGCGATCCATGGGCAGAAGGGCTATCACGGCGTCGCCACCGTCTCGAAAGTGCCCTTCACCGAATTCAGCCGTCATGACTGGCAGGACAATGGCGAGGCGCGCCATGTCGGCGTCGAACTGCAAGGTGCAGGTCAGGGTCTGATCCTCGAAAACGTCTACATTCCCGCCGGCGGCGATGTCGCCGACCGTACGGTCAATCCCAAGTTCGGCCAGAAGCTGGACTTCCTGGAGCGTATGACGCGCTGGGCGGACAAGGTGGACCGGCCCACGCTGATCGTTGGCGACTTCAACATCGCCCCGCTCGAATCGGACGTCTACGACCACAAGGCGCTGCTCAAGGTCGTCAGCCACACGCCGATCGAGGTGGAAACGCTGGGTCGCTTCCGGGATGCGCACGGCTGGGTCGATCTGGGCCGCCAGTTCATCCCCGCGCCGGAGCGCAACTACTCCTGGTGGTCCTACCGCAGCTACTGGCGCCAGAAGGACCAGGGCCGCCGTCTGGACCACATGTGGGCTTCTCCCGACCTTGCCAAGCAGGCGCGCGCGCACAGCTTCGTGGAAGAGACGCGCCGCTGGGAACAGCCGAGCGACCACGTGCCGCTGATCACCGAGTTCGAACTCTGAGCGAGCAGGGCTCCTCCCGCCGCGTGGCGCTGGCGCTGGATGCGCTGCGCCACGGCTGGCCGATCCGGGTCGGCGATCACGCTGCGCTGCTGCCTGCCGAAACCGGTTTTGCGCCCGGCGTCACTGCGCCGCGCATGCTGATCTCGGCTGCGCGTGCGGTAACGCTGAAGCTGGCCAACCAGCGCGAGGCGGCCGTGCCGGAGGCGCCCGTGCTGATCCGCGCGGCGGAGCCGTTCGATCTGGCGGCCGCGCGCGCCATCGCCGATCCGGCGCTCGATCTGGTCCATCCGATGAAGGGCCCGTTTGCGGCCGAACATATCGACGACGGTGAGGCGGCGCGCACGGCGATGGAACTGGCGCGCCTCGCCGGTATCCTGCCGGCCTTCCTGGTATCACCGGAGCCGGTGGGCGAGGCGCAGCAGGTCACCCCCGCCGATCTGGCGGCATGGAAGGAGACGGGCAACCTCGTCATCGCCTCCCGCGCGCGGCTGCCCGTTGCGGCGGCCGAGGATGCCGAGATCGTCGCCTTCCGGGCACTGGATGACTTGCGTGAGCATGTCGCACTGGTGATCGGCACGCAGGATGGCGACCGTGCGCCGCTGGTGCGCCTCCATTCCGAATGCCTGACCGGCGATATTCTTGGTAGCCTGAAGTGCGATTGCGGGCCGCAACTCGATGCGGCGCTGCGGGCGATGGCGGATGAGGCGGCGAACGGCGGCTGGGGCGTGCTGCTCTATCTGCGGCAGGAAGGGCGCGGCATCGGCCTCGTCAACAAACTGCGCGCCTATCAGCTGCAGGATCAGGGTTTCGACACGGTGGACGCCAACAACCGCCTTGGCCTGCCGACCGAAGCGCGGGATTTCCCGGTGGCGGCGCGGATGCTGGAGCTGCTCGGCGTCCATGCGATCCGGCTGATGACCAACAACCCGGCCAAGGTCGCCGCGCTGGAAGGCGTGGGCGTTACCGTGGCAGAGCGTGTGCCGCACAAGCTGCCGCCGAACCCGCACAACGCCCGCTACCTGGATACCAAGCGCGATCGTACGGGGCACATTCTCTAAGGGGGAGTGATCGGCTGCCAGATCTTTCTGGCGAGTCCGATAGCCCCTTCCTGATCATTGCGAGGGCAATCCAGGGCGGCTTACGCAGCCCCGGATCGCTTCACCGGCCTCAGGTGCGCAGGAACGCGGCGATGGCGTCTACCGTCTGGGCGGGTTGTTCCTCCATCAGCCAATGGCCGGAATTCGGCACTACCAGCTCCGTCACGTTGCTGGCGGCGGCGCGCATGATGCCTGCCATGTTCGGCCCCAACGAATGGCCGCCGCCGATGGCCAAGACGGGCATCGTCAGCGGGCCGCGTGCGACGGAGGCGCGGTTATCGATCACGTCCTGATCGAACGCCGCGAATTGCGAGAAGCCTGCGTGCATCCGACCCGGCTTCGCGTAGAGCGCGGCATAGTGAACGCGGGCAGCTTCAGGAAAGGCAGT
The DNA here is from genome assembly GCF_044029435.1 of Novosphingobium oxfordense. Classification (NCBI taxonomy): domain Bacteria; kingdom Pseudomonadati; phylum Pseudomonadota; class Alphaproteobacteria; order Sphingomonadales; family Sphingomonadaceae; genus Novosphingobium; species Novosphingobium oxfordense. The sequence goes on along the minus strand of NZ_CP147005.1, from coordinate 2,551,458 downwards.
GCGGGTGGCGGCGAAATCGTTCCAGAAGCGATCCAGATAGATCCGCTCCCGCCCGGCGACGAGCCGCTCCATGTCCGGCCCGCCGAAGCGGAAATGCCAGAGGAGGGGGTTCTTCAGGATCTCATCCCAGGGCCCCACGCCGGGCACGGGGGCGTCCATCATGACCAGATGCGTGGTGCGGTCCGGATAGGCTTCGGCAAAGGCGAAGGCGACCATGTTGCCGATATCGTGACCGACGACGTCGGCACGGGTGATCTTCAGGCGATCGAGCACGCCCGCCATGTCCTGCGCCTGGTTCTTCTTGGTGAAGCCGTCGGTCGCGGTGGCGGACAGACCCAGCCCGCGAAGGTCCGGCACGATCACGGTATGATCGCGCATCAGCCGCGCGGCGAGGGGCTGCCACATGTCGCCGGTGTCACCATAGCCGTGGATCAGCAGCACCGCCGGCCCCGTTCCGCCGACGCGGACATGCAGGGTGGTGCCGTTCGTGGCGATCTCCTTCGTCCGGAACCCGGCCGGAAAGGCAAATTCCTGCGCTGAGGCGGGCGTCAGGCCCAATAGCGAGAGCAGCAGAACAGCCGCGGCAAATATTGCGCGCTTCATTATTGTGTCCCCTTACCGAAAAGTGCTCGTTCAATGGCCCCGTTCGGAAGGGGTTGGCGCATCATGCTTCAATGCGAAGCACTTGGGGAGTATGAAAAATCTCCGCTGCGGCGGTATTGCCGGGGCGAGCGAATTGTTCCTCCCGAAACGGGGAGGGGGACCGCCCGAAGGGTGGTGGAGGGGACTCTCGCCACCGCCGGACGGCCTAGTGAAGATGCCGATCCCCCGTCAGCCCCAAGGGCTGCTACCTCCCCTTGCCGGGGAGGATAAGGGAATCAGCCCCGCGCGCCGAACAGCGCACTGCCCACGCGCACATGCGTCGCGCCCAGCATGATCGCCGTTTCGAAATCCTCGCTCATGCCCATGGACAGGCCGGCCACGTCATTGTCCCGCGCGATCTTGGCCAGCAGTGCGAAGAACGGCGCCGCCTCGATCCCCGCCGGCGGTACGCACATCAGCCCGGCCAGCGGAATCTGCGCCGCGCGGGCTTCGGCCAGCAGTGCCGGCACTTCGGCAATCGGGCAGCCGCCCTTCTGTTCTTCCGCGCCGATGTTCACCTGCACGAAGCAGGGCACCTGACGGCCCAGCTTGTCCATCGCCTTGGCCAGTGCCGAAACCAGCGAGGGCCGGTCGAGCGAGTGGATGCAGTCGAACAGCGCCACCGCATCCTCGGCCTTGTTGGACTGAAGCTGGCCGACAAGGTGCAGCACCACATCGGGATGCGCCTCACGCAGGGCGGGCCACTTGGCCTCGGCCTCCTGCACGCGGTTTTCGCCGAACACGCGCTGGCCTTCAGCAATCAAAGGCAGAATGGCTTCCGCCGGATGAGTCTTCGAAATGGCGACGAGTTCGATGTCCGCGGGCTTGCGTCCGGCGATGCGGGCGGCATTGGCGATCTGGGCGCGAACGGTCGCGAGAGGAGAAGCTGGCTGATCCATGGCGCGCTGCTATAGCGTCCCCGTGCCGAACCGCCAGCCACCATGTCCCGACTCCTGGCCTGATATCTGGCTCATCAGCGACGCGCGGAACGACGCCGCACTCGAAAATGCCCTCGCCCGCCTGCCGCGCGGATCGGGGCTGGTGTTCCGCCACTACCACTTGTCGCCCGCCGAACGCGGCACGCGCTTCAAGGTTCTCTCCCGCATCGCCCGGCGTTTTGGCCACATGGTCGTACTATCCGGTACGCCCCGTGAGGCCCGGCGCTGGAAAGCAGCCGGGGCCTACGGCGCGGCGGCCAGACTGGCAGACGGCCCGGCAACCTTGCGCCTCGTCACCGTCCACTCCCTGCGCGAACTCGGCGAGGCCCACCGCGCGCGCGCCGACATGGTGCTGATTTCGCCGGTCTTCGCCACCCGCTCCCACCCCGGCGGCAAGACCCTCGGCCCAACGCGCTTCCGCCTGCTTTCGGCACGCTCGCAAGTGCCGGTTATCGCGCTGGGCGGCATGACGCCCCATCGCGGGCGCCGCTTGCCCGCGCGCAAATGGGCCGCGATTCAAGCCTTTACGTAATCGCCCACAGCCTTGTTCCCGATCCATTCTTGACGACGAGTCCCCCACCGACGCAATATAACGGGCCGAAATCAAGGGAATTTCCAATGGCGACACGGCCCCTCGCACCCGGACGGCGAATCGCCAAGCCGGACTGGCGCGCAGTGCTCAAGCGGTCCTTGCGCCGCGCGGGCGAACTGGGCGGCGCCCTGCTGCTCTTCGCGGCGATGGCCTTCCTGACGCTCGCGCTGCTCAGCTACCACCAGACCGATCCTTCCGCATCGACCGCTGCCGGCGGCCCGGCCGAGAACTGGATGGGCCCGGTCGGCGCCTGGGTGGCGGAGCGTGTGCTGTTGCTGTTCGGCCCGGTTTCGGCGCTTTTCGTGCCGCTGCTCTATGTCTTCGCTCGCAAGCTCTGGCTGCTGGTGGAGGAAGAGGACGGCGAGATCGAGCATTCGAACCAGCGCTGGTGGCGCCCGGTCTTCGTGTTGGCGCTGGCCATGGTGCTGATCGCCACGGTGCTGAGCCTTGCCTTCCCGCAAGCCGGCGCGACCTCCACCCTGCTGGGCCTGACCTACGTGCAGCCCGGCGGCAGCCTGCCCGCATCGATGGGCGGCATTTCCGGGCTGCTGGGCGCCTGGGTGATCGAGACGCTGACCGGCTTCCTGCCCGGAATCTTCGCCAGCTGGGCCGCTTTCGTGATTGCCGTGGTCTGCCTTGGCGGCGGGCTGCTGCTGGCCGGCAGCGTGTTCGCCTGGGACTGGGGCCGCCTGCTGACGCTGCCCGGCCGCATCGGTCGCCTGCCCGCGCGGGACGAGGGTTCGGCCCGCACTGCCGAGCCGGAAAAGGCCCGCGAGAAGACGCGCGAAAAGGCTCCGAAGGCTCAATCCGCGCCGTTCATGGGCGACGATTTCGACGATATCGACGTCCAGGGGCCAGCGGCTGGCCGCGAACCCGCCGCCAAGCCACGCAAGGCGCCCGAGATCAGCGATCCCAAGGCGGCGGCAACCCCCGCGCAGCTCAACATCGGCAATCGCCAGAAGGACATGTTCGACAAGTACGCCCTGCCGGGCCTGGACTTGCTGAAAGATCCGCCGCCGAACTCGCAGCCGAAGATCGACAAGCTCAGCCTGGAACGCAACGCGCGCCTGCTGGAAACCGTGCTGGACGACTTCAATGTGAAGGGCGAGATCACCGCCGTCCGCACCGGCCCGGTCGTCACCATGTACGAACTGGAGCCGGCGCCGGGCATCAAGTCCAGCCGCGTGATCGGCCTGGCCGACGATATTGCCCGCAACATGTCCGCGATCTCGGCCCGCGTTTCGTCGATCCCCGGCCGCACCGTCATGGGCATCGAACTGCCGAATGCGGACCGCCAGATGGTCTCCTTCAAGGAGATGGTCGCCTCCGAAGCCTTCGCCGAGCACAAGGGCATGCTGCCGATCATCCTGGGCAAGGACATCGCCGGCGAACCGGTGGTGGCGGACCTTGCGACGATGCCGCACTTGCTGGTCGCCGGTACCACCGGTTCGGGTAAGTCGGTCGGCCTCAACACGATCCTGCTTTCGCTGCTCTATCGCCTGACGCCGGCGCAGTGCCGCCTGATCCTGGTCGATCCCAAGGTGCTGGAACTCAAGAGCTACGACGATATTCCCCACCTGCTCTCACCGGTGGTGACCGAGCCGCCCAAGGCCGTGCGCGCGCTGAAGTGGGCAGTGGAGGAAATGGAGCGCCGCTATCGCCAGATGAGCGAGATCAGCGTGCGCAACCTTGCCAGCTTCAACGAAAAGGTCCGCGCCGCCGCCGCCAAGGGCAAGCCGCTGGGCCGCCGCATCCAGATCGGCTTCGACCCCGAGACGGGCGAGGAACTCTACGAGGACCGCCAGCTCGATTACGAGACGCTGCCGCAGATCGTCCTCATCGTCGACGAGCTGGCCGACCTTATGGTCACCGTCGGCAAGGAAATCGAAGTCTTGATCCAGCGCCTCTCGCAAAAGAGCCGCGCGGCCGGCATCCACCTGATCATGGCGACGCAGCGCCCCTCGGTCGACGTCATCACCGGCGTCATCAAGGCCAACCTGCCGACCCGCGTATCCTTCGCCGTCACCAGCCGCATCGACAGCCGCACCATCCTGGGCGAGCAGGGCGCCGAGCAGCTGCTGGGCAAGGGCGACATGCTCTACAAGCCCAGCTCCGACCCGGTGAAACGCGTCCACGGTCCGTTCGTTTCGGACGAGGAAGTGGAGCACGTCGCCGATCACTGGCGCGGCCAGGGCAAGCCGGACTACGTCGATGCCGTCACCAACGAGCCGGAAGAAGGCAGCTTCGGCTTCGACGACCTCGACGCCACCGCATCGGACCAGCCGGAAGAGCGCAAGTACCGGCAGGTGTGCCAGCTGGTGTTCGAGAACCAGAAGGTCTCGGTCTCGTGGCTCCAGCGCCAGATGGGCGTGGGCTACAACACCGCCGCCAAGTGGGTGGAGCGCATGGAGCAGGACGGCTACGTCGGCCCGGCGAACCATGTCGGCCGCCGCGACATCTATCGCGACGAGAACGGGGCGCCGCTTTAAGCTCTCTAGGCTGCGATCAGGCGGTGAGGCGGGGGCGTAACGCTCCTGCCTCCGTCAATCCCCATCCACCGATATCGGCCAAAACAGCCCGTCATCCCCGCGAAGGCGGGGATCCCGCTTTTCTTCCAGCATAACGACAGCTTGCAGAGGAAGCGGGCCCCCCGCCTCCGCGGGGGCGACGAGATATCTGCTCCCAAGTCCTCCCCGGCACGGGGAGGGGGACCGCCCGAAGGGTGGTGGAGGGGATTCGCCACCTGCGCCGGCGCCGCCTGAGGACGCCAATCCCCTCCGCCCTCACGGGCTGCCACCGCCCCTTGCCGGGGAGGAGAATGCGGTCAGAGCGTCAGCGCGACGCGGCCGTCGATCCGGCCGTGGCGCAGATCGTCGAGCACTTCGTTCACGTCTTCCAGCGGCCGCGCGGCGACCTTGGCCTTCACTTTGCCTTGCGAGGCGAAAGCGATGGCCTCGTCCAGATCGTAGCGAGTGCCGACGATGGAGCCGCGAATGGTGATGCGCTTCAGCACCACGTCGAAGATCGGCGTGGGGAAGTCGCCCGGGGGCAGGCCGATCAGGCTGACGGTGGAGCGGCGGCGGGCGCAGGCGATCGCCTGCGAGAAGGCCGCGGGGGACACGGCGGTGACGATCACGCCATGCGCGCCGCCGCCCGTTTCCCGTTGAACCTTGGCGACGAGATCGGGATCCTTGGCATCGAAGGCCAGTTCGGCGCCCAGGTCCTTGGCCAGTTGCAGCTTGGATTCACCGATATCGATGCCGATCACGTTGAGGCCCATGGCCTTGGCATACTGCACCGCCACATGGCCGAGGCCGCCGACGCCGGAGACGACCACCCACTGGCCCGGCCGCGCCTCGGTCTCCTTCAGGCCCTTATAGACCGTGACGCCGGCGCAGAGGATCGGCGCCATCGATACGAAGTCCACATCGGCGGGCAGGCGGCCGACGAAGGGCGCAGCGGCGATCACATATTCGGCATAGCCGCCGTTCACGGAGTAGCCGGTGTTGGCCTGCTTCTCGCAGAGCGTTTCCCAGCCGGTCTCGCAATATTCGCATTCGCGGCAGGCATGGTGCAGCCAGGGCACGCCCACGGCATCGCCTTCCTTGAGATCGGTGACGCCTTCGCCCAGCGCGACGACATGGCCCACGCCTTCGTGCCCCGGGATCAGCGGCAGCGATGCCTTTACCGGCCAGTCGCCGTCGATGGCGTGAAGGTCGGTGTGGCACACGCCGCTGGCGACGATCTTCACCAGCACTTCGCCGGGGCCGGGGGTGGGGATCGGCACCTGTTCGATGGTGAGCGGGGCGCCGTATTCGCGGGCGACGGCTGCGCGCATGGTCTGCATCGGATCTCTCCTTGCTCGCTCCGCGAAAGGGGGAATCGCGGGCTTGTTATGGATAGGCCGGGCAGCTTCGTCTTGAAACGATTGCGAAGATCAGCCCGGGCAGGCTGCGACCCATCCGCACAAGTTCTTAGGTCAGCGGGCAAAAACGATGCAACAGGCCGCGCCGCTACTGGGCGCAGTCTGGGCCGCAGGGTGTTTCAACCTTGCGACACTTGAGATTGTTTGAAAATCCGGCGTGTCCGGTTCCGGATGCCGATCCGGATCAATCAGCGCTTCTCAAAGCGCACCAGTCCCGGGCCCAGGATATTGGCGCCCAGCTTCATGGCATCGCCCGACCAGTCCGCCACGAAGGCGCTCTTGCGGTCCAGCCCCGGCGCGAAGCGGGCATTGTTGCCTTCCACCAGCAGCCCTTGCGAAGTGTGGTAGCGGTGCTCCGCAGCGACGGCGATGAAGGCGGAGTAGTTCTCCTTGTCGCGCCCCTGCACGAACCAGTTGTCGACGATGCGGCCGGTGGCGCCATCGGGCAGATCGATCATGTAATTGGTGCCGCGTCCGGCCGAATTGTCGAAGCTGCAATCGCTCACGTCGATGCGCGCGGCGCGGCTCTTCAGGTAGTGGCCGCCACTGCCGGCCTCGAACCGGCTGCGGGTGACGGTGAGCCCGCCGTAGTTGCCGATGTAGATCGAATGCGCGCAGCCCGATCCTTCGCAAGTGCCCAGCCGGCTGAAGGTGGACTTGTCGATGGTGACGGTGCCTTGCGTATCTTCGCCGGTCAGCAAGCCCTGCTCGCTATCGCGGAACCACGCCTGCGATACGGTGAGGTTGCCGTGCTCCAGCCGGATGCCCGCGCCGTTCTTGTCGCCCACGCGGATGTTGGCGAAGACCATGCCCTCCACATGCGCGCCGCGCCCGCGCAGCACCAGCGCCGCCTTGTCCTCGCACGCCACCCCGTCGAGGATCGACTGGCCGGGGGCTTCGGCCTGATAAGTGATCTCGCCCTTGTTCTGCACCGCGCAGTCGGCGAACCGCATCGAGGCGAAGCGGATCGTGCCGCGCGCATCGCCGATCGCGTCCACCGCATCCTGCAGCCGCACATAGCTGCGCCCGGTCTCGACCACCGTGTAGGGCGCGGTGGAGGAAGCCGCCTGCGACAGCGTGGCGGGCAGGGCGATGAGCGGAAGCGTCGCGAGTGCGATTCGGGAAAGGCGGTTCATGGGGACGAGACTAGCGGCTCATGATGGCCAAGGCGTAAACCACTTTGCCGCCGTCCCTTTGCGGGACATCAGCCCCCTTGCGATGTTCCGAACACCCATTCCGCGAACAACGCGCTCAAGTCGCGGCCGCTGGCGGTTTCCATCGCGCGCTCCAGATCGATGCTCGTGACGGTGCCGCCGGCGTGGGCGCGGCTGTAGCGGCGCAGGCCGGACCAGAATGCCCGATCGCCGATCGTGGTTCGCAGCTGCTCCATGAACAGCGCGCCCTTGCTGTACTGGACCGCCCGCCGCGTGCCCAGTGAGGGGTACTGGCCGCTCCACGTCAGCGGCTTGTCGAAGCCTTTGGCCCGCGCCTTCGCCAGCCGTTCGCGTGCGATGTCGAGTTCGGCTTCGTAGGCGGCGCGACCGTAGCGATGTTCCTTCCAGGCGGCGGTCATGAAGGTTGTGATGCCTTCGTTGAGCCAGAAGTCCTTGAGCGTCGCGCAAGTGATGAGGTTGCCCCACCACTGATGGGCCAGTTCGTGAACGATGGCCCAATCCTCGGCGGGATCGCCATCCTTTGTCGGCAGCGCCTCGATGCCGAGCACAGAATAGGTCGCCGCTTCCTGCGCTTCGTCCCCGTCCACCAGAAGCTGGCTGTAGCCGTCATTCGGCAGCGGTACGCCGGCCTTGTCGGAAAGAAAGGCGACCATGTCCGGTGTCGCGGCAAAGCGTCTTTTCAGATCGGCACTGTCGGCGGCGTCGCTCAGGTACGTGAGATCGGCCGAACCCGCCTTGGCACTGGCGCGGGCAAACCGTCCGACAGCGAAGCCATAGAGGTAGGGCGAGTAAGGCCGGCGCGCTTTCCAACCATGAATTTCGCTGCCTTCCGGTCCGGCGCGCTTCGCGGTCATGCGGCCGAGCGAAAGCGTGTCCATCCCGGCCGGGACGCGCAAGTCGAGCGAGAAATCCGCCTTGTCGCCAAACCGCTCCTGCGCGCAGATCATCCAGTCGCAGGCGAAATAGCTGGTGTAGAGCAGGTCCTGAGACCCGGCGAAGCCGCGCGCCGGACGGCCGTGGTAGGCAAGCTCCAGCTTGACGGTGCGTCCCCGCGACCGCGGATGGGGAAGCGTGAAGTCCAGACTGCCGTGCTGGTTGATGGCAACCGGGATGCCATCGACGGCCGCACTGTCGATAATCAGCGCATTGCCGGAAAAGCTCAGGAGGCGAACGTCCTCTGCAGTGATGCGCAAGGTAATCGTTTCGCGCCCGGCAAGCGTCTTGTTCGGAATGTCCGGCGTCAGCGCCAGAGCGTAGCGGGTGACTTCGAAGCCATCCCCGGGCTGGCTTTGGGCCAGTGCCGGGGCAGGCTGAATCGATGCGATGCCGGCCCATGACAGGGCCAACGCAGCTTTGCCGATCACTGCAATCTCGTTCAATCCTTTCCGCCCGAGCGCCACTTCCAGCCGCCCCGCGTCCGCCGGGCGACGACGACCATGAACAGCCCGGTCACCAGCAGGACCAGCATGAGTGCCGCGACCCGGCGCCCGCTCGTGCCGGCGTTGCCGAGCAGGCTGAGGCCGGAAACCGCCGCGATATAGCCGGCCAGCAGCAGCCAGCCCTGCCACGCGATCGGCAGGCCCGCGCCATAGCCGAAGCGCTTGGGGGCGAACCAGGCGCCGTCGTCATCCGAGGGGCGCGTCTCGTCGGTCATGCTTCATCCTCCTGCTTCGGCGGGCGACCGCGTCTTGCGGGCTCGCCGGCCGCCACTTTCACGCCGCGCCGGGCCAAAGCCTCGCGCAGCAGCACTTCGACTTGCGCGTTGACCGAGCGGAAATCGGCCCCCGCGCTGCGTTCGAGCGCGGCGTAAAGCGCCGGATCGATCCGCAGCGGAAAGGCTTTCTTGCCCGGACTAGGCATGGATATCAGCCACGATCACGCGCCTGCCGCACTCACTGGTACAGTGTGCCGGTATTCACCACCGGCTGGGTATCGCGCTCTCCGCAGAGCACGACCATCAGGTTGGAGACCATCGCCGCGCGGCGCTCGTCGTCCAGTTCCACCACGTTCTTTTCCGAAAGCTGGGAAAGCGCCATTTCCACCATCGAGACCGCGCCTTCCACCAGCTTGCGCCGCGCGCCGATCACCGCTTCGGCCTGCTGGCGGCGCAGCATGGCGCCGGCAATTTCGGGCGCGTAGGCAAGGTGGGTGAGCCCGCATTCGTCCACCGTAAGGCCTGCCACGTGCAGGCGCTCGATCAGTTCGGCGCGCAGTTCGGCATTCACCTCGGCATGGCTGCCGCGCAGGGTGATCTCGGCATCCTCGACATCGTCGTAGGCATAGCGTGATCCGATCGAGCGCACGGCGGCTTCGATCTGCACGTTCACGAAAGCGCGGTAGTCGTCCACGTCGTAAAGCGCCTGCGCGGTATCGGCCACGCGCCACACCACATTGGTGGCGATCTCGATCGGGTTGCCGCGCAAGTCGTTCACTTTCAGCTTTTCGGACACGACGTTGTTGGCGCGAACGGAGATCTTGCGCTTGGCCATCCACGGCCAGGTCCAGCGCAGGCCGGCGGTGCGATCCGTGCCGCGGTAGGAGCCGAACAGGGTGATCGCCACGGCCTGGTTGGGCTGGATCATGTAGAAGCCGGAGGCGATCAGCACCTGGCAGGCGATGGCGGGAAGAATGAAGGCGAGCGAGCCCAGCACCGCAACCGGCGAAGGCTCGCCACTCGCCAGCGAGACCACCGCGAAGAGGATCGCCGCCAGCAGAACAAGGAACACGACCAGCATCAGGTATCCGCTCATGCTGGCGGCAGCCCGTTCGCGGCTGGAATTGATGGGAAGATGCGACTCGGACATCGGCGGCTGCTCCATTTAATTTGATATCACTTTAATATCGGATTCGGGTGGGCGGTCAAGCGATGCGGGATGAGGTGGATGGCTGTCCCATTCCGACACTCGTTCTGCGCGCGCTTCGTCATTGCGCGGGCGGCGCAGCAATCCGGGGGCGCGCAAAACGCCCCGGATTGCCTGGCTGCGCGGGCAATGACGAAGGTGGAGGAGGGGCGTGGACGGACGGGCCCGAAGGAAGGTCTGATCCGACGAACGGTCAAAAGCATACCAATCCGGGGTTGAAATCGGATCGATTCGCTCATATTGGACCCCTGCGGGCCGGGCCCCTCTGGCGCGGCGCCTCTTTGCAGCAGTTCTTCGGAACGCTGCGCATCCAAGGCGCCACGTGATGTCGGACCGCATCGGGTTGATCCCCGGTGCAGGTTTCCGAGTGCCCTTACAGGCCCCGTCAGCTCGGCAATCGGAATGTGCCGTCGGATCGCCCCGATCGAACCAACACCTGTTCGATAGGGATGCTGTTATGACCGACCGTATGTTTCACCTGCTTGAGCGCTTCCAGATGCTCGACGCCCAGTTGCGCCGTGCGCAGGGCTCGACGCGCCGTAATCTCCTGGAGATTATGAAGCTGGAGCGAAGGAAATTGAGAATAAGGGCCAGGCTGGCTCGGCTGTTCGTCCCCCCGACGGCCTTTGTAAGCCTGTAACCCTCGCGCCGGCGCGCTGCCCCCCATGTACGCGCCGGCGCTTCCCTCTTTCCTTCCATCAGGACATGACCCGTGGAACTCCTTTTCGCTGACTGGCTGGGCACCCCGGCCTGGTTCTGGCTGGCCTTCGCCGGCCTCGTTCTCGTGCTTACCGCCTTCGACCTTGGCTTCCTGCACAAGGAAGACCGGGAGATGGGCATTGCCGAATCGCTGAAGCTTTCCGTCTTCTACATCGCCATCGCGGTCGCGTTCGGCGGCTGGGTCTGGTGGAGCAAGGGCTCTGCCGACGGTATCGACTGGTACACCGGCTATTTCCTGGAAAAGGCGCTGTCGATCGACAACGTCTTCGTCATCTCGATGATCTTCGGCTTCTTCGCGATCGCGCCGAAGTATCAGTATCGCGCGCTGCTCTGGGGCATTGTCGCGGTGATCGTGCTGCGCGGACTGATGATCGCGGGCGGCGTGGCGCTCGTCTCGCAGGCCCACTGGGTGATGTATCTGTTCGCCGCGTTCCTGGTGTTCACCGGCGTGAAGATGCTGTTTTCCGGCGATCATGAACCCGACATCGCGCACAACCGCGCGGTGCGCTGGATCTCGCGCCACATGCGCGTGACCAAGGCGCATCACGGCCACCACTTCTTCGTGCGCGAGCCGAACGACGCCGGCCGCATGGTCTGGGCGGCGACGCCGCTGTTCCTGGCGCTGGTGGTGATCAACCTGGCGGACCTTGTGTTCGCGGTGGACTCGGTGCCGGCGATCTTCTCGATCACCACGGACACCTTCATCGTCTACACCTCGAACATCATGGCGATTCTGGGCCTGCGCGCGCTGTACTTCGCGCTGGCGGCGATGGTGCACCGCTTCCACTATCTGAAGTATGCGCTGGCCATGGTGCTGGTGTTCATCGGCGGCAAGATCCTGGTGGCCGAACTGCTGCTGGACGGCGCGAAGGTGCCGCCGCTGCTGGGCCTTGGCGTCACGCTGGGCCTGATCGGTGGCGGCGTCGGCTGGTCGCTGTGGAAGACGCGTGGGCAGGGGGCGGAAGCTGGGCCAAAGACGGGGCGCGTTTGACCTGCTAGGGGAGGCCGAATGGCCCGCCTTATCCTGTTCAACAAGCCCTTCGATGTCCTGCCGCAGTTCACCGATGCGCGCTCCCCCACCCCGCGCGCGACGCTGTCGGACTATATCGAGGTGCCCGGCGTCTATCCCGCCGGGCGCCTCGACCGCGATAGCGAGGGGCTGATGTTGCTGACCGACGACGGCCGGCTGCAGGCCCGCATTGCCGATCCGCGCTTCAAGACGGTCAAGACCTACCTGGTGCAAGTGGAGGGCGAGCCGGATGAGGCCGCGCTGACCGCCTTGCGCAAGGGCGTTACCCTGAACGACGGGCCCACCCGCCCGGCCGAGGCGCGGCGGATCGATCCGCCCGAACTCTGGCCGCGCAACCCGCCGGTGCGGTTCCGCAAGACGGTGCCGGATTGCTGGATAGAGCTTTCGATTCGAGAGGGGCGCAACCGGCAGGTGCGGCGCATGACGGCGGCCGTGGGGCACCCGACCTTGCGGCTGGTGCGCTGGGCGATCGGCGACTGGTCGCTAGACGGTATCGCGCAGGGCGAGTGGCGCGAGATTTCGGTTTGAGGGTTGGTCGGCTTCGGCGGATCTGACCTGACCTCAATCGGACAATCTCGACAGCGCGGATGTTGATCTGACGGAGCCCAAAACTCTTCGTCGCCCCCGCGAAGGCGGGGGCCCCGCTTACTTGCGCCCCAGCACCACCGCCGCGTGAAGGAAGCGGGATCCCCGCCTTCGCGGGGATGACGGGGTGTTTTTGGGGGACGTGGTGGGTGGTGGCGGAGAAGGGGGGGCGGTCAAACCCGCCCGCTCAATCCGGCTTCCAGCCGATCTCGGCGGCGGAGGCGGCCTTGGGGATGTCGGTCAGCGCTTCGTTCACGGTGATCGCCTCGCCCGGCTTCAGCTTGCGCTTGGAAGGTACGACTTCCTTTTCGTAGACGATGCGGTCGCGCTTGTCGCGCAGCACCACGAGCAGGGAGGGCACGTAGCGCGTCTCGCTGCCGGTGTTGCTGATCGTGCCGGAGACCGAAAAGAACTCGCTGCCGTCGGGCAGAGGCTTGCGGTCCTGCCGCTTGCGCGGGAAATCGAGCTGAAGGTCCGGTTGCGCCTGAGAGAACGTCTGGCGCGGGATAGGCAGCCAGTCCGGCAGGCCGCCCAGCGCGACCGCGCCGGTCAGCGCCAGCGTGGCGCCGGCGAAGACGACCGAGGCGATGGTGGCCAGCTTGGCCCAGTTGCGGCGCGGGCGGAACGGCGGCGCGAAATCGAAGCTGGACGGCCCCTCGTCCGCATAGTGCGGCATCGTGGTGTCGTCGTAATAGCTGCCGCCACCGTTGCGGGTGCCCGGTGCGGGCGGGGGCGAGGCGGGCAGCGGATCGCGCTCCACTTCGGGCGCGGGGGCCGGCGCGGGCACGCGCACGGCCGGCGCGCGCGGCGGCACGGTGAAGCCCGGTGCTGGTGCTTCGGATGCAACGGGTGCCGGAGCGGGTGCAGGTTGCGGCCGCTCAACCGCACGTGGGGCGGGAGCAGGGGCCTGTGCAACTGGCTCGGGCGGGGTGGGCTGCGGGGCAGGGGCTGCTTGCGGAGCCGGAGCGGGTGTCGCAGAGGCCGGCGGCATCGCCGCCGCGTCCACCATTTCCGGCCCATCCTGGAACCAGCTATGGCGGCACTTGGCACACCGCACGGTGCGGCCGTCGATGCCGATCGCGCTGTCCGGCACGGCGTAACGCGTAGAGCAGGCTGGGCAGGCGATAATCATAGTCACAAAACTATAAGCACGACTGGCTTGCCCGCGACAAGCGCCAGACCTGTGGGCATAGGCCGGAGCGCTCTTTTTTCCACACTGAATGCGGGGTAGGTGATCACGAAATGCGTTCTTGGCGCATTTCCAAACCGACTCTATCACACGTTCGGTCGCCCGTTCGGTCCGACCTGTTACCAGAACAGACGAGCATGACCGCGGACGGCGAAATCATCCACTTCGACAATGTCGGCCTGCGCTACAGCACCGATCGCGAGGTGTTGAGCGATCTGACCTTCACGCTGTTCGCCGGGCGGTTCTATTTCCTCACCGGCACCAGCGGCGCGGGCAAGACCTCGCTGCTGCGGCTGCTGTTCCTGGCCCAGCGCCCGTCGCGCGGGGCGATCCGCATGTTCGGGACGGACGCGATCACCCTGCCGCGTGCGCGCCTGCCGATGCTGCGGCGGCGGATCGGCGTGGTGTTCCAGGATTTCCGCCTGATCCCGCACTTGTCCGCGTTCGACAACGTGGCGCTGCCGCTGCGCGTCGCCGGCCATCAGGAGCGCGACATCTACGGCCCGGTGCGCGACATTCTGGAGTGGGTGGGCCTGGCCGACCGGCTGGACGCGCGCCCCGCCACGCTTTCGGGCGGTGAGCAGCAACGCGTTGCCATCGCCCGCGCCGTGATCGCGCGCCCGGCGATGCTGGTGGCGGACGAGCCGACCGGCAACGTCGATCCCGAAATGGCGCAAAAGCTGATGCGCCTGTTCGAAATGCTCAACCGGCAGGGCACCACCGTGGTGGTCGCCACCCACGATCTGGACCTGCTGCGCAAGGTGTCCGACAGCCTGATCATGCGGCTCGATTGCGGGCGGCTGTCCGATCCTACCGGCGCGCTGCGCTATCCGCCCCGGAAGCAGACATGATCTTTGGCCCCATTTTCGGAAGCGCGCCGGAAGACGGCGCCCCGCGCATGGGCTGGCGGCGGCTGGGCGTGCGCGGTGCCGAACTGGTGCCGCAGGCGCGCATGTCCGGGCCGATGCCCTGGGTGATCGCGATCATGGTGGCGCTGACCGCCATTGCCCTCGCCGCCGGTCTCGCGCTCGGCAATGCCATCACCTCCGCCAAAGCGGAGATCGAGGGCGGCGTTACCGTGCAACTGCTGGAACCGCGCGAGGATGTCCGCACGCGGGAGGCCAAGGCCGCTGCCGATGCGCTGAAGCGTCAGCCGCATGTCGCCGGGCTGCGGCAGGTGCCGCAGGCGGAGCTGGACGCGCTGATCGAACCTTGGCTGGGTGCCGACGTGGGGGAGGCGACCAATGCCTCGATCCCGGTGCCCGCGCTGATCGACGTGCGGCTGGACGGCCCCGCCACCCCGGCCAAGCTGAAGGCGATCCAGCAGGCGCTGACCAAAGTGGCGCCCTCCGCCCGTGTCGATGCACAGTCCGGTTGGTTGAAGCCGGTGTTCGACGCGATGATCTCGCTTCAGGTGCTGGCGATCGCGCTGGTTGCACTGCTGTCCTTCGCGCTGGCGGCGGCGGTGCTGCTGGCGGCGCGCTCCGCACTGGGCGCCAATCGCGAGGTGATCGAGATCGTCCACCTGCTGGGTGGCACCGATACGCAAGTGGCGCGCGTGTTCCAGCGCTCGATCGGGTTCGATGCGGCGGGTGGCGGCACCGTGGGGCTGGCGCTGGCGATGGTGGTGATCCTGTCGATCGGCCGCCGCTTCGGCGGGCTGGGCGCCGGCCTTGTCGATAGCGGCGCGCTGATCTGGACCGACTGGCTGCTGCTGGCACTGGTGCCGCTGCTGTCCACCCTGCTTGCCATGCTCACGGCACGTTTCACAGTGCTGCATGCGCTGCGCAAGATGCTATAGTGCGCACAAGTTACTAGATAGTCTGTCATGTTCCGTCGCACTGCCGCCTTTGTCCTGCTGTTCTGGCTGTTCGGCTTCGTCTGGTTCGCGGTCGCGCTTCCGGATGCGCTCGACATGTCGGTGAAGACCGATGCGGTGATCGTGCTGACCGGCAGCCGGGGCCGGATCGAACGATCGCTGGAAGTGCTGAAGGAACGCCAGGCCCCGCGCCTGCTGATCTCCGGCGTCGATCGCGAGGTCCGCCCCGGCGAACTGGCGGCGGAATACCGCATTCCCGATGCGCTGATGAAATGCTGCATCACCCTGGGCTACGAAGCCTACGACACGCGATCCAACGCGCTGGAGGCGGCTGACTGGGTGAAGCGGCACCATATCCACTCGATCCGGCTGGTGACGGCGGACTGGCACATGCGCCGTGCCGCCTACGAACTGGCGCGCGAATTGCCCAAGGGCGTGACCATCCGCGAGGATGCCGTGCCCTCGCGCCCCAGCCTTAGCACCCTGTTCCTAGAGTTTCACAAGTATTTCGGGCGCATGGCGCTCGATACCTGGAACCGTCCTCCCTGGAAGAAATCTTGAACCGCACCAATTCTCTCGACGTGATCCGCAGCCTGATTTTCTACCTGGTGTTCTATCCGGGCACGATGGTCTGCGTCCTGCTGGTGTGGCTGGCCGCTTTCGCGGGCGACGCGCCGATGCGCCGCCGTGTGCGGGGCTGGGCGCGGTTCCACCGCTTCTGCTGCCGCTGGCTGCTGGGGATCACGCTGCGGATCGAAGGCGAACTGCCTAACGAGGGCGTGCTGGTCGCGCTGAAGCACGAAAGCTTTTTCGAAGCGATCGACCTTCCCGCGATGATGAACTACCCGGCGCCGTTCCCGAAGGCTGAGCTGATGGACCTTCCCGGCTGGGGCTGGGCGGCGAGCCGCTATGGCGCGGTGACGGTGATGCGCGACGAAGGCGCCAAGGCGCTGCGGGCCATGGTCTCCTCCGCGCGCGGCTTCGCGGCGCAGGGCCGCCCGCTGGCGATCTTTCCCGAGGGGACGCGCGTGCCGCATGGCACGGTGGCACCGCTGCAATCGGGCTTCGCCGGGCTCTACAAGTTGCTGAACCTGCCGGTGGTGCCGGTGGCGGTGGATTCGGGGCGGTTCTATCACCGGCTCTGGAAGAAGCCGGGCACCGTGGTGATCCGCGTCGGTCAGCGCATCGAACCCGGCCTCCCGCGCGAGCAGGTCGAAGCCGAAGTGCTGCAGGCGATCAACGCGCTGAACGGCTGATCTGCCCGCAACCTTTCGAACCAAACTCCGTCGCTCCCGCGAAGGCGGGGGCCCCGCTTGTTCTTCTGCGCCAGGTTGGCGGAAGGGCAAAAAGGAAGCGGGATCCCCGCCTTCGCGGGGATGACGGAATGGGGTGAGCCCAAGGGCTAGAGCGAGGGCTAGGCCGTCTCGCTCACTTCCACCGACTGGTTGACCATCTCCACCGGCGCATAGCTGGTCAGGAACGCCACGCCCGCCGCATCTGGCCCGACGCCGATCTTGGCGGTGCTTTCCGGCGTGCTCATCTCGGTGGCGTCGACCAGATGCCAGGCGCCGTCCAGAAACACCTCGGCCACCGCATGGAAGTCCTGCGGATCGACGCCCAGCGCATAGACGCTGGAGAAGCGCGCGGGGATCGCGGCGGCGCGGCACAGGCTGATGACGAGGTGGGCATAATCGCGGCAGACGCCCTGGCCGGATCGGAAGCTGTCTGCCGCCGTGGTTTGCGGGTCGCTGGCGCCGGGCACGTAGTCCATGTGCCCCGCCACCCAGTCGCGGATCGCCGCCACTTTGCCGCCGCCCGCCAGCGCGCCGAAGCGTTCGAGCACGAAGTCCTGAAACCGGTCCGAAGGGCAGAAGCGCGAAGGCAGCAGGTAGTCCACCGTCTCGCCCGGAAGCAGGTGCGGGGGCAGGGCGGAGAGGCTTTCCAGCGGCGCGATCAGCCGCTGCGGCTCCACCGTGGCGCGGTATTCCACCGTCAACGTGCCGGCCAGATGGAGCCAGAGCCGATCGCCGATATCGTCATGGCCGGGCAGGCGCGCGAAGTGCTCCAGCGGCGGCAGGTCGATATGGGCGTGGTGGACCACCTGCTCCGGGATTATCGCCGCTTCCAGTTGCAGCAGCACGTCGGTGGGGCCGGGCAGCGCGTATTCGAGCCGGGTGGTGATGGCGAGCTTCATCGGGGTGATCCTTCGAGCGGAGGGCTCCATCCGCTCAAAGCATCAGATCGTGCGAGGCTGCGTTGGTGGTTTGAAAATCCGCCGTGTGCGGATTTCAGCGGCCCCGGCCCGCTTCCTCTTACTTCCCGTTCTCGTGATCGTTGCGGCCGAAGTCGGGGCGGGAATCGTCCTGGCCTTCGTCGATGATCGAGCGGCGGATCGTGCGGGTGCGCTTGAACTGGTCGAACAGCGCGTCGCCGTCGCCCACGCGGATCGCGCGTTGCAGCGCGGTCAGGTCCTCGGTGAAGCGCTGGAGCATGGTCAGCACCGCTTCCTTGTTGGACAGGAACACGTCGCGCCACATCGTCGGGTCCGACGCGGCGATGCGCGTGAAGTCGCGGAAGCCGCCGGCCGAATACTTGATCACCTCGCTCTGCGTCACATCCTCAAGGTCGGACGCGGTGCCGACGATGGTATAAGCGATCAGGTGCGGCAGGTGGCTGGTGACGGCCAGCACAAGGTCATGATGCTCCGGCGTCATGATCTCCACATTGGCGCCCAGGGCTTCCCAGAAGTTCACCAGCTCGCTCAGCTTCACCATGTCGGTAGTGGCGGGCGGGGTGACGATGCACCAGCGGTTGCGGAACAAGTGGGCGAAGCCGGCGTCGGGGCCGGAATTCTCGGTGCCGGCCACGGGGTGCGCCGGGATCACCATGTGATCGGGCAGCGCCGCACCCAGATCGCGGGCGATGGCCTGCTTGCTGGATCCGACGTCGCTGACCAGGCAATGCGCGGGCAGGGCATCGCGCACTTGCTCGGCCGCCATGCCCATGGCGCCCGGCGGCACGCAGAAGATCACCAGATCGGCATCGCGCACGGCATCGGCGGGGGTGTCGCAGACCCGGTCGACCAGCCCACGCTCCGCCGCGCGTTCGCGGTGGCTGGGGCTGATGTCGTAACCGGTGGTGCGCGCGTCGGGCAGGTATTCGCGTGTAGCCAGACCGATCGAGCCGCCCTGCAGGCCCAGCCCGATGATGGCGATGTTGGAGAGGCTCACTTCGCCGCTTCCGCCATTTCGCGCAGGCCCGTGGCGATCGCATCCATGTCCGCGGGCTTGCCGATGGTGATGCGCAGTGCTTGCGGCAGGCCTTGGCCCGGCAGCCAGCGGACGATGTAGCCGCGATCGGCAAGGCCGTTATAGGCCGTTTCTCCGGTCAGGGCGCCTTCGAACAGCACGAGCACGAAGTTGGCCTCGCTGGGGATCGCGCGCAGCCCGTGGTTGCCCATGGCGGCGATCTTCGCGGCAAAGCGGGTGCGCTCCGCCAGATTGTGCAGGCGCGATTGCTCGACGAAGGCCTGATCCTTGACCGCGGCCAGCGTGGTCGCCTGAGCGGTGTTGTTCAGGGGGAAGGGGCCGCGGATGCGGTTCAGCACGCCGATCACGTCCGTCGATGCCGTGGCCCAGCCCACGCGCTCCCCGGCAAGGCCATAAGCCTTGGAGAAAGTGCGGGTGACCAGCACGTTGTTATGCGCGGCAGCCAGCGCAAGGGCGCCGTCGTCATCTTCCGGCGCGACATATTCGGCATAGGCCTGGTCGATCACGAGCAATACGTCGGCGGGCAATGCTGCGTGCAGGCGCGCGATTTCCCCGCGCGGCAGGAAGCTGCCAGTGGGATTGTTCGGATTGGCAACGAAGACCACGCGGGTCCGCTCGGTCACATGGGAAAGCAGGGTATCGACGTCGGTGCCATAGTCGGCATCGGGCGCGATGACCGGCGTGGCGCCGCAGCGCTGCGCAACGATTTCGTAGAGCGAGAAGCCGTAGCGGACATACAGAATCTCATCGCCCGGCCCGGCATAGGCACTGGCGGCGATACCGAGGATCTCGCCCGATCCGGTTCCGCACAGGATGCGCACGGGATCGATGCCGTGCAATTCGCCCAGCGCCCCGCGCAGTGCGACGCTGTCGGGATCCGGATAGAGCGAAGGCGCCACCGCCTGCGCCCGCGCATCGAGCGCGGCCTGGCTGGTGCCGAGCGGATTCTCGTTGGCTGACAGCTTGATAAGCGGCTTGCCATCCGCGCTTTTCGACTTGCCGGGGACATAGGCATGAATCGCCTCGATCCACGGCTTGGGCTGCGGGGCAAGGTTGCTGATGGTCTGGCTGTCGGTCATGATGCGCCGGCCTTTAACCCAGCAGGCGCGCGATGGACAGGGGGCGATTTGCGAGGGGGCGATCGGATCGGTCCGAAGATGTCACGCGGCCGCTTACATTGCTGCTCGCGACCATGGAAACGCTATCGGCATATTACTCCGTCGTCCCCGCGAAGGCGGGGGCCCCGCTGTTCTTCGACGCAAGCTTGGAGAAGAAAGCGGGATCCCCGCCTTCGCGCGGACGACAGGGGTAGGAGGCTGGCGATACCTGCCCCGCAACGAAAATGCGTGCCTGCGCACTTTTCAAACGAGCACCAATAATTGACAGTGGCCTACCCGTCCCCCACTTGGCTCAGTTCATCATGGCAACCACGCAGACCACCGACTCCAGTCAGGTTCTCGAACTGACCCAGCCGCTTCCGCTCGATGGCGGGCAGAGCCTTGTCGGCGCGCGGATCGCCTATGAGACGCACGGCACGCTCAACGCGGCGAAGGACAACGCGATCCTGATCTGCCACGCGCTGACGGGTGATCACCACGTCGTCTCCAACCATCCGAAAACCGGCAAGCCCGGCTGGTGGCTGCGCATGGTCGGCCCCGGCAAGCCGATCGATACCGATCGCTTCTTCGTGATCTGCGCCAACGTGATCGGTTCCTGCATGGGCTCCACCGGCCCGGCCAGTCTGGCGGAAGACGGCAAGCCCTGGGGCATGCGCTTCCCGGTCATCACCGTGCGCGACATGGTGCGCGGCCACGTCGCCCTGCTGGATGCGCTGGGGATCGAGAGCCTCTATGCCGTGGTGGGCGGATCGATGGGCGGGATGCAGGCGCTCAGCCTTGCCTCCAACTTCGCGGACCGCACCCGCGCGGCGCTGGTGATCGCCTCCACCGCGCGCCACTCGGCCCAGAACATTGCCTTCCACGAAGTGGGCCGGCAGGCGATCATGGCCGATCCCGAATGGCGCGAGGGCGACTATTACGGCGTCAAGGAAAATGGCGGAAAAGGCCCCGAAAAAGGCCTCTCCGTCGCGCGCATGGCCGCGCACATCACCTACCTCTCGGAAGCGGGGCTGACCGAGAAGTTCGGCCGCCGCCTGCAGGATCGGGAGGAAAAGACCTTCGGCTTCGACGCCGATTTCCAGATCGAGAGCTACCTGCGCTATCAGGGGCTGGCCTTTACGGACCGGTTCGACGCGAACTCGTACCTCTACATCACCCGCGCGATGGACTATTTCGACCTTGCGGAAGAACACGGCGGCCTGCTGGCCAATGCCTTCGCCAAGTCCAAGGCGCGCTTCTGCCTCGTCAGCTTCGATACCGACTGGCTCTACCCCACGGCGGATTCGCGCAACGTGGTCCACGCGCTGAACGCCGCCGGCCTGCCGGTGAGCTTCGTGGAACTCTCGGCCCCGTTCGGGCACGACTCGTTCCTGCTCGACGTGCCCGCGCTGGACCGCGTGGTGGAAGGTTTCTTGAGTGAGAGATTCCTGGGAGAAGGCCGCTAAAATGCCCGACATCGAACTGAGCGACGATCCATCGCGGCTGGACGTTGCGCGCGTCCACGGCTGGCTGGCGTCGAGCTACTGGACGCCCGGCGTCGAGCGCGAACAGGTGGAGCGCCAGATTGCCGGATCGCACTGCCTTGGCGCGTACCTTCCGGATGGAACGCAAGTCGGTTTCGCCCGCGTGATTTCCGACCGCGCCAGCTTCGCATGGCTGGCGGATGTCTGGGTGGATGAGCCCGCGCGCGGGCAGGGGCTGGGCCGCCGCATGGTGGACTGGTTTATCGAACATCCCGACTATGGCGACATTCGCCGGTTCATGCTGGCCACCAAGGATGCCCACGGTGTCTATGCCAAGCTGGGCTTCAAGCCGCTGGCCCGGCCGGATCGGCTGATGGAGAAGCTTTCCGGACCGTTCGCCGCTATTCTGGCAACGGATTCCTGACCATGCTGCGCCCCGATCTTGCCGTGATCGCCGCCAATGTCGCGCCGGGATCGCGCGTGCTGGACGTCGGCTGCGGTGACGGCACGCTGATGCTGGCGCTGCGCGACAAGCGCTGCGATGCGCGCGGGATGGAACTCGATCCCACCGATGTGGGCGTCTGCGTGGGCAAGGGCCTCTCGGTGATCCAGGGCGATGCGGACAAAGACCTGACCTTCTATCCCGACCAGTCGGTGGACTACGCGATCCTGTCGCAGACCCTGCAGACGACGATGCGGCCCGACGTGGTGCTGGAAGAACTGCTGCGCATTGGCCGCCGTGCCTTCGTCAGCTTCCCCAACTTCGCGCACTGGCGGGTACGCCTGTCACTGCTGTGGGGCGGGCGCATGCCGGTAACGCGGCTGCTGCCGATCCCGTGGTACGCCACGCCGAACATCCACCACCTGACGGTCGAGGATTTCCGCGAACTGGTGAAGGAGCGCGGGATCAAGGTGGAGGGCGCATGGTTCCTCTCCGGTGACAAGCAGTGCAGCGCGGCGGCAGCCAACTTCCGCGCCGAGCACGCGGTGTTCCTGCTCTCGCGCTGAGAGTCCGCTTGGAAATTCGCAAGACGCGAATTTCGCCGCTAACGAAAATGTCCGCAGGGGCGTTTTCTAATCGGTTGGCATTACCTGATGCAGATGCTTGCGCGACCGTGTGAGATGCTCAAAGATCAGAGGGAAGCTCGCTTGCCTTCGTTCTTCGAACATTCGGCATAGGCTGTGTGGATGAAGTTCTTCAGTTCACCTTTGTCTCGAGTGTTCAAAATATTATCGAGAGCAGGTGATTTTTCTTCGGGCTGCGCACGCAATATCGACTGATACATGTTCAACGCGCTCTCGACTCCGGCGAGTTGCTGGGCCTCGGCATCTGTCGATTGTTCCGGATGTCGGATGGTGAAGGCGGCCATGGCGAGCATGTATTGAACGATGATTTCAGAAGAGTGCGCATAGCTCTCGGGCAGCTTGGCGAAGGGTGTCAAACAGGCCGAAACCGACACGTCGGGCGCTTCAACGAGCCACCGAAGCGCCCATTGCCGATCCTGCGTCAACGCTGGATTCAGCGGCGTCCGTTCAAGGTTCTCGGTTACGTTGACGAAGCGCTGCCTGTCTTCTGCCGATGATGACGCATGCGTCTTGGCGTATACAGGTGCCGTGCAGGTCAAGATTGCAACGAACAAGGTAACGTGGGCGAGGATCTTCATCCGCGATTTGTAGATCGCACAATACGCGTCCGCAATGTCCGCGTCGCTGGAACGGCGGGCTTGAGGTTAAAATCCTGCAAAGCGGCCCTTTTCGAACTCGCATCACGCTGCGTCTGCCCACCCCGCTGCAACTAACTTCGCTGCGCTTCGTAAGTCTCGCGGCCCTCCCGCTTGCGGGAGGGCGGGGTTGCTCCGCCGTCTCATCCTTGTGCTGAAACTCCCCTCCCGCAGGCGGGAGGGGTTGGGGGTGGGCTTTCGCTGCACTAGAGCAGTTTCCGATCCGATTGCATCGGATCAACTGCTCTAAAATCTTGGTTTGCCGCGTTTTCCGAGTCATCAGGAGATTCCACCTGATTAGAAAACGCTCTAGCGCACGAAAAATGCGGGGCAGGCAAAGCCCACCCCGCATATCTCGAAGACCGGGTCTCCAGCGCGTGAGGCTTAGAAGCCGTCCACGGCCTTGCTGACCAGGATGTTCACCGCAACGCGGCGATTCTGGGCCTTGCCTTCCTCGGTGCTGTTGTCCGCCAGCGGGTCGGCCTTGGCCATGCCGGTGGGGGTCAGCATGCGGTAGGGCTTCCAGTGGCAGGCCTGCTGCAGATAGTTCACCACGCGGCTGGCGCGCTTTTCGCTGAGCACCTGGTTGTAGTCGTCGCTGCCGACGGAGTCGGTGTAGCCGACCACCAGCAGAAGCGCGTTGTCCATGCCGTCGGCCGAAGTGGCGGCAGAGCACAGGTTCTGCTTCGCTTCGGGCGAAAGATCGAACTTGCCCGTATCGAAGTTCACGTTGGTCGTGCCCTTGATGTTGTACTTGTCGATGTCACCCATGCGGCCGCGCAGGGCTTCGGTGGCCGCCTCGTTGGCGGTGAAGCGCTGGTCGGTGCCGTTGTGGATCATGGAGGCGACCTTCATGTCCTTGTTCTTCAGGTCGATCGCGCTGGCCACCAGGGCGCCGCCGCCCTGAAGGGTGTCCACCGAAACCGGCAGCCCGTTCAGCAGCTGCGTTGCCGCCAGCTTGCTGCTGTTCATGCCCAGGAAGCCGCCGCTGGACTTGATCTTGGTGGCATCGGTGATGGTGATGATGGTCTTGTTGCCGTTGGCGCTGGTCACCTGCATGCGATCGCCGCTGCGTGCGGAGATGATGCCTTCGACCTTCGGGCCCTTGGTCATGCCGGCGGTGTTGACCGGCTGCTGGTTGGACGCGTCGGCGGTGACGCTGCCTTCCAGGCCGCCATCCTGCTGCTGGGCGGAAACGCTGCCCGCCACGGACACCGAAAGCGCGCCCACGGCGATAAGAACTTTGGCCCTTTTGGAAATGCGACTCATTTATTATTCCTCCAATTCATAACAGCCGGCGCTGCGTACTGCGGCTTTTCTTGGGCCGCCCCCTGGTGGCGCGGCCGGCTGACAAAACCCCCTTCATCTGGCCAAGTGCGTTCGCGGGCCTTCCTGCCGCTTGCGCACCGTGGATTTCCTGCGTGTTCGGGGCAAGCTTTCGCGCATATGAACGTGCCGGGCAGGAACATCGATTGTGCGGGTGATCCGAGAGCGCCGTGCGGCGAACCGAGGGGAAGGGATTTCCCAATTGTACGATTCTGTGGCCATAGACTTACCTGCGCGCACTCCTGGAGGTATTGCTTCGGCGGAGTGCCAGTTCTGAGCGGCCAAAACGAACGCATGCCCCCCAGTTCTGTTCCCGGTGCGCAAGTGCTTGATTGCAAAAATACTTCGCATTACTCTCACGGTCGGCCGGGGGGCTGGACGTCGGGAGTCATCTTGATGGTGAAGTCGCCTGCCTTGGCCCGTTCCGTGGCCGTTTTTCTTGCCCTGTCCCCGTTCGCGGCCCCGTTCGCGCCCGTGGGGGCGCAAGATGCCGCGCCGGACGCGGCCGCGAAGCCGCCCGAAGTACTGTTCCGCAACGTGCGCGTGTTCGACGGGCATTCGGATCGCCTGAGCGGCCCGGTCAACGTTTCCGTCAAGGATGGAACCATTGCTGCGATCGGCGCCGGGATCACCGCCGGCTCCGGCGCGCTGGTGATCGATGGGCGCGGGCGCACGCTGATGCCGGGGCTGATCGACGTTCACGTCCACCTGACTTTCAGCGCGCTGACCGAGCCGCAATTGCTTGCGCCCGACCTGACGCCGCAAAAGGCGGAGCAGGCGGCGGCGGTGCAGTCGAAGGCGATGCTGCTGCGCGGCTTCACGGCGGTGCGCGACATGGGCGGGCCGATCTTCGGGCTGAAGGCCGGGATCGACGCGGGCAAGTACGAAGGGCCGCGCATCTGGCCCTCGGGCGCGGTGATCAGCCAGACATCCGGCCATGGCGACTTCCGCCTGCCTAATGAGCCTTCGCGCCGGTTCTTCGGCAAACCGTCCCGCGCGGAACAATTGGGCGCCACTTTCATTGCCGATGGGCGCGATGAAGTACTCACCGCCACGCGCGAAAACCTGCGGTTCGGCGCCAGCCAGATCAAGCTGATGGCGGGCGGGGGATCGTCCTCCGAATACGATCCGCTCGACGTGACGCAGTACTTGCCGGAAGAAATCTCCGCCGCTGTCGCCGCGGCGGAGGACTGGGGCACCTACGTCACCGTCCACGCCTACACCCCGCGCGCGGTGCGGCGGGCGGTGGAGGCCGGGGTGAAATGCGTGGAGCATGGGCAGTTGCTGGATGAGGCGACGGTGCAGATGCTGGCCGATCGCGGCGTGTGGCTATCGATGCAGAACCTGCCGCCGCCGCTGCCCAGCGACCCGCCGGACCGCCTTGCCAACAAGTTGAAAGTGCGCGCCGGCGCGGATCAGGTCTGGGCCTGGGCGAAGAAGGATCACGTGAAGATCGCCTGGGGCACGGACTTCCTGTTCCGGCCGGAGGAGAACGCCGAACAGAACGCCTATATCCTGCGGCTGAAGCAGTGGTTCACCAACGCGGAGATCCTGAAGCTGGTGACATACGACAATGCGCAACTGTTGGCACTGTCCGGAGAGCGCGCACCCTACAAGGGCAAGCTTGGCGTGGTGGAGCAGGGGGCGCTGGCGGACCTGATTCTGGTCAACGGCGATCCGCTTTCCAACATCGAGCTGATCGGCGATCCGGGGCGCAATTTCTCGGCGATCATGAAGGGCGGCAAGCTCTACAAGCGCGAGGGCGTGTAGGGCCTGTTCGGTGACGGCTCCGTGCCGCCAACGTGCCGCCAATGTAGGGTTAGGTGTCGTTCGGGTCACGCTTGAAAAGGCGGACCCGAACGGCCCGGTCAGCCCATCTTGAGCCCGGCGTACATGCCAAGCTTGTTGCCGTCCGGATCGCGCATATAGGCGCCGAAAGCGCCGCGTGCCTGCGGTTTTTCCTCCGGCTGGCCCTCGCAAGTGCCGCCATGGGCGATGCCGGCGGCATGCCACGCGCGCACGGTATCCGCGTCCGGCGCCTCGAAGATGATCGTGCCGCCGTTGGCATGGGTGGCGGGCTGCCCATCGCGCGCGGGGCCCAGCAGGAACTTCAGGCCATCGACATCCCACATCACGATCGGCCATTCGGGCGTCGACTGGCACGGCGAAACGCCCAGCGTGGCGAACGTCGCGTCATAGAATTCGCGTGCCTTTTCAAGATCGTTGGTGCCGAGGCGCAGGCTCTTCAGGATCATCGCTTCTCTCCCAGAAAGGCCGGCCCGCGTCGTTGCACGGGCCGGTGCCGAAGTCGGTTCAGCCCGCGCGGTACATGGCGCAAAGCTTGTTGTTATCGGGGTCGCGCAAGTAGGCGAGGTAGAGCGTGCCGAACGGAAATTCGCGCGGCCCCGGCGCATCCTCGCAGCTGGCGCCACCCGCAGCGCAGCCGGCGGCATGCCAGGCGTCCACCGCATCGGCGCTGTCCATCGTGAAGCCCACGGTACCGCCGTTGGCGAACGTGGCCGCGTCGCCGTTCAGCGGGCTGACGACCATGAAGTTCGACCCGTTGTGCATCCAGCCCAGGCGTCCGGCGGCAGGATCGCTGAGCACCGGAGTCGCGCCCATGGTGCCGAACACGGCGTCGTAGAAGGTCTTGGCGGTATTGAGGTCGTTGCTGCCGACGCAGATGTGGCTGAACATTGCAGGTTCCCTTGCGGTTGTCCGATTGGGTGAGGGCCGGCCATCGGCCGGTATTCTTCTTGGGGGGATGGTTTCACCATCGGAGGCCTTCGGGTCAATCGGATCCGTGCAATCGGCGGGGAATATCGCAGTGGTGGTCCCGCCCGCGCGATGGCTTGCTTCCTGCCGGGTGGATGATCGGCAAGACGCGCAGTTATCCACGCGTTTCGGCTCGCGAAGGCCCTTGTGGAAATGCTTCGGGTGGACGCTGGCGGGCGGGTTTGGCATTCAAAATCGCCATGTGGCACATCTTCCAGTTCCCGCTCTGCCCGTTCAGTCGCAAGGTTCGCCTGCTGATGGCCGAAAAGGGCATCGCCTACGAACTCCAGACCGCGCGCCCGTGGGAGGGTGAGGACAGGCTCTTCGCGATGAACCCGGCCGGCCGCACGCCCGTGGTGCGGGAGGCGGAGCGCAACATCGTCCTCTCCGACAGCCGCGCCATTTGCGAGTACTTCGAGGAAACGGTGGAGCGGAACCCGCAGATCAGCGGCACCGTGCAGCAACGCGCGGAAATCCGCCGCCTGATCGCGATGTTCGATGAGAATTTCTTCAACGACGTATCCGGCCCGCTGCTGCATGAGCGCATGAAGAAGCGCCTCGTCCTGCGCCAGTCGCCCGATGCGAAGATCCTGCGCGAATCGATGAAGCTGGCGCACGATTACCTCGACTACATCGACTACCTGATCGACAACCGCCCCTGGCTCGCGGGTTCGACGATGACCTTGGCCGATCTGGCCGCTGCCGCCCAGATTTCCGTGGCGGACTACCTGGGCGGCCTCGACTGGTCGAGCCACGAACAGGCGCGCGGCTGGTATCTGGTGATGAAGTCACGCCCCTCGTTCCGCCCGCTGCTCAGCGAGCGGATGGAAGTGATCCAGCCGCCCAGCCACTATGCGGAAGTAGATGCCTGAGACTGGATGGCGAATAGGATGAAGGCCGAACTGTTCGTGTCGCCGGACGGTGGCTCAGTTGGGCACTTACAGAACTGGCTGGCAAATTCTCCATCGATCAAGCGCTTGCGCCGCATCCTGCTAGGCGGATTGCCGTTTCCGGTACTCGAAAGCGACGTGCGTGATGTCATCTATGCCAACTGGGTGGTGCCGGTGGCCGCCGTCGCGGATCGCGTCCCGCCCGGCGTGCAGTTGGTCGAGCGCAATGGGCAGACCATCCTTACCGTGCTTACTTACGCTCACGGGCATTTTGGACCCGCTCTGGCGGGGCCATTGCGACGCTTCTTTCCATCACCGCTTCAAAGCAATTGGCGCCTCTATGTCGAGGAAGTCGATGGGAAGGCACCGGCGGAAGATACCGTGCTCTTCCTCGCCAACACCTTTGACAGCTATCTTTATGCGCTGGGGACAAGGATCTTTAGTGACGCCATGCTGTCGCATCGGGCTGAACATTTCGAACATCGCGAGCAAAGCGACGGCTGGTTGACGCGATTGGATGGCAGGGGAAGTGCGCCGTCGATGACGCTGCATGTCGGCCGCCTTGGGCAAGCTGAATTGCCGGAGGCTTTCGCTCCCTTCTTTTCCGGATTACCCGACGCACTGCGTAAGCTCTGCTTACAGCACGCTGCGCTTGCGCCGACGGAGCGTGATGGGCAACTTTCTTTGGCTGGTATAGATTTGCCGATAAGGACGGATGCCGTGGAATTCCTTCGCGTGGTTCGTTATGATCCTGGCGCATTGTTGAAACGGTGGCAGGCCGGCAACCTGCCATTCTGTTTTCGGGTTCCTTCGGTCCGTTTTAGAGCCATATCGGAAAGGCTTGTCACGACAACGATGTAAACACGGCCGGCGGTCTGCGCGGTCCTTTTTTGGTGTCAGGCAATCGCCGACTTGGTGCCGAAGCGGCCATGGTTGCGGAACCGCGTCATCCAGCGGTCCAGAAAGAGTTCCAGCGGCCGCGGCGTAACGCCGATCTCTGCTAACCCGGGAAGCGTGCCGCTGGCCTCGATGCCGGCCTTCAGCAGCTTGAACTGATCGGTGCTGATCGGCGTGCCGGGCAGGGCGGCAATCAGGCCGCCCAGGCCGTCGGGCAGGGGAACCAGCGCGCGCTTGCGGCCTTCGGAAGCGGCGATGCGCTGGTTGAGTTCCAGCACCGTATAGATTTCGGGCCCGGCCAGTTCGTAGGTTTTGCCACCGTGAATCTCCGGCGCGGCCAGGGCAATGGCGATCGATTCGGCCACATCGTCCACGAACACCGGCTGAAGCTTCGCCTCCGGCGCGAAAACCGGGAGCATGCGCATGCGCGAGATCAACTCGCCGAACATCATCACGAAGTTGTCGTCCGGCCCGAACATGATGGCGGGGCGCACGATCGTGGCACTGGGAAATTCGGCCAGTACGGCCCGTTCGCCTTCCGCCTTGGTGCGGGCATAGGTCACGTCCGAACCGGCATCGGCACCGATCGCGGAAACGTGGACGAAGGCCTGCGCGCCGGCAGCCTTGGCGGCGGCAGCGATGCGCCCGGCTCCCGAACCCTGCACGGCATCGAGATTGCCGTCGAACGCGCCGACAAGGTTCACCACCGCGTCGGAACCCTCCAGCACGCGCGCGAGCGAATCCAGCTTGCTGACGTCCACCCGCGCGAACTGGATCTGGCCCAGGTTGCTCAGCGGCTTGATCGACCACGCCTTGTCCGGGTTGCGGCTGGCCACGCGCACACGGGCACCCCGCGCGAACAGTTCCTGCACCACATGCCTGCCGAGAAATCCGCTGCCACCCAGCAGGGTGACGATCTTGCCGGAAAGGGAATCGGGGTTGCCTTGGCTCATGGTCTGATCGGCTCCTTCAGCGTGGCGCAGACGCGGCGAGGGAGAAAAAGGCCGCCAGCGCCGGTTTCGCGCATGATGTAAATTATTGGCACATGGGCCATGCCGGGGCAACCAAGCGCGGTATCGGAGGGAGGGTGAAGAGGAATTTTCGGCCTTTTTCGAAAGAATTGAAAAAACTTGCTTGAGGGGCGTTGACACGAATCAAGGAGCCCCTTAGAGGCGCCCTCCTACCCGGCGAGGACGGCAACAACGGCCCCCTCGCTTCCGTGCCCAGATGGCGGAATTGGTAGACGCACCAGCTTCAGGTGCTGGCGCTCGCAAGGGCGTGGAGGTTCGAGTCCTCTTCTGGGCACCAAGCTCTCATCCGCGGACGTCCACCGACGTCCGCGGAGAGGCTGAAAAACCTCACTTTTTCCGCTATAATCGTCCGCTCACAATCGGGCGGATCCGGCACCAATCGGGAACAAACTTGGTATCCTGCAAGGTATCGAAATCCGTCCTGCAGCAAGGACGGTTCCCCTATGGCCACACTCTTCGCCACCGCAGTCGCCAGCGCAAAATCTCGCGACAAGGATTACAAGCTGTCCGATGGCGGCGGGCTCTATCTGCTGGTCCGGCCAAACGGCTCGAAGCTCTGGCGCCTCAATTACACCTACCTCGGCAAGCAGCGCACGCTGGCCTTTGGCCCCTGGCCGGAGATCAGCCTAGCCGACGCGCGTGTCCGACGTGAGGAGGCCAAGCGGCTTCTTGCCAACGGTGTCGACCCTTCGCATCAGAAGAAGGTCGATGCGGCCCGGGCGCGTGTGGAGGAGAGCGAGACGTTCAAGGCGGTGGCTGTGGAGTGGATCGCGAAGAACGAGCGCGAGGGTATGGCCGAAATTACGGTCAGCAAGCTCAGGTGGCTGCTAGACAAGGCCTATCCCAAAATCGGCAATCGGCCGGTCGCGAAAATCACCACGCAGGAGGTCCTGGGCGTTCTGCGTTCGATCGAGGCCACGGGCCGCTATGAAAGCGCCCGGCGCATGCGCAGCGTTCTCAGCCGGGTGTTTCGCTACGCCATCGCAACCACGCGGGCCGAGCGCGATCCCGCGAGCGACCTGAGGGGCGCGCTGACGGTTCCCAAGACCAAGCATCTGGCGGCCATCACTACGCCCGATCGCGCAGGCGACCTCATGCGCGCGATCGAGGCATTCGCTGGGCATGGGGTTACACATTATGCGCTCAGGCTATCGGCACACCTCTTTGTGCGTCCTGGCGAGCTGCGTCAGGCGGAATGGGCGGAATTCGATTTCGAGCGGGCAATCTGGAATCTCCCGGCCCACAAGATGAAGATGCGCCGCCCGCACAGGGTTCCGCTTTCCACTCAGGTCATGGGCCTGTTCGAGGAGCTGTGGGAGCTCACCGGCCATGCGCCGTATTGCTTTCCGTCCATTCGCGGTTGGAGGCGGCCGATGTCCGAAAACACGGTGAACGCTGCGCTGCGCACTCTCGGCTTCGCGCAGGAAGAAATGTCGGCGCATGGGTTCAGGGCCATGGCGGCTACGCTGCTCAATGAGAGCGGCCGGTTCAATCCGGATGCGATTGAGCGCCAGCTTGCGCACATGGAGAACAATGGAGTGCGCAGGGCTTACACGCGCGGCGAGTACTGGAATGAGCGCGTCTCGATGATGCAGTTTTGGTCCGACGAGCTCGAGCGGCTGCGCGACTGCGCTCGGCTTTCAAAGCCCAGGTTTGGAGTGCAGCGTTCGGATGAAGCCTAGGGGGACGGCGGTATCCGCTTCATCCTTCCTGTGCAGTTGCCAAGGCGCATCTTTTGCGTGGCATCATAAGGCTTTCCACCAACGCAAGGCGGGCGCTATCGGAGGCGAATGGCGAAAGGTATATTCATCCATCGGTCGGACTCGGTCTACGACGACAGCCCGGCGGAACGCTATCAGTTCCCCAGCCAATATCTTGGGCGGGTGAGTGCCTGCATCGGTGACTGGATCATCTATTACGAGCCGAGCAAGGTTCGCTTCTCGAAAGGGTATTTCGCGACGGCCAAGGTTGAGCAGGTGGTGCCGGATCCAACTGTCCCCGGCATGTATCTCGCGCTAATCGAGCCCGGCTCCTACCTCGACTTCGTCAACCCGGTCCCATTCAATGGACCTCTTGGCGTTGTCGAGCGCGGAGTGTTGAACGAAGATGGCAAGAATTCGGGGCGAGCCCAGTCGGCGGTTCGGCCGCTGGCCATTGCTGATTTCAATCGCATCATTGACCTCGGCATTGCCGAAGACCACGACTTCCTTCCCAGAGTGGGTGACACCGTTTCCGAAACGGATGCCTTGAGGGAAGAGCGGGAGCCGTTCGTCCACGAAATCGAACGTGATCGCGTTGCATATCTCGGTTCACGGCTCGTGCGAGACCGGCTGTTTCGGCGCCGCGTCGTTACCGCTTACGACGCTCGCTGTGCGATCACAGGCCTGAAGATTATTAATGGTGGGGGGCGGGCGGAGGTTGAGGCCGCTCATATCCGGCCTGTCGAAAAGGGAGGTCCGGATGTCGTGAGCAACGGTCTGGCATTGTCGGGGACGGTGCACTGGATGTTTGATCGAGGCCTGATCAGTCTAGGAGATGATCTGGAAATCTTGGTTAGCCGCCAAGCAAACGATGCTGATTCCATTCGAGCATTGGTGAACCGCAAAGGCTTTGCAGTTCCGCCGAGTCTCCCTGGGGATCGCCCGCACCCCAGTTTCCTCGGCTGGCATCGCGATAATTGCTTCAAGCAGTGAACGGCTCGTTTGCAGACTGGAGGTGAGGCTGACGATTCTGAGCTGATGCTCATTTACGATCAGATCCGCGAGAAGGGTTTCGTGCCGACGATCTCCATCGGGACAGCCAGGACTGCTGGAGAATGAAGCCAGCGAAACCGGCGGCTGGTGGTTCTCAGCGCCATTGCAATGACAATCGCAAGCGGTGCGAACGCGGGCTTGCGCTAGGCTTGGCGATCGAGGCACACTTTGCACCTGAACAGCACGAACCCTTTTCTTGCTGGGCTGGCAGTCTTGATCTACACAATGCGCATTGTGCGACTTACTACAAATGCAAGCATTTACTTTGCTGGAATGGCATTAGTACGTCTTATATGCAGGCTGTTAGGGGGTAAAGCCTATGCGCAATGTTGCCGGAACGCGACATAGTCTCCGCAGCAATCGGTCGCTAACGATCATTGCGCAAGATCCCTCGGTTCTGGTGAACGGCAAGATTGTTCGGGCGACGGTGGATGTCCCGGCCGAACAGCTGTTGCCGGGGCCGCGCGGGTACCGCGTCAACGTCATTGATTTCGACGCCACCGCTAACGTTCTCTACGACCAGGCGGACATTCCCTGTTCACTCGATGTTCCCGTCGCCGATCCCTACGCCGACGCCGACGACAGCGTCCTCCTCGCTGATCCGCGATTTCATGCACAGAACGTATACGCAATCGTGATGCGGACGCTCGCCAGGTTCGAATTCGCTCTCGGCCGGCGCGTTGCCTGGGGCTGCGAAGGGCACCAGTTGCATATCGCCCCGCATGCTTTTGCCGAAGCCAACGCTTTCTACTCGCGCGAAGATCGGGCGATCTTCTTCGGCTACTTCAAGAGTCGCCGGCCGGATGATGCCACCGTGTTCAGTTGCCTTTCGCACGACGTCATCGCCCACGAGACGACCCATGCGATCCTCGACGGCTTGCGCTCCCGCTTCCTGGAGCCGTCCTCACCCGACCAAGCCGGGTTTCACGAAGGCTTTTCGGATGTTGTCGCACTGCTCTCGGTCTTTTCCTTGCCGGGCGTCGTAGAGAGAATTCTCGGAGGCAGTCCCGGCGACCCGCTGATTGCTGCTAAACTGCTTGAAAAGAAAAGGCTTATCGAAACCGGGCTGTTCGGCTTGGCCGTGGAGATGGGGCAAGAGCTCTCTGGAGTGCGCGGGCAAGCACTGCGGCGATCGGTTAAAATGGTGCCTGGCAAGGATTACCTCAACGACCCTGAGTACGCCGAGGAGCACATGCGCGGCGAGGTCCTCGTTGCGGCCATGCTTCACAGCTTTGTCGATGTCTGGCTGGCTCGGCTTGAGCGCGTCGGCACGATCGAGCGTGGGAAGAAGCATCGCGCCCTGGTCGTGGAGGAAGGCGCGCGTGCGGCGAGCCACCTCCTTACCATGGCCATTCGCGCGATCGACTATTGTCCGACTGTCGATCTGAGTTTCGCCGATTATTTGTCGGCGTTGCTCACCGTCGATCGCGAAGTCGTCCCGGACGACCAGTTCGGTTACCGTGAGCGATTACTCGGCTGCTTTGCCGCGTTCGGGATTACTCCCTCGCCGAATGCCGACGGGGACGGGACCTGGCTGCGCTGCGACAGTGAGCTTGTCTACAGCCGAACCCACTTTGACTCGATGCTCCGCGACAAGGAGGAGGTGTTCCGGTTCGTCTGGGAAAACCGGGATGCGCTCAAACTGGGTACGCTCGGCTACATCGAGGTGCTTTCCGTACGCCCGAGCATGCGCATTGCCCCGGACGGGTTTGTTCTGCGCGAAACCGTGGCCGAATACGTGCAGGTCCTGACCCTGGAAGCCCAGGAGCTCAAGGAGCTGCTGGGCATTGACAGCCCTGCCTCAGTCGAGCAGTGGCGGCGGATCAAGATACTTGGGGGCGGCGCACTGATCTTCGATGAATATGGTCAATTGAAGTATCAGATTGCCAACCATCTCGCCGATAGCCCCGGTGACGTCGCCCGGCAGTCGGCGCGGATTGCCTATCTTGCCGCAAACGGCAATCTGACCCCGACTGATCCCTCGCGGTCGCGAATTGCAGCGCTGCACCTTGCTCGTTCTCAAGCCAGCGAGGCGCTGTGATGACTCCGCAAAGCGTGAGGATACGCACCTATCAGGTCGGGTTCGGTGACTGCTTTCTGGTCACCTTCCGCTACGAGGACGGCGAGCGGCACCTGCTGATCGACTTCGGCTCAACCGGTCTCCCGCCGGAGGCACCGAAATCGCGGATGATGGATATCGCCAAGGACATTGCGGCCACCAGCGGCGGCAAGCTGACCGGGGTGGTGGCAACCCACCGCCACAAGGACCACGTCTCGGGGTTTGCAACCGCCGCGCGCGGTAAGGGTACCGGCGATATTATCGCTGCGCTCCAGCCGGAGCTCGTGGTCCAGCCCTGGACCGAAGATCCCAAGATTGATCCCAACGCGACCGGGCCGGCACCTCGCGCGAAGGGCCTGCGCGCGGCGTCGGCGCGGGCTGCAACCTTGGCGGCCATGCAAGCGACCGCTGGCAACGTGCTCGGTGAGATCAAGCGCATTCGCTACCTTGCGCCAGAAGCCCGCGACGAAATCGCTTTCCTGGGTGACGACAACATCGGCAATCTCGAAGCGGTCCGCAATCTCATGACCATGGGCAAGAAGAGCCTCTATGCCCATGCCGGGATGAACAACATCTTCGGCAGCCTGCTGCCCGGGGTCGAGGTGCTTGTCCTCGGCCCACCCACCGTCGACCAATCGGCGTCCGTCCGGAAGCAAGCCAGCCGAAACGCGGACGAATACTGGCATCTTCAGGCGGCGGCGGCCGACACAGTACCATCAGTTGGTCGGGGCAAGGTGGCTCCGCTGTTTCCTGGGCACGTCCGCGCATCGCGAAACCCGTTTCCGGAAGAGGCCCGCTGGTTGATGTATCATCTGCGCCAAGTGCGCGGCCAGCAAATGCTCGGCATTGTCCGGATGCTCGACAAAGCGATGAACAATACCAGCTTGATCCTGCTCTTCCGCATCGGCGACAAGAGTTTCCTCTTCCCGGGCGACGCCCAATGGGAGAACTGGGCCTATGCGCTCAGTGACCCGCAGATCCAGGAACTCCTCAAGGACGTCGATGTGTATAAGGTCGGGCATCATGGCAGCTTGAACGCCACTCCCAAGTCCCTGTGGGAGTTGTTTGCCAACCGCTCTCCTGACCCCCACAAACATGATCGGCTGACCTCGATCATGTCGACCATGCCAGGAAAACACGGATCAATCGCGAGCAAGACCGAAGTTCCGCGCACAACTTTGAAGACGGAACTCAAGCGCGAATCCAATCTGCTCACGACCGACGAAATCGAGGACACCACGCTCTACCGTGATCTCGAGATCGAGCTTTGAGAGGTGCCCATGTCCAGAAACATCGTCATCTGTTGTGACGGCACCTCGAACCAGTTCGCGCCGTGCAACACCAATGTGGTCAAGCTTTGCCAGCTCCTGATCAAGGATCTTGCCAGGCAGGCGATCTATTACCATCCAGGCCTGGGGACGCGTGAGCCCCTCGGTTTCAAACCCGCATGGCGCCGGCTTGTTGCGCGTGTTGCGGGGCTCGCGTTCGGCTTCGGCATCAAGCAGGATGTTGCTGAGCTCTACCAGTTCGTCATGAACCAGTGGAGGCCGGGCGATCGGCTCTACCTCTTCGGGTTCAGCCGCGGCGCTTATACCGTTCGCGCTTTGGCCGCGATGATCCACCTTTACGGTCTGGCCATGCCCGGCAACCAGGAACTCATTCCGTACGCCGTGCGGCTGTTCTGGTCGATGCGGGGACAGGCCGATGAAGATGAAACGGAAACCGCTGCACGCTTTGCCCTGGCGACGCAGTTCCGCGAAGCCTTGAGTATCCAGCCAGCAGGAATTCACTTTCTCGGCGTCTGGGACACGGTATCATCGGTCGGGTGGGTCGGCAGTCCGGTTTCGCTGCCGTATACCCGCCGAAACCCGAGCGTGGCCATTGCCCGCCACGCCGTCGCAATCGACGAGCGCCGCGCTTTCTTCCGGACCAATTTACTCGACCCGGCACCGGGACAGGATGTCGCACAGGTCTGGTTCCCGGGCAGCCACTGCGATGTCGGCGGTGGTTATCCCGAGGCCGAATGTGATCTGTCCAACATAACGCTTGGGTGGATGATCGCGGAAGCCGAGGCTGCCGGGCTGTTGTTCGACAAAGACCGGATCGACGCCTACTTTGCTTCTGGCCAGGGCAAGTCACGCGACCCTGCAGCGCCGTATCATGAGTCGCTGACCGGTGCCTGGAAGCTCGCCGAATTTGCTCCCAAGCGGCATTGGAATCGGCAAACCGGCCAAGAGGAATGGCGCCTCAATCGTTTCCGCAGGCGCTGGCTCGGCCCGGTTCCAAGAATTGCGGCAACGGCTTGGGCGCGAGACGCAAGCTATGTGGCAGCGCTCCCAGGTGATGCCCAACGCACCCAAATTCACCAGTCATTGATCGGAACAATGGTGTGACGATCTTTCCAAGTGCAGAAGCGGGCAAGTTGAGCAGATTGTTAGACCCAGCGCGGTCAGTTGGTCAGAACGACAATGCCGTGCGAACTGGCGGTTGCCCAGCTAAGCCCTGTTCGATGAGGTCCGATCAAGCGTTCAATCGAAGGTTCAATGACCAGCACGGTAGAGCGCCCGACCCGGTAATGGCTAGCAACCGGGTCCCATTAGCCCTCGATCCGCTCGAGGCGAAGCTATATGAAGCGCGGATGCGGGATATATCAGGACAGGTTCACGATGCTGCCGCCGCACCGCGACATAATGGTGGACGATACGTGCGTGCGAGGCAGACCTGCTCATGAATTGGTGGTTGATCCTCACGACCGCCGGGTCGGTGACCGTTGCTGGCACCCTGGTGTTGTATTTTTCGAAAATGCTTCGCGAGCAGCGCCGGCTGCGCGAGACGATCGACGAGCTTAAAGGAAGTGCCGAAGGGCTTGCAAGGGAAGCGGACAAGCC
Source organism: Novosphingobium oxfordense (assembly GCF_044029435.1). Taxonomy (NCBI): domain Bacteria; kingdom Pseudomonadati; phylum Pseudomonadota; class Alphaproteobacteria; order Sphingomonadales; family Sphingomonadaceae; genus Novosphingobium; species Novosphingobium oxfordense. The sequence continues at coordinate 2,513,792 of NZ_CP147005.1, read as the reverse complement.
ACTTTCGGACTACGTTGCCATACAAGAGACGGGACAGGTGTCGTCCGCTGAACTCGTCGAGGACGCTGCTCCTCGACCAACGGTTCCAGCTCCGTTGCCGCTGGACCTAGTGGAGGCATGCGCGCGCGGTGTCGCCACTCTGTTCGTCGGAGACGCCGCCTATCTTCGTGTCAATGCACCCGACCGTAAGGATTTTCTGCTCGACCTCGGGCGCCAGCTTCCCGCCGCGATTGAGCAAGAGAATTCCAGGCGTCGATCAACACGGGCGAGCCTGGCCCGGCTTCTTGAGCGTGCGAGCGTAGATGCTGCTGTCGAACTACTCGAGCAACATATCGGAAGCGATGCGCTGATTGGGGCGACCCGGGCGGCGTATTCCAACGCGCTTCCGACGAGTGCGTTGACAAAGCTCGTCCGCGATGTCGGGGTCGAGGAGTTCGTATCGCTTGGCTTCGACGCCGCTGTGTCATCCGCCGCCATCAACGAGCCAACACGCGTTTTAACCAACCGCTCGAGCGGCAATTTTGAGCAACTGATGACGACGCCGGGCCGTTTCTTGCTACAACTTGGCGGTGATCTCAATCAGCCAGGGACGGTGTGCCTGACCTTCGACCAGGTTAAGGCCAGCCTCGTTGAGGCTCCGGACCTTCGATCGGTCCTGCTTTCCATGTTTGCAGCGCGAACGGTAATATTCGTCGGCGCATCGACGCACGACATCGAGGCCCTGCTTGACGCGGTGGGTCTCTACGGGGTTCCCGCACAGCGCCATTTCGCCATCATCCAAGGCGACCCTGATTTCGACATCATAGCTTCGCGGTTTGAGAGCAAATACAATATCCAGTTGATTGAGATCGTCGATCCCACCGAACTGGATTCCTTTGTAGATTTGCTTGTTCGCAAGGTGGCAGCCCGCAAGCGGGAGATCGCTCAGGAATCGCCCAATGCGTCCGCTCGCGGCAGTTTGCTGCGCCGGGTAACAGTGCAGAATATCGGTCCGTTCTCGAGCGCAACGGTTGAACTGTCGCCTTCGTGGACGCTGATCCTGGGTAACAATGGCGCTGGCAAATCGACCATCCTTCGCGCGATCGCGCTTGTACTAGCCGGCACCGATCGCCAAGCTCAAACTTGGGCGCGTACCCTGCTCAAGCGTGGACAGAAAACCGGGAGCGTCGAACTGGAAGTGGACGCTGTACCGCAACCAGTAATCTACCGTGCGCAAATCACGCTTGAGGGGGACAGGGTTAGCCTAAGTTCGAGCGTGTCACCGCTCCAAGCTGGAGCGCTCTGCGCCTTTGGGTTTGCCGCGATTCGCGGCGTCACAATGCCAGACGTCATGGAGCCGCTCGCCCCCGCCGGTGACCCGATGCCGCGTGTGAGCGATGTTCTGCCGCTATTGCGCGGTGGGTGGGACGAACGCGTACTCGATCTAAAAGCTTGGATCCGCCAGGCTTATGCGACGCAACAAAATGCTTCGGCCGATGTTCGCGAGCGCAAGCGCGCCACAGACAAGCTCAGTAGCTTCTTCCAAGTCGTCGACGAGATGGCGCCGGGTTTCGACCTACGTTTTTCACGATGCGACGAGGCAGGCGAGATCCTGCTCATGACGTCGGACGGGGAGATTCCGCTCTCATACGTAAGCCAGGGCATGACGTCGATGATCGGCTGGCTCGGCACATTGATCCAGCGCCTCTTCGAGCTTGCCGATGGCGATACAGATCCACGGCAGAGCAGCGCTGTAATCCTGATTGATGAAGTCGACAGCCATCTTCATCCGGAATGGCAGCAGCGACTTGTGCCGACCCTGCGCCGAACGTTTCCGAACTTACAGGTAATCGCGACGACACATTCAGCGCTGATGGTGGGAAGCTTGGAGGAGCGCGAGATCGTTAAGGTCACCCGGCACAAGGGCAAACTCGAAATCGAGCATCTTGAGCGTTCATACAAGGGATATCGCGTCGATCAGATCCTTACCGACCCGCCGTTCGACCTTGTGTCGACCCGCGATCTCGACTGGGAGGCCTTGCGCGACGAATATGCCGACCTACTTGGAATTTCGAAACGGACGCCTGAGCAGGAGGCACGCTATCGCGAACTGGATGTGATGATGGACCAGGTGCCGCCCCCGCTTGAGACGCGAGGTGCCCGCGACCATTTCGAGGCACAGCTCAGTCTCATCGACGCCGAGATTGAGCGTACAGCCACGGCCAGTGCAACCGGGCAAGCCACGTGATTAACGTCCCATTCGACCCTGATCAGCTTACCGGGGACGAGCGCGTCTGGTGGGATGCCTGGAGCGGACGCGCCGCGGCCAAAAGGCAGGCGTATCTTGCGAAGCGTGCGGCCGGCGAGACCTGCGAGTTTGACAGTTCGATTTGGTCGGATCTGAAAGCGTGGTTGCTTGAGCACGTCTTTCACAACAAGTGCGCCTATTGCGAAGGCCATGTCACCGCAGTGGCTTTCGGAGATGCGGAACATTATCGGCCAAAGGGCAACGTCACCATATCTGATGGGGCGGCAAAGCGTGCGGCCGTGCTTCCAAATGGCGAGCCACACGCCGGCTATTATTGGCTGGCTTACGACTGGCGGAACCTGTTGCCGGCTTGCACACGCTGCAACAATGCGAAGTCAGATCAGTTCGAGGTTGAACTGATGGCGGAACCGGACCCAACGCTTGACACGCTCACGCTCAACGATCGCGAGGCTCCGCGCTTGCTCTATCCGTATACGGACGACCCGGCCGTTCACCTCCGGTTCGGTAAAAACGGTGTGGTGGCTGCAATCGATGGCAATGAGCGCGGTAAGGCGACAATTCGTATCCTGGGTCTGAATAGGCGCGAATTGATGGATGCGAGGTGGCGTGCGCAATCTCAGGCACTCGATGGGTTGGAGGGGCGCGTCGGCCAATTAATGTCCAGCGAAGACGCCCTTGCCGAACGTGCAGACACTTATATGGGACGGAAAGCGCCGTTCTCGCGCGCGGTCTATGACTGGTTCACGGAGCGCGTACGGCTCGTGTCGGAGCGTGCCCTGACCGCCGCACAGGCAACGCAGAGCAGTCCCTAAATGGTGCTCAGCGTTGGCATATTTGGGCTAGCGGTGCGTGCCGGTGATCGACGCCGGCTCGCGTTAGCCTATGGGAAAGTGCTACGTCCGACGTCGCTGCCAATCATAGACTCACGAACCGAAATCCGCTTTTGGCCAACCCTGCCATTCTAGAGGTGACCTTTGAACGGCAGTAAAGTCCCAACCCAAGGCGTTGCGCGTTTGTCGAAAAACGACCCTTTGCAGCCGTTCAACCGCCGATTTGCAGCACTAAGGTGCGGACGTTCTGCTATCATGGTGGGTGGGCGAGTTGGTCTGTGATCAGGTTACGAAACAGCACGCGTCGGCCGTTCATCTCTGGGAGCGACAATTCCCGGAGTCACGGCTGATATCTATCTGACCGGAGAAAATAGCGCCGTTAGCCGGGTTGCGTTTAGTCAGTCGGCGTCGGCGTTCGGCCAGAAATTCGGACGCTTTTCCGCTTTCGACATAGTCAAAAGCGCTGATCTGGGCATCCAGCAGAGTCGCATGTATGCCCTTGCCTTTCACGTTATCCAGATTGAACCGGAACGAGCCTTCAGGGGCTGGTACAATCTCGATCGCTATTCCGGCCCGCTCAATGGACCTTTCGCCGCCTGGAAAGATGGACCATTTTGGCGAATGGATGAACGTCTTGCGACGGTTGAGGTAATTTAGAAATTCAGCGTGTTGCTCCGTGCCCACCGTGCTTTCGGTGAGATTGTCGCAGCATTTTTCGCCGACGATCATCGTCCCCCATTTTGGATGCGTGACCATGTGGGTGTAGCGCAATTCCTTCCCACAATATTCGCATTCGCCGTTCAAGCCGCCAAGGTCGTCTTCGCCGATGAACTCCCAGTCTTTCGACGGCATGATGATGCCATGTTCCTTGGCGTGGCACCCCCGGCACAGCACGTCACATTCGTCATAAGGGTAATCCCACGGCAAGCGGCCTTTGACGTAGTGGCGGTGATGCACCTGAAGAACGACGTCCGGAGCGGTGCGAAGGCAATGGGCGCACTGACCGCCATGCAGTTTGATTTGCTCGGCGCAGTAGGCCTTCCATTCTCGCTGCCGATAAAGCTTCATCGTCCCACACCAACCGCACTGGCCGAAAGACGAGCCTATCTGATCGGCGGATCTTTCGCGATGCATTTCGGCATCATCATGGCGACCGCCGGTCAGGACACCACTGTCACATAGCGACGGAGTCCACCTTGCATCTAAGTCCTTCGATCATGCAACACGTGGTCGAAGTTTTGCACCAATTCCGTTGGCGGGTGCAACAAAAGTGGATTGAAATGCACTCGCGATCAGCATATATGCACCGAGATGGCGCAATTGTGCAACGCGCCCAGGATAAATCATGGACCATTTCACTATCATTCAAGCACTCTGCCGCGCCGCCATGGCCGATGCGTCGCCAGCCCTGCGCAAGCAGGTCGAACGTCTGCGCGATGCCCTGGCCAAGGATGGCGAACAGAAGCAGGCGGCCACCTTGGCCGGCATCCTGACAACGGCAGAGCGCACCAAGGAGTTGGCCCCGAGCCGCATCGAACGCTCCAGGGCTCAGATTTTGGGCGAGCCTCTGACCCGAAACACGCCGTTGCCTGTTGATCGCGAAACGTCGGCCCCGTTGGCTGACGTCATCTTTCCAGCCGACATCCAGTCAACGCCCCCCTTGTTCAACGCGACCGTTAGTCAGGCCATCGATACGATCATCGACGAATGGGTAAATTTCGACGCCCTCGCCGAGATCGATATCCGGCCATCGAAGACGTGCCTCATCTACGGCGTCCCTGGGACGGGCAAGACCCGCTTGGCACTCTGGATCGCCCAGCAGCTTGACTTGCCCGTGGTGCTGGTAAAGCTAGATGGCCTCGTGTCATCGTTTCTGGGCACGACGGCGCGCAATATTGGCAACCTGTTCACCTTCGCGAACCGCCATCGCTGCGTTTTGCTGCTGGACGAGTTCGACGCCATCGCGAAGGTTCGGGATGACCCGCAGGAAGTCGGTGAGATCAAGCGGGTGGTGAACGCGCTCCTGCAAAACCTCGATATGCGCCGCGACGTGGGCTTTACGATCGGCATCACCAACCACCCCAAGCTGTTGGACACAGCCGTCTGGAGGCGCTTCGAGGTCCAGCTCGAAATCCCCAAGCCCGACTTCGAGATCCGCAAGGCGATTGCCGCGCATTTCATGCCGCCTGTAAAGGCGCCAGACAGCCATTTGCGGCTGATTTCCTGGTTCACGGAGGGCTCGACTGGGGCCGAGATCGAGTCGCTCGTCCGCACATACAAAAAGGCGACCACACTGCGGGATGAGGACAAGCGCGGACTTTTGGACACATTGCGCCAGTTCGCGACCCTGAACGCGGCGCGGGTGCAAAGCGAACGGCGGGCATTGCTATTCGACGACCCCGGCACTCTGTTCCGGGCGATGCGCGATGATCCGATCCTCGACTTCTCTATGGCCGATATCGGCGAGATCGCCGGTAAGGACAAATCAACAGTCAGCCGCCACCTTGGCCGTGTAGCCAAGGCGGGTGAAGGGGAGGTTCCCAATGGCTAGCCCGATCCAGATCGTCCTCAACCCCGAGAATTATGAGGAAGCACGCGACGCTGGCGGGGGTGGCGGACACAAGGACTTCTTTGCGCACCGCAATGCCGAATTCGCCAAACATAAGGCGGCGCTCATCAGCCAGATCGATACGATCTCGGGGGTTCTAAGCGCCCAGGCTCAGGGCGATGTCGGCTTTGTGAAAGTTATCCTGCGCCGGGAGGCCTGGGCCAAGAGTCACCGGCCGGTCGCGAGCCTGTTCCGCAGCGATCGCACGCCGGTCGTGGGCGGAGGTGATCTGGGTGTCATGATCGTGGCGGCTCGACCCGGCGCCCTGAGGCAGGTCTCGGCGCAGATTGAAAAAGCCGAAACGCATACGGAGATGCGCTTCAACGAGACCAAGCAGAAGGACGAGCCCCATCCCACCGCTCGGAAAAGCGAGACGGGCGCGATCGATCGTATCGAACTCTATGGAGCGTCAGACCGCCGCAGTTTCTCCGTGGAAGAAGCTGTCGCGTGGCTTTCCAGCCCGGCGACCGGCGGTAGCTACCAGGTCGAATTGTTCGAGGCTCTACCGCCCCGCTCAGAATGGGATCGCCTCGATGCAGGTCAGCGCCGCCTTGTTGAAAGCTTCCTTGCGGGTTTCAGCCAGCTCGAACGCGGCCTGACCGTCGAACGCTTGTCCAATCACCGCAACAAGCATCCGCTGCTATCCGTTCGCCTCGACCAGTCGGGCGATCAACCGGTCCTGCAACTGACCGGATCGACGGTCAGTGAGCGACGCCGCGAGTTGGCACCGTTCAGCCCGGACACGGCGCGCCACGCCCGCCTGCTGGCTTTTCTCGACAACCATCCACTGGTCCGGCGCATCGAATTGCCAGGCATCGTTGTCCGCGCTAGCCAGCCGGCCAACGCTGTCGCCCGTGCCCGGCCGACCGATATTGCGATGCCGGTTCGCGATAGCCGCCGAACGCACCCTCGCATCGGGATCATTGACGGTGGCATCAGCGATGCATTGTCCGATTGGGTTATCGATCGCTGGGACATTCTCGCCGACGAGGACGCCGATTTCGCGCATGGTACCTTTATCGGCGGCCTGGCAGCCGTGGGCGGCGCCCTGAATGGCGTGGAAATTTGCCCGGAGCCCGACGGCGCGGAACTGGTCGATGTTGCGGTGTTTCCGAATGAGCGAAAGGCAGGGGCCTTCGCGTCCTACTACCCCGAAGGCCTCCCGCAGTTCTTTGATGAAATGGAGACGGCCGTGTCCGATGCCCGCGCACGGCATGGGGTGCGGGTATTCAACATGAGCCTCAACATTTTGCAGCCTGCGGCTCCTGATCGCTACAGCCCTCACGCTGCGCGTCTCGATCATATCGCTGAGAGCAACAATGCGATCATGTTCATTTCGGCAGGGAACATTCAACCCCAGGACCTCCGGGCTGAATGGCCCGTGGATGCCACTGCGGCCCTGGCCAATCTTGCGACCGCCCGTAACGATAGCCTGTTGACCCCCGCAGAAAGCGCCCGCAACGTCGCTGTCGCGGCGCTCAACCCGCCGGGACATGGCGGGTGCTTGCCCTTTGCCCCGACTCGTTACAGTAGGCGCGGCCCGGGTCTGCGCGCCGGCGTGAAACCCGATCTCGCGCATATCGGTGGCGCGGGTTCCCTGCATCCCGAACTCGGGCACGGATTGTTTTCCATTCTGCCAGATGGAACAATAGTGGATGGCTGCGGCACCAGCTATGCTGCGCCGCTCGCCGCCAAGACCGCTGCGGTTCTTGACCATGCCATCGAAGGCGAGGTCTCACGCGAGACCCTGATCGGCCTGATGGTCCACCACGCTGAAATGCCGGTGCCCTTGCAATCCAAGGAACTCGCACCGATCGCACGCCATCTGGTGGGCTTTGGTCTGCCGCCCTCGGCAGACCGGATTCTCGAGACCGGGGACCACAGCATCACGCTTGTCTTCGCATCCCGGATTCAACGCGATCAGCAGATCAACTTCCGTTTCCCCTGGCCGGCTTCACTGGTCGGGCCGGGCGGGAAATGCCGGGGGCGGGCGAAGATCACCTTGGTTTCCACGCCGCCTCTCGATGCACGGTTCGGATCAGAATTTGTCCGTGTAAACATCAATGCCACGTTGCAGCAGGAAACGGCAAAAGGTGGCTGGAAAGGCCAACTGGAACCTCTGTATCTTCCGTCAAAACGCGAGGCCCCTGCTATCGAGGCGGAGCGCATCGAATATGATCTGAAGTGGAGCCCGGTCAAAGTCCTGGCCAAGACCTTCCCGCGCGGCGTTGGGGCATCCTCCAACTGGCGGCTGTTCGTGGACTATTTGACTCGCGCCGGGGAGGTCATGCCGGAGGAAGGCGTGCCGTTCACAGCAATCGTCACGATCAGCGATCCGGATGCTGAGCAGCCGGTATTCAACGATATGCGCCAGAGCTTGCAGGCCCTTGGCACGCAGATCGCGGATATCCGAACGGCAGCCCGCATTACACCGAGGGTTTGATAGGAGGCGTGTATGGCGAAATCAGTGTCTCTTGGAACCGGTCGCCGTTTTGCAACGATCACCGCAGCAAAACAGCATTTTGCGCCGATGCCCGAACGCAACGACCTCAAACAGCCCTTTTCCGGCGACGATCTGGCGGACATAGCCGCCCTCTATTGCGATTATTGCGCGAGGACGAATTGGCCGCTTCCCGCCGCACCAGCGTCTTTCTTCCCGTTTTACGAGCGTGATCAGGGGTATACCACACGCTGTTTCGGTGTAGACTTTACAGATGGCTCGGCAGGCAGGTTCTCGCTGAACATGGCGCTCAGGGCAGTTGCCGTCTGAGACGACAGAGGGTCACCCAAGACGTGAAACTCGATCGGTGCCCGAACGACAGCCTCCAACCGGAGGCTGACCAAATTTTTTCTTCCCCGCTTCCCGTTTTTCTCTCCATCTCAGCAATGGGAGAAGAGGGGACGATCTGCGACATGTCTGACGGGGTTGAAACGCTATCGATCGAGGAGGTGACCCGGCTATTAAGCCGGTTGCGCCAAGCCGATCATCTCCGTCTCGCCGCGCTTGCGCAAGCCTGGATCAGCGGTTGTCCGCGACGCGAGGCGACCGAGCTCCTCAACGAAGCGCTTACGCGCGTCCTGTCAGGCGCCCGCCCATGGCCCGCCGACGTCGCGCTGCCCGCGTTCCTGTCACAGGTGATGCGCAGCATTGCCAGTCAGTGGCGGCATGAAGACCAACGAGAGCCGCTTCTCGAGGATGCCGATGTCGTTCGCGACGAGAGCGTAATTATCTTCCACGATTTTACCGACGTGCGCGAACGCATGCGCAAGGCGCTTGCCGGCGATCCGGATGGCCTCGGCATCTTCGAGCACATCCTCGCGCAGACCAGTCGCAAGGATGTGCGCGCCGAACTCGGCATCGACGAAACCCAATATGATACGGCCAGACGCCGGATGATCCGTACCCTGCATGACCAATTCAACCCTGGATGGACCCTATGACGACGCCCCGCGACTCCGACCAGCTTCTCGTCCTAATCGCCGAAGGCATCCTTGAGGCGAGCGATGACGAGATCGTCGCCGCCGCCCAGGCACATGGCGTCGATGTGACGGCTCTTGAGCGCAAGGTCCGCGAGATCATCTCGACCCGCGTCGCCGCTGTTCAGGCTGCCCCGCAACTGAATTTCGCGATCGGCGCCACCGTCGCGCTCCGCTCCGATCCCGCCCGGATCGGTGTGATCACCGGCATCACGCCCAGCAATCGCGAAACCCGGCTCAGCGTATTCATCGATGGGCGTTTGGAGACCTGGTATCTCAGTCAAGTCGTCGCAGCGGATCTCGCGCCTGGGGCGGTGCATGCGACGCTCGACGAGTTCAGCGCGCGGCTCACCGCCCTGCAGCTCTCCGAGCCCAGCATCGCAAACCTTTATTCGCTACAGGCCGGGCGTATCGACTTCATCCCCTACCAGTTTCGGCCGGTGCTCAAATTCGTGCGCGCCGATCGCCCGCGCATGCTGGTCGCCGATGAGGTAGGTGTCGGCAAGACGATCGAAGCCGGCCTGCTGCTACGCGAATTGCAGGCGCGCCGCCCGCTGCGCTCGGTCCTCATCGTCTGCTCGAAGGCGCTCGTCGTGGAAGAGAAGTGGCACCGCGAAATGCGCCGCTTCGACGAGGAGTTTGTGACCCTGGCTAGCGACGACTTGCGCTACTGTCTCGACCAGACCGATATCGAAGGCGAATGGCCCGACCGCTTCTCGCGCGCCATCCTTCCTTTCTCGCTGATCAACGATAATCTGCTGCAGGGCTTCGGCCAGCGTGGCGGCGGGCGCGGTCCGGGTCTCAGCACGCTCGATATGCCCCCACGTTTCGATCTGCTGATCGTCGACGAAGCCCATAATGCTCGCAACAGCGACACCAGCCTGCATCAAGGGTTGCGGCTGCTAGCCGACAATGCCGAGGCGGTGGTGCTGATCACCGCCACGCCAGTGCAACTGGGCACGGGGGATCTCTTCTCCCTGCTCAATCTTCTCCGCCCCGATCTCGTCATCGACCGGCCGACATTCGAGCGCATGGCCGAACCGAACGAAGCGATCAACGCAGCGATCGCGGCCATCCGCGGTGCCTCAGATGGCTGGCAGGCCGCTGCACGCGGCCACTTCCAGGAAGCCGCCGCCACCGACTGGGGGCGCGCCATGCTCGCGCCTTCGCCGGAGTTTCGCAATCTGCTGGCCGCGACCGCAGCGGCGGAGACCGACGATGATCGCGTCCGGCTTATACGCCCGGCAGAAGGTCTGCACAGCTTTGCGTCAATGATCAGCCGCACGCGGCGCCGCGACATCGGCAACTTCACCAGCCGCAAGGCGCGAACGATCGAGGTGCCCTTCACGCCTGAGCAACGCGCCATACACGATGACCTCTTGTCCCTCCAGCGCGCGATCTACCTGCGGACCCATGGTGCCGGGCCACTGGGCTTCCTGATGACCACGATCCGTCGCCAGGCCGCGAGTTCGCTCCATGGTCTCCTACCATTTTTGGAATCGATCCTGTCGCGGCGGCTGACCGACCTCGACATGGTCGAGATCGGCGGCGATTCGCTTGAGACCGAGACAGCGGTCGACGCGATCCGGGATGAAATCGCCGCGATCGTCGAACGCGCGCGGACGCTGCCCGCGGACGATCCCAAGCTCACCCGCCTCATCGAGATCATCACCCAGAAGGCCGAGATGCCCAATCGCAGGCTCCTGCTGTTCAGTTCGTTCCGGCACACGCTGGCCTATGTCGAAGCGGCGCTGCGCGCGAATGGCGTTCGCGTTGGGCTCATCCATGGCGGCGTCCCAGATGAGGATCGTCGCTCCCTACGCAAGGCGTTCGCGCTGCCGCCCGAGCATCCTCACGCGATCGACGTGCTGCTGTCCTCGGAAGTCGGTTCGGAAGGTCTTGATTTCCAGTTCTGCGATGCGCTGGTCAACTATGACATCCCCTGGAACCCGATGCGCATCGAGCAGCGGATCGGTCGTATCGACCGTTATGGGCAGGCTAGCCAGACAGTCGCGATCTACAATTTTGTGACGCCGGGCACCGTCGACTTCGACATCTTCAACCGCTGCCTTCTGCGGATCGGTGTGTTCGAACGCGCGATCGGTGGCGGTGAGGCGATCCTGGGCGAGATCGCCGGCGCGCTCCAGGCGGTAGCAGATGATTTCACGCTGACCGACGAGGAACGCGGCGCCCGGCTCCAGCAGTTGGCCGATAACGAAATCCGCCAGGTCATCGAAGCTGATGCGCTCGAGGAGCGCGAGGCTGAACTGTTCGGCGTGCGCATCGAGCGCAATCGGATTAACGACGAGATCGCGCAGGCGTCGAGCCAATGGCTGGAGCCGAGTGCGCTCGAGCGGCTGGTCGGACTGCATCTCGAGCGCGAACTCGAAGTGGGCCGCAACCCTATCAGCGGCCAGGGGCCGGTTAAGAGCCTGCGGCTCTCCGCCGACGCACGGCGACGGCTGGTTCCGGCCCGTGGACGCGGCACGCGCCTCAATCTCGCCGAGCGGGAATGGGAAAGCTGGCTGCGCGGAGACCAGCAGACCCTGGCGCTGACGTTTGATCGGGACACCGCCAACGCCGATCGGGGCCTAGCCTTCATCACGCCGGTTCATCCGCTTACGCAAGCCGCCGCCCGGTCCTTTGCCCGCGACGAAGAGATCCAGGTTACCTTGAAGGTCACCGACCCGGCGCTTCCGCCCGGTGATCACCCGTTTGCCATCTACCAGTGGCAAATGCGGGGCCTGCGCGAGGATGCCATGCTGGTCTCGGTCGTTGAAGACCCGATCGTCAGCGCGGCGTTCACAGACATCTTCGCCACGGCCAAGGACGCCAGCGATGTCGGCTTGCCGGGTGCTGCTGTGATCGAAGGGCTTGAAGGCTGGCACCATGAACTTTGGACCAGCCGTCGCGCCGCCCATATCGCCGAGGCCGGCGAGCTCGCACGCTTCCGCCGCGACAGTCTCGAAGCCAGCCACAATGCCCGCATCGCCATTCTAGAAGAGCAATTGCGGCTGGTCTCGGAGGATCGCATCCGCCGCATGCGCCTCGGCCAGCTTGCGCGCGCCAGTGCCGATCACCGCGAAGCGCTCGACAATCTCGCAGCGGCTGAACGCCGCGCCGACATCCTCCCCCGCCGCGTCGCCGCGGGCATTCTTCGCGTGGAGCATTGATCATGGGCGAGGCTTTCGACATTTGGCTTGAAGCCTTGCAGGCCCGACGCGAACGCTGGGTTTTGGCCAATCTCGAAAACGATTTTGAGCGCGGCATTTGGAATGCGACGGTCGAGAAATACCCCGACCCCAGCCACTTCATTTTCGAGCTGCTACAGAACGCCGAGGATGCCGGCGCATCGCTTGTCCGCTTCCGCCTTGATGCCGATCGTATCCAGTTCGAACATGACGGACGGTCGTTCGATCGCGCGGATATCGAGGGCATCACCGGCATCGGCAATACGACCAAGATCGATGACGGCCACAAGATCGGCTGCTTCGGGATTGGCTTCAAAGCGGTTTACGTCGTCACCGACCGGCCTGAGGTGCATTCGCGCATCGAGGGCCAGCCTTTCGCGTTCGCGATCGAGAAGCTGGTCGTTCCGCGTATCATCGCAACCGAGCACCGGGATACGACCACGCGCATCGTGCTGCCGCTTCGCCCCGACACGGCCGACACGATCCTTGGCCGCGCTCGCGAGGGTCTCGCCGCGGCGGGCCCGCGCGCCTTGCTATTCCTGCGCAACATCAAACGCCTCGAATGGGTCGAGGGCGATCGCCAAGGCCACGCCGAGGTCACCGACAACGCCGATGGCGTGCGCTCGATCCGATCCGTTCTTCCCGACGGCTCTGGCCGGCGGGAACGGTTCTTGATCCTCGCCCGCTCGGTCGAGCAGCGCGAACAGCGCAAACAATATGAAGTCAAGGCCGCGCTGCGCATGAACGACGGCGGCGAGCTGGTCGCCGAAGATGCTCCGACGCGGCTGATGGTCTTCTTCGAAACGCAGGAGATCACCGGCCTGCATTTCCTGATTCACGGGCCTTTCCAGCTCACCGACAACCGCGCCAACATCAAGCTCGACGACGCCTGGAACGCCGAACTGATCGAGACGCTCGGCATGCTCGTCGCTGATACCTTGCCCGACCTGCGCGAGCGCGGTCTGCTGAAGCGCGGCGTTCTAGAGCTGCTGCCACACGCCGGCGACGAACTCCCGGCCATGTTCGTGCCGATCCGGTCGATCATCGCGAAGCGGTTCGCATTCGAACCGCTGATCCCATCCCATGCCGGCAAGTTCGTGATCGCCGGCGAAGCCGTTCGCGGGCCTGCCGAACTGCGCGAACTGCTCGGCGACGAGGGCCTCACGCAATTTGGTGACCTGGCTGGTAAGAGCTGGATCATCACCGGCCTGCGGAACAGCCGCACCGAATCCTTCCTCACGATGCTCAAGATCGAGGAATGGGGGCATACCGATTTCTTCACCGCCTTTCAGCGCGCCTTCGGCCAGAACCAGCTCTGGAACCCGACGGAGATCGAAGCTCGCAAGCGCGGGCTCGCCTGGTTCGACGGCCTGAGCGATGACAATGCTCAGCGTTTCTATCTTGCGCTCGACCCGGCGATGAAAGCGCAGAAAAGGACGGTCTCGCTGACCAACCTTCGCTTCGTGCGCATCGAGGGCGCTCGTCGTTGCGCGCCGGGAGTGGCGGTATTTCCGCCCGCCGACACCGCGCTCGATCCCGAGGCGGGCCAGTGCGATCTGTATCTGGTCAAAAACAGCCTCATTCGCGGTGGCCGCGGCCGCGGCAAGGATGTCGAGGCGCTCCTGCGGCGCCTCGGCGTCAAGGACGTAGACGAAAAGGCCTATCTGCAGGCGATTATCCGCACCCAATATCAGGGCGATGGACCACGGCCGAACCGGGAGCGGCATCTTCAGCACATGCGCCGCTTCCTCCGCTGGTGGAAGGAGCATAACGACGTAAGCCTATTCACCGACAAGGCAATCGTTCGCGCCGGGGCTGACGCCGATTATCACGATGCCGAGACGGCCTACTTTGGCGAGCCATATCTTCAGTCGGCCCTGGTCAAAGTCTATGACGGCAGCATCGAAGGGCGAAATCGGGTCGCGCTCTGGGATGGCTATGACAAGCTCAAGCGTAAGGATCTGGTCGAGTTTCTGACCGAATGCGGCGTCGAAGACAGGCTGTCCGTCGTCTACACGAAGATTCCCCACACCCATCCGCATTATAGTGATTTGAAGCATGGTTTCGGATCGACGCGCCACATGGGGACCGGCACCGACGTCGATTACAAGATCAGTGGAATCGACGCTCTTCTCGCGCGCGGCGATCCTGCAATTTCACGCCTGATATGGGAGGCCGTAAAAGCCCACGCGCCCTCGATCATGATCGCAAGCTATTCGCCCAATCAATCGCGTAGCGCGGTCCAGAAGCCCTCGACCCTTGCGATCGCTTTGCGCGATGCGGCCTGGATTCCGGCAAAGGACGGCACACTGCGACGCCCGCGCGACATCACGCCCGCCGAACTCGCCCATGGCTATAGTATCGGCGGCAATGAGCCTTGGCTTCAGGCGATCGGGTTCGGCGAGGAGCAGCGCAAACGCAGCGATCAGCATAAGGCGCGCCTCAAGGCGGGTGAACTAATCGGCCTCAATGCCGAGCTGGTAGAAAAACTTGAGGGCCTGCCCGCCGACGTACTCGCGGCGCTGAATGAGGACATCGCGCGCAAGCTCGACGCGCGCGCCTATGAACAGATCGAGTTCCCCGAGCGCGAGACGCGCGACCCTGATCGGCGTGCGGCGCGCGTCGCCGCGCGCGCGCAGACCGCGCCGGCGAAGACCTATGAGGTCCGGGAGCGCAGCGTCCGCACGAGCAGTAATGAGAGCCGAGCGACCGCGCGCAGCTATCTCGAAGACCATTACACAACTCGGCTTGGTGACATGATCTGCCAGGCATGCCAGAAGAAGATGCCCTTCGCGCTGCCGGACGGTTCGCCGTATTTCGAAGCCTCGGAACTGCTCGACGGTACGACGACCGAACACGCCGAGATCCATCTTGCCATGTGTCCGGTCTGCGCCGCGAAATGGCGCCATGCCAACCCGATGTCCGACCCGGAGCTGAGGGCGCTGATCGCCGGGGCGACGACTCCCGAAATCGATATCACCCTGGCCGGTGAACCGGTCAGGCTTCGCTTCACGCAGGTCCATCTCGACGACATTCGCACTGTCAGCGGAACAGGGCGTCCAAGCTGATCACCAATCCTATGCTGGAACGGCGGCCTTAGCAGAGCTCAAGATTCATAGCTGACAGTCGCGAATGTCCCAATTCCGGTTGCTCAGTGAGGGGTGTTGTTCGTCGATCATGGCGGATTAGCGAGCTTGACGGGGCTGGCCTACGAAAGCCGTGCTGCGACGCCGTGTGTCCCGCTCCAGCCGTTGGCTGGAAAAACCAACGGCAACCAGCTTATTGATCTGAATAGGTCTTTCGCGTAGATGCGCGAACAGCCAATCCCGGCATGTTCCTGAAATAGGAAAGGAGAAAGTCATGCGAGCAGTCTTCGATCGTCTCGAAATACGTCTCCTTATCCAAGATACTCAGGAACAGATTGCATGGGCAATTTCCTGTCGGGCGCATTATCGCGCCTGATCTCTGCGCGCGGCGTTTTTGCCGCTGGCAATTTTCTTAATACCGACGATCGGAACTTGAGCCGCAAGGCGCTCTCCTTTGCAGGGGAGGGCATTGATGCGCGCTAACATGTTCAAGGTCATCATCGAGCGGCCGCGCTGGGGCGCCGGCCATGCCTCGTCCCCTAAACTCAAAAGGACACTTGATCAGAACCTCAAGCATATCGGGCTGATGCGTCATGCCTTCGAAGGCGCGCGCTACACCAAATCTCTCAGCGAAAACCTTGCCCCGCTCGTGCGTTTCCTGCGCAGCCGGTGCGGGCAGCCGTGGGATCTCGTGTTCAGCGAAATCTGCGCTGGGCTAGACACCGGAAGTGCGGTGAAGATGCATGTGCGCCAGCATCTCGGGGATTTCGTCATCACCCGGATTTCGATCGGTCGGTACGGCGAATGGCTGTTCGAACGGGAAGTGCTGACTGTTGGCAGGCGCTGGTCTCGGCGGCGCGCGTTCTTCGTCGATCCGGCGGATGGCATTCTTTGGGATTCTGCCCTGCTGGCGGGGCGCTTGCCGCAGGCCAATCGGGTCGTGATGGCAGGCCGGGCATGATGGACAGTTCCATTACCCTTATCGGCCGCGATCCTGCGCGTTTCGATCCTGTTGCGCTTGATCAGCTCGAGGCCACCGCGCGCCTGGATGGTATGGGCCGTGTGGTTGGTCTGCCCGATCTGCATGCGGGCAGCGGCATCGCCGTTGGCGCCGCCTTCTGGTCGCCCGATCGCATCTGGCCGCATCTTGTCGGCAGCGACATCGGGTGCGGCATGGCGCTCTGGGAGACTGGTTTGCCCGTGCGCAAGTTCCGGGTCGGGACTGTGGAGCGCAAGCTCCATGGGCTTGATGGCCCCTGGGACGGGGATGTTTCGTCGGAGCTCGTTGGGGCAGGGCTGCCCGCCGATCTTGCGAGCCCTGCGCTTGGCACGATCGGCGGGGCAACCACTTCGTCGAATTCCAGCGCATCGAGGACGTCGTCGATGCCGATCGCTTTGCGGCCTTCGGCATGGCGGACGACCGCGTCTGGATGATGGTGCACAGCGGCTCGCGCGGCCTTGGCCATGCGATCCTGCAGGAGCAGATGGCGCGCGGGGCTGACAAGGGGCGGTTGACGTCGAGTGTTGATGCTCGGGCCTATCTGTTGCAGCACGATCAGGCGCTGGGCTGGGCTGTGCTCAACCGTCGCATCATCGCTCAGCGCTTCTTCGAGGCGCTGGGCATGTCGGGCCGGCGCCTGGTGGACATCTGCCACAACAGCGTGACGCCGCATGATGGCGGCTGGCTGCATCGCAAGGGCGCGGCTCCTGCGGATCGGGGATTGGTGACGATCCCCGGATCGCGCGGGGATTTCAGCTATCTGGTCGAGCCCGTATTGGAGCGGGCAGAGGAGGCACTGTGTTCTCTTGCCCATGGGGCAGGGCGCAAGTGGAGCCGCAAGGACGCGCATGCGCGTCTATCGCGGCGCTATCGGGTGTCTGACCTGCAGCGCACCAAGCTCGCCAGTCATGTGATCTGCGAGGATCGCCGGCTGATCTTCGAGGAAGCGCCGGAAGCCTACAAGGACATCGGATCCGTGATCGCCGATCTGGAACACGCCGGTCTCATTCGCGTGATTGCGCGGCTGCGTCCGCTGCTCAGCTACAAGACGAGGGCCGCATGAAGGAAATTATCGTCCATCTGACGGCCGGGAAGGGGCCGCGTGAGTGCCGATGGGTTCTGGCGCAGCTGGTGCGGGCATTCGCCAGGGAGGGGGCACAATGCGGGGTGACCTGCGAAGTGCTGGAGGGAAGCGAGGAGCTTCCCTCTTCCCTGCTGATGCGTGTCAGCGGCGAAGATGCCGAGGTCTTCGTTGGCGACCGGGTCGGATCGATCCTCTGGGTGGGGGACAGTCCGTTCCGTCCAGGGCATCGGCGTCGCAACTGGTTTGTCGGGGTTGGCATGGCTCCGGAGCCGGAAGCGGTCTGCGACTTTAAGGACGAGGATGTCGACTATCAGGCCATGCGGGCAAGCGGTCCGGGTGGTCAGCATGTCAACAAGACCGACAGCGCCGTGCGGGCCGTGCACCGTCCCAGTGGTTTGGTTGCGACGGCGCAGGAGCAGCGATCGCAGCATGCGAACCGCAAGCTGGCCCGGCTTAAGCTGGTCCTGATGCTGGAGGAGCGGCGTGGCAGCGCAATGGATGATGCTCGCCATTCGCAATGGTCGGCACACCAGCATCTCGAGCGAGGCAATCCGGTTCGCACTTATGTTGGGTCTCAGTTCAAGCTGAAGCTTGTGAGGTAACGGCGGTCCGGGCGCGGGGCGTGGGTTTCGCTGCGCGTCCGGATGGCGGTTGATGTTTGGGTTGAAGCGGAAGGGCGATCTCGGCGCTGGTGGGTTTGCTCGGATGGCTGGCCGTGGGCTGCTGGTCCGTCTTTGCGGGGTAGCGGAGGTCTTCCTTCGATCTGTCTGTTTTGCGGAGCTGGTTCGAAGACCGGCTATGGCCGGGATGCTGTCCCCGCGCGTTCCGCGCGGCCGGGCTCTATTTCGCTGCGCTCAACCGAGCCGCCTCACGGCGTCTCGTCCCTTCGGGTCACGATCCCTGACAGGGGCGGCCCGGTGGGCCGGATGTTGTCGCCGCGCCTTTGGCGCGTCGGCGTGGGCCTCGGCTCCAGGGTGACGGGGGGCGTCACGGACCCATAGCCCCGCCATGGCGCGGTGCAACCCGGGCTTTGCCCGGGTCCTCCTCTTCGTTCCGGCCCTTCGGGTGCACCCCGCCATCTCGGCGAGGCTCCTGGTCCGCTCCTGCCGCCCCCCGCCACCCCGGCGCCGGTCCATGGCGGTTTGAGGAAAGGAGTAGGGTAATGAGCCCGATTCGGAGTTTAGGCCTTTATGAAGAGGTCACTTCCCGCATCATCGCCGAGCTTGAAGAGGGGCGGCTGCCCTGGGTGCGCCCTTGGGACAGTACGCGGTGCCCCTGCATGATGCCGCGCAATGCTGTTACCGGGCGGGTCTATTCGGGAATCAACGTGCTGATCCTGTGGTGCGAGGCGGTCGATCGCGCATTCGCTTCGCAGCGCTGGTTGACCTATCGGCAGGCTCTGGCTGCGGGCGGGCATGTCCGGCGCGGCGAGAAGGGGACGGTCATCTGTTATGCCGATCGCTTCACGCCGAAAGACGAGGCCGAGAAGGCGGCGGGTGAGGACCGTGAGGCGCGCACGATTGCCTTTCTGAAGCGGTTTGTCGTCTTCAATCTCGATCAGATCGAGGGGCTGCCGGAGCGGTTCGATGAGGTCGAGGCGATACCCGATCCGGTCATGGCGATTGCCGAGGTCGACCGGCTGATTGCTGCCACCGGCGCCGACTTCCGGATCGGTGGGGACGAGGCCTATTACGCGCCCAAGCAGGACTATGTGCAGGTTCCGCCGCAGGCCGCTTTCCATGAGCCGGTGAACTGGTTTCGCACGGCGCTGCATGAACTGGGGCACTGGACCGGGCACGCCAGTCGGTTGAACCGTGACCACACCGGACGTTACGGTTCGCCCGCCTACGCTAAGGAGGAACTGGTCGCGGAGATGACGGCGGCCTTTGCCTGTGCTTCGCTGGGGATCCATCCGACCGTGCGGCACAGCGACTATATCGGCTCTTGGCTCGAGGTCCTGCGCGCCGATGAAAAGGCGATTTTTCGAGCAGCCAGCGCTGCCAGCAAAGCCGCTGATTTCCTCCTCGCATTCGGGGAGGACGCGGCATGAGGGGGCTTCGGTTTTCGCTCTGGTGGCGCAGGGGCATGGGTGGCGGCAGGGGTGGCGGCAGGGGTGAACATCGCGCTCTGCCTGCGCAACCTAGCGTACCGCCGGGCATCGATCTGGAAGCGCTGGGGGAGCCGCCGCCGGGATTGGTGGAGCGGCTGGAAGCGGCCATGGCGGCGCTGTCTGCCGTGGACCGCGAAGTCTTCCTTGCCGTGCGTATCGACAACATGAGCTATGTGGAAATAGCCCAGCACACCGGCCGCTCCGTGAAGGACATCGAGCGGCGGATGAGCAGGGCCATCGGAACCATCACACGAATGCTGGAAGAGAGCGGCGGGGTTTAGCCCCGCCGTCTTTTCCTTGCGCCTGTCGCCCCTTATGCCCCACAGTCGAGCCAAGACCATGAAGACCGATCTCGATCACCTCCCCGAACGCAAGCGCCACGATCTCGAACGCGTGGTGCAGATCATCTTTGCGGAGTTCGCGGACCTGACGGCCATCGCTACCCAGAACTGGAAGAAGCAGGCCCGGATATCGAAGGTCATCCTCTATGGATCCTACGCGCGCGGAAACTGGATCGAGGATCATCTCGGCGGGTATTATTCCGACTACGATATCCTTGTCGTGGTGAGCGATGAGCGGCTGGCCGACCCGGAACTCTGGAGCCGCGCGCAGGATCACTTGATGCGCGAATACGGGATCGCCAAGCGCATCTCCGCGCCTGTGGGCATGGTCGTCCACAGCACCGCGGACGTGAACTATCAGCTCTCGCGCAGCCGTCCGTTCTTCATCGATATCGTGCGGGAGGGCATCGAGCTCTATTCGCTCGACAACACGCATTTCGAGCAGCCCAAGCCTCTCGATACGGCCGTCGCGTTCCAGGAGTCAGAGCGCAACTTCAAGCAGTGGTATGGGAGCGCCGCCGAGTTCCTTGATTTGTCCTACGATGCGATCAAAAAGGGCTACAAGAACCGTGCAGCCTTCTTGCTGCATCAGGCCACCGAGCATGCCTATCACGCGGTCCTGTTGACGCTGACACTCTACAGCCCGAAGTCGCACAACCTCACCTTCATGCGAAACAAGGCCGAGGATATTGCGCGAGACCTGATCCCGGTCTGGCCGCGCGATGCCAAGTTCACGCGGCGCTGTTTCGAACTGCTCCATCAGGCTTATGTGAAGGCGCGCTACTCGCCCCACTATACGATCCGCGACATCGAACTGGAATGGATCGTCGAGCGGGTTGAACTGCTTCACAAGCTGACCAAGGAAGTCTGCGAGGCGCACCTGCTCTCGTTCCAGCGCAGCGTCTAGGCGACTTCCTTCACCTCGATATCGAGCGTCAACTGCAGCACGTCGTCGTTTCCGGCGACGTTTTCCGGCTGCAGGGTTTCCGTGCCGCAGGCGAGCGTGATCCAGTCGAAATCCCAATCGAGATCGAGCGCTTCGCCGATGCCCTGACGCACGAATTTGACCATCGCAGCGCCTTCGCTGGCGATGGCAAAACGGCATGCAGTTTCGCCCGGGATCCAGCAGCCGCGCACCAGCGTTCCATCCGAGAACGCCAGCGAAAACCCTTCCGCAATCCCGCGCGCCGGGACATCGAGAACCGTCTCGATGTCGCCGGTCAATTGCAGCCGATTGCCGTCCGTGGCTTCAATCCGCAGGCCCATTCGTTCGCTCCTCTTCGCGACTCAGCTAGGGGAGTGAATATAGAACAAATAGCGAACATAAGGAAGGCCGAAGCGGTTCGCTCGGTCGCTATCGGCATGCTGGTTTGTGGGGGAGATAGGGGAGTGGGAGGGCTGCTGGGTATGGGGAGGGGGTAGGCAAGTTAAAAGGCGTCGTCTCGCACTGCGATCCAACGCATTGTCTGCACATCGTTTTTTACGAGATTCGGGTGGTTTGGGGGCAGCGTCATGCCTCCATGGCCGAATTCTCCGCCTCAGAAATGCCGGAGTTCTGCGCCTTTGAGCCTTGCCGGCCATGGAGGCCCTTGAAGCCGCGCTCCCTCCATCCCTCATCGACGGCTTTGTCGGCGAGGTGGGCGATGGATGACGACTTCGAGCTATGGCTGGGTCATATCGGCAAGGAGGGTTCCTTCCGAAATGACATACTGCGCGCGGTCAACCAGGCCGGAGGTTTTCGGCGAACTTCAGGCACTGGGAAGCGCCGCTTCGTCGGTAGCCGGATCGGGCGCGCTGCCGCCGTGGGGCGGATGCTGGCAAGCGGTGATGGGTTCGGCGCATCCCGCTCGCGCCGGGTAATCGTCAAGGCCCGTTATGTGAAGCTAGCGGGGAAAGGCGCCAAGGCTGCGGCCGCGCATCTGCGCTATCTGCAGCGCGACGGTACGACGCGCGAGGGCGAGCGCGGCACGCTCTACGGCCCGGAGAACGACGTCGCGGACGGCAAGGCGTTCCTCGAGCGCGGGACCGGCGATCGCCATCAGTTCCGCTTCATCGTCTCCCCCGAGGACGGCCAGCACTACGAGGACCTGAAGCCGTTGACGCGCCGGCTGATGCAGCAGGTCGAAAAGGATCTCGATACCCGCCTCGAATGGGTGGCGGTCGATCACTACAATACCGACCATCCGCACACCCACATCGTCGTGCGCGGTATCGACGACCGCGGCAAGGATCTGATCATTGCCCGCGATTACATCAGCAGCGGAATTGCTGCCCGCGCGTCGCAAATCGTCAGCCTCGATCTCGGCCCGCGCACCGAGCTGGAAATCCAGCAGGCGCGGCGCTCCGAAATAACTGCCGAGCGCTTCACCCGGATCGACCGGACTTTGCTGACATCACTCGACGAGCAGGGATTGGCCCTGGCCTGGCATCGCGATCCGGTCGAGCAGGGCCTGCGTGCTGCAAGGCTTGGCACGCTCGCCCGCATGGGGCTGGCCGTGGAGGAAGAAAAGGGGCGCTACCGGCTCGATCCCGATCTTGAGCAGAGCTTGCGCGCGATGGGCAAGCGCGGCGACATCATTGCGACCATGCACGAGCGCCTGAAAGCGCGGCCGGAACTGGCGTCGCATGACTATGCGATCTTCGAACCGGGCAAGGACCGCGGCATCGTCGGGCGGGTCGAGGCCCGCGGCCTCTCGGATGAGCACCATGACCGCCATTACATGATCGTCGAGGCCACCGATGGACGTACACATTACGTCGATCTCGGACACGACCTGGCCGATGGCGCCATGCAGGGGCGGATGGTGAGGGTCGAACAGACGGCATATGGAATCCGCACCGCCGATCGCAACGTCGCCGAAATCGCTGCCGCCAATGGCGGGGTATACAGCGTTGCAAAGCATCTCGCCCACGATCGCACGGCGACCCACAAATTTGCCGAGGCCCATGTCCGGCGTCTCGAAGCCATCCGCCGCGCGCAGGGCGGCGTGGAGCGCCATCTCGACGGCACCTGGACAATCCCGAACGACCATCTCAAGCGCGCAGAAGACTACGAACTGCGCAAAGCGCAGAGCCGCCCGGTGACTGTGGAGATACTGGCCGAACGGCCTCTGGAGCAACTGGTCCGACACGACGGCCCGACCTGGCTCGACAGGCAATGCGTCGCCCAGGAACCCGAACAGCTTCAGGGGCGAATGGGGGGCGAGGTGCGCGGCGTTCTCCAGCAGCGCCGGCAATGGCTGATCGAGCAGGGTCTTGCCGAGCAGGAGGGCAACACGGTTCGCTTCAGGGCAAACCTCCTGGCCAGCCTTCAGCAACGCGAGCTTCGCCGGGTTGCCGGACAGCTCTCCCAGGAACTGGGCATTCCCTTCGTCGAGAACCGCAGCGCCCACATCGAGGGCACCTATCGCCGGGCGGTGCAAATTGGCGGCCAGAAGTACGCCGTGATCGAGAAGTCGCGGGAGTTCACGCTGGCGCCTTGGCGGCCCGAACTGGAGAAGCGTCTGAACCAGCAGGTCTCTGGCCTCATGCGCGACGCCGGGATCACGTGGCGACGCGGGATCGAGCGCGGCGGCCCGGAAATCTCGTGACCACCGCGCGAAATGCACCGGAGAGTACCCTCGGTGCACTGGCGAGTATCTTCCGCGAGAATTTGCCGGCTGGCATTCTTCCGCGCATGCAGACGCGCAAGACCCGCCATCAGCTTTACCTGCCCGACCACCTGTCGGCGCGGCTCGATGCACTGGCGGCGGAGCCGAACGCTTCCAAGACCGCGATCATGACCGATGCACTCGGCGCCTGGTTCGAGCGGCGCGAGGATGTGGAGGCCGAGCGGCAGTTCGGCAAGAAGCTGGAGCGGCAGGCGAGGGCGGTCGAGCGCATGGAGCGCAGGCTGGATTACCTAACCGAAATGATGGGGCTTTTCGTGCGGCATCAACTGACGCTGACGGCACATCATCCGGCCTTCGATGGGCCGACCCGCAAGCTTGGTCAGGCCCGCTATGACGCTTTCGTGCGGTTGGTGGCTGAACAGGCGGTGAGGGGCGGGAATTCAACGTCAGGCAAAGGAACAAAATGATGGACGAACAGCGGACGCCGGCGGTGAACAACAAGCACGTCCATCAATCACAGACAGAACCTTTGGCCGTACGTATCCCTGAAGCGTGCCGCTTGACCGGGATTGGCCGCTCGAAGCTCTACCAGATGATTGCCGACGGCTACATCGAAACCGTGAAGGTCGGAGCAATTACTCTCGTCCCGATGCGAACCCTGAGGCGGTTGATCGACCGTTCGTGACGAGTGCTCATGTATGTCGACAGAAGCAGCTGGGCGTATGCTTTCCGGCTGACTCGGTTCCTGATGTTGGGCGGCGTGGACAAATTTGGAGCCAGTATCTTGGGTGGCGAGACCATACCGAGGAAGCAGTTGGCCAGTTGATCGTAACGGGTGGTGATGGCGCGGCTGATCTTGAGGTGGCCGAACATACGCTCGATGCTTGTAGAGCATCCGGTCATGTTCGATCTTCACGCGACGGTTTGATCGGCCAGGAATGACGGCCTCGATTTTCCGTTTGGCAAGATCGGCTCGAATCGGGTCGGCATCTTAGGCCTTCGGCAAGCAGGGCGTAGGGTGCGCGTTCAGGCAGTCCGATCAGGGTGCCATACGCCTTGCAGGCTGCCGACCCGCCGACAGTCAGATTGAAGGCGAGCGGTGTTCCGAGGGCATCAGCCAAGCAGTGACGCTTACTGGTGAACCCGCCCCGCGAGCGGCCAAGAGCGCGTTGATGAGTCCCCCTTTTCCGCCCGTTTCCGGAACGTGGGCGCGATCAGTGGTGGTGTCGATGCTGTAGAGCTGGCAGTCTTTCATGAGCTCGGCCAGCGTCACCGCAACCGTTTCCCAAATCCCGACCTCGCTCCATCGCCGGAACCGCCGATGGATCGAATTCCAATTATCATATTTGGGTGGAACGTCCCGCATGGGGCGCAGCAGCGAAGGCGGCAGAGGATTTCGTTGATGACCGAGCGGTTTTGTTCGGGAGGCCTGCCTCGCCTCCGGTTCTCATGCTCGATCGGCAGCAAGCCTCTCAGGACATGCCATTCTGCTTCGGTGAGATCACCCCTGCTCAAACTGGCCTCCAAAAGGCAGCTTTGACTCAACGATGGGGCATGTCAGTCCCGCTAAAATCACGGGCTGACGCTCCAAAACGTCGAATAAGTCCGGAATGAAGTAAGTGAGTTATATAAAATGCGGCAGAGCGGAATGGTTGTGGCAGAAAATTTCACTTCTGTAAAATCAGAATGAAGTAGAAATTTTTCCGATAACGCCGATTTTGTCCGGTATGGGAAGCAGTTTTGCATTGTAAATGCGATAAATTTTCAATAAAATCGAATCTACGTGGCGATTCGTATCGATTTTGTCTCGTTGAAATCTGCTCAACTTATTGAGGAAGCAATGATTTAGCTTCCATTAAAGTAAAGATTAAGAAGGAGCAGACGTTCGCGACGGGGGAGGGGAAGGCCTTGACTTCTATTCCTGTTCCACTGAATCGAAGGTTGCGGATATTCGCTCTCGATCCCAGTCTTGGATCATCTCTTCGTACATATGATTCTCGTATAGCGACGGTTAGCGTCCGCTACGAGGCGTTGCGAAGGGGTCCCGTCGGCGAGTATCTTGAGATCGTAGATGTGGATCCTGCATCGACCCGCTTCTATCCGCCAGTCGATCTCGATCATTGCCATGTGTTGGCGCAAGATGGGTTGGACCCGTCAGAAGGCAGTCCCTGGTTCCACCAGCAGATGGTGTACGCTGTCGGCATGCGGACGATCGAAGTGTTCGAGGAAGCTCTCGGTCGTAAAGCGCTCTGGGCTCCTTCGGTGCCGACAATTCATGATGGCCGTAACAATGCATTCGTTCAGCAATTGCGGCTGTTCCCGCACGCAATGCGAATGAAAAATGCCTTTTACAGTCCAGATCGCCGGGCGATCCTGTTTGGTTATTTTCCGAGCGAGGCGAGCGAGGACACTTCGACTCCAGCCGGGACGATGGTTTTTTCATGCCTGTCGGGCGATATCATCGCTCACGAGATGACGCATGCGCTCCTGGATGGAGCGGCTCGCGGCTTTCGTGAGGCCTCTAATCCGGACGTGCTCGCATTCCACGAAGGTTTCGCAGATATCGTCGCTCTCTTCCAGCATTTTGGTTACCGCGATCTCGTCCGTCGTGAAGTCGCGGCTGCTCGCGGTTCTATGACGGCGGCGGGGCTGCTCGCGGGGCTCGCGCGGCAATTCGGAGAAGGCTCAAGTCGCGGCGGGCCGGTGCGCGACTATGTTAACTTCCCGTCAGATATAAATTATGCGCAGACGAGCGACGTACATGATCGAGGTTCGTTGCTGGTTAAAGCCGTATATGATGCCTTCCTGCTGATCGTCGAACGCAGGACAGGCGATCTGATCCGTTTGGCCACCGGCGGAAGTGGCATTCTCAAACCCGGTGCACTTCACCCGGAATTGGTCGAGCGGCTCACCGACGAAACATGCAGGGCCGCCCGACATGTGTTGCGAATGTGTATCCGTGCAATTGATTACTGTCCGCCGGTAGATGTGACCTTTGGAAGTTATCTCCGGGCAATAATCTCTGCAGATCTGGAGCAGGTTGATGAAGACCGATTCGCCTACCGAATGGCGTTCTTAGAAAGCTTTCGTCACACGGGATTGCTCCCACGAAATCTGCGAACCGTTTCTATCGAGACGCTGCGTTGGCGCCTGCCGACGGGGCGAAGGCTTCACAAGACTCCAAAGTGGTTGATGAACATCGTGGACGAACTGGCAATCGATTGGCGTGACGACCTAAGTCGCAGAGCGATCTTTGATCGTTCAGAGAAAAGAAGAAAGACTGTCCATCACTTGCTCAAGAAGCGTATATCGGAAGACCCAGGGATTGCCGCTGACCTCGGATTGAAAGCTAAGCTTGGCAAATTCAATGACGATTTTTCGGCTGACGTCGATTGGGCTGAGCGGAACAAGGATGTACCAAACGCCACTAATTTTGAGGTCGTAAATGTGCGTGCAGCGCGACGTGTTCGACCGAACGGCCAAGTACGTGAGGAAATTGTGATCGTCATCCAGCAGCGCCAACCCAAGTTCGTGGATGCGCTGCGGCAAAAAGGACGACAATTCTGGTTTCGAGGCGGCGTCACTCTGATCATTGATCCACGCGGCGGCGGTGGCGAACCCGAGATCAGATTCGCTATAACGCGGAGCATCAAGGATAAGAGCAGGCTCGCACGCGAGCAGGCCTTCCGAGCGAACCCGGGTGATGTCAGTCTCGCGTCAATGTATCTTGCTGATCCCGCTCTTGCCAAACTTGAGCCATTTGCAATGCTTCATCGTCATGAGGATTTTGCGGCATGAGCAAACCAGCGAGGCCTGATGAACTATCCTCGCCGCAAGATGCTACTGCCGTGGAAAAGCTGCCAATACTCGACGTGCCGACCAAAGTTGAGGAGAAACTGAAGGGGATCGAGCTGGTCTTGTTTTGCCACGGGCTAGGCGACTGTCACCTACTCGGTTTCCCTGCCGCCAATGGCAAGGGCAGAGTATGGATGATGATCGATTGCGGGCTGCATGGTTCGACGAAGGGCGGCCGTGAGAGAATGGACGCGTTGTTCGCGGCGATCCGCAAGCACTTGGCCAAAGAGAGCATGCTGTCGGGGACCGGGGATTTAGCGGTCGTGGCACTTACCCATGAGCATTGGGATCATAATTCGGGTTTCCACCCTCGCCAGACACTTTTCGATGCGAATGGCCCCAAAGTTGGGGAAGTGTGGATGGCCTGGACAGAGGATACAAAAGACCCGCTCGGCCGTGAGCTGGACAAGTATAAGGGGGCGGCTGTTAAGGTGATTGCGAACAGTCACGCCCGTATCGAAAACGTCGCAGCTCTGCTGCCCATCCGCAATGCATGGGAGGCAATGCTCGGATTCTATGGAGCGATCTCTTACGAAAGTGCTGCCGCAGCCGTGAAATCCAGTGATGATATGGGTGACGGAGGCGGTGCTATCGATGAACTTGCGGTGAAAGTTGAGAGCTTCGCGCTCAAAGGCGAAGTCAGCCGTATTGCACGCGATGCAGCAGCCCAGCTCGCACATCCCAAGCTGCCGCGATTTTTGGAACCTGGCGACGTTTTGGCGATCCCAGGCGTCGATGGCGTTCGATGCTACGTTCTTGCACCGCCGAGAGATAGGAAAATGCTCGGTCTTTTGGACAGTAAGGCCGATACCTTCGGCGCGGCCGGTACCGGCAATGCAACACTAGACGCGCTGGCAAATGCCCTCGCAGTGCAAGGCGGCATGTCGCTTGATGAAGACGAAACCGGTCCCTTTGACGCATCGGAAGGGTTGCCGCTTACCAAGGCAATTGGAGAAGTCTCCTTTCTTCGCGACCATTACCTTGACCAACCTCAACGCACGATTGATCACGATTGGTTGATGGGCGCGAGTGATCTCGCGCTTCAGCTTGACGCAAAGACTAACAATACCAGCCTGGTTCTGGCATTCGAAATAATCGAAACCGGGCATGTTCTCCTTTTCGCCGCGGATGCTCAGGTTGGAAATTGGAAGAGCTGGATGACGGTGAAGTTTCCAGCGACGTCAGATCGTTCAGCGACAACGGGTGCACGACTTCTCGAGCGCGCAGTATTTTACAAGGTCGGTCACCACGGGAGTCGGAACGCGACGCTCAGGGAAGGATTGGAGAAAATGACTGCGCTGGAGGTCGCCTTCAATCCGACGGACGAGAAGATGGCGCAGAAGGTCGGATGGAACGACATTCCCGCGACTGCGCTGAATGCTGAGCTATATCGCCGGACCAAGGGCCGACTAATCCAATCCGATCAAAGGTGGATAGCCGATAGAAGCAGGCCAATTCCAATTGCCGAGGGCGGGGCGTTGGTCAGCATCAGACGAGGTGAAGGACCGTCGCTGAAGCTCCACATCCTTTGAGACGACACTCGCATAGAGATTTTCGAGGCGGTGACGAGCAATAGGCGGGGGGCAATGGCCTGCAATCCGGGCGCTTAACGTTGCATATTAGCACAAGCGAGACCGACGATTGGCATACGTTGAAGCAACACCCTTTCGGTGCCGAATGGGAGTGATGCAGATCAAAGCCATCCGATGGAGGAGACGATGAGCGAATCGATCACGCCGGTTGCCGAAGGACCGGAAGAATTTCTGGAAGATGGAATCGCCGTGGCTTTCTCCGGCGGCGGCTATCGCGCGATGCTGTTCCACTTGGGGGCCGTGATTCGGCTCTTCGAGACGGGCGTGCTCCGACAGGCAGCGCGTATCTCCAGCGTATCCGGCGGATCGATCACCTCAGCAAAACTTGCGCTGGAATGGCCGCGTCTAACTGATCGCGCGGCACTTTTCGAACTCGTCGTGAAGCCTATCCGCAAGCTCGCTGCCACAAGCGTGGATGTACCGTCCGTTTTGGGTGGTCTTATCCTGCCAGGCGGAGCTTCCGAGCGCGTTTCGCACATTTACGCCAAAGTACTTTTCGGCAATGCAACCCTTCAGGACCTGCCGGATGCGCCTGCTTTTGTATTCAATGCCACGAATGTCGAGACAGGCAAGCTCTGGCGCTTCAGCCGCGTGCGCGCGCGCGATTGGAGTGTGGGTGAGATTGCGCGGCCTCGGTTTTTGCTTGCCGACGTGGTGACCGCCTCTTCCGCATTTCCCCCCGTGCTCTCACCATTTGTGCTGGAAACACGACCTTCCGATTTCACGCATGTGGAGGAGGGCGTTGAACCGGCGTTGTTGCACGACATTTCGCTGACAGATGGCGGTGTGTACGACAGTCTTGGATTGGAGACGGTGTTCAAGCGCTATCGCACTTTGTTCGTATCGGACGGAGGCGGATCATTAGCAGTCGATGCGTCGCCGCCCGCTGACTGGGTCCGACACTCACGCCGAGTTCTAGATATTATACACGATCAAGTTTCCAGCGTGCGTGTCCGACAATTGATCGCAACTTACGTCGCGGGACAGAGAGCAGGGGCCTATTGGGGCATCGGCTCCGACATCTCGAATTTCGCGCTGGCAGACGCTCTCTCGGCACCGGTTGCGCGAACCCTAGGTCGTAGACTCATAAGCACGGAGCCACAGCCGCATTGAGGCGAGCTGGACCATGGCCAGGAAGTTTTCGGCCAGCTTTTCGTAGCGGGTGGCAACACGGCGGAAGTGCTTCAGCTTGGAGAAGAACCGTTCGACGAGATTGCGCTGACGGTAGAGCCATGTGCTGAAGTACGGTTTTGATCGGCGGTTGGACTTTGGCGGGATGTTGGCGAACGCCCCTTTCTCGCGGAGAGACACCCGGATGCGATCGGCATCGTAGGCCTTGTCCGCCAGAATGATTGTTCCGGCACCAACATGATCGAGCAGATCGTCAGCGGCTTGGCCGTCATGGCTTTGCCCTGCGGTCAGGCTCAGCCGGATCGGGAGGCCTTGCCCGTCGACGACCGCATGGATTTTGGTCGTGAGCCCGCCTCGGGAGCGACCGAGACAATGATCTCGATCCCCCTTTTTGCCGTCGCTGCCTGCTGGTGGGCGCGAACGGAAGTGCTGTCGATCATCTGGATGTCGCCATCGTGCGCGGCGGTGATGGCGTCCATCATTCGATCCCAGACGCCAGCCTTCCGCCATCGCGCAAAGCGGTTGTAGCAGGTGGTGCGCGGGCCATAGCGTTCCGGCAGATCACGCCATGGAGCGCCTGATCGCAGCACCCAGAATATTCCGTTCAGAACGCGCCGGTCGTCGACACGCGGCACGCCCCTCGGCTTATTTGGCAACAGCGGCTCGATCACGCGCCACTCAAAGTCGGTCAGGTCATATCGGCTCATGCCGTCCCTGAATCAGAATCTAAGCGGGATTGAAAGGTTTATGGATGTGGAGGCGGGTCATATAGCGATCCCTCGCCCCAAGTAGGTGGAAGGTCGAGATCGGCCTGATCGCACCAAGTAAGGCGTCCGGCCTTATACGCATCACTCTCGATAAGTTCGGTATGGACGATGCGCATGGCCAGCATGAGGGCTTGGAGCCCATCCAGGCCGCACGCATACCGGCGAACCTCTCGTTCCGGCCATCCTATGACATAACGGCATTGGAACTCGCCTCCAGGTGCCTTCGATGGCGTGAAAAAGCAGACGACCAATTCACCGCCATCAAGCTCGAACCTGCGCTCCACAAATGGCGCTTCAATCATCTGCCCTCCTCCATCGCGGGAAGGTGTGGCATAGGGCTGAGAAGGCGGCAACTTTTATGGGTTCACGGCCTAGAACTGGCGCGCACTCCTACTCGACTGACTCGCCTAGACGATCAGCTACAGGAACAGCTCATAAACTGGGGCTACGCGGTCAGCGATGCGGGCTTGCGCAAGCATGGAGGTGTGCAAACACCCCCAGCGACTGCGCCCGCATTTCCTTATCCCGATAGCGGAGTGTGATGGAGCGCGAGCGATAACAGACATCTAAACAAGGAGATATCCCATGAACATCATCGACCTTCAAAGTGCAGTGGGGGTCAAGCCCGATGGTATCTGGGGCCAAAAATCGCGTGACGCGTTGTTGCTGACGTTCACAAACCCTACTGCTCCCGAACTCACTCAAACCGAAATCGCTGGCTTCGCCGACCGCCTCGGCGTTAGTGAAAAACAGTTGCAGGCAGTGGCGAAGGTTGAGGCTTCGGGGAAGGGTTTCGACAACCAAGGGCGCCCCAAGATACTGTATGAAAGGCATAAATTTCATAAATATACAGGTGGAAGGTGGTCGGTCTCCGCGTTCAGCAATCCAGTGGGAGGTGGATACCAGGAGAGCAGTTGGGACAAGCTCCTGGGCGCTATCATCACTGGTGCGGTCGACGCTGCATTCATGTCGTGTTCTTGGGGTAAATTTCAGGTGCTGGGAGAATGGTGGGACGAGTTCGGTTTCTCCAGCCCATTTGCATTTGCGCACAGCACTGTTGCGTCAGAGAGTAAGCATTACGAACTGCTCGTCGATTATGTGGAGTTCGCGCATTTGAAAGACGAAATGGCGATGATTTCGACCGATTCGCAAAGCTGTCGTGCGTTCGCAAAAGGCTACAATGGCGGCGGGTATGAGAAGCTTTCATATCATACAAAATTAGCAGATGCGATGAAGTGAGGTTTTTAAGGAAAAATATTTCCGTTTTTGCGGGATTTCATTATTATGAAATTCGTTTTTATTCAATGTTTAACAAGAGGAGGTGGTGTCGCGGGTGGTTCGATTGTGCGGGGGTGATAATCGAGATGAATGCGGGTAAATTATATAAGTAATAAGTTTAGTGAGAGGATGGGCGGATATATTACGGGGTTGCATGAATGATTTGCTTGCTTGAATTCCTGTAATATAATAAAATGTTGTGTGTGATTTATATATGAATTGAGATTATTGTTCAATATATTGTGAATTGAATGATAAATGTCTGAGATTGTTATTATTTTTGCGCGATAGAAATTTGTCAATTGTAATCTTATTTCATGCGTAATGAATTTTATCTGTGGGTGGCTGCCGAATTCTGTTCACGCCAGGCGCCGTCAGCCTTCTTTAGTGATTTGATTTTGCCTGCCTTCTGTGAGTGTGGCGCAGGCCAGTACTGACGTGGGCTGTCCCCCGCGGTCGGGCTCTTTTCGCCGCGCTCAACCGAGCCGCCTAAGGCGTCTCGTCCCTTCGCGTAACGATCCCTGACAGGGGTGGCCGGTGGGGCCGGGTGTTGTCGCTGTGCCTTTGGCGGGTCGGCGTGTGCGTCGGTTCCAGGTTGACGGGGCGTCACGGACCCATAGACCCGCCGTGGCGCTAAGCAAACCGGGCTTTGCTCGGGTAATCGATTTCATTTCGGCCCTTCGGGTGCGCCCCGCCATCTCGGCGAAGCTCCTGGTCCGCTCCTGCCGTCCCCCGGCACTCCGGCGCCGGTCCCTGGCGGTTTTAGGAAAGGAGCAGGGTAATGAGCCAACTTCAGCGTCTTGGCCTGTATGAAGAGGTCACTTCCCGCATCATCGCCGAGCTTGGAAAGGGGCGGCTCCCATGGGTGCGCCCGTGGGGCGGCGCGCGGTTTCCCTGCATGATGCCGCCCAACGCCTTTACCGGAGGGGTCTATTGCGGCATCAAAGTGTTGATTCTGTGGTGCGCGGCGGTGGATCGCGTGTTCGCTTCGCAGCGCTAGTTGACCTATCGGCAGGCCATGGCTGCGGGCAGGCATGTCCGGGGCGGCGAGAAAGAGAGGCGGCTGATCGAACGGCCGTGAAAGCACGACCGTGCTGCATTCAAGGTCCCGTGCTAGAGCGTTAGAGCCTCATTCCTCTGACGGGGTCAGTGGAGTGCTTCAACCATTCCGTCGCCATTCATTGTTTACGCGACTGAAATCGTCACTTCGTTGATACCGCTCTTGAGGGTGATGGCCTCCTCGTATGCTTCCGTTGCGCCACCTGTCGTCGACGGCGTGAATTCTATCCGAATATGATGCTCACCTTGTGAGAGCTTACTAATTGAGAATTTGCGTTGATTGGCGCACGTCGCAACTTGCACGCCATCGATCTTGATGGTTGCCGTTCCTGCAGTGGTCGCTGTACCCAGCGACAAATTGAGTGTCGCGGGTGCAAGGGACGCACCAACCAAGTTGGCTGCGTCGTCCGCTTTTTTTGCGGCTTCTTTTGCCGAATCCGCTGCGGCTTGCGCTGTCTTTTGAAGCTCTTCAATGCTTCCCTTTAAGCCGTCAGTCGCTGCATCTGAGCGCGCTTTCGCTGCGGTTTCATACGCCGCCTGCCAATCGGTCATTTCCTTCGCAACGATATCATCGACGGATTCGCAGAACTCCTTGATTGGTGTCAGCCAGCGGTTGGTCTCGGCTGCGCCTTCTTCCCGCGGAGCGATCGATCGACCAATCTCACCGAATTGATATGCAGTCCACAAGTCGCGGATTGCGGCAACCGTCGCCGCTGCCCGAAAGTAGCCTCCGGATCCCTCCGTTAGTCGCTCATAGAGCAGCGTTGCAGACATGAAGGCGTATGCGATGACTGCGACCGCCATCATGACCAAATCCCAGCCGACCGAGATGAATTGCGCTAGGCTGAGTGTGCGGGCGACGACCGCTCCAGCCGTAAATAGGACGCCGATGACGGCAAGTACCGCAGCGCCTATCGGCAGTCGATTTACGACATCTGACCGAGCGCGCATCTGACCCTGATAGTAGGCGAGCCGCTCGTTCTTATAGATACGAACTGCTTTCTGAAGAGCGGGAACAGCTAATTCAGGATCTGTGATGTCAACCTTCGAATCAAATTCGAAGTCGCTGAATGTGTTGCCTTGCCAACCTTTTCGCCGAAATATTCCCATCTCCGTACACCCCTATGCTGTTGACAAATTGATGGTAGGTGAGCTGAAAATTTTCAATGTATTGAGTGTATTTATCTATATCGTGCAATTATAGTAATTTTACTACGGCAATGATGGGTAAACTGTTTTGGATTGTATTGTGGTTTGTGATCGTAAATACTGTGCTTGTGCGGACATTTAATTAGCAAAATGAAATTATTATATTGTAAAATATCCTTTTTTGATGAATTTTACTTTCTAAATTATGTTAATTGCCTTGTGGCAACCCAAAAATGCTGCGGCGATCTGTCGGGTTGTGTGTAATTGATATGCAATCGGTTGCAAGTTAATGCCGGGTTGGGCTTGCGATTGCCGGTCTTCATAAGTTACGAAAAAATAAGGCATTAAGTTACGTTTGATGAATGATACGGTTATCATACAATGTAAGTAGTATTTGTGCCATGTTGGTGTAATTCAGTACTTGGCGATCGCTTGGATTGAAGATATTCATGATGCAATGCGCGAGGGCGGCGCGAACTCCGCCAGGGGATGAGTGCATCATGCAGGAACTTCCACGCCCCACTGCCCGTCCGCTTCAAATTTTTCCGACGGATCCGACGCGGGGCTATTCAGCTGCGCGTACAGCGACGATCCTCGTCGAAAACGAGATTCTAGAGACTGGACCTGTCGGAGCTCGTCTCGAAGTTATTGACTATGATGGTCACGCGAAAGTCTTCTACGATCGCGTCAACCTGGATGATCCTGCAATTCTCATGCACGGCGGTCTGACGCCGTCGGAGTCCGATCCGCGGTTTCACCAGCAGATGGTCTATGCTGTGGCCTCGCGGACGCTGGCTAACTTCGATCGGGCGCTTGGCCGTCGCATTTCGATGCGCCGCGGCAAGCGCTTTGATCGGCTACGTCTATTCCCGCATGCCTTTAGAGGTAAGAACGCCTTCTATGATCGCGACAGGCATGGCCTGTTGTTCGGTTATTTTGATGCCGACGACGACGACCCGGGTGCAAATATTCCGAAGCAAACTGTTTTCACCTGTCTCAGTCACGATATCATTGCGCATGAGATGACCCACGCGATCGTCGATCGGCTGCGCCGATATTTTCTGGAGCCAACGAATGTCGACGTGCTGGCCTTTCACGAAGGCTTTGCAGATATCGTTGCATTGCTCCAACATTTCTCATTCCGCGATCTCCTAGCTGAGGAAATTCAGCGTGGGCGTGGAGATCTGCGCAAGCCTACGTTGCTTGTCGAGCTTGCTCGGCAGTTTGGTTTCGCGACCGGATCGGGTAAGGCGCTGCGCTCGGCGCTGGATAAACCCGACCGAAAACTCCTCGACAGCGTCGTGGAACCGCATGCGCGCGGCTCGATCCTCGTAGCAGCAGTGTTCGACGGCTTCTTCGCGACTTATCAGTCGCGGATCTCCGATCTAATCCGCATCGCAACAGGCGGTACCGGCGAATTGCCCCCCGGCGATCTTGCACCCGATCTCGTCAATCGTATCGCAACCGAAGCGGCAAAGACCGCGCAGCGCCAGCTCGACATGTGTATCCGGGCGTTTGATTATTTGCCGCCGGTCGACATCACCTTTGGGGATTACCTGCGTGCTATTGTCACTGCCGATTTTGAGTTGAACCCTGACGACGAATGGGGGCAGCGCGCTGCACTGATCGAAGGGTTCCGGCAACGAGGCATATACCCTGCGGGAGTGGGCTCGTTAGCGGAAGACACGCTGCGCTGGCAAGCTGCTCTCGCCATCCCACCCATCCGCGACAGCTTCACACACTTACTGCCTCAGTTGCTTCAAATGGAGGCGCAACGCTTTACAAAGCTTAGCACGGATCCTCGCGTGACTAAGCTCGAAACGCGAGAGATAATCTCTGTCGAGGAAAGCGTAGACGAGGCCGACGAAGTCGGTGCTTACAATCCCTGGAAGGATATGCGCGAGGCTCTTGTTACCTGGGCAACGGGCAACCTTCATGCGCTGCAACTGACCGGTCCTCCGAATGTCGCCAGCCTCAACGCCGTTTTCCGGACTGCGCCGTCAGGGGCCCTTCTCATCGAATTGGTAGCGCAACTTGTCGAAACTGACTCCGCGACCGAGAATGACCCTCGTTACGGCGGTGTTCCGGTCCGTGGCGGCAGTACAATTATTGTAGGGGTCGACGGCATAGTTCGATATGTCATATCCAAGCCTCTGCCAGGTCCTCACCTTCCTCCCGAGGATGAGGTGCGCGCTGTCGATCGCGTCGAACGGCAGGAGCGCTTTATCGATGCGCTCGATGATCGCGATCCGATGACGCCCTATCTATGCCCCGGGCAATATTCCACCCGCATGAAAGCTCGCATGAGTCTTCGCGCGCTTCACGAAGGACACTGACATGTTCGACCGCGTAAGCGTACGTATGTACCACGTAGGCTTTGGCGACTGCTTCTTGGTGCGGTTCTGGAGCGGTGCCACGGCTTTTAAGGTACTGGTCGACTGCGGCAGCATTACGGAGGGGGCTGCGCAGGTCGCTAATGTGGCTCAGGACGTCATTGAGCTTTGTACGGAAGAAGATGGCGACTCAATAATCGATTTGGTCGTCGCCACACATCGCCACAAGGACCATGTCGGCGGGTTTTCCAATCCTGCATGGGGAGAGGTTTCTGTCGGGGAGGTATGGATGCCATGGACGGAAGACCCGAAGGATCAGGAGGCTATCCGGATACGCAATCGACAGTCGTCGCTTGCGCTGTCGCTGGTCGGCGGTCTTACGGATGATGAGCCGATGGCGGGGCAGCCTGACCATGCTTCTTCAGCAGTTAGTAAGATGCGGGCTGAGCGCGGCATGGCAATCAATGCGCTTACTAATGAAAGGGCGATGGCCACCCTCCATGAAGGTTTTCTTGGCGATCCGCCGCGTCGGTTTCTGCCCGAGCCTGATGGCTTCAACCAGATCAGAACCTTTCCCAGTGCGCCAGGCCTGAAAATACATGTGCTTGGCCCGCCGCGAACCGAAAGAGCGATCGCATCGATGGATCCGCCAACAGGCAAAGGTTACTTTGCGGTATTGGGGCCGGGCGGACAGGCGGCAACAGTACCGGCGTTCGGCTCGCGATGGCAGATCAGTGCTGAGCAATTCGCCGCTGAGGCCCGCTTCGACAGCTTCCGCAACGATGATCGTAAGAAAATCGACGAGAATGCCGAGCAGCCGTTCGGCGAACTCGCTGCCGCGCTAGATAGTGCCGTCAACAACACAAGCCTAATTCTCTTGTTCGAAGTCGCTGAATCGTTTCTGCTTTTTTCCGGAGACGCGCAGTGGGGAGCATGGAACGCGATGCTCACGGATCCGGTTGCAAGGGCCCTTTTGAAGCGGACGACATTCTACAAGGTAGGGCACCACGGCAGCCACAATGCAACTCCAAAGGAATTTATTGAGGAGTTGATGCCGGTGGGTGGCACAGCCCTGTTTTCGACCTGCTCGGTCCGGCAGTGGCCCAATATTCCCCGCGAGCCGTTGGTGAAGGCGATCGAAAGCAAGGCTGCTCGTCATGCGCGATCGGACCAGGAAGCTGCTGCCGCTGCCGCGGGGTTCGAAGTTACCGCGGGCTTATGCATCGATTGGGAAGCGGGGCTTGGCTGAGTTGCCGATATGCGACTTCGTATAGGGGCTTACCGGAGCTCCGTAGAGCTCACACGTGTTCTTAAAAAATGTCGAACGCCTGCTTTAGTTATCTCGCACATGAGACAAAATTTTGTACATAACAAATCATTATAATAATAATTAATTCAATTAAAAACAATCTGCGATCCACACTAGAGTGGTTTCCGATCCTATTGCTCGGGTCAACTGCTCTAAGATTTTGGTTTGCCGCGTTTTCCGAGTCATCAGATGATTCCACCTGATTAGAAAGCGCTCTAATTCGGTGTGTATGAAGTGAGGTGGATGGCAATTTCCACAGATCGTCTTCGCATTAAAGTTGGAAGGAGGTTGGTGTGAAAGGCAAATTCGGCTCGTTGTTCCGTTTTTTTTCAGTACTTTCCCTTGGTTTTGCATTGACGGGCTGTGCGACGGTCCGCGGCGCTCAAGATCGTGTGCCAGCATTAGTCGGTTCGCCGGATTTGATTCCAGTCAACACTGCCTTGCAGAATTTCTACATGCCCCTTGATAGTGCGAGATTGGGCATGAATTGACGAGACTATCGAGATTTTATTATAGGAATCTATCTATCCGCGGTTGATGGAAAGTATAAATCGTTCACTGATCAGTTGCAAAGTAGTGATAGAGGTTCCGCCTTAGGTCTCGATTTGCTACTCTTAGGATTGACCGGGGCAACTGCCTTGGTGGGGCCGTCTGCAACTGATGAGCTTGCGACAATCACCGCAGTTGCCAGCGGGGCTCGAGCGTCAATTGATAAAAGGCTTTTTTTTGATAGGACGCTGCCGGCGGTGATTGCTTCAATGGACGCCGAGAGAGCGGCGATAAAGGCCGACATTGCTCGAATGCGGACCCTGCCTGTCGAGCAGTACGATCTCGCGTCGGCGATGAACGATGTTAATCGTCTGCAACAAGCCGGGCGGCTTGACCAGGCGGTGGCGCGCATGACGCAGGTCGCTCAAACTGATCGTGTGGCAGAAGAGCAGCGTCTGCATAATATTGTGGCTGCTTGTGACGCCAGTACGGCTGGAGCGGCTGAATTGAATGAAAAATTCAGGCATCTAATGATGGACGATTTGAGTAAATCGGCCAGTCGATTGTCCTTGGCTGCCAAGGAGTTAAACATCACGATTCCGGTGGGGGCTGTGCCTAGTTGGAGGATGGTTGCTCCAGCTTTTGACGCTCAATTTTGCGACGACGACAAGAAAGAGCAGTTCATAAATCGAATGGAGACGCTTATTGCTGCGCTTTAGGAGAATTATAATGGCCGAAACTGAGCGCAAACATAAGGGTTCACAGTCTTTAGGGAAGTTAGAGCTGGCGCTTGAGGCTCACGAACAACTATTTGGTTGTGTTGTTAAGCTTGAGGCGATCGGCAACTTTACGGTTGCGACATATAATGATGACTCATTTCCAGCGGCACATTCGTTGGCGCTTTTCCCAATGATAGGCGAAAGCGCGCCATCGCCACCAGGGGGAGTGACGCATCTCTTCAACGGAGAGGCGGTTTTGTTATCTGAAAAGATGAAGGTCGCCGTCTACCGGACGAGTTAGAACAGTTTCCGATCCGATTCCATCGGATTAACTGTTCTTAGACTTTAGTTTGGGGCGCTTTATGAGCCATCGGGTGATTCCATCTGGTTAGAAAACGCTCTAGATTTTTATTCGGTGGTAAAGCTAAAAGAAAAGGGTGTATGGTGATGAGTAATTCTCTCTTTTCTGTCGATGTCTTGTTTCTGCAGAGATTGCTCAGCTGCTGCGGTCTTTATAATGATAAACTTGATGGAGACTACGGCCCCCACACCAGCGATGCTGAAGAGGCTTTTGGAGCCAAGTGCGACGCGATTGCAGCCGCGGAAGGCGCATTTGATATTCGGAGCGAGCGGAACATTCGGAGCTTGCGAACAGATGCGCAAGAGTTGGCGCGAAGGTCGATCGCCGGATTGCGTGCTGCGGGCTTCGATGCCCGGGTGATTTCTGGGACGCGCGATTATGCTGAACAGAATGCGCTTTATAAGAAGGGCCGCTTCGGCGATCCCGGTCCCATCGTTACCAAAGCCCGTGGGGGACAGAGTTGGCATAATTTTGGCTTGGCTTGGGACATAGGTCTATTCCGTGGCGGCCAATATTTGACGGACGACTCCGAATATAAAGTTGCCGGACATGTTGGTAGGATTGATGGAATTGAATGGGGCGGGGACTGGCACTCCTTCAAGGATTTTCCGCACTATCAACTGGACTCCGCCGGGAGATCAGTAAGCGCTGCATGCATGTTCTTTGAGTCTGGGGGGCGCGAGGGTTAATCTAAGAATTCGGAAGGTCATCAAATGGAGGGATTTAATGTTATTTAATTTGCCATTGATATTTGTCACGTCATTTTTGTCTATGTAAATATTAATTTAATAAACTAAACGCCGTCATCTCGATTATATTTAATTAACTCATTGATATTGACCGGTGTTGTTGCATTAGGAACGAGGACCGATGCCTTGAGCAGAAGTTACCGGACCATGTCGAACGTTAGCCGAATAGCCTTCGGCATATTGCCTCTATTCGCGGGCTTGCTCGCGATGACCGCTGGAGCGGAGCAGTTAGTTCCACCACGGCTTTACATTCACGTTCAAAGCAGAGATCAAACGGCGGGCGCGGAGCAGTTGCGCGCAGCCCTGGCAGGACAGTTGCTTGCCGGCGAGCGACTCATCGCAATGATGCCCCGGACGGATTCCACGTCGGCAGTTCGCGAGACAGAATTGCGGTGCGTAACTAGGTCTGATTGTCTTACCGCGCCCAAACTGGCTGCAATTATTGGGCCGCTGCTCGGTGCACCTCCAAAGATTGTAGATCTCAGCGGTCGCTATCCGAGCGGTACAGGCACGCGCCCCGGACATTTTGAGCTTTGGTTTGGTCGCAATCCAATAGAGGTCCAAAGCCCTGGAACTTCGGCAAAACCTGCACTTCCGCAGACTCAGCCTGCAAATATCGCTGATGGGTTGTCATCTGCAAAGTCAGGTGAAAGAATCAGATTGCCGTTCCCGATTACGTTTTCAGGGCCAGCAGCCGTTATTGAAGGAGATATAATTACACTCAGCTTCACGCGGCCAACGTTTTCGGAACCAACATATGAAGTTTCGATCGACGGCGCGCAAGCGGCAGTGAATCAGACCTCACAGGGGATCGAGGTTACTGTGCCAGCCGTGAAGCGGTTAACTTTCAAGGACCGTCGCGTGCCGATAGATATTCGGATTGGCGGGAAATGGCGCGTTACTCCTACGCCGGAGCTGACAGTTAAATCAGGGGTGGGAGGCGCCATGGTATGGATTGCGTTGGCGATCGTTCCGCTGGTCATAGCCGTCGGATTGTGGTGGCGTCGCAAAGGTCGCGTTCGAGCGGCATCCCAATCGGTGGCGCAAAGGTTTGACATCTCCCTATCATTAGCGCCTGAGGCTGATGAGAAAAGTGAGGCTCGGGCTGAGGTTGCGGTTGTCCCGTCGCTTGTTGAGCCGCCCGCTGAACTTGTTGACGCATGCAAACACGGCGACGGCCTTCTTTTCCTTGGCGGTGAAATGCCGAGTCTGAAAGGCCTGCCGACCCACGTTGAAATACTTGGCGAACTGCTCGAAGATGCCCGCTCGGTCCCGGAAAAGTTGAAAGCCGAAGGGCGGATGCTGCTCGCGCTCAATGACGTCGACCCGGTCACAGACATGTTGGCCAACCGCCTTGGCGAGGAGGCATTGGTGGCCGAACTTGCACGACGCTATGCCGAAGTAAGGCCTGACGAGCAGTTCGTCCGGGTTCTTCCTCACATCGGCTTTTCGGGTGTGATCACGTCAAGCTTCGCTCGCGTGGTGGAGGCAGCATGGCCAAAAGCCCTGGAGCTTACCCCCCGCTCCGAATACGATTTTGCCGCACTAGTTCGCGGGAATGAACCGTTCGTGCTTCGATTGCGTGGCAATCTCGACCAAACGCGATCCGTAAATCTGACCGGGTTGGAGCTTGGGCGCGCAATCGACGAGGTGCCGGGCTTGCGCTCAACCTTGAGCGCACTTTTCGCTACTCGCTCAGTTCTTTTCCTCGGAATGGACGCTTCCACACTTACCACCGCGCTGGAATTGGCTGGGATCCGATCGGCGGCTGGGCATCGGCACTTTGCGTTGGTGCAGGAAGGGCCCGGCTTCGATATCTCAGCGGATCGATTCTCCCGGCAATATGGGATAGAATTTCTGCGGATGAGCCAAGGTGATGACGCAACGGCGTTTCTTGGTCGTCTCGCCGCTCGGCTAGCCAAGGTCTCCACTAATCTATCACCTAATGACGTTGCTGAGTCTGAGCCTGGCCTTCCGGCCATCACGCATCTACGCCTTGAAAATATCGGCCCGTTTGCCGCGCTGGATGTCGAATTCCGTAACCAGTGGGCGGTTTTGCTCGGCAATAATGGTGCCGGTAAATCGACCATCCTTCGTGCGATTGCGCTGGCTCTTTCCGGTGATGACAGTTCGGTTCTCGAGCCCGGCTTACCGCTCCTTCGTCGCGGTGCAATGCGGGGCACCATTGAACTCACCGTGTCTACCGGCCGATCCCAGGTTAGGTATATTTCCGCTTTAACGCGCGTCCAAGGTCGTCTCGGCATCACAGCCAATACGGCGCCATTACAATCGGGGACGATTGCCGTGTTCGGCTTTCCCGCGCTGCGCGGAGCGATCGACCCAGTGCAGGCAGGTCTCTACGGCACGAACGGCTTCCCCCATCCTCGCGTCTCGGATGTCCTTCCCATCATCGCTGGTGGCGTTGATGATCGTGGAAAAAGCATGAAGGAGTGGATCTTCAGAGCTTATGCCCGCAGTCTCGACCATCACTTGTCAGATGTCGTGCGCGCAGAGAGCCGATCCATGATCGACAATATGTTCGGTATGTTGAACACGATGACACCTGGGTTCGATCTCAGTTTCGCGCGCTGTGATACGAATACCAGCGAGATACTCCTCAATTCGTCGGATGGAGAGATCCCGTTAGAGTATGTCAGTCAGGGGATGAGCGCGACGATCGCGTGGATCGGGCCGATGATTCAGAGGCTCTATGAGATCAATGGCGACGATGCTCCGCCCGAAAAGCAGCACGCTGTTTTGTTGATCGACGAAATCGACAGTCATCTGCATCCGGCTTGGCAGCAGCGGCTGGTCCCAACCCTTAAGAAGCATTTTCCGAAAGTGCAGGTAATCGCCACTACGCACTCGCCGCTGATGGTTGGCAATCTCGGTGAAAACGAAGTTCTCAGAGTGGTCCGTCGCTCGGATAGCTTCTCGATCGATTACCTAGCCCAGTCGTTCATTGGATATCGCTTCGATCAAATCCTGACCGATGAAGCGTTTGGGCTGGATCTCGCGCGCTCCGAGCAATGGACCGTACGCGACGATTATACTGCCTTGCTGGGAAAAGCGGACCGCACCCCCGACGATGATGAGCTGCTTGAACGACTAGCGAATGAAATGCGCAAGCTGCCGGGTGCATCGGAGACGCCGGCCGAGCGGAGGGCGGCCGCAGATGCAGAGAAAATGTTGCAGGAGGCGATCGCAAAGGCGGCGATGGTGAACGCCGAACCCCAGAAACGCGTAATCTGGAAGAAGAATGGTGAGGAGTTATGAGGCACGTACCATTTGATCCGCCGAACGGACTTAGTGGAGAGCAACTGGAGTGGTGGAGTAATTGGCTGCGCCGTGCCGAAAATTGTCAGAAAATATTGTTAGATAATTATAATAATGGAAAAGAAGTAGAATTCGATTCATCAGTTTGGAGGGATTTAAAAGATTGGCTTCTGGTCAATGTCTTCGATAAAAAATGCGCCTATTGTGAATCTGCGATACGTGCTATTTATCCGGGTGATGGAGAACACTATCGCCCTAAAGGTAATGTAACTGTAAAGGTTGACGGTGCTAAGAAGCGCGTGCTAGATTCTGCTGGCCTCAGTCACCCAGGTTATTTTTGGCTCGCCTATAATTGGCGCAATCTGTTACCAGCTTGTTTCGCGTGCAACAATGCAAAATCAGATCAGTTTCCCGTAAGTAAGACCCATGTTTGCAAGTTGGCTCCTGGGCCGGTCGACCTGAACTTAGAAGAAGAGCCGCTTCTCATCTGTCCCTATCTGGAGGAACCTGACGAATTCTTAGTGTTCGGTGAGGGCGGAGTGGTAGCGGCGCGCAACGGCGATCCCCGGGGCCTTGCGACGATTGAAGTATTCGATTTAAATCGGGAAGATCTCCGAGATGAGCGACAGAAGCGGCAAGAGGCGGTAAAGGCGACTCTGGCAATGGCGATCGTCCGCGCTCTCAGCGAAGATAAGCCGATAGACGACATTGGTGAATATCTCGACGGTTGGATTGATGCCGCAGCGCCTTATTCCAAGGCTGTGCGCTCATATGCCGAGTTGCGTCTTGCGGCACTGCCCCGCACTTTATGACCGAGAAGGTATGGGCTGGCGAAGTTCGCACGATCTAGATTGAGCGCTCGCCAACATTGCTGGAGCGTTGTTGATCGTCGGTGTGACAACATTCTTGTATGCGTAGCTCGCTCGGTGGATGAAGATCCGCGCCCCCCCCCTCCGGGTCACCTCTCGGCGGCAATCAACAGCTGGACTCTCCATCGTGCTCCGTGTCGATCCACTGCTGTACACGAAGGGCCATATCCGAGCGCGAGTCTCTGCTTCTTAGGCTTGCTGTTTGAGTAATTATGGGATAGTCGAAAATTATGCTCTGGAGGTCAGAAATCCATCTCGAGAACTCGAACTTATTTGTGGAAAACATTTC
Organism: Novosphingobium oxfordense; assembly: GCF_044029435.1. Classification (NCBI taxonomy): domain Bacteria; kingdom Pseudomonadati; phylum Pseudomonadota; class Alphaproteobacteria; order Sphingomonadales; family Sphingomonadaceae; genus Novosphingobium; species Novosphingobium oxfordense. The sequence continues at coordinate 2,468,981 of NZ_CP147005.1, read as the reverse complement.
GGGTATCAATATTGGTACCGAATTTTTCATAATCCATTAAGTTCGATAAGTATCTTCAAGATAGAGATTTTTTTCGAGTTTTCTTCTGGCACCATCGCTTTTCAAGCGATTGAGAATGTTGGGGGATCATCGTAAGATGGTCCCCCAAACTCATTCTGCAAGCGACTACTTGCCACGGATTAGTGCCGATAGTCAGGTCGAAATCCCAGAAATCTGCGAAATGTGTCCCTAGCGGTTGTTACGGTTTCAGTCCCGGTTTGCTGCCGAAGGGCATGCGGCTTCGCGGTGGACGATATTACGTCCGCCGACACGTTCCTTGCGACGTTCAGCTAATGCTCGATCGCGTGGAGGTTTGGTGCTTGTTGGAGATAGATAGCCTTCAAGTGGCCTTGCGCAGCATGCCCGGCACTATGGCGAAGATTGAGGCTGTATTCGAACGCGTTCGATCAATCGTCGGGGCCTCTGCCGATACTGAGCTTCGGGGCGGTTCTTATAGCGGGTGTTTGGAGAGGACATCGCTACGCCATCGCAACCACGCGCGCTGAACCGCAAGCGACCTGATGGGCGCGCTGACGGTTCCCAGGACGAAGCATCTGGCTGCCATCACCACGCCCGATCCTGCGGGCGACCTCATGCGCGCGATCGAGGCCTTCGCCGGCATGGGCTCACACATTATACGCTCGGGCGCTGCCAGCCGACCTCTTTGTGCGCCCATGCCTCGCGCAGTGCGGCTCTTCCGGAACGGGGCTGCGGCGGGCCCGGTCGGTCAGTCTGGTTCCATCTCCAGTAGCGATAGTGCGCCATCGACGAGGCGGATGATCTGCCGTTCGGTCAGCGTCGCGCGCAGAACTGCCACGTGGGAAATGATGGTGCCGATCAGCGTGTTGAATGCAAAATCGCGCACTTGTTCCGGTGTGCCTGGGCGGGCGCGGTCGAATTCTCGCAAAAAATAGGTCTGCTCGTTCCGGCCATGGCGGGCCAGGGCGGCGGCGAGGTCGGGGTGGTGTTCGGAGCTGACCGACATCATCAGGGTCGCCGGGCCGCGCGGGCCGGCCATGTACCTGCACAGCGCGTGGGCGTGCGCGATCAGGACGTCGCGCGGGCTCATCGTATCGTCGGTTCGCGGTTCCACCCGGCGTGAGGTCTGGCCCAGGATCGCCTCGACCAGTTCGGCCTTGTTGGCGAAGCGGCGGTACAGCGTCGACCGGCTGCACGCGGCAAGTTCGGCCACACCTTCGAACGTCAGCGCTTCGTAGCCCTTTTCCGCGAGGATTCGCCACGTCGCCTCTGCAATCGCAACGTCCTTTTCCTCGTTGCGCGGGCGGCCTCGGCCGCGTGGCGGTGCCTCTACTTCATCATTCATGCCGATCGTCCCCTCGTTCTCACAAATCTGTCATAGAATAACGATACACGCCCGTCTCGTAAATCGAAACCATGAATGGGGATTCGGGTCGTGATTAAGAAACTTGCCTTGTTTTCCAGTGTCCTGGCGCTCAGCGTCGGGCAGGCTTATGCGGAGGAGGCCCCATCGCAAGCCCTTCCTTCGGATGATGGCGCGGGGGACGGAATCGTCGTCACCGCCCGCAAGGTAAAGGAAAAGATCGGCGACGTGCCGCTCGCCATCACCGCGATCGGTGGTGACGATCTGCGCCGCAACGACCATATCCGGCTGGAGGATATCAACCAGCTGGTGCCCAGCACCAACGTCGTCGTCACCAACGGCCACCAGACCAGCATCTCGATCCGCGGCATCGGCAACAATCCGGGCAGCGACGGGCTTGAGAACAGCGCGGGCGTCTTCGTGGATGGTGTCTATCTCGGCCGTCCGGGCATGGCGGCGAGCGATCTGATCGACATTGCGCAGATGGAAGTGCTGCGCGGCCCGCAAGGCACGCTGTTCGGCAAGAACACCACTGCCGGCGCCATCAACATCACCACCGAGCTGCCGCAGTTCGACTGGGGCGGCCGCGCCGCCGTCACTTACGGGCGCTTCAACTACCAGCAGTATCAGGGCACCGTTACCGGGCCGATCAGCGACGATCTGGCCTTCCGCCTGACCGGGTACGACACCACGCGCGACGGCATCGTCACCGACATCACCAACGGCAAGAAGGTCAGCGACCTTGGCCGCCGTGGTGCGCGCCTGCAGCTGCTCTACAAGCCGTCCAGCGATCTCAGCATCCGCCTGATCGGCGAATATGCGCGCGAACAGCAAAGCTCCGGCGCGGTTACCGTGATCCCCAGCTGGGGGCTTACCCCCGCCGCGATCCAGACCAAGCTGACCGCCACCGGTGCCACGCTGGCCGTCGATCCCGATGGCCTGACCACCGCCGCAGGCGGCCCCTACAGCACCGGCACGCGCCAGGGCGCCGGCTCCGCCGAAGTGAACTGGAGCTTCGGCAGCGGCTTCACGCTGACCTCGCTGACGGCCTACCGCTATTGGCAGTACGATTCCGCGTCGGACACCGAAGGCAGCAGCGCCGATGTCATGTACGGCGGCTATCACATCAAGGACAACCAGTTCACGCAGGAAGTGCGCCTTGCCTTCCCGCGCATGGGTAACTTCGATGCGGTCGCCGGTGTCTACTACTTCCACCAGAAGGTCGATACGACACAGTACGTTTCCTACGGCGATCAGGCGGCAGCCTGGCTGGCCGGCATGCCGACGGCGACTATCAAGGCCTATGCGCCCTATTCGGCGGCACTGGCGACTTTGCTGGCCTACAACGGCACTCGCTGGGACACCAAGGCCGCGCCGGAAACCAACAGCATCGCCGGCTTCGGGCAGGTCAACTGGCACGTCACCCCGCAGTGGAACATCACCGGCGGCTTGCGCGTGACGTATGAAACCAAGCAGGAAGACGTGACGCGCCCGGTGCCGGTCAGCAACGATACCGGCCTGCCGGTTGCCGCGCTGGCATCGCAGGCGGCAGGGCCGATCCATGCCCGCATCTCCAACACCGCGCCTTCGTTCCTGATCAGCACCGACTATCGCTTCAGCCCAGAAGTCATGGTCTACGGCCTGGTATCGCGCGGGCAGAAGGCTGGCGGCCTTAACACCACGCTGCCGCCCACGGGCCTTGGCGCGGATGCGCTGAAGGTCGATCCGGAAACGGCCACCAACTACGAAGTGGGCGTGAAGGGCGATTTCCTGAACCATGCGCTGACCGTGAACCTGGACGTGTTCCGCACCGACATCCGCAACTATCAGGCGAACGTGCTGATGGAAGTGGGCGGGCAGGTCGTCCAGTTGCTGACCAATGCCGGCAGCGCGCGCACGCAGGGCGCCGAGGCGGAAGCGACGGTGCAGCCGTTCAAGGGCCTGACGCTACACGGCTACGTCGCCTACAACGATGCCAAGTACCGCGAATATACCGAAGGCCCCTGCGCCGTGGAGAAGACCGGTCAGGCGACTTGCGATCTTTCGGGCCGCCCGATCGCCGGCGCCCCGCGCTGGACCACCGGGATCAACGGATCTTACGAACATGAGTTGAGCGACACCGTTACCGGTTATGCCAGCGCCGAATACTCCTACCGTTCCACCTACTACGGTTCGCTGGACGATTCGGAACTGACCAAGACTGGCGGCTACGGTCTGCTGAACTTGCGTGCCGGCCTGCGCTTCGGCGATCGCTGGGACTTCTCCGTCTGGGGCCGCAACGTCACCGACAAGAAGTACGCCACCAACTACTTCAACTACGGCTCGGTCCTGCCGGGCACTTACGTCGCCTTCTTCGGCGATCCGGCGACTTACGGCGCGACGCTGCGCCTGCAGTTCTGATCCTTCTTTCCAGACATAACGGAGCCAGCATCATGAAAACGCTTTCCCGCCTGCTCGTCGCCTGCACCTGCCTGACCGGCGTGGCGCTTGCTGCGCCCTCGGCCTTCGCCGCCGATAAGGCTCCAAGCAAGGCTGCCGATCAGAGCTTCACCATCGCGGTGATCCCGGACACGCAGAACTACGTCGATTACACCCACCAGACGGCGGAAGGCTTTGCCTTCGACGCGCGTCAGATGTTCCTGGACCAGATGGCCTTCGTGGCCGCCAACGTCCAGAGCGCGGGCGGCGACATCGCCTTCGTCGACGGGCTGGGCGACAACTGGCAGCACCAGTCGATGCTGATCGATCCGGCGCATGAAGCACGCGGCTTCAAGCGCGTGGCCAACCCGATCATGGACGGCCACTTCGCCCCCACCGAAAAGGTGCACACGGTGGAAATGCCCGTCGTCAGCCAGGGTTGGGACCAACTGAACGGCAAGGTGCCGTTCTCGGTGGTGCCGGGCAATCACGACTATGACGCGATGTGGACCGATTCCAATCATCCGGCCGCTGCTCAGTTCAAGGACATGTCCAGCATCGGCATGCTCCATTCGGGCGGCCTGTCCAACTGGAAGAAGGTGTTTTCCGACCAGTCGAAGTACTTCAAGGGCCAGTCCTGGTACGTCGCCAGTCATGACGACGGTGCCGACAGCGCGCAGATCTTCACGGCGGGCGGCTACCGTTTCCTGCACATCGGCCTGCAGTTCGATGCGCCCAATTCCTCGCTGAAGTGGGCGGCCGAAGTCATCAAGCGCTATCCGGGCATGCCGACGATCGTGTCGATGCACGACTTCCTCGACACTGCCGGCAACCGCCTGCCGAACCCGATCATCGATAACGCGGCGGTCGACCCCGAAGACAACAGCCCGCAGATGATCTGGGACAAGTTCATCAGCCAGAACGACCAGATCTTCATGGTCCTTTGCGGCCACGAACATGCGCAGGCGTTCCGCACCGATGCCAACAAGGCCGGCCATCCGGTCTATCAGGTGCTGGCTGACTATCAGGACCGCGCGCAGACTGCCAAGGACGCCGGCGCCAAGATGGAGCCCGGCATGGGCATCGGCGACGGCTGGCTGCGACTGATGACTTTCGACATGGGCGCCAAGGTGCCGCAGGTGAAGGTCCGCACCTACTCGACCCACTACAAGCTCAACAGCGTGGACGCGCCGGACTACGCCAAGTGGTACAAGGCCGAGGAAAAGCCCAAGCTGACCGACGCCGAATACATGCAGGCGGACGATTTCACGATCGACCTGACCGACTTCCGCGCGCGCTTCGGCAAGCCGAAGGTCGCGGCCAAGTAAGCATTCCTCCACGGGGGGCAGGGCACAAAGCGGGCGCGCTCGAAAGGGCGCGCCCGTGGCGTTAGATCCGGTCGCCGGTTGGCTGCCAGATCACCCAGCTTCGTCCCTGGGAGCCCTAAAGGTCGCGTGGCAATCAAGGGACGACCTATACCGCCCTGGATTGCTTCTCCCGCTGCGCGGGTTCGCAATGACGACGGGAAGAAACGGGTTTCAATCGGGCGATGAGGGATCGGACTCTCAGAACGAGCGGCGCAGCGAAATGCCCGCCGAAGTCGTATTGCCCGCCAGCGCATTGAAGCTGCGGGTGGCGTAGAGGTCCAGCCCCAGCTTGTCGGTGATCCGCATGTTTGCGGTGGCGCCGATTTCCCACCAGCCATCCTCGATATGCCGGGCCGGCATGATGCCGGTCATCGCCGCTTCTATCGCTTCTTCCCGGCTGCGTACGAGCGGTTCCGAAACCGCATTGCTGGTCCAGGCGCGGGCGACGGAGAGGCCGACGTATTGCTTGCCCTCGCGGCCGAAGGCGTGATCGATCCGCAGCGTGGCGGCCGAACTCCAGGTGGGCTCCTCGGTTTCCAGGTCGATGACGTTGGACTCCTCGGGTGCGGGGTGGAGCAGGCGGCCGTGCGCGTAGGATACGGTCATCGTCGGCGTTGCGAACAGGCGGCTCCCCAGCGGGAAGACGCGCCCGAAATCGCCGCCGACCGAGTAGTAAGGGCTGCCCTTGGCGCCGGTGCTGTTGCGCTTGCCGGCATCGGTGCTGATGCGGCCATAGTCCTGCCAGCCATAGCTGGCCCAGCCATCCACCACCCAGTTGTCGAAATTGCCGCCCGCGCCGATGGTGCCCACCAGATAGTCGGACGGCAGCGCCGTGTCGGCCTGCAACAGCGTGCCGTGATAGCGCATCAGCGAACCGCGTACATAGCCGCGCCCGATCTGGCGCGTCAGGGCCAGCGATTGCCATGAACCGTTGGGGCCATCGTCGCGGTTGCTGATGCCGGCCGCTACCGCCAGGCTCCACGGCGTTGGCGTATCGGCGGCGGCCTTCGTCGTCGACGGAGTAGCGGCGTCTTGGGAACTGGCGGCATCCTGCGCCGCGTCACCGGCCGTCGCCGTGATCACGGGAGCCGTGCCGTTGACCTGCTGAGAGGTTTCCTGCGCACAGACGATGCCCGGCGCCGAAACCGCGAATGCCGCAGCCATGCCCGCCAGCAGCGGGCGCGTACCGATGGTCAGGCGCATCAGGCTACGGCCTTGAGGCTCTGGTCGAAGGCGGCGGGAACGGCCAAGCGCACGATGAAGCCGTCACGCGTGCGGGCGAAGCTGACGTCCCCGCCATGCGCGCGCGCGATAGAGCGGCAGACGGCCAGGCCGAGGCCCGATCCCTTCTGCCCGGATTTGCGCGCCGAATCGGTGCGATAGAACGGTTCGAACGCGCGATCGTATTCTTCCTCGGGAATGCCGGGGCCGGTATCGACGATCTCGGCCACGGCCTCGCCTTCATTCAGGCTGACGCGCACCTTGGCGCATTCGCCGTACTTGATGGCATTTTCCAGCAGGTTGTCGAGCAGGCGGCGGATGCCCACCGGGTCGACGTCCACCGGGATATGCGTGTTGCGCTCTATCGTGACGTCGCCGCCCACCAATCGCGCATCGGCCACGCTGCTGGCGATCAGTTCGGCAAAGTCGGTGCGCTGGCGCGGGCCGGGGGTGGAGGCATCGCGGATGAAGCCGATGACCTGGCTGATCATCGCCTCCATTTCGGTCACTTCCTTCAGCAGACCGTCGCGCTGCTCGTCCGGAACGTCCTCGATGCGGAAGCGCAGGCGGGTCAGCGGCGTGCGCAAGTCATGGCTGATCGCGCCGACCATGGCGGTGCGATCGTCCACGAAGGCGCGCAAGCGGTTGCGCATCTGGTTGAAGGCATTGGCGGCGCGGCCGATCTCCGCCGGGCCGGACAGCGGCAGGATCGTTGCCGAGGGATCGCGGCCAAGCTGTTCCGCCGCCTGCGCGAATTCGCGCAGCGGCAGGACGATGCGGCGCGCGAACAACCATGCGAAGGGGCTGATGATCGCAAGGCTCAGCGCGAACCACAGCATCACCCGCTTCTGCCACGCATTGGGGAAGGGCTCCGCACGCGGGGCGACGGCGATCCACTGCCCATCCGGCTGGCGCAGCGCGGCCACGAAGTCGCCTTCGATGAACGGCGGGGAGGTGAGCGCGAAGATGTTGCCGGTGGCGTGGCGGAACGGAATCGGTTGCGGCGTGCCGGGCACGGCCGGCAGCGGCTGCGCGCTCGCCACGTCGGCGGGACGGACCGGGGCGGCGGTTTCATGCGGCGTCGCGGTAACAAGCGGAACCGGCGAGGAGGCGACCGGCATCTGAACCGGCGTCGTGCGCGCAGCCGGCACGGAGACGGCGGGCGTGGGGGCCGGCGTCGATGTGGCCTGCGGCGGCAAGGAAACGCGCGGCAGATCGCTCATCGCCGGAAACTGCGGAACCTGTCCGTTGGGGCGGCCGAAACCGCCGCCTTCAAAACCGCCGTTGCCGGCCCCACCGTTGCCGAAGCCGCCATTGCCGAAACCACCGGGCCTGAAACCTTCGCCGACATTGCCGGGCTGCCCGGTTGCCTGTCCGGCGCCCGCGCTGCCGGGAGTGCTGCCGGGAGTGCTGCCGGGAGTGTTGCCGCCGACCGCGCCCGTTCCCGGATTTCCGGGCTGGCCGCCCGGATTTCCGCCGTTTGGACTGCCGGGCGTCTGGCCGCCGGGATGACCGCCGGGCATGTGGCCGCCCGGCATGCGGCTGCCGGGCATCTTGCCTCCGGGAACCTGGCCGCCGGGCATTTGCCCACCGGGACGGCCGCCGGGGAATTGTCCGCCGGGGAAGTGGCCACCGGGCATGCCGCTGGGCCCAGGCATGCCGCCGGCGGGTGGACCGCCGGGGATCGACTGGGCATCGGCCTTGCCGACCAGCATCGTCGATAGCGCGGAAGGCGCCGCCGGGTTGTCGCGCACCGCCAGTGGCGAGCGCGAAGTGCTGGGCACCGCGACGCCGCCAACCGGCAGCTGGGTGTAGAACGCCAGCACCACATCCTCACGCGCGCGGCCCAAACGATGGGCCAGCGCCTCGCGCGAGGATTCGGAGACGAGCCAGCCCTGCCCGGTAACGTCCGGCGGGCCGATCATGGTCTTGCGCTCCAGTCGTTCCAGCCGCTCCGCCGTGTCGGCACCGTTTTCGCCGCCGCTGAGGGCGTGGACGACATCCTCGATATTCCAGCGCGCGGTGGGGCTTGGCGGCAGCACGACGGTAAGCGCCAGCGTCACCAGCTGCGCGCCGATAAGCGCGCAGACAAGGATGGCGATCATCTGGATCGCCAGCGGCAGGCCGATTCGGTTGGTGAGGCGGGGCGGCATCATGGCAGCGCCCTTGCCACGATTCCGCGGCGAATTCGAGGCGCGAGCGCGCATGGCATGGAACATGGAATTTGCGGAGCGGGCTCGAAAGAGAGGGACACTGCTCTTCCGAACCCGCTCCGCGCCTCCACCGCACGGCGCAAGGCCGATCGGTGGAGACGGTCACCCCGGGTCCTGTCCAGCAGCCGTGTCCCCTGATCCGGGGCTGGAAGGGAATCTTTGATTCGCGTCCGATGAGTATAGCTTATCGGGCGTGATCCGTCTTGCTGAGCCGCGTAGCAGTCGGATGTGACACTTCGCGGAACGTTGGCCATGCATTTCCAATGCGATGGCCAAGCTGAACCGTCTCTGATGCGGTCGCTCAGGAAAGATCCGGGACCATCGGCGGGCAGGGCGGGTGCGACTACGTGACCTGCGGCGCCGATGGTCCCGGCACCGTCCGGCGCCTTGGCGGTGGCGTAACGGACGGCGTTGCCGGCCACCATGGACACAGGGAATCGGCGTGCGGACCTGGCGGGGGATGCCATCGGGCCGCAGCCGCCTGTCGCCCGTGGCAGAACCTGGCGAACTGGACTGTTCATGGGAGGCTAGGTCGGGGTTGGAGTTTGCTTCGCGATTTCACGGAGGTTGCGGCCGTATTTCAGTTTGTCGCAACCGGCGTGCCGATGTGAAATGCGGATGGCACACAGGGTTCCTATCCGGCTGCAATGATCCTAGAACATCCTGCGATGGATTTGCAGACCCGCATACTTATCGTCGACGACGACGAGGGCATTCGTTCTCTTATCGGCGAGTTCCTTGGCAAGCACGGCTACGCGACCGAGACTGCCGCCGATCCCGACGCCATGCGCGCGTTACTGGCCCAGCAGCGCTTCGACCTTATCGTGCTGGACGTGATGATGCCGCGCGAGGACGGGCTTACGGCCTTGCGCCAGCTTGGCCCCGATGCGCCGCCGGTCATCATGCTTTCGGCGGTGGGCAGCGATGTCGACCGGATCGTCGGCCTTGAAATGGGCGCGGACGACTATCTGGCGAAGCCTTGCAATCCGCGCGAACTGTTGGCCCGCATCCGCACCGTCCTGCGCCGCCGCGCTGCCGCGGCGCCGGCCGCGCCCGGCGCGCCGGCACAGGCGGCGGCAATCGTCGAACATGTGCCTTACGAGGGCGAAGTGCAGTCGGGCGAAGTGCTCCGCTTCGCCGGCTGGCGCATGGATCTGGGCCTGCGCCTGCTGTTCGATCCGAGCAATCGGCTGATTTCGCTGTCGGACGGCGAGTTTCGCCTGCTGCGCGCATTCGCGCAGCACCCGCGCCGCGTGCTGACGCGTGACCAGCTTCTCGATTGGTCTCGCGGCGAGGACAGCGAGCTTTACGATCGCGCCATCGACGTGCAGCTCTCGCGCCTGCGTCGCAAGCTTTCGGACGGCGACGGCGGCGGCGATATCATTCGCACGGTGCGCAACGAAGGCTATCTCTTCGTGCCGTCGGTGTCGGGCTGATACACGCCGCGATTTCCTGAAACATTCCGCTACATCCCTGAAATCAAGCTGAAATCCCGCCGCAAACGCGGGCTTCCAGTGCTGCTCCCTGCATTCCCGCGTGCAGCCTCCATGTCGGCTGGCGCGGTGCGAGGACGAGGGAGTGAGCGGTGGGGAATCAGCACGAGACCGAAGATCATGATCGTGGCCTGAGCCACGACATCGGCGTGATTACCGAACGATTGATGGGCCGCCGCCGGGCGCTGGCCTTCCTGGCGAGCGCCGGAACCGCAGTGACCGTGGCAGCGTGCGGGGGCGACGATTCGTCGTCCGGCTCATCCGGCACGACCAGTTCGTCGTCCGGCAGCACCACCGGCTCGACATCGAGCACGTCCAGTTCGACCACGACCTCCTCGACATCGAGCACCAGCTCCACCTCGGGCGGATCCTCGGGTTCGAGCTGCATCGCCGATCCGACCGAGACCAACGGCCCCTATCCGGCAGACGGCACCAATACCGCCAGCGGATCGACCTCCAACGTGCTGACCGTCAGCGGTATCGTCCGTTCCGACATCCGGTCCAGCTTCATCAATTCCACCACCACGGCTACCGGCGTTCCGCTGGAAATCACGCTGCAACTGGTGGACGTGAACAACGGCTGCGCGGCGATCGCCGGCGCGGCGATCTATGTCTGGCACTGCGATGCCTACGGCCGCTACTCGCTCTATTCGAGCGGGGTGACGACCGAGAGCTATCTGCGCGGCGTGCAGGTCACCGACAGCGAGGGCAAGGTCACTTTCACGACCATCTATCCCGCCTGCTATTCCGGACGCTGGCCGCACATCCATTTCGAGGTGTTCCTGGACGGGCTGACTTCCGCCAGCACCGGGCGCACTGCCAGCCTGATCTCGCAGCTGGCGATGCCCGCCGCGACCAATACCGCCGTGTTCACCGGAGACAGCCGCTACACGGCCAGCATCGCGAACTACAACGCGATCACGCTCTCGTCCGACAATGTGTTCGGCGACAACACTTCCGCGCAGATCGCGCAGATGACCCCCAGCCTGACCGGCACGGTCACCGCTGGTTACACCGGTTCCGCCCTGATCGGCATCGCCGGCTGACCACGGGGGCCCATGGCCCCCGTTTTTCCACTGCCCGTCCTTCTACTCGCCCCGTTTTCCTCCTGAAAGAGTGCGATAACTCATGAAATCTTTGCATTCGTCGACCAGCGTCGGTGCGCTGGCCCTGGTGCTGGCCGCCAGCCCCGTTCTTGCCGCCACCACCGTGTCGACGTCCACCACGACGCCGCTGGTCACCTCCACCGCGGGCGATACCACCGTAACGACCAACGGCACCATTACGCTGGCCAGTGGGAAGGCGGTGACGGTCGACAGCAACAACACGGTCGACGTCGAGGGTGCGGTTGCCGTGGGCGGGGCCAATGATGCGGCCGGGATCGCCGTCAACGCGGGCACCAACTCGACCGTGACGGTGGGCGAGGATGCAACGATCGCGGTTACCGAAAGCTACGTCCCTGCGGACACGGACAGCAACGGTATCGCCGATGGCGCCATCGCGTCCGCCAGCAATCGCTACGGCATCCATGTGCTGTCGGGCGCGGCCACCAGCGGATCGATCTCCAACGCCGGCGCGATCACGGTCGAAGGCCTCAATTCGGGCGGCATCGTCGTCGATTCGAACTACACCGGCAACATCACCAATACCGGCACCATCAAGGTGATCGGCGACAACTCCGTCGGCGTGAAGACGCAGGCCGTGGATGGCGATGTGACCGTGAACGGCACCGTAACCGTGGTGGGCGCGGGCGCGCAGGGGCTGGTGGTCAACGGCGACGTTTCGGGCACGGTTACCATCCAGGGCACCGTTGCCCAGGCGGCGTCTTACACCGATGACGACAGCGCCACGATCGTGCTGTCGCGCACCGCGCTGCGCACCGGCAAGGCGGCGGTGGAAATCACCGGCAACGTTGCCGGCGGCATCTACATCGCCGCCCCGCCGGTGGATGAGGATAGCTCCAATACCGACGAGGATGGCGACGGCGTCCTGGATTCGGAAGAAGGCACCGGCGTCGTCACCGCCTATGGCACTTCGCCGGCGATCCAGATCGGCGGCACCACGGATATCACCGTGGGCGGCGTGTCCAGCAATTCGGGCACCTACTCGCTGGCGATCGACGGCACCGTCACCTCCAACGCCTATTACTCGAACACCAATGCCTATGGCGTGGTGATCGGCGGGCAGGGCGGCAACGTGACGCTGACCGACGGCATCGGCGTGACCGGCACCCTGCGCGCGACGACGTATGACGCAGCTGCCTACGGCCTTGTCATCAATGCGGGCAGCACCGTCACCAGCCTCTACAACTCGGGCGCGATCGGGGCCGCGATCTCGTCTCCGGGCGAAGGCACTGCCGTGGCGATCCAGGATCTTTCCGGCACGCTGACGACGATCAACAACACGGGCTATATCAGCGCATCGGGCTCGAGCACGGACACGCTGACCGCCATCGATCTTTCGGCGAACACCACCGGCGTCACCATCAACCAGTACCTCAATTCGGACGATGCCGCGACCAGTGCCGACTATCTGGACGACAACGATACCGACACCGATCCCACCGTCTATGCCAGCATCACCGGCAACATCCTGCTGGGTTCGGGCAACGATACGGTGAGCGCATCGACCGGCAAGATCACCGGCAACATCTTGTTTGGCGCAGGTGACGATACGCTGGCGCTGTCCGGCAACACGATCTACACCGGCGATGTCTACTTCGGCACCGGCACGGCCACTGCATCGCTGGCCGATACCGCCACCTTTACCGGCACCATGGACTTCGCGGGCGAGAACGGCACGCTCACGCTGTCGGGATCGTCGGTCTACACCGGCAACTTCGCCAATGCGGACAACCTTTCGGTCACCGTCAACAGCGGCTCGAAGTTGACGGCGGAGAAGGCCGAGACGATCGACTTCGGTTCGCTCACCGTAAAGTCGGGCGGTTCGCTGGGCGTCTATGTCGACACTTCGGCCGGCACCAGCTCGCTGTTCAACGTGGCTAATGCCACGCTGGAATCGGGCGCGAAGATCACTGCCACCGTCACTGCACTGGGCGATGCGGAAGGCACCTACACGGTGCTGACCGCCAGCAACCTGAATATCGAAGGCACGCTGGATTCGAGCGATACCGACCTGCCGTTCATCTACAACGGCGATGTCACCACCGACGCCAACAACGTCTACCTGACCATCGCACGCAAGACGACCGACGAACTGGGCCTCACCCGCAGCCAGGCATCCGCCTGGGATGCCATCTACGCCACCGCGCAGAACGATGATTCGCTGACCGAGAGCCTGCTGCAAGTCACCGATTCGGCCACGCTGAAGTCGCAGGTTTCGGGCCTGCTGCCCGATCACGCCGGCGGCGTGTTCGATGCCGTCACCACGGCGGACCGCATGGCCACGCGCCACCTTTCCGACGAGACGACGATGTTCGACATCTCCGACGTCGGCGGCTGGTTCGAGCCGATCTACTGGCGCACCAGCAAGGACGCGGGCAGCACCGCCGCCTACAAGACCAGCGGCTGGGGCCTTTCGGCCGGGTTCGAGCGGCACACCGATCTGGGCTACTTCGGCGTTTCCTACGCCTGGCTCCAGGGCAAGGTGACCGACAACGGCGGCACCGGCAATCTGGACGTCGGCCAGCATGACTTCGGCGTGTTCTGGCGCACCGCGAAGGGGCCGCTGATGGCCTGGGCGCGCCTTGGTGCATCGCGCATTTCGGTCGATTCGAAGCGTACGTTCACCGGCACGATCGACGATTCGGACTTCACCTACACCGCCAGCGGCAAGTGGGACGGCTGGCTGCTTTCGGGCCTTGCCGGGGCATCGTACAAGTACCAGGCATCGCGCCGCTTCAGCCTGAAGCCGAAGATCGAGCTGGAGCAGTACTGGCTGAAGGAAAACGGCTACAGCGAAACCGGCACCAGCGAAGCGATCGCACTGACCGTTGCCGACCGCACCAGCAAGGAAACGACCGTCACGCCAACGCTGACGGCCGCCTATTCGCTGGGTCCGATCTCGCCCGACTGGCGCCCGCTGACCTTCCAGCTGGAAGCCGGCCGCCGCGAAGTGATCTCGGGCCAGCTGGGCAGCACCACCGCCTACTTCAACGGCGGCGATACCTACGATGCCGGTTCCAGCTTCACGATCACGCCGGAAAGCCTGAAGGGTGCGTGGATCGGCGAAGTCTCGATGCTGGCGGGCGGGTACGACTTCACCTGGAAGATCTCTGCCCGCGCCGAACAGACCACCTGGTCCACCGACCTGTCGGCCCGCGCCTCGCTCAGCGTCGCGTTCTGACGGTTCGGGAAGAAGCCTGATTTGATGAAGGCGTGGTCGGACTTCGGTCCGGCCACGCCTTTTTCGTTACGCGCCGCGAATGTCGCCCAGCTTGCGTTCCCAGGCCAGGGCGTGTTCGACGATGGTGGGCAGGTCCGCATATTTCGGCTCCCACGGCAGCGTCGCCTTGATCCGGCTGTTGTCGGAGATCAGCGCATCGGGATCGCCCGCGCGGCGCCCTTCCAGGCGGCGCTCGATCGTCCGGTTGGTGGCGCGGTCCACTGCGTCGAGCACGTCCAGCACCGAGAAGCCCTGACCATAGCCGCAGTTCATCGTCAGCGAACGAGCCGGCTCGGCAATCAATGCCTCCAGCGCCAGCACATGCGCGGCGGCAAGATCCGAAACATGGATGTAATCGCGCACACCGGTGCCGTCCGGCGTGTCGAAATCGGTGCCGAACACGCCGACGTGGCCGCGCTTGCCCAGCGCCGCCTCCACCGCGACCTTGATCAGGTGCGTCGCCCCCGCCGTCGACTGGCCGGTGCGTGCCTGCGGATCGGCGCCCGCCACGTTGAAATAGCGCAGCGCGCAGAAGTTCAGCGGATGGGCCTTGGCCACGTCGCCCAGCATGATCTCGGTCATCAGCTTGGACATGCCGTAGGGATTGATCGGCAGCTTCGGACTGTCCTCCGTCACCGGTGACACCTCGGGAATGCCGTAGGTCGCCGCGGTGGAGCTGAAGATGAAGTGGGGAACCCCTGCCGTGACCGCCGCTTCGATCAGGGCGCGGCTCTTCACGGTGTTGTTGTGATAATACTTGAGCGGGTTCTCCACCGATTCCGGCACCACTACCGACCCGGCGAAATGCATCACCGCGCGAATGCCCTGTTCGGCGAAGATGCGCGCGAGCAGGGCGCCATCCTCGATATCGCCTTCGTAGAGCGGTACGCCTTCGGGAATCGCGAAGCGGAAGCCGGTGGTCAGGTTGTCGATCACCGCGACGGGCCAGCCGGCATCCTTCAGCGCGAGGACGGCGTGGCTGCCGATATAGCCGGCGCCGCCGGTAACGAGGACGGGAAGCTTGGTGGTCATGGGTCTCCGCTCGTTCGTGCCGGACTTTGCAGCCGGTCGTCAGGTGGATGGGGATATGGGCCTTGCTGCACCGCGTCAAACGCTTCTGACGCCATAAAAAGGCAACCGATCGCAAGCATTTGCCGCTAGTACCTATTGTTACAAGGCTAAGTCTTGCTGCAGCATGGTGCCTGCCGCAAAGGCTGTCACGCCCATGATGGCACCAGAGCGGAGATATCGAGCTTGCCCCAGGATCCGATGATGCACCAGGTGACGCCCATTGCCCCTGCAACGGGCCCGGTCCTCGTCACCGGCGCGGCGGGGTTCATCGGTGCCGCGGTGGCAGAGGCGCTGATGGCGTGCGGAACGCCGGTGATCGGCATCGACAACATGAACGATTACTACCCCGTCTCGCTCAAGCAGGCGCGACTGGACCGGCTCATGGCGGGTCACGGCAATCTCTTCGCGTTCCATCCTCTCGATTTCTCGGACATGGCAGCGCTGACGACGACGTTGGAGCCGCATCGGTTCGAAACGATCGTCCACCTCGGCGCGCAGGCCGGGGTGCGCTATTCGCTTGAGAATCCGCAGGCCTATGTCGCCTCGAACCTGGCGGGCCATGTGAACATGCTGGAAATCGCCCGCGCACGGCGGGTGGCGCACATGGTCTATGCCAGCTCCAGCTCGGTCTACGGCGGCAATGAAAAGATGCCGTTCGCGGTGGAGGACCGGGTGGATCACCCCGTCTCGCTCTATGCCGCCACCAAGAAGGCGGACGAACTGATGAGCGAGACCTACGCCCATCTGTTCCGCATTCCGCTGACCGGGCTGCGCTTCTTCACCGTCTACGGCCCGTGGGGCCGCCCGGACATGGCGCTTTGGAAATTTACGGAGCGGATGCTCTCCGGCCGGCCGATCGAGGTTTACAACAACGGCGATATGTACCGGGACTTCACGTACATCGACGATATCGTCGGCGGCGTGCTGGCCTGTCTGGACCGGCCCCCGGCGGACGACGGGCAGGCGAAGGCGGGCGGCAGCGTGAAGCCGCATGCGCTCTACAACATCGGCAACAACCGCAGCGAGCGCCTGCTGCGCATGATCGAGGTGCTGGAAGCGGCCTGCGGCGTGAAGGCGGAACTGAACCTGATGCCGATGCAGCCGGGGGACGTGCCCGCGACTTACGCGGACATCACGGCGCTCACCCGCGATACCGGCTACGCGCCGAGCACGCCCATCGAAGTGGGCGTGCCGCGTTTCGTCGAATGGTATCGCGGGTACCACGGATAAGTGGCGCACGCGATCAGCTATTGGTGCTGATCACCGCGAAGACGTTGAAGATCGGCGCCATCTTCAAGAAGTCCTGCCACAGGCCCCTGATCCGCGAATAGCCGACCATGACGATATCCCCGTCCATGATGATCGGATCGGGGCTGACGCCGGTGCGGATGTCCTTCAGGTTGAACCGTGCGGCCATGCGTTTGCCGTCGATCGTGCGGAAAATCACGATCTCATCCAGTTTGGCGGTGACCGACGGGCTCTGTGCACGGGCCAGCGCGCCCAGCAGCGTGGTGTTGGAGGTCAGCTCATAGACCCCCGGCATCTTCACCTCACCTTCGACAGAGACGTAACGCGGTGCCGCGACGTCCACCGAAACCGCCACTTGCGGGTCGCGCAGGTACTTGCGGCCCAGAATGTCGGAGACCTGCCGCGTGGCATCGGCCGCACTCAGCCCGCCGACCTTGATCTGTCCGGCCATAGGCAGCTGGATGAAGCCCGCCTCGTCCACCAGTGCCTTCTCCACGGACAGATCGGGTTCGCCAAAGACGCGGACCTGAAGAATGTCGTGGGGCACGATCGTATAGACGCTGGGCGCCGGCACGGTGGCGGGCACCATCTGATAGGCCGCATCGCCCCGGGGCAGGTTCGGATTGTGCGTTGTCGAAGTGCAACCGGCCAGCGAGATGCCGGCCAGGAGGGTGGTTCCAGTTATCAGGCGTTTAAGCGCATGCGCCGTGTTCGATCCGTGCACCTTCAAGTGTCTCCGTGGCCTGAAAGATTTGATATCATCGGGTAATCGGGCGTCAGGGGTGAGGCAAGGCGTCGGCCTTCGGTTCCAAGTTCGCCAATCTCGCTTGATCTCATTTGAACGGCGCGATCCATCGGAAAGGACTGTTCCATTCGGATGGCTAACATCTTTTAATGACATTGCTGCGGGTCGAAACGTCGATCGGCGAAGTATGTTTCGCCTTTATACCGAAGTTGGGCGTTCTATTCCAAAGACATAGGCAAAAACCCCGATCTCCCTCGCGGTGGCGTGGGCGAGGAGGCGGGGTCTCCATCGGTCGGATCATGGCGGGGAAGGGCATGCCGGGATCAGGCTCCGCGCCGGGCCGGCACGGCTCGCCAGGAGGCCGTTGCGCCAGGCGGCGCAGGAATTGCGACGAGAAGCGCCAAGTTTCGGTAACCCCGCCTTGCACTCCTGACTGGTGCCGCTAACCATCAGAAAAATACAGATATAGGATCGGCCTGCACAGAGCGGGCTGATATGCATTCGATCGGGTCGTAATCTTCACCTGTTCAAGCAAGACTTCCGTCGTTCAGTCTTCAAGGAGGACGCATGAACCCGAAAGGATGTGCTTACTACGAATGCCGTTTCAGGCGTTATCCAACGCGTCTGCTTGAGGTCGCTTCTTTTGAACGGGTTGTACTATATTGAAAGCTGACGTTCTGACCCGCGCGCGAGGAACAGGCAGAAAGCGCTCGGCCCCCGGCGCGCTTCCGCGTGGCCGCGCGGCCGTGGTGGCGCTGCTCCTGACGGTCGGCCTGCTGCTCGGCGGCGGCGGGTCCGGCGCGGGGCTGGCCAACATGGTGGTGCAACTGGCCGGGCTTGCGGCGCTGGCCTTTCATCGCGACGCGGTTTTCGACTTCTTCGCCAAGGCGCCGCGGCTGCCGGCACTGCTCGTCGCCGCGACGGTGCTACTGCCGCTGCTGCAGATCGTGCCGCTGCCGCCGGTCTTGTGGCAGGCCTTGCCGGGGCGGGATCTGGTCGCTCAGTCGTATGATCTGATCGGCGCGCAGGGGGCGTGGCATCCGTTTTCGCTCAGCGCCGCGCGCACCGCGATCGCCTTCTTCTCGCTGCTGGCCCCGCTGGCGATCCTGACGCTTTCTTGGAACCTTCCCGAAGACCAGAAGCGCAGCCTGCTGCTGGTGGTAGCGGCAGCCGGCATGATCGTGGTCGCGCTGGGCGCGCAGCAACTTGCGACCGGCAACCGCGTTCTGGTGTTCTATGACGAGGTGGTGGGATCGGCAGACCTGCAGGGAACATTTTCCAATCGCAACAGCGGCGCGCTGATGCTGGACATCGCGCTGGTCGCACTCGTCGCCGCCGTGCCCTGGCGCCGCGTGGCTCCGGCGTGGAAGCTCGGGGCGATTGCGATGGGGTTCCTGCTCGTCGTCGGCGTGGCCCTGACCGGCTCGCGTTCGGGCATGATGCTTCTGATGGTGCCGGGCGTCTTGGCCGCCTGGGCATGGTGGAGCGCGCACGATTTTGGCCGGGGGCGCAGGAAACTCGCATGGGGCGCGTTGGCCGCACTGGTCGTCGTCATTGCCGGCGGCGCGCTGTTGAGCGGTAATCACCGGCTGGGGCAGAGCCTGTCGCGCTTCACGTCGATGGAGGACGAGCAGCGCCCGATCATCTGGAAGGACACGATCGAGGCGACCCGGCGCTATTGGCCGGTGGGCAGCGGCATCGGCTCGTTCGACGAGGTGTTCCAGGTGGACGAGGCGCTGGAGAACCTGAGCTATGGCCGCGCCGGCCGCGCGCATAACGATTTCCTGGAAAGTGCGCTGGAATCTGGGGTGTTGGGCATCGTGCTCGTCGCCGGCTGGGCAGTGGCGCTCTGCACCCTGGGTTATCGGGCAATGCGGCGCGGCGGCCCGGCTCTTGCCGCGGTAGGCGCCTTCGCCCTGATTACATTTCAGTCACTCACCGACTATCCTTTGCGGAGCCAGACCTTGCTGTGCATTGCAGCACTGATGTTGGCCCTGCTGTTGGATCCGGGACAAGGACGCAACACTGTTCGAAACGGCAGCGGGTCGCATCGCCCTGAAATCTGAAACTGGAAGCTGCATGGTGCCGGCGGAGCGGTTTTTCGCCGGTGGAGATCACACAGGCAGGTATTTCGGGACGCTCCTGGCGGACGACCTCCTGACGCAAACGATGGCTGCGGCCCGGTCTCGCACCGGGCCGGACAAACAGGCAGGATGAAACGTTGAACGACGCATATTTGGAACAGGACGGCGTGGACGGATATTCCACCGTGGAGGAGTCAGGGCCGGATCTGACCACCATGGTCAAGGCCGTGGTGGGCGCCGTGCGCCGCAACTGGGCGCTGATCGCGGGAACCATTGCCGGCGTCGTCGTGCTCGGCATCGCCGCAACGCTGCTGGTCGCGCCCCGCTACCGGGCCCAGGTGCGTGTGCTGATCGAGGATCAGGCAGACCAGATCATCGAAGGCACCGATCTCCAGAAGGTCAACAACGTCCAGGATACCGACCGCTTCCTGCAAACGCAGGTCGGCATCATCCAGAGCCGTTCGCTGGCGCAGAGCGTTGTCGAAAGCGGCAAGCTGGACCGCGATGCCGCCTTCTTCGACGCGATGGGCCAGGACATGCCGGACGCGGATTCGCTTTCCGAACTGGGCGGCAAGAAGACGCTGGAGCAGGCGCGCAAGGACGCGGCGATCGAGGCGCTGATGGACAACGTCAGCGTCGATCTGCCGCCGGACAGCCGGATCGTTTCGATCAGCGTCAGCAGCCATAGCCCGACTTATTCGGCCAAGCTGGCCCAGCTCTATGGCGAACGCTACATCGACCGCAATCTGGACCAGAAGTACAACAGTTCCTCCTACGCCCGCCGTTTCCTTGCCGACCAGCTTGACGAAGCGCGCGACAAGGTCACCCAATCGGAGCGGGACCTGAACCAGTACGCCCGCGCGGCCGGGCTCATCCGCGTGACCAGCCAGGGCGAAAGCGGCAACGAGGAATCGGTGCTGTCGGTCACCAACACCACGCTGGTCCAGCTGACCGACGCCACGTCGAAAGCAACGGCCGAGCGGATCGCCGCCGAGGATCGCTGGCGCACGCTGGCGAACGTGGCGCCGCTTTCGGTGCCCGAAGTGAACTCCAATCCGGCGATCGCCACGCTGCTGAGCGAAAAGGCCAAGACCGAGGCGGCGCTGGCCGAGGAGCAGTCGCGCCATCTGGACGATTTCGTCACGGTGAAGTCGAAGAAGGCCGAAGTGGCCGAGTACGACCAGCGCATCGGCGCCATCGCCGATTCGCTGAAGAAGACGGCCTATCTGGAATATCAGGCCGCGCTCCAGCAGGAAAAGTCGCTTACGGCGCGCGTCGGTGCCCTGCGCGGCGATGCGCTGAAGGAACAGGATCGCGGCGTGCAGTACGCGGTGCTGAAGCGCGTGGCCGATACCAATCGCACGCTCTACGACACGCTGCTTTCGCGCTACAACCAGCTCAATGCCGCCGCCGGTGCCTCGTCCAACAACCTGACGCTGGTCGACCGGGCGGAAGTGCCCACCAAGCCCTATTCGCCGCGTCTTTTCCTCAACATTCTGATTTCGCTGGTGTTGGGCATCATCGTGGCGGCGGCCGTGGTGCTGCTGCGTGAGGTTTTCGACGATACGATCCGCTCGCCCGACGATGTCGAGCGCAAGCTGGGCATGCCGCTGCTGGGGCTGATCCCGCTCGAAAAGGATGGCGACGTCCAGAACGCGTTCACCGATCGCCGCTCGAAAGTCAGCGAGGCATTCCGATCGCTGGTCACCAACTTGCGCTACTCAACCGCTTCGGGTCTGCCGCAAGTGCTGATGGTGACCAGTTCGCGCGAATCCGAAGGCAAGTCGACCACGGCGCGCGCGGTCGCCACCGATATCGCTCTGCTGGGCAAGCGGGTACTGCTCATCGATGCCGACTTGCGCCGGCCGACGCTTCATCGCCGGATGGCCGATCAGAAGGCCACCGGCCTGACCGACGTGCTGACCGGGCAGAAGAGTTTCGCCGACGCGGTCCATCCCACCGATGTCGAGACGCTCAGCTACATGTCGGGGCTGCCTGTGCCGCCCGATCCGGCACTTATCCTTGCCGGGGACGGTCTGACCGGCTTCGTGGAGCAGGCACGCGCGCAATTCGATATCGTCGTTGTCGACTGTCCGCCGCTGCTGGGGCTTTCGGATGCGGCGCTGCTGGCGAATCATGCCGACGGCGTGTTGTTCGTGATCGATGCGTCGGAATTCCATCGCGGCGCGGTCAAGTCGGCGCTGCGCCGGCTTGCGCTGATCAAGGCGAACGTCCTGGGCGTGGTGCTGAACCGCTTCGATCCGCGCGTCGGCGGAGAGGACTACAGCTATTACACCAACGACTACTACAGCTACGGCAACAAGCGGGACTGAGGCGGCCATGGCATCGGCGATCGGAAAGGCCCTGTGGTTCGCGCTGGCAGCGGCCTTTGCGGTGCCGGTGGTGGGGCTGGAACTCGACCGGGAGGCGCGGCGCAACGATGCCGTGGCAGAGGCCGTGCCCGCGCCGTTTCGCCATTTCGCGCTGGAGCCTCTGATCGACGCCGCCTACGCGCGCGGCGACAATGCGACCGGGCTGGCGCTTTCGCGCGAATTCGTCCGCCGGCGGCCGGTGCCTGCGGACGGCTTGGCTTTCATGGCCTATGGGCAAGTGCGGCAGGGGGATGAGGATGGGGCGGTCCGCTCGCTCGTGCTGGCCGGCCAGCGCGGCTGGCGCAACCGCTTCGCGCAGGACATGCTGGTGGTCATGGCGTTCCAGTCGCAGGAATGGAACGTCGCGGCGCAGCGCCTGCTGGCGCTTTGGCGGGTGGGGGTGACCGACGATCGGCTGAAGGAGATGACCGCGCACCTGCTGTCGCAACCGCAGGGCGTAAAGGCTTTTTCCGCGCAGCTTGGCCGCGAAAGGGACTGGTCGGACGCGTTCATTGGCTGGGCCGGCGAGACGCTGGATGACGATGCGCTGCGCAGCACGGTAGGGGCGATGGCGCACCACGGCGCCCGCGTCAGCTGCGATACGCTGGCCACGAAGCTGCCCGCGCTGGTCCGGTCGGGCCGCGCCGGAGCGGCGGCGGTGCTATGGGGCGAACTCTGCGCCAATGGCCGGATGACCGCGCCGGATGACTTCCGCTTCCGCCCGGTCACCGATGGCTCCCTGCCGGGACCGTTCGATTGGCAATATCCGGAAGTGGACGGGATCGAGCGTAGCTTCGTCACCGGCAAGAGCGGGACGACGGTTCGCTATTCCAACCGCAATGCGCTGCGCGGCGCGGTGGGCGTGCGCAATGCGTTGCTGGCCGCTGGGCGATATACCGCGACCATCGACGCCGCCGCGCAAGGCGAGGCGGGCTTCAGGCCACTGCTGCTGCGCATCACCTGCTATTCGGCCCGGGGCGAAGGCAATCAGCTTGTCGATATCGCGCTGAAGGCCGAAGGCACCGGCTTCGAGATTCCCACCTACGATTGCGTCAGTCAGGAACTGACGCTGATGACGGGACGGGGAGAGGGCGAGATTCGCCGGGTGACGATCGCGCCCCGATAATCCCCGCAATGGATACCCGAAGGTCGCCCCCGTCAGGCGGGGGCGAAATGCAGCACGATCTGATCGTCCAGTGGCTGGACGAATCGCACGGCATGGTGCCGGTCGTCGCTACGCGTCGCCGTGGCCGCGAACGGCCCTATCGCGCCGATCCACATCGTCAGTTCGCCTTCCAGATCGACGGCGCAGGCATCCGTTTCGACCGCGCAGCCAACGCGCGCGAGGTCCGAAATGCGCACGGTCATCGTCTCGCCCGAGCGAACGCATTCGCCATAAAGAACTTGGCCCATCAACTCACCCTGACGCCCGCTTGAGCGGGCTTTCCAGTGTACTATAGGACGGCGTGAGCCTCTTGCCGCAAGCCTTGCAACAGGCCTTGCGGCACGGGGCGAGTCCCGCCGTCTCCATCCTCTCCCTACCTGCCTTAGTGGTCAGATTGGTTGCAGGCGAGGGAAGTTTTGAAGATGCTCCGGAATTTCCGGGTGAATACCCGTTGGGATGCGACGGGGCGCGATCATGCCGTCTGGTCCTGGGCCGGCTTCTCGGCTTCGGTAGGCTTCTCTGCTTCGGCAGGATTCTCTGCTTCGGCAGGATTCCCTGCTTTGGCAGGCAAGGGCATGGCCGGCGGTTCCGCAGGCGGTCCGACGGGCGGGCCGAACAGGGCTTCGACGAAATCCTCCCGCCAGCGGCGCACGTCGTTCTCGCGTACCGAGGCAAGCAATCGCGCGTGGCGTTCGCGGCGTTCGGCCAGCGGCATTTCCAGTGCGCGCTTGATCGCCTCGCTCACGTGCTCGATCGAATGCGGGTTCACCAGCAGCGCATCCTTCATCTGGTGCGCGGCGCCGGCGAATTGCGACAGGATCAGCACGCCGGGATCTTCGGGATCCTGCGCGGCGACATATTCCTTGGCGACCAGATTCATCCCGTCCCGCAAGGGGGTGACCAGGCCGATGTCGGCGGCGCGGTAGAACCCGGCCAACTGGTCGCGCGGGTAGCCGCGGTTGACGTATCGAATCGGCACGAAGGCCACATCGGCATGGGCGCCGTTGATATGGCCGGTCTTGCGTTCCAGATCCTCGCGAATTTGCTGATAGCTGGCCACGTCCTCGCGCGATGGCGGCGCGATCTGGAGCAGCACGGCCCGCGCGGCCAGTTCGGGGTTGTCGGCCAGAAAGCGCCCATAGGCCTCGAACCGTTCGCCAAGGCCTTTCGAATAGTCCAGCCGGTCGACGCCGATCAGGATCTTGCGGCCGCGCACGCTCTGCTTCAGGCGGTCATGCGCGGCGCGGGCTTCCGCACCCCCGGCCGCTTCCACGAATTCCTCGTAATCGATGCCGATCGGGAAGGCGCGGGCGACGACGCGGCGGCCCTGATAGTCGATCGAATTGTCCGGATTGACGGTCAGCCCCAGTTCCTTCTGCACGTAATGCAGGAAGCTTTCGAGCCATTCGACATTCTGGAAGCCGATCACGTCGAATTCCAGCATCGATGCGACCAGCCGCTCATGCAATGGCAGCGAGACCAGCAGGCGCGTCGGCGGCCAGGGCGTGTGCAGGAACAGGCCCATGCGGTTCTTCACGCCCTTTCGGCGCAGTAGCGAACCCAGCGGCAGCAAGTGATAGTCATGGACCCAGACAAGGTCGTCGCTCTCGATCAGCGGCAGCACCGAATCGGCGAACCGCTCGTTCACGCGTTCGTAGCCTTCGCCGAAATTGCGGTCGTACTCGGTCAGGTCGATGCGATAGTGGAACAGCGGCCAGAGCGTGCGATTGGCATAGCCGTTGTAGTATTCCTCGATATCCTGCGGTTCCAGATCGATGGTGGCGGTGGTGACGCCATCGTTGCGCTGCATGTCGAGGTGGCCGGTAAATTCCTCCGTCTCCTGGCCGGACCAGCCGAACCAGATGCCGCCGTGTTCGCGCAGTGCCGAGTTGAGCGCCACTGCCAGCCCCCCTTGCGCGCCGGCGGCACCTGCCGCCTTGGGCACCGAGACCCGGTTCGAGATGACGATCAATCTACCCATTCAAATTCCCCTGTCGCGCGCCTCCTGACGCGCCTTTTGCGAGGCTGACTCAGCGCCAGTCCCGCCACGACCGGGACAGTTGCCCGGCACAGTTGATGATACCCACCAGCGAATAGGTCTGCGGAAAGTTCCCCCAGAGTTCGCCGGTCTCGAAATCCATATCCTCCGACAGCAGGCCGGACTGGGTGCGATGGGCCAGCATGGCCGCGAACAGCCGCCGCGCCTCCTCATCCTGGCCGGAGCGGTGCAAGGCCTCGATCAACCAGAACGTGCAGATGTTGAAGGCGGTTTCGGGCAGGCCGAAATCGTCCTCGCTATCATAGCGCAGCATGTGTTCGCCCCGGCGCAGCGCCTTCTGCACGGCGGCAAGCGTCGCCTTGAAGCGGGGATCGTCAGCCTCGACATAGCGCAGTTCCACCATCTGCAGCAGGCTGGCGTCTAGCTGGTTGCCGCCGAACGAGGCGGCATAGTGGCCGCCGGCGCCGCCATCGTCGAAATCGGCGCCCTCGATCACGTGCCACGCCTCGGCATCGATGGTCTTGCGTACCGTTTCTGCCCGTTCACGCCAAAGCGTGGCGCGGTCGTGCAGGCCCAGATGTTCGGCGGCATTGGCCAGACGGTCGCAGGCGGCCCAGCTCATCACGCTGGAATAAGTATGCACGGCCGTGCGCGTGCGCAGTTCCCACAGGCCGGCGTCGGGCTGGTCGTGCGTTTTCCACGCCAGTTCGCCCACTTGTTCAAGGCTGGTGAAATCGTCCACCGAGGCCATGCGCAGCAGGCGCTGGTCGGAGAAAGCCTGGATCGCGGGCAGGACGATCTGGCCATAGCAGTCGTTCTGGACCTGATAGTAGGCCGCATTGCCCACGCGGACCGGACCCATGCCGCGATAGCCGGGCAGATCGGGCGCTTCCCACTCGATGATCTCGCGCGCGCCGCTGACGGCATAGAGCGGCTGGATGGCGCCGCCTTCCGCATCGTCGATGATGTTGCGCAGATAGGCGAGGTACTTTTCCAGCACGTCCAGCGCGCCAAGGTGGTTCAGGGCCTGCACCGTGTAATAGGCGTCGCGTATCCAGCAGTAGCGATAGTCCCAGTTGCGCTGGCTGCCCGGCGCCTCCGGGATAGAGGTCGTCAGCGCGGCGACGATCGCGCCGGTTTCCTCGTGCTGGCACAGCTTCAGGGTGATGGCGGCGCGGATCACCGCATCCTGCCAGTCCAGCGGCGTCGCCAGCCCGCGCACCCACAAGCGCCAGTATTCGGCGGTGTGGCGCAGCATCGCCTCCAGCCGGTGCTCCACTTCGCCCTCGAACGGCTCGTCGGGGCCCAGGAAGAAATGCAGCGAGGTTTCGAGGCGGAAGAACCGCTCGTCGAGGATATAGCCGATCGGCGCATCGGTGGTCAGGCGCAGGGTATTGCGTTCCACCAGATAGCGGATGTGGTTGGAGCCGCGCGTGGTGGCGGCAAGCTGGGCGCCATAGTTGCTCATCGGCGTCAGCACGCAGCGGATGCGCGGCGATCCGGCGACGGGGCGGACGATGCGGGCGTAGGCCACCGGCCGGTACATGCGCCCCAAACGCTCATGACGCGGACAGAAATCGTAGATGTCCACGGCCCCGCCGGTGGCATCCTCCAGCCGGGTGATCAGGATCGGCGTGTTGCGCATGTAGGACTGGTGGACCGCCGTCTGGTTTTCCAGTTCGAACCGCCAGGTTCCCGCGTCCCGACCTTCGTCCCCGCGCAGAAGCGCGCAGAACGTGGGATCGCCGTCGACCCGGGGGACGCAGCCCCACGCGATCGCGCCGGTTTCGTCGATCAGGCCGGAAACCTGACAATTGCCGATAGGCCAGAGTTCGAGCGTGCTCATCCCCGTGCGTTCTCCTCGATTGTGGCGGTGAACGCCTCTGCAAGCCAGCGATGGACCGATGCGACCGAATCCAGCCGCCGGGAGGCCGCCGTCTTGCGGATCGGCCCTACCAGCACACCTTCGCCGCCCAGCCGCGCGATGGCGGCAAATGCATCCTCGTCGGTCACGTCGTCGCCGATGAAATAGGGGTGGGAGCCCGCGAAAGGCTCCATTTCCATGAAACGGGTTACCGCGCTTCCCTTGTCCGATCCGGGCATGGCCAGTTCGATCACCTGCTTGCCGTGTTTCAGCGTGAGGCCCAGCTCGTGACGGACCCCTTCCGCACAGGCGAGCAGGCCGTTCAGCGCGTGGGGGTGGGTGCGATAGTGAACGGCGATGGAAAAGGGCTTGGGCTCTACCAGCAGGCCGCCGTTTTCGCGCGCGAAGCGGGTCAATCGCTCGACCGCCAGCCCGGGCAGCGGATCGGCCAGCGCCATGGCCACGGAAACCCCGGCCGGGCGGAATTCACCGCCGTGCGATCCCGCCACCGCGACGCCAAGCGGGCCGACAAGCGCCTCCAGCGCGGCGATCGAGCGGCCGGTCACCAGCGCCAGCCGCCCGTCAAGAAGGTCGGAAAGGCGCGCGATCAGGCCGGGCAGGGTGGGCGGAACGATCACAGCATCCGGATGATCGGCAATCTCTACCAGCGTGCCGTCGAAATCGAGGAAGAGCGAGAGCGGCGGTTCACCGATGCGGGCAGGGCGCAAGGGCGGGGGCGGCGGCAGATCGCGCGGGCGCGCGCCATGTTCCGCCGGAGGAATGCGTTCGCTCGGGCCGGTCATTGCGATCAGTCTTGCACTTTGCAGCCGCGAAGACCACCCCCGTCGGGGATGGATCGGAAGTTGGAAGGCGTGGGGGAAGCCATGCAAGGGCAACGCCCTGAACCGAAATAGGTTCCGCCTACATCTGCGTGCGATAAGTGGCGCATTCCGGAGGCAATTCGCGGTTGCAACAGGAAAGCCACCGGGTATCACCATGACCAAGACCCCAACAGATCGTTGAGTTCATCGAGCCTAATGACCCAGATAGTCCCGGTTATCCTGTGCGGCGGCAGCGGCACGCGGCTGTGGCCGCGCAGCCGTGCGGCGCGGCCCAAGCCGTTCCTGCCGCTGGTTGGCGACAACACGCTGTTCGAGGCGAGCCTGGCGCGCTGCCCGGCGCATCTGGGCTTTGCTGCTCCGGTGGTGGTGACTGGCAGCAAACACCTCGAACACGTCGAAGCGCAGCTTGCGGGCGCGCCCGGCGCTACCGTGATCGTCGAGCCGGCCGCGCGCAACACGGCTGCCGCCATCGCGCTCGCCGCCTGCCGCTTGCCGGACGATGCGGTGATGCTGGTCTGCCCGAGCGACCACCACATCGGCCGTCCCGAAGTCTTTGCGGAGGCTGCCTGCGCCGCGGCGGCGCTTGCCACCGATGGCTGGCTGGTCTCGTTCGGGATCGAGGCGACCGCGCCCGAAACCGGCTTCGGTTATCTGAAGCGCGGTGAGGCGATCGCGGGTACGCCCGGCTATCGCACCGCGCAGTTCGTCGAGAAGCCCGATCTGGAGCGCGCCAGGAGCTTCCTCGAACACGGCGGCTATGCCTGGAACGGCGGCATTTTCGCCTTCCGTGTCGGCGACTTCATGGCCGAACTGGCCGCCCATCGTCCCGAGATCGCCGCCAAAGTGCGCGAGGCCGTGGCGAAGGGTGCCGAGGACGGCCACCGCTTCCACCCCGATGCCGTGACTTTCGCCGAAGTGCCGAGCGATTCGGTCGACTATGCGGTGATGGAAAACACCACGCGCGCGGCAATGGTGCCGGCGGACATGGAATGGTCCGACATCGGAAACTGGCAGGCGCTGCACGATGCGCTGACGCGCGACGAAAGCGGCAACTCCGTGCGCGGGCCGGGCGAGGCGGAACTGGTCGATTGCAGCAATGTGCTGGTCGACAGCGACGGGCCGCGCGTCTCGGTAATCGGACTTTCCAACGTGATCGTCGTCGTCGACGGGAACGAGGTGCTGGTCACTACGGTTGAAGGCGTGCAGAAGGTCGGAAAGCTCCACGGCGCCGTAAACCAGTAGGCCACCAGTAGCCGCTGGGCTTTGTCCCCGGATTGCCACGGTTTCGGCGCTAGGGGGTATGTTCAAGTCTCGCGCCCGATGGCAGAGGCGCGCACCAAATTGCTGGGGCCGGACGGCTCCGATTGCAGGGACAGACCGGAAATGAAGAAACTCGTTGCCTTCGATCTCGACGGTACGCTGGCCAAGAGCAAGCAGCCGCTTACCGAAGAGATGGCCGATGCGATGGCCCGGCTGCTGACCGTTTCCGACGTGGCGGTGATTTCCGGCGGGGACTGGCCGCAGTTCGACAAGCAGGTCGCGAGCCGCCTGCCCGCGCATACGGACCGTTCGCGCCTGTGGCTGATGCCTACCAGCGGCGCGAAGCTCTACGTCCACAGCGATGGCGCGTGGAACGCCGTCTATGCGGAGCTTTTCACCGACGCGCAGAAGCGTGAGATTCTCGACGCGTTCGACGCCGCGTTGGCCGCTACCGGCTTCACGCCGGAGGAAACCTGGGGCGAGCGGATCGAGGATCGCGGCAGCCAGATCACGTTTTCCGCACTGGGGCAGGAAGCCCCGCTGGAGGCCAAGGAAGTCTGGGATCCGGACTTCGCCAAGCGCAAGGTGATCCAGGCCGACCTGATGGCGCGCCTGCCCGGTGTTTCGGTCAATCTGGGCGGCGCCACCTCGGTGGACGTAACGCAGCCGGGCGTCGACAAGGCCTGGGGCCTCCAGCGCCTGTCCGAACGCGGCAATTTCGCGCATGACGATATGCTGTTCATCGGCGATGCCATCTTCCCGGGCGGCAACGACTATCCCGCCAAGGCCATGGGTCTGGATACGATCTGCGTGCGCGATCCGGCGGACACGCTGAACGTGATCGACGCCATCGTCGCCTGCCAGAAGTAAGGCCGGGTCTACTCCCTTTTGCAGGGCCATCGCGCGGGAAAGGATGCGGCAGGAATCCGTTCCGGATTCGGATCACGCCGCGTCTTTTCCTGCCAGGCTTTCGCAAGGCCTTCGATCAGCGGCCCGGCGTGAAATTGAAAATCGCTTCGGCGGCTGAAATCATTCAGTTTATCCCGTTATGTGCAGTTGCAGCACGATCTTGTTTGACGACATCGTTCGGGCCCTCAATAGACTTAGTCATCGGGTAGCCGAATGGGTCCTATCGTCGCCTTCGGAGTAGATTGCGACTGCAATGCAAAGCCGTTTACTTACGGCTGCATACGACGTTTAGCGTGAGAGCGAGTTTATGAAGATCGCCGTTTTCGGTCTTGGTTACGTTGGCCTTTCCAACGCGGTGCTTCTGGCGCAGCGCAACACGGTATTCGCCGTCGACATTTCGGCCGACAGGGTTGCCATGCTGGCAGCGCGCAAGTCTCCGATCGTCGATGCGGAACTGGAAACCTTCCTGGCCACGCGCGACCTCGATCTCACGGCCACGCTGGATCCGGCCCAGGCGCTGGAGGGTGCGGACTACGTGATCGTGGCAACGCCCACGAACTACGATGTGAACACCGACAAGTTCGACACGTCTTCGGTCGAAACCGTGATCCAACTGGCAACCCAGCTGAACCCGGCGGCGACCATTGTGGTGAAGTCCACGATCCCGGTCGGCTTCGTGGACGACGTGCGCGCGCGCTACCGGACCGACAACGTGATCTTCAGCCCCGAATTCCTGCGCGAAGGCCGGGCGCTTTACGACAACCTGCACCCGTCGCGCATCATCGTCGGCGAACGGTCGGACCGGGCGCGGGTGTTTGCCGAACTGCTGCTGCAGGGCGCGGAGAAGAAGGATGTCGAAATCCTCTTCACCGACACGCGTGAGGCAGAGGCGATCAAGCTTTTCGCGAATACCTACCTGGCGATGCGCGTCGCGTTCTTCAATGAACTGGACAGCTATGCGATCGCCGGCGGCATGGATACGCGCCAGATCATCCAGGGCGTCGGCCTCGATCCGCGCATCGGGATGCATTACAACAACCCCAGCTTCGGTTACGGCGGCTATTGCCTGCCCAAGGACACCAAGCAGTTGCTGGCCAACTATTCCGAGGTTCCCCAGAACCTTATCCGCGCGATCGTTGACGCCAACCGTACGCGCAAGGATTTCCTCTCCGATCAGATCATTGCCCGGCGGCCCCGCAAGGTCGGCGTGTTCCGTCTGGTCATGAAGGCCGGATCGGACAATTTCCGGCAGTCTTCCATCCAGGGCATCATGAAGCGGATCAAGGCCAAGGGTATCGAAGTCGTGATCTACGAGCCGGCGATGGTCGAGGATGAGTTCTACAACTCCCGCGTCATGCGCGATCTGGATGCTTTCAAGCAGGAGGCCGATGTGATCATCGCCAACCGCATGACCGCGGAAATCGAAGATGTGGTGGACAAGGTCTTCACGCGAGACCTGTTTGGTTCCGACTAGATGAATTAAAAAATGTTTATTGGCGCGGGTCGTATTTCGCTGCCAATGAAAACATAGTTTTGAATATTGTCGCATATTCAAAATAGCGCTGTTCATAAGATGAATATTCGTGAGGCGCGATGATGGTGGCGAATTCGACGGCAAGGCTCAAGGGCATCAGGTGGTGGCATTCGCCCGCCGCGCTGACTGCGTTCTTCGTCATGCCGTTCTTCCTTCTTCTGGCGGTGGTGACGCCGGCGGTCATCCGCACGGCGCCCGTGCTGCAATCGCACCGGGTCTACGTCACGCCGGAGAATATCGTGCAGGGCGTCTCGCTGCTGTTCGCGCTGATGGTCGGCGCGTTCATGACGGAGCGGTTTCCGTTCCGGCGCAAGCTGGTGATCCGCAACGGCGCGCTCGATTTCCTGTTCTGCATGACGCTGGCGGCCTATCTGATCTGGTTCGGCCCGCTGTTCGCCACGCATCCGGAGATCATCCTGGCCACCATCAGCGCATCGCGCGGGGCGATGTACGAGGTGCGCGAGGCGGCGCCGAACATTTCGGGCGTCACCACGGCCACCCAGTTCGGCATCTCCTATGCCATCATCTACGGGATGAAGGTGTTTCAGGACGGGCAGAAACTGCCGCGCCGTTATCACCGGATGCTGGCGGGGATCATCGCCCTGGCCGTGTTCCGCGCGATGGTGTTTTCGGAACGTATTGCCATCGTCGAATTAGTGGTGCCGCTGTTTGCCGTATATGCGACGTCCAAGGCGCCGAAGGTGCATGTCGCCGGGCTGGGGTTCAAATTTTTTCCTTACGTCCTCTATGCCGCGGCGCCGCTGTTTTTCGCGATTTTCGAATACCCCAGGTCGTGGATCAATCACTATGTGAACATCTACGACAACTTCTGGCACTTCATCGCGGACCGTTTCACGCTCTACTACGCAACGTCGATCAACAATATTTGCGCGCTGCTGCGCTATTCGCCCAATCCCACGTTTCGCGGGGAATGGACGCTGAACTGGCTCTATAAATTCCCGGTGATCGGGCAATTTCTGCCGACCCGGCCCGCGACCAAGGATGGATCCTGGTTCCTCAGCTTCCTGTCTGTCTATGCGACGCCGGAATACAATAACACCACGGGCATTCTCACCGTCATGTACGATTGGGGTTGGGTCTTGGGCCTATTCCTGATGGTCCTGTACGGTGCGATTGCCGGGATATCCTATTCGTCCCTGAAAAGCGGGTTGGGGCCGATGCGCTATATCTATCCCGTATTTCTCTATTCGATGCTCGAAATGACGCGAATTGGCTACATCTACGATGGGCGTGCCGTTTCCGTGCTGATCGGCATCATTTTCAGCGCCGTGATCTGGGGCAAGTGGCAACCTGCGACGCCATCGGTGCCGCGCAAGGCAAGGCCTGCGCCGCCGCTGCGCAGCCGCCCCGCGCGGTTGAATGCGGCCGCCCCTGTCAGATCGCGTGTCTAGGAGCCGGACAATGCGTGTAGTCATCAATGGACGCTTTCTCGACAAGGCGACCACCGGGGTCGAGCGCTATGCCCGCGAAGTGGTGCGCGCGATCGATGGGCTGGTCGCGGCGGACGATCCGCAGGTGCGCGGGATGACCTTCGTGGTCGCGCGTCCGCCGTCGCAAGCGGGCCGGTTCACCCGGGCCATTTCCGAAGTGCGCGTGGGCCCCGGGCGCGGCGTGCTGTGGGAGCAGACGGCGCTGCCCCGCATCGCTGGCCGATCGGCGATCCTGAACCTGTGCAACATGGCGCCGTTGCTGGCGGGCGCGCAAGTCACGTGCGTGCACGACGCGCATCCCTGGCTGATGCCGGAGAACTTCTCACGCGCGTTCAGGCGGTGGTACGATCTGATGATCCCGTTGGTGATCCGCCGCAGTGCGCGGTGGACCACGGTTTCCGAATTCTCCGCGCAAAAGTTGCAGGACCTGGACATTGCGCGCCGCCCGCCGGACGCGATCACCTACAACGCGGCGGACAATTTCGATGCTATCGCCCCGGAAGGGCTGGAGGGCCTGCCTGATGCGGTTCGCGGCACGTACGTGCTGTGCTTGGGCAGCCAGTCCGCCAACAAGAACATCGGCCTGATCGCCAGCATCGCGGGGGAACTTCGCGCGCATGGGATCGGCGTGGTGGTCGCGGGCGGGGGCATCAGCAGCATTTTCGGCGCGCGGGATGGCTATGGCGGCGATGTCGTCGATCTCGGCCGCGTGACTGACGGACAGTTGAAGGCGCTATACGCCCATGCGCTGGCCTTCGTGTTCCCGTCGTTCTTCGAAGGCTTCGGCGTTCCGGCGATCGAGGCGATGCAGATGTCCTGCCCGGCGATCGTCTCCAACACCTCCGCCTTGCCGGAAGTGGTGGGGGATGCCGCGATCCTGGCCGATCCGAACGACGGCGCGCAATGGCTGGAGGCGATCCTGCGCATCCGCGACGAACCCGGATTGCGCGAGGAGTTGGTCCGCAAGGGGCATGCGCGCGCCGCGCGATACAGCTGGGAACGTTCCGCCCGCACCATGGTCGCGCTGCTGAAGGATGCCGCCGCATGAGCGACCTCGATATCAAGGTGCTGCACGTGTGCGAGTGCCTGCCCGGCGGCCCGGCCAGCTATCTTCAGGAAGTGCTGCCCGCGCAGATCAACCGGCTGGGCAAGCGCAAGGTGGCGGTCCTGGCCCCGCAGAACCAGATCCACCTGTTGCCGAACAGTCCCGGCCTGCTGGCCTTCGCTTACGAGCAGGAAAAGCGCACGCTGCCCGCCAGCGTCCGGCTGGCCAGCGCGGTGCGGCGGCTGGTGCTGCGATACCGGCCCGATGTGGTGCACTTGCACAGCACGCTGGCCGGTGCGGTGGGGCGGCTGGCGGTGATCGGCATCAAGCCGCGCCCCAAGATCGTCTATTGCGCGCATGGCTGGATGATCGATCCCGACAAGCCGGTGGCGGGACGGTCCGTCATCACGGCGATCGAAAAGTCGCTCAGCAGCGTGACCGACCGCATCGTCAACATCTCTCCGCACGAAGTCGATTTCCTGCGCGATCGGGGGTTTCCGGAACATAAGCTGGACCTTGTGGTCTCGGGCATTCGCGATCTTCCGCCCGCCCCGCCGTTAGAAACGGCCGAGCAACAGCGCGAACGGCCGGTCAACCTCCTCTTCATCGGCAGGCTGGACCATCAGAAGGGGTTCGACCTTCTGCTCGATGCCTGCGCGCGTCTGCCGGACGGGCGGGCGAAAGTCACTGTGGTTGGCGACGTGGTGCGCGGCGACAAGCGCCCGAGCGCGGATGGCCTGCCGATCGAGTTCAAGGGCTGGCTGCCGCGCGAAACCGTGGCGCAGGCCATCACCGATGCGGATGCGGTGGTCATGCCCAGCCGGTGGGAGGGGTTGCCGCTGGTGGCGCTGGAAACGATGCGCGCCGGCCGTGCGTTGATTGCCACCAATGGCGGCGCGTTTCCCCATCTGGTGAACCACGGCGTGACCGGCGTGCTGGTGGACAGTGCCGATCCGGAATTTCTGGCCACGGCGCTGTCGCAATACGGCATCGCGGATTTCCGCCGCATGGGCATCACCGCGCGTGAGGAGTTTGAGGAACGCTTCCGTGCGGAACGGATGAACGAGGAACTGCTGGGGCTCTATCGCAATCTGGCCGTGGCGTGATCGCGCGGGTGGGGGCCCGCGCATCGATCCCGGTCGCTGACGAATATCGAGGAAACTTCGGCATGCACGGTACCAACAGGCACATCACCGGCAGTGCGACGGGCGGCCCGGAAACGCCGCCTTTGCGCGTGCTCTACGTGGTGCCCCCGTCGAAACAGTTCGCCGGGATCGAGCGGGTGACGGACGAGATCGCATCGGCCCTCGCCACGTTCGAAAGCCCGCGTTTCGATGTCAGCGTACTCTACTTCCGCGACTATCCCGAAGTGGTCGATCCCGCCTATTCGGTCATTCGCGGTGAGGCGGAGCGGACGCGGCATATCCCCGGCGCGGTCCAGCGCGTGTTGGACACGCACCGCTTCGACCTGGTGGTGATCCCGCAGTTCGAAATCGCCTTCCTCTGCATGGTGCAGGATCGGTTGCGCGGGCGGCGGACCCACATCGTGCTCCACCTCCACGGCAATCCGGAGATCGAGCGTGCCGTCTCGCTGAAATCGCGGGTGCTGTTCGCCTTCCTGAAGCCCGCCGCGCCCCGGTTCGCCGGCGTGATCGCGGTTTCGCCGGGGTTGGCGCGCCATGCCTCTGCCATGATGGGCGGCGGGGTCTCGGTCGAGCATATGCCCAACCCAGTGCGCCAGCTGGGCGATCATGTGCGAGTGGGCGCGGAGGCGCTGGCCGGCCGGAATTTCGTGACGGTGGCGCGGCTGGCCTACCAGAAGGGGCACGATATCGCGATCACCGCGTTCCGCCGCGTGGTGGACGCCTATCCCGATGCCCGGCTGACGATCGTGGGCGAGGGCCCCGAGCGTCCCAAGCTGGAGGCGCTGATCGCCCGGCTGGGATTGCAGGACAATGTGCGCCTTGCCGGCATGGTCGCCAATCCCTCGGCCGAACTGGCTTCGGCGCGGGCCTTCGTGACGGCGTCGCGCTGGGAAGGCTTCGGCGTCGCCATTGTCGAGGCGATGAGCGTGGGCTTGCCGGTGGTTGCCGCCAAGTGCGATTTCGGGCCGGAGGACTTGATCGTCGCCCCCGAACTGGGCGAACTGGCCGAACCGAACAACCCCGATGGGCTGGCGGAGGCGATGATCCGCCAACTGGCGCAGGAGCCGCGCGCCGAACACGTCGAAATTCGCCGCCGCCATGCGGCCGAGAGCGCCAAGGCCGCCGTCGTCGCCCGTCACGCCGCCTATCTTGCCGATCTCAAGCGGAGCCTGCCGGCATGAGCGCTTTTCCGGCCCCCTATCTGGTGATCAGTTCCGCGCACGATTACCGGTCGAAGAAGCGCGCCAATATCCATTTCATCACCGACGCGCTGGCCTCGCGCGGCGAAACCATGTTCCTCAGCACCCATTCCAGCGCGCTGTCGCGGCTGAAAGGGCGCGATACGCGGCATCAGCAGTTCTCAGACATGGGCCTGACCGCGAACGGCGTGTCCTGCTATCTCTGGCATTCGCTGCTCCATCCGGTGAACGTGGCTTCGGCGGCGGGGCGCTGGTGGAACCCGGTTGCCAGCGCGGTCTATCGCCGGCGGATGCCGCCGATCGTACGTGCCATGATCCGCAAGGCGGCCACCATCGTCGTCGAATCCGGCAGCGCGGTGGCCTTGCTTTCGGAGATCCGGTGGCTGAACCCGGAAGCGAAGATCATCTACAACGCGTCCGACACTTTGGGGACCATCGGGCTCGGCCGCTATTACGACGATCAACTGGCGGCAGCGGCGGCGGGGATCGCTTATGCCCGGCTGCCCTCGGCGCTGATGATCCCCGATCATCGCAGCATCGCCGAACACCGTGTGATCGCGCATGGGCTCGACGATGCCTTCTTCACCGGCGGCCTGCCCGATCCCTACGAAGGCAAGCGAGCGGCGATCTCGGTGGGATCGATGCTGTTCGACCCGCATGTGTTCGACGTTGCCGCGCAGGCATTTCCCGATCTGCAGTTCACCGTGATCGGATCGGGCCATCAAGGTACGGACCGCGCCAATCTGCGCTGGCTGCCGGAAATGCCGTTCCGCGACACGATCCCCTACATCCGCCACGCCACCTTGGGCATCGCGCCCTATCGCTCCGCACTGGCGTCTGACTATCTGATCGACACCTCCATGAAGCTCCTGCAGTTTGAGGCGGCGGGCCTGCCGGCGGTCTGTCCGGACTTCGTGCAGGGCGGCAAGCCCACGCGCCACGGCTACCGGGTGGGCGACGCCGCTTCGATCGTCGCCGCCATGCGCGCTGCGCTGGATGCGCCCAAGGCCGCGCTGGCACCCCCGCGCACTTGGGACCGTGTGGTGGACGAGATGCTGGCGCCTTCACCGCTATCGGCCGGGGGAGCACCGGTAACAGGAGCATCGGCATGAAGCTGTCCTGGCTGCTGCTGGCCCGGCTTCTGGCGGGCGGGGTAGGCTTCTTGCCCCCGCTGGTCGCGGCATCGCTGCTGGACGGGTTGCAATACGGGCTGGGTGCAAGCTCCTTCGCGGTGGGCATGCTGGTGATCGGCCCGGTCGCCCAATATGCGAAGCAGGGCTATCTGCGGTCGATCCTGCTGCCTGACCGGCCGGACATTTCCGCGTGGCATATCCTTTTCGTGTTCCTGGCGCTGGTTATCGCCGGAATGGTGGTGAGCCATGTGGCGCTGGGCGTGCCGCTGATGGCGCTGGCGGCGATCTTCGTGGCGGTCTGCTCGCTGGCGATCGTCCGGATCGAGGAAGTGCGGCAGGTCGCGCTCGATCGGCAATTGCTGGCAGTATGCCTGTTCTACGTGGTGCCGCCGGTGATGTTGACAGTGCTGTTCGCGGCATCGTGGTTCTTCGCGCTGCGGCCCGACTGGGTGGCGATCTCGCTGGCGATGTCGATGGCCTATCTCGTGCCCTCGCTGCTGTCGATCGTGCTGCGGCGGGGCTTGGCTGCGCTCTCCGTGCAGCCGATGCGGATGGAGCATGTGCGCCTGTTGTGGACGGAGAGCCGCACCTTCCTGGTCAGCGGCATCGTCATGTCCGCCACCGAAAGCCTGCCGACCTTGGCGCTTACCGCGCTGGGCGTGCCGCAGGCGGTGGCGACTTTCGAATTGGTCCGCAAGCTGTCCTCCGCCGTCTCGGTCTTCCTGCATGGCCTGTCGATCGCCTTCGCGCCGCGCCTGATCAAGGCGGCGGCAGAGCAGGACTGGACCGCCGTGCGCGGCACGATCTGGCGCAATACCCAGCTCTCGATCGCCTTCGCGGCGGTGTACCTGCCGCTGGCGGTGGCCGCCGTGCTGGTGCTGGGCCGGCTGGGGTGGATCCACGCCAGCGTTTCGTTCGACCTTGCTCTGCCGCTGTTCGCCAGCGCCTTCGTCACTTGCGTCGCCGCGCCGTTCGGCATGGCGGTGGCGGCACTCAATAGCGAGAAGTGGTGGGTGATCGGCGGTTTTCTGGGGGTGGCCAGCTTCGCCGCGACGCTGGCATTCGCGCCGTTGCTGGGCGCGGCGCAGGCCGTAGCCGTGGCGGTGCTGATCCAGAATCTGGTGCTCAGCCTGACGATCAGCCTTGTCGTATCCCGACTGGTCTTCCTGCACCGGGGCGAGGGGGCATCCCCGAAGCGCGAAGTTCGGGGTTTATCGCTGGAAGCGGAGTGATCCGATGACATCATCTCTCTCGTCCCGCCGCGCTTTCGTCGCGATGCTCGCCTGCCTGCCGGTGGCCGCGCGCGCAGTAGCGGCGCCGCCCGTACGGGACATTCGCGAGTTCGGCGGCAAGTCTGACCCGGCGCGCGACCAGCAGGCGGCGCTCCAGAGTGCGCTGGACTGGTGCTCGCAGGCGAAAGGCGTGCTGCGGCTGGAGAAAGGCGGCACTTATTGCCATTCGGGCATGCTTGCTTTGGATGGCGGCGCTATCGAGGGATCGGGGGCGACGCTGAAGGCGCTGGACCCGAACAACGGTCGCCTGCGGGTGACCGGCAGCGGCGCGCGGATCAGCGATCTGACGCTGGCGTCCCCGGCCACCAAGCGCATTCAGGCCTATTCGGGCTTTGGCCTCTTGGTGCAGTCGGCCCACGGCTTCACGCTGTCCAACGTGACTGTGCGCGGCGCGGCGACGGCGGGGATCGCGCTGGACGACGCCCACGGCGGCACGCTGCGGCACATTCTGGTGCGCGATACGATGGCGGACGGGCTGCACATCACCAATGGTTCCTCCGATATCGCGGTGAGCGGCTATCAGGCGATCAATACCGGGGACGATGGCTTTGCGGTGGTCAGCTACGACCGGCCGAACCAGAAGGGCCGGCGCTGCTCGAATATACGCGCCAGCGGGCTGACGATCACCGATGGCCATGCG
Organism: Novosphingobium oxfordense; assembly: GCF_044029435.1. Classification (NCBI taxonomy): domain Bacteria; kingdom Pseudomonadati; phylum Pseudomonadota; class Alphaproteobacteria; order Sphingomonadales; family Sphingomonadaceae; genus Novosphingobium; species Novosphingobium oxfordense. The sequence goes on along the minus strand of NZ_CP147005.1, from coordinate 2,429,546 downwards.
CGCGGTGTGGCGGTGGTCGGCGGTGCGGACGTGACGGTATCGGACGTGCGCGTGGTGCGATCGGCCTGTGCCGGGCTCTACCTCAATTCGGAGCGGAGCTACGGCACTTTCGGCAATGCCCGGATCACGGCGCGGCGGGTGCAACTGGTGGACTGTGTAACGCGCAAGGGCATCAATCAGGGCGCGGTCCATATCCAGGGCCGCCCGGATTGCAGCGTGCAGCGTGCGGGCGCCGACGCCATCGCCTGCTCCACGCAGGGCGTCACTGTGTCCGAACTGGAGATCGACGGCCTTGGCCCCGGTGCGCGGGCCGGGGTGGTGGCGGCGGGATCGGTGCGCGACGTGCGCGTCAGCGGCCGGCGCGGCGGTGGCAAATGGTCCCGCCCGGCGGCGGTGGTCGATCCCGGCGTGCGCGATCCCGGTGCCGTGTCGCTGAAGGTCTCCTGAGTGGATGGACCTTCGGCGTCGTCCTCAGGCCACTTTCGCTGCGTAGATCATCCGGCCGGAGCCCAAGTGATCGAACGCGCGGTTCAGCAGGCTGTCGCCGACCGCCAGGCAACCCTGGCTGCGGCCCAGCTTGCCGTGGACCGCGATCATCGACGGTTCCGCATACCAGGCCCCGTGGATGACGATGGCGCGTTCCAGCGCGTTGCTGTTGCTGGCGTCCAGCCCGATCAGCCGCTGCGAGCGTCCATGACGGCCGAAGTAGTAGTCGGACGTCAGATAGGCGCCTTCGCTGGTCGCGTTGGAACCGGGGCTGTTGGAGAAGCGTTGCAACCATCCGGTGTGGTTCGGATCCGAACCGCTGCCATGGGCGACATGCAGCGTCGATGTGGTGCCGCCCACGAGATCGACGAGATGGAGGCGGGGATCGGACGAGGACGAGGAAAAGTCGACGATGCCGATTCGATCGCGCATCACCCGGCCGCCGTGGCGGTCCAGCGCGGCCATCGCGGCGTCGAACAGTCCGGGGTTCACGCCGGAACGGACCGCGGGCAGCGCCGCAGGAGCCGTGGGCGCAACGCCGGGGCCGGGCAGCGGGGCGCGCGGCAGTTCGGGCAGCACGCCGCCCACGCCGAAGGGCGAGGAGGAAATGGCGCTGGCCGCAGTCGAGGAGCTCGCCGCAAATGCCGTCGCGGCGACAATGAAGTTACGTCGGCTGAAGTTCATATTGCTGCCCCATTAGGGCATGTTCGTCGACAAGGTCTTGGAGTGATTCTCATTAATCGTCACAACGTGCTGTATTCGCGTTCATCGTCAGGAAAGCGTTCCGCATGACTGCAAACCGCTCCGGCGCACCCACCAGCGATGAGTATCGCAAGGCGGTTTCGGCGATTATCCGGCAGATCCAAAAGAGCCAGGCTCTCAACGATCGCCAGCTCGCCGAACGGCTGGGATGCTCGCCCGGAACGATTCGCAACGCGAAGTCCGAAGCGACCAGCCTCGACCCCGTGATGCTGCTGGGCATCGAGAAGAGCTTCGGCCCCGGGGCCATAGACCGTTGCCTCGGCCTGGCGCAAGTGCGTGCGGTGGCGCTGCCGGAACGGATGATCGGCGTCGATCCCATTCTGGCACTGGTAGAGGCGCTGCACCGGCTGGTGGAGGCGCAGGCAGTGGATAGCGAGGGCGGCAAGCGGATCACCAAGCACGAACTGAGCAAGATCCTGCCCGAACTGCGGCAGGGCCGCGCCGCGCTGGATGCGTTGATCGCGCGCGCCGACGTGAAGTGACCGACGTGGAGCGACCATCGGGCGTGGAGTGACCATCGGGGGCGACAACCTTTCGCATTTGCCCTAAGCTGCGGTCATCTCATGGGAAATTCCACGCTTCGCCAATGTCCGCATTCTACCTGACATGGATCGCGGTCCTGCTCGCGGGCTTCGGTGCGCGCGATCAGATGACCGTGGCGGGGCTGGCCCGCCGACAGGGCGCACGGCCGGGTGTGTTGCTGGTCGCGTTGGCCTGCGCGGTGCTGACGGCGGGGATCGCGGGCTGGGCCGCCAGCCTGCTGCTGGTGCAACTGCCGCCCCCGGCACGGGCGATTTTCGCGGGTATCGCGCTGGCCATGGCAGGCGCGGAGCTGATGATCTTCGTGCCGCGCCGCGATCCGAAGGAGCCGACCAATTCGCTGGGCGCGCTGGCGCTTGTGCTTTTCGCGCAGGAACTGACCGACGCGGCGCGCTTTCTGATCTTCGGGCTGAGCGTCGGCCTTGCCGCGCCGGTTGCGGCGGGCGCGGGCGGCGCGCTGGGCGGCGCGGCGCTGGCGGGTCTGGCCTGGGCAGCGCCGGATCTGCTGGATCGCGGGGCCCTGTGCTGGATCAGGCGCGCGATCGGCCTGCTGCTGCTGTTGGCGGCGGCCGTGCTGCTGCTTCAGGAATTCTCACTAGTCTGATCGAAAATTCGCGTTCCAACCAGACTTCAATTCATACGTTCACCAATCTACATTCCATCCTCCCCCACATGACGACCAAGGGAACCAAAGGCATGACTTCCAAGGACGACAATTCGAAGGCCGCGCTGATCGACAGCCTCAACGGGCTGCTGGCCGATACCTTCGCGCTCTACGTGAAGACCAAGAACTTCCACTGGCACGTCAAGGGCCCGCAGTTCCATGACCTGCACCTGCTGTTCGACACGCAGGCGACCGAGATCTTCGGCCTGACCGACCTGATCGCCGAACGCGTGCGCAAGCTGGGCGGCACCACGCTGACCTCGATCGGCGCAATCGGCGCCAAGACCTCCATCGCGGACCAGGACAAGACCTCGCTGGACGCCATGGCCATGGTCAAGGAACTGTTCGAGGACAATTCGTCCTACGTCGCCTCGCTGAAGGCGACCAAGGAACTGGCCGGCGACGCGGGCGACAACGCCACCGACGGCATCATCGACGACTGGACCGACCAGGCCGAACAGCGCGCCTGGTTCCTGCGCGAAATTCTCGCGTAATCCATTCCTTGGGACTGGCTGTGGGCATGGAGGGAGTGCTAATGCTTCCTCCATGCCCAAGCTGGAAATCATCGAAAACGCCGACAATGCGGCCATCGCCCAGTGGTTCGCCGCGCGCCTGAAGGCCGCGCTCGCCACCAGTCCCGACGATATCGCGGTAACCGTTCCGGGCGGCTCCACGCCGTTCCCGATCTTCGACCTGTTGGCCAAGGAAGATCTGCCCTGGCACCGCATTGCGGTCTGGCCGGGGGACGACCGTATCGTGGATGAGGATCATCCCGCCAGCAACGTCGGCAAGATCCGCGCCCGGCTTGAGCCTGTGGGCGCGCAGATCGTGCCGCTGACCGAAGATGCGCAGCCCCCGCACTTCGCCATCGCCTGGATGGGCATGGGAGGCGATGGGCATATCGCCTCGCTGTTCCCCAATACCGATCCGAAGGCGGACGATCCCTATCCGGTCCGCCGTCTGACCCCCGATCCGCTGCCGCCCGAAGCCCCGTTCGACCGGTTGAGCCTGACCATCCCCGCGCTGGTGGACAGCGACGAGATCGTCTTCGTGATCCGCGGCGACGACAAGCGCGCGGTGTTCGACGCCGCCGTGAAGGGCGAGCATGACCTGCCCATCGCCCGCCTGCTGCGCGCGGCCCGCCACAAGGTGACCTGCTTCTGCTGAACTTCCTGCCCGCCAGCCTCCACCGGACGCTCTACCGCATCGCGCATCGGGCGCGGATGGTGCTCTGGCGGATAAGGCGCCCGCGCCTTGAAGGCGTGCGTGTGCTGGCGCTCGACCCCGAAGGCCGCATCCTGCTGCTGCGCCATTCCTATGGCTCGGGAAAGTGGATGCCGCCGGGCGGGGGCATGAACCGCTCCGAAGACGCGCTGGCCGCCGGCATGCGGGAGTTCGAGGAGGAGACGGGCCGCCCGCTGCTCGACGGGCGGGCCCTGATCGTCATCGACGAGGATCTGCAGGGTGCCAGCAACCGCGTCCACATGGTCGTCGGCCGCGTGGAGGGCACGCCCCGGTGGGACGGGCGCGAGATCGTGGAAATTGCCTTCTTCCCGCTGGACGACCTGCCCGACCACATGCCCACGGGCCTGGCGCGGAAAATCCGCAACTGGATCGCGGAAAGCCGCTAGAGCGGTTTCCGATCCGATTGCGTCGGATCAGCCGCTCTAAGTCATTGGCCCACCGTGTTTTGCGGATCGCCGGGTAATTACTGCCTGATTAGAAAACGCCCAATGGCGCGGCGCGCAAGGGCTGTTATCGCTGCGCTGGCGCGTGGCGCAACCGCGTGGTTCTCGTTCAAATCCAAAAGACTCGCTCCCGTATTTAGTGGGATGCAGGTTGCTGTTTTCTTCAAAATATCGATTGCAGCTATTCGGAGTGTGTAGTTCCGCACATCCTTCAAGATATTTTAACCACGCGGACCTAGGAAGACCACCTAGAAGGAAGTCTTCGCGTGAAGGGCCTTCATCAAAGTGACGAATTTCTGATGGTGAAGCGATGAAGATCGATTTGAAATCTTGCCCGCCGGAAGTATTTATATCCGGAATTGGCCTGATCGCGATGCTATTGATTTCGATCGGATTCGATCTACCGATCGTAATGCCGGCAAGTACGCAGGCTAAATTTCTTGGTTTGTACTTCATATATCCTATGGTCGGTGTCGTCCTGATCGGTCTGCCGATGATTTTTCTGGGAAAGCGCAAGGTGGCAGCCCGTTTTTTGATCGGCTTGCCTTGCTATACAATCGCGCTATTTGTGTATTTCAACGTGAAATTATGGATTCCGCATCTTAACTCACACAATTTTGATGGATTTTACTGGAAGATAGACGAATTTTCTATGCCTTTGATTTATTTGTGCATGGCTATTCGGCGTGGACTTCTGCCGGTGATTCCATATGAGGCGAATTTTTACTTGTCCTCGTACATGATGCTTTTCTACATCAGCTTCCTCTATCACGCCATTCGGACGCCGGAGCAGTTCGGCAAACTCATCGTGGCAGTAATATTGCTTCAGCTGTTGAGCATCGTCGGATACGTAGGAACGCCGGCGGTCGGTCCTTTCATTTTCCAGAATGGCCTCAATCCGATTATCTCGCAGGGCCAGCACCAGATGCTGAATTTCTATTTCCATTCGCTGTCCGGCGGCGGGAAATGGATTGCCAGCCAAGGGGGCGCCAATTTCACGGCCGGGCTGGCGGCTATGCCGTCGCTGCATGCGGGCGGTGCGTTCCTGTTCTTCATGTTTGCGCGCAAGCACGGGAAAGTCCTGGTTCCGCCTTACGCCTTCATCCTGTTCTACATTCTGGTGACGGCAATCGCTTCGCGTTGGCACTACGTAATCGACATCCCCGTGGGAATGGGGCTCGCCTGGTTCAGCTACACGCTGGCAGACCGGCTTTCACCTGCCGGCGTCCGCGATGCCGCCATTGCCGCAAGGGGCAAGGCCGAACAGGGCTTCGGCTATCCTGCGCCGGTGCCTGCGCTGACTTGATGAAGGGCTGAGGGTGGGGCGGCGCGTTCAAAGCAGCGAGAGCTGGCCGTCCTTGGCCGGGCGTGCGTCTTCCTCGCCCCGTTCCAGCGCCGAGAGGGTGAGGCCCATCAGGCGGATCGGCTGGGGCAGGGGCAACAGGTCATCCAGCAGGGCATGGCCGATGCCCGAGAACTCCGCCTTGTCGGCCACGAAGTGATGCAGCGATCGGGCGCGGGTGATCGTGGTGAAGTCGGCATAGCGCAGCTTCAGCGTCACCGTGCGGCCGCGCGTGTCGGCGCGTTCGATACGGGCCCAGACGATCTCCACGATCTCGTCCATCGTCGTGCGCAAGGCATCGGCGCCGGCGATGTTCTCGAAGAACGTGCGCTCCCCGCCGACGGACTTCCGCGGGCGGTCGGCGCGGACCTGTCGCAGGTCGACGCCGCGTGCCGCCCGGAACAGGTATTCGGCGAAGCTGCCGAAGTTCGCGCGCAGGAAGGCAAGGTCCTTGGTGACCAGGTCGGCCCCCGTCTCGATGCCTAGCCGTGCCATCTTCTCCGCCCCGCGCGGGCCCACGCCGTGAAAGCGCCGCACGGGCAGCCCGGCGACGAACTGCGCGCCTTCGCCCGGGCGGATCACGCAAAGCCCGTCGGGCTTGTTCTGGTCGCTCGCCAACTTTGCCAGGAACTTGTTGTAGGAAACGCCCGCGCTGGCGGTCAGGCCGGTTTCCGCCTTGATGCGGCGGCGGATTTCCTCGGCAATGCGGGTGGCCGAACCGATGCCCTTGAGGTCCGCCGTGACGTCCAGATAGGCCTCGTCCAGCGACAGCGGTTCGACGTGGGGGGTGTAGTCCAGGAAGATCGCGCGGATCTGCTCGCTGACCTGGCGATAGACGTCGAAGCGGGGCTTGCGGAAGACCAGGTCGGGGCAGAGCCTTGCGGCTTTCACGGAGGGCATCGCCGAGCGTACGCCGAACTTGCGCGCCTCGTAGCTGGCAGCGGCGACCACGCCGCGCTGGGATGATCCACCCACGGCGACGGGCTTGCCCTTCAGCGTAGGTTCGTCGCGCTGTTCGACGCTGGCATAGAAGGCGTCCATGTCGACATGGATCACCTTGCGCAGGCCGTCGGCTTCCTCCTCGCGTTCATGATCGGCCGATGACATGCGGGTCTTATAGCGAGGGGTGGGCACGCTCCATAGGGGAGATCATGATCGGTGATCGCCAATGATGTGCGTTGCCCAATTGTCCGTTCGATGAGGCGCCGCACTCTCGCCACCCAACGCCGTCATCCCCGCGAAGGCGGGGATCCCGCTTCTTATCGCAGGTGGCGCCGTTCGGCCGATGTGACCGTTTGAACCCAAGGAAAGCGTTGCCCCCGCCTTCGCGGGGGCAACGGGAGAGTGTGCGCGGGAAGTTCGGAGCGGGGGCGGGAAAGGCGCGAGGTCCTGCAACGGACGTCCTCAAACGAAAACGCCCGCCGGTTTCCCGGCGGGCGTTTCGATTTCGTAGTGCGAGTGCGGATCAGCGCAGGCGCACCGGCACGAAGGCGGCCGGTTGGCCGCGCGGCTGGACGCGCAGCAGGATCGCGGAACGGTTGTCGGCCTTGGCGGCCTTGATCACGTTCTCCAGATCGGCCTTGGTCGTCACCGGCTGGTTGTTCGCCGACAGGATGATGAAGCCGCGGGCAAAGCCCTTCTGGCCGGCATCCGAGCTGGGATCGACCGAGATGATGACAAGGCCCTTGGTACCTTCCGCCGCGCCCAGCTGGCGAGCGATCGTCGGGGTCAGCGGGGTCACCGAAAGACCGGTGGCCTTTTCGATCACGCCCTGGGTCTGCTGCGCCGGCGGGTTGTTGAAGGCGTCGGTATCCTGATCGTCGCCGCTGTTGTCGAACGACTGGGCCAGATCGTCCTCGCTCGGGCGCTGGTCCACCGTGGCGGTCACCGTCATGCGGCGGCCGTTGCGGATCAGCTCCACCGGCACCTTCGTGCCCGGCGCCGTGTTGGCGACGAGGAACGAGAGGCTCTGGTCGCGGGTCACTTCCTTGCCGCCGACCTTCACCACCACGTCGCCGGCCTGGATGCCGGCCTTGGCGGCGGCGCCATCGGCGACCACGCTCTGGATGAATTCGCCCTTGTTGTGCTCAAGGCCCAGCGAATCGGCCAGATCTTCGTTCAGCGGCTGAATCTGCACGCCCAGATAGCCGCGCTGGATCTTCTCGCCCTTGATCAGCTTGTCGACGATGGGCGAGGCGATTTCGGAGGGAATCGCGAAGCCGATGCCGACGCTGCCGCCGGTGGGGGAGAAGATGGCGTTGTTGATGCCGATCACCTGCCCGTTCATGTCGAACATCGGGCCGCCGGAGTTGCCGCGGTTGATCGAGGCGTCAGTCTGGAGATAGCGGTCGTAGGCGCCGCCGGCACCGGTGTTGCGGTACACGGCCGAGACGATGCCCGCCGTAACCGTGCCGCCCAGCCCGAACGGGTTGCCGATGGCGACCACCCAGTCACCCACGCGCGCCTTGGAACTGTCCCCGAACTTCACGAAGGGCAGCGCCTTGGGGGCGGTGATCTTCAGCACGGCCAGGTCCGACGCGGCGTCCTTGCCGATCAGCTTGGCCGGATACTCGGTGCCGTCGGGCATGATGACGGTGATCGATTCGACCTGTCCCTTGCCCTCGGCCGTGATCACGTGGTTGTTGGTGACGATGTAGCCGTCGGCCGAGACGATGAAGCCCGAGCCCAGGGACTGCGCCTCACGCGTCTGCGGGCTGGAGCCGCCGCCGCCACCGCCGCCGAACAGGCCTTCGAAAGGCGTGCCCGCGAAGGGATTGGCGCCGCCGCCCTGCACTTGCACGCGCTGGCGGGTGGAGATGTTGACGACCGAGGGCGCCAGCTGTTCGGTCAGGTCCGCAAAGCTCGCCGGAGCGCCGCCGCGAGGGACCACGCGGGCCATCTGGCTGGCTTCGTTCTGGGCGACCTGGGCGCCAGCCGGATAGCCGGTGACAAGGGTGAGCGTCGCGCCTCCCAGCAGGAGCGCTGTGGTCAATCCATAAGCGTATCGCACGGGCTTCACGTCCTTTGATTCCTCCGTCCTGGCAGTGCAGGGTCACATACTGTCGTCACCGCCCGGTTGACGCTCCACGAGCTTAACCGGGTTTGAATGACGTCTCTGCGTCAGACCGGTGCAAACGAGCGCCGATCCGTTGATCGTCCGAAAAGCCTTATGGTTCCCGGAAATGCTTTAGATACGCGTTGTCGGGCGAAAGAAGAATAGTCTTGCCGCCTTCGCCCTTGCTATCGAACGAGATGGTATAGCTCTTCATCGCCCGGTAGAAATCGTAGAACTGGGGGTCCTTGTCGAAAGCATCGGCATAGATGCGCGAGGCTTGCGCTTCGGCATCGGCGCGAATGATCTGCGCATCCTTGGTGCCTTGCGCGCGGATCGTCTTGGCCTCTTCCTGACGCGTGGCCTGCATGCGGTCGAACGCGCTTTCCAGGGCGCTTTCGGGCAGGTCGGCCCGCTTGATCCGCACGTCGATCACTTGCGCGCCGTATTCGCGCGCCTCACGGTCCAGACCATCGCGGATATGGGCCATCGCCTCGCCGCGCTCGGCAGTCAGCAGCGACTGGAACGTGCGCTTGCCCAGTTCCTGCCGCACGACCGAGGACAGGATGGGCTGCAACTGTTCGGTCAGGCGTTCGGATGTCTGCGCCGTCTGCACCATCTTCACCGGATCGATGATCCGGTAGCGGGCGAAGGCGTCCACATTCAGGCGCAACTGATCGGTGGAGAGCACCTGTTCCTGCTGCATGTCCACCGAAAGCAGGCGCTTGTCGATGCGCACCGCGCGTTCCACGACCGGAATGCGCCAGTGGATGCCGGCATCGGTCGCGCCGAACGGCGCGCCGGGCACATAGGCATTGTAGACGCGCGTCGGACGGCCGGCGCGCACGATCACCACCTGCTCCGTCTCGGGCACGACGATCACGCTTACCAGCACGGCGGCGGCGGCGGCACCCGCCGCGATCCATGCGGCCTTGTAGTCCTGCCAGATGCTCATCACTGGCCTCCCTGTGCGGGGGCGGCGGTCACGGTGATGTCACCGGCAGCGGCAGGATCGGCGCGGCGCTTCATTTCGGGAAGCGGCAGATAGCTGGTCATGTTCTTGGGTTCGGCGACGACGGTGTCGTTCTGGGAAATCACGCGCTCCATCGTTTCGTAGTACATGCGCCGCCGCGTCACTTCGGGGGCGAGCTTGTATTCTTCGTAGACCTTGTCGAAGGCGGTGGCTTCACCCTGCGCATGGGCAATCGCCTGCTGCGCACTGGCGCGCGCGTTCGAACGATCGCGGTCGGCTTCCTGCTGGGCGACGTTGACCTGATCGAAGGCGGCGCGGGTCTTCGACGGCGGATCGGCCTTCTTGATCTCGATCCCCTGGATCGAGATGCCGGCGCGATAGTAGTCGAGAATGCGCTGCGTCCGCTCGCGCACGTCCTGCTCCACGCGGGCACGCCCGGCGCCCGACAGAGCCTCATTCAGCGAGATCTGGCCGATGGAGGCGCGCATGGCCGCCTCTGCCACTTCGCGCACGGTGTCCTTGGGGTCGACCAGGCGATAGGAATAGTCCTGCAGGTCCTTGATGTTCCAGCGGACCAGGTAGCTGAGGTCGACAAGGTTCTTGTCGCTGGTCAGCATCAGCTTCTCGCTCTCGCCATCGGGGATCGTGTCCACCGCGAAGGAGCGCACGTCGGTCTTGTCCACCTGCTCGATCGGCCAGGGCAGGGTGAGCGAAACGCCGGAATCGATCACGCGCGAGAATTGGCCGAAGCGGGTGACGACGCCCTGTTCCTGGGGGCTGAGCGAATGGACGGAGGAAACGGCCAGCAATCCCACTACCGCCAGGCCGATGCCCTGCGGCAGCCACGACTTGCCATCGGCGCGGCGCGGCAGATTGGGGAAGCCGCCGCCCAGTCCGCCGCCGCCATTGCCGCCGGTGCGGCGCGGATCGCGCGGACGGAAGATATCCTCGATACTGGCGGAGCGGCGCGGCGGGGTGCCGCCGCTGGGCAGCCAGGGGTTGCGCGGGCCGCGCGGTTCGTTGGGGCCGCCCTTGCCGGTCGAGGGGGCGGAGGGGCCAGCGGGCGTGGAATCGCCGGGCTTCCCGCCTTCGGGCCGGTCATCGGGGGTAGAGCCGGGCGTGTCGGACGCGGGGCGCCCGTCATCGCCGCCGCTGCCACTGCCGCTGCCACCGCCACCCGGCTGCGATGCGCCGTCGTCCCCGTCGCCTCCTTCGTTGCCACTACCGTCCGAGCCCCACGGGCTCTTGCGGCCTGCCATGGCAAGCGTTTCGCCCGAAAGGGTGTCCTGTGCGGTGCCGAGGCCGGCGCGTGAGATTGCGTCACCGTTTGCTGTCATGCCGTTATCTATAGGAAGCCTTTTTCGTCTTAAACAGTGCCTCTCTTGCCCTTTTTCCTCGACTACGCCACCTGAGCGGCATCGGACCCTCCGATTTTCCCGTATTCTCCACCTCATTTATCTCCAAGGACGCCATGACCAGCCCCGATGCCGCCGGCCCCGCCGATCGCCTGAAATCCCTGTTGCCGCCGGATCTGGCGGACCGGGTGCGGTCGCTGCGATTGACCGACGGGCGCGCCGTCGTGGTGTTGGACGGCACCGGCCTTTCGGTTCAGCAGCAGACCGCCGTGGAACCTGCAGTGCGCGCGGCGCTGGAAGGGGCTGAGGGCGTGGCGGAAGTGCACGTCGCGGTGATGGCGGACAAGCCGCGCCAGCACATCCTTGCAGTCGGTTCGGGCAAGGGCGGGGTGGGCAAGTCCACGCTGTCGGCCAATCTGGCGGTGGCTCTGGCCCGGCTGGGCCGCAAGGTCGGGCTGGTGGATGCGGATATCTCCGGCCCATCGCAGGCGCGATTGCTCGGCACTGAGGACCAGCGCCCGGTCGCGCATGAAAGCCGGCTGGTGCCGGTGGCCAGCCCCTGGGGCGTGCCGATGCTGTCGATGGCGCATCTGTCCGAACCGGGGCAGGCGATCGCCTGGCGCGGATCGATGGTGGCCGGCGCGCTGACCCAGTTTCTTGAGGCGCATTGGGACAATGCGGAGATCATCGTGGTCGATCTGCCGCCCGGCACTGGCGACGTGCAGCTGACGATGCTGCAGAAGTTCAAGCCGGCGGGCGCGGTGATCGTCTCCACCCCGCAGGACCTGGCGCTGATGGACGCGGCGCGGGCGGTTTCGCTGTTCGAAAAGAGCAACGTGCCCGTGGTGGGCGTGATCGAGAACATGGCCGGCTATGCCTGCCCGCACTGCGGGGAGGTGAGCGATCCCTTCGGCGCCGGCGGGGCAGAGGCCGCTGCGAAGACCATGGGACTGGACTTCCTGGGCCGCATTCCGCTGGATATCGCGATCCGGCGGGACAGCGATGCCGGCACGCCGCCGGCGGCGGGAACCGGGCCGCAGGCGGAAGCTTTCGTGGCGCTGGCACGCCGCGTGTCGGATTGGCTGGATACGATCTGATGGCGGTTTCGCGGCGCGGCGTCCTGATCGGTGCGCTGGCGGGCGGCGGCCTTGCGGTCGGCTACCTGCTGCGCCCGCATCGTTTCCCGCTGCCGCTGGAACCCGGCCCGGACGAGCATGCCTTCGGCGCCTGGATCAAGATCGGCGCGGATGGCGTGGTCAGCGTGGCGGTGCCGCAAGTGGAAATGGGGCAGGGCGTCACCACCTTGCTGCCCCAGATCGTCGCCTGGGAATTGGGCGCGGACTGGCGACAGGTGGCGGTGGAGCCGGCCCCGGTCAGCGCGTTCTATGCCAATACGGTGCTGGCGGCGAAGTGGGCGCCGCTTTGGATGCCGTTTGCAACCTCTCTTGCCGACAAGCCCGATGCCTACGTCACCCGCCGCTGGGCGGAGGATCACCGCTTCAACGTGACGGCGGACGGCACTTCGGTGGCCGCCTACGAAGGCCCGGCCCGCGCGGCTGCCGCCTCGGCCCGCGCCTTGCTGGCGCAGGCTGCCGCCGCGCGCTGGGGCGTCACTGCCGAAGAGTGCGAGGTGCGTGACGGGCTTGTCCACCATGCCGGCAAAGTGCTGCCCTTCGGCGTGCTGGCGGCGGAAGCGGCCGCGTTCTCGCCGCCGGATCCGCCGCCGCTGCGGCCCGATTTCCCCGCCGAAAAGCCGGGAGAGTTCCCGCCCGGCGCGCGCCTGCGCTATCCCCGGCTGGACTTGCCCTCCAAGGTGGAGGGATCGTGGACTTTCGCAGGCGACGTGCGCCTGCCGGACATGCTGCGCGCCTCGATCCGCCATGCCCCGCTGGTCGGCGGCACAGGGGCGATGGCGGAAGTGTCGGGCCTGAACGAGCAGGCGGCGAAGTCGGTGCGCGGCTTTCGGCGCTTCGTGCAGGGGCCCGGCTGGGTCGCCGCGCTGGCGGATGACTGGTGGAGCGCGGAAACCGCGCTGGTGCGCGCCCAGCCCCGTTTCCGCGTGATCGGCGCGCTCGACAGCGATGTGGTGGACAATGCGCTGGATACGGCGATGCGCACCGGCGGCGGCGAACGCATCTACCTGAGCGGAGACGGCGCGGCGGTGAACGGCCTGCTGCCGTTCCAGGTCCGCTACGAAGTCGCCCCCGCCGCCCATGCCACGATCGAGACGGCGACCGCCACGGCCCGTTTTGCCGATGGCACGCTGGAACTCTGGATCGGCACGCAGGCGCCGGAAGCGGTGCGTGCGGCAGCAGCCGAAGCCATCGGCATCGGGCCGCGCGCGGTCGTGCTCTATCCCATGGCGCTGGGCGGCAGCTTCGACTTGCGGCTGGAATGCCGCCACGCGGCGCAAGTGGCGGTGCTGGCGAAGGCGGCGGGGCGGCCGGTGCAGCTCACCTGGCCGCGCGGAGAAGAATTCCGCGCCGCGTTCCCGCGCGCCCCCGCCGTGGCGGTGATGGCGGCGCGCCCGAATGCGGAAGGCGGCATTGCCGGTTGGCGCGCCCGCATCGCCATGCCCGCCACCGCCCGTGAATTCGGCCGCCGCATGTTCGCGGGGGACAGCCCCGGCGATGCGGTGGCGGCAGTCGCCGGGAAGGCCGATGCGATGGCGCTGGAAGGGGCAGTGCCCGCCTATGCCATCCCCGCGCTCGCCGTCGACCACATCCCTGCCACCATCGACCTGCCGACTGCGCGGATGCGCGGCAATTCGCACGGCTACACCGCCTTCTTCAACGAAAGCTTCGTGGATGAACTGGCCCACCGCGCCGGGCGAGAGCCGCTGTCCTACCGCATGGCGATGCTGGGGCAGGACGTGCGCCTGGCCGAATGCCTGCAGCGGGTTGCCGCGCTGTCCGAATGGGGCGGCGGGGGCGACAACAGCGGGCAGGGCATCGCCTGCCATGCGATCGGCGCGGGGCGCATCGCCGTTGTCGCCAGCGCCCGGCGGGACGAGAGCGGCGTGCGGGTGGACCGGCTGAGCGCGGTGGCGGACATCGGCCGGATCGTCAATTTCGACATTGCCCGCCAGCAGATCGAGGGCGGGCTGGTCTTCGGCCTCGGCCTGGCGCTCGGCTGCGCGCCGCGCTATGCCGGCGGCCGGCCGGACAGCGACCGGCTGGGCGACATGGCCTTGCCGACGCTGGCCGATTGCCCGCGCATCGAAGTGGAATTCATCGAGGGTAAGGCCGATCCTGCCGACGCGGCACAGGCTGCAGGTTCGGGGGCTGCAGATCCGGGCGAACTGGGCACCGCAGTCGTGGCGCCCGCCGTGGCCAATGCGCTTTATTCGGCGACCGGGCTGCGCTTCCGTCGCCTTCCCCTGTTTGCGGAGGAGTTCTGATGCCGCCTTCCAATTCCGGTGTGGCTGTTTCCCGCGTCGGCGTCCTGCTGGTCAACCTGGGCACGCCCGATGCCCCTACCGCGCCGGCCGTGCGCCGTTATCTGGCGGAATTCCTGTCCGACCCGCGCGTGGTGGAAATCCCGGCGATCGCGTGGAAGCCGATCCTCCACGGCGTGATCCTGCGCACCCGCCCGGCAAAGTCCGCCCATGCCTATAGCCAGGTCTGGACCGACAAGGGGTCGCCGCTGGCCGTGATCACCGCCGCACAGGCGGAGAAGTTGCAGCAGCGGCTGGGGCAGGACATCATGGTCGACTGGGCGATGCGCTACGGCAATCCCGCGATCCCCGCGCGGCTTGCGGCGATGAAGGCGGCGGGGTGCGACCGCATCCTGATCGCGCCGCTCTACCCGCAATATTCGGGCGCGACGACAGCTTCGGTGACCGATAAGGTGGGGCAGGCGATGGCGGCGATGCGCTGGCAACCGGCGCTGCGCAACCTGCCGCCCTACTACGCCGATCCCGGCCATATCTCCGCGCTGGAAGCCGACTTGGCGCGGCAGGTCGAACGGCTGGCGTTCACGCCGGAGGTGCTGGTGCTGTCGTTCCACGGCATGCCCCAGCGCACCACCGATCTTGGCGATCCCTATTACTGGCACTGCCGCGAAACCTCGCACCTGCTGGTGGAGCGGCTGGGGAAGCGCTTCCCGGCGCTGCGCATCGAAACCAGCTTCCAGTCCCGCTTCGGCCGCGCCAAGTGGCTGGAGCCTGCGACGGAAGACCTGCTGATTGCCGAGGCCAAGGCCGGCACCCGCCGCATCGCGGTGGCGGCGCCGGGCTTCTCGGCCGATTGCGTGGAAACGCTGGAGGAACTGGCGATCCGCGGGCGGGAAGTGTTCCAGACGGCAGGGGGCGGCGATTTCGCGGTGCTGGCCTGCTTGAACGACACGGCCGAAGGCATGGATATGCTGGAAACGTTGGTCCGGCGAGAGCTTTCGGGCTGGTGATGGAGTCGCGGTAACAAGGATTTAACGCCCGTTTTGGCGGCAAGCCGTGTTGTTCTCCATTTTCTCTACGTGGGAACACCGAGCACATGGACGAGATGGATTTCAGCTACGGCGCGGACGCGCGCGATGGCGGCGCGACGCGGCAGGGTCGTTCGGCCACGCTCGCGATCTTCGCGGACCGCCCGCATTTGCGCGACATGATGCGCGAGGATGCGGCCGCAGCCGGGATGCGCGTCACCGCTGGCGCCCTGGGCGAGTTGCGGGACGATGGCGAGCGGATGCTGGGCGACGTGGTGCTCGTCGATTGTCCGCAAGTGGACATCGAAACGATCGCCGCGCTTGCCCGGCTGGACTTGCGCGCATTCCTGGAAGGCGCGCAGCTGATCGTTTCCACCAGCGTCGCGGGGCTGGAGGATGTCTTCGCCTGCATGGACCATTCCAGCCCGATCCTGCTGGTCGATCCCAGCCGGGCGGAACGCGTGGTGGCGCTGGGCCGGGTGATGGCAACGATGCCGCATGGCCGCGTGCGCGAACTTTCAGACGATGACCGCCTGATGATCCTGCGCCTGACCGAGCAGGTGGGAGAGATCGCCGGACGGATCGAGCGCCTTGCCCCCGGAGCCGAGGCGGAGGCATGGGGCGTCGCCGTTGCCGAGCCCGTTCCTGCGATGCACCCGCCCCAATCGGCCCCGCCCCAATCGGCCCCGGCCCAATCGGTCCCGGCCCAATCGGCCTTGGGCAAGGCTGCTCCGGTCAAGGCCGCCCCGGGCAAGACCACTGCCCAGCTTCCCGAAGCCCGGCTGGTGCGCAAGATCCTGCGTCAGCGCGAACTGCGCGCCCGTTTCATCGAAGGCGACCTGTTTGCCGATCCGGCCTGGGACATGCTGTTGGACCTTGCCGCCGCGCGGGGAGAGGGCAAGCAGGTCTCCGTCACGTCGCTTTGCATCGCGGCCGCCGTCCCGCCGACGACGGCGCTGCGCTGGATTGGCCAGATGGTCGAAGGCGGCTTGTTCCGCCGGGTGCTGGACGACAACGACCGGCGCCGCGCGTTCATCGAACTGACCGACAAGGCGGTCGATTCCCTCGGTCGTTACTTCGGCGAGATAGGATTGGCGACGGCCGCGCCGGTTTGAGGCGGGCGGCCGTCGCCTTCTGACCGCTTTGGACTGAGTTCGGAGCACCGCTCAACGAATTTCAAGTTTCGTCATCCCCGCGAAGGCGGGGATCCCGCTTCCTTCTTCACCGCCGCGCCGTGCTGCAAGAAAAGCGGGGCCCCCCGCCTTCGCGGAGGCGACGCTGGATCCAGACCTAGACCTGTCAGAACGAACGGGACCAAGACCGGCTTGGCCCCTTTTCGCTCGCTCACCCTCGATCAGGCGCGCGTCTTCTGGCGGATCAGGCGCAGATAGGTATCCGCCACTTCCTGATTGATGCGGTCCCAGCTGAATTCCAGTGCGCGTTCCTCACCGGCAAGGCCGTGCGCCTCGCGCAGGGGGGCGTCCTCGATATAGGCTTTCAGCGCTTCGGCGAACTGGTGGATCGCGCCAGGCGGCAGCAGGCGGCCCGACTGGCGATCGTCGACAAGGCTCTGGCTGCCGGTGGCGGCAGCGGCGACCACGGGCAGGCGGCAGGCCATCGCCTCCAGCGTGACATTGCCGAACGTTTCGGTGACCGAGGGGTTGAACAGCATGTCCATGCTGGAAACGGCGCGGGCAAGATCCTCATCCTGCTGGAAGCCGACGAAGACCGCTTGCGGCAGACGCGCCTCGAACCATTCGCGGGCAGGGCCCTCGCCCACGACGAGCACGCGATGCGCAACGCCGCGCCGCGTCAGTTCGTCCAGCGTGTCCGAAAACACGTCCAGGCCCTTTTCCATGACGAGGCGGCCCAGGAAACCGATCGTCACTTCATGATCGGCGATTCCCTTGGCGCGCCGCCATTCCAGATCGCGACGGCCGGGATGGAAAATCTCGCGGTCCACGCCGCGCGACCAGATCGACACGTCGTAATTCATGCGCTGTTCGCGCAGCAGCTGGGCCATCGATTCGGAAGGCGCCACCAGCGCGTCGCAGCGGCGGTAGAAGCGGCGCAGGATCGCTTCTACCACCGGTTCGCCCCAGGCCATGTTGTAATAGCGCAGGTAGGTTTCGAAGCGGGTGTGAACGGATGACAGCACCGGCAGGTTGCGGTTGCGCGCCCACCTCAGCGCCTGATGGCCAACCGGATCGGGGGAGGACAGATGCACCACATGCGGTGCGAAGGCCTTGAGATCCCGGCGCGCCTTGCCCGATATCGAGATGGGCATGCGGTATTCCGAACGCGTCGGGATCGGCACGGCGCGGATGCCCACCAGATCGCCGGTGGGCGCGAACGCCGGATTGCGGACGACGGGGGCATAGACGCGCACTTGCGCGCCCTGCTTCAGAAGGTAGCCGACCAGACGGTTCAGCGCCTGGTTGGCGCCATCACGCACGTAATTGTAGTTACCCGAAAAGAGGGCGATGCGAAGGTCGGCGATATCCATGTTGGGCGCCCCATAGCCGCCCGTGCGGGGCTTGGCGAGTGCGGATCATCGCACGAGGCGTGCATTGGACGGCGAAGATCAAGGGGCGGCGATCGAGTTCGACCGCCGCCCCAACAATTCAGGTCTCATACGTTCAAGTGCGATCGGCTAAGTGCGATCGGCCGGCGGCTCAGCGGCGCCAGCCACGTCCGTGATCGTCATGGCGCCCGTTGTCATGGCGCCCGCCGTCATGTCGGCCGTAATCGCGGCGATCATCATGGCGGCCATAGTCACGCCCGTGATCGCGCCCATAGTCCCTGCGGTCCCAGCCGCGATGATCGTTCCAGCGGTTCGGACCCGGCGCCCATCCCGGACGGCCATAGCCAGGGCGGCCCCAGCCCGGACGGTTCCAGTGCTCGCGGTAATAGGGCGCGTAGTACCGGTCGTAGTAGCGGTCCTGGTAGTAGCGGTTGGGATAGCCGTCGTAGTAATAATAGTATCCCGGCCGGCCGCGCACGGTGACGTAGCGCCGCGCGCCGTAGTAATCGTGATTGTAGTAGTAGCGATCGCCCCGGTCCGCCAGCGCGGCGCCCAGGGCAAGGCCGATGACGCCCGCGCCGATGGCCACGGCCGCCGTGTCGTCGCCATAGCCGTCACGCGCCATTGCCGGCGCCGATGCGGTCACGGCACAGGCCGCGAGAGCCGCGCCGAGGGCGAAATTCCTGATCCTGATATTCATCTCGATTGAACTCCCTTTCCGGGCCAACCAGTCAACGGCGGTTCCAGCGGGCACGTGCAACATTTCTGCAATGTTTCCACTGAACGCGTCGTGAACTTCCTGTTTCGCTTATCGAAAGCTGCGTTGCGCGGAGCGAAAATTGCTGCAGAACGAAAGACGCCCGGCCAGGAGGAGGGCCGGGCGTCTCGTCGCGACGGGGGAGGGGTTCACCCCGCCGCTCGGTGGCTCATGCGATCAATAACCGCGGCGGAAATCGTCCCGGTCGTGGTCGTAACCACGGCGGAAGTCGTTCTGGTTGCCGTGGTAGGCGGCACCGCGATAGTCGTTGCCGCGATAGTTATCGGGCCCGTTGCGGTGATAGCGGGCATATTCGTCGCGGCTGTGGCGGCCGCCGTCATGGTCCCAGTACCAGCCGTCGCGATATTCCCAGCCGCTGGTGTAATAGGCCGGATAGTCGTCGCGGTAGCGGTGGTCGTTGTTCGAAGCGATGATCGCGCCAAGGGCGAGACCCACCACGCCCGCGCCGATGGCGACGGCGGCGGTGTTGTCCCCGCCACGGTGATAGCCCCGATAGTCCTGAGCCATGGCCGGCGTCGCGGCGGCGAGGGCCGTCGCAGCGAGCGCGCCGGTAAGGCCGATCTTGCGCATGATGGTCATGATACTTGCTCCTTCCAGCGGCGGAAGCACCCGGTCATCCGGAGCATTC
The DNA here is from genome assembly GCF_044029435.1 of Novosphingobium oxfordense. NCBI lineage: Bacteria > Pseudomonadati > Pseudomonadota > Alphaproteobacteria > Sphingomonadales > Sphingomonadaceae > Novosphingobium > Novosphingobium oxfordense. The sequence continues at coordinate 2,410,332 of NZ_CP147005.1, read as the reverse complement.
CCGCCCAGCGTTTCAGCTTGTCTTGAGCTTGGTTCTACCGATGCGCGGCTGAACGGGATCGGAGCGGACTTGGCAGATTCTGTTCAGGTTTGCACGAGATTGTATGAACACTTGTGTCCGCTGCCGGGATGCTAGCCATAGGCATCCCCAATCGCGGTCAGGCGGAATCGCCGGTTGCAGTGGGTTTCAGGTGGGGCACAAGTCTGCATCGGAGGGGAGATAATGGCAGTATTCGTGCTGGTTCATGGCGGAGGACACGGCGGCTGGTGCTATCGGCCCGTCGCCCGCCTTCTGCGGGCGCAGGGGCATGAGGTCTACCATCCGACGCTCACCGGGCTGGCGGATCGATCCCACCTGCTGGCCGCCGATACCGGGCTGGACACGCATATCGCCGACATTGCCTCCCTGCTTGAGTACGAGGATCTGACGGAGGTGATCCTCGCCGGCCACAGCTATGGCGGCATGGTCGTGACCGGCGCGGCGGACCGGGCGCTGGGCCGCGTTGTGCAACTCGTCTATCTCGACGCTGCCATCCCCATGCAGGGCGAGGCGCTGGTGGATGTCTCACCGGGGCTGCTGGCGCTGGCCCCGCGCAATCGCCGGATCGACGGTGTCGAACTATGCCTGTGGCCCGACGAACCGGCGGTCCGCTCGCTCTACGGGCTGGACGATGGGCCACTGGCGCAATGGGCCATGCAACGGTTGACGCCGCACCCCTGGAAGACCTTCACGGACCCGCTACACCTCGATCACCCGCAGGCCGTCGCGGAATTGCCGCGCACCATCGTCAATTGCACCCATACGCTGACCGTGCGGCCGGACGAGACGCGGCACCGGTGGCTGAATGCAGACCGGGTCTGGGATATCGACACCGGCCACGACCTGATGCTGACCGAACCCGAGAAAGTGGCAGCGATGCTGGCGCGCCTCAGCGCAGCACCATCCGAACGCGCATCCTGATCGCGTAGCAGAGCAGGCCGATGGCAACGATCCAGATGCCCCCGCGCAAGGCCATGCTCCCGGTGGTCCGCATCATTTCCGGGGTGCCGGGTTCCAACAGATAGACCTGATTGATCGCCAGCCCCACCAGCGAAAGCGCGAAGAGGGCCGTCGCCCAGCGGGAGCGCAGGAGCAGCAGCAGTGATCCGGCCAAGCCTCCCCAGACGCCGAGTGCCCAACTCGTCAGGCCCCAGACGGGGGTAACGTCCAGCCAGTCGATCGCGTCCGGCGGCAGGGCGGCGAGCCAGTCCATGTCGCGGGTGACGGTCATCCAGAAATCGAGGCAACCGAAGCCGTTCCACAACATGGCGACGATGCCGATCACCCAGAGATGCCAAGGCGTCCGCGCTCGCGTCGATCCGATCACCGTCGTTCTTCCCCCCGATTTTGCCGGGCTATGGTGCTACGCTTCCGGGAGAGGCGATGCAATTGCGCGGCTTAGTTGCTAGATAGCCCCCATGGCCGACCTTTTTGCCGACGATCTACCGCCCGCCACCGCTCCCGATCTGCCGGGCGAGGATGCCCCGCTTGCCGACCGGCTGCGCCCGCGCACTCTGGCCGATGTAGTGGGGCAGGAGCACCTGACCGGCCCCGAAGGCGCGATCGGGCGCATGGTGGCGGCGGGGCGCCTGTCCTCGATGATCCTCTGGGGCCCGCCGGGCACCGGCAAGACCAGCACCGCGCGGCTGCTGGCCGATGCGGTTGGCATGCGCTTCGCGGCGATCTCCGCCGTGTTTTCAGGGGTGGCCGATCTCAAGAAAGCCTTTGCCGAAGCCGATCAGGCGGCGCGCGCCGGGCAGCGCACGCTGCTGTTCGTGGACGAGATCCACCGCTTCAACCGCGCGCAACAGGACGGTTTCCTGCCCTTCGTGGAGCGCGGCACGGTAACGCTGGTGGGCGCGACGACGGAGAACCCCAGCTTCGCGCTCAACGCCGCTCTGCTCAGCCGGGCGCAAGTGCTGATCCTGCACCGGCTGGGCCCGGACGCGCTGGAGACGTTGCTGGACAAGGCGGAGGCGCTGGAAGGCCCGCTGCCGCTCGATGCGGATGCCCGCGCCGCGCTGGTCGCTTCGGCCGATGGCGACGGGCGCTTCCTGCTCAATCAGGCCGAGACACTCTATGCGGCGAAGATCCCGGAGCCGCTCGATGCGGCGGGGTTGGGTGCGTTCCTCCAGCGCCGCGTGGCGGTCTATGACAAGGGTGGCGACGGGCATTACAACCTGATTTCCGCCCTCCACAAATCGGTGCGCGGGTCGGACCCGCAGGCGGCACTCTATTACCTTGCGCGCATGCTGACGGCGGGGGAGGAGCCGCTCTACCTGCTGCGCCGCCTGACCCGCATGGCGAGCGAGGATATCGGCCTCGCCGATCCGCAGGCGCTCTTGCAGTGCATCGCCGCCAAGCAGACGTACGAGTTCCTCGGCAGTCCGGAAGGGGAGGGCGCGATCGTGCAGGCCTGCCTCTATCTGGCCACCGCGCCCAAATCGAACGCCGCCTACATGGCGCAGAAGGCCGCGTGGCAGAGCGCGAAGGAAACCGGCTCGCTGCCGCCCCCCACCAATATTCTGAATGCGCCGACCAAGCTGATGAAGGACATCGGCTACGGCAAGGACTACGCCTACGACCACGATGCGCCTGACGGCTTTTCGGGCGACAACTACTGGCCTGAGGGCATGCCGCCGCAGACTTTCTACGAGCCGGTCGAGCGCGGGTTCGAGCGCGATATCCGTAAGCGCATCGAATGGTGGGACCGCAAGCGGGCCGAACGGAGAGGCGAATGAGCAAGTTTGCCGACTGGGACGCGGTCGTCGCCCATGCGCTGACGCTGGAGGGCGTGGAGCTTTCCGCCAGCTACGGCAAGCCGGCGGTGAAAGTCTCGGCCAACGGGCGCTGGTTCCTGGCTGTCGGGCATGAGCCGGACACGTCGTTCGTGCTCCATGTGGACCTCGACACGGTGGAACTGCTGATGGCCACCGAGCCGGAGACGTACTGGCAGACGCCGCACTATCAGGGCTGGCCGGACGTGCTGGTGCGCTTCGCCCCCGCCGATGCGGAGCGCGTTGCCGCGATGATCGCGCTGGCCCGCGATCAGGCGGCGGCGCGCAAACCGGCCCGATCGAAGAAGTGAGCCCACGCTTCCGGCATTTCATGGCGATCGACTGGTCCGGCGCCCTCGGCCCGCGCCAGAAGGGCATCGCCGTCGCGCTCTGCGGTCTTGAGGGCGCGCCGGAACTGCTGCGGCCGGAGGGGCATGCGCACTGGTCGCGCGCGGAGGTGCTCCACCTGCTGCGCGATGGGCTGCCGCAGGACACGCTGGTGGGCCTCGATCTCGGTATCTCGCTGCCGTTCGCCGATGCCGGGGCGTTCTTCCCCGGCTGGGCGGAAAGCCCCGCCGATGCCCGCGCGCTCTGGGCGCTGATCGACAAGGTCTGCGCAGAGGACGAACATCTCTCCGCCGCCAGCTTCGTCGACCATCCCGAACTCAGCGCCTACTTCCGCCGCCACGGCGGGCGCGAGGGGGCCCGGTTTCACTTGCCCCAAGCACTCCACCGCCGGGGCCGCATGCGCGTGACGGAGGAGGCGCAGGCGCGCGCCGGGTGCAAGCCATACTCCAACTTCAACCTCGTCGGCGCGGCGCAAGTGGGCAAGTCCAGCCTCACCGGCATGCGCCTGCTGCACCGGCTGGGCGGCGCGGTGTCGGTCTGGCCGATCGACCCGCTGCCCGAAAGCGGATCGGTGGTGACGGAGATCTACACCACGCTCGCCGCCGTCGCCGCCGGGCGCTCCGCCGGGCGGGCGAAGATGACGGACTACGCCGCGCTGAACGCCGCGCTGACGGTGCTGGGATCGCCGCCGGTCGCGGGCGAGGGCCCTATCGACGATCACAGCGCCGATGCCCTGCTTACCGCCGCCTGGCTGCGCACCGCCGCCCCGCGCGCGGAGCTGTGGAAACCCGCCGAATTGACCGCCGAATTGGCCCAAACCGAGGGCTGGACCTTCGGCGCACTCTGACGCACAACCTTGCCCATCACGGCGCGCCCGGCCGGGCGACGTCTTACAAGGACAGGGATCGCTCGAAACATGAAGCACACGCTGCTGGCAGGTATGGCCTGCCTCGCTCTCGCCACAGGCGCGGGAGCCGCTGCTCCCGCCCAAAAATCCACCAACTCCGCATTGTCCAATCCCACCCCCGTCACTGCCGCCATGGGCACCCCGGCCACGCCGTGGAAGGCCTATGTCGGCAAGACGCTGGACGCCTGGATGGCGCTGGACCCGTCCTTCGCGATCTATCAGGGCGCGCACCAGTTCGACGGCCGCTTGCCCGATTGGAGCGCCGCCGGCCTCAAGGCCCGCGCCGATTTCCTGCGCGGCGTGATCGCGGACTCGGCCAAGTTCACCGATCTTTCCGCCGCCGACCGGTTTGAGCGGGACTATCTGGTGCAAGTGGCCAAGGGCCAGCTGTTCTGGCTGGTCGATGCCGACAAGCCGCACAACAATCCCGGCTTCTATATCGAGAACGGCCTCGATCCGAACGTCTACGTCAGCCGCGACTATGCCGACAAGCCGACGCGGATGAAGGCGATGATCGCGTTCTTCAAGGCGGTGCCGAACGCCGCCACGCAGATTCGCGGCAACCTGAAGACCGCGATGCCCGCCAGCTTCATCAAGCTGGGCGTCGCCGGCTTCAAGGGCTTTGCCGAATACTACCGGGGCGACGCCCGCGCCGCCTTCGCGGACGTGAAGGACGCGAAGCTCCAGGCCGAGTTCAAGGCCAGCTCCGAAGCTGCCGCCAAGTCCATGCAAGGGCTGGCCGACTGGCTGGCCAAGGCGACGCCGACGCAGGATTTCGCAATGGGCGCGGATCGCTTCTCGCGCATGCTGGCGGCGACCGAGGCGGTGGATGCCCCGCTCGACGAACTGGAAGCCGTGGGCCGCGCCGACCTGAAGCGCAATCAGGACCTGCTGAAAGCCGCCTGCGCCGAATACGCGCCGGGCAAGGACATCGCAGGCTGCTTCGACAAGATGCGCGCCGACAAGCCCGATGGCGGCCCGGTGATCGAGGCGCGCAAGGAAATCCCCGACCTCACCGCCTTCGTGCGCCAGCACGACATCGTGACCATCCCCGGCACCGAACAGGCGAAGGTGGAGGAAAGCCCGCCCTATAACCGCCAGAACTCCGCCTATATCGATCCGGCCGGTCCGCTCGATAAGGGCATCGCCTCGGTCTACTACATCTCGCCGCCGGATCCGGCATGGTCCCAGCAGATGCAGCAGGACTACATCCCTGGGAAGAACGACCTGCTGTTCACCTCCGTGCATGAGGTGATGCCCGGCCACTTCCTGCAGTTCCTCCACTCGAACCGCTCGCCCTCCTGGGTGGGGCGCCTGTTCGTAGGCTATGCCTTTGCCGAAGGCTGGGCGCACTATGCCGAGGAAATGATGTGGGACGCGGGCCTGGGCAACGGAGATGCCGGCGTCCATGTCGGCCAGCTTTCCAACGCACTGCTGCGCAACTGCCGCTACCTCTCGGCCATCGGCCTGCACGCGCGCGGCATGACGCAGGAACAGTCCAAGCGCATGTTCATGGACGAATGCTACCAGGATGAAGGCACCGCCGAACAGCAGGCCGCGCGCGGCACGTACGATCCGGCCTATCTCAACTACACGCTGGGCAAGCTGATGATCCGCAAGCTGCGTGAGGACTGGACCGCCACCCGCGGCGGCCGCGCGGGATGGAAGGCGTTCCACGACGAATTCCTCAGCTACGGTGGCCCGCCGATCCCGCTGGTGCGCCAGGCGATGATGAAGGAAGACGCCCCGCACGCGGTGTTCTGATTAAAATGCTGGACCGGCGCCCCTGCATCACTGTAAGGGCGCCGGACTTGCCTTGGCGAGTGCCGGCTTAGCTCAGTTGGTAGAGCACCTGATTTGTAATCAGGGGGCCACGGGTTCGAATCCTGTAGCCGGCACCATTGGCCCCCGTTCCAGTTTCGATGTGCGTGTATGCGGCGGCCGGACGGGCCGCGGCGGGGGAATGCGTTGGATCGCCGTTTACCTCCGATATGGCGATTTTAACTTTTAGTTAAATGACTTGCTGTAAGCGCGTCATGGGCATATCCCATCGCAACGCCATGAAGAGCGTCAGCGAGGGATGCCGAGATGATTCCATATGAGCAAAGTGTCGCCAGCTTTGGCGATCAGCGTGAAAGCCGCGATCAGCGGGATATCTCGCGCCTTGTTGGCATCGGCTTTCTCTGGGCCGTCACCATCGCCGCCGTGATCGGCTGTTCGGACATCACCGGCTGGCTGGGCTGAGGGCAGGCGGTTGCCCGGCCTTTGGAGGCCGGTGGGGCTTTGTCCGGCCCTGAAAATGATTAGCTAACTATTTCAGGTGTTTTAGGCGGCCGAATATCGGCCGCCCAATGGCCGGTTCAGGCCGCGAGCATGGCCAGCAGGGCGAAGCTCGCCAGCCAGTGTTCGCCCATGTAATCCCCCTCCACATGTTCCAGCGCGGCGGTGAGGTGGGCTTCGGCGGCTTTTCCTGCGATTTGCGACAGTTCCGGCGTGGCGGAGGCGATTTCGCGCCAGGCCCAGGCGCGGCTGAGGTTCAACCCGTCCAGATGCGCGATCTTGCCGTCGCTGCGGTCGCTGACATGGGCGGGGGTGAACAGCGAGGCCGGGCGGCGCTGCGCCAGATGCGGTAGGAAGCGACCGAACCAGTCCGTGAAGTTGGCGGCGTCCAGCGTGCGGCGCATCAGCAAAGCCTCACTGAGCGCGGAGGAGAGGAATTCGTCCCCGCCCGGCTCCCATGCCTGGCAGTCGGCATCGCCGGAGAACCAGTTCACGGCCTTGCCGCGAATCTGGTCGGCCAGCGCTGGATCGAACGCTTCGGCCCATTCCAGCGAGAGTGCGAGGGCGAAGGCGCTGTTGAAGTGGGTGCCGGTGCGGATCGGATACGTCAGGATCGACAGGTAATGCGACAGCCGCGATGCGAAGGCGCGGGCCAGCGGTTCCAGCCGCCCGGCCCATGGCTTGTCGGCATGGCGGCTGGCTTCGAGGTGCAGGTAAAGCAGCCAGGCCCAGCCGTAGGGCCGCTCGAACCCGCCGGAGAGCGGCCGATCCAGATAGGCCAATTCGGCGGCCAGCTTTTCCTCGGTAAAGGTCTCGTCCGCGCGGGCCGCGGCCTCGGCGGCTTCGGGCAGGGCCGGGTGGAGGCGGGTGAGGGTCAGCGCCGTCCACCAGCCGTGGACGCAGGAGTGCCAGTCGAAGCTGCCGTGGAAGGCCGGGTGCAGCACGCGCGGCGGCAGCACATCGGCATCGGAGGACATCACGTGGTCCAGCTTGTGCGGGTACTCCCGGCCCACATGGCCAAGCGCGATGCGGATGAACTTGGCGCCAATCTCGGCAGACGGGCTTTGGGTAGATGGGGTCACAGCAGGAATCCGGCGATGTAGAGGATCAGGATGTTGCAGGCGAGCAGCGGCAGGGCCGTGCCGATCTGGCGGCGGATCACCGCATGCTCGTCCTTCAGTTCGAGCAGCGCGGCGGGGAGCATGTTGAAATTGGCGGCCATCGGCGTCAACAGCGTGCCGCAGAAGCCGGAGAGCATGCCTACGGCGCCGACCACGGCGGGGTTGCCGCCATGCAGGTGGATCAGGATCGGCACGCCCACCGCACCGGCCATCACCGGGAACGCGGCGAAGGCATTGCCCATGACCACGGTGAACAGCGCCATGCCCAGCGCGAAGACCACGACGGCCACGAACACGTTACCCTCCGGCAGCACGCCCTGAGCGATGGCGCCCACCGCCGTGCCGACGCCCGCCGCGCCGAACACGACGCCCAGTGCGGCCAGCATCTGTGGCAGCAGCACGACCCAGCCGATCGCGTCCATCAGCCGGCGCCCTTCCTCCACCGGGGCGGAAAGCGGCGGCCGCAGCCACAGCATCGTCGCGACAAGTGCGATGATCACGCCGAGAGCCAGCAGCACCAGCGTGATCCAGCGCGGATCGACCAGGCCGAGCCGCTCCAGCCCAGCATAATTGAACAGCAGGGTGCCGCAGAACGCGGTGACGGGGATTACCAGTGCGGGCAGGAACAGCCGGGAGCCGAGCTTTTGGGCGAAAGCTTCCCGCTCCGCCGTGTCGGTAGTGCGCGGCTTGCCGTGGCCCAGCAGGCGGGCGCCGGCGATGGCGACGAGCGCGAGGACGAGCAGGCCATTGCCGAAGTCGCCCAGCCGGTCGCCGGCAAGGAAGCTTAACGCGATCAGCGCCCAGAACAGGCCGCTGCCCCAGCGCTTCGGATTGGCCCGATCGCGCGCGGTCGCCACGGCGAAGGCGGCGAAAGCCAGCCCGGCCAGCAGGTAGACGGTGCCGATATCGATCATGCCGCAGGCGTCCCGGCAGCGCGCAGGCGGCGGTCGAACCGCCACAGGCGGAAGGCGTGGATCACGAAGGCGCAGATCGCGGTGGGGATCGCCCATAGCGAGAGGTGGATGGGGGCGATGTCGATCCCATCCGCCTTCAAAACGCCCTGGATCAGCAGGATCGATCCGATGGCGATGAACACGTCCTCGCCAAAGAACACGCCCACGTTGTCGGTGGCGGCGGCCATGGCCTTGACCGCTTCAATGTCATCTTCGGTAGCGTTCGGGTCCTGTTTGCGCGCGGCGGCTTCGGCCATCGGCGCGACCAGCGGGCGCACCGTCTGCGGATGGCCGGCGACCGATGTCAGCCCCAGCGCCGCCAGGATCTGCCGGAAGGCGAGGTAGGCGATCAGCAGGCGCCCCACGGTGGCGCCGCGCATGTTCTCGATCATGGTGCGCGCCCGCTGTTGCAGGCCGAAGCGTTCGAGCAGGCCGATCACCGGCAGCACGATGTAGACCACGGTGATGAAGCGGTTGTCGTTGAAGCCCTTGCCCAGCAGCGAGATCACCTGGATCACGCCCATGTGGCCCAGCAGCCCGGTCACCAGCGCGGCGGCGGCCACCACCAGCAGTGGATTGAAGCGCAGGGCAAAGCCCGCGATCACCACCAGGATGCCGGCCAGCGGCCAATATTCGATCATCTTCACCGCCTTGGATTGCGCCCGAAAGCACAAGGTCTAGCGGCTTGCCGCCAACATGGAAGTGGCGCAGGCGGCACATTTTTCCCGGACGGCGCAACCGACCCGGTGCCTCATCCTTTATAATGAATTGCCGACCTATTTCGGGCGAACCGCAATGCCTGCGCCGCTCAAGCCGAGAGCGCTGCTGCCTCCCCGCAAGTACGGTAGGCCGCATGGTCGCAAGGAATGGAAATGAACAATCCCTCGGGTTCGGATAGCGGAACGGCCGGCAGACGCGGCCGCAGCCGTCTGCGGGTGCGGCTGCCGGCACGGGTCATCACGCGAACACAGACTGGGCAGGGCATCCTGGCCGACCTTTCGTTGACCGGGGCCAAGATTTCCACCGACGCCGAACTCAAGCTGGGCGGAGAAGTGGTGCTGGAATGGGGGAAGTTCGAGGCGTTCGGCGAAGTCGTGTGGATTCGCGGGCAATATTGCGGAATCTCGTTCTTCGACATGATCACGCCCGCCGTGCTGATCGCCACGCGCGCACTGGACGATGCCTCGCATCTTCCGCGCGACAGCGACATGCTGCGCGAAGTGGCGCAGAACTGGGTGAAGGGCGGGACGCGGCTTTGATTGGTGCGCTCGTCACACCCGTGACGAGCTTGCGGCACCGGCAGGCGGTCTTGCACGCGCCTTAGCCTGTAAAAACGAAAAACCCCGCCGCATTGCTGCGGCGGGGTTTTTTCGGATCAGGCGTCCTTCTTGCGGCTCTGCTTCTTGCGCTCGTTCGGGTCGAGGAAGGCCTTGCGCAGACGGATCGACTGCGGGGTCACTTCGACCATTTCGTCGTCGTCGATGTAAGCGATCGCCTGCTCCAGCGTCATCACGCGGGGCGGGGTGAGGCGGATGGCGTCGTCCTTGCCGGTCGAACGGAAGTTCGTCAGCTGCTTCGACTTCATCGGGTTCACTTCGAGGTCGTCGGGCTTGGCGTTTTCGCCGATGATCATGCCCTCGTAGATCTTTTCCTGCGGCTTCACGAACAGGATGCCGCGATCTTCAAGGCTGTTCAGCGCGTAGCCGACAGCTTCACCGGTACCGTTCGAGATCAGCACGCCGTTCTGGCGGCCTTCGATCGGGCCCTTGTGGGTGTCGTACTTCTCGAACAGGCGGTTCATGATGCCGGTGCCGCGGGTGTCCGAAAGGAACTCGCCGTGGTAGCCGATCAGGCCGCGCGAAGGGGCCGAGAAGGTGATGCGGGTCTTGCCGGCGCCCGAAGGACGCATGTCGGTAAGCTCTGCCTTGCGGCGCTGCATCTTCTCGACGACGGTGCCCGAGAATTCGTCGTCCACGTCGATCACGACGGTTTCGTACGGTTCGGTGCGGCCACCGTTCTCGTCCTTGCCGAACAGCACGCGAGGGCGGCTGATGCCCAGCTCGAAGCCTTCGCGGCGCATCGTTTCGATCACGACGCCCAGCTGAAGTTCGCCGCGACCGGCCACTTCGAAGCTGTCGCGGTCGGCCGATTCGGTGACGCGGATGGCAACGTTGGTTTCCGCTTCGCGCATCAGGCGGTCGCGGATCATGCGGCTGGTGACCTTGTCGCCTTCACGGCCCGCGAGCGGCGAGTCGTTGACGGCAAAGCGCATCGCCAGGGTCGGCGGATCGATCGGCTGGGCCTTGATCGGCACGGTGACCTGCGGGTCGGCGATGGTGTTCGACACGGTGGCCTTTTCGAGGCCGGCCAGCGCGATGATGTCACCGGCGCGGGCTTCTTCCACGGGAACGCGGTCAAGGCCGCGGAACGACAGCACCTTGGTGGCGCGGCCGACTTCGATGACCTTGCCGTCGGCATCGATGGCGCGGATCGGGTCGTTGACCTTCAGCGTGCCGGTCTGCACGCGGCCGGTGAGGACGCGGCCCATGAAGTTGTCACGGTCGAGCAGGGTGGCGAGGAACGAGAACGGCGCGTCGACGTCGAGGTTCGGCGCGGGCACGTGCTCGACGATCTTTTCGAACAGCGGGGTCAGCGTGCCTTCGCGCGCGTCCGGATCGTAGCTGGCGTAGCCGTTGCGGCCCGAAGCATAGAGGGTCGGGAAGTCGAGCTGCTCGTCATTGGCGTCGAGGCTGACGAAGAGGTCGAACACTTCGTCCAGCACTTCGGCGTGACGGCCGTCGGGACGGTCGATCTTGTTGACGACGACGATCGGCTTCAGGCCGAGGCCCAGCGCCTTGCCGGTGACGAACTTGGTCTGCGGCATCGCGCCTTCCGACGAGTCCACCAGCAGGACGACGCCGTCGACCATCGAGAGGATGCGTTCGACTTCGGCGCCGAAGTCGGCGTGGCCCGGAGTGTCGACGATGTTGATGCGGTAGCCGTTCCACTCGATCGAGGTCGGCTTCGCAAGGATGGTGATCCCGCGTTCCTTTTCGAGGTCGTTCGAGTCCATGGCGCGTTCTTCGATGCGCTGGTTCTCACGGAACGTGCCGGACTGGCGGAAGAGCTGGTCGACGAGGGTGGTCTTGCCATGGTCGACGTGCGCAATAATTGCGATATTGCGCAAGGGAAGCGGGGCGGACATGCTTTGCCTATCGGTTCGAGGAGTTGGCCAGCGGCGCATGCTGCACCGCAAAATTGGCGCGCCCTTAGCTGAAACCGGCCGTCGCGGCAAGCGCAACGACGATACCGGGAAATGTGACATTCCCGTCACAGATGCCGAAATCTATCGAAATCAACCTTTCGCGCCATTGTAAGTGCTGTGTAATCCGCTAGCTTCGGCGGCAGAGATTTTGGCGGATCGGGACAGCGAAAAAGTTCCGGGTGCCGGTTGAGAGGAAGACTGGGGCTGGCGCGATACGATCGTTTCGATCGCGTATTTCTTCAGGCTTGTGAATTCAGGAGGAACCAGCCGCGACCGCAGGTCGTGGCGGCGCGTTACCGGCTAAAAGCCGGAGCGTGAAAGCGGTCCCGGCGCGGCGGGGAGGAGACGCGACGGATCGCAACTGGCAAGGGGCGCGCAGCGATGCGCGCCCCATTTTATTGGGCCATGCCGTCGTCGAAAGCCTTTGGTTTTTTGCGAAATTACGGGTGGTTGCGGTCCCACGATCGAGCGCTATTGTGCGCTTCGATATTTTCAAAGGGGGAAACCGTGGTACCTTTCGGTGGATTTTGGTGGCGCGTGCTTGCCTATGTAATCGATAGCGTGATCCTATCGATCGCCACGACCATGATAGCGGCGATGTTCAATGTGAGCACGGCTTCGACAAACGCTCAGGATGGCTATGGCATGGCGATCCTGAGCGGATACCTGTTCTTTTTCTCGATAACGACGGTGTTGCAATGGCTTTACTTCGCCGGGCTGGAAAGCTCGCCATGGCAAGGCACGATTGGCAAGCTGGCGGTCGGGCTGGTGGTTACCGATCTGCACGGAAACCGGATTAGCTTCCTGCGCGCTACCGGGCGTTATTTCGCGAAGATCCTGTCCGGCATGATCCTGCTGATCGGCTACATCATGGTTGGCTTTACCGAGCGAAAGCAGGGTCTCCACGACATCATCGCCAGTACGCTCGTCTTCAAGACGCGCGACCCGCGCGAGGCGAAATACGTCGACGAAAACGTCTTCGCCTAACGTAAGGGAGCCTAAAGCTCCCTCAGCGCCCTTGCCGGTTTCGCCCGCAGCAGCGGTAGCGAGCCGGCAAGCGCGAAGGCCAGGACCAGCACGAGGCCGGCGCCCAGCACCGCGAACACGCGGGGCCAATCGGGCAGCCAGTCGAATTCGAACAGCTTGACGATCACCGCCCAGGCCATCGCGCTGCCAAGGACGAGTGCAACCGCGGCCAGAACTGCGGCCAGCAGCCCGTATTCGACCAGCTGGATCGTCAGCAACTGCCCCCGGCTGGCGCCCAGCACGCGCAAGATCACGTTGTCGTAGGTGCGGCTGGCGCGTGCGGCGGCGATGGCGCCCAGCAATACGGCCAATCCCGCCAGCACCGCTACCGAGGCAGCGGCCAGGATCGCCACGCTCATCTGGTCCAGCAGGTCGCGCGCTTCGGAAAGCACGGTCCCGGTCTCGATCACCGAACTGGAGGGGAAGGCGCGGGCGAGGCGCGGCAGCAGCGCAGTCGTGGCCTTGCCCGGAGGAGCCTGGATGGTCGCCGCCAGCTTGTGCGGCGCATCGGCCAGCGTGTTCGGGGAGAACACCAGCACGAAGTTCAGCCCCATCGAATCCCAGTCGATCCGGCGCAGCGCCGCCACTTTCGCGGTGCGCTCCACGCCCAGCAGGCTTACGGTCATATAGTCGCCCACCTTGATCCCCACGGCCTGCGCCAGCTTTTCGTCCAGCGAGACCAGCGGCTCTCCGCGCCAGATCGGCGGCCACCATTCGCCCGATGTCACTGTGCTGCCTTCGGGGATATAGGCCGAATACGTCAGCCCGCGTTCGCCCTTCAGCGCCCAGGCGTCATCGGAAATGTCCTTCAGATCGGCCACGCGCGTCATGTGACCCTTCGGCCCGAAGGCCAGGATGCGGCCACGCAAGTTGGGAACGATATGGGTGGTGGCGCCGGGGATCTGCTGCTCCACCAGATCGTGGAAGGCTTGTGCGCCGTCCTGCGGGATATCGAGCACGAAGTAGTCCGGCGCGCGATCGGGCACGGTCTTGCGGATATTGGCGTCCAGACTGGTCTGCACGCCCGCGATCAGCACGAAGGCGGAGAGCCCGAAGCCCAGCGCCGTCACCAGCGCGCCGGTCTGGGCGCCGGGGCGGTGCAGGTTGGCGAGGCCGGAGCGGAGCAGCGGATTGCGCGGGCGGGGCAAGCGCGCGGCAAGCCGGCGGATGCCGGTGCCCAGCAGTGCGAGCAGGCCCAGCATGACCGCCGCACCGCCCAGAAAGCCTGCCGTCACCAGCGGCTGCGCGGCGTTGAGCATGGCCAGGGCGACGATTGCTGCAAGGCCGAAACCCACCGGAATCGCCCATGCCTTACGGTTGGAGGCCAGCGGCGCGACGCGGGCGCGCATCAGTGCCATGGCGGGGAAACTGCGCGCACGCGCCAGCGGCGGTGCGGCGAAGACCAGAGCCACCAGCAGGCCGTAGGCCGCAGCCGTCAACAGTGCGAGGGGGGAGAGCATCAGGCCGGTCTCCACCGGCAGCAGCGTGCCCAGCGCATGGGCCAGCAGCGGCGTTACCGCCACGCCGACGACCAGGCCTGCCACGCTTCCTGCCAGCGCCGCTGCGCCCACTTGCAGCAGATAGACCCGCGCGATGTCGCTGCTGGTCGCGCCCAGTACCTTGAGCGTGGCGATGCTGGTGCGGCGCGCTTCCAGATACGAGGATACGCCGCCGCCGATACCGATCCCGGCAATAGCCAGCGCGGCTAGCCCGACCAGCGCGAGGAACTGACCCATGCGGCTGACGAAGCGCTGGGTGGACGGGGAGGCAGCCTTGCGCGTGCGAGCGTCGAACGTGGCGTCACCGAACTTGCGCTTCATTGCGTCCACAACGGCGTCGGGATCGCGCGCGGGATCGGCGAACTTCACACGCAGGGCCCCGCGATACATCGCGCCGGTCGCGGTAAGCCCGGCGCGGTCCGGCAGCGAAAGCGCGGAGATCGCGGTGTCTCCGAAGGAAAAGCCCTCGGACAGCGTTTCGGGGTCGGATGCGATGATCCCGCCCACGCGCTGCGGCACTTCGGCGACGGTGACGGTGTCGCCGGACTTCACGCCCAGACGCGCGGCGGTGCCTTCGGCCAGCCAGATCGTGCCCTCAGGCGGCGCGCCGACCTTGCGGCCATCCTTCAGCGAGAGCCGTCCGTAGAGCGGCCAGTTCACATCCACCGATTTCAGCGCGACGGGCGCGGTCAGTTCACCCTTGCGAATGATCGCCTGCAACCGATACCCGCGCGAAACCGTGCCGTACTTGGCCAGCGCCTTCAGTTCCGCGTCGGAGAGCGTGCGCTGCCAGGTCTTCAGCTCGATATCGCCGCCCAGCACCTGCCGACCGCGCGCGACCAGTTCGTGCTCGATCGATCCGGTCAGGCTACCGATCGCGGCCAGCGCGCCGACGCCCAGGAACAGGCAGACCAGCAGCAGTCGCAGCCCCTTGAACCGCGCCGAAAGGTCGCGCCGGGCCAGCGTCCACGCGGTGCGCCAGGAAATCGCGCGCTCAGGCAAGAGTGTCGCTCGCAATCCGGCCGTCCGCCAGCGTCACCACGCGCTCGCAATGGTGGGCAAGGCTTTCGTCATGGGTGATGATCAGCAGCGTCGCGCCCGTTTCGGCACGGCGAGCGAACAGCAGGTCGATGATCGTGTGGCCGGTCTTGGCGTCGAGGTTGCCGGTCGGCTCGTCCGCGAAGACCAGCGAGGGGCGCGGAGCAAGCGCGCGGGCGATGGCCACGCGCTGCTGCTCGCCGCCCGAAAGCTGCGCCGGATAGTGTGAAAGCCGATAACCCAGCCCGACGGCGGTCAGTTCCGCTTCCGCCCGCTCCCGCGCGCCGTCGATCCCGGCGAGTTCCAGCGGGGTCATTACGTTTTCCAGCGCAGTCATCGTCGGCAGCAGGTGGAAGGCCTGAAGCACCACGCCGATCCGGCCGCGCCGCGCGCGGGCAAGGGCATCCTCGTCCATCGCCGAAAAGTCCTGCCCGGCGACTTGCAGCGCGCCGGACGAAGCCCGCTCCAGCCCGGACAGCACCGCCATCAGCGAGGACTTGCCCGATCCCGACGGCCCCAGCAGCGCCAGCGTCTGCCCCTGCGGCACGGCCAGGTCGATCCCCTTCAGAATCTCCACGGCACTGTCGCCGCTGCCAAGCGTGAGGCGCAGGTCCTGCGCGTGAACGGAAAGGGCGAGGGAAGCCGGCTGGGGCTGGGCAGGATCGGTCACGTGCCCCATATGGGTGTGCAACCCGCCGTTCCACAAGCCATTCCATCGGAGAAACCCTTGCGCGCCAAAGCGATCGTCCTTCTTGGGGCCGTCTTGACGATGCCTCTGTTGCTGACCGCCTGCGACAAGGGCGCGCCGCCCGCGCCCGAACAGAGCACGAGCGCCGTCGACGCGCCGCCGGCGATCCCGGTGATGGGGCCGGAGCGGCCGATCCTGGCTTTCGGGGATTCGCTGCTGGCAGGCTATGGCCTTGAGGACGGCGAAAGCTATCCCGCGCGACTGGAAAACGCCCTGCGCGCGCGCGGCATCAACGCGCGGATCACCAATGCCGGCGTGTCCGGAGACACCACGTCGGCCGGGTTGGAGCGGCTGGACTTCACGCTGAAAAGCCAATCGGTGAAGCCCGAACTGGTGATCCTCAGCCTGGGCGGCAACGACATGCTCCGTTCGCTCCCCCCCGAACAGACGCGGCAGAATCTGGAGGCGATCCTGAAGCGGCTGAAGGGCGACAATATCCGCGTCGTACTGCTGGGCATGATGGCTGCGCCCAATCTGGGCAAGGACTATGCGGCGCAGTTCAACCCGATCTATCCGCAACTCGCGCAGAAGTACGGAGCCGTGCTGGTGCCGTTCTTCCTCCAGCCGGTGATCGACAAGCCGGACCTGCTGCAGAAGGACCATGTCCATCCCACCGCCATCGGCATCGAGGAGATCGTCACCGCGACGGTCGACGATGTAGCAGACGCGCTGCCGAAGAAGGCGGGTGGCTGATCCGGTAAGCACCCGCTCTGCTTAAACTCGTCGCCCCCGCGAAGACGGGGGCCCCGCTGCCTTCGAAACCTGTCGCATTAGCGAAGCGGGATCCCCGCTTTCGCGGGAATGACGGATTTGAGGGGCGGGGGTGATCACCGCTGGGCCGATCGCCGGAAGGCTTGCGGCGTCTCCCCGGTAAACTCGCGAAAAGCCCGGGCGTAAGCACTTTGGCTTTCAAAGCCGACACTTGCGGCGATGTTGGCGATGGAATCACGGGTTTCCGTCAGTGCTTCCATGGAAGCCAGCAGCCGAGCGCGTCTTCGGTATTCATCCCAACCCATGCCCAGATGCGCCATGCACCGTCGGCGCAGCGTTCGTTCCGACAGACCGGCGGATTGCAAGGCATCCATCATCCGAATTTCGCCAGGGTTGGCGCGCACGAGAGACAACGCCCTCTCCAGCACGGGGTCGGTGCAGGCGGGCAGCGTCAATTCCGTCCGGTCCACAATCCATTCGCCGCATAAGCGGGCAAAGGCCACGAAGAACGCGCGGCCTGTCGCGTCCAGTGGACGATTGAGTGGCCAACGCGCGGCTTCCGCACACATTTCACGCAGGAGCGGGGGGACCCGCACGATCCGCACACCAGGTTCGGCGCTGCGGACCAGATGTGGCGCAAGCACTATCGAAACGGATCGAATGCGGTGCAGGCTGTTGCGGTGACGTGTTCTAGCGGGAATCCAGGCGGCCAGGCTGCGCGGCAATAAGTGGCGCCCTTGATCGTCTTCCACCTCCATTGCCCCCTCGAAAGCATATTGAAGCTGGTGCATGTCATGGTGGTGCCAAGGGGCATGCAGGTCATACTCATCCTGCACGATAGCTCCGGCGAAGGAGCGCGAGCCCGCCTTGGCAAGTGTGATCAATCCCAGATCGCGATCTGGATCGGTGTCGATTACCGGCATGATCCCCACAGAATCGAATGTGGCCGTTTCAGGCGCAAGATTGTCCGAACACCGTGAGACAGCCAAAGCGCACGCGTGGCAACGAGTAGTCCGCAAGTAGCAGGGAGGCGATCAATGGCTATCCGCGTGCATCATGAAGACCGGCTCACCTGGCGCAAGATGGGCGATATTCCGATGGGATGGATGCGCGATCACATTGATCCGACCGAACTGGAAGGCCATCTCAGCTTTCACGAACCCGGCGGCGCCAATAGGATGCAGCTCATGGAAATGCGGCTGAAGCCCGGCACGCTGATTGCCCCGCATGCGCACGATGAGGATGAGATTTTCTACGTCGTAGAGGGCGCATTGCATTGGCAGGATAAAACGCTGACGGCAGGCGGTTCGCTCTACATCCCGGCAGGCACCGTCTACTCGTTTCGCACCGGAGATACCCCGGCACGGCTGCTCAATTTTCGCGCGCGCGCCGATCACAGCTTTCGCCCGGCGGCTTAGGGGCAGGCAATGCCTCTCGCTGGGTTTCGCGCTTAACTTAACCGCCGCACCGCGCCGGCGCTGACTTCCCATACGGCCGCTTCGGCCGCGATCGCCTCGAACGGGGCGAGTTCGGTGCCGGTCAACCAGACTTGTGCCGAACCTGCGCGAAGGCGGTCGAACAGGGCTTCGCGGCGGAGCGGGTCGAGGTGGGCGGCCACTTCGTCCAGCAGCAGCAGGCGCGGGCGTTGTTCGGTGCCGCCTTCCAGCAGTTGCGAGTGGGCGAGGGTAATCGCGATCAGCATCGCCTTCTGCTCGCCGGTCGAACACTCTGCCGCTGCCTGGCCCTTGCCCGCCATCGTCACCAGGATTTCGTCGCGATGCGGGCCGGTCAGCGTGCGCTGGGCGGCGCGTTCGCGGGGGCGGCCGTCGCGCAGGGCGCGGGCGAGCGCTTCGGCCTCGATCGGGCCGCCCGGTTGATAGGCGAGCGAGGGCCGCGCGAAGGGGGAGTCCGGCAGCGCGGCAAGCGTCGCTTCCAGCCGCTCGACCAGTTCGGCGCGGGCGGTGGCGACCATGGCGCCGGCTTCGGCCAGTTGCAGTTCGATGGCGTCCAGCCAGCGCGGGTCGGGGGCGTACTCGTCCGACAGCAGGCGGTTGCGTTCGCGCAGCGCGTTTTCGAGGCGGGTGGCGTGGCTGGCGTGATCGGGGCGGACGGCCATCACCAGCCGGTCCAGAAAGCGCCGCCGCGCGCCTGCGCCTTCGACGAAGAGGCGGTCCATCGCCGGGGTCAGCCAGCCGATCGAGAGCCATTCGGCCAGCCGCACCGCGGGTGCCTCTGCCCCGTTCACCTGCACCAGCCGTCGTCCGGGCCGTTCGGGCGCGACGCCGGTGCCGAGGCGCACAGGCTCGCTGCCGGGCACCAAAAGTGCGGCGCTGATCGCGAAGCCGCCGTCGAAATCCTGTCCCGGCATGTCCGCCAATGCCGCGCGGCGCAGGCCCCGGCCGGGCGAGAGCAGCGAGATCGCCTCCAGCACGTTGGTCTTGCCCGCGCCGTTTTCGCCCACCAGCAGGTTGAACTGCGCCGTGCCTTCCACCGCGGTTTCACGGTGGTTGCGGAAGCGGGACAGGAGAATGCGGTCGAGCATGGCTGCGGCGGACCTACCGGGGCCAACCGGTCATGCCAAGTCGTGCGCGCGGCTTATTCGGTGGTTGCGGCGTTTGCCTTGCGCGCCTTGGCGAAGGGGGAGAAGTCCACGTTGTTGTCGAACACGTCCACCCCCTCACGCTTCTTCAGCCAGCCGACCACCACGTAAGTCACCGGGGTCAGCACCACTTCCCAGCCGGTCTTGATCGCCCACTGGGTCAGCGCCAGCAGCACGATCGAGTGCGGGGTGAAGCCGGCCACGCCCAGGAAGGCGAGGGGGTAGAACAGCGCACTGTCCACGCCTTCGCCGAAGATCGTGGAGCCGATGGTGCGCGTCCACAAGTGCTTGCCCTGCGTCCAGACCTTCATCCGGGCAAGGACGAAGGAATTGACGAACTCGCCCGCCCAGAACGCGCAGACGGAGGCGAAGACGATGCGCGGCGTCTGCCCGAAGATCGAATAATAGGCGGCCTGGTTGGGCGCCGTCACCTGCTTGCCCTCCACGATATAGGTGGAGGAGGCGAGGGCCCATTCGGCGTTGGCGGGGATGTTCACCACCACCACGCTCATCAACACCATGAACAGCAGCGCGAAGAAGCCCACCCAGATGCAGCGGCGCGCGTTGGCGTAGCCGTAGACCTCTGTCAGCACGTCTCCGATGATGTAGGAAACCGGAAAGAACAGCACGCCCGCGCCGAAAGTGATCGGGCCGAACACGGGGAAGTTCACTTCCGCCTGCTTGGCCGCGCCGATCAGGTTGGAGAGCAGCAGGATCACCACGAAGGCGACCATCACATAGTCGAAATAGCGGAAATGGCGCCGGGCGCCGGCCATGCCGTCGATACGGGAAAGGCCCCGATCTGTAAGGTCTGCTTCGCTCATCGCGGCATGCGTAACCTGCCGGGATCGTTCGGCAAAGCACAACTTGTATGGGGATCGTCCCGATGCGCGGTTTGCGTGTAGAGAGAACCGCGCTATGGGGGCGCCACACAACATAGCGCGCGCCCGTAGCTCAGCTGGATAGAGCACGAGCCTTCTAAGCTTGGGGTCGCAGGTTCGAACCCTGCCGGGCGCGCCAGCTATCTGTCCCCAAAGCGGCAGAAAACTGCCAATTCCGCAGTAGCCGCGCTGCAAGAGGGCCATTCCGATGAGGCGTTCGTATCTCCTGTTCCTGAGCGCCTTGTGCATGGCGGCGCCGATTGGCGCGGCGGCGCCTTCGCATGATGCCTGGATTTTTCTGGGCGGCCGGAATCTCGCCAGCGGGACCGAGCGCGAAACCATGACCGTGATCAGCGATCGCCCGTTCCGCCAGCTGCAACTTTGCGTTTTCAATACGCCGCTGCAGCTGGGCACGGTTTCCATCCACTTCGATGAAGGCCAGCCGCAGGACGTAACGGTGGACCAGCGGATCGCACGCGGGGAATGTTCGCAGACCATCGATCTGGGCCATGCGCCGCGTCATGTCCGTTCCGTCGACCTCGCCTATCACAGCGTATCGCGTTTTCGGCGCCCGCCGATGGTGCGGATCGTCGGGCGCTGAAGCGGCGCCCTGATCCGCATCCATAAGGGCGGACTTACGGCCGTTCGCGGGGTGGCAGCGCGGCGACTTGTTCGGGCGTGAGCGCGGTGATCTGCCGGACGGCGCAGCGTTCCTGCCCTCTACCGCCGGTCCTGCGGGTCACGACCGAGACGCCCAGGGCCGAGCCGGCGCAGATCGAGGAACTGCCCGTCGTCACCAGGCCCATCCGTTCGTTCCAGTTGATGTTGGGGCAGATGCCCATCAGATCGAGGCGATAGACGTCGCGGCCGGCGCGAATGTTGACCGTCGTGGAGTTTACGGCCCGGAAATTGCGGACGTCGTTCGCCCAGAAGCATTGGCGGGGCTCTCGCGCCGCGGTGGGATTGCCGTGATCGGTGCCTGCGCAGCCGGTGACGGTTGCGAGGGTGATTGCCGTTGCAACGAAAATTGCGGATCTGGCCATCTGGAATTTCCTCTCGATCTGATTTTTGCCGTTGCGCGCCGGGATGGCGGCATGCGGCGGCATCGATTCGCGTAGGTGACTTCACCTGCCCGTCCGATCACGCCGGAGGGCGGGCGTTGTGAGAAGCGGGAACCCGGATCAATTCAGCAGAACGATCAACAGCAACCGCGTGGGGGCGGCTATCCGCATTGCCAAGGTCGCGGATATCCAGCGCGGCAATGGGGCGACTATAACCTGCCGAACTTGCATTGGAAACAATCGGAAGCGCGAATTTTCGCGAATCCCGCTCTCGGCCGAAACAAATTGTCCGGCACTGCGAAAATGGCGGGCAGGCAGACTTGCGAATTCGGACAGTACGGGTATCGTGGACTTGCGTTTTAGGCGTCGCACTGCACCTGAACAGGGGGCGAATAGTGGCCGCTCGGGCAATCAACGTGTCGGTCGGCATTATCGCGGCCATCCTGCTTCTTGTTGCCGCGCGGCTGGCAAGCGGCGTTCTGGCGCCTCTGGCCTTCGCCCTTTTCATCATCGCGCTGGTTTGGCCACTGCATCAACGGCTGCAATCCTGGCTGCCCAAGTTGCTGGCGCTGGCCCTTACCATGCTGGTGACGGTCTCGTTCGGATTGGTCTTCGCCGTTGTCATCGTCTGGGGCGTGGGGAACGTCTGGCGCGCCTTGCTGGCGGATTTCAGCCAGTATCAGGCGGCTTACGACGGTGCGATCGGCTGGCTGGCGGCGCATGGCATCTCCGTTCAGGGCCTATGGGCCGAGCATTTCGACACCGCGCGGATGCTGCGGATCGCGCAGCAGGTGGGCGGGCACCTGAACACATCGCTGGTGTTCTGGATCGTCACTTTGACATACGTGATCCTTGGCCTGCTGGAAGTGGAGGAAATGCGCGGCAGGATCGCGCTCCTCGGCAACCGGGAGGCTTCGCGCATATTGCTCACGGCCAGCCGCACCACCGCCGCGTTGTTCCGCCGCTACATGGTGGTGCGCACCTTGATGAGCGTGCTGACGGGCCTGCTGGTATGGGCCTTTGCGGCGATCGTCGGTCTGCCGTTCGCCGTGGAGTGGGGAGTGATCGCCTTCGCGCTCAACTACATACCCTTCATCGGCCCCTTCATCGCGACCTTGCTGCCGACGACGCTGGCGATGTTCCAGTTCGATACCTGGCAGGCGGTGATCGTCGTTTTCATCTGCCTCAACGTCATCCAGTTCGTGGTGGGCAGCTACATAGAGCCGCAAGTCGCGGGCAACGTCCTGTCGATCTCTCCGCCGCTGGTGCTGTTCGCGATATTTCTCTGGACCTATCTATGGGGCTTTCCGGGCACCTTCATCGGCGTGCCGATAACCATCGCGATGCTGACGTTCTGCAGCGAACATCCGCGCAGCCGCTGGGTGAGCGATCTTCTGGGCAAGCGAAGCACCGGGCAGGTAGCCTGAAGATGTCGGCCTGAAGATGAGAGCCGGAAAACGGGCACGTATTTTAGCATGTGCTTGAATTGCAGCGCATGATACTGATGGTGCGGGGGCTGAATACTCTGCGGAGGTAGGACATGTCGGGCTCGATTTCCTCACTTGTTGCCAAGCCGCGTTTTCGATTGGATCGCCATTCGCTGTGTCTGGCCGCAGGCCTCGCGCTGGCGGCAGGGGCCAGCCCGGCGCTTGCCCAGCGCACCGCGGCGGACGAGCTGACGGCCTTTCCCGCCGCGCCGTCCGGCCAGGTGCGGCGGGTGATCCTGCTCCCTCCCGAATCCAATGAAGATGCCCTCAAGGTCGGCGTGGTCATCGGCCGGACCATGGAAGTCGATTGCAATCGCCACGTGCTGGGCGCCCGCATGGAAACGCGCACGGTAGAGGGGTGGGGTTACGACTATTTCGTGGTGACCCTGGCGGATACGGCGGCCAGCACGCTGATGGCCTGCCCACCCAACAGCCAGTCGAAGCAATTCGTGCGCAGCGCGGATGAGCCCATGCTGCGCTACAACAGCCGGCTGCCCATCGTCATCTTCACCTCTCCCGACGTGGAAGTGCGCTACCGCATCTGGCGTGCGGGGCCGGAGGTGATGGCCAAGCAATCCGGTAAGTAGAAACGACGGAAGTCCGGTCCGGGCCGGAATGGAGGATGTCCATGCGCATTGGCAGGCTTTCGGTTCTCGTTGCGACTTTGCTGCTGGCTTCCGTCGATGCGCATAGCCAGCCGACGCCCCCGCGGCCGGGGCCGGCCCATCCCGGCCCGCCGCCGGGGGCGGCCGGGCAGAGGCCGGACGAAGTGATCGTCTACCGGGCCCGCAACTTCGGCGGCCCGGCGGTCAGTGTTTCTCGCGATACATCGCAACTGGGGCTGGCCTGGACAGTCGGTTCGGTGCGGGTTCGCGGCGGTGCCTGGGAGCTTTGCGAGCTGCCCAACTATCGCGGCACTTGCTTCACCGCCGATCGTGACAATGCCAATCTGGGCGCGCGCAGGGTGCAGAGCGTTCGGTCCACCCGATCGCGCGTCTGGCGCGAGTATGGCCATGTCGACATTCCCCGCTCCGGGTGGTGGGCGAACAAGACGATCCGTGCCAATGGCGCGCCCCGGCTCTGGTCGGTTCGCCTCTGCGCCGAGCGCAGCCGGGTCCAGCTTCGCAACGCACGCGCCTATTCCACGGTCGGCCGGTACGAGACGCTGCACATTCCTTCGCAGCTTGCCGCCGGTGCCTGCACGGGAACTTTGACGTTCTCCTCCAGGCGGAATGTCTCGTCGGTGGAGGTGTCGGTATCGGCGGCCTCCGGCCCGGTCCGGCTGCGGCTGGAAGGGCTTTGACGGCCGGGGCCTGACGCCCGGCGCCTGACGCCTGACGCCTGACGCCCGGCGCCGTCGGGCTTCCGGCAGCACACGCGGCGGGGCTGCGCCGCCGGCGCTATGTCGTCTTGTGGGTTTCGATTTTCGCCTTGTCCGCCGCCTTTTGCTCCCGCGCTTCCTGGATGAGGCTGTAGGCGATGTAGTACTTGTAGATATTGCTGACGTAGGTCGTCGTTTCCGTGCCGATCTTCTCCATCGCGATGCGTTCCACGTTGCCGAACCAGATATTGGGGTTCAGCCCGCGTTGCCGGGCAATCTCGCGAAGCTGGGCGACCCGGCCGGCACCGGCATTGTATGCCGCGAACGTGAAGAGCGCCTTGTTCAGCGGATCCATCGGCTCATGTTCGAAATATCGATCGCGCAGGAAGCGCATGTATTTCACGCCCGCGTGGATGTTCGGCTCCAACTGGTGAATATCGCCGACTTTCTGCATCTCCCCCGTCTTCGGCATGAGTTGCATGATGCCCACCGCGCCGACCGGGCTGTGCACGCTATTGTCCAGGCGTGATTCCTGATAGCCCTGCGCGGCCATCAGCAGATAATCGAAATTGTACTGCCCGCCGTAACGGCGGAACAGTTCCGCGATGTTCAGGAATTTCTGGCGTTCCTCGGTCGAGGATGCATCTTTCACGAAGTTCGTGTTCTGCAGGTACTTCTTCTGGAGGACGCGCCCGATAACGGAATCCAGTCCCTCGTCATGGATGAACTGATTCAGGGCCTTCATCATTTGCGGAGAGTTCTTGCGGATGGCCACCGCCAACGATCCGTCGCGGCGAACGGCGATGTCTTCGTGGATCTGGATATTGGGAAACACCGATTTCCAGAACCGCGCGAGATAGTCGTCCGCAATCGTCGCCGGGATGAGGCCGGCATTCACCATCTCCAGCAGGTCGTCGTCTTCCAGCGATTCGGGGGCCTCGCGGATCCGGACGGGCTGCTTGCCCTGGCTCTTCAGCGTGGCGTTCAGCTTCTGCAGGCTGGAATAGTAGCTTGAACTCCTGCGCACGAAGATTTCCGTGCCGGCCAGATCCTCGATCGCGTGAACCGCGCCGATACCCGGCCCGGTGACGAGCACTTCGGAAACGCCGGTGCGGGTCGGCGTCGTGAAGTCGATCAGGCTCTGGCGTTCGGGCGTGATGGTAAGCTGCGCGATCGCCATGTCGATACGCCCGTCGCGCAGTGCCGGCAGCAAGGCGTCCCTGGGCATCGGGATCGGCACGACGTGAATTTTCAGCGAGCCGGGCGGCTGCCGCTTGTTGAGCGTCTGCTCCAGCATCGTGAGATATTCGTAGGATAGGCCGCGCTGCACGCCCTTGTCGATGAAGTAGAACGTGCGGTTGAAGGGCACGCCCACGCGAATGAGGCGCCGGGCGATCAGCGCATCGAAGTCCCCCGTGAACTTGATGTCCACCAGTTTGCGCATGTCCGGCGGCAGGGCCAGTTCGTAAGTGGGCGTAGCGGCCGCCGCCGCCGCTGCCTCCTTCTGCGCATGATCGGACGGCTTCGGCTGATCTTTCCGCTGGGAACATGCGCCGGTCAGCACGAGTGCGGCCGACAGGCAGCCGGCAAGGGCCATGCGGGACATCCGATGGTACTCCCGGGGCTGGGCGTACCGGTCAAACTGCGGGCGATCTGCCATCATCACCATGCATCCGATTCTTGGGCCATCCGCGCGCTGCCCGGATGGCCGGGCCGACCAAGGGGCACCATGCGGAGCGCCGTTCTGCCCGGATACTTTCCAGAACGGCGGCGGGCCTGAAATCGGGAAGAATCCCAAGGTATCGATGGGATTTCCACGACCCCCGCGCATGCCCGAAGGCCCCTTTGCAGCGGGCCGTGAGGGGCCGCGCGCCCTCAATTTCCCGGTGCCGATTTTTAAGGTCCGGGATCAACGTCCACGGTCCGGTTCATTGCGCGGGGGGCGGGCAGGCTGTCATATGGAAGGATGGCGGCCAGGCGGGTAAACTATACCATTGTCCAGGGACTGCGAGGATTTACCTCGATCGCAGTGCTGCTGTTCCATGCCATTCAGGGCGGGCATGTGCCGGCCATTCTCGCGGCGATGCCGATCTCCCTTTTGAACGACTACTTTGCCGTTTCGGTGTTCTTCACGCTGAGCGGCTTCGTCATCGCGCATGGTCTCGACGGCGTGACGATGACCCCCGGCAAAGTGGGCATGTTCATGCTCGGCCGGTCCATCCGGCTCGATCCTGCCTATTGGGCTTCGATGCTGCTGACGATCGGCCTCGTCCTTCTGGCGGCGGCCTTTCATGGCAGGGCGTTCCAGCCGCCGACGACCGGCGCGGTGCTGGCGCACGTATTCTATCTGCAGGAAATTCTGGGCATCCCGGAAATCAATATCGTCTACTGGACGCTCACGTACGAATTCCAGTTTTATCTGGTCTTTGCGCTGGCGCTGATGGTCCGGGCACGATGGATGGAGGCGGCGATCTGGGCGCTGGCCATGCTTTCGGCGCTGGGCCTGGTCGGAACGCATTGGCACGGCTTTTTCATCGAGCACTGGGCGGTATTCTATGTCGGCGTGATGGCCCGGCGAGCGCTGGATTCGCAGCTGTCGCGCGTGGGTCTGGTGCTGCTTGTGCTGGCGCTGTTGACCGGCTCCGGCTTCGAACGGACACCCGCGATGGTGGCGGTGCTGCTGTTTTTTGCCGCGAAAACCGGCTGGGCCGAAACCGGCCTGAACTGGCGCTGGCTGCAGTTCATGGGGATGATTTCCTACAGCCTCTACCTGATCCACGTCCCGCTGATGCAGGTGGTGGACTTCGGGGTGCATCGGCTGGTCGGCCACGGGGTAGGGGCGGATCTGCTCTGCCTTGTCCTGATCATGGTGGTGTGCGTTGGCGGGGCCATGTTCCTCTACTGGGCGGTAGAGCGTCCTTCGCACCGTCTGGCCCGCACCGTTCGCTCGCGCGTTTCGGCGCGGCCATTGCAGATTGCGCCAACGCCCCTGCCGGACGCGCGGGCCTGAGCAAGCGCAAGACTTGAAGAAAACGCCCGGCGCGGGCCATGCGGGAGAGAGCGCCTGTCTGACGCCCGCGCCGGACGAGTGCGACCCTTAGAAGAAGCCCAGCTTCTTCGGGCTATAGCTGACCAGCAGGTTCTTGGTCTGCTGATAGTGATCGAGCATCATCTTGTGCGTCTCACGCCCGATGCCGGACTGCTTGTAGCCGCCGAAGGCCGCATGAGCGGGGTAGGCGTGATAGCAGTTGGTCCAGACGCGGCCGGCCTGGATCGCCCGGCCGAAGCGGTAGCAGGTGTTGATATCGCGGCTCCACACGCCGGCACCCAGGCCGAACATAGTGTCGTTGGCGATTTCCAGCGCTTCCTCGGCATCGCGGAAGGTGGTGGTGGAGACGACCGGGCCGAAGATCTCTTCCTGGAAGATGCGCATCTTGTTATGGCCCTTGAACACGGTCGGCTGGACGTAGAAGCCCCCGGAAAGGTCGCCGCCAAGGCTGGCCGCGCCGCCGCCGATCAGCACTTCCGCCCCTTCGTCGCGGCCGATGTCGAGGTAGCGCAGGATCTTGTCCTGCTGCTCCTGCGATGCCTGCGCACCGATCATCGTCTCCATCTCCAGCGGGCTGCCCTGCCGGATTGCGGCGACGCGCTTCAGCGCCTTTTCCATGAACTTGTCGTAGATCGATTCCTGGATCAGCGCGCGGCTGGGACAAGTGCAGACTTCGCCCTGATTGAGCGCAAACATCACGAAGCCCTCGATCGCCTTGTCGAGGAAGTCGTCATCTTCCGCGCAGACGTCGGCAAAGAAGATATTCGGGCTCTTGCCGCCCAGTTCCAGCGTTACCGGGATCAGGTTCTCGCTGGCATATTGCATGATCAGGCGGCCGGTGGAGGTTTCGCCGGTAAACGCGATCTTGGCGATGCGCTTCGAACTGGCGAGCGGCTTGCCCGCCTCGACCCCGAAGCCGTTAACGATGTTGAGCACGCCGGGCGGCAGGATATCGGCGATCAGTTCGGCTAGGACGAGGATGGAGGCCGGGGTCTGCTCTGCCGGCTTCAGGATCACGCAGTTGCCGGCGGCCAGCGCGGGGGCCAGCTTCCATGCCGCCATCAGGATCGGGAAGTTCCACGGGATGATCTGGCCGACCACGCCCAACGGTTCGTGGATGTGATAGGCCATGGTGTCATGGTCGATCTCGCCGATCGTGCCTTCCTGCGACCGGATGCAGCCGGCGAAATAGCGGAAGTGATCGATGGCGAGGGGAATGTCGGCGGCGGTCGTCTCGCGGATCGGCTTGCCGTTGTCCCACGTTTCCGCCAGCGCCAGCTTGGCTAGGTTCTGCTCCATGCGGTCGGCAATGCGCAGCAGGATCAGCGAGCGTTCGGCGGGCGGGGTGCGGCCCCAGGCCTCACGCGCGCCGTGCGCGGCGTCCAGCGCGAATTCGATATCGTCCGCGTCGGAGCGGGCGACGCGGCAGACCGGCTTGCCGGTGATCGGGCTGACGTTGTCGAAATAGCGACCGGCGACCGGGGGCACCCATTGGCCGCCGATGAAGTTGTCATAGCTCTTGGCGAAAGGCGCCACGAGCACCGAGGGCCTTTCGGTGACTTGTGCGTCTGACATGGTCTGGATCCTCTCGTTGATGGCCCGGCGGGATGCGCGGCCTTGATCGTGAGGGTGTCAGCGTTGGCGGAGGTGTGACAGGGGGAGGGCACAAGCCGTGCCGCCTAGTGTCTCGTCCTTGAGACGCATGGTCTAGGAGCCATTCGCAGCGGATTTTCCAACTCTACTGCCCGGGGGAAATGCCCACGCGCTCCATGCGGCGGTACATCGTCGCCCGGCCGATCCCCAGTTCGCGCGCGGCCTGGGTGACGTTGCCGCCGGAGCGGGCGAGCGCCTGACGCAGGATCGCGCGCTCGCTGTCGTCGAAGCTGCTGGAGGTATCGCCGATCACGTCGGCCAGCGGCCGGGGCCGTTCGAACGGCTTGTTGCCAAGGCCCAGGTTCAGGCGCGCGGCGCGGGTGGCGCCGATCACCAGATCGTCGCGGTCCACCGCCAGCAGCGCCACGCCGCGCCCGCGCGGGCCGGTCTGCCGGTCGGGGCTGTAGACGATCCGCGCGTCGGCATAGCGCATGCAGAAGAAGTCCCGCTCGATCTGGCGCGCGGCGTCCTGCACCAGCGCGGCCACGAGGGCGGCCAGCGCCTCCCCATGTTCGGCCCGCGCGCTGGAAACATCCAGCGCGGCGACAAGGCGACCCTCGGGATCGAACACCGGGGCATCCATGCAGCTGACGCCGATATTGCGGCTGGCGAAATGCTCTCCGCGCAGGATGGTGACGGGGCGCTGCTCGACAAGACAGGTGCCGATGCCGTTGGTGCCTTCGGCCGATTCGCCCCACATGCCGCCGGGGGCAAGGCCGATCGCATCGAACAATGGGGCATCGCTTGCGCTGGACCGCGCCTCCAGCACGACGCCGTCGATATCGGACAGGATCACGCAGCAGCCGGTGCGGCCGACATTGCCGAACAGCTGGTCCAGCACCGGTACGGCGGCGGCGATCAGTTCGCCATTGCTGTCGCGCAGGCCGGCAAGGCCCGCCGCGCTCAGCCGTTCCTGCTTGCGCGATGCTGCCGGGTCGAGCCCGTGGTGGAGGGCGGAACGGCACCAGGACGCGGCCAGCGAAGATGTCGCGGCGGCATTGCCCTGCTGCACGGTATTCAAGACCTGATCGCTGTGGTTCAGCCTGTCGCTGGCCATTGTCATCGTCCTCTCCACCGGTACGAATCCTGCGCCATTCAGGTGCCGCCCGGTTCGAATCCAGTCAGGCAAAACTGCGGAGGCGGAGGGCGCGATGCAATCGCGCGCGAGTCCGCCGCCGGGGCGGAGTGTCCCATTCATGGGACGATCTATCCAGCCCAAAATGCGGAACTTGCGCTTTTCCGGGGCGAACGTGGTGGCCGTGCGCCAGAAGCAAAATTGACGTGTGACGCACAGAATCTTGAGTACGCCGAAATTGCCGTGGGCGGCGTTGACAACGGTTCGATTTCAAATACGGTCGTGTAACAGAAAAGAAATAATATTACTCAGGGATGATGTCCGATAGGAACGCGCTGACCGACTTATGAGGGGGCTGGTCGATGTTCGTAAAGCATTCGCGTACCTGTTGTGATGTGAAGAGCGTATCGCCCATTCGTTGCTCTGGGCTTTTTAAACTTTCCAATTGAGGTTTAGGGCCGGTTTAGGTCCAGGAAGCGTGGTCGCATAGCATGTGTCTGCGGGGCGGGGTGTATTGCCCTATGCGATAAGCGTGCCGATCCGGCAGCTTGCGCGTCACACTTGCACGCCGGAATTCCCGGCATGATGCGGCCGCCGTCTCGTTGCCATCTCGATCCATGGGGACGAGTGGCCGCCTGAGGGTCGCACCGTTTCCGAATAGAGCTGAACTCGCGGCGTCGTTGCCTGCGCCATGCCGTTTCGGTCCCCAGGGGGTGGATCGGACTGCCCTGGCACGCGCCTTTTCCGGACAGCCCCTGGCTGTGTCCCGGCCGCCGATCCGCGTCGGCGCCGGCGGGGAAGGCGTGCGCCTGCATGGACCGGCAGCCGACGATCGCGAGAACCCAGGGAGAGGCCGCAACCACGGAGAAAAACCAGGCAAGGGGGCCTAGATGACATACAGGGTATCCGTATCGGTAACCGCGCTGGCGGCAGCGCTTCTTTTGAATTCGGGGCCAGCCATGGCCGAAGAGCCGGCCGAACCGGCGGCCGCCGAAGCCGCCGCCGATGCTTCGGGCGGCGCGATCATCGTCACCGGCACGCGCACGATCGGCATGAAGGCCACCGAAAGCCCGGCGCCGATCCAGATCATGACCAGCGAGGCGCTGAGCCGCACCGGCCAGCCCGACCTGATCCAGAGCCTTTCGCAAAACCTGCCCTCCATCCAGGCCCAGGCCTTCGGCAGCGATCTTCAGGCGCACAACCTGCAGATGAAGCTGCGCGGCCTTTCGCCCAATCACACGCTGATCCTGATCAACGGCAAGCGCCGCCACGGCACCGCCAACGTCTCGGTCGCCGGCGGTCCTTACGGCGGCAGCGCCGCGCCGGACATGAGCTTCATTCCGAATGACGCGATCGGCCATATCGAAGTGCTGCAGGATGGTGCCGCCGCGCAGTACGGCACCGATGCCATCGCCGGCGTCATCAACATCATCCTCAAGGACAACGATCACGGCGGCGTGCTGAACGGCACCGTCGGCCAGTATTACGATCAGGGTGGCGACACTTACAGCGTATCGGGCAATGTCGGCTTCGCCCCGATCGAGAATTCGTACTTCAGCCTTACCGTACAGAAGAAGAAGAAGGGCTTCAGCTTCCGGGGTGACATCGATCCGCGCGTCTATGGCGACAATGCGGTGGCCAAGGGCAACCTCACCAAGTTCCCGGACGTGGTGAACGCGGCGAACTATCCCTACGTCAACCGCATCGCCGGTGATCCGCAGATCGAACAGACCACGGCGATGTTCAACGCGGGTTGGAGTTCGGGCGATTTCGACGTCTACAGCTTCGGCAGCTACGGCCACAAATATGCCCGCGCTTACGAGAATTATCGCACGCCGGGCATCGTCGTTTCGGCGGCGGGCGTGCCGCTGTTCCCCACCGGCTTCGCGCCGCTGGAAGCCATTCGCGAGACGGACTATTCGATCAGCGGCGGGGTGAAGGGCAGGTTCGGCGATCTCGATTTCGATCTGGCCTCCACTTACGGCGACGATTTCGTGGGCGTCTATGTCGAAAATTCGGCCAACGCCGCGCTCTACAAGGCCACCGGCTTCACTCCCACCGAGTTCCACAACGGCGATTTCAAGGCATCGCAGTGGAGCAACACGCTGGACCTGACCTACCCGGTCGACATCGGCCTTGCCGAACCGATGAACGTCGCCGGCGGTCTGGAATGGCGGCGCGAGACTTACGGCATCGTCGCGGGCGATCCCGCTTCCTACTACGGCAGCGGCGCGCAGTCGTTCTTCGGCTACAGCCCGAACGACGCGGGCAATTATCACCGCACCAACTTTTCCCAATACCTCGATATTTCGCTGAAGCCGGTGTCGGAATGGCTGGTCGACGGTGCCGTGCGTCACGAACACTACAGCGATTTCGGCGATACCACCGTGTTCAAGCTGACGTCGCGCTACGACATTTCGGATATGTTCGCGGTGCGCGGCACCGTTTCCACCGGCTTCCGCGCGCCGACGCTGGCGGAAGGGTTCTATTCGGGCATCAACGTCGGCCCCAGTTCGGTTTCTGGTGTGCTTCCGGCCAACTCTCCGGCGGCGGCCTCGCTCGGGTTCGGCGGGTTGAAGCCTGAGAAATCGACCAACTTCAGCGCCGGCATCGTCTTCACGCCCAGCCCGCGGGTCAGCGTCACGCTCGATGCCTACTGGATCGAGATCCGCGATCGCATCATGATCTCCAGCTCGTTCTATGGCTTCTATGGCCAGTATTGTCCGCAGGGCTATGCCGGTTCCAGTGCGGCCAGCTGCGTTCCCTATACTACCGATAATTACAACCTCTACAATCAACAGGCGGTCTTCGACGCCGTTGCCACTGCGCTGGGCGGAGAAATACCGAGCTATGTGCTGACCGACGTAAACGGCGCCCGCAATACCAGCGGCACCGTGGCCGTGCAGACCTTCGTGAATGGCGCGGACATGCGCACGCGCGGCGTGGATTTCATGGCCAGTTACGACATGCCCACCGGCATTGGTGAGATCAACTGGACGCTTTCGGCCAACTATAACGACAACAAGGTGAAGAAGATCGCCGACTTGCCGAGCGCGCTCTACACCAGCACGGTCGATCCATCGAAGTCGGCGCTGATCAGCAAGTACAACGTCGTCACGCTGGAACACAGCACGCCCAAGGTCCGCGCCACGCTGGCGGCCTATTGGGAATCCGACCGGTTCAGTGTGAACTTGCGCGAAAGCTTCTATTCGAAGGTCTACGCCCTTGAAACCGCGCCGGGCGGCAGCCCGATCGCCGGGCAGGACCTGAAGGTACCGGTCAAGTCCGCCTTCATCACGGACCTGGAACTGGGGTTGAAGGCTACCGAGAACATCAAGCTGGCGATCGGTGCGAACAACCTGTTCAACCAGTATCCCACCAAGCGTTCATACGAATATATCCGTGCCGCACAGTTGGCGTCCGGATCAAGTTCTTATGCGTCTAACGTATATCCCACCATTTCGCCTTACGGTATCAATGGTGGATACTACTACGGCCGCGTCACGGTGAAGTTCTGATTGCTATCGATTGTATAGGCACTGTTCCCGGGTTAGCCCGGGAGCGGTGCCCATTATTTGATTTTTCAGGGAGTTGCGATTGTGATGCTATCTGAAATGGGCTGGCTGATCCCCGCAGTCGGGCTGCTGGTGGCCGGCCTTGTCGCCGGTTTCGCGGGCGGCGTGTTCGGGATCGGCGGCGGTTTCATCGTCGTGCCCGCACTGCTGCTGATGCTGCCGCTGCTGGGCGGCGATCACGCGCAATATGCGCATGTCGCCATCGGCACTTCGGCGGCGACCATCATCGTCACCTCGATCCGTTCGGTCATGAGCCACGCCAAGCGCGGATCGGTCGATTTCGAGATCCTGAAGTCCTGGGCGCCCTGGGTGATCCTGGGCGACGGCGTGGGCGTGGTGCTGGCCAGCCATGTGGACGGCAAAGTGCTGACGATGGTCTTCGCCTCCGGCGTGTTGCTGATGAGTCTCAACTTCCTGCTGCCGCGCGTGGGGGACAAGGTGATCACCGACCAGATGCCGTCCGGCATGCTGCGCGTGGGCATTGCCGGCGGGCTCGGCACGTTCTCCTCGCTGCTGGGCATCGGCGGCGGCACCATCGCGATCATGGTGATGACGCTGTGCGGCCGCTCGATCCACCGCGCGGTGGGCACGGCATCGGGGGTCGGCACGCTGATCGCCATCCCCAGCGCCATCGGTTTCGCGATCATCGGCCTGCACGAGAAGGGCCTGCCCTGGGGATCGCTGGGCTTCGTGAACATGCCCGCGACGCTCGCCATCGCCTCCATGTCGATCCTCACCGCGCCGCTGGGCGTGGCGGCCGCGCACTGGCTGGAGCCGCGCATGCTGAAGCGTGTCTTCGGCGTCTACCTGATCGTGATCTCCATGGTGATGTTCCACAATGCTCTGAAAATCTAGGGCTCTCAAAATCCGACAAAAACTGCCGACCACCCGATTTGAGAAGGAGTTCGAAATGCAGCTTGAGCAAGACATGCTGGCCGAGCGTATCGGCGGCGAAGAAGTGACGCAGGACCTGCTCGCGCGCGGCTATTCGCGCCGCAATCTGGGCAAGATCGCCGCGCTCTTGGGCGGCGGCATGGCGGTAGCGCAGGCCATGCCGGCGGGCGCGCAACAGGCCGCCAAGGCGGTGGCCGGCGCCGTGCGGATCGGCGCCAACGAGTGCTGGACCGGGCCGCTGCCCGCCGGCGCGCAGGCCGCGATGGCGATCGTCACGCAGGGCAACCGCTATGAGCCCAACGACGATCATGCCAAGCTGTTCGCCGCCGTCGCGCAGGTGGAAGGCATCCCGGCGGACCACGTCGTCGCCTGGCCGGGATCGAGCGACCCGCTCAGCCGCACCGCGATCACTTTCGCCTCGCCCTCGCGCGGGATCGTGACGGCGGACCCGACTTACGAAGCGATCTGGCGCACCGGCGCGTGGATCGGCGCCAAGGTCACGAAAGTGCCGCTCACTTCCGACTATCGCCATGACGTGAAGGCGATGCTGGCGGCCGATCCGAACGCCGGGCTCTACTACATCTGCTCGCCCAACAACCCCACCGGCACGCTGACCCCGATCGCCGACATCACTTGGCTGGCCGAGAACAAGCCCAAGGACGCGATCCTGCTGGTGGATGAGGCGTATATCCACTTCGCCGGCACCGAGAATGCGGCCAAGCTTGCCGCCTCTCGCGATGACGTGCTGGTGATGCGCACTTTCTCCAAGCTGTTCGGCATGGCGGGAATGCGCCTTGGTCTGACGCTGGGTTCGAAGGCGCTGCACGAGAAGATGATGCGCTATGACGGCGGGCAGGTCACATCGATGCTGCCGATGACGGCGGTGGCCTGCGGCACTGCCTCGCTCACGCTGGCCGAAGAGATCAAGGCCCGCCGCAACCAGATGATCGCCGCCCGCGAAGCGACCATCGCCCATATCGAGAAGCGCGGCCTGAAGGTGCTGCCGGGCAGCCATGCCAACATGTTCATGGTCGACTGGAACGGCAAGGCGCCCAAGGCGATGATGGAGGCGCTGCTGGCGCAAGGCGTGCAGATCGGTCGTTCGTGGAGCGCCTATCCCACGATGTCCCGCGTCACCGTGGGTTCGGCGGAAGATATGCAGAAGTTCCGCCTGGCGCTGGACAAAGTGCTGATGGCCTGATCGCGGATCCGCCCGCCGCGCCGGCCTGAGGGGGCTTGGTCGGGCGCGGTGGGTGGAGGCCCGACAGGGAAGGGCCCGGCATGCGGGGTTTCGTGCCGGGCCCTTTTATTGCAGCGTGGTCAGGCCGGCTGCGCTTCCGGAAAAGTCCAGCGGCCGTCCAATATTTCCTCGCGCGGTCGGTACAGGCGCACGGTGTAGTTCCAGCCCGGCACGATCGGCAGGCAGTTCGCCACATCCTCTCCGCAGCCGCCGAACTGGATCGTCACGGCACCATCCGCATCGGCCCGCGCGGTGACGGTGTTGAGCGAATAGGCATTGCGGGCATTGCGTTCGAAAAAGCCGTCCTTGTTATAGACGGTGACGGACCAGAAGCCGTCCACGGGCACATCCCTGACTGTCAGGCGATAGACGGTCTTGCCGTCGTTCTGCTTTGGCTCCCCCGCAACATACGTGGCATCCCGCGCCGGATTTCCGCCCCAGCCTACTGCCGTGCAGATAAGGTGGGATGTGGGATCGATCTCTCCGCGCCAACCGCAGGCGGTCGACGGATCGAAGCCCGGCATCCCGGCGATTTCGCCGCGCGTCTGCTTCAGCGACGATGGATCCCAGTTCGGCACCTCGAACCGGCCCGGGCCGCCGGGCTGGTCGACGGCGATCGCGTCCTGAAGCGCGTGGACTTTGGCAAGATCGGCGGGATCACCGGGATCCACGAAGGTTCGCACCAGAACCGTGATGTACCGCGTGCCGCCCCGTTCGCGCGAAAAGCGGTGCGGCTGACTGTCGTAGAAGGTTTCGAGGACATAGTGGTCCTCGTCGATCACAAGCGCGGAAAGGAACCGTCCGCCGCTGTCCGGCAGGGTCACGGTAACGGCACCGGCATCAAGGTCGAACACGGCCTGCGAATAAAGCGTGTCGCGGTTCATGCGGACCACGATCTGGTTGTCGATATCCGCCAGTTCGCGGTGATGAACGAATTGGCCCAGGCCGCCGTCGCGCACGAAGCTGGCGAAATAGGTGTCCGTCTCCGCCCGCACGAAGTTGTCGCGATCGACGGGGATCGGCTTGGTCGGGATGTCGTTACCGGCATGATCGTCGGCCATGTCGGGCCTCCTGCTGCAGTTTCCTTCAGCATAGAGGCGCGCGGCGATCGGGAGGATCGGTGCAAACCCGCAGGATTGGCCGGTGCAATCCGCAGGGCCCGTGTAGGAGGCTGTGCGGAGCGGTCCCGCCCTATTCCGGCGAATGGCAAACCGCTTCGACGTTGATCCCGTCCGGATCGAGGACGAACGCGCCGTAATAGTTCGGGTGGTAATGCGGGCGCAGGCCGGGCGCACCGTTATCCTGCCCACCGGCGGCCATTGCCGCTGCGTAAAAGGCATCGACTTCCGCACGCGATCTGGCGGCAAAGGCAATGTGCATGCCGGCGCCGCGCGGGCCGCCGTTGCCCAGCCAGAAGAACGGCTTTCCGTCCGCTCCATAGCCGATGCCGTGATATCCGCCGGTCTGTTCGGGCGTGACTTCCATCACCGGACCGATCCGCAAGGCGGCCAGAGCCGCGTCGTAAAACGCTTTCGACGCGGAGAAATCGGATGCCGCGATACCCATGTGATCGATCATGCGCATTGTCCTTCAGCGGGATGTCGTGCGCAGTCTATTTCGGTTTTTCGGCAAGTACATGTTCTTGGCCGGACATCGGCCCAATTCCTTGCCTGCCGTCATTCCCGTGCAGGCGGAAATCCCGCTTTTGTGCCAGCAGCCGGTTCGGCCAACCTGATGTAACGCCGATGCAAATCCGTTTGTCCTTGCCAACGGTGCCGCCTGCCTATTTATATGATTAAAGCGATAGAATAGAGAGGTGCCGGACTCAGCATGCCCAACGATCCGCAGGAAAACCGCGACGCTCTTGGACGCAATCTGACGTATGGGCTGCTGGACCGATTGGGGTCGCAGATCGTCGGCGGCACATGGGCGGACCGTTCGTTCCCCACCGAGGCTGAGCTTTCGCAGGCGCACGGCGTCAGCCGCTCCGTCACGCGGGAGGCGGTGAAGATGCTGACTGCCAAGGGCCTCGTCACCGCGCGGCCCCGGCAGGGGACGATGATCCAGCCGGTCAGCCAGTGGAACCTGTTCGACAAGGACGTGCTGCGCTGGATGCTGGAAAGCAGCTTCTCGATCGATCTGCTCAAGCAATTCGGGCAGTTGCGCGTCGCCATCGAACCCGCCGCCGCCGCGCTGGCCGCGCAGGAGGCGACGGATGAGGGGCGCGCCTTGATCGAGGCGGGCTTTGCGCGCATGCAGGCCGCCGATGCCGGGCGCGACGATGTGCTGGAGGCGGACGTCGCCTTCCACGTCGCCATCCTGAAGGCTTCGGGCAATCCGTTCTTCGGCCAGTTTCGCGATGTGGTGTCGACCGCGCTCAAGACCTCTATCCGCTATACCAACCGCATCGTCGGGCGCAGTGCCGATCTGGATGCGCACGAGAGCGTGATGGCGGCCATCCTTGCCCGCGATCCGCAGCAGGCGCACGCACGGATGGAACGCATC
Source organism: Novosphingobium oxfordense (assembly GCF_044029435.1). Lineage (NCBI taxonomy): Bacteria > Pseudomonadati > Pseudomonadota > Alphaproteobacteria > Sphingomonadales > Sphingomonadaceae > Novosphingobium > Novosphingobium oxfordense. The sequence continues at coordinate 2,372,280 of NZ_CP147005.1, read as the reverse complement.
ATCGTCGATGCCCTCGATGCGATAAAGCACAACGAAAGCGAAGGGTGAGGGCGGCAGGGCCCGTCGATCATTGACCGCATTGAGCATATATATCATACAAATCGAACAAGAGTGGGGAGCCTGATCTGCGTCAGGGCCGATCATCCGTGATCGGCTAGGCTCCCGTTCGTGCCGGAAACCCCCGTTTCTGGTTGAAACCGATGTGAGAGCCGCCGAAAGCAATGACCGCCTTCCCCCGAATGACTTCCGCTGTCACCGAAATCATTGGCGCCGATATTACTGCGGATCGTCGCAGCGCCATTGCGCTCGGCGCGGTCGGACTGGCCGCAGCAACGCTGCCCCAGACCGCGTTGGCGCGAGACGAAGTGGCTGCGCCTGCGGCAAGCCCGCGCCGCGAATGGCTGCTCGATCGGGGTTGGCGTTTCCACATGGGCCACGCGGCGGACATGGCGAAGGACTTCGACTGGGGCATCAACCAGCGCACTTATGCCAAGCCGGGGCTAGTGACTTCGCCGGCCGCCGTCGCCGATTTCGATGAAAGCGCCTGGGCGCACGTCTCGGTGCCGCACGACTGGGCGGTGGACCTGCCCTATGCCGATCCCGCGACGCCCGCGCCGGAGGACAAGGCCGATGCCGTCGCCGCGCATGGTTTCAAGGCGATCGGCCGCGCTTTCCCGCAGAACAGCGTGGGCTGGTATCGCCTGCGCCTGCCAGTAGGGGCTGCCGATAAGGGCCGCGCGGTCTGGCTGGAATTCGATGGCGTGTTCCGCGCCTGCAAGGTCTTCGTCAACGGCTTCGAGGCGGGCGGCAGCGAGAGCGGCTATGCGCCGTTCCGCGTCAATATCGCCGATTTCCTCGACTACGATGGCGGGGCGAACCAGCTTGCGCTGCGCGTCGATGCCTCTCTGGGTGAGGGGTGGTTCTACGAAGGCGCAGGCATCTATCGCAACGTGCGCCTCGTCAGCGCAGATGCCGCCCACGTGCCGCAGTGGGGCACGTGCGTACGCAGCGAGATCGATGCCGAGGGCGCGAAAGTCTCGCTCGCGACGACGCTTGCCAATGCGTCGGAGGGCAAGGTGACCGTTACCCTGCGCCAGTCGATCCGTGATGCGGAAGGCCGGCAGGCGGCGCGTGCGGCGGATTGGCAGGTGGAACTGGCACCGCTGGGCAGCACCGAGATCGAGCAGGGGGTGCACATCCGCACGCCGCAGCTGTGGTCCCCCGCCAGCCCGGTGCTCTACACGCTGGTCACCGAAGTCCTGCGCGACGGTACGCCGGTGGACCGTTACGAGACGCCGTTCGGTGTCCGCACCGTGACCTTCGACGCGGTGAAGGGCTTCACCATCAACGGCCAGAACGTGAAGCTGATGGGAGTATGCAACCATCAGGATCATGCCGGCGTCGGCAGTGCGATCCCCGATGCGCTGCATGCGTGGCGCGTCGATCGCTCGATCGAGATGGGCGTCAATTCCTGGCGCAGCGCGCACAATCCGCCCGCGCAGGCCCTGCTCGACATCTGCGATCGCAAGGGCATGATGATGATCGCGGAAACGCGGCTCAATACCACCAACCCGGAAGCGATGGACGAGCTGGAGCGGATGATCCTCTCCTCGCGCAATCACCCCTCGGTGATCCTGTGGTCGGTGGGTAACGAGGAAGGCCATCAGGGCAGCGAGCGCGGCCGCCGCATTTCGGCCGAACTGGTGGCGCGCTGCAAGGCGCTCGATCCGACGCGCCTCACCACGCAGGCGATGGATCAGGGCTGGGATGGCGGCGCGGCCGAAGCGGTGGACGTCGTTGGCTTCAATTACCGCACCGACAAGATCCCGGCCTGGCACGAACGCCACCCGAACAAGCCGGTGATCGGCACCGAGACCGGCAGCACCGTCTCCACCCGCGGCGCCTACGAGAACGATGCGGCGCGCCATGTGGTGAAAGCTTACGACACCGAACACCCCTGGTGGGCCTCCACTGCCGAGGAGTGGTGGACCATCGTCGCCAATGCGCCCTACATCGCCGGCGGCTTCATCTGGACCGGGTTCGACTATCGCGGTGAGCCCACGCCCTATCCGGCGTTCCCCAGCGTTTCCAGCTACTTCGGCGCGATGGATATCTGCGGGTTCGCCAAGGACAACTACTATTACTACCGCGCGTGGTGGCGGCCGGACCAGCCGCTGGTCCACCTGCTGCCGCACTGGAACTGGGCGGGGCGCGAGGGGCAGCCGATTCCGGTCTGGGCGCACGGCAACTGTGAGGAGATCGAACTGCTCCTCAATGGCAAGAGCCTCGGCCGCAAGCCGATGCCGCGCAACGGTCACCTCGAATGGCAGGTGCCTTACGCCCCCGGCAAGCTGGAGGCGCGCGGCTACAACGGCGGCAAGCTGGCGGCGCAGGACGCGCGGGTGACCGCCGGCGCGCCGGCCAAGCTGCGCCTCACCGCCGACCGCAAGCGCTACACCGCCGCCATTGCCGATGCCGCGATGCTGCGGGTCGAAGTGCTGGACAAGGCGGGCAATGTGGTGCCGACGGCGGACGATGCGTTGAGCTTCACCGTTTCCGGTCCCGCGCAGATCATCGGCCTTGGCAACGGCAATCCCACTTCGACCGAGCCCGACAAGGGCAGCACGCGCAAGGCCTTCAACGGACTGGCGCAGGCGATCGTGCAGGGGACCGGTCAAAGCGGAGCGGTGCGCGTCACCGTTTCCGGCGCGGGGCTTGCCAGCGCCGCCGTCGATCTCAGCTTCCATTCCTGAAGGACACGCATTTCATGAAAGCCCTTCGTGCCGCTCTGGCGGCCGCCACTCTGTTGTCCGCCGCGCAGGCTCATGCAGCGGACAAGCTCTACCTCGGCGCCGACTTGTCCTTCGCCAACGAGATGGAGGACTGCGGCGCGGTCTTCCGCCAGAAGGGCAAGCCGGTAGATCCCTTCGTGCTGCTGAAGCAAAAGGGCGGCAACATCATGCGCGTGCGCATCTGGAACAACCCGGACTGGACGCACTATTCGAACTACGACGATGTGCTGAAGACCATCCGCCGCGCCCATGCGGCCGGCCTGGAAGTGCTGCTGGACTTCCACTATTCGGACGACTGGGCCGATGGCGACAAGCAGATCGTCCCCAAGGCCTGGGCCGGGATGACCACCCAGCAGCAGGTCGCCGCCGTGCATGACTACACGCGCGATGTGCTGGCCAAGCTGAACGCGGCCGGCGAACTGCCCGAACTGGTTCAGGTGGGCAACGAGACGAACCCCGAAGTCATGGGCGGCGTCAAAGGCAAGGCGATCGACTGGAAGCGCAACGCCAGCCTGCTCAATGCCGGCGTCGCGGCGGTGCGAGAGGCATCGAAGGCGGCGGGCAAGCCGATCAAGGTCATGCTCCATATCGCCCAGCCCGAAAACGTGCTGCCCTGGTTCGACGATGCCACGGCGGCGGGCGTGCTGGATTACGACATCATCGGCATCAGCTATTATTCGAAGTGGTCCACCTACAACCTCTCCGGCCTGGCCAAAGTGATCTCGGCCGCGCACCAGCGCTACGGCGCCGATGTCATGGTGGTGGAGACGGCCTATCCCTTCACCGAAGAGAGCGCCGATGCATCCCCCAACCTGCTGGGCACGGATTCGCTGATTCCCGGCTACCCGGCCACCCCGCAGGGCCAGCTCAAGTACCTTCAGGACCTGACGCAGACGGTGGTGGATGCGGGCGGCAACGGCGTCGTCTACTGGGCACCCGACTGGGTCTCCACCCAGTGCAAGACGCGCTGGGGCACCGGTTCGAACTGGGAAAACGCCGCGTGGTTCGACCTGAAGCGCCACGAAGTGCTGCCGGCGATGGACTTCCTTGCGAAGACCTACACCAAGGCAGCGCGATAGGGTCCTGATCCTAAGTTTATTCCATCGGCATGGGCGCTGACCCATGCCGATGGCGCCAATCTCCCGTGTCAGTGCATGGAGAAAACGACGTTGTTCGTGTTGGCGCTGCATGCCGCCGCGCCGCCCGGTCGATAACTCATGTCGTATCGCGTATCCTTGCCGATCCCGGTCGCCGCTTCGCCGAAGATCAGCGGCGGATAGGCAACCACCGGGCGTACGTTGGCCGTCGATCCATCGGCGTTGATATCATATTCCAGGTGGACCCAACCTTCGAAGCCCATCGCTGCCGCGGAGGTGGGATAGAACCCGGTGCCGTTTCGGCGAAGTGCCGGAGGCAAACTGAGCAGGGCGCACTGTTCGTCGGTTAGGCCGGTCTTCGCGTAGAAGCTCTGCGCCTCTACCAGATGACCGGCGTCCGCGGCGCGATTGGCCAGAGTCAGCCAGCCCAATTGACGCAGGGGATGATGTTCCGGCAGCCGCCCATCCTCAGCCACTTGCCTTGCCCATACATCGGCCTGCGGATTGCGACGCGTTTGCCGCGTTTCTGCAATTTCGAGCCGCAAGGAGTCGGTCGCCAGCGCATCGGCGGCAATCGTGGGCTCTGCCGCCAGCGCTGCCAGCGAGCGGCTGCGGTTTTGCGCCTTCATTCGGTTGTCCGTATCGCGCAGCATCACCTGCTGGATGCGCAGCCAGTTCACCGTTTCGTTCGGAACTTGCGCCTTGGACGCAAGCTGTACGGCCTTGTCGGCCAGCGTGACGGGGGAACGGCGATCGAGGGAAACGATCATGCCGAGCGCCGCGATGCGTACGGATGTGCTAGTGGATTCGCTCTCATCCTCTGCCAGTCGGTGTAGTTCGGACATTACCGCTCCGCGATTGGCGGCCATCGTTTCCGCTGGCAGGACCGAAGCGGCCCACTGGGAAAACCGCGAGTCGATTGGACCCCACAAGCCGGGCGCTTTGCCCAGTCGGTTGCTGCATCGCAGTTCGACGCGCGTGGCCAGGCGGTAGAAGGCTGGGACGGCGGCCGCCTCTTCCGCACGCCAGTACCAGTCGCGCACGGCCTGTTCGAATGCGGCGGCCACTTGCGGGCCACCCCGTGAATAGACAGTCTGCGCGTAAGCGACGAAACCATCGTCATCGATGCCGAATTCCACCACGGCCACGTCATCCGGCCGCAGCCCGGTTTCATCGCCGCAGAGCGGTGGGTCCATCGATTCCGCACGCGTGAAGGACGTATTGCCGATGCGGCCGGCGCCGGTATAGGCGAGGTAGAGCCGCGCATCGTCCTTGCGGCCAATCAGCATGGCCGCCATCGCCAGATCTCCGCGCAGCGAAGCTTCGTCGAGCGTGGTGCGCTGGCTTAACCCGCCGCTGAGTGCCAGTGCCTGCTTCAGTTCCTTGTACGCTTCATCGGCCTTACCTTGATTGAGCAGGGTGCGGGCATAAAGCGTGCGATAGGCGATGGCATTCTTCTTGTTCATCTCCGGTGAGTTGGCCAGGATCGCCAGCGCTTCACGCGCCGGGGCCAGCGCTTCCTCGGTTCCGTCGAACGCGGTCGCACGGGAAAGGCGGACCAACGCGTCGAGCCGGTTGGTGCCGGTGCGGCTTTCCAGCGCCTGCCGGTAATAGGCGGCGGCGCCCGTACGGTCGGATACGGCCATGCGCACGTCGCCTAGCGCCATCCGCGCTTCCGATACGTCCGCCGCGAAATCGGGCCCTGCGGCGATCATGGCGGGCAGGCCCAGCGCGATCGCGCGCTCTCCCTCATCCCGACGGACTTGGCGGATCAGGCAGATGCCCTTCCGCACCGCGACTGCGGAGGCGGCAAACGAGCCCGGCTTGAGGTGGGGGTCTTTTTCCAGCGCCTCGAACATTGGGAGGGCGTCCTGGCATTGGCCGCCGCTTTGCAGAGCGCTGGCGGCATCGAACTTTTCCTGAAGTGTCGTCGGCGCTGCGGGCGTGACGGCAGCCGGAGCGGCCGCGGCGGCCGCCAGAAAAAGCATCAGACTCATGAATATTCCCCCGTTGCATCGAAGAGATGCAGGGGCAGTCCTATGGTGCGGCTTTTACGATGTCCACGACGATCAATACGGGTTCGGTATTGTGCTGGGTTCTGAACGCGCACAAAAAAGGGCCGCCCCGTAAAGGACGGCCCTTCTTCTGTTCTAGGCTGGTGGGAAGCCTTAGAAGCGGTAGCCGATGCCGACCACGCCGGCATCGCGGCCGCCGAAGTTCGATTCATATTCGGTGCGCTGGTATTCGGCCGAGATGTAGGTCTTCGGGCTCACCGCATATTCCAGGCCGCCGCCGTAGCGCACGCCTTCCAGCGAGTAGTTGCTGGCGCCGGTCGGTTCGAAGCGGGTGTTGGTGTAGCCCACCTTGGCGAAGGCCAGGACCTGCGGAGTGACGACGTAGCCGGCGCGCAGCGAAGCGGTGATGTCGCGGCTGACGTCGGTGGTGGCGCTGTGGGTGGTGGAGTCGCCGAGGGTCACTTCGGGACCGAAGGTGATGCGGGGGGCCACGCCGATGTCGTAGCCGGCGTTCACGCCGTAGGAGAAGCCTTCATCGCCTTGGATCTTGTCGAAACCCATGGTGATTCCGGCGCGCGGGCCCGTGAAGGGTTCGCCGTCCTGCGCCATGGCAGGAACCGAAACCGAAGCAGCGAGTGCGGCAGCAGCCGAAAGAACGATGTACTTCATAATAGTCCTCATATGCGTTCGTATGTTATAAATATAAATCAACCCAGACAGGCTTCATCGTTCGGTAAATCGATATTGTTTCGACTTACTGGACTTTGTTTCAATCATGTCTGCCATGTTGCTCGGGCATTTCGGGGGGTGATATGTTTGTTGAGCAACAACTTGGGTCGAATTTGCTATGGCCCCTCAAGACTGTACGCAAAATTAATGCGTCGTAAGTCGACGTTCACAAATGTGACAGGTTCGTCATGGAGCGGGCGATTTCACGGCGATTTTGTGGCGGGAAGGGCGAAAGCCGTTTTCCTACAAGGGGCTTGCGGCGGTAGCCTGCGGGCATGAACCGCGCGGATATCCTTGCCTTTGCCCCTGAATGCGGTGCCGCGCGAATTGAGGCGGCGCAGGTGCCGCAGGGTGATGATTTTGCGGCATAAGGTTACACTTTCGCACGCGGCCGGTTTCGTGCGGCAGGACCGTGTCAACCGTGTCAACCGCGGTGTCACCTTGTGGGCGTGGAGGCGCCAGGCACGAAAAAAGGGGCGCCGGGAGGAGATGGCGCCCCTTTTCAAGGTTACGGCCTGTATGGGCAGGCCGGTTATGGGGCCCCGATGGAGGCGGGGCCCGATCTGGTGGATCAGTGCTTGCCCGATCTGGAAGATCGGTACTTGCCCGATCTGGAAGATCAGTACTTGAAGGTGACGTCCGCCAGGTAGCTGCGGCCGTACTTCTCATAACGGGCGATCTGGTCGGGATCGTTGTTCCAGTAGAAGCGGGCGGCCTGGTTGGTCAGGTTGTTGGCCTGCAGGCGCACCGAGATATTGCTGTTGATCGCGTAGGACACGCTCGCACCCAGCGTCGTCTCGGATTCAAGACGGGTAAGCTGCGAGGAATCCCAGCCGTAGATCACGGTGTAGGGGCTGTGGTGCTTCAGCGCCACGCGGGCGTCGAGGCCGTGGGCGGAATACCAGAGGTCGACCTCGCTGGTGAACTTGGTCAGGCCTACGCCGGGGAACGGATTGCTGGCGGGGGCCAGTTCCTTGATGTTCGAATCGACGACGCTGGCATTGGCGTAGATGCCGAAGTTTTCGAGGCCGACGAAGTAGAACGGCGTCTGCAACGTGGCTTCCAGGCCGGCGATGTGGCCGCCCTTGCCGTTGGCCGGCGCGGTGACCGAATAGCTCGCGCCATCGATGATCTGCTGCGTCTGGGTGTAGCCGATGTTGCTCGACACATCCTTGTAGTAGCCAGCCAGCGCGATGAGCGAGTCCTTGTGGAAGTACCACTCAAGCGAAAGGTCTGCCTGGTTCGCCATGAACGGCTTGAGGTGCGGGTTGCCGCCCGATGCCGTGTTCTGCGGCGGGTAATAGCTGAGCGCAAGGTTGGCGCGCAGCTCGTCCAGCGGCGGACGCGACATCACGCGGGCCAGGCCGGCGCGCAGCTTCAGCGTCTGGGTCAGGTTGAAGTTGAGGTTCAGGCTGGGCAACGCGCGCAGATACTTGCTGTTCTCGCGGATCGGCGACGTGGAGGTGACGTTGGCCTGAAGCGCGTCATCCCACGAGGTGATCTGCGAATAGGCGTTCGAATGGGTGGACACGTCCACGAAGCGCACGCCCACGTTGCCGGTGAAGAACGTGCCGGCGAAGTCCGCCATCACGTAGCCTTCGAAATTGTCTTCCTTCACGCGCCAGTACTGGCTGGGATCCCAGACCGGATCGGCGAGCGAGAGATAGGTGCCGGCCAGCTGCTTGTAGTTGCCCCAGAGCAGGTCGGGCACGTTGAAGGTGCCGACGGAGAACTGAGTGAGGTAGCTGGGGTCGATGGTCACGTCGCCGCCGCTCTGCGTCGAAACCGCGGCGGTAGAGGCATTGTAGCTCTTCACGCGGTTCGAATAACGCAAGCCCGCGCCGAAGCCGGTGAAGAAGCCCTGGTCGAGGTGGCGATAGACGTCGAACTGCGCGGCACCCAGATCGTCCCGCAGGCGCTGCGGGCCGTCATACTGGCCGGCATAGTAGCTGGGCACGGTCTGGTTGTTGACGTCGGCCGGATTGCCGCTGACCGAAACGGTCGGCACGGTGTTGCGCCCGGTGGAGAAGGTCGTCGTGTCCGGATAGGACTCGGTATAGATCGCCCCCCACGAGTTGTCGCGGCGCGCGCGCGAGTACGAAGCGTCGAACTTCGCGGTCCAGTCGCCATTGTCGTACTTGGCATTGAGGCCGGTGACGAAGAGGTCCTTGTCCTCGGTATACTGGGCGATCGCGTTGGTGACCGACGAGAAGTTGTTCAGCGTCGCGCCGGTGATCGTGTTGCCGGACAGGGTGTAGCTGCCGTCCTGGTAGATGTCGCCCGGTCCGCCGATGGTGCCGCCCCAGTCGCCCCAGCCGTTCGAGCGGCCGTACCACTGCTGCGCCTGATGCTCGTCGATCTTCACCTTGGAGTAGAGCGCGTCGAGGTTGATGTCCCACTCGCTGGTGGGCTTCCACTGGATCGCGCCGGTGGTGGACCAGCGGGTTTCCTTCAGGCCCTTGATCTCGGTCTGCGCGCCCCAGGGGGCGTTGATCGGCTGGCCGTCGAGAGTTGGCGGGGTGCCGGTGTCGACGGTGTTGTAGCCCCAGCCCTGGAACGAGTTGAAACCGTTCTTCTGGCGCTGGAACGTGCCGCCGACGACGACGGCGAGCGTGTCGGTCAGGTGGCCGACGTACTGCGCACTGCCGCGCGAACCCCAGCCGGAATAGCCGGGAATGTCCTTGCCGCCGTCATTGTAGAGCGCGCCGGCGCGCACGGTGAGGGCCGGGCCGGAGTAGTCGAGCGGGCGCACGGTGCGGATGTCGATGCTGGCGGCGACGCCGCCGGCGATCAGGTCCGCCTGCTGCGACTTGTAGACGGTCACGCCCGAGACGATTTCGGACGGATAGATTTCCCAGCGGACGTTGCGGTCCGGCTCGGACGAAGCGACTTCGCGGCCGTTGATCAGGCCCAGCACAAGGCGCGGGCCAAGGCCGCGCACGGCTGCCTGGCTGGCATTGCCGCGATCGCGCGTGGCGGTGACGCCGGGCAGGCGGGCCAGCGAATCCGCGATGGTGACATCGGGCAGGACGCCGATGTCCTTGGCGCTGATCTGTTCGGTGACGACGGTTTGCGCGCGCTTGGCGTTGATCGCGTCGCGCAGCGAGGCGCGCAGGCCGGTCACGACGATATCGTCATTGCTCACGCTCTGGTCGGGCGCTGCGCTGGTGGCGTCGGTCGATTGTGCGAATGCCGGCTGCGCCAGTGCCTGCACGCCAAGTGCGATGGCGAGCGCGCTGGACGCACGGAATGCGGTGCGAAGTTTCAGGTCCACGTATCCCTCCCAATAAGCAGATGTCTTATTTATCCGATAAATATATTTGTCGGACATGAAAGTCAACGCGGGCTCCGGTTTGGCCCTTAAGTCGAGGCTCTGCGCGGGTTTGCCGGAGATGCCCGGAAACTGCGGAGTTTTGAGGTTATCGCTAACATCCCGAGGGTCGGGCAGGTATCTTGATTCGCCCCGCGAAGCGTGCGGGGCGCCGGTTATAGACGGAGAAAATGCCCAACGATCGGTGGCCGAACCATCGGCGAGACAGGCCGGGCACAGCTCAAGCGGCTTTACCGAATGGACAAAGTGGCAGTCTTCATGCGATGCCGGACAGGCGTAATGCGATTACGGGAGCCGGACCATCGAAGCCTTGGTAACCCTTGTTACGGTGCTGGTCCTGCTGGTGGGCATGCCGTACTTGATCGCGTGGTTGAAGGGCCGGGAGGCGCGCAAGCGGCAGAAGCGGCCATTCGGCACGGGCTTCGAGGGAGCGTTCGACGTGTTCGATCCCGCACGGGCCCGCGCGATGCAGACCATCCAGCTTCAAGAGGAAATCGGGCAGGCCGACGAAGGCAATCAAGGTGAACTGATCGTCCCCGCGCGTGCGAAGCCCGTGCGTGGGGACGATCGGGCTTAGGCTACTACCACCCGCACGCCGGCCTCACGCAGTCGGTCTGCCATGTCCTGCGGGATGCCGGAATCGGTGACCACCACGTCCACCTCATCCAGCCCGCAGACGATCGCGCCGGAGGAGGAGCGGAACTTGGAACTGTCCACCAGCAGGATCACTTCCTCTGCCCGGTCCATGAAGCGGCGCTCCGCGGCGACGAGGATCACGTCCTGCTGCATCACGCCCTGCGGGCCGACTGCCGCCGCGCCCATGAACAGCTTGGGCGCGTGGAAGCGGGGCATTGAATCCTCGCCCGCCGGGGCCAGGACGATGTTCTGTTCGCGGAAAACCGTGCCCGAAGGCAGCAGCACCCGCGTGCCCGGCTGCGGCAGCAAGGCCTGCACGATGTGGAGGGAGTTGGTTAGCACCTGACAGTCCAACCCATCCAGATGCGCGCACATCTGCAAGGTGGTGGTGCCGCCGTCGAGCATGATCGCCTCGCCCGGCTGGCAGAGCGCGGCGGCGGCCTTGCCGATGGCCTGCTTGGCGGGAAGGTGCTGGGTGATCGATTGCTCGAACGGCGTGCCGGCGAGGCCCGGTTGGCGATCCGCGCGTTCCTCCGGGAGTTTGGCACCGCCGTGGACGCGCAGCAGGTGGCCTTCTTCCTCCAATCGGGAGAGATCGCGCCGGATCGTCGCGGGAGAGGCGGCAAGCTGCGCTTCCAGATCGCGATAGGTCACGAAACCGCTGGGGCGCAGGGCTTCGAGGATCAGTCTTTCACGCTCAGTCGAATGCATGGGTTCCTGTCCGCCTGAATGGGGGAACGCTATGCGCTCCCCCATGCCGCCAATTTCGCTCAAAATCCATCAAATCGATCCACCGGCGTCCAGCATGTTGCCAACGCCGATCACGATCGTTGCCCCCAGCAGCATGCCGATGCCGGTCAGCACCGTGGCGCGCGTGCGGCTGCTGGCGCCGCGCCATTCCTTCAGTGCGAAGCCCCAGAGCGTGGAGAACAGGATGATCGACGCCATGTGCAGCGTCCATGATGAGAAGCCGTAGCGGCCCATCTGGCTCTCGCCCATCGTGTAGAAGAAGAACTGGAAGTACCACAGCGTGCCGCCCAGCGCGGCGAGCAGGTAGTTCGCGAGAAGAGGCGCGCGGGAATTGCCGCCTTCCTCGCTGCTCTGTCCGAAGAACTGGCCGAAGCTGCGGTTGCGGCGGATCAGTAGCGCACACCAGATGAAGTTGGTGGTCAGGCCGCCCGCCAGAACGACGCAGAGCACCGGCAGACCCTGGCTCAGCGGATCGGTGCCGGCGGCCAGGGTCAGGTCGCGGATCGGCTGGCCGGCGTCGAGCCCCCAGGCGAAGCAGCCCGACATCACGCCGGAGAACACCGCGATCAGCAGGCCCTTGCGCAAGTTGAACTCGGCCACGCCTTCGCTGGCCCGGCCGCCCAGATCCTTGTCCTTGGAGTGACCCGCCCGTGCGACGACGACGATGGCGACCAGCGTGATCAGGATGCCCAGCAAGGTCAGCTGGCCGCTGGTGCGGCTGGCGATCTCACCGATGGTGCCGTGGAAGATCGGCGGGCCCATCGTGCCGATCACGGTGGTCAACCCCAGCGCCACCGCCATGCCGAGCGACAGGCCGAGGTAGCGCATGGTCAGGCCGAAGGTCAGTCCGCCGAAGCCCCACATCACCCCCCAGAACCAGCACCACAGCAGGGTGGATGTCGGTGCGGAGGCCAGCACGCCCAGCAGATTCTCGGTCCGCAGCGAGGCGAAGACCCACGGCGCGATCAGCCACGAGAAGATGCCCCCGGCCAGCCAGAAAATCTCCCACGACCACAGCTTGATGCGCTTGTACGGCACGTAGAAGCTGGCCGATGCAAAGCCGCCCAGCCAGTGAAACACGACGCCGAGCGCCGGATTGCCTCCCATCGGTGTAGTATCCTCTCGTTCTGATTGTCGTTATGTTTCGGCGAGACAGCTGCGGTTGATTTCCGAGATCTTCGTCGTGCCGGTAAGCGCCATGGCGACGCGCATTTCGGCCTCGATCAGTTTCAGCATCTTGGTCACGCCGGCCTCGCCCCCGGCGCCCAGCGCCCAGGCCCATGCCCGGCCCAGCAGCACGCCCTTGGCGCCCAGCGCCAGCATCCGCACGACATCGAGGCCGGAGCGGATGCCGCCGTCTGCCAGCACCGTCATGCGGTCCCCCACGGCATCCACGATCGGTGGCAGGGCGCGGGCGCTGGACAGTACGCCGTCAAGCTGGCGGCCGCCGTGGTTGGAAACGACCAGCCCGTCCGCGCCCAGCTGCGCAGCTTCCTTGGCATCCTCCGGATCGAGGATGCCCTTGATGACCAGCGGCCCTTTCCATTCGGAGCGGATGAAATCGAGGTCGCGCCAATTGATCGAGGGGTCGAAATTATTGCGCATCCACGCGAAGAAATCCTCGATCCCGGTCTTGCCCTGAAGCACCGGGGCGACGTTGCCCAGCGTGTGCGGGCGGCCGTTGATGCCGACGTCCCAGGCCCAGTCCGGCTTCACGGCGGCCTGGGCGAAGCGCCATGCCGCGCCTTTCAGGCCGCCGGTGCCGGCAAGGCCGGTGTGATAATCGCGATAGCGGCTGCCGGGCACCGGCATGTCCACGGTGAAGACCAGCGTGGAGCACCCCGCCTCAACCGCCTTGGCCAGCAGGTCCTTCATGAAGGCACGGTCGCGGATCATGTAGAGCTGGAACCAGAACGGCTTGCTCGCCGCCGCCGCCACTTCACCGATCGTGCAGGCGCCCACGGTGGAAAGCGTGAAGGGCACGCCCGCCTTGTCCGCCGCGCGCACGGCCTGACACTCGCCGCGCCGGGCGTTGAGGCCGGCCAGGCCGATCGGGGCGAGGGCGACGGGCAGGGCCAGCTTCTGGCCGAACAGTTCGGTCGAAAGGTCCAGCGCGGAAACGTCGCGCAGCACGCGCTGGCGCAGGGCAAGCCCGGCGAGGTCGGAGACATTGCGGCGCAGCGTCTCCTCGGCATAGGAGCCGCCGTCGATATATTCGAACAGGAAGCGCGGCAGGCGCCGGCGTGCGGCCTCGCGGAAATCGGGGATAGAGGCGGTGATCATCAGGCAGGCTCCCGCACGTGCTCGCGCCATTTCGCGCGGTAGGCTTCCAGATCGCCTTCGAGCGGCTCGACGCGGCGCAGGCCGCCTTGTGCTGCGAGCAGCGGGTTGATCAGGCGCAAGGCGCCGAACGAGACGTCGTTGTGGGCGTTGGCGACGTAGACCTTGGTTTCCGGTCGCAGCGCGGCGAGGGCACGTACGAAGACTTCGGCATCGGCGAAGCGTCCTTCGATCAGCAGCCGTTCCTTCGATCCGATCAGGTCCAGCGAAGTGTCCGCGACCATCGCCGCATAGAGGCAGATCGCGGCGCGGCGGGCGTACCAGGTGCCGGCCCATTCGGCGGGGCGGTTCATCCATTCCGCCTTGCCGTCGGGGTAGGGGCCGAAGCCCGGCGCCAATGTGGGCAGCATCATCGTGCCGCGTTCTAGCAGTGCGGGCACGGCCTCCATCAGCTTGGGCTGGTCGGGGCGGATATCGACGCGGCGGGTGTCGATCTCGATGATCGATTCGATCTCGCGCCCACCCATGAACCGGGCGGAGGGCACCGGCCAGCCATAGGCATCGACATTGACCAGCGTGTCGCGCGCTTCCGGTAGCGCGGAGATGGCGAAAGGCTCTGCCGCAAGGCGCATGGCGATGAACCAGGTGCCGGTGGAGAGGATCGTCGCCTCCTGCCGGGCGATCTCCGCAAAGCCGCGCGCGGCGAGCAGGGCGGCGTTGGAATCGTGCAGGCCCGCCAGCACCTTGGCTGTGGCAGGGAGCCCGGTTTCGGCGGCGAGTTCGGGGCGCAGCGTGCCGACCGCCTCGCTGGCTTTCACCAGCGGCGCGAAGCGGTCCGCCCAGCCAAGGCGCTGGGCCATGGGGGAGAAGCGGGCGTCGGCCGGGCACCACAAGTCGGTATGGCAACCCAGGCTGGTCACTTCGCTGGCCATCGCGCCGGAGAGGAACCATGCCCAGTATTGCGCCCAGGGCACCAAAGTCGCGCGGGCCATTTCCTCAGGATACTGGCGCGCCATCCAGTAGACTTGCGTGCCCAGGTTCAGGCCATCGGGCAGGGCGGGCGAGCCGGTGAGGGCGAAGCGATCGCGTTCCTTGCGATAGGCGGCCATGACATCGGCGGGCGGCGTCTGCTCGTAATCGATCGGAGCGAACAGCAGGCCGTCCTGATCCAGCGCGGCAAAGCCTGCGCCGTGCGCCACCGGGATCAGCGCTTCCACCGGATGACCGGCCCAACCGCGCAGCGTCGCGCGCAGCCACTGGCCGATGCCGTCCGCATCCAGCCGGCGAATCCCGTCCGACTCGCGCACCATATTGGGCCGCACCTGGCGGTCGATCATGCGGCCGCCCTGCGTCCACAGCGTCAGCTTGCTGAGCGTCTTGCCGATGTCGACGACGATGAAAGTGCCGTTCCCTGCCATTCTCTCTGCCCATTTTCTCGAACGTATCACCATGCTTGAACATGGTGTTGTTTGATTGGATTTGATCGTTTAGTATCGAATCAGATTGAACCTGAAAAGAGGTTTCGTTAGAGGATGCCCATGGACACTATCGCACCGGCCAAACCGGCGGCTCAAAGCGCCGCGCTTCCCTTCTCGGTCCCCTCCAGCCGTTGGGACGAATCGGTTGCCGCCACGCTTTCTCCCGCCGAACTTCTGCTTTACCGTTCGAACCTGCTGGGTTCGGACCTGACGGTCACCAATTTCGGCGGCGGCAATACCTCGGCCAAACTGGAAGAAATCGATCCGCTGACCGGCGAAACGGTCGAAGTGCTCTGGGTGAAGGGGTCGGGCGGCGACATCGGTTCGATGAAGCTGGACGGCTTCGCCACGCTCTATCAGGAAAAGCTGCTCGGCCTTGAAAAGCACTATGGCGGGGCTGACGACGACGACAAGATGGTCGGCTTCCTGCCGCACTGCACGTTCAACCTGAACGGCCGCGCTGCCTCGATCGACACGCCGCTGCATTCGCTGCTGCCCTTCGCGCATGTCGATCACGTCCACCCGGATGCGATCATCGCGCTGGCCGCCAGCTCGGGCGGCGAAGCGGCCACTAAGGAAATCTGGGGCGGCAAGATCGGCTGGCTGGGCTGGAAGCGCCCCGGCTACACGCTGGGCGTGATGCTGCGCGATTACGTTGCGGCCAACCCCGGCGTGGAGGGCGTCATGCTTGCCGGCCACGGCATCATCTGCTGGGCGGACAGCGCCAAGGCCTGCTACGAACACACGGTAGACCTGATCGCGGATGCCGCGAACTACCTCAACGCGAAACTCTCCGAAAAGCCTGCTTTCGGCGGCGTAGTCCAGGCCTCTTTTGGCCACTCCTCCTCCTCGGACCGCGCGGCCATTGCTGCCGACCTTATGCCCCGCCTGCGTGGCAACATGACGGGTGCACGGCGTAAGGTCGGCCATTTTTCGGACGATGCAGAGGCGCTGGAATTCGTGAACTCGGCCGAGTTCGAGCGGCTTGCCGGGCTGGGCACGTCCTGCCCCGATCACTTCCTGCGCACCAAGATCGCACCCCTCACGCTCGATCCCACGCGCCTTCAGGACGATGCCTACCTAGCGCAGAAGATTGCCGATTATCGCCAGATGTACGCAGCCTATTACGAGCGCTGCAAGCGTCCGAATTCGCCGGCGATGCGCGATGCCAACCCGGTGGTCGTGCTGGTGCCGGGCGTGGGCCGCATCACCTTCGCCACGGACAAGACCACTGCGCGCCTTGCGGGTGAGTTCTACGGCAACGCCATCAACGTGATGCGCGGCGCGGAAGCCATCGGCGACTACATCGCGCTGGACGAGCAGGAAGCGTTCGACATCGAATACTGGCTGCTTGAGGAAGCCAAGCTGCAGCGCATGCCTGCGCCGAAGCCGCTGGTCGGCCGCGTGGCGCTCGTCACCGGCGGCGCCGGCGGCATCGGTGCCGCCACCGCCGCGCGGCTGATGGCCGATGGTGCCTGCGTGCTGCTGGCGGACCGCGATGCCAACGCGGTGGAGGAAGTGCGCGCCGGCTTCGCGAAGCAGTTCGGCAAGGACGTTGTCCGCGCCGCCGTCTGCGACGTGACCGACGAGGCGCAAGTCTCCGCAGCCTTCGCCGTGGCCGCACGGGAATTCGGCGGGCTCGACATCCTCGTCGCCAATGCCGGCATCGCCTCCTCGGCCCCGATCGAGGAGACCACGATCGAGCTGTGGAACCGCAATTACGACGTGCTGGCGCAGGGCTACTTCCTCACCAGCCGCGCCGCATGGCCGCTGCTGAAGGGCATGAAGGAGCAGGGCGGTACGTCGGTGGTGTTCATCGGATCGAAGAACGGCGTTGCGGCGGCCACCAATGCCTCTGCCTATGCCTCTGCCAAGGCGGCGGCGAACCACCTTGCGCGCTGTCTGGCGCTGGAAGGCGCAGCCCACGGCATTCGCGTGAACGTCGTCAACCCCGATGCGGTCATCAAGGGCAGCAAGATCTGGGACGGCGACTGGCGCAAGGAACGCGCGGGCGCCCATGGCATCGACACCGGCAAGGAACTGGAAGAGCACTACCGCAACCGCTCCATGCTGAAGCGCGACGTGCTGCCCGCCGACATTGCCGAGGCGGTCTATTTCCTGGCCGGCGACCAGTCGGCGAAATCGACCGGCAACATGATCAATGTCGATGCGGGTAACGCGCAAGCGTTCACGCGCTAAGAAGTCTATTCGGGGAATGCGCGAACCGGTGCATTCCCCTTTCCGGCGCTGCGGCGTTGGATGCGGAAGAGGATAAGAGAATGAGAAGATTGCCGATTTCCGACGAACTCATCGCCGAAGCCAACGCCCGCGCGGCGGACGCGCTGGAGGATGAATACGCCTCGCTCGGCCGCAAGCTGGAGCGTTCGGGCATCGCCATCGATGCGATCAAGGACAAGGTTGCCGGCTTCTCGGTCGCCGTCCCCTCGTGGGGCGCGGGGCGCGGGGGCACCCGTTTCGCCAAGTTCCCGATCGCGGGCGAGCCGACCAATGTGCATGAGAAGCTGGAAGACTGCGCGGTCATCAACCAGCTTTCGCGGCTGACGCCGCGCGTCTCGCCCCACTTTCCGTGGGACAAGGTGAGCGATTACAAGGCGCTGCGCGAAGAGGCAGCCAGTCTTGGCCTGGGCTTCGACGCGGTGAATTCCAACACGTTCCAGGACCAGAAGGACCAGGCGCACACCTATGCCACCGGCTCGCTCTCCTCGACGATCGAGGCGACGCGTCAGCAGGCGATCGAGCACAACATCGAGTGCATCGAGATCGGCAAGCAACTCGGCTCCACCGACCTGACCGTGTGGGTGGGTGACGGCACCAACTTCCCCGGCCAGCAGGACCTTGGCCGCAGCCTGGACCGCTATCTGGACGCCGCCGCTGAGGTCTACGCCGCGTTGCCGGACGACTGGCGCATGCTGCTGGAACACAAGATGTTCGAGCCGGCGTTCTACTCCACCGTCATCAGCGACTGGGGCTCTTCGATCCTGGCCGCGCAGGAACTGGGCCCCAAGGCCAAGTGCCTGGTCGATCTGGGCCACCATGCGCCCAACGTGAACATCGAGCAGATCGTGGCCCGCCTCCACCGCTTCGGCAAGCTGGGCGGCTTCCACTTCAACGACAGCAAGTACGGCGACGACGATCTCGATTCCGGCTCGATCAACCCGCACCAGCTGTTCCTGGTGTTCAACGAACTGGTCGAGGCGGAACTGGCCCCGCGTGACGGTTTCCGCCCCGCCTACATGATCGACCAGTCGCACAACGTGACCGATCCGATCGAATCCATGCTGTCCTCCGCCGAAGCCATCGGCTCCTGCTATGCCAAGGCTCTGCTGGTGGACCGGGAGGCGCTGCATCTGGCGCAGGAAGCCAACGACACGATGATGGCCTTCCAGGCGCTGCGCCGGGCCTACAATGTCGACGTCAGTCCGATTCTTGCCAAGGCGCGCGTGGAGGCGGGCGGCGCGGCGGATGTGCTGGCGGTCTACCGCGAAAGCCGTTGGCGCGACCGCAAGGCGCAAGAACGCGCGGCCGTGGGCCTGGGCGCCGGGATCGTCTGATCCCGCGCTATACACTTCGGCGCTGAGGGGCTTCCCAGGCCCCGCCGAAAAACCCTTCTCGCCGGGGCGGACCCGTCCCGGCGGCAGGGCAAGAACAGAACAATCACGACAATAAAAATCCACACAACCATCTGGATCCGGGAGGGACTATGCCGATCCATTCGTTTCGTACCGTGCTGTGCGCTGCAACCTCTTTGGCTACGGCGCTCGTCGCCGTGCCGTCTCTTGCGCAGGAACAGTCTGCTGCAGCCCCAGGCTCTTCGGCTGCACCTGCCGCCAATGCTCCGCTGGAAGAACAGTTCCGCGATCCGCCCAATTCCGCCCGCCCGCGTGTCTGGTGGCACTGGATGAACGGCAACATCTCCAAGGACGGCATCGCCAAGGACATGGCGTGGATGAAGCGCGTGGGCATCGGCGGCCTCCAGAACTTCGACGCCAATCTGCAGACCCCGCAAGTCGTCGATCACCGCCTGGTCTACATGACGCCGGAGTGGAAGGACGCCTTCCGCTTCGCCGCGCATGAGGCGGACCGGCAGGGGCTGGAACTGGCCATCGCCGCATCGCCCGGCTGGTCCGAAACCGGCGGCCCCTGGGTCAAGCCCGAGGATGGGTTGAAGAAGCTGGTCTGGAGCGAGACGCAAGTCAGCGGCGGAAAGCGCTTTGCCGGCAAGCTGGCTTCGCCTCCGGGCGTGACCGGGCCCTATCAGGACCTGCCGATGGGCAAGAGCATCGAGGAGATGATCTCGGGCCAGAAGGGCGAGGAACCGCCGCAGCACTATCAGGACGTGGCCGTGCTGGCGGTCCCGCTGGCGGCCAGCATCGCCGCCGTGCCGACCGCGACGCTGGCGGACGGCACCGCCATCGACGGCAAGGCTATCGGCGACAGCGACCTCACCACCGGCATCGACGTTCCTCACGGCACGCCCGACCAGCCCAATGCGGTGCTGCTGACGTACGACAAGCCGCAGACCATCCGCTCCGCCTCGATCTTCCTGCCCGGCGCCCGCCAGATGTTCGGCGGCCCTGCCGTGGCGCCGGTCCTCGAAGCCAGCGACGATGGCAAGACCTGGCGCAAGATCGCCGATTTTCGCGTCGAGCAGGTGCCAACCACCATCGCCTTCGCCCCGGTGACCGCGCGCAATTTCCGCGTAGTGCTGACGCCACTATCGGCTTCGATGTCGAACATGGGCGCGCCCGCTCCGGGCATCATCATGGACATGGGCGCGATGATGGGCGGGGCTGCGAAAATGCCGTTCCGCCTTGTCGACCTGCGCCTTTCTCCCGAAGCGGTGATCGATCAGGCGCAGCTCAAGGCCGGCTATGCGATCCCGCACGACTACTACGATCTGGGCACGCCCGGCGACGGCGCGAAGGGCGCGGACGTTGCCAAGGTGATCGACCTGACCGGTAAGCTGCGCGCGGACGGCACGCTGGACTGGACGCCCCCGAAAGGTGAATGGCGGGTGATCCGCTTCGGCTATTCGCTGCTGGGCACCACCAACCACCCCGCGCCGGCCGAGGCGACCGGGCTTGAGGTGGACAAGTTCGATGGCGATGCCGTGCGTCGCTACCTCGAACACTACATCGGCATGTACAAGGATGCTGCCGGGGCGGACATGGTGGGCCAGCGCGGCGTGCGCGCGCTGCTGACCGATTCCATCGAAGTCGGTGCCGCCAACTGGACGCCGAAGATGGTGGAACAGTTCAAGCGCCTGCGCGGCTACGACCCGACCCCGTGGCTGCCCGCGATCACCGGCACCCTGATCGGCAGCCGCGAGGACAGCGACCGCTTCCTCTACGACTATCGCCGCACCCTGGCGGACCTTATGGCTAGCGAGCACTATGGCACCGTCGCCAAGGTGGCGCACGAAAACGGCCTGAAAGTCTATGGCGAGGCGCTGGAAGACCATCGCCCCTCGCTGGGCGACGACATGACCATGCGCAGCCATACCGACGTACCGATGGCGGCGATGTGGACGCATTCGCGCGAGCAGGGGCCGAACCCCAGCTATCTGGCCGACATCAAGGGTGCGGCTTCGGTGGCGCATCTTTACGGGCAGAATCTGGTCGCGGCGGAATCGATGACTGCCGCGCTCAACCCGTGGAACTTCGCGCCGAAGGATCTGAAGCGGATCATCGATCTGGAATTCGTCACCGGCGTCAACCGGCCGGTGGTCCACACGTCGGTCCACGTGCCGGTGGACGACAAGAAGCCCGGCCTCTCGCTCTTCATCTTCGGCCAGTATTTCAACCGGATGGAAAGCTGGGGCGAGATGGCGAAGCCCTGGGTGGACTACATCGCGCGCTCGTCCTTGCTGCTGCAGGAAGGCCGCAACGTTGCCGATGTCGCCTACTTCTACGGCGAGGAAGCGCCGCTGACCGGGCTCTACGGCGACAAGCCGGTGGCCGATGCCCCGGTGACGCACGCTTACGACTTCCTCAGCCACGATGCGCTGACCGGGCTGCTCACCAACGACGGCAACGAAGTCGTCGCGCCGAGCGGAGCGCGTTACCGAGCGATCTACCTTGGCGGATCGTCGCAGCACATGACCCTGGGCGCGCTGAAGAAGCTGGCCGCACTGGTCGATGGCGGCGCAACCGTGATCGGCGCGGCGCCCACTTCAACGCCAAGCAAGATGGCGGAGCAGGGCGGTACCACGGGCGAATGGACTGCGCTGGTGGCCAAGCTCTGGCCGGGTAGCGGGGATGCTTCGGTCGGAAAGGGCCGAGTGATCGCCAGTAGCGACGTGGAAGGCGCGCTCAAGACTCTGGGCGTCGCGCCGGACTTTGCATTCACCGGCGGCACGGCAGGCGCGAAGATCCCGTTCCTCCACCGCCGCGACGATGCGGGTGAGATCTACTACCTCACCAACCCGCAGGCGAGCGCGCAGAGCATAGATGCGCACTTCCGCGTTACCGGCAAGGTGCCCGAACTCTGGCACCCCGAAACCGGATCGCACGAGCCGGTCAGCTACCGCATCGAGAATGGCGAGACGGTGGTGCCGCTGAACCTCGTGACCGACGACGCGGTCTTCGTGGTGTTCCGCAAGCCCGCCAGTGCGCAGAGCCTGACGGTGACGGAGCAGAAGCAGCAGGCACTGGCCTCGCTGGATGACGGCTGGACGGTACGTTTCCAGGCGGACCGCGGCGCGCCCGCTTCGATCCAGATGGCGAAGCTGGCCCCGCTGAACGAGAATGCCACGCCCGGCGTGAAGTACTTCTCCGGCGAGGCGACCTATTCGCGCAGCTTCACGCTGCCGAAGGGGGCGAAGGCCGGGCAGCCGCTGTGGCTGGACCTTGGGCAGGTTGGCGATCTGGCCGAAGTGCGTGTGAACGGCCAGCCGGTCGGCGCGGTATGGCATGCGCCCTATCGCCTGGACATCGGCAAAGCGGTGAAGAGCGGCACCAACACGATCGAGGTGAAAGTGGCGAACCTCTGGGTCAATCGCCTGATCGGCGATGCCCAGCCGGGCGCCCAGAAGATCACCTGGACAGCGATGCCGACCTATAAACCCACCGCTCCCTTACGGGCCTCGGGGCTGATCGGGCCGGTAGTGCTGCAAGGCGGGAACTAAACTAGACCGTCATTCCTCCTTTGGAAGGGGAGGAATGACGGTCATCGCAACTGCTACTCCGTCATCCCCGCGCAGGCGGGGATCCCGCTTGTTCTTGCGCGCGTGGCAGAAGGAAGCGGGGCCCCCGCCTTCGCGGGGGCGACGATGCTTTGTGATGGTACGTCCCGGTGACGGTACGTCCCGCCGTCTGGCCGGATAGGAATCTCGACGAGGCCCTATCGAAGCTCAGCCCCGCTCTACTTGCGCGATCCAGTCGGCAAGGTTGTAGTGGTTCGAAACCCGCGCGATCAGGCCCTGCTCCACATCGAAGAACGCGCCGACGCGCAGCGCGTAGGACTGCCCGTGCGCCGCCGGCAGGCCCTCATCGGTTTCGATATATTCGCCGGTCAACCGGAACTCGGCCGAGGCATGCGAACCATCCGGCGTCGCCAGCACGACCGGCTCATGCACATGCTCGCGATAGCAGCGGTTCATATGCGCAAGGAACTCGGCAAAGGCGGCCTTGCCATCGCGTGGCGCGCCCTGGCTGGGTTCGTGCACCACGTTCTCGGCCAGCAGCGCCAGCATCGCCTCCACATCGTGCCGATTGAACGCATCGTAGTGGTTCGCGATCAGCGCGATGGTCGAACGCTCGGACGAGTGGGGTGCGCTCATGCCTTCAGCCTTTCCGCATGCCAGCCCACGTGATCAGCCATGAAGCTGGAGATGAAGTAGTAGGAATGGTCATAGCCATCCTGCATGCGGATCGTCGCAGGCTGGGCCGCCTTTGCGCAAGCCGCTTCCAGCAGGTGCGTCTTCAGCTGCCCTTCCAGGAAGCCGTCCGCCGTGCCCTGATCGACCAGCAGGTCCGGCAGACGCGCACCATCCTCGATCAGAGCGCAGGCATCGTATTCGCGCCATGCCGCCTTATCCGCTCCGATGTAGCCCGTCAGCGCCTTCTCACCCCACGGGCAATTCAGCGGCGAAACGATCGGCGCAAAGGCGCTGACCGAGCGGAACCGCGAGGGATCGCGCAAAGCGATCGTCAGCGCACCGTGGCCGCCCATCGAGTGGCCGGTGATCCCCTGCCGCGCCATGTCGGCGGGGAAATGCTCGGCGATCACGGCGGGAAGCTCGGTCTCGATGTAGGACCGCATGCGGAAGTTAGCCTTCCAAGGCTCCTCAGTCGCATCGACGTAGAAGCCCGCGCCCTTGCCGAAGTCGTAGCCTTCGTCATCCGGCACGTCATCGCCGCGCGGAGAGGTATCCGGCGCCACGAAGATCACGCCGTGCTCGGCACAGGCGCGGCGGAATTCGCCCTTTTCTGTGACGTTGGCGTGGGTGCAGGTGAGCCCCGAGAGATACCACAGCACCGGCAGCTTCGCGCCCGGAGCGTGCCCAGTAGCGACGTCCGGCACGAAGACCGAGAAGGTCATCGGCGTGCCCGTCTCGGCGGAGGCGTGGGTGTAGACACCCTGCACCCCGCCGAACGCCTTGTTGGTCGAAACCGTCTCCATCAGTAGACGACGACCGAGCGGATCGACTTGCCCTCATGCATCAGGTCGAACGCGGTGTTGATCTCTTCCAGGCCCATGACGTGGGTGATCATCGGGTCGATCTCGATCTTGCCGGTCATGTACATGTCGACGATCTTCGGCACGTCGGTACGGCCCTTGGCGCCGCCGAACGCGGTGCCGCGCCAGTTGCGGCCGGTGACGAGCTGGAACGGGCGCGTCTCGATGGTCTTGCCCGCTTCGGCCACGCCGATGATGATCGAGGTGCCCCAGCCGCGATGGCAGGCTTCCAGCGCGGTGCGCATCACTTCGGTATTGCCGGTGGCGTCGAAGGTATAGTCCGCGCCGCCATCGGTCATCAGCACGATCTTGGCGACCACGTCCTCGCGGCTCATGCCCTTGGTGTTGAGGAAGTCGGTCATGCCGAAGCGGCGACCCCATTCCTCGCGATCCGGGTTGATGTCCACGCCGATGATCTTGTTCGCGCCGGCAAGGCGCGCGCCCTGAATCACGTTCAGGCCGATGCCGCCGAGGCCGAAGACCACGACGTTGTCACCCACTTGCACCTTGGCGGTGTTGATCACGGCGCCGACGCCGGTGGTGACGCCGCAACCGATGTAGCAGGACGACTGGAACGGCGCGTCCTCACGGATCTTGGCGACGGCGATTTCGGGCAGCACGGTGAAGTTCGAGAAGGTCGAGCAGCCCATGTAGTGGTAGATCGGCTGGCCCTTGTAGGAAAAGCGCGTGGTGCCGTCCGGCATCAGGCCCTTGCCCTGCGTCGCGCGGATCGCGGTGCAGAGGTTGGTCTTGCCCGAAAGGCACGACTTACACTGGCGGCATTCCGGGGTGTAGAGCGGGATCACGTGGTCGCCCGGCACCACCGAAGTCACGCCCGCGCCCACTTCGCGCACCACGCCCGCGCCCTCGTGGCCCAGCACGCTGGGGAAGATCCCCTCGCTGTCGAAACCGTCCAGCGTATAGGCATCGGTGTGGCAGATGCCGGTCGCCATGATTTCCACCAGAACCTCGCCCGCCTTGGGGCCTTCCAGGTCCAGTTCGACGATTTCGAGCGGCTTCTTGGCCTCGAAGGCGACGGCGGCGCGGGTCTTCATTGGGGTATGCTCCTTGAACTTCTTGCCCGCTTTGTAGGACCGGGCCTTGCTGTGATAAAGCGCCCGTTCTGAAAAGTATTATCACCGTACGGGGAAAATCATGCTCGGCCAGTGGGACGGGATCGAAGAGTTCGTGATGGTGGCGCGCCATGGCAGCTTCACGCTGGCGGCAGAGGCCTATGGCGCCTCGGTCACGCACATGAGCCGCGCGCTGGCGCGGCTGGAGGCACGGTTGCAGGCGCAACTGATGCTGCGCACCACACGATCGTTGCGGCTGACCGAGACGGGGCGGATTTTCCTGGAAACCTGCCGCCGCCTGATCGACGAGCGGGACGAGGCGATTGCCGCCATCACCTCGCAAGGCGAACCGAGCGGACACTTGCGCGTGTCCTGCTCCTACGCGCTGGGCGAGAAGTTCGTGGCGCCGCTGGTGCGCGAACTGTCGCAGGCGTTCCCGGCGATCTCGGTCACGCTGGACCTCGACAACGCGCTCGTGGACCTGATCGCGGAAGGATACGACCTTGCCATCCGCACCGGCCATCTCGACGATTCCCGACTGGTGGCAACGCGCGTGGCCAGCCGCGCGCTGGTGACGCTGGCCTCCCCCGCCTATCTCGACGCACATGGCCGGCCGGAGGGGCTGGCCGACTTGCGCCGCCACGAATGCCTCGTCGGATCGGCGGCGCAGTGGCATTTCCGGGGCGGCGAAACCTTCCGCCCACAGGGGCGCTGGCGCTGCAACAGCGGCAATGCCCTGCTGGAAGCGGCACTGGCGGGCATGGGCTTATGCCAGTTGCCCGCCTTCTACCTCGGCGATCATGTCACTGCGGGGCGCTTGGAGCCGGTCCTAGCCGAGCTTGCGCCGGAGGAGGAGCCGATCTGGGCGGTCTATCCGCAGCGGCGGCATCTCTCGCCCAAGGTCGCCGCGCTGGTGGCGCACTTGCGGGCGAACCTGCCCGCAAGGCTGGCGGAGGCGAGTGCCTGACCGCGCGCTAAACCGAGGTAGCATACACCACCCCGTCATCCCCGCGAAGGCGGGGATCCCGCTTGTTCTTCGCGGCGAGGTAAAAGGAAGCGGGGCCCCCGCCTTCGCGGGGGCGACGATGTTCGGATTACGAACCGAAGCCTGTGAAAGCCACCGTCATCCGATCGCCAGCGGAGCGTCGTCGGCCTCGTCGTCGTTGAGCATGCGCCGCTCCTCGGCGGCGATGATCGTCGGCGCGGGTACGGTGAAGAACCCGCCGGCCTCCGCCTGCGACCCCACCGTCGCGCGTGAGGTCAGGCTGATCAGCCACGGCGAGGCCAGCAGTCCCACCGTCAGCGGAGAGAGCCAGAGCGCCGTCATCGGATCGATGAACACCGTGGCGGCGAAGGCCAGGCCCAGCGCGATGTGCTCCTTCAGGTCGGGCAGCACCTCGCGCACGCCGATGCGGCGGGCGTCGCGGTCCTGTGTGTTCCAGTGGACCGGAATACCCAGCGCCAGGCCGAACAGTGCTTTGATCTGCATGACCATCGTCACTGGCGCCAGCAGGATCGCCAGCGGCACTTCCAGCATGACCGAGCGCAGCACGCCGCCAAGGCCGCCGAATGCACGACGGCGCGCGCCGTCGGCCAGAACCCAGAGCGTGCCCATCGCCTTCGGCCCGAACAGCAGCAGCACCGTCAGCCACAGCACGCTGGGCGGGGTCGCGCCTACGAAGCCCTGACCGCCTCGTGCCATCGCAGCCTGCGCGATCGCGGTGATCAGCAGCAGCAGCCAGCCCGGCGACGTGAGGTAAGCCGATGCACCGATCAGCAGGTGCAGGCGGCTGGCCCAGTGCAGGCCCGATGCGTCGAGCAGGCGCAAGTGCTGGAGGTTGCCCTGCATCCAGCGCCGGTCGCGGATCGCGTGATCGACGATGGTGGGGGGAAATTCCTCATAGCTGCCGTCGATCATCACCATGTGCACGGCCCAGCCGCGACGGCGCAGCAGCGCGGATTCGAACATATCGTGGCTGAGGATGTGCCCGCCGAAAGGCGCCTTGCCCGGAAGTTCCGGCAAGCCGCAGGATTCGGCGAAAGCACGCGTGCGCACGATGGCGTTGTGGCCCCAGAAGTTCGCTTCCGCGCCCGACCACCAGAGCAGCCCGGCCGACGCGATCGGCCCGTAAGCCTCAGTGGCAAAGCGCATCCAGCGCTGGAACAGCGTCTGGGCGTTGATGATCATCGGCACGGTCTGGAGCAGGCCGATCGACGGGCGCTCCTCCATGATCGCCGCCATGCCGATGATGGCATCGCCGCTCATCAGCGAGTCCGCGTCCAGAATCAGCATGTTCTCGTAGGCGCCGCCGAAGCGCTGCACCCACTCGGCGATATTGCCGGGCTTGCGCGCGATGTTCTTCTCACGCCGGCGGTAATAGACATTGATCGGCGCTTCTGCCGCGATCTCGCGCCAGGCCGCTTCCTCGCGCTTGCCGTGGAAGGCGTTGGAATCGCTGAGCACGAAGAAATCGATCCACTCGGCCCCGCCGGCAGCGGCGATCGAAGCGGTCATCGCGCGCACGCGGCCGAACGTGGCCTCCACGCTTTCGTTGTAGACCGGCATCAGCACGGCAGTGCGATGGCGCAGCGAGGAAGCCGGGCTGGGCACGGCGGTAAAGCCGGGGTGCTTGCCAGTGATCAGTTGCAGGAAGCCGATTGCCGAGGTGACGAAGCCGAACGAGATCCACGCGAACAGCGGCACGAAGAACAGCAGCAGCACGATGTCCAGCACGCTCAGTCCATCGCGGGACAGCGCGAAACGTACCTCGCTCGACGCAGCCAGCGCGATCACGGCGGTCACCACCAGCAGCAGCAGGCGCTTCACCTGCATGCCATGCGGACTGGTGCGGACGGCGATGGAGCCCGGCGCGATGCCGTAAAGGTCCTGCACCGGCATCGCCAGCGGCGCTTCCGGCGGAAGCGGGGAAAGCTTCCGGTTCATGCCTGCACTCCCTGAATTACGGTTTCGCTAAGCGCTTGTCCTGCGCGAGACAGGAAGACCCTGACTTCCGGAGACGGCATGGCGGAAGGGCGCAAGTCCAAGGTCACGCGCCAGCGCGAATCCTCGCCCACCACCGGATAGGCGGCTGCAGACATGACGGCGGCGGCGGGAAGTCCGGTCATCGCGGTAACGCCGCTATCGCGGGTCAGGCCCTTCAGCGCGGGGCCTTCGAAATCGAACACGAACTTGCGCGCGTCCTTCGGGACATTGCTGTCGCCCGGCTTGCCTGCCGCACCCTGCCACGAATCGACGCAGCGCGCCGATGCGGTGCGGCTGGGATCGTCCGAAGTCCACGTCAGCTTGTAAGCCAGATCGCGCCGCTGCCCCGTCTTGGCCGCCTCGTCAGAGAGCCAGAAGGCGGCGATGTTGTCGACCGTCTCGGTATTCGTGGTCATCTGGTAGAGCATCACCGCGCCCTTGCCCCAGTCTCCTTGCGGCTCCACCCAGAGCGAGGGGCGGCGGTCATAGAACGCGCCATCATCCTGATAGTGGTCGAAACGCTGGTCGCGCTGGAGCAGGCCGAAGCCCTTCACCCCGTCCGCGCGCATGGCGTTGGTACGGGTGAGGTGCGGATTGCTCAGCGGCACCCACATGCGCTCCCCATTGCCCGCGTGAATGGCCAGGCCGTCGGAATCGTGGATTTCCGGGCGCCAGTCGCCGCGCTTGGCGGGGTCCGACTGGTCGTACCAGAACATGCTGGTGATCGGCGCCAGGCCCAGCCGTTCGACATCGCGGCGCAGGAACAGGCTGGCGCGCACGTCCTGGGTGACGCCCTGCTTTCCGTGCGTGCAGTCGAAGGCATAGGCGCCAGTGACGCTCGGCCCGTCAAGCGCGGCGTGGATGCGCACGCGGTCCGGGCCCAGGTTCTCGATCCAGAACTCGGTAAAGGCGGGGAATTCCTCGGCCTTGGGCATGGCGGTGTCGATGGCGACGCCGCGCGCGGAAAGGCCGTACTGGTCGCGCGAACCCGATGCGCGGAAGTAGGATGCGCCCAGAAAGGCCAGCCAGTCCGAATGCTGGTCGGCGGTCATCACGCGAAAGCCTGCCGGATCGGCGCGGCTGTTGCCCACGAAGAAGCCGTGCGTGTCCACCAGCTGACGCGAATTGCCGTTCTCCACGAGGTGGATCTTCACCGCCTGCGGCGCGACGCCCCGGCTGGTGGGGAAAAGGCGCACGTCACCGGCCAGCGATTGTGCGCTGCCGTAGGTCAGCTTCACCGCCGTATCGAAATCGGCCACGGCATGGGCGGAGGCCGCCGGCGCCGTCCACGGGCGAGCTGCCGCGCTCTGCGCGTTGGTGACCAGATTGTCCCAGGAGAACGGCTGCGAAGGGCCGAAATTCGATGCGGCGCCGGTCTGCACCGCCGCCTCCGCCAGACGCGGAAGCGCGAACAGCCCCACCATCGAGGCCAGCATGGCCGAAAATTCGCGCCGCGCAATTGCAGGGGCGCCGGACGCGTCCGGGTTGCCCGCCTGCGGGCCTGTTTCCCTCATGTTGCTTCGTGTCATGGGCTCTATACGCACCGGCGATCACAAAGTTTCGCTGCAGTGCGTCGTAAGGGTCCTTCTTCCAGCTCAGTCCGATTCCGGCCGCAAGGACCGAATGTCGGAAAGACATTATTCAAAAAGCAAATGAATGGACCATGACCGATCGTCGCCGATCCCGATCCATACTTGCACTACGGCTTCTGGGGCTGGTTGCGCCATCCCACGATGACTTCGGCACCGGGCCTGAGATCATTGGCGAAGACTTCCGTGCGTTTGCCGTCGCCAGCGCCGGCGGAAACATAGACGCGGCGCGGCTCTCCGTCGCCCGAGACGAGATAGATGCGCGGCTGATTGCGACCAGTCGAGTGAGGGGTAGCGTTACCGGTGCCCGGGCTGCCCGGTTCGAACGTCAGCGCCGCATCGGGCACCAGCAGCACGTTTTTCCGTTCCGGCAGAGCTACTTCCACCGTCGCGCCCATGCCGGGGCGGATCGCCTCGGTCGGCTTTTCCAGTGTGAAAACAGCGCGGCGCGATCCCGGGGCATCGGCGCGGTCTGTCAGGATACGGGCTAGCGTGGCCTGTTGCACTTCGTCCGGCATGGCATCCAGCCGCACTTGCGCCACGGTGCCCGCCTCAAGACCGGCATTGCCTGCGCGCGCGAGCGGGATCTCGATTTCCAGCGTTTCGTCGCTGGCGGCCAAAGTAAACAGCTTCATGCCCACGCGCACGCGCTGGCCGGTGCGGATATTGCGCTCCACCACATAGCCCGCGAACGGCGCGGTCACCACGGCGGCGGCCAGTTTCTCGCTATCGGCCTTCAGGCTGCTGCGCGCGGCGGCAACCCGCGCCTCCGCAGCGGTGACTTCGCGCGCCACGCGTTCGGCAGCAGCGCGCGCGGCCTCCAACTCGTTGATTGCCGGCACGCGGTGGCCGGATCGGCGCCAGACATCCTCGAACCGGGCCAGCTTCGCCGTGGCCTCATCCCGCGCGCCGCGTGCACCGGCAAGATCCGCTTCCGCCGCCGCCACCAGCGCGCGGTCGGCGGTAAGCGTACTGCGCAGCGGTTCGGCATCGATGGTGGCCAGGACTTGCCCCTTTTCCACCTTGCCGCCCGCCGGAACGCCTTCGGCCGTGACCGTGCCATCCAGCGCGGCGGCCAGCGCCACTTCACCGCTGCCGTGCACGGTGCCGCGTTCGGACAGGAGCGGAGTGATGCTGCCCTGCTCCACCAGCGCAGTGTAGTACGGCGAATCGGTGCCGCCCAGAAAGCGCACCAGCAACAGGATCAGCGCCACCACCGCCGCTGCCAGCAGCAGGATGCGCAGCA
Organism: Novosphingobium oxfordense; assembly: GCF_044029435.1. NCBI lineage: Bacteria > Pseudomonadati > Pseudomonadota > Alphaproteobacteria > Sphingomonadales > Sphingomonadaceae > Novosphingobium > Novosphingobium oxfordense. The sequence goes on along the minus strand of NZ_CP147005.1, from coordinate 2,341,581 downwards.
GGTGCGTGCGGCCGCGCCGCGCGCCAAAACCCAGAAAACTGTCGAGGGCGACCTCATCGCTCTCAGTCACAGCTGGCGTCTCCCGCCGGTGGCGAAAGGTCGGCGGCCGACCAGCCATCGCCGCGCTGCAGGTGCAGGCGGATCATGCCCGAGGCCCGCTCCGCCCGCAGCCCCAGCCGCGCTTCCTCGACCGAGAGCGCGGAAGCCTCCGCCACGTAGAGCGTCGCGAAATCGCCCATTCCTGCGCGATAGGCGGAGCGTGCATCCTGCACCGCGCGGCGCGAACGTTCCCCGCTCTGCTCCAGCGGGCCTTCACGGGTATCCAGCGCGACCAGCGACTGGCGCGTGCGGCCGATTTCGGCGCGGGCGTCCATTTCCGCCTTGTCCAGCTCGGTCAGCCCCTCGCGCAGCAGCGGCGGCGTAGTCGGATCGGCGGGCTTGGCTTCGGCCGCGTCGATATCGGCTTGCGACATCTTCTCGTGCTCGATCCGCGCCAGCAGGCGGTAGCGCAGCGCCAGCAAGTCCGCGCGGTGGAGCGGGCCCTGATCGGCCACGCCCGGTGGATCACGGCCAAGATCGGGCACGTCGCCGGTTTCGCCCAGCAAGGCGAGCAGCGCGGCATCGTCCATGCCCGTCAGCCGCGCGAGTTCGGCCCGCGCGCGGTCGAAACGACCGCGCGTGGCCGCCAGATCGGCATCGGCAACGCCCGCCATGCTGCTGCCGATGCCACCGTCGATGGCAGTCACCAGCCCGGCCTGGCGGCGGAACTCGGCAATTGCGGCGTTGTCGCGGAACTGGTCCAGCCGCTCGGTACGCAGGACCAGCACTTTCTGCAGCCGTCGCACTTCGACGTAGGCCAGCGCCACCGTGGCCGCGCGTTCGGCACGTGCCTGCGCATAGGCATAGGTATCCGCGCGCAGCGATGCCGCGCGCGACAGGCCCTGGTCGGCACCCACCAGCTTGCGCATCTTGCCGGTTATCCGGCGGTCGGCAGAGGCATCTTCCTGCATCTGCGCATTCAGCCGCGCGGCGCGGCAGGCCAGATCGTGATCGGCGGCAATCCCGCGCGCGATCAGGTCGGCCAGCAGCGGATCGCTGGCATTCTTCCACCAATCGCCATCGGCGGGAGCCTCCACCACCGGCTCCGGCGGCTGCGGAAGCTGCTCGGCCGGGTGCGTCTGCCCCGTGCACGCGGCAAGCGCACAGGCCATGGCCAATGCCAAGGGCAGGCCCATCGCTCGCGAGGCCCGGTTCAATGCTCCAACGTTTCGCACGCGCGCAGCGATAGCAGCAAAGTCCGCAGAGGCAATCATACTGCGCATGCGAAGCCCCCAAGTTCTTGCGCGCAAGGACAAAAACGGATCACTCCCGGGGGCAAGCGGATAGCCCCGAAGGCGCCCGCGCTCCGCCGATTGCGGCTGGCCAAGTTCTGATCCATTGCGTATCATATCATCGAAACATCCGGTCGCACGAGAACCGGAACGCATGGGGAGACGCAGGGTTGTCGGAAGGAGAACGGCCATGAACGCCGAAACCGCAAATGCCGTCTGCCCCCGTGCCGGGCGGGACGATCGAAAGAGCGCGCAAATCGCCGCCGCGAACCTGACGCCGCAGGCCGGATCGCGCGTGGTCGGCTCCTTCGCGCTGGGCCGCGACGTACTGCGATCACCCAAGGTGCGGCAGGCCGGCGCCCATGCCGACGACACCAATATCTCCAACCCAGACGAGGTTTCGTTCTTCTTCCTCGACGGCGATCTGCACCGCAAGCGCCGCGCGGCCGTGGCCGGGCTGTTCACGCCCAAGACCATCGTCACCCGACACCATGTCGTGATGCACCGCACCATGGACCAGCTCGTCGCCCGCTTGCGCGAGGGCAAACCGCTGCCGCTGGACGAATTGAGCTTTCAGATGGCGGTGGATGTGACGGCGGAAATCGTCGGCCTGACGGACAGCGACAACAATGCCAATCTCGCCCGCCGGGTGAAGGCCGTGCTCGACAGTTCGCTGGAGCGGCGTCCCGGCTGGCTGGGCAACCTGATCTTCAATGCCAAGATGCTGCTGCGCGTCGGCCGGTTCTACCGCAAAGACATGGTTCCGGCGATCGAGGCGCGCCGCAAGGAACCGCGCGACGACGTGATCTCGTTCATGGTCGGCGAGAATTACTCGCGCAAGGCGATGATCATGGAGTGCCTCAGCTACGGCGGCGCCGGGATGATGACCACGCGGGAGTTCATCGTCATGGCGGCCTGGCACCTGTTCGACAAACCGGACCTCCGCGAACGCTATCTGACCGGGGGCGAGGCGGACCAGTCGGCCATTCTGGAGGAAATCCTGCGGCTGGAACCCGTCGCCTCGATGCTCCATCGCCGCGCGGTGGAACCGCAACCGGGGGTGATGGAGGACGGCGAAGTGCTCTGCGTCTCGATCCGCGAGGCCAATGTCGATGAGGCGATCACGGGCCCTTGCCCCTTCGAACTCGATCCCGATCGGGCGAAGCGGATGAAAGTCGTCGGCCCCTACATGAGTTTCGGCGACGGTCCGCACCGCTGCCCCGGCGCGCAAGTGGCGCTGCATGAAACGCGGATCTTCCTCGATCGCATGTTTCGCCTGCCCGGTATTCGACTGGTTTCGGAGCCTAAGATCATCTGGAACAGCTTCATCCAGGGCTACGAACTGCGCGGGGCGCTTGTCGCCTGCGATCCGGCCTAGCCGCTGTGGTAAGCGTGACGTTCATCGACGCCGGGGGAACCGTGCGCGAGATCGAGGCGAGCGAAGGCCTGTCCTTGATGGAAAACGCCGTCGCGAGCGGGATCGAGGCGATCGAGGCGGTCTGCGGTGGCAACTGCTATTGCGGCACCTGCCGCGTGCATCTGACGCCCGAGTGGTTCGAAAAGTTGGGTGCGCCGGGGGAGTACGAAGGGCCGGTGATCGAGACTTCGGGTGACGAACATCCGAGAGTGCGGCTTTCGTGCCAACTTACGGTGACGGCGGCGCTGGAGGGGTTGGTGGTGGAGACGCCGGAAGCGCAGAGTTGAGGTGTGGGCAGGGTATGGGTTGAGCCGTTCCCACGACCGACAAGCTAATCGCTCTTCCGGCCCCCTCTCTCGTCATTGCGAGCGTAGCGAAGCAATCCAGGGAGGTTTGCGCGGCTCTGGATTGCTTCGCTACGCTCGCAATGACGAGAGGTAGTTCTGGATTTTAAAGGGTCGGCCGAGCCTCCCACTTAAACCCTTCCCGTCATCCCCGCGCAGGCGGGGATCCCGCTTACTTCTTCCTTCGCGCAACCGTCTCAAAGGAAAGCGGGGCCCCCGCCTACGCGGGGGCGACGAGTGTTGTGGTGCAGACTTGGGGCTCGGACCTACAGGCTCAGCCTTCGACCGAGCAGGAATCTCGAACTTAAACCGGCAGACCCACGTAGTTCTCGGCAATCACCCGCCGCGCATGCTCGCTCGACGCGATGTAGTCCAGTTCCGCCAGCTGCATGCGGCGTTCGAACGGCCCGTCCTCCGGGAAGCGGTGCATCAGCTTGGTCAGCGACCAGCTGAACCGCTCCGATGCCCAGACGCGGCGCAGCGCCTTGGCGGAGTAGCCAACGATGGCGTCGTTATCGGCCCGCTTGAAGAACCCGGTCAGCGCCTCGCAGGCGTAATAGACGTCGCTGGCGGCAAGGTTCAGGCCCTTGGCGCCGGTGGGCGGCACGATGTGCGCGGCGTCGCCACAGAGCATCAGGCTGCCGTGGCGCATCGGCTCGAACACGAAGGAGCGCAGCGGGGCGATCGACTTTTCGATCGAGGGACCGCGCGTGATATGCGCGGCGGCATCGGGGCCGAGGCGGATCGACAGCTCATCCCAGATGCGGTCGTCGCTCCAGTCTTCCAGCTTCTCGGTCAGCGGCACGTCCACGTAGTAGCGGCTGCGCGTGTGGCTGCGCTGCGAGGCGAGCGCGAAGCCGCGTTCGTGGTGCGCGTAGATCAGTTCGTGGTTGCACGGCGGCACATCGGCCAGGATGCCCAGCCAGCCGAACGGATAGACGCGCTCGAACGTCTGTCCGACGCTCGCCGGGATCGCTGCGCGCGAGGGGCCGTGGAAACCGTCGCAGCCGACGATGAAGCGCGCGTCGATGCGGTGCTCGGCGCCATCCTTGGTGTAGGTGACGAAGGGCGCGTCGCTCTCGATATCGTGCAGTGCGACGTCGGCCGCCTGATAGATCACTTCAAGCCCGCGCTCTTCGGTGGCTTCCATCAGGTCGCGCGTCAGTTCGGTCTGGCCGTAGACCATGACCTGCTTGCCGGTCAGCGCCTTGATGTCGATGCGGATCAGGCGCTCGCCATCGGCAAGGTTGAAGCCATCGTGCGGCAGGCCCTCGACCTTCATGCGGGCATCGAGGCCGAGGCGCTCCATCAGCGCCACGGTGCCCTGTTCCAGCACGCCGGCACGAATGCGCGAGAGCACGTAGTCACCGGTCTGGCGTTCGAGGACGACGCAGTCGATGCCATCGGCACGCAGCAGGTGGCCGAGAAGCAGGCCGGCAGGGCCTGCGCCGATGATGGCGACTTGGGTACGCATAGATCCATCTCCCGATCGGGCGTCCTGCTTCGGGCGCCGCAATACTTGCCCTTGGGCAATACTTGTTCTTGGATTGACACCAGGGCGGTTCTGGCGGAATGCACCGGACGGCCATTGTTCCGGTACTTTCAGGACATACCCGAGACTCGTCATGCCCACCCCCACATCGGCCCCGCGCCCCATTCCCAGCTATGTTCTCTACGGCGAGGATATGCCGGAAAGCCCCGCCGAATTCGGACATATCGAGACGATTGCGGCGCGAAGTTCCTTGCACGATTGGGAAATTGCCCCGCATCGCCATGTCCGCGGCGTGCAGGTGATGCTGGTATCGAAGGGACAGGTGACGCTCACCATCGACGATACGACCGAGACTTTGGAGGCGCCCTGCCACATCGTGATCCCCAGCGGCAGCATCCACGGCTTCCGCTTTCGGCCGGAGACGGTGGGCTATGTCCTGATGCTCAGCAGCGCTTTCGCGGAACGGCGCAGCGGCCCGGGCGATCCGCTGCTTCACGCCGCCACCCATGGCTGCTTCGCGCCGACCCCGCCGGAGGTGCTGGAACGGGTGGAGTTTCTCTGCGCCGAAATGCTGGGCGTCCCGCAGGACTGGCGGCGGCCAAACGCATTGTTCCTGGCCATGGCGGAGGCGCTGCTGCGCTCGCTGCTGCCGGAAGAGGAAGCGGCCGACGATGGCGGCGGCGACCAGCGCATTTCGCATCTGCGCCATCTGGTGGAACTGCACTTTCGGGACCAATTGCCGGTGGGCTGGTATGCGGAGCGGCTGGGCATGACCACGCGCACGCTCACCCGGCTTACTCGCGCGCGGCTGGACTGCACGCCGCAGGACCTGCTGCACGCCCGCCTCGCGCTGGAGGCGCAGCGGCTGCTGTGCTTCGCCAATGCCAGCGTGGTGCAGGTGTCCAACGAGCTGGGCTTTTCGGACCCGTCATACTTCTCGCGCTTCTACTTGCGGATGACCGGGCATCGGCCGCATCTCGACAAGTCCACCCATGCACATGAAGCGTGATGTATTCCGCCGCCGCAACGGGTTAAGACGAAGGTTTGGAAGAGCGATGAAAGGCCCGGTTCCGCGATGACCAAACCCGTCTGGCGCGATGGATTGACCGGCCTTGCCATGGCCGGGCTGATCCTGCCGGAAAGCGTGGCCTATGCGGAGATCGCCGGCCTTGCACCCGGCCGCGCGCTGGCGGCGGCGATCGCGGGCGGGCTCGCCTATGTGCTGGTCGGTCGCAGCCGGTTCGCGGTGGTCTCCCCCACTTCATCCGCCGCCGCGATCCTGGCGGCGACGCTGGCCAGCCTCTCTGCCACCGGCCCGGCGCGCGAAGGGCTGGCGACGGTGCTGGTGGGGATGACCGGGCTGATCTTCCTGCTGCTCTCGCTGCTGCGGCTGGGCAGTCTGGCCGGGTTCGTCTCCCGCCCGGTACTGCGCGGTTTCGCCTTTGGGCTGGCGATCACCATCATCGTGCGGCAGTTGCCGGCGATAGCGGGTATCGCGGCGCCTTCGGGCACGATCTTCACGGTGCTGGGCTCGCTAGGCATGCGCGTGGCGGAATGGCACCCGGCCAGTTGTCTGCTTGGCGTGGCGACCCTGGCCCTTTTGCTGGCGCTGCGCCGGGCGCCACAGGTGCCGGGCGCGCTGATCGTGCTCGCCCTGGCCATCGCGCTGGGCGCGGCAGTGAACCTGCCCGCGCACGGCATTGCCACGGCGGGGCCGGTCGGCCTTGGCTGGCCGGACAGCACGTGGCCGTCCTCCACAACCGCCTTCGCACGGCTGGTCCAGTTGGCCGCGCCGATCGCGCTGATCCTTTTTGCCGAAAGCTGGGGCACCATGCGTACGCTGGCGCTGCGCCATGGCGACACGCTCTCCGCCGATCGCGAACTGGCCGCGCTGGGCGCCGCCAATCTCGCCTCCGCGCTGGTTCAGGGCATGCCGGTAGGTGCGGGCTTCTCGGCGGGATCGGCCAACGAGGCGGCGGGCGCCACCAGCCGCTGGGCGGCGACGGCGGCGAGCCTTGCACTGCTGGCGATGGCGCTGTTCGCCTCCGGCTGGATCGCGCGCATTCCGCAGCCGATGCTGGCCGCCATCGTCATCGCCGCGCTGACCCATGCGCTGACGCCGGGCCCGCTGCTGCACCTTTTCCGCATTCGCCGCGATCATTGGGTGGCCATGGCCGCCGTCGCCGGGGTGCTGGCCTTTGGAGTGCTCAACGGCATGCTGCTGGCCGTGCTGCTGTCGATCATGCACTTGCTCTACGAACTGGCGAACCCGTCGATCAGCGAACTCGGCCAGTTGGGCGACGGGCACGAATTCGTCGATCTGGCACGCCACGTCGATGCCCATCCGGTGCCCGGCGTGGCGATTTATCGCCCCAACGGCCAGCTTGTCTTCGCCAATGCCGAGACGGTGCTGGGCGCCATCGCCCGCCGCGCGCGGGCCAGCACCGCGCGGGTGATCGTGCTGAGTCTGGAGGAGAGCAACGATCTGGACAGCACCGCCATCGAAGTCGTCGCCGAGTTCGCGCAGAGCATGGACAAGGCCGGCAAGCACGTGATTCTCGCCCGCGCGCATGATCGGGTGCGGGATGTACTGGCGGCGGCCGGATGCGATGTGCTGGCGGAGGGTTCGACGTTCAGCGTGGCGCAGGCGGCTAGACGCGCGGCGGAGCAGGTTGGCGGTTGAGTTCCAGTCTCAGCCGGAAATCGAAATTTACGCCTAAACAATAAACCTCGTCGCCCTCGCGAATGCGGGGGCCCCGCTTTCTTCTTCAACCTCTTGCCGTGGCGCAAGACAAGCGGGATCCCCGCCTTCGCGGGGATGACGGGGTTATTTATCGAAAAGTCGATCTCTCGAAGCAAGCGAAGGGCCACGAGGCAACCAGCAGTTACTCCCCCTGCCAGGAAGCTTCACCGCACGAAATCGTACTTGATCGAGGCCTGGATCCGGCTCGCATCGCGAGAGGAGCCGTCCTGTCGCTCCAGCCGCCCCCACAGGCCCTCCAGACCGACCGAGAACGAAGTGGCCGGCGCCCAGATCACGTTCACCGCGCCGTACTGGCTGCTGGAGAAATCGTCCGCCGGCAGCAGCCCGCCATCGCGGATCGACAGCGCGCTGTAGACGAAGTTGGAGCGCACCTTGTTCGTCCAGTAGTGCGTGTAGGCGCCGAAGCCGCCGACGTGCTCCACCAGCCGCAGCGAGCCGTCGGAGCGCAGCGCGGCGTCCAGGCCATAGCCGTTGATGTCGTTGACGTAGTGCGTCGCGCCCTTGCCCCAGGTGCCGCCGAGCGCTATCGAATCCTGCCCGAATAGTGAGAGCGAGCCGGAGGCGGAGAGCGCGAAACCGGTGGCGTCCGCGCCGCTGCGCTCACCCTCGACAGGGTCGGTCAGGCGATAGCCGATGCGGCGCACCACACCGCCCAGTTGCAGGTGGCCCTTGGCATCCTCGTACCGGGCGACCAGCACCACGTCGGGCATGGTTTCGGCGGTTGTCTGGTCGTCAGCCAGTGCCAGGTCGGAATTGGGTTGTTCCAGCGAGAGCGTCAGGTGGGTGTTGGTGGCCACCTTGAACGATTGGCGGACCGAGGCGGTGCGCAGGAATACGGCGCCGCCGGGCCCCCAGTTATCCAGCGTGTCGGGCAGCGAATCCGCGTCGACCAGCGCCGAATAGCCATAGCCGCCGTAGGTGTTCCCCACTTGCCCATAGGCGTGGTTGAGGTGGAAGTTGTAGCTGGTGCCGTCCCCGTAGAAGTCGTTCTCGACATAGAAACGCAGGTTGCCCAGCGTGGACGGGCGGCGCACTTCCAGGCTGAAGCGAGTGGCACGGGCGCTGACGTCGGCGCGGTTGCGATTGCGGGTGCCGAAGGGGATTTCCGGCACGGCGAACTCGTCGCGGTCGCCGCCGGCGGTCTTGGGATCGTAGATCAGGTCCACTTTGGCGAAGCCGCCGATGCGCACGGCGGTCTCGGTGCCGGGGATCGGGATGAAGCCCTTGAGATCGGGATCGTTCGGCGGGCTCTGGTTGTCCGGGCGGGAGGCGCCGGTGATGCGATCGCCGATGGTGTCGCGGCCCGGCAGCGGAGAGGCGGTGACGCCCAGATTGCTGGCGGCGCTGGCGACTTGCGCGCTGTCGAGATGGGCAGGCGGGGCCGGCGGGGTTTCCAATGGCGCGGCGGGCGTGCGGCCGGACGCGGTGACCGTGCCGGGCGCGGTGGCAGCGGCAGCCGGAGCCGAGACGGGCGCAGGCGTTGCGGCGGCGGCTTGAGCCGGAGCCGCGCGGTCCTGCTTCATCGCCGCGATCTCGGCCTTCAGGGCATCGACCGTGGCCTTCAGGTCGGCCACTTCGCCGCGCAGCGCGGCAACGTCTGCGTTATCCTGCGCTTTGGCGGGCAGTGCGACGGCCGCAGAGGCCGCCGCGCAGGCCAGAGCCAGGCTCCGGCCGGAAGAGTGGATCATGCATAACCCCCTTCAGATAGGGCGCACGAGCATCCTTGCTTCAGGGCCGTAGCCCTTGGCCGGATCGAGCAGCCCGTCGCCGAGCAACCCGAAGCCCTGCTTCTCCCAGAAGCCGTGAGCATCCCCCACGGCGATCAGCACCACGCGGCTGAGCCCGCGCGCCTTTGCCTCGTCCAGCGCGATCCGCACCGCCTCGCCCGCGAAACCCCGCCCGCGGGTGGAGGCGCCAAGGGCAAGGTCGTGCAGGAAGTAACAGTCGAACGGCTCGGCCAGGCCGGACATCGGCTGATTGATGACCGGCGGCCGATCCTGCCGTCCGGGGTGCGAGACGAGGTAGCCGGCAACCTTTCCGTCATCCCCTTCCAGCACGTGGCAGCCGGAAGGGTAATGCCGGAAGCAGGCGGCGAAGACTTGCGGATTCTCGGGGTAGTCGAGGTGGACCATGTCCGCCACGTCCGCCACGTGAGCCACGTCGTCTTCGCGCATTTCTCGCCAGTGCATCGTCTCGTCGTTCCTCTATTGGGCGCCGGCCCTCAATTCGCCCCAGATGGCGCCATCTGCTGCGCGGTCTCACCCGCCTCTGTCGGTGCTTGCGCGCGCGAATGGAGGTCGAGGTCGTTGTGCCGGCCGACCGATAGCCAGAACATCACGACCAGGGCAACCACGGTGACCCCCAGCGCCAGATAGCGCACCCAGACCGGGGCCTTGCCACCCGGATGGATGTGCTTTTCATCCAGATCGCGCTTGCGGGTGATCGATGCGGAGTAGAACACGATGGTGGCGATCACGAAGATCAGCGACCAGCGCGTCTGCTCGCCGTCCGATCCGACCAGCGCGATCATGCAATAGATCGCGCCTGCCAGGCCCGCTGCCACGAAGAAGGTGTACTGGCCGTGCGGCATCTTGCCATAGCCCAGCACCTTTATCGCGATGCAGGAGTAGATGTAGGGCAGCAGCGTCATGATCACGGCGATCGAGGCGATCTTGCCGAACTGCTGGCTGGCCGTGGGCGACATCGTGGCGAGCACTTGCACGCTCATGATGACGGCCACGATCACAAGGCCGAGCGAAGGCACGCCGCGCTTGTTCACCTTGGCGAAGATGCCGGGGAACAGCCCGTCGTCCGCTGCCGCCTTGGCCGACTGGCCGACCAGCAGGGTCCAACCCGCCAGAGAGCCGAGACAGCCCACCGCCGCGCAGAGCGCCACGGCGCTGCCGGCGAAATCGCCCAGCGCCAGCCTTGCCGCGTCGGCAAAGGGCGCGGAGGAGGCGACCAGTTCCTTGTTCGGGATCATGCCCATGATGACCGAGGAACTGAGCACATAGGCCACCGAGGCGAGCACCACCCCGCCCACCGTCGCGATCGGCACGTTGCGCGAAGGATTGGCGACGACGCCTGCGGAGACCGAGGCGCTTTCCACCCCGATGAAGGCCCAAAGCGTGAAGGTCAGCGTGGCCATCACCGCGTTCGGGCTGGATTGGCCGGAGACGTTCCAGGCGGAGGAGAAGGTTTGCGGGTTGAACCAGAACCAGCCGAACAGCGCCATGCCGAAGATCGGCACCAGTGCGAAGACGGTGGTGAAGCTCTGCAGCCGTCCCACCACTTTCGGACCCAGAATGTTGGCATAGGCGAAGAACCAGATGATCGCGATGGACCCGAAGGCCATCACGATCGGCACTTTCAGCGCCGGGAAGAAGTGGGAGAGATAGCCAAGGCCCGCGACGGCCAGCGCCACGTTGCCCACCACGTTGGCCAGCCAGTAGATCAGGTTGGTCTGGTATCCCATGTAGTCGCCATAGGCCTTGCGGGCGTAGGCGTAGGGGCCGCCCGCGGCCGGATCGATGGCGGACAGCTTGGCGAAGACCAGTGCCAGCGCCACCGCGCCCACCACGGTCAGCAGCCAGCCGATCAGCGCGATCGATCCGATGGCCGAAAGGTTGGCGGGCAGCATGAACACGCCCGATCCCATCATGTTGCCCGCCACCATCAAGGTGGCGGGAACGAGTCCGATCTTGTTGCCGCCGTCATCGGCCGCTGCTGTTGCCATTTTTGGTCTCCCCTCAGGACTTCTTGACGACGAGAACGTTGTAGACCCCGTCCTCCACTTCGACGCCGTGGGTATCGTGGCCGAAGCCCGGGAACCGCAGGTCGTAGTGTTCCAGCGCGCGCAAGTATCCGATCAGCGCGCCCTTGGCGGGGCCGGCATTCTCGCCCGGCATCAGCAGCGGGATGCCCGGCGGATAGGGCACGATGCCGGTGGCGAGGGTGCGCCCGGCCAGGCCGTCCAACGTCACCTTCTCGATATTGCCGCGCACCAGTTCCTCATAGGCGGAAACCGGGCTCATGTCGGGCTTGGGCAGGATGCCGAAGGCTTCGGACATCGTGGCGGTGGTCTTGAGGTCGCCCATCGCCGCGAACATCAGGTCCGCCAGTTCGCGCAGGCCCATGCCGGAATAGCGATCCGGATAGTCGGCGACGAGCGAGGGGATCGTGCGCTCCAGCGAGACGTTGGCGTCGTAATCCTTGCGGAAGTCCAGCAGGGCGTTGACCAGCGTGCCCCACTTGCCCTTGGTCACGCCCAGCGAGAACAGGAAGAGGACGGTGAAGTCCGTGGTCTTCTCCACCACGATCCCGCGCGCGCCAAGGTAGGAGGTGAGGATGCTGGCGGGGATGCCCACCGCGCGCAAGCTGCCGTCCGGATCCATGCCCGGCGTGAGCACCGAAACCTTGATGGGATCGAGCATGCAATAGCCCGGCTCGATCTCTCCGAAGCCGTGCCATTCGGCATTGGGCACCAGTTGCCAGCAGGTGGGATCGGTGGCCAGATGCTCCGGATCGCATTCGTGGAAGGGCACGGTGCGGCCGCGCGCGTCGTTCACTTCGTCCGGCTGCCAGATGTCGAAGAACCAGGCGTTGTCGTCCGCGCTTTCGGCATTGAGGCGGGCGATCATCTGGCGGAAGGCCACCGCCTCACGGATCGACACATCGGTCAGATGCTCGCCGGAGCTTTCCATCATCGCGGCGGAAACGTCGTTGGACGCGATGATCGGATAGCAGGGCGATGTGGAGGCGTGCATCATGAACGCCTCGTTGAAGCGCGCATGGTCGATCGGATTGCGCCCGTCGCGCACATGGATCATCGAGGCCTGAGACAGCGCCGCCAGCAGCTTGTGCGTCGATTGCGTGGCGAAGACGGTGGGCTTGGACTTGTCGCGCGTTTCCGGATCGCCGTGCATGCCGAAGCGTTCGCGGTAGATCGGGTTGAAGCGGGCATAGCCGTACCACGCCTCGTCGAAATGCAGGCGGTCCACGGTGTCGCCCAGCAGTTCCTCGACCCGGGCGACGTTGTAGCAGAGGCCGTCGTAGGTCGAATTGGTGATGACCGCATGCACCGGCTTGGCCCCTTCGGGCGCCAGCGGATTGTCCGCCACCAGCAGGCGCAAGTGCGCGGGCGTCAGATGCTCGGGCGGGATCGGGCCGATGATGCCCAGCGCATTGCGCGTGGGCATCAGGTAGCACGGAATCGCGCCGGAAAGCGTCATCGCGTGCTCGACCGACTTGTGGCAGTTGCGATCGCACAGCGCCACCTGATCGCGCGTGACAGAGGCCATCAGGATCACGCGGTTCGATGTGGAGGAGCCGTTGGTGACGTAATAGGTGCGATCCGCGCCGAAGACGCCCGCCGCATAGCGCTCACCCGCGCCGATCGGGCCGGAGTGATCGAGCAGCGAACCCAGATCGCCGACCGAGATCGACAGGTCCGACCGGAACAGGCTTTCCCCGAAAAACTCGAAGAAGGCGCGGCCCGCGGGGGAGGTGAGGAAGGCGGTGCCGCCGGTATGGCCGGGGGTGTGCCACGAATATTCGTAGGTCTGCGCGAACTTCACCAGCGCGCCGAACATCGGCGGCAGCACGGTGGAGCGATAGCGCTCGATCGCGGCGCGGATGCGGCCGCCGATGAAATCGGTGGTGTCTTCCAGCAGCCAGACGAAATCGTCCGCCTTGGTCATCGCGTCGACCGGGATCACCGACGCGGCCGATCGGTCGGCCAGCAGGAAGATCGGCACGTCGGCATTGAATTCGCGCATGGCGTCCAGCACACGGTGCGCTTCTTCGTGGTTTTCGTCCGTGCCAAGGTCCCAGTCGAGCAGCAGGCACTGGATCGAGGGATCGGTGGAAACGACCGCAACGGCGTCTTCCACGTGATCCGAGACGATCACCTCGATCTCGCGCCGGTCCAGTTCCTCCACCAGCGCGGTCAGGGCGCGGCCAGGGGCGGAGACATCCTCGAAATCCTCGCGCACCAGCAGGGCGCGCATGGCCAGCCTCAGGCTCGAACGTGATACCATTGGATTGGGCTCCTCAATCTTGCGATCCGGGCCATCTGGCATGAAGAGGGCGAGCGATTACGACGAGTGGATACGACCAGACGTGCTCGACACCCTCCGGACCGAAGAATTTAAACAGTATTGTTTGAAAACGTCATTGCACGATCGCAAAGTAGCGATCGTCTATTGAAGCTCATCTGTTCGGAGACGTGTCAAAGTCGGGCACCTCCATGCATTCGCGATACTTCGCGATTCGGTTCCCCCAACCACGGGCGGAACATTGAACGAAATGTCTTTCGGTTCAAGGGGAAATGTGCAAACCATTACGAAGCACATTCTCCGGTGGAACAGGATGGTCGCCTCGGGAATTCGTAATCGAACGGTCATTTTCGGGGCGGGACTACTTTCGTTTCTGGCCGCGAACCCTTCCGAACTACATGCGCAGGACGCGGATGCTTCCAGTGCTGTTAAGCAAGATGGGCCGATCAATTCTGGTGTTAATTCCGATCCCAATTCGGGGGAGGCAATTACTCTCAGCTTCGATGCGGCGCGGCGGCGGCTGGACAAGGTTTCCTCTGCGCTGGGTGCCGCTTCGGAGGATGTGACCGCGGCGGAGGCGATGGCCCATTCGCTGAAGGCGCTGAACCGGCCGCTGGTCTCCACATCCGTCTCGGTGATCACGTATCAGAAGACGCTTTCGGTGGATCTGACCGGGCAGAAGGACAGCTTCAGCAATTCGGCGAACGAGTTCCTCAGCGGCCTGCCGGGCCAGTTTCCGGCCGAATTCTCCTCCATCGTGGAGCAGGTGACCGGCCGGGTGAGCCAGGCACTGCCCGGCCTGCTTTCCGCCATCCCGGATGAGCTGGACTATACCGCGCGCCAGACGGTGATCCGGCCCAATGTCACCGCCGTGATGCCGCTCTATTCCGGCGGCGCGATCCCGGCGATCCAGCACGGGGCGGAGGCCGGCGCCGAACTCGCCCGCGCCAAGCAGGCGGGCGCGCAGGACCTTTCGCAAGTGAAGCTGGTGCAGGCCTATTTCGGTGAGCAACTGGCCGCCGCGCTGCTGACTTCCGCCACGCAGACGCGCGATGCGTTCGACAAGCACTTGTCCAACGCGCAGGCGCTGTTCCGCGAAGGTGTCATTCCGCGCTCCCGCGTGCTGGAAGTGCAGGTAGCGCGCGATGCCGCGCAGCGTTCGGTGGAGCGCGCGACGATGGAGCAGGCCAACGCGGCGGACTCGCTGGCGCGCCTGCTGGACGCTGATGGCGGCGTGCGGCCGACGACGCCGCTGTTCGTCAATTCCAATGGGTTGGAGCCGCTGGCGGACTTCCTGGCCAGCGCCACCTCCGAAGGCCAGCCGCAGATGCGGGTGGCGGCAGCGGCCGAGCATCTGGCCGATTCCGGGGTGGACCTTGCCAAGTCCCGAATGCGGCCGCAGGCCTATGCCTTCGGTTCCTACAACTTCAACCGCAGCGATGCGATTCCGATCGATCCGGACTGGATCGCGGGCGTGGGCCTGCGCTTCACCTTGCTTTCCAACATCGATCGCAAGGACACGCTGGACGCCGCCCGTGCCCGCCAGCGCTCCGCCGCGCAATCGGCGGACGATACCAGGAAGACGATCGAGATCGAGACCAGCCGCGCCTACAACCTTGTCGAGACCGCGCGGCGATCGTTCCTGCTGCTGGACAGCAATATCAAGGCGGCCGAGGAGAACCTGCGCGTCCACGAAGTGGGCTTTCGTGAGGGCGAAGATACCGCCAGCCAGTTGATCGACGCGCGCACCGCGCTATCGGTGGCGCAGACCCAGCGCATTGCGACCGCATACGAATATGTGATCGCGCTCAGTGCCTTGCTGGCTGCCAGCAATCGCAGTTCCGACTTTCCCGCCTATGTCCTCCGCCCCGACAGGATAACCGCTCCATGACAGAAGAGACCGGCACATCCTTGACCGAAGCGGCGGGGCGCCCATCGCCCGTGAAATCCCGCCTGCTGGTGGGCGGGCTGGTGCTGGTGGCGGTGCTGCTGGCGATCGGCCTGTGGGTCGCATCCCGCCCCGGCCCGCAGCAATTGCAGGGCATGGTCGATGCGGACGAGGTGAACGTCGCCACCAAGGCGCTGGCGCGGGTGGATACGCTGCTGGCGGAGGAGGGCGACCCGATCCGCAAGGGCACGCTGATGGCCACGCTCTCCAGCCCGGAGATCGACGGGGGCAAACAGCAGGCCGAAGGCGCGCTGAAAGGGGCGGAAGCCATGCGCGATCTGGCCGATGCCGGCGCACGGCGAGAGGATGTGGAATCGCTGAAATCGATGTGGAAGGCGGCGCAGGCGGGTGCGGACCTTGCCGCCGTGTCCGCGCGCCGGGCGGACAATCTCTATGCCGAAGGCGTGATCGCGGCTCAGCGGCGGGATGAGGCCCATGCCGCGCGCGATGCCAGCGCCCGGCAGGCGGAAGCGGCGAAGCTGCAATACCTGAAGGCCCAGTCCGGCGCGCGGGTGGAGGAAAAGGCTGCCGCCGCCGCGCAAGTGCAAGTGGCGCAGGGTGGCGTCTCGATCGCCGATGCGCTCGGCAGCGAAAAGCGGCTGGTCGCCCCCATCGATGGCGAAGTGACGCGTAAACTGGCCGAACCTGGTGAGATCGTCGGCCCCGCCGTGCCGGTGTTCCAGATCATCGATGTGGCCCATCCCTGGGTCTCGCTGAACTTGCGTGAGGACCAGTTTCATGGCCTCGCCAAGGGCAAAGTGCTGAACGGCAAGATACCGGCACTGGGCGGGAAGGTGGCGACGTTCCGCGTCAGCTACATCAGCCCGCAGGGCGATTTCGCGACGTGGCGGGCGACGCGCCAGTCTTCCGGTTTCGACGTGCGCAGCTTCGAAATCCGCCTGCGCCCCACTGCGCCGGTGCAGGGGTTGCGGCCGGGCATGAGCGTGCTGTTCGACTGGCCCCAGTAATGGGCTTCAGCGGGCGTTTCATCGGCGCCTTGCGGCGTGAACTTGCCCATCTCGGCCGCGACGGCTGGGACCTTGGCATGCTCACGCTGTTCCCGGCCTGTGCGATCACGGTGGTCGCCGCCATGTTGATTGCCGCCGTGCCACGCGCACTGCCGGTGGCGGTGCTGGACCAGAGCAACGGCACCGTCAGCCGCGCCATCGTCCGCGCCGTTTCCGCTTCGGCCGCCGTCACCATCGCCGCGCGGCCCACATCGATGGCGGAGGCCGAACGGCTGGCGCGGGCAGGGCAAGTCTGGGCGATCCTGTCGATCCCCGAGGGCGTGGATAGAGGCCTCACCCGCACCGACACTCCCGCGATCCAGATCTTCTACAACGCCTCGTTCCTCACCATCGGCGGTAGTGCGGAATCCGCGCTCCAGTCGGCAGTCAGCGCGGTGCTGGCGGAGAAGGGGCTCGACGCCTTGCGGGCGCGCGGGCTTCCGGCGATGCGGATCAGCCCGCCCAAAGTGCAGGCGACGGTGCTGTTCAACCCGCAGACCAGCTTCGAATGGTACTTGCAGGCGCTGATCCAGCCCGCAGTTCTCCACCTGCTGACCGCCTGCGTGGTGGTGATGGCGATGGGGCGGGAGCTACGCGGCAAATCGCTCGCCGCGTGGAAACAGGAAACCGGGGGCGGGCTGGCCGCGCTGCTGGGCAAGCTCACGCCCTATCTCGTGGCGCTGACATGCTGGGGTGCGGTCTGGCTGATCTGGCTCTGCGGCGTGCGGGGCTGGGCGATGAACGGCAGCCTGTTGCTGACCGTCTTCGCGCAAGGCCTGCTGTTCGCGGGCACGGCGGCAATCTCCCTCCTGCTGGTGATCGGCGTGCGCAAGGCCAGCTTCGCATTTTCCGCCAGCGCGCTCTACGCCGGATCGGCGCTGGCCTATTCGGGCGGCACGCTGCCGTTGGACGGCGGCTCCGGCTTCGCCCGCAACTGGAGCGCGGCGCTGCCTTTCACGCATTATCTGCGGCTCCAGATGGACCAGTTCCTGGGGGCGCCGGTTTCGGTCGCCTTGCCGCAGATCGGCGTGCTCTCGCTCTATGTCGTGGTGCCGATGGTGCTCGTCCTGCTGCTGCTCCGGCGGCCGGAGGAGGAGGCATGAGTTTCGGAAAAGCCTATCTCGGCGTCTTTCGCGAAGTGCTGTCCACGTTCGCCTTGGCCTCGATCATCCTGCTCGCAGTGGTGCTCTACGGCTTCTACTACCCCGCGCCCTATGCCCACCAGACCGCCACGCAATTGCCGGTGGTGCTGGTGGACGAGGAGAACTCCACGCTCACCCGCGCGCTGGCGCGCAACCTTTCGGACACGCGCGAAGTCCGCATCGTCGCGCAGGCGCAGTCCACCGATGACGCCGAGCGGATGGTGCGCCACCGGCAGGCGGACGGCATCCTGCTGATCTCTCGCGGGTTCAGTCGCAGCCTGCTGACGGGCGCGCCGGGCGGTGGCATCGGCATCTTCGTCAACGGCACCTACCTGATCCGCGCGCGCGATATCGGCGGTGCGGTGCAAGCGGCGGTCATGGCCGTGGCGGTGGAGCGGCTGGGCCCACTCGCCCAGGGGCTGCACTTGCGCGCGCCGGTGGAGATCGTGGCGCGCCCGCTGTTCAACACGCGGGAGGGCTATGCCGATTACGTGTTCCCGGCCGTATCCGCGATCATCCTGCAGCAGACGCTGCTGTTCGGCACCGCCATGCTCGCTGCCGATCGTCGCAAGCGGGGGGAGGGGCGCTGGTCATTGCCGGGTTTCCTGGGCACCTGGACCGCGCTGGCGACCATCGGCTGCTGCGGCGCGGCGTTCTATTTCGGCTGGGTCTTCTGGTTTCAGGATGTGCCGAGGGCAGGCAATCTGGCTGGATTGACTCTTGCCGTGCCGCTCTTTGCCTTTGCGGTGACCGGGCTGGGGCTGATGCTGGGCAGCCTGTTCGACAGCGCGGAGCGGGCGCTTCAGGTGCTGATCCCCACCTCGATCGTGCTGTTCTTCCTGGCGGGGGCGGCGTGGCCGCTATCGTCGATGCCGGGCTGGGTCTCGGCACTGGCGCATCTGTCGCCGGCGACATGCGGGGCGCAGACCTTCGTGCGGCTTAACGAAATGGGTGCGCCTCTGCGCGATGTGACGGGCTATCTGGCCGGATTGGCAGCCTTGACCGCGATCTACGGCACGGTCGCCGCGTGGCGCCTGTGTGGCGCGCCACGCGGCGAGGTGCTTGAAGTCTGATCTGAAACTACCGTTTCAGATCGTTCGGCACCGGCCCTCTCCCCCACCCGACCACCCATCAGGGTACACTCGTGGGAGGTCGGGTGGGGGAGAGGGCCGGTGCCGAACCCGAAATTCGCCACGCGAATTTCGGATCAGATACTTACAACTCTTCAGGCCAATAAAGCCGCATCGGGTTGGTCACGAGCAGCTTCTGCTGAAGCTCCGCCGTGGGCGCGATGCGGGGGATCATGTCGACCAGATGGCCGTCGTCCGGGATGTTGTCCTGCATGTTCGGGTGCGGCCAGTCGGTGCCCCAGATCACGCGGTCCTGATAGTCCGCCACCAGCGGGGCCACCGCTTCGGCGAACTTGTCCCACGGGTCGTTCGTGGGGTCTAGGCGGTCCGGGCAGGTGGCCTTGAACCAGATGTCGTCCCGGCTGTCGAGCAGGTCGCGGAACGCCTTCATGTCCACGCCGTCCGGGCCTTGCGTCACGTCCGGGCGGCCCATGTGGTCGATGACGACCGGCACGGGGATCGCGGCGATGAAGGCACGCATTTCCTCAAGGATGTCGGCCTCGAAATAGATCACCACGTGCCAGCCTTCGGGCAGGCGGCTGGCGACTTCCAGGAACTTGTCCTTCGGCGCATCGTCGACCAGGCGCTTCAGGAAGTTGAAGCGGATGCCGCGAATGCCGCCTTCATGCAGCTTGGCAAGGTCCGCGTCCGAGATCGCCGGATCGACCACGGCCACGCCGCGCGCCTTGCCGTTCGACTTGGCGATGGCGTCCAGCGTCGCGGCATTGTCGGTGCCGTGGCAGCTGGCCTGCACGATCACGTTGCGGGCAAAGCCCAGGTGATCGCGCAGGGCGAAAAGCTTGTCCGGCCCGGCGTCTTCCGGAAGGTACTTGGCTTTGGCGCTGAACGGGAATTGCGCCATCGGGCCGAACACGTGGCAATGCGCGTCCACCGCGCCGGCGGGCGGGGTGTAGAGCGGCTTGCTGGGACTGGCGTGCCAGGAGACGATCCGGTCAGACATACTTCAGACCTTCCTTCTCCAGACGCTCACGCATCTTGTACATGTCGAGGCCGAGGACGCCGGCAGCCAGCTTCTCGCGCTTTTCGCCTTCGTTGGCTTCGCGGGCCTGAGCTGCGGCGAGCACTTCGGCGGCCTTTTCGCGCGGCACCACGACCACGCCGTCATCGTCGGCCACGATCACGTCGCCCGGCTGCACGGCGGCATTGGCGCAGACCACCGGCACGTTGACGGAACCGAGCGTGTTCTTGACCGTACCTTGCGCGTAGACCGCCTTGGACCACACGGGGAACTGCATCTCGGTCAGGTCGCGCACGTCGCGCACGCCGGCATCGATGATCAGCCCGCGGCAACCGCGCGCGATCGCGCTGGTGGCCAGCAGGTCGCCGAAGTAGCCATCCTCGCACGGGCTGGTGGGGGCAAGCAGCAGGACGTCGCCGTCCTTCAGCTGTTCGATGGCAACGTGGACCATCCAGTTGTCACCCGGAGGGGCGCTGATCGTCACTGCCGAACCGGCGATGCGGGCACCGGCGTAGATCGGGCGCATGTAGCTGGCGAGCAGGCCGGTGCGGCCCTGTGCCTCGTGAACGGTGGCGACGCCGCACTTGGCGAGGCCGTCGATCACGGCCTGATCGGCGCGTTCGATGTTCTGGACGACGATGCCACTCATGATCTGCTCTCCTTCGATCTTCGGGTTCCGGCGCGCGGGAATGATCTGGGCCGGATATGGCGACGATGTCTTGGGCCTGACCTTGTTCAAGGGGAAAGAGAAACTTTGGACACGTGATAGGATTTGGCTAATAACGATGCCATGGATATCTGGAGTCTCAACCTTCGGCACTTGCGGGCTGTCGCAAAAATCGCGGAATTGGGCACGGTCAATGCCGCTGCCCTGGCTGTGAACCTCAGTCAGCCAGCCATAACACAGGCGTTGGCCCGGCTCGAGTCGCAGATCGGCCTGCCACTGTTCGAACGCCGTCATGACGGCATGGTGCCTACCCGTGCCGGAGAGATCCTGGCCCCCCGCATCGATGCCGCGCTGGGCCATGTGAACAGCCCCCACGTCACCATGTCGCGCCTGCGCGCGCTGCTGGCGCTGGTGGAGACAGGCAGCTACGCCGGCGCCGGGCAGGAGACCGGGCTGTCGCTCCCCTCGATCCACCGCGCGGTCAATGACTTGTCCTTGGCGCTGCGCCGCCCGCTGGTGGTGCGCCGGGGCAAGTTCGTCATCACCACCGAGGCGGGAACCCAGCTTGCGCGTGAGTTCCGGCTGGCGAAAGTGGAACTGGAGGCTGGCCTTTCCGAAGTCGCCGCGCTGCGCGGCGTTGAAACGCGGCGGATCGCCGTGGGCGCCATGCCGCTCTCCCGCGCGCGCATCCTGCCCGCCGCCGTGGCGCGCTTCCTCGCCCGCCGCCCGCATGTGAAGCTGACCATCGTCGAGGGCTCCCGCTCCGAACTCGTCGAGCCCCTGCGCGGCGGCGTGCTGGACCTGACGGTCGGCGCCCTGCGCGATCCGCTGGTGGAGCCGGACCTCGTCCAGCGCCCGCTGTTCGAGGATCGCCCCGCCGTCTACGGCCGCAAGGGCCACCCGCTGGAAGGCACCGATCCCACACCGGCGGACCTTGCCCGCTATCCCTTCACGCTGCCGCCGCTGGGCACGCCCCTGCGCGACTCCTTTGAGCGGTATTTCGAGGCGCACGGGCTGCCGCATCCCAAAGTGCCGGTGGAATCCGGTTCGGTGATGATGATCCGGCAAGTGATGATGGGCGGCGATTTCCTGACCGTCCTGTCGCCCGATCAGGTGACGGTGGAAGTGGAGGCCGGCTGGCTCTGCGAACTGGCGCGCCTGCCGGAAAACTTCACTCGACTGATCGGCATGACCACCCGTTCGTCGCTCCGCCCGACCGAAGTGCAGGCGGAATTTATCGCGGACCTTGAATGGGCGGCGAAGCGGGTGGGGGATTAAGGCTTAGTCCGCCAGCGCCTGCCGCCATGTTCAATATGTGGCCGAGTCGATCTTGGTTTCAGGTTTGTACTGGACGTTGCGCCAGCCCACCCCGTTGCGACTAACTTCGCTACGCTTCGTAAGTCTCACGGCCCTCCCGCTTGCAGGAGGGCAAGATTGCGCTGCCCTCTCGCCGTTGCGCTGAAACGCCCCTGCCGCATGCGGGAGGGGCTGGGGGTGGGCATTGTAACCTCTTCAATGCGGGGGCCGCGTCAACCGCACTGTCACCTTGTGATCATTTGCAAACTGGATTGCCCGAATGCGGCATAATCTGTCTGGCAGCCGCATATCATGCGGCCGGTTAAGTTACATCAACCTTATAGCCGAAAGCCGCTTCCGATTGGCCCATTCCCTGTGGTGAGGGCAGGGTATCCGCATGTACAGATCCATCGCCCTTATTGGGTTCGGAGAAGCCGGATCGACATTCGCGGGAGCAGGAGACTGGGCTGGTCAGGCTCGGGCCTTCGATGTGCTTCCCGAGTGTCGCGCCGTCATGGCCGACCTTGGCGTCACCGCCTGCGACAGCGTCGCCGAAGCGCTTGAGGGTGCTTCGCTGGTGCTTTCGCTCGTCACCGCAGATGCTGCGCCGCATGTCGCGGAAGCCGTCGCGCCCTTGCTGGGCGAGGGGGCGCTGTTCTGCGACATGAACTCGGTCGCGCCGGGTACCAAGCGGGCGGCTGCCAAGGCCATTTCGGCGGGCAAGGGGCGCTATGTCGATGTGGCCGTGCTCGCCCCGGTCAATCCCGCGCGCATGAAAGTGCCGCTGCTGGTGGCCGGGCCGGATGCGGCCGAGGCGCAGGCCGCGCTGGAGGCGGTGGGCTTCACCAATGTCCGCACCGTGGGCGCCGATGTCGGCCGCGCTTCGGCGATCAAGCTGGTGCGCTCCGTCATGGTCAAGGGCCTTGAGGCGCTGACCGCCGAAATGATGATGGCCGCCCATGCAGAGGGCGTGGCGGACGAAGTGCTTGCCTCGCTCGACGCCAGCGAGAAGGCCATTTCCTGGACAAGCCGAGCGGACTACAATCTCGACCGCATGCTGGTCCATGGCCGCCGCCGCGCCGCCGAGATGGACGAGGCCGCGGAAATGCTGCGTTCGCTGGGCATTCCGCCGCTGATGACCGAAAATACCGTCGCCTGGCAGCAGGCGCTGGGCGAGCTGGGCTTGGTGCCGCCGCCCGAAGGATTCGAAGCCAAGCTTGCGGCAGCTGTCGCGGCGGGCGTACTCAAGGGAGAGAATTGAGCATGTCGCTCATCATCGACTGTCACGGACATTATACCGTCCTGCCCAAGGCGCATGACGCCTGGCGCGAGGCGCAGATCGCCGCTTTCAAGGCCGGTGAAGAAGCGCCGCCGTACCCCGAGATTTCCGATGCGGAAATCCGCCAGACCATCGAGGACAACCAGCTTCGCCTCATCAAGGAGCGCGGCGCCGATCTTACCGTGTTCAGCCCGCGCGCCAGCGCGATGGCGCACCATGTCGGCGATCAGGCGGTTTCCGAGGCATGGGCGGTCCACTGCAACAATCTTATCGCCCGCGTGGTGAACATGTTCCCCGAGACGTTCGTGGGCGTGTGCATGCTGCCGCAGAGCCCCAAGGCGGACCTTTCCGCCTCGGTGAAGGAGCTGCGCCGCTGCGTTGAGGAACTGGGCTTCATCGGCTGCAACCTTAACCCCGATCCGGGCGGCGGCCACTTCGAGCATCCGCCGCTGACCGACGAATACTGGTTCCCGATCTACGAGGCGATGAGCGAGCTGGACGTTCCGGCGATGATCCACGTCTCCGGTTCGTGCAACCCGGCGATGCACGCCACCGGCGGCTTCTACATCGCGGCGGACACCGTGGCCTTCATGCAGCTGATGCAGGGCGACCTCTTCGCGAAGTTCCCCAAGCTGCGCTTCATCATCCCGCACGGCGGCGGCGCGGTGCCGTACCACTGGGGCCGTTATCGCGGGTTGGCGGACATGCTGAAGAAGCCTTCGCTTGACGAATACATCATGAACAACGTGTTCTTCGATACCTGCGTCTACCACCAGCCGGGCATCAACCTGCTGGCCGACGTGATCGACAACAAGAACATCCTGTTCGGCTCCGAAATGGTCGGCGCGGTGCGCGGGATCGACCCGCAGACCGGCTTCTACTTCGACGACACCAAGCGCTATGTCGATGCGCTCGACATCTCTGACGAGGAGCGCCACGCGATCTTCGAAGGCAATGTGCGCAAGGTCTTCCCGCGCCTTGACGCCAAGCTCAAGGAACGCGGCCAATGAACGCCAAGACTCCGACCGATAAAAACCCTTGCGAGAACGCGGGTGGTCCCATCGACATCCACGCCTATCTCGGTGAGTTCGACGATATTCCGGGCACGCGCGTCTACACGGCGAAGCGCGCGCGGCAGGGCTATCACCTGAACCAGTTCGCGATGAGCCTGATGAAGGCGGAAAACCGCGAGCGCTGGAAGGCCGACGAGCGCGCCTATCTCGACGAATGGCCGATGACCGAGGACCAGAAGCTGGCCGTGCTCGCGCGCGACTACAACCGCCTGCTGGACCTGGGCGGCAACATCTACTTCCTCGCCAAGGTCTTCTCGACCGACGGCCTGAGCTTCCTTCAGGCCGTGTCGACGATGACCGGCATGTCGGTTGAGGATTATCAGGCGATGATGATCGCCGGCGGTCGTTCGCCCGAGGGCGTGCGGTCGATCAAGGAGCACCGCTGAGATGGCCCGCATTACGCACGGCATCGCCTGTAGCCATATCCCGGCGCTCGGCGTCGCGTCGGACTTCGACAAGTGGGAAGATCCCTACTGGAAGCCGATCCAGGAAGGCTTCGCGCCCACCCAGAAGTGGGAAGCGGAGAACCTGCCGGACGTCGTGATCCTGGTCTACAACGACCACGCATCGGCCTTCGACATGAAGATCATCCCGACGTTCGCGATCGGCTGCGGCGAAAGCTACAAGCCGGCGGACGAGGGCTGGGGCCCGCGCGAAGTGCCGGTGGTGGAAGGCCATCCGGACCTTGCCTGGCACATCGCGCAGAGCCTGATCCTCGACGAGTTCGACATGACCATCATCAACGAGATGGATGTCGATCACGGCCTTACCGTTCCGCTCTCCATGGTGTTCGGCAAGCCTGCCAAGTGGCCGGTGAAGGTGATCCCGCTGGCGGTCAACGTCGTCACTTATCCGCCGCCGTCGGGCAACCGCTGCTGGGCGCTGGGTGAGGCGATTGCGCGCGCCGTGGAAAGCTTCCCCGAAGACCTGAATGTGCAGGTCTGGGGCACCGGCGGCATGAGCCACCAGCTTCAGGGCCCGCGCGCCGGCCTGATCAATGCCGAGTGGGACCAGATGTTCCTCGACAAGCTGTCGGGCGACACGCAGGAACTGCGGTGCATTCCGCATATCGAATACCTGCGCGAAACCGGCAGCGAAGGCATCGAGATGGTGATGTGGCTGATCATGCGCGGTGCGCTGGGCAAGGAAACGCGCGAACTGCGTCGCTTCTACCACGTGCCCGCCAGCAACACGGCCGTCGGCCACATCGTGCTGGAGCCGGTGAACGGCGAGGTTCCACCCTCGACCACCGTCGAAGGCGCAGCCTCTCAAGAACTCATCGACTGATCGATTCCGCGTGCCGGTGGTTGACGCCGGCACGCCCTTTGTCTTTGACAGACACCCCAAGGAGATTCCCATGCGTATTGCCCTCGTAGGCGCCGGCGCTTTCGGTGAAAAGCACCTCGACGGCCTCAAGAACATCGACGGCGTAGAGATCGCCTCGGTCATCAGCCGCTCGGCCGAGCAGGCTGCCGAAGTGGCCGCCAAGTACGGCGCGCCGCATTCCGGCACCGATCTGGCCGAAGTGCTGGCCATGCCGGACGTCGATGCCGTGATCCTTTGCACCCCCACGCAGATGCACGCCGAACAGGCCATCGCCTGCATGAACGCCGGCAAGCACGTTCAGGTCGAAATCCCGCTGTCGGACACCTGGGCCGATGCCGAGGCGGTTGTGGCGAAGCAGAAGGAAACCGGGCTGGTCTGCATGGTCGGCCACACCCGCCGCTTCAATCCTTCGCACCAGTACGTGCACAACAAGATCACCGCGGGTGAGTTCAACGTCCAGCAGATGGACGTGCAGACCTACTTCTTCCGCCGCAAGAACATGAACGCCAAGGGCCAGCCGCGCTCGTGGACGGACCACCTGCTGTGGCACCACGCCGCGCACACGATCGATCTGTTCGCCTACCAGTCGGGCAAGATCGTCGCCGCCAACGTGCTGCAGGGCCCGAAGCACCCCGAACTGGGCATCGCCATGGACATGTCGATCCAGCTGAAGGCGGAAACCGGCGCGATCTGCACGCTCTCGCTCTCGTTCAACAACAACGGCCCGCTCGGCACGTTCTTCCGCTACATCGGCGACAGCGAGACCTACATCGCGCGTTACGACGATCTGGTGAACGGCCGCGAAGAGCCGATCGACCTGACCGGCGTCACCGTGTCGAACAACGGCATCGAGCTGCAGGACCGCGAATTCGTGGCTGCCATCCGCGAAGGGCGTGAGCCCAATTCGTCGGTCGGCAAGGTGCTCGATTGCTACCGCGTGATCGGCGAACTGGCCCAGAGCCTCGAAGCGCAGGACGGCTGGTCCTGATGACGAAACGCCTCCTCGCGGGCCGTCCGGTCCACTCCGTCGGTCTCGGCTGCATGAATGTGGCCTGGGCCTACGGCAATCCGCCGTCTCGCGAGGAGGCGGTCGCGTTGTTCCGCCATGCCCTGGATGCAGGCTGCGATCACTTCGACACTGCCAACATCTACGGCATGGGGCTGAGCGAGGAGATCCTTGGCGAAGCCATCATGGACCGCCGGGACGAGTTCCTGCTGGCCTCCAAGACCGGCATCCTGATCGACGGCGCCCGCCGCGGGATCGACTGCGCGCCGGACAGCATCACCGCCTCGCTCGACGCCAGCCTGAAGCGGCTGGGCACCGATCATATCGACCTGTTCTACATGCACCGCTTCGACCCGAAGGTGCCGATTGCCGACTCGGTAGGCGCCATGGTGCGCGCGATCGAGGCGGGCAAGATCGGCGCCTATGGCGTGTCCGAATGGTCCACCGCGCATATCCGCGAGGCACATGCCGTGCATCCGGTGGCGGCGGTGCAGACCGAATATTCGCTCTGGACCCGCAACGTCGAACTGGGCGTGCTGGATGCCACGCGGGAACTCGGGATCGCGCTCGTCGCCTTCTCGCCGGTCGCGCGCGGGGCGCTGGGCGGTGAGCTGACCGACGTGAACACGCTCACCGAAAAGGACCTGCGCCGCGTATTCCCGCGATTCCTGGGCGAGAACTGGGTGCACAACCTGGCTCTGATCGAGGAATTCAACGCGCTGGCCTCGTCCGCGCGCGTCATGCCCGCGCAACTGGCGCTGGCCTGGGTTCTTTCGCGCGGCGATCATGTCCACGCGCTGCCGGGCACCCGCTCGATCGCGCATTTCGACGACAACCACGCGGCGGCGGGCCTGCATATCGATGCGGAGGTGCTGGCAAAGGCGGGCGAGCTGATGAACCAGCAGACCATTGCCGGCCACCGCTATCCCGACATGTTGATCCCGACGATCGATACCGAAGACTACGTCTGACCGGCGCTTCCGGTTGACGGAACCTTGCGTTCCGGGGTCGGTTTTGAGGGCATGGACGATGCCCCCCAAACCGACCCCGATCTCACCGACCCGGAGCTATCGCACGACGATCCGTCGCGCCGCAAAACCGACCGCGAGCTGGAGCGCGACGAATCCAGCCTGACCGGCCACGAACGCGGGCAGGTCAAGGACAACCTCCGGCTTTCCGCGATCACCGTGTTCTCGGTGATCCGGCGGGAAGGGGAGGAGGAACTCCACCGTCCGGCCATGTCGCTCTGGTGGTCCGGCATTGCCGCCGGGATCGGCATCTCGACCTCCATCTTCGCGCAGGGTCTGCTCCACCAGTCGTTCGCGGACCATCCGCAGCGCGCGCTGATCGCGGCGTTCGGCTATGCGATGGGCTTCGTGCTGGTGGTGCTCTCCCGTCTGCAACTCTTCACCGAGAACACGCTTACGGCAGTGCTGCCCCTGCTCGCCGGGCCGAATGCGGAGCGGTTGTGGCGCACGGCCCGGCTCTGGGCGATCGTGTTGGCGGCGAACCTGGTGGGCACGCTCCTGACCGCGCTGCTGATGGACCTGTTCGTCGATCCCGCCCATCCCACGCTGGCGGGCATGCTGGAAGTCTCTCGCAAGGCGGCGGAGGCGCGCGGGTGGCCGGCGCTGCTGGACGGCGTTCCGGCCGGCTTCTTCATCGCCGCCTTCGTCTGGATGCTGCCCAGTTCCAAGGGCTTCGAGATCTTCGTCGTCGCGCTGTTCGCCTGGCTTATTTCGGCGGGTGGTTTCGCGCATGTGGTCGCGGGATCGACCGAGATGTTCCTGCTGGTGCTTCATGGCGAGATGCCGGTGCTGGATGCCTTCACGCTGCATCTGGCGCCGACGCTGGTGGGCAATGTGATCGGCGGCACGGGCCTGTTCGCGCTGCTGGCATTCGCGCAGATCAAGGCGGAGATTTGATCACGGGGCAGCGCAAATCCTCCCCTGCAAGGGGAGGGGGACCGCCCGAAGGGTGGTGGAGGGGTGTCAGCTTCTCGGTGGTGCTTGACTGTGCCGGTTACACCCCTCCGTCATCGCTTCGCGATGCCACCTCCCCTAACAGGGGAGGAGCGCCTTATCGAGGTTGCGCTTGCCCACCCCGCTGCGACTAGGCAGGCAAGCTGCCAAGTCTCACTGCCCCTCCCGCTTGCGGGAGGGGAAAACAGCGTAACGGATCGAGCGGGGCGTTATTCCGCCCTCCCGCAAGCGGGAGGGCCGCGAGGCTTGGTGAGCCGCAGCGGGGTGGGCACGGACAACGCCGAACCAAAAGGATGACCCCAGCCCCCCACCAAGCTACAAAACCGCCATGAACGGTGCAGAGACCATCACCCTCCGCCGCAACGCCTACGGCACCGACCTTGGCGCCGACCGCGTCGCCATTCCCGTCGAAGCGCCCATCGCCATCGAGACCAACGGCATCGCCTATGCCGTGATGATGGCAACCCCGCTGGAGATCGCCGACTTCGTCACCGGCTTCCTCATGGCCGAGGGTCTCGCCACGGCCACCGAGATTGGCGAGATCGCCCTCCACACGGTGGAGAACGGCGACTGGGGCACCGGCCACGTCGCCCGCGTCAACCTCCCGCCCGAGCGGCTTTCGCTGATCCTCGAACGCGCGCGGCGGCGCACGGGGGACAGTTCCTGCGGCATCTGCGGGATCGAAG
The DNA here is from genome assembly GCF_044029435.1 of Novosphingobium oxfordense. Taxonomy (NCBI): domain Bacteria; kingdom Pseudomonadati; phylum Pseudomonadota; class Alphaproteobacteria; order Sphingomonadales; family Sphingomonadaceae; genus Novosphingobium; species Novosphingobium oxfordense. Next base: position 2,312,656 of record NZ_CP147005.1, on the reverse strand, counting down.
GGGTGGAAGCCGCGCTGCGCCCGCTGCCGCGCCTGACCCGTCAAAGCGAAGCCGCTCCCGAGGCAATCCGGCGCGGGCTGGATGCGCTCGATGCCGCGCAGCGACTGGGGCGGGAGACCCGCGCCACCCATGCCGCCGCTTTCTGCGACGAGGAGGGCGTCTTGCGGATGATCCGCGAGGATGTCGGCCGCCACAACGCGCTGGACAAGCTGGTGGGCGGGTTGGCTCGTGCCGGGGCTCGCGATGCGATCGATGCAACACGGGGCTTCGTGGTCATGACCTCGCGCTGTTCCTACGAACTGGTGGAAAAGACCGTGCGCGCGGGAATTCCGCTGCTGGTGACGATCTCCGCCCCCACCGATCTTGCGGTACGCCGCGCGCAGGCGGCGGGCCTGTCGCTCTGCGTCGTGGCGCGGGACGATGCCATGCTGATGCTCGGCCATGCCCAGCCTTCCGACGAAGAGGCCACGCCGCTCGTCGAACCGTAAACCGGGCCTTTCCTGTTTTGCTTGTAGTTTTTTCGCCCGAACCTAGATTCGGCGTAAGACGACTGCATTATTTCTTGGACGACGGGGATTTCCTTAGATGGCGACGACGACAGATCAGGCGGCTACCGGCGAACTGAAGCTGACGCCGCCCGACCCGGTGCCGGTGGTCCAGCCCGAAAAGGCGGCCGGCCTCGTGCCCGTGGGCGATGAGCAGAAGTCCAAGCTGCAGGTCCGCGTCGACGAATTCGTCGAGGATCTGGTCCAGCAGGACGTGAACTCGCCCGAATTCGGCCGCCGCGTCGATCAGCTGACCAATATGGGCCGCAAGGAAATCGCAGAGGCTTCGGGCCAGTCCAACCGCTTCCTCGATCGCCCGGTGCGCGCGATGGACAAGGAAGCCGGCGTCGGCGCCGACCTGGCCGAACTGCGCCGCACGGTGGAAGACCTCGACCCCTCGACCAAGGGCAACCTGCTGGCCCCGCGCAAGCTGTTCGGCGTGATCCCGATGGGCAGCAAGCTGCGCAACTATTTCGATGGCTACAAGTCCGCGCAGGGCCACATCAGCGCGATCCTCGCCCGCCTGCAGGGCGGCAAGGACGAACTGCTGATGGACAATGCCGCCATCGATGTGGAGCGCCAGAACCTCTGGGCGGCGATGGGCAAGCTCGAACAGATGATCTTCATGTCGAAGGCGCTGGACGAGACGCTGGAGCAGAAGGCCGCCGATCTGGACCATACCGATCCCGCCAAGGCGAAGGCCCTGCGCGAATCGGCACTGTTCTACGTGCGCCAGCGCACGCAGGACCTGCTGACGCAGATGGCGGTTTCGGTGCAGGGCTACCTCGCGCTCGATCTGGTGAAGAAGAACAACGTCGAACTGATCAAGGGTGTCGATCGCGCTTCCACCACCACCGTCGGCGCGCTGCGCACGGCGGTCACGGTGGCGCAGGCGATGGCCAACCAGAAGTTGGTGCTGGACCAGATCACCGCGCTCAACACCACCACGGCCAAGATCATCGATGGCACCGGCCAGATGCTGAAGGACAACACCGCCCGCATCCACCAACAGGCGGCGAACTCCACGATCCCCTTGGAAACGCTCAGCCGGGCGTTCCAGAACATCTACGACACGATGGATTCGATCGACACCTTCAAGATGCAGGCGCTCGATTCGATGAAGCAGACCGTGCAGTCGCTGGAGGGGGAGGTCACCAAGTCCAAGGCCTATATCGCCCGCGCGCAAGGGCAGGCCGAAGGCGCGGCGCTGGGCGACAAGAGCGCGAAGGCGTTGCTGGAGGCGCTCGATTGAGCCTGATAGACTAGCACCATGTCGGACCCGATCATTAAAGGCCCCGCTTCGCGCGCGGTTTCGACGCGCAGCGGCGTCAATCAGGAGATCATCCGCGCCGCGCGCCGCCAGCGTGCCGCGCGGCTCTACAACGCGCGCAAGGAACGCTGGGCGTTCCGCTGGCGCCGGCTGCGGCGCGCATTCCTGGCGGTGGCGGGCATCTTCATCGTCGCGCTGACTGCCGGGCTGATCCTGGGCGGGCTCTCGTTCGCGACCACGGTGCTGACCACGCTGCTGGCCTTCGCGGTGTTCTGCCTGCTGTCGATCTACCCCTCGACCCCGCGCCTCAACACCGGCGATCTTAATAGCGCGACCCTGCCGGAACTGGCCGGATCGACCGAGATCTGGCTGGAAAACCGCCGCCGCGCGCTGCCCAGCGCTGCCGTGGATGCGGTGGACATGATCGGCGTGCGCCTGGAACAGATCGCCCCGCAGCTCGCTTCGCTGGAAGAGACCGGCCCGGCGGCGCGAGAGGTGCGCAAGCTGCTGTCCGAACACTTGCCCTCGCTGGTGGACAGCTACACCCGCATCCCCGCCGAACTGCGCAACAAGCCGCATGCGGGCGGCTCCACGCCCTCTCAGCAACTGGTCGAAGGGCTGGACGTGATCGCCGGCCAGATCGAGGCGATGAGCCTCGATCTCTCCCGCAACGACTTGGACGCGCTGGCCACGCGCGGCCGCTTCCTGGAAGCCAAGTACATCGATTCGCGCGACGATGGTTGAACTGCTGACGCGGGCAGGAAGCCTGCCTTTCTCCGTCGCCCTGGCGCTGATGCTGATGTTCGCCTTGCTCCAGATCGTGGGCGCGGGGGACTTTCTGGGCGGTGACGCCGATGTCCACGTGCACGGTGGATTGCATGCGCATGGCGGCCTCGACGCCGGGCTGCTGTCGGTGCTGGGCATCGGGCGCGTGCCGTTCCTGATGTGGCTGATGCTGCTGCTTACCGTGTTCGGGCTGGCCGGCATTTCGACGCAGGAACTGCTGCTGGCGCTGACCGGGAAGACCTGGAGCGCCTGGCTGGTGGCCCCGGCGGTAGGCTTCGTTTCCCTGCCGATCACCGGCATGGTGTCGCGCGGACTGGGGCGGATCATCCCGCAGGATGAGACGACCGCGATCGATGTTTCGGCGCTGGTCGGGCGCGAAGCGGAAATCCTTGTCGGCACCGCGATGCGCGGCAGCCCGGCGCGGGGGCGGGTGTTCGATCACTATGGCCAGGTCCACAACGTCATGCTCGAACCCGACATCGACGGGCAGCGCTTCGTGGAAGGTGAAAGAGTGCTGCTGGTGCGACGGGAGGGCGAACTGTTCAAGGCGATCGCGCGCGGCGATCACTATTTGCCGCGCCTCGACTGAGAACGGCGGCGGAATCCCCATGACAAGTGCGGTTAACGATTTGAAATCGGCCGCGCTGCAACCGGTTTTTGTGGGAGGGTCAGGCCCGCCCTGCTAGTCATGCGCATGGGTTTCAATGCGCCGTGCAGGGCAAGAAAAGCACGGCGCCAGGGGAGTATTGTACCATGCAAGACCTCGTCGGCATCGCAATTCTGGCCGGCATCGCGCTTGTCCTGTTTCTGGCTCTGGGTCTCATGCTCGCGCGGCTCTACAAGCGCGCGTCGAAGGAGATCGGCTTCGTGCGAACGGGCTTCGGCGGTGAAAAGGTCGTCATGAACGGCGGCGCGCTGGTGCTGCCGGTGTTCCACGAAACCATGCCGGTGAACATGAATACCGTGCGTCTTGCCGTGGAGCGCAAGAACCAGGATGCGCTGATCACGCTGGATCGCCTGCGTATCGACGTGAAGGCGGAATTCTACGTTCGCGTCCGCCCCGATGCCGGCGCCATCGCCATGGCCGCGCAGACGCTGGGCGCGCGCACCATGCATCCGGAGGCGTTGAAGGAACTGGTGGAAGGCAAGTTCGTCGACGCGCTGCGCTCGGTCGCGGCGGGCATGACGATGAACCAGCTTCACGAACAGCGCGCCGATTTCGTGCAGAAGGTGCAGCAGGTTTCCTCGTCCGACCTGGCGATGAACGGGCTTGAGCTGGAATCGGTTTCGCTCACCGGCCTCGACCAGACTTCGATCGAGCATTTCAACGCCAACAACGCTTTCGACGCCGAGGGTCTCACCAAGCTGACCGAGCAGATCGAACTGCGCAAGAAGGCGCGCAACGACATCGAGCAGGACACCCGCGTCCAGATCGAGCAGAAGAACCTGGAGGCCGATCGCCAGTCGCTCCAGATCCAGCGCGAGAACGAGTTCGCCCGCCTCGATCAGGAGCGTGAGGTGGAGATGCGCCGTGCCGAACAGGCGGCCGAAGTCGCCCGCGAACAGGCCCTGCGCAACCGCGAGGCGGAAGAGGCGCGGATCGTTGCCAAGCAGCAGGTCGATTCGCAGCAGATTGAGGCGGACCGCACGATCCAGCAGGCCAAGATCGCACAGGCACAGGCGGTCGAACTGGCCCGTCAGGGCCAGCAGATCGCGATCCAGAACAAGAGCCGTGAGGAAAGCCAGGCCAAGGCCGAGGCGGACGAGGCGCGCGCCAAGGCCGTCGCGGCCGAGGAACAGGTGGCCACCAGCCGCGAGACCGAGATCGCCGAGCGTGCCAAGCGCATCGAACTGATCGAGGCGAGCAAGGAAGCCGAGCGGCAGGCCATTGCCATCAAGGTCCAGGCCGAAGCCGACAAGGAGGCCGCCGCCAACCGCGCCGAGGCGGCCCGACTGGAAGCCGAAGGCGAGGCGGAGGCCGAGAAGCTGCGCGCCGAAGCCGCACGTGTGCGCTTCGAAGTGGAAGCTGCCGGTCAGCGCGCCATCAACGAGGCGGCGAACCTGCTCTCGTCCGACCAGATCTCGCTGCAGATGAAGATGGCGCTGCTGAAAGTACTGCCCGAAGTCGTGCGTGAGAGCGTGCGTCCGATGGAGGCGATCGATTCGATCAAGATCGTGCAGGTGGACGGGCTGACCCAGAAGGGCGGTTCTGCCGGTTCCTCGGCCGCGGTGGGCGGATCGGGCAACCTTGCCAACGATGCGGTCAGCGCCGCGCTTGCCTATCGTGCGCAGGCGCCGGTGATTGACGGGCTGATGAAGGAACTGGGCCTCGACGGCACCTCGCTCGCCAATCTGGTGCAGGGCGCAGCGCAAGTATCCGTCGCCGCGCCGATGCCGAACACCTCGCCGGCCAATGACGAACGGGCCGTAGCGGCCGAATGACCCTGACGACGGGGGCGGTCCTCAGGCCGCCCCCGTCCGCTTCCATCGCCCGGGCGGCCCGCAAGGCCGTGCCGGGCGGTCTGGCTCTTGCTAGCGTCGCTTCGGAAGGAGAGGCGCGATGTACAAGATCCTGCTGTTCATGAAGCGCAGGCCGGACCTGACGCCGGAGCAGTTTCGCGACTACTATGAGACGCGCCACGCGCCCTTGGCGGAGCGCTATTCGCAGGGGCTGTCGCGCTATGTGCGGCGCTATCTGGAGCCGCAGATCCATCCCGAGACGGGCGCTTTTATTGATGGGCCGGATGTGATCACCGAACTCTGGTTTGAGGACGAGGCGACCTTTCGCGGCACCTTGCGCTATATGACCACCAGCCTGATGCCCGAAGAGATCGTGGCCGACGAGGCCAACCTGTTCGACCGCGCCTCGTTCCGGATCGCGACGGTGGTGGAGTGCGAGAGCGATCTGAAAGGGTGAGGGCGGGGCGGGCAGGCTAGAGGCGGCTGAGCCCAGCACCTCCCCAAAGGCGCGATCCAAACACGACCTGCCCCCATAAACCTCGTCATCCCCGCGAAGGCGGGGATCCCGCTTCGTTGATCCATGCGAGGACCTTGCAAAGAAAAGCGGGGCCCCCGCCTACGCGGGGGCGACGGAGTGTTTGGATGGGTCGGAGAAGGAGCCGCTCGCTCCGGGCCTAGGTCAAAACCCCAAACGTCCCAGAATTCCGCCATCGACCGGAATGTCGCACCCGCTGACATAGGAAGCGCCGGCCGAGCAGAGGAATTCCGCGACCGAGGCGATCTCATCGCCCAGGCCCAGGCGCCCGGCCGGGGTCATGGTGATCATCTGGCGCATCTGTTCGCTCTCTTCGCGTTCGGCGCGGCTCATCGGGGTGTCGATGAAGCCCGGCGCGATCGAGCAGATGCGCAGGCCGCGCGCGCCGAACGCCGCTGCCTCGCGCCCGACCAACGCCATCACCGCGCGCTTGGAAAGCGTGTAGCCCATGCCGGGATTGACGGCGAAGCGGTCCACATCCTCGCGCCCCTTGCCGGCCACCATGTCGCGCACTGCCGTCACCATCGCCGGGTCGGTCAGCAGATAGCCCGACATCGAGGAGAGCAGGACGGCACAACCGCCTTCCGCGAAGCGGGGCAGCAGGGCGGCCACCAGCCTTTCGGTGGCGAAATAGTTCACTTCCAGGATGCGCAGCGGATCGGCCATCGTCGGCGAGAGGCCCGCCGTATGCACCAGAGCGTGAAGCGGCGCGTCGCCCAGCGCGTCGATCAGGTCCTGCGGATAGGATGGCGCGGAAATGTCGCCCACCAGCGTGGTCACCGTGGCGCCATCGGCGCGCAGTTCCTCGGCAAAGGCGTCCAGCTTCTGGGCGCTGACGTCGCAGAGCAGCAGCGGGCGCCCCTGTGCGGCAAAGCGCTTCGCGGTGGGAATGCCCATGCCGCCGGCGGCCCCGGTTACGATGACGGTTGCGCTCATGCCTCTCCTCCTGCCTCGCCTGTCGCGGGGGTTATTCGGGGCGAGTGGTAATCGCTGCCCGGGCGGATCGCCAGCAAGGTAGTCAGTCATCGCCGGGGGGAATAAGATACAGCAATGCTCATAACTCTTGCGCGGGGGCGCAAGATCGCGTTCACTCCGCTGCCAGACAGAACACAAGCGGCAAAGCGGGGGTAGCGCGGGATGCAGATGACGGGCGAGCAAATGGTCGCAGCGCCGCGCCAGCGCGTGTGGGAAGCGCTGAACGATCCGGCCGTGCTCGCGCAGTGCATTCCCGGTTGCCAGTCGCTGGACCGCGATGGCGACAACCGCTTCGTGGCGGCGGCGGAAGTCAAGATCGGCCCCATCGGCGCCCGGTTCAAGGGCGCGGTGGAACTGTCCGATCTGGACGCGCCGAACGGCTATACGATCACCGGATCGGGCAACGGGGGCGTTGCCGGAACGGCGAAAGGCGGCGCGAAAGTTCGTTTGAGCGACGCAGCGGGCGGGGGCACGCTGGTCGCTTACGAGGTCGATGCGGAAGTCGGCGGGCGCATGGCCCAGCTTGGCGGTCCGATCATCGATGCCACTGCGAAGAACCTGGCCGGCAAGTTCTTCGCAAAGTTCGGTGAGGTGGTTGCTTCCGGGGGGAAGGCAGGCACCGTGGCCGAACAAGGGGCGACGGCACCGGTTGCAGCGGTCGGGGGACCTGCGGCCGGTGCCGTTCCTGTTTCCATTTCGACGGGCGGGGCGCCCGGCGGCCTCTGGGGCTGGGTCACGGCGCTGATTCTGGCGGTGCTGTCCGGGTTCATTCTGGGGCAGCGGCACATGCCCGCCGAACTGCTCGTGCTGATGGCGCTGCTGATCGTCACCGCCGCCGCCGCCTTCGAAGCGGGCCGGCGCGGAGGGCGGCGATGAAGCCCGCGCCCTTCGACTACGAGCGGCCCGGCACTGTCGAGCAGGCCTGCCGCATCCTGTCCGAAGCGGGCGGCGGCGCTACCGTGATCGCGGGCGGGCAAACGCTGATGCCGCTGCTGAACTTGCGGATGAGCCAGCCCTTCATCCTTGTCGATATCGGGCGGATCCCCGCCTTGCAGGGCGTTACCCGCGTGGAGGGTGGCACCCGCGTCGGGCCGATGACGCGGCAGGCCGATGCGCTGGCCGATCCCCTGCTGGCGCGGCATCTGCCGGCGATGGTTACGGCGCTGGGCCATGTCGGCCACCACCAGACGCGCAACCGGGGCACCGTGGGCGGCTCCATCGCGCTGGGCGAACCGGCAGCGGAAATGCCCGCGACCGCCGCGGCGCTGGGCGCGCGGCTGGAGATCGCATCCACGCGCGGCACCCGCACGGTCGACGCCGCGGACTTCTACATCGGTCCCTACATGACCGCGCTGGAGCCGGACGAACTGCTGACCGGCATCACTTATCCGGACTGGCCTGACGGGCATGTGGTGCTGTTCCGCGAAGTGGCGCAGCGGCCGGGCGACTTCGCACTGGTCGGCATGGTCGGCGCGGCGGTGGTCGAGGGCGACACGATTACCCGCGCGGGTCTGGCATGGTTCGGCATGGGGCCGACGCCGATCCGCATGCGTCAGGCGGAAGCGGCGCTGACCGGCGCGGCGCTGTCCACGCTCGATCCGCGCGCTCTGGCCGAACTCGCGGTGGCGGACACCGCGCCGTTCGACGATCACCACGCCAGCGCCGAATACCGCCGCACCGTCGGCCGCCGCATCTTCGCGCGCTGTTTGCGAGAGGCGCTTGCCCTGAAGGAGGCGGCATGAGCGACCATGCGATCGACCTGACGCTCAACGGCCAACGCCGCGCCGCCACCGTGGAGGCGCGCACCAGCCTGGCCGATTACCTGCGGCTGGATGCGGGCTGCACCGGCGTACATCTTGGCTGCGAACACGGCGTTTGCGGCGCCTGCACGGTGATGGTCGATGGCCGCGCGGTGCGCGCCTGCCTGATGCTGGCGGTGCAGGCGGACGGCTCCGATGTCACGACCGTCGAGGGCCTTGCCGCGCCCGATGGCACGTTCCATCCGGTCCAGCAGGCGATGCGGGAAGCGCACGGCCTGCAATGCGGGTTCTGCACCCCCGGCGTGCTGATGACTTTCGCGGCGCTGACCGGCGGAGAGGACAGGGCGAGCGAGGACTCGCTGGTTTCGGCGATGAGCGGGCATATCTGCCGCTGCACCGGCTATCAGGGCATCCGCCGCGCCGCCAAGGCGCTGGCGGAGGGCACCGTGGGTAGCGGAGCGGCTGTGGTTGGAGGGGGCGAATGAACGCCCCGAACTCCAACCTCGGCGCCACCCGCTGGATCGGCAAGCGTGTTCCCCGCAAGGAAGATCCGCGCCTCTTGACCGGGCGCGGCCAGTTCGTCGACGATATATCGCTGCCGGGCATGCTGCATGTCGCCTTCGCGCGCAGTCCGATCGCGCGGGGGCGGATCGTCTCGATCGATACCCGGATCGCGCGCGAGATGCCCGGCATCCATGCGGTGCTGACGATGGCGGATCTTGCCGCCCGGCCGATCAAGCTGCTCTCGTTCTTCTTTACCGAGGCGGAGATCCCGATCACCCCGCTGGCGGACGGCCACGTCTCCTACGCGGGCGAGCCGGTGGTCATGGTAGTGGCCGAAACCCGGGCGATGGCGGAAGATGCCGCCTCGCTGGTGGAGATAGAATTCGAGGAACTGGACCCGGTCGTCACCATCGCCCAGGCCAAGGCGGCGGACCCGATCCATCCCGGCATGGACAGCAATGTCGCGGCCGAGATCGGCGACGAGGAGATCGAGGACGAGCTGGAGGAAAAGCTCGCCGGATCGGCTTTGCGCCTGTCGCACCGGATCGTCCACCAGCGCATCTCGCAATCGCCGATGGAGACGCGCGGCGTTGTCGCTACGCGCGATGGGCCGGAGGAACTGACGCTCTGGATCACCTGCCAGAGCCCGCATCTGGTCGCGCGCTGGGTCAGCCTGGCGTTGGGCCTGCCAGATACCGCGATCCGGGTGATCGCCAAGGACGTGGGCGGCGCCTTCGGCCTGAAGAACCACCCGTGGAAGGAAGAGAGCGCGGTGATCGTGGCCGCGCTGCTGCTGGGCAAGCCGCTCAAGTGGATCGAGGATCGGTACGAGGCGCTGACCGCCTCCAACCAGGCGCGCGAGGCGGAGATGACCTTGCAGGCCGGGTTCGATGCCGAAGGGCGGCTGACCGGATCGCACGGCATCTATGATTGCAACAACGGCGCGTTTCCGCAGGGCGCGGACAGCAATATCGCCGTGCACATGTTCGTCTGGGCGGCCTATCGCGTGCCCGCCTATGCTTTCGTTTCGCGCGGGTGGTACACCAATACCAACGGGCTTGCCGCCTATCGCGGGCCCTGGGCGATGGAATCGCTGGCGCGTGAAACCCTGCTGGACCGCGCGGCGCGGCAGCTGGGCATCGATCCGATCGAAATCCGGCGGCGCAATCTGGTCTACCTTTCCGACCAGCCGACCGTGACCAGCATGGGTATCCCGCTGGACGATATTACGCCGGGCGAGTGCCTGGAAAAGCTGCTCGACCACTTCGACATGGCCGCGTTCCGGCGCGAACAGGCGGCGGCGCGGGCGGAGGGGCGCTATCTGGGCGTCGGCATCGCCTCCTACATCGAGCCGACCGGATCGGCCGGATCGATGGCGCCGATGACCGGCGAACTGGCGCAAGTGCGGATCGAGCCGACCGGCAAGGTTACCGCCACGCTCTCCACCCATTCGCAGGGCCACGGCACCGCCACGACCATGGCCCAGTGCATCGCCGACCGACTGGGCGTGCGGTACGAGGACGTCTCGGTGTTCGAGGGCGATTCCACGCGTGGCGGCTTCGGCCCCGGCGCGGCGGGCAGCCGTCAGGGCGTGATCGCGGGCGGCGCGGCGATCCGCTGTTCCGAAATGCTGGCGGACAAGGTGCGGACTTTGGCCGCGCACTTGCTCAACGCCAGCGTGGAGAGCGTCGTCATCGACGATGGCATGATCCGTGTGGACGGTGCGCCGGAAATGGCCCGCCCGCTCGCGGAGATTGCCGCGATTGCCTATGGCGAGCCGGACCGCCTGCCAGCCGGGTTCGAGAGCGGGCTGGAAATGCAGTTCCGTTACCAGCCGCCGCCGATGACCTTCACCAGCGCCACGCACCTTGCCGTGGTGGAAGTGGATGCGGAGACCGGCTTCGTGACGATCCTGCGCTGGATCTCTTCCGAAGACTGCGGGACGGTGATCAACCCTGCCGTGGTGGAAGGGCAGATTTCCGGCGGTTTGGCGCAAGCGATCGGCATGGTCCTGCTGGAAGAGATGCCTTACGACGCGCGCGGCAATCCGCAGGCGGCGACGTTCAAGGATTACATGCTGCCATCGATCAGCGATGTGCCCACGTTCGAATTCGTCCATGCCAACACCCCGTCGAAGACGATCGGCGGCATGCGCGGCGTGGGCGAGGGCGGCGCGATCATCGGCCCGCCGACTTTGGTGAACGCGATTGCCGATGCCCTTTCGCCCTTCGGCGAACTGGGCGATGTGGTGCTGCCGCTGACGCCGGCACGCATCCTCGACGTGATCGAGCAGCGCGACGTTTCGGGTGTCCATGCGCCGGAGCCGGTTCGCGCGGAGCCTGTCGTGGAGCAGCCCGTGGTCGCCGAGCCTGAGCCGGTTGCCGAAGCCCCTGTCTCTTCGGCGGGGCCGGAAGGTGACTGGAACATGGTGCTGAAGACGCCGATGGGGCCGCAGGCGATGCTGGCGCATTTCGACGTCTCGGGTGGGGCGCTCAGCGGCTATCTCTCGGCGCCGGAGGGGCGGCAGGACTTCGGCGGCGGCACCGTGGAGGCGGGCCGCCTGCGCTTCGATCTGAAGGTGGAGAAGCCGATGAAGATCACGCTGAAGTACGATCTGGAAGTCAGCGGCGATGCGATCACCGGCAAGTGCAAGATGGGGATGTTCGGCTCCGCCAAGGTGACCGGCCAGCGGGTTTAGTGCTCAGGCATTCCGGCAAACGACCCAGCCCAAACAACCCCGTCATCCCCGCGAAGGCGGGGATCCCGCTTCCTTCCGCCACAACGCCGACCTCGCCAAGAAAAGCGGGGCCCCCGCCTTCGCGGGCGCGACGGGGTGTTTGGTCGAGGGATAGGGGGGTAGGGGGTAGCGGGGTAGCGGGGTAGCGGGGCGTAGCGGGGAGGGATCATCTCACCCGTGCAAAGAAAAAGGGGCGCATCGCTGCGCCCCTTTTCATATTCGCTCAAGCAACCGCCGATCAGTCGACGAAGGCGCGTTCGATCACGAAGTCGCCCGGCTTGTTGTTCGAACCTTCCTCGAAGCCCATGGCTTCCAGGCTGTGCTCGAACTCGCGGATCATCGCCATCGAACCGCAGAGCATGATGCGGTCGGTCTCGGGATCGAGCTTCGCCGGGCCGCGCAGCTGCGGGATGAACAGGCGGCCGTCCTCGATCAGGTTGCCGATGCGGCCCTGCGTGTGGAAATCCTCACGCGTGACGGTGGGCAGGTAGTGGAACTGCAGCAGCGCTTCGTCGGCGATCAGCGGATCGTCGGCCAGCTGGCTTTCCAGTTCGGTGCGGAAGGCCAGATCGCTGACGCGGCGAACCGAGTGGACCAGCAGGATCTGCTCGAAACGCTCATAGATGTCCGGATCGCGGGCCAGGCTCAGGAACGGCGCAAGGCCGGTGCCGGTCGAGAACAGGAACAGGCGCTTGCCCGGGCGCAGCGCGTCGGCGACGAGCGTGCCTACCGGCTTGCGGCCGAGGTAGATCTGATCGCCCGGCTGGATCTTCTGCAGGCGCGAGGTCAGTGGGCCGTCCTGGACCTTGATCGACAGGAATTCCAGTTCCTCGGCATAGGCGGGGCTGGCGATCGAATAGGCGCGCAGCAGCGGCTTGCCGTTGTCGCCCGGCAGGCCGATCATGATGAACTCGCCCGAGCGGAAGCGGAACGTCGCGGGGCGGGTGATCTTGAAGCTGAAGAGGTGGTCGTTCCAGTGATGGACCGACAGCACTTCCTCAACCGTCAGTGCGCCGGTGGGGGTCAGGGTCGCCGTATCGGCGGCGCTATCGCTCATTACTATCGAATCCTTCGGAAAAAATGCTGTGTCCGGGAAATACTGTCGGCGGCGGTCTTCTTGGGGCGGCTGACCCTGCATTACAGGGTGTGAAGTCGCCGCGCGAACCGTGTGGTCCGCAGGCCGAACAGGATCGCCTCGTCCTCGCCAGTGATGCGCCCATCCACCGGCGTGAGTCGAAACCGTTCGCGCGAATGACCTGTCATAAGCGGCATGGCAAGGCGAAAATGGCCGCGTGCCGGCGCGCTGCGGCGGGGCGCGCGCCACGCGAACGCACGGATGGCCACAAGGCCGGCACCGCGCAAAGCCTGCCCACGTGCCGCCGCGAGCGCAAAACGCCCGAAACTGCGTGGGTTTGCCGCCGTTCCTGCGGCGAATGCTTGCATGGCTCACTCCTTCGCTTCTCGGGTTATAGCTAATGATAACCAATTGCAATAATGGAGCGAGGATTTCTAACAGAGGGGCAAGCTGGGGTTTTTGCCTGTCAGGCGGGCGCTTCGGGGGACGGAACCTGCCGCACGTTCGGGCGTTCGTTCAGAGTGTCCCCTGATGGCTCCGGGTGGGTCGGCCCACCCGGAGCCATTTCATTCCCGGAGCCATTCCATTCAAAGCCAGCGCGTGTGCCGGAACCAGGCATAGAGCCCGCTGCACAGCACCAGGATCACTCCCAGCACCACGAAGTAGCCGTTGTGGGTGTGCAATTCGGGCATATTGTCGAAATTCATGCCGTAGATGCCCGCGATCGCGGTGGGCACGGCGAGGATGGCGGCCCATGAGGCGAGCTGGCGAGTAATCTCGCTCTGCCGCTGCGATTCCAGCAGGTGGCTGACTTCGAAGACCGAGGTGAGCACTTCGCGCAAGTTCGCCACCATCGACTCCACGCGGCGCACATGGTCCAGCACGTCGCTGAAATAGGGCTTCACCGCCGCGTCCAGGAACGGCATGTCGAGGTGGACCAGCTTGCTGCACACTTCGCCCATCGGCCCCAGCACGCGCTGGAAGCGGATTAGCTCACGCCGCAGCGCGAACAGGTGCATGACCTGTTCGCGGTCCAGAAAGGCGTCGAGCGCGCGCTGTTCGATCTCCAGCACTTCCTCCTCGATGGTCTCGACGATGGGCAGGTAGCCGTCGACGATGAAGTCGAGGATCGCGTGCAGCACATAGTCCACCCCGTGCTGCAGCAGCGTCGGCGCCGCCTCAAGCTGGGCGCGCAGAGTCGTGTGGGCGCGGGCCGAACCGTGGCGGACGGAGATCACGTGATGCGCGCCCACGAACATCGCGGTTTCGCCGTAGACGATCGTGTCGTTTTCCAGATGGGCGGTGCGGGCGACGACGAAAAGCTGGTCGCCATAGACGTCCACCTTGGGCAACTGGTGCGCCTTCAACGCGTCTTCCACCGCCAGCGGGTGCAGGCCGTACGTCTTCTGGACGGAGCGGAGTTCGGCTTCGCTGGGCTCGTAAAGGCCGATCCACACGAAGTCCCCGTCCTGCCGCATCGGCGGGCAGCTTTCGAGCGAGACGGGCTCGGCCGAGCGGCCGTTGTGGTAGAGCTGGGCGGCGATGACAGTCATTCGTGGTCCGGTACGTGGGGTTTTGGAGAGCGACACTAGCGGCAGGTCGGCGCGGGGGACAACCGCCGGTGCGGCGGGCGGAGTGGAGAAGTTCTTCGTCCGGAATGGGAAGTGTGGGGAAGGCCCACCCCCAGCCCCTCCCGCCTGCGGGAGGGGAGTGCCAGCGCCAAAAAGAGATGGCAGCACGACCTTGCCCTCCCGCAAGCGGGAGGGCCGCGAGACTTACGAAGCGCAGTGTAGTTAGTCGCAGCGGGGTGGGCAAACGCAACGGCTGCTAACGCCCTAAAGTGGACGCCTTGAAGCAATAGCGTCGATGCGCCATGCCGGTGGCGCAGCCAACATCGAGGTCGTAGATGGGATTTCAGCGCATATTCTGGAAATACGCTCATCGCCGTTATCAGGCCCGTACACTCTCGATCCTACCAGAACTCGCGGTGGGGTCGTGGGGCCTCTTTTTTGTATTCGTTTATGCCGGAGCTTTCGTAGCGGGCTGGTATCCCACCTTGGTTGAAGCAGCGGTCGCGCTGTTTCTGACCGGCTTTCCGGTGGGCTATTGCATCCTCCATTGGCGCATCCGCAAAGAGAAGGCGAAGGGCGCTGACGCGCTTTATCGGAAGCTCGTTTCGGTCAGTTCATTCCGCCGGACATAAGTCCGCTCACCACCCAAGCCCGTCGTCCCTGCGAAGGCGGCGACCCCGCTTTTCTTGCGGGAGGGTGTGAGGTTGGCAGAAGCGGGGCCCCCGCCTTCGCGGGGGCGACGGGGTTTGGGCTAAGAGGGGCTGTTCTCAGGGCACGTCTCGATCCAACTCAGGATGTGAGCGGGATGGGTTGCGCCGCCTTCCGTTGCCCTCCGCGCAGCCTGCCGACACTGCGGCCGTCGCCGATCAGCGCTTGCAGGTCCAGCAGGGCGCGCCCGGTCGCGACGCCGCCGCTGCAGGCGATGAAGCGCGGTTCCCACACCGGCGCAAACTTCTCCTTGTAGTTGCGCAGCCCCTCGAAGCCGTAGAACGCGGCGCCGTGGCGGAACAGCATGCCGGCCGCGCGGGCCCAGGTGGGCGCCAGGCGGCGTGCCTCTATGCCCGACAGCGGGGCGAGGCCTAGGTTGAACCAGGCGTAGCCCTCCTGCCGGCCCCACAGCATCAGGCGCGTGAACAGGAAGTCCATGCAGCCATAGGGCACCTCTGCCCGGTGGCGCATCAGGTCCACCGAAAGCTCCTCACGCCCCGCCGTTTTCCAGATGTTGGCGAAAGCGACGATCGCGCCTTCGCGGCGGACCACGGCGATGTCGCAGCGGGCGATGTACTCCTCGTCGAAGCGCCCGACGCTGAAGGCTTTCTCGCGCTGGCCCTTGGCGTGGAGCCATTCGTCGGAGACCATGCGCAGCTCGCCCATGATGGCAGGAACGCGCGCGGCGGGGACGATGGCGAACTCCGCGCCCTCCTTCTCGGCGCGGCGCATGGCGTGGCGCAGGGGGCGGGCGGCGGGGCCGTCCAGCGAGAATTGCGCGAGGTCCACCCGCGCTTCCTCACCGTATTTCATCAGTTGCAGGCCCATGTCGATGGCGATGGGCAGTACGGCGGGGGTTACCTGATAGAGCAGTACGCGGCCCTGGTTGGCGTCCGCCCGTTCGCGCAGGCGCCAGAGCAGTTCGGGCCAGTCGGCCGGCTCGCCCACCGGATCGCCCATGACGATCCACGAATGGCCGCGCACCTGGTACATCAGCAGGCTGCGGTTGTCCGGCCCGGCCAGGAACAGCTTGTCCCCCGTGAGTGCCAGCATCGATTCGGAGCGGACGGCGTGGGTCAGCGCCGCGTCCACGTCCACCGCCGCCTCATCCGTCAGGGCGCAGTGGCGGGAGGGGCGCAGCAGGGCCAGCACCACGAAGGCGCCGGTCGCCACCGCCACCGCGAAGCTGGCGCGCATGTAGCGGGAGGCATCGCCCGACCAGGCGAACTTCCACCAGAGGCTGCCGCGATAGGCGGGGAAAGTCTGGGTGAAATAGCCGATCACGATCACCAGCGTGATCGTGGCCACCATGGCCAGGATCCAGTTGGCGCTCATCACGTCGGTGGTCAGCGCCGTGCGCCGCCAGAAGCCCTTGCGCGCCAGTTGCAGCACGCCGGCAACGGCGATCAGCGTCAGCGCCTCTTCATAGTCGAGGCCTTTCGCCAGCGAGAAGATCGCGCCCGCCACCAGCAGCGCGCGGGTCAGCAGGAAGGCGGCATCCAGCCGGCGATAGAGCGCCGGGGCCAGCACCAGCAGCAGGGTGCCGACAAGGCTGGCGGCGATCTGCGAAGCTTCGACGAAGGGCAGCGGCACCAGCCCCCGGATCGCGGCCATGCGTTCGGGCAGCGCAGGCGTCGCGCCTGAAAGCAGCAGCACGCCGCCGCCCAGGAACACCAGCAGAGCGATCACCCGCGGGGCGAGCGCGGTCAGCATCGTCTCGCCCGCTTTCAGGGCAAGCACGGCGGGGCGTTTCCACCGCGCATGCTCATGGCGCAGCAGCAGCACCAGCGCGACCGCCAGCGGCAGCAGGTAATAGACGATGCGGTAGACCAGCAGCGCGGAGAGCAGCATGCCCGGCGGCACTTGCGGGCAGAGCGCCACCACGGTCGCCTCGAACACGCCAAGGCCGCCCGGCACGTGGCTGACCAGCGCGACCACGATCGCCAGGACATAGGCGAGCAGCAGCGGGGCGTAGAGCGCGGGCGCGGCTTGAGACAGCACGGGCGGCAGCAGCACGAACAGCGCGGCGCAGGCGGTGGCGATGTCGGCCAGCGCCACCGTGGTCATCCGCGCCATGCCGGCGGGGCCGGGCAGGTGCCAGCGCTTGCCCGCCAGCGCGACCACGGCCAGCAGCGCCAGCAGGCCCGCGCCGGTGCCGTGCTGCACGGACAGCGGCACGAAATGGCCTGCCACTACCAGCGGCCGCTGGTGGACCAGCAGCGCCAGCGCGGCGGAGGCGAGCACGCCGGTCCAGAACGTCACCCCCGCGATCGCCGTCACCCGCGCGACATCGCCGGTGGTCAGGCCTCGTGCGCCATAGACGCGCAGGCGCGCGGCGGCGCCGGTGATGATGCCGAAGCCCAGATTGTGGCTGAGCGTATAGCTGGTGAAGGAGGCGAGCGCGGCGCTGCGCCAGGGCAGCGGCTTGCCGATCGCGCGCAGGGCCATCACGTCGTAGATCGTCAGCAGCAGGTAGCTGGCGGCGGTAAAGCCCAGCGCCGCCGCCAGCCGCCATGCGGGCAGGGCCTTGGCATCGCGGATCACCGCGTGGAAGTTCAGCGTGGTCGCCATGTGGTGCAGGCAGACGCCCGCCAGCGCCAGCACCATGGCTGCCAGCGCCAGTTGCGCGGGTATCGCCAGCCGATGGGCCAGATGGCCAAGGGTCGGTTTCAGGTGGGCGAGACGTTTTTGCAGTGGCGTCGTCATGGTTGTCGCATCCCCATTTGCCCCCGCCTGTCTATCGCCTCGTCCAGATCTGCGATTTGCAGAGCAGCCCGTGCAGGATGCAGCCGCTGATCTTCAGATGGCCGTCGTCCGGCTGGTGGATGCGCGAGAAGAAGGTGGCGCCCATGTCGGGCACGAAGACCTGCCCCTGCCAGTTGCCGCCGTCCTGCCGGCGATAGCCCTGCAGCAACTGCGTGCCGACAAGGTGCTGCACCCCCGCGTCCGAGGCATCGGCAAGGGCCTGTCCGCCCACCCACGTCACCGTGCCGCAGAGCAAGGTGCCGCAGGGGGCGACCGACACTTCCACGTCTCCCGCCGGATTGAGCCAGCGGCCATAGGGGTTGAGCTGGGCCACGGAGGGAACCGCTTCGGCCGGAGTTCCTGCCGCAACAGCCCCACTCGCCAAAGCGAGGCCGAGGAACAGGACGCGAAGGCGCGGGAGCATGCGGCGGATCATCGGGGGGACTCCGGGAAATTCAACGGCTGAATGGGTTGGAAATGGGCCGGTTGGAAATGAGACGCGATCACGGTGCGGATGGTGGTGAACACCCGGTCGGCATCGTGTTCCAGGTAATGGTCGCCGGGCAGGGCCAGCTGCGTCAGGCGGGGAAGGTGGAGGAGCGGGCAGAGGCTGTCGGTCTCCCGCACGCCGCGAATGCAGACCACCGGCACCCAGTCCAGCTTGCGGGCAGTGGTGATGGCCATCGCGTCGGGCGTGGTCCTGTCCAGCCATTCGAGCGGGGAAACGCGCAGGAAAACCGTGCGCGTGGGCACGGTCAGCACCACCAGAGAGACGTGGGAGCGCAAGTCCGCCGGCAGGTTTTCAAGGCCCACATGAACCATGTCCGCCCCGAACGACTGGCCCAGCACGACAACCTTGTCGACATGGCCCAGCACCATGGCGTCGCGGATCGCCTGGCCCATCATCGCGGTCACTTCGGCAGGCGTGCGGCGCACGCGGAAATAGTTCAGCGAATTGACCGAAACGGTGGCAACGCCGTGGTCCGCCAGGCCGTCCGCCACCGGGGCGCCCATGCCGGCGCGCGGGCCCATGTCGCCGGAAATCAGCACGGCGGCATAGTCCTTGCGGGCGACGCCATGGGTGTCTCCACGGGCGGCAAGCTGGCGGAACGGGCTGGCGTCGAAAGCGCCCAGCCATGCCAGCCAGCCGGCCACGCCCAGCACGATCAAGATGATCGCCAGCAGCGCATAGCGGCGCTTTCGCCAGCCCCTGCGCTGAAAAGATGCAGCCCTGTTCATGCTGGCTTTCCTGCGCCGCGCCGCCTTGCCGCAGCGTGGAGCGAACATGGAATTTCCTTAATGTGACATTCCGTTCCAGCGCTGCGATAGTCACGATCAAGGGTGTGCTTGTGCCGCCGGTGCTGCGCGTGATGCCCCACGGATGCAGCGCCCAAGGCGTGGATTCGATACTTTCATGACCGACGCTGACGACGCCCGAGGCGATCTCGGGGCTCATTTGCCTGACGCTCATTCGGATGCGAGACGACGCGTGCTCGATCTCCTGCCGATGCTGGGCGCCCTGCTGGCGGTGACCGGCGCGTTGACCTGGGGCGATCTCTGGGCGCAGCGCCATTTCGGCCTGACCGCGCCCGATGCCGCCACCGTTCACGATACCGCCACGCGCGATGCCGCCTGGCGCCAGGTTCTGGACTTCACTGCGGACAAGCTTCCCGGCGGGCAGCAAGGGCTTGTCGTCACCTCCGTCCGCTCGGACGGGAATGCCGAACATGCGGGGCTGGCGGTGGGCGATCGCATCACCCGGGTGGACGGCGAGCAGCCCACGTCCTTCTCTTCGCTGGCGGAGGAGTTGTCTGAGCGCGGACGGCAGCCTATGCATCTGGATGTGGTGCATCTGGGCGCGGTCCGCAGGATCGATCTTCCCGGTGGGCCGCAGCCCCGCAATCCTTGATCTGCCGGGGCATTGGGATGCTGGCGGAGTCGGGAAAGCAACGCATGGGGCACAAGCTGCTGGTCGTCGAGGATGACGAGGCTACCGCTACCTACATCGTGAAGGGTTTTGCCGAGGAAGGCTTCGTGGTGGACAGGGCGGGCAACGGGCGCGATGCGCTGTTCCTGGCCAGCGACGGCACCTACGACGCCATCGTGCTGGACCGCATGATCCCGCAGATGGACGGCATGTCGGTGCTGGGCGCCTTGCGCGCGGGCGGCATCGAGACGCCGGTGATCGTGCTTTCGGCGCTGGGATCCACGGATGACCGGGTGACCGGCCTGACCTCCGGCGCGGACGATTACCTGACCAAGCCTTTCGCCTTCGCCGAACTGCTGGCCCGCGTGCGCCTGCTGGTGAAGCGCGGCGCCGGGCAGGCGGCGGTGGAAACCCGGCTGACCTGCGGCGACCTGGAGATGGACCTGCTGGCCCGCAAGGTGAAGCGCGGCAGCCGGGTGATCGACCTGCAGCCGCGCGAATTCCGCCTGCTGGAATACTTCCTGCGCCATGTCGACGAAGTGGTGACGCGCACGATGCTGCTGGAGGCGGTGTGGGACTATCACTTCGACCCCGGTACCAACGTGATCGACGTCCACGTCAGCCGCCTGCGCCGCAAGCTGGATGAGGAAGGGGCGCCGCCGATGCTCCACACCGTGCGCGGGGCCGGCTATCGGCTGGGCCTTTCGGCTTGAGGGAGAAAGTTCGGCGGCGGGTGGCGCGGTTGCTGCGCTCCACTTCGTTCCGCCTGTTCGTTCCGGTCGTGCTGTTCCAGCTCGTCGCCACCGGCGGCGTGCTGGCTTTCGTGTGGATTTCCAGCCAGCAGACCGTGCGCGACGAGCAGCACGCGCTGGTGGAGGATCTGCGCGACGATCTGCTGGCCGCCTACGAGGATGGCGGATTGGCCGGCCTGCGCGCAACGATCGACACGCGCCTGCGCGCAGAGGGGCGCCGGGCGCCGCTGATGCTGCTGGCAGGGCCTGATGGGCAGCGCGTTACCGGCAATCTGGACGCATTGCCGCCGCGCGGCGGCCATGTCGGCGACTGGTACGAGACGGTGCTCTACCGCAGCGATTTCTCGCAGCCCCAGCAGATGACGCTGACCGAGGCGCGGCTGCCCGACGGGTCCACCCTGCTGGCCGGCGTGGAGACAGGGCGCGACCTGAAGCTGCAGCGCAGTTTCGAACAGGCGTTGTTCGCGGCGATCTTCCTGGCGCTGCCGCTGACCATGCTGGTGGCGGTGCTGACCTCCCGGCTGGTGGGCCGGCGCGTGCACGACATGGCGCAGACCGCGCATCGCGTCGCCAGCGGCGCATTCGACGCGCGCGTCCCGCTGGACGGTTCGGGCGACGCTTTCGACGAGCTGGCGGGCGAGATCAACGTCATGCTGGGCCGGATCGAGACGCTGGTGGGCGAATTGCGCGTGGTGGCCGAAGGGCTGGCGCATGACTTGCGCTCCCCCGTCACGCGGCTGCGCGCCGCGCTGGAACAGGCGGCGGTGGAAGCGCGCGACCCGGCGGCGGAGTTGGCGATGAGCCGCGCACTGGCGGAGGCGGATACGCTGACCCGCATCCTCACCACCGCGCTCCAGATCGGCCGCGCGGAAGCGGGCATCGGCCGCGAGCGTTTCGAATATACCCCGCTCGCGCCGTTCCTCGAAGACCTTGCCGCGCTCTACGAGCCTTATGCCGAGGATGAGGGGTTCACCCTTTCCGCGGAAGCGCCGGAGGGGCTTTCCGTGCTGCTCCACCGCGAACTGATGGGGCAGGCGCTGGGCAATCTGGTCGACAACGCGGTGAAGTATGCGGCCGGCGGAAGCGCGATCACGCTGTTCGGATACCGCAGCGACGGCCACGTGATGCTGGGCGTGCGCGACGACGGGCCGGGCATTCCCGAAAGCCAGCGCGAAGCCGCACTGCAACGCTTCGGCCGCCTGGACCCGACGCGGGCGGTGGCGGGATCGGGACTGGGCCTGGCACTGGTGGAAGCGGTGGCCAAGCTGCACGACGGCCATGTCGAGCTTGCCGATGCGGTAGGGCATGGATTGGAAGTGAGGCTGGTGCTGGGCGCGGGGTAACGGGCGTCGGCGAGGTGGGTGTCGTGAAAGCCCACCCCCAACCCCTCCCGCCAGCGGGAGGGCCGCGAGACTTGCGGAGCGCAGCGGAGCTAGTCGCAGCGGGGTGGGCAGGCGCGACATGATGCGAAAGCGGATATGGCGTGTTTTCGAGATTTTAATCTAAAACCTACCGTTCCGGACACGCCAACTTTGCGGACACCTCCAACTTGGATAAGAATTGGCGGATGAGCGCTATCAACGCGGACGATGTGATCGAAGAAATCGTTTCTGGGCAACTACGACCTAGGTCGCATTCCGTTGCGCGCGCATTGCATCAGTTTTTACAGATTGAAGATGCAATGCAGCGAGAAGCGCTGACTGCGATTGATCGCGGCGCAGGGCCCGCTGAGTTGGCGGCGCTTCAGCGGCGGATATGGGGCAAGATCGATAAGCTTAAACCTGCTGAGCAAAGTGGCCTTCGATTATCAATTTGCCTCATCAGGCCCGACGCGCCGGTG
Source organism: Novosphingobium oxfordense (assembly GCF_044029435.1). Classification (NCBI taxonomy): domain Bacteria; kingdom Pseudomonadati; phylum Pseudomonadota; class Alphaproteobacteria; order Sphingomonadales; family Sphingomonadaceae; genus Novosphingobium; species Novosphingobium oxfordense. The sequence goes on along the minus strand of NZ_CP147005.1, from coordinate 2,290,466 downwards.
GATTGGGAACTTGCTGAGTACCTCATTCTCTGGGCGCGCCAACAGGGACTATCCGAGCAGAATATCATTGATGCGCTACATGCATTACAGTGACGGCTAACCTCAACATCCGGCTCTGTTGCGCAATCGCTGCTGGAGTTGTCCTTCTGGCCAGCGTTGCGGGATATCGTCAGGGCTACCGATCGGGCTTCCATTTGGGCCGGGTCGAAGGGCGTCAGGCCGGTGCGGATGAGCACTATCGGGAGTGGAGCAGAAGCGGCGGCGATCCGTCGTTCTCTGCCCAGATCCGGGACGCAAGGCGGCGGTGGAACGCAAGGAACAACCGGCCCCCGAACCAGGTCGATCCGGATCGTGTTGCGCTGGTAATGGCCTTTTCGGATCGGGTCTGCGTACAGCTGAAGCTTGGCGCGGGAAGTATCGGGGCAAGTCCGATCTACTGTTATCGCGGCGAATCCACCGAGCTATTACGGGCAGATGATGTTGGCGAATAGCGGGGCCAATAGCGGGGCCGAATAACCTTCGAACTTACAGCGAGGCCCCCGCTTTCGCGGAGGCCTCCTATCCCGATATCCCTGCTTTTGCCGCCTTGGCCTCAGCCCGCCGTTTCCAGTTCCGGCCGCGTGTCCGACGCGTTCAGCGGAACGGCCGGGGCGGGGGTGGTGGCGCCCGGCATGGCATTGACGCGGCCGGTGCGTTCCAGCTTGCCCCAGCCGATGCCCTTGCCGGCGAAGGCGGCGCCCACTGCGCGGATCACCACGCTGTACATCAGCTGGCGATAGATGAAGCGCTGGGCCAGCAGCAGGAACGGGCGGAACCGTTCCTTGCGCGGATCGAGGCGATAGGCGACCCAGCCGCAGGCAAGGTCCACCAGCGTGAAGCCCAGCCAGTAGGCGCCCATGCGCAGCACGTCGGTCTGCGTCTGCGCCCAGCCGTGCTGCGAGATGCGCAGCGCGGTGCCGCCGATCGAGATCAGCAGGGCAAGGTCGATCGCGGGCGAGATCACCGCGAAGACGATCTGGAACAGCCAGGCCTGCGGCATGCCGATGAAAGCGAGGCCCGAAGGACGCCCTTTACGCAGCGTGCCGCGATGCTTCCACAGGCACTGGAGGGTGCCGAACGACCAGCGGAAGCGCTGCTTCGAAAGCGCGTGGAAGCTCTCCGGCGCCTCGGTCCAGGCCACGGCGTCCTCGTCATAGGCGACCTTCCAGCCCTTGCGCTGGATGGCGATGGTCAGGTCCTGATCCTCGGCCAGCGTGTCTTCCGGATAGCCGCCCACTTCGTCCAGCGCTTCCCGGCGCCAGGCGCCGACTGCGCCGGGGACGACCATGATCGCGTCCAGCTTGGTCAGCGCGCGGCGTTCGAGGTTCTGCGCGGTGACATATTCCACGCCCTGCCAGCGGGTGACCAGGTTCACGCGGTTGCCCACCTTGGCATTGCCGGCCACCGCGCCGATGCGCGGATCGGCGAACCAGCGGACGAGGCGCGAAATCGTCTCGGGCTCGAACTGGGTATCGGCGTCCAGCGCGACCACGATCTCGCCGCGAGCCTGCTTCAGCGCGCGGTTGAGCGCGGCGGCCTTGCCCCCGTTCACCAGCGTCAGCAGTTCGACCCGCGGGTTGCTGGCGAAAGCGTCGGCGATGATGGCGCTGGTGCGGTCCTTCGAACCGTCGTCGGCCACGATCACCTGCAAGTGGCGATAATCGCTTTCCAGCACGCGGCGCACCGAAGCCTCGATCACGCGCTCTTCATTGTAGGCGGGGATGATCACGGTGACGAGCGGGGCGCAGGTATCCTCCGGCGCCTCCATCGGCTGCGGGCGGCGCAGCATGGTCGCCAGCGAGGCCAGCCCGATCGAGCGCAGCACGCCCAGCGAGATCGCGAAGAAGAACGTCCAGTTGAGGGCGGCCAGGATGCCCGCCAGCACGGCGAACAGGGCCACGTCTGCGCGCACGGCGGCAAGATCGACGCCGTCCACCTTGGGCATGACCTGATCGTGCGACAGGCCGGCCAGCTTGGAGGTGGGCACGAAAGTATAGCCGTCCTGGCGCAGGCGCTGGATGATCACCGGCAGCGCTTCCACGGTCTGCGAACGATCGCCGCCGCCGTCGTGCAGCAGGATCACGTTTTCCGAACGGTCCGGGCTGGCCGATTCCACCTGTTCGATGGTGCTGTCGATGATGTGCTGGACGCCGGGGCGCTTCCAGTCGTCCGGATCGACGTGCAGGCCGACCACGGTGTAACCATGTTCCTGCGCGACGACGGCGGGGACCAGTTCGTCGGCCGTCGTCGGCTCGGCGTCTCCGAAATAGGGGGCGCGGAACAGGCGGATCGAATGGCCGGTGGTCGCTTCGATCAGGCGCTGGGTGGCGTTCAGTTCCAGCCCGATGCCGGTCGCGGCTTCCTCCGCCATGTTGGGGTGAGTGTAGCTGTGGTTGCCGATCTCGTCGCCATCGTCGGCAATGCGCTTGACGAGGTCGCGATTGGTCAACGCGTTCTCGCCCACCATGAAGAAGGTGCCGGGCACGTGGTTCTGTTCAAGGATCGCCAGGATCTTCGGCGTCCACGTCGGGTCCGGGCCATCGTCGAACGTCAGCGATACCTGCTTGTTCAGCGCGCCGGTGCGCTTCACGACATAGGGCGTCGGCAGAACCTGATAGTTTTCGGCGGAGACCATGCCGGTCACCTTGTCGAAGGTGACGGCGCGGGTGCCGTCGCGCGGCGTGGCGGTGACGCGCAGGATTTCGCCCTGGCCTTCGACGTCTACGTTGGCGGCCTGCACCAGCGGCTTCAGGTTGGGCAGCTGGCCGCCGGTGTGCCAGGCCTTCACGGCGTTCCAGAAACCGGGGTCTTCCGAACCCAGGCGCCAGAGCGCGATATCGCCCACGCCCAAGCGCGAGAGGATCTTCATCTGGTTCCAGGTGGCGGCGGCGTCCAGCATCCACACGTCGTGGCGGCTGCCATCGACGAAGGAGTAACCGGCATTGCCGCTCATCGGATCGTACTGCGGCGTGGTGCCGCTGTCGTGCGCGCTCAGCCAGGCTTCCTCGACGGTCATGTTGTCCGCCTTGCCGTCGTGCCAGTCGTAGGCATATTCGCCCAGCGCCACGATCGCCTTGCCGCGCGGCAGGCCGGCGAGGGCGCCCTGCAGCTTCTGCACGAACCACGGGTTCGACGCGATCGGGCCGGGGGTGCCGCCCTGCCAGTGCTCGTCATAGGCCATCAGCACCAGACGGTCCGCCACTTGCGCGAAAGCGCGGGTGGACCAGTCCGGATTGTCGATCGGCATCGTCATCGAGACAAGGCGGTGCTTGGGGGCAAGCTGCGTGCGCAGTTCAGAAAGGAACGTGCGCAGCGCCGGCAGGCTGGCGGCGGGCATCGTTTCGAAGTCGACCATCACGCCGGCGGCGTTGGTCTTGTCGAGATAGGCGATGGTCTGCGCTTCCAGCGCACGGCGGCGGGCTGGGTTGGCCAGCAGCGCGCCGGTCTGCGGGCCCTGCCATTCGCCGTCCAGCGTGTTCTGCAGCACGGGCACCACCAGCGGGCGGTGCAGCGCCGTCGCCATGATGCGATCGAAACGGGCATCCGTCTCGACCTTCAGTGCGCCCTTGTCGTCCACAGAGAGGCTGGCCGGGGCAACCCAGTCCAGCCGGTCGATATGGCGTTCCAGCGAGGTGGCGCTGTCATCGTTCCACGGCGTGTAGAAGCCGACGGTGATCGGGTTGGCATCGGGCGTGGGGGCAGGCGCGGTGGTGCGGCCGAACAGGAACTTGCGGGCGCTGCGCGTCAGATGTCCGATCTCTGCGCGGAAGGGCAGGGGCTGGGCATGCTCGTAGGCGATCGGCAGCGGCGGCGGGGCCGGCACGGTGGCGACGGTGGTCGCGAAGATCGCCGAGGCGGCCAGCGCCACCAGCAGCATGAGCAGCCCGAACCGCCGGACGCGGATGCGCCGGTTTCCGGTGGGATCGAAGAAAACGGGTGCAGCCACGGCCTGTCTCACTGATGACCCCCTCGCAAGGGGCCGGGCGGCCAAGGGGGACCGCCCGGTAAACAGAGGTATTTTCGGGGGTGCGATCCGGAAACCAGGGGCAATGACGAGGGTGCGACTGTCAGACTGTGGTTCCCGGATCGCATGGTCGTTTTGCCATTCGGGGGATGGAGTGGCGGTGGAGGCGAGGTTACAAAAGATTCATGTGAGAGAGATTTACCCGCACCTGCGGGGATATCCGCGCGGTTCGCCGGCGTCGTTTCCGGTGGGGGTTTCCGGGTCGTTTCAACCTCGGTGGCTTCTCTCGGTGTCCTCCATCTTCTCTCCACCTCAATTCCGGTCATCCCCGCGAAGGCGGGGATCCCGCTTCTCTTTCGGCACGCGGCGACGTCGAGATGCGGAGGCATGATGTCAGCCCAACGCGGTGCCGGCGGTCTGCTTTCCCCACCTCCGCGTGAACCAGGAAAGCGGGGCCCGCCTGTGCGGGGACGACGGGGTGTATTTGTGCGGGCGTGGTTGATGTCATGTGGCTGATGACATGGCGTGCGCGCGTCCACGCATCGAAGGGTGCAATTCCGTTTCAGGCCCGCTATCGAAATCGCATTCTCCCTCGGGCCGTCCGCGTCCGGGGGCTCTTGCGTCGCGCCGCCCGGCTCCGGATTTGGAGCTTAGGTCGGTCAGGACGAAACATTCGGAGAGACACTCAGTGACCACGCGCATGAGGTTCCGGCCGGGCAAGGCTGGAATGGCGTTTCTGCTTCTTGCCACTACCGCGATCGTGCCCGGCCTTGCCGCCGCCACTCCCGCCGCTGCAAAGCCCGCCGCCACCCAGCAGGATGCCGCCGTGAAGCAACAGAACAGTCTGACGTTCGAACGCGTTTTCGCCAGCCCCTCGCTCGACGGGCCGGCCCCGCGCGAAGTGAAGATCTCGCCCGATGGCCGCTGGCTGACCCTGCTGCGCAACCGCGCCGAGGACCGCGAACGCTATGACCTCTGGGGTTACGACCGCGAAACCGGCGAATGGCGCATGCTGGTCGATTCGCTCAAGCTCGGCTCCGGCCGCGAGCTGAGCGAGGCGGAGAAGATGCAACGCGAACGCAAGCGCGTGGGCAGCCTGAAGGGCATCGTCAGCTACAGCTGGACCAAGGACGGCAAGGCGATCCTCGTGCCCCTCGACGGCGATCTCTGGCTGGCGACACTGGACGGTTCGATCCGCCGCCTGACCGATTCGCCCGAGGACGAATTGAACGCCGCGCTCAGCCCGCGTGGCCGCTATCTCTCGTTCGTGCGCGACCAGCGCCTGTGGGTCGGCACGCTGTCGGGCGATGCGCCCAAGGCCGTCACGCCGGAGGAGACCGCCAAGACCGTCCATTGGGGCGAGGCGGAATTCGTCGCGCAGGAAGAAATGGACCGTTTCGCCGGCTATTGGTGGAGCCCGGAAGAAAGCCGCATCGCGGTCGAGCGCTTCGACGAAGCGCCGGTGGGCGTCGTCACCCGCGCTGCCATCGGCGCGGAAGGTACCAAGACCTTCGAACAGCGCTATCCCGCCGCCGGCACCCCCAATGCGCTGGTCTCGCTCCACCTGATGAACCCGGACGGTTCGGGGCTGGTGAAAGTGGACCTGGGCAGCGATCCCGACATCTACCTTGCCCGCGTGGACTGGGCGCCCGATGGCCGCACCCTCTACGTCCAGCGTGAGGACCGCGCGCAGAGCAAGATCGATATGCTCGCGGTCGATCCGGCGACGGGCAAGAGCCGCGTGCTATTTACCGAGAATGCGCCGAAGGGGAGCCCCAATGGAACTTGGGTAAATCTTTCCAGCAATTACCGTTTCCTGAAGGACGGCGGCCTGATCTGGTGGTCCGAACGCGACGGTTTCGGGCACCTCTACCGGTTCAAGCAGGGCAAGTTCAGCCAGCTCACTTCGGGAAGCTGGGTCGTTACCGGCCTTGTCGGCGTGGATGAGGCGAAAGGCCGCATCTATTTCACCGGGACCAAGGACAGCGTCCTCACCCCGCAGCTTTACGCCCTCGACCTCGCCAAGCCGGGCGCGCCGGAACGGCTGACCGAGGCCGGCTGGTCGAACGCCGCCGTCGCCAGCGCCGATGCCACGACGTTCTACGTCACCCGGTCGTCACCCACGCAGCCGCCGCAGAGCTACGTCGCCGATGCGGCCGGCAAGCGCCTGGCCTGGGTCGAGGAAAACCGTTTGGAGGGCACGCACCCCTACGCGCCGTTCATGGCCGCGCACCGCGAAACCACGTTCGGCACGATCAAGGCCGATGACGGTTCCGACCTCCACTGGCTGATGATCACGCCGAAGATGGAGCCGGGCAAGCGTTACCCCGTGTTCTTCGAACACTACGGCGGCCCGCACGCGCAGACCGTGTCGAAGGCGTGGCTGGGTGCGCTGCCGCAGGCGATCGTCGCCAAGGGCTACATCTACTTCCGCCTCGACAACCGGGGCAGCGCCAATCGCGGCGTCGCCTTCGAAAGCCAGATCCGCAATGCCATGGGCACGGTGGAAGTGGCCGACCAGCGCGCCGGCGCGAAGTACCTGAAGTCGCTGCCCTTCGTGAACCCGGCCAAGGTCGCGACTTACGGCTGGTCTTACGGCGGCTATATGACGCTGAAGATGCTGGAGACCGATCCCGGCCTCTACGCCGCGGGCATTTCGGGCGCGCCGGTGACGAAGTGGGAGCTGTACGACACCAGCTATACCGAGCGTTACCTGGGCGATCCGCGCAAGCAGCCGGAGGTCTACCGCGCGGCCGACGCCGTCGATAACGCGCCGAAAATCGCCGATCCGCTGCTGCTGATCCACGGCATGGCGGATGACAACGTGGTGTTCGAAAACAGCACCGCGCTGATCGCGAAGATGCAGACGTCGTCCACCCCGTTCGAGATGATGCTCTATCCGGGGCAGACCCACTCGGCGGTGCGCGGCACTACCGCGCGGCACGTGTGGGAGACGATCTTCGCCTTCCTCGGCCGCCACGATGTGAAGCCGGACTGACGGGCAGCGGTCCGCACGGTGCCGGCGAACGGCCCGTGCGGACCGTAACCTTGCGGACACGCAACGGTTATTGCGCCGACGCACGCATCTGATAGGGGTTCGTGACTCCGGACGGGCCCGGAGCGGCAATCTGCAGGGGCGCAGGCGCAATCCAATGGTTAACGGGGGCATCGTTGCGGCGGGGGAGGCGCGCAGTTATCGCGCGTTCCTGAGCTATAGCCATGCCAACGAGCGATTCGCCGGTAAGCTGCATCGCTGGCTTGAAGCCTATCGCATTCCCCAGCGTTTGGTCGGCACCCCTTCTCCGCGCGGGCCGGTGCCGCAGCGGCTGACGCCGATCTTCCGCGATCGCGCCGAACTGGCGGCGGCCAGCAGCCTGGACCACGAAGTGCGCACCGCGCTTTCGCAGTCCGAAGCCTTGCTGGTGCTGTGCTCCCCGGCGGCGCGCGCCTCGCGCTGGGTCGATGCCGAAGTGGCGCTGTTCCGCAGCCTCTATCCCGACCGGCCGGTGATCGCCGCGCTGGTGGAGGGCGAGCCGGCCGACAGTTTCCCCCAGGCGCTGCTGGAGCCGGACGCGAACGGCGTGGTGCATGAGCCGATCGCCGCCGATTTCCGGGCACAGGCGGACGGGCCGAAACTGGCGCGGCTGAAAATCGTCGCCGGCCTCACCGGCGTTGCGCTGGACCAAATTATTCAACGAGATGCGCAGCGCCAGCTGCGCCGCGTGATCGCCATCACGCTCCTTACCGTGCTGCTGACGCTATCGATGGCGCTGATGCTGATCTTCGCGGTGCGCGCGCAGATGGAAGCGCAACGCCAGAGACAGCAGGCAGAAGGACTGATCGAATTCATGCTGACGGACCTGCGGCAAAAGCTCGAAGGCGTCGGCCGACTCGATGTGCTCCAGACCGTGAACCAGCGGGCGCTGGCCTATTATGCCGATCAGCCGAACCTGACCGATCTGCCCGCCGAATCGCTGGACCGCCGCGCGCGCATTCTCCACGCGATGGGGGAAGACGATCACAAGCGTGGCGACGTGGCCGGCGCGCTGGCCAAATTCCGGGAGGCGCATCGTGTCACCGGGGCGTTGCTCGATGCCGATCCCGCCGATCCGGCGCGCGTCTATGCCCATGCGCAGAGCGAATACTGGCTCGGCTACGTCGACTTCATCCAATACAAGTACGATTCGGCGCTGCCGCACTTCAAGGCCTATCGCGATCTCGCGCGCCGGCTGGTGGAACTGCGGCCAGGTGAAAGCACCTACTTGCGTGAACTCGGCTATGCGCAGGGCAACATCTGTTCGATCGGCGTGACCGGGAAACGCCCGCAGGACGGTATTTCCGAATGCGGCAAGGCGCTGGAAACGATGGAGCAGGTCGGCCGCATGATGCCCGGCGATGCCGGCGTGCGCGAGGATATCGCCAACCGCCACGGCTGGCTGGCCGATGCCCTGCGCGTGGAAGGGCGTGATCGGGATGCTCTGGCGGAGCGGAAGAAACAGGCCGCGATCGTGCAGGGCCTGCTGCGCGACGATCCCAAGAATGCCAGTTATCTGGAGGACTGGATGCTGGTTCGTTATTCGACATCGCAACTGCTGTACGCGCTGGGGGAACGGGCGCAGGCGGAAGCGATGAGCGCGGAAGCGCGGGGCGATGTCGAGCGACTTATGGCGTCGGACCCTGAGAACAACGATTGGCGTATTTGGCGGAGCAAGTTCGATAAGCCGTTCAATTGAGTGCAAAGGGGAAGCATGATGTCGACTATGAATTACACGGAGTTCGGCCTTGCGCCGTGGATCGAATTTGAAGTGAAGGGCGAGGATTTCCGCGCCGAAGCCCCGATCCAGTTCGATGTCCGTCTCGAAACCGATCAGGACCTCGTGGTGCTCAGCTACAACGGTCCCAAGGATCGGGACTATATCTCGATCGACTGCAATTCGACTGTCCAGATCACCCTGCATGGTGAGCAGCTGTGGTTCTCCAAGCAGTACGACGGGATCACCACCAAGGAACCGTTGTCCTCGTTCTACGGCAGCATCGAATATGTCGATGAAACGTACTGCCCGAAGAAGGAGCGCTACAAGGCGCTGCGGTTCAAGGCGCGGTTCAACAAGGGCGGGCAGTACAACACCTGCCATCGCTTCAACATCAACATCGACTTTCTGCAGAACCCGGACGAGAGCGAACTAAAGTGGATCGGCCTCACCATCGATCCTGACATCAAGAACCCGCCGCCGCAGGGTGGCGGCTGACTTGGGTGAAGCGCAGGAGCGGCGACCATCGTGACTCTTCCCCTTCTTGCCCGGATTCGCCAGATCGCCAGATCGGGTGACGTGCTGCGTGCATGGCGTCTTTTCGAAGACGTGGGCCTGCTCGAATCGCGTGACAGCGAAGCGCTGAGCCTGAAGGGGAGGCTGCTGAAGGATCGTGCCCTGCGCAGCCTGGGGCCTGATCGCAGCGATCTGCTCGATCAGGCGCAGGAAGCCTATACGCGCGCCGCCGGGGGGCGGCGCGCCACTTATCCGCTGATCAACGCGGCCACCATCGCCCTGCTGAACGGCAAGCCGGACGAAGCCCATGGCCTGGCCCGCCAGGTGCTGGAGCTGCTGGAAAGCGGCGATCATGAGCCGGAAACGCGCTATTGGCTGGGCGCCACGGCGGCAGAGGCGAAGCTGCTGCTGGGCGATGCCCGGGCCGCCCGTCTGGCGCTGGAAGATGCGGTGAAGGCCGCCCCCCAGGCCTGGGAAGATCAGGCGGCAACGCTGCGCCAGTTCCAGCAAATTCTCGAATGGACGGGCGCGCCCTTCGGCCTGTTCGATCACTTGCGGCCGCCCGCCAGCCTCTATTTCAGCGGCATCATCGGTCTGCCGCAGGATGAGGCGCGGGTGCGCGCGGAGATCGGCGCCATGCTGGATCGCGTCCGCCCGGGCGTGGTTTTTGGCGCTTTGGCGGCGGGATCGGATATTCTTATCGCCGAAATGGCGATTGCGGCGGGTGCGCGGCTTCATGTCGTGTTGCCGACTGCGATCGATGCCTTCCGCGAGATTTCGGTGGCGCATTTCGGCGGCGACTGGGCGGAGCGGTTCGACCGCCTGCTGGACGATGCCGACGTGATAGACGTGCTGGAAGGGCCGGGCAGGCTTTCCGGCGCGGCAGTGCACCTTGCCGCGCAAGTGGCGATGGGCCTTGCCATCCGCCGTTCGCGCGTGCTGGCGACCGAGGCGCTGGCCTTCCACGTGGGCCGGGCGTTCGATGAGCTTTCGCCGCCCGAGGTGGAATGGCGCAGGCAAGGGCGGATGCTGCACGAACTGGTGCTGGACGAATCGTTGCCGGCGCACGGGGCCGCTTTCGATCCGGCGGTGAACCGCGCGGTTCTGGCGATGCCGGGGCCGGTTCCGGCGTGCTGCGACCTGACTTTCGTAACCCGGCAGGCCGCGTTCGAGGGCTTTTCGCTGTTGCAGTTCGACGATCCGGTGGCGGCAATGGACCAGGCCGGCGCGATCTTGCGCGTTGCGCCGGAAAGCCGGCTGGGGTTGGATTATCGGCCGACCTGTCCGGAAAAAAGCCTGATCGACATCGCGGAGGCCGCGATCGTGCTGGCGCGTTCCGCCAACGAAGGTAGCGTCTGCGCGCACTGGCCGCAGATCGCCGTGCTCGAATTGCTGGCGCCGCGCTATCGCTTCGAAACGGCGGGTGAGGTGGTCACGCCGAAGGGCGATTTCCCGATCGGCCTGTTCTGCCAGGATTCGGCCGACTGACGGGATTTGCCGGGGGCGGGCGAAAGCCGACGTTCCCGGCGCCAAGCCAATCTCAGCCTGTCTCGCTGCGTCGCTACACGGCGTTGGCCGCAGGGCCGTGTCTTGCGCCTTGCAGCAGCGCCGACAGATCGGGCCCCGCCGCGGAGACGACTTCGCCTGCGGTCGTGATCGGCTCGGCCTCGTAGCGCGAAGATGTTCTTCACCACCCGGTCGGTGATGCCCATGCCTTCGCCAAGGCCCACGCCGTCCCCAGCATCGACATTGTAGCGTCCGAGAAACCCGGGGCTGCGCTGGAGGATGGGCCGCAGGCCGGCTTCCGCCTTCCCGGCGCTATCTCAGCAGACCAGTTCCAGCAGCATGCGCGGGGCGTGGATCAGCAATTCGCGATCGTCGCGGCTGATGATCCCGCGCCGGATCAGCGCCGCGATCGCGCGGGAGGCGGTTTCGCGCGTGGTATTGGCCGAGAGCGCCAGCATCGTCACCTTGGGCGGCGGCGCGATGCGTTCGGCCCCGCCGGCCAGCGATAGCAGTTCGGCATAGACGCGCCCGGCAGCCGAATAGGTGGTGCGGGCCATCATCCGGTCCAGCGCGCGGTCCAGTTGGCGGGCCAGCAGGCGGGCCATGCCGGCGCCGATCTGGGCATCTTCGGCCACCAGTTCGGCCACGCGAACCGCTTCGGCGCGCAGCAGGCTGGTATCCATCAGCGCCGCAATCTCCGCACGGTGGACGGCCGGCATGGGATAGGCGCCGAAGAATTCGCCCGGCCCGTACTGGGCAAGCTGCTGGCGCTGGCCTTCCAGCCCGAACGCCTCGATCCGCATGCCGCCTTCGATCACCAGCCAGCAGTGATGCGATTCCTCCCCCTGGCGCGCGAGAATTTCCTTCGCCCCCAGTTTCTGGAAGGCGAGCACGCGGGCGAGCTTCTCGGCGGCGGGGCGATCGCACCGGAAGATCGTACGGATAATCTCGATTTTGTCTTCGGAATCCAAAAACACTGCCCCTTGGCCGCGCGAACCGGCGGCCGAACCCATGCAATTGCGCTTAACTCATTTTGGGCGTGCGGCGGAAGACGTGATTCCCTTCGAGGCGTGATTTCGGTCACGCGGTTTGGTTTTTCCCTTCGCTAGGAAGAGTTCGCGACCCGAAGGCGGCTCTGAAAGGAGCAGCCACATCACTCGGCCCGGAAGACCAGCTCTTCCGGGCCTTTTTTCATGCCTTGCATGGCTTCGGGGCGAATCGGTGGCGGTGCCCGAATCCGCGCGGCATGGCAGCGCGATTGACCTTGCGGGCAAGTCACACGTATAAATGCGTTGTTATCCAGTCGGATAACACGGTCGCCGGGGCAGTTTCCCGCAAGCGATAACAAGAATCGACAAGTCTCAAGTCCTTCTGGCGCCAGTTCTCCCGGCGTCGTGTCCGTCGCGTGCGAAGGGGATTTTGGTGCTGTTGAGTCTGGCTGACTGTCGAATTCCGCCCCGAAGGCGCACGGCTTGCCTGCTGCTGGCGTCCTTGCTTGCCATTTCCGCCTGTTCCTTCGCGCCCAACAATGTGCAGCCGCCGCTGCCCGTTCCCGATCGCTATGACGGCGGCGTTGAAGGGCAATCGATCGCCGGGCTGGACTGGCACGCCTTCTTTCGCGAGCCGCAGCTGCAGGCACTGATCGCGCAGGCGTTGGCGAACAATCGGGACATCCGCCTTGCCGCCGCCCGCGTGGCGGAGGCGCGCGGGGCATGGCGGATAGAGGGCGCGTCGCTCTATCCGCAGCTGGACGGGGTCGCCACCGGCACGCGCGGGCGGACTTTGGTGACGGGCACCGATCAGTACGCCGATCTCAAGCAGGTCACCGTGCAATTGAGCGCCAGTTGGGAGATCGACTTCTGGGGCCGCCTGCGCAACTTGCGCGAGGCGGCGCGCCAGCAATACCTGTCTACCGAGGAATCGCGCCGCGCGGTGGCCACCGATCTGATCGGGCAAGTGGCGCTGGGCTACCTGCTGGAGCGCGAGTACGAGGAGCGGGCGGAACTGGCCCGCCAGTCGATCACCACGCGTGAGGAAACGCTGCGGATCATGCGCCGCCGCTACGAGGTGGGTTCGGGCAACAAGCTGGACATGGCGCAGTCCCAGGTGCTGCTGGCCCAGGCGCAGACGACGCTGGATGCGCTGGAACAGGAACGCGACGTCAACCGCAACGCGCTGGCCCTGTTGGTGGGTGCGCCGGTGGAGATTGCGCCGGGATCGCTGGGGCTGACGGGGGACTTTCCGGAATTCACCCTGCCCACGGGCTTGCCGTCCGAACTGCTGGTGAACCGGCCGGACATCGTTTCCGCCGAGCACCAGCTGCGCGCCGCCAATGCCAATATCGGCGCGGCGCGCGCGGCGTTCTTCCCCAATATCAGCCTGACCGGCGCCTTCGGCACGTCCAGCTCAGACCTTGCGGGGCTGTTTGCGGGCGGGAGCGGGGCGTGGAGCTTCACGCCGCAGTTGGTCATGCCGATCTTCAATGCCGGACGCCTGAAGGGCAATCTGGACGTGGCCGAGGCGCGCCGCGATCAGGCGGTGGCCACGTATGAGAAGACCATCCAGTCCGCCTTCCGCGACGTGTCGGACGCGCTGGTGCGCCGCCAGCAGCTGGCCAAGCAGATCGTGACCACCCGCGCATTGGTGGAGGCCCAGCGGGAGCGGGCGCGGCTGGCGCAGCTGCGGTTCGACAATGGCCGGTCCACGTATCTGGAAGTGCTGGATGCGCAGCGCGACCTGTTCGATGCCGAACAGGCGCTGGTGCAATTGCGCCGTGCCGAACTGGCCAGCGTGGTCTCGCTCTATTCCGCGCTGGGCGGCGGCTTTCCGGTCAATCGGCCGTTCGAGACGCCTTCTGCCGATATTCCCGCCACCAACACGCAGACCAGCCAAGAGGGGCAGCAACGATGAACAAGACCTGGTTGGTCAGGGGACTGATCGTCGCGGCAGTTATCGCCGTGGCTTTTGCGCTCTACAAGCTGCTCACACCCTCCGGCCTGCCCGAAGGCATCGTTGGCGGCAACGGCCGGCTGGAGGCGACCGAGATCGACGTCGCCTCCAAGTCGCCCGGCCGCATCCGCGACATCGTGGTCGATGAAGGGCAGACGGTGAAGGCGGGCGACGTGATCGCGCACATGGATGTGGACGTGCTCACCGCCCAGAAGACCGAGGCGGAGGCGCAGCTTGCCGAAGCGCAGAACACGGTGCTGGTCTCCCGCACGCAAGTGGCCCAGCGAGAGGCGGAGAAGGCCGCCGCCGATGCGGTGGTGCGCCAGCGGCTGGCCGAACTGAACGCATCGCGCAAGCGGCTGGGCCGGTCCGATACGCTGGCGCGCGAGGGGGCGACTTCGAAGCAGGAGCGGGATGACGATTCCGCGCAAGTGGAAGGCGCATCGGCCGCGGTGGAGGCGGCGCGGGCGCAAGTGGCTTCCGCGCAAGTCGCCATCACCAATGCCCGCAATCAGGTGATCGGATCGCAATCGCGGGTGGAGGCCACCCGCGCGACGATCCAGCGGATAGAAGCCGATATCAACGACGCCACTCTGCGCGCCCCGCGCGACGGGCGCGTGCAGTTCCGGGTGGCCCAGCCGGGCGAGGTGGTCAGCGCCGGGGGCCGCGTGGTCAGCCTTGTAGACCTGTCCGACGTGACGATGACGTTCTTCCTGCCCGCCACCGCTGCCGGCCGGCTGGGCATCGGCAGCGAGGCGCGGATCGTGCTGGATGCGCTTCCCGATACGCCGATCCCGGCGACGATCAGCTTCGTGGCCGACGTTGCCCAGTTCACGCCGAAGACGGTGGAGACGCAGAGCGAGCGCGAGAAGATGATGTTCCGCGTGAAGGCGCGGATCGCCCCCGCATTGCTGCGCCGGTACATGAGCCTGGTGAAGACCGGCCTGCCGGGCATGGCTTACGTGAAGATCGATTCCCACGCGCAATGGCCGGATTTCCTTCAGCTTCGGGGGCCGTTGGCGCCTCAGCAGCAGGCGCCCGGTAAGGGCGGCTGAGGAGAGGGGGGTGACCGTGCCTGCTGCGCTCTCCGACCCGGTCGTCCATGTTCGCGGCGTCTGGACGCGCTATGGCAAGACGGAGGCGCTGCGCGGCATCGATCTGGACGTTCCGGCGGGGCTGATGATCGGCCTGATCGGGCCGGACGGCGTCGGCAAGTCCAGCCTGCTCTCGCTGATATCCGGCGCGCGCGTGGTGCAGGAGGGCGAGGTGCGCGTGCTGGGCGGCGACATGCGCGACAGGCGCCACCGCCTGGATGTCTGCCCGCGCATCGCCTACATGCCGCAGGGGCTGGGCAAGAACCTCTATCCCACGCTTTCGGTGGAGGAGAACCTTCAGTTCTTCGGCCGCCTGTTCGGGCATGACGGGCCGGAGCGCCGCCGCCGGATCGACGAACTGACGGGGGCGACCGGGCTCGATCCGTTCCTCGCCCGCCCCGCCGGCAAGCTTTCGGGCGGCATGAAGCAGAAGCTGGGCCTCTGCTGCGCGCTGATCCACGATCCCGACCTGCTCATCCTGGACGAGCCGACCACCGGCGTCGATCCGCTGGCCCGCGCCCAGTTCTGGGACCTGATCACCGATATCCGCAAGACGCAGGACCGGATGAGCGTGATCGTCGCCACCGCCTACATGGACGAGGCGCAGCGGTTCGACTGGCTGGTGGCGATGGACGACGGCAACGTGCTGGACACCGGCACGCCGCAGGAAATCTTCGATCGCACCGGCACCACTTCGCTGGAAGAAGCCTTCATCGCCCTGCTGCCGGAGGAGAAGAAGCGCGGGCACACGGCGGTCGTGATCCCGCCGCTGGAGGCGGACGAGGACGATATCGCCATCGAGGCGCAGGGCCTGACCATGCGGTTCGGCGATTTCACCGCGGTCGATCACGTCAGCTTCCGCATCCGCCGGGGCGAGATCTTCGGCTTCCTGGGCTCCAACGGCTGCGGCAAGTCCACGACGATGAAGATGCTGACCGGCCTGCTGCCCGCCAGCGAGGGCAAGGCCTGGCTGTTCGGCAACGAAGTGGATTCCAGCGACATCTCCACCCGCCGCCGGGTCGGCTACATGAGCCAGGCCTTCTCGCTCTATGGCGAACTGACGGTGCGGCAGAACCTGGAACTGCACGCGCGGCTGTTCCATGTGCCAAGGGCGGAAATCCCCGCGCGCGTTGCCGAGATGGTGGAGCGGTTCGGGCTGGACCATGTGCTGGAGGAACTGCCGGAAAGCCTGCCACTGGGCATGCGGCAGCGGCTCAGCCTTGCCGTCGCCATGGTGCACCGGCCCGAACTGCTGATCCTGGACGAGCCGACCTCCGGCGTCGATCCGGTGGCGCGCGATTCCTTCTGGCGGCTGCTGGTGGAACTTTCGCGGCGGGACAAAGTGACGATCTTCATCTCCACCCACTTTATGAACGAGGCGATGCGCTGCGACCGGATGTCGATGATGCATGCGGGCAAAGTGCTGGACAGCGATGCCCCGCAGCGCCTGATCGAAAAGCGCGGGGCGAAGGATCTGGAGCAGGCGTTCATCGGCTATCTGGTGGAGGCGGGCGGCGATACGCGCAGCCTGCAAGAAGGCGCGCCGGCGCTTTCGGCGGAAGCCCACCCCGACTCGGGCACGCATACCGGCGGCGGCTTCAGCCTTCAGCGCTGCCTGACCTATGCCTGGCGTGAGGCGCTGGAGCTTCAGCGCGACCCGGTGCGGGCCACGCTGGCACTGGCCGGTTCGCTGATCCTGATGCTGGTGATCGGCTTCGGCATGACCACCGACATCAACGAACTGTCCTACGCCGTGCTCGACCGGGACAATACCACGCTCAGCCAGAACTACGTGCTGGACATATCGGGTTCGGACTACTTCGTCGAACATGCGCCGATCCGGGATTACGACGATCTGGAGCGGCGGCTGAAGACCGGCGAACTGGCGATGGGCATCGAGATTCCGCCCGGTTTCGGCCGCGACGTCGGCGCCGGGCGGCAAGTGACGATCGGCGCTTGGTTCGATGGCGCCAATCCCCAGCGCGCCGAAACCGTGCAGGGTTACATCCAGGGCCTGCACCAGCACTGGCTGACCGAGCAGGCCCGCCGCCGCGTCGGCTCCACCGCCAGCATCTTTTCCATAGAGAACCGCTTTCGCTACAATCCGGACGTGCAGAGCCTGCCGGCGATGGTGCCGCTGGTGATCCCGTCGCTGCTGCTGATGCTGCCGGCGATGCTGACGGCGTTGGCCGTGGTGCGGGAGAAGGAGATCGGCTCGATCATCAACCTCTACGTCACCCCCGTCACCCGCAGTGAATTCATGCTGGGCAAGCAGGCGCCCTATGTGGCGCTGGCGCTGATCAACTTCCTGCTGATGGTGCTGATGGCGATCTTCATCTTCGGCGTGCCGGTGAAGGGCAGCTTCCCCACGCTGCTGCTGGCCGCGACGATCTACTGCATTTCCGCCACCGGCATGGGCCTGCTGGCATCCGCCCTCACGCGCAGCCAGATCGCGGCGATGTTCCTGGCGATGATCGGCACGATGATCCCGGCCACGACGTTCGGCGGCATGACCGACCCGGTATCCTCGCTGGAAGGCGGCGCGCGGTTCATGGGCGAAATCTACCCCGCCAGCCACATGTTCACGATCAGCAGGGGCGTCTTCGCCAAGGCGCTGGGCTTTTCCGATCTGGCCGGATCGTTCCTGCCGCTGGCGATTTCCGCGCCGGTGATCGTCGGATTCGCCATCCTGCTCCTGAAAAAGCAGGAGACCTGACATGGCTGCGCCCGCCCTTGCCAAGCTCTCCAACGTCTACCGCCTTGGCGTGAAGGAACTGTGGAGCCTATGGCGCGATCCGATCATGCTGGTGCTGATCGTCTTCACTTTCACGGTTTCGGTCTACACCTCGGCCAATTCCATGCCCGAAACGCTGCACAACGCGGCGATCGCCATCGTTGACGAGGATCAGTCCCCGCTTTCGCAGAGGATCGTCTCCTCGTTCTATCCGCCGCAGTTCGTGGTGCCCCGGATGATCACGCCGCAAGAGGTGGATCCGGGCATGGACGCGGGGGACTTCACCTTCGTGCTGCATATTCCCCACGGCTTCCAGCGCGACGTGTTGGCGGGAAGGGGGGCGGAAATCCAGCTCAACACCGATGCCACGCGGATGAGCCAGGCCTTCACCGGCACGGGGTTCATCCAGCAGATCGTCAATGGCGAGGTGAACGAGTTCATCAACCGCTATCGCGCCAACACCGTGCCGCAGGTGGACCTTGCGATCCGCGCGCGGTTCAATCCCACGCTGAACCGGTCCTGGTTCGGCGCGCTGGCGCAGATCATCAACCAGATCGCCATGCTGTCCATCATCCTGACCGGCGCCGCGCTGATCCGCGAGCGCGAGCATGGCACTATCGAGCACTTGCTGGTGATGCCGGTGACCCCGTTCGAGATCATGCTGTCGAAAGTATGGTCGATGGGGCTGGTGGTGCTGCTGGCATCGGCGCTGTCGGTGAACCTGGTGGTGCGGGCGCTGATGCACGTGCCCATCGCCGGATCGCTGCCGCTGTTCTTCGCGGGCGCGGCGCTGGTGCTGTTCTCCACCACCTCGATGGGCATCTTCCTGGCCACCATCGCGCGCAACATGCCCCAGTTCGGAATGCTGATGATCCTGGTGCTGCTGCCGCTCCAGATGCTTTCCGGCGGCAGCACGCCGCGCGAATCGATGCCGCCGCTGGTGCAGAACGTGATGCTTTTCGCGCCCACCACGCATTTCGTGGAGCTGGGGCAGGCGATCCTGTTCCGGGGGGCGGGCTTCGACGTGGTCTGGCCGCAATTCGCCGCCACTTTCGCGATCGGCGTGGTGTTCTTCGCGATCGCCCTGGCCCGGTTCCGCTCGACGATCAGCGCGATGGCTTGAGGGGGGATGGATTGGAGAACTTCGGTAAAGTCGGGTCGGAGTTGGGCTAGGCGCAACGGAGCACGCATAAACTCCGTCGCCCCCGCGAAGGTGAGGGCCCCGCTGCCTTTTCAACCCTCTCGTTTCGCCGCAAGAAAAGCGGGGTCCCCGCCTTCGCGGGGACGACGGGGCTTGGATTTGTCAGCGATCCTTAAAGCCGGCATCCCAATCCTCCCCTGCAAGGGAAGGGGGACCGCCCCCCGTCCATTCTAAACCGGTGGTGGAGGGGTGTCGGCCTCTCGATAGCGAACTACCGAAACCGCGACACCCCTCCGTCAGCCCGGAGGGGTCGCCAAATGGATCAGATCAGTTCCTTCAGCGGCTTGCCGGCATCGGCCAATGCCTCGACATCGGGCGAGGCGCCGGCTTCCACCAGCTTGCGGCCCTGGACGTAGTCCTTGACCATGTTCACGCAGTCCAGCGCGACCACCTTGCCCTGCTTCAGATAGACCACCGAGAACGAGCGCCCGGCCGTATCGCCGCGGATCACCGTCTGGTCGAAGCCGGTGTTGATGCCGGCGGTCTGCAGGCGCAGGTCGTACTGGTTGGACCAGAACCACGGGAACGCCTTGTACGGCTTTTCGTCGCCGCAGATCGCCTTGGCCACGCACGTCGCCATGTCGTTGGCGTTCTGCACCGATTCCACGCGCATCACGTTGCCGCCCGCAAAGTCGCAGGCGAAGGCCGCGCAATCGCCGATGGCATAGATGTCGGGCAGCGAGGTGCGGCAGTATTCGTCCACGTCCACACCGTTGGCGCCGGCTGCGCCCGCCAGGATCAGCGGGCCGACGGCAGGAACGATGCCGATGCCGACGATCACGGCTTCGGCCGGGACCACTTCGCCGTCCGCCAGCTTCACGCCGGTGACGCGGTGGCCGTCGCCCTCAAGGCATTCCACCGCGACGCCGGTGCGCAGATCGACGCCGTGTTCGCGATGCTCGTTCTGATAGAATTCGGACAGTTCCTCACCCGCCACACGGGCCAGCACGCGCGGCAGCGCTTCCAGCAGCGTGACGTTGAGCTTCATCTTCGACAGCACCGCCGCCGCTTCCAGCCCGATGTAGCCGCCGCCGATCACGACGATGTTCTTGGTGCCGGCATCGACTTCGGCCATCAGCGTGTCGCAATCCTCGCGGGTGCGAACGGCGTGAATGCCGGCGAGTTCGGCGCCGGAGCAGGAGAGCCGGCGCGGATCGCCACCGGTCGCCCAGACCAGCTTGCCGTAGCCGTAGGTTTCGCCGTTGGAGAGCGTCAGTTCATGCGCCTGCGGGTCCACGGCGGTGACTTCGGTGCTCAGCTTGAAGGTCACGTCCTTCTCCGCCCAGAACGTGGGCGGGCGGATGTAGAGGCGATCGAACGTCTTTTCGCGCGCGAAATACTCCTTGGAGAGCGGCGGGCGCTCGTAAGGGTGTTCCGGCTCGCGGCCGATCACGGTGATGGTTCCGGTGAACCCGTTCTGGCGCAGGGCGATGGCGCACTGCGCACCGCCGTGGCCGGCTCCTACGATTACGACGTCTGCCTTGCTCATGAGCCGATCCGTTCGGGCAATTTCATCTCTCCGTCAATGTCTGGGGTGGAATAATCTTGCTTGCAGGTGATTAAAGAGCCGCCTCCAGCGCGGGCGACACATCGTATCCCCATTCGCGATACTTGCGGGCGATCACGGCGATCATCTGCTGCAATTCGACCGAGTGATCGCCGGCGCGGTGGCTCATGATGATGGGGGAGGTAACCGGCTCCACCAGTTCGCGATAGGCCACATCGTGGCTGCGCGCGCGGTGCACCGATTCGGGGACGATGGCCACGCCTTCCTCGGCGGCGACCAGGCCGATGGCGATCTGCAATTCGCGCGCCTCATGAATTACGCGCGGCTCGATCGAATGGTCGCGCAGTAGAGACAGCACCTGGTCGGCATAGCTGGGCCGGGGGGAGCGGGGGTAGATGATCAGCGGCTCGTCCGCGATCTCGTGCAGAGACACCGGCCCATCGCCCTGCGCCAGCCGATGCGTGAAGGGGAAGGCGGCCACCAGCTTCTCATGCCGCAGCACCGTGCGGCGGACCGAGGGATCGTCGAACCGGATGCGGCCGAAGCCCACGTCGATGCGGCCTTCCTTCAGCGCGGCGATCTGGTCCAGCGTGGTGCTTTCCACCAGCACCAGCTCCACGTCCTGGGCTTCCTTGCGGAATTCGCGGATCAGTTCGGGCAGGCGGGCATAGATCGTGGAGGAGACGAAGCCGACCACGAAGCGCCGCCGCTCGCTGCCGACGGCGGCCTTCACCATCGATTCCATGTCCTCCATCCGCGCCAGCATCTGTAGCGCCTGATCGTGGACCAGCTGGCCGACGGGGGTGAGCTTCAGCGGCCGCTGGGTGCGATCCAGCAAGGGCGCGCCGATCTGCGCCTCAAGCTGCTGGATGGCGCGGCTCAAGGGCGGCTGGGCGATGTGGAGCCGTTCGGCGGCCCGGTTGAAGTTTCCTTCGTCGGCCACCGCCACGAAGTATCTCAGAAGACGCAGATCCATTCAAAAATACCTGTCAGGTATCGATCTATGACCGCAACGGTCTTTGATGCGACTCAGCCTCATCCCTAATTTACACCCGAAACCCTAAGCATACCGGAGAGGTTCTGCAATGGCTGCGCTGGATCGCGCTGATACCTTAATCGTCGATGTACCGACGATCCGCCCGCATGTGCTGGCCATGGCCACGATGCATTCGCAGGCGATGGTGATCGTGCGCCTGACCGATACGGACGGCGTCGAGGGGATCGGCGAAGGCACGACGATCGGCGGCCTCAGCTATGGCGAGGAAAGCCCGGAAAGCATCAAGTCCGCCATCGACACGTATATCGTCCCGGTCCTGAAGACCTGCGATATCAGCCGCGTCGGCGCGACGATGGCCAAAGTCGCCAAGTGCGTGCGCGGCAATCACTTTGCCAAGTGCGCGGTGGAAACCGCGCTGCTGGATATGGCGGGCAAGCGGCTGGGCGTGCCGGTTTCCGAACTGATCGGCGGGGGCCGCGTGCGCGACGATATGCCGGTGGCCTGGACCCTCGCCAGCGGCGACACCGCGCGCGACATCGCCGAGGGCGAGGAAATGCTGGGCCTCCGCCGCCACCGCATTTTCAAGCTGAAGATCGGCAAGCGTGATGTGCGGGCGGACGTCGCCCATGTCGGCGCGATCTGCAAGGCGCTGGGTGATCGGGCGAGTGTCCGCGTGGACGTGAACCAGAACTGGAGCGAGGCGCAGGCCAAGCTGGGCATGGCGATGCTTCAGGACGTGGGCTGCGATCTGGTCGAACAGCCGATCGCCGGGGACGATATCGCGGCGATGACCCGCCTTGCCACCACGCAGGCGGTGCCGCTGATGGCGGACGAGGCGCTGCACGGCCCGCGCACCGCGCTGCGGATTGCCTCTGCCGGTGCGGCGGGCGTCTTCGCGCTGAAGATCGCGCAGTCGGGCGGGCTGTTCGCCACTGCCGAAGTCGCTGCCATCGGCACGGCGGCGGGGATCGGCCTCTATGGCGGCACGATGCTGGAAGGCGGCGTGGGCACGGCGGCCTCGGCCCATGTCTTCGCCACCGTTCCCGAGCTTGCCTGGGGCACCGAACTGTTCGGCCCGCTGCTGCAGACCGAGGAAATCCTCACCCAACCGCTCGGCTACGGGGACTTTTCGCTGAAGGTGCCGACCGGCCCCGGCCTCGGCATCGCGCTCGATCCCGACAAGGTCGAATTCTTCCGGCGTGACCGTTCGGGGCCGCGCCTTCACGCCGTAAACGCAGGAGCCTGAGCCATGCTGTTCATGGTCGAAATGGACGTCAACATTCCGCTGGACTTCGATGCCGAAGAGGCCGCGAAGATCAAGGCGGCCGAGAAGGCCTATTTCCAGAAGCTCCAGCAGGCGGGCATCTGGCGCCATATCTGGCGCAAGGTCGGCTTCTATTCGAACGTCTCGATCTTCGATGTCGAGAGCAATGCAGCGCTGCACGACACGCTGATGAGCCTGCCGCTCTACCCCTTCATGACCATGAAGGTCACGCCGCTCTGCCGGCACCCATCCTCCATCCATGACGACGATCGGTGATCGCCGCCTGACCGAAAACCAGTCCTTGGGAGAGAACAAAATGGACGTCAGCTTCGTAAAGACCCCGGAAATCCAGCAGCTGCTCGATCGCGCCGCCGGCGTGAACGAGAGCGGCGGCAGCCCCCGCCTCAAGGCGATCATGCGCGACCTTACCGAATCGGTGATGGAGCTGATCGTCCGCCACGACATTTCCGAAAGCGAGTTCTGGCTCGCCATGAAGTATCTTTCGGACAGCGCGGGCGAGATCGGCCTGATCGTGCCGGGCACCGGCCTTGAGCACTTCCTGGACCTCTACATGGATGCCAAGGATGCCGAGGCCGGCCTCACCGGCGGCACCCCGCGCACCATCGAAGGCCCGCTCTACGTCGCCGGTGCGCCGCTGGTAGAAGGCAACGTGAACCTCTCCGTCGACGAGGACGAGGGCACCACGGTCCTGCACATGACCGGCAGTGTGACCGGCCCGGACGGCGAGGCGGTGGAGAACGCGATCGTCCACGTCTGGCATGCCAATTCGAAGGGCTGGTATTCGCACTTCGATCCCACCGGCGAACAGACCCCGTTCAACAACCGCCGCCGCATCAAGCTGGGCAAGGACGGGCGCTATGCGTTCCATTCCAAGCAGCCGAGCGGCTATTCGGTGCCGCCGGGCGGATCGACCGACCAGCTGATGCAGGCGCTGGGCCGCCACGGCAATCGCCCGGCCCACGTGCACTTCTTCATCGAGGCGCCGGGCTACCGCACGCTGACGACGCAGATCAACTTCGGCGACGATCCCTTCGCGGCCGACGATTTCGCCTTCGGCACCCGCGCCGGCCTGCTGCCGGTACCCAGCCGCCAGGGCGACAGCGCCTACATCCAGTTCGACTTCCAGATGCAGCGCGCCGCCGACGCGGATGACGAGCACTTCTCGTCCCGCGCCCGCGCCGAAGCCGAACCGCAGCCCGAAACAGAAACGGCCTGACCACAACGCGATACGGGAGACAGGATCATGTACGAACGCCTCATGCACCGGGTCTCGACCGCCGTGGTCGATGACGTCGAAACCGGAGAGTTCCGCTGCCGCCGGGACGTCTTCACCGATCCGGCGCTGTTCGAACTGGAAATGAAGTACATCTTCGAAAGCAACTGGGTGTACCTCGCCCACGAAAGCCAGCTTCCGAACAAGAACGATTACTTCACGACCTGGATCGGGCGCACGCCCGTGATCCTGACCCGCGCGAAGGACGGCGCGATCAACGGCGTGGTCAATGCCTGCGCGCATCGCGGCGCCAAGCTGTGCCGCCGCAAGCGGGGCAACCAGCCACTGTTCGTCTGCCCGTTCCACGGCTGGAGCTTCAAGACCGACGGCAAGCTGCTGCGCGCCAAGGATGCCAGCACCGGCGCCTATCCGGACAGCTTCGACCACGAAGGGTCGCACGACCTGACCAAGGTGCGCGTCGAGAGCTATCGCGGCTTCGTGTTCGGATCGCTGAACCATGACGTCTTGCCGCTGGAAGACCATCTGGGCGAGGCGAAAGTCATCATCGACCAGATGGTCGATCAGGCGCCCGAGGGGCTGGAAGTGCTGACCGGCAATTCCACCTACACCTTCGACGGCAACTGGAAGATGCAGATGGAGAACGGCTGCGACGGCTATCACGTCAGCTCCGTTCACGAAAATTACCAGTCCACCATGGGCCGCCGCGCCGAGGGCGGCACCAAGGCGGTAGACGCCAACGGCTGGTCCAAGGCGCCCGCCAGCGGCGTCTATGGCTTCGAGCATGGCCACATCCTGCTCTGGACGCAGGTGATCAATCCCGAAGTGCGGCCGATCTGGAACCACAAGCCGGAACTCGACGCCCGGCTGGGTGAGGATCGGGCGAAGTTCATCATCGAGCAGACTCGCAATCTGGCGCTCTATCCCAACGTGTTCCTGATGGACCAGTTCTCGACCCAGATCCGCGTCGTCCGCCCGATCGACGTGCACACCACCGAAGTGACGATCTACTGCTACGCCCCCAAGGGCGAAAGCGCCGAGGATCGCGCCCACCGCATCCGCCAGTACGAGGATTTCTTCAACGTCACCGGCATGGGCACGCCCGACGATCTGGAGGAATTCCGCTCCTGCCAGAAGGCCTACGAAGGCGCGGGCGAGCTGTGGAACGACCTCAGCCGCGGCGCCACCCGCTGGATCCACGGCGCGGACGACAATGCCAAGGCCATGGGCATGAACCCGCTGCTCTCCAGCGAGCGTAGCGAGGACGAGGGGCTGTTCGTGCGCCAGCACGAGTTCTGGGCCCGGATCATGCTCGACGGTCTGGCCAGGGACGCGGCCAATCAGCCGCCGATGATGGAGGCGGCGGAATGAGCACGCTCGACATGACCCGCGAAACCCAATCCGCAGCCTTCTCGTACCGCGACATCTGCGCCTTCCTCTACCGCGAGGCGCGGCTGCTGGACGATCGCCGGTTCGACGAATGGCTGGAATGCTATTCGCCCGACGTCGAATACTGGATGCCGGCCTGGACCGACGACGATGCGCTCTGCACCGATCCGCAGACCGAAATCTCGCTGATCTACTATGCCAACCGGCAGGGTCTGGAAGACCGCGTCTACCGCCTCAACACCGAGCGGTCCTCCGCCTCCACGCCCGAGCCTCGCTCGGCGCACTTCATCGGCAATGTCGAAGTGCTGGAGAGCCGGGAAGGGCAGGTGGACCTGCGCTACAATTGGCACACGCTCAGCCACCGCTACCAGCAGACGCAGCAGTTCTTCGGGACCACGTTCCTGACGCTGGATTGTGCGGATGAGATGCCGTTGATCCTGAAGAAGAAGATCGTCCTGAAGGACGACTACATTCATCAGGTCATCGACATCTACCACGTCTGAGGAGGGTGCCGTGATCTTCGCAGGACGTTTCGCAGGCAAAGTCATGGTCGTGACCGGCGCGGCGCAGGGTATCGGGGCCGGTGTCGCAACCCGCGCCGCTGCCGAGGGCGCGAGCGTGGTTCTGGTCGACCGTGCCGAATTCGTGACCGAGGTGGAACAGGCCATCGTGGCGGCGGGCGGAAAAGCAATCTCCATCTGCTGCGACCTTGAGACCTACGAAGGCGCGGCGGAAGCGATGGCCAAGGCGGTCCAAGCCTTCGGGCGGATCGACATCCTGATCAACAATGTCGGCGGCGCGATCCGGATGCGGCCCTTTGCCGAATTCGAGCCCGCGCAGATCGACGCGGAGATCCGCCGCTCGCTGATGCCGACGCTCTATTGCTGCCACGCGGTGCTGCCGGCGATGCTGGAGCAGGGGGCAGGGACCATCGTGAACCTGTCCTCCAACGCCACACGCGGCATTCGCCGGGTGCCTTATTCGGCGGCGAAGGGCGGGATCAACGGCCTGACCCAGAGCCTTGCCATGGAATATGCCGAAGTGGGCATTCGTGTCGTCGCGACGGCACCGGGCGGCACCAGCGCTCCCCCGCGCCGTGTCGCTCGGAACGCCGAAGGCGACACCGCGCAGGAGCAGGCGTGGATGGCCGAGGCGGTCGCGCAAGTGACCGATTCCGCCTTCCTGAAACGCTATGGAACCCTTGAGGAGCAGATCGCCCCGATCCTGTTCCTCGCCTCGGACGAGGCCAGCTACGTGACCGGCACAGTGCTGCCCGTCGCGGGCGGCGATCTCGGTTAAGGAGACACCAGATGTCCAAAGTATTCGACAGCCCCCGGGTCGCACTGGAAGGACTGCTGTTCGACGGCATGACGATCATGTCCGGCGGGTTCGGGCTCTCGGGCAATCCCGAGAGCCTGATCCTCGAAGTGCGCGCGGCGGGTGTGAAGGACCTGACGGTCATTTCCAACAACGCGGGCGCGGACGGCTTCGGCCTGTGGATGCTGCTGGAAAGCCGCCAGATCCGGAAGATGATCTCCTCCTACGTGGGGGAGAACAAGCTGTTCGAAAGCCAGTACCTCTCGGGCGAGCTGGAGCTGGAACTCAACCCGCAGGGCACCCTGGCCGAGCGCATTCGCGCGGGCGGCGCGGGCATCCCGGCGTTCTACACCAAGACCGGGGTCGGCACCGTGGTCGCCGAAGGCAAGCCGGTCGAGGTGTTCGAGGGCGAGGAATACGTGCGCGAAACCTGGCTGCGCGCGGACCTGTCGATCATCAAGGCCTGGCGCGCGGACGAGGAGGGCAACCTCCAGTTTCGCAAGACCGCGCGCAACTTCAATCCCAACATGGCGACGGCCGGCAAGGTCACCGTGGCCGAGGTCGAGGAAATCGTCCCCGCCGGCACATTCGATCCGGACTGCATCCACACCCCCGGCATCTATGTCGACCGCGTGGTGCTTTCGACCATCAACGAGAAGCGCATAGAGAAGCGCACCGTGCGTGAAAGGGAGGCTGCGTAATGAGCTGGACCCGCGATGAAATGGCCGCCCGCGCCGCGAAGGAACTGCGCGACGGGTACTATGTGAACCTGGGCATCGGTATCCCGACCCTGGTGGCGAACCATGTGCCGGCCGGCATCAAGGTCACGCTCCAGAGCGAGAACGGCATGCTGGGCATCGGCCCGTTCCCCTATGACGACGAAGTCGATCCCGACCTGATCAACGCCGGCAAGCAGACGATTACCGCGCTGCCGACGTCCAGCTTCTTCTCCAGCGCGGACAGCTTCGCGATGATCCGCGGCGGCCATATCGACATGGCCGTGCTGGGCGCGATGGAAGTCTCGGCCGAGGGCGATCTCGCCAACTGGACGATCCCGGGCAAGATGGTGAAGGGCATGGGCGGGGCGATGGACCTCGTCGCCGGGGTGAAGAAGGTGATCGTGGTGATGGACCATGTTTCCAAGCACGGCGATCCCAAGATCCTGCCCGCCTGCACCCTGCCGCTGACCGGCAAGCGCGTGGTGGACATGATCGTCAGCGATCTGGCCGTCTTCGCCGTGGACCGCAAGGTGGGCGGCCTCACGCTGCTCGAACTCGCGCCCGGCGTCTCGCTGGACGAAGTCACCGCCAAGACCGGCGCCCCCTTCGCCAGCGCACTGGCAGAGGCGGCCTGATGTTCACCAGCGTTCCCGGCGCACGCCTCTACTGGAAACTGGAAGGGCGCGACGGCGCGCGCCCGCTGGTGCTGCTCAATTCGATCGGCACCGATATGGACTTGTGGGACCCGGTGCTGCCGCTGCTGCGCGCACGGTTCCGGCTGCTGCGCATCGACACGCGCGGCCATGGCGCCTCCACGGCCGAGCCGGGCGATTTCGCAATGCCGCAATTGGCGCGCGATGTGCTGGCGATCGCCCACGATGCCGGGATCGAGCGCTTCTCGGTCGCCGGTGTTTCGCTGGGCGGCATGATCGGCATGGAACTGGCGCTGTCGCGTCCCGGGCAGGTGGAGAAGCTGGCGCTGGTCTGCACGTCCGCGACGATGGATGCCGGTGCGTGGAACGACCGCATCTCCAAGGTCCGCGCCGAGGGCATGGCCGCGATTGCCGATCTGGCGATGGGTCGCTTTCTCACGCGCGACAACCCGGTGATATACGAGACGGTGCGGCGCCAGTTGGTGACGATGGACCCGCAGGGCTATGCCGGTTGCGGCGCGGCGATCCGCGACATGGATCTTGCCGAGCGTATCTTGCGAATAGTCGCGCCCACGCTGGTCGTCACCGGCTCGCGCGACGCCTCCACCCCGTTCGAAGGCCATGGCGAGCACTTGCTCGCGCGCATTCCCGGCGCCGTCCACGCCGAACTGGCCGCTGCGCATCTTGCCCCGCTGGAAGCACCCGAGGCGCTGGCGGTTGCCCTTATCCCCTTCCTGGAAGGCTGATCCCCCCATGACCGAAGCTTACGTCTGCGACGCCATCCGCACCCCCATCGGCAAGCTGAACGGCTCGCTGGCGACCGTCCGCGCCGACGATCTCGCCGCGATCCCCTTGCGCGCGCTGGTGGAGCGGAACCCGGGCGTGGACTGGGCCTCGGTCGATGACGTGATCCTGGGCTGCGCCAACCAGTCGGGAGAGGACAACCGCAATGTCGCCCGCATGGCGGTGCTGCTGGCCGGTCTGCCGGAGACGGTGCCGGGGGTGACGGTCAACCGCCTGTGCAGTTCCGGCCTCAACGCGCTGGGCATGGCGGCGCAGGCGATCCGCAGCGGCGATGCGGATCTGATGATCGCCGGCGGCGTCGAATCCATGACCCGCGCGCCCTATGTCATGGGCAAGGCGGGCAGCGCATTCGGCCGCGATCAGAAGATAGAGGACACCACGCTGGGCTGGCGCTTCATAAATCCGGCGATGAAGGCCGCTTACGGCGTCGATACGATGCCGCAGACGGGTGAGAATGTTGCCGAACAATGGCAGGTCAGCCGCGAAGACCAGGATCGCTTCGCACTCGCCAGCCAGGAAAAGGCCGCGATTGCCCAAGGGAACGGCCGTCTCGCGGCGGAGATCGTGCCCGTCACCATTCCGCAAAGAAAGGGTGAGGCGCTGGTCTTCGATCGCGACGAACACCCCCGCGCAACCAGCCTTGAAGCACTCGCGAAACTGAAGCCGGTGGTCCGTGCGGACGGCACGGTGACGGCGGGCAATGCCTCCGGCCTGAACGACGGCGCGGCGACCATGCTGGTTGCCAGCGAGGACGCGGCGAAGCGCCATGGCCTGACCCCGCGCGCCCGCGTGATCGGCATGGCCGCATCGGGCATTGCGCCCCGCGTAATGGGGGCAGGGCCGATCGAGGCAGCCCGCAAGGTTCTGCGGAAATCCGGGCTTTCGATGGACCAGATCGACGTGATCGAACTGAACGAAGCTTTCGCCAGCCAGGCCATCGCCACACTGCGCGACCTGAACGTCGATCCCTTCACCGACTCGCGCGTCAATCCGAACGGCGGGGCCATCGCTTTGGGCCATCCGCTGGGCATGTCGGGAGCCAGAATCGCGATGAGTGCGGTCGAACAGCTCAGCCGAACGCATGGCCGCTATGCCCTTGCCTTCATGTGCATCGGGGTGGGACAAGGCTTGGCGGTACTGCTCGAACGCGTGTAATCCGCAGTATACTGCGGATTTTCCGTCGCAAACGCGCTCGGCCACAGTTTGTGACGATCCAGTCATGAACTGTCTTCATGACAGCAATCAAAACTAAGTATCTATTTCCCCGGCTTCCAAGCTGATAGGCGCCTGATTCTCGAAAAAACGGGATGGGTCGAAGCGGGTTTCCGGTCGCGCCGCGAGCGTGGCCTTTCCGGCGTTCGGCCCTTCAAAAAAACCATCACACGGGGTGAGGCGTTCTGGCCGGTGAGCCGTGCATACCTGCGCGGACCTCCGGCGACTGGAGTTATCGATGCTGGGAATCGTCAAGACCGCGTTGCATCGCCCTCTGACGTTTATCGTCATGGCCATTCTTATAGCGATCGGTGGCCTGATCGCTGCCTTCCGCACACCGGTTGACATTTTTCCGGATATCAAGATCCCCGTCATCGCGGTCGCCTGGACCTACACCGGCTTATCCCCGCAGGACATGTCGGACCGCATGGTGACGCCTTACGAGCGCATCCTGACCACGACGGTCAACGATATCGAGCATATCGAAAGCCAGTCGCTTCAGGGCACCGGCATCGTCAAGATCTACTTCCAGCCGGGTGTCGACATCCGCACGGCCACGGCGCAGGTCACCTCGGTTTCGCAGACCGTTCTGAAGCAGATGCCGCCGGGCGTGAACCCGCCGCTGATCCTGAACTATTCGGCCTCCACCGTGCCGATCCTCCAGCTCGCCCTGTCGGGCAAGGGGCTGTCGGAACAGCAGCTGTTCGATATCGGCCAGAACCAGGTGCGCACCGGCCTCGTCACCATTCCGGGCCTTGCCATGCCCTATCCTTCGGGCGGCAAGCAGCGCCAGGTGCAGGTTGACCTCAACCCCGATGCGCTTCAGGCCCGCGGCCTTTCCGCGCAGGACGTCGGCAACGCCATCGCCGCGCAGAACCAGATCAACCCGGCCGGCTTCGTCAAGATCGGCCCGGCGCAGTACACCGTTCGCCTGAACAACACGCCCGGCTCGATCGAGGCGCTGAACGACCTGCCGGTGAAGGTGGTCAACGGCGCGACGATCTACATGCGCGATGTGGCCTTCGTGCGCGACGGCAGCGCCCAGCAGCAGAACGTCGTCCACGTGCAGGGCGGCCGCTCGGTGCTGCTGACGGTGCTGAAGAACGGCGCCACTTCCACTCTCTCGGTGGTGGACGGCGTGAAGAACGCGCTGCCCAAGATCACCTCCACCCTGCCGGACACGCTGAAGGTGCTGCCGGTGGGCGACCAGTCGCTGTTCGTGAAGGCCGCCGTTTCGGGCGTACTGCACGAAGGCGCCATCGCCGCCGCGCTCACCTCGCTGATGATCCTGCTGTTCCTGGGTTCCTGGCGCTCCACGGTCATCATCGCCGTCTCCATCCCGCTGGCCGTGCTGGCCGCCGTGGCCGCGCTGGCCGTGTTCGGGCAGACGATGAACGTGATGACGCTGGGCGGTCTTGCCCTCGCGGTCGGCATCCTGGTCGACGACGCGACGGTGACGATCGAGAACATCAACTGGCACCTGGAACAGGGCAAGGGCGTGATGGAGGCGATCCTGGACGGCGCCGCCCAGATCGTGACTCCGGCCTTCGTCTCGCTGCTGTGCATCTGCATCGTGTTCGTGCCGATGTTCTTCCTGCCGGGCGTTGCGGGCTACCTGTTCGTGCCGATGGCGCTTTCGGTTGTCTTCGCGATGATCGCCTCGTTCATCCTGTCGCGCACCTTGGTGCCGACCATGGCGATGTACCTGCTGAAGCCGCATGCCCCGCATGGCGAGAATTCGCACAATGCCGGCACCCCGGAATCGACCAATCCCTTCGTGCGCTTCCAGCGCGGGTTCGAAGCGAAGTTCGAAAAGATCCGCGACGGCTACCTTGGCATGCTTGCGCGCGCGCTGCGCTCGCGCAAGCCGTTCATGATCGGCTTCCTTGCGGTCGTCGTGCTGTCCTTCGGGCTGATGCCGCTCTTGGGCAGCAACTTCTTCCCCACGGTGGACTCGGGCCAGATCGCCATGCACGTGCGCGTGCCGGTGGGCACCCGCATCGACGAAGCCGCCCGTAACTTCGAACAGATCACCGCCGAAGTGCGCAAGATCGTGCCGCAGTCCGAACTGAAGTCGGTTACCGACAACATCGGCCTGCCGGTCAGCTCGATCAACACCGTCTACAACAACAGCGGCACCATCGGCCCGCAGGACGGCGACATGCTGATCACGCTGGAGGAAGGCCACAAGCCGACCGCCGGTTACGTGAACCAGCTGCGCCGCGAACTTCCGCGCCGCTTCCCCGGCATGCAGTTCGCGTTCCTGCCGGCGGACATCACCAGCCAGATCCTGAACTTCGGTTCGCCGTCGCCGATCGACGTGCAGATTTCCGCCAAGGATCCGGTGGCCGCGCGTGCCTATGCGCACAAGCTGATGGTCAAGCTGGCGACCGTGCCTGGCCTTGCCGACTTGCGCCTGCAGCAGCCGGCCAACTCGCCGCAGATCGACGTCGATGTCGACCGTTCGCGCGTCGGCCAGTACGGCCTCACCGAAAAGGACGTGACCACCAGCCTCGGCAACTCGCTGGCCGGCACCTCGCAGACCGCACCGGTCTACTTCGTGAACCCGGACAATGGCGTGCAGTACGCCGTGGTGGCGCAGGCGCCGGACTACAGCGTCGATTCGATGAGCAAGCTGGCCAACCTGCCGGTCTCCGGCGCGGCCGCAACCCGCCCGCAGCCGCTGGGCGCGCTGGCCACGCTCACCCGTTCGAGCACCGCGCCGGTCGTCTCGCACTACAACATCGCCCCGGTTCTCGACGTCTACGGCACCCCGCAGGGTCGTGACCTTGGCGCCGTGGCCGGTGACGTGCAGCACGCGATCAACTCGCTGAAGGCAGAGGAGCCGAAGGGCGCCACCGTCACCATCCGCGGCCAGTACCAGACGATGAACACCGCGTTCTCCGGCCTTGGCTGGGGTCTGCTGGCCGCCGTGGTGCTGATCTACCTGCTGATCGTGGTGAACTTCCAGTCCTGGCTGGACCCGTTCATCATCATCACCGCGCTGCCCGCCGCGCTGGCCGGCATCGTCTGGATGCTGTTCGCCACGGGGACGACACTGTCCGTCCCGGCCCTGACCGGCGCGATCATGTGCATGGGCGTCGCCACTGCCAACTCGATCCTGGTCGTCAGCTTCGCCCGCGAAAAGCTGGCAGAGCTGGGCGATCCGGTGAAGGCGGCGATGGAGGCCGGTCTGGTCCGCTTCCGCCCGGTTCTCATGACCGCGCTGGCGATGATCATCGGCATGGCGCCGATGGCGCTGGGCCTTGGCGAAGGTGGTGAGCAGAACGCCCCGCTGGGCCGCGCCGTGATCGGCGGCCTCATCTGTGCCACGATCGCCACGCTGTTCTTCGTTCCCACCGTGTTCGCTTTCTTCCACAGCCGTCGCAAGCATCACGAAGCCCCAGTAGAGATGGAGGCCGCTCATGCTTGATCCCCAGATGCACCACACTCCCGAGGCCCCCATGGACAACGACACTCCCACCGGTCCCAGCACCCGCACCCTGAAGCGGGTGGGCATCGGCGCGGCCATCGTCGCACTGGCCGTGGTGGGCATCGGCACCGCCACCCGCATCCAGGCGACGCGCGACCTGAAGGCCGTGAGCGAAGAGTCCGCCGTGCCCACCGTTGCGGTGATCAATCCCACGGCGGCAGCGGGTGAGGGCGGGCTTACTCTGCCGGGTACTGCGCAGGCCTGGAACAGCGCCGCGATCAACGCGCGCACCAACGGCTATGTCAGCAAGTGGCTGGCCGACATCGGCGATCACGTGAAAGCGGGCCAGCCGCTCGCCATCCTGGACGCGCCGGAAATCGACCAGCAGCTGGCGCAGGCCAAGGCGGACTATCAGACCGCCGTCGCCAACCAGCGCCTGGCCGCGACGACCGCCAAGCGCTGGAGCGCGATGCTGGCGAAGGACGCCGTCTCGCAGCAGGAAGTGGACGAGAAGGCGGGCGATCTTGCCGCCAAGACCGCGCTGGCCAATGCCGCGCTGGCGCAAGTGCGTGAGCTTCAGGCCCAGCACGGCTTCACCCAGCTGGCCGCCCCGTTCGCGGGCGTGGTCACCAGCCGCTCGGCCCAGATCGGCGCGCTGGTGGTGGCGGGGAATGCCGCCGCGCAGCCGCTGTTCACTGTGTCCGACGTGCACAAGATGCGCGTCTATGTCCGCGTGCCGCAGATCTATTCGGCGCAGGTCAATCCGGGCGTCACCGTACAGCTCAGCCTGCCTGAGTTCCCCGGCCGCACTTTCCCGGGCGTGGTCAGCCGCAGCGCCGGCGCCGTCGATGCCCAGTCGGGCGCGGTGCTGGTGGAAGTGCAGGCGGACAATAACGACGGCGCGCTGAAGCCGGGCGCCTTCGTGCAGGCCCACTTCGATGTCGACGCCACCCTGAAGGGCGTGACCCTGCCGGGCAGCGCGGTGCTCTATACCGACAAGGGGCCGAGCGTGGCCGTGCTGGGCGCGGACAACAAGGTTACCGTCCGCCCGATCACCATCGCCCGCGATCAGGGCAAGTCGGTGATCGTCTCGGTCGGCGTGAACCTGGGCGACCGCGTGGTGGACTCGCCTTCGGACTCGATCCGCACCGGCGACCGCGTGCAGCCGCAGGCGGCCACCGACGCGCCAGCCGCCGCGCCAGCCAAGGCCGCGACGCATGGCTAAGCGGGCGGCGCCCGCCGCATTCACGGCCGCATGCACTGCCGCGATCACGCTTGCCCTGCTGGGCGGCTGCTCGATGGCGCCCACCTACACGCCGCCGCAGTCCAGCCTGCCCGCCGCGCCTGAACAGTTCGCGGAGATGCAGGGCTGGGCCCCCGCCGCTCCGCAGGACGGCGCGATGCGCGGGGACTGGTGGACCGTGTTCGGCGATCCGGTGCTGAACGATCTGGAGGCCCGCGCCGCCGCTGCCAGCCCGACGCTGGCCGCCGCGCTGGCCCGCTACGATCAGGCACGCGGCGCGGCCGGCGTGGCCGCCGCCGATCTCTATCCGCAGATCGGCGTCTCCGGCGATGCCTCGCGCAATCGCGTTTCCGCCGGGCGCCCGCTCTCGTCGGGATCGTCGGCGACCTACAACAACTACATCATCGGCGGCAGCGCTTCCTATGAGCTGGATCTCTGGGGCCGCGTCCGCAACAGCGTGAAGGCGGGCAACGCCGAAGCCGATGCCTCGCAGAGCGATCTCGCCTCGGCGCGGCTCAGCCTTCAGGCCTCGGTGGCGGATGCCTACTTGCGGCTGCGCGGCCTCGATGCGCAGGCGGCCTTGCTCGACCGTTCGGTGGACGCCTTCCAGCGCGCCGCGCAGCTGACCGAGACGCGCCACGAAGGCGGCATCTCCTCGGGCATCGACGTCAATCGTGCCCGCACCGTGCTGGGCAATGCGCAGGCGCAAGTCGCCTCGATCGCCAACCAGCGTGCCCAGACCGAGCATGAGCTTGCCGCGCTGACCGGCGCGCTGGCATCGACGTTCCACGTCGCCCCGCAGGAAGCCGCTTTCGCCACCCCGGCGATCGCCGTCGGCACCCCGTCCGAACTGCTCCAGCGCCGTCCGGACATTGCCGCTGCCGAACGCCGCGTGTTCGCTGCCAATGCCCGCATCGGCGTCGCCCGTGCGGCCTGGTTCCCGACCATCGGCCTGGGCGCTTCGGGCGGCTGGCAGACCACCGGCGGCAACTTGCTGAGCGCACCAAACGCGATGTGGGCGCTGGGCCCGCTGACCGCGCTGCTGAACGTGTTCGACGGCGGCGCGCGCCGCTCGCAAGTGAAGATCTCGCGCGCCGAATACGACGAGGCGGCTGCCGACTATCGCAGCACCGTGCTGGATGCCTTCCGCGAAGTGGAGGATTCCATCGCGGCGATGCGCCAGCTTGAGGCGCAGGGCAAGGCGCAGCAGGAAGCGGCCAACGCCGCCCAGCGCACCAGCGAGATCGCCATGTCGCGCTATCGCGACGGCGCGGCCGGCTACCTTGACGTGGTGACCGCCCAGACCGACGCGCTGGACGCCCAGCGCTCTGCCATCGCAGTAGACACCGAACGGATGCGTGCGGCCGTTTCCTACGTGCGCGCCATCGGCGGGCCGGAAGAAGAAAAGGGCGGCTAGAGCGTTTTCTAATCAGGTGGAATCACCTGATGACTCGGAAAACGCGGCAAACCAAAACTTAGAGCGTTTTCCAATCGGGTGGAATCGCCTGATGCCTCGGAAACTGCTCTAAGCCCTTACGTGCTTCGGCGCTCGCGGATCCCCCCGTCGCGAGCGCCGAGACTTTCCAGATAGGCGCAAAGCATGTCCGCCATCGCGTCGGACCATGCGACGATCTCTTCCTCGCTGCGCGGGGTTTCCGAAAAGCTCTTGGCCACTTCGCTCAGCGTGGTCTTGATCATCCGCGCGGCCAGATCGCGCGTCTGGTCGGGGGCGTGGGGCAGGGCTTCGGCAAAGAACCGGCGCATCACCCCCTGGCTTCGCGTCCGTGCCGCCTGCGCCTCGGGCGCGTCGCGGTAGAGCGGCGCCGCGTCGCTCAGCGCCTGCCGCAAGTCGGCCTCCGCACATTCGGACCGCACGAAGGAATGGACCAGCCGGCGCACGCGTTCCGGCGGGGTCTGGCCGGTGTCCGACAGGATCGCGCCCAGCAGATCGCGCGTCTCGGTCCATTCCTCGCTCTGCAGGCGGAACAGGATCGCTGCCTTGTTCGGGAAGTACTGGTAGAGCGAACCGATGCTGACGCCCGCGCGCTCGGCCACCCGGGCGGTGGTGAATCGGGTCGCCCCCTCGCTCGCCAGAACCTGAGCGGCAGCTTGCAGGATGGCCTTCACCGTCTCTTCGGATCGGCTCTGACGGGGGCGCTTTCGCGTGGAAATCTGCGGGGTTTCGGCACTGGCCATCGGCGAACTCGGGAATGCGATTAGGAAACGCGATCAATTGTTCATATTTTTCTCCCGGACGCAACGAGGCGTCCTGGAGACCATGATGACCACATTGACCACAACCCCCGTCGCCCCGCTGCTGGCGCGGCTGTTCGAGGAGGCGGATCGCCTGCGCGCCGAAATGTTCCGCGCGTTCGAAGGCATGTCCGAACAGGAAACCACCCGGCTGATGCAGGACAAGACCGCCTGGCGGGAGATGTACGGCACGCTGCGCGAAGTGCCGCTGCCGGTCTCCCCCGAGTCCGGCCGGCTGCTCTACATGCTGGCCCGCAGCGGCAATGCCCGCACGATCGTGGAGTTCGGCACTTCCTTCGGCATTTCCACCATCCACTTGGCGGCGGCGCTGCGCGACAATGGTGGCGGCCTGGTGATCACCACCGAGTTCGAGCCGACCAAGGTCGAAAAGGCCCGCGCGCACCTCGCCGAGGCCGGGCTGGCCGACCTCGTCGAGATCCGCGTGGGGGATGCGCTGGAAACGCTGGCGGAGGGTCTGCCGGACAGCGTCGACCTCGTCCTGCTGGACGGTGCCAAGTCGCTCTATCCCGATGTGCTGGACCGTCTGGAAAGCCGCCTGCGGCCGGGCGCCTTCGTGCTGGCGGACAATGCCGACTATTGCCCCGAATACCTCGCCCGCGTGCGCGCGGCCGATGGCGGCTACCTCTCGGTGCCGTTCGCGGACGATGTCGAACTGTCGATGAAGCTGTGATGGGGAAGGGCGGCCCGATGGCAGGCCGCCCTTTTCGTCAGACCATCGTTTCCGGGCGTACCACGCGGTCGAACGTGGCTTCGTCCACCAGCCCCAGATCCAGCGCCGCCTCGCGCAAGGTCAGGCCGTCGGTGTGGGCGTGCTTGGCGATCTTGGCGGCATTGTCGTAGCCGATTTCCGGCGCCAGCGCGGTCACCAGCATCAGCGATCGCTCCACCAGCTCGGCGATCCGCCTGCGGTTGGGCTCGATCCCGTCCACGCAGCGCTCGGCAAAGCTGACCATGCCGATGGCGAGCAGACTGATCGAGCGGATCACCGCCGATCCTATCAGCGGCTTGAACACGTTCAGTTCGAACGCGCCCTGAAGCCCGCCGACGGTGGCGGCCTGATGGTTGCCGATCACTTGCGCGGCCACCATCGTCAGCATCTCGCACTGGGTGGGATTGACCTTGCCCGGCATGATCGAACTGCCCGGCTCGTTGGCGGGCAAGTCCAGCTCGCCCAGGCCGGAGCGTGGGCCGGAGCCGAGCAGGCGGATGTCGTTGGCGATCTTGGTCAGCGCCACTGCCAGCGTGGAAAGCGTGCCGGAAAGCTGCACCAGCGCATCGTTGCTGGCCAGCGCCTCGAACGTGTTGGGCGCGGGCACGAAGGCCAGCCCGGTCTGCGTCGCAAGGTCCGCCGCCACATCCGCGGCAAAGCCCTTGGGCGCGTTGAGCCCGGTGCCCACTGCCGTGCCGCCCTGCGCCAGCCGCAGCACGCCCTGTTCGGCATGAACCAGCCGCTCCCGCGCATCGCGCAGCTGCTGGACGTAGCCGGAAAACTCCTGCCCCAGAGTCAGCGGCGTCGCGTCCTGCAAGTGGGTGCGGCCGATCTTCACCACGTCGGTCCAAGCTTTCGCCTTGGCGTCCAGCGACTGGGTCAGCCGTTCCAGCGCGGGCAGCAGCGCCCGTTCCACTTCCACCGCCGCCGCCACATGGAGCGCGGTGGGGAAGCTGTCGTTGGACGATTGCCCGCGATTGACGTGATCGTTCGGGTGGACCGGATCCTTGCCGCCGCGCTTGCCCGAAAGCAGCTCATTGGCGCGGCCGGCGATCACCTCGTTGACGTTCATGTTGCTCTGGGTGCCCGATCCGGTCTGCCAGATCACCAGCGGGAACTGATCGTCCAGCGTGCCGGAAATCACTTCGGCGGCGGCAGCCTCGATCGCCTGCGCAAGCCCGGCGTCCAGCCCGTGCTTCGCATTGACCCGCGCGGCGGCCAGCTTCACGCGGGCCAGGGCGTGGACGATGGCGATCGGCATCCGCTCTGTCGGGCCGAAGGGGAAATTGTGCAGGCTGCGTTCGGTCTGCGCGCCCCAATAGGCGGTGGCGGGGACGTCGATCTCGCCAATGGAGTCGGATTCGCGACGGAATTCCATGAGCAAAGGCTCCTTTATCGCCGCGCCCGCGCGAGGTGGGAGAGAGGGGGCGCGGCGATAACCTAAGTATCGGAACGGGCAGGCGCAACGGCTGTTGCGTGGTGCTTGTGTGCTTGCGTCACACAGATTTGAATCGTGCCGGCGATGATTGAAGCCGGTCCCGGTGCGATTGCCGAAGGGGTGGGCGCCGGGCAGGTCCGCTCACACCAAGCATCCAGCAATCGGAGCATACGGGTCGTGAGAAGGATTTCGGGCGGGTTCCGCCCCGGCGTGGCTATTGCAGTCATCGCCGCGATGGCATTCGCGAACAGCATTCCGGCCATGGCGCAGGACGCGCAGACGGATACGAACGATCAGGCGGCCCTCCCACCGTCACCTCCCGCACAGGCAACTCCCGCACCGGCGACGCCGTCCGCCGCCATGCCCGGTTACGGCATTGCCGATTTCATGCGCACCTTCGCGGGCGTGGGCATCATCGGCGAAATGAACTCGTCGGAGACCTACGGCGCCGTGCAGCAGCGCATCGGCCAGTACACCGCCCACGCGCAGGCCGCGCAGTATGGCGACGACCTTAGCCATGTGCGTGACAATGCCACGTCCTACGTGGTGCCCGCGCATGTCACGTTCGAACTGCCGGGGGATGGCAACACGCTGCTCAAGGTGGGCGGCGCGGCGATCTATGCGCGCGGCAACGAAAGCGCGCCCACCGATCAGGACAGCGACGGCTACAACTTCCTGGCCGAAGTGCTCCGCCGTATCGCGCCCAACCAGGCGATCGGCGTCGGCTTCGCCACCGAAGTCACCGACGTGGACTTG
This sequence comes from Novosphingobium oxfordense, assembly GCF_044029435.1. Taxonomy (NCBI): domain Bacteria; kingdom Pseudomonadati; phylum Pseudomonadota; class Alphaproteobacteria; order Sphingomonadales; family Sphingomonadaceae; genus Novosphingobium; species Novosphingobium oxfordense. The sequence continues at coordinate 2,250,745 of NZ_CP147005.1, read as the reverse complement.
AAGGACAGCGGCGGCCACATCGACAGCCGGGGCACCGGCGTCCGGCTGGACTACGTAAATCGCCTCAGCCCCACCACCGGACTGGCCGTGCGCGCGATCGTGCTGGACGGCCGCGACGTGACCGGGATGCCCGGCATTCCCACCGCCCGGCAGAAGTGGCGCCGCTACTTCACCGAGGCGAAGCTGATGAAGACGCTGGACCATCGTAATGCCGGCTTCGTTCCCGAAGGCTGGTTCCTGCGTCCGGCGGTGGAGGCGGTCTATCAGGCCTCGCGCGGCTACGGATCGAACCCGGCTGAGGACGAGAACTACGGCTTCGTCGAGGGCAGTCTGCGGCTGGAAAAGCAGGAATTCCGCAACTGGCACTTCGCCCCTTATGTCGAGGCCGGACTGATCCGGGAGTTCGTGCAGGATATCAGTCCCAAGGGCCAGGATGCCGGTAACGATCCGACCGTGCTCTACAGCAAGATCGGCGGCTCCACGCGGCTTGGCGGGCATGGGCGGCTGGACCTCTATTATGCCCGGCGGGATGGCGCGAAGGGGATCTACAACCAGCAGACGATCAACCTGCTGATTTCCATAGATATCTAGGACGCAGGCGCGCGCCTGTGATTGTTCGGCGGGAACCACTATTGCGCCCAACCACTCCGTCGCCCCCGCGAAGGCGGGGGCCCCGCTTTCTTGGAGTTTACGCCGAGGCTCGGAGATCTTGCGCACCGGCGAAATCTCTGGGCCTCGGCGCGCTTTAGAAGAACAAGCGGGATCCCCGCCTTCGCGGCGATGACGGGTGTGTCTGGGTGAAATGCTGGAGCAGGCGGCGGAAACTCCATCGAGGGTGCGCACACCCTTAGATTCCGCTCCTTCCCCGATAGATTGCGCACGCCGCTGTGGCTCCGCTCGCGGGGCTCGGCTAGCCTGCGGGGAACGATCGGAAAAGGATGCGGGATGAAAGCGAAACTGTGGGCCACGGCGCTGTGCGGGATGGCGGGCTGGACACTGGCCGGATGCGCCACGGTATCCACGCCGCAGGCACAGACACACCAGGCACAAACACAGACGCAAACGCTGGCCTATGTGGGCACGCAAGGCAGCGGACCGGGGCAGGGCGTGGTCGCGGTAAAGCTCGATCCGAAAAGCGGCGCGCTGTCCTCGCTCGGCGTGGTGGCCGAAGTGGACCGGCCGACCTGGGTATTGGCCGATCCCGCGCATCACCGCCTCTTCGCGGTGAGCGAGACGGGCAATGACGGCGTCACGCACGGCACTGTGTCCGGCTTCGCCTACGACCCCGCAACCGGCGCGCTGACGCCCCGGGGCAAGGCGGATTCGGGCGGCGGCGGGCCGACCCACCTCGCGCTATCCGCCGACGGCCGCACGCTGTTCGTCGCCAATTACGGCACCGGACAAGTCGCCGCGGTCCCGGTGGCGGCGGACGGCACGCTGGCGGACCAGCCTGCCAGCGTCGAGACCCACCTGGGATCCGGCCCGCACAAGCGCCAGAAAGGACCGCACGCGCACGGGGTGACGCTCGATCCCTCCGGCCGCTGGGTGCTCTCACCCGATCTCGGCGCGGACAAGGTCTTCGTCTACCGTTTCGATGCCGCTAAACACACGCTCTCGCCAGCGCCGGAGCCATTCGCGACGCTGCCGCCCGCATCCGGCCCGCGCCACATCGTCTTCGCGCCGGATGGCCGCCATGCCTTCCTGGTCACCGAAATGGGCGGATCGATCGTCAGCTTCGCCTGGGACGCGCGGCAGGGGCGGCTGACGCAAGTGGCGGCCGTCTCGCTCGATCCCGCGGACTTTGCGGGCACGCGCAGCGGTTCCGAAATCGCCGTCTCGCGCGATGGGCGCTTCCTCTATGCCGGCAACCGCGCGACAAACCGCGTGCAGGTCTATGCCGTGCGGCGGGACGCCACGCTCACCGCTATCGACAAGGTCGATAGCGGTGGGCAGGTGCCGTGGGGCCTCTCGCTCTCGGGCGATGGCAAGTGGATGGTGGTCACCAACCAGGGGGGCGCGCAAGGATCGGGCAATCTCGCCGTCTTCGCGGTGGACCGTGCCAGCGGCAGGCTGACCGCCACGGGCGGCGGCCTTGAATTGGCCAAGCCCACCTCCATTTCCTTCACCGACCGGTGAAGCCGAGGAAAAGCCATGTCTGACAATACTTTCCGTCCCGTCCTCTACCTCAAGGCGACGTGCCCGCATTGCCTGAAGCTGCGGATATTCCTGCTGGAAGCGGACCTGCTCGACCAGTTCGAACAGCGCGTGTTCGCAGCGGGGGACGCCAACGAAGCGGCCATCCGCGAGGAACTGGCGCCGCATTTCGAAAAGGTGACGTTCCCCACCGTCCAGTACGCTCCGGGCGAGTACATGAACGATTCCGACGCGATCATTGCCCACTACGCCGAAGCGGAAACGATCGATCGTGCGGACCTGCCGATCTTCGGCACTTATGCGAACAGCGTGTTGCCGAACTACATGGCGGTGCGGAAGGAACTGCGGGCGTTGAAGGGGTAAGGCGTGGGATGGAGTGCAGGCGCGGCGTCTGTCCACCCCGCTGCGACTAGGTTCGCCTGCGGCTCTCCAAGTCTCGCGGCCCTCCCGCTTGCGGGAGGGCAGGGTTGCCCTGTCGTTTCGGATTAGACCGTATGTCCGCCATCGGCATGCAGGGTGGCTCGCCCTACACTGTGCTTCCGAGGGTTGCTCGGGCCGGCCGAGCCGATCCTCATCGCAGGAGGACGAGCCGTGGAGAACTATACAGGTGTTTTCGTCGGAATCGACGCCGCCAAGTCGCGCAATGCGATCGCGATCGCTGATAACGAGCGAGGAGGTGAAGTTCGGTATCTGGGCGAAGTTGACGCGTCGCCTGACTCGATGCGGCGTGTCATACAGCGGATTGTAGACAAGCATGGTGGCGCCCATTTTTGTTACGAGGCGGGGCCTACGGGTTACGGCCTCTACCGCCTCATCAGATCCATGGGCCATCCGTGCGAAGTCGTGGCGCCATCATTGATCCCCAGAAAGCCGGGCGACAGGATAAAGACCAACAGGCGGGATGCGGTGGGTCTGGCGAAGCTGCTTCGCGCGGGAGAACTTACGCCAGTATGGGTCCCAGACGAGGGCCATGAAGCGATGCGCGATCTGGTTCGCACGCGCACTGCGGCGGTCGAAGCTCAGCGCGTGAACCGCCAACAAGTCAGTGGTTTCATGTTGAAGCATGGGCGGATTTATCCGCGCAAGGTTGCGTGGAGCATGCGCTACCTCCGCTGGCTTCAGGAGCAACGCTTCGATCATCCTGCGCACCAAATCGCTTTGCAGGAACTCGTTGATGCTGTTCGGGTGTCCACGGAACGGATCAAACGGATTGAAGCGGCAATAGAGGAGTTCCTGCCTGCCTGGTCGCTAGCGCCGGTTGTTCGAGCTCTTCAAGCCTTGCGCGGCGTAGACCTGATTGTTGCCGTCACCTTCGCAACCGAGATTGGCGATGTGCGTCGCTTCGACAGTCCCCGCCAACTGATGGGCTATGTCGGCTTGGTACCGAGCGAACGCTCCACGGGCGATACAATCCGGCGAGGCGGCATCACAAAGGCTGGCAATAAACGCGTCCGTCACATGCTCGTGGAAAGCGCGTGGAGCTATCGCATGCCCCCACGGGTTGGACCTAAGAAGCTCTACCGCCTCGAACAAACCACCCCTGAGGTGCGTGAGATCGCATGGAAGGCCCAGAGCCGGCTGACCTCCCGCTATCGGACACTAAGCGCCAGAGGCAAGAAATCGACTGTCGTGTGTGCAGCGATCGCCCGCGAACTGGCGGGGTTTATGTGGGCAGTCGCCCGGGAGGCGCAGCCCGCTTGAGATAGACCGCCACCACCGCGCACAGGCGGGGGTGGGACCACGGCAGGGGAACATCCGTCAGCGCTATGTGGCCGGCATCGCCGACGCCCGATGTTAGACAGGATAAGCCCCGGACGCAAAATCGGGAATGCGGTATCCAACCCGCGTATCAGAGCTTGATCACCGACGTCTCTCAGGTCCCTCCCCCACCTATGCGCGGCTGACTATAGGCCGCTCACCAGGGCGAACGCTTCCGCGTGCTTGAAACGTTGACAGCGGACATCAGAGCGCTGTTACTCCCCTCCCGCAGGCGGGAGGGGCTGGGGGTGGGGCCGCGCGTCAGTGCCCCTCAAGCACGGCTTGGTCCGCCTCGTGATTCATCAGGCGTTCGATGCCGATGCGGAATGTATCCAGCTCCGCGTAGCTCGTCAGGAATTCGCCCATCACGCGGTTGTGGGGGGCTAAATCGTCCGCCACCACGAACCGGACGGCCAGTTCGCCTCGACTATTGGCAGGGGCGATCTCAAGGCGCAGGATCAAATCGTCGCCTTCCTGCCTGTTGCAGCCCCATTGGGCCACGATGGGACTGCCGGTCGCTATGGGAAAAGCGGAGAGGGCTTCTCCAAATTGCTTCACGTCCTGCCATTGAACCCAAAAGGCGCCGGTGCCCGAGAAACGATCCGTCCGGACGTCGATGGAGAGGCGACCAAAATCGTCGCGCACCTCCGCGGCGTCGAAGAAGCTGGAATCATAGCGGTATCGCAGGGTAAGCTTGTTCATATCCCCGGTCGGTCGCGGCGCAGGACTATTCGGCCCTACGCCTTCACCCCGCTCCAGATCGCCCAGCCGATCAGCCACGCCGCTACCACGCAGGCGATGAACCGCCAGGCCGGCGCGCGCACCAGTCCCGTGGTGCCGGCGGGCAGCACGCGCTTGCCGGTCACCATCGGCGCGATCAGGTCGTCGCGCTTCACCAGCCGATAATAGAGCACCGCGACGATGTGCAGCGCGATCAGCGCCAGGATCAGATAGAACACCACCCCGTGCAGGCTGGTCGCCCGGTCCGACGTGGTGAACGAGACGAGGTGGTTCAGCGGCCCGGTCACGCCGTCGTCCTCGTCCCCCGAGAACAGGCCCAGCGTGACTTGCAGGCTCATCAGCCCCAGCAGCGCGATCACGCTCCATCCGCCGGCCGCGTTGTGGCCGGCGGTGGGCATGGCTTTCGCCTTGCCGCGAAAATGCCCCAGCACTGCGCCGGGACCCCGCACGAACGCCGAAAAGCGTGCGGTCGATCCGCCCACGAAGCCCCACAGGATGCGGATCACCAGCAGTTGCAGCAGCACCGTGCCGATCTGCATGTGCAGCGCCATCCTGTCGTTTTCCGCCGTCCACCATAGCGCCGGGATCAGCACCACGAAGGCCCAGTGGATGAAACGGACGGGAAGATCCCAGAGCGGCGTGCGGACGCCGGCGCTATCCGGCGCCGCGCTCACTTGTCCTTCTTCCGGAACTGCTCGTGGCAGCCCTTGCAGGCGCCGCCGATGTTGCCCATCGCCTTGGCCGTTGCGGCAAGGTCCTTGGCGTCGGCAGCGGTCTTGAGTTCGTCGGCCGCGCTGGCGAGCTTCGCGGCGGCGGCCTTGAATTCGCCGTTCTTCTGCCAGATCACCGGCAGGGCTTCGGTCTTCGAACTGGCGTCCGGGCCGGTGCCTTCGGGGAAGAAGCCGACGATCTTGCCCGCATCTTCCTTGATCGAGGCAGCGGCGGAGGATGCGGTGGCGAAATCGGGCGGGGTGCTTTCCAGCGCGGCCTTGGCCACCTTGTTCGACTTGCCGATGTCCTTGAAGTTCGCCTTGCGCTCCTTGACGATGGCGCCGACGTCCACGGCGGAATCGGATGCGCTGGCGGAACTGTCCGGCGCGGTCTGCGGGCCCTTGCAGGCGGAAACGGCAAGAAGAGTGGCAATCGATGCCGCGAGGACGAGTTTCGAGGCCGAGGGCTTACGGGTCATGGCGCAACTCCTGTCAGGCGGGACACTTATGAATCCCTTGAAGCCCTGATAACGCGGAATGTTGCGCTGCGGCGAGCGTTTTTTGGAGTTAGTGCCTGTCCTGGATAGGTTTTCCGGCGGCGTGTTGCTCAGCCGGCGAAAACCACCCCGTCCATCAGCTTGCGCGCGGTGCGAAGGAGGGCGGCGCTCACGACGGCGCCGCCCTCGTCCACTTCGAGGACACAGGACATTTCTCCGGTCGGATGTTCGACCGATAGCGTCTTGCGGCGACCCTCGGGGCTAATGGCGACTTCGGCGGCGGGCGAGCCTTCGATCAGGCAGGCCGTCGCCACCGACACGGCGCCCAGCACGCCGATCGTGGCGTGGGCGCGGTGGGGAATGAAACTGCGCACGGTCACCGCACCGCCATGCTTCGGCGGGGCGACCAGCATCATCTTGGGAACCGACTTGTCCTTGACGTCGCCCAAGTTCATCCGCTCGCCCACGGCAAGGCGGATGGCCTCGATCTTCGCCTTCAGCTCGGTATTGGCGTCCAGGCTCTCGCGGTCTTCGTAACCGGTGATGCCGACGTCTTCGGCCTTCATCACCACGCAGGGCATGCCGTTGTCGATCAAGGTCACGCGCACGCCGTTCACTTCGTCCACGGCATTGCCGGTGGGCAGCAGCGCGCCGCAGGAGGAGCCGGCAGTGTCGCGGAATTCCAGCGGAATCGGGGCGTGGCTGCCGGGCACGCCGTCGATCCTGGCATCACCCTTGTAGGTCACGACACCGCCCGGCGTCTGCACGGTGGCGACGGCAACCTGGCCGGTGTTTTCCATGAAGATGGCGACGTTGGTTTCGTCGCCCTTGGCCGCGATCAGCCCGCGCTCGATGGCGAAGGGGCCGATGCCGGCCAGGATGTTGCCGCAGTTCTGCTGGTCGCTGACAAGTGCCTGATCGACGAACACCTGCAGGAACAGGTAGTCGACATCGATACCTTCGCGGGTGGACTTGGAAACGACCGCGACCTTGCTGGTCAGCGGATCGGCGCCGCCCATGCCATCGATCTGGCGCGGATCGGGGGAGCCCATGATGGAAAGCAGGAACGCGTCGCGCGCGGCCGGATCGGCGGGAAGTTCGTGCTTGAGGAAGTAGCCGCCCTTCGAAGTGCCGCCGCGCATCCACATGCAGGGCACGCCCTCGATTTCGCGTTCTTCACTCATGGCGGACTCCCGGCAAGATCGATTCGAAGATGGGCCACATGCCCTTCATGACGCGCGAAGGGGAAGCCGGTTGCGGGGCGCGGCGATTGGTTCTGGCTAATCCTGGAGACGCGGAAAAGCCTCAGCGAATGCCCAGCACTTCCGCCTGCTGGCGTAAATCCGTGGCATGTGAAGGGTTTGCGGCGATAGCATCGGTGAGGGCCTTGCGCGCCTTGTCCGCCTCTCCCAGCGTCATCCGGCTGCGCATCAGCATGATCCAGCCGTCCACGTTGGACGGATCGGCGGCAAGGCGCGCCTCCAGCTTGGCGACCATGCCGTCCGCCATCGCCCGCTGTTCGTGCGGGGCAAGGCGGGCGGCGGCGGCGATATCGCCCGCATTGGGGCCGGGAATGCCCTGTGCGGCCAGCGGCATCTCCTGCGCATGCGGCAGGGCGGCGGCGGGCAGGGCCTGCATGGCCGCCAGTTTCGCCTTCACGTCCAGATGGTTGATGGTGGCGACCTGATCGATCGTGCGGATCAGATCGCCGCGCCAGGGGGCGTCGGCAGGGCTGTCGCGCAGCAGCGCCAGCCAGTCGTCCAGCGCGCCGGCATGGTCGCCGTCCAGATCGCGCTTCACCGCCAGGAAATAGCGCGCGCGGGGATCGGCCTTGTCCAAAGCGGCGGCCTTGCGGAACGCCTCCAGCGCGGGGGCGGGCATCGGGTCATGCTCGCTGGCCATCACCCGCGCTTCGCCCAGCGCGGACCACAGCACTGCCTTGTCCGGCGCGATGGCGGCGGCGCGGGCATAGGCATCCGCCGCTTCGCCGTAGCGATTCTGTGCGAAGTAGGCGAAGCCCAGCTTCTGCCATGCCGTGGCGTCCGTGGGCGCATTGCGGGTGGCCTGTTCCAGCGTGCCGATCGGGTCCGCAGTGGCGGCAGGGGCCAGCGCATTCGCGTCTGGCGACGCGTCCGCCGGCTTGCGCCCGTGCCACACCGCCGTGCCCACCGCCCCCGCGGCAATCAGCCCGGCGACGACCAGCGCCACGCGCTGGACCCCGATCTTCCCCCCCATATTCGACAAGCCCCCTGTTGAATCCTCGGCAAAACCGATCCATGAGAGCGCCTGTCGGCCCCACGGGGGGCATGTCGGACACTCGCGCGAGCAGATGCGGAATTTCGCCGCACTTTGCAATCGGGGGGCAAATGGACGGCATGGCGATGGCCAAAGCTATGGCTGTCGCGGCTCGACAGGGGGAATGCAGTGACCGATCGCGTCCGACTGGCCATCGTTGGCTCGGGCCCCGCCGGCATGAGTGCGGCGGGCCGTGCTGCTGCGCTTGGCATGAGCCACGTCCTGCTGGAAAAGACCGACCACCTGTCGGACACGATCTTCAAGTACCAGAAGGGCAAGCACGTGATGGCGACGCCCGCCTCGCTGGTGCTGCGGTCGGACTTCGGGTTCGACGCCGGCAAGCGAGAGGCGGTGCTGGGCACCTGGGACGATGACGCCGCCGCGCTGGGCATCCACGTGCGCTACAATGCCGAAGTCACCGCCATCGAGGGGGAGAAGGGCGCGTTCGAACTCGTCCTGAAGGATGGCACCCGGATCGCGGCGGAGGCGGTGATCCTGGCCATCGGCACGCAGGGCAATCCCAACCGGCTGCGCTGCGCCGGCGCGGACCTGCCGCATATCCAGTACCAGCTGGACGATCCGGGCGAATATGTGGACGAGCATATCACCGTGGTCGGTTCCGGCGACGCGGGGATCGAGAACGCGCTGGGCCTTGCCGCCGATCCGGCGCAGGGCAACGTGGTCACCATCCTCAATCGCGGCACCGAATTCGCCCGCGCCAAGGAAGGCAACGTCACCCTGCTGGCAGAGGCGGAGGCGGCGGGCCGCATCCGCGTGCGGCACGAAACGACGCCGGCCGAAGTGCGGGCCGGGGAAATGGTGCTGGATACGCGTGACGGGCAGGAGACGATCCGCTGCGATCGCATCATCGCCCGCACCGGCTCCGCCCCGCCGCGCAAGTTCGTGGAAGACTGCGGCATCCTGTTCACCAGCCCGGAGCGGGAGGCGTTTCCCGTCCTCTCCCCACAGTTCGAGACGACGCGGCCCGGCATCCACGTGATCGGCGCGCTGGCGGGTTATCCGCTGATCAAGCACTGCATGAACCAGGGCTACGACGTGGTCGAGTTCCTGAACGGCAATACCGCGCTGAAACCGGCGGACGAACCGATCCTGGCCGAAAAGTTCGCACCGCTTCCCGGTAGCGTAAATGGCGATCGGGGTGTCGACGAATGGCTCACCCTGTTCGGAGAGCGGATCGAGATCTTCCGAGAGATTTCGGCGCTGCAACTGCGTGAGATCATGCTCGATTCCGCCGTGCGCGCGGTGCCGAAGGGGCAGCCGGTGTTCCTGCGGCATGAGCCGGGCTCCTCGCTCTTCGCCATCGCCGAAGGATCGGTGCTGGTGGAAGTGAACAAGGACGATCCTTCGATCACCGTGCCGATCGGCGAAGGATCGATCTTCGGCGAAGTGGGCCTGATCTCCGGCCGTCGGCGCGGGGCGACGGTGCGCGCGGGCAGCGACATCGTCGTCGTCGAACTGCCGCGCGCGGCCGCGCTGAAGCTGATGGCTACCGCGCCCGCCGCCGCGCGCGCGGTCAACCGTATCTCGATCGAGCGGCAATTGCTGCAGATCTTCGGATCGGGCCTGACGCCGGACGATATCGCCGAACTCGTCGCCGGGGCCGAAGTGGTGGAGGCGCGCGCGGGCGAAGTGGTGATGAAGGAAGGGGCCGAGGGCACCGACATCTTCATCATCCGCCGTGGATCGATGGTGGTGGAGCGGGAGATTGCCGGAAAGCCGGTGTTCCTCAGCTATCTGCCCGCCGGATCCTACGTGGGCGAAATGGCGGTGATCGACGGATCGCGCCGCTCCGCCACGGTGCGTGCGGCGATCCGTTCCGAACTGATCCGCCTGCCGGGCGAGGCTTTCGTGCGCCTGCTGGACCGCAAGCCGCAGTTGCGCAGCAAGGCGCTGGGCGAGATGGAGCGCCGGCGAGAGGTCAATGCCTTCATCGAAGGGCGCAAGGAGAACTTCTCCAGCGTGGTCGACATGTATTCGCAGACCGCGCAGTTCCTGGTCGACAACGGCATCGGCGAGGCGACCGACGTACTGCTGATCGACGAGAAGCTCTGCGTCGGCTGCGACAATTGCGAGAAGGCCTGCGCGGACAGCCACGACGGCCTCTCCCGCCTGGACCGGGAAGCGGGGACGACCTACGCGCATCTCCACGTGCCCACGTCCTGCCGCCACTGCGAGCATCCGCACTGCATGGCCGACTGCCCGCCCAACGCGATCCGGCGCGGGCCGGACGGCGAAGTGTTCATCGACGAGACTTGCATCGGCTGCGGCAATTGCCAGCGCAACTGCCCCTATGGCGTGATCCGGATGGACGCGGTGCTGCCGAAGAAGCCCTCGCTTCTCTCTTGGATGTTCCTGGGGCGCGGGCCGGGGCCGGGCGAGCCGGACAAGCTGTGGCGCAAGAAGCATGCCGGTCCTGCCGAACAGCCGAAGAAGGCGATCAAGTGCGACATGTGCGCGGGGATCGACGGCGGCCCGTCCTGCGTGCGCGCCTGCCCGACCGGGGCGGCGATCCGCGTCTCGCCCGAAGCGTTCCTGAGCGTCGCGCGGCTGGGGGAGGAGGGCTGATGGCGACCACGCCCCTGCGCTCTAACCGGGCCAACCCGGCCAACCGGGCCAACCGGGAGGTGACGAGCAGCCACGAAGGTTTCCTGCGCCATCGCCGCTTTCGCTGGGCGAAGCTGGCGGGCGCGCTGTGCCTCGTTTCCATCGCCGCCTATCTGCTCACCGATCCCACGCCGCGGCCGGGTGGGGGCACCTGGCTGGGCTATACGCTGGGCACGATCGGCGCGCTGCTGATCGTCTGGCTTTCGGTGCTGGGCATCCGCAAGCGGGCGATCACGCCGGGGCGCTGGTCGCTGAAGGCGTGGACATCGGCGCATGTCTATCTGGGCCTCTCGCTGGTGGTGGTGGGGACGCTGCACACCGGCTTCCAGCTGGGCTGGAACGTCCACACGCTGGCCTATGCGCTGATGATGCTGGTGATCGCCTCGGGCCTGTTCGGGGTCTGGGCCTATGCCTCGCTGCCCGCTGTGCTGAGTTCCAATCGCGAGGGGATGACGCAGGGCCAGATGGTGGAGGCGATGCGCGCGCTGGACCGCCAGCTGGACGAAGCCGCGCAGCCGCTGGCCCGGCGGGAGGCCGATCTGGTGCTGGTGGCGCTGGCGCAGGACCCGTTTGCAGCGGGGCTGTGGCGGCGGCTTTCGGGCACCTATCCGCGCTGCGCCACGCAGCGGGCCATCGCCGGGCTGGACGCCGCCGATCCCGATGTGGAGCGCGTGGAAAAGCTGATGATGCGCCGCAAGGCGATGCTGGACCGGCTGCGGCGGCACATGCGGCTGAAGGCGCTGCTGGAAGTCTGGCTCTACGTCCATGTGCCGACGACGATGGCGCTGCTTGCCGCGCTGACCGCGCACATCGTTTCCGTGTTCTTCTACTGGTGAGCCGCGCGTGACCTTCCGCATCCGCCAGATCGAACGCACCGCCGCCGGGCGGGAGATCGTGCGCGACCGCGATGTCGCGGGTGATACGCTTTCCATCGGCCGCCTTGCCGACAACGACCTGCACTTGCCCGACCTTGCGGTGGAGCCGCGCCACGCCGTGCTCACGCTGGCCGCCGAGGGGCGCGTGCGCGCGGAAGCGGCGGGAACGCTGGGTTTCGTCCTCGATGGCAGTGAGACGCGGGCGGCCACGATCGATCCGAACGTCGGCGGCGAACTGGGCTTCGGCACCTATCGCCTGACCTTGGGCCGCGATGCCGACGGCGCCGTACTGCTGACCGTGCGCAAGGGAGAGGGCGCGACCACCCGCTCGGGCGACCTGGAAGGCAAGCGCGGCTTTTCGCTGCAAGGCGTGGTGCCGGGCAAGCGCTGGGTTTCCTGGACGCTGGCGCTGGCGATCCTGGTGGCGTTCCTTGCGGTGCCGATCGTCAGCAATCTCACGCGCAATGTCCAAGGGGCGCCCGACAAGGGCGTGATCGGGGACAGGAGCTGGAACCCCGGCGAACTCAGCCTGGCCCACCATACCCTGACCGACCGCTGCGAGACCTGCCACGTCAAGCCGTTCGAGCCGGTGGGCGATGCCACCTGCCGATCCTGCCACAAGGCGGTGCATGACCATGCCGATCCGGCGCGCCTGGCCGCTGCACGCGGCAACCTGCCGCTGGGTGAGCGGGCGCTGTGGTCCGTCGCCCACGCCTTCGGGCACGAGGGGCCGGGCGCCTGCCGCGATTGCCATGTCGAGCACCAGGGCGCGACGCGCATGGCCGAACCGGCCCAGCAGTTCTGCGCCGATTGCCACGGTGCGCTGAAGGACAAGCTGCCCGATACGCGGCTGGGCAATGCGGCGGACTTCACGCGCCTGCACCCGCAGTTCACGGCCACCGTGGTCACTGACGCGATGAGCGGGAGGACCGCCGAACGCACGCTCGATACGCCGCTGAGCGAGGACAACGGGCTGGCCTTCCCGCATCGCCTCCACCTCGATCCGCGTGGCGGCGTGGCGCGCATGGCGATGAATGTTGGCCTTAAAAACGCTAACGATGCACGCGGCTATGGCGCGAACGGCCTCCAGTGCAAGGACTGCCACCGCCCGACCGAGGACGGCGTGCGCTTCCAGCCGATCAAGATGGAGCGCGATTGCGAAGGCTGCCACTCGCTTGCCTATGACCGCGTGGGCGGGATCGTCCGTCGCCTGCGGCATGGCGACGTGGAGCAGCTGGCCGCCGACCTTGCCGCCGCGCGCTGGACCCCGCGCGCCTTCATGTCCTCCCGCCCTGCCGCCGCGCAACTGGGTGCACGGCGCCGGCCGGGCGTCTATGGGGACGCTGGGCCCTACCAGTTCCGTTATAGCCAGCCGGTGCAATCGACTTGGCCGGGGCTGACGCTGGCCTCGGCGTTGTCCGGCAAGGGCGTCTGCGGCGAATGCCATCGTGCCGCCACTATCGACGGCAAGCCGGGCGTCGTGCCGGTGCATCAGCCGATGCGCTACATGACCAAGGGCTGGTTCGATCACGCCGCGCACCGGCAGGAAAGCTGCACCAGCTGCCACGCCGCGCCGAAGTCTGACCGCGCGTCGGACGTCTTGCTGCCGGGCATCGCGCAGTGCCGCACTTGTCACGTGGGCGCCGGTCAGGGGGTGACGCTGCTGCCGGGACCGGCCAAAGTGCCGTCCACATGCGCGATGTGCCACGGTTTCCACGGAGTATCGTCGGGATCGCGCCGCGCCATGCCGCGCGACGCGGTGCATGCCTTTGAATTGCCGGTAACCACGGGCGTCAACACGCCGGACAGATCGGGCGCCTAGGGTCAGGACCTATAACGAAAACACGCCTTCGGGAGATTCGCATTGCTGATTGCCCAAGTGACGGACATCCATATCGGCTTCGACCGGGGCAACCCGGAGGAGTTCAATGTCCGCCGCCTGCTGGCGGTGCTGCGGCGCATTGCCGAAAGCCCGCAGCGGCCGGACCTGCTGCTGCTTTCGGGCGACCTGACCGAACATGGCGACGCCGAAAGCTATGCGCTGCTGGCGCGGCTGGTGGAAAGCTGCCCGATCCCCGTGGCGCCGATGACCGGCAATCATGACTTGCGCGGGCCGCTGCTGGCGGCGTTCCCCGATTGCCCCAGCCATCAGGGCTTCGTGCAATATGCGATCGAGCTGAAAGGCCTGCGCGTGCTGGTGCTCGATTCGCTGGAGGAAGGGCGCCACGGCGGCGGCTTCTGCGATGTCCGCGCGGCTTGGCTGGCCGCCGAACTGGCCGCGCATCCGGCCACGCCCACGGTGATCGCGCTGCACCACCCGCCGTTCGAAAGCGGCATCGGCTGGCTGGACTGCGATGCGCGCGAACCCTGGATCGCCCGGCTTGCCGCCGCGCTGGACGGGCATGGGCAAGTCGTGGGCCTGATCGCCGGGCATCTGCACCGGCCGATCCACACGCTGTGGAACGGCATTCCCGCCACCGTCTGCGGATCGAGCGCCGCCCCGGTTGCGCTGGACCTGACGCCGCTGGACCTGGCCCACCCGGACAAGCGCGCGATGATCACCGACGAGCCGCCGGTCTACGCGCTGCACTACTGGAACGGCACGCGCCTGATCTCGCACATGGAGCAGGGTGGGGAGATCGCCGTGCTGGCCCGTTACGACTCTGCGTTCCATCCCGTAGTGCAAACCATTGCGGATGAACGCCCCGAGTAAAACGTCATGCCGTGGCCGGTTACTGCATCCATTTCGGACTAATCTGACGCGCAGCATACTTACTGATTTCCGGCATCCAAATCGCTGCAAGTGACGACTGAAATGGTTCGGGCCGGTTCGTCGCGGGACCGTCTTCGAACTGCCATCAAACTTGCGCCAGATTGCCATCTTCGCCCCCTAGCAATCGCCCCGCGACTGAAAGACCTGCAACAATAGGGGCATATCCATGACACATGACCTGCCCGCCACCGGGTATACCGATGGCGATGTCGATACCAATGCCAGCGAAGTGCCTTCGCTGGAGACGCTGGCGGACCAGCGCTACTCGCGCCGTCAGGCCCTGTTCCGCGGTGCCGGTGCCACCACGATGGCCTTCATGGGCACCGCGCTGCTGGCCGCCTGCTCCGACGATGACGACAATGCCAGCTCGGTAACGATCTCGGCCGGCGCCAATGCCGCCACCAGCTCGGGCCGCGTGGTCACGCTGACAGGTACCCCGGCCAACGGTACCGACGGCGTGGCCACCGCCTGGGCGCAGACCTCCGGCACCGCCGTCACGCTGACCGGCACGGGTTCGACCGTCACCTTCATCGCGCCGGCCGTCAGCACCGCCACCGATCTGGTCTTCACGTTCGCCGTGGTGGAGCAGGGCGGCCATTCGCAGACCGCCCAGACCACCGTGCGCGTATCGCCCAACACGCTGGGCTTTACCGCGGTGCCGCACGGCCTGGCGGACGTGGTTGCCGTGCCCACCGGCTACTCGGTCACCGTCATGACCCGCCTGGGCGATCCGCTTTCGGCCACCACCGCCGCCTATGCCAACAACGGCACCGATGCCGACTTCGCCCACCGCATCGGCGACCATGGCGATGCACTGCACTTCTTCGGCCTTTCGACGGCCGGCGCGCGGGACGATACCAGCTCCACGCGCGGTTTGATGGTGCAGAACCATGAGAACCTGAACGTGCAGTACCTGCACCCGAACGGCCCCACCAACGTCTCCACCGGCCCGCGCCCGGTGGACGAGGCGCTGAAGGAGATCGAGGCGCACGGCGTTTCGGTGTCGGAATACAAGGACGCCGGCAGCCGCAAGTGGGCCTACGTCCAGAACAGCACCTTCAACCGCCGCATCACCCCGAACACGCCGATGGCGTTCAACGGCCCGGCGGCCGGTTCGGCCATGCTGTTCACCGCCTATTCGCCCACCGGCAAGACCGGGCGCGGCACGATCAACAACTGCGCCAACGGCATCACCCCCTGGGCCACCAACCTGACGTGCGAGGAAAACTGGGCCGGCTACTTCCGCCGTGACGCGGCGGACGACGCCAAGCGCACCGTGCGCGAAATGACCGCGATCAGCCGCTACGGCGTCACCAGCCGCACCGGCAACTTCGCGTGGTCCACCGCGAACTCCACCGATTCGATCTACACCAAGTGGAACGCGACGATCACCGGCGCCACCGCGGCCGACGACTATCGCAACGAGTTCAACCAGTACGGCTGGGTGGTGGAGATCGACCCCTACGACCCGGCATCGACCCCGCGCAAGCGTACCGCGCTGGGCCGCATGGGCCATGAAGGCGCCTTCGTGCGCGCCGTCGCCGGCCAGAAGCTGGGCCTCTACATGGGCGACGATTCCCGCCGCGAGTACCTCTACAAGTTCGTATCGAGCACCACTTACGCCGCTGCCGACGCCGCCAGCACCAGCCGCCTCGCCATGGGCGACAAGTATCTGGACGCCGGTACGCTCTACGTCGCCAAGTTCAATGCCGACGGTACGGGCAAGTGGCTGCCGCTGGTGTTCGGCCAGGTGCCGAACCGCCCGGTCAGCGGCACGACGCCGGAATACGTCTTTGCCGACCAGGCCGACATCCTGGTCAACACCCGCCTTGCCGCCGATGCGGTGGGCGCCACGCCGATGGACCGTCCGGAATGGACGGCCGGCAACCCGGTGACCGGCGAAATCTATCTGACGCTCACCAACAACAACGCCGCCGGCCGCCCGCTGAACGGCACCGATGCCGCCAACCCGCGCCACTACAACGATCCCAAGGGCGCTTCGAACACCGCGCAGTACGGCAACCCGAACGGGCACATTATCCGCCTGCGCGAAGATGGCGACACCACCGCCGCCACGACGTTCAAGTGGGACATCTACCTGTTCGGCGCCGATGCCACCGATGCCGATCCCACCAACGTCAACATCTCGGGCCTGACGGTCGACAACGACTTCTCCAGCCCGGACGGTTGCTACTTCTCGCGCGACACCAACCCGGCGGGCCAGATCAATCCGGTGCTGTGGATCGAGACCGACGACGGCGCGATGACCGACCGCACCAACTGCATGCTGCTGGCCGCGCTGCCGGGCAAAGTGGGTGACGGCGGCGCCAAGACCATCACCAACAAGGACTCGACCGGCGCCACCGCCACGCAGGCGACCATCGCCGGCAAGGCGGCATCGGCAGCCACGCTGCGCCGCTTCCTGGTCGGCCCGGTCCAGTGCGAGATCACCGGCATCGATATGACGCCGGACGGCCGCACGCTGTTCGTGGGCATCCAGCACCCGGGCGAGGAAGGTACCGTGACGGCCCCGTCCAGCCACTGGCCCGACAGCCAGACCGGCACGGCCGCCGCAACGGTGCGCCCGCGCTCGGCGATCGTGGCGATCACCAAGGATGATGGCGGTGTGATCGCTCTCTGATCGATGGCGTAACGACAATGACGGGGAGGGGGCCTTGCGGGGCTCCCTCCTTTTTCGTTCAACCTTGCCAGCCAGCGCGTGACACTTGCGCCCTGACGCATGGTGGCTAGACATCGCAGCGGGGGAAGCGCCTTTGTCCGCGCTTGGGGAACTCGCATGTACGCCAGGCTGTCATCGCGTTCGACGTTCGCAGGGGCCATGCCCATCGCCATGGTCGTGGCGGCTTTCGCACTGGCGCTGGCCTTGCGGCTGCGGCAGGAGCCGGCCCCGCTCGGTTTCGACGAATATGCCTCGCTCTATTTCTCCGGCCGGTCCTTCGCGGAATTGTGGGGGCCGTGGATGCTGCGGGAGACGAACCCGCCGCTGTTCTATTCGCTGCTGAAGCTCTGGCGCATGGCGGTGCCGGACAGTCAGACGCTGCTGCGCCTGCTGCCGCTGCTGCTCTCGCTGGCGCAGATCGGGCTGATCGCGCGGATCGCCGGGAAGCGCTGGGGCTGGGCGGCGGCGGCGATGGCGGTGCTGCTCTTCGCGCTCTCACCCTCCGACATCTATCAGTCCGAATACTTGCGCGGCTATGTGCTGGCCAAGCTGGCGGTGACGGTCTCGTTCGTCGGCCTGCTGGCGGCATTGGACGACGACCGGCCGATGGGCTGGGCGCTCTACGCCGGCGGCGCGGTGGTGGCGGTCTACAGCCATACGACGATGCTGCTCTGGCCGGTGATCGCCACGCTGGCGGTACTGGCAGAGGCTGCGCTGCGCCAAGGCGTAGGCAGGGCCGTGCTGACGCGCCTGTTCGCCGCGAACCTTGCCGTGGCGGCCCTGTCCGGCTGGGCGCTATGGATCGCGGTGGCGCAAGTCCACGCCGCCTCCGCCAATATCGCCTGGATCGAGCCGCTCTCGTTCGAGGACTGGCTGTCGAGCATGAACCTGCAGCTCCTGCTCGATGGGGAAGCGGGATCGGCCTTGATGGCGGTGCTGATGGCCGTGGGCGTCATCCGCACCTTCGGCGACCGCGCCACGCGGCTGGCGCTGTTCATCCTGATCGCCGCCCTCGCCATGTTCAAGGTGGCGGACCACGTTCACCCGATCATCTCCGACTACACGCTGCACTGGTGCGCCAGCTTCACCGTCCTGCTCGCGGCCGCCGCGCTTGCGGGTAACGGGCGTGTTCTGATGCGCGGAGGCGTGCTGGCGGCAATGGCGGCGGTCGGCCTCTACGAACTGGTCACGCTCGTCTGGATACCGAAACCGCAGGACTGGCGCCGCACGGTCGAGACTGTCGCGCATAGCCCGCACGCTGCCTTGCTGGTCTCGCACGAGTCGGTGGGGCTGGTCGTCCAGCAGGCCTGCATGCTGGAGTATCACGGCCCGGGCTGCCCGTTCCCGCTGGTGGTCATGGCCAGCCGCGCCCCCACCGATGCCTGGGCCTTCGGCGGCTATCGCGGCCACATCACGCCCGTCCGACAAGTCCGCGCCGCGCTTCTGCCCGCTCGCCGGGTCTATGCCTTCAGCCGCTACGTCTACACCCCGCTGCCTCCGCTCGGCCTCGACGAGAACCGCTACCGCCGCGTCGAGTGGGACGATGGCGAACTGATCGGCCCGATTCCCGCCAGCGACTTCCGCAAGCACGCTTGAAGGGCCGTACCGGCCCGTTCCCCCATCTGGCCTCATCCATCCCGGCAGCGATCAGGGCAAAATCCCTCTGGTCGCCGCGCCGGCGATGGCTTAATGAACAACGCTGTTGATAACAGGAGAGGCCACGTGAAAGAGACGGGCACCAATCATACGGCCAAGGGTCAGGCAGCCACGCTGACCGCGCAGGACATGGACGAGGAACGCCTCGCCACTTATCCCACCACCGCTTTCCTCTCGAAGGACTACCTGGCAGCGGAAAAGAAGCTGCTCTGGCCCAAGGTCTGGCAGATGGTGGAGCGCGAGACGGACCTGCCGAACCCCGGCGACTGGATGACCTACAACGTCGCCGACGAATCGATCATCGTCCTGCGCAAGGACGATGGCAGCCTGCGCGCCTTCCACAATGTCTGCCCGCATCGCGGCCGCCAGCTCGTCTCGGTGCCGGACATGCTGCCGAACAAGATCCACGACGTGCGCGGCAACAACCGCAAGAGCTTCGTCTGCGGCTTCCACGGCTGGACGTTCGATCTGGACGGCAAGAACACCTACATCCTTGACCCGCAGGACTGGCACAACAAGCTGACGCCGGAGATGACCTGCCTCTCGGACGTGCAGGTCGATACCTGGGGCGGCTACATCTACATCAGCATGGACCCCGATGCGGTGCCGCTGAAGGAATGGATGGGCCGCGCGGGCGAGATCCTGGACCACTTCGACCTGGCCGGCATGCACTACAAGTGGCGCCAGTGGGCCATCTACGACTGCAACTGGAAGACCGCGATCGAGGCGTTCCTGGAACCCTACCACGTCGCCGGCACCCATACGCAGCTCCTGGCCTATGGCGACTACTACGCGCTGTCGAAGCAGTACGGCCTCCACTCGGTCTCCAGCTACGACACCCGTGACGCCAAGTTCCAGATGAGCGAAAGCGCCGGCACCACCCGCGCCGGCAAGGGGGATGACGCCCGCGTCTCCACTTACGAACTGATCCGTGAAAACTACGAGACGGTGAACTACTCCGCCTCCACCGAAACGCTGGTGAACGCCGCCAGCCGCCTGGTGGACGAGCTTCCGGAGACCGCCACGCCGGGTGAGATCATCGCCCACTGGCTGAAGTCCGCCCGCGCCGACGATGCCGCGCGCGGCGTGGTCTGGCCGGAAGTTCCGCCGGAGATCAAGAAGGAAGGGGGGCTGGCCTGGGGCTTGTTCCCCAACCAGAACATCCTTCATGGCGAAACGTTTGCGCTCTGCTACCGCGTGCGCCCCTATGGCGACGACCCGGACAAGTGCGTGTTCGAAAGCTACGCCCTCGAACGCTTCCCCGAAGGCGAGGAGCCGGAAACCGAATGGGTCTATGCCGATCCCATCGGCGAGAACTGGGGTTCGGTGCTGGCGCAGGACTTCTCGAACATGCAGTTCGTGCAGAAGGGCATGAAGTCGTCCGGCTTCCGTGGCCCGCTGCCCAACCCGCATCAGGAGCAGAAGGTCATCAACCTGCACCGCAACCTTGCCAACTTCATGGATGGCATGGGCGCGCCGAAGCTGCTGGATATCGACTGAGTCGGTTCGAAGGGGGGGAGGGGCCGGCTGGCGATGCCCGCCGTTCGCTCCCCCCGTCGAGGGTAACGCGTTTTACGCGGCCATCGGCGGTACGAAGTTGATCGCCACGGAAATCCTGGGCCGCTTGCCCTCGAAGATGTTCACCCCGTGGATCAGCCATGACGGGAACATGAGCAGCGTGCCCGATTGCGGGCGAACCTGATGCTTGAGGCCGGCCAGAAGGCATCCCTCGATCCGCATCTTGATCGCGGGATTGAGCATGATCGGCATGGAGCCACGGGGATCCAGGAATTCGATCTCGCCGCCCGAAGCCTCGTCGGCATCGTCCATTCCGTTGTCGACCCAATAGACGGCGGACCAATAGCAACCGGGATGGGCATGGCCGACATTGCCCTGGCCGCTGCGGTTCACGTTCGCCCAGGCATTGAACGCCCAGTCGAGATCGGCTTCCAGCAGGCCGCTGCCGGGATCCCAGATGGCGGACATCCGGTTCGCGAAAGCCAGCGCGAAGGCAACCAGATCCGCGCCGGCTTCGCCGCTCCAGTCCAGAAAGTTGTCCTGCGATTGCCAGCCGCCCTGGTTGCTGTGGCGAACGCCGGGGTCGGCCGCCTCTCGCGCCAATATGGCCGCGGTCAGATCCCGGTTCAGGCGCGCGGCATCGGGATGGGCGATGCTGGCCAGCGGTGTGGGAAAGATCTTGCTGACTTGCACCGCATCCGAATTGATCAACGAGGCCGTGTCCGAAGCACGCCGATGAATTGACGATCGCATAGATTTCAGTTCGTTCTTTCGGAATTCGGGGAAGCAGGCCGGTAAAGTCGGCCTTCGTCAGCGCCCGCGCCCAGGATCGACGGCATCCGCGACGCTGGGCATGAGTGCCTGGGCGCGGATTACGGCCGCGCACGCGCGCCATGATGTCGCAAATATTGCACCATATTTCAGGTGGGGCGGCATTTCGGGGGGCACTGGCGACGACGCCCCATGGGCCGAATCCGCCAATGCCCGAACCGTCACCCGACCGGTTGCGCTTCCGGGAATTTCCAGTGTCCCTGCACGATTTCCGGTCGCGGGCGATAGAGGCGAACCATGTAGTTCCATCCCGGAACGATCGGAATGCAGTTCGCCGCAGAACCGCTGCCGCCCCCGGACTGGCCGCCGAACTGAATGGTGACGCCTCCGTCGGCATCCTTCGCGGCCGTCAGGTTGTTGAAGGCGTAAACCTCGCGGTCGTTCCTGGGGATGTAGCCCTTTTCGTCATAGACGATCACGGACCAGAAGCCGTCTACCGGCACGTCCTTCACGGTCAGCCGGTGAACGGTACTTCCATCGTTCCGCTTCGGGGTGACGTTGAGATACATGGCATCCTCGGGCGGGTTGGCGCCCCAGGCTGCGGCGCCGCCGACAAGCCGCTGGATGGGGTCGACTTCGCCCCTCCGGCCGAAGCCCCGGCTGGTATCGGGCATTGTCCGGGCCAGCGCCAGCAAGGCCTCGCGGACCCGGTTCTGGCTGTCCTGGTCCCAGTCGGGTATCTCGAAACGGCCCGGCCCGCCCGGTTGATCGACGCGAACGGCATCCTGAAGGGCATGCACCCTGGCAAGATCTTCGGGATCGGTGGGATCGAGCAATGTGCGCAAGCCGATCATGACGTAGCGCGTGCCGATCTCTTCGCGCGTCAATCGGTGCGGATCGGCATCGTAGAAGACGTGCGGAACGTATTGATCCTCGTCGATGACTTCCATCGACATGAAACGTTCACCCGCGTCGGGCAGGGCCAGCGTCACCGGCCCTGCATCCAGATCGAAGACCGCCGATGAATAGACGGTATCGCGGTTTTCGCGGATGATGTTCTGATTGTCGATCGGAACAAGCGCGCGGCGATGGCACAGCTTTCCCAGTGCGTCGTCCTTGATCGCCACGGCCGTGAAATAGAGATCGGTTTCGGCCCGCAGAAAATTCTCGGGGGTGACGATGATGGACATCCGCATTCTCCGGCATGGCGGCGGTTGGTGATCCGGATGCTGATATTCCTGCCATCGCCCGGCAATCGGGTGGATTCCCGATAATCTCGATGCGTTCTTCCCCGGCCGGCTGGACGGGCGTTCGCGTGCGTCGGGCCTGTGACCGATGTTCCCGGCCACCGCGGGGAGGGCTGCTTGCGGCACCGGCGGACAGCGAACGCCGTTAAGAATGACGTGCGGGTCTCTTAACTGCGCAAGCCACGGGCATTGCAGGAAAATAGGTAGATCACACGGGGCCCGCCGCGAGCCAATATCAAGGGATATCATGCACCCTGCGGGACATGGAAAACCGTGCCCCCCGTTCCGCCGCGCTTGCGAATCGGCTTCTTACAAACGTTTGCAAGCCGTATTTCCTGATGCTTGCGGTAACTGCGTTCGCCGCTCCGCACGCCGCGCAGGCCGCCACCACGACGACGACGATGGCCGTCACCGCCACGGTGCAGCCATCGTGTACCGTTTCCGCCACCGCGCTGGCCTTCGGCAATTACAATCCGCTCTCGGCCACGCCGCTGGACGGCACCAGCACGATCACCGTCAACTGCACCACCGGATCCACCTACACGGTGGGCCTCAACGCCGGCGCGACAAGCGGTGCCACGGTCACCACGCGGCAGATGCTGTTGAGCAGCAATGCGCTGAACTACACGCTTTACCGCGATTCCGGCCGCACCAACAATTGGGGCAATACGCCGGGCACCGATACGCCGGCCCTGGCCACCGCCACCACCTCGCCGGCATCGATCACCGTATACGGGCGGATACCCGCTCTTCAGAACGTGCCGGCGGGCAGCTATGCCGATACGGTTACGGTCTCGGTCAACTACTGATGCGTTCGCGCGATATCCGGCGGTGCGCCCTTGCAGCCCTGGCGCTGGCGGCGGTCGGAATCGCGGTCCCGGTTGCGGCGGGCAGCCTGCGGATCATGCCGATCCGCGTGGAAGTGGCGGCGGATGCGCGGTTCTGCAGCCTGACCGTCGCCAATGACGAGGATGTGCCCGTCTCGGTGCAAGTGCACGGCTACGGCTGGTCGAAGGATGCGAACGGTGTGGACGTGCTGGCAGAGGATGCCGGGTTCCAGATCAATCCGACGATCCTGACGCTGGGTGGCAAGGAGGAACGGCTGGTGCGCTGCGGCTTGCCTCCGGCGCGCGGGCCGGGGGAGCAGAGCTGGCGGCTGGTGCTGGACGAATTGCCGCGACCGGGGCCGTCGGCGGGCGGCGTGCGCACATTGCTGCGGATCAGCGTGCCGGTGTTTCGCGCCTCGCCCGATGCGCGGCCCGATCTTGTCTGGTCGATCGGGGCGGACGGCGGCGTTCCGGCGCTGGTGATAGAGAATCGCGGCTTGCGGCATGCGCAGGTCACGGCCCTGGAACTGACCGCGCGGCCGCCGGGGCAGCAGGCGCGTATCGGGCGCAGTTTCTACATTCTTGCCGGCGGGCGCGCGGAAGTGCCTTTGCCGGCCGGCTTTGCGGGGGCGCCGGAAGCCGTCCGCGCGATCACGCCTGACGGCCCGCTCGACCTGCGCCTTCGCGCGGGGCCTTGAGCGGTCATTGCCATGGCCGATCTCCAGTGTCTTCCCGTCATGCCCTTCTGCTTGCGGCAGCGGTGCTGGTCCTTCCGGCCGGGACCGCACGCGCGGATCCGCCGATTGCACCACCGGGCGCGGCCATACCGGTGGGCGTGGTGGTGAACGGGCAGGATAGCGGCTGCAACGGTTTGCTCGTGCTGGTCGGCAGGCGGCTCAACTTGCGGCGCGAAGACCTTGCCGCCTGCGGCGTGCCGCTACCGGACAGGGTGGTTTCGGCCACGCTGGCGGGGGAAGACTACGTCGCGCTGGACGCTGTGCCGGGGGTGACGGCGCGGCTGGACGCCAGCGGGATGCTGCTGCTGATCGACGTTTCGGCCGATCGCTATGCGCCGGTGCGGATCGGCGCGCCCGATGCGCCGGTGGCCGTCAGCCGCCCGATCCCGGCGGCCCATCTGGACTACGACCTCTCCTTTTTGCAGGACAGCCGCACCACCGCCTTTTCCGCATTGCTCGATTTCGCGGCCTCGGGAAGCTGGGGGGTGTTCGCCACCAGCGGGATCGTCGGCACGGGCGGGACGCCGAACGCGCGGCTGGACACCGCCTATGTGCTGGACTTTCCGGGGCGCCGCGTCCGGATGGTGGTGGGCGACAGCCTGGACGAGGGCGCCTCGTGGGGCCAACCGGTGCGGTTTGGCGGCATTCGCATCGGCACCGATTTCTCGCTCGACCCCGCGCGGCTGACCTATCCCTTGCCGGTGCTGCACGGCGGTTCGGCGCTGCCCTCGACCGTGGAACTCGCCGCGCGCGAGGGCATGCGTGACTTTGCAGTGCAGCCGGGGCTGTTCAGCTACGCCTATCGCCCGCAGTTCAACGGCGCTGGCGACGTGACGATGATCGTGCGCGACGTGGCCGGCAACAGCCAGGTGGTGACGCGCAGCTTCTACGCCAGCACCTCCGCCCTGCAGCCGGGGTTGAGCGCCTTCGCGCTGGAGGGCGGGCTGCTGCGGCGGTACTACGGGCTGCGCAGCTTCTCCTACGGGCCGGGCTTCGGCGCGCTGTCCCTGCGGCGGGGCATGAGCGCGGCGCTGACGCTGGAAGGCCGGCTGGAGAGCGGGGCGGGCGTCACGGGCGGCGGGCTGGGGGCGCAGATCGTCGTCCAGCCGCTGGGCGAAATCCGTCTGGCCGGGGCACTTTCCACCGGCGACGGGCGCAGCGGCACGCTGCTGCAGGTGCAGGCCCAGCGCCTGACACGGAATTACGGCCTTACCGCCAGCTACCGCGTCGCGAGTGCCGGGTACCGCCAGTTGGGCGACCCCGCGATCGACCGCGGGGAGCGGCGCGAACTCGCACTGTCGGGCAGTCTTGCGCTGGGCCGCGCGGGATCGGTCAACCTCGGCTATCTGGCCGCACGCATCGGCCCCTCGCGCAGCACGCTGGCCTCCGTCAGCTATTCGATCATGCTTGGTGACGCCTTCCTCAGCCTGGGCGCGCAGCGGCAGAGCGGCGACGATGGCCGTACGGACTGGCTGTTCGGCATGGTGACGATGCCGCTGGGCCGCGCCCGCCATCTCTCGCTCAACGCCGATTCCGGGCAAGTCTCCGCGCTTTATGACAAGGCCGTGCCCACCGGCTCCGGCTTCGGTTACCGCATGGCCGTGGGCAGAGAGAACCGGGACGCGAACGCGGGCGCGATCTGGACCGAAGGCATGGCCACCCTGCGCACCGCCGCCGGCGATATCTCGGTGGCCGGGCTCTACCGCGAACAGGCGCTGTCCACCCGGATCGAGGCGCGCGGCGCGCTCGTTGCCGCAGAGGGCACCGTGGCCGCCACGCAGCAAGTGGGAGATGCCTTCGCCGTGGTCGACCTGACCGGCGCGCCCGGCGCCGCCGTCCTGCTGGAGAACCGCCCCGTGCCCATGCCGCTCTCGGCCAAGGGCGGGCAGGCGGGCCACGTGCTGGTCACCGGCCTGGTCCCCTACGTCGCCAACCGCCTTGCCGTCGATCCGGTGCGCATACCTATCGAGGCCGCGCTCGGCGATGCCACGCAGACCGTCACTCCCGGATGGGGCAAGGCGGTGAAAGTCACGTTCGGCCGCCCCGCCGCGCATCCCGCGCGCCTGCTTGTCGTGGACGAGGCGGGCGCGCCGCTGGACGCCGGCTACGAAGTGGTGATGGAGGCCGCCGGGGCCGCGCCCGTGAGCACCGTCACCGGGCATGGCGGGGAAGTGTTCCTGGAAGACTTCGTGCCCCACGCCGTGCTGCACATCCGCTACGGTTCGGGCAGCGCGGGGCAGGGCCGGGATTGCATCGTCCGGCTGGGCGACGCTGTCCCTGCGGATGCCCTGGCCCAGCCGATCCGCGCGGTTTGTGAGGGCGAGCCGAGGATCGCCGGGTCATGACCCGGCCCCGCCTCCTTGTTTCCTGCCGGGCCGTTCCCCGCTGGCGCGTTTCCCGCCGCTTCCGCAAGCCCGCCATGCTCGCTCCGACCATGCTTGCTATCGCCGGGCTGGTCCTGCCGACCGAGCCCGCGCAGGCGCTCTGCCTCTGCTCCTGCACCGTCACCACCACGGCCATGAGTTTCGGCAACTACGACCAGACCGCCTCCACCCCGCTCGACACCAACGCCACCGTCACCATCAACTGCACCAGTGTCGCCAGCGTGCTCAGCACCGCCGACATCGCCCTCAGCACCGGCGGTTCCGGCAGCGCCACCACGCGGCGCATGATTTCGGGAACCAACCTGCTCTATTACAATATCTTTTCGAACTCGGGCCACACGACGGTCTGGGGAGACGGCACCGGCGGAGCCAGCATCGTGCAGGTCTCGCTCAACGGAGTGCTCAACTTCAGTTCCAGCGCCACCGCCTATGGCCGCATTCCGGCGCTGCAGAACGTGCCCGTCGGCAGTTATGCCGATACGCTGACGATCACCGTCACCTATTGACCCGAAAGGCGGAGGGTCAGCGCGCTATTCGGAGCCCTCCCGCGCCTTGCGTGCCTCCACTTCCTCGCGCAGCCGCGCCAGCTTGGCATGGAGCGAGGCGCGCACTTCCTCCACCGAGGGAGCGTCCGCCTCGATCTCCGCGCGGATCCGCTCGTAAGCGGGCGAGCCGGGGCGCAAGTCCACGTCCGCGCCATAGCGATGCGCGCGCCGCTGGCGCAGCAGAAACAGCATCAGCTGGGTATCGTGACGGGTGTAAGTGGTGACGACCTCTCCCCGGCTGACCACCGGCCGCTCCTCGCCCCGGATCGCGCGTTCCAGTGCGCAGTCCTCCAGCCGCGCCATGCCCCGGTCGATGGCCATTTCCCACGCGGCGGCGAACCCTTCCGCGCCCGGCAGCGCGCGCAGCTTGTAGAGCGCCTCCATCGAAGCGCCGATCGTCCGCGCCGCCTGCGTCACGATGCCACTGGCGGCGAGGGCGGCGATGAAGGCGCGCTGCCGGTCGGGCGTAATCGCATTCCGGCGCGGCTGCTTGTGGAGATAGGGCGCAAAGCCCAGCAGGGGATCGTCGTCATCGGGCTCGTCCTCGAAGAACGCCACCCGCGAAGTCCGCCGCCCCGGCCGCCGCGAAGCACAATGCAAGTCCTCCCCGGAGCTTTGTTTGTAATTGGGGGGAGGGGGAGTGACGGCGGCGGGGGTAAGCGCCGGATTCGTGCCGCGCACACCCGAACGTTTCGTGGAGGACATGAGGCAACCTCGCTCACGCTGTTGGACCTGATTTCCCCTTGGCGGGACGGTGTAACGTGAGCGGGGAGGTGTAGGAAAATGGTTTGTGCCGAGAGGGCAGTGAAAGCCCACCCCCAACCCCTCCCGCCTGCGGGAGGGGAGTGCCAGCGCCACGGCGAAGCGGCAGCGCATTCCAGCCCTCCCGCAGGCGGGAGGGCCGCGAGACTTGGCAGCTTGCTGCCTAGTCGCAGCGGGGTGGGCCGTCCTGCCGCCGCCGTATAACCGCAACCTCTTCACGAATGGCCGTCACCACACCTTCCAATTCCCGCATGACCGCCTCGTTGGAAAACCGCATCACCCGCAATCCATGCGCTGCCATCCAGCGATTGCGCGCGGCATCGTATTCGACGCGTACCTGATGCGACCAACCATCGAGTTCGACCACCAACGCCAGTTCCCGGCAGAGGAAATCCGCGAAATACGGGCCCACCGGCATCTGTCTGCTGAACTTGACGCCCAATTGGGATCGCGAAAGGTAGCGCCAGAGCAGCCGCTCTGCCGGAGTGGCTTCGTTGCGAAGCTGGCGGGCGCGAACGGTGTTTCGAGGCAGGAATGGGCGCATCGCGGCCAAGCTGATGGATGTTGCGTCGCGCGCGCAGTTAAAGTGCTGCAATGTGCGAGGGTAGCGAAAGCCCACCCCCAGCCCCTCCCGCTTGCGGGAGGGGAGTGCCAGCGCTACGACGACGCGGCAGGATAATTCCGCCCTCCCGCAAGCGGTAGGGCGGCGAGACTTGGCAGCTTGCTGCCTAGTCGCAGCGGGGTGGGTAAGCACACCATCACCTTGACCCCAACCCCCAAATCTCCTAAGGGCGCGCATCTCCTTTGGGCGTGCCCTCAGGAAACGACATAGAGCTGAACGTTGCCACGTCAGCATTTCCGGGGCTTTGCCGCTGCTTCGTAGCGGATCGGTCCAGATGGATGCCTTCGCATTTCCGATTCGGAAAGCGGGGCGCTCCCGGAAGGCGGTGGCAGAGTAATCCGGCGATTTCGTCCGGGTGGAGTGTTTTTCGGCTCACGTGTGCAACAGGCATGGCGCTTGTGGCCAGCGGTCCCAGCTTTCGCTGGGGTGACGGGCGCAAGCAGGCGGGCTTGATGCAAGGCGTGACCTCACTCTTCCCTTTCGAAATGCGTCGGCCCGTGGACCACGGGGTGCGACGGGTCCGTGCCGATCCGGTCTATCCGGGCGTTTCGGCCCGGATCCATCGCACTCCACATTTCGAAAGAAGAGTATAGATGCCCACTATCAACCAGCTGGTCCGCAAGGGCCGCGAACCGCAGAAGACCAAGTCGAAGGTCCCTGCGATGGAGCAGAACCCGCAGAAGCGCGGCGTTTGCACCCGCGTTTACACCACGACCCCGAAGAAGCCGAACTCGGCTCTCCGCAAGGTCGCCAAGGTGCGCCTCACCAACAGCCGCGAAGTCATTTCGTACATCCCCGGTGAAGGCCACAACCTTCAGGAGCACTCGGTCGTGCTCATCCGCGGCGGCCGCGTTCGCGACCTTCCCGGCGTTCGCTACCACATCCTGCGCGGCGTGCTCGACACCCAGGGCGTCAAGGATCGCAAGCAGAGCCGTTCGAAGTACGGCGCCAAGCGTCCGAAGTAAGCTGGTCGCGGCATGAGGGCCCGGGGTTCTCTGCCGCACGGTACACGATTTACCGGCCGGTGATGCTCACGCTCCCGCCCGAAAGAACAAGGAATACCAACGATGTCACGTCGTCGTCGTCCCGAGAAGCGGGAAATCCTGCCTGATCCGAAGTTCGGTGATCAGGTCCTGTCGAAGTTCATGAACAACCTCATGCTCGATGGTAAGAAGTCGGTCGCCGAATCGATCGTCTACGGTGCCATGGAAACCATGGAAACCCGCGCCAAGGCCGATCCGGTCCAGCTGTTCCACGATGCCCTGAACAACGTGAAGCCGCAGATCGAAGTTCGCAGCCGCCGCGTCGGTGGTGCGACCTACCAGGTTCCGGTCGAAGTCCGTCCGGAGCGCGCTCAGGCTCTCGCCATCCGCTGGCTGATCACCGCCGCCCGCAACCGTCCCGAGACCACCATGTCGGCGCGTCTCTCGGGCGAGCTGCTCGATGCTGCCAACAACCGCGGCAATGCCGTGAAGAAGCGCGAAGACACGCACCGCATGGCGGACGCGAACCGCGCCTTCTCGCACTACCGCTGGTAATGTGCGTGGTGTCGCCCGGATCGATTGCCTCTCGGCGGTCATCCGGGCGTCACACTTTTATTTCAGGGGGCGAGGTCTTATCTGAAGGCCGCTCCGCTCCCAAACACTCCTGCTAAGGATTTTCACCATGGCACGCAGCCATCCGCTCAATATGTACCGTAACATCGGTATTATGGCGCACATCGACGCCGGTAAGACCACCACTACCGAGCGAATCCTCTACTACACCGGCAAGTCCTACAAGATCGGCGAAGTCCACGACGGCGCTGCGACCATGGACTGGATGGAGCAGGAGCAGGAACGCGGCATCACCATCACCTCGGCTGCGACCACCTGCTTCTGGACGTCCGAGGGCCAGGAATACCGCATCAACATCATCGACACCCCCGGCCACGTTGACTTCACCATCGAAGTCGAACGTTCGCTGCGCGTGCTCGACGGTGCGGTCGCGTGCTTCGACGGCGTTGCCGGCGTTGAGCCGCAGTCGGAAACCGTGTGGCGCCAGGCCGACAAGTACGGCGTTCCGCGCATGTGCTTCATCAACAAGCTCGACCGTACCGGCGCGAACTTCAAGTACTGCGTGCAGTCGATCATCGACCGCCTCGGTGCGACGCCTGCCGTGCTCTACATTCCGATCGGCCTCGAAGCCGATCTGAAGGGCCTGGTTGACCTGGTTCACAACCGTGCGATCGTCTGGAAGGACGAATCGCTCGGCGCCGAATTCTTCTACGAAGAAATCCCGGCCGAACTGGCTGACGAAGCTGCCGAATACCGTGAAAAGCTGCTCGAACTCGCTGTCGAGCAGGACGATGCGGTCATGGAAGCCTACCTCGAAGGCACCGAGCCCGACGTCGCCACGCTGAAGGCGCTGATCCGCAAGGGCACGCTGAACCACAAGTTCGTTCCGGTCGTCTGCGGCTCGGCGTTCAAGAACAAGGGCGTGCAGCCCCTGCTCGACGCCGTCGTCGACTATCTGCCTTCGCCGCTCGACATCGAAGACGTCCAGGGCGTCAAGGTCGACAGCGACGAGGCCGACAGCCGTCCGCCTTCGGACGACGCTCCGTTCTCGGCGCTCGCGTTCAAGGTCATGAACGACCCGTTCGTCGGTTCGCTCACCTTCTGCCGCATCTACTCGGGCACGCTCTCGAAGGGTTCGTACCTGAACTCGGTGAAGCAGAAGAAGGAAAAGGTCGGCCGCATTCTCGAAATGCACGCCAACGATCGTAAGGACATCGAAGAAGCCTTCGCGGGCGACATCGTTGCTCTTGCCGGCATGAAGGAAACCACCACGGGCGACACGCTCTGCGCGGAAAAGGCGCCGATCGTTCTCGAACGCATGGAATTCCCCGAGCCGGTTATCGAACTGTCGGTCGAACCGAAGACCAAGGCCGACCAGGAGAAGATGGGCGTCGCGCTCAACCGTCTCTCGGCCGAGGATCCCTCGTTCCGCGTCACCACCGATCACGAATCGGGCCAGACGATCATCAAGGGCATGGGCGAACTTCACCTGGACATCATCGTCGACCGTATGCGTCGCGAGTTCAAGGTTGAAGCCAACGTCGGCGCCCCGCAGGTCGCCTATCGCGAATACCTCGCCAAGCCTGTCGATGTGGACTACACCCACAAGAAGCAGTCGGGCGGTACCGGTCAGTTCGGTCGCGTGAAGATCAAGGTCACGCCGGGCGAGCGCGGTGCGGGCATCACCTTCAAGGACGAGATCAAGGGCGGTAACATTCCGAAGGAATATATCCCCGCGATCGAAAAGGGCATGCGCGAAACCGCTGCCTCGGGCTCGCTGGTCGGCTTCCCGATCATCGACTTCGACATCGTCCTCTACGACGGTGCCTACCACGACGTCGACTCGTCGGCTCTGGCCTTCGAAATCGCCGGTCGCGGTGCTATGCGTGAAGTCGCCCAGAAGGCCGGCATCAAGCTGCTCGAGCCGATCATGAAGGTCGAAGTCGTCACCCCCGAGGAATACCTCGGCGACGTCATCGGCGACATGAACAGCCGTCGTGGCCAGATCCAGGGCACCGACAGCCGCGGCAATGCCCAGGTCGTCGAATCCATGGTCCCGCTGGCGAACATGTTCGGTTACGTGAACCAGCTCCGCTCGTTCACCCAGGGCCGTGCAAACTACTCGATGTTCTTCTCCCACTATGACGAGGTCCCGGCGAACGTCGCGGCCGAGGTCAAGGAGAAGCTTGCCTAAACGGCAAGATCATTCTAGGGGCGGCGCCTGTTTCGGCGGGCGTTGCCTCACATCCCGCAGATTACAATTCAAGCAAAGAAGGTTTGAAAGATGGCGAAGGCAAAATTCGAGCGGAACAAGCCGCACTGCAACATCGGCACCATCGGTCACGTTGACCACGGTAAGACCACCCTTACCGCTGCCATCACCAAGGTCATGGCCGAGGCATTCGGCGGCGAAGCCGTTGACTTCTCGAACATCGACAAGGCTCCGGAAGAGCGCGAGCGCGGCATCACCATCTCGACCGCTCACGTCGAGTACGAGACCGACGCCCGCCACTACGCGCACGTCGACTGCCCGGGTCACGCTGACTACGTCAAGAACATGATCACCGGTGCTGCCCAGATGGACGGCGCTATCCTGGTCGTGAACGCTGCTGACGGCCCGATGCCGCAGACCCGCGAGCACATCCTGCTTGCTCGCCAGGTCGGCGTGCCGCAGCTCGTCGTGTACATGAACAAGGTCGACCAGGTCGATGACGAAGAGCTCCTCGAGCTCGTCGAACTCGAAGTGCGCGAACTGCTCTCGTCGTACGACTTCGACGGCGACAACATCCCCGTCGTCAAGGGTTCGGCTCTGGCCGCTCTTGAAGGCCGTGACGACAACATCGGCAAGGAATCGATCCTGGCTCTGATGAAGGCCGTTGACGACTTCATCCCGCAGCCCCCGCGTCCCACCGACAAGTCGTTCTTGATGCCCGTCGAAGACGTGTTCTCGATCTCGGGTCGTGGTACGGTTGTGACCGGCCGCGTCGAAACCGGCATCGTCAAGGTTGGTGAAGAAGTCGAAGTCGTCGGTATCCGCGACACGCAGAAGACCACCGTCACCGGCGTCGAAATGTTCCGCAAGCTGCTCGACCAGGGTGAAGCCGGCGACAACATCGGCGCGCTGGTTCGTGGCCTGAAGCGCGACGACGTTGAGCGTGGCCAGGTTCTCGCCAAGCCGGGCACCGTGACCCCGCACACCGAGTTCTCGGCAGAAGTCTACGTTCTGTCGAAGGACGAAGGTGGCCGTCACACGCCGTTCTTCGCGAACTACCGTCCGCAGTTCTACTTCCGCACCACCGACGTGACCGGCGAAGTGATCCTCCCCGAGGGCACCGAGATGGTCATGCCTGGCGACAACGTTTCGCTGTCGGTTAAGCTGATCGCTCCGATCGCCATGGACGAAGGTCTCCGCTTCGCAATTCGCGAAGGCGGCCGTACCGTCGGTTCGGGCGTCGTTGCCAAGATCACGAAGTAATTCGCTGATCTTCAGCTTCGGCTAAAGTGATTGGCCCGGCCTTCCTCACGGAAGGCCGGGCTTTTCGCGTTTATGGATCTCTTTGATGAAGTCGTGTTGATGAAGTCGTGGCCCGCACGGGCGGCTTTACTGCGCCCGCAACTCGCCCTGTGCGATCTTCCATGCATCCGATCCCTTGGGCGCTTCGGGAATGGACTTGAGATCGATGTAGTAGACGGGTTCGGGCACGCGGCCGAACGGTATGGTGATGCAAGGGCCAAGGCAGCCGGGCAGATGCCCGATGTCCGGCGGGTAGGCCGCGCCCGTGCGCGTGCTCTCGTCGACGGATTGCGATGCCGGGACGCGCTGGTCCGTGCCGTCGGCGCCGTGGGAACAGACGACGATCGTGCCATCGTTGCCGCCGTTGCTGGCGCGGGCGGCGTCACGGCAGGCGTCGTCCACCGGGCCGCCTCTGGCGTCGGGCACGGTGACGTGCGCCGTGAGCACGTCGGAGTCGTCGAGATCGATGGGGAGCTTCGTTCCGCTGGGGGCGTAGGCCGGCTCGTCGGCCGCAGCGGCGCTTGGAGCCAGGCATGCGAGGGTCAACGCGACAAGCGCGCTGGAAATTGTCGTGGTGATGGAGGGCATTGAAAGCGGCTTCTGTTAGGCGTCGCCTTGCCAACGTAGGGCGGGGATGGGGCGCAGGGAAGGGCGGATGCGACGAACCGCGTCCGCTGCCCCCGAAAACCTGCCGAATGTCGTGAAAACAGGGCTTGCCCGACTCGCCTTCACCGTGTAGGGGCGCGGTTCGAATTTGACGGGGCGTATGCCCTTTGGCTCTTTCTCATCGGTAGTAGGTAATGGAAGCTCAGAACATCCGTATCCGCCTCAAGGCGTTTGACCATCGCGTGCTCGACCAGGCCACTGGCGAGATCGCCGACACGGCCCGCCGCACCGGCGCTCTGATTCGTGGGCCCATTCCGCTCCCGACCAAGATCGAGAAGTTCACGGTCAACCGTGGTCCGCACATCGACAAGAAGTCGCGTGAGCAGTTCGAAGTCCGCACCTACAAGCGTCTGCTTGACATCGTGCAGCCGAACGCAGCTACCGTCGACGCTCTGATGAAGCTCGACCTGGCTGCCGGCGTGAACGTCGAGATCAAGCTGGCCTAAGCCGGTTTACGGGGTGACCTTTATGGGTCGCCCCGAGAGTCTTTTTGATCGGACTTAAAACGATCAGGTAGAATTCGGATCTTCGGATCCAATTACCTTGTCGGCTTTCATGGCCGGCTTTGCGAACAGCAGTTCGCAGAGACAGCGCCCCGAAGGGAAACCGAGGGGACACAAGGGATACCTCCGACGTCTCCTCCGGGAAATGTCGGGAATGCGTCCCCCGTCTCGTTTCCGCAGCCCATTCAGGGTTTGCAGGGAACACCTGACCCGGACGGGGTTCGTATCACAAATAGGGTTGGACACGCGTACGAGGGATGGTCCTGCGTACGCCTCTGTAAGGAGAAAGGTCATGCGTACAGGCGTGATCGCCAAGAAAGTCGGGATGACCCGCCTGTTCCAGGAGGACGGTCGCCACGTGCCCGTCACTGTCCTGGCACTTGAAGACTGTCAGGTGGTTTCGGTCCGTACTGCTGATCGTGACGGCTACGTCGCGGTTCAGCTCGGTGCGGGCGAAGCAAAGCAGAAGAACGTTGCCAAGCCGCAGCGTGAACACTTCGCCAAGGCGCAGGTTCCCCTCAAGATGCGCGTCGCGGAATTCCGCGTCGCCGACGACGCCCTCCTCGAAGTTGGCGCCACGATCGCTGCCTCGCACTTCGTGCCCGGCCAGCTGGTCGACGTAGGCGGCCACACCCAGGGTAAGGGCTTCCAGGGCGCCATGAAGCGCTGGGGCTTCGGCGGTATGCGCGCCACCCACGGTGTTTCGATCTCGCACCGTGCGCACGGTTCGACGGGTAACCGTCAGGATCCGGGCAAGGTGTTCAAGAACAAGAAGATGGCCGGCCACATGGGCGACCGTCAGCGCACCCAGCAGAACCTCGAAGTCGTCCGCGTGGACGACGAGCGTGGCCTGATCTTCGTCAAGGGCTCGGTCCCCGGTTCGAAGAACGCCTGGCTCACCGTTTCGGACGCCGTCAAGGTCGACCGTCACGCCGAGGCTCCGTACCCCGCCGGCATCAAGTCGGTTGCCAACACCAATGATACGGCCGCTGCCGTGACCCCGGCTGAAGCCGCGGCTCCCGAAGCGACCGAAGGCCAGGAGGGCTAATCATGAAGGTTCAGGTCCTCAATATTGACGGCACTGCCGGCAAGGGCGACATCGAACTGTCGGACGACGTGTTCGGTCTCGAGCCGCGCGCCGACATCCTGCACCGCGTCGTCACCTGGCAGCTCGAAAATCGTCGCGGCATCGCCCGTGCGACCCGCGAGCGCTCGGAAGTCGCGCGCACCGGTAAGAAGTTCGGTCGCCAGAAGGGCGGCGGTACTGCCCGTCACGGCGATCGTGCGGCTCCGGTGTTCATCGGCGGTGGTAAGGCTCACGGTGCTCGTCGCCGCGAGTTCAACGTTTCGCTGAACAAGAAGATCCGTGCACTGGGTCTTAAGATGGCTCTGTCGTCGAAGGCCCAGAATGGCCTCGTCGTCGTCGACTCGCTCGACGTCGCCGATGCCAGGACCAAGGTGCTCGTCGGTCAGCTCGCCAAGGCCGGTTTCGGCAAGAAGGTGCTCGTGGTCGATGGTGAGCAGGTCAACGAGGGCTTCGCCCGCGCTGCCCGCAACATCGTCGGCGTGAACGTGCTCCCGGCTGTCGGCGCCAACGTGTACGACATCCTGAAGCATGATACGCTGGTGCTGACGCGCGCCGCTGTCGAGAAGCTGGAGGCGCGTTTCAATGGCTAAGAGCAACGTGGACATCCGTCACTACGACGTGATCCTCTCGCCGCACATCACCGAGAAGTCGACCCTGCTTTCGGAGCAGAACGCGGTTGTCTTCAAGGTTGCTGACAAGGCGACCAAGCCCGAGATCAAGGCCGCCGTCGAAGCTCTGTTCGACGTCAAGGTCACCGGCGTGAACACGCTGGTCGTCAAGGGCAAGACCAAGCGCTGGCGCGGTAAGGCTTACCGCCGCAGCGACGTGAAGAAGGCGATTGTCACGCTGGCCGAAGGCCAGTCGATCGACATCACCGAAGGCGCGCGGGGTTAATTTCCGATGGCACTTAAGACTTACAACCCGACCAGCCCCGCACGCCGCGGCCTGGTCCTCGTCGACAAGTCGTCGCTCTGGAAGGGTAAGCCCGTCAAGGCGCTGACCGAAGGCAAGAGCAAGACCGGCGGTCGTAACAACAAGGGTCATGTCACCTCGCGTGGCATCGCCGGTGGTCACAAGCAGAAGTACCGCTTCATCGACTTCAAGCGTCGTAAGTGGGACATGGAAGCTGTTGTGGAGCGTATCGAATACGATCCCAACCGCACCGCTTTCATCGCGCTCGTGAAGTACACCGACGGTGAACTGGCCTACATCATCGCGCCGCAGCGCCTCGCCATTGGCGACGTCGTGATCGCCGGTGAGAAGACCGACGTGAAGCCCGGCAACGCCATGCTTCTGTCGCAGATGCCGGTTGGCACGATCTGCCACAACGTCGAGATGAAGCCCGGCAAGGGCGGTCAGATCGCACGTTCGGCCGGTACTTACGTTCAGGTCGTCGGTCGTGACCGCGGCATGGTCATCGTTCGCCTCAACTCGGGCGAGCAGCGCTACCTGCGTGGCGACTGCATGGGCACCGTTGGCGCCGTGTCGAACCCCGACAACGCCAACCAGACGCTTGCCAAGGCCGGTCGCGGTCGCTGGCTGGGCCGTCGCCCGCTTACCCGTGGTGTTGCCAAGAACCCGGTCGATCACCCGCACGGCGGTGGTGAAGGCCGTACCTCGGGCGGCCGTCATCCGGTCACTCCGTGGGGCAAGCCGACCAAGGGCGCTCGCACTCGCAACAACAAGCAGACGGACAAGATGATCATCCGTTCGCGCCACGCCAAGAAGAAGAGGTAAGACACGATGGCACGTTCCGTCTGGAAAGGCCCCTTCGTCGACCTGTACCTTCTCAAGAAGGCCGAGGTCGCGCAGGATGCCGGCACCCGCGCTGGTCCGATCAAGACCTGGTCGCGTCGCTCCACCATCCTTCCGCAGTTCGTTGGTCTGACCTTCCAGGTCTACAACGGGCACAAGTTCATCCCCGTTGCGGTCAACGAGGACATGGTCGGCCACAAGCTCGGCGAATTCGCGCCCACGCGCACGTTCCCGGGTCACGCTGCCGACAAGAAGGGTAAGCGCAAGTGAGCAAGCAGGCAGCACCCCGCCGCGTAGGCGAAAAGGAAGCTCTGGCTGTCGGCACCACCATTCGTGGTTCGGCCCAGAAGCTCAACCTGGTCGCCGCGCTTATCCGTGGCCGCAAGGTCGAGGACGCGATGAACATTCTCGCTTTCTCGAAGAAGGCCATGGCTCAGGACGCACGCAAAATTCTTGCGTCGGCCATTGCCAACGCTGAGAACAACCACAACCTCGACGTCGACGCTCTCGTCGTCGCCGAGGCGTCGGTCGGCAAGTCGATCACCATGAAGCGTTTCCACGCTCGTGGTCGCGGCAAGTCCACCCGCATCCTCAAGCCGTTTTCGCGCCTGCGGATCGTCGTTCGCGAAGTCGAGGAGGCCTGATCCATGGGTCATAAGAGCAATCCGATCGGTCTGCGTCTGCAGATCAACCGTACCTGGGACAGCCGCTGGTTCGCGGAAGGCCGGGACTACGGCAAGCTGCTTGAGGAAGACCTCAAGATCCGCAAGTTCATCGTCACGAAGCTGCCCCAGGCCGCTATCTCGAAGGTGGTGATCGAGCGTCCGGCCAAGCTGTGCCGCATCTCGATCTACGCGGCTCGTCCGGGTGTCATCATCGGCAAGAAGGGCGCCGACATCGAAAAGCTCCGCAAGGAGCTGGCTTCGATGACGGGCAGCGAAGTGAAGCTGAACATCGTCGAAATCCGCAAGCCGGAAATCGATGCGAAGCTCGTCGCTCAGGGCATCGCCGATCAGCTGATCCGTCGTGTGGCGTTCCGCCGTGCGATGAAGCGTGCGATGCAGTCCGCGATGCGTCTGGGCGCCGAAGGCGTCAAGATCATGTGCGGTGGCCGTCTCGGCGGCGCTGAAATCGCCCGCGTCGAGCAGTATCGCGAAGGTCGCGTGCCGCTTCACACCCTGCGTGCGAACATCGACTATGCCGAAGCCGAGGCGCTGACCGCCTACGGTATCATCGGCATCAAGGTCTGGATCTTCAAGGGTGAGATCCTGGGCCACGACCCGACGGCGCAGGACCGCCTGATGCTGGAGGCTCAGACCTCCGGCGTTCGTCCCGCGCGTTGAGGC
The DNA here is from genome assembly GCF_044029435.1 of Novosphingobium oxfordense. Classification (NCBI taxonomy): domain Bacteria; kingdom Pseudomonadati; phylum Pseudomonadota; class Alphaproteobacteria; order Sphingomonadales; family Sphingomonadaceae; genus Novosphingobium; species Novosphingobium oxfordense. Next base: position 2,212,141 of record NZ_CP147005.1, on the reverse strand, counting down.
TTAGGATAGAGTAAGCACCATGCTGCAACCAAAGAAGACCAAGTTCCGCAAGGCCTTCAAGGGCCGGATCAAGGGCGAAGCCAAGGGTGGCACCGACCTGAACTTCGGTTCGTACGGCCTCAAGGCCCTCGAGCCCGAGCGGATCACCGCCCGCCAGATCGAAGCGGCTCGCCGCGCGATCACGCGTCACATCAAGCGCCAGGGCCGTCTCTGGATCCGCGTTTTCCCCGACGTGCCGGTTTCGAAGAAGCCTGCTGAAGTCCGTCAGGGTAAGGGCAAGGGTTCGGTCGAATACTGGGCCGCCCGCGTCAAGCCGGGTCGCATCCTGTTCGAACTGGACGGCGTCGCTGGCCCCCTCGCAGCCGAGGCTTTCAGCCGCGCTGCGATGAAGCTGCCGATCAAGACCAAGGTTGTGGCTCGCCTCGGCGACACCTCGCACCTTGGCGGCGAGTAAGGAAGTCGTATCATGGCTAACAAGATCGAAGACCTTCGCGCCAAGACCGACGACCAGCTCCTCGCTGATCTCGTCGAGCTGAAGCGCGAGCAGTTCAACCTGCGGTTCCAGGCCGCGACCAGCCAGCTTGAGGCGCCCGCGCGCATCAAGCAGGTGCGTCGTGACATCGCCCGCATCAAGACGCTCCAGGCCGAGCGTTCGGCGCAGGCCTAAGGAGGAAACACGATGCCCAAGCGTATTCTGATCGGGACCGTCGTTTCCGACAAGACCGACAAGACCGTGACCGTACTGGTCGAGCGCAAGGTGAAGCACCCCCTTTACGGGAAGATCATCCGTCGCTCGAAGAAGTACCACGCTCACGACGAAGACAACGCCTTCAAGACCGGCGAACGCGTCCGGATCGAGGAGACGAAGCCCTTCTCGAAGACCAAGACCTGGAAGGTTCTTGACCGTCTTCAGGCGAGCAAGGGTACGGCGCTCGAAGCCGAGGTGTAAGATTTGGAACGGAAATGTTCCTCGGGACATTTCCGGACCACTTCAGCCTCGGCCTCAGGGCCGGACAAGAGTGTTGACCTAGGCGGGTGAATGCGGCAAAGGGCCGCACTTCGCCCGTCGGGGCGACTCGGGCCCCTCGTGGGCCTGTCTTTTTAGGAACTGCCGGACTGGTTCCGGCAAGCCAGTTGAGAAGGACTCGGATCGATGATCCAGATGCAATCCAATCTCGACGTCGCGGACAACAGCGGCGCGAAGCGCGTCCAGTGCATCAAGGTGCTGGGTGGCTCGAAGCGTCGTTTCGCAGGCGTCGGCGACATCATCGTGGTGTCGATTAAGGAGGCGCAGCCCCGCGCTCGCGTCAAGAAGGGCGACGTTCACCGTGCGGTGATCGTGCGTACCCGCAAGGACGTGCGTCGTGCAGACGGCAGCGTGATCCGCTTCGACGGCAATGCCGCCGTGCTGATCAACAAGAACGAGGAGCCGATCGGCACTCGTATCTTTGGCCCCGTCGTGCGCGAGCTTCGCGGCAAGGGCTTCATGAAGATCATCTCGCTTGCTCCGGAGGTGCTGTAATGGCTGCCGCGAAGATCAAGAAGGGTGACTCCGTCGTCGTCCTGTCCGGCAAGGACAAGGGCCGCACCGGCACCGTGCTTCAGGTTCTCCCGAAGGACGCCAAGGTCGTGGTTGAGGGCGTGAACGTCGCTACCAAGCACCGCAAGCCGACCCAGCAGAACCCGCAGGGCGGCATCGAGCGCACTCCGGCTCCGATGGCGATCAGCAAGGTTGCCGTTGCCGACAAGGACGGCAAGCCGACCCGCGTTCGCTTCGAAGTCAAGGACGGCAAGAAGGTCCGCGTGGCCGTGAAGTCCGGGGAGACCATCGATGGCTGATTACACTCCGCGCATGCGCACCCGCTATGACGACGCGATCGTCAAGGCGATGACCGAAAAGTTCGGTTACAAGAACGCGATGGAAGTGCCCAAGATCGAAAAGATCACGCTCAACATGGGCGTGGGCGAGGCGAGCCAGGACAAGAAGAAGGTCCAGACCGCCGCTGTCGAAATGGAAGCCATCGCTGGTCAGAAGCCGGTGATCACCAAGGCCCGCAAGTCGATCGCACAGTTCAAGCTGCGCGAAGGCATGCCGATCGGCTGCAAGGTGACCCTGCGTCGCGAGCGTATGTACGAATTCCTCGATCGCCTCATCACGATCGCGATGCCCCGCATTCGCGACTTCCGTGGCCTGAACCCCAAGTCGTTCGACGGCCGTGGTAACTACGCGATGGGTCTTAAGGAGCAGATCATCTTCCCAGAGATCAGCTACGACAAGATCGAGAAGGTGCGTGGTATGGACATCATCGTCACCACCACCGCGAAGACCGACGAAGAAGCACGCGAACTGCTGCGTCTTTTCGGTTTCCCGTTCCCGGCCGAAGCGGCTTCGGAACAGAAGGAAGCGGCGTGAGCCGCTGATAGAGAGAGCTTAAGTCCATGGCGAAACTGAGTTCCGTGAACAAGAACGAGCGTCGCAAGAAGCTCGTTAAGAAGTATGCAGGCAAGTACGAGCGCCTCAAGGCGGTCGCTGCTGATGAATCGCTCGATGAAACCGAGCGTCTCATTGCTCGCCTGAAGCTGGCCGAGATCCCGCGCAACGGCAACCCGACCCGGGTTCGCAACCGCTGCGCCACGACCGGCCGTCCGCGCGGTTATTACCGCAAGTTCGGCCTGTGCCGCGTCGAGCTGCGTGATCTTGCCAACAAGGGCATGATCCCCGGCGTGACCAAGTCGAGCTGGTAAGGGTTAGAAGCAATGGCATTGACCGATCCCCTGGGTGATATGCTCACCCGCATCCGCAACGGCCAGCAGGCGAAGAAGGACTCCGTCCTTTCCCCCGCCAGCAAGCTGCGTGCGCGCGTGCTCGAAGTTCTCCAGCGTGAGGGCTATATCCGTGGTTTCAGCGATGACACCACTGGTGCCCACCCGCAGCTGCGCATCGAGCTGAAGTATTTCGAGGGCGAAGCCGCTATCAAGCACATCGCCCGCGTCTCCAAGCCTGGCCGCCGCGTCTACTCGGGTTCGAAGGAACTCCCGGTTGTGCGCAACGGTCTCGGCATCACCATCGTCTCGACGCCGCGTGGCGTGCTTTCGGATGCCGAAGCGCGCGCTGCCAACGTCGGTGGCGAAGTGCTGGCGGAGGTGTTCTAATGAGCCGCATCGGCAAAAAGCCGGTTGTGATCCCTGGCGGGGTCACTGCCGCCATCGACAACGGCACGCTCAGCGTGAAGGGCCCCAAGGGCACCCTCACCATGGGTCTGTCGGACCTCGTGACCTACTCGGTCGAAGAAGGTTCGATCGCCGTTCAGCCTGCCAACCAGTCGAAGGCTGCCCGCAGCCACTGGGGCATGCAGCGCACCCTCGTTTCGAACCTCGTTGAAGGCGTTACCAACGGCTTCTCCAAGGTCCTCGAGATCAAGGGCGTCGGCTACCGCGCCGCGGCTCAGGGCAAGAACCTGAAGCTGCAGCTCGGTTACTCGCACGACGTGGACATCGCGGTGCCGGAAGGCATCGAGGTCAAGACCCCGGATAACACCACGGTCGAGATCTCTGGTATTGACAAGCAGAAGGTCGGCCAGCTTGCGGCCGAAATTCGCCGCTGGCGCAAGCCCGAACCCTACAAGGGCAAGGGTATCAAGTACCGTGGCGAGTTCATCTTCCGCAAGGAAGGGAAGAAGAAGTAATGGCCAAGCTTTCCCTTTTTGCGCGCCGCGCCCGGCGCGTCCGCACGGCCCTGAAGGCCCGTTCGGGCGGCCGTCCTCGCCTGTCGGTGCACCGCACCGGCCGTCACATCTATGCGCAGATCATCGACGATGCGCAGGGCCGTACGCTGGCCGCCGCCAATACCCTTGGCGGCAAGGGCACCGACAAGGATGCCGCGACCCGCGTTGGCAAGGAACTCGCCGAGGCCGCCAAGAAGGCGGGCGTTACCTCGGTGGTGTTCGACCGTGGCGGTTTCCTCTTCCATGGCCGCGTCAAGGCGCTGGCCGAAGCCGCCCGTGAAGGCGGGCTGGAGTTCTGATCATGGCTGACGCAAACACCGAAATCCAGACCGAGGCTCCGGCCGCTGAAGGCCAGGAAGTCCGCGAAGGTCGTGGTCGTGGTCGTGGCCGTGGCGAACGCGGCGAGCGTGGCGGCCGTGGCCGTCGCGACGATCGCCGTGGCGGCCGTGGCAACAACGAGGAAGAACAGGGCGAGGAGCTCATCGAGAAGCTCGTCCACATCAACCGCGTTTCGAAGACCGTTAAGGGCGGTAAGCGCTTTGGTTTCGCAGCTCTCGTCGTCGTTGGCGACGGCAAGGGCCGCGTAGGCTTCGGCCACGCCAAGGCTCGCGAAGTGCCTGAAGCGATCACGAAGGCCACTGCTTCTGCAAAGAAGAAGATGGTCCGCGTGCCGCTCAAGGACGGTCGCACCCTGCACCATGACGGCAAGGGCCACTTCGGCGCCGGCAAGGTGAACGTGCGTACGGCTCCCGCCGGTACCGGTATCATCGCCGGTGGTCCGATGCGCGCCGTGTTCGAAAGCCTCGGCGTCCATGACGTCGTGACCAAGTCGGTCGGCACCTCGAACCCGTACAACATGATCCGCGCCACCTTCGACGCGCTGACCAACCAGACTTCGCCGAAGTCGGTTGCCCAGCGTCGTGGCAAGAAGGTCGCCGACCTTCTGGGTCGTGGCGGCGCCAGCGAGGCAGAGGCGGAAGCCGCTGCCGAAGCCATCGCGGAGTAATCAGTCATGGCGAAGATCAAGATCAAGCAGATCGGTTCGCCGATCCGTCGCCCCGAGAACCAGAAGAAGATCCTGATCGGTCTGGGCCTCGGCAAGATGAACAAGGTCGTCGAGCTGGAAGACACCGCGGAAGTCCGCGGTGCGATCGCCAAGCTGCCGCACATGGTTGCGGTGATCGACTGATCGACCGTCCGATCCCGAGCTGTAACGGTTCGGGTCAGGAACACGAAAGGGCTCCGGTGGAAACGCCGGGGCCTTTTTCTTTGCCCTTCGCGTACGTGGGAGAGCCTTCGTTAACCATGTCTGCCCTATGCCGGGGCCGATAGGGGGGACGTGTGGAACAGGCCGGGGCATTTCAGCGTAGCGAATTGGGCGGGCTTGCCGGATCCGGCGGGATGGGCGGCGTCCTGGCGCGGGCAGCGAGGGCCTTGGGCTCCGGCTCGCTGGCATCCGCGTTGCTGTTCCTCTGTGTGGCGATCGCGCTGCGGGCCAGCACTTACGGTGATCCCAATGTCCACGGCGACGAGGTCTTCTATCAGACCGTCGGCCTGGCCATGCATCACGGCGCGGTTCCTTATGTGGACGTCTGGGACCGTAAACCCTGGGGCCTGTTCTTCCTCTACTACCTGATCACCGCGATTTCGGATCAGCCGATCGCCTATCAGCTGGCGTCGACCGTGTTCGCGGCGGCGACCGCCTGGGTCATCAGCCGAATCGCGAGCCGCTGGAACGCAGGGCAGGGCGCACTATTCGCCGGCCTCGCGTACCTGCTCTGGCTGGAACAGGCGCAAGGCTTCTTCGGCCAGGCGCCGGTCTGGTACAATCTTTTCGTCGCGACGGCCGCTCTGCTTGTTCTTCAGACCGTGCATGAGCTTGGCGAGGGCAAGGTGACGTGGCGTCCCTGGGCGGCCATGGCGCTGGGCGGCTGCGCGATCACGATCAAGCAAACCAGCCTGTTCGAATGCGCGTGGTTGGGCAGCTACGCCGCTTACGCGCTCTGGCACTCTCCGCTCGCGAAGCGGCGCAAGTTGCTGACGATCGCCGGATGGATGCTGCTGGGCGCGGCACCGACGTTGGGCATCGCGCTCGGTTACGCATTTGCAGGCGATGGCCCGATCTGGTGGCAGGCGATGGTCGGCGCGAATCTGCGCAAGACGATCGACCCCGCCACGTCGGCGATCCGCGCCTTGCTCATGTTCGTGATGCTGGCGCCTTTCGCGATGCTGCTGGTGCTCGGCCTGCCGAAAATGCAGCGGGAAGAGCGCGGCTTCCTGGTCGGATGGCTGGCTGCGGCAGGTCTGGGCCTGCTGTCGGTGCCGAACTTCTATCCGCACTACGCGTTGCCGATGCTCATCCCGCTATGCATCGCTAGCGCCGGCTTCTTTGCTGGCCGTTGGACCGGGCCGGTTGCGCTTGCGGTCATGGCGCTGCTGGCCTTCCGCGATACCCAGGTTCTTGATTTCGAGCATGCCCGCCGCTCGCGCGCTGCACTGGCGGAGCTTGAGCAGGCCGTACGCAGTCATGACGATGGCGGACCGCTGTTCGTCTATGACGGACCTTTCCAGCTCTACGCGATGACCGGGCACCACTTCGTCACGCCGCTGGTCTTTCCGCCCCATCTTGCCCAGGGTATCGAGAAGGACGTGAGTTACCTCTCCACCCTTGGCGAAGTGCGCCGCGTGCTGGCCGAGCGTCCCTCGACCCTGGTGCTGGCCAGCAAGCCAAGGCAGGGGCCGGTCAATTGGGAAACCATGGTTCCGGTCCGGGCCTATGCCTTGCGCAATTGCCACCTGGTTTCCCGCGTCCTCACACCTGAATGGCTGCACGAAGAGACCATCGATGTCTGGGCGGACTGCAATCGAGCCCATTGATTCTGTTCAATGAGACGCGAAAAGCTGTGCGTTGGTGCAAGTTCATCTCCACCCGGGCCCGAATCCTGTGCTAAGCGGCCCCCAATTCCGGCATCTTGCACTTCCCTGGGGGATACCTTGCTTCGCAGGACAATCGCGGCCTCATCGCTGATTCTCGCTTCACTCGCCGTTTCCGGCTGCGGTGGCGGCACCTCCGGCGACGATGAGACGTACGTCGAGGAAAGCCCCGCCGCAGAGCCGCCTTGCGCCGATCCGCTGGCGGATCCTGCGGTGCTGGCGCGCAATCGCAATGCCGATCGTGCACTGAAGGCCGCGCTGGCCTCGGGCCGGGCCGATCCGATCGAGGAAGCGCAGAAGGCGGCCGCCGCCGGCGATTTCCGCCTGGTTGCGGCAGTCACCGTCGAAGGCATCGACACGCGCGAATTCGGGGCGATCTGCGCCCTTCGCGGCGGGCTGAACCCGCGCATGGCGCGCGTCGTCACTTATTACGGCGAGGATGGCGAACCGTCTCCCGAACCGTCCGATACCGCCAGCGGCGCGGCCGAAGGGGGAAGCGAGGACAAGCTCGTCGCCTTCGCGCGCGCCTTCAACCAGACGCTGATCGCCGATCCCGCCTATCCCTATCGCGACGTCTGCCGCCCGCTTGCGGCGCAGGAAGCCGATGCGGCGGGCAAGGATGTGGGCTCCGCCCGCGGTGCGGTGGTCCGCGCCGTCAGTGAGGCGCCGACGCGCGCCTACGGGTTCCCGGACCTTGGTCCGCTGCAGACCGGCGCGACGCTGGCCGACGCCGCGCGGCGCGGCAATGTCGCGGCTATGCGCCGGATGCTCGATGCGGAAGCGCGCGAGTTGAAGAAGGCCGAGGCTGCCGCTTCGGACAAGCCGGGCGCAAAGGCGAGCGACAAGCCCACGAACGGGCCGACCGACCGGCCTACTCCGGTGGGCATGATCGATGCCCCCGATCTCTTCGGAATGACGCCGCTGGCCTGGGCCATGGCCTATCACCGGGACGAGGCGGTGCGCTTCCTGCTCTCCCGCCATGCAAGTCCGTCGGGCGCGCAGTGCCAGGCACTGGTCGATCGCGATTCGCCGATGCAGATCGCCCGTGCCTCCGGATGGGTCGGCATGGTCCAGCGCATGAAGCCGATGGTTTCCGAAGACGATTACGCCGCACTGGCTGAGGAACCGAAGCTGGCGGATGGCAGCAAGGCGGACTTCAACAGCGAACTGGGCAAGCTGGGCGAACGCTACGGCACCATCTTCCACAAGGACGAGATGACCCGCCACGCGCTGACCTTCAAGGTCGACGCCCACGGCAAGATGACGTCGTGCGAGTTCGCGCCCAAGACGATCTCGCCCGAATTCGATGCGGATATCTGCAAGTTGGGCCGCGACGTGCTGGAATGGCAGCCCGGCCGCGATTCGGAAGGGCGCCCGCTTGGCGGCGAAGGCAAGGTGATGATCCGCCTGCGGGGCACCTGACGGCCCGCGAATCGGGTCTGCACTGCCGAAAAAGCCCGGAATCGCGCGGGATTTGGCGCAGACGCCGCATTAGGGGGTGACAGCCGGGCACCTTTCCCTTAAGGGCGCGCCTTCCTTCAAGCGCGACTTAAAGCGAAAGCGAGTGCAGATTATGAAACTGAATGACATCCGCGACAACGCCGGCGCCCGTCACCGCCGCATCCGCGTGGGCCGTGGTATCGGCTCGGGCAAGGGCAAGACCGCTGGCCGCGGCCAGAAGGGTGCCAAGGCACGCTCGGGCGTTTCGATCAACGGCTTCGAGGGCGGCCAGATGCCGCTCCACATGCGCCTTCCGAAGCGCGGCTTCAGCAACAAGAAGTTCGCCAAGGACTTCGCTGAAGTGAACCTGGGCATGATCCAGAAGGCGATCGACGCCGGCAAGCTGGACGTTGCCAACACTGTCGACCACGCCGCCCTCAAGGGCGCCGGTCTGGCTCGTGGCGGCAAGGACGGCGTGCGTCTCCTCGCCAAGGGCGAACTGACCGCCAAGGTCACCTTCAACGTTGCCGGTGCCTCGAAGGGCGCCGTTGCCGCGGTTGAGAAGGCCGGCGGTTCGGTGATCGTTCCTGCCAAGGAAGCCGCCGAGGCCTGAGGCCCGTTGGCATCGCATCCGCGATAAGCTCATAGGAGAGGGCGGGCGCCATGCGCTTCGCCCTCTCTTTGTTCCCGGGGTCGCATTATGAAGGCGATATGGGAACAATGACAGGGACGGGTCTTTCAGACCCTGCGCGAATGTCTATATGAGCGGACCAGAACCGGGGTTCGACAAGCCTGCGCTCAGTCGCTAAGGCAAGTGCGAACCGACTATTCGAGGCATTACCAATCGTCATGGCTTCTCGCGCCGACAACGTTGCCAGCTCGCTGAACCTGGCCAATTTCTCGAAGGCCACCGAACTGAAGAACCGTATCTGGTTCACGGTCGGTGCGCTGATCGTCTTCCGCTTTCTCAGCTTCGTGCCGCTCCCGGGCGTGAACCCGGTGATTCTCGCCAAGCTCTACGACAAGACGCAGGGCGGCATCCTCGACCTGTTTAACACCTTCTCGGGCGGTTCGCTTTCGCGCATGAGCCTGATCGCGCTTGGCGTGATGCCCTACATCACCGCCTCGATCGTGGTCCAGCTCGCTGCGGCGCTGCACCCGGCGCTGATGGCGCTGAAGAAGGAAGGCGAAGCAGGCCGCAAGAAGCTGAACCAGTACACGCGTTACGGCGCGGTCCTGCTTTGCGCGATCCAGGGCTGGTTCCTTGCCGTCAGCCTTGAAGCGTATGGCGCTTCGTCTGGCCTCGCGGCAGTGGTCGACCCCGGCTACCTGTTCCGCATCGGCGCGGTCATCTCGCTGGTCGGCGGCACCATGTTCCTGCTGTGGCTGGGCGAACAGATCACCTCGCGCGGCATCGGCAACGGCGTGTCGCTGATCATCATGGCGGGCATCGTCGCCCAGATGCCGACTTTCGCCAGCAATGTGGGCCAGGCCTACAGCGCCGGCGACACCGGTTCGATCCTGATCATCTCGCTGATCGGTCTGGTCGTGCTCATGATCCTGGGCATCTGCTTCTTCGAACGCGCCACGCGCCGCCTGCTGATCCAGTATCCCAAGCGCGCCACCCAGCGCGGCATGATGCAGGCCGATCGCAGCCACCTGCCGCTCAAGCTGAACACGGCCGGCGTCATCCCGCCGATCTTCGCCAGCTCGCTGCTGCTGCTGCCGCTGACCATCACCCAGTTCGCCGGCAAGTCGCTGAACCCGGATTCGATGGGCGGCAAGATCGTCGTCACGCTCAACCAGTACCTCGGCCACGGTAAGCCGCTGTACATGGCGCTCTACGCGGCCGGCATCATCTTCTTCTCGTTCTTCTACACCGCCGTCGTCTTCAATCCCGAAGAAACTGCGGACAACCTGAAGAAGAACGGTGGTTTCATTCCCGGCATCCGTCCGGGCAAGAACACCGCCAACTATCTCGATTACGTGCTGACGCGCGTGACCGTGATCGGCGCCCTGTACCTGACCGTGGTCTGCACCGTTCCCGAGTACTTCCTCTCGATGACCGGTCTGCCGCTGCTGTTCATGGGCGGCACCAGCCTGCTGATCGTCGTCAACGTGACGGTGGATACCATCACCCAGATTCAGTCGCACCTGCTGGCGCACCAGTATGGCGACCTGATCAAGAAGGCCAAGCTGAAGGGGCGCATGCGCTGAGGGGCGCAAGCTCAGGGATAATTGAGGGGTAAGGCGTGAATATCATCCTGTTGGGCCCGCCGGGGGCGGGCAAGGGCACCCAGGCACAGCGTCTGGTCGAGAAGCATGGCATGCGTCAGCTCTCGACCGGCGACATGCTCCGCGCCGCGGTCAAGGCCGGGACGCCGACCGGGCTTGAAGCCAAGGCCGTGATGGATCGTGGCGAACTGGTATCCGACGCGATCGTCTCGGCCCTGATCGGGGACGAGCTGGACGCGATGGGCGCCGGCACCGGTGCCATCTTCGACGGCTATCCGCGCACTGCCGCGCAGGCCGAATCGCTGGACGAGATCCTGGCCGCGCGCGGCCGCAAGCTCGACCATGTGATCGAACTGGAAGTGAACGAGGATGCGCTGGTGGAGCGCATCACCGGCCGCTTCACCTGTGCCACTTGCGGCAAGGGCTATCACGACAAGTTCGAACAGCCCAAGGTGCCGGGCGTTTGCGACAAGTGCGGTGGCACCGAGTTCAAGCGCCGGCCGGACGACAATGCCGAGACCGTGCGCACGCGCATGGCCGAGTATCGCGCCAAGACGGCGCCGATCCTGCCGATCTACGAAGAGCGCGGGATCGTCTCCAAGGTCGACGGAATGGCCGACATGGACGATGTGACTGCCGCCATCGAGGCGGTGCTCAAGTCCTGAAGCATCGAAGGGCTCGCGGCATACCGCGGGCCCTTTTCGCATATGGGCTCAACAACCGCGTAGCCGGGGCAGGCGGGCGGTGACTGCGGGGGATTGATGGACATGAAGGCGACTGCGTTTGCCGTTCTGATGCTGGTGGGGTTTGCGCCGGTGGTCGCCACGCCGGCTGTCGCGCGCGTGCAGGAGGCCAGCGAACGAGGCATGGTCATGCGCTATGTCGCGCATGTCCCGGTCGGCCCGGATGAGGCCTGGGCGGTGCTGGTCAAGCCGGCGCAATGGTGGGACGCCGAGCACACTTATTCGCACGACGCGGCGAATCTCTCGCTCGATGTGCGTCCGGGTGGATGTTTTTGCGAAGTGCTGCCCAGCAAGGACACGCCAAAGGCTGCGCCGCGCGGCGGCGTCGAGCACATGCGCGTGATCTACGCCGAAAAGGGCAGGGCGCTCAGGATGTCCGGCGCGCTGGGGCCCTTGCAGGCCGATGCGGCGGTTGCCACGCTGACGTTCCAGTTCAAGCCGGACGAGACCGGCACGCAGATTTTGGTCGAATATGTCGTAGGCGGGTATTTCCGGGGGGACGCGGCGAAGCTGGCGCCGATGTTCGACGGGGTGCTGGGCGGACAGGTGGATCGTCTCGTCGAAAAGCTGGGCGGCAGTTTCGCGGCCGCATTCAAGCCGGGGACGCTCGATCTGCTGCCTTCTCAGGCGGCGGGGCAGCCCGCTGCGGAGACGTCCGAAGGGGCCGGGCCGCCGGCGCCCGAATCGGATTCGAAGGCAAGGATCATCGGCCGTTGAGCGGGCTTTCGCATGCTCGCTTGCAAGGCAGGTGCTTGCCCTTGCAGCGGTTTCTTTGACTGGGTGGCGCCGATGGGTTACAGTCCGCACATTACGGGCTCCGGAATGACCGCGCGAAAGCGGCGGCGGACCCGTCGGCCATGGAGCGCGGCAGGCCGCGCACATCGGGTCGCAGTCCGGGCCAAGTCGCCCGAGCGCTTGAATGCGGCTTCGCAGGCGTTGACATGCCTTGCGAATCGTTCTAAGCGCGCCGTTCACTTGACACTTGCGGCAAGTCCGGATGGTACAGGCAACATGCTTGCTGTGCTCCGGACCTTTTGCCATTTCAGCAGTTTTAGGTGTTTGAGCGTTGAGATGGGAAAGCCTGTAGGGGCATTCCTGTGGAGCATGGAGAATTAAGTGGCTCGTATTGCCGGGGTAAACCTCCCCACCAACAAGCGCGTTATCATCGCGCTCACCTATATCCATGGCATCGGTCGTACCAAGGCCCTGGAAATCGCCGACAAGCTGGGCATCGACCACAGCCGTCGCATTCAGGACCTGTCGGACGCCGAAGTCCTGCAGATTCGCGAAACCATCGACGCTGAACACACCGTCGAAGGTGACCTTCGTCGCGAAACCGCGATGAACATCAAGCGTCTGATGGACCTCGCCTGCTACCGTGGCCTGCGTCACCGCAAGGGTCTTCCGGTCCGCGGCCAGCGCACGCACACCAATGCGCGCACCCGTAAGGGCAAGGCCAAGCCGATCGCCGGCAAGAAGAAGTAAGTCGCCTTTCGGCTTCTTTCCCGCAGCGACTAATCTACAGGATATACGGACATGGCACGCGAACCCCAGCGCATTAAGCGCCGCGAACGCAAGAACATCACCAGCGGCATCGCGCATGTGAATGCTAGCTTCAACAACACCATGGTGACCATCACCGACGCCCAGGGCAACGCGATTTCGTGGTCCTCGGCCGGCATGATGGGCTTCAAGGGCAGCCGCAAGTCGACTCCCTACGCCGCGCAGGTCGCCGCTGACGACGCTGGCAAGAAGGCCGCCGAACACGGCGTGCGCACCCTCGAAGTCGAGGTCAAGGGCCCCGGTTCGGGCCGTGAGAGCGCCCTGCGCGCCCTCCAGGCTGTCGGCTTCACCATTACCTCGATCCGCGACGTGACGCCGATCCCGCACAACGGTGTTCGTCCGTCTAAGCGCCGTCGCGTCTGATCGAGCTAATACGGACGGCGAACCGGTCGCCGTCCGTCTTCGGAACGTCCCAAGCCTTTCCACCAGGCTTCGGGGCGTAACCGCCATCACTCCCAGGGGAAGTCCATGACTGTCAACATCAAGAACTGGCAGGAACTCAAGAAGCCGAACAGCCTTGAGATCAAGCCGGGACCCGACCCCAAGCTGAAGGCGACGTTCATCGCCGAACCGCTGGAGCGTGGCTTCGGCCTGACGCTCGGCAACGCGCTGCGCCGCGTGCTGCTCTCCTCGCTGCAGGGCGCCGCGATCACCTCGATCAAGATCGAGAACGTCCTTCACGAGTTCTCGTCGCTGGCTGGCGTTCGCGAAGACGTCACGGACATCGTCCTCAACGTCAAGCAGATCGCGCTCAAGATGCAGGGCGAAGGCCCGAAGCGTCTCCAGCTCTCGGCCACTGGCCCGGGTGAGGTGAAGGCCGGCGACATCGCCGTGTCGGGCGACATCGAGGTCATGAACAAGGACCTCGTGATCTGCCACCTCGACGAGGGTGCGGTCCTGAACATGGAACTCACCGCCGACACCGGCAAGGGCTATGTCCCCGCCGTGTCGAACCGTCCGGTTGACGCGCCGATCGGCCTGATCCCGGTCGATTCGCTCTACTCGCCGGTCCGTCAGGTCAGCTACAAGGTCGACAATGCCCGTATCGGTCAGGAACTCGACTACGACAAGCTGAGCCTCACGGTCGAGACCGACGGCACCGTCACCCCGGAAGACGCCGTGGCCTATGCTGCGCGCATCCTCCAGGACCAGCTGGCGCTGTTCGTCCACTTCGAGGACATCGCCCCGGTTGGCGCCTCGCCGATGATCGGCATGGCTGCCGGTGGCACCACGACCTCGGAAGAGAGCGACACCAACCAGCTCAACCGTTACCTTCTCAAGAAGGTGGACGAGTTGGAACTCTCGGTCCGTTCGGCCAACTGCCTCAAGAACGACAACATCATCTATATCGGCGATCTGGTCCAGAAGACCGAAGCCGAGATGCTGCGCACGCCGAACTTCGGCCGCAAGTCGCTCAACGAGATCAAGGAAGTCCTTTCGTCGATGGGCCTGCGCCTCGGCATGGACATCCCGGGCTGGCCGCCCGAGAACATCGAAGAGATGGCCAAGAAGCTGGAGCAGGAACTGCTCGGCTGATCGGCACCTTCGGTACCGAATTGAAGAGGGCTCCGCGGGAAACCGCGGGGCCTTTTTCTTTGGCTGCCACCTGCACGCGATATGCACTGCGCGTGCATGGAAAGATCACTGTTCGCCGGCCGCTCCCAGCGGCTAACTGACGGTATGGACGATCGGCCCAATGGTATCCCGTTTAGCCCGCGCGCACGCTTGGCCAGCTTTGGCCATGCCTGGCGGGGACTTCGTCGGATGGTGCAGCGCGAACACAACGCGCGGATCCATCTGGCCGCTTCGCTGGGCGTCATCGGTGCAGGGCTGTTCCTGCACGTTGGGATAGCCGACTGGCGCTGGCTCGTGGTGGCGATCACAATGGTCTGGTTGGCCGAGGCGTTCAACACGGCGGTCGAAAATCTGTGCGATCACGTTGAGCCGGCCTTCGATCCTGCAATCGGCCGCGTCAAGGATATGGCAGCCGGGGCGGTCCTGATCGCCTCCCTGGCGGCTGCGGCCATCGGATTGTTGACGCTCGGCCCGCCCATTTTGGCGCTTCTGGGTGCGGCGTTACCCGCTCTACGCTTGACTCTTCCGCCGTTTTCGGGTTGAGGGCGCGCTTCACACGCAAGTGAACCGGCTTTGGGCGGTGGCCGCACCACATCGCCCGGCAGGCAGTACCTTGAACGGCTGTCTGACGAACGGAGAAGAAGACATGCGTCACAAACATGGCCAGCGCAAGCTGCAGCGTACCTCGGGCCACCGCGCCGCCCTGCTGCGCAACATGGCTGCCGCGCTCATCAAGCACGAGCAGATCCAGACCACCACGCCCAAGGCCAAGGAACTGCGCCCCTACCTCGAAAAGCTGATCACGCTTGCAAAGCATGGTGGCCTTTCGAACCGTCGTCTGGCGCACGCTCGCCTGATGGACGAGGCTCAGGAAAAGAAGCTCTTCGAAGTGCTCGCCGAGCGCTATGCAGGCCGCAGCGGTGGTTACACCCGCATCATCAAGGCTGGCATCCGCGCTTCGGACGCCGCTCCGATCGCGATCATCGAACTCGTTGACCGCGACGTTTCGGAAAAGGGCAAGGACTCGGGTCCGGTCCTGACCGAAGAAAACGAATACGCCGAAGCGTAAGTGGCTTTGGGAAGATGCGCTGAAGCGCATCTTCCTTGTGGCACCGGCCCTCTCCCCCACCCGACCACCCATAGGGTACTATCGTCGGGTGGTCGGGTGGGGGAGAGGGCCGGTGCTGCAATCCGGCGTCAGCCGGATCAAAGCTCAGCCTTTCCCACGGGAAAGGCGTCGCCGAGATTGAAAGGGCGGTTGCGAGTGCTAGGCTCGCAGCCGCCTTTTTTCATTCTCGGAGAATAACATGGTGCGTCTGGCCGGCCGTAACGGGCTTCTTGGCGGGGCTCTCGGCATGGCGCTTCTTGCGGCCACTTCGCTTTCGGCACAGGACAAGCCGATCACCTATCCCGAAACGCGCCGTGGCGACGTGGTGGATACGCTGTTCGGCGAGAAGATCGCCGATCCCTATCGCTGGCTCGAAGCCGACGTGCGCCATGATGCGGACGTGGCCGATTGGGTTTCGCGCCAGTCCACCTTCACCGAAACCTACCTGAAGTCGCTGCCACAGCGCGCGTGGTTCCAGAAGCGCATCAGCACGCTGACCGACTTCGAGCGCTTCGGCCTGCCGCAGAAGGCTGGCAAGCGCTACTTCTACACACGCAATTCGGGCCTGCAGAACCAGTCGCAGCTGTTCGTGCGCGATGGCCTGACCGGCACGCCGCGCCTGCTGCTCGATCCCAATGCCTGGGCCAAGGACGGCGCCACGGCGCTGGATAGCTGGGAGCCTTCGGACAAGGGCCGCTACCTGCTCTACAGCGTGCAGGATGGCGGCAGCGACTGGCGCATTCTGCACGTGCTGGATGTCGACACCGGCAAGGTCACGAGCGACGAGCTGCGCTGGGTGAAGTTCTCCGGCCTGTCGTGGATCGGCGAAGAGGGCTTCCTCTATTCGCGCTTCCCGGCGCCGAAGGAGGGGGAAACCTTCCAAAGCCGCAACTACAACCAGGGCATCTACTATCACCGGATCGGCACGCCGCAATCGGCGGACGAACTGGTCTACGCAACGCCGGACCATCCCGAGTACGGCCATACCGCCCGGGTAACGCAGGATGGCCGCCTGGCGATCATCGCTTCGACCATCGGCACCGATGCGCGCAACGACATCCACGTGATCGACCTTGCGGCGCGCAAGACGAAGGGCTGGCAGGCGGTACCGATCGTCACCGGCTTCAAGGACGATTGGAGTCTTGTCGAAGGGGCGGGCCAGCGGCTCTGGTTCGTTACCAACCAGAACGCGCCGCGCTACCGTCTTGTCAGCATCGATCTCGCGCAGAAGGCGCCGGCTTTCGCGGAAGTGGTGCCGCAGCGCGAGGATATCCTCGAACGCGCGGGCGTGATCGGCAGCAACCTCGTGCTCAACTACATGCGCGATGCCTCCAGCCATGCAGAGATCCTGTCTCTGGACGGCAAGACCGCGCGGTCGCTGGCGCTCAGCGGGATCGGCACGGCATCGGGCTTCCACGGCAAGCCGGGCGATCCGGAGACGTTCTATTCGTTCTCCAGCTTCAATCGCCCTGCGTCGATCTTCCGGCTCGACATGCGGACTGGCAAGTCGGAGGTCTTTGCCGAGCCGAAGATGGACTTCTCGCCCGACGATATCGTGGTGGAGCAGCGCTTCTATCCCTCGAAGGACGGCACGCGCATTCCGATGTTCCTGGTGCGCCGCAAGGACGTGGCGGCATCGGGCAAGCCGGTGCCGACGCTTCTCTACGGCTATGGCGGTTTCGATATCGCGCTGACGCCGGGCTATTCGCCGACGACGATGGCCTGGGTGCAGGCGGGTGGCGCCTATGCCATGGCCAACTTGCGCGGTGGCGGCGAGTACGGGCGCGAATGGCATGACGCGGGCCGCCGCGCCAACAAGCAGAACGTCTTCGACGACTTCATTGCGGCGGGCGAGTACCTGAAGGAGCAGGGCATCGCCGCGAAGGACGGGCTGGCCATCCAGGGCCGGTCCAACGGCGGCTTGCTGATCGGCGCCGTGACCAACCAGCGGCCTGACCTGTTCGCTGCCGCCGTGCCGCAAGTGGGCGTGATGGACATGCTGCGGTTCGACCGGTTCACGGCCGGCCGCTACTGGGTGGACGATTACGGCTATCCGGACCGCGAGGCGGACTTCAAGGTGCTGCGCGCCTATTCGCCGTATCACAACATCCACGACGGCGCCGCCTATCCGGCGATCCTGGTGACAACGGCGGATACGGACGACCGCGTGGTGCCCGGCCACTCGTTCAAGTACGCCGCCGCGCTCCAGCACGCATCGCTGGGGGACAAGCCGCACCTGATCCGCATCGACACGCGCGCAGGCCACGGCTCGGGCAAGCCGACCGACAAGCTGATCGAGGAAAACGCCGATGTGCTGGCGTTCATGGCGCAATGGACGGGCCTGAAGCCGGCATCCGAGTAATCGTTCAGGTAGTGAGGTAAAATCCTGAACCGTGGCTGTCGTTACGGTTCAGGATGCTCACAAGTCCAGGGACTTAGTCTCGACCACGTCACCGGGCATCGGGCCCGAAACGGGAAGTGGGACAGGCAAGTCATGAATATCTTCGCAACAGCATCGGGCCGGATGGCGGGCATACTGGCTGTGGGCGTGCTGGCGCTCTCGGCGGTTCCCGCTGCGGCGCTGGGATACGGCCGGGGCGGATCGCGCGATGCGGCGGGCCAGTGCAGCGCGGCGGCGGAGCGGACGGCCAATCGCTACAGCTACGGCGGCCGGGCGCGGGTGACGGACATCCGCAGCGTCGACCGCAAGGACTATGGCTACAAGGTCAAGGGCCGCATTGCCGTGAACGCCATGGGCCGCTCGTGGCACCGGGGCGATCCCGATTATGGCCAGGGCTGGGGCCGTGACTATCGCGGTTGGAATGCCGACATGCGCGGATGGGATTCGGGCACGTTCGAATGCAAGGTCGATTGGCGCGGCCGCGTCTACGGCATCGATTTCAAGGGCATCCGGGGCCTGTAAGCGGTACGCCGACCCGGTGCGGGCTTGAATTCACGGGTGAAAGCACGGAAAATGGCGGGGCGCGCTTCACTGCAAGCGCCTCCGCCATGATCGTTGCCCGATCCCCCCGAGGAGCCCGATCGATGACCGCGAGACCTTTGATAGCCCTGATACTCGCTCTGTTGCCTGCCGCTGCGCTGGCACAGGGAGATCGCTTCGCCAACGATCCGCGTCTGGACAACCGCCGCGATGCCTTCGGCGTCAGTTCCCGTCAGGCCGCTCATATGTGTGCCGCCGCCGCCGAAAAGGCGCTGCAAGGCGCGGAGTACAAAGGCGTTCAGATCGTTGGTCTCAAACAGATCGAGCATAAGGACCAAGGCTACGCGTTGGAGTCCTGGGTCAGCGTTTCCGGCGGCGGCCCGGCCGGTCGCGGGGAAGGCCCGTTGCGCGGCACCCTGAATTGCACGGTTCAGCAGGGCAAGATCGCCGGCCTCGACTTCGATGGGATACCCGGGGTCTAGAGCAGTTTCCGATCTGATTGCGTCGGATCAACTGCTCCAAGATTTTGGTTTGCCGCGTGTTCCGAGTCATCAGGTGAATCCACCTGATTGGAAAACGCTTTAGGCCTCGTCCTCCGGACCGATATGGGCGGGCAGGCCGAGCGACCATTGGATCGCCGCCCCGCGCAGCGCAAAGCCGGCCGCCGCGGCCAGCGCCCAGCTCAGCCCCGCAGACAGTCCCAGCGCGATGCCCAGCGCCGCCAGCGAGGCCGCCAGCGCGGCGGCAGTCACGTAAAGCTCCGGCCG
The DNA here is from genome assembly GCF_044029435.1 of Novosphingobium oxfordense. Lineage (NCBI taxonomy): Bacteria > Pseudomonadati > Pseudomonadota > Alphaproteobacteria > Sphingomonadales > Sphingomonadaceae > Novosphingobium > Novosphingobium oxfordense. Next base: position 2,193,110 of record NZ_CP147005.1, on the reverse strand, counting down.
CATCAGGATCGAGGGTTGCCCGGCCAGCACGTCGCGGATGATGCCGCCGACGCAGCCGGTCACCACGCCCATCAGGATCGCGGGCACGGCGGGCACGCCCCAGGCCAGCGCCTTGATGGTGCCGAACACCGCGTAGACGGCCAGGCCCAGCGCGTCCGCCCATTCCAGCAGGCGGCCTTGCCACCAGCGGACCGGGGTGAACCACGCCAGCAGCGCCACCGCCAGACAAACGGGTGCAACATAGTGATCGCGCACCCAGAACACCGGCGCGCCGATCAGCAGATCGCGCAAGGTACCGCCGCCCACGCCGGTCATCAGCGCGAAGAAAGCGGCGGTGACGAAGGTTTGGCGCATCTGCACCGCCGTCAACGCGCCGGACAGCGCGAATACGGCGATCCCGAACAAGTCGATCGCCGGGGGCAGGGCGGGGGCAAGGGGCGGAACTATCATCGGCATGTCAGCATCATAGACCGGATGCGTGAAGTTCGGGAAGCGGTGCCAGATCGGGCTCGATCCACGCCGCGCGCGCCTCCACGCTCATCAGCTGCGCCTCGCTCCAGTGGGTGAGTAGCCAGGCAGAGCGCCCGAGCGGCGAATCCATGATCGCCCCCAGCACGCGCGACAGTGGCGCATCCGGCCCGTGGCGCGCCAGTTCCAGCGCGGCCACGCGCATAGAGGCCTCGGTGATAGTCGCGTGGAAGCCGCGCGTCGGGCTCTCCGGCACGCCCACGGCGCGGTTGTAGCGACGGATCACCGCCTCGATCCCGCCATGCTCGGCCAGCACGTCAGCATGGCGCAGCAGCCAGAGCGCGACGGCGAAATGCGCCGCGTGGCTCCATTCGGCATAGGGCCATGTGGTGTCGAGAACGCCGTGGGCCACGCGCTCGATCGTCTCGTCATCGAAGGGAGTATCGGTCTTCATCGTTGGGTTTCCTGTGTCTGGAGACCCGGCTCCAACGGCAAGCACGCGGGCCATGGCGCGCCGGCCGAAGGGGCCGGGCCATGTCGCACAAAGGGTTGGTTAGGGTGGTGGCCCTACCTGCCGCGCGCGCATGCCCGGTCGCTTTCGCCTGGGCGGCGATTGCGTTGCGGGATGAGGAGGGCGGTGCTGGCCATGCCGGGGCGATATCACAGCAACGGGCGTTTGACCATCTTACCTAATGTGATACACATAGGATCATAAATCGGGAGATGTTTCGCCGTGCTCAACCCAGTGCCCAATCCTGCCCCTGAGCCCATCACGCCTTACGAAACCGCAGACTGGTACACCGACGTCTCGCTGGTGGACGATCCCCACGCCTATTTCGATTACCTGCGCGCGCAGGGCCCGGTTGTGCGGCTACCCTATCGCAATGCGGTGGCGGTGACGGGTTATGACGAGACGGTGCAGGTCATGCTGGATACCGAGCACTTCTCCTCGATCAACGGCGTCACCGGGCCGCTGGCCGAACTGCCGTTCACCCCGCAGGGCGACGACATTACCGACACGCTGGAGGCGCACCGCAAGCAGATCGCCTTTGCCGATCAGGTGGTGACCGAAAGCGGCGCGCGCCATGCCGATTTGCGCTCGATCCTGGCGCGGCTGTTCACGCCGAGCCGGCTCAAGGAACTTCAGCCCAAGCTGCTGGCCACCGCCGAGGGCCTGATCGATGAGTTCCATCGCGATGGGAAAGTCGATCTCGTGCTGCAATACGGCGGCCCTTACGGCGCGCTGGTGATTTCCGATCTGCTGGGCCTTTCCGAAAAGACGCGCGCGAAGTTCCGCACCCTGTTGGAAGGCGCGATCCCCGTGCCGATGGACGCCAGCGAGGAGGACATGCTGAAGAACCCGCTGGTCGGCGTGGGCAAGGACCTGTTCAAGCTGATCGCCCAGCGCCGTCTGGCGCTGCACCCGCTGATGCGCCCATTGCGCGGGGTGCTGGCTTCGCAGGACATCCTCTCCGAACTGGCGGAGGCGCGCTATCCCGATGGCCGCAAGCCGACCCTGGTGGACCTGACCAGCCTGGCCGCCTTCCTGTTCGGGGCGGGGCAGGACACCACCAACCGTCTGCTCGCCAACGCCTTCAAGGTCATCGCCACGCGGCCCGACATCCAGCAGGAACTGCGCGACCGGCCGGAACGGATCGCCGCGTTCGTGGAGGAAGTGCTGCGTTTCGACGGCTCGGTGAAAAGCGGCGGCCGCATGTGCCAGAAGACCACCACGCTGGGCGGGATGGAGATCAAGGCGGGCACGGCGGTGCTGATGTCGCACATGGCGGCCAACCGCGATCCGGCACGCTTTCCCGATCCCTGCACGTTCGACATGGACCGGCCGAGGATCAAGGAACACCTCGCTTTCGGTCGCGGTGCCCATACCTGCATCGGCGCACCGCTCGCCCGGCGCGAAGTGGTCACCAGCATAGAGCGGCTGCTGGCGCGGATGGGCAATATCCGCCTGTCCCCTGCGCATCACGGGCGGGAGGGAGAATGGCGCTTCCAGTACGAGCCTACGTATGTCCTCCGGGCGCTGGCCAGCCTCCATCTGGAGTTCGATCCGCTGTAGGAGGGGGGCGGTGCCGATTTGAAAGCGCGCATGGGAAGCGCGCATGGGAAGTGCACATGGGAAGGCAACTCTGCGTCCGGCTTTTCTCCTCGCTTCCGCCGGGCTAGGGTCTGCGTGAAAACAGATCCGAAAGGCTTCCCCCCAATGTCCGGCCTGAAATCCGCCACCCGTCTTGCCCTCGTTCCGCTGCTGCTTGCCGCCAGTGCCCTGCAGGCGGCTCCCGCCATGGCGCAGGCGGCCGCGCCTGCCTACGATCTTGCCGCGCAGAAGGCGAAGCTGGCGACCGTGCACATGAAGGTCGACACGCAGTTTCTGACGCCGGAAGAGCGCGACGTCGTCAACATGCTGATCAAGGTTTCGGACCTGTTCAGCGATATCTACCTGCGCCAGCGCTATGTCGAAAATCCGCAGGTCCGTCAGGCGATTTCGATGAACCGCCGGGCGGATCGCGACCTGCTGGTGGAGATGTTCGATCGCAATTTCGGCCCTTGGGACGAACTGGCCGATCTCCACCCGTTCTGGGGCGACAAGCCGATGCCGGAAGGCGCGGGCTTCTATCCGGAAGACCTGACGCGGCAGGAGTTCGAGGCCTATCTCACGGCCCATCCGGACCAGAAGGCAGCGCTCACCAGTGCCTATACCGTGGTGCGCCGCGATGGCGACAAGCTGGTCGCGGTGCCGTACTCGCAGGCCTACAAGCAGTGGCTGGAGCCGGCGGCCAAGCTGCTGGACCAGGCGGCGGCGCGGACCAGCAACGCCAGCCTGAAGAAGTTCCTCAGCCTGCGCGCCAAGGCCCTGCGCACCGACGACTACTTCGAAAGCGAACTGGCGTGGATGGATATCGAGGGCACGCCGATCGAACCGGCGATCGGACCGTACGAGGTCTATACCGACCGCCTGATGGGCGCGAAGGCTTCTTTCGAAAGCTTCGTGACGCTGAAGGACCCCGAGGAATCGGCCAAGCTCGCCAAGTACAAGGCGTTCCTGCGCGACATGGAAGCGAACCTGCCGATCCCCGACGAATACAAGAACTTCCAGCGCGGCTTCGCCAGCCCGATCGCCGTGGCCGAGCAGGTGCGCGGCGGCGGCGACAATGTGCCGGGACCGCAGACCATCGCCTTCAACCTGCCGAATGACGAGCGCGTGCGCGAGGCGAAGGGCGCGAAGAAGGTGATCCTTTCCAACGTGCTGGGCGCCAAGTTCGACCTCATCCTGAAGCCGATGGGGGCGCTGGTGCTGGTGCCCGCGCAGGCCGGGCTGGTCGATCGCAAGTACATGCAGCTGGAAACGCTGTTCCACGAACTGTCCCACAGCCTCGGGCCGGGAACGATCGTGGTCAATGGCGAGAAGACCACGGTGGACAAGGCGCTGAAGGAGCAGAACTCCGCGATCGAGGAAGCCAAGGCCGATGTCGCCGGCGTGTGGGACCTGCTGCTGATGATGCAGAAGGGCGAACTTCCGGTTGCGGAGAAGCCGCAGCTTTTCGCCACCTACATGGTCGGCGTGTTCCGCGCGGTGCGCTTCGGCGCGGTGGAGGCGCATGGCAAGGGCGCGGCGCTGCAATACGGCTATCTGCGCGCCAAGGGGGCCTTCACCTACGACCCGGCGACGCAGCGCTTCACGGTGGACGACGCGAAGATGGAAGCGGGCCTGCGCGATCTGCTGCACGACATGCTGATGCTGCAGGCGCGCGGCGACTATGCCGGCACGATCGCCTTCATGGATCGCTGGGCGAAGCTGGATCCCGATGCGGAGCGCGTGATCAAGGCCATGGGAACGCTGCCCGTGGACATTCGCCCGATCTATCCGGACAGCGTCTGAGCCCTTCCGTCGCTACGGCCGCATCACCACGCGGCCGTAGACGCCGCCGCGCATCATGAAGCTCCAGGCCTCGTCCGCTTCGCACAGGGCGAATTCGTATTCGACGGGGATCTGCAGTTCCCCACGCGCCACGCGCAGCAGGGCTTCGTCGATCAGGCCGTGGATCGAGGGATCGTCCATCGGCGCGGCGGGGGCGATGGGGAGGAGGTCGAACCGCGTGGCCTGATGATCGCTGGCGTGGAAGCTGGCATAGCGGCCGCCGTTGACCACAAGGCGCGAGAGCGTGGCATAGTCGGCATCCAGGCCGGTATCGACGATGATGTCGAAGCCATGGCCCTGCGTTGCGTCGAGGCACGCGGCAATGACATCCTCGTCCCACTTGTCGATCAGGCGTGAGAGGCCGAAGTCGCCCAGGTCGGAGCGGTGCGAGGTATTCGTGGCGATGCCGCTGACCCGCGCCCCGGCCCGCGCGGCCAGTTGCAGGACGATCAGCCCGGTCGCGCTGGTGACGCCGTTGATGAGCACGGTTTGACCGGGCGTTACGCCGTTTTTCCCGAAAAGCGTCGCATGCGCCGAGGCGAAGGCATGGGGAACGGCGGCGGCGAAAGCCGGGTCGATCCCCTCGGGCAAGTGCCAGACCGTCGCTTCGGGAACCGCGAAGAATTCCGCGAAGGCACCGCCGGGATGATGGCCGACCACCCGGTCCCCCACTGCGAAGCGGGTGACTGCGGAACCGGTCGCCTCCACGGTGCCGGCAGCCTGGCAGCCGGGTATCGCGCTGGGTACCGGCGCGGGCAGCGTCACCATCTGGTGAATGTCGACACATTCCAGTGCGGCCAGTTCCACGCGTATGAGCACGGTATCGGCAGCAATGGCCGGGCGCGGCGCAGCAGCATAGCGGAGGGCGATTCTGCCATTGCCGCCATGCTGGAAAACCGCGTTCAACGTATGCCTCTGGTCATGGCTGGGGGGATGTCGGTCGCGAATATGGTATACGCCCCTTCGTGTCCATACAAAGGGTTGCGTCTTTCGTATGAAGGAACTTGCGCGGCGCCGATCATTCCGCAAGCTTCACCGTGGCGATGCCGCTTCCCCGTACCGGCAGGTAAAGGCCCTGTCCCGCCGCGCGGATCGTGCCGGTGTGCGCCTCCGTGACTTCGGCACGGATCAGCAGCTTGCCTGCCCGCTTTTCGGCAATCGCGCGGTGGATCTTGCCGAGCAGGTCCTGGAAATCCTTCTCGAAGTTCTGCCCCAGCGCATCCGCCAGCGTTGCGGAAAGTTCGGGTGCATTGGCGAATCCCAGCAGCAGCTTGCTGCCCACCATGTCGGTGCCGCCGCCGACATGAAGCTCGGTGAATTCCACCTTGCGGGAATCGGGCTGGTTGGACGGCTTGGCGGTCAGCCAGACCGTGCCGCTGGACTTTTTCAGGTAGCCCTTCGCTCCCCAGACCGAAAGCTCGATACCCACCGCGATCCGCCCGCCAGTGGTGCCGTAGATGGTCGCCTTGCGGAATTCCGCGTGAAGGGTGCCGAGGTCGGAAACCACGAAAGGCCGCTGCTGGCGCTTGACCAACGCCTTCAGCAGCACCGGCTCCAGCTCCCGATAGTCCGCGATTACCGGGATGAAGAAGGCGATGCGCCCGGCCTCTCCGTTCATCCGGCGCAGCGCGGGCAGGGCCGTGGGCGCCGGATCGGCAGGCCGGTCGCCCACGAAGGTCTCGGTCAGCGCCTTGAGGCCAAGCCGCAGCTGGACGCGATGGCCCGATAGCATGTAGCCGCCATACTGCACTTCCTGCGGAGTGATCCGCATCCACACCGGCGGGTTGCGGTGGTTCAGCTCCAGAGAGGTGAACGCGGCGGCCCAGGCCTTCTCGATCGTCGGCCGCACCGAGATTTTCGCCAGTTCCGCGCCCAGCTGCCGTTCCAGCCCCGCGACGATCGGGGCCAGCTTCTTGTCCGCCGGTTTGGAAAGATCGATCCGGCGGCCGAGGAAGTCGAGATGGGGGCTGTCGATCCAGCGATAGGTGATGGTCACCTTGCCGCGCAGTTTCCAGTCGGGCGTCATGTCGAGGCTGACCCGCGCTCTCGCTTCGGCCCGCGCGTTTGCAGTCTCGCGCTTAAGCACGCCGCCGATGTCGCGCGCCTGGACTTGGGCGGTGATCGGCATGGTGAAGACCACCTCGCGCCCGGTGCCGGTGAAGCGCAGGGGGCCGCGCCGCGCCTCTCCGACGATGTCGCACTTGATCTTGGGGGTCTTCAGCTTGACGAAGGCAAGCTTCACCTTCTTCGAGGGGAGGCATTCCAGGCCGGTCTCGTCGATGGACCATAGCGTGCGGGGGATTTCCCGCTCCAGCGCGGGGCCCAGCGCGGAGATATCGGCATCGACGGGCACCGTCAGCAGCGAGGCTTGCGGTTCGATCACGATGGCGTCGTTGGCGCGCGGGGGCGGCGCTTCCTCGGCCTGGCGATGGCATCCGGCCGGCATCAGTGCCAGCAGGATGAGGGCGGAGGAAATGCGTCCTGGCTTCATCTCACCTCGGGTCGGGCCTCGGTTCCGTCCAGCCATGAATAAGCGAGAAGCGGGGGTGGTTCCAGCGCCGCGGCATCGGGTTTTCCCGCCTTCCGCATCGGATGGAGGTGAAAACGCCGGGAGGAAATCCCGCGTCCCGCCTCCCTCAGGTGGCGAAAAGCTGGCCGAGGTCGGCAAAGGCCTTCATCTCGATGGCATTGCCCGAAGGATCGCGGAAGAACATGGTTGCCTGCTCACCCGCCTGTCCGGCGAAGCGGATATAGGGCTCTATGCCGAAGCTGACGCCGGCTTCGCGCAGACGCAATGCCAGATCCTCCCAATCCTCCATGGCCAGCACCACGCCGAAATGCGGCACCGGCACGCCATGGCCGTCGACCGGGTTGGAGGCGCTGTCTCCGCGCGCCATGTCCGGCACGAGATGGGTGACGATCTGGTGCCCGTAGAAGTCGAAATCGACCCAATGCGCGCTGCTGCGCCCTTCGCGGCAGCCCATCAGGCCGCCCCAGAAGGCCCGTGCGGCATCAAGGTCGTGGACAGGGAAGGCGAGGTGGAAGGGGCGCAAGCTCATGCTGCCGGGCTTACCTGCGATTGCTGGTGCCTGTCACGGCAAATGGGAAAAGGGGGACGGGCGCGTCCCCCGAGGGGGCGGCGCGGGTACGATGCCCCGGCGCCGCGAAGGCCGCCGCCTGCCGTTCGTTTGAACGGCTCTCAGCGGCAGCGTGAATAGTCGCCGGCGCGGCAGGCCGCGACATCGCGCCGCCACCGGGCAAGGTCGGCGTCGTACTGGCGGCGCGCCTCGGCATAATTGCGTGCATCGCTGTCGTCACCGCCGCGCTCCTCGCCGCGCTGCCCCTTGTAGGCTTTCCAACCCTCGGCATATTGCGCGTCGCGCTTGCGGACAGAGGCGAGCTGGTCCTGGTTGAGCTTGCGGATGATGGCGCGATCGCGCGCAATGGCCTGCGGCGTCATCGTCGGGTCGCTGGGATCGTCGGCATGCGCCGGACCGGCGGCCAGGATTCCACAAGCGAAAGCCGGCGCGCTCAGCGCCAGAAGGATACGCGACCCCCTCATCAAATTCTCCATCCCTGAGGTGTTGTTGGCGAAGCTCTGACGCGGGCGGGAAACGCGCGCAAAGGCTATGCGACGAACGGTGGAGTGCGGGGGTGGAGTGTGCCGCGTCTGCGGCGAGAGGAGGTGTTCAGCGGGAACCGGGGCCCGAACCGGGATCGCCGCCCACGGGGAGGGAGCGGCGATCCCGTCGTCGGTCCGGTTCGTCAGCGCGCGCGATGTTGGGAGGTATCGCGGGCAACGGCCAGGACCGCCACGCGCCCGTCCCGATCACGATCGGCGAGCACGGTATCGCGGGTGGCGAAGGCCTGCCGGGTGCTTTCGTCACGGCAGTTGCGCATGTCGGCATAGGCAGGCAGGTCGCGGATGTCGGCGGTGCCGCAGACATGGCCCACGGCCGTTTCGATGCGCGCATCCAGTTGCGCGCGTCCCTGCGGCGAATCCAGGTCAAGATCGGTGTAGAAGACTTGCTCGGTCGGCCGGTTTCCATCGACCATGGTTACGGCCTCGGTTCCGCCATCGTCTGATGGACGGGCGACCGCCTGTGAGGGAATGGCCAGCGCGGCGCAAAGCAGCGCAAACGGGGCAGCGAAAGTCACGGTATTGCGAATGTCGATATGCGTCATGCTCGTATCTCCGGTCGGTCCGGGCAGGGCCCGGCGCGGTGGTTGAAGTCGAGCGACCCTGTCGGCGCCGCCTGCGGGAGCCGCAGGCGCGTTCCCGCTTATCGTGTCGTTGTATCTGTCTTTGGGGGCGGTCCCGTATGCTAACCGCCTTGCCATTCTTTCCGGATATTGCGCCTTCCGCTTCTTCGGCAGGAGGGCAAAGACAAATTTCTTCCGTACCGGTGTTCCGTGGAACAGCCGTTTTAACAGTCTATTTCCAGTTGTTGAAATATAGATATCACGTAAGAAAAGTTATCATGAGGTGTTGATAAGTAATTTCAACGATCGGCGATTCCTGTACGTGGCCGTTTGCCATCATGGCGGAGGGCTTGCCGAAAGTTCCAATCCGCCCTGATTTTGATGCGCCCCACCGGCCCGGCCGAAGCCGGGCTTTGGAGGCAACAGTCACCGCCGGGCGAACACGGCCAGCGTCTGCGGCATGGCGGAAGCGGCCAGGGTCTGACCCTGAGCGCGTGCCGCCAGATACTGCGCGAAGACCTGATCGCGCGCGGCATAGGCGCGTTGGCTGGAATCGTCGCGGCAGCCCATCATCGATGCGAACTCGTCAAGGTCGCGCACGTCCACGTTCTTTCCGCAGACGGTGCGAACCGCGGAATCCAGCCGTGTTGTCAGGTGATCGCGCCCGGCCTGGGTCTCGAGGTTGAGATCGTCGTAACGGACCAGAACGCGCGGCACGCTTGGATCGATGACCGGATTCTTGACGACGACTTCGTCGGCCACGGCCGATGCGGCAAAGCCAAGCGTGGCTCCGGCCAGGATGGCGGCGGCTATCATGGAATTCCTGGACATTTCGGGTACTCCTCCTTCAAGGACGCAGCCCGTCGCCCGCGAAACCTCCCGTTCCGCGATACCGAACGCACTGCGACGACCCTGTGCGGTCTGAAAATGTGCGGTTTTTTAAAAGAATCCCTCTCTTGCAGGCACTTGGCGCGCGCCTGCCTCGCGGTAATCCCCACAGTCAATTCTATCGATACTATAAGGCGTTAAACCCGCTACGGTGGCCCTGGCTGATCTTCGGAGCCGGTCATCTACTCTTTCACAGAGAGATCGGCATTAAAGCAAAGGGCGAGTCCATACTTTTATCGGGCAGTGTCGTTATTGCGCATTAGTATGGCATTTTCAAGTCTGCAAACTAACGGATCGGTGAACGGCATTTGTCGGCCGATAGACGACATCGGTTCCCCGACGAACGGCATGTGGTGGATTTTTGCGCCTGCGTTGCAATCGGGGCGGGCGTTCCCACATGGCTTTCCGGAATTGCGGCCTGCCATGCGCCTTGCCTTGCGCATTGCGAACAAATCTGGAACATACGTCCCCCATGAGTCTCTCCCACATCACCGTCCGCGGCGCCCGTGAGCACAATCTCAAGGGTTTCGACATCGAACTCCCGCGTGAGAAGCTGATCGTCATCACCGGCCTCTCGGGCTCGGGCAAATCCAGCCTTGCGTTCGACACGATCTATGCGGAAGGCCAGCGCCGCTATGTCGAGAGTCTCTCGGCCTATGCGCGCCAGTTCCTGGAGATGATGCAGAAGCCGGACGTCGAGCATATCGACGGCCTCAGCCCCGCGATCTCGATCGAGCAGAAGACTACCAGTCGCAACCCGCGCTCCACCGTGGCGACCGTGACGGAGATCTGGGACTACATGCGCCTGCTCTGGGCACGCGTGGGCATTCCCTATTCGCCCGCCACCGGGCTTCCGATCGAGGCGCAGACCGTCTCCAACATGGTCGACCGGGTGATGGAACTGCCCGAAGGCACCCGCGCCTACCTGCTCGCGCCGGTCGTGCGCGGCCGCAAGGGCGAGTACCGCAAGGAATTGGCCGAGTGGCAGAAGGCCGGCTACACCCGCGTCCGCATCGACGGCGAACTCTACGCCATCGAGGACGCCCCCGCGCTCGACAAGAAGTACAAGCACGACATCGAAGTCGTGGTGGACCGCATCGCGGTGAAGGACGGCATCCAGACCCGCCTGGCCGACAGCTTCGAACAGGCGCTGAAGCTGGCCGAGGGGCTGGCCTATATCGACCTTGCCGACGGTGTCGTGCCGGGCCGTGAGAGCGAAGGGAAGGGCAAGAAGAACCTCAAGGGCGCCGGCCTGCCGCCCAACCGCATCGTCTTCTCCGAAAAGTTCGCCTGCCCGGTCAGCGGCTTCACGATCGAGGAGATCGAGCCGCGCCTGTTCTCGTTCAACGCGCCGCAGGGTGCGTGCCCGGCCTGCGACGGCCTGGGTGAGAAGCTGCTGTTCGACCCGCAACTGGTGGTCCCGAACGAGCATCTCAGCCTCAAGCAGGGCGCGATCGTGCCCTGGGCCAAGTCAAACCCGCCTTCGCCTTACTACATGCAGGTGCTCTCCAGCCTGGCCGAACACTTCGGGTTCGACCTCACCACGCCGTGGGACGCACTGCAGACCGAGCTGAAGATCGTCATCCTCTACGGCACCGGCGGCAAGGCCGTGCCGCTGACGTTCAAGGACGGCAAGAAGGAATACACCGTCAACAAGCCGTTCGAAGGCGTGATCGGCAACCTCAACCGCCGCATGATCCAGACGGACAGCGCCTGGATGCGCGAGGAACTGTCCAAGTTCCAGACCGCGCAGCCCTGCGAAACGTGCGAGGGCAAGCGCCTCAAGCCCGAGGCGCTCTCGGTTAAGATCGCCGGCAGCGACATTGCCGATGCCGCGCGCCTTTCCGTGGCGGACGGCTTCGCGTGGTTCGGGGAGCTTGAGGGCAAGCTGACCAGCCAGCAGCAGCAGATCGCCAAGGCCATCCTCAAGGAAATCAACGAGCGGCTGGGCTTCCTCAACAACGTCGGGCTTGATTACCTCAACCTCGACCGTACCAGCGGCACGCTGTCAGGCGGTGAGAGCCAGCGCATCCGCCTGGCCAGCCAGATCGGCTCGGGCCTGTCGGGCGTGCTCTACGTGCTCGACGAACCCTCGATCGGCCTCCACCAGCGCGATAACGACATGCTGCTGGAAACGCTGAAGCGCCTGCGCGACCTGGGCAACACCGTGATCGTCGTCGAACATGACGAGGACGCGATCCGCACGGCAGACCACATTGTTGACCTTGGCCCCGGCGCCGGCGTCCATGGCGGCGAAGTCGTGGCCGAAGGCACGCTGAAGCAAGTGCTGAAGAGCAAGAACAGCCTCACCGCCGCCTACCTCAACGGCACCCGCAAGATCGAGGTGCCGACCGAGCGCCGCAAGGGCAACGGCAAGAAGATCGTGGTGGAGAACGCCCGCGCCAACAACTTGCGAAACGTCACGGCGGAATTCCCGCTCGGCACGTTCTGCTGCGTCACCGGCGTGTCCGGATCGGGCAAAAGCTCGCTCACCATCGATACGCTACAGGCCGGCGCCGCGCGTCAGCTGAACGGCGCGCGCGTGGTCGCCGGGGCGCATGACCGGATCACCGGGCTCGAAAACTGCGACAAGGTGATCGAGATCGACCAGTCCCCGATCGGCCGCACCCCGCGCTCCAACCCCGCCACCTACACCGGCGCCTTCACCCAGATCCGCGACTGGTTCGCCGGCCTGCCGGAATCCGAGGCGCGCGGCTACAAGGCCGGGCGCTTCAGCTTCAACGTCAAGGGCGGCCGGTGCGAGGCGTGCCAGGGCGACGGCCTGATCAAGATCGAGATGCACTTCCTGCCCGACGTCTACGTCACGTGTGAGGAATGCCACGGCAAGCGCTACAACCGCGAAACGCTGGAAGTGAAGTTCAAGGGCCACTCCATCGCCGACGTGCTGGACATGACGATCGAGGACGCGGAGGAGTTCTTCAAGGCCGTGCCCCCGATCCGCGACAAGATGCACATGCTGAACGAAGTCGGCCTCGGCTACGTCAAGGTTGGCCAGCAGGCGACCACGCTGTCCGGCGGTGAGGCGCAGCGCGTGAAGCTCGCCAAGGAACTAGCTCGCCGCTCCACCGGGCAGACGCTCTATATTCTGGACGAGCCGACCACCGGCCTCCACTTCGAGGACGTGCGCAAGCTGCTGGAAGTGCTCCACCGCTTGGTAGAGCAGGGCAATTCGGTGGTGGTGATCGAGCACAACCTCGATGTCATCAAGACCGCCGACTGGATCATCGACATGGGCCCAGAAGGCGGCGTCCGTGGCGGTCAGGTGATTGCAGAGGGCACGCCGGAGGATATCGTGAAGGAGAAGAAGTCCTTCACCGGGCACTATCTGAAGCCGCTTCTGGGGAAGTGATTGTGGCAGGCTGGCGCGCGCAGTTCGAGGATGCCCTGCGCGTTCTCGCGCGTGTCAGCATGGCCATGGACGAGGCGGGTCATCGCCCACCGATCCTGGTCGGTGGCGCAGCGGTGGAGGTCTACACCCAAGGGCAGATCGCCACGGGCGACTTCGATTTGATTTGCGGCCGGCAGGACCTGCTGGAAGGCGTCTTGGCGCGTTTTGGTTTCGAGCGTCCCTCCGGCCCCGGCAAAAGCACACGCGGCTGGATACATCCGCAGTTGGGTATGGGTTTCGAGGTCGTATCCGACACGTTGCTGGGCGGCCTAGCGGATCGCGCCATGGTGCGCGTGCTGGAACTGGGCGAGGATGGTGCGGTTGCGATTATCGCGCCCGAGGACATCATTGCCGACCGAATGGGGCAATACGCCTCTGGCAGTGCGCCGGAAATGCTGGGGCAGGCCCGCGCACTCTACGCGCTTTGCGACGGTCTGGACATGGCCTATATGGAAAGGCGGATTTCAGAGGAAACAGTAGGCAGGTATGGCCTTCAAGACCTTGCAGACGAAGCGTGAGCCGCTGACGCTCGAAGCTCTGGCGCAGACCATCGCCTGCCGTCGCGTCAGTGCGCCTGAAATCCGCGTTCCCCGCAATAATGGCAAGCGTCGGACTGCATCGAAGCAAGCGCTGCTTGATGAAATCGCGAAGACCGGCGCTGATTGGTAGCTGACGGCGAACCCTGCTCCACCCTTTTGGCGAGCAGGGCAATTTGGTGGCGGTGGTGATCGAGCGCAACCTCGATGCCATCAAGGCCGTCGACTGGATCATCGTCGTGGGGCCAGAGGGCTGCGTCCGTGGCGGTCAGGTGATTGTGGAGGATATTGTGAAGGTGAAGAAGTCCTTCACCGGGCATTATCTGAAAGCCGTTCTTGAGGCGGGGAAGTGAGGCCGGCTTGAGTTCCGATTTTAGCTGTAATTCTGAAATTTCTCCCTGGCTGTGCGTCGCCGTTATTCGAAATACTCCGCAGGAGAAGCTGGAAAATCTCCGTTATAGCCTTTTTAAAGGTTAAATAATTTTCATCGACATGACTTCGAAGTGTCTTGATGCCTTGATGGTGGTGTGCTTTCGATCTCCGTTGAGAATTTGCAATTTTTGCAGAATCGGCGATTTTCGTAATTAAGCTTCGTAGGTTCCTATGCTGGTAGTAAATTTACCTCAGAATTTTCAGATGAATGCAGTAAGTAAATTTACTTCTCAAATAGTGGGGTTTAGCGGGGAACCTTTGGATGATGTCGTCGTATTTGATTTTGAAAAATTAAATTTTATTGACGGTAACGGTTATACTGTACTTTCTAATTCTATTGGATGGCTTGCCAGTAAAGGGGTGGAAGTTAGATTTAGGAGATTTAATCACCCAAACAATCATGCTGTGCAATATCTTGATGATTGCGGATTTTTCCTGAAATATGCGAAATGTCAGGTGCGGTCGAGTGCGAAAGTTAGAGATACCACTGTTCCTTGCATTCATATTCAGCAGCAGCAGTCATTTTCGTGGGTTGAGAGAAGGTTGAGTCCATGGCTGGAGTGGACTCTTGGTGTTGGATATGGGCAAGTTGCTAGTATAAGGACGTGTGTAAAAGAGGTTTTGAATAATATTGCTGATCATTCGAAGGTTAGTACGGGATTTGTCCATGCCCAACATTATCCAAATACTAAAAATATAAAAATAATAACGTCGGATTTTGGGGAGGGGATTCCAAATACGATACGCAATCGTTACGGTCCGATGTCTGATTTTGAGGCAATTCTGCATGCCACAAAGAATGGCGTAACCGCGCAGAGCCAGCCTAACAACATGGGGGCAGGCTTAAGCTATCTCGTTGACACCGTGCTGGCCAATGGCGGCGTCGTGCGTCTTCATTCTCTGACTGGAAATCTCACTTGTCGTTGTGATAATCGTGGCAGGATGCAGCAGCACAGAGGACGCGGTTCGGGGCTTTATCCCGGCACTCTAATCGAAATTGAGTTAGATACACGTCTCTTCGTCGGTGATGACGATGATAGGGCAGACTTCGAATGGTAATACGCATTCTGAACATCGTAGGGGCTTGCAATACGTCTGCAGAAGGCGCGATGGTGGCTGACGCCGTCCGTGAGGCTTTAAAGAATAATGATGTAGTGAAATTGTCATTTTCTGGAATATCGGATGTTCCGTCATCTTTCGTGAATGCATCAGTTGTGGCGCTCTTTAGGGAATTTTCCCGTGAAGAGTTGTCGGCGCGGTTGGTCATAACTGATGTGACATCTCAGATTGCGGGGATGATCCGCCGGTGCCTGGATAATAGCCAGTCGAATTCGCGAGGATTTTGAAGCGATAGCATCGCCGCTGAGCGTCTTTTGGCTCTGTGATGGGGCGTCGCTCCGCACTTCGTCTTGGCGGCATTTTCCTACACATCCCCACATGCGATAAATGATCCGGTTCACCCCGGCGCGGCTGCGTCGGGGCCTTGGCTCCAGTCTTGGGGGTGAACCATGTCCGACCATTCAAAATCTTCGTATCCCACCGCTGCCGGGCGGGGGTGGATTCCTGCTTCTCGCGATATCGGGTTGCCGGGGGAGTCCTTTCCGAGAACTCGGCGCTTGGTTGAGGGCGATCCCAGCTTTCGCTGGGATGACGGGGAAGGCTGGTCTGGCCGGGAGGCTTGGTCTGACGGAGGCGGCGGCGCTGACGGGAAGGGCTGGTCAGACGGAAGGTGCCAGTCTCGTGGCGAGGGCTGGGCCGATGGTGAGGGGTTGGGCGGCGGCGGCTGTCTAGGCGGCGGTGTTAGTGTTGGTGACGCTGGGAGCGATTACGGCGCTGAGGCTCGGGGCAACGATTTTGCCAGCGGGCAGGGCGCTTCGGGGTTGTCGGGCGCTCACGGAAGGTTTGGGGAGCGCGAGGGCGATGGCCCTCGCATTTTGGCTTCTTCTTCGGGGGCTGTCGATCTGCCGTTTGGGGATGGGGCGAGTCCCCTCCACCATCCTGCGGATGGTCCCCCTCCCCGTGCCGGGGAGGACTCTCACAATGGGTGGTCTGTTCGGCGCAAGGTGCGGTTTCTGCATCATCTTGCAGAGAAGGGCGATGTGCGCTCGGCGGCGGTGCGGGTGGGGATGAGCCGGCAGTCGGCCTACATGCTTCGGCGGCGGGACCACGTTTTCGCGCAGGGGTGGGCGGCGGCTCTGGTGCTGGCGCGGGCGCATGTGGAGGAAGTGCTGGCGACGCGGGCGCTCGATGGGGTGGAGGAGGCCGTGTTCTACCACGGCGAGCAGGTGGCGGTGCGGCGGCGGTTCGATGCGCGGCTGTTGCTGGCGCATCTGGCGCGGCTCGACCGGGCGGCGGAGGAGACCGTGGCGGGCGCGCATGCCGCGCGCTTTGACGAGGTTCTGGCGCTGCTGGCGGGGGAGGCTCCGGGCGAGATGGTCCTGGCGGGTGTTCCGCGTGAAGGTCTGGGGGACGCGGTGTTGCCGCCGGAGCGGGCGGACTATGTCTCGGCGCTGGGCGATGCGCTGGCGGAGGCCGAGCGGGAGGCCTGGCTCGATGCGGTCGATGCCGGGGAGGACGTGGGCGACGCGCCCGATCTGGGGCAGGCGGAGTGCCGGGCGGTGGCGGCGGCCGAGTGGGACGGCTGGCAGGCGCGGGCCTTCGCGGCGGTGGATGCGGTGTTAGAGGAGGGTGTGGAGCGGTGCCCGGAGGCGGGTGGTCCGGTTGAGTTCAAGTCGATGGATGGGCCTTGCTGCGCCGGTGATGCGCTCGGCGTGGCGGGGCTTTGCGGGCCGGTTGAGGCGGGGGCGGAAAGGGCTTGGCCGATTTCCGCTGGACCGTGTCAACTGTGTCAACGGGAGCGGGCCGGGCGGGCGCAAAAAAATGCGACGGTTGGGGAACCGGATGCCCGCGGCGATGTTCTATTGGGTGAAGGCCGGCGCGGTGCTTCCCCCACCCCCCTCCGATACCGCGTCGGCCTAACCCCTCAGGATCAAGCAGCAGGACGCGGAAGCGGCGATCAGTTGTCGTCGTCCTCGTCGCGGACGGCGATCTCTACCTTGCCGGAACCGGCGCGGGAGATGCCGATCTTGTCGGCGGCGGCCTTGCTCAGGTCGATCAGGCGGTTCGAATGGAACGGGCCGCGATCGTTGACGGTGACGATCACCGACTGGCCGTTGGCCGGGTTGGTGACGCGCACTTGCGAGCCGAGCGGCAGCGTGCGGTGTGCGGCGGTGAGCTGCGTCGGGTCGAAACGGTCACCGCTGGCGGTGCGGTTGCCGGCGAGTTCGCGGCCGTAGAAGCTGGCCATGCCGGAGCCGATGGTCTCGAAATCCTGCTCATCGGCCTGAATGGCATCGGTAAGCGGGTTGGCGGGCAGGGCGGCCGGAGGCGGCGTCAGCGCGGCGGGCGGCACCATGGCCACCGGCGCGACGATCGGCGCTTGCGCGGCAACGGGCTCAGAGCCCGGCAGTTTGGCCAGTCGCCCCTCGGCAATCGCCGAAGAGGCAGGAGCTGCGATAAGCGCGGCCGTCGCAAGAACGAAGCCGAGGCGCTTGGCGCGAGCTTTAGGCGGTTGGTTTTGCTTCCCCGTCATGGGGATGGACTCCTACAGGCAGTTCATCGCCTTGAGGACCCATGGAAAAGCGGCCCGTCGCACTTTGGCAACGGACCGCCCTATGTCGTTAACATGTTGAAAGGATTCGGAAGGCCGAATCTGGGGTGCTTACTTGGAGTCGCGCTGGGCCAGCAGGCGGAGTCGCAGGGCGTTCAGCTTGATGAAACCGGCCGCGTCCTTCTGGTCGTAAGCACCGGCATCGTCCTCGAACGTGACGTGGCGTTCGGAGTAGAGCGAGTCCGGCGACTTGCGGCCGACGACCGAGGCATTGCCCTTGTAGAGCTTGAGGCGGACGGTGCCGTTGACCCGCTGCTGCGAGTGATCGATGGCAGCCTGCAGCATCTCACGCTCCGGCGCGAACCAGAAGCCGTTGTAGATGAGCTCTGCGTACTTCGGCATCAGCTCGTCCTTGAGATGAGCAGCGCCGCGGTCGAGCGTGATCTGCTCGATACCGCGATGGGCGCGGGCGTAGATCTCGCCGCCCGGCGTCTCATACATGCCGCGCGACTTCATGCCGACGAAGCGGTTTTCGACCAGATCGAGGCGGCCGATGCCATGCTTGCGGCCCAGTTCGTTGAGCGCGGTGAGGAGCGAGGCGGGGCTCATCGCGATGCCGTTGAGGGCGACGCCGTCACCCTTCTCGAAGTCGATGGTGATGTATTCCGGCGCGTCCGGCGCGTCTTCCGGATTGACGGTGCGCGAGTAGACGTAGTCCGGGGTCTCTTCCCACGGATCTTCCAGAACCTTGCCTTCGGACGAGGTGTGGAGGAGGTTCGCGTCGGTCGAGAACGGGCTTTCGCCGCGCTTGTCCTTGGGAACGGGGATCTGGTGCTGCTCTGCCCAGGCGATCAGGGCGGTGCGGCTGGTCAGGTCCCACTCGCGCCAAGGGGCGATGACCTTGATGTTCGGATCGAGGGCGTAAGCCGAGAGTTCGAAACGGACCTGGTCGTTGCCCTTGCCGGTGGCGCCATGCGCGACGGCGTCGGCGCCGGTCTCGTGTGCGATCTCGATCAGGCGCTTGGAGATCAGCGGGCGGGCGATCGAGGTGCCGAGGAGGTAGTCGCCTTCATAACGAGCATTGGCGCGCATCATCGGGAAGACGAAGTCGCGCACGAATTCCTCGCGCAGGTCGTCGATGTAGATGTTCTCGTCCGGCAGGCCCATCAGCTTGGCCTTGGCGCGCGCGGGTTCGAGTTCCTCACCCTGGCCGAGGTCGGCGGTGAAGGTCACCACTTCGCAGTTATACGTGACCTGAAGCCACTTGAGGATGACGCTGGTGTCGAGGCCGCCGGAATAGGCGAGGACGACCTTCTTGATGCTGTCGGACATGGGCGCAGGCTCCGCAGGAAAGGGCATGGGATTCGGGACGCGCGCCTATCAGCACGCGCCCCCTTGCGCAATGAAGGAAAGGTGCGGCCCTATTCGCCGAGCAGCGCAGCCTCCGCCACGGCCATATAGCCACGGGTGAGCGGCAGGGCGCGGCGGTTGCGCGTGTACTGGATCTGGTAGTTGCACATGCCGCCGCTTTCGAAGGCCGCTGTGGCGCCGGACAAGTAGAAGATCCACATGCGATAGAACCGCTCGTCCATCATCGCCACGATCGCCGGCTTGTTGGCGACGCAGCGCTTGTACCATTCGCGCAAGGTGAAGGCATAGTGGAGGCGCAGGTTCTCTACATCGGTGGCGATCAGGCGGAACTTTTCGCTGGCCGCTACCGTCTCGCTGAGCGCGGGGATGTAGCCGCCGGGGAAGATATATTTGCGGGTGAAGGCGTCGGTCGCGCCGGGGCCGCCCATGCGGCCGATCGTGTGGAGCAGCATCACGCCGTCATCAGGCAGCAACTGACCACATGCCTTGAAGAACTGCGCGAACTGCGCCTGGCCCACATGTTCGAACATGCCGACCGATACGATGCGGTCGAACTTCTCTCCCCGCGCGGCAAGATCGCGATAGTCGACCAGCTGGAACGTGCACTTGTCCGCCACGCCCGCCTGCTCGGCGCGTTCGCGGGCGAGTTCCAGCTGTTCCTCGCTGAGCGTAATGCCGAGCACGGAAACATTGGCATGCTTGGCGAGATAGATCGCCATGCCGCCCCAACCGCAGCCGATGTCCAGCACGCGCTGGCCGGGTTCGAGCGCCAGCTTGGCGGCGATATGCGCCAGCTTGGCGGTCTGGGCCTGTTCCAGCGTCATGCCTTCCGGGTCGGGCCAGTAGGCGCAGGAATACTGCATGTGCTCGATATCGAGGAACAGTTTATAAAGCTCATTCCCGATGTCGTAGTGATGCGCGATGTTCTTCTTGGCGCTGGCTGCCTTGTTGATCCCATCCACCAGCGTGACGAGCTTGCCGGTCACTTTCTTCAGCGCGGACTGTTCGTGCAGTTCGCCGCCCTTGTCCCACTTGGAATTGGCGCGCAGCAGTTCGACGAGGCCCATGATGTCGTCGTTTTCGACGATGAGCCTGCCGTCCATATAGGCTTCCGCCGCGCCGAGGCGGGGGTCGGTGAGGATCTGCCGTTCTGCCTTGGCATCGGTGAAGCGGATGCGGACGTCCGGGAAACCGGCTGCCTGCGTTCCGAAGTGCTTCACGCTGCCATCGGGGCGGGTCAGTTCAAGCGTGCCCTGGCGGACGCCGCGTTCGAGGAAGCGATCGAGAATTCCCATTGCCATCAGCCATTTGTGAAGGGCGCTTCGGCCCGGAACAAGAGTGTTTCACGTGCGAATGCCGCAAGCGAAGGCGAGAAATCCGGCAGCTTCCCCCTACTGCCGGGCAAGGAACAGCACATCGCGCGGCTGCGCGAGCAGGTGCTGGCCTGAATCAACGAAAAGCGTCTCCCCGCTCGCCAGCCAGCCCTGTCCCAGAAACAGCGCGGCGTCTGCCACATCGGTGGGCGTGGTCTTGCGGTGGAGCAGGTTCAGGCGGTGCGACACTTCGGTCTCCGCCTCGGTCTGGTCATGGCTGGCGAGGATTGCGCCGGGCGCCAACGCATAGACCCGGTCCTCCTCGCGCGGTCTCGCCATCGAGAGCATCGGCACCGTCGCGGCCAGCGCGTGCTTGCTCATCGTGTAGGAGAAGAAGTCCGGATTGGGATTGAGCAGCTTCTGATCGGTCACGTGGATCACCCGCCGCCCGTGCGGACTGCGCGAGTGGGCGAGGAAGGCCTGCGCCAGCCTGGCCGGCGTACCGGCGTTTACGCGCATCGCCTTTTCGAACGTTGCGGGTTCGAGGTTTTGCGCGGTGTCGAGATCGAACATGCCGGCGCAGTTCACCAGCACCCGCCAGTCTGGCAGGCGCGCGGCGAGGTCCTCCACCATCGCGACCGGCGCGTCCCAGTCATCCAGTTCGCAGCTCACGATCTCGGCGCTGGGCAGTTCGGCAGCCAGCGCATCGGCCTGCTCGCGGGATTGGCCATAGTGGATCACCACGTGCCAGCCCGCCGCGCCATAGGCACGGGCAATGGCCGCGCCGATCCGCTTGGCGCCGCCGGTGACGAGCATCGCGGGCCTGTCGCTCACGCTTTCGCCGCTCCGATACCGGCAGGTTGACACAGTTGACACGGTTCAGTGAAAATTGCGCAGGGTTCCTCGGCCAGTGCCGAAAGGCGCCGGTTCCGATCACATGCGAGATGGGATGGAGAGGGGGGATTCCATGCGAACATCGCCAGCATAGGAGCACAGTCCGGCGCCTTAGGAAAGGCCCCTATCCCCCACGCAATCCATTGATTTTCCGCCTGTGATGCATAGGCTGCGGCCCATGGCTCTTTTCGCACTCCTCGCTGCGGCAACCGCTGCCGTTACCGCCGCCAATGGAGCTACCGCTTCGGCGCCAACACCGGCCGACCCGCTGACGGTTGAGATCGCCGCGATCGATGCCAAGGTCTTCACGGCTTATAACACGTGCGACCTTGATACGTTCGCCCGCTATTTCGATCCGGACGTTGCCTTTTTCCACGATACCGGCGGTGCGACGTTCGATCGCAAGTCCGTGGTCGACAGCACCCGCAAATACATCTGCGGCAAGGTCCATCGCGAACTGCTGCCGGCCAGTCTGCACGTCTATCCGGTCAAGGATTATGGCGCGATCGAAGAAGGCGAACACTACTTTTGCGAGCTGGCTTCGGGCGAGTGCGCGGGGATCGCCAAGTTCGTGATCGTCTGGGCCCGACGAGAGGATGGATGGCACGCGACCCAAGTGCTCAGCTATGGCCATCGTACAATGACCGAGGCTGAGCAGCATGCAGTGCCCCCTTTAAAACCGTAAACTTGCTGCTCGCGAACTGTCAGAGGGCGGACGCGCCGGTTTTCAAAGCCGTCTCGCGAAGCGCGAAGTCGCGCGCGTAGAAGCTGTGCAGGAAATCGAGCTGGGCGCGGCCGGGAAGCTCGCCCGAACGCTCGCAACTTGCATCGCAGCGATTGAATAGCGGCAGATTGTCGAGCGACGGTCGGCCGAGCAGGCGGCCGATCTCGCCAATGCGTTCGTAGGGGATCAGCCGGTCGACGGCCTGCTGGCCATGGGCGTCGAGCAGATACCATGCCTGCGGACGGAACACGTGATCGATGTCGAACAGGCTGCGCGCCGCCGCCAGATGGTCGATGGCATCGTCGATCGATCGAAAACTGCCGTAACGGCCAAGGAAAGGCTGGGAAACGCTGCGATGTCGTGTCCCGCCGGTGCGGGCGTAGCGATAGGCGGAAAGAAAGCGTTCCACCGGATTTCGGATGATCGCGAAGCTGGGCAGGGCCAGCACGTCCGGCGCCACGCGGCTGTAGTAGAGCGCCGTGGCATGCTTGGTCTGCGCGCCGTAGAGCCGCTCGCTGATCGAGGTGCCGGCATTCTTGGGCACATGGATGAACAGCAGGCCGCTGGCGCGGATGCGATGGAGCCGCTCACGCCTTTTGGCATCGAGCCAGGGACGCAGCCCCCAGCGCGAAAGCCGTTCGTGCACATCGCTGACAAGCCGAACGCCGAATGCGGAAGCGATGACGCGGTTCAGGCCGGCGGTGCCGGAAGTCCTGTCGAGAACGGGGGGCTGGAGGACGGTCGCCATGCGGGAAGGCAATGGCGGCTTCATGTGGGGGGCGGATTTCAGGATAATTTCAAACTCGAGTTTCGGGATCGGGATGCGATCGGAACGAGCGGCCCGGAAACGACAAGGGGCGCGCCGGCTTGCGCCGACACGCCCCCTTCGATGTGCCTTTGGGATGTGCCTTTGGATGGCCGCGCCCGTCGGCGCGTCCAACCGATGCGGCCAATCGCTGCTTAGCGGCAGCGCGGCGTGCTGTTGTTGCGGTCGATCGAGCGGCCGAGCAGGGCGCCCGCGCCCGCGCCGAGGATCGTGCCGGTGGCGCGATCGCCACGGGTGTCGATCGAGCGGCCGACCAGTGCGCCGGCAACGCCGCCGATCAGCAGGCCGGTGGTGCCGTTCGACTTCTTGCAGCGGTAACGACCGTCGTTGCCGCGCCAGTAGCGGATGCCATTGTTGGTGTTGTGGTATTCGGGGCCGCGACCGCGCCCGTGGGCTTCGGCGGTCTCCGCCACGCTCATGCCGATGGGAACGGCGACAGTGGCTATGGCTGCGGCGATCAGGGTCTTACGCAAGGTGTTTCCTCCAGATTTCATCTCTATTGCGACCTGAGCCCCTCTTTCCCGCCGGCACTTCAACGCACGATGAATGAACATGAATTCCGGCGGCGAAGCGATGGAGCGTGGCTGGCTGGCGGCGAATGTCGTTGCCGGCCATTGTTCGATGCTTTTCCCTTTGCCGTTCGGTCTAGGCCTTAAACTCATAAACGGCCCCATCGAGGCGCCCAAATGGCGAACAACTCGGGCCGAAGGGACCGCCGGGCGGGCTGGTTGCCCGTCCAAGGTCCCTTTGGTTCGAGATGGAAGCCATTTGGGCGTCCCTTCGGGATTTGACCAAAATGGCCCATCGCTGTGTCAGGAAGCCTTGAAATATGGACATATTCCGGCGCCTTCCTTCCTGGCGCTGAGCCATTTTGCCTCAAACCTCGATGGTGCCGTTTATGAGTTTAAGGCCTAGAACGATTGCTCCAGCAGTTAGGGAGCAATCCATGACAGAGGGGCCTTCCGTCGGCGCGTTCGCCATCGTCCCCAGCAACAGCCTGCCCGATGCCATTCCGTTCTGGCAGCGTCTGGGGTTCGAACGTACCGGCGGCGATGCGCAATATGCGATCATGACCGGCTGGGGCTGCGAAGTGCATCTGACCCAGGCGGGAACCGGCCCCTGGCGTGTGCCGGAGGAGCACAACCCTTTCGGCGTGTTCATCCGCACGCCCGATGTCGATGCCATCGCCGCGCGCGTGGACGACCTGATCATCCGGCCCGGCGGCGTGCTGCGGCACCGGGAATGGGGGCTTTATGAAGTGGGGATCAACGGGCCCGATGGCCTGTTGGTGCGGATCGGTTGGCCGTCCGCGTTGATGCCCGGACGGGTTTTGTAGGGCTGGCGTTGCGCCTGCCCACCCCACTGCGACTAGGACTTGCTTTGCAAGCCCAAGTCTCGCTGCCCCTCCCGCTTGCGGGAGGGGATGACAGCGCACCAATTCGCGCGAGGCGCCACTATGCCCTCCCGCAAGCGGGAGGGCCGCGAGGCTTGGTGAGCCGCAGGCGAACCTAGCCGCAGCGGGGTGGGCAAGCGCAACGCATCCAACCCAGCACCAGCCTAGTAACCGACCGCGCGCCTGATTTCCGGCGTGCCGGACCTTGCGGGACCCGCGTAATCCTCACGCAACGAGTCACGCCGTTCGAACTTGAACTTGCCCACGGTCGAACTCATGGCGCCGGCCTGCTCGGTCAAGGCGCGGGCCGCGGCGTTGGACTGTTCGACCATGGCCGCGTTCTGCTGGGTATTGGTGTCCAACTGCTGGATCTCGCCGCTGAGGGTGCGGATGGTTTCGGCCTGCGTGGCGGAAAAGCGCGAAATGCTTTCCGCGCGGGACGTGGTGTCGGCCAGCTTGGCAATGATCTCTTCCAGCGCGGCGCGGGTCTGGGCAACCAGGTCCACGCCTTCAAGTACGTCTTGCGAGGACTTGGTGATCAGGTCCTTGATGTTGTTGGCGGATTCGGTGGTGCGATGGGCCAGGGCCCGCACTTCGGTGGCGACGACCGCGAAGCCTTTGCCCGCCTCGCCGGCACGTGCGGCCTCTACCCCGGCATTCAGCGCCAGCAGGTTGGTCTGGAAAGCGATCGCCTCGATCACGTCGATGATGCTGGCGATCTCTGCCGAACTGGTCTTGATCTTGTCCATCGCGATCACAGCGGACTCCATCACGGTGCCGCCGTGACGGGCATGGTGGGCCACTTCGGAAACGCTGGAATTGACCTTTCCGGCGTTGTCCGCCGTGGTGCCGATCGCCTCGGTCACTTCGCGGATGCCTTCGGCGACGCGGGCGATCGTGGCGGCCTGGCTTTCGGTACGGAAGGCCAGATCGTTGGCAGCGGCGCTGATTTCCTGCGCGCCCACTTTCACGCCTTCCGAGGAATTGGTGATGTCGATGGCCAGCGCGCTGATGCGGCGGCGCATCTCGTGGAAATCGATCGCCAGCTTCTCAAACGCGGGGGGCAGGTCGCCCAGTTGCACTTGCAGGTTGCCGTGCGCCACTTGTTCCATCGCGGTGCTCATCGTCTGCAGCGCGCGGTCGCGGTCCAGCGCCTCGTGCACGAAGTAGGTGTTCAGCGCCACCTGCATGTCCTGCATCGATGCCTTGACCAGTGTGCCGATGGTCTGGCCGACGGTGCGGCTGGTAAGGGGCGTGATGAACCGCCCGGTCATCATCGCGGTGATGACCTCTTCCAGCACCATGGCATAGGCGGAAACGTAGTAGTCCGGCGTCAGGCCGATGCGGGCGTGGATTTCGCCGATCTTTTCGCTGCGCGCCCGCGCGTCGGCATCGAAACGGCCGGAGAACATTTTGATCCAGTGGTCGTACTGCGCGTTCGATGCCCGTTCGCGGATGGCGCTGGTGGGCAGCATGCGCGACAGTTCGGGCGTGGCCTCGATCCGCGTGTAGAGCTTGGCCAGCGCCTTGCGCGCGTGCTTGCGCATGGCGGCGCAGAGCTTGGGAAACAGCCGATAATTCGCATCGTCCAGCGGCGCGATGTTCACGCGGGCGGCGGCGGCCTTGGCGGCCTTGGTTGCGGCGGTGGAAGTGGCGCTCATGTGCTTGGTCCATCCCCAAGGGCCAGACGAACAGGCCCGCAGTCCCGGCCGGTCTATCGGCCAGAGACTAAGATCATGAGATGGAACGGCTAAGGGGCGGCCCTAAGGAAAGCCGCACCGGAAGCGCGGCCGATCGCCAGCGCTTCCGGAACAGGTCGGCCCGCGGGGGCGGGCCGGAAATCAGATCAACGGCACTTCAGATCGCCACGATCGATCTGGCGGCCCAGCACGCCGCCGGCGACGCCGCCGATGATCGCGCCCAGCGTCTGGTCGCCACTGCCGGCGATCTCGTGACCGGCCAGTGCGCCCACGCCGGCGCCGATGATCAGGCCGGTGGTGCCGTTGTCGCGCTTGCAATAGTAACGCCCGTCACGGCCGCGCCAGACATGGTCGTTACGCGTCATCCGGGGCGGATTGCGGTAGCGGCCATTCGAATCGTAGCGATAGTTGTTGCGCTGCGGCGGGCGGTGGGCCTGCGATCCGTAGGACGGTCCGCGATGCGGATCGGCGGAGACGGGCGCGGCGACGGGAATAACGACACCCGCCATGGCGAGCGCTAGCAGAAGCTTGTTCATGACACTGTCCTCGTTGGAATTGTGTATCTTAGGACTAAACGTCTTTATGGCGATTGGCTGCGCAACACGGAATGAACCGTAAGACCTATCGCTTCCGGGTGCGACGAGGCGACGCTCAGTTGCGGTGAATGGAAAGTGCGGAATTGACGATGACGGCGATGAAACTCGATCTGGTGGATGTTTTCGCGGGAAGCCCGCTGCGCGGCAATCCGCTGGCCGTGGTGCGGGGTGGGGAAGCCCTCGATACCGAGCAGATGCAGTCGCTTACACGCTGGCTGGGGTTTTCGGAGACGACGTTCCTGCTGCCGCCGACCGATCCGGATGCCGATTATCGCGTTCGCATCTTCTACCCGGCCGGCGAACTGCCTTTCGCCGGGCATCCGACGCTGGGCACGGCGCATGCCTGGCTGGCAGCGGGCGGGGAGCCGAAGGTGCCAGGCAAGATCGTGCAGGAATGTGGGATCGGTCTTGTCGACGTGCGGCAGGAGGACGGCCTGCTGGCCTTCCGCGCCCCGCCGCTGCTGCGCGAGGGGCCGCTGGACGTGGCCGATCTGGCCGAAACGATCCGGCTGACCGGCGCGGACCCGGCCACGGTGATCTCCGCCGTTCACGCCGCGAACGGGCCGGGCTGGAAGCTGCTTCACCTGTCTAGCGCGGAGGCGGTGCTGGCGGCCGAGCCGGTGGCCAAGGCGCCCAAGGGCACCGACGTCGCGCTGTTGGGGCCTTGCGCGCCGGGCGGTCCGGCGCAGTTCGAGGTGCGCGCCTTCTTCGCCGATCCGCAGGGCCGCATGTGCGAGGATCCGGTTACCGGCAGCCTGAACGCGGCGGTGGCGCAGTATCTGTTCGGCGCCGGACTGGCCGAGGACAGCTACATCGCCGCGCAGGGCCGCAAGGTGGGCGCGGACGGTCTGGTCCACTGCACCCACGCGGCCGACGGATCGATCTGGATCGCCGGCCGCGTGGATACGGTGTCTTCGGGCGGTGCGCTGAGCGTTTAAAGCCGTTTTACGCACCGGCCGACCACCCATCAGGATACACTCGTGGGTGGTCGGGTGGGGGCGTGAGCCGGCGCCGCTTCCCGCCGTCAGGCGGGATTAGACGCCTTCTTTAAACCGCTTTCTTCGGCAGCGCGATTTCGGCGGTGCCGAGGCACATCTTCACGCCGCGCTGGTTGGTCATCAGGTGCTTGACGTGGACGAGGTGGCGCCCTTCGGCATCGACCGATTTTTCGACCACTTCGGCGGTCTGGATCGTCACGTCGCCGGTCAGCGCCGGGCCGCGATAGTTGGAGACCGAATGGACCAGCATGCCATGCTCGCCCGCCCAGCCGGAGAGGTAGTCGGTCACCCACGAACCCATCGACGCGCCGTAGCCATAGCCGCGCGGCATGCCGATGCGGCGGGCGTACTTGGGGAACAGATGCCCGCGTGAAGGGCCGTAGTAGGCGCCGTCGGTGAGGAAGGGGTTCACCTTCATCATGTCCGGATCGTTCTCGTACCCCGCCATCTCGCGCGTGAAGCCAAGGGCTTCCAGATCGTTCTTGCGCAAGTTCATCGTCCCCCAGGTGTTGACGATGTAGGCGCGCCATTCGGTGGCGAAGCTGGCCAGCGAATGGGGGCCGAACACGCGCTCCGGCAGCTGGTCGCCCACCTGCACGTCATCCCACCAGCGTTCCTTGTGGCCAAGATCGTGCAGCATCTGCACCCAGGCGAAGACGCGCGCCTCGATGTCTGCGATCGCCTCGTCCGACCAGTCGGGATCGGCGAAATCGTCCGGGTTTACCGCGGCGCCGCCGGCATGGGCATTGTAGCGCAAGGCGGTGGAGCGCTGCTTGGCGATCGGTTCGCCATTCTGATTGGTGTAGTTGTTGTCGCCGCGCTGAAAGCAGGTGGGGCCGAAGCCGGTTTCCTTGACGACGTAGTCGAACGGAATGCGCGTGTTGGTGATCACGTCGCCGGCCTTCACGCGGGTGTCGTGGAACCACCATTCGTCGCCCGCGAACAGCAGGTGCGAATTGGGAATGCAGCCGACGCAGGCCGGCGCGGCGCCGTGGCCGTCGTCCGTGGCGATCGCGAAGCTCTGCGGGGCGACAAGGGCGCCCCAGCGGCTGGCCGCCGCAAAGTCCGGATCGAAATGGACGAGGTTGGGGTAGTGCATCGCATGGACCCAGCGCCGGATGTCGTTGGCGGCGATCGGCTCGCGCAGGGGCGAGAAGTCCATGACTTTGCCGAGGTACTGGTCGATGTCCGAACAGTCGAGTGTGGCGGGGGCGGTAGTGGTGGCGTTCATTGGATATGTGTCCTCACGCAGCAGTTTGCCTGCCGCAGTTTTCCGGGATGGGTAAGCGGATCAGGTCGTGCGCAGGCCGGTCGCGTCGTCGGGCTTGAACACCGGGATTTCCGTATCGGCCTTCAGCATGACCAGCGGCAGCACCCGTTCGGTCGACTTCTGATAGTCGGCATAGAAAGGGTGGCAGTCGATGAAGAAGTCCCACACCTTCTGGCGCTCTGCACCCTCGGGCTCGCGCCAGGTGCCGCGGAAGGCCTGAGTGGCGATCTGGAATTCGATCTCCGGCGTGGCGACGATGTTGAGATACCACTGCGGGTGCGCATCGGCGCCGCCCTTGGATCCGCAGATCACCACTTCGCCGCCGATATCGGCGTAGCAGAGCGGGGTGATGAAGACCTTGCCGCTCTTGCGGCCGGTGTACTTGACCAGGCAGTGCGTTGCGAACTTGCGCCCGCCGACGGGGGTGATGTCCATGATATGGCCCTGCACGCCGCCGGAGCCGAGATACATGTCGCGATGCTCGGTCACCCAATCGCGCCTGACGGCGCTGATCGCCGCTGCCGTTTCGTCGCTCATGATGTGCTCCTCTCCACGATTTTCGGGCGGGAGGATCGCTAAGGTCGGGCGGCGGGTCCAGAAGCTATGCATTCTGGCCGGGAAGTATCACCGGGGCGTCGTTGAGGAGCAGGGCGTTGCGTTGGCCCACCCTGCTGCGACTAGGCAGCAAGCTGCCAAGTCTCGCTGCCCCTCCCGCTTGCGGGAGGGGAGGAAAGCGCATCAATTCGTGCGAGGCGCGATTACGCCCTCCGGCAAGCGGGAGGGCCGTGAGGCTTGGTGAGCCGCAGCGGGGTGGTCAGTCGCAACCTTCGCGTGAACCGCTAGAAGTGGAGCCCCGAAGCTTCGTCGGTGCCCGGCTCGCCCCTTCGACAAGCCGGGCGGCGTGTCAGGCATTCATCTGGCGGATCGGCGTGTTTTCATGCCAGTCGTCCATCCAGTCCAGCACGTCTTCATAGGGCATCGGGCGGCAGATGCCGTAGCCCTGGCCGTTGTGGCACCCCAGCGAGACCAGCAGGTCGCGGATTTCCTCGTTCTCCACGCCTTCGGCCACGAGCGGAATGCCCAGGCTGTCGCAGAGCACCACCAGGCTGTTGACCAGCGACTGGTCGAAGCGGCTTTCGGTGAAGCGCTGGATGAACGAGCGGTCGATCTTGATCTCGCTGATCGCGAAGTCCCGCAAGTAGCCGAACGAGGTGAAGCCGGCGCCGAAGTCGTCGATGGCCAGGGCGATGCCGTTGTCGCGCAGGCGCTCGACCACGCGGCGCGCTTGCGAGGGATTGGTGATCAGCGCCGTTTCGGTCAGTTCCAGCGTCACGCGCTTAGCGTCGATGCGGTGGCAGTCGACCATGTCCACCAGATCGTCGACGAAGCTGGGTCGTTCCAGCATCCGTGCGGAGAGGTTGATGGAGATAGAGGCGCCGTCCACCTTGTCCTGGATCTGCGCGAACTGCTCCAGCACCTTGTCGATGCACTGGTGGGTGAAGGTTTCCAGCAAGGGGCTGTGCTCCACCGCGCGGATCAGCTGATCGGCAGGGATATTGCCGATGCGCGGGTGATTCCAACGCACCAGCGCCTCGAACCCGAGCACGCGGCCGTCGCGCATGTCCACCTTGGGCTGCCAGTGCCATTGCAGGGTATCGTGGGCGATGGCGGCTTCCAGCTCGTCCAGCATGATCTTGGGATCGACCGGCGGGTGAGAGGGCATGCCTTCCTGCCAGGTGGCCAGCTTGGCAAGGCCGCGCTTGGCCTCGTACATGGCATCGTCCGCCGCCGAGAGCAGGCCGGCTGGCGAGAAGCCGCGCTGCGGGCAGAGCGCGATCCCCAGCGAGGCGCCGACGTGCATGACGCGGCTTTCGTGGACGATCGGCTGTTCGATCAGGCGCACCAGCTTGGCGGCGAGCGCGGCAGCGTTCTCCTCGTCATCCACGTCCTGAAGCAGCAGCGCGAACTCGTCTCCGCCCAGGCGTGCCACGGTGTCCACCTCGCGCAAGTGGCCGCGGAGGCGGCGGGCGACGGTGGTGAGGACGACATCGCCCACGGCATGGCCGAAGCTGTCGTTGATCTCCTTGAAGCGGTCGAGGTCGATCATCATCACCGCGAAGCTGTCGCCGGTGCGGCGGGCGCGGGCGCAGGACTGGCCGAGCCGGTCGAACAGCAGCGTGCGGTTGGGCAGGTCGGTCAGCGGATCGTGGAGGCTGCGATGGGTCAGCTCCTCCTCGGCGCGGCGCAGGTCCTGCCGGTACTTGCGCCAGGCGATCCCTTCCTCGACCGAGGCGGCGACGCGTTCGGGCGAAAGCGCGCGCTTGGTCAGGAACTCGGTCATGCCGGACTTGATGGAATCGGCGGCGATCTGCTCGTCCGAATTGCCGGTGACGGCCACGATCGGGCAGTCCGGATCGACTTCGGCGCGGATCGTCGGCACCAGGTCGCGCCCGTCGCCATCGCCCAGGCCGAAGTCCAGGAACACGATGTCGAACTGCGGTTCCGCCAGGCGGATCAGTTGCAGCGCTTCGGCCTGAGAGGCCGCCTCCATCACGTTGATGCGGCGCGGGCAGCGTTCCAGCATGCGGATCAGGCGTTCGCGATCCACGTCGTCGTCATCGATGACAAGGGCCTGAATGTCGTTCGTGCCGTTGTGCAGGTATTCCATGCGGATATGCCCTTCGGCCGGAGTGTTCTGGGAGGGAATCGGCAAGGAAGAGGAAGAAGGCTGATAAGTCATGACAATAGGGCCTCTCGTCAGGGGAGGTTCTGGGTGCAGGCGTATTTGGAAATGAACTGGGCAAGCTGGGAAAACTGCGGGCCGACCGCCGATTTCACCATGTAGCCGGCAACATGTTCGTCGTAGGCGCGCGACCGGTCCTGATCGCGGGCGCTGGTGGTCAGGATGAAGACCACCGTACGGGCAAGCGCGGGATCTCCGCGCAAGGCGTGAAGAAACTGGAAACCATCCATGTTAGGCATGTTCAGGTCCAGCAGGACGATCACCGGCGTCTCGACGTGCTTGGACGGGTGGCGGCCCTGCAGGATCAGCAGTGCCTCCGCCCCGTCACCGGCGGTCACTTGCGGGCAGGGCACCTGATGCCGTGCGAAGCTACGCAGCACGGCTTCCAGCGCGACGTCGTCGTCATCGACAACCATCACGGTGCAGTTCATGTCCTGCTCGGCGGGCTGCGCGGCCTCATTCATCGTCCATCTCCTTCAGGAGGACGCGCGGCCAGTGGATTTCGAAGCAGGCGCCGCCCAGTTCGCCGGGCGAGCGCACCGTGATCATACCGCCGTGGGCATTGATCATGCGCCGTGTGAAGGCGAGGCCCAGGCCTTCGCCGCTGGTACCGGGCGAGGCGCGGTGGAACAGCTTGAAGATGCGTTCCTCGTTGCCTTTCGCGATGCCGGGGCCGTCGTCGTCCACGGTGAACACGGTGTAGCGGCCGTTCTCGCCCACGGAGATGCGGATGTGGCCGTTCTCGCCGCCGTGATGCTTCACGGCATTGCCGATCAGGTTGCGCAGCGATGTCGCCAGCGGCGCGCGGGGCGCGCGGAACGGGCTGCCGCCTTCCTCGATTTCGACCTCCACCGTGAAGGATTCCGGCACAAGGGCAAGGCTGAGCGCCTCGTCCACCAGGTCGCAGGGGGTGACGATCTCGGTTTCCAGATCGCGGTTGCCGGCGCGGGCGTAGCTCAGCAGGTCGTCGATCATCTGCTCCGCCCGGTTGATGCGCAGGGCGATGCGGTCGAAATTGTGCTTCACTTCGGGCGTCATGTTCTCGTCGCCCAGATCCTCCCGGATCCAGGTCACGAGATCGGCGATCCCGCGCAAGGGGGAGCGCAAGTCGTGGCTGGCGACGTAGGTGAATTCTTCCAGCTGCGCGTTGGTCTGCTGCAGCGCTTCCTGCCCGCGCTTTCGCACGGTGATGTCGGTGACGATCGCCATGTAGAGCGGCTGTGCCATCGTCTCCAACCGCGTCAGCGCCACTTCCACGGGGATCTCGCGGCCCAGCCGGTGCAGCCCGGTCAGGTCGCTGCCCAGGCCCATCGATCGGGCGACCGGCGCGCGGGTATAGGCATCAATGTGGTGCTGGTGTTCGGTGCGGTAGCGCGGCGGCAGCAGCACATCGAGCGAGCGGCCCACCAGTTCCTCCCGCGAATAGCCGAACTGGTTGGCCAGCGCCTGGTTGAGCTGGACGATGCGCTGGCCCCCGTCGATGACGATCAGGCCCAGCGGCAGGTTCTCGAAGATCTGCGAAAAGCGCTTCTCCGCCGTGGCAAGGCGGACCAGATTGCGCACGTGCAGGATCGCGAACTGGTCGAACGCACCGGAGCAGGGGGCAAGGGTGATCTCGCCGGGCTGCTCGGCCCCGTCGATCCGCTTGAAGGTGGTCGGGCGGGTCCATGGCAGCCGTGCCTCGCCCGGCGTGGCGAAGTGGGACTGCAGCATCTGCAGCAAAGCCTCGCCGTCTTCCGGGTCCATCCAGAGGGTGACCAGCGCCAGGCGCAAGGCCGCAGGATCGGCTTCTCCCACGATCGAGGCGAAGGCGGGATTGGCCCAGGAGATAACCCCGGCGCGGTCCACCACCACCGCACCGATCGGTGCGTGCTGCAGCGCCGCATGAACTTCGGCAAGGCTATCGACTACGATCGACACGCAACCTCCCAGTACAGATGCAGGCCGCCTTCCCGGAATGGGAAAGGGTCCGGCGGGGCGACCGGGAGGGTCGTTTCGCGTTCATTCAATGACGCGGGTGGCGAACCTCCTGCGTCATACTTGGGCCATGGGGCGTTTGCGGCTTAACAAGGCGCCGCTCCGTCGAACCCCTTAGGAATGATCGACATTCAGTCCATAAAGGGCCGCAGAGCGCGATTTAGTCCGCTTTGGCGGCAAAGAACGGCCATGTCAGCCGCGCTTGCATGCGCGCAAATCATGCGTTTCGAGGGGGCGGTTCGCTTCCAGGAGCTGCCGGGAAGGAACACTCCCCGGCCAGCAAAAGTCAGATTTCCACGAACTTGCCGGCTTCGCGATCCTTGCGGACTTTCAGGCCGTTGAACACCGATCCGCTCATCGTGATCCACACGCCGGGCTGGGCAGCCTGGCAGCAGGCGAAGGCCATGCCGAGGTTGAACGTGGCGTCGCTTTCGGCAAAGCGGGCGGGGGCGAGGGCGCCGGTCAGCACCACGGTCTTGCCTTCCAGCCCGTCCAGCGCCTTGGCCGTTTCGGTCATGGTGTCGGTGCCGTGGGTGATAACGACGTGCGTTTCGGGCGCGGCGGCGATGGTGGCGCGGATCAGCGCGCGATCCTCGTCCGTGAGTTCGAGGCTGTCCTTGCGCAGTAGTTCCACCACGCGGAACGGATGGGCGACGCGCGAGGTCTTCAGCAGCTTTTCGATCACGCTTTCGGCGATCTGGTATTCGCTGAGGGCGTCGAAGTACTGCTTGTCGAAAGTGCCGCCAGTGGTGACGACGAGGATCGGGGGGAGGCTCATGCCCCGCCCTTTAAACCGGCGGGGGTGGTGCGGCAACTGTCAGCCGTTCTACGCCATCCGCTCCCACCACATCCTCCGGCATCAAACCCCGTCATCCCCGCGAAGGCGGGGATCCCGCTTCCTTCTGCAACGTCGTTAAGAAAAGCGGGGCCCCCGCCTGCGCGGGGGCGACGAGGTTGTTGTTGCGGATGCTATGCTTCGTCGATCTGAAGGTTGAGGCGACGGGGATTTACCTCTTCGCCATCTCGTTCAGCGTCACATAGTCCAGCTTGCCGGTGCCGAGCACGGGTAGGGCGTCCAGCACGCGGATATCGCGCGGGATCATCAGTTCGGCGATGCCGTTGGCGCGGCCCCATTCCTGAAGCGCCTTGTGATCGGCGCCCTTGGCAGTGGTGTAGAGCACCAGTTGCTCACCCTTCTTGGCATCGGGCCGGGTGACCACGGCGCTTTCCGCATCGGGCCAGACCTTGGCCGCATAGCCCTCCACCGCCGGTAGCGAGACCATCTCGCCCGCGATCTTGGCGAAGCGCTTGGCTCGGCCACGGATGGTGACGAAGCCGATATCATCGATGGTGACGATATCGCCGGTGTCGTGCCAACCCTCGACGGGCGGTTGGAGCACGCCGGGCTCGCTCGCCAGCAGGTAGCCGGCCATGACGTTCGGCCCGCGCACATAGAGGCGCCCGCCCTCGGTGATGCCGGGCATGTCCTCAAGCCGCGCTTCCATCGCCGGCAGCATGCGGCCGACGGTGCCCGCCTTGAAGTGCATCGGCGTGTTCACCGCGATCACCGGCGCGCACTCGGTGGCGCCATAGCCTTCCAGGATGCGCAGGCCGAACTTGTCTGCATACGTGCGCCGGGTTTCTTCGCGCACCTTCTCCGCGCCCGCGAAGATGTAGCGCAGCGAGTAGAAGTCATAGCTGTGCGCCATGCGGGCATAGCCGGAAAGGAATGTGTCGGTGCCGAACAAGATCGTGGCATTGGCGTCGTATGCCAGCGCGGGAACGATGCGGTAGTGCAGCGGGCTGGGGTAGAACACCGTGCGGATGCCGTTCAGCAGCGGCAGCAGTGTACCGCCAGTCAGCCCGAACGAGTGGAACACCGGCAGCGCATTCAGCACCACATCGGCGGGGTTGAAGTCGATCCGCGCGGCCAATTGCGCGCAGTTGGACAGCAGGTTGCGGTGGCTGAGCACCACGCCCTTGGGCGCGCCTTCCGATCCGGAGGTGAACAGGATCACTGCCGGAGCGTCGGGGGAGACCTTGCGGCGGGCATGGCGGCTGGCGGCCAAGCGGCCGGTCAACATGTGCCAGAGCTTGGCACCCGTGCCGATCTCCGCGGCCAGGTCTTCAAGGTAGAGTACCTTGCGCCCGTCCGCCTTCAGCGCGGCGATTACGGGTTCCAGCTTGCCCTGTTCGACGAAGGCGCGCGCGGTGACGACGGTGGCGATTTCAGCAGTGGCGCAAGCGGAAACGAGGCTGGCCTGGCCCACGGTGAAGTTCAGCATGGCGGGCACGCGGCCTTCGGCTTGCAGCGCGAAGAAGGCGAGGGCAACGCCGCTGACATTGGGCAGCAGCAGGCCAACGGCTTCTCCGGGTCGGGTGCGATAGGCAAGCCGCTCACCCAACAGTTCGGCGCCCAGGATCAGCCGGTCGTAGGCCAGCGGGGTGCGCTTGATGTCTTCCACTACCTTGGTCTTGCCGCCGTGGATCGCACGCGCTTCGCACAGGGCGGCGAACAGCGTGCTGTCCGTGTGGCTGGTGTCGAAGATCATCCGGCTCATCTCGTCATAGAGACGGCGGCCGGCGATGGCGCGGCGCTGGCGGGCAGTCATTTCGCCTTCGATGGAGAAGCGGCGCGCGGGCAGCACTTCGATCGTCACCTTGGGGAACCAGCGCTGGCGCACCTTGCCCTTGAGGTGGGAGAAGGGGGTGTACTGCGGGCCGTCCAGGCGGACGGGGATGATCGGCGCGTCGGCCTTGTCCGCCACCATGCCGGGGCCGTCGAACACTTTCATCAGTGCGCCGGTCACGGTGATGCGGCCCTCGGGGAAGATCACCAAGGTGCGGCCTTCCTTCACCGCGCGGACCATCGCCTTGGCCGCCATCGGGTTGGTGGGATCGACCGGGAAGGCGCGGAACAGCTTGAGGAAGGGCTGGATCCACCAGCTTTTTGCAATGGCGGTGTGGACCGCGAAAGTCGGCTTGCCGGGCAGGAACGCGCCCAGCAGCACGCCGTCGAGATAGGAGAGGTGGTTGACGACGACGACCGCCGGCTCACCGGGCTTGGGCATGTTCTCCATTCCGGTGACTTCCACGCGGTAGAGCATGCGCAGCACCGCACGGATCACCGCCTTGAACAGCGTTTCGGGCAGCAGCCAGATCGAGATCACCGCGACCACCAAAGTCGCGAAGCCCAGCACGCCGATGACGCCGGGCACGCTGACGCCGTTGCCCAGCAGCACCGCCACCACGCCCACGGCAGCCACGGTCATCCCCGCGTTGAGGATGTTGTTGGCGGCGATCACTTGCGAGCGTTCTTCGGGGGAGGAGCGGATCTGAAGGATCGCGTAGAGCGGCACGATGAACATCCCGCCCGAGAAGGCGATGATGACGAGGTCGGCAAAGATCTTCCAAGACTGCGGGTTGGACACGAACTGCGCCACCGTCGCGTCGATCACCGTGGGGGCGAAAGCGCGGGTGGAAAGCCAGAGGTCGATCAGGCCGATCGCCAGCATCAGGGCGCTGACCGGCACGTAGCGGGCGGAGACTTCGCCCTTCAGCAGCCGGTTCACCGTCATCGAGCCCAGCGCGATGACGACCGAGAAGACAACCAGGAACAGCGTCGCCACTTCCTTGCGCGCCTGAAGCGTGTCGGAGACGAGCGGGACGAACTCGGTCAGCAGGATCGCACCGGCCGTGAAGAACCAGCTGATGCCCAGCACGGCGAGCCAGACGCCGCGCCCGCGATGGGCGGCGACCAGCACGGCCCATGTACCGCGCGCGATATTCCAGTCGATCGGGTGCCCATCGCGGCTGGGCGGGGCGGCGGGGATAGCCTGCGCGGCCAGCCAGCCCAGCACCGCAAGGCCCATGGCGACCAGTCCGGCCTCCCACGGCACGACCTGTCCGGCCAGCAACTGGCCGCCCAGTATGGCAAGGAACGTGCCCGCCTCGATCAGGCCGGTGCCGCCCATGACCTCATGCTCGCCAAGGTGCTGCGGCAGGATCGAATACTTCACCGGGCCGAACACGGTGGAATGCAGGCCCATCAGGAACAGGCTGGCGAGCAGGACCGCGATCGATTCCCACGCGAAGCCGACAAGGGCGAGGCCCATGATCCCCACTTCGGCCAGCTTGATCCAGCGGACCAGTCTAGCCTTGTCGATCCGGTCGGCAATCTGGCCGGCGAGGGCGGAGAACAGGAAATAGGGCAGGATGAACAGCCCCGTCGCCAGTACCGACAGCATCCCCGCCTTATCCGGCGCATCGCGCAGCAGGCCGTAGTTGGCCAGCAGCAGCATCGCGTATTTCAGCAGGTTGTCGTTGAACGCGCCCAGGAATTGGACGCAGAACATCGGCGCAAAACGCCGCTTCGCTAGCAATGAAAAGTCTGGTGCCGCCACGCCCGTATCCCCGTCTGTGAATGTGCCGTTTGGCCTTCAACGCGTTTGCGGACGGTTAAACCACCGCCGATTCGCAATCGTCAGCTTTGGATTGCATAAAAATATACACCGTTCAATTTAAAAATAGACGGTGTTCAATTTTGCAGTGCGCGATGCCGGAGCGGACTTGCGGGCGCGGGATCAGGCGGCTTGGATTTGGGCCGGGGAGGGGCGCGGCCAGTCGATCAGGCCGATCACATTGTCCACGAATGCCTCATGGTCCTTCAGCGTCGGCTTGTCCGGGCGCATCAACACGTCGGACCTGTAACCAACCATCGCCGAGACGATCAGCAGCGTCAGCCGCTGGGCCTGCTCGTCGGTGAACTTGGTCGCGAAGAACTGGGCCACGCAATTGCGGAACTTGGAAGGGCCGCGCGCGTAGAACATCTCGTTGATTTCAGGGAAGCGCTGCCCTTCGCTCACCA
The DNA here is from genome assembly GCF_044029435.1 of Novosphingobium oxfordense. Taxonomy (NCBI): domain Bacteria; kingdom Pseudomonadati; phylum Pseudomonadota; class Alphaproteobacteria; order Sphingomonadales; family Sphingomonadaceae; genus Novosphingobium; species Novosphingobium oxfordense. The sequence goes on along the minus strand of NZ_CP147005.1, from coordinate 2,154,958 downwards.
CCAGACGGAACAGTTGGACGGAATTCTCGCGCAGCAGGCAATCGAGGAAGCGCAGACAGGCGCGGCGGAGCGCGGCAAACGAGAAATTCTGCCCCGTAAGCACTTCGTCCACGTCCTTCGAGAAGGTCTCCACCTTGTTGTCGACCACGGCGGCGAACAGCTCTTCCTTGGAGGAGAAGTGCGCCCACAGCGTCGCCTTCGAGCCGCCCAGTTCATCCGCGATCGCAGACATGCTGGTGGCGCCGTAGCCACGGTCGAAGAAGGAGCGAGTCGCCACCTCGACGATCTCTGCCCGCTTCTTGGCCTTGTTGAGTTCTCTCTTACCTACGTTTGTCATCTCAGTACTGCACAGTACACTTTCCGATTGACAGAGGCAAGGTCGAGGTCGATAAAAACTGTACTGATGAGTACGATCCCGCTCCCCCGAGTCGCGGCAGCATCGATGCTGGCCGTCGGCCTTTCGCTATCCGCCTGCGCGGTGCCCGACCTTGGGCCGAAGCCGCAGTTGCGGGCCCCTTCAACGCTGGACAGCACGCAATCGCTGTCTTCACAGCAGGCCGATGCCCAGTGGCCGCAGCAGCAGTGGTGGACCGCCTATGGCGATCCGCAGCTGGATGCGCTGGTGGCCGAAGCCCTCGCAGGCTCGCCGGATGTCGCCTCCGCACAGGCGCGCATCATGCAGGCGCGCGGCGCAGCCCAGGTGGCCGGCGCCGCGACCCTGCCGAGCCTCAACGGGCAGGGCTCTGCCGGCATGGCCAAGCAGAGCTACAACAACGGCATTCCCGCCGATTTCGTCCCCCATGGCTGGAAAAGCACCGGCGACCTGGCGCTGTCGGGCGATTTCGACCTCGACCTGTGGGGCAAGAACCGCAAGCAGCTTGCCGCCGCCACATCGGAACGCATGGCCGCAGAGGCCGATGCCCGCCAGGCCGAGCTGATGATCTCGTCCAACGTCGTGTCTTCCTACTTCGACCTTGCCCGCCTGATCGCGCGGGGCGAAGCGCTGAAGGACGCGGTGAAGGCGCGCGAAACGCTGGTGGACCTTACCGGCCAGCGCGTGCGTCAGGGCCTCGATCAGGAAGCGCCGCTGCGCCAGTCCGAAGCGCTGGCCGCATCGGCACGCGTCGCGCTGTCGCAGAATGACGAACAGATCCTGCTGCGCCGCCATGCCCTGGCTGCGCTGCTGGGCACCGGCCCCGATCGCGGGCTGTCGATCACGCCGACCGCGATCACCGCGATCCCGGTGGCCACGGTTCCCGCCGATGCGGGGATCAACCTGCTCGGCCGCCGTCCCGACATCGTTGCCGCGCGACTTCGCGCCGAAGCGGCGGACAAGCGCATCGGTGCGGCCAAGGCCGCGTTCATGCCGGACATCTCGATCTCGGGCCTGATCGGCCTGCAGTCGCTGGGCCTGTCGAACCTGTTCAAGAGCGGGTCGACATACGGCAACGGCACCGGCGCGATCAGCCTGCCGATCTTCGAGGGCGGCCGCCTGAAGGGTGACTACACGCAGGCACGCGGCGGGTACGACCTTGCCGTGGCGGACTACAACTCCACCCTGATCGGTGCCTTGCAGGAAGTGGCTGACGCCCTGACAAGCCGCAATGCCGCGCAGGATCAGGAGCGCGCCTCTGCCGACGCGGCCTCCAAGTCCACCCGCGCGCAGGACCTTGCGTTCCAGCGCTATCACGGCGGCATCGGCAATTACCTCGATGCCCTGACCGCCCAGACCACCGCGCTCGATGCGCAGCAGCAGGCTGTCGACGCCCATTTCCGTACGCTTTCCGAAGACGTCGCGCTGAAGCGCGCGCTCGGCGGCGGTTACGAAGACAATTCCAGCAAGAAGGCCCCCGAAAATGACTGACGAAGCGCAGGGTTCGCCTGCTGAAAATGCTGGATCCGGCAGCGTGCTGGGCAAGGACCGCCGCAAACCGTTGCTGGTGGGTCTTGGCGTCGCCGTGGTTGTGGTCGCCGCGCTCTACGGCGCCTACGACTTCTTCATCGGCAGCCGTTCGGTTTCGACCGACAACGCCTATGTCGGGGCCGACAATGCGCAAGTGACGCCGCTCACTTCGGGCCGCGTGGTCGAAGTGCTCGTCACCGATACGCAGCCGGTGAAGAAGGGGCAGCTGCTGTTCCGGATCGAGGATGCGGACCAGCGGATCGCGCTGGAACAGGCCGAAGCGGAACTCGCCTCGGCACAGCGCACTTACGGCCAGTCGCTGGCCAACAACCGGGCGCTGGGCGCCTCGGCGGATGCCAGCGACGCGCAGATCAATTCCGCCAAGGCCAAGCTCGCCTCGGCACAGGCCACGCTGACCAAGGCGCAGGCCGATTACAGCCGCCGCGCCGCGCTGGTCGGTTCGGGTGCGGTTTCGGCCGAAGACCTGACCACCGCGCGTGAGGCGCTGGCTTCGGCCAAGGCTTCGCAGGGCGAGGCGACTGCCGCGCTGGCCCAGATGCAGGCCAATGCGATCAGCGCCCGCCGTCAGGAAGACGCATCGGTCGCGATCACCAAGGGCACCACGCTCGATACCGCACCGCAGATCCGCCAGGCCCAGGCCAAGGTCGATCAGGCCAAGCTGGACCTTGAACGCACCATCGTGCGGGCGCCGATCGACGGCGTGATCGCCAAGCGCGCCATCCAGGTCGGCCAGAAGGTCCAGATCGGCGCGGTTGCCATGACGGTGGTTCCGGTGAACCAGCTCTATGTCGATGCCAACTTCAAGGAAACGCAGCTGGGCAACGTGCGCCCCGGCCAGAACGCCACGCTGACTTCTGACTTCTATGGTTCGGGCGTGAAGTTCCACGGCAAGGTCGTGGGCTTCTCGGGCGGCACCGGCGCGGCGTTCTCGCTGATCCCGGCGCAGAACGCGACCGGCAACTGGATCAAGGTGGTGCAGCGCCTGCCGGTGCGCATCGAACTCGATCCCAAGGAACTGCAGCAGCATCCGCTGCGCGTCGGCCTGTCGATGGACGCTGAAGTCGATCTGACGGATGCCCGCTGATGGCCGGCGCTCCCCCCGGAGCCGGCACGACGGGATCGGGCGATAGCGGCACCTTCACCGGTGCAAAGCTGCTGGTCGCCGGCTTCCTGCTGGCGATGGCGAACTTCGTCGTCGTGCTGGACATGACGATCGCCAACGTCTCGATCCCTCATATTTCCGGCGGTCTTGGCGTCTCGGTGTCGAACGGCACCTGGGCGATCACCTCCTACGCAGTGGCGGAAGCGATCTGCGTGCCGCTTACGGGCTGGCTCGCCGGGCGCTTCGGCAGCTTGCGTGTGTTCCTGCTCTCGCTGATCGGGTTCGGCGTGTTTTCCGCGCTCTGCGGTATCGCGCATACGTTCCCGCTGCTGGTGCTGTTCCGTCTGGGCCAGGGCTTCTGCGGTGGCCCGCTGATGCCGCTGACGCAGACGCTGCTGCTGCGCATCTTCCCGAAGCACATGCATCCCCGCGCCATGGCGATGTGGGCGATGACGGTCGTTACCGCGCCGATCGCGGGCCCGATCGTCGGCGGCTACATCTCCGACAACTGGTCGTGGGAGTGGATCTTCTTCATCAACGTGCCGATCGTGGCGATCGTCTTCTTCGGCCTGTTCACGATTCTGCGCGGGATCGAGACGCCCACGCGCAAGCTGCCGATCGACGTCATCGGGCTGGGCCTGCTGATTGCCTGGGTAGCCGCGTTCCAGATGATGCTAGACCTCGGGCGTGAGCATGACTGGTTCGGTTCGCCCTTCATCGTGGCATTGGCCGTGATCGCGGTGATCTTCTTCATCGCTTTCGTGATCTGGGAACTGACCGAGGAACACCCGGTGGTGGACCTGAAAGTCTTCCGCCATCGCGGCTTTTCCGCGGCCACGTTCTCGCTGACGATCGCCTTCGGCACCTACTTCGCATCGGTCGTGGTGATCCCGCAGTGGTTGCAGACCTCGATGGGCTACACCGCGACACAGGCGGGTGAGGCGATGGCCTTCTCCGGCGTGCTGGCGGTGATCGCGTCGCCTTTCGTGCCCAAGCTGATGCAGCGCTTCGATCCGCGCCTGCTGGTGTTCCTGGGCATCTCGTGGATCGGCATCTGCGCGATCTTCCGCACCAGCTGGTCCACCGAGGTTCCGTTCTGGACCATCGCCTGGCCGCAGCTTGTGCAGGGTATCGGCGTGTCGCTGTTCATGGTGCCGTTGACGACCATCAGCCTTGCCTCGGTCAACCCGGACGAGACGGCCGGCGCGGCGGGTATCGCCAACTTCGGCCGTACCCTGGCCAGCGCCATCGCCACGGCTCTGGTGACGACGACCTGGGAAGACATGGGCCGTGCCAACGGGGCGGACATGGCAGCCTCTATGAACGGCGCGCAGCAGACGATGGATCAGTTGCAGGCCGCCGGCTTCTCGCTGGAGCAGGCGCGTCAGACGCTGGCCAACCTCGTCAATGCGCAGGGAACAGCGTTGGGCACGGTGCATGTCTTCGCACTCTGCGCGATCCTGCTGTTCATCGCCGCCTGCACCATCTGGATTGCACCGCGTCCCCCGCGTGGTGCGAAGCCGGCCTCCGGCGGGCACTAAACCGCCTTAGCCTGCCGACCGGCTAGCCGCCGACGCCTCCCCCCTCTATCCCTGGCGTCGGCGGCTTTTTTTGTCCGGTCTATGGCCGGAAGCGGCACCAGCCCACTCCCGTCCCGAAGAGCACGAAAAGGTCCGTGGGGCCTTTTCGCTGAGGGGGCCGACCTCCCAAGATTCTACCCCGTAGGGGAGGTCGGGTGGGGAGTGGGCCGGTGCCGCAGGAGAGGTGGGTGCTCAGGCGCTCTCAGTTTTACGTTTTACGTTTTATGCCTCGTCGTCCCCGCGAAGGCGGGGACCCCGCTTCCTTTTCTACCCCTCGGCCGAACCGCACTGCCCCAGCACATCGGCTGCCAGCTCTTCCAGCTTCAGTTCCGCATCCACCGCGCCGGCCTCCACCGCCGCCGCCGGAGCCTGAGGCACCGTCGCCGTGCCGCGATCCTGCGCCAAGGTACGACACCCCGCCGCCTGCAACAGCTTTAGGCCCTTGGCGCCATCCTCGCCCATGCCCGTCAGCACCGCGCCGATCGCGGGGAGTCCGCCGCGTGCGATCGTGCCGAACAGCAGCGTTGCGGAGGGGCGGAAGCCTTCCACCGGATCGCGCTCCACCATGCGCAGCTTCGCCGGGCTGCCGGGCTCCACGATCACGTGCTTGCCCGGATTGAAGGCGATGTGGACGATGCCCGGCGCCAGTTCCGCGCCATCCACCGCCGCCTTCACCGCGCAGGCGCAGTCCTTGTCGGCGCGGGCGATGAACATCTCTGCCAGCGCGGGTTCGGTCTGGAGGATGATTACGGTGGGCGGGCAGTTCTTGGGATAGTGGCCCAGCACCTCGGTCAGCGCATCCACGCCGCCCATCGATGTGCTGAACGCGGCGATCTTGCCGTTGGGTGCGTAGCCACCCGCGCCACCACTTTCCGCCTTCGGCCCGCGATGGCGGGGCCGGTCGCGCACGTTCGAATTGGCGGCGGCGATCACGATCTTGCCCAGCTTGCCCACCGTCTTGGCGAACTGTTCAGGGGTCGCCTTCAGCGGCTTGGGAAAGCATTCCACCGCGCCCAGTTCGAAGGCCTTCAGCGAGGTTTCCGTACCGCTTTGGGTGAGGGCGGAAAGCATCACCACCGGCATCGGGTTGGTGGTCATGATCTCTTCCAGGAACTCGATGCCGCTCATCCCCGGCATCTCCACGTCGAGCGTGACGACGTTGGGCCGCAGTTCGGCGATCTGGTCGCGGGCCTCCGCCGCGCTGGCGGCGGTGCCGACGACGACGACGTTCTTGGATTGCTCCAGCACGTCGCAGAACAGCGCGCGCATCGCGGCTGAATCGTCGACCACCAGGACGCGGGCGTCATGCATGAGGGGTTCGCCTTTTCGGAAGTGAGTCCGAAAACCCCGATAGCGCCTGCCTCGCGACCAATTCCCTTCGCCGCCCTACGGGCATCGCCTGAGTTTGCGGCAAACTCCGTGTTGGCATCACCGTGGATAGGACAGGCCGTTCACTGCGCCTTCCGGGGCGGAAACGGGGCCAATTCAAAACGGAGAACGCCATGTCCAGCATCACTTTGCCGGCGCGCTGCGACCGGGCCGCCGCCGAAGCGCTCTGGCCTGAACTCGTGGCTGCCGTGGGCGATTCGCCGACGCAGATCGACGGCACCGGCGTTGCCCATGTCGGGCAGGCGGTGCTGCAATTGCTGGTTTCCGCCCGGCGCAGCGGGGGAGGGGCGCGGATTGCCGCGTCGCCCGCGCTGGAGGAAGCGGCGCGGCTGACCGGCCTGATTACCGAACTGTTCGAGGATCCCGCGCTGTGAGCCCCGAGGAAATCCAGCAGATCTTCTTCGTCGAGTGCGAGGAATCGCTTGCCGCTGCCGAAGCGGGCCTGGCCGCCTGCCGCGCAGGCACGCAGGATGCCGATACCGTGAACGCCGTGTTTCGCGGCGTCCATTCGATCAAGGGCGGCGCCGGGGCCTTCGGATACATCGCGCTTCAGGCCTATACGCATACGTTCGAGACGCTGCTGTCCGACGTGCGCGAGGGGTTGGTGGCGATCGAGCCCAAGCTGGTGGACCTGCTGCTGCGCGCGCTCGATACCCTGTCCGACCATGTCGAGGCCGCGCGCGAAGGCGGCGCGCCGCCACCCGATGCGGCGCTGATAGCCGAGATGGAAGCGGCCATGGCGGTTGGCGGGGCCGGTTCCGCGCATGCCGCCGTTGCAGAGCCTGAACCCGAGCCCGAACCGGCGTCCGACGGAGCCGACGATTTCGGGCTCGACCTCGATGCCCTGCTGGACGATCTTACCGGCGGTTTCGACACAGCGGTTGTTGAGGACAAGCGCTGGAACGTCCATTTGCGCCCGCGTGCGGGTGCCATGCGCAACGGCAGCGAGCCGCTGCTGATGCTGCGCGAAATTCAGGCGCTGGGCGGGCAGGTCGAACGCTGCGACGCTGCGCCGGTGCCGCCGCTCGACGGTCTGGTGGTGTCGGAAGGCTATCTCGGCTGGACGTTTTCGATGCCCTCTGACGTTGCCGAGGACGCGGTGCGCGACATCTTCGATTTCATCGGTGACGATTGCGCGCTGGCTTTCGGTAAGGATGAGGGCATTCCCCTCGTCGAACTTTCCATGCTGGCGCCCGAACCCGCCAGCACGCCCGCCAAGCCGGAAGCGGCGTCCGCATCGCCGCCGGTTGCGCCGCCCGTGATCGCCGCCCCGACGCAGGCCCCCGCAGCAGCCGCCCAGTCGATCCGCATCGACCTGTTCAAGCTGGACCGGCTGATCGACCTTGTGGGCGAACTGGTGATCGCGCAGGCCATGCTTGACCAGCGGCTGGAAGGGGCGGGGGTGACCGCCACCGAGGAACTGTCGCTGCTCGAAAGCCTGACGCGGGATATTCAGGAAAGTGCGATGTCGATCCGCGCACAGCCGATCGGCAGCGTGTTCAGCCGGGTGCCGCGCATCCTGCGCGATCTGGCCGCCACCACCGGCAAGCATGTGAAGCTGGACGTCTTCGGAGAGAGCACCGAGCTGGACAAGACGGTGATCGAACGGCTGGGCGAACCGCTCACCCACCTGATCCGCAACGCCGTGGACCATGGCATCGAGACGGCCGAGGATCGCATCGCCGCCGGCAAGCCGCCCGAAGGCACGCTGACACTTTCGGCCGAGCATCGTTCGGGGCGCATCGTGATCTCGATCGGGGATGACGGTGCCGGGATCAACCGCGAACGCGTGCTCGCCAAGGCTATCGAAAAGGGCATCGTCGGCGCCGATGCACTGCTTTCCGCCGAGGAGATCGACAACCTGATCTTCGCCCCCGGCTTCTCCACCGCGCAAGTGGTGTCCAACATCTCCGGCCGGGGCGTGGGCATGGATGTGGTCCGCCAGAACGTGAAGGACCTGGGCGGCCGCATCACTATCGAAAGCACGCCCGGCAAGGGCACGACCTTCATCCTGACCCTGCCGCTGACCCTCGCGATTTCCGACGGCATGATCGTCAATGTGGGCGACCAGACCTTGGTGGTTCCGCTGGCCCATGTGGTGGAGAGCCTGCGGCCGGAGGAGGGGGCCGTGCAGGGGCTCGGCTCCAGCCAGGCCATGCTGAATGTGCGCGGGCGCTTCATTCCGGTGATCGCGCTGAAGGACGCACTGGGGTCTGCGCAGGGCGCGACTTCGCCCGAGGAAGGCGTGCTGGTCGTCGTCGACACCGAAAGCGCCGGACAGGCGGCGCTGCTGGTGGATGGCATTCAGGACCAGCGACAGTTCGTGATCAAGAGCCTGGCGACCAACTTCCGCGTGGTGGAAGGCGTGGCCGGCGCGACGATCCTGGGCGACGGGCGCGTGGCGCTGATCGTCGATGTGGACAGTCTGGTCGCCTGCGCATTGCCGCCGCAGGACCGGCCAACACACGATAGATCCGGCCAGGATCGATCCGGGCACGAAAGACATGCGGCGTGACCACACCCGCTCTTGCCATGGAACCGATCCCGGGAATCAGCCCGGACATCTACAGCGCGCGCGACTTCGCGGCGGTGTCGAAGATCGTCTACGACACGGTGGGCATCGTGCTGCCGCAGGGCAAGGCGATGCTGGTCTATTCACGCCTTGCCCCGCTGGTGCGCTCCACCGGATCGGTCAGCTTCGGGCGCTACATCGAACTGATGCGGATAGACGAGGCGGAACTGGCCCGTGCCGTGGCCGCGCTCACCACCAACCACACGTTCTTCTATCGGGAAGCGCACCACTTCGAACATCTGGAGAGCGAAGTGCGCCCGCATTTATTACGCAAGCTTCAGGCCCGGGAACCGGCGCGGTTGTGGTCGGCCGGCTGTTCCAGCGGTGAAGAGACATGGTCGATCGTCATGACCCTGCTGGGCCCCGATCGCGGGCAGGGGCTGGACATGGTCCGGCGGGATCTGGCGGTGCTGGCCAGCGATATCGCCCCTCATGCCTTGGACAAGGCGAAAGCGGCAACTTATGCGACCAAGGACCTCCAGCCAGTCCCGGCCGACTTGCGCACTGCGTGGACCACCACTCGGGGGGAAGAAACGATGGTGGCCGATCCGGCCCGCTCCATCGTTCGCTTCCGCCAGCTGAACCTGCTGGGCGAATGGCCGATGAAGGGCCGGTTCGATGTGATCTTCTGCCGCAACGTCATGATCTATTTCGACGGTCCCACCAACGAGCGGCTGGTGGCCCGCTATGCGCAGGCCCTGCTGCCGGGCGGCTATCTCTACATCGGCCATTCCGAACGCGTGACCGGCCCTGCCGCCACCATGCTGCGGCTGGTCGGCCCCACCATCTACAAGAGGAACGAGGCGTGAGCATCCGGGTTCTGATCGTAGACGATTCACCCACCATGCGGGCGATTCTGATGTCCCGCCTGGGCGAGCAGGACGATATCGAGGTGGTGGGCACCGCGTCCGACGCGGCGGAGGGCCGCGCGCTGATCAAGCGGCTCGATCCCGACGTGGTCACGCTGGATATCGAGATGCCGGGGATGAACGGCCTCGATTTCCTGGAAAAGATCATGACCCTGCGGCCGACGCCGGTGATCATCGTTTCCGGTGCCACGCATGAGGGGAACGACGTTACCGCCCGCGCGCTGGGGCTGGGGGCGGTCAACTGCTATTCGAAGTACGACCTTAGCGGCAGGCTGGCCTTGCAGGACGGTGGCGAGCTGGCCGAAATGATCCGTGATGCGGCGCAAGTGAAGTTCCGTGCCCCGGCCAAGACCGCGCCTGTGATGGCGGAGGAAAGCCGTCGTTCCATCCGGCGCGACACGCGGCTGATCGCCATCGGCGCTTCGACCGGGGGCGTGGAGGCATTGCAAGTGCTGTTGCGCGAATTCCCCGCCGACTGCCCGCCGACGCTGATCGTGCAGCATGTGAACCCGCGCTTTGCACCGGCGATCGCCCATACCCTGGATCAGGCCGGCCCGGCGCGGGTGCAGGTGGCGGCGCACGACATGCCGCTCCAGCCCGGCAACGTCTATCTGGCCGCCACGGCCGATCATCACCTGATGGTGCGTGGCGGCGGCAGCGCTCTGCTGGCCCGGCTGCGGCGCGGGCAGGCGGTCAGCGGCCATGTGCCCAGCGTCGATGCGCTGTTCGCCTCCGTGGCGGAGCAGGTGGGGCCGGCGGCGGTGGGCATCCTGCTTACCGGCATGGGGCAGGACGGCGCGCGCGGCCTGCTGGCGATGAGCGAGGCGGGCGCACACACCATCGCGCAGGATGAGCAGACCTGCATCGTGTTCGGCATGCCGCGCGCGGCGATCTCGCTGGGCGCGGCGCGGGTCGTCGCCCCGATCGGGCGCATCGCGCGCCATGCATTCAACAAGGCGGCCTGACGCGATGACCATGCCATCGGGACAGACCGGCCCATCCGGCACCGGCGAACCGGTGCGCCTTACAGTGCTGCAAGGGCAGTTCAAGGTCAGCGCCGGGCCGCGCGTGGAACTGAGCACCGTACTCGGCTCCTGCGTCGCCAGTTGCCTTTACGATCCGGTGGCGGAGCTGGGGGGGATGAACCACTTTCTACTCTCAGAACCACCGGCCAGCCATTCGCGGGGCGAGGTGGACGTGCACTACGGCGTCTACCTGATGGAGATGCTGATCAACGAGATGCTGTCCTATGGCGCGCGCAAGGATCGGCTGCGCGCACACTTGTACGGCGGCGCGAATATCCGCGTGGGAATGCAGCAGATCGGCACCGCCAATGCCGAATTCGCGCGTGGCTTCCTGGTACGAGAGCGGATCGAGCTAGTGAAGCAGGATCTTGGCGGCATCGGTGCCCGCCGCGTCGATTTCCGCCCCGCTTCCGGACTGGTGCGCTGCCGCACCGTCGCCGCGTCCGACGCGCCGGAGGCGATCGCTCAACCCGCCGCCCGCCTGGCACCAGCCCAACTGGCCCAGCGCGGCGAAGTCGAACTGTTCTGAAGGAAACGAGGCTTTCGATGTCCAAGACCACCCGTATCCTTACCGTTGACGACAGCGCCTCGATGCGGGCGCTGCTCAACCATGCGCTGTCCACCAACGGCTTCGACGTCGCGCAGGCGGACGATGGCATGTCCGCGCTGGAATGGCTGGCGGTGAACGAGGTGGATGTCGTCATTACCGACATCAACATGCCGCGCCTCGACGGGTTCGGCCTGATCGAACAAGTGCGCGGCGGCACCCGCCATCGCGACCGGCCGATCCTTGTCCTCACCACCGAGAGTTCGGACGAGAAGAAGGCCCGCGCCCGCGCCGCCGGGGCCACCGGGTGGATCGTCAAGCCGTTCGATACGGACAAGCTGGTCGCGGCCGTACGCCGCGTCGCGCATTGAGAGGGCTGAAGCCATGCACCGCGAACTGATCACTTTCGAAGTCGCCGGCCAGATCTTCGCGCTGGATATCATGTCCATCCGCGAGATCCGGGCATGGACCCCAGTAACGCCGATGCCGCGCGTGCCGCATTTCGTGGCGGGCGTGGTCAATCTGCGCGGCACCGTGCTGCCGGTGATCGACCTGGCGGCGCGGCTGGGCTGGAAGCCGACCGAGGCGACGCCGCGCCATGCGATCATCGTCTGCCAGGTGGAAGGCCAGAATCAGGCGCAAAATCAGGGGCACACGCAATCGCAGGGCCTGATCGTCGATTCGGTGTCGGACATCGTCGCGCTCAATTCGGATGCTCTTCAGGCCCCGCCCAGCACCGGCCGGGACGAAGTGATCCCGTTCCTGGAAGGGTTGGTGGCGATCGAGGACCGCATGGTCATGGTGCTCGACCTGCAATCGCTGTTCGCATCGGATGTGCCGGTGCTGGCGGCGTGATCCACGAGACCAAATTCCTGGCCCCCAAGTTCGTGGCGATGGCCGAAGTGCTGGTCGAACTCGGCGCGGAGATAGAGGCGCTGGGCGAAGTGCTCTGCCGGGACGAGGATTTTGCCGCGCGCCATGTGCGCGAACTTCAGGCGATAGACCTGATCGCGCAGAAGCAGCGCGCGCTGGCGGCCATCGTCGCGGCCGGGTTCAGCGCGGCAGAGATGCGGCGGATCAACCTAGAAGCGTTGCACTTGCGGTTCTGCGGTTTCCTAGACGACAGTGAGACGCTGTGCGAAGTGCCGCTCGATCCGCCGGAACCGGACGGGATGGACGCGCTGGGCCTGTGGGAGTGAAGTTCTTGTGGGAGTGAAAGGCCGTCGCTAACTCCTGCGGCATGTTCGATCTCCGCCGTATCGCACCCGCCACTGCCCGCAACCGTGATCCGATCCTCGATGTGCTGCGCGATGTGCTGCCTGGGTCCGGCACAGTGCTGGAAATCGCCAGCGGCACCGGAGAGCACGCCGTCCATTTCGCGCGCGGCCTGCCGCACCTCAATTGGCAGCCGAGCGACCCCGACGCGGATGCGCGCCTGTCCATTGCCGCGTGGCGAGAGGCGGAAGCGGTGCCCAATCTCAAGCCTCCGCTGGAACTCGACGCCGCTGCGCCCGACTGGCCGGTTGAGCACGCGGATGCCGTTGTCTGCATCAACATGATCCATATCAGCCCATGGGCCGCGACATTGGGGCTGATGGTGGGGGCAGGGCGCCTGCTTGCCTCCGGAGCGACGCTGGTGCTCTACGGCCCTTACCACCGCGAAGGTCAGGCGACTGCGCCGAGCAACGCCGCGTTCGACGAAGACTTGAGGCTCCGCAATCCGGCATGGGGCCTGCGTTTGCTGGAGGACGTTGTGCGCGAAGCCGACGGGCAGGGCTTCGATCTCGACCGCGTGGTGGAGATGCCGGCGAACAACCTGACGGTCGTTTTCAGGAAGCGCTGAAGCTCGCCCGCACCTTGCGGGGAAGAACGGCGAACTGGCTGGCCGCGCGGGCTACGAAGAACAGCACGAAGGCCGTCCACAGCCCGGCGTTGCCGAGCGGGTGGAGCAACCAGATCAGCGCGCCGTAGAGGGCCATGGACACGGCCATCGTCCCCAGCATCGCCCGCGTCCATCCGGCGCCGACGAACACCCCGTCCAGCACATAGGATGCATAGCCGGCCAGCGGCAGCACCATAACCCAGGGCACGAACTGCGCGGCGCGGGCTATCACTGCCGGGTCGGTGCTGAAGCGGGCGGCCAGTGCCTCTCCGCCAAGGACGTAGCCCAGACTCAGCACCAGCGCCGTCACGCCGCCCCATACCAGCGCGGAGCGGACGGCGGCGTTGAAGCGGGATCGCTCGCCCGCGCCCAGCGCCTCTCCGCAGAGCACTTGCGCGGCGCTTTCGAACCCGTCCAGAATCAGCGTCGCCAGCATGAACAGCTGGAACAGGATGCCGTTGGCCGCCAGCGTCACCGGCCCGCCTTGCGCGCCGGTGCGGGCGAACAGCAGCAGCACCGCCGTCAGCAGCAGGGTGCGCAGGAACAGGTCGCGATTGAGTGCGAATAGCGCGGCAAGATCGGCACGGCGCCATGTTACCCGTTGGCGCATCGCCGCGAAGGCTGCGCGCGCTGCGGGGCGGTTGAGCACGATCGCGGCCAGGACCAGGAACTTGAACCCTTCGCTTGTCAAAGTAGCCGTCGCCACGCCGGAAACGCCCCAGTGCATCACCAGCACCAGAAACAGGTCGAGCGCGATGTGGACGATGTTGGCAGCCACTTCCACCACCAGCACATGGCGCACCAGTCGCTGCCCGATCAGCCAGCCCACCAGCACGCAATTGCCCAGCCAGAGCGGCACGGCCCAATAGCGGATGGCGATGTAGTGCTGTGCACTCTCCCGCACGGCCGCCTTGGCGTCCAGCAGGTCCAACCCCAGCGGGATCGCCAGCGGCATGGCGGCAATCAGCAGCGTGCCGATCCCCAGCGCCACCGCCATCGCGCGGGCTAGGGTGGCCGCCTGCGCGTCGGCGTCACCGCGTCCCGCGCCTTGTGCGGTCAGCGCCACGGTGCTGGTGCGCAGGAAGTTGAAGACGTTGAGCAGCGCCATCATGAACTTGGCGCCCAGTTCCACCGCGCCTTGCGCCGGCGCGTCGCCCAGGCGCCCGATCGCCCACATGTCGGCCAGGCCGAACAGTGCGGTTGCCAGATTGGTCAGCATCGCGGGCAGGGCGATGGACCAGAGCAGGCGTGCCTGTGCAGTGTCGAGGCGGGAGATGCGGAGCAAGAAGGACCTGTCGGGTAGAGTGAAGCCGCCCGCCTATCCGACCATGTGGCGCACGGCAATCATCCCGAACACCGCGCCCACGCCCGCCGCGAAGCCGGGGGCGATGTCGTTGGGGCCGGACAGCGGCGCAGTACAGCCGCCAATGGCGTAGAGCCCCGGTATCGGCTGCTGATCTGTCCGCAGCACGCGCGCATGGGCATCGACCAGCACGCCGCCGCACGTGCCCAGGCTTTCGGCGCGCAGTGGGATCGCGAAGAACGGCGGGCGGGAGATCGGGCCCATGCAGGGATTGGGCCGGTGGCGCGGATCGCCGTGATAGCGGTTGTAGGCAGAGGCGCCCTTGCCGAAATCCTCATCCTCGCCCTCAGCGGCCAGCAGGTTCCAGCGCGCCACCGTCGCGTGGAGGCCGGCGGCGTCGATGCCGCATCGCTGGGCAAGCGCATCCAAGGTGCCGGCCTTGAACACGGTGCCGTCATGCAGCCGTTCGCGGATCAGACGGCCAGCGGGCAAGGGACCGAAGCGGTAATGCGTGCGGTGGCGGGCATCCAGAATGGCCCATGCAGCGGGCGCGCCATCTGCCATTGCCTCGCGGGCGAGGCAGGCGTGGGCCACTTCCATCGGCGGCGCGGCTTCGTTGACGAAGCGATTTCCTTGCGCATCCACCAGCACAAGGTGCGGCTTGGCCAATGCCGGCAGCACGATCACCGCCGGCGGCGCGCTGTCGGAGGCAAGGCGGACGAAGCGCCAGGCCGCGTGCATCCACGCAGTGCCGGCGCCGAGCCCGGTCATCGCGGCCACGGCATCGCCCACTCCGTCGCCCTCGCTGCCCTGCGATGCATTGGGGGCGACCCGGCCGCTGGCGACGATGACGCCGCGGCGCGCGCGGACGCGGCGGTGCCAGCTCTCGCAATCGATCATCGCGCCGGTTACCCGGCCCTGTTCGCTTTCGAGGCCCAGCAAGGCCGCGCGCGTGCGGATTTCGGCGCCGAGTTCCAGCGCAGCCATCAGCAGGCGGGCCTGAAGCGCCGCCCCTGCAGTGAACAGTTCCTGCGCGCGGACTTTGCCCGCAAGGCGCCGCCAGCGCAGCCGGGCGGATCCGAGGCGGCCCTCCCAGCTCGTGCCGATGCGGTTTAGCCGCGCCAGTTCCGATGCGCGGGCCGGGATCGGCAGGCTTTGCGGCCGGATGCGCCGCCGCCAGGTGCCAAGCCGTTCGGCATCGATTTGCGAGGTTTCCACCGCGCGCCCTTCCGCATGGCCGCCGGGCAGGGTGTCGTAGTGATCCGAATAGTCCTCGCACCGGTGGAGCGGAATTCCGCGCGCATCGTACAGCGCCACCAGAGGGGCCACGCCGTCGACAAAGGCCGCGCGGCGGTCAGAGGTAGACGCGGGATCGCCCTCGGCAACGAAATTGGCGAGGTAGTCGAGCGCCTCGCCGCGCGAATCATGTATGCGGTCATGGCGCTGCAACGGGCTGTTGGGCAGCCAGAGCATCCCGCTGGACAGCGAGGAGGGGCCGCCCACAAGCAGATCCTGTTCGATCACCAGCGTGTCGAGGCCGGCCATGCGTGCGGCGATTGCGGCGGTAAGGCCGCCGATGCCGCTGCCGACGATGAGCACGTCGCACTCGATATCGGGCATCTCGTCCAAGTCCGTTGAGCAGGCGATTCGAACCTCTTAGGCCCGCGAATCACTTGCCGTCTTTCGCTTATGCTTCAATCCGATACGACTTATGCTGCACTTGCGCAAAGATCGCCGGGAAGATGGCCCAACGAATTACGCCCCTGTCCGCATTTTCTGCGGGACAGGGGCGCCAATTCACGTTACCAAATCAATGCTGCACTTGCGAAGGTTTCGGCGCGCCGGAGAGTTTTTTACTCTCCCCGGCGCGCTCTCTCCCAACACCGGCAAGGCCGAGAACGGCCCTTCGCCTTGCACCTTGAAACATTTTTCCGGTTTCGCAAAGTCTGAATTTGCATGATCGATTAACTGGGCTGCCCTGTGACATTGCTGCAGCATGTTGTGCCGTCCAGCTCTGCGTATTCGCCCATTCGCCTCCGTTTCCGTCCGGTTAACCAGCCTCCGAACGCCGGGGCCTTGCGACCCAAGCCTTACGGAAAGCACGGATTGTCGGGCCGGGCAGTTGCACGATTTTGGACCAATCGAGCCTTTGCATCGACTTGGCCCGGTGCGATCCTGAGGGCCGGCTTCAGATAGTCCCGCTCTTAAAATGGCCGGCAGATCGCGATGACGGGCAAGATGACGGGCAAGGAGAGACAAGCCGGCCGACCTGTTCCGCTTCGCGACAGAGCACCGCGATGGCCGATTGGTGGGCAAGCCGGCCTGCGTTGCGCAGCAGGCGAAAGGATCAAATCGAACCAGTTCCGCCGGAGGGTCCTTCGTGGTCGCACGGGTCCCGGTGGACCGGAGGGGGCAGGGCATTCGCGCGTGGGGCGCGGATTGGCCCCGGCGGCGCAAGTCGGTCAAGGAGCTTGCGCCGCCGCCCTGTCCCGATGCTGCCGTCCCGGATCGGCAAGCCGGATCGGCGCCGGATCGCTAAGGCGAGCCCTGACGAAACGCCTGACGAAATGGGGGGGCGGGGCTGCAATGCCCCGGCCCCCCGGTCGATCTCTGGAAATCGCTGTACCTTGCTTGAGCGGCCTTACCAGACCAGCGGCACTTCCTCCGGCCCGATCACGCCGCCCGGACGGTACTCGATCTTGGTGCCGGGCTTCAGTTCGAAGTTCGGGATGCGCTTCAGCCATTCCTGCAGCGCGATCTTCACTTCCAGTCGGGCCAGGTGCCCGCCCATGCAACTGTGCACGCCCACGGTGAAGGCCAGAATGGTCTTGCGCGGACGGTCGAAATCGACGGTCAGCGGATCGGGGAAGACGTCCGGATCGAAGTTACAGGCCGGCAGGATGAAGGTGACGCGATCGCCCTTCTTCATCTGCACGCCGCGCATCTCGTGGTCCTTGTCGAGCACGCGGCCGGAGAAGGTGACCGACCAGCGGCGCAGCAGTTCCTCTACGATCTTGTCGATGTCCTGCGGGCGGTCGATGATCTCCTGCCGCTTTTCCGGGTTCTCGGCCAGCCAGGCCCAGATGTTGTTCAGCGTGGCGAACACGGTGTCCAGCCCGGCGATGAACAGGAAGCAGACGAAGCCGAAGATCTCCTTTTCGGACATCGGCACGCCGCCCGGCTGGGCATGGGCGATCAGGCTGACCACGCCGTCGTCCGGATTGGCCTGCTTCTCGGCGATCGCTTCCTTCAGATAGGCGGTGATGTTACGCATCGCCCCGCCCATGATCGCGCGGTCGTTCGAATGGAGCAGGTCCATCGCCCAGGAAACGAAAGTATCGCGCATGTCCTGCGGCAGGCCCATGATGTCCAAGAACACGGCCACCGGCAGCGGGCGGCCGAAATCCTCGGTAAATTCGCAGGTGCCGCCGGCGGCGACCTTGGCCTCGATCTCGTCGATCAGGGCGTTCGCACGCTCGCGGATCAGCTTTTCCAGCTTGAGCACGCCCTGCGGGCTGAACACCGGATCGACGATATTGCGGTACTTGCGGTGATGCGGCGGATCGATCTCGATCGGGATGAAGTAGAAATAGTCGTTCGGATCGCGCGGGAAGGGCGTGGCGCCTTCGTTCGAGAACACTTCCGGATGGCGCAGGCCGAACAGGGCATCCTCATGCTTGGTGAGGTGCCACATGTTGCCCATGGGGCTGACGTCGTAATAGATCGGCGGCTGCTTTTCGTGCAGCGCCGCCATGAAATCGTGCGGCGAGGCAAGGAAATCCGGCCCGAAAGTCAGCCCTACCTGGCGGACCAGTTCGGCCGGCACATGGTCGGGAACCTGGTCCATCCCGACATGGCGGGGGAAGCTGGGCGGAACGGGGTTTGCGGCGTCGATCGGCATCGTTTCTCTCCCTCTCGCCGCGCTTAGAACTGATGCTCGGGCAGGTGGACGACCAGCCCGTCCAGCGCCTCGGTCATGACCATCTGGCACGACAGGCGGCTGGTGGTCTTCACTTCGTCCGCTGCGGATTCCAGCAGTTCTTCCTCGGCCTGGGAGGCGGGGCCGCCCACTGCATCGGTCCATTCGTCATCGACGTAGCAGTGGCAGGTGGCGCAGGAGAGGCCGCCGCCGCATTCGCCGGTGATTCCGTCGATCCCGTTGTAAAGGGCTCCGCGCATGACGTTTTCGCCGGTTTCCACGTCCACCGTCGTCGCGTGGCCGGAATGGTCGACATAAGTGACCTTGGGCATCTTGCTCTCCTGAATTCCTGTCTGTCGCGTCGCTTTGAGAACGCTGTTCTCAGTTTTGTAGCGCGAAGGGCCCGGCGGAGTCAATCTTGGTCAACCGGCGCGCGGGAGTGGGCGGTTGGGGGCGGGACTGGACCGTGGGGCGGAGAGACGATAACCCTTCCCCGATGGCCACCACGAACCTGAGCCCGATCCTGCCCGCGGCCGTCGGCGATGCCGAGCAGGATCGCACCCGCCGGCTGATCGCGGCGGCGCACGAACTGCTCGACGAGGCGGGGCTGGAAGGGCTGACTATCCGCGCCGTGCTGGCGCGCACTGGGCTGGCGCGCCGGGCGTTCTACGAGCGATTTCAGGGTAAGGACGATTTGGTGCTGGCGGTGTTCGACGCCACGCTGCGCGCTGCTGCGCACCAGTTTCGGGCGATGACCACCGATGCCGCCGGCCCTGCCGAGGCGTTGGAAGGCGTGGTGCGCGGCATCGTCCTGGGCCAGGCGCAACTGGGGCAGATGCCGGTCGGCGGAGCGCACTTGCGCAGCGCCGCGCTCAGCCGGGAGCACTTGCGGCTGGCGCAGCAACGTCCCGCCGAATTGAAGGCGGCGCTGGAGCCGCTGCTGGACCTGATGTCGGGCTATATCGCTCAGGGGATGGAGGCGGGCGTATTCCGCAGGGCCGATCCGTCGCTTCAGGCGCGGCTGATCTACAACCTCGTCTCGACCACGGTGCACACGCTGCTGCTGGAGGAGGAAGGCCGCGCGCCGGACCGGGTGGAGCGGGAAGTGCTCGCGGAGGCGATCTGGTCGTTTTGTCTTAGGGCGATTGCGGTTTAGTCGGGCGCTGCGCTTTGCCTACCCCGCTGCAACTAGACAGCAAGCTGCCCAGTCCTTCCGCTTGCGGGAGAGGATGACAGCTCAAGGCTTAGAGGGCGGCGTTGTTACGCCCTCCCGCAAGCGGGAGGGCAGCGAGGCTTGGTGAGCCGAAGGCGAACCTAGCCGCAGCGGGGTGGGCAAGCGTACGCCCGCCGAAGCGAACCGCTTATTCGGCCTGTTCCACCGAAAAGAACTGCTGGATCACGTCACGCGCCAGACGGGCCGGGCGCAGCGTATCGGCATCCAGGCAGCACCAGCTCGACTTGACTTCGGCCAGCACTTCCTCGCCGCGCCGGATCACGGTTTCGTAGAAGGCCCGCGCGCCTTGCACCTTTTCCAGAAGGACGGTGGCGATCACGTCGTCCTCCAGGAAAGCGGGCTTGCGATAGGTAATCTCGTGCTTGATCGCGACCCACAAGTGCTGGGCGATCGCCTCCGTGGGAGCCAGCGCACGCCAGTGATCGAGCACGGCCGCCTGCACCCATTTCAGGTAGCTGGCATTGTTGACATGACCCATGAAGTCGATGTCTTCAGGATCGATGCCGATCGGGAAGCGGTGGGGAATCGCGTAGTTCACGTATACGTCAATACCACTTGCGTGCAGCGGTAGATAGCGCCTTTGGATCGACGTTCGCGGTTTTCACCAACCTCTGCAAATCGCGCAATTTTCCCGCGTCAGGCCGGTTCCGCCATGCCCAGCATGCGCTCGATATCGGCAGGACGGGCCAAGTCCGTCCCCGCGCGCAGTACCGCGGCGGAGCCGGCGGCAACGCCGATGCGGAACGCGGTGAGATCGTCGTCCCCCCGGCACAGTGCGTGGACCATGGCGGCCACGAAGCTATCGCCCGCGCCCACGGCGCTGGCCGCCTCGATCTTCAGCGCGGGCAGGAACGTCGTGCCTTCGGCATGGGCCAGCAAAGCGCCTTCGTGGCCCATGGTGACGGCGACGAGGCGCGCCTTGCCAGCCTCCACGATCGCCATTGCCGCTTTGCCGATCGCATCGTGGCTGTCGAGGGAGCGACCGGAATATTGCGCCAGTTCACCATGGCTTGGCTTCACCAGCAGTAGTTCGCCTTGCTCGATCCCTGCCGCCAGCGCGGCGCCGGACGTATCCAGCACGATCTCGATCCCCTTGGGCCGCAGCAGGCGGGTGACGCGGGCGTAGAAGTCGGTGGGTACGCCCGGGGGCAGCGATCCGCTCATCACCATGATATCGCAATCGGCCTCCGCCAGCACTTCCAGCGCGTGGGTCCACTCCGCCTCGCTCACGTGCGGGCCGGCGGGGGTGAAGCGGTATTCCTTGCTGGTATCGTGCTCCAGGATATCGGCGGCGATGCGGGTGGGGCCCTTGATCTCGATCCGCGTGCGGACAAGCTGGTGCAGGTCCACCAGCCCGTCGAGCGCCGGCCCGGTCGCCCCGCCGGAAAGGTAGTAGCTGCGCGCATTGCCGCCCAGGCGCACGAAGACCCGCGCCACGTTGATGCCGCCGCCGCCGGGCGCATAGTGCTCGTTGTCGGTGCGCATCTTGTGCGTGTGGCGAACCTTGCCGACGTCGTAGGACACGTCGATCGTCGGGTTCATGGTCAGCGTGGCGATGTTCTTCATCGAGGCGGCTCCGTGAAGGGGGGAGGGGAGTGCCGGTTGCTGGCGTGCGATCTGCGGGGAATCATGCCCGCCATCGCGAAGAGGCGTCAAGCCGCGTCGCGGCTGCCCGTGCTGCGGGTTTCGAAAGTGATGGTGCCGGCGGGGCCGGGGCGGCCGAACAGGAAGCCCTGGCCCTGCGTGCAGCCTTCGGTGCGCAAGTACTCGCGCTCCATCTCGCGCTCGATCCCTTCGGCGACGACGGCCACGCCCAGGCTCCGGCCCAGGCCGATCACGGCGCGGATCACCGCGCGCGAATTGGCTTCGCGCTGGAGGTTGAGGATGAACGACTTGTCGATCTTGATCTTGGTGAAAGGGTAATTGAGCAAGTAGCTGAGCGAGGAATAGCCCGTGCCGAAATCGTCCAGCGAGATGCCGATGCCGAAGGCGCGCAAGTTGCGGATGATCGCGGCGGGGCGGGGCCCGCGCTCCATCAGCACTGCCTCGGTGATTTCCAGCTCCAACCGCTCCGCCGAAAGGCCGGAGGCCGAAAGCGCGTTGATCACCGTGCTCAGCAGGTTGCCGTTACGGAATTGCAGCGGGGAGACATTGACCGACAGGCGCACTTGCTGCGGCCATTTCATCGCTTCCCGGCAGGCCGAATTGAGCACGAAGCGGCCGACCTGATCGATCAGGCCCAGTTCCTCCGCCAGCGGGATGAACACTTCGGGGGAGACCAGCCCGCGATCGCGATGATCCCAGCGCAGCAGCGCTTCGCAGCATTCGATCTCGCCGGTCTCCAGGTTGACCAGCGGCTGGTAGTGAACCTCCAGCCCGCCTTCCTGCACGGCCTTGCGCAAGTCCTTCTCAAGCCGGCTCTTGGCCTGCGCGGCCTCGTCCATCCGCGCTTCGAAGCCCCGGCACGAACCGCGCCGCTCGCCCTTGGCGGCGTAGAGCGCAAGGTCGGCATAGCGGAGCAGGGTCTGCGGATCGGTGGTGTCGTAAGGCGCGCTGGAAAAGCCGATGGTGGCGCCGATGTGCAGCATGTTGCCGTGCACGAAGAACGGTTCGCTCAGCGCAGTGATGATCGACTTGGAGACCAGTTCCGCCTGCGTCTGGCTGGAGCGGCGGAAGATGATCGCAAACTCGTCCCCCCCGATGCGGCAGAGCAGCGCGCCCGGCGGAATCAGTTCGCGCATGCGCCGGGCCGCGTCGGTCAGCAGCATGTCGCCGTAATGGTGGCCGTAAGTGTCGTTCACCGCCTTGAAGTGATCGAGGTCGACGAAGGCCAGCGTTACCGTGTCCGCCGGGGAGGCGTGTTCCAGCACCTGGCTCAGATATTCGCGGCAATGCGCGCGGTTGGCGAGGCCGGTCAGCTCGTCGTGCCGCGCCATGTGTGCCATGCGCTGTTCGATCCGGCGGCGCTCGGTCACGTCGACGATCGAGGCGATCGTCACTTCGTCACCCTCGAACTGCGAGAGGCGGGTGGAGACCATGGCCTCCACCGTGGCGCCATCGCGCCGGACGAGGCGCCAGCACGAATCACCTTCCGGGCAATCGGTGGCGAGCATCTGCAACGCGGCGTCGCGGTCGGCGACGGGAAACAGGCGTTCGGCCTCGATCCCGGCGATCAGGTCTGCCGGATAGCCGAACAGGCGGCAGGCGGCGTCGTTGGCGGAGCGGACCTGCCCGGTGGACGAATCGTAGACCAGCATGGCCAGCGGGTTCTGTTCGAACAGCAGGCGGAACGCTTCCTCGCGCTGCTTGATGTCGGTGATGTCTACCCGGATGCCGATGGTGCCGCCGCTGTCGGTCTTGCGTTCCTCGATCAGGATGTGGCGGCCGTCGGCCAGCCGCTGTTCGTGGCGGCTGCCGGTCTGGCGCAGCTTGGCAACGCGTTCCGCCAGCCATTCCTCCTCGCGCCCCTGCGATTCCGGATAATCCCCCCGGGCCACACCGATACGCAGGGTGTCTCCCAGCTTTTCGCCGCGTTTCAGCAGGTCGGCGGAGCGGCAGTAGATTTCCTCGTACCGGCGATTCCACAGCACATAGCGGTCATCCTCGTCGAGGATGACGATGCCTTGCGGCAGCGCTTCGATGGCTTCGCGCAGCAGGTGTTCGGCGCGGGACGCCGCTGCCAGGGCGGCCGCGAGCGATTCGTGTGCGTCTGCAACCGACGGATCGGCCGTTTCGCCGCCCGGTTGGTTAATTTCGCCTTTGAATTCGTCCCCAGGAATCAACATGGTGCCCCCAAAGCTGGCAGCTGGGGATATAGGCAAGCCGTTAATTTTCTTGTCAATGTACCTGCGACGAGTCGAGCGGCGCTTTCATGAGCCCGGAACGCGTGCGGCGGGCCGTGAATCGCCGGCGCTGCGCGGGCTACAGCCATCCGCTAGCGACCTCCCGCTTGAGGGGCGGCTAAACGCGCCATGTGGGATTATGCGGGGAGACGGCAAAATGCCCGCCGCACACAGGGTGCGACGGGCGGCTTTCCTCCCCAGGAAAGGTCTTGAGTGGCCCCGGCCCGTTCGTGGGAGCGGGCGGGGTTTCGGTGCCGGTTGATCGCCCGGCACCGTCATTCTTCATGTCTGATTGTCAGTTTCGCCCTCAGCGCCGGCCGGCGGTTCCCAGGCGATGGTAGAGGTTCGAGTACTGCGAGGAGATCGGATCGTCCTCGTGCGCGCGCATGTAGAACAGCACGGCTTCCTGCAGCAGCTTGAAATCCTGGTTCGAAAGCACCGCGCGGGCGCGGGCCGGTTCGGTGGTCATGGTGGTCATAGTACCTTCCTTTCCTTGCTTGGCGGCCCCGGACGATTCCCGGCGACCTTCGAAATTTGGTTAGGCAGCGAATTGGTTCCCCCGCTGCCTCAGGCAGCGAACTGGTTCATCGTGTTGTGCGTGCCGCCAGCCTTCAGGGCGGCCTCGCCGGCGAAGTATTCCTTGTGGTCGTCGCCGATGTCGGATCCGGCCATGTTCTGGTGCTTCACGCAGGCGATGCCCTGGCGGATTTCCTGACGCTGCACGCCCTTGACGTAGCCGAGCATGCCCGCCTCGCCGAAGTACTCCTTCGCCAGATTGTCGGTCGACAATGCGGCGGTGTGGTAGGTCGGCAGGGTGATGAGGTGGTGGAAGATTCCCGCCTCGCGCGCCGCGTCCTTCTGGAAGGTGCGGATACGCTCGTCGGCCTCATTGCCCAGCTCAGTGCCGTCATAGTCCACGCTCATCAGCTTCGCCCGGTCATAGGCGCTGGTGTCGCGGCCTTCCGCGGCCCAGGCATCGAAGACCTGTTGGCGGAAGTTCAGCGTCCAGTTGAAGCTGGGCGAGTTGTTATAGACCAGCTTGGCGTTCGGGATCACTTCGCGGATGCGGCTGACCATTCCGCCGATCTGGCCGATGTGCGGCTTTTCGGTTTCGATCCACAGCAGGTCCGCGCCGTTCTCCAGCGCATGGATGCAATCGAGCACACAGCGATCCTCGCCGGTTCCGCTGCGGAACTGGTAGAGGTTCGACGGCAACCGCTTCGGACGCATCAGGCGGCCCTCGCGGGTGATGAGAACCTCACCGTGGCCGACATCGCCCGCCGCGATCTCGTCGCAGTCGAGGAAGCTATTGTAGCGGTCGCCGATGTCGCCCGGCTGGCGAGTATAGGCGATCTGCTTGGTCAGCCCCGCGCCCAGCGAGTCGGTGCGCGCCACGATCAGGCCTTCGTCGACGCCCAGTTCCATGAAGGCGTAGCGGACGGCGCGGATCTTCGCGATGAAGTCCTCGTGCGGGACGGTGACCTTGCCGTCCTGATGGCCGCACTGCTTCTCGTCCGAGACCTGGTTCTCGATCTGGATGCAGCAGGCGCCGGCCTCGATGAACTTCTTGGCGAGCAGGTAGGTCGCCTCGGCATTGCCGAAGCCCGCGTCGATATCGGCGACGATCGGCACGACATGCGTTTCGTGGTTGTCGATCGCGTGTTCGAGCCGCTTGGCCTCGACCTCGTCACCAGCCTCGCGCGCCTTGTCCAGATCGCGGAACAGCATGCCCAGTTCGCGGGCATCGGCTTGGCGTAGGAACGTGTAGAGTTCCTCGACCAGTGCCGGAACCGAAGTCTTCTCGTGCATCGACTGGTCGGGCAGGGGGCCGAACTCGCTGCGCAGCGCCGCGACCATCCAGCCCGAGAGGTAGAGGTAGCGGCCCTTGGTCGTGCCGAAGTGCTTCTTGATGGAAATCATCTTCTGCTGGCCGATGAACCCATGCCAGCAGCCCAGCGACTGGGTGTAGTTGGCGGGGTCGCGGTCATAGGCGGCCATGTCCTCACGCATGATGCGCGCGGTGTAACGGGCGATGTCGAGGCCGGTGCGGAAGCGGTTCTGCAGGCGCATGCGCGCGACCGATTCCGGCTCGATGCCGTTCCAGTTGGGCTCGGTGCCGATGGTCTGGCCGGCTTCGGTGATCTTGCTCTGGTAGGTCACTGCCAAAAGTCCCCGTCGAAAAATGCGATTGGTTGATGACCTGGAGCTAAGCCCGATTTGTGCAGCGCGGAACGGGCTGCGAAGTCCGGTTGTCAAACTTTACAGATATTCCTTGTAAAGATGTGCAGGCATGACAAAGTGCTGAGCTATGGCGGAATCGAGACCTCTCTACCTTGGCCCTAGACTACGCCGCCTGCGCCGCGAACTGGGCCTGACGCAGCAGGCCATGGCGGACGATCTGGAGATTTCGCCCAGCTACGTCGCCTTGCTGGAGCGCAACCAGCGTCCGGTGACGGCGGACATGCTGCTGCGCCTTGCGCGGACCTATCGGCTGGACATTGCCGATATCGCCGGGGACGATGGCGAGGACTATGCCCGCCGCGTGGGCGACGTACTGCGCGATCCGCTCTTCGCCGATATCGACCTGCCGTCGCTGGAAATCGCCGACCTCGCGATGAGCTTTCCGGGCATTTCGGAAGCGCTGTTGCGACTCCACGGCGCGTATACCCGCGAAAGTCAGGCTCTGGCCGAGCAGCGCGCCTCCGGACCCGCTGCCGAAGAGAATGAGCCGGTGCGCGAGGCGCAGCGCTTCCTCGGGGCTTCGCGCAACTACTTCCACGCCATCGATGTGCGGGCGGAGGAACTGGCCACCGAGATCGAGCAGGCAGGTGGGGTAGTCGCATGGCTGGCCGCCAAAGGTGTGCGCGTACGCTTCCTGCCGCCGGACGTCATGGTCGATTCGCTGCGGCGTTTCGACCGGCACAACCAGCAATTGCTGATCGACGACACGCTCGGGGCCTCAAGTCGCGCGTTCCAGATCGCCACACACATCGCCCATACTGCGATGCGTAGCGATATCGTTGCCGTCGTGCGCGCCGCCGCTTTCGTGCAGACGACGACGGCGACTTTGGTGCGCCGCGCGCTGGCAGGCTACGCGGCGGCCGCGATCCTGATGCCCTACGCCAAGTTCGCCCGCGCGGCCGAGGCGCGGCGTTACGATATCGAGGCGCTCTGCGGGCTGTTCGGCACCAGTTTCGAGCAAGTCGCCCACCGCCTCACCACCCTGCATCGGCCGGGCGAGGAGCGCGTCGGCTTCTTCTTCCTGCGCGTGGACGAGGCGGGCAACGTCTCCAAGCGGCTGGACGGCGCGGGCTTTCCTTTCGCCGCGCATGGCGGCGGCTGCCCCTTGTGGTCGGTCCATCAGGTGTTCCGCTGGCCGGGCGAGGTGCGCACGCAGTGGCTGGAATTGCCGGACGGCCAACGCTTCTTCTCGATCGCACGCACTGTCACTTCGGGCGAGGGGCGGCATGGGCGTATGAAAGTCACCCGCGCGGTCGCGCTTGCCTGTGCGGCAGAAGAGGCGGCCAAGTTGGTCTATGCCACTGGCGACGAGCCGAAAGTCACCCCCATCGGCGTCACCTGCCGCCTGTGCCAGCGCGCCGATTGCGCTGCACGCTCGGTGCCGCCGATCGGACGGGACGTGCTGGCCGATGACTACCGCCGCGCCGCGCAGCCCTATACGTTCTCCGAAAGCTGATTGTTCTCCATTGTGAATTTAAGTTCGCAAATGTGACGATTCCGCCCCGGCGATGGAGGCGCGCAAATGCTTGCGATCACGGCTCTCGGCAAGCAGGATCGCGGCCTCACAGGGCAGAGACCCCGGCGAGAGGATTACCGCATTGAGCAGCGAAGGCACGCCGGGCGCGGCCCGGACCTTTCCCGAACTGATCCGCTCCGCCGCAGCGGCCTATGGCGATGCGGTGGCGATCACGCTGGAAACCGAAGTGGGCAGCGAAAGTGCCACTTTCGCAGAGCTTGATCGTCGCTCGGCCGAACTGGCGCGTGGGCTGTTGGCGCGTGGGGTAGGCAAGGGCGCCCGCGTCGGCTTCATCTTCGGCAACGGCCCGGGTTTCGCCGTGGCGCTGGCGGCCATCGCCCGCATCGGCGCGGTCGCGGTGCCGATCAGCACGATGATCCGCGCGGGCGAACTTGTCCGCGTGCTGCGGCAGAGCGACGTGCAGGGCCTGATCGTCCAGCGCGAAATGCTGGGCAAGGACCTCGTCGCGCGGCTGGTAGAGGCGCTGCCGGAATTGGCGGCACAGGCTTGCGGTGCGCTGCGCCTGACGCGGGCGCCCTATTTGCGCTGGATCGTTTCCAGCGGAGCAGGATTGCCTTCCGGCGTTGGGCCGGTCGCATGGCTGGCCGATGCTGGGGTGGACGTGAGCGAAGAACTGCTTGGAGAGGTGGAAGCCGAAGTCCATCCGACTGATCAGATGATCGAGATCTACACTTCCGGCTCGATGGCGCTGCCCAAGGGGGTGCGCCATCTCCACGGCGCGGTCATGGCGCGCAGCCATTGGCTGGTGGAGATGCTCGGCGTGCAAACCGGCGAGGAGCGACCGGCGCAATTGCCGATGTTTTGGGTCGGCGGGCTGATGCTGTATCTGCTGCCCGGTTGGGAGCGCGGTGCGGTTACCACCTGCACCGAACGCACGCTCAGCAACAGCCGTTTCGCAATGGGCTCCGTGCTGGCGGAGGAAGACCTCGAACGTATCCGGGGCCCGCAGCCGTGGTGGGGCCTGGGCATGAGCGAGACGCTGGGCCCCTATGGCTGGGGTGACGAGTTCCGCGTGCCCGGCCGCCCGGTCTGCGCGCCGATGGACCACTTCGCGCCCGGCTACGACATCCGCATCGCGGACGAGGACGGCCGCCCGGTGGGCAATGGCGAGATCGGCGAGATGCAGGTGCGCGGCCCCGCCGTGGCGCCGGCTCTCCATAAGATCGACCGTGCCGAGCATTACACGGCGGATGGCTATCTGCGCACCGGCGACCTCTGCCTTGTCGAGGATCGCGCCGATGGCCGCCGCATCCACTTTGTCGGGCGCGGAGGGGACATGATCAAGGTTTCTGGCTCCAACGTCTCACCCGCCGAGGTGGAGATGGAATTGCAGGCACTGGATGGCGTGCACAGCGCCTATGTCGTCGGCCTGCCGGATCGCGAGCGTGGGGCGCTGCTGGTGGCAGCGCTGGTGCCGCGCGATGGGGCCGTGCTCGATATGACCGCCATCGAGGCGCGGATGCGTGATAGCCTTTCCGGCTATAAAGTGCCGCGTGCCTGGGTGGAACTTGCGCGCGATGAGGTGCCGTTGCTCCATTCCAACAAAGTCGCCCGCCGAGATATCGCGCGGATCGTGGCAGAACGGTTGGAGGCGGAACGAGTCAGCAGCGATTAGCGGCACTCTATCGGCAGCAATCCAACCTCCAACTCTCAACCGTCATCCCCGCGAAGGCGGGGATCCCGCTTTCCTTGGCGAGCGTGGCAGAAGGAAGCGGGCCCCCCGCCTGCGCGGGGGCGACGGAGTTGTGTTGTGGAAGCTAGGTTTGTCCTCCCCGGGACGGCGAGGGGGACCGCCCGCAGGGTGGTGGAGGGGACTTTCGCCAGGACACTGCCGTAGCGTGAGGACGCGAATCCCCTCCGTCAGCGCTGCGCGCTGCCACCTCCCCGCATCGGGGAGGACTGGTGGGCATTGACGAACACCCTCTCGCCCCATTACCGACAGGCAATTCGAAATAGCGAAAGTGCCCATGTCGCGTTCCTCTCCCGGCGTCGCCCGCATGGCCGCCATCCTGAATTTCATCGCGGACCACCCGCGCCAGTCCTTCGCGCTGACCGATCTGGTGCGCGCGCTGAAGCTGAGCCGGGCGACCTGCCATGCCCTGCTGACCGGGTTGGTCGACGTGGGCTACCTCTACCGCACCGGCGACAAGACTTACGTGTTGGGCCCCGCGCTCGCGGCGATCGGGCGCACGGCGGCGGAGCACTTTTCGCCGCTGCAAGTCGCGCAGCCGGAAATGCGCAAGCTGGCGGACGATTTCGATGTGGTCTGCGGCGCCTACTTCCTGGAGGGTGACGTGATCCACCTGCGGGAGCGGGCGGCATCGGCCAGCCATGTGGGTTATCCTGTGCCGCTGGGCACGCGCATGCCACTGCGCTGGGTGCAGGCGCCTTCGTTCTTTGCCCGTAACCCGCGTGAGGCTGACGCCGCGCAGGCGCGCATCAATCCGGAGCCTACCGCCGATCAGATCGCGCAACTGCACGGTGGCATGGCCTTCGTGCGCGAGCATGGCTTCATCGCGCTGACCCGTCGGCCGGACAGCGTGCCCGGCGACAGCAGCATAGTGGTCGCCAGTCTGGACGATCCCCCGGTGCTTCCTGAAACCGATCTCGACGCCGGCCGGGCCTATCCGATCATGGCGATCATGGCGCCGATCTATGACGCGCGTGATCGCGTCTCGATCTCGCTGGTGATGGCGGGTTTCAACGGCGCGATGACCGGCGCGGAAATCCGCAAGGCGGGCGAGGCACTGGCCGAGGCCTGCACCCGCATCTCCCGCTTCCTGACCGGCCAACCCGAAGCGGCCTGATCTTCCCGCCGTCCGGGCGGTTTCGCCCCTTCCGCAAGCGTGCCAGCGCTTGACCATCCCTGCTTGCCGACATATCAAATAAGCGAAAATAAATTCGCGATTTGGAATAGTTATCGCGATCAAGCGGGAGAGTGATGGATGTCGGACGTGATCGTCGCGCCGGAAACCCGGAATCTTGAGGCGTTGGCGCAGGCGATGGCCCAATGGCTGGGCACGAAGATGCCCAATGCGGGTGAGATCAGCGTCCGCGATCTCGCCTATCCGCGCGGCGCGGGGCAGAGCCATGAGACGGTGCTGTTCGATGCGCATTGGCGCGAGGGCGGGGAAGCCTGCCACCAGGGCTGCGTGGTGCGGATCAAGCCGGGCGGTTTCACCGTGTTCCCCGACGATCTGTTCGATCAGCAATACGGGGTGATGAAGGCGTTGGCGGATGGCCGGCAGGTGCGCGTCGCTCGCCCGCTGTGGTTCGAGCATGACCCGTCCCTGCTGGGCAATCCGTTCTTCGTCATGGAGCGCAAGACCGGCCGGGTACCCGTCTCGATCCCTCCCTATGCGCGTGAGGGCTGGCTGAGGGACGCCGCGCCGGAACAGCGCCGCGTGCTCTGGCGCAATGCCGTCGGGCAACTGGCGGCGGTGCAGCGGGTGCCGCTCGATGGGCTGGACTTCCTCGCCGGGCCGCAGGGGGAACGCGGGCTGGAGCAGGAATGGGCCAAGTACGTCCGCTTCGCCCGCTGGTTGCAGGAGGTGGGGCCGCAGCCCGTGCTCGATGCGGCTCTGGACCGGCTGCGCGGGCTCTGGCCGGAGAACCAGCCTGAGGGCCTCGTCTGGGGCGATGCGCGGATTGGCAACATGATGTTCGATGAGAACTTCGATGTCGTCGCGGTGATGGACTGGGAGCAGCCCTCACTGGGCGGGGCGCTGCACGATCTGGCTTGGTTCTGCGTGATTGCGGACACGATGCACGGGCCTGCCTCGACTTACGGCGCGCCGCTGGAGGGCATGGGCAGCCGTGAGGAAACCGTGGCGCTTTGGGAGGAACTGACCGGTAAATCGCCCGCCGATCTGGAGTGGTACGAGGATTTCGCCAAGTTCAAGATGACCTGCACCGGCATTCGTCTCGGCCACTTGCGCGGCACGCGGATTATGGATGAGGCGGCGATGGCAAAGCGGTTGAAGGTCGGGTGAGGGCTGGCCGGGCGCTGTTGGGGCGACGGTAGAACCCACCCTTCACACGGGCGGGGTCGCTCCTAGCGCGACCGTTCGCCCGCAGGTTACGAGCACCCCGAATATCAACATTCCCCGTCATCCCCGCGAAGGCGGAGATCCCGCTTCTTCTTCTTGTTCGCTAAGGTCGCAAAAGAAAGCGGGGCCCCCGCCTACGCGGGGGCGACGGTGTGTGTGTTGCGGGAGTTTGGGTGGCGCGCGGACCTTTCGATCAGCTCAGGCCGAGTAATCTTCGGCAATTGTCGTGGATGATCGCCCGCACATCCGCCTCGGGCACGCCGGCAAAGTCGCGCAGGATCACTTCGCGCGATCGGGGGAAGGTCGTTTCCGAATGCGGGTAATCCGATGACCACATGATGTTGCGCCCACCCGGCTGGTCGCGGTTCAAAATGCCCGCGCGGTCCTGGATGAAGGAGCCGTAGACGTTGCGGTCCATGTAGTAGCTGGGCGGGTTCTTCAGCGGCGATTCCGTCCAATAGCGCTGCTTTTCCCAGGTGCGGTCGTTGTATTCGGCAAACCACGCGAACCAGCCCACGCCGGACTCCATCGATCCGATCTTCAGGTCCGGGAAGCGGTCGAACACGCCGTTGTAGATGAGGATGCCGATCGGCTCCGCCATGGCCAGCTTGCTCATCGGCATGTCGGCCAGGAAGTATTCCTTCTGCCCGAAGCGCGGCACTCGCGCGCCGAGGTGGAAGGTGACGACGATCCCCGCATCCACCACCGTCTTCCAAAGCGCGTCGAAGGCGGGGTTCGAATATTGCAGCGCGCCCTTGGGGTCGCCGGTGAGCGCCGAGACTTGCCCGTCCTTCAGCGCCTGCACGCCCGAAGTGGTCTTCCACGCCTCCGGGTTCTGGGGAAAGGCGGGCAGGTTGATCGCGCGGAAGCCCTTGGCGGCAAGGCGGCGGACGTGGCTGCATGTCTCCTCGATATCGCGCATCGGCACGTAGCCGACCGGATAGAGGCGGTCCGGCGCGGCCGAGCAGAAGTCCAGCACCCAGTTCTGATAGGCTTCGTAGCTGGCGATATAGAGTTCGTTGTCGAGCGATCCCAGTGGTCCGCCGCCGAACAGCAGCGCGGCATCCATGCCGTCCGCGTCCATGTCGGCCAGACGCGTGGCGGGCTCCCACACCTTGCGCTGGTCGGCCAGGCGGCCCTTCATCTTGAAGTTTTTGCCCTCTCGCCCGGCCTGATTGTTGATCATCATGAAGGGGCGGCGATTGCCTTCGAAGCAGATGTAGTCGCCGTCGTCGGCGTGCTCGATGAAGGGCGCGCGGTCCTTCAGATGGGCGGGCAGGTAATCCTTCCACATGTCATGCGGCGGATCGATGTGCGCGTCCGCATCGAAGATCGGCCCGTAGGTCCATTCGACTGCCGCATTGGCGCGGATGGCCGGATCAGCCTCGCTCATCTCCCAACTCCTCTCGTTCTTTAATTCGCTATTGTGAATATATTATCGTCATAACGAACTGAAAAAGTCAAGGAGACAACTCGGCGTCAGTCGCGCCGCAGGATCATCGCGCCGTATCCGAAGCCTCCGTTGGAAATCAGGCAGGTCCGCGCGTCGAGCACTTGCCGGCTGCCGCCCCGGTGCCAGAGTTGCACGCAAGCTTCATGGATGTGGCCGTAGCCATGTAGTCGCCCGGCCGAGAGCTGGCCGCCGCCGGTGTTGAGCGGCAGTTCGCCATCCATTGCGATGCGCGTGCCGCCCTCCGCGAAGCGGCAGGCCTCGCCCTGCGGCACCAACCCCAGCGCCTCCATCCAGAGCCATGTGTGGATCGAAAAGCCGTCGTAAATCTGCGCGCAGTCGAGGTCGGTTGGCCGCAGGCTGGTGCGGGACCAGAGCATCTCCCCCGCGCGGCGGGCGGCGGGCAGGCTGGTAAAGTCGCCCTCGTGCCGGCCGGCCCAGAGGCCGCCGACGGCCATGCCCATCGCCTCGATATGCAGCGGAGGATTGCGCAAGTCCTTCGCGGCGTCCTTGTGGGAGAGGACGATGGCAGTGGCGCCGTCGACATGGGCGTCGCAGTCGTAGAGCCGCAGGGGGGAGGAGATCACCCGCGATTGCAGGTAGTCGTCCAGCGTCAGCGGCGCCTTGTAGATCGCAGCCGGGTTGTGCGCGGCGTGGCGGCGCGCGTTGACGGCCAGCGCGCCGAGTTGCGCCTCGGTCGCGCCGTACTTGTCGAAATAGGCCTGGGCGTAGAGTGCGAACATGTTGATGGGGGAGAGCGCGTTGAACGGCACGGTCCAGGCGTTGGTGCCTTCCACCCGCGCGCCGCGTCCGCTCATCAGCGTGGAGGCGCGGGCCTGCGCGCGGGCGCTGGCCTGGGCGACGGTGCGGAACACCACAACGTGGCGGGCAAGGCCGCAGGCGATCGCGGTCACTGCGTTGAAGATCGGCGCCATGTGGCTGAACCCTTCGCCCGAGGCGAGGATCCAGCGCGGGTTGATGCCGAGCACGGCGGCTGCTTCAGATGTGCTGACCGGGGCGATGCCGCCGCCTTCCGCCGACTTGGGCGGATAGGTGGCGATGCCGTCGATCTCTCGCGGGGAAAGGCCGGCGTCGGCGATGGCGGCAAGGCAGGCGTCGGCGGTGAGTTGCAGGGCACTGCGTGATGAGGGGCGTGCCACTTCCGATTGCGCGGCGCCGGTCACGCAGACCTGCTTTTCGGCCAGCTTTTCGGGAAGCGCCGTCACAGCCCGTCCCCTGGCGTGAAGAAGGGTAGCCAGACGTCCTCGTGCTGTTCGAACCGCACGGAGACGGGCTGGCCGACATGCGCGGCAGTGACCGGGCCGTCGAGATTGGCGAGGACGTAGAGGCCCGTCTGCTCGGCGAGTACCACGGCCGCCAGCACGAAGGGCACCGGCAGCCCCGGAAGCCATGCCTCGTAATTGATCGTGTAGCTGGCGACGCGGCCCTTGCCGGAAACCGCTTCGGCCGTAAGCGTCTCGCTGCCGCACGTGGAGCAACGCGGCAGCGGCGGATGCTGCCATGTGCGGCACGCGCCGCAGCGCTGAATTCGCAGCAGGCCGTCGGCGCCGGAGGTCCAGAAGAAGGCAGTTTCCGGTTCCAGCACCGGCAGCTTGCGGGCTGGCGCCCCTTCGGATGCCATCAGAACACCACTCCCTGCACCTTCAGGTCGATCACGGCATCCTCGTCATAACCGAGTTCCGTGAGCACGGCATCGCTGTCCGCCCCCAGTTCGGGCGCGCGGGTGGAGGGCAGGGCCTTGCCTTCGAACAGCATGGGGCTGGCGACCATGGGGATCGTTTCGCCGTCCCCTGCGTCGATGCGGCGGAGGTACTGGTTGGCTTGGACTTGCGGATCGTCCTGCAATTCGCCCACGTCCTGCACCACGTCCCACTGGCCGTCCTGCCGGGCGAGAATGTCTTTCCACTCGCCCAGGGTTTTCGAGGTGAACAGGGCGGTCACTTCGGCATGGCATTCGGCCATGTTCGCGCGGCGAGCGATGTCGCCCGCGAAGCGAGGGTCGGCGGCGAGGTCCGGCCGGCCCGCCACCTCGCAGAAGCGCGCCCAGTAGCGGTCGGCTTGCAACATGCAGAGCGCGACAAAGCGGTGGTCAGCGGTGCGATAGTTTGCCACCAGTACATTGTGCGGCGGGCCCGACGGCCGCGGAAAACGCTGCACGCCGTCGGCCGTGGCTTGGCAGATCAGCCGCTGCTGCGACCACATCGCCGTGCCGAGCAGCGAGACATCGACTTCGCCTGCCTCTCCGGTCATGGCGCGCCGGGCGATGGCGGCGGCGATCGCGCCGGCCAGCATCGCTCCTGACAGCGTGTCGCCGAACGCGGGGCCGGGCGGGCCGACCGGGGCGGGTGCGTCATTCTCCGTGAGCGAGGAGGCGATGCCGCCGCGCGCCCAGAAGGTGATCGCGTCGTATCCGCCTTTCTCGCCATCGGGGCCATTGGGTCCGGTGCCGCTGCCGCTGGCGTAGATCAGGTTGGGAAAACGCGCGCGCAGGGTCTGGGCATCGATGCCCATGGACCGGCGAGCAGGCGGAAGCAGGCTGGTGAGGAAGACGTCGGCCTTCTCCAGCAGCCGGTCCAGCACCGCGCGGCCCGCCTCATGCCGCAAGTCCAGCGTGATCGAGCGCTTGCCCCGGTTATAGCTCTCCCACGACCAGTCGTAACGCGCCTCTGCGGAGCCAAGGCTGCCGATCTTCAACCCGCGCAGGGGATCGCCGCTGGGCGGCTCCACCTTGATGACCTCCGCGCCCAAGTCGGCAAGCATGCCTCCGCAGGCGGGAACGAAGGCCCACATCGCCACTTCGACAATCCGGATGCCTTCCAGCGGCTTGCCCATCGCGTTTCTCTCCTGTCCCGTACTCGTCGAGGTCTTGGTGCGACGGGTCGTGAACGACGATCGCGTGACCGATGAAATTCTCTATTGCGAATGATGTACCGAAATGGAGAATTGGGCAAGTCGACGAGAATGGGAGAAGCCGATGACGATCACCGCCGCCAAACCTGCGAATGCGCCAGTTGAGCGTGCCGGGCCGGTCCCCGCGACGCTGGCCGGGGTGCTCGATCCCTATTGGCTGGCGCCGGTGCTGGCGCATGTCTCCGGCGGCAAAAGTATCGCCTCAGTGGAGACGTTGGAGGTGATCCGCACGGTCGCCACCAAAGTCCGCTTCGCCGTTCGCTTTGATGGAGAGCAGGCCACGCACCAGTTCTGCATCAAGGGCTTGCTCGATGTGGACGAGGCGACGGCGCGCGGCGGCCCGACCTGCGTGTTGGAGGCGGACTTTTATAACCGCCTGGCGCCGGTGCTCGACCTGCGCGTGCCGCCTTGCGTTGCGACGGTGGTGGATCGCAGCGGGCAACAGGCGGTGACGGTGATGCGCGACCTGATTGCGCAAGGGGCGGTGTTCTGTTCGGCGCTCGATCCGTTCACCGCGGACGATGCGCTGGCCAGCCTGACGCAACTCGCCCGGCTCCATGCGCGGGCGGACTTGTTGGCCGACTGGATCGCCCCGCGCGCCGCCCAGCTGGCGCGGATGACCTACGTGACGCCGGAAGTGCTGCAAGACTTGCTCGACGGGCCACGGGGGGAGGGCATTGTGCCCGAAGTCCGCAATGCGGGCCGACTGGTCTTGGCCATGCGGGCACTGGCGGAGCGCGACGCCGCGCGGCCGCAATTCCTGCTGCATGGTGATGCCCATGCCGGCAATATTTACCGGACTCCGGAGGGCATGGGCTTGATCGATTGGCAGCTTCTCCAGCGCGGCGGCTGGGCGCTGGATCTGGCCTATCACCTGAACGCCGTGCTGCCGGTGGACATTGCCGAGGCGGAAGAACGCCGGCTGTTGGGCGAATACCTTGCCGTGATGCGCGGCCACGGCTGCGTCATGCCCGATCCCGAGGAGGCCTGGGCGCAGTACCGAGAGGCGGTTGTCTACGGCTATTACCTTTGGGCCATCACCCGCCGCGTCGATCCGCCGATTATCGAGACCTTCGTCGGCCGCCTCGGCCGTGCTGTTATGCGGCACGACAGCTTCGGTCTGCTGGGCGTCTGAAAGCCACGTTCCCCGAACGCGAAAGGGGCCGCACGCTCATGCGCGCGGCCCCTTCATTTACGCGTTGCTGCCGGCTCAGCCGCCGAAGTGATACTTCAGGCTGAAGCCATACATGCGCGGCGCGCCGACCGAGGCGGTTTCGAAACCGGTGCCGGTCGAAAGGCCCGGATAGAAGGTGTAGTACTTTTCCTTGGTCACGTTGGTCGCGAAGAATGCCGCGTCCACCGGCAGGCCTGCGATGTTGTCCCAATTGAGGTTGAGGTTCAGCAGGTCGGTCGACTTCAGGTTGGTCAGGCTCTGGATATAGGCGACGGTTGCCGGGTCGGACACCGATCCCACTTGGCAGTTCGGCATGTAGGTGTTGGCCGTGCCGTTGCAGCCCATGTAGAAGCGGTTGCCGGTGTTCGACAGCATCTTGTCGGTATGCGTGAAGGTCGCCCCAAACGAGATCTTGCCGATGCTGTCCGACAGCGGCAGCGTGTAGGTGCCCGTAACGGTAACCTTGTTCTTCGGGCTGAGCGCCAGCGGATCGCCGACCATGTACGTGCCCGAAAGCACATAGGGCGAGCCGGGTTCCAGCGCGAAGGTTTCAGCCGAGGTCAGCTTGGTGTTCAGGTAAGTGTAGCCCACCTGGAACAGCAGACCTTCGAACGGGCTGGCCGATGCGTCCACTTCGATACCCCAGATCCGCGACTTACCGGCGTTGACCGGGGCAGCGGTGGGCGAGACGGGCGCCGCGATGCAGGCGCCGGTGTCGGGATCGGTGAACTGGCAGGGGTTGGCATTGAAGCCCAGCTGCAGCTGCTGATTGCTGAACTTGTTGTAGAAGCCCGCAATGTTGAAGTTGCCGGGCACCGAGCCGCGCCAGCTGGTCTTTGCGCCCAGTTCGAAAGCGTCCACCTTTTCGGGGCCGAAGACCGCGAAGGCTGACGTCACGTTGGGAGCAATACCACCCGCGCGATAGCCCCGCGCGTACTTGCCATAGATGAGGACGTCCTGCGTGGGCGTGTAGTCCAGATCGATCAGCCAGGTCGGCTTCTGGGACTTCTGCTTGATGTCGCGGCGGCAGCCGTTGACTGCAGTGGGATCCTGCACCGGCGCGTCGGGATAGGTGCAATAGGTGAACAGCGGCCCGGCCGGGATCGGCTGGAAGGTCGGGAAGCTGAGCGGATAGCCGGTGATCGTCGTCGTCTGGACGCTGGTGTTGTTTTCCCGGTCCCAGGTGTAACGGAAACCGCCGGTAAGCTTGAGTTGATCGGTGAACTTGTAGGTCGCCTGGGCATAGAGGCCGACGTTGTGGAACGACGTGCGCCCTGCCGTGGTGTTGATCGCACCGGCATGCTGGGTTGGATCGAAGGTACCGCCGAAGAAAACCGGGGTGACGGCGGCCAGATAGCCCAGGATGTCATAGCACTGGCTGGCTGCCAGCGCTGCGGAATCCGCGCAGGACTGGATAACCGGGGACTTCGATCCCACCAGCGAAAGCGGCTGCACCGCTTCCAGATATACGCCGCTCTGCCAGTTCAGCTTGTCGTTGCTGCTGCGGCCCTGGATCTGGAACTCCTCGGTGAAGGTCGATTCCGCTGCCGTGTCGCGGCCGGGGAGCGGACGGCTGCTGGCGAAACCGAAGCGATAGCTGGGCAGGCCGATCTGCGTGATCGCGGGCGTCTCGAAGGCCGTGCCGAAGATCGGGTTGTTGAAGTTGTCCTTGAGTTCGCCGTAGCTGACGATGTTCTTGAAGGTCAGCGTATCGCTGGCATGCCAGGTGGTGGTGTTGATCACCTGCCAGACGGTGAGCAGCGAGCGGGCGTCGGGCACGTCCTGCGCGAAGTCGTAGAAGCCCGATCCCTGATAGTTCGAGCTGCCCGGCGTCAGCTGTTCGTCCGCGAAATGACCCAGGCTGTAGGCCGGATCGGCGGCGATCAGCTTCTGCGCGTCGCCATGCGTATCCGAACGCGAATACGTGGCGATCATGTAGTTTTCGAGATCGGGCGTCAGTTCCGCCACCACGCTGAGGCGGGCGGCCACGTAGTCGACGTCGTTGAAGTCCTTGGGGCCGACGCCGCTGTTGTTGTGCAGATAGCCGTCGCGCTTCATGCGGTCGACGCCGAGGCGGACCTTGAACGTATCGGCCAGCGGTATGTTGAGCACCGCCTGGAGGCGACGCATGTCGTAATTGCCGATCGAGCCCTGGATATAGCCTTCAAGCACGTCGGTCGGGCGCTGCGGCACCAGCAGCACGGCGCCGCCAGTGGTGTTGCGGCCGAAGAGCGTACCTTGTGGGCCCTTCAGGACCTGCACGTTCTGGAGGTCGAAGAACGAACCCGGGCCGGCACCGTCGCCGGAGGGCAGGCCGTTCGATGCGCCGCGCGGGGCCACGACGTCTGCGAAGTAGACGCCCACCGAAGGCGCGGTGCCCAGGTCCTGCACGAAACCGCGGATCGCGAACGATGAGTTCTGCGAACCGAAGTTGGTGTTGGCGGAAAGCGAAGGCGTGCTGGTGGCAAGGTCGGATGCGCTGACGACGTTGCGGTTGGTCAGCTGCTCCTGGTTGAACACGGTGATGGAGATCGGAACGTCCTGCAGGCGTTCCTCGGTACGCCGTGCGGTGACGATGATTTCACCGGGATTGACGGTGGCGTTGCCACGTCGCGAGGATTGCGGCGCCTGGGGCGCGGCCTGTGCGGCCTCGTCCTGCGCGAACGCGGGCGATGCGGCCATTCCTGCGCCTGCCCCCACAGCCGCGGCACCGATCATCAGCGAAGTCCTGAAATTCCTTGCAAGCATGCTCTTCCTCTCCTCCGGAAACCATGTTCTCGCCGCGGGCCGCCTCGTGTTCTGAGCGATGCGCGATGCCGGTTCTGGCCGGTCCACGGGCACCATTCGGTCGCGCCGAAATTCTTGGGAATCGACATCGTTGGGAAAGCTGCCGTGGCGGCCGGGGCCGGACAGCGGATCATGCCTTCCCAGTATTATGCTATTCGCTTTTCGGGATCCGGATTGTCCGGAACCGATCTCCCCACACTCTCCCGTGCCGACTCCGGCATCTTCTGGGCGGTATATTCCGCGCGCGCCTTGATTCTGCGCCTTTATGGAAAGTATCGCTACGCCCGGGACTGTGCAATTCGTCTGATGAGCCTCCTTCATTTCTTTTCGGAGAACAGTTGCCTCTGAGAGACATTCGGGGTGCGTTCAATCGCCAATAGTTTCGTTCAACAGGGCAATTGTTCCCTCCCAGGCAATGCGATGTGCCGTTCGGTCATAGACGATCCCCGGGGCGATACCGTCATGATCGGGATCGGTGAACGCGTGCGCGGCCTTCGCGAAGAGCGTCAATTGATAGTCCGCACCCGCCGCATCCAGTTCCGCGCAGAGCGCGTCTACATCCGCGCGCGGCGCATAGGGGTCTTCGCCCCCGGTCCATACGGCGATCCGGGCAGGTATTTTTCCTGGGATTGCGGGGGCATGCGTGCCCAACAGGCCATGGAAGCTGGTGACCGAGCGGACCGGTGCGCCGCTGCGCGCCAGTTCAAGCACGCACTTGCCGCCGAAGCAGTAGCCGATCGCCGCGATCCGTTCCGGGTCGACACCGGGCAGGGCGCGCACCGTTTCGAACCAGGTGAGCACGCGTTCGCGCAGCAGTTCCGGCGCGGCCATGAGCGCGGCGAAATAGTTGCCGGCGGCGGCATTGGTGGAGATGTCGGCGTCCTTCCCATACATGTCCGGCGCAACGACCAGCCTGCCGCTGGCGGCCAGTTCGCGCATGGCGGCGTAGAAACTGTCCGAAGACCCGGTCGCGCCGGGGAAGATCAGGATCGCGGCGCCGGAATGGCTCCCTTCCGGGCGAGCGACAAGCCCGCGCAGCGCCAGACCATGATGTTCGCATTCAAGGGATTCGAAGCCCTCCATGCGTGTGTCCCTCCCTCCGGTTCCCTCTGTCCACGTGACCGTGGCCGCGAATCGGTGTCGCATTGGGGAATAATGGTTCGAAAATGAGAATGATGCTCCAGGCCCTTGATGTCAAAGGGCCTGTTGCAGGCACGCCATGTCTGCATTGGCTTGCCAGCGATGCCCGGGCGGTGGCATCGCAAGGCATGGCACCGGTGACGAGAGGAACCGATTTCCGCCCCCGGCGGCCTATCCGGTGGGGCACGGCTGCGCTGGTGGCGGCGCTGCATTTCCTGGCGATCGTCGCGCTGGTGCATGCCTTCACGCCGGAATTCGCGGATACGGCTGTGCGGACGATGACGCATGCCTTCGATGTGCCGCTTTCTCCGCCGGATCGGCCGAAGCCCGAACCGAAACCGGCCGCCAGTCCGGAGCAGCCGCAGGCACAGGGCGCGGCGGGCACGGCAGGCAAGCGGGCGGTGCCGCGTGACGTTTCCGCGCCCCCGGCCCCGGTCGCGATCATGCCTACGCAGGCGCCTCAGGTGACGGGCGGCGGGCAGGACAACGCGGCGGGCGCCCGCGATTCCGGCCCGGGCACCGGCGCCGGCGGAGCAGGTATGGGGCTGGGCGCGGGTGCCGCTGGATCGGGCACGGGCGGGGGCGGTCTTGCCAGCAAGCCGGTGAAGATTGCCGGTGACATCAATTCCGCGCGCGATTACCCGCGGCAGAGTCGGGATCTGCGGCTAGGCCACGACGTCACGATCGTCCTGAGAGTGGGCATCGATGGAAGGGTGAAGTCCTGCCGCATAGTGCAGCCCAGCCCCGATGCGGATGCAGACCGGATCACCTGCCGTCTGGCCACAGAGCGCTTCCGCTTCCAGCCCGCGCGCGATGGTGCCGGAAACCCGGTCGAGGCCGACTACGGCTGGCGGCAGCGCTGGTTCGTCAGGGGGCAGGGCGAAGGCGCGCAATGACAGCGATCGTCATGAGGATCGTTGCATTGGCTTGAAGGCCCGGTATGGCGATTCGCATGTCTTCCGATTCCCGCGATGCATCGCGCTCCGAGCCCGCCTCCACGCCCACCATAGTCCCGGTTATCCTGTGCGGCGGCAGCGGCACGCGGCTGTGGCCGCGCAGCCGTGCGGCGCGCCCCAAGCCGTTCCTGCCGCTAGTTGGCGACAATACGCTGTTCGAGGCGAGCCTTGCCCGCTGCCCGGCGCATCTGGGCTTTGCTGCTCCGGTGGTGGTGACTGGCAGCAAACACCTCGAACACGTCGAAGCGCAGCTTGCGGGCGCGCCCGGCGCTACCGTGATCGTCGAGCCGGCCGCGCGCAACACGGCTGCCGCCATCGCGCTCGCCGCCTGCCGCTTGCCGGACGATGCGGTGATGCTGGTCTGCCCGAGCGACCACCACATCGGCCGTCCCGAAGTCTTTGCGGAGGCTGCCTGCGCCGCGGCGGCGCTTGCCACCGATGGCTGGCTGGTCTCGTTCGGCATCGAGGCGACCGCGCCCGAAACCGGCTTTGGTTATCTGAAGCGCGGCGAGGCGATCGCGGGTACGCCCGGCTATCGCACCGCGCAGTTCGTCGAGAAGCCCGATCTGGAGCGCGCCAGGAGCTTCCTGGAACACGGCGGTTATGCCTGGAACGGCGGCATTTTCGCCTTCCGCGTCGGCGACTTCATGGCCGAACTGGCCGCCCATCGTCCCGAGATCGCCGCCAAAGTGCGCGAGGCCGTGGCGAAGGGTGCCGAGGACGGCCACCGCTTCCACCCCGACGCCGCGACTTTCGCCGAAGTGCCCAGCGATTCGGTCGACTATGCGGTGATGGAAAACACCACGCGCGCGGCAATGGTGCCGGCGGACATGGAATGGTCCGACATCGGCAACTGGCAGGCGCTGCACGATGCGCTGACGCGCGACGAAAGCGGCAACTCCGTGCGCGGATCGGGCGAGGCGGAACTGGTCGATTGCAGCAATGTGCTGGTCGACAGCGATGGGCCGCGCGTCTCGGTAATCGGACTTTCCAACGTCATAGTTGTGGTCGACGGGAACGAGGTGCTGGTCACCACGGTTGAAGGTGTGCAGAAGGTCGGAAAGCTGCACGGCGCCGTAAACCAGTAATAGAGGACCTGTCATGACTGCCGCACTCGCGATCCGCGAAGTCGAGAAGCCCTGGGGCAAGGACGTCCTGCCCGCGCCTTTCGTCGCCCCGGAAGGTGAACGCATTGGCGAAGTCTGGTTCGAACCGCCTGCCGCGCTGCCGCAACTGCTGGTGAAGTACATCTT
This sequence comes from Novosphingobium oxfordense, assembly GCF_044029435.1. Classification (NCBI taxonomy): domain Bacteria; kingdom Pseudomonadati; phylum Pseudomonadota; class Alphaproteobacteria; order Sphingomonadales; family Sphingomonadaceae; genus Novosphingobium; species Novosphingobium oxfordense. The sequence continues at coordinate 2,112,252 of NZ_CP147005.1, read as the reverse complement.
CACCAGCGAGAAACTCTCCGTGCAGGTGCACCCCACCGACGCGCAGACGATCGCCAAGGGCCTTGGCAAACAGGGCAAGGAAGAGTGCTGGCTGATCGTCGCGGCAGAGCCCGGCGCCACGCTGGGCATCGGCTTCGACGCGCCCATCTCGCATGAGGACATGCGCGCCGCCTCGCTGGACGGCAGCATCGAAAGCCTGATGACCTGGCACGAAGTGCAGCCGGGCGACTTCTTCTACATCCCGGCCAACACCGTTCACGCCATCGGCGAAGGCGTCAGCCTGATCGAAGTGCAGCAGAACAGCGATATCACCTATCGCCTCTACGACTACGGCCGCCCGCGCGAGCTTCATCTCGACGATGGCATCGCCGTTTCGAAGGGTGAGGTCTACGATCTGGCGCGCTGGCACAAGCGTGTACCTTCGGACGAAACGCAGGTGCTGGTGGACGGTCCGCTGTTCCTGCTGGATCAGGTGGCGGGCGAGCCCACGCCGGATATTGCCGCCCGCTATCCCGGCGCCTTGCTGGTGATCCCGCGCGAGGAATCGGTGAAGGTTGGAAACGATCTGATCGCGCCCGGTGGCTGCGGCCTGGCCACCTCCCTGGCCGAAGTCGCTTTTGCGGAAAATGGAGTATGCCTGCTGGCACGGGCCTGCGAAGCCTGATCCGTGTTCACCATCACCGATTCAACGATCGTCCAGACCATCCAACTGGCGCTGACGCCGGTGTTCGTGCTGGTTGCCATCGGCAATATCCTGAACATCCTCTCGACCCGCCTGGGCAGAGTGGTGGACCGTGCCCGCACGCTTCAGGAACGCCATAACGAGACCGAAGGCCCCGATCACGACATGGTCGTTCTGGAAATTCGGCTGGTCGACAAGCGCATCAACATCATCACCAATGCCATCCGCTTCATGGTGCTTTCGGCGCTGTGTATCGGCACGACGGTGGCGGTGCTGTTCCTTCAGGGACTGGCCGGCTTCGCCATGCACGGCATCGCTGCGATCATCTTCCTGGCCTCGATCGTGCTGCTGCTGGTGGCGCTGGTGCTGTTCCTGCGTGAGACGCAAGTGGCCAAACAAGCCCTGAGCATACCGCGCGATTATCTGGAACTGCACCGGACCATTTGATTTCGCGGGTATCGCACCCGCGATTGGCGATTTTCGCACATCGCTTAGGTTCTCTCTCAAGGGAGAGAACAGATGCACGCACCGGGTAGAACCGCGCCGGAACCGACCGGCCAGCGGGAGGAATGGCGGCGGGGTTGGCGGCTGGTGCTGGCCTCTGCCGTGGGCTTCTCGTTCTTCTCGGTACTGCTCGCGGGAACCGGGCTGTTCTTTGAGCCGCTGGGCAAGGAATTCGGCTGGAGCCGTTCGCTGCTGTCCGCCGGGCCGGGCATCGCCACGTTCGTCACGGCAATCCTGTCTCCGTTCTATGGCGCGCTGATCGATCGCATGGGGTCGCGCCGGCTGGCGCTGCCGGGGATCGTGCTGGTCATGGCCTCGATGAGTTCGTTTGCGCTGGCCAACGGTTCGGAAACGCAGTGGATCGTGCTGTGGGTGGTGTTCGGCATCCTTCTGACCTCAATCAAGTCGACTGTCTGGACCACCGCCGTCGCCGGCATGTTCGATAAAGGCAGGGGCCTTGCCTTGGGCATGACCGTGGCGGGTACGGCGGTGGCGCAGGCGGTAGTGCCGCCACTGGGCAATTTCCTGATCGAGCATACCGGTTGGCGCGGCGCCTTCGTCTGGTTCGGCCTGGGTTGGGGCGGGCTGACGCTGCTGCTCTGCACGCTGTTTCTCTACGACGTCCATGACCGCGCTCGGCGCGATGCGCTGAAGGCGGGCCAGGCCGCCGCCGCGCGCAGCACCTTGCACCTTCCGGGCCTTACCCCGCGACAGGCCTTGCGCAGCCGGGCGATCTGGCAACTGGCGGTATCGACTTTCATCGTCATGGTCTTGACCGTGGGGCTGGGCATCCACTTGTTCCCGATCCTGACCGAAGCCGGCGTCACCCGTGCCAATGCTGCGTGGTTGACCGCGCTGACCGGCGTTGCGGGGATCGTCGGCAAGCTCGTGACCGGCGCACTGATGGACCGTTACAAGCCGAACTGGATCGGCGGTGTGACCATGGCGGTGACTGCCGTGACATTTATCGTGCTGATCTGGTGGATCGATTCGACCGCAGCGGTGATCTTCGGGTTGCTGGTGAATGGCTATGCGGCGGGGACCAAGACGCAGATCTGTGCATTCCTGACGGCGGGCTACGCGGGAATGCGGCATTTCGGCGCGATCTACGGCGTGATGGCGGCGATGGTGGCCTTCGCTTCCGGACTGGGGCCGTGGTTGGCGGGTGTCGTTTACGACAAGTTCGGGGGGTACGGGCCGTTCCTTTGGGCCGGGGTGTTCGGGTGCGTGGTCAGCGGCGTGCTGCTGGTGACCTTGCCGCGTTATCCGGATTGGGAGGCGGGTGCGGCGGGTTGATACCGCAAAGCTGCAACCGTCCAACTCAAGTTCAGACCAAAAAAGCCCCGTCATCCCCGCGAAGGCGGGGATCCCGCTTCCTCCTTTGCAAAGCGCGCGGAGTTGTCGTGCTGAAACCTGCCTCTCTGCGTTAGTCGCAAGAAAAGCGGGGCCCCCGCCTTCGCGGGGGCGACGGGGTCTTGTATTGGGGCGATTGGTGGAAGCACCGACGTCAGATATCGGATGAGCGTTCTCGTTGCTCCCACCGGAATCGAAACGGGCCGGAAAGCGCAATGCTTCCCGGCCCGGTCCTGAAATCAAAAAGCCTTAAATCAGGCGGCGAGCTTGAACGGCTCGATCTCGCCCGAAAGGTACAGCTTCTTCGCCTTGGCGCGGCTGAGCTTGCCCGAACTGGTACGCGGCAGGCTCTTGGGTGGCACCAGTTCCACCACGCAGTTCATGCCGGTGATCGAACGCACCTTGTCGCGGATCAGGTCGCGCAGTTCGATGCGCTTCACCGGATCGGAAACGCGGCAGTGGACCAGCACGGCCGGCGCTTCCTCGCCATTGTCCATTTCCACCGAGAAGGCGGCGATGTCGCCATGGTTGAAGCCCGGCAGCTGTTCCACGGCCCATTCGATGTCCTGGGGCCAGTGGTTCTTGCCGTTGATGATGATCATGTCCTTCGCGCGGCCGACGATGAACAGGTAGCCATCGGCCATGTAGCCCATGTCGCCCGTGTCCAGCCATCCGTCGACGAGGCAGGCCTCGGTCGCTTCGGGGTCGCGGAAGTAGGAATGCATGACGCTGGTGCCGCGGCACCACACCTTGCCGATCTTGTGGTCGGACAGGCTGGCGCCGTTCTCGCCGCGGATCACCACTTCCATGTCGAGCACGGGCTTGCCGCAGTTGACGATGGCGCGGTAGCGGGCCGGGCGGCTGAGGTCGCGCGGCGTGCCGGAGAGGCGCTCTTCCTCCACCAGTTCCACGCGGATGCCTTCGCCCGGGGGCATGATGGTGACGGCCAGCGTCGCTTCGGCCAGGCCATAGCTGGGCAGGAAGGCGGTTGCCTTGAAGCCTGCCTGTGCGAAGGCGTTGACGAAGTTCTGCATCACGTCCGGACGGATCATGTCGGCGCCGTTGCCGGCAAGCCGCCAGCGCGACAGGTCGAAGCGATCGTCGACGTGGCTCTGGCTGGAAATGCGGCGGGCGCAGATGTCGTAGCCGAACGTCGGCGAGTACGAGATCGAGGTGCCCTCGTTGCGCGTGATCAGGTCCAGCCACGCCAGCGGGCGGCGGGCGAAGTCCTCGGTCTTCAGGTAGTCGCCCGAGACCTGGTTGGCGATCAGCGAGAGGAAGCAGCCGACCAGACCCATGTCGTGATACCAGGGCAGCCACGAGATGCAGCGGTCGGTATCGCAGAGTTCCATGCCGTGGCTGTGCGCGGCCAGGTTCGACATCAGCGAACGATGGGTGACGGCAACGCCATGCGGGAAGCGGGTGGAGCCGCTGGAATACTGCAGATAGCAGATATCGTCCGGGCTGGCCTTGGGCAGATCGACTTCGGGGGCGTCCCCATTGGCGATCTGCGCCGCGAAATCGGCCCAGGTGGCATGGCCGCAGCCCTGCTTGTCAGCGGCGGCGGCGGTCATCTCGGCAATCTCGTCCGGGCCGACCAGCAGGATCGGGTCCGAGCTGGAAAGCTGGACGGCCAGCTGCTCGATATAGTTGTCCTTGCCGCCGAAGCTGGTGGGCAGGGGCAGCGGCACCGGCCAGGCGCCGGCATAGACGGTGCCGCAGAACAGCGCCGCGAAGTCCGTGCCGGTTTCGGCGATCAGGGCGATGCGGTCGTTCGGCTTCACGCCGCGCGCGATCAGCGCATGGGCGACCTTGATCGAATCCGCGCGCAGTTCCGAAAACGCGTAGACGCGCTTCAGCACGCCACGCGGATCGTGGAAATTGAACCCGCGCTGGCCCTTCGCCGCATAGTCGAGGGCATCGCAGAAAGTGTCGAAATCGGCAAAACGGCGGGCAAGCGCATCCCCGTTGGGGGTTGCGACAAGTGCTTCACTCGCTTGCGGCACCATATTGATGGTGTCGTTCATCTCGTTATAACCCGTTGTTGTTATACCGTTTTATTCTCATCGGAACCTGGCGCTTCTATCCGGCTCAACCTGAACCGGACATAGCTGTTTCCCGGGCTGTTCCACCTGCAAGGTTCCGCACGCTCTCCCCATTCGGAGCCGAGTGTGGCACGAATAGGGCAAGATGTCAGTCAAGCGTCGCAATCCACAACCGCTCAGCCAGACGCGCCTGGAAGAATTGGCGCTCGCCTATGTCGCGCGTTTCGCCACGACGCAAGGGAAGCTGCGCGATTATCTGCAACGGAAATTGCGGGAGCGCGGGTGGGAGGAGGAGATCGGCCCCGATCTCGACGCCTTGGTCGCCCGCTATTGCGAGCTTGGCTATGTGAATGACGAGGCTTGGGCGCGGATGAAGACGGGCAGCCTGCTGCGGCGCGGCTATGGCGCACGTCGCGTGGGGGAGGCGCTGGGTCACGCCGGGCTGGACGAGGACCTGCGCCACGCCGCGCGGCCGGACGAAGCGGCGGAGCGGCAGGCGGCGCTGGTCTTGGCAAGGCGGCGGCGGTTCGGCCCGTTCGCGGTTCAGCCGGCCGACAGGCCGACGCGCGAAAAGCACATCGCCGCTATGCTGCGGGCCGGGCATCGTTTGGACATGGCGCGCACGATCGTCGAGGCCGACAGTCCCGAAGCGGCCGAAGCCTGGGCCTGCGAGATAGAATCCGAAGCCGGAGAATTCTGAACCATGCGCCTGAACCGCAATCTTGCCATGCTGTTGCTGCCCGCATTGCTGCTGCCATCGGCTTGTTCGAAAAGCGGGGCGGAAGCGGCGGTCGCGGCGGCGACGGCAACCGGCGCGGTCCATCCCGAATCGGGCCTGCCGGTGGTGCCGCTGACGGTGGCCGGATCCGGCAAGGCCCACGTCTTCCAGGTCGAAGTGGCCGCCAGCGAGGCGGAGCAGGCCAAGGGCCTGATGTTCCGCACCGCGATGGGCGCGGACGAGGGGATGGTGTTCCCCGAGAAAGCCCCGCGCAAGGCGGCGTTCTGGATGAAGAACACCGTGATCCCGCTGGACATCCTGTTCATCGGGCCGGACCACCGCGTGCTCAACATCGCGGCGAATGCCGTGCCTTATGACGAGACGCCGCTGCCGTCCAACGGGCCGGTGATCGGCGTTCTGGAACTGAACGGCGGTCGCGCCGCCGAACTCGGCATCGCTCCGGGCGACAAGGTCAGCTGGTGAGCTTGTCCTAGTTGCCGGTTTCGGCAAGCCGGTCGATCATCGCCTGCACCGATTGCGTTTGCGGGCCGTACCGCGTGGCAAAGGGGCCGGTATAGCCCCACCAGTCCCAGCAACCCATCGGATTGCCCGAAAGCGGGCTTTTTTCGACCTGCGGATAGAGCACCACGATGCGGTTGCTGTCCGCCCAGGCATTGTAGCCAAGCTTCCCGTAGACCGCGTCCCCGGCATAGGCCGCCGCCTGTCCGCAGCCGTGGAAGACCACGTGGATGCGGCAATTGGCGCCTGGCTGACTGCATGGCTTGGGAACATAGACGTAGCCGGTCGTCGCCATCGAACTCATCGCCGAGAGGTAGGGCGATTGCGAGAAGGCCTGCGGTGCACTGGAAAGCGTGGCGGCCGGCGGGGTGACATCGCCGCCGATCACTTTGGTCAGAATCGCGCCGGGCTGGTCGTAGCGGGGCAGGCCGCCGACCGTGCCGTCCGCCCCACAATGGTTGACATAGGGACTGCCGAGCCGCGCGCAGTCGGATTTGGCGGTAAGCGAGAGGAAGGCGTGCTCTGCCGGAAAGTTCTGCAGGTACTGGAGATTCGCCGCCGGCACGCCGACCGCCGCATAGAAGTCGCGCAGCGCATCGAGCGCGCCCTGGCCGACCACCGTGTCTGCCGCGCCGCGGAACAGATAGACGCGCTGGCCCTTCACATGGGCCAGGGGGTCTATCAGCCCACTCATCTCGTTCATCTGCGCGGCCAGCCTGGCCCCGGCGCCGGACGGCGTGCCGGTCATGCAGGCAGAGACGACGGTCAGCCCCATCAGCCCGCAGCCGTAAGGCCCGCCGGCGACAATGCCGACGCCGGTGACCGTGGACGAATGAATCACCGAGAACTGCGCCGCCATGAACCCGCCCGAGGACAGGCCGGATACCGTGACGTGATTCGCGTCCACCCCCAGTGCGGGCAGCTTGGCAAGCCTGCCTGCGGCTTGTGCGTTTGACAGCGGGGCGGTTGAAAAAGCGAACTGAACCAAAGCGACAAATGCAAGTCGCGCGAAAGCCTGCTTGCGCATGAAACCCCTCCTCCGGGTCGTTGCCAAACCAGCGCCTTCAGGCTTCTCTCCCGCATTGCAGGGTGATCCTGCCGGGGTGGCCTGTCCAGAGCGGGGCAGAGGGAGATGGCTCGGAAACGGAGAGGAGGGCCTGGACGATACCCCCCGGAACTGTCGTTTTCGCGCGGGAACATGCTTGGCATCGGCGCGGAACGGCGCTAACGCGCAGCCCATGGGAATCCTGTCCAAGATCTTCACCTGGTGGGACGGCGCCACCATTGGCACCTCGCTCTGGAGCTCGCGCAATGGCGAGCATGTCGGCACCGACGCGCAGGGCAACAAGTACTATCGCTCGAAGTCCGCCAAAGTGCGGACGACCGAGGGGTACGAACGTCGCTGGGTGATCTATGCGGCCGCCAACGATGCCAGCAACGTCCCCGCCGAATGGCACGGCTGGCTGCACCACAGCTATGACGGCGTTCCCGAAAGCCACCTGCCGCCGCCGCGCATCTGGGAAGTGGACTACACCCCCAATGCCACCGGCACCGTTTCGGCTTATCGCCCGCAGGGCGCGCTGGAACGGGGCGGCGTGCGTGCACCTGCCACCGGCGATTACGAAGCCTGGTCCCCCGAAGCCTGAGCAGGCAAGGGGTATCGGGCCTGTGAAGCGGACTTTCGCTTTCGTTCCGGTTCTGGCCTCATCGCTGGCGCTCGCCGCCTGCGGCAAGGGTGAGCCGGCGCCCGAAGTGCAGGACACTTCGATCCCCGATGCCATTGCCGGCATGCAGGCTGGCCCGGCCCAGGCGGCGCAGGGCCAGCAGCTGGGCACGCCCAACAAGGACCGCGTGGTCACGCTGGGCGTTCTCAACAAACGCAACAACCTGACGCAGGACCTGGTGATGAAGCCGGGTGAGGCCAAGCGCCTGGGCAACCTGGTGGTCAAGGTCGCCACGTGCGAGAAGTCGCTGCCGTGGGAGCGTCCTCAGGAAGAGGGCGCCTTCGTGCAGGTCTTCGTGGAAGAACGCGCCACCGCGAACGAGAAGCTGGCCTGGCACAAGGTCTTCTCGGGTTGGCTGTTCAAGAATTCGCCCGCGCTGAACACGGTGCAGCACCCGGTCTATGACGTCTGGGTCAAGAGCTGCGCGATGACTTTCCCGGGTGAGGAAGCGCTGCCGGCCTCGGCGGCAAGCTCCACCAGCGCTGCGAAGGCATCGGGCAAGCCAAGCACGGCCGCCTCGCCGGAACCGTCCGAATCGGCAGCACCGGCCGCAACGGTCAGTGCCTCTCCTTCCGCAACGCCTTCGCCTTCGGGCACTACTGCCGACTGAGCCTGCTGCAGCAGCGCCAGATAGCGCTTCTGCGGCATTTCCACCGCGCCCAGCGAGGCGAGGTGCGGTGTCATGAACTGGCAGTCCAGCAAAGTCGCGCCGCCAAGCCGCAGCGCCGCCACCAGCCACGCCAACGCCACTTTCGATGCATCGGTCTCTCGCGAGAACATGCTCTCGCCGCAGAACACCCGGTCGAACCCCACGCCGTAGAGCCCGCCGACCAGTTTTCGCGTGCCGTCCTCCTCGCGCCAGACCTCGATCGAGTGGGCCTGGCCCATGAAGTGCAGGTTCTCGTAACTGGCCTGGATGCGGTGGCTGATCCAGCTGCCCGATTCGTCGTCGCTGCCCGGCCGCACCATGCGCGGGGCGGCGCAGGCTTCCATCACCTCCGAAAAGGCGGTGTTGCAGGTAACCGTGAAGCGGCCGCGCCGCAGCGTGCGTGCCAGCGAGTGCGAAAGGTGGAAACCGCCGAGCGGAAGAATCGCCCGCAGGCGCGGTTCTATCCAGAAGATTTCCGGATCGTCGCGGCTGTCCGCCATCGGGAAGATCCCGCTGCGGTAGGCGAGCATCAGAAGCTCCGGCTCGATCATGCGTGTGGAACTGGGGGCGTGCACGTGTCTGGTCTGGTTGAAGGGGCAGGGCTTCAGCGTGCCTCTTCCGGCGGCTGAAATGCAAGTCGGATATATGCCTGTGGATTAAGTTCTGCAGTATCTGCCGTAATCCCCTTGTCATCCTGCGGAACAGTGTCTAGAGGCCAGCCCGCCCGCAGGAGTGTAGCTCAGTTGGTAGAGCATCGGTCTCCAAAACCGAGGGCCGTGGGTTCGAGTCCCTCCACTCCTGCCAGCATCTTCCTTCGCTGGAATAACAAAGGCCCCGGACATCTCCGGGGCCTTTGCGCGTTCAGGGTGAAGCGATTCGCGCGCCATTGCAGGGCCCGCTCGCAAGCAGGCTGCCTGCCTTCGCAATTGCGATAAGCCGCAAGCCGCGATACCGTGATTCGCTTTGCCAATACCGCGATTGCGGTTAGGCGCGCTCTGGAGGGGCCGCGTCTGGCGATTCGGAAGGCTCGTTGAGAATTTGATTCTCCCCGCCCCGTTGGGCACCAGACTGGCTTGAAGTCGGGAAAGAATACGCCGCAGATGCACGGTACCGCGCAACCGCAGACTCAGGACCTGTTCAAGGCGGCCATCAGCCGCTTCCGCCTGCCGGCGATGGATCGCGGACTTATGTTCGCGCTTGCCATGGCCGTGCTGGCGGCTTTGCCCGTGCTGGTCGCCTGGGCGCCGCAGATGACCGACTATCCCTCGCACCTGGCGGGGTACAAGGTCGCGCTCGATCACGGGCAGGATCCCTATCTGACGCGCTATTTCCGCTTTAATTGGGAATGGACCGGAAACCTCGGCGTCGAACTGCTGATGGTGCCGCTGACGCCGATCTTCGGATTGGAACAGGCCGGGCGCATCATCGTCGCGCTGATCCCGTTCCTTTCGGTGCTGTCCGTCCACGCGCTGTGCCGTTCGCTCGGCCGCAAGATGGGCGTGGGGCCGATTCTCTCGCTGGCGATGATCTGGTCGCCCTCGCTGCTGATGGGCTTCGTCAACTGGTCGCTTTCGGTGGCACTGGCGCTGTTCGTGTTCGCGGCCTGGGTGAAGCTGGAAGGCAAGCCGTGGCGCTGGGCGGTGATGGTGCCGGCCAGCTTCGTGGTCTGGCTCAGCCACGTTTCCGGCTGGGGCGTGATGGGCGTGCTGATCTTCGGCTACGAATGGGCCCACCGGAAAAGCTGGCGCGACTGGCGCCCGTTCCTGAAGCCGTGGCCGCTGATCTTCCCGCTGCTGCCGATGCTGATGGGCATGGGCAGCAATTCCAAGGTTTCCTACGGACGCTGGGTGCTCGATTACAAGTGGAGCATCCTCTACAAGTCGATGCGCAGCTTCGACTACACGTTCGATATCGCCAGCCTGTGGATCGTGCTGGGCGTGCTGGGCGGGGCGCTGGCACTGCGCAAGATCGACGGGCGCTTCGGTTGGGCGGCGCTGATCCTGTTCGTGCTGACGCTGATCGTGCCGCGCCAGATCTTCGGCGGCGACTATGCCGACTATCGCCTGTCCACCATGGCGCTGATGGTCGCGTGCCTCTCGATCGACTGGAGCCTGCCGCGCTGGGCGGTGCGGGGGGCGACCGCGCTGTTCGTGGCGCGTACGCTGGTGACCACGGTGGTCTGGTATCAGGACGCGCAGACCGCGCGCGAACTGATCGCCGCGCTGGACAAGGTGCCCGAAGGCGCCCGTGTCGCCACCGCCGTGGCGATCCCGCGCAGCCAGTGGCGCTTCGGCCCGTTCGAGCATTTCGGGTCCTATGCGGTGGTTCGCCGCAGCGCGATGGAGAATTCGAACTTCGCGCTGCCCGACGTGCACATGCTGTCGATGCGTGACCTTTCGTACCGCTTCGCCGATCCCTCGCAGCGGATTATCTACGCGCCGCAGCAGCACATCGATCTGCGCACCTTCCCGCCGGCACGCCATGCCGATTATCTTTGGTACATCGGCACGATCAAGCCGGTGGCGCTGCCCGATGGCGCGCGCGTGCTCTATTCTAGCTCCAACTCGTTCCTTGCGCGTCTTGCCGATCCGGCAGACCTTGCAAATCAGGACGACGGACGCTAAGTCGCGCTTTCCTTCCGACATACGGATTTCATCTGCCCCTCCCGGCCCCGGCCGGGGCGGCGATGAGCCCTAGGCGGAAGCCACAAGACTTTTTCCCGCCCGGAACGCCTTTCGGGCACCAGGCAGAGACGCGAGTACGACTGACATGGCCAAGACCACTCCCGGCGAATTCTTCCGCCAGGTGCGCACCGAAGCCTCCAAGATTCACTGGCCGTCGCGCCAGGAAACGGTGACGACCGCGATATTCGTCGGCCTGATGACCGTGCTTCTCGCGGTCTTCTTCCTGGGCATCGACGCACTGTTCGGCTGGATCGTCAGCTCGCTCCTGTCGCTGATCGGCTGAAACCAGACAACGAAGAGAGAACCATGGCCCGCTGGTACATCATCCACGCCTATTCCGGCTTCGAGAACAAGGTGAAGGAAGCTATCCTCGCCGAAGCCGAACGTATCGGCCTCTCGCAGCTTGTCGAGGACGTGCAGGTCCCGCATGAGACCATCACCGAGGTCAAGCGCGGCAAGAAGGTCCAGGTCGAGCGCAAGACCATGCCCGGTTACGTGCTGGCCAAGCTGACCCTGAACGACGACGTCTACCACCTCGTCAAGAACACCCCGAAGGTCACCGGCTTCCTGGGTAACAACGGCAAGCCGCAGGCGATCAGCGAGAACGAGGCTGCCCGCTACTTCGGCGCCGCCGAAGCCGCCGCCGCCGCCCCGCGCAAGCAGGTCAGCGTCGATTACGAGATCGGCGATTCGGTCAAGGTGCTGGACGGCCCGTTCGCCAGCTTCAACGGCATTGTCGAGGAACTCGATTTCGACAAGAACCGCGTCAAGGTTTCGGTTTCGATCTTCGGCCGCGCCACGCCGGTCGACCTCGATTTCGAGCACGTCGAACTCAGCAAGTAAGCCAGGCCGCTTCGCTTCGGCGGAGCAGTCGGTACAAAAAGGGGCGCCTTCCCGAGTGGAAGGCGCCCCTTTTTCGTGCTGGCAATGCGGTTTGGATCAGCCCCGCGGGGCGTAGATCGTCAGGCCGACCCTTGCGCGCTCCACGAAGCCCAGCTTGCGATAGAGCGACAGCGCGGCCTCGTTATCGGCATAGGAATGCAGGATCGGGGTGCGACCGCCGTCGAGCACGGCTGCGGCCACCCGGCGCGAAAGCAGCCCGGCAAGGCCGCGTCCGCGCGCATCGGGGTGGGCGCAGACGGCGCTGACCTCGATGAAGGTGCCGGTGCGCGTGCGCTGCCCCGCCATGGCGAGCAGGCGGCCGTCTTCCTTGATTCCCCAGAAATCGCCCAGTTCCCCGGTGCGCGTACCGAACGGGCCGGGCTGGGTCAGCGTGGCGAGTTCCAGCATCTCGGCATGGTCCTGCGCCGTCAGCGCGACGATGCGCGGATCCTGCGCCGCCTCGGCAATGGCGTCGCGCGCGGCGGCCTCTCCGGCGAAGATCATCTGTACGCCCAAGGCAGACTTCACGAGGTCGATCCCGGGCATCTCCACCGGCTCGCCCGGCTGCATCAGGGCCAGCGGTCCGTGCTCGCGGGCGAGGGCGGCAAAGTCCGACCGGCTTTCGGCCGAAAAGTCGCGAATGGCGGCCAGCGGGCCGATCTCCGGATGAAAGCGGCGCGCGCCTCCGCTGCCGATGTCGCTGCCCAGCGCGAAGTGGGCCTGTTCTCCGGTAAGGGCGGTCCAGATCAGGTGGTCGAGTTCTGTATTGTCCATGGCCGCGCGGTATGGCGAGCGCGGCAACCCGCGTGAAGATGCAATTATCGGCATTTTAACTGTGCCTGCGTAACACTTCGCGGCGATGGGGATTTTCGCGACATTGAAAGGAGAGGCGACAGGGCCGGGCGGACGCTTGACGCGCCTCGACGGACTGCGCGGTCTCGCCGCCTGCGGCGTGGCGCTGCTCTACCACCCGCAAGCGCTGTTCGCGGCCGACGTGAACGAGGCGCTGCCGGGCCTGCTGCGCTGGTTCCAGCACTGGGGCTGGACGCTGGTGGACCTGTTCTTCCTGATCTCCGGCTACATCTTCGCGCACGTCTACCTGGTCGAGCGCGGGCCCGGGCAAGGCTATGTCCTCAAGCGCGGGGCGCTGGGCGGCTTTGCGGTGGCGCGCGCGGCGCGGCTCTATCCGCTGCATCTTGTCATGCTGCTGGTTTGCGCGGTGGCGTTTCTGGGCAATCCCGACAACACGCCGCTGGCCTTCATGGCCAACCTGTTCATGCTGCAGGGCTTCGTCGGAGCGGTGGGTCGCAGCTTCAACGGGCCGAGTTGGTCCATCTCGATCGAGTGCCTGTGCTACGTCCTCTTCGCGTTGGGTGCGGTCGGCGGCAGGCGCATGTTGCAGCGGGTGACGGTGTTGGCGATCCTGGGCGCGCTGCTGCATTTCGCGGTGCAGGGCAGGGCCGGCGGCCCCTGGGTGGGTGATAACCTTCCGCGCGGGCTGCTGGGCTTTTTCCTGGGGCAAGTGCTCTGGCATGCGCGGGCGCGATTACGCCATGCGCCCAGCGGGCTGCTGGTCTGCCTGATGGCCATCGGCATCGCGCTGGATATGGGCCGCGTAAGTTCGCTGCTGCCGCTGAGCCTGCTTGCCTGGCCGGCCCTGTTGCTGCTGGCGCTGCGGCTGAAGTTCATGGGGTCCGCGCCGATGCGCTGGCTGGGCGATCGCTCCTATGCGATCTACCTCGTTCACTGGCCGATCCTGCGCGTGCTGGACACGCAATATAGCCCGATCCCGGGCGGGATCGGCACGTGGTTCGCCGTAACTCTGGGTTTCGGCGTGCTGGTGCTGCTGGTATCGGACCTTTCGTTCCGCTATCTCGAAACCCCGGCCCGCCGGGCCATCCGCGCGGCATGGCAAAGGCGGGCGGAGACGCTGCGGGCCCCACGCGCGGCCTAAAACGGTTTCAGGCGGCGGAACCCTAATCCGCCCTTTTCTTTTCTCCCGATTTCGTTTAGGGGCGCGCCCTTCGGAGCGGCCTCGTGCCGACCGATTCCCTGCGGGAGGATGCCTCGGCGTCCGTAAAACCGCTAAACATGAGCATCTGCCCGGCAGGTGCGAAAGTGTGAAGGAGTGGCCACATGGCCAAGAAGATCGAAGGTTACATCAAGCTGCAGGTCAAGGCCGGCAGCGCCACGCCGTCCCCGCCGATCGGCCCTGCGCTGGGTCAGCGCGGCGTGAACATCATGGAATTCTGCAAGGCGTTCAATGCCGCCACGCAGGAGCTCGAAAAGGGCATGCCGATCCCCACCATCATCACGGTGTATGCGGATCGCAGCTTCACGTTCGTCACCAAGACGCCCCCGGCGACCTTCCTCATCAAGAAGGCCGTGAACCTGAAGTCGGGCTCGAAGGAGCCGGGCAAGATCAGCGCCGGTACCGTCAAGCGTTCGCAGCTTGCCGAGATCGCCCAGGTCAAGATGGCCGACCTCAATGCCAACGACATTGATGCCGCCACCAAGATCATCGAAGGTTCGGCCCGCGCGATGGGCCTGCAAGTGGTGGAGGGCTGATTCCATGGCCAAGGTGACCAAGAAGCAGAAGTCGCTGACCGAAAAGCTCGGCGATAACCTGAAGCACTACCCCGTCGCTGACGCGCTGCAGACGCTGCGCGACCTGAAGACCACCAAGTTCGACGAAACCGTCGAAGTCGCGATGAACCTGGGCGTTGACCCGCGTCACGCCGACCAGATGGTTCGCGGCATGGTTTCGCTTCCGGCCGGCACCGGCAAGACCGTTCGCGTCGCCGTGTTCGCCAAGGGCGACAAGGCTGCGGAAGCTCTCGCCGCCGGCGCCGACAAGGTTGGTGCGGAAGACCTCATGGACGACATGCAGGCCGGCAACCTCGACTACGACCGCGTCATTGCCACCCCGGACATGATGGGCGTCGTCGGCCGTCTCGGTAAGCTGCTGGGTCCGAAGGGCCTGATGCCGAACCCGAAGCTCGGCACCGTGACCCCGAACGTCACGCAGGCCGTGAAGGACGCCAAGGGCGGCCAGATCGAGTTCCGCGTTGAGAAGCAGGGCATCATCCACGCCGGTATCGGCAAGATGTCGTTCTCGGACGCCGACCTGCTGACCAACTTCAGCGCGTTCGTCGATGCGATCGTCAAGGCCAAGCCCTCGGGCTCGAAGGGCAAGTACGTTCGCAAGATCTCGCTGTCGTCGTCGATGGGCCCCGGCCTGAAGATCGACACGACCGACATCGCCGGCGCCTAAGCACCGGTTGGCGACATCGCCGGCGGCTAAGCACCGGTTGGCGATATCGCCGGCGCCTGATTTCAGGTCCAGCGAAACGGATAGAAGGGCCGGGGGGAAACCTCCGGCCCTTTTTCTGTGCCGGTGCACTCGTGTGGCGGCCCGGCCAGACATCGTGCCCGCGCTTGGCGTTCCGGGGCGCGCGCTCTTAAATCCTTCGTCGCTACGATGGAGGACATTGAAATGAACGGATCGGCTGCATCAGCGGGGGAGAGAGCTGGCTCGGTTGCGGTCATCACCGGAGGTGGCCGGGGTTTCGGGAAGTCTTTCGGTGAGGCGCTGGCGGCACAGGGCGCCCATGCGGTGCTGATCGATCGCGATGGTCCCGAAGCGGAGGCTGCCGCGGCGGGGATCCGGGATGCGGGCGGCGCAGCGACCGGTTACGCCGGCGACGTTGCCGACGAAGCGCGGATGGCTGCGATCATGGCCGAAGTCGCTGCTGCCCATGGCGGGATCGACCTGCTGATCAACAATGCCGGCCTCCACAGTGACGAATACAGTCAACCGATCGCCACGATGGGCGTCCCCAAGGTTCGCCGCCTGTTCGAAGTCAATGTGATAGGCACCGTCATCGCGACGCTTGCCGCCAGGCCCTTCATGGCGGGCCGCAGGAATGCCAGCATCGTCAACATATCCTCCTCTGCCGCGCATATGGGCGGAACGGCCTACGGGACCTCCAAGCTGGCGGTCGCCGGCCTGACGATCACGTTCGCGCGCGAACTGGCCCCCGACGGCATCCGTGTGAACGCGATCTCGCCGGGGCTGATCCTGACCGACACGATCCGCAGCGAATTGCCGGAGGCAACCAAGGTACGCGTGAAGGCGATGCAGTACATGGATGCCTTCGGGGAAGAGGCGGACATCGTGGAGGCCATGCTGTTCCTTTCATCCCCGCGCGCGCGTTTCATCACCGGGGAGACCCTGCGCGTGACTGGGGGCATGGCGGCGGGCATCTGACGGATTGCCGGATTGCCTTGCCGTCCGGGACCGAACGGTCCTTTATCTTCACTCCATTGGGTGAGGAGGCGGCATTGCATTCGGCGTTGACCCTGCTGTTGTCCGTCGCGACCTTGGCGACCGCCGGAGCCGCGGAAGCGGCGGATCTTTTCCCGGCCTGCACCGCTCCATTCGAGCATCTGTTTTCAGAGAACGCGTTCAAAACCCACCCAGTGTCGGTGCCTGTCTACATGCGCACTCCGCCGGATGTGAGGGCGGGGCGCGCGCATCTCTATCGGACGGTCATTTCATCCGATGCAGCGGCCGGCGCGAACTTCGCGGGCCATTACACCATCTCGTCGGCGGGCTGCGGCACGCGAACCGCCTGCATCGCGTTCATCGATCAGCGCAGCGGCAAGGTGCATTTTCCGGCGGAAATGCTGGAAGCATCGCGGCTTTGGGCCGATATCGGCGATCGGGACTACGCAGCGCTCCATTACCGGCGCAACAGCAATCTGCTGGTCCTGGTGGGCTCTGCGAACGAGAACTCGGATCGGGAGGGCATCAGCATTATCTCTGGAAGGACGATCGGCTTCGGCTGATCCGTTACATTCCGATTGGGACGCTCTGCCACGGGCCGGATGGGAAGCGGCCGTGAGGTTTCCTACAGAGCCGGGTTCCGTCATTCTGGGCGGCAGTGAGGCTCTTTGAAATCGTCGGATTTGTGCGCCGAAATGCGGCCCTCCGAACGCGCGGCGCCGTCTGGAAACGCGGTGGCGCCTTTCAGGCTCGGAACAGTGTCAACCGTGTCAACCTGTGTGTCGCCTTGTGGGCGTCCCCCATCATTGCGTTTCCCAAGCTCCGGTTGGCGAGCAGCTCGCCGAAGTCCGATGCAATCTCCTGCGGCCTATCTCGGGGGCATGAGCGGGATGGCGGCATCGATGAAAATCGTCTGGCGCCACGACTCATCCCTTGTGCGATTGCCAAGTTGCACACTGCGCTGTACATGTGTTCAGCATAACGAAACGGGAGAGGCGGCCAGATGGCTATCCGCTTTGAAGACATCAAGGAACACATCGGCTCGCGCGTGGTCTGGGACGACCGCGCCGACATCTTCACGCCCGAAGCGGCCAGGGCAATCCGCGCCAAGGTCGAGGAACGCACCGTCGTGGTCTTCCCCGAGGCGAACCTGACCGATGAAGAACAGCTGACGATCACCGGCCTGATGGGCGAAAAGGTGCGGCTGACCGCGCGTAACAATGTGCAGAGCAACGATGCCGACGTCTATCAGGTGACGCTGGACGAGAAGATCAATCCGCAGCCCGAATATGTGCTGGGCACGTTCTTCTGGCACATGGACGGGATCACCGTGGACATGCCGCCGCCCTTCGCGACGCTGCTGTCCTGCCGCATCGCTCCGGACAAGGGCGGCGAGACCGAATTCGCCAGCACGTATGCTGCTTACGAAGGCCTGTCGGATGAAGAGAAGCGCGATCTGGAGGGCATGAAGGCCGTCCATTCGGTGCGCGCCAGCCTCTCGCCGATTGCCGACGCGATCCCCGAAAAGCATCGTGAACGCGTGCTGGGCATCGGCCTGGTCAAGGAGCACCCGCTGGTGTGGACCCACGAATCGGGCCGCAAGTCGCTGGTGATCGGGACGACGGCCGACCACATCGTCGGCATGGAAGTGCCCGCCGGCCGCGCCATGCTGATCCGCTTGCAGGAATGGGCCGCGCAGCCGGCCTACTCGCTACGGCACAAGTGGACCAAGGGCGACTTCGTGATCTGGGACAATACCGGCGCGATGCACCGGGCGATCCCCTACGATAAGTCGACCGGCCGCATGATGCACCGCACCTCGATCGCGGGGACCGAGGCGGTCGCAGCCTGAGCTACTTCTCCAGCGCCTCGCGCTGGTAGCACTCGACGACGAGGCTGATCGGCCTCCCGTCGGGCAAACGCAGCAGCGCCCGGTGCGTCAGGAACGTGCCGGGCGGGCAGCCTTCAAGCCGCCCGTGCCGCGATTCGAGCCGCTCGCGCGTGAAGTGCAGCGGGGCGACGACTTTGCCGAAGGGAGTGTCGGTAGAGGCCAACGTTGCGTTCATCGCATCGGTCAGGCGCGAAGGCACGAACCAATTGTGCGCTTCGGACAGCGTTACGCCGTCGCACGTAAGGCGGACATGGCGATAGCCGAGCGGTTCCTCGCCCGCGGTTTCCAGCAATGCGCGCGCGTCGGAGGGGAGGGCGGCGTCTTCGCCCTTCACCGGCTTGGCGGTAACGACCGGGGCATCGGCGCTGCGGTGCGTGGCGCACCATTCGCCCAGCGCGGCAGTGGCGCTGTCGTTGCTGGCCAGCAGGCGTTCGAACTCGGCCTCTTGCGGCGCGGCGCCGGCAAGGAAGATCGGGGCGAGGGAGATGAGGCTAAATCCCACCCGGCACGGCCGCCTTGCCCAGCGCCGCCAGCCCTTCGACAAGGGTGCGCGTGCAGGCCGCCAGTTGCTCGGCATCGACTGAGCGGATCACGAAGTTGGCGCCGGTCCGGCCTTCGCCCCAGAACGGGTAGGAACCGATCTGGCAGCCTTCGAAGGCCTTCTCCGTCTCGCGCAGCAGGTCCGCAACTTCGCTTTCGCCCACCCAGCAGCCGACCGTTTCCGACAGCAGCGGCGCGCCGCCGTCCAGCGTGCCGGTGAGGGCGTCCAGCATGCCGGCGGTGATGCTGGGCACGCCGGCCATGATGAAGACGTTGTCGTAGCGGATGCCCGGCGCGCCGGTGTAGCGGTTGGGGATCAGGCTGGCACCTTCGGGCGTGCGGGCCATGCGCAGGCGGGCATCGGTAAGGCCGCCGCGCGTCTGGTAATAGGTCTCCAGGATCGCCCGCGCTTCGGGATGGACGATCACCGGGACGCCCAGCGCTTCGGCAATGGCGTCCACGGTGATGTCGTCGTGCGTCGGGCCGATGCCGCCGGTAGTGAACAGATAGTCGTTGCGCGCGCGCAGCAGGTTCACCGCTTCGACGATGGCGGGCGTATCGTCTGCCACCACGCGCACTTCCTTCAGGCGGATGCCCTGCACCTGCAGCCAGGCGGCGACCTGGGCAATGTTCTTGTCGTGGGTTCGGCCCGAGAGAATCTCGTCACCGATGACGACGAGGGCGGCGGTGTAGATACGCGACGAATCGACCATGCCGCATTGGCTAGCCGACCCGAAGAGACACCGCCACCCGTGCGCACCGTCAATCTTCAGCAGGCATGACGATGAACTGCTCCCACGCCCCCTTCGCGCCGGGATCGGCGTACGTCGATACGGCCAGCTTGCGATTGCCGAAAGTCGCAGTGAAGGTGCGGTTCACGAAGCCGCCGCGCAGCTTCGGCTTGCCCGCAGGCTCGAACGCGGTGAGCGGGCCGAGCGCGGCCAGACTCTCACGATAGTCCTTGCGGACGGACGCCGAGAAATAGTCGCGCGCGTGGGCGGTGAAGGCGGCGGGATCGAACTTGCCGGCGATCAGCGCCTCCAGTTGGGCGCGGGCGTCATCGGTGCGGGGCGCTTCGCCGCTGTCGAGCGGGAGATCGCGCGGCATCACGATATCGGCGATCGCAGTGGTGACCGATCCGGTCACCGCGCCGAAGTCCGCATTGGTCAGCACCACGATGGCGACATCGCTGTCCGGATAGATCGTGCTCTGCGACAGGAATCCAACCGATTCGCCGCCGTGGTTGATGATGCGCCGACCGTCAGCGGTCTTGGTGAAAACGCCCAGGCCATAGGAGGAATTGCTGCCGTCGGTGAGGATCGTGGGTGCTTCCTGCTCGTCCCAGTCGGCAGCAGACAACAGCGTGCGGTGCAGGCGGGCGATATCCCAGCGTGCAAGGTCGGATGCGGTCATGGAGATTTCGCCTGCCGCCCAGAGCCAGCCCGGCGCGGGCGGCGTGGCAGTCACCACCGGGCCCATCGCGTAACGGTGATAGCCTTGTGGGAAGCCGGGCTTGTTGGTGTCGTCCAGCTTCAGCGGATGCAGGCCGAGCGGTTGGAACAGCTCACGCTCGAACTGCGCCCACAGCGGCGCGCCGCCAGCCTTTTCGGCGATCAGGCCGGCGACGACATAGCCGGTGTTGGAATACTGCCAGCGCGTGCCGGGCTTGTAGTCCAACGGGGCCGTGGCCCAGCGCGCGACGATCTGTTCCGGCTTCACCGGCGTGCGCATGTCCGAGAAGAGGTAATCCTGTGGCCAGAAGTCGCGCAGGCCGGACGTGTGAGACAGCAACTGGCGGATCGTGATCTCGTCGCCGCCGGAAACCCCGGTCAGATACTTGGAAACCTTGTCGTCCAGCGAGAGCTTGCCCTGATCGCGCAGCTTGAGAATCAGCGCGCCCAGGAACTGCTTGGAATTCGATGCGATCTGATAGGGCTGGTTAGGCTTGGCGGGCATGCCGTCCGCCGCTTTGCCCCATGCCTTGGCCAGTACGATCTGGCCGCCGCGCGCCACGGCGATTTGCGCCGATGGCACGCCGCTATGTGCCAGCGCCTTGGTCACGGCCTCATCGATGGCCTTTTCCTGCGCCGGCGTCAGCGCGGCATTCGCTTCGGACGTGGCAGCCGGTGGAGCGGCAGTCTGGGCGGCTGCGATGGAGGGGGTGAGAACGAGGGCGCCGGCAGAGAGCAGGCTGGCAAGCAGGGTGCGATTCATGGCGCGACGCTACCGTCTGGTCGCGCGAATTCAATGCCGGGCCGCACGGAAGCGGGGCAAAAAGAAAGGGCCGATCCGAAGACCAGCCCGTGAAAGTTTTTGGGAGAGGATGCCTGAAAGGCCCGATCCTTATGCCGCCAGACACGCTTTGCTGCAAATGCGAAAAAATCGGCCATAATTGCATTTCATACAACACATCGCAGGTGCGAAGTGGCGGAAATGCGTGAACGGGGTTTGCCGCATTTGCATTTTTCCAGGTTCTGGGCGGTTTTTCATGCTGCCACTGCGTCGGGAATGGAGGCGGAAAGGCCTTCGCCGTCTCCGATCTTGCACGCGGTGTTCGGGATGCGGGAATGGCATCGCACACGCGTTGCGTGTGGCGGAGACAAAAAAGAAGGGCCGGTCCGAAGACCAGCCCCTTGGAAAGTTTTTGGGAGAGGATGCCTGAAAGGCCTGCTCCATATGCTCGCCGGACCGATTCTCCGCAAACGCGAAAAACTGGAGTGTAAGTGCAAGACGTGCAACTCATTCGGCGCGAGAGTGGCGGAAATGCGTTGAAGTGGTTTGAATGAATTGCATTTCTCCAGTCTTTTGACGGAGTAATGAATGATTCTGGCCACTGCTGTGGATGCGCCGAAAGATCGCGGGCGACGTTTCCCGGGGCGCGAACGGTTCGCTGACCATCCAGTCAGTCCATCTAAGTCGTCATCCCCGCGAAGGCGGGGATCCCGCTTCCTTCTGCGGTGCGTGGCGGAAGATTAGCGGGGCCCCCGCCTTCGCGGGGGCGACGGAATGTTTGGGGAAGCGTTCGTCGACTATAGGTGGTGGCGCTTTGTGGACCGGGCTGCAAGCGCATGAGTTCCACGCGCGCAAAACCAGCCTGGGCAGTTCGCGCACGCGTGCCGAAGGCAAAAAAGAAGGGCCGGTCCGAAGACCAGCCCCTTGGAAAGTTTTTGGGAGAGGATGCCTGAAAGGCCCGCTCCATATGCTGCTGCGACCGATTCTCCGCAAACGCGAAAAGATCGCCCTCGATTGCAAGACTTGCAATCGCAAGGCGCAGAACCGATCGGGCTCAGCCCTGCGTCAATGCGCCGTAGAGGTCGTGCTCGTCCGCATCTTCGACAAGAACGTCAACGATATCACCGACTTGCAGGCCGCCCACGTTGCGCAGGAAGACATTGCCGTCGATCTCGGGCGCGTCTGCCTGAGAGCGGGCGGTTGCACCGATTTCGCCATCTTCGTCCGGCTCGCCGACTTCGTCGATGATCACCGGGATCACGCGGCCGACCTTGGCTTGAAGCTTGGCGGCGCTGATCGCGGCGGTCTTTTCCATGATCCGGGCGTAGCGCTCTTCCTTCACCTCTTCCGGAACCGGATTCGGCAAGTTGTTGGCGGAAGCGCCCTCGACGGGTTCGAAGCGGAATGCACCCACGCGGTCGAGCTGGGCTTCGTCCAGCCAGTCCAGCAGGTACTGGAAGTCCGCCTCGGTCTCGCCGGGGAAGCCGACCACGAAGCTGGAGCGGATGGCGATATCCGGGCAGATTTCGCGCCACTTGTGCAGACGGTCGAGCACCTTGGCCTCGTTCGCCGGGCGCTTCATGGACTTCAGCACTGAAGGCGCCGCGTGCTGGAATGGAATGTCCAGGTACGGCGTCAGCAGGCCTTCCGCCATCAGCGGAATCACCGCGTCAACATGCGGGTAGGGATAGACATAGTGCAGGCGCACCCAAGGAGCGCGGCCTTGCGCATCCTTCAACTGGCCCAGTTCGCGGGCCAAGTCGGTCATGTGGGTGCGGACCTCATGGTCCTTCCACGTGCGCGTTTCATGCCGCACGTCCACGCCATAGGCCGAAGTGTCCTGGCTGATGACTAGCAGTTCGCGGGTTCCGGCCTGCACCAGCTTTTCCGCTTCGCGCAGTACCGCATCGATACGGCGGCTTGCCAGCTTTCCGCGCAGCGACGGAATGATGCAGAACGAGCACGCGTGGTTGCAGCCTTCCGAGATCTTCAGATAGCTGTAGTGGCGCGGCGTCAGCTTCACACCGGCTTCGTCGTAGATCTGCGGGATCAGGTCGACGTAAGGCGAAAGCTCAGGCGGGGCAGCGTCGTGCACGGCCTCCACCACGGCTTCGTACTGATGCGCGCCGGTTACGGCGAGCACGTCCGGGAAGCGGGCGCGGATCACGTCGGCCTCATTGCCCATGCAGCCGGTGACGATCACGCGGCCGTTTTCGGCAATGGCTTCACCGATTGCGGCCAGGCTCTCTTCCTTCGCGGAATCGAGGAAACCGCAAGTGTTGACGAGCACGACATCGGCGCCGGCATAGTCCGGGCTCATCGTATAGCCATCGGCGCGCAGGCGGGTGAGGATGCGTTCGGAGTCGACAAGCGCCTTGGGGCAGCCGAGGCTGACCATGCCGACCTTGGGCGGGGAGGGGATTTCAATAGCCATAGGAATGGCGCGCCCGATACGCTGATTGCGGCCGAGAGTCACGAAAAACGAATCATGGCCATCGTGATATGGCGAATCCGCGCCGCAAGTCGTTACATGACTTGCGCCTTTGCCGTCAGCCTGCGCAAGGGTGAACCTGTTGGAAAAAGGAATCGCAATGGGTCCGGTGAACTGGTTGGCCGTCGTTCTTGCAGCAGCGCTGGCCGTCGTGGTGGGATTCGTCTGGAACGGCCCGCCGTTCCAGGATGGCAGGCAGCTTTCTCCCGGCAAGTCAGCACGGGCGAGCAATTACGGGCTGGTGTGTCTGGTTTTCCTGATCAGCTCGATCATGCTGGGCCATAACTTCGCGCGCATTGGTGCCGAGACGCTGGCCGCGAAGCCCTGGCTCTATTTCATGCAGACCGGCGGAGTCGCCATCGCCTTCGTCATCCCCTCGGTCTGGCTGACCCATGTGCGCAATCGCATGGAGCCGATCCGCCGGGTGATGGACTGCCTTTTCTGGTTGGTCGCCTACCTGGCCATGGGGCTGGTGTTCTGGGCGCTATCCTGAGGTTTCTGCGTCCGATGGCGTGGTGGGGGTAATCTCCACCACCACGTCGCCGGCTTGCAGCGTTTTCGCATCGTCTTCCCAGAAGCCGATGCAGCGATTCCCGCGATAGATCCTGAGGCCGCGCCCGCCGCTGGCAAGGCGATCGAGGGGCTGGCCGATTTCGGATGGTTCGACCGGCCGTTCCACAAGTTGCACGCGCCCGGCTACCGAGGCGAGGTCGGACAGGTATTCGGCCACATGCTGCCCCTCAGCCGATCCCGCCAACAGGAGCCCGGTGAAGCGCACCGGATTGATCACATTGTTCGCCCCCGCCTGCCGCGCGAGCAGTTCGTTGTCGTCCGCGCGGATGACGACGGTGATCGGCACGTTCGGCGCGAGGTGGCGCGTGGTCAGCACGATCAGCACCGAGGTATCGTCACGCCCGGCGGAAACCAGCACAGTGCTGGCGGTACTAACGCGTACGGCTGTCTGGATCTCATCCCGCGTGGCGTCGCCCTGCAACACGTTGCAGCCCATGCCCTCTGCCTGCGAAAGCCGCGCCTGTGCGGGATCGACCACGACGATCCGCGCCGCATCGGTGCCGCGCTCGATCAGTTCCTTGACCGCTTCCGAACCGCTGACCCCGAAGCCGAGCACGACGATGTGGCCTTCAAGCCGTTCCTGGATGTGCTTCATGCGCCAGGTCTCCCAGCTTCGCTTGATGATGAAGTTGTAGGCGGTGCCCACGAAGATGGTGATCACCGCCAAGCGGATCGGCGTAACCAGCACCGCCTCGATCAGTCGGGCCCGATCGCTGACCGGGGCGATATCGCCAAAGCCCGTGGTGGTGATCGAGATCATCGTAAAGTAGACGACGTCGAGGAAGCTGACCTGCCCGTCATGCGTGTCGTTCAGGCCCGCCCGGTCGGACCAGTGGACCATGATGACGATGAAGATCAGCAGGAAGGCGCCGCCCAGTCGCAGCGCGACATCGGCCCAGACCGGAACCGCCAGCGAGCGGCGCAGCGGCCTGAACACCGCACGGACGGGGCGCTTTTTCGACATGCGCCGCGAAGCTTAGGGGGCCTTTGGCAACTCGTCCAGCGGGTCTACCGGCTTGCCGTCACGCCGCACTTCGAAGTGCAGTTCGTCGCCTTTCGCAAGGCCGGTCTTCCCGACCAGGCCCACGCGTTCGCCGGAGGCGACTTTCGCGCCTTCCTTCACGGTAATGCGGCTGAGGAAGGCATAGGCGGTGAACCATCCGTTGCCGTGATCGAGCACTACCAGATTGCCGAACTGCTGCTTTTCTGCGCCCGCGAACCTGACGGTGCCGGCAGCAGCGGCGCGGACCATCGTGCCCTCGGGCGCTTTGATGTCGATGCCGTCATGCGGATCGGTGCCGGCGGCGAAGGTGCGGCGCACCGGGCCGGAGACTGGCCAGAGGAAGCGGGTGGAGGCAGGTTTGGCGCCGGGTTTGGCCGCTGTGGCTGGTGCGGGCGTGGAGGCCGCAACCGACGCGGACTTCGCATCGACCAGGGTCGGGATCAGCAGCGACTGGCCGGGCTTGACCGGCGCTTCGGGATCGAGCCCGTTGGCAAGCGCGATCTGTTCCCACGGCACCGCGTACTTCATCGAGATCGAAAAGCCGGTGTCGCCGGCCTTCACCGTGTAGCGGCGGGTGCGCGGGATCTTCAATTGCTGGCCGGTGCGCACGGCGAACGGCGGCTGCAGTGCATTGGCCTCGATAATCAGCACGCGGGCCACTCCGGCGCGCTGGGCGATGCCGCCCAGCGTTTCGCCGGGCTCGACCACGTGGATTTCCTCGGTCTGGGCAGAGGCGGCCGCAGCCTTGCGCGCCACGGTCTGCGCGCGCGCGGCGGTGCGGGCTTCGGGCGTGGGTGTCGCGGTCGGTGTTGGTGTCGATGCGGGCTTGGCTGGCGTGGCAGGCTTTGCCGGCGTAGCCGATTTGCCCGGAGCGGCACGGGGGATCGTCAGCTTCTGGCCGGCCTTGACCACGTAAGGCTCTTTGAGGCCATTGGCCTTGACGATCGCACCGGCCGTTACGCCAGCCCGGTTGGCAATGCCGTTCAGCGTCTCTCCCTGCTCGACGACGTGGACCTTCTCGGTCGCCGTCGCGGCAAGCACGGGCGCACTAGCCAGCGCTAGCGTCGCAAGCAGGGGAAACGTACGAAGGATCATGCCGTGTAGCGGCTCGCGATCTGCGCCATCGAAGCGTCGTGCGTGAGATCCAGCTGAAGCGGCGTTACCGAGATATAGCCCTCGGCAATCGCTTCCAGATCGGTGTTGTGGCCCAGCGTGTGCTCAATGCCGTGCAGGCCGAACCAGAAGTAGGGGAACCCGCGCGGGTCCATGCCTTCGACCACCGAACCACGCGCATAGTCGTGGAAGCCCTGGCGGACCACGCGGATGCCCTTCACGTCGGCGGCAGCCACCGGCGGGAAGTTCACGTTGATCAGCGTGCGCGGCGCGAAGGGTGCGTCGAGCAGCGGCTTCAGCACCTTGGCGCCCCATTCCTCGGCAGCCGAGAAGCTGACGTTGTTGCCGTGCCCTTCGCCCGAATAGACCTGGCTCAGCGCGATCGAACGGATGCCCGCCAGCGCGCCTTCCATCGCGGCGGAGACGGTGCCCGAGTAGGTCACGTCATCGCCCAGGTTGGCACCGCGGTTGACGCCGGAGAGGATCAGGTCGGGCGGGCCGGGCAGGGCCTTCTTGATGCCCATCGTCACCGAATCGGTGGGCGTGCCGGTTACCGAGAAGCGCTTGGGCGCGTGTTCGCGCATGCGCACGGGACGGGTCAGCGTCAGCGAGTGGCCGGCGCCGGACTGTTCCTCGCTCGGCGCGCAGATCCAGATATCGTCCGAAAGCTGCGCGGCGATCTTTTCGAGAACGTAGAGGCCGGGGGCGTTGATGCCATCGTCGTTGGTGAGCAGGATACGCATCAGAAGCAGGGCTCCAGCTTTTCGATTCCGCCCATCCACGGCTTGAGCGCCTCTGGAACCAGCACCGAGCCGTCTTCCTGCTGGTAGTTCTCCAGCACGGCCACGAGCGTGCGGCCGACCGCGAGGCCGGAACCGTTGAGGGTGTGCAGGAACTCGGTCTTCTTCGAACCTTCCGGCTTGAAGCGCGCGTTCATGCGGCGGGCCTGATAGTCGCCGCAGTTCGAGATCGAGCTGATCTCGCGATAGGCGCTCTGGCCGGGCAGCCAGACTTCAAGGTCGAAGGTCTTGCGCGCGGTGGCGCCCATGTCGCCGGAGCAGAGCAGCACCTTGCGATAGGGCAGTGCCAGCGCCTGCAGGATGGATTCGGCGGCAGCGACCATCTTCTCGTGCTCTGCTTCCGACTGGTCGGGCTGGCAGACGGTGACGAGTTCGACCTTCTCGAACTGGTGCTGGCGGATGAACCCGCGCGTATCGCGGCCCGCCGCGCCGGCTTCCGAGCGGAAGCAGGGGGTGAGCGCGGTCATGCGCAGGGGCAGGGCTTCGAGATCGACGATCTCGTCCTGTACCGCGTTCGTCAGCGAGACTTCGGCGGTGGGGATCAGCCAGCGGCCATCGGTGGTCTTGAACAGGTCTTCGGCGAACTTGGGAAGCTGGCCGGTTCCGAACACGGCCTCATCCTTCACCAGCAGCGGGACGATGCATTCCATGTAGCCGTTGGTGGCGGTCTGCGTGTCCAGCATGAACTGCGCGAGGGCGCGGTGCAGGCGGGCCATCTGGCCCTTCAGGAACGTGAAGCGTGCGCCGGAAATCTTCGCACCGGTCTCGAAGTCGAGGCCGAGCGCCGGGCCAAGGTCCGCATGTTCCTTGGGCTCGAACGCGAAAGCGCCGGGGGTGCCCCACTTGGCGACTTCCAGGTTCTCGCTCTCGTCCGCGCCGTCCGGCACTTCGGCTACCGGGATGTTGGGCAGGCCGGCCAGGGCATTGTGAAGCTGGGCGGAAAGCTCCTTCTCCTCGGCTTCCAGTGCGGGGAGGGTGTCCTTCAACTGGGCGACTTCGGCCTTCAGTGCTTCGGCCGTGGCGGTGTCGCCCTGGCCCATGGCCTTGCCGATCGCCTTTGAGGCTTCGTTGCGGCGATTCTGCCCTTCCTGCATGCGCGTCGCGACCGAGCGGCGCTGCTCGTCGAGGGCGAGGATGTCAGCGGCCACGGGGGCAACCCCACGGCGGGCGAGGCCGGCGTCGAATCCTTCGGGATTCTCGCGGATCAGGCGGATATCGTGCATGGGCCGGGGCTATGCCGCCTCGCGCCCGCAGGCGCAAGATTGGGCGATACGCTTTGCGCCATTGTCGTTGCCGGGAGAGAGTTGTCCTTGCCGGGAGAGACGGTCTGGCCGCGCCATCCCCGGACTCTGCATTCGAAGAATAGCCTATAATAGGAAGGGTGCTTCTCATTAATTAGGAAAAAACCATTAAATTTCGGCAATATAACCTTTCGACAGTGTTGTTGATAATTCGTCGCAATCGAAGGCTCTGAACGCCGCCTATAACGTCCTTGGGGCCCGCAAAAGCAGGAACGGTTCCGGCTTACGTGGGCGGGATTGGGGTAAAAGCTATGGAATGGTTCAGAGCGAATGCACCTATTCGTCTTAAGTTGCTGATTTCATTCGGCAGCATGGTCGCATTGACTATGGCGAGCGGGCTGGCCGGCATGAATCTGGGCAGCGGCAAGGCCGGTTGGGCAGTCCTTGCGGCAACGGTAGTGGCGGCGGTTCTGGGATTTGCCTATCGCGAGGCCATCGCCGGGCCTTATGTCGCCACCGTCGTTCGCATGGAGGGCTTGGCTGCGGGCGATCTCGAAAGTCCGATCGAGTTCACGCATTTCCGTGACTGCGTGGGGCGCATGACGCAGGCGATGTTCCAGTTCCGCGCGACGGCGCAGGCAGAGATCGCCAAGGGCGGAGAGGCCCAGCGCAATGCCCAAGTGGTGCAGGGCATGGCGGTGAACTTTCGCCGCCTTTCCGATGGCGACCTGACGGCGGATATCGTCGAGGACTATCCCGGCGAATATGCGGCGCTGAAGGAGAGTTTCAACGATGCGCTCGGCAGTCTGCGCGGATTGCTGGGATCGGTGAAGTCCGGCACGCAGAACAGCCTCGTCGGATCGCGCGAGATCGCGCAGGCGTCGGAGGATCTGGCCCGGCGGACAGAGGCGAATGCTGCCAGCCTGGAGCAGACGGCGGCGGCGATCCAGCAGATCGATCATCGGCTGAAGGCGACGGCGGAGGCGGCGACACGATCGGTTTCGACGTCGGGGCAGGCGATGGATGCGGTGCATGAAGGTCGCACGCGTACGGACGCGGCGGTGGAGGCGATGAACCGCGTCAGCGAAAGCGCCAAGGGCATCGATGCCGTGATCGAAGGTCTCGACAAGATTGCCTTCCAGACGCGCGTCTTGGCGATGAACGCAGCGGTGGAGGCCGGTCGCGCCGGCGATGCAGGGCGCGGCTTTGCCGTGGTGGCCGATCTCGTTTCGGCGCTGGCGATGCGTGCCGAGGAAGAATCGAAGCGTGCGCGTGACCAGCTTGGTGTGACGCAAACCGATATCGAGGCGGCCGTGGAGGCCGTTCACAAGGTGGATTCGGCTTTCGGGGTGATCTCGGTCTCGGGCGAGGAAGTCACGCGCCTGGCCGGTCAGATCGCTGCCGACAACGACGCGCAGGCGGCTGCGATTGGCGAAATCAACGCGGCGGTGAGCGCGATGGACCATTCGACGCAGCAGAACGCGGCGATGGTGGAGCAGACGTCGGCGGCGGCGCGTAACCTCTCATCCGAAGTGGCGACGCTGGCGGCGGAGGCGGATCGCTTTCGCATGACGCCGGCACAGGTGGGCTTTCGCCCGACGCTGGTAAGTGGCCGCGTCTGATTTTCGATCCGTCGCGATGGCACGCACTGTCGCGACGGAGGCCGTCGCTTGCGTGCCGGAAGATCATTGATTTTCGGGATTTCCGCATGGACCATCTCTGGAAGAGATGGTGGGCGCGGCAGGGATTGAACCTGCGACCCCACCCGTGTGAAGGGTGTGCTCTACCACTGAGCTACGCGCCCGCCGGTCGGACTGTGTCCGCTGCGGAAGCGCGCCTCTAGATGAGTCGGATCGAATTGACAAGCGGTCATCTGGAATTAAATCGCGTGGCATGACCGAAGAGACCAAGACCGGCGCAGACGTGCCGCCCGACCACCTTGCCATCAACCCGAAGAGCCCGTTCTTCGATGAGGAAAAGCTGAAGCGCGGCGTCGGCATCCGCTTCAAGGGCACCGTGCGCACCAATGTCGAGGAATACTGCATTTCCGAAGGTTGGGTGCGTGTGCAGGCCGGCAAGACGCTGGATCGCAAGGGCAATCCGCTGACCGTCAAGCTCGCCGGTCCGGTCGAAGCCTGGTACGAAGACCTTGGCGAGGACGCGCCGGTCGCGAAGATCTGAATGCAGATCGGGCCGCAATCACGCGGCCCGGTTTCTTCAGCGACGATAGGTTCCGGCGATGATATCGCCGATGGGGTCGCTTCGGCGGCCCTTTTTCTTTGCCGGCGGCGGAGAAGGGGCAGGCGATTCGTCTGCCGCCGCAATGGCGTCGAGCCGCGCGCTGCCCACATCCTGCACGCTTCCCGGCCGGGCATTGTAGATGAAGCCTGAAACCGGCCAGTGCGTGGTGCCCAGGTTGTGGATCGGTGCGTACCAGACGCGCACTTCACTCCAGTCGTTCTGCGTCGAGACGTCCAGCACGGTGACGTTCTTCTCGATCTGGCCGCGCCGACCGTTGATGGGCGACCAATTGGAGTGGCTGACCAGGATCGTGCGCGAATCGACCACTTTGCTGACCGTCGCCACATGGCCGAGTTCGGAATTGGCGTAAGGCTCCATTGCCATCACCGCGCCGACGCGCGGCGTATGACCCGTGGCATAACGCCCACGTGCCTGCTGCCACCAGGTATGCGCGTCTCCGAAGATGCGGATGCCGGAAATCTGGCGCGCATAGGGCACGCATTCGAGATAATCTGGGCCTTTCGGCGCGTCCGAACCGCCGTCTATTCCGGCTTGAATATCGTCGATGGCGGCGCTGGCAGCGGCCGGATTGATAGCTGGTGCCGCCGCCGCAAGTGCGAGGCCCAGCATGATGAATCTGCGGTAACCCTTCATATTTGCCATGTTCGGCGGGCAGGGTTAGGGGCTTCCTGCATTATGTGGTTAACGGCGTGGTAACTATTTGAGCGCCGAAACCGCCGAAAACCGTGCCTTTTTGCAGGGTCATTTCCATTTGCGGCGA
This sequence comes from Novosphingobium oxfordense, assembly GCF_044029435.1. Taxonomy (NCBI): domain Bacteria; kingdom Pseudomonadati; phylum Pseudomonadota; class Alphaproteobacteria; order Sphingomonadales; family Sphingomonadaceae; genus Novosphingobium; species Novosphingobium oxfordense. The sequence continues at coordinate 2,081,298 of NZ_CP147005.1, read as the reverse complement.
ATTCCCCTATCGGCGCGAATCCTTTATCGAGTTCTTATATGCTTCCCCAGGTGATCATCATCGGCCGACCCAACGTCGGCAAGTCCACGCTGTTCAATCGGCTCGTCGGCAAAAAGCTTGCGCTTGTCGACGATCAGCCGGGCGTCACACGTGACCGTCGCTTCGGCGATGCGGAACTGCTGGGGCTTAAGTTCCAGATCGTCGACACTGCCGGTTGGGAGGATGACGAGGCGGAAACGCTGCCCGGCCGCATGCGCAAGCAGACCGAGGCCGCGCTGGAAACCGCCGACGTCGCCCTGTTCGTGGTGGACGCGCGTGCGGGCCTGACGCCGCTGGACGAAGAGATCGGCAACTGGCTGCGCGCCTCGCCGGTGCCGGTGATCCTGCTGGCCAACAAGGCTGAAGGCCGCGCGGGCGAGGGTGGTCTGCTCGAAGCCTATTCGCTGGGCCTTGGCGATCCGGTTGGCATCTCGGCCGAACATGGCGAAGGCATGGCAGATCTGTTCGAGGCGCTGCTGCCGCATCTCGACCCGCTTCAGCCCGAAGAGGATGAGTTCGAAGAACTGGACGAGGAAGCGCTGCTGCGTGCCCCGTTGAAGCTGGCGATCGTTGGCCGTCCGAACGCCGGCAAGTCCACGCTGATCAACAAGATCCTAGGACAGGATCGCCTGCTGACCGGGCCGGAAGCGGGCATCACCCGCGATTCGATCGCGATCGACTGGGAATGGACCGATCCCAAGACGGATGAAGTCCGCGAAGTCCGCCTGATCGACACTGCCGGCATGCGCAAGCGCGCCAACGTGACCGAAAAGCTGGAGCGTCTGGCCGTGGCCGACGCCCGCCATGCGATCGACTTTGCCGAAGTGGTCGTGCTGCTGCTCGACGCCACGCGCGGGTTGGAACATCAGGACCTGACCATCGCCTCCAAGGTGCTGGAGGAAGGCCGCGCGCTGATGATCGCGATCAACAAGTGGGACGTGGCCGAGGACGCTTCGAAGCTGTTCCAGGGCATTCGCGGCGCACTGGATGACGGTCTGGCCCAGGTCCGCGGCGTGCCGCTGCTGGCGGTGTCCGCACGCACGGGCAAGGGGCTGGACGAACTGATCGCCGCCGCTTTCTCGATCCGCGAGGCGTGGACCCGCCGCGTGCCGACTGCCGCGCTCAACCGCTGGTTCGACGATGCGCTTTCGGCCAATCCGCCGCCGGCGCCGGGCGGCAAGCGCATCAAGCTGCGCTACATCACCCAGGCCAAGACCCGCCCGCCGGGCTTCGTGCTGTTTGGCACGCGTCTCGACCTGCTGCCGGAGAGCTACAAGCGCTATCTGGTCAATGGCATCCGCCGCGAACTGGGCTTCGATGCGGTGCCGATCCGCCTGAACCTGCGCAGCGCGAAGAACCCGTTCGCCAAATAATAGGAAATGCCCGCAAGGGCGTTTCCCGAACGAAAAACGGCCCGCTGCCACATCTGGCAGCGGGCCGTTTTTGCGTCGGCAGCGAGTTTCCTTACGACGGATGCGCCGCCGTCTGTGCGCTGGCATCCCGCTGTTCGGTGGCTTCGTCTTCCTGCTCGATCGCATCCGGCTCGATCATGCCGTCGGCGCTGCGCATCTCGCGCATCAGCGTCCAGACCGAGATGAACAGGGCCGCGATCACCGGGCCGACGATGAAGCCGTTGAGCCCGAAGATCTGCAGGCCGGCCAGCGTGGCGATCAGCACCACGAAGTCCGGCAGGCGCGTGTCGCGGCCGACCAGGATCGGGCGCAGCAGGTTGTCGATCATGCCGATCACGAACATGCCGCAGAAGCCTAGCACCGCGCCTTGCCAGATGTGGCCGGTGGCCAGCAGGTAGAGCGCCATGGGCACCCAGACGAGGCCGGTGCCCACTGCTGGCAGCAGCGAGAAGAAGCCCATCAGCACGCCCCAGAGCAGCGATCCGGGGATGCCCAGCAGCGAGAAGATGATCCCGCCGACCAGGCCCTGAAGGATGGCGACGACCACCGTCCCCTTCATCGTCGCACGGACGACGACCACGAAATTGGTGACCAGCCTGTCGCGCAAGTGCGGGCGCAGCGGCATGGATTCGCGGATCAGCTCCCCATAGCGGCGCCCGTCGCGCAGCAGGAAGAAGGTGAGGTAGAGCATCACGCCCAGCGCGGCGAGGAAGCTGAGCGCACCCTGGCCCGCCGAAACGAGCCGCGTCGCCAATCCCTGCAAGCCGCTGGCGATCCCGGCGCCGAACTGGCGGCGGAGCGATTCGAAGTCGGCCAGGCCATAGCGATCGACCATTCCCTCGATCGAATCCGGCAGGGCGGTGCGTAGCTTGGCGATCATATGGCCGATATCGAGCTGGCCGGTGGCAATCTTGTCGTAGATCGCGCTCACTTCCTGCACCAGGCTGATGCCCAGCAGGATGGCGGGGATGATGAACAGCGCCAGCAGCATCAGCAGCATCAGGCCAGCGGCGGTGTTGGGCTTGCCGCCCATCTTCTGCGAAAGCCGGTGCGTCAGCGGTTCGAATAGAATCGCGGCAACCACGCCCCAGAGCACGGCGCCGAAGTAGGGCATCAGCAGCCATGCGAAGGCGGCCGATACGAGAATGACCAGAAATGCGAAGCCGTAGTCTTCGAGGCGGTAGGGGGGCTGGGAACGTGGACTATCCATGATCCTGTCTTAGCACGATTTCATATTGCGCCAGCCCGGATCGGGTGCGGGGTGGATTTTTTCGGGCAGCTAGGCAAGACAGAGCGCATCGGGCGGGCGGCGAACGGCTTTCCGCGCATCCGGAAAATGAATCTCAAAAAAGATAAACGGAGATCGCGTCTTGCGCACATCCCTCGCCACCAGATCCTTGCACTTACGCCTCGCAACGCTTGCGCTTGGCTGCGCCGTCGTTCCCCTTGCCCCCGCGCTGGCCGACGATGCCGGGACGCAGGGGCCTGAGCGGGCCTTCACGCCGGACGATCTGTTCAAGCTTTCCGGCGTCACCGATCCGCAGATTTCGCCGGACGGCAGCCGTATCGCCTATGTGCGTTCCAGCGCGGACGTGATGGTGGACAAGCAAGTGCCGTCGATCTGGCTGGTGGACGTGGCAAGCGGCGCGCAGCGTCCGCTGGTTGCCGGGCAGGGCGCGCATTTCTCGCCGGTATGGTCGCCGGATGGCAAGCGCCTGGCCTTTGTTTCCAGCGATGGTAGCGGCGCGCCGCAGCTCTACGTGTTGTGGCTGGATTCCGGCGCGAAGGTGCGCGTCACCGGTCTGCCCGACAGCCCCGGCAGCATCGCCTGGTCGCCGGACGGCCGCCAGATCGCCTATACCATGCGCGTTCCGGGGCAGGCCATGAAGCTGGGCTCCGCACCCGCCAACAAGCCAGAGGGCGCCAAGTGGGCGGATCCGCTGGAAGTGATCGACCGCGTGACCTACCGCGCGGACGGCGGCGGATATACGCAGCCGGGCTACGACCACGTGTTCCTCGTCTCCACCGATGGCGGCGCGCCGCGCCAGCTGACTTTCGGCGATTTCGACGATCAGGGTCCGCTCTCCTGGACCCCGGACGGCAAGCGCATCCTGTTCTCGGGCAATCGCAATGCCGACTGGCAGCGCGACATCAACAATTCGGAAGTCTACTCGCTGGATGTCGCCAGCGGTTCGGTAACGGCACTGACCACGCGCAAGGGGCCGGACAGCAATCCGCAAGTCTCGCCCGATGGCAGGCACGTCGCCTATCTCGGCTATGACGACGTCAACCGATCTTACGAGAATACCGAGCTTTACGTCATGAACATCGACGGTTCGGGCGTGAAGGCACTGACCGGCAAGTTCGACCATTCGATCGATTCGATCGCGTGGAGCGGCAATTCGACGGTGCTTGCCCAGTACGACGATCACGCGAAGACCTATGTGGCCCGCATTGGCCTCGACGGTTCCGTTCGTAACGTCGTCGATGGGCTGAGCCCGGGCAAAGGCTATGACCGCCCCTATACCGGCGGTGAGTTCTCGGTCTCCGGCAACGGGCGCATCGCCTATACCTCGGGCACGGCGTCGCGCCCGGCGGACCTCTGGGTGAGCACGGGCGGTGCGGGGCGCAAGCTGACCGACCTCAACGGCACCTGGATCGACGCCAAGGCCATGGCCCCGGTGCGCAAGCTGGCAGTGACCGCGCCCGATGGCCGTGCAATCGACGCCTGGCTGGTGACGCCGCCGGGCCTTGCCCCCGGCAAGCGCGCGCCGCTGATCCTGGAAATCCACGGGGGCCCCAACACGGCCTATGCGCCTGGCTTCGCCACCGATTACCAGCTCTACGCCGCGCACGGCTACGCGGTGCTCTACACCAATCCGCGTGGCAGCACGTCCTATGGCGAGGAATTCGCCAACCTGATCGACCGCGCCTATCCCGGCAAGGACTACGACGACCTGATGGCCGCCGTGGACGCGGCGATTGCCGATGGCGTGGCCGATCCCAACAACCTCTTCGTCACCGGCGGTTCGGGCGGCGGCGTGCTGACGGCGTGGATCGTCGGCAAGAACGATCGCTTCAAGGCGGCGGTGACGCAGAAGCCGGTGATCAACTGGATCAGCGAGGCGCTGACCATGGACGCGACCACGTTCACTTCGCGCTACTGGTTCGACAAGAAGCCCTGGGAAGACCCCATGGAATACTGGCGCCGTTCGCCGCTGAGCATCGTTGGCAACGTCAAGACGCCGACGATGGTCGTGGTGGGATCGGAAGACTACCGCACCCCGGTCAGCGAGGCGGAGCAGTATTACGCGGCCTTGCAGATCCGCGGCGTGCCTACTGCGCTGGTGAAGGTGCCCGGCGCCAGCCACGGCGGCATTGCTGCGCGGCCTTCGCAGTCTGCCGCCAAGGCTTCGGCGATCCTGGCGTGGTTCGACAAGTACCGCACCGACAAGGCGGCCTCGGCCGAAGCGCCTAAGGGCGAGTAAACGAAAGTTCGGCGGCGAGCTGGGCAACCAGTTCCGCCGCCGGCAATGGGCGGGACAGCGGCGCGCCCTGTCCTGCCCACTGTGCGCCGTAGAGGGGCTCGCCCTTGGCCTTGGCGGCGGCGTTCAGCGCCTTTCCTGCGTGATAAGTGCGCGGATAAGCGGGAACCGGTGGAATGTCCGTCCGCTCGCCAAGCTGCGTGAAACGGTTGGCAAGGCAGCGGGCAGGGCGGCCGGATATGGCGCGTGTCATCGTCGTGTGCCGGGCCGCATCCGAGGCAAGCAGAGCGCGGTAAGCGGCATCGGCATTGGTTTCCGGGCAGGCGACGAAAGCGGTACCCAGCTGTGCGGCTACGGCGCCAAGGTCCAATGCGGCGCGAATGCCGGCGCCGTCCATGATCCCGCCGGCGGCGATCACCGGCAGTTTGCCCCAGGCGACCAGCAGTCGTGTCAGCGCGAAAGTGCCGAGGCGGTCGTCAAGGGCATCCGGATCGAACATGCCGCGATGGCCGCCGGCTTCCCATCCTTGCGCGACCAGCACGTCGATCCCGGCCGCCAGCGAAAGCTCCGCTTCGGCCAAGCTGGTGACGCTGCCCAGTAGCACGCAACCTGCAGCCTTGAGCGCGGCGATCGTCGCGGCCTCAGGCAGCCCGAAATGAACGCTGACGACGGCCGGCTTCGTCTCCAGCACGACATCCCGCATCGCCGCGTTGCCGATAAAGCTGGGGTAGATCGTCTCCAGCGCGGCAGGCGGTTCGGCATCGTATTCGCGGAACAGGGGGGCGAGGGCATCCAGCCACGCCTGTTCGCCCGCTGGATCGGGCGCCAGCGTTTCGTGAACGAAAAGATTGAGGTTGAAGGGCCGGTCCGTGCGGCTTTTCAGCTCTGCGATCTGGCGGCGGGCCTCTTCGGGGCCGATGGCGCCAAGGGCGAGCGAGCCGAGCGCCCCAGCATTGCAGACTTCGGCGGCAAGGGCGGGCGTGGATGTGCCCGCCATTGGCGCCTGTACCAGCGGAACGGAAAGGCCGAAGCGCGCGAGAAAATCCATATTTGCCTGCGCGCCTCGTATCTTGCCGGTGTTCCGCTCAGTCTTCCGCCGGCTTGCTCTGCAGCTGGCAGTAGTTCTGGATGCCCATGCGCTCGATCATGTCGAACTGCTTTTCCAGGAAGTCCACGTGCTCTTCCTCGCTTTCGAGGATGCGCGCGAAGATTTCGCGGCTGACGTAGTCACGCACGGCTTCGCAGTGGGCGATGGCTTCGCGCAGCAGCGGAATCGCGTCGTGTTCCAGGGCGAGGTCGGCCTTCAGCACTTCCTCGACGCTTTCGCCGATGCGCAGCTTGCCCAGCGCCTGGAAATTGGGGAGGCCGTCCAGATAGAGGATGCGATCGGCCAGCACGTCGGCGTGCTTCATCTCGTCGATCGACTCGTGGCGCTCATACTCGGCCAGACGCTTGATGCCCCAGTTGTCGAGCATGCGGTAATGCAGCCAGTACTGGTTGATCGCGGTCAGCTCGTTGAAGAGAGCCTTGTTGAGAAAGTCGATGACCTGGGGGTCGCCCTTCATGGGGGGATGCTCCTGAAAATTTCAGGGCGCATTATGGGCGCGTATGCAAACGGGTGCAACCCGCGGAAGTCCCGCGAGTGTAACCTGTTAGTATGAGCGCGCCGTCAGGCGGCAGCGCTGAGTGGTGCGTCCAGTGCCGTCATCTCATCTGCAATGATATCCTCGGCGTCTTCGAGGCATTGTCCGCATTGCGGTGTCCGGCCGAGCGCGGCGTAGAGCGCATTGGCGTCTCCACGGCAGCAGCGCGCGGCGGTCCGCAGGTCGGTTTCCTTAATCGCATTGCAGATGCAAACGTACATGGGCGAATCCTCTTACAAGACCCATCATATGCAACTGCAAATGGATCGCAATAGCATTCTTTTCGCCCGAAAATCGGCCAAAAAACTCAGATAGATAGACTGCGCCGATTGGGCAGAAGGCGCTTTTCGACCAGCGAACGCCACACCAGTTCCAGCGGTCCGCGGCGGTATCGGCGCAGGAACGGCGCGCTCCAGGCCAGCATTACGGACCAGCCCAGCAGCACGAAAAGCCACTGTTCCGCCGCGCCGACCTTGCCGTAGAGGCTGAAGCCCCACCCGAAGAACAGCGCGCTCATCATCAGGCTGGTGCCGATGTAGTTGCTGAACGCCATCTGCCCGCAGGCCACGAGTCGCCGGCCCGCGCCAGTGCGCAGCAGGGCAGGGGCGGCCGCCAGCACCAGCGCGCCATAACCCAGCGCCGTAACGAAGTGCGCCGGCATCAGCCCCTTGCCCAGCATCACGTACATCGCGATCGGCGGAAAATGGCGCGGCCATGCCCATCCGAGGGCCAGCGCCGTCACCGCAAGTCCCACCCCGGTAGCTGCCACACCGATGGTCAGGAGCTTTCGGCGGGGCACTGCGCCTTCCGCCAGCCCCTTGCGCTGGAGAACCAGGCCCACGAGCATCAGCGGGATCACCTCGCTCCAGGCGTGGAGCGTCATCGTCACCAGCCAGAACGGATCGTCTTGCAGCTTGGTGGCGGCAATGTTCCAGAAACCCGCATGATAGAGCTGCGACTGCGCCGCCGCCGCTTCGCGGTACTGCGCGAGTCGGTCGGCAACGTCGTGCCGCTCGGCCAGGGTGGCGATGCCGAGGCGGACGGCTTCCTCCGCGCGCAGCAGCGGCAGGGTAGCGGTCAGATTGACGATGGCGGCGGTCAACGCGATTCCCGCCGCCAGTCCCAGCAGCACCGCGCAGGGCTGGCGTCGCACGAACAGCACGGCCAGGCCGCAGGTGGCATAGACGAACAGGATGTCGCCCCACCACAGCAGCAGATAGTGTAACTGACCCAGCAGCATCAGCCAGGCAAGGCGGCGGACCTGCAGGACGTCTCCATCGCGCCCGGCGGCATCCATCCGCTCGCAATAGAGCGCGATTCCCGCACCGAACAGCATGGCGAACAGCGCACGCATCTTGCCTTCGAAGAACAGGAACCCGAAGGCATAGCCCCATTCGTCGGCATGGCTGGCGTGCATCGCAAAGCCGGGGGAGGCCGATCCGACCGCCGGCCCCGCAAATCCCGATATGTTGATGGCAAGGATGCCCAGAACGGCGATCCCGCGAATGAGGTCAAGCGTTTCGAGCCGGTCGACAGCATTCGCCGCGCCGGTCGCCTCGAAATCGTAGTGGACCTCGCGGGCGTTATCGCCCGTCAATGCCTTCGGCATAGCCCCTGTCTCCCAAAGGGGAGGCTATGCCTGCGACTCGCCGGAGTCCATGGAAATACGCGCGGGGAGAAGGGGATGGCCGGGCCATCGCCCCGACGCTTGCGTCAGGCCGGCATTTCGGCGGGCCTGACTTGGGTGGCTCTACTTGGGCGGCGTAGCGATGCATTCGTGGCCGGCGGACTTCAGCGCGGCGCAGGCCTTGTCCGCTTCCGTCTTGCTGGCGAAGCCGGTGGCGTAAAGGAATGTCAGCGGGCCGCCGCGCACTTGTTCGCGGCGGCTGCCGGAAAGTTCGGGCCGCTTCGACAGACTGGACCAGAGCTTGTCGGCATTAGCGGCCACGCCGAAAGCGCCGAGTTGCAGGCGCCAACCGCCTGCCTTTGCAGGGGCTGGGACAGAAGCGGCCACAGGCGGCTTCGCGGCGGAAACCGCCTTCGGTGGTGCCGGCTTGGCGACGGCAAGCTTGGCCGGCTGCGATGGAGGAGCGCTCACGGTCGGCATCGTTTCGACGATCACCGGCTTTTTCGGCGTGGCGACCGTCGGCCTGACGATCGCGGGGGCGGGGCGTGCGTAGTCTGCGCCGGCGGTTGCGGGCCCACTGTCGACGGCCGATTCGCGGGCCAATTGCGGGCGATTCGGCGCGGGCGCGGTACCGCCCAGCGAAGCCGATGCATCGATGCGGGTACGCGCGGCGTCCGCTTCGGCGGCTAGCTTGGTGGCCAGCGGCACACTTTCCTGCCGTTGTTCCAGCGGAATATGCTCGTCCATCTGGGCCAGCGCGCGCGTGGCCTGCGGCAAGCCGGCCTGCTGGGCTAGGCTGACGAGGGCATAGGCGCGCACCCAATCCTTTTCGGCAAGGTCACCGTTGAAGCAGGCGACGCCCAATATGTACTGCGCCCGCGCATCGCCGCGCCCGGCAGCGGCGGCGATATAGGGCATGGCCTTCTCCCGCTCTCCGCGCTGGAACAGCAGCAGGCCGTAGTTGTCAGCCGCCTGCACATGCCCCTGCGACGCGGCCTTGCCGTAAAGCGTTTCCGCGCGGCCAAGGTCCAGCGGCACGCCGCGCCCCATCTTGTAGGCCTGCGCCAGATTGAATTCGGCATCGGCATCGCCCTTGTCGGCCAGGGGCTGCCACTGCTTCACCGCGGCTTCGTATTTCCCGTCCGACCAGGCATCGACTCCGGCCTTCACATCGGCGGCGGCGGGCGCCGGAATCAGCACGCTGGCCGCACAAAGCATGCAGCCGGCGACGCCACTGGTGGAAAGGAAACGAAGAATATTCTGCATCTTGATCCCGCCCCGATGGCCCTCCCGGTTGGATGGCATGCTATGCGAAGATTGACGGATGGCACCAGCCCAAGCGCGGGACAATACGGGCGACTGCCGAAAATCGCCCTTAACCGGCATGGTAAACAATTTCCTGACGCAACAGTGGCATGAAAGCATGGACGCAGGAAGGCTGCGCCCGGGGATGCAGGCTACGTAATTAACTCTAAATTAGGAACGATCTGCGATCCCAGCCCTCAGACAGGTTCACATTCCTAGCGGAATACTCAGGGGACAGGGCTTTGCGAGTACTGGCATTGGCATCGCAGAAGGGCGGCTCGGGCAAGACCACGCTCTCGGGACATCTTGCCGTCCAGGCGCAGCGCGTTGGCGCAGGGCCGGTCGTGCTGATCGACATCGATCCGCAGGGCTCGCTGGCCGACTGGTGGAACGAGCGTGAGGCCGAACTGCCTGCCTTCGCCCAGACCACCGTGGCGCGACTCGCCGCCGATCTCCAGGTGCTGCGCCAGCAGGGCTTCAAGCTCGCCGTGATCGACACGCCGCCGGCCATCACCATGGCGATCCAGAGCGTGATCTCGGTTGCCGAACTGATCGTCATCCCGACCCGCCCCAGCCCGCACGATCTGCGCGCCGTGGGGGCCACGGTCGACTTGTGCGAACGTTCGGGCAAGCCGCTGCTGTTCGTCGTCAATGCCGCCACGCCCAAGGCGCGAATCACTGCAGAGGCCGCCGTCGCGCTGTCGCAGCACGGCACCGTTGCCCCGGTGACGCTGCACCAGCGCACCGACTTTGCCGCCTCGATGATCGACGGCCGCACGGTGATGGAAGTCGATCCCAACGGCCGTTCCTCGCAGGAAGTGGCGGCGCTGTGGAACTACATTTCCGATCGTCTTGAAAAGAACTTCCGCCGCACCGTGTTCTCGGCCCCGCCGGTTCCGGGGCAGCCGGTGATCCAGGGTGCCCAGCGCCCGGTCGGTGGCTTCGGCCGCCGCGTCGCGGGGTCCTGACCATGTCCGGCGCGATGAGCGAACCCCGTACATTCGCGTCGCTTTCGCCGAGCCTGCTGGCCCGCAAGGGCAGCGCCAAGCCGGCGATGCGCCGCCAGGACAATGCCTCCTTCGGCATGAGCGGCATGCGCGCGGAGCCCGCCCCGATCGACGATCTGGGCTGGAACGATTGGGGCGCCCCCGAACAGGCGGCGACAACGCCCGTCGTCGCGGCGGTCGAGACGCCGGCGCCGGAAGCTATGCCGGCTCCTGTAATCGTCGCCGACGCAATACCGTTCGAGCAGCAGGTTCTTGAGGAAGACGCTTCCGAAGCGGACCAGCTTGACGAAATGCAGGCCACGGTGGGCCAATGGGCTGCCGAGGGTCAGTGGGCGGATGAAGAGGGCGAAGACGGTTCCACCGATGCGCCGATGGCCTCGCTCTCGCCCGAAATGCCCGCTTTCGCGCCGCGCAAGCCGGACGTTCTGCGCCAGATCGAGAATCTGGCAGAGCGCATCAACCGCACGGCCGCGCCGGTGCGGGCGATGGTTCCCGAAGGCCGCCGGGCCGCGTTCACGCTGCGCCTGGATGCCGAACGCCATTTCCGTCTCAAGATGGCAGGCGTGCTGCTCAATCGCAGCGCCCAGACCATCGTGACCGAAGCGCTGGACAAGTATCTCGCCGAATTCGCCGACGTTTCGGGCCCGGGCCGCATGGCCGCGAAGCGCAGCTGATCTGTCCTAGGGGGACATTTTGATGGAACGCCACAATACTTCCCGCACCCGGGCTTCTTATGTCCGGACCGGCGGTCTTGCGCTGGGCGCCGCCATGGCTGCCGCGCTGCTGGTAAGCTGCGCCGGCCATACCTCGGTCGCCAGTTCCGGCGCTGCCGCTGTCGCGGCGACGGGCGAGCAGAATGACGTGGCGGTTGCCCGCGCCGAACAGCGCGTGGCGAAATCCTCACGCGATGTCCGCGCCCGTACCGCGCTGGCGCAAGCCTACCTTTCGGCAGGTCGCTTCGATTCTGCGGCCACGACGTTCGAAGACGCGATTTCGCTGGGTGACACGGATCCGCACACCGCGCTGGGCGCTGCGCTGGCCTATATCGGCGCTGGCCGCAATGCAGAGGCTCAGGCCGTGCTCCAGCGCGTGCAGGACAAGCTGCCGGCCAGCGACTACGGCCTTGCTGTCGCTCTGGCGGGCGATCCCGCTGCCGGCGTGACCATCCTGACCGACGTGGTGCGTGGCGGTGAAGCGACGCCCAAGGCACGCCAGAACCTTGCCTATGCCTATGCCCTCGACGGCCGCTGGAGCGAGGCCCGCCTGATCGCCTCGCAGGATCTTGCCGGCGACCAGCTGGAAGCGCGCCTGCACGAATGGGCCGCCAACGTAGCGCCCACGCAGGGCCGTGAGCGTATCGCCGCCCTGTTGGGCGCACCCTTACGCGGCGACGCCGGTCAGCCGGCGATGCTGGCGCTAAACCAGCCCGCCGAAAGTGCCCAGCTTGCCGTGGCCGACGTTCCGGCGCCGGCTGCCGCCCCGGCAACCGCGCCGGCCGGAGAACTTCCCGCCGTTCAGTCGGGCGAGAGTTTCTGGGGCGCGAACCAGCCTGACGAGGCCGCTCCGGCGCCGGTCCCGGCCGCTGTACCGGCCCCTGCGCCGCGAGTGGTTGCCGCAGTTGCCGAAGCCGCGCCGGTGAAGCATTTCGTGCCGGCTCCGGCCGCGCAGCAGAACCCGGCCGCCCGCCGTGTTGCAGCCGCAGTTCCGGCAAGCCGCCAGAAGGCGGTTTCCAGCCCGCCCGCCACGCATCTCGTCCAGCTTGGGTCGTTCCGCACCATGGACGGTGCCAAGCGGGCCTGGGTTCTCTTCCAGACGAAGAATCCGAAGCTGAAGGATCACGCGCTGCGCATCACCGAAGCGCAAGTGAACGGCCAGCGCTACTACCGCGTCGCCGCCCTGGGCTTCGACCGCGACAGCGCCGAATCGCTTTGCACGTCCGTGCGCAAGGGCGGGGCGGCTTGCCTTGCCTATGCCGAGAATCGTTCGCAGCCGGGCGCCATGCTCGCGAGCCGCTGACGCACTCGCTTTCTACCAGTTCCATGTGAACCTGAACGGCTCCTGTCCTCGGACAGGGGCCGTCTTTTTTATGGGAACGGCATCCGGGATTTTCCGCAACCGGCCTTGTCGCCCCCGCGAAGGCGAGGCCCGCTGCGTTAGGCGACGGGACGAATTCGCGAGGTCGGAAAAGGAAGCGGGATCCCCGCCATCGCGGGGATGACGGGGTGTTTGGATTTCGGCGTGGGCGGGAACGGGGCGGGCGGAAGATTCCCGCCCATGCCCTGAACCTTCTGGCTATTTCTGCAAAACTGCCATGCCACCCTTGAACAGCGCCACGGCGCGGCCTTGTACGGGCTGCTTGTCGAAGGGCGTATTGCCGGCAAGCGCCGCCATCTTGCCCGAATCCACGATCCACGGCCGGTCGGGCGCGATCACCGCGATGTCAGCCTCTGCACCCACTTCAATGCGGCCGGCATTGACGCCCAGCAGCTTGGCCGGATTGGCCGCGACCAGTTCGAACGCGCGCGCCATGGAGATCACGCCATCGCGCACCAGGTTCATGGTGTGCGGCAGCAGCGTCTCGGCGCCGGCCATGCCGGGCACCGAATCGGAGAACGGCAGGCGCTTGTCTTCCGGCCCGCGCGGGTCGTGGCCGGATGCGATCACGTCGATCGTGCCATCGCCGATGGCGGCGATCACCGCCTTGCGATCGTCTTCCGAACGCAGGGGCGGAGAGAGGTGCGCGAAGGTGCGGAAACCGGCCAGCGCAAGGTCGGACAGCATGAAGTAGGCCGGCGTCACGCCCGCCGTCACTTTCAGCCCGCGCGCCTTGGCCGCGCGCACGAGGTCCAGCCCCTTGGCGGTGGTCACCTTGCGGAAGTGGATCGGTGCGTTCGCCAGTTCGGCCAGCGCGATATCACGGGCGATGGCGATGGCCTCGGCTTCGGCCGGAGCCGAGGGAAGACCCAGTCGAGTCGCCATCTCGCCGGAAGTGGCCACGGCCTTGCCGACGATGCCCGCATCCTCGGAATGGGTCATCACCACCATGCCCAGCATGCCGGTATATTGCAGCAGGCGCAGCATCGTGCCCGAATCGCCGATCCAGCGGCGGCCGGTGGCGACAGCCTTGGCACCGGCATCGCGCATCAGCGCAATCTCGGCCAGCGAATTGCCTTCCAGGCCCTGCGTCGCGGCGGCGAGCGGGTGAACCCAGAAGTCCGGCTTGCCCGATTGCGCGGCGAAGCGGACGCGGGCCGGCACGTCCAGCGGCGGGTTCTGGTCCGGCATCAGCGCGGCGCGGGTGATGCCGCCGAAGTGGAAGGCCGGCTTGTCGATGGCGAAGACACCCAGATCGACCAGGCCCGGCGCGATCAGATGACCGCCGGCGTCATGCACGACATCGCCCGGCTGCGCCGTGACGTCCGCGCCGATCGCGGTGATGAAGCCGCCCTCGCAGCGCAGCGCGCCGGGGGCGATGGTGCCGTCGGCAAGGACCAGCTTGCCGTTGGTGATGGTGAGGGATGCCTGCGCGCTCATGCCCAGCCCTCCACATTGCGGGCTTTTCGCGTCAGCACGTCAAGGCAGGCCATGCGAATGGCGACGCCCATTTCGACTTGCGTGGTGATCTGCGAACGGCCGACCAGATCGGCCACGTTGGAGTCGATCTCGATGCCGCGATTCATGGGTCCCGGATGCATGACAAGGGCGTTGGGCTCGGCCTTGGCAAGCCGGTCGAGCGTCAGGCCGTAAAGGTGGCGATATTCGCGGGGGGAGGGGATAAACTGGCCTTCCATGCGTTCCAGCTGGAGGCGCAGCATCATCACCACGTCGGCACCCTTCAGCGCCGCGTCGAAATCGTGGAACACCTTCACGTTCATCCGCTCGATATCGGCGGGCATCAGTGCCGGCGGTGCGCAGACGCGCACTTCGGCGCCCAGCGAGGCGAGCGAAAGGATGTTCGAGCGGGCGACGCGGCTGTGCAGGATATCGCCGCAGATGCTGACGCGCAGGCCGTTGAAGGCGCGCTTGGCCTGGCGGATCGTCAGCGCGTCCAGCAGGGCCTGAGTCGGATGCTCGTGCTGGCCGTCACCGGCGTTGAGGACCGGGCAGTCGACCAGATCGCCGATCAGCTGCACCGCGCCGGAACTGGCATGGCGGATGACGATGGCATCGGCGCGCATGGCGTTCAGCGTCATCGCCGTGTCGATCAGGGTTTCCCCCTTCTTCACGCTGGAATTGGCAACCGCCATGTTCACGACGTCGGCGCCCAGGCGTTTGCCGGCGATTTCGAAGCTCAGCAGCGTGCGCGTCGAATTCTCGAAGAAGGCGTTGATGATCGTCAGGCCGGAGAGCAGATCGCGCCGCTTCTGCGTACCGCGATTCAGCTCGACCCACTGTTCGGCTTCGTCGAGGAGGAACCAGATCTCATGCGGGGCAAGACCGCCGATGCCCACGAGACCGCGATGCGGGAAGGCGAGGGCGCCTTCCGGATAGATATATTCTGGGGATGTCATCGAAGATCAGGCACTAGGCTCAGGTGGCCTCCGGCTCAAGCCTTTTGCGGAGTCTGTTTGGAAAATGCCCGAATGGGCATTTTCGCGGCGGCACCGGCCCACTCCCCCACCCGACCTCCCTCGAGTGTATCCTGATGGGTGGTCGGGTGGGGGAGTGGGCCGGTGCCGCCAAAATTCGCCTTTAGCGAATTTTCAAAACCGAAAATTAGACACAAGAGTTAAGCCATTACGGGAAACCTTCTTTCCCGGTCTGGCCGCGATGGCCGTGCGGGCGTATGCAAGTCTTTCTGAAAGGCTGGTGAATCCATGAAGTTCGCGCACAGGGTCTGGAAATTGCTGGTGGGCGTGAAGGACGCGCTGGCGCTGGTTTTCCTCTTGCTGTTTTTCGGCCTGCTCTACGCGGTGCTGACCTCGCGCCCGGCGGCCACCCGCATCCAGGACGGCGCGCTGCTGCTGGACCTCAACGGTTCCATCGTCGAGGAGAAGAGCCGGCCCGATCCGCTCAGCCTGCTGGCCAGCAGCCAGGCGCCCAGCGGGCAGTTCCAGGCGCGCGATATCGAACGCGCGCTGAAACTGGCGGCGACCGACAAGCGCATCAAGGTGGTCGTGCTCGACATGTCGCGCTTTCTGGGCGGCGGCATGGTCCATATCGAGGAAATCGGCCGCGCCATGGATGACGTGCGCAAGGCGGGCAAGCCGGTGATGACCTTCGCCAATGCCTATGCCGACGATGGCGTCCAGCTTGCCTCGCACGCCAGCGAAGTCTGGATCGATCCGATGGGCGGTGCCTTCGTCGCGGGGCCGGGCGGCAACCAGGTCTACTTCAAGGCGCTGCTCGATCGCTTCAAGGTCAACGCGCACGTCTTCCGCGCCGGCACCTACAAGAGCTTCGTGGAGCCCTATCTTCGCAACGACATGTCGCCCGCCGCGCGGGAGGCCTATCAGGATATCTACGGCGCGCTCTGGGGCAGCTACAAGGCGGACGTGGCGCGGGCGCGGCCCAAGTCGCAGCTGGACCGGATGACCGGCGATCCGCTGGCCTGGTCCAAGGCGACCGGCGGCGATTTCGCCGAAGGCGCGAAAGCGGCGGGGCTGGTCGATCGTATCGGCGACAAGAGCGAATTCGACGCGCGCGTGACCGAGATCGCGGGCGAGGACGATGCGCGCGACGATAACGACCTGCCTTATCGCCACACCGATCTTGCCGCATGGCTGCGGGCCAATCCGGAGAAGAAGGATGGCGCCAAGATCGGCGTCATCACCATCGCGGGTGAGATCGTCGATGGACAGGCTGGCCCGGGCCGGGCCGGCGGCGACCGCATCGCCCAATTGCTGGACGACAATATCGACGAAGGCTTCAAGGCGCTGGTCGTGCGCGTCGATTCGCCGGGCGGATCGGCCATGGCGGCCGAGCGGATGCGCCGCGCGATCGAGCGGTACAAGGCGAAGAAGATCCCGGTCGTCGTCTCGATGGGCAATCTTGCCGCCAGCGGCGGCTACTGGGTCTCTACGCCGGGCCAGACGGTGTTCGCACAGCCGGCGACGATCACCGGCTCGATCGGCGTCTTCGCGGTTGTGACCAGCTTCGAGAAGACGCTGGCGGAATATGGCGTCACCAGCGACGGCGTGAAGACCACGCCGCTTTCGGGGCAGCCCGATATCCTCGGCGGCTTCACGCCCGAGGTTGAAGGGATGCTGCAGGCTTCGGTCGAAAACACTTATGGCAAATTCGTCGGTCTGGCCGCGAAGGCGCGCAAGACCACGCCGGAAAAGATGGACGCTATCGCCCAGGGGCGCGTGTGGCCGGGATCGGAAGCGCAGAGGATCGGGCTTGTCGACAAGATGGGCGATCTGGATGCCGCACTCGCCGAGGCCGCACGGCTTGGCGGCGTGGGCAATGGCAAGTGGCATGCGGTCTACCTGGAGAGCGAGGAGGATACTTTCACGAAGTTCCTCAGCAACATGACCTCGCAGGCGCCGGACGACAGCGCGCGCATCCAGGCGGGCGCCTACGACTTTGCCAGCCTGGTCTCCCGCCGCCGCGAGGAGCAGGCATCGCGCGTGGCGGGGCAACTGTCGGCCATGCTCTCAAGCCGCGGAGCGCAGGCCTATTGCCTGGAATGTCCGGTGGTGCCGGGCAGCGCCCGCAAGGCGGATCAGATCTCGACGCTGCACATGCTGGCGAAGCTGGTCGGGTTCGACTGAGAACGGGAGGAACGCGCTAGCCTCACGCGCACAAACCGTCGTCCCCGCGCAGGCGGGGGCGCCGCTCTCTGCTTTTCAGAAACCTTTCGACGAGAGCCGTCGCTCAATCGGGCGGCGGCATCTCCAGCGGGCCGGTATCGGGTTGATCGAAATCCGGCCCCTCGGGCGGCAGTTCCTCGGGCAAGTCCGGCACGCCGGGCTCCATCGGCGGAACCGGCGTTTCGGGCGGGGTATTGCCGGGATCGTCTGCGGGTTGGGTGGCCATCTTGCCTCTCGCTTCGCTGATAAACCTTTACCTGGGACGTAACGCGCGGGCGGGCAAGTTGGTGCCACCGAATGGACCGGCGATCCATCGCGCGGCCGGAACGCCATGGCCCTTCCGCGCACAATGCGAATCGCCGCACTTGCCCTTTCCCGCGTGTCCTTATAAGGGCACGTTCCTTGAGTTTCTGGCTTTCATCCATGCGGGCGTGGCGGAACTGGTAGACGCGCTGGTTTTAGGTACCAGTATCGAAAGATGTGGGGGTTCGAGTCCCTTCGCCCGCACCAGTCTCGTCGCCCCGGGGGAGGGGAGCCGCGAGAATCGGCCCGTAGGCTCGTCGCATGGGCCCGTTGAATTGCACAGGAAGGCATTTGAAATGCAGATCGTCGAAACCACCAACGAGGGCCTCAAGCGCGCCTACACGGTGACCATTCCCGCCACGACCATCACCGAGCGCGTCGAAGGCGAAATCAAGAAGATCGCCCCGCAGGTAAAGATGCCCGGCTTCCGCGCCGGCAAGGTTCCCGCCAACCTGGTCAAGAAGATGCACGGCGAAGCGATCCACCAGGACGCGCTGAACGCCACCATCCGCGAAGCCATGGACAAGCTGGTTACCGACCACGCGCTGCGTCCGGCCATGAACCCCGACGTCGCCCTGGGCGAAGGGTACGAGCAGGGCAAGGACGCCGAGCTGACCGTCAGCCTGGAAGTTCTCCCCGTCATCGAAGCGCCCGCCATCGACGGTCTGAAGCTTGAAAAGCTGATCGTGCCGGTTTCGGAAGACGCCGTGACCGAAGCGGTTGAGCGCATTGCCTCGCAGCAGCAGCGTTTCGAAACCAAGGACGGCGCGGCCGCCGACGGCGACCAGCTGATCATCGACTTCACCGGCAAGCTGGACGGCGTCGAGTTCGACGGCGGCAAGGCCGAGAAGGCCCCGCTCGTGATCGGCGCAGGCCGCTTCATCCCCGGCTTCGAAGAGCAGCTGGGCGGCGCCAAGGCTGGCGACGAGCGCACCATCACGGTGACCTTCCCGGAGGATTACCCGGCCGCGAACCTCGCCGGCAAGGAAACCACCTTCGACATCGTCGTGCACGAAGTGAAGGCCCCGGCCGAATCGAAGCTGGACGACGACTTCGCGAAGGAACTGGGTCTTGAGAGCCTTGAGCAGCTCCAGGGCCTGCTGAAGGGCCAGCTGGAGCAGGAAACTGCCGGCCTGACCCGCACCGCGATGAAGCGCCAGCTGCTCGACCAGCTTGCCGCCGGTCATGACTTCGACGTGCCGCCGACCATGGTGGAAGCCGAATTCTCGCAGATCTGGCAGCAGCTGACCCAGGAAGCCGCGCAGGAAGAAGATCCCGCCGCCGCTCTGGCCGAGATCGAAGCCGAGAAGGACGACTACCGCAAGATCGCCGAGCGCCGCGTGCGCCTTGGCCTGCTCCTGTCGGAAATCGGCCAGACCAACGGCGTCGAAGTGACCGCGCAGGAAATGCAGATGCTGGTTGCGCAGGCTGCGCAGCAGTATCGTCCGGAAGACCGCCAGCGCTTCATGGAATACGTCCGCCAGGACCCGATGATGGCTGCCCAGCTCCGCGCGCCGCTTTACGAAGACAAGGTCGTCGACTTCCTCATCGAGAAGGCTGACGTCACCGAGCGTGAAGTGACCCGCGACGAACTGCAGGCCGCCATCGAAGCCGACACCGACGGCGAGAAGGCGACGGAAGCCAAGAAGCCGGCCGCCAAGAAGGCCCCGGCCAAGAAGGCTGCCGCCAAGAAGGACGAAGCTGCCGAGGAAGCCCCGGCCGCTGACGCTTCTGCCGAAGCCGCTGCCGAGGAAAAGCCGAAGAAGGCTCCGGCCAAGAAGGCCGCTGCCAAGAAGGACGAGGCTGCCGAGGCTGACGCCGAAGCCAAGCCCGCCAAGAAGGCTCCGGCCAAGAAGGCTGCCGCCAAGAAGGAAGACTGACCGCTTCCATCGGACAGACCGTCACGAAACGGCCCGGTGCAGCGATGCACCGGGCCGTTTTCGTTTCGGGCCCATTTTCAGCAGGAGACCATCATGCAGATTGCCGTTCTTACCTTCGAAGGGTTCAACGAACTGGATTCGTTCGTTGCGGCGGCCATCCTCAATCGCATGAAGCCGCAGGGATGGGCGGCCCACATCACGTCGCCAAGCGCGCGGGTCACATCCATGAACGGGGTGACGGTGGAGCGGCAAAAACCGCTGGAATTCGCGCAGGAGGCCGATGCGGTGCTGATCGGCAGCGGTATCCTGACGCGTGAGATTGCCGCCGATGCGGATCTTCTGGCGCGGATCAGGCTGGACCCCACGCGGCAGTTGATCGGGGCGCAGTGCTCCGGAACGCTGCTGCTCGCGAAACTGGGGCTGATCGGCGACTTGCCGGCCTGCACCGACCTGACGACGAAGCCCTGGGTGATCGAGGCCGGCGTCACCGTGATCGACGCGCCTTTCGTGGCCCATGGCAATGTGGCGACCGCCGGCGGCTGCCTTGCCTCGCAATACCTCGCCGCGTGGATGATTGCGCGCGGCAGTTCGCTGCACGATGCCGAACAGGCGCTGCACTACGTCGCCCCGGTGGGCGAGAAGACGGAGTATGTGGCGCGGGCCGTGGGGGCGGTGGCGCCCTATCTGGAACCGGCGGTGCCTGTGGCCTGAGCGCCATTGGGCGCCGCCTCCGCCACCCAGCCGTCTCCGATTCGGTGGACTTCGATAGCGTCCACCGCAAAGCCGCTGGCCCGCAAGTGGGCGAGGATCATGGCCCGGTCGAACCGCTGGAGCGAATCGTGCTCCGCCCAGAACAGGGTCGGGCAGCTCTGCGCCAACCTGCGCGACCCTTCCGGCTCCAGCGGAAAGCCGAACCGTCCGGCAACCTCGCGATAGGCCCAGGGGCCGACGGCAAGGTTGTCCGCCGGCGGCATCGCCATCACGTCGCCGTTCCAGAAGCGGTCGACATGGACCAGCGTGCCGGGACAGTCCTCCACTTGCCTGGCGATGAAGCGCGCCGTCCCGTACCAGGAATAGCGCGCCGCCGCCGTTCCGGTGTTCAGCACCAGTCCCCAGATCGAGAGGGGCAGCCCCACCGCCAGGAACAGCGCGGTCGCGCGCGGCCCCAGTCCGCGAAGCAGGCGCCCGCAGGCCAGCGCGATGCCCACGCTCACCGCGCCGACCATCGCGGTGAGGTACTTCTCGATCAGCATCGGGCGCAGCAGGTGTAGCGTGACCAGGATGGCCAGCCCGAGCACCACGCCGCTTGCCAATAGCGCCAGAGTGCTCACGCCGGCGCAGGCAGAGCGCGTCCGCATGAGATCGCGGCCCATCAGGGCGACGCCCAGCAGCGCACCTGCCAGCACCAGCGGATTGGCTTCGAGCGTGCGCAACAGCGCATATTCGATGGACCAGCGGGCCGTGGCGAAGCCGGACTCTATCCAGAACTTTTGGGTGTTGGCTTGCCAGTGCGGCAGCTGGATCAGGCAGATGGCGACGAAGATGGTGCCGGCGAGCACCGGTGCCGTCCCGATCGCCCGGGCATAAGTCCAGTCGCGCCGCACCAGCCCTGCCAGCAGGAAGGGCGCGATCAGCGCTCCTGCGATCAGGGTGGTCACGATATGGGTGTTGAAAGCCACCAATACGGTGATGGCATAGACCGCTCGCCGCGCGCGGGAGCCGCCTTCGCAAGTCAGCGACAGCGCGCTCAGCGACAGTGCGAGCAGCGTCCCCGCGCAGAGCGAGAGGAAGTAGGAGCGTAGCTCGCTGCCGCTCATAACCGACCATTGGTTGCCCGCCAGCATCAGCAGCAGCGCGGCGCTTGCCGGCAACAGGCGCGGCACATCGCGCACCACGACGGCGCCGCCGATCAGGGTGAGCACGCCGATGGCAAGGTTCAGCAGCCGGTGAGTCTCGACCGCGCCCATCCAGGCAGTCGCGCGGGCGAGGGCGTAGTAGAGCGGTGGATGATTGTCCGGCAGCCAGCTCCCGCCCAGCGCCTGGCCCCAGCCGAGGTCGGCGCGCGTGACGTATTGCGTGTAGAACTCGTCGTACCAGGGGCCGCGGTTCAGGCACGCCCAGGCGATCGCCATCGCGAGCGCGATGGCCGCGAGCACGATCGTGCCCACTTGAAACTTCTTGGACATGCTGGGCTCCCCCCGAAGCCGGCGACTGGGATTTTCCTTATCCGGCCAAGGGATGACCGAATTATGGAGAAAGGGCAACGAAAGGGTGAGCGATGTCTCCACGCATTCGGTCGGAACCGGCACAAGTTGCGCTGTGAAGGTCAATTGCCCCCCGATAGTTGTGTGTCCCGCATCGAATGAAGGGTTAAAGCCCTTGAACATCGGGCAGGGGCACGCGACATAGGCGGTCCAAACCAGAAGAGGACTCCCATGCTCGACCTGTTTGGCGCCTCGGGCGCCCAAGGAAAGTTCACTACCGACCCCGTTACCGGCGCACTGGTGCCGATGGTCGTCGAGCAGACCAGCCGTGGTGAGCGCAGCTTCGACATCTACTCGCGCCTGCTGCGCGAGCGTATCGTTTTCATCACCGGCGAAGTCGAGGACCACATGGCCTCGCTGATCGTCGCGCAGCTCCTGTTCCTCGAATCGGAAAATCCGTCGAAGGACATCTCGATGTACATCAACTCGCCGGGCGGCGTGGTGACGGCCGGCATGGCGATCCACGACACCATGCAGTACATCAAGCCGCGCGTTTCGACCGTGTGCATCGGCCAGGCCGCCTCGATGGGCAGCTTCCTGCTCGCCGCCGGTGAGCCGGGCATGCGCATCGCGCTGCCGAACGCCCGCATCATGGTGCACCAGCCCTCGGGCGGCGCACGCGGCATGGCTTCGGACATCGAGATCCAGGCGCGCGAGATCCTGCGGATGCGCAAGCGCCTGAACGATCTCTATGTTAAGTACACCGGCAAGTCGCTCGACGAGATCGAGAAGGCGATGGACCGCGACACCTTCCTCGAAGCCGAGGAAGCGCTGGCGTTCGGCCTCGTCGACAAGGTCTTCGAAACGCGGCCCGACGCCGACAAGCCGGCAGAAGCCTGAGTACGGCGGCCTGAGCATGAGTGAAGGTCGGTGCTTGCGGGTATCGACCTTCAGTTCTTTGCAACGGTTATCGGGGTACCCATATCGGGCTAGGATTGCAAAACCGGCCCCGTCCAAGGTAGACTCGACGAGTCGCCTGGAAATGGCCTAAAGACGGAAAATGACGAAATTGAGCGGATCTGACGCGAAAAGCACCCTGTACTGCAGCTTCTGCGGCAAGTCGCAGCACGAAGTGCGCAAGCTGATCGCGGGCCCCACGGTGTTCATCTGCGACGAATGTGTCGAGCTTTGCAACGACATCATTCGCGAAGAAACCAAGGCCGGGATTGCGGGCAAGAAGGACGGCGGCGTGCCGTCTCCCCGCGACATTTGCGAGACGCTGAACGACTACGTGATCGGGCAAGACCGCGCGAAGCGCGTGTTGTCGGTAGCGGTGCACAACCACTACAAGCGCCTGAAGCACAGCGGCAAGCAGGGCGATGTGGAACTGTCGAAGTCGAACATCCTGCTGGTGGGCCCCACCGGTTCGGGCAAGACGCTGCTCGCGCAGACGCTCGCCAAGACGTTCGACGTGCCCTTCACCATGGCCGACGCCACTACGCTGACCGAAGCCGGTTACGTGGGCGAGGACGTTGAGAACATCATCCTCAAGCTGCTCCAGGCTTCCGACTACAACGTCGAGAAGGCGCAGCACGGCATCGTCTACATCGACGAGATCGACAAGATCAGCCGCAAGGCCGAGAATCCGTCGATCACGCGCGACGTGTCGGGCGAAGGCGTGCAGCAGGCGCTGCTGAAGCTGATGGAAGGCACCACCGCTTCGGTTCCGCCGCAGGGCGGCCGCAAGCACCCGCAGCAGGAATTCCTGCAGGTGGACACGACCAACATCCTGTTCATCTGCGGCGGCGCCTTCGCAGGTCTTGAAAAGATCATTGCCGACCGCCTCCAGAAGCGTTCGATCGGCTTCGGCGCGCATGTCGCCGATCCGGACAAGCGCCGCGTGGGCGAACTGCTCCAGAAGGCGGAGCCGGAAGATCTGCTCAAGTTCGGCCTGATCCCCGAATTCGTCGGCCGTCTGCCGGTGATCGCGACGCTCAACGACCTCGACATCGAGGCGCTGGTCAAGATTCTGCGCGAACCGAAGAACGCGCTGATCAAGCAGTACGCCAAGCTGTTCGAGCTGGAAGACGTCGAACTGACCTTCACGGACGAGGCGCTTGAGGCGATCGCTCAGAAGGCCATCGACCGCAAGACCGGCGCGCGCGGCCTGCGCTCGATCGTGGAAGGGCTGCTGCTCGACACCATGTTCGACCTGCCGACCGAAGGCGATATCGCCGAAGTCGTCGTCGACAAGGACGTTGTGGAGGGCCGCAAGGAACCCGTCCGCGTGCTCAAGGGCGACAAGGCGGAAGCTGCGGCCTAAGTCCGCGCCGAAGCCAAAACCGAAAAGGGCCCGTCCGGATCTTCCGGGCGGGCCCTTTTCGTTGCCGGCCTTCGCCGGATATGCTTCCTCGGGGCGATGAAGCGCTATCTCTTCGTTTGCAGCCAGAACAAGCTGCGCAGCCCTACTGCCGAGCAGATCTTTTCCCAGCGGGGCGACATCGAAGTGGCCTCCGCCGGCACCAATGTCGATGCCATAGAGCCGCTGACCGGCGAACTGGTGGCATGGTCGGACGTGATCGTCGTCATGGAAAAGGCACATCGCACCAAAGTGCAGCGCAAGTTTCGCCGGCATCTGAATGGCCAGCGGATGGTCTGTCTGGATATCCCGGACGATTATGAATTCATGAATCCGGAACTGGTGCGCCTGCTGGAAACCCGCATGGCGCGGCATCTGCCGCCCCGGCCGGCAAGCCGGGGCGGACAGGAGGCTTAATTTCCGTCCGAAGGCGGCGGGGGAGGCGGGCCCATGCGATCGCCGCCGCCACGGCCACCGCCGAATCCACGCGGCGGCATCGGATCGCCCTTCTTCATCGTGCGCACAACCTGCCCATCACGGGAGATGGTCATCTGCTCGGTCTCGGTGGATTTGAGCAACCAGCCCTTGTCGCCCTGAACCCAGGTGTCGTGCGAAAGCTCGCTCATCGCGAAGACATGGCTCTGGCCATCGCGGTCCTGACGGTTGCCGGAAGCTTCCTGCCGCTGTTCGACCTCGGCGGTCTGGCCATTGACGGTCAACGAGACGATCGTGTTGGTCGACTTGCGGCTTGGGTCGACCGGGATGTTGGCGAGGCGGTCGATCATCTCGTCAGCGGTCATCGAATTGCCGCCCAGATCGGTGCGCTTGAAGTCGGGCGTCAGGAAAGGCTTGATATCGTCCGGCTCGCGCGTGTCCATCGCGGTCTTGAGGGCGGCGTAGCGCGCTTCAAGGTCGCTCTTGGTGTCGGCAAGCGCGGCGCCGGGCAGCAGGGCGCAGCCCAGTGCGGCGGTCAGGAAGAGGCGGGCGGGAAGTCGACGTGTCATCGCGGATTTGTCCATCCAGTCAGTGATAACAGTGAGTCCTAGACACCGCCCGGTATGTCGCAATCGGGATTATTGTACCTTATTGTCGCGGCGATTGCCCGGTGGGCCACCGGTTCAGACCACCGCTTCGCTCTCCAGCGCACATACCGCGTCGTCTTCGGTTTCGATCTGGATGGTCGGATGGCCGATCTTGAAGTTGTGCTCAAGGTCATGGGCAAGGTCGTGCAGGAAGGCGTCGCCCGGCTGGCCTTGCGGCATCACCAGGTGCGCGGTGAGGGCGGTTTCGGTCGTGCTCATCGGCCAGACGTGGAGGTCATGCACGCGCGCGACGCCGGGTCGATCTTCAAGGAACCGGCGCACGGCGGCGATATCGATGCTTTCGGGCACGGCCATCATGCCCATGCGCAGTGATTCCCGCAGCAGGCTCCAACTGGACCAGGCGATGACGGCGGTGATGATCAGCGAGGCCAGCGGATCGACCATCGCCCAGCCCGTCCACACGATCACGATGCCGGCAATTACGACGCCTGCGGAGACCGCCGCATCGGCCATCAGGTGCACGAAAGCGGCGCGCAAGTTGAGGTCGTCCTTGCTGCCCTTGGCGAAGAGCATCGCCGACAGCGCGTTGACCGCGATGCCCAGCGCGGCGACCACGATCATCGTCGTGCCGGTGACCGGCGCGGGTTCCGCAAAACGGCGGATCGTCTCGACCAGGATTGCGCCGATCGCCACCCAGAGCAGCGCCGCATTAGCGATCGCGGCAAGGATCGAGGAACTCTTTAGTCCGTACGTGAATCGTTCGGTCGGCGGGCGCGAGGCAAGCACGCTGGCCGCCCAGGCAAGCATGAGCGAAAGCACGTCCGACAGGTTGTGCCCGGCGTCGGCGAGCAGGGCCATCGAGTCGCTGATGAAGCCCGCGGCAACCTCGGCAATGACGAAGGCGAGGTTCAGGCCTACCGCAAGCGCGAATGCCCTGCCCACATTGCCAGGTACGGCGTGATGATGGTGACCATGATGATGGCCGTGATGGTGGCCGTGATGGTGGCCGTGATGGTGGTGGCCGTGATCGTGGCCATGATGCTGGTGTGCGACGCCCATGGACGCGGTGTCTGACATGATCGCCGCGGAAGCAGCAAGCTATGTCGTAACATGTCATGCACTTTCGGAGCGATGGATGGTGCAATGCACCCTTGAAACGGAAAGGTGGCAGGCGCTCTCGCGTGACATTTTTGCCGCACCGCACACAACGTGGATTTCCCTTAACTCACGGGAATCTGCGAAAAAAGCGTTTAGAAGACGGAACATTGCGCAATGTCGCAGAAAAATTACGCGTGAGTTGGCAGAAATGAATCCCGTGCGTCAGAGACTTGTCATATTGCGCTGCTCTTAGCAGCCGCAGCAAAGTCTGCGGCAGGGGCAAACCCTTCTGCAATCAATGCAACAACCCACTCTGAAGGCTCCAGGGGGCTAAGATGAAACTTCACTCCGTTCTCTCCACGGCGACCAGCACGCTGGCTGTCGGCGCTGCGTTCCTCGCAATGCCCGCATTC
The DNA here is from genome assembly GCF_044029435.1 of Novosphingobium oxfordense. Taxonomy (NCBI): domain Bacteria; kingdom Pseudomonadati; phylum Pseudomonadota; class Alphaproteobacteria; order Sphingomonadales; family Sphingomonadaceae; genus Novosphingobium; species Novosphingobium oxfordense. The sequence continues at coordinate 2,054,725 of NZ_CP147005.1, read as the reverse complement.
GCGCAGTCGACCGGTTCGACCCAGTTCGAAGAAGGCGCCATCGTCGTAACCGGCAATGTCCAGCGCGGCATCAGCGGCATTCAGCTGCCCGATTCGACGAAGACCAAGCAGGTCATCACCCAGGACATGATCGCCAACCAGCGCGCCGGCCAGTCGGTGCACGAGCTGGTCAACCTGGTTCCCGGCGTCAGCTTCCAGAACAACGATCCCTACGGTTCGTCGGGCGGCACGCTGAACATCCGCGGTTTCGACGGAAGCCGCATTTCGCTGACGTTCGACGGTATTCCGCTGAACGACACCGGCAACTATGCACAGTATTCGAACCAGCAGCTCGATTCCGAACTGATCGAACAGATCAACGTGAACCTGGGCACCACCGACGTCGACAGCCCGACCGCTGCGGCTTCGGGTTCGACGGTGAACTACCGCACGCGCAACCCCACCGAAGACTTCCACGTCAACATGCGCGGTTCGATCGGTGAGTACGGCTACTTCCGCATGTTCGGCGTGGTCGACACCGGCGTGTTCACCGGCATCGGCACCCGCGCGTTCTTCGCGGCCAGCCACTCCGAGAACGAGAACCCGTTCCAGCGTTCGAGCGACATCAACAAGAACCAGTTCAACGCCAAGATCTACCAGCCGATCGGCGATAACGGCGACTTCATCTCGATCGCCGGTAACTACAACGTCAACCGCAACCGCAACTTCTCGTCGGTTCCGCTGCGTACCGACAGCTCGATCTTCGCGGTAAGCGGCACCTCGCCGAACCAGACCCTGACGACCACCGACCGCGTCGTCGGCTCGGGTTCGACCAACCGCTTCCCGACCACCAAGGATGAGCGCGACTACACGCTCGCCGCTTGCCAGGTTTCCGCGGCACGTGCCGGCGTCGTCGATTCGCCGAACACTTGCGGCACTCGTTATGACGAGAGCTACAACCCGTCGAACACCGGCAACATCCGCGTCAACTCGCGTTTCGGGCTGACGGACAAGCTTACGCTGACGGTTGATCCGAGCTACCAGTACACCAAGGCCAATGGCGGTACCGGCGCGGTTACCGGCTATGAAGGCACCTATACCCGCAAGGCGAGCGGCGCGAACGCTGCCATCACCACCCCGATCTACGGCTACATCGGCGGCAAGCCCTACTTCGGTGGCGTCGATCTCAATGGCGACGGCGACACGCTCGACAGCGTGACCGTCTACGCGCCCAGCGAGACCAAGACCAACCGCTTCGGCGTCATCGCCAACCTGATCTGGAACCCGATCGATGGTCAGACCTTCCGTCTGAACTACTCGCTCGACTACGGTCGTCACCGTCAGACCGGCGAAGCCGCTTTCGTGCGCCAGAACGGCCTGACCTCGGAATACTTCCCTGAAGACAATCCGATCCTCGATGCGTCGGGCGATCCGATCCAGAAGCGCAATCGCAAGTCGATCGCGATGCTGAACCAGGTTTCGGGTGAATATCGCGGTGAATTCCTCGACAAGCGCCTGACCGTCAACCTTGGCGTCCGTTCGCCCTGGTTCACGCGTAAGCTGGACAACAAGTGCGTGACCGAGGCCGGCGGCGCCTATGTCGACTGCTTCAACGACACCGTTTCGCAGGCGGCCTTCCTCGCTGCTACGCCGGGTGCCGTTGGTCCGACGAAGCGCACGTATCACTTCCACAAGATCCTGCCGACCGCCGGCGTGAACTTCTCGGTGATCGACAACCTGAGCGTCTATGCCAACTACACCAAGGGCATGCAGGTTCCGGGCACGGACAACCTGTACCAGTCGCTGGGCTTCACCTCGGGCCAGGCCCTGCCGAAGCCGGAAACCACCGACAACGTCGATGTCGGCACGCGCTATATCTCCGGCAAGTTCCAGGCTCAGCTCTCGGGCTGGTACACCTGGTTCAGCAACCGTCTGGCCTCGTCCTACGACCCGGTGCTCGACGTTACGCTCTATCGTAACCTTGGCAAGGTTCACAAGTACGGCCTCGACGGCAGCGTCGGCTACTCGCCGATCCCCGAAGTCACGCTCTATGCGTTCGGCTCGGTGCTGAAGTCGAAGATCATGGACAACGTCCAGTCGGGCGTGGATGCCAACGACAATCCGACCTACTACCTGACCAAGGGCAAGCGCGAAGGCGGTGCTCCGACCTACATGTTCGGCGGTCGCGTTCAGGGCGTCGTCGGTCCGGTCATGCTGGGCGCGCAGTTCAAGCGCACCGGTCCGCGTTACGTGAACGACCAGAACGTCGCGATTACCTCGAGCTACACTCTCAACGGCGCGGTCACGAACTATCAGGTCTATGGCGCCAAGACCCCGGCCTACAACGTGGTCGACCTCGACGCCAAGGTGAAGCTGGGCTTCCTGGGTCTGAACGATCAGACCTTCCTGCAGCTCAACGTCACCAACCTGTTCGACAAGCTCTATGTCGGCGGTTTCTCGTCGAACACCTCGTCGACTTCGATCCCGTATGCCTACATCGGTTCGCCGCGCACTGTCAGCGGCACCATCTCGGTGGGCTTCTGATCGACCGATATCGCGTCACGCGAAACAGGGGAGGGGAGAGAACTTCGGTTCTCTCCCCTTTTTTGTTGCGTGAAACGAAGGCCTTTCGCGTAATTCCACTGCCGAACTAGAACGCGGGAGCGGGGCGAAGATGGCCGAAGCGAATGAAGCGTCCCGACTGATCGACGCGCGGATTGCGGAGCTGGGTGACTGGCGCGGTGAACTGCTCGCGCGTCTAAGGGCGGTCGTGCTCAGGGCAGATCCCGAAATCATCGAGGAATGGAAGTGGCGGGGCGTGCCGGTCTGGTCGCGCGGCGGCATCGTGACTACGGGCGAGACCTACAAGGCCGTGGTCAAGCTGACCTTCGCGAAGGGAGCTTCGCTGGCCGATCCGAACGGCCTGTTCAACGCCAGCCTCGACGGCAACACGCGCCGCGCGATCGATTTCCATGAAGGCGACGCGGTGGACGAAGCGGCGCTGACCGCGCTGGTGCACGAGGTTGTCGCGCTCAACCTGGCGAAGAAGAAGCCCGCCCGCGCGCAGTGAGCGGTTTCAAGCTTGGGAATTGCCCCAGCATGGAATCCGGCCGTTCGAATCGAACGGGCCGGAACAGCTCAATCGTAGACGCAGGAATTGAAGCCTTCGCGCTTCACGGTGCCGATGCGCGCGGCGATGATGTTGCCGTAGCGGCGGGTGAAGCCCGAAGGGTTCTTCACGTCGCGGGTCTTGGGGCTGGGCAGGGCGGCGGCGATGCGCGCGGCTTCGATCGGGGTGAGGTTGGTTGCCGATTTGCCGTAGTAGCGCTGCGCACCCGCTTCCACGCCGTAAGTGCCGATCCCGGTTTCCGCGACGTTCAGATAGACTTCCATGATCCGGCGTTTGTCCCACAGGTTTTCGATCAGGAAAGTGAACCAGACCTCGAAACCCTTGCGCAGATAGCGGGTCCAGCCATCGCCCTGCCAGAGGAAGACGTTCTTGGCAGTCTGCTGGCTGATCGTAGAGCCGCCGCGAATGCGGCCGCCTGCGGCATTGCGTTCGAACGCCTTCTCGATGGCGTCGGTGTCGAAGCCATTGTGCGTGCAGAACTTGCCATCCTCGCCGGCGATGGCGGCGGCGACCATGTTGCGGTCGATCCGACTCAGGGGCTGCCAGTCCTTGGTGATGCCGTTGCCGTCGACCAGCATCGTCACCGTCACGGGCGGCGGAACGAAGCGGTAAAGCACGGTCACGCCCACGCTGATGGCGACGAAGCAGACGATGATCTTGGCAGTGAGGCGGAGCAAGCTAGGAATGCCCTTGAATTCGGGAAGGAAGGAGCCTGCTGCCTAGCGGGCTTGCTGGCCGCCGAAAAGTGGGTCGCGATCAGTCGCGTGCATCGAAGGCATTTCGGGCGTCGTGAACGTCGCGCAGATGCGCCTCTGCCCAGAGCCATACGCCGCAGAACGCCTCGCCCAGGCTGTGGCCCAGCGGCGTGAGGCGATAATCGACGTGCGGGGGGATCACGGGGTGGACGGTGCGCTGGACGAAGCCGTCGCGCTCCATTTGCCGCAAGGTCTGTGTCAGCATCTTCTGGCTGATGCCCGGCACGAGTCGCGCCAGCGCGGTGAAGCGCTGCTCGCCATGCTCTTCCAGCGATTCGAGGATCAGCAAAGTCCACTTGTCGGCCACGCGGCCGATCAGTTCGTTGACGAGGGCATCTACCCCAGGGGTATCGGAATGACGGGTGAGGGGCTGATTTTCCATTTCTTACCTCTGGGTGCGTACCGCACGTTCAGGTGCCTACTTTCCAAAAGAGAGTATAGCCGTACAACGGCCTTCGCAACGTTCCTTCCAAAGGAGTTTCCCCATGAAGACCAGTGGCAACACCATCCTTCTTTCCGGTGGCGGGTCGGGTATCGGCCGCGAACTGGCGCAGCGCTGGCACGATGCCGGCAATGTCGTGATCGTGACCGGCCGCACGCTCGCCAGCCTTGAGCAGACAGCGAAGGGGCGGGAGAACATCGTGCCGATGGCCCTCGACGTTTCCGATCCAGAAGCCATCCGGGCGTTTGCAAAGCAGGTGCTGGCCGAGTTTCCGGCGCTCAATGTGCTGGTCAACAATGCCGGAATCATGCCCTTGGAGGACATCTCCGCGCCGCGCGACCTGACGCTTGCCGAGGCTTGTGTGACGACCAACCTGCTTGGCCCCATCCGGCTGACCGACGCCTTCGTCGAGCATCTGTCGGGCCAGCCCGATGCGGTGATCGTCAATGTCAGCTCAGGCCTGGCGTTCGTGCCGTTGGTCAGCGCGGCGGTCTATTCGGCGACCAAGGCGGCGATCCACTCCTGGTCCGATTCGCTGCGTTTTGCGCTTTCGGGCAAGGTAGAGGTGATCGAACTGGCGCCGCCCGCGGTGCAGACCGAACTCACGCCTGGCCAGTCCACCCGCGAAGGCTACATGCCGCTCCAGGACTTCATCGACGAGGTCATGGATCTTTTCGCCCGTGTGCCCACGCCCGAACTGATTGGCGTGCAGCGGCTTGGCTTCCTGCGCAATGCCGAGGCGGAGGGGCGCTATGCGCAGACTTTCGCCACCTTGAACGCTCCCCACGCCTGATCGCTGGCGCGGCGCGGCCGCCGATGCTATGACCGCCATGTTGCGGCGCAGCATCGGCGGCCATGCTTATGTTTTCCAACGACAAGCCTATGCATAAACTCGACCTCGCCTTGCAGGGCGGGGGTGCGCATGGCGCATTTACCTGGGGTGTGCTCGATGGGCTGCTTCAGGATGAGCGGCTGATGCCCGGCGCGCTGAGCGGTGCGAGCGCCGGCGCCATGAATGCGGCCGTGCTGGTTTCCGGCCTTGTCTCCGGCGGACGCGAGGGCGCGCGCGAACGATTGCGCGCCTTCTGGAAGGAATTGAATCGATCGGGACGCGAGGCGGGCCCGCTGATCCCGATCATGGAGGCGTTTCCGCAGACCTCCCGCGCGCTCTCCTCATGGTGGACGACCGTGTTCGGAGACGTGGGCATGACGCACGCTTCGCCCGAACTCGGCCGGGAAATGCAGGAGATATTGCGCAAGGTCATCGAAACCCACGTGGATTTCGATGCGATTCGCAGTAAGGACGCGCCGCTTTTGTTCATCTCGGCCACGAATGCCCGTTCCGGGACCTTGCGCCTGTTCCGCAATGCCGATCTATCGACCGACGCGCTGCTCGCCTCGGCCTGTCTACCGCTCTATTTTCCGCCGGTGACCATTGACGGAAAGGACTATTGGGATGGTGGCTACAGCGCCAATCCACCCCTGGTCCCGCTGGTGCAGGAAAGCCCTAACGACGATCTCCTGCTCATCACGGTGAACACGCAGGTTCGTTCCGAAACGCCGCGCAACGCTGCCGCCATCATCGATCGGCTCACGGAGATCGGTTTCAACCAGTCCATGCGCAAGGAATTGCAGGGGCTAGTCCTGCTGCAGCATGCGATCGGGCAGGCGCAGACGAAAGCAGGGGCGAAGGACGGCTTGGTCGCCCAAGTGGAGCGCTTACGACTGCACGAAATCCACGACGAAGCGACGCTGGCGGCGATGCCTGCACAGACCAAGTTGCTGCCAGTGCGGCACTTGCTGCTCAAGTTGCAGGACGCCGGCGAGGCGGCGGCGATGCACTGGTGCGAGACTTGCGTCGAGCATCTGGGCAAGCGGAGCACGGTGAACCTGGCGCGGCGGTTCGGGCCGGCGTGAGGGTCTCCGGATCGGACACGCCGCTATTGTGCCTTAACTAGTCCGTCATCCCCGCGTAGGCGGGGATCCCGCTTGTTCTTGAGGCGTAGCGCGAAGGAAAGCGGGGCCCCCGCCTCCGCGGGGGCGACGGGGTGTTGTGCCGACCGGTTGCGTCCGCGCTAATATGATTGCGCCGAGGGCGAGGGCTTTCCGCCAAAAAGAAAGCCGGGCCGTCCTGTTGGACGACCCGGCCAATCTTCAGCATTCCCGTGAAGTTTAGAGCGCGGGAACCAGCTTCTTGTCCGTGGCGATGCGGTTCATCGCCTTCTGGAGCTTCTCGAAAGCGCGAACCTCGATCTGGCGTACGCGCTCGCGGCTGACCTTGTAGACCTGGCTCAGCTCTTCGAGCGTCTTCGGGTCGTCGGTCAGGCGACGTTCGGTCAGAATGTCGCGCTCACGATCGTTGAGCGAGTCCATCGCCTCGACCAGCATGTCGTGGCGAACGGTCGATTCCTGGGCCTCGGCCACGGTTTCGTCCTGCAGCGGGCGGTCATCCGCAAGGATGTCCATCCACTGGCCTTCGCCTTCCTCGCGCAGGGAGACGTTCAGCGAAGCATCGCCGCCCATCATCATGCGCCGGTTCATATTCACCACTTCCTGCTGCGACACGCCGAGCGTGGTCGCGATCGTGGCGACATCGTCCGGATGCAGGTCGGTGTCTTCGTAAGCGTCGAGGTTCTTCTTCATGCGGCGCAAGTTGAAGAACAGCTTCTTCTGGCCCGCGGTGGTGCCCATCTTCACAAGCGACCACGAGCGCAGAATGAACTCTTGAATCGACGCCTTGATCCACCACATAGCATAAGTGGCAAGGCGGAAGCCCCGATCCGGCTCGAACTTCTTGACCCCCTGCATAAGGCCGATGTTGCCTTCGGAGATCAGTTCGGAAACGGGCAGGCCATAGCCACGATAGCCCATCGCGATCTTCGCGACGAGGCGAAGATGGCTGGTTACCAGCTGTGCAGCTGCTTCGGGATCCTCGTGTTCCTTGTAGCGCTTGGCGAGCATGTATTCCTGCTCCGGCGCAAGTATGGGGAACTTGCGGATCTCGGAGAGATAGCGATTTAGGCTCTGCTCGCTGCCCAGCGTCGGAACAGCCGGGAGATTGCGTTGCTTGGTGCTCACTGTCATCCGTCCTTTCCGGTCGGCCCGCGGTCGAAGACCCTATGCAGGCATCTTAGCTTGGGGCCACCTTTATAAGATAGCATGTTAATCCGATTTCACTGACGCAGTTCGTCGATCAGGGCCCGCATGTCGTCGGGCAAGGGGCTGGAAAATCGGACTGTCTCCCCAGTAACGGGGTGGACGAAGCCAAGTTCCGCTGCGTGAAGCGCTTGGCGGTGAAATCCGAGTCGCTGAAGGACCGGGCGAATCGCTGAAGGTGTACGTCCATAGACTGGATCCCCCAATAGCGAATGCCCGATTGACGACATGTGAACGCGTACTTGGTGCGTTCTTCCCGTTTCGAGGCGACATTCCACGAGCGCGGCGCTTTTAAGCGCTTCGATCGTGCGGTAATGAGTCACAGCGTGTTTGCCCCTGCCTTGTTCGACCAGTGCCATCTTCTTTCGGTTGGTATTCGAACGGCCGATCGATCCGGTTACAGTCCCGGCGAGAGGAATCGGTTTTCCGGCGACGACCGCCCGATAAGCGCGCTCGATCGAGTGGTCCGCGAACTGGGCGGCGAGACCTTCGTGGGCGCGGTCGGTCTTGGCGACCACCAGAAGTCCCGAGGTATCCTTGTCGATGCGGTGGACGATGCCCGGCCGCGCAACGCCGCCGATGCCCGAAAGTTGCCCCCGGCAGTGGTGGAGCAGGGCATTGACCAACGTGCCGTCCAGATTGCCGGCGGCGGGATGGACCACCAGGCCGGGCGGCTTATCGACCAGGATCAGGTATTCGTCCTCGAACACGACGTTCAGCGGAATGTCCTGCGGGGCGGCTTCGGCGGGAATGGCTTCGGGAACGGCGATGGCGAAAGGCGTGCCGGGTTCGACCTTGAGCGAAGCTTGTGCGGCGGGCTTTCCCGAAAGCGTGACGCGGCCTTCGCCCATCAGCGCCTTGATCCGTTCGCGCGAAAGGCCGCTGGCCTCTGCAAGCGCCTTGTCGAGGCGGCCACCGGCCTCCCCGATCGTACCTTCAATGATGTTTTCCATGACCCCCATTGTCTGTACGATTTGGGGATGAATGTCGAAGTGACAAGGGCAGTTGTGACCGCTTTGCTGGATGAGGCGGCACGTATTTATCCGGAGGAGTGCTGCGGGCTGCTGCTGGGCGGGGCGTCAGATGGCGGATTGCGGATAGAGACCGCCGTTCCCACCGCCAATGTCGCCCCCGAACGCACGCGTCATTTCGAGATAGACCCTGCCGCGCTGCTTGCCGCGCATCGCGCCGCGCGGGGCGGAGGGCCGCAGGTTCTGGGCTATTATCATTCGCATCCTACGGGCCAGCCCGTACCTTCCGACGTGGATTGCGAACATTCCACCGGCGATTTGCGGATTTGGGCGATCATTGGCGACGGGCGTGTTGCATTCTGGCGAGATAGCGGGAATGGTTTTTCCGCAATTATCTGCGATGTCATCGGCGGGAATCATCCGGATTCGCCTATAGATTCTGCTGATGCGGCGCGGGTTGCCGAATCCTGATCGCCACCTATCTGGTGGCCACCTGAAAAAGCATGGAAGTTTCCGCAGACAATGAGCACGCCCAGATGAGCACCAGCGCGATCGAACTTGCCAGTCTCCTCTGTTCGCGCCTGTGCCACGACATGTTGAGCCCGGTGGGCGCACTGTCGAACGGGCTTGAGCTTCTGTCGGATGAGAAGGATCCGGAGATGCGGCAGCGCTGCTTCGAACTTCTCGACCAGAGCGCGCGGATCTCGGCGGACAAGCTGAAATTCTTCCGCCTTGCTTTCGGCGCTGCCGGCGGCTTTGGAGACATGGTGCCGGTCAGCGAGGCGCGGGCGCTGGTCGATGCGCTGATCGCCAACAACGCGCGGATCGTGGTCAACTGGTCGCTGGGCACCGATGTGATGCCGAAGCCGGCGATCAAGACGTTGCTGAACTTCGCGCTGATCGGGATCGAGGCATTGCCGCGTGGCGGCACGCTGGACATTGCCGCTGAGCTGCGGCCGGACCAGCTGACCTGCGGCACCAGCGAGATCGTGGTGCGCGCGGCCGGCCCGCGCATCGCGTTCGACCGGGACGTGGGCCGCGCGCTCGAAGGAGATTTGCCGGAAGGCGACCTGTCCAGCCGCACTGCGCCGGCGGCGATGATCCAGCAGCTTGCACAAAGCCTGGGCGGCCGCCTGCAATATGCCTTGGCCGACGACGCGCTGGTCCTCGGCGCGGTGTTGCCGGGCATCTGATGGAGCCGATGGGGCGATGAACCGCTGGCTGGTCAACAAAGTCGTCCAATCGCCCAACTGCAACGAGCGCAAGCTGCCGGTGTCGATGGTGGTGCTCCACTACACCGGCATGAAAAGCGCGGACGAGGCGTTGGCGCGCATGTGCGATCCGGCGGCGGAAGTTTCCGCGCATTACATGATCGACGAGGAGGGGCTGGTCACCTCGCTGGTGCCGGAAGACAAGCGGGCGTGGCACGCCGGCCGATCCTACTGGCGCGGGGTGACCGACGTGAATTCCGCCTCGATCGGGATCGAACTGGTCAATCCCGGGCACGAGTGGGGCTACCGGCCGTTTCCCGAACCGCAGATGGACGCGCTGCTGCCCCTACTGGCGGACATCATGGACCGGCACGACATTCCGCGCGCAAACGTGGTCGCCCATTCGGACATCGCGCCGGCGCGCAAACAGGATCCGGGCGAGTATTTCGACTGGGCGCGCCTTGGCCAGTTGGGCCTCGCTCTGGAAATCCCGCCAGCCAAGATGAACCTGTTCTACGACAATCCCGGCGCCTTCTATCTGGCGCTCGAACGGTTCGGATATGACATCGCCGATGGGCGCGCTGCGGTCAGCGCTTTCCAGCGGCGCTGGCGGCCAGAGATCATCGATGGCGTGATCGACGGCGAAATTGGCGGAATTCTCTTCGAACTGCTGTTGGAGCGCGACACCGGTCGTGCTAGGTGACCCGCCGCACCGGGGAGCCGGGCAGCCGCGGGCGTTCTAGGACGCGCGAGGAAAGTCCGGGCTCCACGAAACAAGGGTGGCGGATAACGTCCGCCGGGCGAGTCGGGTTTTCAGGCCCGGCGAAGCTTAGGGAAAGTGCCACAGAGAGCAGACCGCCAACCGGGCTAACACTCGGAAGGTAAGGGTGAAAGGGTGCGGTAAGAGCGCACCGCGCTACCGGTAACGGCAAGCGGCATGGCAAACCCCACCCGGAGCAAGACCGAATAGGGGCTGCGCGCCATCTTGAATGGCGGGTTCGTTTCGGACCCAGGCAGCCCGGGTTGGTCGCTTGAGCGGCGCAGCAATGCGCCGCCTAGAGGAATGGCTGCCACCGCGGCGTAAGGTCCCTCTGTTTGGGAGACCACGCCAGGTACAGAACCCGGCTTACAGGCTCCCCGGTGCGAATCCTTCGACGATCGGTCAGGCGGCGACCTGGATGGAAATCCCGTCGCCATCGTCGCGCGCCTGGATGAACCAGCGATTCTCGCCCTCCAGGCCGATCGCGGTCAGCGTGCCGTGGACATAGGCGCCGGTGTCGATGCCGATGCGGTTGGCGCGGATTTCCGGCTGCTCGGTAATCGTATGGCCATGCACCACCACCGCGCCGAAATCGCCGTCGTGCGTCAGGAACGGTTCGCGAATCCAGCGGCAGTCGTGGCCCAACTGATGCTCCAGCGGCGTGTCGGGGCGCACGCCGGCATGGACGAACAGATAGTCGCCAATGCGCAGCATCTTCTCGAAGCCGTCCACGAAATCGAAATCGTCCTGCGGGATCGCTTCCAGCATCGCCAGTTGCAGTTCCTCGGTGCTGGCTTCCATCGCGAATTCCGGATCGACGCCATAGGAGAACAGCGTCTCGCGCCCGCCGTACTTCAGGAAGCTGCGGAACGCGTCCAGCTTGCGCGCGGCGACCAGCAGCATTTCCTCATGATTGCCCTGGATGAATTCCACCCGGCGCTCCTGCGACCACTGCCGCGCGCGGGCGATCACGCCGGCGCTGGCGGGGCCGCGATCGATGAGATCGCCCAGCAGGATGACATCGCTGATCGCATCGCCGCGACTGGCGTCGTCGCGTTCGATCGCGGCGATGAGTCCCTCGAAGAGGTCGAGCCGGCCATGAATGTCCCCCACGGCATAGACGCGTTGTCCCGGCGGGAGCTTGGGCGTCCGCTGCCTGGCGGGACGGGCGACAAGGTTTCTGAGCTTCGCAAGCATTCTATGTCGCCAGATATACGCCGCGCCCGGGGTATCGGCAAGCATGGCCTGCTGCAGGTGCGAGTGACAAAAAGTCCACACTTCGTTTCCCGATTGTTGCTTCTGTGAAATTTTCCTTGTGCCCCTCCGTGGTGCGATGCAGCATTATTGTGCTGACGCACGCTGGCCCGACACGAGGAAGCGGCGAAAAGCGCAGGCGGGAACAAAGCACCAAGAAGAATTAGTGAGGGAATGACCATGCTTATGTCCGTCCGTGGCGCCATCGCCGCGACCCTTCTTGCGGGCTCCGCGCTCGCAGCGACCCCCGCCTTCGCTGATGAAGCAGACGCTCCCAAGGACTTCACCGTCACCGGCAACGTTGCGCTCACCACCGATTATCGCTTCCGCGGCGTCTCGCTCTCGAACGGCGATCCGGCCATCCAGGGCGGCATCACCGTTTCGCACAAGAGCGGCGTCTACGTCAGCACTTGGTCGTCCTCGATCCATGGCGGCGACGTGTACGGCGATCAGGAACTGGACCTTATCGCGGGCTGGACCGGCGATCTGGGCCACGGCCTGACGCTTGACGCCGGCATGCTCTACTATGTGTATCCGAGCGGCCACGTGGGCGATGCGAACTACTGGGAGCCTTACGCATCGCTGGCCTATTCGGTTGGCCCGGCGAAGCTGAAGGCGGGTCTGGCCTATGCCTGGAAGCAGAAGGGTTTGCTCACCATCGACGGCTATAAGCACGACAACGTCTACGTCTACGGCAACGTCGACGTAGCCATTCCGAACACTCCGGTCACTGTTTCGGGCCACCTGGGCTACACCAGTGGCGTGCTGGCGCCTTGCTACTACTGCAATGGCGACAAGACCGGCGTGGACTATTCGATCGGCGCTTCGATGACGGTCTACGGCCCGCTTTCGGTCGGCGTCAGCTACATCGGCGTCAGCGGACCCAGCATCGACAGCTACACCAACGACGCCGTGGTCGGCACGCTGACCGCTTCGTTTTGATCCAACGATACGTTCGCAGGAGGACCCGCCCGGAGCATTCCGGGCGGGTTTTTCGCGTCCCGACGCTGCGATTGCGAGAACATGGTGGAGTGGCGGGCGCGGTCTGGTCTATCGTGGCCTAAGGCAGACGCCGTAAAGGCGCGCCGCCCTCTTCCAAAGGACATCCCGTGACCAAGTATCTCCACACCATGATCCGCGTGACCGATCCGGAGGCGACGATCGCCTTCTTCGAATTGATCGGCGTGAAGGAAACGCGCCGCTTTTCCAGCGAGCAGGGGCGTTTCACGCTGATCTACCTGGCCGCGCCGGGCGAGGAATCGGAAGTCGAGCTGACCTACAACTGGCCGGCCGAGGACGGTTCGTTCGAAGAGTATACCGGCGGGCGCAATTTCGGTCACCTCGCCTTCCAGGTCGAAGACATCTACGCCACCTGCCAGACGCTTGCCGATGCCGGCGTGACGATCAACCGCCCGCCGCGCGACGGGCACATGGCTTTCGTCCGCACGCCGGACGGCATCTCGGTGGAACTGCTGCAGGATGGCCGCCTCGAACCGGCAGAGCCCTGGGCTTCGATGCCGAACACCGGATCCTGGTAAGGCGGAACCCGGTCGGCGCGGTGTCAGGCCGCGTCGACCGTTCTCCCTGCGCGCCGTGGCTGCGGCGCCAGGCGCAGGATCGCAAAGCCCAGCAGCGATGAGAGCAGCGAACCTGCCAGGACGCCCAGCTTGGCTTCCTCCACCAGATGCGGATCGCCGGGGAAGGCCAGGGCGCCGATGAACAGGCTCATGGTGAAGCCGATCCCGCACAGTACGGCCATGCCCCAGAGCTGAATCCAGCTTGCACCCTCCGGCCGGGATGCGAAGCCCAGGCGGTCGGCCAGCAGGATGGCGGCAAAGATGCCGATCTGCTTGCCCAGGAACAGTCCCAGCGTCACGCCCAGCGGCACCGGATCGAGCACGCCCGCCAGCCCGATGCCTGCCAGCGCGACGCCGGCATTGGCAAATCCGAACAGGGGCACGATCAGGAAGCTGTTCCACGGCGCCAGCCCATGCTCCAGCTTCAACAGCATCGACCGGCCGCGCATCGGGCGCAGCGGGATCGTGAAAGCCAGCAGAACGCCGGCCACCGTGGCGTGGATTCCCGAGTTGAGCACGCAGAACCACAGGCCAAGGCCCAATAGCAGGTAGACCGGCATAAACGGCACGCGCAGGCGCCCGCAGGCGACCAGCGCAACCAGCAGGCCCAGCGCCGTTACGGCCCAGACGGGTTCGATCCGCGCCGTATAGAACAGTGCGATCACCGCCACGGCGCCAAGATCGTCGACAATGGCCACGGTCAGCAGGAACAGGCGAAGCGAGGCCGGGACGCGCGGGCCCAGTAAGGCGAGCACGCCGACGGCAAATGCGATGTCCGTGGCGGCCGGGATGGCCCATCCGCGCTGGGCGGGCAGCGCCGTTCCAGCCGTGGCGAGATAGATCAACGCCGGCACCGCCATGCCGGCCAGCGCCGCCAGCACGGGAAGCCGTCGCCGGGCCGGGCTGGACAGTTCGCCGTCGATCACCTCTCGCTTTATCTCCAGCCCGACGACGAAGAAAAACACCGCCATCAGCGCGTCGTTGATCCACGCATGCAACGTGTCGAGTCGTGCAACCGGGCGCCAGCCAAGCGGATGATGAAACAACTCGTGGTAACCATGACCAAGCGACGAATTCGCTATGAAAAGCGCCATTAGCGCTACGAAAATCAGCAAAATTCCCGAGGTCGCGTCGCTGCTCATTAACTTTGTGAAACGAACAGCCAATTCATTGGCGTATTTGCGGTGCGAAATCATAAGTCCTGTCTCGGGCAGACTTGGAGGCGACGCAAGCCGACGGGCTTCCCAAAAGGCCACGATCTTGGGGGTAGGCTGAGATCTGGCTGGGGGTGAATGGTGAGCGTCGGGGGAAAACGTGGGGGCAGCAGGGGCAATTGATCGGGCGTTGGTGTGTTTGCAGCATGTCGAGCAGGAACTGCTGCTGTTTACTGCATTCTGGCTCCTGCTGGGTGCGTTCGACGATCTTGGAGCGGATATCGCCTGGCTGTGGCTGTGCCTGACAGGAAAGGCAAGAAGCACACGCCTACCTGCTGACGCGTGTAACGCGCGGCTGACCGGCCGCATCGCCATCTTCATTGCGGCCTGGCATGAGGACGGCGTGATCGGCCACACCGTACGCCATGCCCTTTCTGCCTGGAATGCGCAGGATTTCCGTTTGTATGTCGGTTGCTACGCCAACGATCCGGCGACGCTGGCGGCGGCGATGGAGGGGGCAGGGAACGACACACGCGTGCGGCTGGTCATACATTCGCGCCAGGGGCCGACGACAAAGGCCGATTGCTTGAACCGTCTCTACGCGGCGCTTTGCGAGGATGAGGATCGCTGGGGCGCGCCCTTCCGCTGCATCGTGCTCCATGATGCGGAGGACATGGTCCATGCGGCCGAATTGACCGTGATCGATCGGGCGCTCAGCGATGCGGACTTCGTCCAGCTGCCGGTCCGCCCGGAGCGGCAGCCGCGATCGATCTGGATCGCGGGCCATTATCTCGACGAATTTGCCGAAGCGCACGGGAAATCCCTGGTCGTGCGCGATGCATTGGGCGCGGCCTTGCCGGCAGCCGGCGTGGGCTGCGGTTTTGCGCGCGAAATGTTGGGCCGCATCGCTGCATATCGCCAGGCGGAGGGTGGCAACGGCCCCTTCGCTGCGGAATGCCTGACCGAGGATTACGAACTGGGCGTGCTGGTCTGGCGGGAAGGGGGCAAGGGCCGCTTCGTACGCGCGCGCGATGTACAGGGCGAACTCGTCGCCACGCGCGCTTTCTTCCCGGACCGACTGGAGGATTCGGTGCGCCAGAAGACGCGCTGGATCCACGGCATCGCCTTTCAGTCGTGGGATCGGCTGGGCTGGAGCAGGCTGGATGGTAGGGCTGGCATGGCTGCGGGAATGGCGGATGTCTGGATGGCATTGCGCGATCGCCGCGGGCCTTTGACGGCGATCATCCTCGCCGCGAGCTATCTCCTGGTCATCGTGGAAGGGCTCTTCGCCATATTGCGCCTTTCAGGGTGGCAGATCGCGCCGATCCATTCGCCTATCCTGCGGTTCATGCTGATCGCCTGCGGGGTCAGCCTTGCCTGGCGCTGCGCTTTGCGGGGACTGTTCACGGCGCGTGAGTACGGGGCGATGGAAGGCCTCTGGGCCATGCTGCGGTTGCCGGTGGCCAATATCGTCGTGATCCTTGCCGCACGCCGGGCTTTGATGAGCTACCTGCGCACCTTGGCCGGGGGCAAGGTCGTCTGGGACAAGACGCGTCACGAAGCGCATCCGGCGGCAACGCCTGTTTGCGCGGGAACGTCGCCGCCCGGGGCGATCGTGCCGTTGCCCGGTGCGCGCGTGAGGACCCAAGATGCCATGCGGACGGCCGCGTAATGTCCGGTCGCATGCGGGGGCAACCCGTCATCGCCTTGCTTGCGGTGCTTTGCGGGTGGGTCGGTGGGCGCCTCTCCGCATGGGAGGCGGATTCCTCGTTCGCGGCGCCGGCGGCACATTCGGCGACGGCCCAGTCAGGGATGGCACAGTTGGGGATGGCGCAGTCGGGGACGGCGCAGGGCGAAACCGGCTATCGGCTCGATCCGAATGCGGGCCCGCAAACGCCTGTGGGCGGTTTCATGCCATCGATGCCGCCGATCGCCGGACGGGAGGATGCCATGCCTGCGGATCTGGCCTATTATCGCTCGGTCATGCTGGCCCGGCGAAACGCGGTCGGCCGATATCTGCCGGTTTCCTACGGTTTTTCCGGCGCAGACCCCGCTTATCCCATGCATGGGAGAGGCGATGGGGCAGGCGACGCGTTCCGATCGCCGGAGCTGGCGCAAGGCGGTGCAAATCCCGGCCGCGACTTTCCGCGCACTCTTGTCGATATCCGCGCGCGTGAACGATTGCCGGACGGGCTGCCCCCGCTTTCAGGCCTCCAAGCCAGGCCTGAGGCGGGCGATGGCACGGCCGGGGTAGGCGATTTAACCGGCACCCAGCAAAGGCCGGTGGCCCGGCGGTGGTCCGCCGATGCCTGGGCGCTGTTGCGCGGCAGTGGGCCCGGACCGCTGGCCAATGGCGCGCTGCCGGCGACCTATGGCGCCAGCCAGGCCGGCGTGGTGCTGCGCTATCGCCTGTCACTTGCATCGCGTTACCGGCCCGATTTCTACATGCGCGCCACCTCCACGCTTCACCAGATGCAGCGGGAAACCGCAGCAGCGCTCGGCATCGCCGTACGTCCGTTGGAGGCGCTGCCGGTAATCGCGGCAGTGGAAGCACGCCAGACCAATCAGGGGGGCAGGCGCTTCTTTCAGCCGGCGGCAATGGTGATTACGACGCTGCCGCCTTTCGATCTGGCCAGCCGGCTGCGCGGCGAAGCTTATGTGCAAGCGGGCTATGTGGCCGGCACATTTGCGACGCCGTTTGCGGATGGGCAGTTCAGGGTGGACCATCCCTTGTTCCGGTTCGGACGGGGGGAGGGCCGGATCGGTGGCGGCGTCTGGGGAGGCGCGCAGAAAGGCGTAAGCAGGCTGGATGCCGGGCCTTCCGCAACCATCGCCCTGCCGCTGACGCGCAGGGTCTATGGCCGGATCGGCGTCGACTGGCGGTTTCGGGTCGCCGGTGCCGCCGAACCGGACTCCGGACCGGCGCTGACTCTTTCCGCAGGTTTCTGATTCGCGGCTTTTCTCGGCTCTCTTGCTGCGGTAGCGAGAGGCTCGCATGGATGTCTATCTTCCCATCGCCAATCTCTCGGTCAACGGTCTGGTCATCGTTGTTCTGGGCGCACTGACAGGAATCCTGTCGGGCATGTTCGGCGTGGGCGGCGGCTTCCTGACGACGCCGCTAATGATCTTCTACGGCATTCCGCCCACGGTCGCGGCGGCATCGGCGGCAAGCCAGGTGACAGGGGCAAGCGTTTCCGGGGTGTTCGCGCATGCAAAGCGCGGCGGGGTCGATTACCTGATGGGCACAGTGATGGTGTTCGGTGGTATCGTCGGCACCGGTCTCGGCGCTTTGCTGTTCAACTTGCTGGCCCGGCTGGGGCAGATCGATACCGTCATCAACATTCTCTACGTGGTCATGCTCGGCTCGATCGGCAGCCTGATGGCCAAGGAAAGCATCCAGGCGATCCGCGCCGAGCGCAGCGGTGTGCCGATCGCCGCGCGAAAGCGTCGCCATCACCCAATGGTCGCCAACTTGCCGATGCGCTGGCGCTTCTATCGATCGGGCCTCTACATATCGCCGTTGGCACCGCTGCTGCTGGGTATCGCCACCGGCATCCTGACGATGCTGATGGGCATCGGCGGCGGTTTCGTGCTGGTTCCGGCCATGCTCTATATCCTGGGCATGAGCGCCAACGTCGTCGTTGGCACCTCTCTCTGGCAGATCCTTTTCACCACGATCGCAACAACCATGATGCATGCGATGACGACGCATGCGGTCGACATCGTGCTGGCTTCCTTGCTGCTGTTCGGTTCGGTCACCGGGGCACAGCTCGGCGCACAATTCGCCCAGAAGGCCAGCCCCGTGAAGCTGCGCCTGATCCTGGCGGTGATCGTGCTGCTGGTGGCGGCTCGGATGGCGCTGGGCCTCGGCTATCGGCCGGATGAGATATTCACGGTCGCGCCGTTGTGAGGGCGGCGTTCGTCTCGGCCTTCGCCCTGCTGGCGACGATCTTGCTGGGCGGTGCGCGCGATCCGATCCTGGTGCCCGAAGTGTCGCAGCACGAGGTTGCCTTGCAGCAGGGCTTCACCGGCACCGAACTGCTGCTGTTCGGCGCCATTCTGACGCCGGAGGGATCGCGCGCCGCGCAGGACTACGACATCGTCATTGTCCTCAAGGGGCCGACCCAATCGATCATCCTGCGCGAAAAGCGGAAAGTCGCCGGCATCTGGATCAATGTCGATAGCGCCGAATTCCGCTCTGCGCCTTCCTACTACGCGATAGCCTCTACCCGTCCGATTGCCTCGATCGTCGATGACAAAACGGCGGCGATCTATGAACTGGGCCTCAAATGGCTGCAACTCTCGCCGATCGGCGCGATCGATCCCGATGAACAGGCGCGCTTTGCCAACGGGCTTGTCGACCTCAACCGCCGCAATGGGCTCTATCGAGAGGACGAAGGCGGCGTGAAGGTGAGCGAGCAGGTGCTCTATCAGGCCCGCATCGGCCTGCCTTCGCGGGTGCCCACGGGGACATACACGGCAGAGACTTTCGCCATTTCCAAAGGCCGCGTGGTAGCCTCGGCCAGCAGCCAGGTGGAAGTTCGCAAGCTTGGCTTCGAACGCGCGGTTGCCGGTTTCGCGGAGGATTACGGCTTTGCCTATGGCCTGATGGCGGTGGCGGTTTCGGTCGGCATGGGGTGGTTGGCCGGGCGCCTTTTCGCGCTGCGTTGAGACTTTCGTACGAGTGCGATCTTAGCTGGAAATTAACTGCCCGGTCATAGCTCAGGGAGGACCAGTTTTACTGGGCCAGTTTCACTTGAGGGGCAGAATGAACCAGATGCAGATGGAGGGTTTCGATCCCTCGCGCGCGCCGCAGGCCGATCAGCCCACGGCTCATGCCGCGCCATCCCATCCAGCCCAGCCGCATCCTGCCCAGGCTCATCCCGCGCACGCCCATTCGGCGCCCCCCAGACATGCCGCGCCGCGCCTCGACACCGGGCGCGAACCGATCGGCGTGATCCTGGAGATTTCGGGCGCCGGTACGCGCATCGCGCTCGACATCAACCGCCTTGGCGAAGTGATGAAGGATGGCGATCCCTCTGTCGCGCAGTCGGGGCAGGTCGGCAGCCAGGTGAAGATCCGCGTCGGCAACGGCTGGCTGCTTGCCAGCATCCGCAACCAGAAGAGCGACAGCAAGACCCCCGGCGGCATCGTTGCCGAGGCGGACTTCCTGGGCGAAGGCAGTGAGGAGCGGCTTACCGGGCGCATCCACGGCTTTCGGCGCGGCGTCACGTTCTATCCGTCGCCAGGCGCGCTGGTCTATCCGGCGACGACTGACGACTTGCGCCAGATCTATGCCAGCGACGGGCGCAGCGCGATCCAGATCGGCAACGTCTATCCCACCAAGGACATTCGCGCCGGGCTCTACATCGACGCGCTGCTGGGCAAGCACTTTGCCCTGCTTGGCTCCACCGGCACAGGCAAGTCGACCAGCGCCGCGCTGATCCTGCACCGCATCTGCGAGCATGCGCCGGCCGGCCACATCATCATGATCGACCCGCACGGCGAGTATGCCTCGGCCTTCCGCAATACCGGCGTGATCCTTGACGTTTCGAACCTTCAGATGCCGTACTGGCTGATGAACTTCGAGGAGCATTGCGAGATCCTGCTGTCCTCGCGCGGGGACGATCGCCAGCTCGACAGCGAGATCCTGGGCAAGTGCCTGCTGGAGGCGCGATCCAAGAACCGTCTGGCCGAGCAGCTTGGCAAGATCACCGTGGATTCGCCGATCCCCTATCTGCTTTCCGACTTGTCCAACATCCTGAACAATCACATGGGCAAGCTGGACAAGGGGCATTCCAGTGCGCCGTACATGCGGATCAAGAACAAGCTGGACGAGTTGAAGGGCGATCCGCGCTACCAGTTCATGTTCTCGGGCATGCTGGTGGGCGACACGATGGCGGAGTTCATCTCCAAGATCTTCCGCCTGCCTTCCAACGGCCGCCCGATTTCGATCATCGACGTGTCCGGCGTGCCTTCGGACATCACCAGCACCGTTGTCGCCGTGCTCAGCCGCATGGTCTTCGACTACGCGATCTGGGGGCGCGAGGAGAAGACCCGGCCGATCCTGCTCGTCTGTGAGGAGGCTCACCGCTACGTGCCGAGCGAGAAGAACGCCGACGGATCCTCGGTCGGGCGCATTCTTTCGCGCATCGCCAAGGAAGGCCGCAAGTACGGCATCTCGCTGGGCCTGATCACCCAGCGCCCGTCCGACCTTGCCGAAGGCGTGCTGTCGCAGTGCGGCACGATCATCTCGATGCGCCTCAACAACGACCGCGACCAGGCCTTCGTCCGCGCGGCGATGCCCGAAGGCGCGCGCGGCTTCCTCGATTCCATCCCGGCGCTGCGCAATCGCGAATGCATCATCTGCGGGGAGGGCGTTACCATCCCCATCCGTGTCTCGTTCGACGAGCTTGAGGATTACAAGCGCCCGGCATCGGCGGACCCTTCGTTCACCGAACTGTGGAACAGCTCTGGCGGAGAGGAAGAGGCCGTCCTGCGCACGGTCCAGCGCTGGCGCGCGCAGGGGCGGTAATTCGGTCGTTTATCCTCCCCCGTGAGGGGGAGAGGAGGCGCTTACAGATCGAACGCCCGCCGCCACTTGCCCCAGCGGTAATAGGCCAGGGTCAGCAGCACCGTCAGCGTCGATCCCACCGGGTAGGCCCACCACAGCGCTTCGCTGCCGATCACCGGATAGGCGAGGTAGTAGAAGCCCAGGCGCCCCGGATAGAGCCCCAGGAACATGATGATCAGCGGTGCGACCACCGCGCCATAGGCGCGCAGAGTGCCGGTGAGGATCATCGTGATCGACATGATCACGAACGATGCCGTGCAGACCAGCTGGATATGCCGCGCGATCGGCATGGCCGGGCTGTCTCCGCCCAGGAACAGCGCCAGCAGCGGATGGTCGAACACCACGATCAGCGCGGCCATCAGCAGCGAGATGGCAAGGTTGGTGGCAAGGCCGATTTCGGTCACCTTGCCCACGCGGCTGTGATCGTGCGCCCCCAGCGACTGCGCGACCATCGCGCTTACGGCCGAGCCGATCGCCATCGCCGGCATCTGGAGGTAGTTCCACAGCTGCAGCGATGCGCCGTAGGCCGCCGCCGAATCCAGCCCCTCTCGGTTGACGAGGCCGACCATGATGAGCCCGGCGGAGGACACCAGCAGCATCTGCGCGCCCATCGGCAGACCCTTCAGGATCACATATTGCAGCTCGCTGCCGCGCGGGATCAGGTAGCCCAGCTCCGCGCCGCGCAGGCGCATCGGCAGGTCCTTGCGGTAGATCGTCCAGAGCTGGAACACGAGGCCGGCGAAGTTCGCGAAGGCCGTTGCCGCCGCCGATCCGGCAATGCCCAGCGAGGGCAGGGGCCCGGGGCCGATGATCAGCAGCGGGTTCAGAATCACGTCCAGCGCCACGGTCAGGATCATCGCGTAGAGCGGCGTCTTGGAATCGCCCGCGCCGCGCATGCCCATCGACACCATCAGCGAGAGCGAGCCCAGCGGCAGCGTCACGAAGATCACGCGCAGATAGGCCAGCGCCTCGATCCGGCTGGCGCCCGGCGTGCCCAGCGCGTGGAGCAGGGAGTCCGCCCCAAACCAGCCGGCGAGCCCGCAGCCGATCGCCAGCATCGTGCAGAAGCCGACGCCTGAACCGAACGTCTTGCGCGCCGCGTCGATGTCGCGTGCGCCGAAATGCTGGCCCACGCGCACCGTGGTCGCCATGCCGAAGCCGAAGACCAGCGCGATCAGCAGGAACATGATGATGTTGGCATTGGCCGTTGCCGCCAGCGCGCTTTCGCCCAGCAGCCGGCCGACCCAGATCGCATTGACCGATCCGTTGAGCGTCTGGAGGACGTTCGAGATCAGCATCGGGATCGAGAACACCAGCAGCGTCTTCAGGATCGGCCCCTGTGTGAGGTCGCCCTTCATGCGCTGCTGCTGCGCTGGCGTTTCAGGTTCCCCCGGCTCGGTTTCCCCGGCGGGAATCGGCGATGCTTCGTTCATGTACCCCTCAAGTTCCCCGCGTATCGCCCCAGATGTGGATGTGCAGGCGGTCCGTGAAGCGATAGCCTTCGCGCATGCATAAATCCGATAGCCAACCCGAGCGCTGCCGGATGACATCGCTGGAGCGTCCTTCGGGCATCAGGAATAGCCGTTCGAGCGGGATCGCGTAAGTCTCCCTAAGCGCTTCCACCTCTTCCACGTCGGCCGGTTCCGCCACCACGAACTTGAAGAAGGCGCGCGGATCCGCCGCCCATGCGGCAAGCCGCTCCGGCACAAGCGCCAGTTCCGCCGGATTGCCGCTGTGCGCCAGCTTCGGGCTGACATTGTACTGCTGCACCCGCGCATCGAGCGCGGCGTGCGGGGCGACCGATCCGTTGGTCTCGATCTCCACATGCATGCCCGGCCGCGCCTCGTCGAGCGCCGCCAGCATCCGTGCCAGTTGCGGGCCCTGAAGCAGCGGTTCGCCGCCGGTGATGACCAGGCGGTCGGGCGGCAGGTCCGCCACCATCTGCGCTACCTCGGCCTCTTCGGCCATGACCTGGTTGGCCTTGCGCTCGAAAGCCAGATCGTCGCGGTGGAAGCGATTGTCGCCGGTGAAGCGCCATGTGTAGGCCGTATCGCACCACTGGCAGGCGAGATTGCAGCGCGACAGCCGCACGAATGTGCTCGGCCGCCCCATGCTGGGGCCTTCGCCCTGAAGCGAGGCGAAGATTTCGGGTTCGCCGGGGGTGGTGGTGGCAAGCGCAAGCGTCACGGGAAATCTCGAATGCAAGTTTACGGTTTCGGGGCGGGCGGTTGACACAGTTTACACGGTCCAGAGGAAAAAGTGTCACCTTGTGTCGGAGGTGTCACCTTGCGGCCGGTTTCGGGGGGAGAGAGCAGGGCGGTCACGCGCGGAAATGTGTCAGAGGCGCGTGGGGTAGGAAAACGAAATCGGCCGTTTGTGGGCGTCGCGCAAGCCCACCCCGCTGCGACTAGGCAGGCGAGCTGCCAAGTCTCGCGGCCCTCCCGCCTGCGGGAGGGCTCGCTTGCGCAGCCGCGTCATCGCGGCGCTGTTACTCCCCTCCCGCAGGCGGGAGGGGTTGGGGGTGGGCCTTGCGCGACCTGTCGGGGTCAGCCCAGTCGCGCCAGCGCTGCCGCCAGACGCTCCGCCTCGGCAGAGTGGTGCGCGTGGTCGGCGCGGGCCTTGTCGATAGCTTCCGGCTTGGCCTTCTCGACGAAGGCCGGGTTGCCCAGGCGCTTATCGAGCGAGTCCCGTTCCTTGACCGAAGCGGCCATGGCCTTTTCCAGACGGGCCTTCTCGGCAGCAATGTCGATCACGCCTTCCAGCGGGATCGCCAAGGTCGCGTCGCCCGCGCCCACTTGCATGGCGGCACCGGCCGGAGCTGCCTCGAAGTGGATCGCATCCAGACGCGCCAGACGGTCGATCGCGGTGCCGTTGCGGCCGATCACCGCGCGGGTGGCGTCCGAAGGATCGGCGACATAGGCAGTGAGGCGCGCACCCGGTGCGATGCCGAGTTCGGACTTGGCGCCGCGAAGGTTGCCGATCAGCGCGATCAGCCATTCGACTTCGGCCTTCGCCTCGGCATCCACTGCAGCGTCCGGTGCGGGCCATGCGGCGACGATCAGGTCCTGATCGCGCGTGCCCATCTTGCTCCACAGCTCTTCGGTAACGAAGGGCATGAAGGGGTGGAGCATGACCAGGATTTGGTCGAGCACCCAGCCGGCGACGGCCTTAGTCTCGTCATCGAAGCTGCCCTTGATCAGTTCGATGTACCAGTCGCAGAACTGGTTCCAGACGAAGTGGTAGATCGCATTGGCGGCCGCGTCGAAGCGCAAGTCGGCCATGGCCTTGTCGAGCAGGGCGACGGTCTCGACGACTTCGCCGATGATCCACTTGTTGACTGCGGTGGTCGCTTCCGGAGCCTTGACCGAAGTGCTGGCGACGATGCCATTGGACTGGCAGAAGCGCGCGGCGTTCCACAGCTTCGTGGCGAAGTTGCGGTAACCTTCGACGCGCTTTTCATCCATCTTCACGTCGCGGCCCTGGCTTTCCATGGCGGCCATGAAGAAGCGCAGCGCGTCGGCGCCGTACTTGTCGATCAGGCCCAGCGGATCGACCACGTTGCCCTTGGACTTCGACATCTTCTGGCCATCGGCGGCGCGGACGAGGCCGTGGAGGTAGAGCCGCTTCCACGGCACTTCCTTCATGAAGTGAATGCCCTGCATCGCCATGCGCGCATCCCAGAAGAACAGGATGTCGAAGCCGGAGACGAGCAGGTCGTTCGGATAGTGCTTCTTCAGCAGCGGCGCGTCTTCATCAGGCCAGCCGAGCGTGGCGAAAGGCCAGAGCGCGGAGGAGAACCAGGTGTCCAGCACGTCGTTGTCGCGGGTCAGCTTCTTGTTGCCGGCCTGCGCCTGCGCCTCTTCCTCGGTTTCGGCGACGAAGATTTCGCCGTCTTCCGAATACCACGCCGGGATGCGGTGGCCCCACCAGAGCTGGCGGGACACGCACCAGGGCTGGATGTTTTCCATCCAGTTGAAGAAGGTCTTCTCCCAGGTCTTCGGGACGATCTCGATCGCGCCGGAGCGGACGGCTTCCATCGGCGGGCCGGCAAGCGTCTGCGCATCGACGTACCACTGGTCGGTCAGCCAGGGTTCGATGACGACGCCGCTGCGGTCGCCGAACGGGGTCTGGATCACGCGATCCTCGACCTTTTCGAGCAGGCCGTCGTCTTCCAGGAATGCGACGATCGCCTTGCGCGCCTCGAACCGGTCCATGCCGATGAACTGCGCGGGGACAAGGCCGTCCTGCGTCTGGCAGACCTTGGCATCGGCATCGAGCATGTTGAGCATGTCGGCGGCCTTGAAGCCCGCACGCTTGCCAACCTCGAAGTCGTTGAAGTCATGGCCGGGCGTGATCTTCACCGCGCCGGAGCCCAGTTCGGGATCGGCATGCTCGTCCGCGACGATGGGAATCTCGCGGCCGGTGAGCGGCAGGGTGACGGTGGCGCCGCGCGCCAGCAGTTCCTTGTAGCGCTCGTCCTCCGGGTTCACCGCGACGGCCATGTCGGCCAGCATCGTTTCGGGGCGGGTGGTGGCGACGTGGATGTGGCCCGAACCGTCCGAAAGCGGATACTTGATGTGCCAGAAGTGGCCGTTGGTCTCGCGCGTTTCGACCTCAAGGTCGGAAATGGCGGTGCGGAACTTCGGATCCCAGTTCACCAGGCGCTTGTCGCGATAGATCAGGCCCTGCTTGTGCAGATCCACGAAGACCTTGACCACGGCCTTGGTGAAGTGCGGGTCCATCGTGAACTGCTCGCGGCTCCAGTCCATCGAGCAGCCCAGGCGGCGCAGCTGGCCGGTGATGGTGCCGCCGGATTCGGCCTTCCACTCCCAGACCTTCTCGATGAAAGCTTCGCGGGTGTAATTCGCGCGCTTGTCCTGCTTCGCTTCCATCTGGCGCTCGACCACCATCTGCGTGGCGATGCCGGCATGGTCGGTGCCGACCACCCAGAGCGCGTCCTTGCCCTTCAGACGCTCGTGACGGATCACGATGTCCTGCAGCGTATTGTCCAGCGCGTGGCCGATGTGGAGCGATCCGGTGACGTTCGGCGGCGGGTTCACGATGGTGAACGGCTGCGCGTCAGGACGCTCGGGGCGGAACAGCCCTTCGCCTTCCCAGTGCTGGTACCACTTCGCCTCGATCTGGGCGGGGTCGAAGGTCTTGTCGAGCCCAGTTTCGAGGGTGCCTTCGGGCGCGGTTTCTGGAGTGTCGGTCATGGGGCGGGGCTTTGCCAGTAGAGGCACCCGCGCGCAAGTACGGGGAGTCCTTTGTCGGGTACGCCTTCGACATCCGTCGAAGGCTTGCGGCACCAGCCCACTCCCCCACCCGACCTCCCATCCAGGATACACTGCTGTGGGAGGTCGGGTGGGGGAGTGGGCTGGTGCCGCTCAAAGCGGGCGGATGCCCGTTTTGCCCGACCGTGAGGTCGTCCTAATTGCAAAATCAACAATCTGTCGCAGCCGGGGAACCCCTTGCCGGTACAGGCATTTTCCCCCAATACGAGCGCACATGCGGGAATGGGCTGAATTCACTCTGTCGGGAAGCGACAACGATGGCGTCCGCACGGTGGCGCTGGCGGGGCCGCTTTGCGTGCATTCGCTGGGCAATCTGGACGCCAAGATGGCGGAATGCGGCGGTCCGGTGCACCGGATCGACATGTCCGGCGTGACCGATATCGACACCACCGGCGCCTGGCTGGTCAAGCGTTTCGCCGAAGAGCACGGGCTGGAGATCGCCGGCCAGAGCGAGGCGGCCAAGCGCCTGTTCGCCGCGATCGGCCGTCTTCCCAAGGACGAATCGAAGGCGGAGCCGCAGGCCGGCCTGCTGCTGCGGACGGTCGGCGAATTCGGGGACGTGATCGTTGCCTGGGGCAAGGGTCTGGTCAAAGCCGTCGGCTTCCTGGGCGAACTGATCCTGGCGCTGGGCGTGGCGATCCGTCACCCGTCGCGGCTGCGCGGCACGGCGCTGGTCTTCCACATGCAGCATGTGGGCATCAACTCGCTGTGGATCATCGGGCTGATGAGCTTCCTGATCGGCATCGTCATCGCCCAGCAGGGCGCGGTGCAGCTGGCGCAGTTCGGCGCGGAAATCTACACGATCAACCTTACCGGCCGCCTTGCCATGCGCGAACTGGGCATCCTGATGACTGCGATCATGGTCGCCGGCCGCTCGGGATCCGCCTTCGCCGCGCAGATCGGCACGATGAAGCTGACCGAGGAAGTGGACGCCATGCGCACGATCGGCGTCTCGCCGATGCAGGCGCTGGTGGTGCCGCGCGTGCTGGCGGCGATGCTGATGATGCCGCTCTTGGGCTTCTATTCCACCGTGCTGGCGATCATCGGCGGTGCCTTCATCGCCAACTTCGCGCTCGACATTCCGTTCTGGACCTTCCTCCAGCGTACGCAGGAAGTGGTGCCGGTTACCGATATCTGGGTGGGCCTGCTGAAGGCGCCGGTCTTCGCGCTGATCGTGGCGCTGGCGGGCTGCTATCAGGGCATGCAGGTCACCTCCAATGCCGAGGAAGTGGGCCAGCGCACCACGCAGGCAGTGGTGACCGCGATCTTCACGGTGATCGTGCTGGATGCTTTCTTCGCGATCTTTTTCACCAAGATCGGCTGGAAATGACCGAACTCGCCACCGACACCCAGGCCGGGGCCGAAGCAGGGCGCTCCCCGGCGCAGGACGACTATCCGATCGTCGTCGAAGGGCTGACCAATGCCTTCGATGGCTTCGTGGTGCACGACAACCTCTCGCTCAAGGTTCGCAAGGGAGAGATTCTGGGCGTCGTCGGCGGATCGGGTACCGGCAAGTCGGTGCTGATGCGTTCCATCATCGGGCTGCAGCAGCCGGAATCGGGCGATATCACCGTGCTCGGCCACCATATGGAGGACTCCACGGACGAGGAGGGCATCGACCTGCGCTCGCGCTGGGGCGTGCTGTTCCAGGGCGGTGCGCTGTTCTCCACGCTGACGGTGGGTGAGAATGTGGAAGTGCCGCTGAAGCAGTTCTTCCCTGAGATCGGCGATGAACTGCGCGCCGATATCGCGCGCTTCAAGGTGCGCCTTGCCGGCCTGTCGGAAGAGGCGGCTTACAAGTATCCCAACGAGCTTTCGGGCGGCATGCGCAAGCGCGCCGGGCTTGCCCGTGCGCTGGCGCTCGATCCCGAACTGCTGTTCCTGGACGAGCCGACCGCCGGCCTCGACCCGATCGGCGCCGCCGCTTTCGACCGGCTGACGC
The DNA here is from genome assembly GCF_044029435.1 of Novosphingobium oxfordense. Taxonomy (NCBI): domain Bacteria; kingdom Pseudomonadati; phylum Pseudomonadota; class Alphaproteobacteria; order Sphingomonadales; family Sphingomonadaceae; genus Novosphingobium; species Novosphingobium oxfordense. Next base: position 2,026,526 of record NZ_CP147005.1, on the reverse strand, counting down.
GCGGGCTGAAGGAGACGCTGGGCCTCACCGTATTCCTGATCACCCATGACCTGGATACGCTGCACGCCATCTGCGACCGCGTGGCCGTGCTGGCGGACAAGAAGGTGATTGCGGTGGGCACTATTCCGGAGCTTCTGGCGCTCGACCATCCGTGGATACAGGAATACTTCAACGGCCCGCGCGGCCGTGCGGCGTTGAGCGCCAAGGACGAGATTTCGGATACGACTTCGGACAAGAACGACCCCGCGAACGCGTTTTTCGGCGCGGCGGAGGACGGTTCCGGATCCGGTAACAATTCAGGCTCCGGCAACAATTCGGACGAGCCGGAGGCATAGGGCACCAGAGTATGGAAACACGGGCCAATCACGTCTGGGTCGGAGCGGTCACGCTGGTGCTGCTGGCGGCGCTTGCGGCGTTCATCATCTGGATTGCCCGCCTGAACGAAGGCGCGCGCAACGAATTCGACATCTTCTTCAAGCAGTCCGTGGACGGGCTCGCGAAGGGCTCCGGCGTCGATTACGCGGGCGTTCCGGTCGGGCAGATCAAGCAGATCGAGCTTTGGCCGCAGGATCCCAGCTTCGTGCGCGTGCGCATCAGCGTCAATTCCGACGTTCCGGTTACGGTGGGCACCACGGCGACGATTCAGGGCAGCTTCACCGGCGTGTCGGACATTCAGCTTGAAGGCGCCGTCAAAGGCGCGCCGCTGCTGATGGAACCGGGGCCGGAAGGCGTGCCGGTGATCCCGACCAAGCGGGGCGGCCTGGGCGAAATCCTGTCCAACGCACCGCTGTTGCTGGAGCGATTGGCGACGCTGACCGAGAATCTGAACCTGCTGCTGTCCGAAGACAATCGCCGATCGATCACCGGCATTCTCAAGAATACCGACAAGATGACGCACGATCTTTCCGCCGCTACGCCGGAAGTGCGCAAGACGCTGACGCAGCTTCAGGGCACGCTGGATCAGGCGACCAGGACTCTGGCGGCGTTCGAAGGCGTGGCCGGCAAGGCGGACAATCTGCTGGGCGATCAGGGCAACTCGCTGGCCGAACAGCTGCGCAAGACGCTGGCATCGGCGCAGAAGTCGATGGATACGCTGGACCAGACGCTGCAACACGCGCAGCCGGCTTTCGACAAGGTGTCCGATCAGACCCTGCCCGCAGCCGAAGCCGCGATCCGCGACTTGCAGGCAACCAGCCGCGCCTTGCGCGCAGTGACGGAAAAGATCGACGAACAGGGCGCCGGCGCGCTGCTCAAGGGGCAGAAGCTGCCCACTTACAAGCCATGATGGGGCCAAGGATGCGAACTGAGATGCGAACCGCGAAGAGCAGCGCCCGTAAGCCTGGCGCCCGCCATGTTCTCGGCAGCGTTCTGGCGGTTGCGGCCTGCCTTGCGCTGCCCGGCTGCATCAGCCTGGCCGCCAAGCCGCCCGCGCAACTGATCCGCCTGACGCCGGACGAGAGCGCACCTGCAGGTTCGCAGACCACCGGCCAACTGTCCGAAGCGATCGTCGTGCTCGATCCCGAATCCGACCGCAGCCTGGATACGCCCCGCGTGCCGGTGAAGATCGACGCCTCCAGCCTGTCCTACCTGAAGGACGCGTTCTGGACGGAGAAGCCCGCACGCCAGATGCGCACGCTGCTTGCAGAGACGCTGCGCGCGCGCAGCGGCCGGCTGGTGGTGGAAGGCCTGGACTTCGAAGGGCGCGGTCAGGTCCAGATCGGCGGACGCCTGCTGGCGATGGGCTATGACGTGCCGACGCGTTCGGTGATCGTCCGCCTCGACGTCACCCGGTCCGAGCGCAATGGCCCGATCACTTCCCGCCGCTTCGAAGCTGCCGTACCCGACGTAAAGCCCGATGCCGCGGCCGTGGCGCCGGCGCTGAACCGCGCCGCCAACGACGTGGCCAAGCAGGCGGCCGACTGGATCAAGGGTTCCTGAAACGACTTGATCGTGGCTATGTAAGGAACGGTAACAATAATTGTCACCATTTCTTGCACTGATCAGCGTTCCAGTGAATTTTCTGTAGTCCAGTCGATTGCATTTGACAGGGTGAGGCCCGATTTTCGGGTTTCAATTGTTGCTCAAGGATTTCTGCGGGCTGGGCGGTCAATCCCAATTGTTTTCGTGTGACAAGATTGCAACGTTTGGATGACGGGCAAGACTTTTACGCGTCTTGCCCGGTTGCAACATGACAGGTGCCCTGTATTCGGCCCCCACTCCACGCCAGGGGGGCGGGAGTGATTACAGGTGCGATTTACCATGAAGAAGATCACCCTCGCGGCCGCTGCGGCCGCGCTGTTCGCCATGCCTGCTGCCGCCAATGCGCGGGCTTATGTCGAAGTCGATGGCGGTTTGGACAGCGCGTCGATCGGCGGCGAGGCGTCTCAGGGCTTCGCCTATGGCGTGGCTGCGGGTTACGACATAGAACTGGGTAACTCTATGTTCGCAGGCATTGAGGCTACTGCTTCGGACAGCACGACCAAGAAATGCTACGGCTCGATGGCGACCATCGGATACCGGTATTGCGTGAATTCCGGCCGCGATCTTGCCGCCGTCGTTCGCCTTGGCACCAGTGTTGGTGAAAAGACCAAGCTCTATGTGCTGGGTGGATACACCAACGGCCGCGTCCGTGAATCGGAAGAGATGGACACCGGCAACGGCATCGTTGGCTACAAGGACGGCACCAACCTCGACGGCTTCCGCCTCGGCGCTGGATTGGAGCAGGAACTGGGCCACAATCTGTTTGGCAAGGTCGAATACCGCTATTCGAACTATCAGTACGGCGTGTCGCGCCACCAGGTGGTTGCGGGTGTCGGCATCAAGTTCTGATCGACTGACGTACCGTCGCTGACGGACGGGGCGTGCGACCCTGCCCCGTCTGCGCGATGTGGCCCGCTCCGGCTCTTCCGGGGCGGGCCTTTTCCGTGGTGAGTGGCTTTCAGTGGGCCCGCGACAGGCGGGCGAAGTCCATCGCCAGCTGGAAGGCGGTGAAACGGGTGGCGCGGCGTTCGGCGGCTTCCCAGTCCTCGCCCCAGAGTTCGACCTGCCAGTCTTCCTCCAGATTGGCGGCCTTCCACAGCGCTTCCGCATCGGCGTCGGGCTCGATCGCGGCAAGGGCGATTACCAGCGAGGCGGCAAGGCTCGCCAGCATCCGCAGCGCAGCGAGGGTGAAGGCGTCCTCGGCCGCCAGCACGGCTTGGAGATGCGCTAGCGTCTCGGCCGGCAGGGGCTTGTGGAGAATGCCGGAGACGCGCGGGAACTGCACGCCATGCTTGGCTTCTGCGGCAGTCAGCAGCGGCTCCCACACCGCAAGCTGGCGCTGGTACAGCGCATCCTCGGGATCGGCGCGGTAGGACAGCGTGTCCGTCTCGGCATAAGGCAGGATCTCGCGCAGGGCGAGCGCCGGGTCGGCACCGATGGCGTCCACCGCGAAATCGGCCAGGTCGCGCAGCGGGAAAGTCTGCGGATCGATCTTTTCGCCCTGCGCAGCCCATTCGGCGGCCAATGCCTGCGCCAGCGCCTGGGTGGGAACCTCTTGCGCACGGCCGCCGGCGGTCTTGATGCCCCGCCCGTCCAGCAGCACGCGCCAGCCATTGTCCGCTTCGGCGACGGTCACTTCCTTGTAGAAACGCTTCACGTGTCGAATTCCGGTCAGTTGCGGCTGCGCCACTTGCGCGCGAGCAGGCGGGGGATGACGAAGACGTCGATCATGCCGTTGGCGATGAGCAGGTAGCCCAGCCAGAGCGGCCATTGCAGCTTGTTCGAACCGATCGCCAGGCCGGCGACGACACAGGCGACGCCGAAAATACGCACGAGCTGGATGGTGATCCAGCGGTTGCGCGCCGGGTCCTTCGCCGTTTGGTCGGCCGTTCGATTGGTGCTCATGACAGCAGGTGCTCCAGCAGTTCGCGTGGCGTCTCGACGACTTTTTCGGCCCCGGCGGCCAGCAGTTCGGTCGGGTGATGATAGCCCCAGTCCACGCCGACGCCGCGCGTGGCGGCATTGCCGGCCATGTGCATGTCGTAGACGGTATCGCCGATCATCACCGTTTCGCTGGGCTGTGCGCCGGCATCCATCATCGCCTCCTCCAGCATCGCCGGGTGCGGCTTGGAGGGGTGGCGGTCCGCCGTCTGGAGCGAGACGAACAGGTCCTTGATCGCATTGCTCTCAAGGCAGAAGGACAGCCCGCGATCGGACATGCCGGTGGCGACGGCCAGCGTCCAGCCGGCATCGCGCAGGGCGTGCAGCACTTCGGCAATGTCCGGGAACAGCGGCTGCGAGACGCGGCCCTCGGTGCGGGCCTGCCGGAACGCGGCCTTGTAGGCATCGGCCATGGCGTGCTGCTGCGCCTCGTCGCTGTCGGGCAGCAACTGGCGCATCGCCTGTGGCAGAGAGAGGCCGACCGCACGGCGGATCAGCCCGCGTGAGGGGGCGGGAAGGTCGAACTGCGCGAACGTCGCCTCCATCGCCTCGCAGATCGGGGCCTGCCCGTCGACGAGGGTGCCGTCGCAATCGAATACCGCCAGTTTCATCCGACCAAATCTCGCATCAATTGGGCGATGGCGCGCGACCCTTCGGCCTCCAGCCCCAGCGCCACCCGCTCACGCTCGTCGGCGGGCTTGTTCTGGGATAGCTTGAAGGTGGGGCGCCATGCCTGCACTTCCAGTTCGAAGCCGACGATCGCGGCCTTCAGCTTGGCAAGGTAGCCGGGCGAGACTTTGTCCATCGTCCACACCTTTCCCTCGGCAATCCGAGCCTCGTTACGGGCGGAGAGGGCTTCGAGAAGGCCCATCAGCCCCTCGTCATCCATCCGGCGCACGCGGCCTTCCATCTCGACGCTGACGTAATTCCACGTCGGCACTTGCTCGCTGTCCGCATACCAGCGGGGCGAGACATAGGCGTCCGGCCCGTTCACCACCGCCAGCACCGTGGCATCGGCGATATGGCGGGTGAGGGCGTTTCCGCGCGCCAGATGGAACTGCACGGCGCCGTCACCCGTCCACAGCAGCGGCGTGTGGGCAACGCGCGGCCCGTCCGGCGTGGCGGCGAAGATCATGCCGAAGCCGACCTCCTCCACCAGCGCCTCGGCCATCATACGATCGGCCGGACGGAACTGCGCGTTGGGATGCATCAGCGCTTGCCGCGCGGTGCGCCGCCACCGGCGGGGCGACCGGCAGGCCTGCCGCCGCCAGTGCCAGGGCCAGTGCCATTGGGCTTGCGCGGCCCGGACGGCTTGCGGACGCCGGCGGGCTTGCCGGCAGCAGGTCTACCGGGGGCGGGCTTGCCCGCAGCCTTGCGCGGCCCGGCCTTCGCTGCGCCCGGTTTACTGGCAGCCTTGCCCGAAGGCTTCCCGCGCGATCCGGGGCGTTCCGAACCACCGTCACGGCGCGAGCGGCGCTCGCCGCGGCGTTCCTTGCGGTACTGCTTGGCGTAGGCCTTGGCGGCGCGCTTTTCGTCGTCCTTGGTGAACTCCGGCGCGCCTTCGGGCAGTTCCGCGCCGTCCGCCTCGTCGAAGCCGAGCGATTCCATCGAATTGGCGAAATGCTCGGGCAGGGGGGCAGTCACGTCCAGCGGGGCGCCGTCCGGATGCTCGATGATCAGGCGGCGCGCGTGGAGGTGCATCTTGCGGCTGATCGTGCCGGACAGGAACGCTTCCTGCCCGCCGTACTTGCCGTCACCCACGATCGGGTGGCCGATCGCCGCCATGTGCACGCGCAGCTGGTGGGTGCGGCCGGTCAGCGGGTGCAATTCCACCCATGCGGCGCGGTTGCCGGCACGGTCCAGCACGCGGTAGCGCGTCTTCGCCGTCTGGCCTTCCTTCTCGTCCACATGCATCTTCTCGCCGCCGGTGCCCGGCTGCTTGGCGATCGGCAGTTCGATCATGCCATCGTTGATGCTGGGCACGCCGACGACCAGCGCCCAATAGATCTTCTTGGCCGTGCGCCCCGAAAAGCGCTTGGAGAAGAACGCCGCGCTGCCCGGCGTGCGGGCGACGAGCAGCACGCCCGAGGTGTCCTTGTCGAGACGATGGACCAGACGCGGGCGCGGGCCCTTGTCCGCATAGGCGTCGAGCAGGCCGTCGACATGCTCCTTCATGCCCGAACCGCCCTGGGTGGCGAGGCCCGGCGGCTTGTTAAGCACGATCGCGGCACGGTCCTGCGTCAGCACCATGGCGTCGGCACGCTCGATCTCTTCCTCGGTCAGTTCGCGGCGCGGGCGCGAGGCGCCAAGGCCGGGCTTGGGCTCGCCGCCCGGCGGCACGCGCAGGATCTGGCCCGCTGCCAGGCGGGTGTCGACATCGGCGCGCTTGCCATCGACGCGCAGCTGGCCGGTGCGCGCCCAGCGCGAGACCATCGCGAAGCCCACTTGCGGCAGGTGGCGCTTGAACCAGCGGTCCAGCCGCACGCCATCGTCGTCATGACCGACGGTGAACTGGCGAACGGTGTCGGAGTTGGAAGGGGGGGAATTGTCGGCGCGGCTCATGCGGCGCTCCTCATCATAATAAGGCCGAGGAACAGCGCGGCGAAGCCTGCTGCCAGCGAAATGGCGACGTAGAATGCCGCAAGGCCCGGCTGTCCGCGCTCGGCCAGCGCGATAGTGTCGAGACTGAAGGAGGAAAAGGTCGTGAAGCCACCCAGCACGCCCACGCCGACCAGCAGTCGGACGTTTTCTCCGCCGGGCGCCATACGGCCCAACCAGCCGGCCAGCAAGCCCATGACAAGGCTGCCGACGACATTGACGGTCAATGTGCCATAAGGAAACGCCAGCGCGCGGGCGGGGCCAAGCAGGGCAGTCCAGGCATAGGCTACGACGAAGCGCAGCCATGAGCCGACCGCGCCGCCCAGCGCCACCATGCAGGAGGCGAGGAGGAAGGAAGGTTGGGGCATGGAGCCCGCCTTAGCCGCGAATGCGCGGATTTCCAATCGTGGTGCAAAACCGCATGCCTATCCGTGCAGATACTTGTGTGCGCTTTGACCGGTTGGCGGTTCCCGCTCTCTATAAAGAGCCTCGGGTGCGACCCCACTCCGCAAGGAGACATTCTATGCAAGTCTCATCCGCAACGAGCGCCATGAGCGCTCTGTTCAATCCCCGCAAGGACATGGACGACAAGATCTCGTCCGCCGTCAGCAGCGGTTCGATCAGCGATACCGACGCCACTGCTCTGGAATCGGCCCTCGATTCGATCGACAGCTCGCTTTCTTCCAGCTCCAGCACTTCGGGCAGCCGCCTCGATCCCTCGCAGATGAAGGATCGCATCGATTCGCTGATCTCCGACCAGGTCTCTTCCGGCGCGCTGACCGAAGACCAGGCGAGCGCGCTTCAGTCGTTGTTCGCGCAGGGTCCTTCGGGATCGTCCTCCACCGACGCATCGGCTTCGGCCGGCGGCGAGGATGCGATGGGCGGTATCGAGGGGATGGGCGGTCCGGGTGGCCCCAAGGGCGCCGGTGGTCCGCCTCCGGGGCCGCCGCCGCCGGGCGCGGCCGATGAAACCGACGATACGGACGATTCGACTTCCACCGATTCGACCGACTCCACGGACTCGACCGACCAGGCGCTCGATGCGATCCTGGCCTTCATCCAGAACCTGAAGGATGCCTCGGGCACCAGCAGCACCTATTCGGCCTCTGGCGTCAGCGAATCCGTGGCTTCCGGCCTGATCGTAGACCAACTGGCCTGATCGCCCGCATTGGTGTAGAACATTCTCCGTCGGGCTACCGCGCCCGGCGGAGGACTGTGTGAAAAGCGGCTATTTCGGCCTCGATTGAGCCGAGATTGCTTGCCTTGCACCCCCGTTGGTGCTAGCGGCCCCCAACTTCGAGCCGACCTCGCAAGGGATTCGGCGTATTTTCGTATTTTTTCAGGGCACCTTCCGCGTCGGAATGCGGAAACAGTGCTTTCGATTTGTGAGGTGTGTCGGTTTATGCAGATTCTCGTCCGCGACAACAACGTTGATCAGGCTCTCCGGGCTCTCAAGAAGAAGCTGCAGCGTGAAGGCGTTTACCGCGAGATGAAGCTGCGTCGTCACTTCGAGAAGCCCTCCGAGAAGCGTGCACGCGAAAAGGCTGCTGCCGTTCGCCGCGCCCGCAAGCTGGAGCGCAAGCGTCTCGAGCGCGACGGCGTCAAGTAAGAGCACCTGCCGATAGGCGTGGGGACTGCCCCCGCGCCTTAAGGCTGGCTCGGGCGGCTCGCGCCCCCACCCGATCCCCTTCCGGCCGTGCCGGGGGAATGTCGGGTGAGGGCGCGGGCCGCTTTCGCTTGCCTGCGTTTCAGGCGTTTGTCTGCGTTTCAGGTGTTTGCAGGTTCGGCCCGGCGATCTCCTGTCGCGCCTGTGCATGCCTGCATATCCGGCAACCGGCAGCGCGGCTTAATCGCTTGATGGTTGCGTTTTCCTGATCCATGAGGGCGCGGACGAATCCCGCGCCCTTTTGCCTATTCGCGCCCCGCGCGCCTATGCAGACGATCGGCGCCACAAGAAAACCAGGAAGGCTCCATGACAGAGATCACCCGCGTCCCGCTGCAGCCGGTTGCCAAGGGCGCCGTTGCCAAGATCTGGATCGGCGTGGCCGCCATCGCGCTCGCCGCCGCTGGCATCGCCTATGCCTCGCTGCCGCCTGCGGTCCATGTCGAGACGATCAAGGCCGGTTCGGGCGAATCGCCGACCATGGATGACGTTGTGCTGATCAACTACAAGGGCACGCTGGCCGACGGTAAGGTGTTCGACGAGCAGAAGAACGCCCCGATGGCGCTGGCGGAAGTCATCCCCGGCTTCGGCAAGGCGATGGTGAAGATGCAGCGCGGCGGCAAGTACGAAGTCGAGATTCCGGCTGAGCTCGGCTACGGCGCCAAGGGTGCCGGCCCGATCCCGCCGAACAGCAACCTGAAGTTCGAGATCGAACTGATCGACTTCAAGAGCCGTGCGGAGATCGAGCAGCAGCAGCGTATCCTCCAGCAACTGCAGCAGATGCAGGCGCAGCAGGGTGGCGCTGCCGGTGCGGCGATGCCGGGTGGTCCCGCAGGTGAGATGCCCGGCGGCCCCGCCGGCGCTCCGGTTCAGCCCTGATCGCGCGCCCGGTGAAGATCGCTTCCATCGCGTCGGCTTCGCTGCTGGCGCTCGCACTGCCGGTGGCGGCCCACGCCGCCGCAAAGCCGGCTGCCGCTGCTGCCGCCAAGCCCGCCGCGGCGCCGGTTGCTCCGGCAACGGCGGCCGCTCCGGCCGCGCCCAAGGTCACTGTCGAAACGGTGACCAAGGGTGATGGCGCCATGCCCGGCCGCGACGATTTCGTGCTGATCGCCTACAAGGGCATGCTCAAGGACGGCACCGTGTTCGACCAGTCGGAAGCGACGCCGATGGGCGTTGCCGATGTGGTGCCGGGCTTCGCCGATGGCCTGGTGCAGATGCAGCGCGGCGGCACCTACCGCCTGACGATCCCGGCGGTGCTGGGCTACGGCGCTGAGGGCTCGGGCCCGATCCCGCCGAATTCGGACCTCGTCTTCGAAGTCCAGATGATCGACTGGAAGACCCGCGCCGAATACGAACAGTTGATGGCGGCGGCTCAGGCCCAGCAGCAGGAAGCTCCTGCCGATCCGCAGGCCCAGCAACCCAAGCAATAAAGACGTCGGCGGCCCTTCGTGGGCCGCTCGATGCTTGAAGCAATTCCGGCCGGGTGCTAGCGCCCCGGCCAGAACTTCTGGCGTCCGCGCGTTTTATCGGCGCGGTGCCGGTCTAACTGAAGGAACGCCATGTCGGTCGATACCGCAACCGTTGCGAAGATCGCCAGCCTTGCCCGCATCAAGGTGAGCGAGGCTGAAATCGAGGCGATGGTCCCCGAACTCAACGGCATTCTTGCCTGGGTAGAGCAGCTCGGCGAAGTCGATACTTCGCAAGTTGAGCCGATGACCGCCGTCATCCCCAACACGCTGCGCCTGCGCGATGACGTGATCGATGCCGATCCGCTGACCGGCGGCAACAAGCGCGATGCCGTTCTGGCCAATGCTCCCGCCGCCGAACACGGCTTCTTCGGCGTGCCCAAGGTGATCGAATAATGACTGATCTTACCGAATTTGGCGTCGCGCAGATCCGCGACGGCGTTGCGAACGGCGATTTCTCCGCCGTCGAAGTGGCTACGGCGTTCAACGCCAATGTCGCCGCCGCGCAGGAAGCGCTGAACGCCTTCATCATCGCCACGCCTGAAAAGGCCATCGAAGCCGCACAGGCCACCGATGCCAAGCGTGCCAAGGGCGAAGCTCTAGGCAAGATGGGCGGCGTGCCGATCGGCATGAAGGATCTGTTCGCCACCTTCGACGTGCAGACCACTGCCGCCAGCCACATGCTGGAAGGCTTCAAGCCGCAGTACGAATCGACCGTCTCGCAGAAGCTGTGGGATGCTGGCGCGGGCATGCTGGGCAAGCTCAACCTCGACCAGTTCGCCATGGGCTCGTCGAACGAGACCAGCTACTTCGGCAACGTGATCTCGCCGTGGAAGCGCAACGATGGTGGCAACGCCGCCCTCGCGCCAGGCGGTTCCTCGGGCGGTTCGTCGTCGGCTCTCGCCGCGCGTCTCTGCCCGGCGGCGACCGGCACCGATACCGGCGGTTCGATCCGCCAGCCTGCCGCCTTCACCGGCACCACCGGCATCAAGCCGACCTACGGCCGTTGCTCGCGCTGGGGCGTGGTCGCTTTCGCCAGCTCGCTGGATCAGGCCGGCCCGATGGCCCGCTCGGTGCAGGACTGCGCGATCATGCTCGAAGCCATGGCCGGTTTCGACGCCAAGGATTCGACCAGCCTCGACCTGCCGGTACCGAACTGGGAAGCCGCGCTTTCCGGCGACATGAAGGGCAAGAAGGTCGGCATTCCGAAGGAATACCGCGTCGATGGCCTGGACGAAGACGTGTCGAAGTCGTGGGACGACGGCATTGCCTGGCTGAAGGATGCGGGCGCGGAGATCGTGGAGATCTCGCTGCCGCACACGAAGTACGCGCTGCCGACCTACTACATCATCGCGCCTGCCGAAGCCTCGTCCAACCTCGCGCGCTATGACGGTGTGCGTTACGGCCTGCGCGACCTGCCGGACGGTGCCAACCTTCAGGACATGTACGCTGCGACCCGCGCCGCCGGTTTCGGCCCCGAGGTGAAGCGCCGCATCCTGATCGGTACCTACGTGCTCTCGGCCGGCTTCTACGACGCCTACTACACGCAGGCCCAGAAGGTCCGCGCGCTGATCGCGCAGGACTTCGCCAAGGCCTTCGAGCAGTGCGACGTGATCCTCGCGCCGACCGCGCCCTCGGCCGCCTTCGGCCTGGGCGAGAACGTCGACGATCCGCTGAAGATGTACCTCAACGACGTCTTCGCGGTGCCGGCCTCGCTTGCGGGTCTTCCGGCGATGTCGGTTCCGGCCGGCCTCAACCGTGAAGGTCTGCCGCTGGGTCTTCAGGTCATCGGCAAGGCTTTCGACGAACAGGGCGTGCTGAACGCCGGTCTCGCCATCGAGGCTCGCGCACAGTTCGCGGCCAAGCCGGAAAAGTGGTGGTAATATGAGCACGTATCGCATCCAGGGCGCGACCGGTGACTGGGAGGTCGTGATCGGCCTCGAAGTCCACGCGCAGGTCACCTCGAACTCCAAGCTGTTCTCCGGCTCGGCGACGGCTTTCGGCGCGGAGCCGAACAGCCAGGTCTCGCTGATCGACGCGGCCATGCCGGGCATGCTGCCGGTTCCGAACCGCGAATGCATCCGTCAGGCCGTGCGCACCGGCATGGCGATCGAGGCGCAGATCAACAAGTGGTCGCGCTTCGACCGCAAGAACTACTTCTATGCCGATCTTCCGCAGGGCTACCAGATCAGCCAGCTCTACCACCCGATCGTGGGTGAGGGCTCGCTGACCATCGATGCGGACGAGAAGGCAGGGATCCCGGCCGACAAGGTGATCGGCATCGAGCGCATCCACGTCGAACAGGACGCGGGCAAGCTGATGCACGACCAGCATCCGACGATGTCCTATGTCGACCTCAACCGATCCGGCGTGGCGCTGATGGAAATCGTCAGCCGTCCGGACATGACCTCGCCCGCAGAGGCCGGCGCCTACCTTTCGAAGCTGCGCACGATCCTGCGCTATGTCGGCTCGTGCGACGGCAACATGGACCAGGGTTCGATGCGTGCCGACGTCAACGTCTCGGTGCGTCGCCCCGGCGAGGAACTGGGCACCCGTACCGAGACCAAGAACGTCAACTCCGTGCGCTTCGTCATGCAGGCGATCGAGCACGAGGCGAGCCGTCAGGTCGACGTGCTGGAGAGCGGTGGCAAGATCGTGCAGGAAACCCGCCTGTTCGATCCGGGCACCGGCTCAACGCGTTCGATGCGCTCGAAGGAAGACGCGCACGACTATCGCTACTTCCCCGATCCGGACCTGCTGCCGCTGGAACTGGACGATGCCTTCCTTGAGGCTTGCCGCGCCAGCCTGCCCGAACTGCCGGACGCCAAGCGCGCCCGCTACGAAGGCGAACTGGGGCTTTCGGCCTACAACGCTGCCGTGCTGACCGCCGACGTCGATACCTTCGCGTGGTTCGAGGCGCTGCTGGCCGAAACCGCTTCGGCACAGGGCAAGGCGCCCGCCGAAGTGGCCAAGCAGGCGGCCAACTGGCTGATTTCCGAGTTCTTCGGCGCGCTCAACAAGCAGGGCAAGTCGCTGGAAGACTCGCCGATCAGCCATGAGCAGGCGGCGGAACTGCTGGCGCTGGTGGGCAAGGGCACGATCTCGGGCTCGATCGCCAAGCAGGTTCTCGAAACCATGTTCGAGACCGGTGACAACGCCGGCGTCATCGTCGAGCGCGAAGGCCTCAAGCAGGAATCGGACACCGGCGCCATCGAGGCCAAGGTGGACGAGATCCTCGCCGCCAATGCCGACAAGGTCGCGCAGTACCGCGAAGGCAAGGTTGCGCTGTTCGGCTTCTTCGTCGGCCAGACGATGAAGGCTATGGCCGGCAAGGGCAACCCGCAGGTCGTGAACGAGATCCTGAAGGCCAAGCTGGGCTGATTTCGTTTCGGATCGCTTAGAAAAGCCCCGGAAAGCAATGTGCTTTTCGGGGCTTTTTCTTGTGGTGCGGCATGGCCCACCCCGCTGCGACTAGGTTCGCCTGCGGCTCACCAAGTCTCGCTCCCCTCCCGCTTGCGGGAGGGGGTGGGGGTGGGTGCTTGCGGCATTGTGCAGGCGCAGCGTTGAGCGGATCGTGCACGCCATCCCATTCCCGTCGCCCCCGCGAAGGCGGGGGCCCGCTTTCTTTCCTCCATTCTCGCCATGCGCGCGCCAAGAGGAAGCGGGATCCCCGCCTTCGCGGGGATGACGAATTATTGTTAGGTTGTGGGACGGACCGGCTGGGTCTGAACCGGAGCGGGCCGGTCCAGCGCTTGTGAGGCAGGGCGCACCCCACCTCACAAACATGCAGATTTCAGCCGACCTTGGTGCCGTTCAACTGCATCGTGCCGAAGAACCCAGCCTTGATCGTGCCGGTCAGGTCGGTGCCGTCCACGGTCGCCTTGCAGTCGAGGTCGATCGGCATGGGCGAGGTCATCTTCATCTTCCAGCTCAGCGTATTGCCGCTGATGGTGCCGTTGCGCAGTTCCATCGTGCCCAGATCGCCGGTGATCTGGCCGGTGAAGGTGTCACCTTCCGGCACGATGGTCAGTGTACCCTTCTGGTGGCCCATCGGGGTCTTGGTGGAGCATTCGTAGGTTCCGCCGAGCGACATCATATTCTCCTGTTCGAGTCCGTGCGCGGGCGCATCATTCCGATTCGCCTTCCGCGCCTTCTTGCGCGGCGGGTGCCTGCTGGAATTCGATCGGCAGGCCAAGCCCCTTGAGCTGAGGTTCCACGGCCTTGCGATCACCCACGATCACGAAGACCAGCCCCTGCGGGCGCAGGAACTGCGTGGCGGCGGTGGCCACGGTGGGCTTGCCGATGCCGCGGTACTTGGCTGCCAGCGTCACGTAATAGTCCTCAGGCCGGCCCAGGCGGTCGTTCTGGCTGATCGCGCCGGCGACTTGTCCGTTGGTTTCGAACAAGTTGGGAAGCTGGCGGATGGCGCCATCGGTCACGCGCTGGAATTCCTCGTCCGTGATCGGCTTGGTGGCGGGGTAGGCGGCCATGTCCGCCAGGATCGCCTTGATCGCGGCGCCGGTACGGTCCGACTGGACGGGGGCGGAGAGCATGAAGCTGCTGGGACCGATCGGCTTGCTGACGCCGCTGTAGACGCCGTAGGACCAGCCTTTTTCCTCACGCAGGTCCTTGTTCAGGCGCGAGAGGAAGCCGCCGCCCAGCACTTCGTTGGCCAGTTGCAGCGGTTCGGTATCGGGCGTGCGGCCGGTGATCGGCAGGATGCGGCCGGCCATGATCACGGACTGGGGCGAATGCGGTCGGTCGATCAGCACGATGCGCGGCTTGCCGGCGGTGATCGGCGCGGTGAGCGGCTTGACGGGGGCGGGGGTGGCCGGCGCCTTCCAATCGCCGAAAGCGCGTTCCAGCAGCGGCTTGAGCTGCTCCATCGTCACATCGCCGACCACGGTGATGCGGGCCAGGTCCGGCCGCAGCCACTTGTCATGCGCGGCCTTCAGCGCATCGGGCGTCAGTGCGGCGAGGGTGGCGGCCTGTCCCAGCCCGTCGCTGGGCTGTGCGTAGGGGTGGCTACCATAGAGCGCGGAACCCAGTGCACGGCGGGCCAGCGCCGGCGGCGAGGACTGCGTCTGCGCCAGCGCGGCTTCGGCCTGCGCCTTCACGCGCTCCACTTCCGAAGGGGCGAAGGCGGGGCGGCGCACGACGTCGGCCAGCAGGTCCAGCGAGGGGCCGAGGTTGTCGGTCAGGGCCGTCAAAGACGCGCTGGAGGTATCGAGCGATCCGTCGATGGAGATACTGGCGCCCAGCCGTTCCTGCGCCTCGGCAATGCCGGTGGCGTCGAGAGTGGCGGTGCCCTGGTCGAGCATCGAGAGCATCAGCCCTTGCGTGCCCGGCGTGTCGAGCGCGTCGGCGGCATAGCCGGCGTCGAAGTCCATGGTCAGCACCAGCTTGGGCACGGCGGTGCGGCGCGCGAGCACCACGGGGATGCCGTTCGAGAGCGTGGTGCGCTCGATCGCCGGGAACACCAGCGCGCCCACCGGGGCGACCGGCGGCGCGGAAATTTTCGGTGCGGGCGGCAGCGCGGGGGCGGGCGCCTTGGGATCGGGCTTCGGCGCGGGGGTCTTGTCCTCATCCCCCCAGCCGCCCAGCTTGGCGCCGTCCATCGTGCGTTCGCCGGGCACCACGTCCAGCGCGTAGACCGGGCGAGAGAGCCACTTGTTCATTGCCGCCTTGATCTGCGCGGGCGTCAGCGCGGCCATGGCGGCCAGATCGCGCTTGTACTTGGCCGGGTCGCCCGAATAGGCCTGACCTTCGGCCAATGTGGCGCCCTTGCCTTCGAACCCGCCGACGCGTTCCAGCCCGCCGATCTCTTCCGACAGGGTGCTGACGACGGCGCGGCGCACTTCGTCCTCGCTCGGCCCGTCCCGCAGGTAATCGGCCAGCACCTGGTCGAAGGCGGCATTGGCCTTGGCGCGGTCCACGCCCGGCTTCACGCGCATGCCCATCGACAGGAAGCTGATGCTTTCCTCCACTTGCGCGCTGGCGGTGACGCCCACGGCAAGCTGCTGGCCGCGGACCAGTTCGTTGTCGAGCCGGGAACTGGCAAGGCCGCCCAGGATGTCCATGCCGACGGCCAGTGCGGGCGCATCGGGATCGTTGAGACCGGGGCCGGTCCAGTTGCGACTGAGGTAGGTCAGCGGCACCTGGTCGGCGATCTCGCGGTGGATCGGCGCGGGCAGGGTGACCGGGCCGGCGGTGACGGGCGCGACTTCGGGCCCGCGCGGGATCTGGCCGAACCACTTTTCGACCAGCGGTTTCGCCGTCGCCGCGTCGATATCGCCGGAGAGGACGAGCACCGCGTTGTTGGGGCCGTAATGGTCGGTGAACCATGCGCGCACATCGGTCAGCGTTGCCGCGTCAAGGTCGGCCATCGAACCGATGGTGGTGTGGCGATAGGGGTGGCCGACGGGCAGCAGCCCCTCGTTCAGCGCATACTCGACAAGGCCGTAGGGCTGGTTGTCGCCCTGCCGCTTCTCGTTCTGGACGACGCCGCGCTGCTTATCGAGCTTGTCCTGCGTGACGGCGGGCAGCAGGTGGCCCATGCGGTCGCTTTCCAGGAACATCGCCAGCGGTAGCGCGCCGGTGGGCACCGTCTCGACATAGTTGGTGCGGTCGTAGGACGTGGAACCGTTGCTGGAGGTGGAGCCGGCGGCGTCCAGCGGCACGTCGAAGTCCGGCACGTTGGAGGAACCGCCGAAGAACAGGTGTTCGTAAAGGTGCGCGAAGCCGGTCTTGCCGCGGGGTTCGTTGCGGGAGCCGACATGGAAATAGAGCGTGACGCCGACGATCGGTGCCTTGCGGTCGGTGTGGACGATCGTGGTGAGGCCGTTGGGCAGCACGAACGTCTCGTAGGGAATGTCCACACGCGACACGAGTGCGGCGGGGCTGGCCGGCTGCGGCGCGGCGGGCGCGGTGTTGGCCGCTGGCGGCAGGGCCGCGCCTGTCGCGGGAGGCGTGCCGGCAGGGGCAGTGGCGCAGGCGGAAAGGAGCAGGGCGGTGGAGAGCGCGAGCAGGCTCGAACGGGTCACGGTTCGCATGGCCAGAGGTCTAGCACGGATGGCGCGGCCCGCCAGTGTTTCAATCGCTTGGTGGGTTTTGGTGGTGGCGGCGGTTTGTGGGCGAGTGGTCGGGGATGGGTATGAACGCGAGACCGGCCCCACTTACCCGTCATCCCCGCGTAGGCGGGGATCCCGCTTTTCTTTGCGGGCGTGGCAAAAGGAAGCGGGGCCCCCGCCTTCGCGGGGGCGACGGAGTGTCATTGTGCGTGGGATGGATGGGCAGCCTGAACCGCCTCTAGACCCACCCCTGCACACTCACCCCCGCCGGAAGATCTGCCCCGAATCGAAGCGGGTGATGCGCCATTCGCCGTCCGGATCGCGGCGGCATTCCATCTTCACGTCGGCCACCGCCAGCGGGTCGCAATACTTGTCGAACGGCGCCTCACCCTGCGCGGCGAAGAACACCAGCAGGTAGCCGACCTTGGCATTGTCCGCATCGTCGAACGAGACGCGCAAGCTGGTGATGATGTGGCGCATGGTCATCAGCCCGGCACCGGCGCGCAGCGCCTCGGCACGGCCCTGGTAGAAGGTTTCGACCGCCTTCAGCCCTTCGCGCCATTCGCCGCCCACGTTGTAGGCCACGTCCTCCGCCAGCACGTCCGACTTGCGCATTTCCAGGCCGTTGTGAATGTCCAGCTCGTCGCCCCATTCGTAGACCACCTGCTTGATCGCGAGCACGTCCGCTGCCTGCTGGGGGGTGAATTTCGCCACTGTCGATACCTCTTCCAGTTGGTCCCGGCCGTTGGGTCCGGTCCTGCCGGCGCAGGCTAGGCAAAGGGCGGGCCTGCGCCAAGCACTTGCGCGCGAAACACCGGCTTCACCGCCCGGGCGACGTTGGCCGAAATACGGATAGGCAAAATTGTCGGCAGGTTCAGGGTTATCGGGGGCTGGCAATCTGGCGGCAGACCCCCATGTTGGGGCGGGCCGGCTCCGGCTTCCCGTGAGCCACCTGTGATTTAACGATTTTCCTTGCGCGGCATCACGCGCGAAAAGATCATTGCACGTCTTGTGTTGCAATAATGCAACACTATATGATCGGGATCAGGAGGCAATTCAGACCATGAATCTCGAAAAATTCACCGACCGGGCCAAGGGGTTCCTGCAGGCCGCGCAGACCGTGGCGATCCGCATGAACCACCAGCGCATCAGCCCGGACCACATCCTAAAGGCTCTGCTGGAAGACAGCGAGGGCATGGCCGCCGGGCTTATCAAGCGTGCGGGCGGCAATCCCGATTTCGCCGTGCAGGAAGTGGACAAGGCGCTGGGCAAGCTGCCTGCCGTCTCTGGCAGCGGGGCGCAGGCATCGCCCGGGCTCGACAACGATGCCGTGCGCGTGCTCGATCAGGCCGAGCAGCTTGCCACCAAGTCCGGCGACAGCTTCGTCACGGTGGAGCGCATGCTGCTGGCACTGGCGCTGGCCACCACGACCACCGCAGGGCAGGCGCTCAAGGCCGCCAACCTGACGCCGCAGGCGCTGGAGGCGGCGATCACCGACTTGCGCGGTGGCCGCAAGGCCGACAGCGCGGGCGCGGAAAACGCCTATGACGCGATGAGCAAGTACGCGCGCGACCTGACCGAGGCGGCACGCGCCGGCAAGCTGGACCCGGTGATCGGGCGCGACGAGGAAATCCGCCGCACCATCCAGATCCTCGCCCGCCGCACCAAGAACAACCCGGTGCTGATTGGCGATCCCGGCGTTGGCAAGACTGCCATCGTCGAGGGGCTGGCCCTGCGCATCGCCAATGGCGACGTGCCGGACAGCCTGAAGGACCGGACCCTGATGTCGCTCGACATGGGTTCGCTGATCGCGGGCGCCAAGTATCGCGGCGAGTTCGAGGAACGCCTGAAGGCCGTGCTCGACGAAGTGAAGGGCGCGGACGGGCAGATCATCCTGTTCATCGATGAGATGCACACGCTGATCGGCGCGGGCGCTTCCGAAGGTTCGATGGACGCGGGCAACCTGCTGAAGCCCGCTCTCGCACGCGGCGAACTGCACTGCATCGGCGCGACCACGCTCGACGAGTACCAGAAGTACGTCGAGAAGGATGCGGCTCTGCAGCGGCGTTTCCAGCCGGTCTTCGTGGGTGAGCCGACGGTCGAGGACACAATCTCGATCCTGCGCGGGCTCAAGGAAAAGTACGAACTGCACCACGGCGTGCGCATCACCGATGCGGCGCTGGTGGCGGCGGCGACGCTTTCCAACCGCTACATCACCAACCGCTTCCTGCCGGACAAGGCGATCGACCTGATGGACGAGGCCGCCAGCCGCATCCGTATGGAAGTGGAGAGCAAGCCCGAGGAGATCGAGAAGCTCGACCGCCGGATCATCCAGCTGAAGATCGAGGAAATGGCGCTGGCCAAGGAAACCGACGAGGCTTCCAAGGATCGCCTTGTCAATCTGCGCGAGGAACTGGCCAATCTTGAGCAGCAATCGAGCGAACTGACCACCCGCTGGCAGAACGAGCGCGACAAGATCGCCGCCGAAGGCAAGATCAAGGAACAGCTCGATCAGGCGCGACTGGAACTGGAACAGGCGCAGCGCAATGGCGATCTCGCCAAGGCGGGCGAGCTGTCCTACGGCACGATACCGTCGCTGGAGCGCAAGCTGGCCGATGCGCAGGCCCAGGCCGGCAACGCCCTGCTGCGCGAGGAAGTGACCGAGGATGACATCGCCTCGGTCGTCAGCCGCTGGACCGGCGTGCCGGTCGACAAGATGCTGGAGGGCGAGCGCGAGAAGCTCCTCAAGATGGAGGAAGTGATCGGCGCCCGCGTGATCGGCCAGAAGGATGCGGTCTCCGCCGTGTCCAAGGCGGTGCGGCGTGCCCGCGCCGGGCTTCAGGACCCGAACCGGCCGCTCGGCTCGTTCCTGTTCCTCGGCCCCACGGGTGTCGGCAAGACCGAACTGACCAAGGCGTTGGCCGGCTTCCTGTTCGACGATGACAGCGCGATGGTCCGCATAGACATGTCGGAGTTCATGGAAAAGCACGCGGTGGCCCGCCTGATCGGCGCGCCTCCGGGCTATGTCGGCTATGAGGAAGGCGGCGTGCTGACCGAAGCCGTGCGGCGCCGCCCCTATCAGGTCGTGCTGTTCGACGAGGTGGAGAAGGCCCACTCCGACGTGTTCAACGTGCTGCTGCAAGTGCTGGACGATGGCCGCCTGACCGATGGCCAGGGCAGGGTGGTGGACTTCACCAACACCTTGATCATCCTGACCAGCAACCTCGGCAGCCAGTACCTGACCCAGCTTGACGAAGGGCAGGACGTGGACACCGTGGAGCCGCAGGTGATGGAAGTGGTGCGCGGGCATTTCCGGCCCGAGTTCCTCAACCGGCTGGATGAGATCGTGCTGTTCCACCGCCTCGGTCAGGAACACATGGGCCCGATCGTCGATATCCAGGTCGCGCGCGTGCAGAAGCTGCTGAAGGACCGCAAGATCACGCTGGACCTGACCGACGCCGCCAAGCGCTGGCTGGGCCGGGTGGGCTACGATCCGGTCTACGGCGCAAGGCCGCTGAAGCGCGCGGTGCAGCGCTACCTGCAAGACCCGCTGGCCGAGAAGCTGCTGGCCGGCGAGGTGCCCGATGGCTCGCACGTCAAGGTGGACGATGGCGACGGGGCGCTGGCGATCAGCGTCGTGTGAACCATAGCAGGGTAACTTGGGTAATCCGTTGTAATATGGCCCCTCGTCCGCTTGACCGTGGGCGAGGGGCCGTTACCGTGGCGCGATTATCGAGGCGCCCGGCCCATAGTGCCGGTGCCTGTGCATGCGATGGGGTATTTTCGATGAAGCGTTCGTTCCTGCTGCGCGGTGTAGTTGCCGTCGGTGCGCTGTCGATCGCGTTTCCCGCCGCTTTCGCACAGGACGTATCGGGTGAACTGGTTCGTTGCGGCGCAATTTCCGATGATGGCGCGCGGCTCAAGTGCTTCGATGCGCTGGTGCCCAATGCGCGCAAGACCGATGCCCAGCGCCAAGCCGAGGCGGCAGCGAAGACGACCGCCGAATTCGGTTTGACCCCGGTGCAGCGCAGCGAACATGCAAAGCGCGAGAATCCCGAAAAGGCCGCGCGTGAGGAACTGGCCCACCAGCAGGACTTGAGCGTGACCGCGAAGATCGCGGCCATGGACATAACGCCCTATACGGCGGTGTTCACGCTGGACAACGGGCAGGTCTGGCAGACGACGTCATATGGCCGCCTGAACACCATCCCGCGCGTGGGGCAGGGGGTGTCGGTGAAGTCCGGGCCGCTTGGCGGCTACCGCCTGACGATCGAGGGCAAGACCAGCGAAGTGGGCGTAAAGCGCATCAAATGAGGTCCGTCGGATGCGGCTTTGGCCGCGCTCCGACGATTTTGGTTCGATTGTAGGCGGTCAGCAGGCGTTGCCGCCACATGAGCTGGCGCGGTTGCGCGCCTCCATCGCGGCGCGTGCTGCTTCCTCTTCCTTCTTCCATTCAGCATTCGTCTTGCAAACACGTTCTGGAATTCGCGATGCCACATCGCGGACTGCGCGGCAGCGCATGGCGTCGGGATCCACAGGTGCACCTTTCGTCTGTGGATCATCCTTTCCTGCAGCGACAAGCGGGCTGCCTGCTGCAAGCAAAAGAAGTGGCAGGATGTAACGCATCTCTCTGGTTTCTCGCATAAAAAAGGAGGCAGCGATTTCTCGCTGCCTCCCATGTTTCGTTCTGACTGGCAAGCCGATCAGAAGTGGAAGCGAATACCCGCGTAGTAGCGGCGACCGAAGATGTCGTAGACGTCTGCAGCCGTATTCGAACCCGTCACGTTGAAGACCGAACCCGACAGGATGTTGGGGGCCTTCGTGTTCAGCAGGTTGTCGATGCCGAAGTAGAACTCGAACTTCTCGACCGGTGCGACGCTCGCCTGGGTGTCCAGGTAGAAGATCGCCGGAACCGAGACGCACTTCGCCGGCAGGTCGAACGAAGCACAGTAGCTCTGATCGTCTTCATAGGACTTGCCGATGAAGGTGCCGGTGAACGACCACTTGAACTTGTCGCTGGTGTAGCCGAGCGTCGTGGTGAAGCGATCGCCGGCCGTGCCGATTTCGCCATCCGACGGATCGGTGATGCCGCCCGCAACCGCAGTGTAGTCGTACTGGAACAGGTGCGTGTACGACAGGTTCAGGTTCAGGGCACCGTCGACATTGAAGAAGTGGACGGGGGTGAACCAGCTGGCGGTTACGTCAAGGCCCTGGGTCTTGAGCGTTGCGCCGTTGACGTTGTAATCGTTCACGAACTCGATCGAGCCAGAGCTGTTGGTCGACGTTTCGGTCGGGCGGCGAACGATGCGATCGCAATAGAACGGATCGCCAGTTGTGTAGCACTGGTTCAGGATCGTAGTGCGACCGATGGTGTCGATCACATTGTCGATCTTGATGTTGTAGTAGTCAGCCGTGATCGTCAGGTTACGCAGAGCGTCGAACGAACGCGGGTTGATGACCGCGCCAACCGTCCACGAGGTCGACTTTTCTTCCTTCAGGTTGGCGTTGCCGCTGTCGAAACCGCTGAGGCTCTGGGCGTCTGCCTGGGTCAGCGTAAACTCGCCGTTTGCGGCGATATTCGCAGCCACACCCGGTGCTGCACGGCAGTTGGTTCCCAGTGCGCCTGCAGTGGTTGCAGTCACGCCTTCGCAGGGATCCTGAATGCCGGCCGGGAAGGTCTGGGCCAGACCCTGGTACAGCTCACCGATGTTCGGTGCACGAACCGAGCGTGCCCAGCTGCCGCGAATACGCAGATCGGAGATCGGCTGCCACGTGCCCTGCACGTTGTAGCTGTAGATCGTGCCGACCGTGGAGTAATTCGCGGTACGCAGTGCGCCGCCGATTTCGAGCAGCTTGGCAAAGGGCTGATCCTTGAGGATCGGCGCCTTGACTTCGGCATAGCCTTCGATGACGTCGAACTGACCGTAGGTGTCGGGCAGCTGGTTGCCGCCGTTCAGGCCCTGGTTGGTCAGCGCGTCGTTGTCTTCCGAGCTCGATTCCTTGCGGTATTCGAAGCCGACGGCGATGCCGAGCGGGCCGGCGGGCAGATCGAACAGCGAACCGCTGACGTTACCCTGGACGACCTGCTGCTTGATGTTGGTCTGCAGCGACTGCTGAGCGGCGATGTACTGGATCGCCTCCTGCGAGATCGAGCCCTTGCCGAAGATGTTGACCGGAACGCAGCCGTTGGCGCGCGCTTCGGCATCGATGCAGACCACGTTGCCATCGGCATCCGTCATCGCGGCAAGCGCGTTGCGGAAGTTGTTGATGTTCACCTGGCCGTTCGAGGTCTGGTTCTCGGTAACCTGGCCGTAGTTGTAGCTCAGGTCCCAGTTGAACTTGTCGAGGATCGTGCCTTCGAAGCCGACCACGAAGCGCAGGAAGTCACGCGTGGTCTTGCCGGTGCGGTTGCCGAATTCCGACAGGCGACGGGCAAAGCCCATGTCGCGCAGGCCGTCGCCGTCCGTATCGGTCGCGGCAGCGAGAATCTCAGCGGGGACCAACGGGTTCGGCGTGAGGACGCCCACGCCGTTGGCGCCGATGACATAGTTTTCAAGCGGCATGCGGCCGGTCGCAGGATAGACGCCGGTCGAGGTGTCCGACGACAGTGCGAACGGCTCGATGATGCGCGACGACTGCGTCTTGTTGTAGGTGCCTTCGAAGAAGAACGAGATATCGTCCGACACGTCGTAGTGGCCGACGGCGGCAAGCGTGTAGCGCTGCACCGGAACTGCAAGGGTGCGGTACTGCTGGCGGTTGAAACCGTTCGGGCCCGTACCGTCGCCAAGACTGCTCGAACAGGTCAGGCCGCTGGTGGTCGAGCAGGACTGCAGAGCACCGTCGGGGCCATAGGTGAAGTTATAGGGCGCCTTAGTGGCGGGATCCAGGCCGACGACAAAGCGGCCCTGCTCCGGATAGCTCGAATAAGCCGGTGCGTAGGGCTTTCCGTAGTCGGCAATATCACCCGTCACGTAGATGGAGGTGTCAAGATTGTCGACCTGGGTGCCCTTGCGCTGGCGCGAGAGCAGGCCCTTCTCGTTCGAGTAGCCGAAGTTCACCATGATGTTACCGCGACCGTCGTCGAAGTTCGAACCCATGGTCAGGTTGGCCTGGTAGCGCGGGCTGTCGCCGTGCTCGGTGATGCCGTACTGGGCATCGCCTTCAAGGCCCTGGAAGTCCTTCTTGTAGACGAAGTTCACCACGCCGGCGACGGCGTCCGAACCGTAGAGCGACGAGGCGCCGCCGGTCAGGACGTCAACGCGTTCCAGGAACTGGGTCGGGATGACGTTGAGGTCGACCGTGGACGAGCCGGGAACGCTGGCAACCACGCGGCGGCCGTTGACCAGCACCAGGGTGCGGGCCGAGCCGAGGTCGCGAAGGTCGATCGAGGCAACGCCGGTGCCCGACGTGAGGAACGCCGAGTTGGTGCGGCTGAACGTCGGCGTACCGAACGCCGGGTTCTTGAGCAGCAGGTCCTGGATGTTGGTGACGCCGGACTGCGCGATGCGGGCGCTGTCAACGATCTGCAGCGGTGCGTTCGATTCGGCGATCGGGCTGGCGATGCGCGAGCCGGTGACCACGATGGCCGGGCCTTCTTCGGCATCCGGCTTGCTGGCGCCCGCGTCCTGCGCGTAAGCCTGCGTCGAGCACAGAACGGCAAACGCCGTCAGGCTCGTGGCGCCCCGCAGGACGGCCTTCTTGAGTGTGAGTGTCACTGTGTGTCCCTTGTTTGCAACCCCTCTCCCGCAGCGTGACCAGACGGAGAGAGGAGCCGGATTTAGCGTGCAGGTCTGAATAAATTCCTGCAGCCATGGGACTTGTGTTGCTGCCGTGGGGCGGTCGTTCAACCCGTTTTGCCACCTGAACGGCTAATGAATTTCACCTTGTTGCGTTTATGTAACAGGTTTTCCGTCCATGTTTTTCGCCATTTTTGGCGTAGGCCTCACGCTCTTGGAATGAAGTGCGCGGATGTCAGGAGCTTGCGGCGAAAATGTTGCAAGTTCGTGGGCGTTCCGGCAATTCCGTTGCTTCGGATTGTGTGGGCGAACTATTTCACCCGCCGCATTTTCACGGCCGCTTGGCCGCGCACCGAAACAAAATAGGTTCCCAGCACGCCCCGCGAGATTCGCGCCTCATTTCCGGCCTTGGGCGACAGGACGAAGTCGCGCGTGTCGTTCTGTTCCCATGTGCTGCCATCAGCGAAGGTGATGACCCAGCCGTTGGCATTCTGGCGCGCGCTTTCGACGGTCGTGGTTACTTCCTTGATCTCGTTCGAATCTTCTTCGCTGCCACCGAATCCCATCAGCTTGGCGACCGGCGCGGCAAAGCCGAACAATCCGCGCTTGGCACGCTGCACCGCCTGCTTGTCGGCGATGACGATTTCCTTCTTGCGCGTGGCTTCATCCAGCGCGGCTGACTGACGATCGAAACAGGCGAGGCGTGCTGTCCCGTCCGTGATCGTGCGGCAGTCCATGAGTTGCTGGAAAAGTTCGGGCTGAGGAGGGGGCTCGTCGTCCTTTTTGGCGGCCGACGCCGGCAGCGAGGCAAGCATTGCAAGAACCAGAACGGATTTCAGGGTGGTGCTTCTCATCCTGCGCATCGTGTCCCTCATTGCTGTTCGAC
The DNA here is from genome assembly GCF_044029435.1 of Novosphingobium oxfordense. Taxonomy (NCBI): domain Bacteria; kingdom Pseudomonadati; phylum Pseudomonadota; class Alphaproteobacteria; order Sphingomonadales; family Sphingomonadaceae; genus Novosphingobium; species Novosphingobium oxfordense. The sequence continues at coordinate 2,001,186 of NZ_CP147005.1, read as the reverse complement.
AGGCTGGGGAGTGGTTAGCAATCGCTGGCGGGTTTCGGCAAGGCGCTTGGATGGAGCATGGAAGATGTCCGCTGCAGCGCTGCGATGCGCAATAAACTTACATCAAGAAGGGCCTCAATTCTTGCAATGTTGCGACAATGTCACGACGGCTGGTCGCGGCGGTGTGGCGGCATTTCAGGGCGCCGCGATTGCAGCAATTCTGCAATGTTGCGCTTTTGCCACAAGGTTTCGTGAATGTTGCGCCGCTGCGCGCAAGGCTCTTTGAGATAGATCCGCTTTGCGTAAGAAAAGCGCATCTTCCGGTGCGCGAAACATCGTTGCTCGGATTTCGCGCTTCCGGGGACTTCAAGGTGCATGGGTCACGCCGCACCTTAGGAAAGGGACACACCAGTGAAGACAACATCTCTCACCGCGCTGAAGGCAGGTGCAGCACCCATGGTGCTGGGCTTCGCCCTATTCAGCACTGCCGTGCAGGCGCAGGACACCGCAGCAACGGACGCTGCGCCCGAGGCCGGCGCGCCGATCATCGTCACGGGTTCGCGCATCGCGTCGCCGAACCAGACGTCGATCGCGCCGATCACCACGGTGACGTCGCAGGACATCAAGCTGCAGGGTACGATCCGTACGGAAGACCTGCTGAACTCGCTGCCGCAGGTTGTTGCGGGCCAGAGCTCGGGCCTCGCCAACGGTGCGACCGGTACCGCCACGGTCGACCTTCGCGGCCTTGGGCCGTCGCGCACCCTGGTGCTGATCAACGGCCGCCGTCTGATGACCGGTGACCCGAACAGCACTTCGTCGGCCGCTGACCTTAACTTCATTCCCGCCGCGCTGGTGAAGCGCGTCGACGTGCTGACCGGCGGTGCTTCGGCAACCTACGGTGCGGACGCTGTCGCCGGCGTCGTCAACTTCCAGATGGACACGGAATTCGAAGGTTTCCGTATCGACGCCAACTACGGGCTTTATACCCATAGCAACGGCAACGACTTCGCCCAGGACGTGCTGAACCAGCAGGCCGGCAACCTGGATTACACGTACCCGACCGGCAACAATGCTGACGGCGGCCAGTACGACGTCACCGCCGCGTTCGGCACCAGCTTCGATGACGGCCGTGGTCACGCGACTGCCTATGTCGGCTATCGCCGCGCGAGCGCCGTTCTGCAGGGCCGTCGCGATTACTCGTCGTGCTCGATCGGCGCCAGCTCGACTGGCACGTTCAGCTGCGGCGGTTCGGCCACGGCGAACCCGGGCAACGTTCTCTACTACGATCCCGCTAACATCAAATCGTCGACCATCGGCGCGTTGGGGGCGGGCACGATTACGCAGGGTGCGCAGAACATCTACAACTTCGCGCCGCTGAACTACTATCAGCGTCCGGACGAACGTTACACCGCCGGCGTCTTCACCGACTACGAGATCAGCAGCGCCATCCATCCGTACATGGAATTCATGTTCATGGATGACCGTACCGTTGCGCAGATCGCGCCTTCGGGCGATTTCGGCAACACGCTGACGATCAACTGCGACAACCCGCTGATGTCGGCTGCGCAGCGTGCCGAACTCTGCCAGACAAGCAATCTGATCAACGGGTTCATCGGCAATTTCCCGGTGGCTGCGGGTGCTCCGTTCAACGAAAACCCCGGCGCGGCCCCGATCAGCTATACCGATCCGACTACTGGTCAAACCTACAACAGGGCGTTCATGCAGTTGCTGCAGCGCAACGTCCAGGGTGGTGCGCGCCAGAGCGACCTTCAGCACACTGCGTTCCGCACCGTGATCGGTTCGCGTGGTGAGCTGGGCAAGGCTTGGTCGTACGACGCCTACTACCAGTACGGCCGTACCAACTATACGCAGGTCTATTCGAACGAGTTCTCGGCCTCGCGTCTCGCTAATGCGCTTGACGTGGTGAGCTATACCAATCCTGATACTGGCGTAACGAGTAATGTCTGCCGCGTCGCTTTGTCTGATCCGTCGTCGCGTTGTGCGCCGTACGATGTGTTCAGCGGCAACGTTTCGCAGGCCGCGCTGGACTACCTGTCGGCTACGGGTTTCATGAAGGGCCAGAACTCGCAGCAGGTCGCCAGCGCCACGCTGACGGGTCTGCTGGGCGAATATGGCATCAAGTCGCCGCTCGCGTCTGATGGCGTGAACGTTGCGCTCGGTGTCGAGTATCGCCGTGACTCACTGGAACTGAAGACCGACGAGGCCTTCAGCACCGGCGATCTCACCGGCCAGGGCGCGCCGACCCTTGATACCAACGGTAGCTACAAGGTCAGCGAACTGTTCGGCGAAATCGACATTCCGCTGATCCAGGACGGTTTCGTTCAGAGCCTGTCGTTCAATGGCGGCTACCGCTATTCGCACTACAGCATCTCGAACGGCCGCACCTTCAATACCAACACCTACAAGCTGGGTCTCGAACTGGCTCCGATCTCGGACATCCGTCTGCGCGCCGGTTACAACCGCGCCGTTCGCGTGCCGAACATCCAGGAACTGTTCGCGCCGCAGATCATCGCGCTTGACGGCACGACCGATCCTTGCGCTGGCGAAGACACGGTGTCGGCGGCTTGCGCGGCGCAGGGCGTGACTGGCGGTACCTCGCTGAACCCGGCGAGCCAGTACAACGGCCTGATCGGTGGCAACCCCGATCTGAACCCGGAAAAGTCGACCACCAAGACGCTGGGCGTCGTGCTTGCTCCGCACTGGATCCCGGGCCTGACCGGCAGTGTCGACTGGTTTGACATCAAGGTTAAGGACGCGATCCAGCAGTTTGGCGCTGACGCGATCCTGGCGGCTTGCGGTGTCTCGGGTGGCACGGCTGACGCGTGCGATCTCATCCATCGTAATCCGGCCGGTTCGCTGTGGCTTAGCTCGGACGGTTACGTGGAAGATATCTACCACAACGTCGGTAGCGTGAAGACCCGCGGCATGGAGTTCAACGCCAACTACACCCGTGAAATCGGCGATGCGGGTCGCCTGTCGCTGAACTTCGTCGGCACCTGGCTGGACAACTACACCGTCGACAACGGTCTGACCGAAAAGTACAACTGCGCTGGCTGGTATGGCCCGACTTGCGGCACTCCGCTGCCCAAGTGGCGCCACAAGGCCCGCGTGTCGTTCAACACGGCTAACGGCATGGGCTTGTCGTTCCAGTGGCGTCACCTCTCGGGTGTCACCACCGAGTTCGCCAACCCGTCGAGCACGCTGTTCGACGATCGCGCTCGTCAGCAGAACTCGCTGGACTACAAGATCAAGTCGCAGGACTACTTCGACCTGACCTTGACGGCGGCTCTGGGCGATCACCTGACCTGGCGTCTGGGTGCGACCAACCTGTTCGACAAGGATCCGCCGCTGGTCACCTCGACTGGTTGCGCCAGCGTGGTCTGCAACGGCAACACCTACCCGGGCACCTACGACGCTCTGGGTCGCTATGTGTTCACCGGCATCACGATGAACTTCTAATCGTTCCCTTGAGCGTTTAGTCTTTGGCGGCGGTCTTCCCTGGGAGGCCGCCGCCTTTGTTTCCGGGTCTCGTTCAAAAGGGGCCGTCACGAATTTCGGACCCGTTCATGACCAATACCGCTATGCCCTCGGATACGCTTCGCCAGATTGCCGGACTGGCGCGGATGGGGCGGTTGGATGAGGCCGCGCTTGCCGTGGCGACGGCCATTGCGGCCAATCCCGGCGATCCCGCGCTCGCCGCGCTGGGCGGAGCGGTTGAATTCCATCGCGGGCGTTTCGATCGCGCCGCGACTTATCTGGAGCGCGCCCATTCCCTGCGGCCGCAGGATATGGTGGTGCGTACCAACCTTGCGGAATCGTATTTCCGAACCGGCCGCAATGCGGAGGCATTCGCGCTGTGCGACGAGGCTTCGGTACTGGCCGAGCCCAGCCTTCGGCTGGCGCGGCTGGCCGGGCACCTCGCGCAGGAAGCGGACGATCTGCCATTGGCGATCAGGGTCTACCGCCATGTCCTGGCGAAGCAGCCGGACGACTGGTCGCTGCTCAATAACCTCGGCAACGCCCTTTCCGGGAACGAGGAGAACGCGGAAGCCGTCAAGGTTCTGCAGCGGGCGATGAAGCTGGCGCCCGATTCACCTCCTATCCGCGTAAACTTGGGAACCGCTCTGCTGAGAGCCGGACAGATCGAGGAGGGTGAGCGTGTCCTTCACGATGCGGCGCGCGATTTCCCTGACGACCATGTACCGATGCTGACGCTGGCAACGTTCTATCGCGACACCGGCATGGAGGATCGCCTTTACGAGGCGATTGCTGAGGCGGCGCGGCGCGCGCCCGATAATGCGGGCATACTCTCCGATTACGGCCAGGAAGCTGCGCTTCGCAACGATTTCGGGATTGCCGAAACTCAGTTCGAAGCCGCGCTTGCCATCGATCCGGCGCTTGGTCCGTCGCTGGTCGGGCTTGCCGCCATCTACGAACGCAGCAACCGCGAGGCGGAACTGGATCCGCTGCGCGAGCGCGCGGTCGCCGGCGCGGCCGATGCGCAGACGCTGGCTTTCATCGATGCCCTTCGCTTCAAGCGCGCGGATCAGTTCGATCAGGCTTTCGAGGCGCTGGAGCAGTCCGGCGAGGTGGTCGTGGTCAGTCGCCGCCACCAGTTGCGCGGCATCATGCTGGACCGCATGGAGCGCTACGACGAAGCATTCGCCGCGTTCTCGGCGATGAATGCCAGTCATTTGGATGAGCCGTCGCGCCCGGCCGAACGCGCCGCGCATTTCCGCGCAGGCGTTGCGCGGGACAGGGCGCTGGTGACGCCGCAATGGGCGGCGGGATGGACGAACACGCCGCCGCTCGAACGGCCGTCGCCGGTGATTCTGCTGGGCTTTCCGCGTTCCGGCACGACGCTGCTCGACACCATGCTGATGACTGCGCCGAATACCCTGGTGCTGGAGGAAGAGCCGTTCCTGGCCGAGATCGAGCAGGAACTGGGCGGAGTCAGCGCTTTGCCGGCACTGGACGAGGGCGCGATCATCGCCGCCCGTGCGCGCTATTTCGAACGGGTGGCCGCGCATGGCCCGCTGGGGCCGGAAACGCTGGTGATCGACAAGCATCCCATGCACCTGAACCAAGTGCCGGTGATTCGCCGCCTGTTCCCGGATGCCCGCTACGTATTGGCGCTGCGCCATCCTTGCGACGTGCTGCTCAGCTGCTTCATCACAAATTTCCGCAACAACAACGCCATGAGCAATTTCCTCGATCTGGAAACGGCGGCCGAGTTCTACGACCTGGCCTTTTCCTACTGGCAGCAGGTGCGGGCGGTGTTCGACCTGCCGGTGCAGACGGTCGTCTACGAGCGGTTGGTGGCCGATCAGGCGCGTGAGTTGGAGCCGTTGTTCGACTGGCTGGGCCTGCCTTGGCAGGGCGAATCCTTCGATCACCGCACGGCGGCGCGATCGCGCGGTGTCGTACGAACGGCCAGCTATGCACAAGTGACCGAACCGGTCTACACACGTGCCGCGGGTCGCTGGCGCCGGTACGAGCGCCATCTCGCACCCATTTTCGAAACGCTGAAGCCCTGGGCGGAGGGCTTCGGATATTCGCTCGATGACAATCGGGTGCCATCGTGGCCCGAACCGATCGGTTCGGCCGCCGACAAAGTTTGACCTGACCCGGGGGGGCAATGAATTCAGGCCTATCGCAACTCGCTGAAATTGATCGACTTGTTGCAGCGGGGCAGTTGCCCGATGCTGCAGAAAAACTCGAAACACTGCTGGCCGACGATGCGGGGGCATTCGTTGGCGCGCAGGCCCTTGCCCAATGGCTGAAACTGGCGGCGCTGCGCCGGGCTTTGCGGCAGCCACGCCGCGCGCTGGATGCGGTGCATCGCGCGCTGGCACTCGCTCCGCTGGACTTCATGGCGCTGGTCATGCGGGCAGGCCTGCTCGAGCGCCTTGAGGACGCCGCCGCCGGCGAAGCCTGGGGCGCGGCGATCGCGCAGAAACCCGAAACGCCATTGCCGGCTCCGCTGGCCGCCGCGCTGTCGGCGGGCGAGGCGTTTCACGCGGCCTGGCAGGCGCGGCGGGCGGAGCAACTGGCGCAGGCCGGCAAGGCAGCGCTGGACGCTTCCGGTGAGACGGATGCGGAGCGAGAGGATATGGAATGGCGGCTTGCCCGCTTCCGCGACAACATCCTGCAGAAGACCCGCGTCTACCACTCGACGCCGACGCATTTTCATTACCCCGGCCTTGTCGAGCGTGAGTTCCACCCGCGCCATACCACCCCTTGGCTTGCGGATGTGGAAGCCGGGTTCGAGGCGATCCGCGCGGAAATGCAGGCGCTGATCCAATCCGAGCGGGCCGAGCTGGAACCCTATGTCCAGTACGACCAGCACCAGCCGCTCGACCAGTGGCAGCCGCTCAACCACAGCCCGGATTGGAGCGCGATCCACCTGCTGCGCCACGGGCGCGTGGTGGAGGGCAATGCCGCGCAGGCACCGCGCACGATGGAGATCCTGTCGCGCCTGCCGCAGCCGCAGGTTCCCGGCGCCTCGCCCAATGCGATGTTCTCGCTGCTGGCGCCGCATACCGCGATCCCGCCGCACGTCGGTGTCGACAATACCCGGCTGGTCTGCCACCTCCCGCTGGTGGTGCCGTCGGGCTGCTGGTTCCGGGTGGGTGCCGAAACGCGCGAATGGCGCGAAGGAGAGGCTTTTGCCTTCGACGATACGATCGAGCATGAGGCGTTGAACCCCAGCGACCTGCTGCGCGTGGTGCTGATCTTCGACGTGTGGCACCCGGGCCTTTCCGCGCCGGAGCGGCAGGCCGTGGCGGCAACCGTAGCATCGCAAGGCGCTCGCGACCGATGATGAAAACGAACGCTTCCTTGCGCGACGATCCGGAGAGCTTGGCCGAATTGGCGGGCCAGGCGCTGGCGAACGGAACCGAGGAAGCGGCAGAGGCGCGCCTGTCCGGCTATCTGCGCGGCCATTCGCCCGAACCCTCGCTACTGCATTGGGCGGCGATGCTTCGCCGCGCGCTTGACCGGCGCGCGGACGCGATTGCGGCGTTGGAGCAGGGCCTTCGCCTTGCGCCGGGCAATGCCGGAATGATGCACGCGCTGGCGCATGTGCGGCTGGAAGCGGGCCTGCCCGCCTCAAGGCAGTTCGAAGAGGCGATCCGATTGGCCCCGACCAAGGGCGAGATCCGTTTCGGCCTCGCCTCCGCCCGCCATGCCGAGGGGGAGGGCGCGCGCGGACTGGCCGAACTGGAAGCGATGCTGGCGGCCAATCCCGGCTGGATGGAAGGGCATCGTCAGTTTGCGCAGCTTGCCACGCTTGTCGGGCAGGGCGGCCGCAGCTTGGCGACCATCGAAGCGGCGCTTTCGCGGTTTCCACAAAGCGATGCCTTGCGGAGCTTGGCGATCGATCTCCTGCTGGCGGGGGAGAAGTTCGGCCCGGCGCTTGCCGTGGCGGAGCGCGCGCTTGCCGTGCATGGCGCCGCGCCCGGCTTCCAGCTTTCCCGTGCGGCGGCGCTGGACGAACTGGGGCGCAGCGACGAGGCGGCGGCGCAGTTCGCGGCGCTAGGTGTGCCGGTCGATCATGGGCACGCGGTCTGGCTGGTGCGACATCTGCTGCGCACCGGGCGTGTGGCTGAGGCTTGCGAAACCATCGAGCCCTGGCTGGCAGCGACCGGGGCGGAAGGCATGTGGCCCTATGCGGCGCTGGCCTGGCGGCTGACCGGTGACGCCCGGTCCGAATGGCTGGACGGGCAGGAGGGCCTGTGCCGCGTGGTCGATCTGGATCCGGAAGCGATCGGCTTGGCCGACCTGCGCTTGCTGCTGGGCCGACTTCACGGCGGCGCCGGACGCTTCCTCGACCAGTCGGTGCGCGGTGGTACGCAGACCGATGGCGCGCTGCTTTCGCGGATCGAGCCTGAAATCGTCCGCCTGCGCGAAGTGCTGCGGCGCGAGGTTTCGCACTATCTTGCCGCCTTACCCGCCCCCGATCCGCGCCATCCCACGCTTTCGCATCCGCGCGCGGGGCGGCCGCGTTTCGCCGGAAGCTGGTCGGTCCGGCTGGGGCAGGCGGGGTTCCATGCCGCGCACCATCATCCGCAAGGCTGGATCAGTTCCGCGCTCTATATCGCGGTTCCACAAGGGCTTGAGGGGGAGGAGGGCCATCTCGACCTGGGCGGTGCGCCGTCCTCGCTGGGGATCGAACTGGCGCCGCGTCTCACCGTGCGGCCGCAACCGGCGCGGCTGGTGCTGTTTCCGTCGTGGATGTGGCACGGCACCCGGCCGTTCCCTTCGGGCGAGCGCATGTCGGTGGCATTCGATGTGGCCTTTCCGCTGCGCTCTTGAACGACTGCCCAACGCGGCATAGTTTCGTTTCATGAGAAAACGGCACGACGCCTGCGGGGCGCGTGCTTGGGAGAATACCATGTTCAAGCGTACCCCAGTTTTGATTGCTGCGATTTTGATGACTGCCGCCCCTGCTTTCGCTGCCGCTCAGGCTGCGCCTGCACCTGCCGCCGCTCCGGCCTCTGCCGCCGAGGGCGTGGCCAATACGGCCCCCGCCGCCGCACCGGCTGCGCAACCGGCGGCACAAGTGAGCGCGATCGACAAGAAGGATCCCGTGATCTGCCAGCGCCAGCAGGAAATCGGCTCTCTGCTGCATGCCAAGAAAGTCTGCATGACCAAGAGCCAGTGGGAGGCCCAGCGCCAGGCCGATCGCTCCAACATCGAACGTTCGCAGATCCAGCGCGGGATGGACCCCGTGCAGTGACCGTTTCGCGTGCTCCTTTCGGCATGACGATGTGTCGGACGGAGCACGCGCTGCGACGTGTTCTACGTCGCGCTTTACGTCGCCGGGGCGGGTTTTCGCGCTCGGTGATTGACCTGTCCACGAAGGCCGCTTAACCGGCCGATTAAATGTCGTGCGTGTCTTCCGGACGAACGGAGGGTCGTGGGGCTTCGTGGAACGGGAGAATGCGATGATTCTGGACAGCAGCACGGCCGCCGTCGTTACCGGTGCGGCCTCTGGCCTTGGCGCGGCAACCGCGCGCGCGCTTGCGGCCAAGGGCGTGAAAGTGGCGATCTTCGATCTGAACGAGGAAGTCGGCGAAGCCATCGCGGCAGAGATCGGCGGCGTGTTCTGCAAGGTGGACGTCACCAACGACGCCAGCGTCGATGCAGGCTTCGCCAAGGCCCGCGCCGCCCATGGCCAGGAACGCGTGCTGGTGAACTGCGCCGGCATCGCGCCTGCCGCCAAGACCGTGGGCAAGAACCGCGAAACCGGCGAACCGCGCGCGCATGACATGGCCGTGTTCGAGAAGGTGATCGCGATCAACCTGGTCGGCACCTTCCGCTGCATCAGCAAGTCTGCGGCAGGCATGGTCACGCTCGATCCGGTGGACGAATTCGGTTCGCGCGGCGCGATCGTGAACACTGCCTCGGTCGCGGCGCAGGACGGGCAGATCGGCCAGGCCGCCTATGGCGCGTCCAAGGGCGGCGTGCTGGCGATGACCCTGCCGGTCGCGCGCGATCTGATGAGCGAGGGCATCCGCGTCAACACCATCCTGCCCGGCATTTTCGAAACGCCGATGATGACGGCGATGCCGCAGCAGGTGCAGGATGCGCTGGCGGCGATGGTGCCGTTCCCCAAGCGTCTGGGCAAGGCAGAGGAATACGCCAAGCTGGCGGTGTTCATGGTGGAGCATGACTACCTCAACGGCGAAAGCGTCCGTCTGGACGGCGCGATCCGCATGGGGCCGAAGTAACGGACAGGCAGGCGATGGCCCCGATCGGCACCAGCAGCACCGAAGACGCCGCGCCCCCCGGGGCGCGGGCGCACCTGCTCGACACGGCCAGCGCGATCATGCGCGAAGGCGATGTGATCGACATCTCCCTGTCCGAACTGTCCCTGCGTTCCGGTCTCAATTCGGCGCTGGTGAAGTACTACTTCGGCAACAAGGCGGGGCTGCTGAAGGCGCTGCTCGATCGCGACTGGCAGGCCATCGTCACCAGCGTGGACGCGCTGCTGGCGAAGGACGGCTGGTCGCCCGAGGCCAAGCTGCGCCGCCATCTCTGGAAGGTGGTCGATACCTTCTACGAGGTGCCTTACCTCAACCGCCTGACCATGCGCATGGTGCGCGAAAGCGACGATGCAGAGGCGCGGCGCATTGCCGACAGCTACCTCTCGCCGATCTACCGCGCTTATGAGGAACTGATTGGCACCGGCGTGGACGCCGGTGTCTTCCGCGAGATCGACCCGCAGCTGTTCTACTTCACGGTGACGGGGGCGGTGGACCGGTTCTTTTCGGCCCGCCTCGTCCTCAAGCATTGTTTCGGTCAGGATACGTTGACCGAAGAGCTGCGCGACCGCTATCGCGAGCATACCATAGACATCATCATGGCAGGTATTCTTGCGCGCTGAAAAAGGCAGCTTCTGGCACATCGGAGTGATCGGCGGATCGGGACTGACCGCCGGGATCGAATTGGAAGAGGCACAGGAGATTTCGGTCTCCAGCCCGTTCGGCGAAGCTTCGGGGCCGGTCACGACCGGGCGGATCGAGGGGGTGCGCTTCACCTTCATCGCCCGCCACGGGGCCGGGCATGCGATTCCGCCCTCGGCCGTGAACTATCGCGCCAATATCGACGTGCTGGCGCGCTGTGGCGTGACCGATGTGCTGGCGCTTTCCGCCATCGGTTCGCTTCGTGAGGAGATGGCGCCGGGCCACATGGTGATGGTGGACCAGTTCATCGATCGCACCCAAGGCCGCAACGGCAGCTTCTTCGGCACGGGCATGGTCGCGCACGTCTCGCTGGCCGATCCCGCTTGCCCGCGGCTTTCGGCGCTGGCCGGGGAAGCGGCGCGGCTGGCGGGGGCGACCGTGCATCCGGCAGGGTGTTACCTCGCCATGGAAGGGCCGCAGTTCTCCACCCGCGCCGAAAGCCGCATGTATCGTGCCTGGGGCGCCGATGTGATCGGCATGACCGGCATGCCCGAAGCGCGCCTCGCCCGCGAGGCGGAGCTGCCTTACGCAATGCTGGGCATGGTCACCGACTATGACTCATGGCGTGAGGAAGAGGCGGGCGTGGAAGTCAGCCACGTGCTGGAAGTGATGCACGCCAATGCGCGCGTGGCCCGCCAGACCTTGCGCCTGCTGGCGGCGACGCTGCCTGCGGAGCGGCCGCACAGCCCGATCGACCATGCGCTTGACCATGCCTTGATCACCGCGCCCGAGGCGCGCGATGGCGCGCTGCTGGCGCGGCTGGATGCGGTGGCGGGCAGGGTGCTCGACCCTCAGGGCTGAGCGGCAAGCGATTCCACCATGGCAAAGCGGAAGAAGCGCTATCTCACGGCAACGATGCCCGATGGTTACGTAAAGACCATCGGGCCGACCGCCGATCCCTTCACCCATTACTGGCGCATCGTGGCGGAGCTGGAAAACGGCAAGACCGAGGTGTTCTGGGGGCACGAACGCTCGCTGGCCGAAGCCAAGCGCAAGCGCGCCGCGAGCGAGGACGCCAAGCGCATGCGCGGCTGGAAAAGCTACGTATTCGAGATCGTGGAACTGGTTGAAGTTCCGGTCTGAAACATCTGATTTTTTTGGGAAAATCCGCAAGAGCGGAAAGGAAATGGTGGAGCCTAGCGGGATCGAACCGCTGACCTCCTGCATGCCATGCAGGCGCTCTCCCAGCTGAGCTAAGGCCCCAATCATTTCATCGGATCGATCCCTGGGAGGTTCGATCCAGCCCCTGCTTGCGCCGGGGAGGAGCGCCCTTTGGCGTGCCTTTGCCGGTCTGGCAAGACAAAAATTGAGTTATCGACAGGCTGTTTGTGGAAAGGCGCGAGGATGCGTCATTCGGAGCCATGCGAATTGGCGGCCTATGCGGGCATCGGGGCAGGGAAATCGTCCGAGCCGGTCGGCATTGCACCTGAAGATTGGCACCTTGGCGGCTTTTCGTGATTTGAATTCAGAGCTTAGCCATCTGCCGCAGTCGAGATTCGTTGTAGATACCTGCATTGCAGACAGGGGGCGGCCGGTTTGCCGGCGCCGTGCTTCAGGAGGACCCCGCTCATGGACTGGAACCCGATTGTCCAATTACTGGATGAACTGAGGGATGGGGAGCGCTCCCTGCTCGATATGATTAGCGCGACCTCGCGTTACGATCGCGCTTCGTTGGCCGAGAGTCTGCTGTACCTTGCGGATCGGGAACTGGTCGGACTGGCTGCGGGTGAATATCCCTTCGAGCCGATTCCCCGAACGGAATGGTCGCGCCGGCTGCGCGACGCGTTCGCAAGCGACGGTTCCGATCCCGTGGGATTGGCCGGCATATCGGTCGGCCTGACCGAACGGGGCGAGAAAGTCCTCGAACTCTTCGGCATCGGATATCCGTAGGGCGTCGGGCCTCGCGGCAGGGGATCAGCAAGGGGGTGGCAAGCGGGCCGCGCGGCTGTAGAAGCGGCGCATGACCAGTCTTTCCCTGCTTCTCGCCTTTCTTGTTGCAGCCACGATCCTGACTATCACGCCGGGTGTCGATACGGCCATGGTGCTGCGTTCGGCCACTGTGGAGGGCCGCCGGCCGGCGATCTTCGCGGCGCTGGGCATTCTCATTGGCTGTCTGATCTGGGGCGCGGCGGTCGCACTGGGGCTGGGCGCCCTGCTGCGCGCGTCGGAACTGGCCTATACGATCGTCAAGTTCCTGGGCGCCGGATACCTGCTCTGGCTGGGCGCGAAGCTGGTGCTTCGCCCGCGCGAAGGTCTGGATGTGGCGCAGGGTTCATCGGGCAGGCGGGGCGGCGGAGCCTTTCTGCAAGGGTTCCTGACGAACATGCTCAACCCCAAGATCGGGGTGTTCTACGTCACCTTCCTGCCACAGTTCGTACCGCACACCGTATCGGGCAGCACGGGCGTTGCCGGGTATACTTTCCTCCTGGCCTGCCTTCACGTGCTGCTGACCGTCGTATGGTTCGCCGCATTGATCGGCGCGGCGGCGCCCCTTGGCCGCTTCCTGCGCCGGCCCGGGGCGGTCAAGACGATGGACCGGCTGACCGGCGGCGTTTTCATGGCGTTCGGCCTGAGGCTGGCGGCGTCCTCCACGCGTTGAATTGCCTCGGGTGAGGTAGTGCGCCCAAACGAAAACCCCCTTCGCGGCCTATGCCGGGAAGGGGGCTCGGTTCCGAAAACGGTTTGTCTTACTTCGGCGGGTGCGGATCGCCGCCCGAGAAGGCGTCGGCGATCGAACAGGCCGCCGGGCCGAGAATGACGACGAACAGCGTCGGCAGGATGAACAGGATCAGCGGCACGGTCATGATCGCCGGCAGGCGCGCGGCCTTTTCCTCGGCACGCATCATGCGCTCGTTACGGAATTCGGCCGAAAGCACGCGCAGGGCGGAGGCGAGCGGCGTGCCGTAGCGTTCGGTCTGGATCATCGTCGTCACCACGCCCTTCATCGAGTCCAGGTTGACGCGATAGGCCAGGTTTTCGAAGGCCTGGCGGCGCTCGGTCAGGAACGAAAGCTCGATCGAGGTGAGCGAGAATTCCTCGCCCAGTTCGGGATAGGCGCGGCCCAGTTCGCGGGCGACGCGATCGAACGCGGCATCGACGGTAAGGCCGGCCTCGGCGCAGATCACCAGCAGGTCCAGCGCGTCCGGCAGGCCCTTGCGGATCAGGTCGGTGCGCTTGGAGATCAGGTTCTGCAGGAAGATGTCGGGGCCCTTGTAGCCCAGCAGCAGCATCGCGGCGAAGCCCATGAAGCGCTTGAATGCGCCCCATTCGGGGAAGTAGTTGATGCCGTAGATCATGAGCGCGGCGATGCCGCCCAGCACGATCGGCGCGACCATGCGGGCGAAGACGACCGCCACGGCCCATTCCTTGTTGCGGATACCGCCCTGCGCCAGCTTCTGCTGGATGACCTTCAACTGGCTGTCCTGCAGCACGCTCAGCGCGCCCAGGAAGCTGCCGATCTTGTCGGTGGTCTCGTTGCGGCGAACGACGGACGTGCGCTTCTTGGCCGTAGTGACGATCCCGGCCTTCAGCGCCTCGCGCCGCTGGTTCAGCGCCTTGACGCGCTTGGCCATTGGATCGCGCACGGTGATCGCGGCATAGATCGCCAGGAGCGCCGAGATGGCGGCCACGGCGGACAGCAAGGTGCCGACGAGATAGACGTCGAAACCGAGAATCGTGGGACCGGCGGGTTGATTGAGCATTGTGGCTGGTTCTTTCCGCTCAGATCTCGAAGCTGACCATCTTGGCCATGATGAAGGCGCCGATGCCCATCCAGATGGCGCCGCCGATGCCGGCGACCATCAGGCGTTCGTCGATGAAGAACTTTCCGCCGTAGCTCGGGTTGATCCAGAAGATCATGCCGAAGACGATGAAGGGCAGCGAGCCGACGATGTAGGCGGACGCCTTCGATTCCGAACTCATCGCGCGGATCTTCAGCTTCATCTGCGATCGCTTGCGCAGCACGTCGCCCAGGTTCGCCAGCGTTTCGGCCAGGTTGCCGCCGGTTTCGCGCTGGATCGCCAAGGTGATGCAGAAGAAGTTGAATTCGGCGATGTTGAGGCGGTCGGCTGTTTCCTGGAGGGCGTCCTCCATGGTCTTGCCGATTTTCATGCGTTCGGTGACGAGCTTGAATTCCTCACCCACCGGGCCGGGCACTTCCTGGGCGACGATGCCCAGCGTTTCGGTCACCGGCAGGCCCGAACGCAGGCCGCGCACCAGCAGGTCGATGGCGTCGGCGAACTTCACGTTGAAGGCATTGGTGCGCCGCGCGACCATCTTGCCCAGCACGAAGTGCGGCACCCATGCCCCGATGAAACCGCCGAACGCCAGCGCGAACGGCAGCACGCCGGACTTGAGGAAGACCAACACCGTCACCGCGACGCCAAGGCCGACCGAGCCATAGATGTACTGCGTTACCGTCCAGGTCCGTCCGGAACGATGCAGGCGCAGGGCCAGTGCATCGATCATCGATCCCGATCCGGCAACCTTGTGGACGCGCGGCTTGCGGGCCGCCACGGCGCGGCGCATCTGCGCCTCCAGCCGGTCGTCCTGGTTCTGCGAGTGGCGGAACCGCACACTCTTCAGGCGGCGGGTCGATTCCTTGTCGGGAGAGGGGCCGGAGAATGCGGCCAGGACGAGCCCGATCACCGCCAGCAGGCCGACCATCACCAGACCGAGTTGCATCAGATTCATCGCCGTCGTCCACTTGTCGCTGCGCCATCAGGGCTGCGTGGCGGCCGGGCCGCCACGCGCCACGGTCAGGCCGCCGCTTCCTTCTTGGTGGTCTTGCCCATGATCGACTTGAGGTCGAACTTGCCCAGCAGCGAAGGCTTGGCGCCGCCCTTTTCGGGGCCGTCGCCGGCGTCATCGAGAATAAGGCGCGACAGTTCGCGAATTGCGCCGCCCGCCCGGGTGGAGCGGTTGGCGTCGGCAAAAGTCTGGCCCAGCTTCGCCGCCGTCGATGCGGCCTTGAGGTCATAGGGGATCGAAAGCTGGACGCGCGTCTCGATCGAGGCCTCGAAATCCGCCTTACTGATCTCGGCTAGGCCCGACTGCACCTTGTTGGCGACCACGATCACCCGCGCGTGCGGGGCATTGACCCTGAGCCACGAGAGCATGCGGATCGTGTCGCGGGCGGAGGCCAGCGTGAATTCGGTGGCAAGCACCACCACGTTCACGTCCGCCACCAGTTGCGGGAAGTTGATCAGCATGTTGCGCGGCAGGTCGATCACGGTCATCTCGAAGGCCTGCCGGAACTCTTCCTCCAGCTGGAGGAAGGCGGAACCGTCGGTCATCAGCGGGGTGCTGATGGGCGCTTCGGCCGAGAGGATCGCAAGATTGTCGTTGGCGCGGATCATCGCGCGTTCGATGAACAGGCCGTCGATGCGGCTGGGGTTCTCGATCGCGTCGGTCAGGCCGCGGCCCGGCTCCAGATCCAGCACCAGCGCGCCGGTGCCGAAGTGGATGTCGAGATCCAGCAGCGCGGTCGGCAGCTTGTTGTCGGCGCTGAACAGCCAGGCGAGCGAGGTCGCCAGCGTGGAGGCGCCGACGCCGCCGCGCGTGCCGATCACCGCGGTGGCGACGTGCGCCTTGGCGGCCCCGCCGTCATGCGAACGGGGGGCGGAGATTACGGCCTGCGCCTGCGTCAGCGAATCGCGCACTTGCGCGGGCGACAGCGGCTTCAGCAGGTAATCGTGGATGCCGCTGGCGATCAGGTCGCGGTAGAGGCGGACGTCGTTGACCTGCCCGACCGCGATGACCATCGTGCCCGGCTCGCAGACTTCCGCCAGGGCATTGATGTCGTTCAGCGGGTCACCGCTTTCCGACAGGTCGACCAGCAGGATATTGGGCGAGGCGGTGATCGCCAGCGATTGCACGGCATTGCGCAGGCCGCCCTTGTTGCACTTCTCCGGCTGCCAGCCCATTTCAACGGCGAGCGGACGCAGCACGTCGAGCGAGGCTTCGTCGCAGAGATAGGCGGCGAACTGGTCGCGGCCGCCGGGGCCGCCGGATTTCCAGGGTGCGTTCATGGGATTATTCTCCCTTACTCGAAGTAGCGGGAAGCTGGGTGCCGCCCTTGCCGGACGGATCGGCAGCGCGGTAGGCTTCGATCGCCTTGGTGCTGCGGACGCTGACCGTGGTGTCGCCGGTCGCGCCGTGGACCAGGTCTTCCGGATTGGCGACCATCGCGGCAAGGTTGGAATTTGTCGCGCAGCCGTAGTTGCCCGAAAGGCCGTTGCCCGGATTGAAATCGCTGTTGGTCGACCAGTCGGGGCAGCCGGGTACAAAGGCCTTGGAGCGGACCAGCACCACGCGGGCACGGCCCTTGTCGAGATAGCCTTCGGTGGCCGGCGTGCCTTCGCTGAGCGACAGGCCGAAGCGGGCGGCCACTGCCTCTACCGCGCTGCGGGTGCCGGGGTTGGAGCCAGCATCCTCCACATAGATGCGATCGCCGTAGCGCGCGCCCATGGCGGAAAACCAGTCGGCCAGACGCGCCTGTTCGCCATAGGCGAGGCCGTCTCCGCCGGTGCCCACATCGAGGGCGTAGTTGACCTTCTCGACGATCGGCTGATGCACCGAATTCATCGAGCGGTTGGTGGGTACGCCGCCACATCCGGCAAGCGCCAGGCCAAGCGACGTGGCGAGTGCAATGCCGGCTGTGCGGCTGGAAAAGGCGAAACGGGACTTGGTCATCGGAATCACCTTCCTCAATTCATGCTGAAGCCAGGCTTCGCGCCGGCCGACGCAGAGGCGCCCTTGGTCTTGTTGTCGCTGGCGCGGGCCTCTCCGCTCACTGCGCCACCCACTGCAGGCGCAGCGGGGGCCGGAGTGCCGGACGGCGGGGTGCTCTTGCCACTGCTGACGCCGTCCGCGTTCATGTTGCCGAGGACGCGTTGCAGATCGTTGGGGGCATTGAACCCGTCGGTCGGCAGCTTGATCTCAGAGTTGTCGACGGGATTGACGAGGTAGGGGGTGACGACGATCACCAGTTCGGTTTCACCACGCTTGTAGCTGGTGGACCGGAACAGAGAGCCCAGGATCGGTAGATCGCCTGCGCCGGGCAGCTTCTGGATGGAATTCTGCGAATTGTTGCTCAGCAGGCCGGCGATCATAAAGCTTTGGCCGGAGCCCAGTTCCACAGTCGTTTCGGCCCGGCGCACGGTCAGTGCGGGAACCGAATAGCCGTTAAGCGAAACCGCGCCATCGCTCGTCAATTCCGAGACTTCCGGGCGAACGCGCATAGAGATGCGGCCATTGCCGAGCACGGTGGGCGCGTAGCTGAGCGACACACCGTACTTCTTGTATTCGACGGTGATGGTCGTGCTGCTGGTGCCTTGCGCGATCGGGATGGGATATTCGCCGCCCGCCAGGAATTCCGCGCTTTCGCCCGAAAGCGTGGTGAGGTTGGGCTGGGCGAGCGTGGTGGAAAGGCCCACCGTCTCGGCCGCATCAAGCGCGCCGAGGATGTTCACGCCGAACAGCTTCCCGGCGAGGGCGAGCGTGCTGCCCGTCGTCGCGGGGTTGACGCCCGTGGCACCGGTGGGGGCCGTGCCCATGCCCAACGCGCCACCGGGCGTGTACTGGTTGAACCAACCGCTGCGTCCCTGGCCGATGCCGAACTTGAAGCCGCCGGTACTGTCCACCGTCGTCAGGTTCGATTGCAGCGACTTGACGACCGTACGGCTGACTTCGGCGATGCGCACTTGCAGGTTTACCTGCAGCGGCGTGGCCATACGCAGGCGGCTGATGACGTTGGCGTCCTTGCCGACATAGGCCTGGACCAGCCGTTCGGCTTCAGCCGCGTCTTCCGGTGTCTTGACCGTGCCGGTGAGCAGGAAGGTGCCGGATCCCACGGTGGAAACGCCGATCTTGGCTTCCGGCATGGCCAGGCGCAGCATCGAATCGACGCTGTCGATGTTCGAACCCACCCGCACCGTTGCCGACCAGACCACCGCACCGGCCGAGTTGCTGGCGTAGACCGTGGTGGTGCCGCCGGCCTTGCCGAACAGGTAGAACTGGTTGCGCGACTTGACCTGCACATCGGCCACCGCGTCATTGGCGACGAACACGTCGGTCATGGCGCCGGGGACATTGACGAGCTGACCGTTGCCGATCGAAAGCGTGATGTCCTGCACCGGGCGAACCACCGACTGCGCGGCGATCGGGGCGGCGAACGGCATGGCGAGCGGTGAGAGCACGCAGGCGGCACGCAGCAGGGACTTGAGAAGGCGCGTATTCATCGGATGGCCCTTCTTCGGGTGGAAGCGGTTGGTTCGCGGCGCGTGCATCAGTGGCTGCCCACGGGTTCGACGGTGACGTTCTTGCCACGGGTCACGCGGATCACCGGGCCGACGGGGGCGGCCGGAGCGGAAGAGACCGGGCCGGAGGCGACGATCGGACCAGCCGCGACCACCGGTGCAGACGATGCCGAGGTCGACGGGCGGCTGGAGCGCTGGAAGCGCGAGACGTCACCACCGGTCACATACGTCGTGTTGCCCTCGATCGGCTGGTTCATGGCATTGCGCATGAGCTGTTCCTCCTGCGCCTTGCTTGCGCCTTCGGGAACCTTCAGCTGTCCAGCGGCGAGCACGCGTTCGAATTCGCCCTGATTGTCGGAGATCGAGCGCAGCGAGAGGCTGATGGTGCCCAGTTCCTGCGCCACGGCGACCTTTTCGGCGATGCGCGGGGTGACTTCGAGAGTGACGGTGCTGACGGCCTTGACCACGGTCTTTCCGTCCACGATGTCCTGATCTGTGGCCTGGTCGGTCGCCAGAACGCGCAGATTGCGCAGGATGGTTTCGGAGGCGCGCAGGGCTTCGCCGCCGTCGGTGCCGGCGACCTGCTGGGTCAGCACCAGGTCGACGCGGTCACCCGGGAAGACGAAGCCGCCGACGCCGGTCTTGGCGGAGACGGGGATGGTCACGGCGCGCATGCCCGGCCCGAGCGCGGCGGCCAGGAAGCCGCGGTCGCCCGGCGCGACAAGGCCGCCCTGGGTGATCGGCTGACCGGCCGTGATCGGATAGCGGACCACGGTGCCCATCAGCTTCTGCATGTCGGCCTCGCCCTCGATGAAGTAGGCGTCCTTCACCAGTTCCTTGGGCCAGTCCTGGTAGGACACGGAGTCGGCGGTGATGATGGTGCCCACCGGCAGTGCGCGCTGCGCCACCAGGACCTTGGGGCCCGTGGGTACGGCAGCGGCGACGGCGGCACCGGCCTGGGGCGCCGCGGCGCCGCTGAACATCGACCTGGCGGCAAAGGCGGTACCGGCTGCGACGAGCAGCGCGATAACCAGCAGCACCAGCTTCTTCTTATCCATGGCTATGAAGCCCCCTGAGTATCCCCGACTAACTCTGTGTACCTTCGGGTAAATTGGTTAAAATCAGGTTCACCCCGTTATGGTGCCCAATATGGAATTTGCCGGGACCGCAGAGATTGTGCGGTCCGCGAGCACCCACAGCCCCGCCGCCGCGATGGCGACCCCGTAGGGCACGCGCAGCTTCGACTTCTGGCGGCGCTGGATGTGAGCGAAGGCAAGAGTGAACAGGATGACGATGAAAAGGCCGGTCACGGCCGCCGTCAGGGCGGTCGTGCGGGCCAGCAATTCGGGTGCGAACAGCGGGCGGCCCTTGGCCAGCGCCCAGGTCATGGCGGCGGCCAGCCAGACCCAGCCGGCGGCGGCCAGCCATGCGGCGATATCGCGCACGGCTTCGCCGGGGCGGCGCTGCATGTTGCAGGCGGCCATGGCCACCGAAGCACCGCCGCCGGCCACGGCCATCAGTACCACCAGCATCAGGAAATGCGCGGGTGCGAACCACAGCGCCAGTGCGGTCAGCAGCTTGACGTCGCCGCCGCCCATCTGGCGGATGACGAACAGGATGCAGGTGATGGCGAATGTCGTGAAGGCGAGGGCGATCTGGTAGCCGATATCGGCCCAGCCATAGCCCATCGCCAGCCACCAGAGGGGGGCGGCTAGGGCTATGCCAAGGTTAAGCGCGTTGTCTATCTCGCGCCGCTTCAGATCGGTGAAGGCGGCGACGAGCAGCGCGGTTGCCAATGCGGCCAGCAATGCGTAGGCAAAATACGCGGCGTACATGCGTTAGGACCCCCCTTAACAAGGGAGTGATCTAGCGAGTATCACTTACCAAATAGTAACCAGTGCACTGAGGCTGGAATTAGCCACGTGACCATCGAGACAAGTGAAATTCCCTATCCTTTCAAGGTGATGGAAACCAAGGACCGGGCGCGGCGCGCGATCCCGCAGGGCGTAGTCGAAAGCCGCTGGCTGGCCAGCGACGGCAAGACGGCGATCCGCCGGATCGACTGGCCGGTGCCAGCGGAGCCGCGCGGATCGCTGCTGTTCCTGCCCGGGCGCGGGGATTGCTACGAAAAGTGGCTGGAGACGCTGGAGCAGTGGGCCGAGGAAGGTTGGGCGGTTAGTTCCATCGATTGGCGCGGGCAGGCCCTGAGCGGCCGGCTGGGCCGCGATGGCATGACCGGCCATGTCGATGACTTCGCCATCTGGATCGACGACCTTGCGAAGTTCTGGGCGGAATGGGCCGCCGGAACGCCGGGGCCGCACGTGCTGGTCGGCCATTCGATGGGCGGCCATCTGGCCCTGCGCGCGGTGGCGGAACGGCGCGTGGTGCCTGATGCGCTGGTGCTCTCTGCGCCGATGCTGGGCATCCATCCCACCACGATTCCCGCCACGATCCTGCATCCGGTGGCACGGATGATGACCGCGCTGGGCGATTCGCGCCGGCCGGCGTGGAAGGGCAACGAGAAGCCCCAGCTTATCCCGAACGCGCGTGCACTGCTGCTGACGCATGACGAATCGCGCTATGCCGATGAGGACTGGTGGCGCCGCGAACGCCCGGCCATTGCCATGGGGGCGGCAAGCTGGCGCTGGATCGAACGTGCCTTGGCCTCGATCAAGGGGTTGGAGGCCAAGGGCGTGCTCGAATCGGTGGAGCTGCCGGTGCTTCTGCTGGCCACCCGCCATGACGGGCTTGTCTCATGGCCGGCGATTCGCAAGGCCGCCGCCCGGCTGCCGCATGCCCAACTGATCGATTGGGGGCGCGAGTGCCGGCATGAGATCTTGCGTGAGGTCGATCCGGTGCGAGATCGGGCGATGGCTGCGATCCGGGACTTCCTGAAGCGGGAAGCGCCCGCTAGGGGCTGATCCCCATGGACGCCCCCACGAATACGCGGTTCGATTTCGTCATTGTCGGCGCCGGCATGGCCGGTGCCTCGCTGGCCGCGCGGCTGGCGGGTAGCTCAGCGGGCGCGCGGGTTCTGGTGATCGAGGCGGAGGAACGGCCCGGCTATCACGCCACCGGCCGGTCCGCCGCGTTCTGGACCGAAAGCTACGGCGGGCCGCGCGTTCAGCCGCTGACGGCGGCTTCGGGCGCCGAACTGCGCGCGCTTGGCGTGCTGGCCCCGCGATCCGCGCTGACGCTGGGGCGGGTGGGCGAGGAGGCCGAGGTCGAGCGCTTTGCCCGCACTTACGGCGATCTGGGAGTCGAGGTTCGGGTTCTGGACCGCGCGGGGATCGAGGCACGCGTGCCCGGCCTGCGTCCCGGCTGGACCAGCGGCGTGCTGGAGCCGAGCACGTGCGACATCGACGTAGCCGCGCTGCACCAACACTATCTGGCTGCCGCCCGGCGCGAGGGCGTGGAGATTCGCTGCCGCGCGGGCCTGCGCGCCGCCACCCGCACCGCACACGGCTGGACGCTGACGCTGGCCGATGGGCAGGAGATCGTCTGCGGCGTGTTGGTCGATGCCGCTGGGGCATGGGCCAATTCGGTGGCGCGATTGGCGGGCATGCGGCCGCTGGGCATCGCGCCTTACCGCCGCACCATGGCGCAACTGGCGATCGGCCGCCCGGTGCCGGACGACCTGCCGCTGGTGCTGGACCTTGGCGAGACCTTCTATTTCAAGCCCGAGCATGGCCGCCTTTGGCTGAGCCCGCATGACGAAACGCCCAGCGCCCCTTGCGATGCCGCGCCGGAGGAACTGGACGTGGCGCTCGCCATCGATCGGCTGGAGAACGTGGTCGACTGGCCGGTGGAACGCGTGGAGCACCGCTGGGCGGGCCTGCGCTCCTTCGCGCCGGACCGGCTGCCGGTCTACGGCTTCGATCCGGCCGACCCGGCGTTCTTCTGGTTCGCCGGGCAAGGCGGCTTCGGCATCCAGACCGCACCGGCCGCTGCCGTATTAGGGGCGGCGTTGCTATTGGAAGAGAAGGGCGGCGATCTCGATCCCGCGCCTTATTCGCCGGACCGCTTCGTGACGGCGTAAGGACGCGATCATACTCGGATACGGGCCTACTCGGATCCGGGCCTACTCGGATCCCGGAACGTCCTCCACGCGCTCTGCCGGTTTGCGGCCCGGAGCGACGAAGTGCCAGATCAGCAGCACCGGCTCCAGCACGGCCATGCCGATCACGATGCTGATCAGGCGGTGGATGGCGGGCAGGATATGCGCGTCCGCATAGGAATCGGGCACCAGCACCACCAAGACCGTCAGCGTGAATTGCAGGCCCAGATAGGTGACTTGCGGCAGGCCGTTCTCGATATGGCGGCCGATCACGATGCCAAGGCAAGTGCCTGCGATCAGCACCGGTGCGCTACCCTCTGCCAGCAGCAGCACGGCCAGGGCCAGACCGCCGCCGGCCAGGCAGCCCAGGGTACGGTGGAACAGCCGCCGCGTCACCGGCACGAAGCCGCTGGCGCCGATGCCGGCCACCGGCACGATCATCACCGCCATGATCGTCACGGCTGCCTGCGCCATCTCTGGCAGGTCGAACAGGGCGTGGAGCAGGGGCAGCACGGCAATGGCGATGCCCGCCTGCACCGCGTGGCGCGCGGCGTGAGGATGCCAGCCCATCCGATCCGGCCGGGGGCTTTGCAGCGCCAGCCACTTCTTGCCCGCCAGTGTGGCGGTGACGAGGCTGACGATCACGCAGGCGACGGTGCCCGCGATCACTTCCAGCAGGCGCGTCTGCGCGAATTCTATGGTGTCGAGCGCGGGATGCTCCAGCTTGTCCAGCAGCACCATCTCGAACGTCAGGCCGAACAGCAGCCACGCGTAAGCCCGCCTTGCGGTAAGCATGCCGTAGAGGCCGACCGCGCCCACCGCCGCCGCGCTCACCATCGCCAATGGCAGCGACCGTGCGGCCCATGGCACCACGATCAGCGCAAGTCCGGAGCCGAGCGCGGTGCCGACGATGCGCAGCACCCCGCGCAGCATCGTTTCCGAAGCCTCGCTCTTCAGCAATACGAAGGCGGTGAAGGCGGCCCAGCCGACCATGCGCGCGCCGATCAGATGCGCGATGACTATGGCCAGCATGACCGAGGCGACGCAGGCCCACTCGTCCGCCATGCGCGGGCCGGGCGTTACCAGCGCGCGCGCTTCTTCCTCGAAACGCTGGCGAAACGCGCTCAGCGCCGCCAAGGCGTCAGGCCTTGCCGGCAGCGACCGCCGCGTCGCTCGCCAGCTTGTCCACGCGCTCGTTCTCGACATGGCCGGAATGGCCGCGCACCCATTGCCAATCCACCTGATGGCGGCCGCTGGCCTCGATCAGATCGTGCCACAGGTCGGCATTGCGCACGGGCTGCTTGCTGGCGTTGACCCAGCCCTTCTTCTTCCAGCCGTGCACCCACTTGGTGATGCCGTCGATCACGTACTTGCTGTCGGTATGCAGCGTGACTTCGCAGGACTCGGTCAGCGCGTTCAGCGCCTTGATGACCGCGGTCATCTCCATGCGGTTGTTGGTGGTGTCGGGATCGCCGCCCGACATCTCCTTCTCGTGCACGCCCATGCGCAGCAGCACGCCCCAGCCACCGGGGCCGGGATTGCCCTTGCAGGCGCCGTCGGTGAAAACGTCTACCTTCTTCATGCGCCGAAGATACCGAAGTTGGCCGGATCGGCATAGAATTCAAGGCGACGCGCGAAAGCCATGGGGTCCTTGGGGGTAACCAGCGCGTCTTCGGGCGTGTTCAGCCAGTCGTAGGCGCGGGTGGAAAGGAAGCGCACGGCGGCGCCGCGTGCCAGCACGGGCAGGGCGGCGCGTTCGGCGGCGGAGAGCGGGCGGATGCTCTCATACCCGGCGATCAGCGCGGCGGAGAGATCGGCGTCGAAACGCGTGCCGTCGTTGGAGAAGCACCACGCCGCATGCGTCACCGCCACGTCGTAGGCCAGCAGATCGGTGCAGGCGAAATAGAAGTCGATCAGGCCGGTGACCTTGTCGCCCAGCATCAGCACATTGTCGGTGAACAGGTCGGCATGGATCACGCCGCCCGGCAGGTCTTGCGGCCAGCTTGCGGCCAGCAGCGGCAGTTCCCGCTCGACCAGAGCGGCTAGCCCTGCATCGATCGAGGCCAGCCCGTCATGCCCGCAATCGCCCAGAAGCTGCTGCCACGCGGGCAAGTCCAGCGAGTTGGCGCGGTTCATCGGAAAGTCCGCCGAAGCCTGATGGACTTGCGCCAGCGCCGCGCCCACCGCGTGGGCCTGGCCCACGGTCGGCTCCGAAACCGAAACGCCGGGCAGATACTCGATCAGCGCCAGCGCCTTCTTGCCTTCCGGCGTATCGATCAGGCGGTGGCTGGCGCCGTCGCGGTCATGCATGGTGCGCGGCACCGGGCAGCCGCGTGCGGCCAGATGGTCCAGCAGGTCCAGGAAGAACGGCAGTTCCGTGATGTCGGTCCGGCTTTCGTAGACCGTCAGGATGAAGCGGCGAGAGGCGCCGTCCTGTTGGGTTTCGATCAGCCAGTTGCTGTTGGACACGCCCTCGGCAATGCCCTTGGCGGAGATCAGGGTGCCGACATCGAACGCATCGACGATCGACGCCATCTCTTCGGCGCCGAGCCGGGTATAGACTGCCATGTTTAGGGAATCCTCAGCGGGCGAGCTGGCGGGGCAGCTTGAAAGTGATGGTCTCTTCGGCCGTGACGACCTGCTCGGCCGTAACGTCGCGCAGTTCCGCGATGCGGGCGATCACTTCGTTGACCAGCTCTTCCGGCGCGGAGGCGCCGGCGGTGAGGCCGACATTGGCAATCCCGTCGAACCACGCCGGATCGATATCGGCGGCGCGCTGGATCATCCGGCCCACCGAACCCGAACGCTCCGCCACTTCAACAAGCCGCAGCGAGTTCGAACTTTTGGGCGAACCGATCACCAGCACCAGTTCGCACTGCGGCGCGATCTGCTTGACCGCGGCCTGCCGGTTGGAGGTGGCGTAGCAGATATCCTCCGCCTTGGGCGCCACGACATGCGGGAATCGCGCCTCGATCGCGGCGATGATCGCGTGGGTATCGTCCACCGAAAGCGTGGTTTGGGACAGATAGGCCAATTCGCGGTCGGCCGGAACGTCGATGGTGGCGACATCCTCCACCGTTTCGATCAGCGTCATGTTGCCTTCGGGAACCTGGCCGAAAGTGCCGATCACTTCGGGATGGCCGGCGTGGCCGATGAAGAGAATGTGGCGCCCGTCCGCGATCTGGCGCTCCGCCTGGCGGTGGACCTTGCTGACCAGCGGGCAAGTGGCGTCCAGCCACTCAAGGCCGCGTGCGCTCGCTTCGGCGGGGACCGACTTGGGCACGCCGTGCGCGGAAAAGATCACCGGCACGCCGTCCGGCACCTGATCGACGCGCTCCACGAAAACGGCGCCCTTGGCCTTCAGATTGTCGACCACGAACTTGTTGTGCACGATCTCGTGGCGGACGTAGACGGGCGCGCCATAGATCTCCAGCGCGCGCTCCACGATTTCGATGGCACGGTCGACGCCGGCGCAGAAACCGCGCGGGGCGGCAATCAGCAGACGTAGGGGTTTGCTGTCGGTTAATGTCTTCTCAGGCGGAAAGGGCGCGTTCATGAATGGGCCTCTAGCGCTTTGCCGCGCGCGCCGCTAGGGCAAGCGCACGCCACTCGAGGGATGTACCGATGAATGCACGCCGCCTGACTGCTACCGTCCTCTGCTCCGCCGCCGCGGTGACCGCGCTCAGCGGCTGTGCGAAGAAGGGCGATATCGTGGTCGATTCGGGCGTGGGCATCACTGCGGTGCGTACCGCGTGCCCGGCCGTGGGCATTCCCGACTACACCGGCGACATCACGCTGTTCCGCACGCCGAACGACAAGACCTCGACCAATATCGACGTCGTGGCAGCGATGACCAACGTGCGTACGCAGTGCAGCGACCAGAACGGCGCGCAGGCGAACGACAAGGTGACCTCGCAAGTCAGCTTCGATGTTCTGGCCCGCCGCAACGACACGCAGAGCGCCCGCCAGGTAACGCTGCCGGTATTCGTCAGCGTGCTGCAGGGCGGTTCCGCCGTGGTTTCCAAGCGCGTGGGCCAGGTGCAGGTCTCGTTCGCCGCCGGTCAGGACCGCGCGCAGGCGCACTTCGCCGGCACCGCCTACATCGACCGCTCGGCAGCGACGCTGCCTGCCGACGTGCGTGAGCGCATCACCCGCCCGCGCAAGGCCGGCGATCAGGACGCCGCCGTCGATCCGCTGTCGCAGCCCGACGTGAAGGCCGCCGTGGCCCGCGCCAGCTTCGAAGTGCTGGTGGGCTTCCAGCTTGATGAGAGCCAACTGGCCTACAACGCCACGCGTTGAGTTATCCGGCGGGGGCCTTGTCCCCCGTCGCCATCGCGATGATCAGCAGCTTCTTTTGATGCCGCTGATCTCCCGCAGGTTCGCCGCCGATTTTCTCAGCGTCTCTGTCTGCTCGCCTACCTGTCGGCTCAGGCGCTGGTAATTGTCGGTCGCTTGCAACGCGTTTGCTTCTTCGGACAATTCCGTTGCTTGCGAATGTAGGGCGAAGGCTTGCGCATCGATCTTAGCGCGCTTTGCATCCCGCTCCTCCGCGTTCTCACGATGGAGGTTCGCGATCTGCGCTGTCAGCGATCTCACCAGTTGCAATTTTTCCACCATAGCCCGGGCGGCGTCCGGGCTTGTTGCAACTTCGCATTGCAGGCGTTCAACTTTGGCCCGATGTAGCTTGATCTGCGCTTCGAGGGGCGCTGCGCGTTGACGGATGCTCTCCAACTGCTGCTTGTGTTCCAGCGTGTGGGTGCGACGCAATTGAGCCGATTTGCGGTGTAGAGCGGCTGCTTCATGGAGCAATTCGGTGCGGCGGGTCTGAAGCGGTTTCAGCTCGTTCAGATTTTCCTCCATTTGCGTGCGCAGCTTCAATGTAGAGGAAGTCGCGTTCTTCATGGCGCGTTGCCATCGGTGCGTGATGAAGAAGGCCATTAGTATGACGGCGAAAAGTAACGCCTCGATAAGCATATGCAGGTGGCTTCGACTATTCTGATGTACCACGATGCGAACGAGTGGTGATGCGATGAAAATAGCGATCGTTGCGAGTTTTCCGTTTCTCGCAAGCTTTTCGGTCTGCGGCATGGAGAGTTATCCCGCTATCTTGCTATGAGCGCTGTATAGCCGGGCAGATAAAAATCCTCTTAACTGGAAGATCTCGACGGGATGACGGATTTTGACATCCGTTAAAGAATATTTCCCTGCAATATTCCCGGACAGTCGCTGGCTGCATCAACCTAAGGGCGCGGCTATTGCGCCTTTGTCCGCTCGATCGCCTCTCGCGCGTGGCGGGCTATCGTCTTGCGGTCGCTGCGCTGTTCGCTCGTCAGCGGCGGCAGGAAGTGTAGCGTAAGGCGCAGCGGCTTCCAGCGCGCGAGGAGGCGCAGGAAGTTGTCCAGTCCCGGCTCCTCGCCCACCCAGGCCATGTCCGCCACGCGCGGGCCATAGTCCAGCCAGACCGGCTGGATCGCCAGGTCGTCGCAGCCGGTCTCGACCGCCGAGAGCAGCGATGACTTGAACGGCAACAGCCCCGTGCCGTCGCTGGTGGTGCCTTCGGGGAAGATCGTCAGGCTGCCGGTATCGGCGATGGCCTGGCGCACCTGCTCGATCTGCGCGGCGACGCTGCGGCGTTCGTGGCGCGCCACGAAGATCGTGTCGTTCAATTCGCAGAGCCAGCGCAGCGGGCCGAAGTCGGCAAGGCCGTCATGCGCGACGAAGGCGGTGCCCGTTGTCCCGGCAAGGGCGGGAACGTCCAGCCAGGATACGTGATTGGCCAGCAATACGCTGCGTTTTGCAGGGCGCGCGCCGCGCATCGTGATGCGCAGGCCGGAAATCGCCGCCACCGCGCGCAGGAACAGGCGCGGTGCTGGGTTGGCGCGCGTGAAGATCGCGATCAGGTAATAGGCGGCAAGGCTGGCCAGCAGCGTTAGCAGCAGGGCGAACAGCCGGACGGCCACGAGCGGCCAGCCCCAGAGCGCGATGGGATGCTCCGGAGCGGCCGCCGTTGCCTGTGTCACGGGTGGCGCATCACTTGCGGGTTTCGCCGTCCTCGCGCTCGATCCGCACGCCGAACAGTTCCATGCGGTGATCGACGAGACGGAAGCCGAGGCGTTCGGCCACCTGGCGCTGCAGCGCTTCCAGCTCGGGGTCAACGAATTCGATGACGGCGCCGGATTCGACGTCGATCATGTGGTCGTGATGCGCCTCGGGCGCGGCTTCGTAGCGGGCGCGGCCGTCGCCGAAATCATGGCGGTCCAGAATGCCCGCTTCCTCGAACAGGCGCACGGTGCGGTAGACCGTGGCGATCGAGATGCCGGGATCGAGTGCGGAGGCGCGCTGGTGCAGCTTCTCCACATCGGGGTGGTCCGTGCTTTCGGACAGGACTCTTGCGATCACCCGACGCTGTTCGGTGATGCGCAGGCCGCGTTCGGCGCAGAGGGCTTCGATGTCGATAGGTTGGTGCACGTTTGACCTGTATCAATGAAAAGAGGCGCACCCGCTATTTAGGCTGGTGCGCCTCCAATCACAACCTTTGGGGGCGCTGGACCATCCGGCTTTCCGCAGTTTGGTCCCTTGGCGATGCCGCGAAGGGATGTTTTTGCGGTGCCAGACGGCAACCAAGCGGCCTCAGGGCGCCGTCGCTCAGGCGGCGGCGGTCTTCGGCTTGCGGCCACGGCGCGCGTTGGGCTTGCGGCCCAGGCCGATTTTCTTGGCCAGTTCGCGACGCTTTTCGGCGTAGTTGGGGGCAACCATCGGATAGTCGGCGGGCAGGTTCCAGCGCGCGCGATATTCTTCCGGCGTCATGTTGTAGTGCGTCATCAGGTGGCGCTTCAGCATCTTCAGCTTCTTGCCGTCTTCAAGGCACACGATGTAGTCGGGCTTCACCGAAGCGCGCACCGAAACGGCGGGCTCAGGCTTTTCTTCTTCGACTACGGGTGCGGTGCCGAGACCGGCAAGGGCGCCATAGACATTGGTGATCAGCGAGGGCAGGTCCTCGACGCCGACGCTGTTGTTGCTGACATGTGCTGCCACGATGTCAGAAGTAAGCGTGATGAGAGTCTCGTTGGCGTCAGCCTGGATAGTTTCCATATTCTTACGACCTTTTATTTTTGCGACCTGATGGACCGGACGCCGGAAGCGTTTCTCGGTCGAAAGTCGCCATGAACCATTCGCTGGGAGAATACAAGGTGATTCCCCGATGGTTACCAGTTCTCATAACTGTTTGCCGTTAATCCAGCGTGAATAGTACCGGATTGGTTGTTACATCAGGGCAAGTTGGCCGTAATCTTGTCGCAAATGTCACAAGCGAAGGTGATCGCATCGATGCGTTCGCCATTGGGCAAGCGATAGTATTCCTTGCGCTCACCAATAGGATAGAAGCCGAATCCGGAATAAAGGAAGCCGGCAGGGTTGCCTTTCCTCATTTCCAGCAGGAGTCGATTTGCGCCGCGCGCCGATGCGGCAAGACGCAGCGCATCCAGCAAGGTTCGGCCAAGTCCAAGGCGCCGGTATTCGGGCTTTACTGCAAGAAGAAGCAGTTCTTCTTCTTCGTATCCGGTGCGGGAAAGAGAAAATCCTGCCGCTTCATCTCCTTCGCCAACGGGAAGGCCTTGCGGCGTCAGCAGGCAGTAGTGGCAATTCCCGATGGCAAGCGCGTCATCTACCTGGCGGCGATTCCACGCCTCGCCCCATGCCGGATCGAATGCGGCCGCCATTACATCCATGATGCGGTCGAGATCGTCCAGCATGGGCGCTCCCTTCATTACCTGGCTCCGGGAATGGTTTCGGCGGGAATGGTTGTGGCGGCGGCCATTGGCTTGGCGTCGGGCGCGCGGCCGTAAAGCGGATGTGCCTCGTGCGTCAGGGCATCGGCGGGCAGCAGCGCAAGGCGGCGGGCGTCGGGCCAGATGGCGAATGCCTCACCAGTGCCGCGCGCGGCGACCAGCGCCTCGGCCTGGGTGCCGGCGACGACCGTTTCCGCGCTGGCCGCAGCCGCCGCATCGGGGCGCATCGAGGCGAGGGGGCGGGTGACCGCGCCGATGCCGTCGAAGCCTTCGGTGAACCATTCGCCGTGGCCGCCCGTCATGGCCACGGCCACGGGCACCTTGCCACGCTCATTGCGGGCCATCGCCGCGATCAGGGCCATCGTTGGGTAGCCCAGGACTTCGGCGCCCCAGGCCAGTGCCAGCGCGCGCGCGGCGGCAAGGCCCACGCGCACGCCGGTAAAGCTGCCGGGGCCCAGCGCCACGGCAATGCGGGCGGCTCGGCCGCGATCGGGCAGGGCGGCGATCATCGGCACCAGTGCCTCGGCATGGCCGCGGCCCAGCATGCGGTAATCGCCTGCGATCAGTTCGCCATCCCGGAACAGCGCGACCGAGCAGGCCTCCGTTGCGCTGTCTATCGCGAGAGTAAGGCCAGGAAGGTCCAGTGCGCGGCTATCGGCGGATGCGGTCACGATATCGTTGGGTCAGGATCGGCGGGATCAGGCGGCGCGGACTTCGGTGACTTCGGGAACGTAGTGCTTCAGCAGGCTTTCGATCCCGTGCTTCAGCGTCGCGGTGGAGGAGGGGCAGCCAGAGCAGGCGCCCTGCATCGCAAGGTAGACCACGCCATCGCGGAAGCCGCGATAGACGATGTCGCCGCCGTCGTTGGCGACGGCGGGGCGCACGCGGGTTTCGATCAGGTCCTTGATCTGCTCCACGATGTCGGCATCGGCCGGATCCTCGCCATAGTCCACCTCTTCCTCGGGCGGGACGGAGAAGCCGCTGGCGGTGCCGCCCGCGAACAGCGGGGCCTGCGATACGAAGTGATCGAGCAGGACGGAGACGACCTGCGGCTTCAGATCGGACCATTCCACGCCGGGCGCGGCGGTGACCGAAACGAAATGCTCGCCGAAGAACACGCCGGTAACGTCGCCCAGATCGAACAGGGCCTGCGCCAGCGGCGAGGCTTCGGCCGCCTCGGGCGAGGTGAATTCGCGCGTGCCTGCGGGCATTACCTGCCGGCCGGGCAGGAATTTCAGCGTGGCGGGGTTCGGCGTGGCTTCGGTTTCGATGTACATGGTTCTCGCGATGTAGGAGGAGTGGGCCTCCGGTCAAGTCCACACTGCTGCCGGAATGAGGCAAACGACTGGCGTAGACTGCAACTAAAGTACTCGCCGGACGCAAACGTGGCGACGCGGATTGGTCGGAAAGTGTTCTAATGGCGCGTTTCCGGGGGTATCTCTATTCACTGGCCCTTAAGGGATGCCCGTCTTATACCCACCGCGATGACCACTACTTCGCGCGCCGCACGCTCGCTCGCCGCCTTGCTGCTTCTGGCCCCGCTCCCGCAGCCTTTTCTTGCACCGGCGTTTGCCGGAACCACGGCGAACGCCGCAAAGGACGGTGCCGCTGCGGACGCGCCGAAGCCGGCCCAGAAGGCGGTCCAGAACGGAAAGAAGCAGGCCGGCCGTCCCGCCACGGCGCCGGCGCAGCGCCCGCTGCCGGTGGTGGTCAAGCAATCCGGCGAGGATGAGCCGCTGGCGGGTGACGCCGACCCCTGGCTCTATCGCGGCAGCGACATCCCGCATGACAAGGAATGGCACTTCGGCGAACTGTCGAACGGCCTGAAGTACGCCGTGCGCCGCAACGGAGTGCCGCCGGGGCAGGTTTCGATCCGTATCCGCGTCGATGCCGGTTCGCTCTACGAAACCGATTCGGAGCGCGGCTATGCCCACTTGCTGGAACACATGCTGTTCCGCGAATCGAAGTACATTCCCGAAGGCACCGCGATCGCCGCCTTCCAGCGCCTGGGCGCGACGTTCGGCAGCGACACCAATGCGGTAACCTCCACCACGCAGACCGTGTTCAAGCTGGACCTGCCCAACGCCACGCCCACTTCGCTGGACGAGACGTTCAAGCTGATGAGCGGCATGGTCACCGCGCCGGCACTTTCGGCATCGAACCTGAAGCAGGACCTGCCGATCGTCATGGCCGAAATGCGCGAGCGCGGCGGTGCCTCGAAGCGCGTGCAGCAGGCGATGCAGCAGGTGCTCTACGCCGGCCAGCCGCTGGCCCAGCGGGAGCCGATCGGCACGGTGGAGACGCTGACCGCGGCCACCCCGCAAAGCGTGCGCGCCTTCTATTCGCGCTGGTATCGTCCGGACAATGTGGCCGTGATCGTGGCGGGTGACGCCGATCCGGCGACGCTGGAAAACTACGTGAAGAAGTGGTTCTCCGACTGGAAGGCCAACGGCGCGCTGGCCACCGCGCCCAGCTTCGGCGATCCGGCAGCCCCGGCCGATGCCGATCCGAAGAACCCGGTGGGCGAGACGCGCGTGCTGGTGGAGCCGGACCTGCCGCCTTCGCTGCTCTACGCCACGCTGCGTCCGTGGCGCCAGGTGACGGACAATATCGCCTACAACCAGGGCCTGATGGTGGATGCCATCGCCCAGGCCGTGATCAACCGCCGTCTGGAAACCCGCGCGCGGGCAGGGGGCAGCTATCTCTCCGCCTCGGTCGATCAGCAGGACGTCTCCCGCTCCGCCGATGCCACCTTCGTTTCGATTACCCCGCTGGGAGATGATTGGAAGGCTGCGCTGCGCGATGTGCGCGCGGTGATCGCCGATGCCCTGACCCATCCGCCCACGCAGGCGGAAATCGACCGCGAAGTGGCCGAGCTGGACGTCAGCTTCCAGGTCCCCGTCGAACAGCGCCGCATCCTGCCGGGATCGAAGCTGGCGGACGACATGGTCAATGCCCTCGATATCCGCGAGACGGTAGCCGGTCCGGAAGACGTGCTGAACATCTTCCGTGAATCGAAGCCGCTGTTCACCCCGGCGAAGGTGCTGGAACATACCCAGCAGCTGTTCTCCGGCACGGTTACCCGCGCGCTGTTCACCACGCAGAAGCCGGGCGTCGTCACCGACGATGCGCTGCGCCTTGCGCTGATGGAGCCGGTGAAGCCCGATGCGGCGACCCGCACTGCCAGCAATGCGCCGCCGGTCTCGTTCGATACGCTGCCCGCCATCGGCAAGCCGCAGAAGGCGGTTTCCGACAAGCCGACCGGCCTGCTGGATATCGAGCAGCTGGACTTCGCCAATGGCGTGAAGGTCCTGCTCTGGCCGGTGCAGGAAGAGCCCGGCCGCGTCACCGTGAAGGTGCGTTTCGGCGGCGGCACGCGCTCGTTCTCGCCCAAGGATGCGCCCTATCTCGGCCTGGCGGACTATGCACTGGTGGGGTCCGGCCTTGCCACACTGGGCCAGGAAGACCTCGACCGGATTTCCACCGGCCGCAAGATGGGCTTCGATTTCAGCACGCAGGACGCCTCGTTCGTCTTCACCGCCGAAACGCGCCCGCAGGATCTGGCGGATCAGCTCTACCTCTTCGCAGCCAAGCTGGACCTGCCGCGCTGGGACCCCAGCCCGTTCGCCCGTGCCAAGGCCGCCGCGAAGATCCAGTACGATACCTTCTCCACGTCGCCGCAGGGCGTGTTGAACCGTGATCTGGCGTTCTACCAGCGCGGGCAGGACCCTCGCTTCGCCACGCCCACCCCTGCGCAATTGGCCGGCACCACTGCCAAGGGCTTCAAGACGGTGTGGAGCAAGGCGCTGGCCAGCGGTCCGGTGGAAGTGCAGATCTACGGCGATTTCGACAAGGCGGCCGCCACCGCCGCGCTGGAAAAGACGTTCGGCGCGCTGAAGCCGCGCAGCCCGGCACCGATCGTGCCCGCCGCCGACGTGCAAGTGCCCAAGCCATCCGACGTGCCGATCGTGCTGCACCATCATGGCGACCCCGATCAGGCGGCGGCCGTGATATCGTGGCCGACCGGCGGCGGTGCCATGGGCATCAGCGAATCGCGCAAGCTGGAAGTGCTGACGCAGCTCTTCACCAACCGCCTGCTCGACGCCGTGCGTGAGAAGCTGGGCGTGGCTTATTCGCCTTACGTCTATTCGCAGTGGCCGGTGGACATGAACACCGGCGGCTCGATCACTGCGATGGCGCAGATCGATCCCAAGTCGGCCACGGTGTTTTTCCAGACCGCCGACGAGATTGCCGAGAACCTGATCGCCAACCCGCCCAGTGCCGAGGAACTGGCGCTGGTGACGGAGCCGATGCGCCAGCAGGTGACCCGCGCCGCATCGAGCACGGCCTTCTTCATGAGCCAGCTGGAGGGCGCCACCTACGACCCCTCACGCTTCGGCACGGTGCGGACGATCCTCAACGACTATACCAAGGTGACCCCGCAACAGATGCAGGAACTTGCCGCGCGCTATCTGGGCAAGGACAAGTCCTGGCGGCTTGAGGTGATGCCGGAAGGCAAAAGCTCCGGCACGGTCGCCAAGCGCTGAACGCGTGACCGTCTGCCAGCAGGGGACGGCGCCAATTTGAATAGCCGCCCGCCATCGGTGGGCGGCTATTGTTATATTCTTTAAATGGGCGGGGGGGCTCGAATGTTCAGGAAGGTTGTATCCCTGTTGGTGGGAGCCTTGGCAGTGCCGCAGGCTGCGCAGGCCGAGGCTGACGATACCGGTACGGGCGAGGCATGGGTTGTCTATGAACGGGCGGGGGCAAATGGCCTCCCGTTGGTTGTCTTGGCGCGCACGGGCAATGCAGAGGGCGACAAGCTACTGCGCGAGGGGCTGGTCACTGCGGTAAGCTGTCGTGCCGACGCTGACAACATGAACGAAAATGGCATGCCGCAAGGCACGGATCGCCTCTATGCGTTGGAAGACCGACTGGCCAGTGAGCGCGGGTTGATAGACGCAGGCGGGGTGCATGTAGCCAGTGTGACTGGTGACGGTCAGCGTCGCACCTTCTACGCTCACCGTGCGCCCATCGACCTGAACGCAATTGTTCGCGGCATGTCCGTTCCAGGCTTTTCTTGCGACGCTTCTGCGGTGGCGGACCGCCGATCGCTGATTGCGCTGATCACGCCGACGGCATTGGAGCGTCAATTGAACGGTGATCAATCCATCATCGCCATTTTGCAGCAAAAGGGCGATGATGGGCGTGTGCCGCGCAAGACCGATTTCTGGTTCTACGGAGACAAGCAGGGCATTGCCTCTCTCGCGGCCTATCTGAAGCCCAAGGGTTTCACCGTCGATCATGCCCTGAAGGACCCGGCAGGCGTGGTGTTGTCCCGGAATATGGCCATCGATCTGGCCGAGTTTCGGTCTATCACGCCAAGCCTCGTCGAAGCGGCAGATCGCGCCGGAGTAGAGTACGACGGATGGGAAACCCGCGTGGTCAGACCCGCCTCGGCACCCTGAAAATTCCCTTGCAGGCGTTCGTTCTGTAACAATCTTACCCATCGCCCCGGTGCTGCGGCGCAATCGATCACGCTGATCGGCTAAACCGGCTTTGCAAAAATTGCTTGGAGCGGCTATGGCGCGCCCCTTGTTTGCGGTTCTTGCCGGTTTGGCCCCATGCATGTGGCGCGGGGAGAGAAGGCGAAGGAACCGCCAGGAGTACGTGACGTGGCTAGCAATTGGACCCCGGATAGCTGGAAGGCTCAGGAAGCCCGCCATCTTCCGGTATACGGCGATGCGGAGAAGCTGGGCGAGGTTGAGGCCACGCTTGCAAAGTTTCCGCCGCTGGTCTTTGCGGGCGAAGCGCGTGCTCTGAAGGCGGATCTCGCCGAAGTCGCTGCCGGTCGCGGTTTCCTGCTCCAGGGCGGGGACTGTGCGGAGAGCTTCGCCGAATTCAGCGCCGATAATATCCGCGATTCCTTCCGTGTGCTGCTGCAGATGGCGGTGGTGCTGACTTTCGCCAGCAAGCAGCCGGTCGTGAAGCTGGGCCGCATGGCGGGCCAGTTCGCCAAGCCGCGCTCGGCGCCGACCGAGATGGTCGATGGCGTCGAGATGCCCAGCTACTTCGGCGACATCATCAACGGCATCGAGGGCAACGCCGATGCGCGTCGCAACGATCCGGAGCGCATGCTGCGCGCCTATGCGCAGTCTTCGTCCACGCTGAACCTGCTGCGCGCCTTCGCGCATGGCGGCTATGCGAACCTGCGCCAGGTCCACCAGTGGACGATGGAACACATCAACCGCAGCCCCTGGGGCGAGAAGTTCTCGCTGATGGCGGACCGCATTGGTGAGGCGCTGGACTTCATGGCCGCCTGCGGCGTGGATCCGACCTCGGTCCCGCAGCTTCAGGGCACCGACTTCTACACCAGCCATGAAGCGCTGCTGCTTCCTTACGAGGAAGCGCTGACCCGCCGCGATTCGCTGACGGGCGACTGGTACGACTGTTCGGCCCACATGCTGTGGATCGGCGATCGCACCCGCTTCGAAGGTTCAGCCCATGTCGAATACCTGCGCGGCGTCGGCAATCCGATCGGCATGAAGTGCGGCCCCAGCCTTGAGTCCGACGCGCTGCTGCGCATGCTCGATACGCTGAACCCGGCGCGCGAGCCGGGCCGCATGACGCTGATCAGCCGCTATGGCTATGACAAGGTGGAAGCGGGTCTGCCCAAGCTGGTGCGCGCGGTGAAGGCCGAAGGTCACCCGGTGGTGTGGTCGTGCGATCCGATGCACGGCAACGTCATCAAGACCGACACCGGCTTCAAGACCCGTCCGTTCGACCGCATCCTGGCCGAAGTGCGCGGCTTCTTCGCGGTTCACCGTGCAGAGGGCACCCACGCCGGCGGCATCCATATCGAGATGACCGGGCAGGACGTGACCGAATGCACCGGCGGCGCCATCGCCATCACGGACGAGGCGCTGAAGGACCGTTACCACACGCATTGCGACCCGCGCCTCAACGGTGCGCAGTCGATCGAACTCGCTTTCGAGATCGCCGATCTGCTCAACCTCGAAGCGACGGAGCGCCAGAAGCAGGCTGCCTGATCCGCTGCTTCGGGAAAGCCTGAAGCCAGATATGAACGGGCAGGGGAGCCATCGCTCTCCTGCCCGTTTGCTTGTCCGGTGGTGCCCTGAACTTGCCGGTCCGACGATGTTGTCGTAGATTTTCCCGGATATTGTTCGGGTGGAAAGCCCGCGCGCATGGAGAGGCTGGGGCGATGGCGGTTTTTGCGCGACGTGTTGCTGGGGCTCTTGCTCTGGTCGGCTTGGCCCAGGCCAGCCTGATCCTGACGGCTGGCTCGGCGCTGGCGCAG
Organism: Novosphingobium oxfordense; assembly: GCF_044029435.1. NCBI lineage: Bacteria > Pseudomonadati > Pseudomonadota > Alphaproteobacteria > Sphingomonadales > Sphingomonadaceae > Novosphingobium > Novosphingobium oxfordense. The sequence goes on along the minus strand of NZ_CP147005.1, from coordinate 1,963,297 downwards.
GAAGCCCAGACCGCTCCCACGCCCACGCCCGCGCCCACGCCTCCGCTTACGCCTCCCATCGTCGTGCAGGGGGATAAACCGCAACCGGCTGCCTCTGCCTCGGCGATCGATCAGGCCGACCCGATACGATGCGAGATGATCCGCGAAATCGGATCGCGCCTGAAAGTGAAGAAGGTCTGCCTCACGAAAAGCCAGTGGGACGCGCAGAAGCGCGAGGACCGGATGAATATCGAGCGATCGCAAATGACCCGCGGCGTCGGCCCCAACGGATAGCAGACGGCCGCATTGCCGGTCGCATGGCCCATTTGTCGCCACAATCGGCGGTGAGGGAGCGGGCATGATCGCGATCCGTCCCGCATGCTTTCCCGAAGATGCCGCCGCCGTGCTGGATATCTGGCGCGAATATGTCGCCAGCCCCAGCGTCAGCCTCGACTATCAGGGCAACGATGCCGAGTTCGCGGACCTGCCGGGGAAATATGCCGCGCCGGAAGGGCGCCTGTTGCTGGCCGACCGTGACGGCGGTGTGGTCGGCTGCATCGCCTTGCGCAAAGTCAGCGCGGACATCTGCGAGATGAAGCGGCTCTACGTCCGCCCGTCCGCGCGAGGCGAGCGGCTTGGCCATCGACTGGTCGAGCGCCTGATCGCCGAAGCGCGGGAGGCCGGTTATCGCGAAATCCGCCTCGACGTGCTGGCGGAGTTCGCGCAGGCGAGGCGGCTCTACGAAGGCTTCGGGTTCGAGCCTGCCGAACCCGTCGCGTTGAATCCGATCCCCGGCACTTCGTTTCTGGGCCTGCGGCTGCGGTAAGGCGATCTCATCCCGGTGAAGCGCCGCCAGCGCTTCAAGGCGCGCTGGTGGACGGATGGGCGGCATTTGCCGGCGCGGTGGCGAACAGGGTCTGCGCGGCCTTGCGCTCGGGGGAATCGTAGGCACCGTAGAGCACCGGCGCCAGAACCTCTCGCGCCAGTTCCTGCTCGCCTTCGCGGATCAGTTCGCGGCCCAGATCGAGGCGCGGGGCTGGGGCCGCAGGCACGCGCTGGATGGCCAGGGCCATGGCCTGCATGGCACTTTCCGGAACGGGCTCGTTGGCCCCGACGAAACTCTCGAAATAGGCGATCGCGGGCAAGGGCGCCTGGCTGTCCAGCGCTATGGCCCGCTCGATCGTCTTGCGCGCCTCTGCCAGCCGGGCCGGTCGTGCGCTTGCGGGGCCGACGATCGCCTGGTCGGCAAGGGCGATGCCTTTCCATGTCAGAGCACTGGCATCGTCCGGCGCCGAAGACAGCACGCGCTCGGCGCTGCCAAGGCATTCCGCAATGCGGCCGCTGCGACATTCCGCTTCCGCTGCAAAGAGCTGCGCATCGGCATCGGTCGGGTATCGTTCGGTCAGTTCATGCAGGCGCGCCAGCCAGCGATCCCGGCCGGTTTCCTGCCCGCCCGCTTCGTCACCTGAGGCGAAGGAGGAAAGGCGCGAGTCCAGTTCGGCCCGCGCCGTCACCAATGCCGCCGCTGCAGGCGACAGGGCGGTGACTACGGGGGCAGGAGGCGGCGTATCCGGCGCCTTTGCATGCGAATAGGCAACGTCATGTCCGGCATATCCGACTATCTCTCGCTGCAGCGCGGGCATGTCGCCGAAATTGGCGGCGGCCTCTGCCGGCGGGGTTCCACGCCGGATCGCGGCCATGTAACGCTGGAACTGGTCGTACCGCTCCCCCTTCGTCTTCGAGAAAACGAAAAAATGGGTCATCAGCCACGCGGTGTAGGGCGACCAGCCTTGCGCTCCATCCGCTTCACCGAGATAGCGCCCGGTGAGGATATCGGTGATCTGCGGATAGCCATAGGACTTGTAGACATCCCGATAGCCTGCCGGCGGCGCGGCATAGTCGATGGCACCGCTGCGCTTGATGTCTACCGAGGAAAACAGCGCGCCGATCCCGTCGAGATACCAGCGCGGATAGGCGGCGGGCAGGTAGGTTACCATGAAATGCTGCGCGAAAGCGCCGGCCAGGATCGCTTCCCATGGCCGGATAAGCGGTAGCTGTCGCGGTGCGGTCGTGCAGAAGTCCGCCCCCTCGGCGGACAGCGCGTCACAATCGCTGGAGAACCGGCGGCTGGTGTTGAGATCGATCGTCTGGTCGCTGCGGGCGATGACGAGCACATCCCCACTTTCGCGCGGATCGTAATAGTGCTGCTGGGCAAAGGGGCGGGGGAAGGGCCCTTCCTGCGATCGCAGGTCCCGCAATCCCATTGCCTGGAAGCTGTCGCGCGAATCCATCAAGATCACCTGCATCTTCAAGGCTTTGCCTTCAGAAGAGCCCTGAAGGTAGAGGCGGGCCATCAGGCGGTGAAGCTGTTCCAGATCGCTGGCGACCCGGCGAAGCTCGTCCTCGCCGCCGGTGCTGAAGACCGTAACGTGGTCGGTCTCGGCACGCTTCCAATCGGCTTTCTCCTGAGCGGGCGCCTCGCCGGGCGCCTTGACGACGATGTCGCTCGATCCGGTGTGCGGACGGTCGCGCGCTGACGGCTGGGCCGATGCGGGGGCGGCGAGGCAGATGGAGAGGGCGGTCCATGCAAGCGCACCCCATTTTCGGCGGCGCCGCGCGATTCCCGTGCCAGCTTGCGTTCCCGTCTCGCGCCCAGCCCTGTCCATCATTCAATCCCGTCCCCACTATCCGGAACAGACAGCGTAACATACCGATTTTATGGGAATAAGACAGTTATGGCACCGATTGGGAGCGGTCTTACCGCAAGTCCTTTCCGCTTCACGCTTGACCGCTGGAAATGCACAGGCCACCAATCGCGCCCATGACAAAAAACATTCGGCCAAAAGCCCTCAAGGTCGCCGCCATCCTCGCAGTCGCGCCGCTCGCTGTTGCCGCAGCGCAGCTTTCCGCGCAGGATGCGCCCACGCACACCGACACCATGGCGAACGAGCAGGTCGCCGCGTACGACTGGGTGCGCCCGCAGGCGGATTACATCCGCCGTGTGGTGATGATCCCGATGCGCGACGGCAAGAAGCTCTACACCGTGATCGTCATGCGCAAGGGCACGCATGACGGGCCGATCCTGCTCAGCCGCACGCCCTACAATGCCGACAAGATGACCAGCCGCAACCGCAGCCAGAAGATCGAGGAGATCCTGCCGGTCGCGGACGCGGATTTCGTGAACGATGGCTATATCCGCGTCTATCAGGACGTGCGCGGGCTGGACGGGTCCGAAGGCGATTACGTGATGAACCGGCCGCTGCGTGGGCCGCTTAACCCCACCAAGGTCGATCACGCCACCGACACCTACGATACCATCGACTGGCTGGTGAAGAACGTGAAGGAAAGCAACGGCAAGGTGGGCATCACCGGATCGTCGTACCTCGGTTTCACCTCGCTGATGGCGCTGATCGATCCGCATCCGGCGCTGAAGGCCTCGGTGCCGCAGAGCCCGATGGTCGATGGCTGGATGGGCGACGACTGGTTCCACAACGGCGCCTTCCGCATGTTCGGCTTCGATTACGATCTGGGCCAGACAGTGAAGAAGGGTGGCGGCGCGGTGCCAAAGGGTACGGGCGACGAATACCAGGCCTATCTGGAAGCCGGTTCGGCGGGGGAATACGCTAAGGCCTATGGCCTCACGCAGTTGCCGGTGGTGCGCAAGGTGCTGGAACATCCCAGCTATGACGCATGGTGGCAGGGTCAGGCGGTGGACAAGCTGCTGGCCGCGCGCAAGCTGACCGTGCCGACCATGCTGGTCGTCGGTCAGTGGGACCAGGAAGACAGCTATGGCGCCCCGGCGGTCTACAAGGCGCTGGAGCCGCAGGATACGAACAACGACATGGTGAGCCTCGCGATCGGCCCCTGGCGCCATTCGCAAGTGAACTACGAAGCGCGTGAGCTTGGCCCGCTGAAGTGGGAAGGCGATACCGGCAAGCAGTTCCGCCAGCGCTACATGAAGCCGTTCTTCGACTGTCACCTGAAGACCGACGCACCGAAATGCGATACGCCGCCGGTGCTGACTTACGCCAGCGGCGTGGACCGCTGGGAAGTTTCGCAGAAGTGGCCGGCGGGGAACTACACTCCGCTCTATCTGGCGGGGAACTACGGCCTTTCGTGGGCGAAGCCGACCTCGGGCAGCGACAGCTATGTCTCCGATCCGGCCAAGCCGGTGCCGATGCTGCCGCGCCCGGTCCACATGCAGGGCGACGAATGGCGCACCTGGCTGGTGCACGATCAGCGCTTCGTCGATGGCCGTCCGGACGTGCTCAGCTACACCACCGGCGTGCTGGACAAGCCGGTGCACATCATGGGCGCGCCCAAGGTGGAACTCCATGCCAGCACCACCGGGCAGGACAGCGACTATGTGGTGAAGCTGATCGACGTCTACCCGCAGGAAAACTCGGCCAATCCGGAACTGGCCGGCTATCAGCTGGGCATCGGCATCGAGATCTTCCGCGGCCGTTACGTCCATGGGTTCGACAAGCCGCAGCCGCTGGAGCCGGGCAAGGGCTATACCTTCCAGTGGTCGCTGCCGAACGTCGATCACGTGTTCCTGCCGGGCCACAAGATCATGGTGCAGGTACAGTCCAGCCTGTTCCCGCTCTATGACCGCAACCCGCAGTCCTGGGTGCCGTCCATCATGGAGGCGATGCCGAAGGACTATGTGAAGGCCACGGAGACCGTGCAGTATGGCGGCGACGCGGCCAGCGCGGTCTGGCTGCCGATCGCCGGGGACTGACGCTTATCGGATCGTCTCCCGGTGGACAGAAAAGACACCGGGAGACGATCATGAGCGGACCTTTCGACCTTTCGGGGCGCCTTGCGCTCGTGACCGGCGGCGCCAGCGGGATCGGCGCGGGCATCTGCGCGGTGCTGTCGTCCGCCGGAGCGCGGGTGGTTATCCTCGACCGGGATGAGGCCGGGGCCCGCGCGCAGATCGACGCCGGCGCGGCCGTGGACGCGGTGCCGGTGGACCTGGCCGATGAGGGCTCCATCGTCGCCGCCTGCGCGGAAGTGGGCAGGCGGCACGGAACGCCGTGGCTGCTGGTGAACAACGCCGGACTCCAGCACCGCGAAATGCTGCTGGACGGCACGTCTGCGCATTGGCAGCGGATCGAGACGATCAACGCGCGCGCGCCGTTCCTGATGATCCGCGAAGTGGCGCGCATGATGATAGAGGGCGGAGAGGGCGGCCGCGTGGTCAACTGCGCCTCTTCCGGGCTGGTCGGTCAGTTCGTGCAGGGTCTGGCCGCCTACATGGCCAGCAAAGGCGCGCTGGCGGCGCTGACCACCAGTGCGGCGTTCGAGCTTGCGGCGCATGGCATCACCGTCAACACCGTGCTGCCGGGCGGCGTCGGCACCCCCGGCGCGATCCATGCCGAGGGACCGCCGCCCGTGGGCCCCGGTAATCGCGTGCCGCCGCTGGGCCACTGCACGCCGGAAGACATCGCCTCTGCCGTGCTCTACTTCGCGACGCCGATGGCGCGGAAGGTGACCAATCAGGTGCTCGCCGTCGATGGCGGGTTTACGGTGACTTAGGGGAGAGTCGACCGGCGGATTGGCGGCCCTAGCGCAGACCGAGCCGATAGCCTGGATCACCACCCAATATCCCCGTCATCCCCGCGAAGGCGGGGATCCCGCTTCTTCTTTGCGAGCTTGAGCGCGCACGCAAGTAAGCGGGGCCCCCGCCTTCGCGGGGGCGACGAAGTTTGTGGTGTTACCGTTTGCCCTGATATCGAGCTTATCAGCCGCTCATCCCCTCAAACCGCATTCCGCTTCGCAATCGCCCCCAGCACGGCCGCGCTCGGCTTGGGCGTGCGGGCAAATGTCGCGCGGTCGACCGAGCACAAGCCGTACTTGTGCTTGAAGCCGAACACCCATTCGAAGTTGTCCGCCAGGGTCCAGTGGACATAGCCCAGTACCGGCACGCCATCGGCAATCGCCTGTTGCAGCCCCGCCAGCGCCTCCGGGATGAACTTCGCACGCACGGCGTCGTCCTCGATGCCGATGCCATGTTCGGTGACCATCACCGGCCGCCCGGTCGCCTCGTGCGCATAACGCACCGCACCGGCAAGCGAGGCGGGGTAGATCTCCGTGCCCATCTGGTTGCGCGGGGTGTCCGCCGGCGGCTGGACCTGCCCTTGCGCATTCCAGATGGCGCGGGCGTAGTTCTGCACGCCGATGAAATCGTCTTGCTTGGCGAGTTCCAGCCAGGCGCCGTAGAACTGCTTGCGGATGGCATCGCGCTGCGAGTTTTCGCCCACGGCCTGATCGTCGCTCATGGTCAGGCTGACGCCCACCGGCAGGTCGCCCCGCACGGCCTTGATTGCGGCGCGTCCGGCCTTGTGCGCGGCCAGCATGTTCGTTTCCAGCAGCGGAATATCGTCATGCTCGGGCAGCATGCCGTTCTTGAAATTGGCCGCTCCGCAGGCCGCCCCGGCCGCCTGATTCATCGCTTTCACCATGCCGGCCATCTGCGGCGGCAGGCCCTTGTCCACCAGGTGGATCATGTTCGGCTCGTTCAGCGTGGTGGCATAGCCCATGCCCGCCGCCAGCCGCCGCGCCGCCTTGTCGCAATAGCGGGCGAACAGGTCGGCCGCGTCCTGCTGCGTCCACCCGCCTTGCGCCGCGAACCAGCGGGGCAGGGTGAAGTGGTTGAACGTCACCATCGGCGTCAGCCCGCGCTCGTGGCAGCCCTCGATCATCCGCGCATAGTGATCGAGCATGGCGATCGAGAACACGCCCGGGCGCGGCTCGATCCGGGCCCATTCGATCGAGAAGCGATAGGTATCCAGCCCCATCTGCTTCACCAGATCGAGGTCGCGCGGCCAGAGTTCGAACGAGTTGTTGGCATCGCCCGAAGGCTCCATGAACATCGTGGGCTTCACTTGCTCGACCAGCCAGAGGTCGCTCAGCGTGTTGTTGCCCTCCACCTGATGCGCTGCGCTGGCGGTGCCCCAGCGGAAGCCCTTGGGAAAGCCCTTAGGCACTGCCGCCATCGCCTTGCCCGCCGGCGTGGCGAGCGCGGCTGCGGCGCCGGTGGCGGCCAACCCAGAGGCCAGCATCGTTCTGCGGTCCATTACTCTCTCCCTGTTTCGCGCCGGCTTATGCGATCAGCCGGTCGGCGGTTTCGTTCCAGCTTGCCATGAGGTCGAAGGCCCGATCCTCCTGAAGCCATTGCAATTCCAAGCCGTCCATCGCCGAAACCACCTGCCGGGCGAGCCGGTCGGGGCTGTCGCTCAAGGGGCCGAGAATTTCGGCGAAGCGCCGGCGGGCGAGCCGGTCGCGCGTGGTGAAGTAGGCGTGGGCGGGGTGATCGGGCGCCAGGGCCTCCACCCGCAGCATCGCGTAGAGCCGTACCAGTTCCGGCCGCTCCGCATTGCGCGCGACGACGGCGGCGAACACGCGCAGCACTTCCGCACGGGTGCGGGGAGGGGCATCGGCCGGGAACAGGGCGGCGATGGCCTCCTCGTCCTGTGCGTCGCGATGGTCCAGCACGGCCAGCAGCAGGTCGGTCTTGGAGCCGAAGTGATGGAGCAGCCCAGCATCGGTCATCGCGCAGCGCATTGCCAGGTCGCGGATCGAGAAGCCGTGGAACCCGCGTTCGCCGATCACGGCGATGGCCGTGTCGAGGATGGCAGCGCGGCGGTCTTCGCGGTTCATGCGGGTGCGCATGGCGGGCTCTTTCGTTACCTAGTGAGTGCTAGGTAAGCGGATCGGCGAGGCGCGGGAAGCGGGGGTGGGAAGGCATCGCCGGGGCGAAGCGGGCGTCAGATCCTCCCCTGCAAGGGGAGGGGGACCGCCCGAAGGGTGGTGGAGGGGTGTAACGCTCTCGGCGTGGCGTACTACCAAGTCGGTGACACCCCTCCGTCAGCCCTGCGGGCTGCCACCTCCCCTTGCAGGGGAGGAGCCGGTGCTGCTTCAACTCTCGCCGAACAGTTCCCGCTGGGAAGCCTCGATTTCCTCGAAGTACCGCCGCCTTGCATGGCGCTCGGTCACCACGCCGACCACTTTGCCCACGCCGTCCACGACTGCCAGTTCATCGGCCACCGCAATGTCGAAAGCCTTGATCATCGCGCGGATGTCGGTCGCCGGGGCAAGGGTGGTGTCCACCAGCGTCGCCAAAGTGCCTACCTCGGTCTCGGGATCGAGGTTGGGATTCCATGCCGCTGCCGTGGTGACGATGCCTGCATAGCGGTCCTCCGCATCCAGCAGGATCGCCTTGCTGGCAGACCCCAGCGGCACGCGCGCGCGGAATTCGGACAGCGGCAGGTCGGCCGGTGCCGAAACCCAGTCCGTGCGCATGATCCGCCCGGCGGTGAGGCTGAGCATCCAGCCGATATCGCGCGGGGAGCGGATGATCGAGCCGCGAATGTGCAGCCGCCAGGTGGAGAACGAGTAGCCGAACGTCTCCCGCGTGAAGGCGCTGGAGACGAGCGAGGCGGTCAGCACCACGCCCATCAGCGCAAAGTCGTGCGTAGTTTCCAGGATCAGCAGCGCCAGCGTCATCGGCCCGCCGACGATGGACACGGCCACGCCCGCCATGCCGACGAGGGCCGACTGCGTGGGGTCCAGTTCGATGCCGAAGGGCAGCATCTGCACCGCGTCCGCAAAGATCAGCCCGACCAGCGAACCCAGGAACAGCGAGGCGAAGAACAACCCGCCGCGAAACCCGAAGCTGAGCGAGATGACGGAGGCCGCGATCTTCACCGCCAGCACCATCAGCAGGAACTGGATCGCCGGCTGCATCTCCAGATTGAGGTGCATCGCGCCATGTCCGGCCGAAAGCGACTGCGGCGAAATCCATGCCAGCGGCATCAGCAGCAACCCGCCGATTAACGGCCGCCAGCGGGCGATGCGGGTCCATTTCTGGACGTGGATCTCGATGAACGTGACCAGCCGCATCACCAGAATGCCTACCAGCGCGCAGGCGAGGCCGAGGATGGCGTAGATGAAGTAGTCCGGCGTGGTCAGCGCGCGCGTGCTCGATGCCGCGATCAGATAGGGTTCGACGCCCAGTTGCCGGGTGATGAACGCGGCGCCCAGTGCAGCCGCGATGACCGGGGCGATCGCCGCCGGCGTATAAGTGCCGATCACGATCTCGAACGCATAGAACGCACCGGCCAGGGGCGCGCCGAACGCCGCGCCCACCGCCGCGCCCGCGCCTGCGCCGACCAGCGTGCGCATGTCCGCGCGGCGCAGCTTGAACCATTGGCCCAACACCGAGGCGACGCCGCCGCCCATCTGCGCATAGGCCGCCTCCAGCCCGACGGAGGCGCCCGCGCCGTTGGAAACGATGGTCTGGGCGGAGATGATCAGGTTGTCGATGAACGGAATCCGCCCGCTGTGCAGCGCGTTCGCCTCCACCACGTCGATCGGCGCGCGGCGGCGGCGGCGCAGCAGATAGGCGATGCCGATCAAGACCAGCCCGCCCAGCGGCAGTGCCAGCAGGCGGATCGGGTGGCGGATTTCGCCGATGGCGCTCAGCCGGTTGCCGGTGACGCCGTAGAGCAGTTGCTGGATGCCGTGCGCCAGAAAGCCCTGCAGGTTGGTCAGCCATCCGGCGGCGATGCCGGCGCCGACGGCGAGCAGGATGAACGCCAGTTCGCTTTCGCGCATGCGTCGGCGCTGGCGGACGATCAGGGCTTTGAGGGCATTGACGGCGGGACGTCGCATCGCCGCCGATTGGGCCTCAGCGCGGGGGAGAGTCAAGGCGGGTGTTGGGAGAAAAGGAGGAATTTGGGGGTGAGGGGGGCAAGTTCCTCCCCTGCAAGGGGAGGGGGACCGCCCCCCGTTTATTCTGAACTGGGGGTGGAGGGGTGTCAGCCTCTCGGTCGTGCGCGGCTGAACCGGTTACATCCCTCCGTCAGCCCTGCGGGCTGCCACCTCCCCTTGCAGGGGAGGAACTGACAAGGCTCAGGCCCCGAACCAGCCCTTTGCATCCGCCGCGGCCAGCTCTCGCTCCAGATAGTCCCACAAGGCTGGCGCGCCGAGGCTGATCTGGGCCTTCAGCCGCTTCACCACGCGCGCATGGCTGATGCCGTTCTCACGCCAGCTCTGGCCTTCGTTGCGCAAGTTCAGCAGGGCGGGCATGGCGCGGTCGATGGCGTGGGCGAACTGGGCCTCGACGGTCTGCTCTTCCTCGAACTCGATCCACAAACCGCGCAGATAGTCCGCCTCGGCATCGGGCAGGATGCCGAAGATGCGGTCGATGGCGGCGCGTTCGGCTTTCTTGCGGTCCGCTAGGCCTTCTTCGAAGAACACCATGACGTCGCCGGTCTCGATTTCGCCGATGTCGTGGACCAGGAGCATGGCCATGACGCGGCCGATGTCCGGCGTGCCGGAGGCGTAAGGCGCCAGTGCCACGGCGAAGAGGGCGATCTGCCAGCTATGCTCTGCCGAGTTTTCGTAGCGGTCCAGCCCGACCGGCTTCACCTTGCGGGTGACGGCCTTCAGCCGGTCCAGCTCCATCACGAAATCGATGACGTTCTGCATTGCCCGCTGCCTCCTTTGCCGACCGGATGGTCGCTCTGGAGGTTCGGCGGGCGATTCTCAAGCGGGTAGAGAGGGCTCAAGCGGGGGAGGCCGTTCCAACATCACCTCACCCAAATCTCCCCGTCATCCCCGCGAAGGCGGGGATCCCGCTTGTTCTTTGCGAGCGTGGCGAAAGGAAAGCGGGGCCCCCGCCTTCGCGGGGATGACGGAGTATTGTCAGATCAAGGAATGGAAAATGCCGATCACTTCGGCGGCATGCGAATGCCGCCGTCCAGACGGATGCACTGGCCGTTGAAGTAGGTGTTGCGCACCAGTTCCAGCACCAGCGAGGCGAATTCGTCCGGGTTGCCCAGGCGCTTGGGGAAGGGCACGGCCTTTCCCAAGCCCTCGTAGACCGCCTCGTTCATTTCCTTCACCCGCAGCATCGGCGGGGTGGCGAAAGTGCCGGGCAGGATGGCGTTGACGCGGATGCCCAGGTCCATCAGGTCGCGCGCCATCGGCAGCACCATCGCATTCACCGCGCCCTTGCCGCCACCATAGGCGACCTGGCCGATCTGCCCGTCTTGCGATGCGGCGGAGGAGGTGAAAATGATGCAGCCCCGCTCGCCATCCTCATTCAGCGGATCGGCATTCGCCATGCCCAGCGCGGCGATCGAGGCGACGCGGTAGGAGGCGGTGAACACGCCTTCCGCCGTCTTGGCGATCTGTTCGGTGGCCATGCGCTTGAAGCCGCCGGTGGTCTTGTCGAAAGAGACAGTCTTGCCGCCACCGGCAACCACGGCACAGTGGACGACCACGCGTTCCTGTCCGTGGGCGGCGCGGGCCTTGGCGAAGCCGGCCTCCACGCTGTCCTCGTCCATGATGTTCACTTTGCAGAACACACCGCCGATTTCGGCCGCGAAGGCTTCGCCGGCTTCCTCGCTGATGTCGAAGATCGCCACTTTCACGCCGGCATCGGCCAGCGCCTTGGCACTCGCCCGGCCAAGGCCCGATGCGCCGCCAGTGACCACGGCGGCCAGCGTGTCGTTGATTTTCATGGCGAAGCATTCTCCCGCGATTCGTATTTGCGCCAAGCGCTAGCGCAACTTTGCACGACGCCGCGCGGGGAGAATGCGCGGGGGCGGCAAGTATCGCTCCCACGCATTGGCGTGCTTCGTCTTCGCCGCGCTTGCGCCGATTGCCGGGGGCGCTTGCGCCGATTGCCGATGCCGCCGCACCTTCGGTCAGGCGCGCGGCGATGCGCAGTGGAAGACCGTGGTGCAAACGAGAACGCGGGAGAGAGATAATGGCCGAAGGCGATGTGGTGCTGGACACCAGCGATGTCGACAAGTGGGTGGGCAAGCCCGTCATCTTCGCGGAGTTCTGGGACCCCTGCAACGCGACCGATATCCGCCGCTGGGCGCAGGCGATGGATTATGCGAACCCGTTGCATTGGGACGAGAACTTCGCCCGCGCCAGCAAGTTCGGTGGCATCGTCGCACCGCAGAGCTTTACGGTGGCGATGGACTATGGCCACGGTTGCCACCCCTCATGCGTGGGCCGGATTCCGGGATCGCACCTGATCTTCGCGGGTGAGGAATGGTGGTTCTACGGCAACCCCGTCCGCCCCGGAGACAAGCTGACGCAGGAGCGCACGTTTGCCGGCTATCGCATTGCCGAAACGGGCTTCGCCGGGCCGACGATGTTCGCCGATGGGGATACCGTGCACCGCAACCAGCACGGCGCGCTGGTCGCCAAGGAACGGGCGACGTCGATCCGCTACCTCGTGGAGGAGGCGAACAAGCGCAAGGTCTACGACAAGGAGAACCGCGCGCCGAAGCTCTGGACCAAGGCGGAACTGGACGAAGTGGCGAAAGTCCGGCTGGACTGGATCAAGTCGGGCCGCGAGGGGATCTCGCCGCGCTGGGGTGCGGTGAACGTGGGCGACACGCTGCCGCGCCGCGTGATCGGGCCGCACAGCCGCGTAACGTTCGCGCTGGAATGCCGCGCACATCGGCAGAACATCTGGGGCACCTGGCGCTGGAACGCGCCGGAGGGCGTGCACGATCCGGCGCAGGAAGATGCCGGCTTCGGCGGCGACATGACCTACGATTTCGAGGCCCGCAAGATCGACCCGCGCCAGGCGGACGGCCTGTTCCACGGCCCCAGTTCCGGCCATATCAACCCCGAAAAGGCCGAGAAGGTCGGCATGGGCGGCGCCTATGGCTACGGATCGTCGATGAACGCCTGGCACCTCGACACGGTGGCCTATTGGGCGGGGCATGAGGGCTATATCTGGCACTCGAAAACCCAGTTCCGCAGCCCCGCTTTCGAAGGCGACGTGACTTATGTGGACGCCACCGTGGTCGACAAGCAGGAGACCAGCGAATTCGGCATGCCGGTGGTCATGGTGGAAACGCGGATGACCACGCAGGACGGGGCGACGATACTGAAGGGCACCGCCACCGTTTCGCTGCCGCTGTAAGGGAGAGGGCACCATGGCGGACCGGGAGGACATCGTCGAACGGCTGAACCTCTACGGGCTCGCCATGGATACCCGGCGTTGGGATCTGTTCGATCAGATCTTCACGCACGACGCGGCGGTCGATTACGGCCCCGGTTCCTGCTGGGACGAGTTAGGTGCGTTCAAGGGCGCGTTCGGTGCCTTTCACGCGCTGTTCGATGCCACCCAGCACATGATGAGCAATCATCTCGTTCGGGTGGAGGGCGACCGGGCCTTTTCGATGACGTACGGCCAGTGGCGTCTGATCCGTCACGCAGCCGGCGACCCGCCGGTGTGGGACGGCAGCGGTTACTACGACGACGAATGGACCCGCACCGGGCAGGGCTGGCGCATCGCGCGGCGGACCTGCCGGGTGATCTACTGGACCGGCAATTCGCGCGTGCAGACGCCCAGCGAAGACCTTGAATTCAAGCTGGACCTGGTGGCGCTGCACAAGGAGGCGGACGGCGGCCGGATCGGCCTCCTTGTGGACCGAACGCCTTAGCCCAGCGCGAAGCGAGGCGGCTCCATCCGCATCCCCGCTACCGGTGCGCGGGTACGGTAGAGGTGGGAATTGCGCGCGGTAATCTCGCCGCCTTCCTTCAGCGTATCCCCACCATCGGCGGGCACGGCATTGATATAGAGATCGCGCATGTCAGACCCGCCAAAGCGGATCTGCGTGATCGAGCCCAGTCCGAGTTCCAGCCGCGTCAACTCGCGGCCATCGGGCGCGAGGCAGGCAAGGTGGCTGGAGCGGAACCCGGTCAGCCAAAGGTTTCCATCGGCGTCCAGCGCCATGCCGTCGGCGTCTTCCTTGTCGAGAAGGAACTGCCGCCCCGTCAGCGTGAAATCGGCTGCGACATCGAAGCCCCACACGCCGCGAAAGGTGTCGTTGCAATAGAGTCGGCGGCGGACGGGATCGAACATCACGCCGTTCGAGAACCCGATCCCCTCGGTAAGCAAAGTGACTTCGCGGTCCACCGACAGGCGATAGATCGCGGTGCTTGCCGGTGCGGCGCCCTTGATGACGCTCTCTATATCGATGGTGCCGAAGATGATCCCGCCGGCGCCGTCGGAAGTCATCTCGTTGATCCCGTTGATCGGCTGGCGGTCGATCGATGCGATCAACCAGCCGGAGCGGCCGCTCTGCGGGTCGTTCCACATGATCCCGCCCTGGCCGCTGGACAGAACGCGGCCATCGGCATTCACGGAAACACCGCCCGTCCACATGCGTTCCGGATTGAGCGTCTTAACGGCGGTGCCATCCGGTTTCACGCCGTGGATACCGCCGGCGATCACGTCGCTATACCAGATCACCTCGCTGCCGTGATCGATGCCAAGCCCTTCCAGATAGATGCCCGACGCAATGGCGTTGCATACAGCCGGGATGTCCGCGCTGCCGATCTCTCCGCTCATATTCTCTCCCGCCTTCCGGCTGTTTTCGTCAGTTTGTTAGCCACTGGCAGGGGAGTCAAGCTGGCGTGCATTTACTCGCAGACGCAGACAACCCGGCTATAATCCGTTAGCGGTGCGGCCGAAGCCTATCGGTAGGGAAGTGCCAGTGAAATGTTCGCGATGCTGCGATTGACGCGCCGGAAGTCGACCGCCGCAGTACGAAGCCACGCCATCCGTTTCCTCGCGGGCGCGGTTCTGGGGCTGGGCGCGATGCCCGCCCATGCGGAAGACAGGACATGGTCTGCCCGCGCGCGCACGGCGGTCGACTATCTCGATGCACAATGGGGCAAACCTGCCGACTGGAACGGCGTTGGCGGCTGGCAGCGGTTCGTCATCGTCGATGCCCTGATCGATTACGAGCGGCGCACGGGCGACCGCAGGCTGAGCCCCAAGATCGCCGCCGCCGTTCGCAATCGCGCCGGGCTTGCCCTCAACGACGATGCCCTCTGGGCGGTGATCGCCAGCGTGCATGCCTGGCAGGTGGACGGCGATCCGGCCCTGCTGGACTACGCCACCTCCACTTACCGGCGGATCGTGACCACCTATTGGGACGATCGCTGCGGTGGCGGCCTCTGGTGGGATCCGGCGCGGAGCTACAAGAACGCGATCACCAACGAACTGATGATCTATGCCTCCACTCAGCTGTTTCTGGCGACGGGGGAGGGAAGCTACCGGGATTGGGCTTTGCGCGGTTGGTCGTGGTTCGAACAATCGTCGATGATCGGAAGCGATGGGCTGGTGAACGACGGTCTGGATGCAGCATGTCGCAACAATGGCCAGCCCCGCTTCACGTACAACCAGGGCGTACTGCTGGGCGGTTTGACCGACCTGACCAAGATCACCGGCGATCCCCGTTACCGCGCCGTCGCGGCGAAGACGGCACTGGCCACCGCCCGCGGCCTGTCGACGCAGGACGGCATTTTGAGGGAGCCGGTTCCGATCGGCGCCGATGGGTTGAGCTTCAAGGGCGTTTTCGCGTTCCACCTGGGCCATTTGCTGGATGACATGGGTGAGGGCCCCGAACGCAATGAACTGGTGGCATGGGCGCGCGTGAATGCGGATTCGGTCTGGCGCGTGAGCGCGTCCGGCACGCGCGCGATCGACAGCGATTGGGCGGGAGAGCCGTCGACCTCCGGCGCGGCGACGCAAGTGTCGGGCATTGCGATGATGCTGGCCGCGGGCACCTGAGCGCGGGGATTCGCTCGAGCCGATGGTTTGAGATGTCGAGATTATCGATTGCCTGCGGAAAACTTCTTCCAAAGCCCCTTTTCAGGCCGCCGCGAACCCGCTAAGCGCGCAATCCCTGCTGGGGCGTCGCCAAGTGGTAAGGCACCGGTTTTTGGTACCGGCATTCGCAGGTTCGAATCCTGCCGCCCCAGCCAGTATAGACTAAGTCGCTGTTATAGGAGTGCGGCAGACCGCGGATTTCGGCCAGTAGCCGCCGCGGGTAGCCATGAAAGGGGAAAGTCCCCGTGCACACCTGTTCCCAGCTGTTTCGCCGCGGCGCCGTCTATTACTTCCGCCAACAAGTCCGCTTTGCCGACGGCGCCCCCTTATAGCTGTGAGCTTGCTGACGAGGAGACTCGAAGTGGCAAAATCGCGCGCGATCCACTTGTCCAGTGCCGCCGACTTCGTGCTGCGCAGTCTCGATCGGGCCGACCCGCCGCTTCCTCTCGCGCAGCGCCAGGCGCTGTTTCGCCGTCGGCTGCTGGCCGAACGTGATTCGCTCGAAGCCCTGCATCTCGACGTCCTGGCCGCGACCCCCGCCGATATCGACCCCGAAATCCACGTCGGCAGCGTGTTCGATGGCATCGAGCGCTTCTCGCGGTCCTTGGTGAGCGGCCGCATGCCGAATGCCGTATCGTCCGCCCGCCTCGCTGCCGAAGGCCTTGCCGTCACCGATCAGACATTGGCGCTGTGGGATGCGGAAGTGTCCCAGGTTATTGCCCATTTCGAGCTCGCCGACGGCGAGGCCATGCGCCGCGCCGTACTCAAGCTGATCCACGAAGCCCGCGTAGCAGGCATCGCCGAGTTTCGCGCTCGGCTGTCGTCACCTGCGGCCGCCTATCAGGACGATACCGCGATGCCGGAGGTGGGAGGCGAGCACGCCGATACCCCGATACCGCCAGCTGTTGCGAACGGCGCGTTGCCGCCGTACCAACCTGCGCAGCCCGAGCGTGGGCTTCCAGCTCGCGGCCGCATTGCGGCTGCCAAGCGCCACGTCAGGCCGCCGCTCGACCGGCCGTCGCCCGAGTGGGCGCAGGTCAGTGTAGTGGAGGCCGGTCAGCGCTATATAGCCAGCCAACCCAAGGCGGGGGCCGGTGCCAGCCCCAAGCTCAAAAAGGCGCGCCGAACGTGGGACCCCAAAACGCTGCGCCAGTTCGAAAGCGCGGTCATGCTCCTCGGCAAAGCCTGCCCAGGGCCGATCTGGCAGCTCCAGCAAGGCGACCTCGATCGTTTTGCGACGCTGCTCGATCGCTTGCCTGCGCGCAGCCATCACAAGAGCGCGCGGCACGATACGATGAGCCTGGAAGAGATTGCCGCTGAAGCGCAGGCGCAGGTTGTTCAGGGCAGGCTGTCGGAAGACGATATCGGGCTGATGCCCCAGACCACCAACCGGCATTTCCGTTTCCTGCGATCGCTGTGCGCGTGGGTGCAGAAGCGGGTTCCACAGATGGCCGAGCTCGATTGGACGGATTTCCTCATCGAAGAGGACGATGACGCCCGCGAGCAGCGCGATGCTTTCACCATTGAGCAGGCGCGCATGCTGTTTTCGTTGCCCACGTGGATGGGCTTCGACACGTTGTTTCACCGGGATCGTCCTGGCAGTCGCATCGTGCACGACGCCGGTTACTGGGTGCCGCTGCTAGCCCTGTACACCGGCGCCCGCCGCGATGAGGTCGCCAAGCTGATGGTATCCGATATTGGCGAGGAAGCCGGCATCGCCTACCTGCGTGTCGAGGAGACGGAGAGCGGCGGGATCAAGACGGCGCGCTCGAGGCGCATCATCCCCGTCGCCGACGAGCTCATCCGCCTGGGTTTCCTCAATTATGCCGATGCGATCCGGCGCGACGGGCAGGCGGTGTTGTTTCCTGATCTCGTGCCGGGGACGGCGAGCCAGAAGATGGGCGATGTCTACTACAAGCGGTATTGGTCGAAGATCGCCCGCCGGTTGCCTTTCCTCAAGCGCGGCCAAGCCATGCACGCTTTTCAGCACATGGTCTCAACCGAACTCAAGGCAGCCGAAGTCTTCGAGGAAAAACGCAGCGACCTGCTGGGGCATGCCTGCGACAACCCGATGGCTGACCGTTACTCGAAGGCCACCCGATTGGCCAAACTCCGGACTGTGGTGAACAAGATTCCCGTAGTGACTGACCACTTGCAGCCGGTTGGCGTTAAGCTCTGCAAGGCACGGTGGTCGCCAAGGACCGCGAACGGGCTGCCCTGTCAGTGCGAGACATCCAGATCGGATTCGCGATCAGGTAAATTCGACCGCAGAAGTACCAGGGCCGGTGGCGCCGCAGCTGCAACGCAGAGCCGAAACCGGAGATCATCGCGTGCACAGCTGCCCATGGGCAGGGTAGGCGCACAATGATGCCCCTCGCACGTCGCTCTCCTCGACTTGCTGCGCGGGCGAACGCTCCCGCAACGTCTAGCCTTCCTTCCTTTCGCATCACGGACTGGAACGCAGATTATCCTCGCCGAGGCTGACGGGAGATGCGGGATCACAAGCGTCGCTCCGAGGCAACTCCCGTGCTTCAGACTTCCAGGCGAGAGGCGAAGCGCACTAGGCGCGCAATGGTTTCCGGATCACCGTTGACCATTTTCATGGGTTGCTCCTCATCGAGCCCCTCGTCACCATAGACAAAGAACTGCAAGAGTGCCCAGGGACTGGTGGTCGGTGTTGCTGCAAGCACGGCCGAGATTCCAGGAGCCACGCTTGCTCCGTCGAACTGGAAAGCTGGGAAGAGCTTTCGGCCATTATCGTCAACGGCGAACAGTCGCCGGCTCGCCGTAGCCTTGTGGACTGCTTGCAGGGATTTGTAGCCGAACAATTTCTGCACCCCTGCAGCTGTCAGCGCGCCTCCTGCTCGCTCTACCATACGAGCCTTGAACGTAATGGTATGCGCCAGTTGCTCGATGATTTGGGCATCGACCGGGTCGACGCCAGGTAGGGTGCGCAAGATGGTGATCAACATCGCTGGGAAACTTGCTGTACCAGCCACCTCCTTCAAGGCTTCCGCAGAAAGCGAGCGTGCGATCAGGTCGCGGCCGTTCATCATGAGCCGGCCGATGATATCCACCACCTCCGAGTTTGTGGCTGTTGCCATTTGGCTTCCACCTTTCTGGTTTACAGCGGATATGATAGGCGAATTTCAATCCCACAGCAACTAACGGGCGCCATGTTATCCGGGCGCAGCGTTAATCGGTGGGCGCTGCAAAGGTATGCCGTTCATCGTACGGTCGATGCCTCGGAATGGCTTGTCTTGGGACTTTTTGGTCAGTCTGCTTCGGAGCGTTGCCTCCAAGTAAGCTGCCCTCCGAGGCCGATCGAACGACCGCTATTGGGAAGCCATGGCTGGGTTCAGTCCTGAGCGACCTTCCAGGACAAGCGGACGTTACCGCGCTGCCTGAGTCTGGTTTAGAGGCATTCGCTAGAACCTCCCGGGCGGTCCACTCAGATCTTCTCAATCGCTTTGGCGATCACGGCCATCATAACCCGCATGGGTTCGGGGCGGCCATCTACATCATAATGAGCAAAAGGGTTGAGCGCGAAGGAAAGGGCGGACCGCAAAGTGAACGACCTGATGCTGGCCATAATTCCAAGGAAATGATCGAAGGCGCCTATCGGGCGGCGTATAAGGCGCGGCGTCAGGAACTGCGGATCCGGGCGAATATGCTGAGTGAAGGGCTGTCCGGCCCCCGCTGTCTGTTCGCACTGCCGCATTAGGCGATCGGCAGTTTCTCGCGCCGCAAGATCGGGCCGTCGGGGGAACCGGAATTCCGGTTCCTGGTCCGGCGAGGCTCCGCGGACTGATCTATCGGCGCGGTCCTTGGCCGCAATTCACATAGGCCCCGATTGCGCCGAGAATATGCTTGACCTCCAGATGGACATCACGCGGCATCTCGTCATGGGTCTTGAGGCCGTCGAAGAAGGTCGACACGGCGGCTGTCTTAAGATCCATGATGTGATTGACTAGTCGCTCTTCCTTGATGGTTTTCGATTCGCCCTGTCGAATCCACCGCGTGAGAAAGATGACGACGCACAGCGCGTAGCGAAAGACGAACGTGTCTACCGCTCTGCGCAAGCCCTTTGGATGGTAGCGGGGATCGATGTTGAGGGAACGGAGCAGCAGTTTGTGAATGTCCATAGTCAGGTGGATCAGCTTCCGCTGAAGGTCCACACTGTAGGGGACGCGCTTGCGCAGGCGGTCCAGTTCGCCCCGCTCGAAAATCGCAACGATCCGATCGAACAAGGTAAGGATGTTTCCGACATTGGCGCGCAACTCTGCGATCTGGTCGCGGGACTGTCCCTCCATCTGAGTGAAATGCATGTCCGTCACATCGTCATCCGACACATTGATGATTGTGCGGCAATAGGCGCCAAAGTTTCCTGTCTGGACCGGCTCGATTAGACGGTTCGCGAGACCCTTGCTTGCACCGCTGTCTCGATACAGGTCAAAGGTTCCACGCAGGACGATGACCTGCTTGGGATATGCGCATAGCGTTCGCAAGAGTTGCCTGCCGTTGTAGGCTGCGGCTTCCTTGTGGACCTCCACAAGCGTCATTTCGGTGATGACCGCGAAGTTTGCGGGTCGGGCTAGAAAGTCGGCAAGGGCGGCATCGCCTAGCCAGTTTGTATCGATTACGTAACGTCCACCCATGTCCAGCCCTTAGTCCTTTTCCGCCTTTCGATAAACTGACGCTCGATTGGCTCTCATTTTTGCAGGCGAGTTCGATCATAGTCTTGGTCATGAAACAGCCCGCTTCCCCTGAGACATTCACGCTCGATCCCGCATCGATCGCGAACTTCGTAAAGCTCCAGCGCCAGATATGGGGCTGGAAGCAGCAGGCGCTGGCGAGCGAGGCCGGCGTCTCACTCGCCACCATCCAGCGGATCGAGCGTGGCGAACGGGTCCGTCCGGCGCAGCTTCGCAAGCTCGCGATCGCGTTCCGGCGGCCTGAAGACGAATTTTTGCGGGAGCGTGTTCGCCCGATGGCCGAGGAATTCGAGGAGAATCTCCGCAATATGTTCTCCTGGACGGAGGGGCGTGTTCCGGTTGATGTGGCACCGTTCCGGACAGAAATTCAGCTTCGCGCGATGCTGGAAAGCTTCAGCCTGCTTGTTGACGCCGATCTTGAAGCTGCAGCGGACGACGATATTTCAGAACTGCGCGAATGGCTGGATCTGGCCAGCTTCGTTCAGGCGGAGCGCAAGGGGCTAATTGGGCCGAAGCCAGGACGTGATTTTAAAGTTCGTGAACTCTGGCGCGATCTGCTCGCCTGTGTGGAGCGGATCGAACGAACGCATGGTGCGATCTGCCTGACTGGCACCTATACGGCGATGTCCACTCCTAACAACGAGCCGGTTGAAATCGCACTGCTGGCCATCGGTCGCGTAACTGCGATCCGTCCGTGGCCAAGTTGACCCAGCTCTGGGCGGACGAGAAAGTGGTTTTCGTAGTGAAGGCGCGCCGTCAGGATTTGTGACATTTTGCGTTCCCTTACAAACGGTTGGTCGTGATCGTCCGGCGTACTTTAAGTGAACGGTCAATCGAGCGGGCGCAGAGCGATAAAGGTTTCGCTCCTCATTCGGTTGTCCGCGAAAAGCGGACAACCGAATGAGGAGCTTCGCTGACACGTGCTCGCGATTTGAGAACATGGCCGCGGGCAAGCGTTTATTCTGTCTGACTTAATGGACTCCATTTTGAAGTTCCGATCATACTGCTTGCGTGCATATCGAGTCATTTCTGATTCAAATTATTGTTAAGATTCAATAAAATATAGTTTTCTAAACAACGTCTGCGGGGCATAACAAAATATCAATCATGAGATGTTAATGTTCAAGAAAGTACATCGCAATTGGGCGTGATAATATTTATTGGAGTTGAGTTTTAGGGCGTGTCCTGGTAATGTTGATGATTTAAGTTGACGAATGTTTTTTTGTAATTTCGATGAACCTTTCTCGGAATGCGACCAAATGAATGGGCGAGTCGGAGGCGGGAGGGGACTTGCATTCACGTTGCTCGCCCATCCGAGTGTGGTTGCCGTGTCGTTGGGTCGGTTGCAGTTGCGATCAACTCGGGGGCGTCGTTCACTCAGATTGTTGATATGGGATCTCCCACGCCTTTCTCCTGACATAGGATGAGATCGGGCGAGCGCTGCTCTCCGCTGGGCCACTGAGGACGATGTAGAGCGCACGCTCGATGGCGCTATGCCACTGTTCTCACCGCTGCCGTCGCCGTCTGCATTGGCTCACTTCGCGATGGAGATGCTGCTCGTTTGTGCTCAGGTCAGTGCATGCGATTTCAACATCAATGCCCTTGAGGCGGTGGATTCGGCGCGATGACCCTACTCTTGAGCACCGGATGCGCTAACAGCGACGTTGTTCGACTCGACCGTTCGATCATGTACGAGATTCGAGTT
The DNA here is from genome assembly GCF_044029435.1 of Novosphingobium oxfordense. Taxonomy (NCBI): domain Bacteria; kingdom Pseudomonadati; phylum Pseudomonadota; class Alphaproteobacteria; order Sphingomonadales; family Sphingomonadaceae; genus Novosphingobium; species Novosphingobium oxfordense. Next base: position 1,941,237 of record NZ_CP147005.1, on the reverse strand, counting down.
CAACGGGAGCTTGCGGCGCAATGGAAAGGGCAAGTTCCAGGCTCGCTGATGGCCGAACGTCTCTCCCCCGCGTCGGAACGCCCGAGACGGGCGCATTACGCCAAAGCCTCATTTCAGAGCCAACCGTTTCGCCATCACCGCTCTCAGCAGACGATGATCTCCTCGTCCGTGTACGGCTCGTATCCGATCTCATCGGAAGTTGGCGGCATATGGAGACCTGTCCCGGCAACCTCAAGGTAGCGGCGAACCGCAAGAATGCCGCTTTCACCAGAAGTCAGCATCAACGCGAGTGGCGAAACGCCACCGAATACGGGAGTCTGGTGAGGATCACGCAACCAGACCGCCTCAGCCTTCTCATCTGCGAAGAGAACTCCAAGACCTTGGTGCACTCCAAGAATCGCCGAAATTCTCAAAAGGGTGCGGACGCTGAGTGCAAAATCCTCGTAGTAACGAGCCCGTTTGCACCAGCTTCGGTATGCTGCCCTCGCTGGATTGCCGAGCAGTACCCGCCGTTGCTCGTCGGGTAGACCCCATCGATCAGCGATCGCCCCGAAAGTGCGAATGCCAGGCGCGCTCAGCCGGCGCCGGTTCGTCCGACTGTAGCGATCACGGTTGCGCTCCTTAGGAGAGGGATCTGGCAACGAGTTCAACAAGACCTCTGTCATCCTCCATTTCCCGTCAGGCTGACCTTCGATACCCTATATCAAGCACGCCCGGCCGCCAACGTAGAAGGTTGGATAGCGACGGGTTGGGCCTGTTCCGAATCATACTCCGCAACTCCAGAGCGAGCTAAGGCCCGCCGCGGGGAGGGAGGCTTGGGCTTCGGACGTCAATGGGCGCGCGCGGTGTGCAGAACTGATCGCCAGTGCGTTGCAGTTCGATTGGTGCGAGGAAATGATGCGCCGGGTGCGGATGTCGGCGCGGCTGGCGATTTCCCTTCGGACTGAGATACCCGGTGATCAGCGCAACAACGCGCAAACGCACGCGCGGGAGCCTGTTCTATGGACGCGTGGCCTTGCGGAAGTCGAAGAATGACGTCCACCCATTACCGCGCCAGAATATCGTGAAATGGCCGCAGTCGAGTTCTCCCTCACAGATTGCAAGCTGGTGGGTGAAAATGCCGGGGAGGGCGGTTGTCGCACCGAGACGTGCGAGAGGGTTCAGGCGGCCGACTGCCTCGATTGCGCCACGGAGGCTATCGGTGATCCAGGCCATGAGAGGAGGGTATGCGGCGAGTGATTTGAACGTTACCGTTGCTGGCACCACTTAACTTTTTAATATAATGGGGAAATTCCGTGCCACAGACAATCGTGGTGAAGCTTGAGCCTTTAGTGGCTCCAGCGCCCGAACTTACAACCAACCCGATATTATTAGCAGCGATAGTCACCTTCGCCGGCGTGTTGTTAACCGTCGTCGTCGGTACCATCGCCAATTTCATTCTGGCAAGGCAGCGCAATGCACTTGAGAAGAGTGTGGCTGAAAAGAAAATGGAGATCGACCTTCGTATTGCGAGAGATAAGCTGGCGCAGGAGCTCGACGCAAAGAACGAGGCGAGAGCTAGTAGTATGCGATTGCGCAGAATTGATTCCCAGAGATCAATTCTATTGGAGTTGCAAGATTCAGTCGCCTCTATGGTGAGGGCGATGAAAGACGAAGAGAATGGCCATGGCGATCCTCGCGATTACTGGGAGCAAAATGCCCGATTTACGATTATCATAACTCGGGTGCATGACAACGAGATCCGCAAGGCGGCGCTTTATGTTCGGCGTGAATTCGAAGAGGTATCGAAGGCAAGCGGCGATGAGGCGAAGCGTCTGAACGATATAGCGTCTCAATCCCTAGGTCGCTTTCTCGCCGACGTCGGCGATGAACTAAGGAAGTTGGAAGCCGCTGAGGACAAAGAGGTTGAGGCCTAAAGCAGCGCACCCATGTCATAGCGCTTCGCCTCCACTGGCGCGAACGCCATGATGAAGGCATCCGCGAGGTTCGGCGACAGCTGTGCGCCGCCCTCGCGGTTCGCCTTGGCGAGATCCTTCTTGCTCTCGACCTTCACCAGGCCCGCGTTTTCGAAGTCGCGCTTGGGCGTGCATAGCTCGTCGATGAGCTGGGACAGGTTTAGCATGTCGCTGTCGATGAACAGCAGGTCGGCCTGGTCGACGCTCATTCCCTTCTTCACCGCGTTGAACGTGTTCCGTGCCCGGTCGGCCACGTGCCATCATGGCTGCGCCTTGGCATTGGCGAACATGCCCCGGCGTCCCAGGTGGGTGCGAGCGGGAGTAGACCTCCTTCGGCCGGATCACGCCGTCGCCGGCATTGAAGCCGGTGTGCTTCACCGTCTCGCCGGGCTTGTTCAGCTCGTTGAGCTTGGCGCCGACGCCGGCACCCACACCGATCCTATCATAGACCAGATCGGCATTGTTCTCGACACAGGTGGCCCGGGTGCGGGTGGCCGACTTCAGAAGCTCGTCCTCGCCTGCCTTCCACTGATCCGAGGAGGCAGTCAGAGGGCCGCGCGCCGTGATGGTAGCGTTCTTGTCCTTGCCGCTGTCGGCCACGTCGAGGCCGAAGCGGTTACGGCCGGTGGGCGTGATGCCCAGTTCCTTGTGCGCGTCGACGCAGGCCATGCTCCAGGAGCGCTTTATGGCCGCGTTGTTGTCGTCGTCCTTCGGCACGGCGAGGGTAGATGTGGTTGAACTCTTCCTCGTCGCAAAGCCGGCAGCGTCCCGAGACTTCGACGAGGCGCGGCCGCCGTAAAGCACGCGGTTGCGGATCGGTTCGCCGTTGTCATTGTAGGGGCGGGGCCAGAAGTCGCGCAGGCAGTCGTTGAGCGTGGGGCTGTCGTTATGAAAAATGGCGGTTGCGATCTGGCTTGGCGCGCTCATTCCAAAGAACTCCCTTCTATAATTCGAAGAGATCAATACTAGGAGGCATTGTGTCCGTTCCAATCAGCAGCGAAGTGCAGGCTCTTACGAAAACCAAGGGTGGATATGATGTCACATTTGAGGTGAGGTCAGGCCACTTTTCTTTCACTACAATCTACAAGACGCGCAGTTCTGACCCCAATGAAGCTATTGAGGATGCTCGAGTGGGGCTTTACAACCTCGGGGTTGGGCTTGCTAATGCATTCCAGAGTTCAGGTAGTCTTTCGTAGATGAAGCACAAAAGCTCACTCGTAATTATTAACCAGATTTATTCAGGCTGCGTTGCAACGCCTTAGGTCAACGATAATTCATTGTTGTAGTGAGGGAATATCCTTGTTTGTCCTAAAAATCTTAGCTGGCATTGCAGCTATCGTTGCCCTGTACTGGCTGATTAAATTCATCCAGCGGACTGTAGCCGCTCGGTATGATGGGTACCTACCGTTCACGAAATCGACATTCGCTGCATTCTGTGCGGGCGCTTTGATGATTGCGTTCGGCTACCGTTGGTATGTTGAGGCAGCGCACAAGCACGGAGACATTTTAAATGGGATCATACTTGCTGCTCTAGGTGTTGCGTTGATGGGTTGGATTATATTGCGCAACATCCGTAACACTAGCTTTCCTGCAGGAATTGGGATCACCGTTGCTCAAATTCCGATATTCGTGATATTTGCTTATTTTGGGATATTTATTGTCGTTATTGTATTTGCGCTTTTAGTGGTTTTTCCCGCGATCCTGCGCTCAGCAAATCCAATGACGGTAAGGATCGTGGACTAGTGAATTAATATTTGAGGGGCGGCTTGAACTGCTCAGTTCGGTGCACCTGATGCTGAGGCGCTTCATCTCCACTAAGGCAGACGCCGGTGTGCCGCCCCTACGTTTCTCCCTTGGTGCGGGAGAGCGCGACTGCAACTCACGCCCGTGGCGAAAGTTGGCAGCTGATCCAAAGCGCTCCGAACGAACGGCGATCACAGCCGACTACGTGCTGCAGGGCATCCGGGAAGTGGCCGAGCGATGCATGCAGCGCGCCGCCGTGATGGTCGGGCGCGGCGGGCATGTCAAACAAGGCGGCGACCTTGCCTCGAAGTCCTCCACCAGTGCACCGGTGCCATAGATGTCGGGTTGCACTCCCGCCACGAAACCTTCGTCGGAATCCTTGGATTGCCATTCTGGCGCAACCAAACCGCAATCGCCTCGAACTGCTCGGCTGGATGGAGCGGGCCATGACCAGCGAGATGGCGGCAAGTGAGTTGCAGGCGCGTGCGTTCGGCGGCCAGAGCGTCGGCTTCATTCATAGTTGGCCCATTGCCTCCCACGAAGGCCCGCCGCAGGCTATCGCTGACGTCGGCCAAGTCGGGGTGTCCGGATTGGCTCGTCTCGCGATGCCTGGACGGCTGCCACTTGAGGCTGTCCGTGTGATCGTCCGGTTCTGTTGGCGAAGCTGCCGTTGACAGCCCTGCGGCTAAACGGCCGTAAAGTCCCACAACGCGGCGTTTGGCGCCCAGCAAAACCAACACATCTCAGACGTTCAGCCGGCGATTTCCATTCCCAGGAGCAGATCGTCAACTTCTCCATTTGGGATGCTTAGGATCCGGACCCAAGGGGCGAACCGCTGGCTCTACACCTGTGCTGGTCGGCCGCCAGCGCTAGCCGTTAACGGACAACACCGCCTGACTCAGCACAGCACCAATTTGTTTCCAGTTCTCTCTAGAATGAGGGCCGTTTCGGGCTTGCATACCGGGGTGGGCAGTCTTGAAAATTGATATCCCATGATCGGCCCATTTTTGCCCTGCCCTTTGAGCTTTAGCCCCGCACAGCACCGCCGCCCGTACATTTGGCAATAATTTAAGCAATTCATTCAAATGAGCGGCACCTCGCCGCTCTTCGGCGGCCGTTATTTTCATGGTTCCGTTCCAAGTTGGTACTATATTCCAGTGAACAAATAAATTACGCGCCAACCCATTATTATTCATGTGTTCCCATAAGTGCTTCGCAGTTGGGTCTCGATTATGCGGGGAAATTAACCTGCTGCCCGCCCCCGCCACGAAACTCGGCTTTTCGAGAAGTACCAACACTCTGGCGTCAGTTCCGCCACCGGCTGGATCGAAGTCAGGGACGTCATCCTCCGGATAGATATGACGTAAATGCTCGACGTACTCAGTGAGCTGCAACATATGAGGCTCACGTAAAAGAGACCGTCGAAATGCACTCTGTACGCTGTCGTTGGCATAGGGTTCGTCGACAATCATTTTGTTCTCCTTTGCGGAGTTCGCTCTCGGGGCCGCCCACGCACCCCAAATGACTCTGGCCTGACGGCATTCTAGATCATACCGATTGTATGGAGCCATTTCTCGGCCAAGTCGGTCCAATGCGTGATCGGTTCGGCGCTTTGGCGAAGGCCGAACGCGTGGCCGCCCGTCGCATAGATGTGCATGTCCGCCGGCACGTTTGCCGCTTTCAGCGCCAGGAAATAGGATATCGAATTTCGAACATCGTCCACAGGGTCGTTTTCCGCTTGGACGATGAAAGTCGGCGGTGCGTCGGCTCGGACGGGATCGAAGTCGAACAGCTTCACGGCGTCTTGGCCCGTTCCTCCCTGGCCGGACCAGAGATGGCCAGGATAGATCGGCATCGCGAAATCGGGGCGTACGCTCAAATCATCGGCAGCATCGACGCGAGGATAACTGCGCCCTGTCGTGTTACTAATGGCGGTGACCAGATGCCCACCGGCCGAAAATCCGACGACGCCGATCTTGTGCGGGTCGATTCCAAGGCTGGACGCCCGCTGACGGAGTACACCCATGGCACGCTCTGCATCCTGTAACGGAAGGAACGGTGTGGGCATTTTGTGGGAATACTGACCTTCGCGATCAACGGGATGCCAGTTCTGTGGCACGCGATATTTCAGCAAGACGCAGGTCATGCCGATGCGCGTTGCCCAGTCGCAAACCTCGCTACCCTCCAGGTCGATGGCCAGCGCCTCGTAACCTCCGCCAGGGAACACCATCAACGCTGCGCCCGAATTGTGTCCTTTCGGTCGGTAGATCGTCATGGTTGGCTGGGTGACGTCGATTACCGCTTGATAGGGCCTCCCGCCCACCAGCTTGTGCCCATACCATACGCTTTCCGGCTCTTTGGCATCGGGTTGCGTGAGGGGTGTACCTGCAGGCCATAGAGGTATCTGCTCTCCGTCAGCGCCAGGTTTCCAGGGCCCGGAATATACCCGGCTGCCCGGTTCCTGTCCGTTGGCGCTACCCGAAACGGCGACAGAGGCTGCGAATGCCAGCGCGGTGAGCGATAAGGTAATTCCTTTCATGGTAGCACTTCTCCAGTGGGCCGGTTTCAGCCAGCCATCCTTTGTTGCAACGTTCAGGCGGCGGCCGGGAGAGGCACAGTATCGTGTTGACGTAGGCCGGAAAATTCATTGCGAGAGAACCTGAACTCCCTCCATTTCCTGCCGCCCGCATCCATCTTGGGCTACGGCTATAGCAATCGCCAAAGCATCGTTTCTCGACAGAACCATGAATTTAATTAATGTCTTGGCGATGGACAGAGGGCAGCTTCCGCTGAATCAATTGCGCGCATTCGAGGCAGCGGCGCGCCACCTCAATTTCACTCGCGCAGGCCTTGAACTTTGCGTTAGCCAAGGTGCTGTCAGTCATCAGGTCGCTCTGCTCGAAGTGCGGTTAGGGGTCAGCTTGTTCCGACGGTTGCCACGGGGTCTAGCCTTCACCGACGAAGGGCAGGCACTCGTTCCGGTATTGGCGCAGTCTTTCGATGCGATCGGCGCAACACTCGATCGATATGCTGATGGCAGATTGCGCGAAGTGCTCACCCTTGGCGTGGTTGGCACATTTGCCGCAGGCTGGTTGTTGCCGCGGATTGGCCGTTTTGCCAGCGAACACCCAGATGTCGACCTTCGCATCATGACCAACAACAACCGCGTCGACCTCGCTGGCGAAGGGCTCGATCTTGCGATTCGCTTCGGTGATGGGGCATGGCACGGCACACATGCCGACCTCATCATGTCGGCACCGCTCACTCCCCTTTGTACCCCGGAGATCGCGGCGCGGTTATATGACCCGGCTGCACTTACCGGAGAGCCGCTGCTTAGATCCTATCGCGCTGACGAATGGCCGAACTGGTTCGCTGCTGCGGCGGTTACGCCACCTTCATTGCGCGGTCCGGTTTTCGATAGTTCAGTGCTGATGGTGCAAGCTGCCGAATTCGGACTTGGCATTGCGCTGGCGCCGCCAGCGATGTTTCAGACTTCCTTAGCCGCCGAGCGACTTGTTCAACCGTTCGTCGCCACCACAATAGATACCGGCAAATACTGGCTGACGCGGCTTCTATCGCGAACGGAAACCTCGGCCATGCGGACCTTTCGCAAATGGCTCGCGAACGAAGTAGCGGGCGAAATCGTCGCCTCGCGCTAATTCGAACCAAGTTCAGCATTCAACTCGGCAATCTGGATACTCGTAAGCGTCCGGCCACATAGTCTCGTGGCCGTTCCCTAGATGACAGGGCCGCCGTTGGTACTGCCTGAGCCAAAGCTCTCCCAATGGTTTTGATGGAATCGAAATATCTGGATGTCTGAGCGGCTACGGCTGGCGCTTTTCCAGCGTACATACGTCGTTACGAAAGCAATATCCCTGTTGAACCGAGGAGTATGCAAGGTGCGGATCTCACGACAGGAAGCATCGGCGTGAGCATCGTCCAAAACCCTGAAGCCTTGGCGTACTGCTTGGTCAGGCATTTCTAAAGAATTGGCATGGAGGGGTTTTGCTTTGCCCCATGCTAAGGCGGCTTGATCGTAGCGTGGATCACCTGCGTAGGAAAGTTTGCCATCCCCAAGCGACAGCGCGGATGGCCAGACCTCGCCTTTTTCCGTTTCCGGAACGATTTTTGCCGTCAAGCACGTGCCGTTAAGCGCGACAGTGTCGGAAAGGGCACGTTCGAGGACTGCTTTCTCGGCGGCCGTTGGACCAACGGGTGCATCCTGCAGCCCGCAGGCGCAGATTGGGTAGGCAAGCAGTAGGGCCGTGAACCGGTATTTCCTTTCTGGCATGGTGGAATGAATATCACGCTAAACCAGAGAGGCGATACTCAATTGCTCCCTGGATCAGTGCAGCGTTGATCCGCCATCTTCCAGTTCCAAGGTAGCAGTTCGTCGATCCGATTGATCGGATGCCCCTTGCCGATGCGATCAAGTACGTCGGCTAGCCATTCCTGCGGGTTGACGCCGTTAAGCTTGGCCGTCTCCAGCAACGAATACATGGCCGCGGCACGTTCACCACCACAGTCAGCACCTGCAAAAAGCCAATTTTTGCGGCCGAGGCAGATGCCCCGGAGGGCATTCTCCGCCGGATTATTGTCGATCTCCAGCCTGCCGTCGTCGGTGTAGGCGAGCAGTTGGGGCTTCAGCTTGACCGCATAACGCAGCGCCTCGGCCAGCGGTGATCGGGCCGATGCCTTGGACAGCACATCGTCGGCCCAGGCGAAGAAATCCAGCGCCTTGAGTTTCGAGAGCTTGCGAGCCTTGCGACGGAAATCCGCCGGTTCGCACACGATCTGCCGTTCGACGTCGTAAAGCTCGCCGATCATCTGCAGCCCCCGGAGCGCGACCGAGTTCGGGGCCGCCTTGTAGACATCGTTCAGCTTGCGCCGGGCATGGGCCCAGCAGGCAACGGGCGTGATCGGCGCAGGCTGGCGGTCACTTGCGTACAGGCGCTCGAAGCCAGCATAGGCATCGGCTTGCAGGAAGCCCGCAAAGGTCTTGAGATGCTCGCGCGGTCGCTCGCCCTTGCGATCGGGGCTGTAGCGGAACAGAGCTGCCGGCTTGTCCATATGGCTCCATCGTCGGTTGTCGCGCAGATACACCCATAGCCGCCCGGTTGCCGTCTTCCCGGTCCCCGGCGCCAGGACGGGAACGGGCGTATCGTCGGCGTGGAGCTTCACGCTGGCGATGACGTGATCGGCGATCCGATCGACCAGCGGTTGCAGCAGCCAGCTTGCCTGGCCCATCCAGTCGGCCATCGTCGAGCGGCTGATCTCCACGCCCTCGCGCGCGTAGATCTGCGACTGGCGATACAGGGGCAAGTGATCGGCGAACTTGGAGACGATGACGTGGGCCAGCAGGCCGGGCCCCGCACGGCCGCGCGGCACGGGCAGCGCCGGGGCGGGTGCCTGGCTGATCGCATCGCAGCGGTTGCAGGAAAGCTTGGGCCGGACGTGACGGACGACGCGAAAGCGGCCGGGGACATATTCCAGCACTCCGGTCACATCCTCCCCGAGCTTGCCCATCGCGCCCCCACAGGCGGAACAGCCGTCGGCATCCGGCGCTGCGTGCATAACCTCGTCGCGAGGGAGATGGTCGGGCAGCGGAGCACGGCGAGGCTTGCGAGGGGTAACCTTGGCCGGGGCATCATCGGGCACATGGCCTTCGATCACACACTCGGCATGGGCATGCTCGGCCTCGAGATCCTCCAGTGTCAGTTCGAGCTGATCGGCCTGAAGGGCAAGGCGCTCCGAAGACTGACCGAACTTCATGCGCCGCAGGCGGGCCAGTTGGACCTTGAACTTCTCGATCTGCAGCGCGGTCAGCTTAATCGAGTTCTGGGCAGCCTGAAGCTTCTCGCGGGTCTCGTCATGGGCCGCCCGTTCAGCTTCCAGCGCCCGCTCCGAAACCGCCAGACGTGCACGCATCGCCTCGGCAAAAGCGCGCAGTTCTGCGGGGTCGGTAGGGAGTTCGAGATCGTCGGAAGACACGCTTCCCGGTAGCAGAATCCGCCCTTCTACCCAAGCAGAAAGCCCGAAAATGCGGCGATTATCGCGTCAAATCTGCATCAGCAGGCGGGGCGGATCGGGGGCGACGGTACGCCGCCAATCCATCGCTTCGATCAGCAACGCGAACTGCGCCGGGGTCAGCACGACACCGCCCTCAATGAGCGGCGGCCAGACGAAACGGCTGCGTTCCAGGCGCTTGGCGAACAGACAAAGTCCGGTGCCATCCCAATGCAACGCCTTCAGGTAGTTGCCGCTCTTGCTGCGAAACAAGAAGACATGCCCGCCGTAGGGCTCGACCGCGAACAAGGGACGCACCAGCGCGGCAAGCCCGTCGAACCCAAGCCGCATGCTGACCGGTTTGCTCGCCAGATAGACCTTCGTTCCTGGCGCTAGCGAGATCACGAGATATCCCGGAATGCACGCAGCACGCGGGCCAGCGCCTTCTCGTTCACGTAGCTGTCCACCGACAGGCGAACGCCGCTGGGCAGGTCTATGTCTATTGCGCCGGGGCGGGCACCGGGATGCGGACGGATCAGTTCTTCCGGCACTGACGGCATCGGCGACGAAACACCTCGCGGCGCCTTCTGGGGCTCCGGCACCGCCGGCGCAGCTACAGGCTCCGCCGTTATGATCGCGCCGTAGGAGATGAACTCGAGCGCCTCACTGGCGATGGCCGCTGCCTGACGGCGCGCCGACCGCCAGTTGTAGATCAGGCTCTCGGCAATCTGATGACGCTCAGCGACCTGACGGACCGATACGCCATCTGCATCCGCCTCGGCGAGGATCGCCGCCTTCTCGGCATCCGAAAACTTTCTGCGCCGCTCGGTGCGCGCGATGATCTCCACCCGATCCTTCACTTGGCCTCCTTCTGGAGTCCAGAAAGAGACTCCTTAGCGGAGGTCCATCAGCGCCAAGCCGAAATGCCGCAACACGTCGGAGGCCGTACGCTTACGGATACTCCGCTCGCGATTTAGGCGGTACGTTGGCAAGTCCGCGGCGGATGGCAGTGAAGCGCTGCGACGGTTGTCGGTATGATTGAAATCCCATACGCTCAGGTCTTATGAACTCGATCTACCGCGACGCGACTGAAGCTGACTTGCCTGCTATCGTCGTCCTGCTTGCCGATGACGACCTCGGCATTTCGAGAGAAAATCCAACCTTGCCGCTCGTGCAATCGTACATGGATGCATTCCGGGCGATCTCGGCAACGCCGTATCAACGGCTACTCGTCGCTATCGACGACGGGCTCGTCGTTGGTACGATGCAATTCTTGCTGATCCCCGCCATCTCCCGCCAGGGAAGCTGGCGGGGGCAGATAGAAGCTGTCCGCATTGCCAAGCACTTGCGTGGGAAAGGTTATGGGGAAGCCTTCGTCCGCTGGGCAGTCGCCCAATGCCGCGCGAAAGGATGTGTGTCCGTGCAACTGACGTCCGATAATGCGCGAATGCACGCTCACCGATTCTGGCGAAGGGTCGGATTCCAGCCAACCCATGTGGGGTTTTAAATGAGCCTCTAGCGACAAGTAGTTGACCGATCGGTTCTGACCAGACTCGTCCGTTCAGGACCGGGCATCGAAAACCGCTCTGTCGGCTCCCGCCAATAGCCGTCGTTGACCGCCGCAACTAGAAACTACAGCTTCGTCCCAGAGCCGGCCCTTGCGTTGCACCAACCTGAGGCGTTGGGAACCGCAGGTCTAGGGCATGACCTCCCGTCATCGGAACTACTGACATAGGCGTGTAGCCGACCTACTGCCTCTGGCTGGCCGACACTGTTCATTCAGATTTCAACAGATAGCAACTGGAACACGAAGGTCGCTGAACGTGCTGGCCGTGGCGATGAACACGACCATGGCTCCGATGTGCTGGGCTTCGATCAATCTCTTGGTCTTCCCTATGTAGTCATGATTTTCTCGTAGAGTTCGTCGGCAGAGAAAGCCGTACAAAACGGTGCACCGGTTGCGCCTACGGCCGCCCAGGTCAGACTGAGCGCCCCGATGTTATTCCACCATGCCGAAGGCCCTTCAATCCAGACCTTGGCTGACACGGGCATGGAGGTCGGGGCCAACACGGCTGAAACCCAGCAACCGCGCCGCCGCGCGAATGAGTTCAGCATCCTCGCCGCCGGGGTTGTCTTCCCGAGCAATCCGGATGGCCGCCCGCACTTCCATCACAGATATGGCATCAGCTTTGAATGTGGCCCCACTCTCGGTAGAACGATCGCGCACGGGCGGCTCTGCTGCCTGCGCTGCGGTGAACCAGAAATCCTCACGATCGTTATCGATCCCTGCACTTTGGCGTTTCGCGGCCACCAAAGCCTGGCGCGTCGCGGCGACGATGCGCCGCCCCGAACTCTTCTTCCCAAAGGCAGCAGCGACGCGGCGTGAGATCTCGTCGACATGGACCGGGCCTTCAATGGCGATCACGTCGAGTATCATGGGCACCAGCAGTGATGGCGGCGCTTCATGCGGTTCGATGCTGCTAGCGGCCCAAGGTCGCGCACGTACGTAGGGTGGCATCACCCGGTCGACGACGGCAGGCAATTCAATGCGCTCGGGTTTCTCTGTCTGCGAGACTTGCGCGATCGGGACGTTCGCGCCCGACGTGACAAGCGGTCCGAGATCTTGCTCTTTGGCTGCCTCAAGCGCTGCGCGAAGGCGTTCGACCTGACGGCTCCGATCATAAAACCAGTCGGTGCTCCAGATGCGGTGGAATCTCCATCCCAGATGTTCCAGCACATCCTGACGAAGGCGATCGCGTTCGCGTGCCCAAAGCGCCGAATGGTAAGTGGCGCCGTCGCATTCGACTGCTAGCAGATAGCTGCCCGGTCGATCGGGGTGACGTACGCCGATATCGATGCGGAAACCCGCCGAACCCACTTGCGGATCGGCCAGGTATCCCAAGCTGCGGATCACATCCGCGACATCCTCTTCGAAGGGCGTGTCCGGCAGTTCGCCGGTTAGCGAGGGCTGTTCGATGGCACCCGATTTCGCGTACTCAAGAAAGCGCTTGAGAATGCGCGGCCCGGGCTGGCTGGCACGACTGACGTCGAGTTGGCTAGGATCGAAAGAAGCGAACACCTCGCACCGCAGGCGTGCCCGCGTAAACAGGACGTTCAAGCGGCGTTCGCCGCCTTCTCCGTTAATCGGGCCGAAGCTCGCGCCGGACATGACACCGCCGGGCACGGTCGGCCCATAACCGACGGTGACGAGAATTACGTCGCGTTCGTCGCCTTGGACGTTCTCGATATTTTTGACGAACAGATCTTCGGAGCGACCTTCGCGAAGGAAGGAATTGAGCGCGCTATCATCCCGGCGGGCCTGTTCCAGGAGTTCGGTGATAGTGTTCTTCTGCGCATGGCTGAACGTGACAATGCCGAGCGATAGATCGGGCGTCTTGTGCGCATGTTCCGCCACCCGCGCGACCAGGGCCTGGCCTTCGAGGCGGTTGTCGCGGCGCCCACCGCGATCATAGGCGCCGGCAACCTGGGTAAAGATTAAGCCGTAAGCGGGATCCCGCTCAAGAGGGGAGGGAGGCAAGACGAGGCCACCATCATAGAATTCAGCGTTCGACACGCGCATCAAAGAGGGGTCACGCGAGCGGTAGTGCCATTGCAACATACGTCCTGGCAGCCCGCGCGCCTCGCACAGGGTCAGGATGCTCTCCGACGAGCCCAGTGCCGCTGCGCCGCCGAGAAGGTCTTCGGTCGGCTCGGCTTCACCTTCATCATCCAAATCGTCAGCATCGCCGTCGCCATCGGCTAAAAGGCGGTCGAAGAACGAAGATGGCGGAAGCTGTTTCTTGTCCCCAACCACCACGATCTGGCGCGCGCGGGCGATGGCGCCGAGCGCATCTTCGGGACGCACCTGGCTCGCTTCGTCGATTACCAGTAGGTCAAACGACACCACGCCCGGAGTTAGGAATTGTGCCACTGAAATCGGGCTCATCAGCAGCACCGGCTTGATCCGCTGGATCGCGGCCGGGGCGGTGCGGAAGAGCTTGCGCAGCGCCATATGCTGCTGCTTTTTGCCGATCTCACCGCGCAACACCTTCATCTCGCCCTGAGCCCCCTGTGGGAGCTGGGCGAGATGATCCGCAAGGATGGAAACGACGCTGTCCTTGAGGCGCGCGCGTTCCAGTTGAATAAAGTCTTCGACCAACGCATGACGGTCGAGGGTCGCCACCTCTTTCAACGATGGATTGGTCGCCAAGGCGGCATTCCAAAGCTGTTCGGCGCGGGCGAATTTCAACTCGATCGTTGCCATGCTGGCGTCGAGTTCGCCTGTCGCCATGCGCTCCGCGAGGCTGGCCATGCCGCGTTCGTCGAGTGCTTGGCGAGCTTGGCAAAGCGCCGCCCACTCGCCGTACCGCGCCGTTGCATTGGCCATGGTGTCGAACACGCCGCCCACAACCGACAGGTCGGCGTCGGGGTGGGACACTCCAAATCGGCGCTCGTCGATTTTCAAACTGCGCACGATCGTTGCTGTACGATCGCCGGCGCCGGTGGATTGAGCATTGAGGTTCGCAAGGTACCGGGCGCGCGACGGCACATCAGCGGCCATCGCCACGATCCGATCGGGAGTCGGGGGTGATAGCGCCGTTGGCGACGCGCGAACACCATTCGACGACCCGTGCGGCATGGGCAAAGTCGGTTCTCTCGCCCCGCCAGTCTTCCCCGAGCGCGGAGGTGAGCCACGCTTCGTCTTGGGCCCATTGCCGGCGCAGCGTTTGGACTTCTGCCAATTGGTCGACAAGCGCGAGGCGTTCAACAGCATTGGAGGGCAGGGGGCCGCGCACGATTCCGGCCAGCGCCCGCGATGCGCCGCGATAGGCTCCGCCCCAGCGCGCAAAGAATGACGCGGCGCCCGCCGCGAGCGGGCCGCGAAGAGCCGAGATCTCGGCGTCGAACGCGGAATCGACGAACACGGAAGCAGCGTCATCGTGAGCCCGGCGCCACGTTTCGCCCAAGCCGACGCCTTCGCGCAACCGGCTGTGATCGGTGATCGTCAGGACGCGAGAAGCGAGCACTGCATCTGCCGCCTCGAAGCCCTCGAGCCGTGCCAGAAGATCGCATACGGGTTTCACGGCGCCAAGACTGCGCGGTGTTTCGAGGCCGGCTGCAGACATCGGCTCATCAAGCACGGCACGCAGGGCGTTCGCTGTATCCGCCGCAGCCGCAAGGTCCTGGGCGAGGCGGCTTACTGCGACCGGTTGCAGGTCGATTGCGCCGACCCCGTCGAAGGGATGGAGCGCCTGCGGTCCTGCAGTCGCCAGCAGCGCGCCGTACCGAGCGATGAGTTCGCATACAGCCGTTTCGTCTTCGCGAGACATGGCCACAACGGCACCGGCATCGAGCGTCGGCATCGCCGCGCCCATTCCCAGGTAGCGAGCCTGTCGACCAAGCACACTGAACGGTGTTTCGCCGCTGCTACCGATGAGAGCATGAAGAGCGTCAGCCAGGTCATTCAGGCGGTCACGTGCGCCGCGCAGGGCTTCGGGTGCAGAAGGAATGGCGGGCACTGCCTGGCCGGCGGCTAGCGTGCGGCCGAGTTCGGCGTGTACGGCCCGCTTGTTGGCGGTTTTGGAATGGAGTTCAAGGATGAGGTCACGCAGACCGACCTTCACCAATCGGTCATGCACCACCGATAGCGCCGCCATCTTTTCAGCGACAAACAGGACAGTTTTGCCCTCTTTGGCTGCGGCCGCGATGATGTTGGTGATGGTCTGGCTTTTGCCGGTACCGGGCGGGCCCTGGACGACAAGGTTTCGGCCAACCCGCACCTCCTCGATGACTTTGGCTTGGCTGGCATCGGCATCGACGACGTGGAACAGTTTGTCGGGCGGAAGCACGGCGTCAAGCCGATCCTCGGGCCCGAACAACGGGGTTTCTTGCGCGAAACCTTCGTGCAGCAGCCCTTGGGTCAGTTCATGCGATTCAAGCGCATTTTCGGGCCAAGCCTCAAGTGCCAGATCACGATACATGAGTAGTTTGGAAAACGAGAAGAAGCCGAGTTGGATCGCGTCGCGGTCCACTTTCCAACCCGTTCGCTCAGCAATAATTGTCTCGACCTGGGCGTGGTAATCGCTTGGCTGCCAGCCACCCTCGTCAGCTTCGAGTTCCGGCAGGCGGATGCCGAAA
Organism: Novosphingobium oxfordense; assembly: GCF_044029435.1. Taxonomy (NCBI): domain Bacteria; kingdom Pseudomonadati; phylum Pseudomonadota; class Alphaproteobacteria; order Sphingomonadales; family Sphingomonadaceae; genus Novosphingobium; species Novosphingobium oxfordense. Next base: position 1,925,395 of record NZ_CP147005.1, on the reverse strand, counting down.
TCATCGAGCCAGCGTTGCTGGAGCGGAAGGTTGGTCATCATGTCCTCGGGCCGGAGCCTGAGGTCGTAGGTCGATCGACGCTGATCGCGGACGAGTTCGACCGGCAAAAGCACGAGGGGAGCTTCGCGTGTGACTCCGGAGTCTTTATCTTCGAACCAGGTCGCAAATCCGAGCGCGAGATAGAGGATGTTGATCCCCTGCTCCTCTTCAGCGGTCTTGGCTTCGCGCGCGATCTTGAGAAGCTTTTTGGCGAGCCCATCGGGACCGAGCCGCGTTTCCAGCTGATTGTCGGTGTAGCGCCCCTCGCCGATGCTTTCGCCCGCCTCGTCTCCGAGATCAATCTCCCCCTCTGAAAGCTTATCGTGACCGAGAGCGCGGAAACGCATGGCGCGGCCGCCCGACAGGATCTCATGCACATCGTCAGATCGCTCATTGACAATGTTCAGGACATTGCCGCGCGAGTTCGAGCGATTGACGTGAACCAGACGATTGCGTGTACCTGTCTCGACCAGGCGCTTGCGCGTGTCATCGAAGAGGCGCTGGATCGAACGGCTGCGGATAGAGTTGGCGTTGGCTTGAAGATCAGCGGTCAGATCGGTCATCGGTTACCAGGTTAGGGAAAGCTGAGAGAGCCAAATATTGGCCCGGGATTGTTAATTTGAGATTATCCTTAAAGGCTCGGCACCTTGGGCGAAACTCGTCAATGACTCAATCCGTTTCGCTGCGTTTGCGATGAACATTTGGCTAACGCGCCTCTGATCGACGCTCTTGATAGCGGTAGCGTGCTCGCGACATGAGTTGCGGGCATCGCAAGGGGCACTACCTGACCCGCTCCAACACCGGGATCGCCAATATGGCTGCCATCGCCGGGAAGGCGGGCATCGAGGCGCTCGAACCGATCTACGTGACGCGCTGTTATCTCACCCGTCATGGGCGCGGCCCCATGCCGGACGAACGGGATATTGCTCCCTACTTCAAGGTCGATGATGCCACTAACCGTAACCATCCGATGAAGGCCGCCGCACAGCACTGACTAGATGATAATGGATCGCTGGTTGGGCTGCCACTTCCAGGGCAGCAACTCGTCGAGTCGGCGGGCCGGATGCTCGGCAATGCGAGCGAGCACATCGGCGAGCCAGGCCTGCGGATCGACATCGTTCAGCCGGGCGGTCTGGGTCAGGGTGTAGAGGATTGCTGCGCGCTGGCCGCCGCGATCGGATCCGCAGAACAGCCAGGCCTTCCGTCCGAGCGGCACGCAGCGCAGGGCACGTTCGGCGGCATTGTTGGTCAGGCAGACCTGGCCGTCCTCAAGGAAGCGAGTGAAGGCATTCCAGCGCCGGAGCATGTAGTTGATGGCCTTGGCGAGGTCATGGTTGCGCGAGAGCTTGGTGAGTTGGGTAGTCAGCCAGGCATGCAGCTCAGCCATCAGAGCTGCGCTCAGCTCGCGGCGCACGGCGAGGCGCTCGTCGGCATCCTTGCCATTGATGCCGCGCTCGATATCGAACAGAGCATCGATCCGCTGCACGGCCTCGATCGCGATCGGGTAGATCATGCCGGCATGCTTGCCGCGGCTCTTCTTGCGGGCCGCACTGGCAACGTCGGCCAGTTCGAAGAACTTGCGCCGCGCGTGGGCAAAGCAGCCGGCCTCCAGCACGGGCGCAGGCATGCGTCCGGGAGCATAGAGCTCGCCGTAACCACCATAGGCATCGGCCTGCAGGATCCCTGACCACGACGATAGATGCGCTCTTGGATGATCTCCGCGCCGATCGCGCGAGTAGTGGAACAGCGCTGCGGGCGGATCGGCGCCGGCGAACGGTCGGTCATCGCGCACGTAGACCCAGAATCTGGCCGTATCGGTCTTCACCTTGGCCATGACGGGCACGGTCGTATCGTCGCCATGCAATCGCTCGGCGGCGAGGACGTGCGCCTCGATGAGGCGATAGAGCGGCATCAGCGCAAAGGCGGCGGCACCGACCTGGTCGGCAAGCGTCGAGGTGCTCAGCGGCACGCCTTCGCGGGCGAAGCGCTCGGCCTGGCGGTTGAGGGGCTGGTGCTGGACGTACTTCTCGAACAGCAGCATGGCGAGGAAGCTGTGGCCAGCCCAGCCACGCGGCACGACGTGGAAGGGCGCCGGCGGCTGTGTGATCGTCTCGCAGTCCCGGCAGGAGAACTTCTCGCGCACGGTCTGGACGACCTTCCAGGCGCGCGGGATTACCTCGAGCGTCTCGGTGACGTCCTCGCCCAGCTTGGACAGCCTGCTGCCGCCACAGGCCGGGCAAGAGCACGGCGCCGGCACGATGACCCGCTCGCGCGGCAGGTGTTCGGGAAACGGCTTCCTGGCCGGCCGCTTGCGTTCGAAGGCGGTGACGGTAGCGGTCTTCTCGGCCGCAACCTCGGCAGCAAGATCGTCCTCGGCGGCGTCGGCTTCGAGATCTTCGAGCTGCAGTTCCATCTGGTCGAGCAGGCGGCGGGTGCGCTCGGCGCTGGCACCGTACTGCTCGCGTCTGAGCTTGGCGATCTGCAGCTTGAGGTGCGCGATCACCGCCTCGGTGGCGCTCTCCCGGGCATGGGCATTGGCGAGCTTGGCTTCGGCCTCATCGGCCCGCTGGGTCGCACTCGCCAGCAGCGCCTTGAGCGCTTCAATATCGTCAGGAAGGGGCGAAACGACGGCTTCCATGACCGCGATGGAATCACAGAAACCCGGCCAAATGAAGCGCAAAATGCTCCGCTGGAGAAGAAAACGACGCCCCTATCCAGCGCTCTGCGGACGCCAGGAATACTGCGGGTTCCGCCAGTCGATCCCGTCGAGCAGGCAGGCGAGTTGCGAAGCTGTCAGCGACACCATCCCGTCCTTCGCCGATGGCCAGACAAAGCGTCCCTTCTCGAGCCGCTTGGCGTAGAGCGACATACCGATCCCGTCGTGCCAGATCAGCTTCACCAGAGATCCGGCCCGCCCGCGGAACACGAACAGATCGCCGCCATGGGGATCGCGCTTGAGGCCCTGTTGGACCAGCAAAGCGAGTCCCTGCATCCCCTTGCGCATATCCGTGTGCCCCATCGCGATCCACACACGGGCGCCTGAGGGGATCATCGCAATGCCTTCAACGCCGAGGCCACCAGCGCCGGCGAAGCCGAGGCAAAAATGCTGATCCGCTTGCCGCGCGCCAGGTCGATGACGATCGCGGGCTGCAGGCCGGAAGGAGCGACGTCGATATCTTCGATCATCACGGCCGCGGCGAAACCGGGAGCCGCCAAATCGTCCGGTTCGGGCTCGGAGTGAGCATCGCGCAGCTTACGCCGCCACGTGTAGACCAGCGCGGTCGGCACATCACGTCGCCGTGCGACCTCGGCGACGCAGGCCCCGGGCGCGAAGGCCTCGCTCAGGATCTTCAGCCGTTCCTCGTCGCTCCAACGGCGACGCCGCTCAGGCCCGGAAAACACTGTCATCTGACCCATCGACCGCTCCTAAGTAAGCGATGTTCTCAGCCCACGGCGGTCCATGGCATGAGTTCGCTCACGGCGTTTGCAGGATGACCTTCAGCGAGCTTCGTGAGCGTCTCGGCCAGCCAAGTATGCGGGTTGATGCCGGAGATCTTGCAGTTTTCGATCAGCGTGGCGATGACCGCCCAGTTGTCGCCGCCCTCGTCAGAGCCTGCGAAGAGCGCGTTCTTGCGATTGAGGGCCAGCGGACGGATCGATCGCTCGACGGTGTTGGAATCCATCTCGACGCGGCCGTCGTCGAGGAACAGTGACAGCCCGGGCCAGCGGGTGAGTGCGTAGCGGATGGCGTCGGCGAGCTTGCTTTTGGCGCTGATCTGCCGAAGTCGTGCCTCGAGATAGATGTGCAGATCATCCACGATGATCCGGGCCTGTTCGGCGCGCACTGCGCGGCGGTGCTCTGCCGGGGTGCTGCGAACCTCGTCCTCGATCGCGTAGAGCATGGCGATCCGGCGCAGCGCCTCGGTCGCGACCGGTGAGTTGTCGGCCAACTCGTAGAATTTACGCCTCACGTGTGCCCAGCAGAAAGCCAGACTCACCTGCTGCCGGCGCTTGGCGAGGGCGGCATAGCCGCCAAAGCCATCGACCTGCAGGATGCCGGCGAAGTTGCCTAGATGCGCCTCCGCCCGCTCACCCTTGCGGTCGGCTGCATAGACGTAGGCGACCATGGGCGGAGTATCACCGCCCCATGGTCGATCGTCGCGGGCATAGGCCCAGAGCTGGCCGGTCTTGGTCCGGCCTCGCCCGGGATCAAGCACCGGTGCGGTCGTTTCGTCAGCAAACAGCCGCTCGGATCGTCGTAATCGCTCCAGGATATGATCGCGCAAGGGGCGCAAATACCAAGCCGCCCGGCCCACCCAGTCCGCCAAGGTCGAGCGGTCGAGCTGGATGCCCTGACGGGCGTAGATCTGCGCCTGACGGTAAAGCGGCAGGTGATCGGCGTACTTGGCGACCAGCACCTGCGCGATCAGCGCTTCGGTGGGGATGCCACCCTCGACGATGCGCCCCGGCGCCGGCGCCTGGACGACCGCACTCTCGCATGAGCGGCAGCCGTAGCGCGGCCGGCGGGTGACCAGTACGCGGAAGGTGGTCGGCACGACGTCGAGACGCTCGGCTACGTCCTCACCGATCTGATGGAGCGCGCCACGGCAGCACGGGCACGCCTTATCCTCGATGTCGACGACCTGTTCGATCCGCTCCAGGTGGGCAGGTAGCGAGCCCCGGTTGGCCTTGCGCGGCCGATCTGCGGAAGCCCTATTTGCCTTGTCTATGGCATGCTCGGCCTCGGCCAGAGCTGTCTCAACCTCCTCAAGGGCAAGCTCGAACTGATCGGGATCGAGTTGCTCGGAACGGCGGCCGAACCGGTGCCGCTGCAGGGCCTCGATGATCGCCTTCAGGCGCTCGACCTCGGCTTGGAAAAGCTTGAGCGCATCAAGCTCGCGGGCTTGTTCAAGGACGAGCGCGCGGAGCGCTTCGACGTCACTGGGAAGGTCCGCTTCCATGAGCATGGAGGCAGTGAATCAGGAGCAGAACCCCGCGTCAACCGGCAATCTGCGGTGCAATCGGGCGGCGTCCACCGTGCACCCGGCGCCAGTCCAGACCCTCAAGCAAGGCACCCAGTTGGGCTGCAGTCAGGCGCATCACGCCATCCTGGATCGCTGGCCACTTGAACCCGCCGGACTCCAGCCTCTTGGCCATCAGGCACAGTCCCGTGCCGTCCCACCATACCAGCTTGATCCGGTCACTGCGCTTGGCCCGGAACACGTAGATTACGCCCGAATACGGGTCACCTCCATACTCGGCGCCGACCAGCGCAGCCAGCGCGTCCGGGCCTTTACGGAAATCCACCGGACGCGTTGCTACCATCACCCTGGTGCCCGGGCCGATCCCGAGCATCACGCGGCAGTCTCTTGCAGAGCTTGAATGATGGCCACGACCAGGTCGGTCCGGGCTGCCCGTCCGACCCGGATCACAGCTCCACCAACTTCGACCTCAATGCCATCGTGCGAGCTCGGCTGCGACGTCCCACCCACGACCGGCACAAACATGGGCTCGTCGCGTGGAGGAAGCTTGGCGGCCTCCATGGCGTAACGCAGCTCCCTGCGCCATGTGTACAGTAGCGCCGTGCTGACCTCCCGCTCTCGAGCAAAGGCCGCGACGTTATCGCAGCGCTTCATCTCCGAGACCAACGCGAGCTTCTGTTCCAGCGTCCAGACGCGGCGGCGACCTGCCATGCCCGCGAGAACCTCAATCCGCCGGACAGGCTTCAGAGGCACTCCAATGTCGGTGTCCAATGCGGTCGTAAGGCGGGGCTCGTCCATCCCCCCAGTTCAACTACAGCGCCCGCAACAGGCAAGGTGGAGCCGGGACACCGCTTACGCTCCTAAGCGCACTCTTAAGAGCGCACTTAAGACCGGTCCCTTACCTCATCGACAAGGCGCGAGCCACCGGATGGGTACGATATGCCGATGGCAAGCGCGCCAGCAGCCTTTCCGAGGGCGACTTTCGGGCGGCCGAATCCGGATTTGTCTTCTCGTTCTATCGCTACCAAGTGCCCGCCGGGATCCAGCACAACGACAGTGAGCGGGTTGAGCCCCATTTCGCGCCCCTTTGCGCGGGCTCCGGCGATCACTTGGCGGGCTTGTGCTAGTTCAATCATCACTTTCTTTTTGAATGTCCGAGCACGAAGTCGCCGCGAGCTCAACCGACGAGATGCGAAGAGATCAGTGTTGCAGTTGTGATCGCCTGGACGGAGTGCCGCAACATCGATGAGCGGCTTCCAGCATACGTGTGTTGTTTATCGCCGTGCCTCAATCAACTGCGCGGTGTCACTTCTCAATTCGAGCGTGGCTTGGAGGACAAAGGGAAGCTTTAGCCGACCTCTGAACTGGTGTTTTGCGACAGTCCTGTCAGCGGAAATCTAGTGCTACGCATGACGGGAGGCTGGCAGTAGGTTCGCAGCAGTAAAGTCGCTTTCCGATTGGCGGCTGGATGGCCGGTTCCGACCTAATTGTCGCCATTCCGTTCTGTCTGCTTGAATGTCGGATTCGATCGAAACCGGCCGGTTGAGGGGATGCAAGCAGAAATGTGCATCTCGCGAAGTATAGCGCCACCAAGGCAAGAAGGATAAGCTGGTCAAAGCGAACCATATCCTCCTCAACCATTCTATAATGGCATGATCTGATTGTCCGCGATCAGCGTCTTACCGAATTTGCGTTGGTGAGGCCCTCGGCGCATTTTGGATCCAAACCATGTTAGTGAATTCCTCTACTCGAACGGCGGTTAGCGCATTGGTGTCGGCAACGTCTGTCGTCGCCGTTTCGGACGGAATTACCAGCAAGTCGGCTGCCGTGACATCCGGTCCGGTCGAGGGAGCAAAATCCAGCGGTTTCGGCAGCCTTCTCGCGCCCACAACCGCAGGAAATCTTCTCAACTTAATTACTGAAATGCCTTCGAGCGATAACAGCGCGAAGTCACTCACACCCCGACAATGGCTCGCTCACTCCATGACGCTTGCAGCCAACAGTCCGGAAGAACTTCCGCAGGCTCGCCAGCCCAACTATTACTCCCAGGCAGATTTGGACACGATTAAGGCGGTGACAGGGTATAACCTTGTTGTCATGAATGGGGCGACCGCAGTGGTGGATGATCAAGGGAATCTACCTTCACCAGACATCGCGAAGAAGGTCTCGCTTTTGGCTGCCACGATCGAAGGCAATCGTGCGGCAGGCGCTTTCACCGGTGAGGTGACGCTTGCTTACCTAGATGATGTGTTCGCCCAGTTCACAGCAGCGAAGGAACCGTTGCCATCCGAGTGGCTCGACAATGCCCTCCACTATCTGCAAGGGACGAATGGCCCATCAAACGCTGCGTGACGCCGGAACCGCAAGACCGGCTCCAGCTCCTGTTGCAGCTTCATTGAGTACACCAGAGCCACCGACCGCCTCCGACCCAACGTCGGACGCTGTCCAATGGGTATTTCGATGTCTGCTCGTGGTTAGAGCAGACGACCGCGCTGTCCTTGGGGTTAGTTTTGGGAACTGTTTCACGAAGCAGTGAACTCAATCATCACCCGCCGCCCTGAAAACATGGGCCATGAAGATAGCCAAGCGTCGAGGCCTTCAAAAGGCCCACCTCGCGGTTGCGCGCCACCTCGCGGTAATCATGCACGCCATGTTGCGTGACGGCACTTTTTTCCCGGTACGAGTGAGTTAGACGGCGAAGCATAAAAGCGATCTGAGGGCGGTGCCCCGCGAAGGAACGCAGGGACGAACGATCTGCGAAAGTGCTCGGATGGGTCAACAAGCCCGCATCGATTCAATGCAACGCTCGCCTCTATGAGACCCGTACAGCACAGCCAGACTTCGCTTGGAAAGTGGGGGCAGATCCCCGAAACCCTCAAGGGATCACACCGCCTCGCTCTGCAATTACGGATCCTGGGCCCAGCCTCGAGCGGGGCTACCATCACCTCCGATAGAGCGATGCCATTCGGGTCACGATCCGGGGTGCCTGTCTGAATTCTATAATAACGTGATCGACATCACGCCAATGCGCCGGGCAGCCGCTTAGGGCAGCGGCATTCTTGAATGAACCCATCTGCTTACGGGCGCATTCTTCAGGGGGAAATAGTGACCATAACGTCCAATACCTACCGCTTCCAACGCGGCAGTCAGGCGCTGTGCAGCCGCGCCGCACTTTCAGTTGCACTTTGCACTGCTGGAATTCTGCTGGTTAGCGCCGAAGCTGCGGCCCAGGTCGTTCCGGACGCCGGCAGCATCCAGCGCGAGCTGAGGCAGGGCCTGCCGGGTGGTGTCTCTCAGCCCGTCGCATCGCCGATTGCGACCTCCCGCTCAACGGACAGCGTCCCTGGGGAAGCCGTGCACGTCGTCAGCTTCAAAATCGAAGGGGCCACGCTGCTCCCGCCCGGCGAGCTCACGGCCGCAACGCAGGCTTATGCTGGACGTGACCTGACGATGCAGGACCTCAAGTCGGCCGCCCAGGCGGTTGCCGACGCGTACCGGCGTCGTGGCTTCTTTGCGCGCACGGTGCTGCCCCCGCAGGACGTCACGTCCGGTACGGTCATCATTCGCGTCCTCGAAGGGCGTTTCGGGCAGATACTGCTCAACGACCGGGCGAACCGGGCCAACGGTTCGTTCGTTGAACAGATCGTCGGCAGTCGCCTAACCGGCGGAGCGCCCTATTCGGCGCAATCGCTCGAACGAGGGCTGCTGATTGCCAACGATCTCCCCGGGGTTCGCGCCGACGGCATACTCAAGGCGGGAAGTGCCTCCGGCACCAGCGACCTCGCGCTGACGGTTACCGATACGGCGCTCATCTCCGCCACCGCCACCGCCGACAATGGCGGCGTCGATTCCACGGGCATCTACCGCGGCATCGCGTCGATCACCGTCAACAACGTTACCGGCAGGGGTGACCAGATCACGCTGGTCGGGCTCGGTTCGAAGCACCTGGGTTATGGCCAGCTCGGCTGGAGCATGCCCATCGGCAGCGGTGGCTGGCGGACCGGCATTTACGCAAGCTACATGCGCTACACGCTTGGCGGCGACTTTGCCGATCTCGACGGCCGCGGCAACGCCGATACACAGGGCGTCGAGGTCACCTATCCGATCATCCGCAGCAGCGCAGGCAACCTGCAGTTCCGCGCCGCTTACGAGCATGGGCACTATCACGACGATCTGCTGGGCGAGGCCGCGCACCGCAAGCAGCTGAACCGCGTTTCGCTGTCGCTGCGCGGCGACAGCATCGACAATCTTGTCGGGGGTGGGCGCACCCGCATGGGCCTGACGATGACCATGGGGTCGCTCGACCTTGGCGGGCTGGACAGCGACAAGGAGCTCGACAGCCTAACCACGCGCGCCAATGGCGGATATGGTAAGCTCGAGGCGGACTTGACCCGCGACCAGCGGATCACCGGGCCGATGTTCCTGCGCCTTCGCGCGACTGGCCAGTGGGCGATGAACAATCTCGATTCCTCCGAGCAGATTGCCCTTGGTGGCCCTTATGCGATCCGCGCCTTCCCGGTGAATGAGGCCATGGGTGATCGCGGCGCGATCGCCAATGTCGAACTGCATTGGCCGGTCGGAGGCGCGCTCAAGGGACTCGACCTCTATGGCTTCGTCGACGGCGGCGTGATCCAGCTTCACGCGCGAACCTGGGCCGGCTGGAACGACCCCGGCGCCGACAACGTCTACACCCTTGCCGGCGCGGGCGCGGGCGTTTCCTACGCCCTGCCTTATGGGTTGTCGGTTTCCGCTATCGTCGCGGCGCCGATCACCGACAACCCCGGCGGGGCCGACGGGCACCACAATCAGGACGGCAGTAGGCGCAACGCGCGCGGCTGGCTCAACCTTTCCAAGACCTTTTGATCGGATCGACCTCGATGACCAAGATCAACCGCCGCATCGCCGTGAAGACCGGCGCCTCGCTCCTCAGCCTTGCTCTTGCTACCCCCGCGCTTGCCAGTCCGGCCGCGACGACGCTGCCTACCGGCGGCGCTGTCGTCTCTGGACAGATTGCGATTGCAACGAACGGCAGCGCCATGACCGTAACTCAGGCCAGTGAGCGCGGCATCATCAACTGGCAGAGCTTCGACATCGGCAAGAACGCCTCGGCCGCCTTCGTCCAGCCCGATGCCAGCGCCGTCACGCTAAACCGTGTGTTGTCCTCCGCCGGGTCGACGATTGCCGGCCGTCTCACCTCGAACGGCAAGGTTTACGTCGTCAATCCTAATGGCGTGCTGTTCACCTCGACCGCGCAGGTCGACGTTGGCGGCATTGTCGCCGCGGCCGGTACGATCTCGGATGCCGACTTCCTGGCCGGCACCGACCGGTTTACGCTCGCCACGGGCGGCTCGGTGATCAATAAGGGCCTGATCACGACGCATGACGGCGGCCAGGTCGTGCTGGTCGGCGGGACGGTCTCGAACCTCGGTTCGATCAGTGCGCCCAAGGGCGACGTCGTGCTGGCTTCGGGGGCAAGTGTGCTTCTCGACGGCGGTGCCGACGGCCACCTGCAGGTGGAGGTCGACGGTGCGACGACCCGGGCGTTGGTCGAGAACGGTGGGCTGATCGCCGCCAACGGCGGAAAGGTGCTGCTCACCGCACAAGGGGCGAGTGCGGCGGTCTCCTCGGTCGTCTCGAACACCGGGACCATCGAAGCGCAGACTCTTGCCAATCGTTCAGGCCAGATCCTGCTGCTTGCGGGCATGGATGGGGGCATCGTCAACGCCGGGGGAACGCTCGACGCCTCGGCGCCCGATGGCGGCGATGGCGGTTTCATCGAAACGTCCGCCGCCGGCGTCGCGGTGGCCGACGACCTGAAGGTCTCGACGTTTGCTGCATCGGGCCTCACAGGTACCTGGCTGATTGACCCCACCGACTACGAGATCTCGTCGACACAGAATACCGCGAGCAACTTCAACAACGCGACCCTGTCCGCCAACCTCGAAACCACCAATGTCACGGTCTCCACTCCGCTCAGCGGCATGTTGACCGTGAAGGACGCGATCAGCTGGTCGGCCAATACCACGCTGAGCCTCGTCTCGAGCGGTGGGCTGTCGATCAAGGCGCCGATCACCGCGACGGGGACTTCGGCCGGGCTTTCGCTCACAAGCAGTTCGGGCGCGATCAGCATTGCGCGTAACATCACGCTTTCGGGCGCCAACGCCGCGCTGACGCTCACGGCGTCGGGCGCCGGCTATGCGCTTCTGGACGGCGCCCGCCTGTCGCTTCCCGGCGCTTCGGCATCGCTCACCGTAGATGGGCAGGCCTATTCGCTGATCCATGACCTCGCCCAATTGCAGTCCGTTGCCGGATCGGGCTTCTACGCGATCGCGAACGACGTCGACGCATCGGATGTCCTCTTCACTCCCATTTCCAGCCTGAGCGGGACGCTTGCCGGACTTGGGCACGACATCGACGGATTGACCATCAGCAGACCGGGTTTTTCCTTCGTCGGTATGATTGGCACGCTGACCGGCACCGTTCGCGACCTGACCTTGTCAAACGTATCGGTCCAGGGCGGCGGCCTTGTTGGAGCGCTGGTCGGCTATGCGGTCGGCGCCAGCATTTCGAATGTGCACGCTACCGGTACGGTAATAGGCACCGGCTCGATCGTTGGCGGATTGGCCGGCGCGACGATCAACGGCTCGGTCCGCAATTCCTCTTCGGCCGCCACGGTTACGGGCGCTGCCTATGTTGGCGGCCTGATCGGCGAGAACGACTATGGGGCGATTTCCGATTCCTACGCCACGGGTAACGTAACGGCCTCGCAATCAGGGGGCGGGCTCATCGGATGGCTTAGCACCGGCAGCTTGACCAATGTCTACGCGAGCGGCGCGGTCGTCTCTACGACCGAAGGCGGCGGGCTTGTCGGTCACCTGCTCGGATCGACCACGGCTTCCGGCGCGTATTGGGATATCGGGAGCACGGGGCAGGCCACTAGCGCGGCCGGAACCGGCATCGCGAATGCCGGTGCCTACACCGCGTCGACCTACAGTGGCTTCGATTTCACCGATACCTGGGTCATGCTCGACGGAACACGGCCGATGCTGCGCAGTGAGGCTTCGAGCGTCATCTACACACCGCATGCCCTCCAGCTCATGGCGCTCAACCTTTCGGGCAGCTATGTCCTAGGTGCCGATATCGACTTGAGCACGCTTTCTACGAACAACACCTACGGTTATCGCAGCGATGTCTGGGGAAGTGAAGGCTTCGACCCGGTCGGCGACGACACGGCCGCCTTTACGGGGACGTTCGAGGGTCAGAACCATAGGGTTACAGGTCTGACCATCGCGAGGGGCAGCGATTACGGCATCGGCCTGTTCGGCTACACATCGGACGCGACGATCGGCAATGTGGCACTGGATGGCGGGAGCATCGCAGGCAGCGTGAGCGTCGGTTCGCTGGTCGGCAATGCAACCGGCGGCAGCATCACCAACGTAACCTCCTCGGCGTCCGTCACGGGGGACTTGACTTACGGCGCCAATGTCGGCGGCTTGATCGGCATTGCTGATGGCACCGCCATCTCCCGTGTGTCGGCCTCGGGCGACGTGATCAGCACCGGTGTGGCTATTGGCGGCTTGATCGGCAGCCTCTCGTCGGGAACGATCACAGAATCCTACGCCACCGGCGACGTCCTCGGCAGCCTGACGCAGAGCCTGTCTGCAGGCATCGGCGGCTTTATCGGGATCAACTACGGCACGATCACGCAGTCCTACGCCACCGGAAACGTGACCTCGAGCAATTCTAATCTCGGCGGCTTCGTGGGCTCGAACGTGGGGGCGATTTCCAACGCCTACGCGACCGGAGACGTCAACGGCATTAACCAGTCGAACACCGTTGGAGGCTTTGTTGGCTACAATAGCTATAGTGGCACCGTCGCCAACGCGTTCTCGTCGGGGTTTGTGAGCGGCGCTACGTTCGTGGGCGGGTTCCTCGGATGGAACCCAGCAAATGGCGCGATCACCGGATCGTTTTTCAACACTGAGACCAGCGGACAGCTTTCGGGCGCAGGTGGCGGATATGGGGGCGCCGTCGGTCTCACCTCTGCCGAGATGATGTCCCTGTCGAGCTATTCGAGTGCGGCCTGGAGTATCGACGACGAAGGCGGAACAGGCGCCGTCTGGCGTATCTACGATGGCAGCACGACCCCGTTGCTGCGAACGTTCCTGACCCAGTTGACCGTCACCCGCGCATCGGACACGAAAACGTACGACGGTCTGGCCTATGCGGGAGGCAACAGCGTAACCTACGCTGGCTTCATCGACGGAGACACCGCGGCGAACCTCAGTGGTTCCCTTACGTACGGCAGTACAACTGGCTTCACCAATGCCGGGACCTACACGCTCACCACCGACGGTCTCTATTCGGCCAAGTACGATATTGTCAGCGTTGATGGCACGCTTACCGTGAACAAGGCGGCGCTGACCGTCACCGCCAACGATGCCACCAAGACCTACGATGGTCTGGTTTATAACGGCAGTGCCGGGTTGACCTACAACGGCTTCGTGAACAACGAAACGGCGTCGATCTTGGGCGGTTCGCTTAGCTATGCCAGTGGGACGGATGCCGGCAGCTATGCGATCACGGCCTCGGGCCTCACCTCGGGCAACTACGCGATCTCCTACGATGCGGGCTTATTGACGGTGAACAAGGCAGCGCTGACGGTCGTCGCCAACGATGCCAGCAAGACCTACGACGGCCTTGCCTACGCTGGCGGCGGCGGTGTCACTTACACCGGCCTTGTCAATGGCGAGGACGCCAGCGTGCTTGGCGGAACCCTTGTCTATGGCGGCTCGTCGCAGGGCGCGACCAATGCCGGCAGCTATGCGATCACGGCCTCGGGCCTCACCTCGGGCAACTACGCGATCTCTTACGATGCGGGCGCGCTGACAGTGAACAAGGCAGCGCTGACGGTCGCCGCCAACGATGCCAGCAAGACCTACGACGGCCTTGGCTACGCTGGCGGCGCCGGGGTTACCTACACCGGCCTCGTCAATGGCGAGGACGCCAGCGTGCTTGGCGGAACCCTTGTCTATGGCGGCTCGTCGCAGGGCGCGACCAATGCGGGCAGCTATGCGATCACGGCCTCGGGCCTCACCTCGGGCAACTACGCGATCTCTTACGATGCGGGCGCGCTGACAGTGGACAAGGCAGCGCTGACGGTCGCGGCCAACGATGCCAGCAAGACCTACGACGGCCTTGGCTACGCTGGCGGCGCCGGTGTCACCTACACCGGCCTCGTCAATGGCGAGGACGCCAGCGTGCTGGGCGGAACCCTTGCCTATGGCGGCTCGTCGCAGGGCGCGACCAATGCCGGCAGCTATGCGATCACGACCTCGGGCCTCACTTCGGGCAATTACACGATCTCCTATGGCGCGGGCTCGCTGACGGTGAACAAGGCAACGCTGGCGGTCACCGCCAACGATGCCAGCAAGACCTACGACGGCCTTGGCTACGCTGGCGGCGCCGGGGTTACCTACACCGGCCTTGTCAATGGCGAGGACGCCAGCGTGCTTGGCGGAACCCTTGTCTATGGCGGCTCGTCGCAGGGCGCGACCAATGCCGGAAGCTATGCGATCACGGCCTCGGGTCTGACCTCGGGCAACTACGCGATCTCCTACGATGCGGGCGCATTGACGGTGAACAAGGCAGCGCTGACGGTCGCGGCCAACGATGCCAGCAAGACCTACGACGGCCTTGGCTACGCTGGCGGCGCCGGTGTCACCTACACCGGCTTCGTCAATGGCGAGGACGCCAGCGTGCTGGGCGGAGCCCTTGTCTATGGCGGGTCGTCGCAGGGCGCGACCAATGCCGGCAGCTATGCGATCACGGCCTCGGGCCTCACCTCGGGCAACTACGCGATCTCCTACGATGCGGGCGCATTGACGGTGAACAAGGCAGCGCTGACGGTCGCGGCCAACGATGCCAGCAAGACCTACGACGGCCTTGGCTACGCTGGCGGCGCCGGTGTCACCTACACCGGCCTCGTCAATGGCGAGGACGCCAGCGTGCTGGGCGGAGCCCTTGTCTATGGCGGGTCGTCGCAGGGCGCGACCAATGCCGGCAGCTATGCGATCACGGCCGCGGGCCTCACCTCGGGCAACTACGCGATCTCCTACGATGCGGGCGCATTGACGGTGAACAAGGCAGCGCTGACGGTCGCGGCCAACGATGCCAGCAAGACCTACGACGGCCTTGGCTACGCTGGCGGCGCCGGTGTCACCTACACCGGCCTCGTCAATGGCGAGGACGCCAGCGTGCTGGGCGGAACCCTTGCCTATGGCGGCTCGTCGCAGGGCGCGACCAATGCCGGCAGCTATGCGATCACGGCCTCGGGTCTGACCTCGGGCAACTACGCGATCTCCTACGATGCGGGCGCGCTTGAGATCGACCCCGCCAAGCTGTCGATCGCCGCGGACTCCAAGACGATCAGCATGTCGGGCTCTTACCTGCCGCTGACCTACACCGTGTCGGGCCTGGTTGCTGGCGATAGCGCTGGAAGCGTTGTTTCAGGTGGACTTTCGACCAATGCCGACATCAGCACGGCAGGCACCTACAAAATCGACCAGGGTTCGCTCTCCGTCCTCAATTCGAATTACGAGTTCGAGACCTTCACCGCAGGCCAACTGACGGTGGAGGCGGTAGTCCAGAACGACCCGACCCCGACCGCCCCGACCGGCGGTGCGCTGCATCAAAGCATTCCAGCCTCATCACACTCTTCGGGTAACAGCGCTGCTGCAGAGCCATTTGTGGCTGCCGACTTCAAACTTCAGGTCGGCGATCTCGCCAGCGGACACATCGGTTTCGAGCCCGATTTCATCCGTTGATTGATCAGGGCCTGCAATTCGGAATTGCAGGCCCTTTCATTCTCATAGGGCTTCTAAGCAAAGTATTGAAAGGCGGTTCACACAGAACGCTTGTAACGAATGCTGAGGTGTCGGTTGCTGCCGTCCATCACGCCATTCTTAGATGTCGCGGTGAGCGAATGCTTCTATCCGAAGCGGACGGACCCGCGTGCTACATCACAGACGGCCAGTGGAGCAGGAGCGGCGTCTCGCAATCGAGTTCAACGACCTAGCTCTGCGAAAAGAGACCGCGCCGATCGACGCCTCGCTCGAGAATCCCAAATTGTCTCTATTCTGATCCGTTGCCGGATTGCCTCGACCGCATTGGAAAAATTCGTTCGCGGCAGTCCGCGACATCTCAATGTCCGGTGATTCCCGCAACTAGGTCGATTACCATCAGCCCATGCACGGCGGTGCGCAGTTGTTTGCTTCAGACGGGTCCTAATGCGCGGCGAGATGGTCCATCAACGGTTGGAGCGCCTTTGCCATGCCGGTCCTCAGTCCCTTTCGCCACTCGCGCGCCTAGCATATAGATTGTATATACTATCTAGTGAGAAGTAAGGCGGGTTTGCCAGGCGCGAACGAACGCCGAAGGGAGCGGTGAACGAACGTGACGAAGCCCAAATTCGAAGAGGCCAAGGCCCGCACCGGCTCAAGCTATCCCCCGCCGTTCGACCAGCACGTGGCGGGCCGGAAGACTTGGCCTTTGACGTCCGAGCTGGGTCTGGCGCAATTTGGCGTGAACCGCGTGGAACTTCCGCCGGGGACCTGGTCCACCCAGCGTCACTGGCACAGCATCAATGACGAGGTCGTTGTCGTCGTTTCGGGGGAGCTGGTGGCAGTCACCGACGAGGGAGAGGAGATACTCCGCCCCGGTGATATCGTGGGCTTTCCTGCCGGCGTCGCCAATCCTCACCACCTTCAGAACCGCGGCACTGAGATCGCGGTCTATTACGACATCGGCGGCCGCGATGCCTACGACGTCTCGACCTTTCCTGACATGGAACTTGAGGCGCGGATCAAGATGCAACTCGATTTCAGGCCGATCAGGGGCGGTAAATGACGATCCGGCTCTACTATTTTCCCACCCCGAACGGGCGGAAGGTCAGCATCGCGCTGGAAGAGATGGGGCTTCCTTACGAACTCGTCGTGGTGAACATCTTTGACGGCGAGGTCCTTTCCGACAATTACCTCAGGATCTGTCCGAACGGGCGCATACCCGCGCTGACCGACGATCTGCCAGGTGGTGAGTGTGTGGAACTGTTCGAATCCGGCGCCATTCTCCAGTATCTGGGCCGGAAGACGGGCATGTTCTACCCGCAGGACGAGGCGCGCCGCACGCAAGTGGACGCATGGTTGATGTGGCAGATGGCGGGGCTTGGTCCGATGAGCGGGCAAGTGACATGGTTTCGCCGGGCTGCGTCAACGCCGGGGAGGGACCCGGCAGAAACCTCGCTGGCGATCCACCGCTACATCAGGGAAGTGAAGCGCCTCTACACCGTGCTGGATCGGCAGCTTGAAGGGCGGGACTTCATCTGCGGGGAGTATTCGATAGCCGACATGGCGAGCTGGCCATGGGTCGTGCAACACGGCGACTATGCCGATCTCGAAGGCTACCCGAACGTCATTCGCTGGCGCGATGCCATGGCTGCGCGTCCGGGGGTTCGGCGGGGTGTGGCGGTGGGAACCGAATGGCTGGCGGAAAACGCGAATAAGCTACCCGTTCCCTGAGGAGCCGCGGGCGGATAGCATAGGCGATGCACAACGACGCCGCGTGGCGACAACGATGACGGGACCCAACCGGGCTCTTGGCTGATGTAGCCGCAAGGTGTATACTTCGACTCGATCTCCTCAGCCGTAGTCTAAGAAGATCAGAAGCTTGCGTGTGCTCCTATGCTGGGTTCGAATCCTGCCGCCCCAGCCAGCAGACTTCCGCCGTTTTTGGCTAGTCAACTCTGCCATTTTCTGCAGTTTTCCGCACCTCTGTCCGCATTTTGTGTGCCGGCAGCCGCGGCACGGTCTAGACCGGAACGCTCCGGCACTCCGATTTCTCATTCATCGAGATGCTCGACGGCAGCGGGGCCCACGCGCTCGCATTGTCGTCGGATTCAATAGTGGGCCTTGAGCGGCCTCAGGCCCGTTCCTCAATGCGTGCGGGCATGGCGCGCTTCATCATCGTCCGGCATGGTGCACCATACGCCATGGACGCAATGTAGGCACAGCCGCCGGATTCAGAAGCTTCTCTGGAAGACGGCCGCCTTTGCTTTCAGGCGATAGAGCTCAGACGGCCGTGTGGCCCCTTCATCGCGGCGCTTCTCGCCCGTCGCTTCCAGGAAATCGCGATCGACGACTTTTCTTCGGAAGGCATCGATGTTGATGCTCTCGTCCAGCACGACCTGGTAGGTTCGATGCAACTCGGCGAGCGTAAATGTCTCGCTCAGGAACCGGGCAGGGAGGTCGGAATAGGCCCCCTTGCCGCGTAGCCGGTTGATGGCGGCGCTCAGAATCAGGTCGTGATCGAAGGGAAGTCCTGTCGTTTGGAGGGCGTCTTCGAGAACGAGGCCTTCGTGGCCGAGCGCCGGCTCCAAAGCATCGAGGGGCGTCACCGAAAAATAGGCGACACTGGCAGACCAACCTCGTGGGTCCCGTCCTGGGCCCGAGAATGTCGAGAGTTGCTCGATGTAGAGACTGCTCAGACCGGCCTTGGTCGCCAGCACTCTGCGCGCGGTTTCGCCTAGCGATGCGTCCTTATCGACGTGCACGTACCCTCCGATCAGCGCCGCCTGACCAGCGAAGGGCTGATTGGCACGCCTGGAAAGGAGTACGTGCAGCCTTGCGTCCTTTATCGTGAGCGGGACGATATCGACCGTCAGGATCGGCTGAGGGTGGTGGTCTGGCATAGTGACCGTCACATGCCATGGCATTGTTAAAATGCAAACTGCATTTTGCATCTTGTTTAGAGAGCGAAGAGGGCGCATCAAGAGCTCGTCATCGATTCGCGAAAGGAGCAGATCATGGGACACGGCAACTGGAACAACGCCGACTGGCAGCGCTACGCGGCCAATTCGGTCCATGGCCGCAGCCGGGACGAACTCTTCGGCGCGCGCCGCATGGACGCGCGCTACGATCCGGCTCGGATCACCGTGCGAGAGTCGAGGGACTCCGAGGAGAACCCGCTCGCAACGCCCATCATCGTCGGTGTGGACGTCACCGGATCGATGGGTTTTCTGGCCGAAGAGCTGGTCGTGAACGGCCTCAACGCCACGTTCACCCAGTTGCTCGATCGCAAGCCTGTCAGCGATCCGCACCTGATGGCAATGGCCATCGGCGATGGATACACCGACGCCGCGCCATTGCAGGCGACCCAGTTCGAAGCCGACTTGAGGATCGTCGAACAATTGCGAGGTCTGTGGCTGGAAGGCGGCGGCGGCGGGAATGGCGGCGAGAGCTACTGCCTTGCGCATGCCTTCGCTGGCCTCAAGACGGTCCACGATGCCTTCGAGAAGCGCCGTCAGCGCGGCTTCCTCTTCACCGTGGGCGATGAACCCGTTCATGACGGCGTGACGGCGGACCAACTGGGCCGGGTGCTCGGCGTCGATGCCCGGCGGGGGCTGTCGGGGCGCGAGACGGTCCAACTGGCGAGCCAGTATTACGAGGTGTTCCACATCATCGTCGATGGCAGCTATGCCGCGCGCCGCCTCCGCGAAGTGAAGTCCTCTTGGAACCGTATCCTGCCAGAGCGGGTGATCCACCTGAAGGACCCCACCAAGCTGGCGGAGACGATCGTTGCGACCATCGAGCAGGTGAGCCGGGGTACTCAGGTCGCGTCCGGCATGAAGGCGCGGGCCAAGGCCCTGCTGGGATGGGACGCCTTTGTCGGAAGCCAAGGCAGGTAGCGCGAAAGGTCCTGTAAGCGGGAAAGGTGTCCGGTGAACCGCCCAGATATTGGCGGAGCGGTTGACCGGGCGCACCTATCAGAAGGCGTGATCGTATCATGACCAAAGTTGCAAGAGCCGTGATAGGCGCCGCCTATGGCGACGAAGGCAAGGGGCGCACGATCGAATGGCTGGCAGCGCAATCGCCCGGCGGAGCGGTCGTCGTCCGCAGTAATGGTGGGGCGCAGGCCGGGCACACGGTGGTGCGGCCTGACGGCATCCGCCATGTCTTCCACCACCTGGGTTCGGGCGCGCTCGTAGGCGCAGCGACGCATCTGTCTCGCTTCATGGTCTCGCATCCGATGAAACTGCCAGAAGAGGTCCAGCGCATTGCCGGGCTGGGCGGCTGCATTGAGGTAACGGCCGATCCGCGCGGTCTAGTGACGACGCCTTGGGACATGATGGTCAATCAGGCGATCGAGATGGCTCGAGGCGATGGACGCCATGGTTCCTGCGGCCTGGGCTTTGGCGAGACCGTCGCGCGGGCCGAAGACTTCGATAGCCGGCTGACGGTGGGGGATCTTGCCGCCCCTGATCTGGCCGAAAAGCTGCGGGCGATCCGCGACGAATGGCTGCCGGCGCGCATGGCGCAGGCGGGTTTCGATCCGAAACTCTCCGGTCCTCTCGATCACGCTGGTGCACCGGGACTGTTCGCGCACTTTCTCGAAGACTGCCGGCGCTTCCTCTCGCTGGTGACAATCCGCGACGATGCGGCGCTGGGGCAGGAGCACAGCGTGATCTTCGAAGGTGCCCAAGGCCTTCGGCTCGATCGGAATTATCCCGAGTTTCCCTACCTGACCCGCTCCAACACCGGGATTGCCAATATGGCTGCCATCGCCAGGGAGGCGGGTATCGAGGCGCTCGAACCGATCTATGTGACGCGCTGTTATCTCACCCGTCATGGGCGCGGCCCCATGCCGGACGAACGGGATATTGCGGCCTACTTCAAGGTCGATGATGCCACCAACCAGCCCAATCCGTGGCAGGAGACGCTGCGGTTTGGTCTGCTGGATCCGCAGGCGCTGGCCCATGACATCCGGACGGATCTGGCGAAGGCGCCCGCAAGCATTTCGGTTCGCCCGAGCCTTGCGGTTACTTGTCTGGATCAGGCGGCCGACGGTCAATTATCCTGGCGCGTCGGCGCTGCGGTCAAGAAAGGAGGCAGGGATCAATTCCTGGCAGCCCTTGCCGATGCCACGGGCCTGGCAGCCGAGCTTGTCTTCGAGGTGCCCGTCAATGTGCAGCATGCCGCCGAGACTTGTGCTTAGACGTTCAATGAGTTTTGCCGAAGCTGTGATGCAGCGCAAACTGCCGCCAAACCGTAGACACTATCGGTCGCGTCGGGCAGTCCCGTTTTCTAAACGTTCTTCAAATGAACCTGCAGGGCAACTTCCATTGAGCATCCGGATTGAAGCCGCGCTTCTTGTTACGGTCACGTTCGGGACGGGACGGGACGGAATTTCAAGTGATGCGCGACTTTCGTGGATCTGCTTCGATGACCACGAGGGCCTTTGCGCAATGCACATCGACCTCTCAATCTGTCCCAGGCGATCTGGAATTATTCAAACTACTGATGGCTCGGTGCGCCGGACTTATATCGCCGGATGCTCTTCATCGAAGCCGCGTTTTGCGGTCACCTGGATCTCAACTGTCACGCTGTCGGCGAGATTGATCCTACCGGCCTTTCTGACGGCTGCTTTGACAGGCAAAAGATAGCCGGCTCCCTTCGGGAAAAGGGATGTCGTAAACGGGATTTCGTTCACGATTGCCTGCACGGGCACAACGCCCCAGCCATAGCTTGCTATCCGAGCGGCATAACGCACCTGATCCACGTGATCGTCAGGCACGGCGACGAAGAAGAAGGGCGCCGGACCCCGCCATTCGAAGATTTCGCCTACAAAGTTGAAGTGCGCGATGGGAAGAATATCGGCGGGCATGGCAATTAGTCTATCGCAACTATGGACCGCGCGATAGCTTCGCCACGTGTATGCCAGTGCCTGGCATGCACGAGTGACTTCGCCGATGGCGGCGGAGCAGGGCAGGGCGTTATCGGCAGGTCGCGGCCAGACCTGTCTGCATCCTTCCCCTGTATCGCCGCGGGCGCTATCGAATTCGTCAACCAAGCAACTCCGATAGCGATTACCCATGAACATACTGTCCGATGAATTTGCAGACATTCCTACTGATGATGGGACGATGCGGATGCATCTGTTCCGACCGGTCGGTTCCGGACGCTTTCCGGCGCTGATGTTCTTTTCGGAGATATACCAGGTAACAGGGCCGATCCGGCGGATCGCAGCCACTTTGGCCGGCTATGGGTTTCTCGTTGGAGTGCCGGAAGTCTACCATGAGTTCGAACCGGCGGGTACCTGCCTTGCCTATGACGCCGAAAGTACGGAACGGGGCAATGCGCTCAAAATCACCAAAAGCATCGCAGCGTTCGACCGCGATGCTCAAGTCGGCCTGGACTACTTGTCAGCCCATCCCGCGAGCACGGGCAAGCTCGGAACCATCGGCAAATGCTTGGGCGGGCACCTCGCTCTCCGGGCAGCATTCGACGAGCGGGTGAAGGCCGCGGCCTGTTTCTATCCTACGGACATTCACAGCGGTACGCTCGGACAAGGCAGGAACGACGATACCCTTTACCGCCTGGAAGAGCTGAAAGCCGAAGCGCTGTTTGTGTGGGGCAGGCAGGACCCCCATATCCCTTTTACGGGACGGCAGCAGATCCGGGAGCGGCTAGAAGCTGTCGGCGCCAGCTACGAATGGCTTGAGGTCAACGCGGCTCATGCCTTCATGCGAGATGAGGGGCATCGCTATGACCCTGTCTTGGCGGCGCGGGCTTTAAACGCGGCGGTTGACCTGTTCCATCGCACGCTTCGGTGACGCTGATCTGTCCTTGACGTGATGTGCTTGGCATAGAATTCGACTGTAGGGCGTGTTTCCTCGCCCAATACACCGTAAGGCCTAACCATCCGAGAGCACAATGAACGGCCTGGATGACGCAGGCGGTGCAGAGCGGGATTATCTCTCGCGGGAACTCGAGCGCATCGCTACAGGTGGCGCATGGAGAAGCCCCGGTGACCACCAAGGACCCTTGTATATCGGTGTGTCAGTTCGACGGTAAGTCGGGCTGGTGCCGAGGATGTGCGCGCACCCTTGAAGAGGTACGCAAGTGGCGCAAGATGCAACCACATGGGCGCAAGTCCATCGAGCGTGAGTTGCCTCGTCGGCTGCAACGCCTGGCCGCGCGCGATGCTACCTGATCAGGCTGGGCTAAGGGCGCAGAGATCGTCTCCTTCAGCTCCAATAGCCGCAGTTCGAGAGCAGATCCTGAACGTCGGCTAAGTCCCAAGACACGTCGGACGATGGACTAGCCGTTTTCATTCGATCAATTTGGAAGCGGCAACAACTTCTGGCTGAAGGTCTAAAGACCGTCTGGCCAGCCGGGTTCTAATGCGAGGCGAGATAGTCCATCAGCGGATTGGAGCGCCTTTGCCATACCCATCCTCCTTGCCTTTCGGCACTCGCGAGGACTGCTTTGAGATGGCATATACTATCTAGCAGGAAGTAAGGCGGGTTTGCTAAGCGGGAAGAACTAGAAGGGAGTGGTTGAGCGAACGTGACGAAGCCCAAGTTCGAAGAGGCCAAGGCCCGCACCGGCTCAAGCTATCCGCCGCCGTTCGACCAGCAAGTGGCTGGCCGGAAGACCTGGCCTTTGACGCGCGAGCTGAGGTTGGCGCAGTTCGGCGTGAACCGCGTAGAGCTTCCGCCGGGGGCCTGGTCCACCCAGCGTCACTGGCACAGCATCAACGACGAGGTCGTTGTCGTCGTCTCTGGGGAGCTGGTTGCGGTTACCGACGAAGGCGAGGAGATACTCCGCCCCGGGGATGTCGTGGGTTTTCCTGCCGGCGTCGCCAATCCCCACCATCTCCAGAACCGCAGCACCGAGGTCGCGGTCTACTACGATATCGGCGGCCGTGATGCCTATGACGTCTCGACCTTTCCCGACATGGAACTTGAGGCGCGGATCAAGATGCAGCTTGATTTCAGGCCGATCAGGGGCGGCAAGTGACGATCCGGCTCTACTATTTTCCCACCCCTAACGGGAGGAAGGTCAGCATCGCACTTGAAGAGATGGCGCTTCCTTACGAACTCGTCGTGGTGAACATCTTCGACGGTGAGGCGCTTTCCGACAATTACCTCAGGATCTGTCCGAACGGGCGCATACCTGCGTTGACCGACGATCTGCCCGGTGGCGAGCGTGTGACGGTGTTCGAATCCGGCGCCATTCTCCAGTATCTGGGCCGGAAGACGGGCATGTTCTACCCGCAGGACGAGGCGCGCCGCACGCAAGTGGACGCATGGTTGATGTGGCAAATGGCGGGGCTTGGTCCGATGAGCGGGCAAGTGACATGGTTCCGCCGGGCTGCGTCAAAGCCGGGGAGGGATCCGGCAGAAACCTCGCTGGCGATCCACCGCTACGTCAAGGAAGTGAAGCGTCTCTACACCGTGCTGGACCGGCAGCTTGAAGGGCGGGACTTCATCTGCGGGGAGTACTCAATAGCCGACATGGCTAGCTGGCCATGGGTCGTGCAGCACGGCGACTATGCCGATGTCGAAGGCTATCCGAACGTTACTCGCTGGCGCGATGCCATGGCTGTGCGTCCGGCGGTTCGCCGGGGTGTGGCGGTGGGAACCGAATGGCTGGCGGAAAACGCGAGTAAGCTGCCCGTTCCCTGAGAAGCTGCCCGCTTGCGCTCAGGCGGATAGCATAGGCGATGCACAACGACGCCGAGTGGCCACAACGATGATGAGACCCAACCGGGTCCTTGGCTGATGTAGCCGCTAGGTGTATACTTAAAAACGATCTTTTCAGCCGTAGTCTAGGAAGATCAGAGGCTTGCGTGTGCTCCTATGCTGGGTTCGAATACTGTCACCCCAGCAAAGGAGTTCTCCGGCTCTTCGCAGCCTATCCTAAAAATTCGCAGGCATCGTCCGCAGCGGGTTCCGCATCATTGGCTTTGGTCGATGCGGATGGGCGGCGGCCGGGACTGCCGCTGCAGGTTATCTCCATCCGGATTGCAAAGATCGGCCCAGCTCCGTTATTACTACGCTTGTCATTGAGGATCGGCGGATGAGCGATAACGTCCCTGAAGCCGCTGTTGAGGCGCAACCTCTCATCGCGGTTCGCAATGTGAAGGCAAGCAGCCGTTGGTATTCGCAACTGTTGAATGCCGAGTCCCTGCCGGATCATCCTCACCGCGAAATTTACGACCGCATTTACTGTGGTGGTCGGCTGCTTTTGCAGTTGCATGCGTGGGACGCGGAAAATCACCCGAACCTCGTCAATGCGCAAGAGGCGCGGCCGGGGCACGGCGTTATCCTATGGTTTCAACTCGCCGATTTTGACCTTGCTCTTGCGCGTGTAAGTGCGTTGGGGACCGAGGTGATCGAGGGCCCCTTGGTGAACTGCGCGCCGATGCACAGGGAAATCTGGCTTCGCGATCCAGACGGATATGTCCTGGTCATCGCCAGCCGGGACGGTGAAGCGGCATGAAACCCGGTGTGGGTTGAGGCTATTGCGGAAAGCGGCCTTTCCTGCGGATCCCAAGCAGCGACATCGCCAGCTACTGCACAAACCCGTCGCCACGGTTCATTCCATAGGCCGTCGAGTTCGAAGAGCCGCGAGTGGGGTATATGGCCTCCTGCTCTGGCATCAGTTCAAGCTCACGGCGACGTGGTTCAGGTCGGTGGAGTGATGCTGGTGCCGGCGAAGTATATGCGTGGTCCAGCAGCACAGAGCGATCAACGCCGGCGCAATCAGGGCCAGGCCGGCATTCTCAGAGCTGATGGTCACAGTCGTGTCGGCGGATACAGCGGAGATGGCGGTAGCCCAACCCAGACCGAAGCCGCAAACGAACCAGCTCAATGCGAACAGGGCTACGATTTCCCAGCTGCTGCATCGTTCCATCAGGCCGAGAATGACAAAGGCCAGAGCAAGGCCGAGGATGGTCAGATCGTAATCGTATCCATAGGGGCTCACGAACAGGGTCGCGACGCAGGTAAGCGCGCAGAGCGCCTGATTGTCGACATTCCGCAAACAGGCTCGGGTCAGGATGCCCAGAGCGGTGATCGCGCCGATCAACTGCAATGCCATCGCGCCCAGTGGACCGATCCCAAATGTATAGGCTGAGGCGTAGATCGAGCTCATACGGAACAGCCGATAGTAGCCGTTTGCCAGAAAGCCGCTCGCCTCGTTCACGGCGTTGCGAAAGTCTGCCCAGATGCCGATCCCGTAGCTCCAGGTCGCCAAGCCAAGCAGGGCGATTATGACGGTTCCGGCTATGAATGCGATCTGCCAGGATCGCTTCAACAGGGTGACAAGGCCCACGCCGACACCCAGATGCGGCTTGATGATGATCAGGCCGAGCGGCAGTCCGGCTATCGGCCGCCTGTCGCGAAAGGTCAGGAGGAAAGCGCCGATCAATCCGGCCACCAGGAAGCCGTTTTGCCCGGTGCGCAAATTCAGGATGATTGCGGGCGCGACGGCTATCATCGCCAGGACAAACCACTGGCCCGCGATACGTCGCAGGATCCAGGTGTAGAACGCCAGGCTGGCAAGGGTGAACGTGGCGAAGGCGATGCCGATCGGCAAGTGCGCCAGCCCCTGCATCATCAGGGTGAACGGTGGCGGATAGGTCCAGGGCATGAAGCCTTGGGTGCCTGATGCCTTGCGCTGCGCGTCCAGCATGGCGCGCATGTGGTAGGCGTCGCCCGCCCGGCCTTCCGCCGCCATTCGGCCAGCGATGTGGAAGGCGTCGAAATCGGTGAGAACTTTGTGCTGCCCAAGCAACTCCGGCGCCTGGAAACGAGTGGCGGATATCAGCACCAGCGCAATGCTGGCGATGATCAGGGCAATGCGCAGGGGACGGCTTTCCGCAATCCGCGCGGCGACGGGAAAGCGGCATTCCATTATAGCTGGGTTCCCTTGAACACGCGTTCCGGCAATGCCCGGATCACGCCCATGACCAGGCGCCAGATCGGCTTCACATAGATTATGTCGCGCTTTTGGGAGGCCGCCTTGAAGATGGTGTCGGCAACGCGCTCGGGCGTGGTCGTGAGGCGGGGGGGGAGGTCCATGCCTTCGGTCATGCGGGTCTTGACGAAGCCGGGAAGGACGGTGAGGACATGCACGTTCTTCTTGGCCAGCCGATTGCGCAGGCCGGAAAGGAACGCTGTGTATCCGGCCTTCGCCGAACCGTAGACGTAATTGCTGGCCCGGCCCCGGTCCCCCGCGACCGAACTGATGCCGACCAGCGTGCCGCTTCCCCGGGCAACGAAGCGATCGGCCAGCAGGCCGGTGATGAGCGCCGGCCCCTCAAAATTGCTGCGCATCACCAGACTGGCAGCGCTAAGATCCTGCTCTGAAACGGCCTGATCACCCAGAAGGCCGACCGCGCAGATCGCCACCTGCGGGAGCGCGGGCAGGCTTTCGATAAACCCTTCAAACGAATCCGGAGCCAGGACATCAAGCTCGTGGGTTGTCGCTTGCACATTATGGCGGATCGCGATGTCGGCGGCATCGGCATTCAGTTGCGCCGCATTACGGGCGGCGAGCTGAACGTCATACCCGGCGGCCGCAAAGCGATGCGCCACCGCCAGACCCATGTCCGAGCGGGCACCGACAACAAGTACAGACATAGTCACAGATTCAACCTTTCCGCGAGGCTGGAGCGAAACGAAGTGAGCGCGTGCCTTTGACGCAGCGCCGTGAAATCCTGGGTTCTGGGATCGGAGGCGCGCAACGTGGCAGCGCTCATGCGTGCGTCCTTGGCCAGATAGAAGCGGCCACCATGGTCGATGGTGATGGCATCCAGCCGGTTCATCAGGGCCAGCGAACTGGATGTGATCGGGAAGTCGAGCGCCAGCGTATAACCTTCCATCGGGAAGGATATGCGGCCATTTTCCCCGCCCATCCGCTTGAGTACCGCCAGGAACGATCCCTGGCCGCTATCGCTGATCGCGCGCAGCATTTCCGTCAGGCCACGGGACGCGCTTTCGAGTGGCAGCACGCATTGAAACTGCGCGAAGCCACGTCGGCCATAAATGCGGTTCCATTCGAGAAGCGCATCGAGGGGATAGAAGAATTCGTCCCAACCGACCAGCGAATGGCCCTGCGCGGCAACGGCGCGGCGATAGTAGAGTGCATTGAACGCGCGTACCGTCAAAGGGTTCAGGAGGGCCTGCGGGGCATCGACGGGTACCTTGCGAAGCCGTCGGCGAGGCGTCGAAAAGGGGGAGGCCTGCCGCTCGCCGATTTCATCGGCTTGCGCATGCTCGCCCAGTACCACAGATGAACGGCCCAGCCCGTCACCGCGATGGAGGCAGTCGATCCAGGCGACCGAGTATGTCGCGTCGGCATGCGCTTCGAACAGTGCCATCGCGGTTTCGAGATTCGGCGCGGGGAGGGTTTGTTGGCGAATCCACCCACTCTCCACGCGGCGAAGCTGCATGCATAAGCGCAGGACGATCCCGGTCAGGCCCATCCCGCCGATTGTCGATTCGAACAGGTCGACATTGTCGTGCGCGCTGCAACGCCGGACTTCGCCGTCGGCGCCCAGCAGATCGATCCACTCCACGTAGCGCCCGACGCTGCCGTCCTTGTGGTGGTTCTTGCCGTGAACGTCGGCCGCCACCATGCCGCCCAGCGTCACGAACTTGGTGCCGGGCGTTACCCACGGGAACCAGCCGCGCGGCAGAAAGGTATCGATCACGTCCGCAAGAATGACGCCCGCTTCCGCGACCAGCGAGCCGGTTTGCCCATCGAAAGACAGAATGCGGTTGAACCGGGTCATGTCGATGGTGCCGTGCGGGCTCATCGCGCAATCGCCGTATCCGCGTCCATTCCCCCTTGCGATCACTGGGCCTTGCGCGACGGCCGCCCGAAGGTCGGCTTCGCTGCGCGGGGTGCTAACGGCGCAGTCAAGGCGGGGATATCTTCCCCAGCCGGCCAATGTCACCACATTGCGCGTCACCACGTTGCATTCCGGGCCTTGCCGCCGTCTCGTCCAAAGACAAACCGGCGATCAAGCCGATACTTGACGATGTAGCCGACCGAGAGACCGATCGTGGCGCCAATTTCGCGTCCAATCTGCGAATGCGAAAGGAACCAGAACATCGTTTCCGTGCCCCAGAAGATCGCCGTCGTCGCAACGCCCATAAGTACGTAGAGGGAGAACTGCTTGCTGTAGGCATCGACGCCGCTGGCGCGGTCGTAGAAGATCCATCGCTTATCAAGGATGTACTTGATGATCAGGCCGATCAGGGTTCCGGCCAGGAGTGCCACGCAATAGGACAAGGCCGGAGGAAGCACGGACGCGGCACCCGTGGCCGCGAATATCATTCGCTGTACGGCGAGGTTGGCAACCGTTGCCACGACCGCGAACGCGACATAGCGTATGGCCAGGACGCGCGGGGTCACAGCATCGTCCCGGCAATGGCGAGAGCCAGGATGGCAAGGCCGCAAATCTGGCTGATACGATCGCGAGCCGCAAAGACGAGCGGGTCGTCATGCATTTCGCCGCGATTGGTCAGAATGGCTATGCGGCTGTTCCAGAACAACAGAACCAGACAGACGCCCCACAGCATTTCCGGCCGGCTGTACAGGTGCATGACGGGTTGCGAATTGGAATAGAGCGCAAGAACCATCACCGAAACCATGCCGGACGCGACCACGATGTTGCTGACGATGGCCAGATCGTTGACGTGGTAGCCGCGGCCATGGGCCGTAACCAGGCCGGAGGCGATGCCATCGACCAGCTCCGCCTGACGCTTTACGCCCGCCAATGAGAAGAAGAAGAAGATCGAGAAGGCGAGGAGCCACACCGAACTGGGAATGCCCGTCGCCACGCTGCCGGCCAGAATGCGCATCGTATAGAGGACGGCCAGCATGCAGATGTCGATGACGACCAGCCGTTTCAGCTTCAGCGAATAGGCCGTGGTCAGGACGAAATAGAGCGCTAGCATCCCCAAAAGCTTGGGGCCTGCCATTGCCGCAACCAGGCAACCTGACATGGCAAGCGCAGGCACCATCAAGGTGCCATGTGCCAGGCTGACCGCACCCGATGCCAGCGGACGCCGGCACTTGCGGGGGTGCGCGCGATCGGCGTTGAGATCGAGCAGGTCGTTCAGCACGTAAGTGCTGGATGCGATCAGGCTGAAGGCGATGAAGGCAAGAAGCGTCGGCCAGAGCCGGGCCATCGTGATCTCATGTGCGGCGATCACGGGCACGAAGATCAGCAGGTTCTTCAGCCACTGATGGGGGCGAACCAGCCGAAGGGCCGGCGGCATGCCGGATTTTGCATCCGCCGACGGGAGCGATGGCTGCAACGATTCCAGTGGCAGGTCCGCCGGCAACGCTGCCGAAGGTTGAAAGGTCGAGTAGCCGCCAGGGCCGAAGAGGTCCGTCAACTTCTCTTCGCGCAAGTCAGGCGCTGTCGGCAAAGTATGCACTTCGTCGAAGATGCCAAGATGGTCCGCGATGGCGGACAGCGCCTTGCTTTCGGAAGCTGCCACAAGCACGGCCTGCCCGCCTTGCCGGCGCCAATCGCGCACCGTCGCGAGGACATCTTCGCGGTAGGCAAGTCTTGCCGGCACGGACATCGAGGCTGCGGCGAACCTGTCGCGCAGCGGCAAATTCGAATCCTGCCGGACGAGGGCGAAGATCGACGACGACCAGCGTGCGGAAGCACCGACCCAAAACGCTTCGAGGGCGCTTTCGGGCTGCCTGATTACTTCCCCCAAATCCACTACCAGAACGATGCTGGACGGATTCCAACCGTTCACACTCATGCTCGCCACCCCACAAGCGCGCCGACCGGCGCTCTCTTGGCGAACATTCCTGCAAACATAAGGTTAATTATGCGATAATGCGTGGGTTTCATTGAGCATCGATGTGTTCGATTTCCGGGCGTACATCGCCGGCCGTGCAGCGGATCCCAGTGGAGATGTGGACGGCGCGGGCGATGCGGACGGCGATGCGTCAAGCCTTACACGCAATATCGCAGGCAGGATGATCCCCGGCCAGTTGCTCGGAGGGATCCGTCTCGCGGACAATGGCCATGACCGATCGCGGCGGATGTTACCTGCCGTACCGGCGAGCGAGACGGTTCGCCGGTACGGCCTTTGCACCGTTCACCTCACCGGCGAAGAATTCGGCACTTGGTCGATGTACGCCGTTGTGGTCTGGCCGCCCTTGAAACGGGCGCTATCGCCCGCATTCAGCAGCCCGAGCAGGCCGAAGCCCACAATGGCCAGGGCAACGCCGGCGCCGTTGCCGGCCCCTCGCTGGTTCATTTCGCCTCGAAGGGGAAGCTTGCGCCCATCCGGTAGTTCGACCTCGACAAACCGCGCTGCAAGGCGGCCGCCTTTGCCCAGTGCCGCATTCCCTTCCAGGCTGACGATTTCACCCCACGCCCGGCTCCCCACGGGAATAACGGGAATGCCGTTGATCCAGACGGGTTCGTCCACACGCAGAGCAAAGCGGTCTCCGGCCTTGGCCGTTCGGCTCGAAATCTCGCGAAGGATCATGAGGCGCACCGGCGTTCCGACGGGAACGGCCTGATCGCTCGGCGCAGCGGCCGCTTCGGCGGCAGGCGGGGTCGATTGCTGCGACAATGCCTCCGTCGATATCGGTGCGACTGGCGCGGCAGCAAGAGCCGCGCCAGTCAAAGCCGGTAACAACACGAAGTTACTGGCCGGGCTTGTCAGTGAAACGGATGGCGACGCCGGTAGCCGAAACCGATCCCCAGCTCATCGCGGTAACATGCGCATCGCCGTATTCAGCTTTGATCACGGCATCTGCGCCAAGCTTTTGCGCGCGCTCCCACAGTTCGCGGTAGATTTTGCCCTGGTCGGGCGCCTTGCTGAAGATCGTGGCCTTGCGCACCCCTGCCTTCACTTCGCCAACGACCTGATATGGCCGATCGGTGATGTCATAGGGAAATACCGGAACGCCAAATTCCTCGTTCACGGGAGCGGCTCCCGAAACGGCCTTGTCCGCCGCAAGGGCGGGAACGGCAGACGCAAAAAGACCGGCCGCAAGTACAGCCTGAACGGCAGTTCTCAATTTCATAATACCCCCTGTTTTGCCCGCGGCGAAAGTATGCCGTTTGCAGGATTCGTCAATGCCGAATTTCTCACGGAAAGTGGTCCGGCGAATGATTTATGTGCAGAGTTAAGGGATAATGCTTAAGTTCGTCGATCGGTTGTTTGCGGGAAAAGTGCTACGCCAATCGATATCATCTGCATGAATGGCTGAGTATTTGCGAAGGGCTTTCGAATTCTTCTGCGAGATTAAAATTTGGCAAGGTAATGCCAAATCATCTGGTGGCCTCGAAGTCGGGGGGGCGTCGACTTCCCGCTTAGATCGATGTGATGAGCTGAGTCCGGAAGTTGTGCTTGCCGGTATGCGTCCAGCGTCGGTTGCCGCCCAATGATGAGCAGTCAAGGGATAGCCCGTCTTAAATTGAGAATTATGCATAGAATGCATTGACGGAAGATGGAGTGTAGGAACGGAAATTTTTATTTTTTTAACTGTTATAAGTGGAGCGGTGGTAGCGTGAATTGCAGATCTGAAGCGTGAAGGAATCGCTCGACAAGTTGATCGTTTCTTTGCAATGTTCGGTGGATTGTGCCGGGGCCATGAACAATTGTCAGGAACGATATGGATGACGATCCGTCAGCGCTCGAACTTGCCGAAGCGGTTGCAATCTATCTGACCGAGGAACTGGACCGAAATTCCGACGTATTCATCCCGGTGCACCGCGATGTGGCGGTCTGCGCACTCGGCATCATCAGCGCCGCGATCGACGAACTGGCCAATGAGGCGAGAAAGCCACATTGATCGCGGCCAGGGGGAGGGATGACGTGGCGCGAGTGAGCCGCCGCCTGATCCGGTAAAGCATCCAGCCGCCGCGAGACGTCGCTCGCGAAGGCGATGCGACGTCCTGCTGGGCGGACCGGTTCTGTAGGCCCGGCTATGTGGGGCAATCAGGCCAAGATCATCAGGCCCGAATAATCACGGAACTGCGCGAAGCGTGGATCAGTCTGCCTGCTCGACCTGATCGAGGTAGTCGGCATAGCCTTGTGCTTCCATCTCCTCGCGCGGGACGAAGCGGAGGGAGGCGGAATTGATGCAGTAACGCAGGCCCCCACGATCGAGCGGGCCATCCTCGAAGACGTGGCCGAGGTGGCTGTCACCATGGGCGGAGCGCACTTCCGTGCGGCTCATCCCGTGGCTGTGGTCCACCAGGTTGTTCACGTTGGCGGGCTCGATCGGTTTGGTAAAGCTGGGCCAGCCGCAACCGGACTCGTACTTGTCGGACGAGGCGAAGAGCGGTTCTCCCGAAACGATGTCGACGTAGATCCCGGGCTTCTTGTTGTAGAGATATTCCCCGGTGCCGGGGCGTTCGGTGCCACTGCGCTGCGTGACGTGGAACTGCTCGGGCGTCAGGCGGGCAATGGCCTCTTCAGTCTTTTCGTAAGTGGGCATGCGTCGTTCTCCTTGGGCGCGAACATGGTGACGGAGCGGGGCGCTGGAAAGGGGTGCCCCGCCCATCGTTCGCAAGTTTGCGCCCGCGAAGACTGCAGCCCCGCCTTCGAGCAGCCAGCCATCGGGAAATGGGTCGGTGCCGCCGAAAATGCCCTTGCGGGCATTTTCAAACAGGCGCTCAGCCCGCCTTGATGCCGAGCTTGCGGCGCACCTTGCCGGGCGCCTTGGCTTCCTCCGTGGGTGCCTGCGCGTCGATGGCTGGGGCGGTCTCCGCGCGGGTGCGATCGCTTTTGCGGCCGCCGGATTTCCCCAGGCCGGCATTGACCGCCATCGTCTTTCGCTTTTCGGAGTAGTCGGCTGCGGTCAGCGGGTAGCTGCTGCCGAGGTTCCAGCGCGCCCGATAGTCGTCCGGCGTCAGGTCGTGTTCGGTCATGAGGTGGCGCTTCAGTGTCTTCAGCCTTGCGCCGCATTCAAGGCAGGCGATGGCATCGGGCCTGACCGAGCTGCGCAGGGACACGGCCGGCTGGCGTACCTCTTCGATCGGGGTTTCCGGCTGGCCCAGCGTTGAGAGCGAGGTGAAAACGTTCTGGATGAGCCTGGGCAGGTCTTCGGCGGAAACGGCATTGTTGCTCACATGGGCGGTAATAATGCCCGACGTGAGTTCGAGGAGGGCTTCTTGAACCATTTTAACTATCACCCGCGTTAATTGACGAATCGCACCGGCGCCCAAGCACCATTCGCAGTGGGTTTGTGCAAGGCGGTCGCGCGGGATAGTGGCCGCTTTTCTACAGAAACCAGCAGCTTAAATCGTTTTTATGAAGCGGTTCGATCGCGGAGGGCGGGCGTCTCTCGCTTCCTTGCCAAACGATTACCATGAATTGGTCATGTTTGCAGCGACAGCAGGTCAGTCAGACGTGTTGTGTGTGTTGGCTAACTTTCGAGCTTTGCCGATCGCAGGCGGTTGACTTCTGTGCCCGCTTTGGGCCCGCCTCACATGGTTCCGGCGTTCCGCAATCTTGATGCGGGTGCTTGTCGACAAGTTGGGGAAAGCCAGTGGACAGTGCCTCGTTCGAGGCTGGAACCTTGCCCTGAAAATCGCTAAAAACCGGTTGCCTTCGGGGCAGTTACCGGATCATCGACCCGGCCTGGCCTGTTTCCAGAGTTATCCACGGAGTTCCTCATGACCGGGGCCGAACTGGCCGCAGCCCGCAAGAACCGCGGACTGTCCGAAACAGAGCTTGGCAAGGCCATCGGGTACCGGGATCCCGCCCGCGCGGTACGGCGTCTGGAAGCGTCGGGCAAGGTCAATGCCCGGGCGCTCAACATGATCAAGGTGATCTTCGGGACGGTGGACCAGGACAACATCCGCGAACGCGGAACGAGGCGGCGTCCGCCGCATCCAGACCAGCTCTCGTTCGCGTTCTGACGGCAGTTTCCGGCGGTCATCGGGGGCGCGTCGCTCCGTCTTCTACGCAGCGCTGAACCCGCCGGTCGCGGGACGATGCGGGCGCATTCCCGGCCAATTGCGGGTTTGTCCGGATATGCCGGTCCGGGCATACGGGTAAGCCGCAGTCATGCGCGCGAAAACGCCTTCCGATGCCCCCTTCGGTCGGGCAGGGCGCTGGCCGGTCGGGCCGGGGAGAGCGGTCGTTATTGCGCTCATGGCCGGCTGGATCTCGGCAAGCGTGCCGGCGCAGGCAGCGGAACCGACCGACCAGATGGACGAAGTGGACGAGCAGGCCCAGGCCATCGCCACGATGGCGGGGAAGGACAGCGGCAGGGATGTGCTGGCGATCCCCTTGCCGATCACCAATCCTTCGTTGGGGACCGGTATCGTCGCGGCCGCAGTGGCATTCTACAATCCGAACGGGGCGCCGTCGCCGTGGATCAGCGGCGGGGCGGCCATGAAGACCAGCAACGGGAACTGGCTGATCGGCGGCTTTCACAGCATGTCGCTGGATGCAGACCGATACCGGATCACGGCGGCGGCGGGCGCGGGCAAGCTGGTGATCGATTACTACGGCATCGGCCCGGATGCGGGGGACCGCAATGTCGCGACGAAACTGGATAACAAGATCGTCGCCGTGCGCCTGCAGGGTCAGCGGCGCGTGGCGCAGGCGCTCTATGTCGGGATCCGTGCGCTTTATGTGAAGGTCGACGCGTCGAACGCCGATTCCGCGCCGCCCTATCCCGATCTGGTCATCCCTGCGGACGAGGCGAAATCCAGCCTTGTCCAACTCGGCCCGGTGGTGACCTATGACACGCGCGACGATACGCTCAATCCGCGCAAGGGCATCTATGCCCACGCCGAATGGTTGTGGAGCGTCAAGCTGCTGGGCGGCGATTTCGGTTCGCGCAAGTTGACCGCCGGTGCCAGCTGGTATCTGCCCCGGTCGCGTAATACCGTGCTGGCCTTGCACGCCGGGATTTGCGGCGCGAGCGGCGGTTCGCCGTTCTATGATCTGTGTCTCTACGGTCAGAAGAACGACCTGCGCGGATACAAGAGCGGCCGTTATCGGGACCGCGCAAGCTGGGCGGTGCAGGCGGAAGTGCGGCAGCACCTTTTCGGGCGGTTCGGCGCAGTGGCCTTCGGGGGCCTTGGTGGAACCGCGCCGAAGCTTGGGCGGATCGGCGACAGCAAGCTGCTGCCGGCGGGCGGTGCGGGGCTTCGCTATCAGCCTTCGCGCAAGACGAACATCAATTTGCGGCTGGACCTGGCGTTCGGCAAGGATTCGCGCGCAATCTACCTTGGCATTGCCGAAGCGTTCTGACCGCGCGTGCGGTGTCTCCGAACATTGCGCAACTGTGAACGCTTCGCCCCGGCGTTATGTGAAATGACCGGAGGGGGGAGGGCATCGGCGATGCTCGACTCTTTAAATAGTGAGCACTATTTCTTGTAGTGCGACTGTCTGGCCAGACCAGATCACACCATCACTGTCCCGCTGCGTGCCTTGTTTTGCGCGTCCAGCAGTTGTGGGTTCGACGGAATTCTCCAATTTTGCCGAAATTGTCGGACAATTATTTCGAGGTAATTCTTATCCAGTTTTCATAACCAGCAAAAATAAATGATCGGGAGAGGGAATGATGACGAAATCCATTTGCCGCGCCATGCTTTTGGCGGGGACTGCCCTGGGATTCGCCGCGCCGGCACTGGCGCAGGAAAACGCCGATGAAATCGTCGTTACCGCCCGCCGCGTAGAGGAACGCCTGCAGGACGTTCCGATCTCGATCACGGTCTACAATCAGGATCAGCTCAGCAACCGCAACGTGGTGTCCGGCGCCGATCTAGCCACTTATACGCCCTCGCTCTCTTCCAACGCGCGTTACGGTGGGGAGACGGCGACGTTCGCGATCCGTGGCTTTACGCAGGAAAGCTATACCTCGCCATCGGTGGGCGTCTATTTCGCGGATGTCGTCGGCCCGCGCGCGCAGGGCGGAACGCCGGGGGGTAACGGCGCCGGCGTCGGCATGTTCTTCGACCTTCAGAACGTGCAGGTGCTGAAAGGCCCGCAGGGCACGCTGTTCGGCCGCAACACCACGGGCGGCGCGGTGTTGCTGGTGCCACAGCGGCCCAAGGACGACTTTGGCGGCTATGTCGAAGGATCGATCGGCAATTTCGACATGCGGCGTTTTCAGGCGGTCGTGAACGTGCCGCTGGCGGAGACTTTCAAGGTTCGCCTCGGCCTCGACCGGCAGGTTCGCGATGGTTACCTGCACAACCGCTCCGGCATCGGGCCGGACGATTTCGGCGATGTGAATTACTGGGCGTTTCGTGGATCGGTACTGGCGGAGATCACGCCGGACCTCGAAAACTATACCATCGCCAGCTACACCCGATCGCGCACCAATGGCACGACCGGCAAGATCGTCGTCGCCAACGCGCCGGGCTGCCGGGATGACGTGCCCGCGCGATTTGCGGCGCCGACGCCGGGCTCGACAGCCTCATATCTCGCTCCGATGGTCTGTGCGGGCACTCTGGCCCGTGCGAAGGCGCAGGATTACGGATATTGGGACGTCGAAAGCGGGCACCCGAACCCGTTCCTGAAGATCGACAGCCTGTCGCTGATCAACACGACCACCTGGCAGGCGAGCGACACGATCACGCTGAAGAATATCGCGAGCTATCAGGAGTTCACCCAGTCGCAGGCGTTCAATGTCGGCGCGGACAACCTGACCTATCAGGGCCTGCCGGTCACCTGGGTGGGCGTCACGCCTGCCAGAAGCCTGCACAATATCGACCAGTGGACTTTCACCGATGAGTTCCAGTTGCAAGGCCGTACGCCGGATAACAAGCTGACCTATCAGGGGGGCGTCTATTACGAGCGTTCCGGTCCGCTCTCGAACTGGCAAGGGACGGTTTCGCAGATCACCACGGTGCTTTCACCGGCGCAGACCGGGCTGCCGATTCCGGTGTTCACCACCTCGTCCTGCTCGGACATCGCGAACTACGTCTGCACCAATCTGAACAGCCTTGGCGCCAAGGCGATCCCGTCGATCCTGCAGAACTCGCTGACGCGTTACTGGTATCGCAATATCGGCCTCTATGCGCAGGCGACGTACAAGATCGTCGAGGCACTCTCGCTGACGGGCGGCATCCGCTACACGATCGACAAGGTGCGCGGCGAGGGCGGCACCCGCACGGTGCGCGTCTCCAACGATACGCCTTCCTTCTTCTGCGCCGCCTATCCCACCCGGCCGGCGCCGACCGGGGACGACTGCGTTACCTCGCTCACCCAGAAGTCCGAAAAGCCGACCTGGCTGATCAGCCTCGATTACAAGGTCATGCCGGACGCGATGGTCTATGCGAAGTACGCGCGCGGCTATCGCCAGGGCAACGTCAACGTATCGAACACAGTGCCGGTGGGCTGGGGCCCTGAAAAGGTCGATGCCTATGAAATCGGCGCGAAGGCCAGCTTCCACGGAAAAGTCTCGGGCTATCTGAACCTCGCCGGGTTCTACAACGATTTCAGCGACCAGCAGCTTTCCGCCAACCTCATTCCGGACGGCACCGTGGCAGGAGCATCGCCGTCGCAGGTGATCGTCAACGCCGGCAAGTCGCGCATTCAGGGCATCGAGGCGGAAGGCGCGGTGAACTGGATGGGCTTCAACCTGACCGGCGGCTACACATGGCTCGATACCAAGCTGAAGTCCTACTCGCCGCCGTCGATCCCCGGCTATCTGCCGCCGTCGACCGGCGCGGCGGTGGGCGGGGTGCTGCCGCTTTCGCCCAAGCACAGGATCACGCTGACGGGCACCTACACGCTGCCGCTGGATGACAGCATCGGCAAGATCTCGCTCTCGGCGACGTATACCTACACCGCCAAGCAACTTGCCGCGAACGACAGTCCGATCGGCTGGCTGCCTTCGACGAATCTCTGGAACCTCAACGCGAACTGGAATTCGATCGCGGGTAGCCCGGTCGATCTTTCCGGGTTCGTCAGCAACCTGACCAACGAGAAGTATCCGGTCTTCGTGGGCAATGCCTGGAATTCAACGGGTTACGATTCGCTGATCCTGGGTCAGCCGCGCATGTACGGCGTGCGGCTGCGCGTTCGTTTCGGCGGCGACGCTTTGTAAGAACAGGGGAGGGGGACGGGGCGCAACAGCCCCGTCCCTTTTCAGTCCTTGTTGGCGTTGATGCCGTCCAGCACGAATTCCAGCACGGCGTCGTCGATCTCTTCGTCGGACGCCAAGCCCGGCGGGAACAGCACGTCCTTGAACATCACGTTGGCCAGAACCGCCGCGAAGGAAACGCGCACCATCAGCTTCGGATCGATCCGGGGCGCGTTGCCCAGTCGCTTGGCCTGAACCGCGGCGCCACGCTCGAAGTATTCGCTGAGGCTGCTGATCGCCCGCGCACTGGCATCGCTGTCCGTGCCGTGCAGGCTGGCGGTCAGCACCGTGAGCAGAAGCTGCGAATGCTCCTGCAGGAACCGCTGAAGTTCCGCGATGTAGAGCCGGGCGTTCTCGCGCCGGTTGCCGGTGGCCGGATCGTCGATCGCGTGGCTGTCGTTGAACTGCTCAAGATGCGTGTCGAGCGGGCGGAACACCGCCTCCTGAAACAGCGCGGCCTTGGACGAGAACATGCGGAAAAGCTGCGCCTCGGTGCTTTCGGCACGGCGCGCGATTCCGGCGGTGGTCGCGCCGGAATAGCCGCAGCGCTTGAACTCCTCTTCCGCCGCTTCCAGCAGGCGGCTGGCCACTTCCTCCGAAGTCCGCCGCTTCCTGCGCGTCGTCTTGTTCTCTTCGCTCACCACCGCTCCATCGTTTGCCGGGGGCACGCCTAGCAAATGTGGATGCGCCAGCGCCATAGCCGTTCAACTGCGCGGCACGGAATCGAAGAAATCGAGCCCCGCCTGCTCAGGGAACAGGTATTCCAGATAGTGCCCCAGTTCCGGCACATCGACGAAGCAGGCCTGCAGCAACGGATTGCGGCTGCGATAGGGCACGGCCCAGCCGTTCTGCTCGGCCTGCTGGAACACACCTTCCCACTGCTGCTCGTCATGGATCAGGAAGCCGAGGTGGTGATGGCGGATATGGAATCCTTCACCTTGCGGCAGCCGGCCGCTGTAGATTTCGGAACCGGGGCCGGTG
This sequence comes from Novosphingobium oxfordense, assembly GCF_044029435.1. Taxonomy (NCBI): domain Bacteria; kingdom Pseudomonadati; phylum Pseudomonadota; class Alphaproteobacteria; order Sphingomonadales; family Sphingomonadaceae; genus Novosphingobium; species Novosphingobium oxfordense. The sequence goes on along the minus strand of NZ_CP147005.1, from coordinate 1,885,446 downwards.
GCTTCGATCAGTTCGTACATCACGGTGCCGACCCAGGCGAAGTCCGCCTTGATATAGCCGCCCTGGGGCAAGGCGCCTTCCAGCCGGCGGAATTCGCGGATGCCCAGTCGGCCCGAAAACAGCGCCCGTGCCGCCTCGATATCGTTGGTCGTATAGGCCATCTGGAAGTGCTCGCTGAGCAGCAGGCCCGAACCCGTTTCGAAACGATCCACGGAACGGTCAAGCAAAAGCGGCATCACGATCTCCCTTCAGAACGCAAAGGATAGTATATGCTATCTATCTTGCGCAAGCCCCGGCCTTCGCCCTAGTATCCCGGACTCGAAGGGGCTGCGCGACAGCGACGCGGCTGCACGGAGAGGATTAAGGATATGGCAAGCGATCTGGATGGCCTTGGCTATCGCGGCAAGACGGTGGTGGTGACGGGCGGCGCATCGGGGATGGGCGAGGCTGCGGCGCGGATTCTGGGCGATCTGGGCGCGCATGTGCACATCATCGACATCCAGGAGCCCAAGGTACCCCACGCAGGCTTTTATCGCTGCGACCTGTCGGACTTCGATCAGGTGCGCGCCACGGCGGAAGCCCTGAAGGCCATCGCGCCGATCCACTTCCTGTTCCCTTGCGCGGGTCTGCCGCCGCATATCAAGGGCGCGCTCTACTGCATGCGGGTCAACTATATCGGCACGCGGTTGCTGGTGGAAAGCCTTGTGCCGTCGCTGGCGGATGGAGCAGGGATCGCGCTGATCTCCTCCGATGCGGCGATGGGCTGGCAGAAGAACATCGCGCAAAGCCTTGAAATGCTGGCGATCGGCGATCCCGACGAAGCGCTCGCCTGGGTGGAGGCCGATCCTGAAAAGCGGCTGCGCGATGGCTACACCACGTCCAAGGAAATGCTGGTGGTCTGGGTGGCGAAGGCAGCGGTCGCGCTGGGGAACGAGCGGCGCATTCGCTTCAACGCGATCGGCCCGTGCCCGACCAAGACCGCGTTCATGGACCAGTCCGCCGATGTGATCAGCCAGGAATTCCTGGACGCATGGCCCTATCCTTCGCTGGGGCGCATCGCGACGGCTGAGGATCAGGCCTGGCCGCTGGTGCTGCTGAACAGCCCGCTCAACGGCGCGGTTACCGGGGCTTTCCTCTACACCGATCAGGGCTTCGCAACCGGCGTGATGACCGGGGCGATCGACGCCTCGTTCATGATGGGCAGCCAGAGGGAGAAGGCCTGACGGCATGAAATCGCCGGGGCGGTGAAAGCCCCGGTGCACTTCGCCGGAAAAGGCTTGTCGGGCCGGTCGGGATAGGATTTAGATAGTGCGTGCTATCAATAGGGTTGGAGAGGCCCCCGCGATGGAAATCGAACCGAGCATTCTTGCCTATCTGACCGACCTCGAAAGTGCGGTCGCCAACCTGCAGGACACCTGGCATCCGGACGATCCGACCTATCGGGCCGACGTCTATCGCCAGACGATGACCAGCCTGTCCTATGCCTATTTCGCCTATTTCCACGCCACGCCCGAACATCCGGATTGGGCGCCGCTGTGGAACCCGGTCTTCACGCTCCAACCCAATCCGGACGATATCTACGTCCAGTCGCCGATCCGGGGCGATCTGACGTATCGGATTTCGGGCAACCGTGGGACGTGCCGGATCCTGTCCTTCACCAGCCAGAAAGTGCAGTCCGGTTCGGTGGATGAGATGCCCCGGCCGAACGGGCATAACGAAGTGGACGATACCGACCTTGGCCTTGAACTGGGTGAGGATTTCTCGGTGATCTTCAGCGCCGAACGGCCGGAGGGCTATGACGGCAAGTGGGCGAAGATCGATCCGGAGGCGGGGTATCTCTACTTGCGCTATCGCAGCTATGATTGGCTGAACGAGGTTGATCCGCAGCTTTCGATCGAATGCCTCGATCCCGTGCCGCCCAAGCCGCGCCTTGCGCCTGAGGAAATCCTGCGGCGCATCAAGGAGATGGCGAAGTTCCCCGGCCGCAAGACCAAGCTTTACTACCCGATGCAGAACGGCGTGAAGGAGCGTGTGGGCTTCAACGTCTTCGAACCGATCCGCATGCCCGGCGCGCTGGTGAAGCAGGTCTATTGGCCTGCGTGCTTCCAGCTTGAGGCGGACGAGGCGCTGATCATCGAGACGGAGATTCCGGCCAAGGCGCCGTACTGGAACATCCAGCTCAACGATCCGTACTTCAACGCGCTGGAGTACGTCTATCGCATCTCCAGTTCGAACGGCCATTTCGCGAAGCTGAGTTCGGACGGGAAGTACCGTGCGGTGATCGCGCTGGAAGATCCCGGCGTGCCGAACTGGCTGGACCCGGCCGGCTATACCGAGGGTGGCATCTATGGCCGCTGGTACGATTGCGACAGCGAGCCCACGCCGACGATCAAGCGCGTGAAGCTGTCCGAACTGCGCGATCACCTGCCTGACGATACGCCCGTGGTCACGCCCGAGGCGCGCGAAGAGGAACTGCGTCAGCGCGTACGCGCCTGCCAGCGCCGCCGCCGTTGGTAGTCATGGGCCGTCGGTAACAAGAATAAGATACGAGAGAGGATACCCGATGGACTTCGGATACGATCCGCCGGAGCGGTTCCGCACCGCGTCGGACCAGGCGCATGAGATCGTCGCGCGCGAACTGGGGCACGACGATTTCGGACCCGGCGATTACCTGCACGGGCTGAAGGTCATGCTCCAGTCGATGGACTACGACCCGCATTTCACCGAACAGGGGCGGCGCGCGGCATGGGGGCAGGTGATCGGCGTGCTCCGCAGCCGGGCCGGCGCCTTCAAGGCGATGAAGGACAATCCGGGCTTCGATGCGGAAGCGATCACGAGCCCCGTGGTCATCACCGGCGTTCCGCGCACGGGCACCACGGCGCTCCATCGGCTGATGGCGGTGGACCAGCGTTTCCAGGGTTTGCAGACGTGGCTGCTGGACGCGCCGATGCCGCGTCCGCCCTTGAGCGAGTGGGAAAGCTATCCCGAATACCGCAAGACCGTCGCGGTGCTGGAGGCGCGCTATGCTGCCGCCCCGCAGAAGCGCGCGGCGCACCATATCGCCGCCGAGGAAGTGCACGAATGCTGCATGTTGCTGCGCCAGTCGTTCGTGTCGAACCTCTGGAGTTGCGGGTGGTCCGCGCCGACTTACGATGCTTGGTGGCAGTGCCAGAGCGAGCAGGCGGCCTATGACTACTATTACCGCTGCGTCCAGCTGATCGGATCGAACGATCGCGACAAGCGCTGGCTGCTGAAGAACCCCGGACATATCGAGAATCTCGATCTGCTCTTCGCGGTGTTCCCGGAGGCCAAGGTGATCCAGACCCACCGCGATCCGGCCAAGGCGGTGCCCTCGCTGGTGTCGCTGCTGATGACGCTTCATCCCACGATGGAGGAAGGCCGCGCCGACCAGCGCGCCGCCAACATGCTGGAACGCGAAGTGGCCAAGTGGGCGAACGCCGTGCGCAAGGCCGATGCGGTGCGGCAGCGCCATCCGGGCAAGGTGCTGGACGTGGTGCATCTCGATTTCCATCGCAACCCGATGGACGTGCTAGACCGCATCTATGCCTTCATCGGCATGGACATTCCGGACACGACGCGCGCGCAGTTCGCGCAGCGGATCGAGGAAAAGCCGGAGCTTCAGCACGGCGTCCATCGCTACTCGATTGCCGATTACGGCATGACGCCCGAACAGGCGCGGGAGCCCTTCGGGGACTACATCGAACGCTTCGATCTGGTGGAGAAAGGCAAGTGAGGGCAGCGCTCTATCCGGGCGGCGGCCGCCCGATCGTCATCGAAAGCCTGCCCGATCCGCGCCCCGGCCCGGACGATCTGCTGATCCGCGTGGACCGCTGCGGCATCTGCGGCACCGACCTTTCGATGACCAAGGGTGGCATGTGGGACTATGGCGCGAACGTGCAGTTCGGCCACGAATATGCGGGCGAGATCGTCGAGCTGGGCAGCAATGTGCAAGGGTTCCGGATCGGCGAGAAGATCGCCGTCCTGCCCTCGGTCGCCTGCGGGAACTGCCGCCAGTGCCGTGCGCATGGCAACAATGTGCTCTGCCAGTCCAGCCCGGCCAAGGCGATGGTAGGCTTTGCGGAACTGGCTTCCGTGCCAGCCAGCGTGGCGACCAAATTGCCCTCGACGCTTTCGCTGGCCGATGGCGCGCTGATCGAGCCGCTGGCGATCAGCCTTTACGGCACCAAGTTCGCCTCGATCGCGCCGGGCGACCGGGTGTTGGTGCTGGGCGGCGGCACGGTCGCGCTCTATGCGATCTACTGGGCAAGGCGATTGGGGGCAGGGCGCATCGTCGCCATGTCGCGCTCGGCGCGGCGCAAGGATCTGGCGCTGGCGATGGGCGCGGATGCCTTTGTCGCCTATGGCGATGGCGAGATCGGCGAAGTGGCCGAAGCGCTGGGCGGCCCCCCGCAAGTGGTGTTCGAGGCGGTGGGTGCGGAAGGCATGCTCTCCAAGGCGATCATGCATGCCGACCAGTTCGGCCGCATCGTGTCGTTGGGGTTCTGCACTGCGCCCGATCCGGTGATCCCGGCCATCGCCTCCTACAAGTGCGTCTCCATGCAGTTCGCAGTGGGCTATTCGATGAAGGAATTCGTCTACATCGCCGACCAGATGGACAAGGGCCATGTCGATCCCAAGGCGATCGTCACCAATGTGATCGGCCTGAACGAGTTGCCGGACATGTTCGCCACGCTGCGTGGACCGAACGAGGAAACCAAGGTCCACGTGCGCTGCAACGCATCCTGACGGAGAGCCGATCATGACGAAGATACCCGCGCTTGTCGTCGGCACCGGCTTCGGCTGCCGCGTCCACGTTCCCGCCTTGCGCGCCGCCGGTTTCGAGGTGGTGGGCCTTGTCGGCACCCGGCCGGACAAGCTGGAGCGCAAGGCCGCCGATGCCGGCATCCCCGCGTTCTTCACCGATCTGGACGAAGCGATCGAGAAGACCGGCGCGCAGCTTGTCACCATCGCCTCGACGCCTTCTACCCATGCACCGCTGGCGATGAAGGCCATCGCGCGCGGCTGTCATGTCCTTTGTGAAAAGCCCTTCGCGCTCGATGCGGCCGAGGGGGCGGCCTTGCTGGAAGCGGCAGAGCAGGCAGGCGTCGTCCACATGGTCGCGCATGAATTCCGCTGGCTGCCGGAGCGGGCGCTGTTCGGGCGCGCGATTGCCGATAGCCTGATCGGCGAGCCGCGCTTGCTGGTGATGGACCAGTTCATCCCCTTCTGCGCCGATCCCGAGGCGCGGCTGCCCGGCTGGTGGTTCGATGAGGCTTCGGGCGGAGGCTGGTTGGGAGCAGGCGGATCGCACCTGCTCGACCAGATCCGCGCTTGGCTGGGCGAGTTCGACAGCATTTCCGCGCGCCTTCTCACGGTGTCCGACCGGACGGACGTTGCCGACGACAGCTACTCGCTGCGGTTCCGGCTCGCCAATGGGCTGGAAGGCTCGATGCAGCAGAGCGCGGGTGCATGGGGGCCACCGGCGACTTTGGTGCGCTGCGCCGGCAGCAAGGGCACGGTCTGGATCGATGCTGGCAAGGTGATGCTGGCCGACAAGAGCGGGACGCGGGAACTTGAGGTGCCCGAAGATTTGCGCCTGCCCGTGGCGGAGGCCTCGGCTTCCGGGCGTCCGCCAAGTTTCGAACTCGGCCCGTTCACGCGGCTTTGCGAAGCGCTCCATGGGGCGATCACTGGCGGGGCCGGGCAGTCTGCCGTCGCCATTCCGACATTCGCGGACGGGCTGGCCTCGATGAAGATCATGGATGCGATCCGTCGTTCCTCTCAGGAAGGCGGCGCGTTGAAGGCGGTCTGAGGAGCATGACGATGGACAAGCGCGAACGCGGCATCGATTATCTCGGCAAGTCGCTGGCGGCGGGCGAGGGGGATAGCTTGCGCGAGCATCTGGACGGCGCGGACTTCGGAAAGGAGTGCGCGAGTTGGGCGGCGGACTTTGCCTACGGCATGGTCTGGTCGCGCGAAGGGCTGGACCCGCGTTCGCGCAGCTGTGTGGTGATCGGCATCCTGATGGCGCTGCGCCAGACGGAGGAGTTGAAGCACCACGTCCGCATGGCGCTGGCTAATGGGATCAGCCGCACCGAGCTGGAGGAAATCCTCTACCTTGCGGTGCCCTATGCCGGGTTTCCGGCCGCTAACACCGCGAAGTGGGCGATGAAGGAAGCGCTCGCCGCGATCGACGCGGCCGAACGAGGCGACTGACGCCGCGCTACCAGCGGCGCCTGCGCTGGCAGGCGCGCACTCTGCGGCGCAATTCCTCCGCGCGTTCCTCCGGCGTGATGACGGGCGTGTCCGACGGCAGATAGTCGCGCAGATCCGCCAGCCTTACGCGCTTGATCGTCGGTGTCGGCTCGCTGTCGCAATCGTACCAGCGGCCGTAGATCGTCCCCTGCTTGAACCCCGCCGGATCGAGCCAGTTCGGCACGCCGGGGTCCTCCAGCGCGATCACGGCGCGGAACTTTCCGTCCGAACTTACCCGCGCATAGTGGCCGTTGGTGCTGGAGAGGCGATAGACGTATTCGGTGGCGTTGAAGTACGGATCGTTGAGCTGGAAATTCCAGTAGCGCCGGTGCGCGGGCAAGTCGGTTTCGACGATCAGCGCTTCGCCATCCTCCAGTTCGTAGACGGCCGGTAGATAGACCTGGCGCGTGAACGATCCGCCGTATTTGATCGGTTCGAACACGTTCACGCCCACACGTTCGCGAATGCCGTTCTGCATCGGATAGAACAGGCGCAGCGCGCGTTCGGGCATATGCGCCATGTGGTCGATGCGTTCGAGGATCTCTTCGGGAGACAGACGCTGCTTCGGCCCCGCGGGATCGAGGCATTCGATCGACATGCGCGGATCGACCTCATTCTCCCAGTCGTAGCTGCGGTATCGCGTCATCAGCACCCGCGCGCCGGGGGCGATGCGCAGCCAGTTGCCCTGATGGCCTTCGGGGCGTTCGGCGCTCAGCAGCAGTTCGAAGTCGCCATTCGCATCGACCTGCAGGTCACCGTCGTCGATGTCGTTGTAGTGCGCGCCGGTCAGGTCGTTTTCCCAGGGCATGCCGGCAAGGCTGAGCTGGGTGGTGAAGGTCACCATCTTCACGGTGCCGCGATTACCGCTGATGCGATAGCGCCGCTCGCTGCTGATCGGGCAGTAGAGGTAGATGTCGTCCGGATTGGGCTGGAGCGTATATACCGGGTTCCACAGCGGCCCCCAGTCCGGATGGTCCGCATCGGCATGGAAGAACGCGAAGTAGGCGTAGGAGAACTGCATCGCGATCTGGCGATAGACATCGGCGCGGTAGGCCGGATCGTCCGGCCGCCAGGTGTTCGCGATTTCCGTCACGGCGTCTTCCAGCGGGGCGAGGTATTCCATCAGCGGTTTGATCGCGCTCGTCATGCCGGTTTCACCCTCTCGCTTCGGCAATCTCGTGCCTGTCGAATTAGATGGTATATACTATCTAATCTTGCGCAAGGGCTCTGTCGTCGATTGCGTCATTCCGGATAGCGTGTACTATCTTTTGGTCGAGTCCCGCGGCCTCGCAAGCGCCCGGGCTGTTCAGAGTCGAGGGAAGAAAATGAAACTGGAAGAGATGATCCTGATAAGCGTCGACGATCACATCTGTGAGCCGCCGACGATGTTCGACAACCAGCTTTCCGGCGACCTGCTCGCCAGCGCGCCGAAGCTGCGGATCGACAAGCACGGCAAGAACTATTGGGAATATCAGGGGCGGCGAAAGGGATCGATCGGCCTCAATGCCGTGGTCGGCCGGCCTTTCGAGGAATACGGCATGGAGCCGACCTCGCTCGATCAGCTGCGTGACGGTTGCTACGACGTTCATGCGCGGATCGACGACATGGACGTGAATGGCATCGCCGCATCGATGTGCTTCGGCAACTCGATCGTCTTCGATGGCCAGACCTTCCACCAAGCGCCGGACAAGGCACTGGCACTGCGCCACATGCAGGCCGCGAACGACTGGCATTACGAGGAATGGTGCATGGCCTATCCCGGCCGCTTCATTCCGCTGGGCGTGCTGCCGACCTGGGACATGGATGCGACCGTGGCGGAGATTCACCGCCTTGCGAAGAAGGGCTTCCGCACGGTCCAGATGAACGAGAATCCCACCGTTCAGGGGCTACCCAGCATCCACAACGATTACTGGAACCCGTTCTTCAAGGCGATTGCCGACACCGACATGACGGTGGCGCTGCATATCGGCAGCGGCAATCCGGCGCCGCACGCATCGATGGAAACGCCGATCGAGGCCTGGATCTCGACGATGCCGCTCTCCGTCGCGCAAGGCGTGGCGGACTGGCTTCAGCTTGAGGAACTGCACCAGTATCCGGACATGCGCATCGCCATTTCCGAAGGCAGCATTGGCTGGGTGCCCTATTTCATGGAGCGGGCCGACTTCTCCAACTGGCGCCACAAGACCTGGACGCATTCTCGGTTCCAGGATCTGAAGCCCAGCGACTTGTTCAAGCGGCACTTCCTGAACTGCTTCGTGGACGATCGCTTCGGCCTGCGCCACCTGGACGAAATCGGCGAGAACAATGTCGCCTACGAATGCGACTATCCGCATTCCGACACGCTGTGGCCGGACGTGCCCGAGCATCTGTGGGATTCGGTGAAGCATCTGACGGACGAGCAGATCGACAAGGTCACCCACACCAACGCGCTGCGCTGGTTCCGCTTCGACACGTTCTTCGAACACAACAAGCGTGAGGATATGACCGTGGGCGCATGCCGTGCGCGGGCGAAGGCGAAGGGCGTCGATACCTCGCCAAAGTCTTCGGGCGGCGCGCGACCGGTCGACGGTGCGGAGCCGCGCCCGGTGACTTCGGGCGACATCATGACGATGTTCAAGCACCATGCCGACGAACGGGCGACGGAACCGGCGAACTGAGAATGCGGCCGCGGGAGGCGGCTGCGGCCGCTTCCCGTCCCAACGAGAACCCTCAGGACTTGGCCGTGTTTACGGTGAGCCCTTCCATCACGAAGGCCGAGATCGCCATCCTGATGTCCTCAACCCCTGCAAGGCCGGGCTCGAACAGCCAGTCCTGAAACAGCAGGCAGGACAGGATCGAAACGAAGGAAATCCTCGCCAGCAGCGCCGGATGGACCGCCGGTTCGCCATCGATGTTCTTCAGTGCGGTGGCAGAGGCCTTGTCGAAGAAATCCCGCAATCCCTGCACGCCGGCAATGCCGTCGATCCCGTCCGTCTTGTAGGATTGCGCGACCATCAGCGACATCAGGGCCCGCGCATGGCGGCCGACGAAGTCCTGCAGCTGGCCGATATATTCGACGGTGAGCGCGCGCTTGGTGTCGGCTGTCTGCAATTCGGGCGGGTGATCTTGCATGAAGGCATCGAACTGGCGGCTGAGCGGCCCGAAAATCGCGTCCTGAAAGAGCTGGGTCTTCGATCCGAAATGTTTGAACAGCAGCGCCTCAGCCACGCCGGCGCGGCGAGCGATGGCGGCGGTGGTGGCGCCGCCGAAGCCCTTTTCTTCGAACTCGTGGGTAGCCGCATCCAGCAGTCTCTCGATGACCTCTTCGGTGCTGCGCCGCCCGCGTTTCGCAGGCAATCGGTCTGCGGGCGAGGAAGGAAGCTCGGCCCCCACCATCAATCCAGCGGCATGCCGCCAAGCGAGGGGCCGCCGTTCACGGCGATGGTCTGCGCGGTGACGTAGGAGGCGGCGTCGCTCGCCAGGAAGACGATCATGTTTGCCATTTCATCGGGCGTGCCGGCGCGGCCGAGGGGGATCGGCTTGGCCATGTCGTCCCCCGTCAGGCCGGCTGCGTCCCAAGCGGCCGCCGCGCGAGGGCTGGCGATCATTCCGGCGGCCACGCAGTTCACGCGAATGCCGTGGCGGCCCCATTCCGCCGCCGTGACCGTCGTGAACATCTGGAGCGCGGCCTTCGCGGCCGAGTAGTGCGCGCCGCCCTTCACGCCGGTGATGCCCGCGTTCGACGATATGTTGACGATGGCGCCGGACTTGCTGGCGATCATGTGCTGGCCCGCTTCGCGGGTGCAGAGATAGGCCGACTTTGCATTGAGGTCGAAGATCGCATCCCAGCCGCGCGTGGGGATCGTTTCCAGCGGGCCCATCCGCGTGCCGCCCGCGTTGTTGACCAGCACGTCGATCCGCCCGAACGCTTCCATCACGCGTTCGACCATGCGGATCACCGCCTCTTCGTTCTTCACGTCTGTGGGGATGGCCAGGCATTCGCTGCCGCTTTCCGCTGTGATGCGATCGGCGGCGGCCAGGAGTTCATCGGCCGAACGGCTGCAGATCGCCACGCGGCAACCCAGTTTGGCGAGTTGCAGCGCGGTGGCATAGCCGATGCCGGTGGCGCCGCCGGTGACGATCGCCACCTTTCCCGAAAAATCGAGATGATCGGTAATCATTGTTCGCTCTCCCGAGGACGCGGTGCCGCGCTGCATTGGGCCTTTTCAGGCGATGGCGCCGCTGGCCTTGAGCTGTTCGATCCGGTCCCACTCCATGCCCAGTTCCATCAGGACCAATTCCGTATGCTCGGACGCTTGCGGCGAGCGGGTCGTCTCGACCGGCGCATGGTCGAACTGCACGGGGCCGCGCACCAGCTTCATCGGCTTGCCGCTGCCATCTTCGGGATCGATCTCGAAGATCATGTCGTTGGCGAGGGCCTGCTCGTCGTTGGAAAGATCGAGCAGCGTCTGGAACGGCGCCCACTGGCCGGAGAAAGTCTTCATCTGCTCCCGCCAATAGGAGAAGGGGCGCGCGTTGAACTGGCGGTTCATCACTTCGGCCGCCGCCTCCCAGTTTTCCATCAGCGATCGGGCATCGGCAAAGCGCGGGTCCTCGGCCGCTTCGGGCACGCCGATCGTGGCGAAAAGGCTGCGGATATGCGGGCCGGGGATCAGCGTGTTGAGGTTGATGGTGCCGCCGTCCGACGTCTGGAAATTGCCCATGAACGGGTTGCCGGGCCGCCCGCCGCCGGTCGGCAGCTTGGAGCGCAGGACCTGTCCGCTCTCCACCTGCTGGTCCAGCCCGGCGCCTGCTGCCCACCACGCGCTGAGCAGGGAGACGTCCAGTTCCACGGGCTGGCCGGTGCGTTCGCGATGAAACAGCGCGGCCGAAATGCCGCCGGCAATGTTCATGCCGCCGATGGAATCGCCGAAGGCGGGGATGCCCTGCGCCAGAGGGATAGGAATGTCGGACGGGCTCATCGACAGGCCGACGCCGCTGCGCGTCCAGAACGCGGTATTGTCGAAGCCGCCAATCTCACGCTCCGGCCCCTTGTCGCCATAGGCGCTGCCCCGCGCATAGATGATGTTCGGATTGGCGGCGCGGATATGCTCAAGGTCGATGTTCAGTTTCCGCCGCGCGGCGGGCAGATAGTTGGTCAGGAACACGTCGGCGCTGCGGGCCAGTTCGTAGATGACTTCCTGCCCCTCCGCCGTGGAGATATCGACGCCCACGCTGCGCTTGCCGCGATTGGGATGCTCCATCAGCGTATTGCGCCGGGGATCGAGCTTCATGCCGCCCAGGTTGATCAGGCCGCGCATGGCATCGCCGCGCACCGGATGCTCGATCTTGATGACATCCGCCCCCCAGTCCGAGAGAATTGCCCCGGCCGATGGCACGAACGTATGCTGGGCAACCTCCAGCACGCGGATGCCTTCCATCACTTTGGTCATTCGCCTCTCCCGGGGCAATTTCGATTAAATAGTGAGCACTATTTATTCTGCGGGAGCGAGTGCGATCAAGCGTGGGTAGCCGGGGTCTGGGCGTTCGGTGGCAACAGATCGCGGGAGCGTTGGCGGGGGGTCACAGGCCGAAACCCTTCCCGGCGAACCAGGCGAACAGCCCGGCAATCGTCGCGGCGGCCAGGAACATGGCGATCGGGGCCCGCTTCACCGCCGTAGTGCCGGGGGCGAGCGCGCGGTCACGTCCGGTCACCATCGGCCCGACGAGGTTGCGTCGCCGGAACAGCAGGTAGAACGCGATCGCCAGAACGTGCAGGCCGATCAGGGCCAGCAGAAGGTTGAAGCTGGCTGCGTGAATTTCGGCGGCCAGCCGCCCCTGGTCGAACGTCACCAGGAAGGACAGTGGCCCGGATTCCAGCCCATCCGTGTCGGTGGCGAACAAGCCGGTGCCAACCTGGGTGGCCAGCAGCAGCAGCATGGCCAGCACGCTGTATCCGCCCAGCGGATTATGCCCTGCGCGCGGTTCGTGGTGCCCTTTCAGATAGGCGATCAGCGCCCGGGGCGATGCGAAAAGCGCACCGAAGCGTGCCGTGCTGGCCCCGGCGAAACCCCAGATCAGGCGGAATGCCAACAGGCCCAGCAGCGTGAGGCCGGAGAGATAGTGCCAGTCCATGTGCTGGTTTTCCGCGCTCCACCATGAGAACGCGAACAGCAGCACCAACAGCCAGTGGAACAGGCGGGTGGGCAGGTCCCAGACCCGGATACCGGGGGCCGCGCTCATTTCGCGGCTTTCGGCGCGAAGGAATTGCACAAGGCACCGGCATTGACCGGCCCGCCGGTGAGCATCTGGCAAGTCCCGCATCCGGCCGCCGCCGCCGTGAAGAACGCGCAGAGGCTGCAATGCCGCGTGGCATCCGGCGATGCGTCCACATATCCCAGGGCCCGCCTGCGGCTTTTCTGCGTGAAGGGTAGGGCGGCCGGGTCATAGCAGGCCGGGCCATTGCTCTGCGCGCCAAGTCTGGCGGCGAACAGACCGGCCGATGCGGCGACCGTGATGCCGGTTGCTTGCCGAAGGAAATGCCTGCGCGTGCCGGTCACTTCGCGCCTCCCGCGCTGCGGTTGCCCTGGATCACTTCAAGGGGATAGCCTTCGGGATCTTCCAACTGGAGAATGCGGTAGCCTTGAGCGGCTTCGTGTACGCCTTGATGGGCAATGCCGGCAGCGTCGAGCCGCGCGACAAGCGCATCCATGTCGGCGATCCGCAGGACCAGCCGGTCGAAGCCGTTGCCATGGGTCAGCCGGGCGGGAGCATTGGCGGCGCTGTCGTGAACCAGGATCAGCCCCGGCTCGGCAGGATCGGCGGAGAAACGCAGCATATATTCGCGCCGGGTGCCGTGATCGAGCGTCATGCCCAGCTTCAGGCCGAACGCGGTCTGGTAGAAGGCAAGTTCCTTCTCGATGGCCGCCGCGTTGAGCACCGTGCCGACAAGGCGCGTGGCGGGCGCCTCCTGCGCCTGTACGGCGGCGGGCAGAAGGGCTGTGAAAAGGGCCACGGTGGCAAGCGTCCCCCTCATGCCACCAGTTCCGCGATGGGTTTGGACGTTTCCATGCTCTTCGCGCCCCACTTGTCGACCGGCACGCCCATCACTTGCTGAAGCGTGAGCCCCACGCGGCTGACGGGGGTGCCAAGCCCGTCGACATAGACGCCGGTCTTCACGCGGCCGCCGGCGCTTCCGGCAGTCATCATCGGAATGTTGTCGATCGTGTGGAACTTCGCGAATTCGGTTTCGGAGTGGGCAAAGACCAGCGTGTTGTCGAGCAGGGTGCGCGGCCCCTCCTGCACTTTGTCCAGCGCGCCCACGAAGTAGGTCCACGCCTCGAAGATGCGGTTGAGGAAGTAGGTCGCTTCCGGCTGATAGCCCAGCCGGTTGTCCAGTGCTTCCTCGTGCGTCAGCTGATGGTGGGTAATGGTGCTGCCGATCCGCGTGAGCGAGGAGGCGCCGTTGTTGAACATCATGTTGAACACGCGCGTCTGGTCGCAGGCCAGGGCCATGACCATCAGGTCGGTCATCAGCGCGTGATTGGTTACCACGTTCTCGATCTCCGCATTCACCGGCCGGTCGGCGACGGGCTTGGGGACGAGGCAGGCCTGCAAGGGTTCCGGCTTGGTCAGTTCCACGTCCAACTGGTTTTCCAGCTGGCGGACCGAGGTGAAATACTGGTCCAGTTTCTGCCGGTCCGCCGCGCCCACCGCGCCTTCCAGCGCCTTGCGCTGCTCGGTGACGGCGGAAAGCACGCTGCGGCGGGCCATGACTTCGGGATCGGGCGTGAAGGTACCGCTGTTGGGATCCTTGAAGCCGGTCCCGAAGATGCGCCGGTAGAGGCCGGCGGCCGACCCTTCGGAGGGATTGAGATTGCCGCCGCCGCGCCCGCTGAGCGAATTGCGCGGATCGCCGGAGGCGGAGGTTTCCAAACTGCGGAACCGGGTGTGCGTGCCGATCCGATCGCCGATGGTCACATCGAAGCTTTCGCCCGGCAACCCGCCTTCCGCCGTGATCGCCCGCCCGGTGCGGATCGCGGGGCCACCGGAGGTGTGCGGCAAGTTCGGCGCGCCATCCAGCATGACGTTGAAATTGCCCAGAATGTTGACCTTCTGCTGGTACGGTTTGATTATTTCCAGTTCGGGCTTCAGGTCGTAGCCGGGCCCGACCTTGTCCGGAAACCAGCGGCTGGGATTGACGCCAAGGCCCCAGAACCACGTGCCGAAGCGGATCGGCACCGGCGCGCCAGTGGCGGCCATCGCTTCGCCGTTGCCGTCCAGAAAGATGTCGAGCAGCGGGACGCCCACGGTGATCGCGGCGCCGTTCAGCAAGCCCTTCAGGGCAAAGCGGCGGGACATGTCGAATGCCATGGTATTCTTCCTCCTGCTTTTCAGCGGCGCGTGGCCACAAGCGTGGTGCCGGCCTTCAGGTCTTCTGCGGGAATTTCGTAAGTCTGCGGCATCGTGGCGACCGTCTCGATCAGGCGGCGCAGGCGATAGCCGTCGGACGCGAAGCGGCTTTCCAACTGCTCCACCAGCTCGCCGTTCTCGCTGGGCCGCCCAGTGGCATATTCCAACGCGCGTGAAGTGACGCACATGGTGGCATCGGGGCTGGCGGCGATCGCCTTGCCCAGGCCGTCCGCCCCGGTGAAGGCCGCATCGTCCATCGCGCCGGAAACGTCGATCGGCGCGTCGTTCTCGCTCGCGCGGAAGGCGCCGATGCCGTCGAAGCGTTCGAGCGGCAGGCCGATCGGGTCGGTGATCTTGTGGCACCCGGCGCAGACCGGATCAGTGGTGTGGGCATCCAGCCGGATACGCGCGGTGGGCATCGCCTTGTTGGCGGTGTCCTGCACTGCCGTGAAGTTCACGTTGCCGGGCGGATTAGGCACCGGCTGACAGAGCAGCAATTCCCGGATCGCACGCCCGCGCAGCGTGGGCGAGCTGCGCCCGGAATGCGAATACATCGCCAGGAAACCGGCTAGCCCCAGCAGCCCGGAACGGTCCGAACCGGCGGCGAACTCGTAAGGCACCCATCCTTGGGACTTGCTGACGGGCACCTTGTAGAGCGCGCCCAGCGGCCGGTTCATCCAGGTCTTGCGGGTGGTGAAAAGCTCCCGGTAATCGCCGTCCCCGTCGAGGAGCTGGGTCGTGATCGTGCGCAGCATCTGTTCGGGCAGGGCCTGCAACACGTCCTGGTTGAAGTAGGGGTAGATCACCGGATCCTTGGCGAGTTCGTCGAACTTCTCGAACAGCAGCATGTCGGCGAAGAAGGCGCGCAGGCCCTGCTCGAACCGGGGGGAGCCGACCATGTGGTGCACTACCGCCGTCAGTTCCGCCTGATCGTTCAGCTTGCCGGCCGCCGCCGCATCCAGCAGCGCGGCATTCGGGGTGGAATTCCAGAGCATGAAGCTGAGCCGTGCCGCGCGAGAGGCGCCGTCGAGCCGCAAGGCGCCGGGGTGGGTAGGGTCAGGCTCGGCCGTCTCCACCACGTAAAGGAACCAGGGCGAGACCAGCATCGAACCCAGCGCCAGTTCCAGCCCCTTGGCAAAGGACTTGGTGGGCGCGGCGCCTTCGTTCGCGATGCGGACGTAGAGCGCCAATTCCTGCTCAGCCAGCGGGCGGCGGAACAGCAGTCGGCCTAGCGGGGCCAGCGTGCGCCGGGCGCAGTCGGCATCGGCCGCCGCCGGATCGGTGGGCTGGCAGGCCATGAACTGGTCACGGTGATGCTCGTCGAACACCTGCCGGGCGATGTCGCGGCCCATGGCGTCCAACTGTTCAAGGCCGGATGGCGAGATGGCCGCGCTGCGCGCGCCGGAGGCGATAAGCTGGTGCGCGGGGCGAACGATCGGCTCGAACCGCCCGGCAACGCGGATGTCGCTGCCGAAGATATCGGCGATGGTGTTGCGATACTGCGCCTCCGTCAGCCGCCGCATGCCGACGACTTGCGCGCCGGGCAGCAGCGTCTGCGCCGAATTCGCCTCCGCATGGACGGGGGAGGAGGTGGAAGCCGTGCCCGCCAGCCAGACGGTGGCGGCAAGCGCGGCGGCCGCGATGCCCAGGGGCACGGTGCGCAAGGGGGTCATGGGGCCTGTTTCCCGGCGTGAGAGGGAGGGGTGGGGACGTCGTTGACGAAGGCCGGCACCGCGTAGAGGTTCATCGCGCTGGACACGCCGGTGCATTTGCCGGTCTTCGGATCACGAATGCCGTCCGCATATTTGCGCAGGGTGGCGAGGGTTCCGGCGCAGTCGATCCCGGCGGCCAGCGCCGCGCCGACGCCGCCGATCGACGGGCTCTGGATCACGTCGAACACCGGCCGATAGCCGCCGACCAGACCGCGCAGCGAACCGTCCGGCTGAAACGCCAGACGCAGCTTCGCGTGCCGGAAATCGTAAGCCGTGCGGGATCCGCGAATGTCACCCGCGCCGCCCTGGCCCCAGGTCTGCGTCAGCTTGATATCCTTGGCATCGGTGACGAGCACGCCATTGACGATGCGCCCATGCAGCACGTTGCGGTGGCGGGGCGGCTTGTCGGAGATGGTGAAGCTGTAGCCGGGCAGGAAATTGCCGTGGCTGTCGAGCTGCGGGCGATCGGGCGTATTGCCGTAGATCACTTCCACATCGTCGTCGTTTTCCAGGCTGTCCACGCCGCGCAGCAGGATCACTTGCGTCCATTCGCCCGATGCGTGGAACTGGCGCATGCCGGTCAGCAGGTCTCCGCCGATCCCGTCCTTGCCCCGCCATTCCAGCGTGCAGCCCATCACGCGGTATTCCTGGTTGTCGATCCCGGTGCGACCATCGGGCGCGGTGAATTCCTCGTGCGCGCAGCTCTCCCCAGGGTCATCGTTATCCAGGTCCAGCCCGCCGGCATTCGCGCTTTGCACCGTGCGCAGCAGCGGCCGATCGAACTTGTCGGGCTGGGAGCAGATGTTGGTGCCGTCCGGCCCGAAGACCGTCGCCTGCCAACGCTTGGTCAGCTCGGGCTCGTTCTCCTTACGCTCCAGCCTCGCGCGCTCATCGGCGGGCTGGGACGCCAGATAGAGATCGCGGATCTTGGGGCTGGTGCCGGTGGGGCAGGCGTCCTTGCCCTGGATCACCGGCGGCACGAAGTCCTGCACGACGAAGCCCATCACACCGCCCGGCGGCGGGGCGGGCAGCTTGAGCGTCGTGGCATCGGCATGGGCAGTCGTCTGCATGGCTGACGTGCCGAGAAAGGCGGCGCCCATTCCCAACAGGCCCACGGCCACGCCGCCGGCCAGCAACTTACGTTGCGATTTCGGGCCGATCTTCCTGTCTTTCATTATCTCTCTCCCCCGTCTTTCCTGTTTTCAGGGTCGCAGGATCTTGCCGCCCGGCGGCACGGCATGCGGGTCGCTCTCGTTGCTGACGAACACGCGCTTGCTTTGAACGGTCCATTCGGGCTCATCACCGGAAAGGCTCACTTTCCAGTCGCGAAGGCCGCTGCTGGCCATGGGGGCGGGCAGCGGGTTCCATGTGCAGCCGTCCCCGCATTTGCCGGTGAACAGCACGCGGCCTTCCTTGTTCGTAAAGGCATAGGCGCCATCGACGAACGCGGTGCCTACCGCGCCCGGCGCGTCGATTTTCGGCGGCGGGGGAACGTATTTCAGGGTGTTCCAAGTCATCCCGTCGGCACCGTCGAAAGCCGTGGAAGTTCGGCTGCCTTCGCGGCGCGTGAAGACAAGGTGCCAGCCCTTGTAGACCCACTGCGGGCCCTGCACGCCCTGGACCACCGTCCAGTCGGGCGCCTTGCGCGGATCCACGAAGCCGTCGTCTGTGGAGGCTTTCTCGAAGCCGCCGGGATAGCGGATGTTCACTGTCGCCCCCGCCGGAGCGGAGAGCGGCTGCCAATCGCGGCTGCACGCCTCTCCACAGAACTTTGCGGGATCGGGCGACCAGCGCAGGACCGTGCGCATGTCCATGCCGTAGAGCACGTCGCCATGTGCGTCGGTGTAGACTTCCGCGCCTTGTACCTGCCGCGTCCGCACGCCAGGCGGCAGCGCGCTGCCATCGGCTGCAGCGATCGGGAAATCGGCCGGCTGTGCGAAGGCGGGCGCTGCCGTTGCGATAGCGAGCAGTGTGATCGTCAGCGCAGTTATCGATCGAACACCCATCTCAGTTTTCCGGCCCGCGGAAAGCGTCGTGACAACCCTTGCAGGTACCGCCCAGCCTTTGCGCGCCGGCGCGGATGGCAGAGACATCCTTCCCGGAAGCGACCCGCTGGAAATCGTCCGCCGCCTTGGCGAAGGCATCCTGCGCGGCCTTGAACTTTGCCGCCTGTTGCCAGATTTCCGGCTTCGCGCGCGTCTTCACGCCGGCTTGCGGACCGGACCCGGCGGGAAACCATTCGTACTGGGCGTGCGCCGCATTGCGGATCTGGCGCGCGGATTGGGCGATCAGCACGGTCTGGACGTCGCCCCGCAAACCGTCGTTCACCGCCTTGAAAGCCGCGCCGAGTTCGCGAAAACCGGCGATGCGGGTCCGCACGGCATCGGCGGGGGCGGCGAGCAGGGGCGTGGCCACTGCGGCTGCGGCAAGGGCCAGGGCGCAAGCGCGCCATCGTGCTTTCATCGTGAACTCTCCCAATCCTGATCGTTGATTTTATTGTTGTCGGAGGCGGCCTGCGAACCGCCGCCGCCTCTCAGCCGAGGACGACGGCGAAGGCCACGATATGGGCCAGGACCGCCAGGGTGCCGGCAAAGGCAAGGGGACGAAAATCGCGAGTCATGATCCTGCTCCTCACGGTGCCGGGCGTAGCGCTCCGGCGTGGTTGAGCATCGGTTGACACGAGGCGATTGGCCCGCAATCGCTAATGCGTTACGTATGTGGAACGGGCGTCAAACAGGCGAAAATCGTGGAATTTTCCAGCTTGCGTCGCGTGAACGGGAGAGAGTTTCGTGAGCTGGCTGCGTCGCGTCCTGATCGAGATGTGGGGAATGGTGGTGTTCGCCGCCCTGATCGGATTCCTGGGTCCCTTCGGCACGTATGGGCAGGCCGAATTCCCTGGTCGGGTGTGGCACTGGTGGATGCTGCTGATGGGCGCCTATGTGCTGGTGCGTCCTTCGCTCCTGCTGTGGGCAGCGATCGCCGACGTTACGTCGCTGCCGCGGCGAATGCTGATTTCCTGGGGCGTGCTGCTGTCCAGTTTCCCGCTGGCGCTGCTGTGGGAGTGGAGCGCCAGTGTGTTCTTCCACGCGCTCGGCGGGTTCGGCGGGTTGCTGCCGTTCGCCATGCTCAGCGCCGTCGGAGTGCTGCTGGTGACGATGTGGGCCAGAAGCGCGGACGACCATCTGCGCGAGAGCTTCTCGACCGCGCGGCCCGATGATGGACTGGCGCCTTCGGTCGCTGTCGATCAAGCGCAGTTTGCGCTGGCCGATGGCCCGAAGGCGGCCAATGCGTCGTCCTCCGGCACCGCCTCACCGCGTCTGGCCAGGCGCCTGCCAAAAGGGTTCCGTGGCCCGATCATCGCCCTGCAGGCGGAAGACCACTATGTGCGGGTTCATGGGACTGCCGGAAGCGAGTTGCTTCTCATGCGCTTGCGCGATGCAGTGGCCGAAATGGACGATTGCCCCGGATCGCAGGTGCATCGCAGCTGGTGGGTGGCAGCTGGCGGGATCGCCTCGATCGACATGGAGGGGCGGAACCGGACGATCCATCTGGTGAACGGCGAAACTGCGCCGGTGGCGCGGGAATCCGTCCGGGATCTGGAGCGGGCCGGGTTCCTTCAATACCGGGATGGGGTTGCGTAAGTCCGCTCGGCGATGCGGCGGCGAGGGGGGCGCCACCGCATCGCGAACGAGGGTCAGCCGGCCAGCACTGCGTCGATATCGGCGGCCGAGTGGCGTTCGCGCACGAAGCCGTCGCCATTGCGGTTGACGATCCGGCCGCGCTGAATGCCCTTGCGCGCGGCCAGTTCCTCGCCCCAGCGGACGAGATTGGCGTAGCTGGGCACATCCAGGAACGTGGCGGCATCGCCATAGGCATCGCCGCGCAGGAAGCCGCCGAACCAGCCGTAGCAGGCGATGTCGGCGATCGTGTATTCGTCGCCCGCCAGATAGCGGGTTTCGGCAAGGCGTTTGTCGGCCACGTCAAGGATGCGCTTGGTTTCCATAGCGTAGCGGTTGATCGGATATTCGAACTTTTCCGGCGCATAGGCGTAGAAGTGGCCGAAACCGCCGCCGATCATCGGCGCGGTGCCCATCTGCCACATCAGCCATGACATGCATTCGGCGCGGCCGGGCTGCGTGGTGGGCAGGAACATGCCGAACTTCTCGGCAAGGTAGAACAGGATCGAGCCGGATTCGAACACGCGCAGGGGCTTTTCGCCGGAGTAATCGAGCAGGGCGGGGATCTTGGAATTCGGATTGATGGCGACGAAGTCGGATCCAAATTGATCGCCTTGGCCGATGTCGATCAACCATGCGTCGTACTCTGCACCGGTCACCCCGGCGGCAAGGAGTTCTTCCAGCATAATGGTGACCTTTTGGCCGTTCGGGGTTCCCAGCGAGTAAAGCTGAAGTGAATGCGTGCCGCGCGGCAGCGTCTGCTCATGGGTTGCGCCGGAGACGGGGCGGTTGGTCTTGGCCCATTCGCCGCCATTGTCCTTGTCCCATGTCCAGACTTTCGGCGGTGTGTAGGTGTTTTCGGGCATGCGGGCACTCCATGGGTAACGTCGCGGGAGAGGTAGGAAGGCACAGGCCGCCCGGCAACCCTTTGCAGTGCTTCGGAAAGACACCCGGGGCGTATTAATTAAAGTAAATAAATCAATCTTATGAGCCGAAAGTATGAGGAGCGGAAACCCGCTTAATGCGTTGACTGCGGAGACAGGGATGTCCAAGCAGGAGGGGCATGATTCAATCGATTGAAAAAGAGCCCGGCACCAGAGCGGGCGGAAACAACCAGTCGCGTCGCCGAAACAAGGGGTTCGAGGAGACGCACCTGATTCTGATCGAAACCGCGGTGAAGCTGGTTTCGGCAAAGGGAATGGAGGCCCTGTCGCTTTCGGAAGTCGCGCGTGAAGCCGGAGTCAACCGCACGACGGTCTACTACCACTTCGCCGATCGCGAGGCGTTGATCGATGCCATTCGCGAATGGTCGAAGCGGCAGCTTGCAACCGTGCTGGCGCCCGTGGACACGGCGGAGAACCGCACGCGGCTTGTCATCCGCTACGTTCTGGAAAATCCGGAAGTGGTCGCCTTGTGGACGGAAGAGTTCCTCTCGCCCGGCCGGATTGCCGATCGCTACGTGACGTTTGACAGGCTGGCGCAAGATCTGGGCGTGCATTTCGCAAACGAGCCCAAGGGGGAGGGGATGGAAGGGGAAGTCTTCGCGACGTTCCTGCTCACCTGGTCGATGGTGGCACCCCGGGTCTATCGCAACAGCGTACGGCCCGATCTGTCGGTCGATGAAACGGTGGAGCGCCTGACGCGCACGCATATGGCGATGCTGCGCCAATGCGGTCTGGTGGAGATCTGAGCGGGCTTCATTCCGGCAGAGACATGCAATGAAAAAGGCCGGCGGGGTGTTCCCCGCCGGCCTTTTCGTTTCAGGCGATCTTGTGGATCCAGTTGTGCGTGTCCGCCGCTTCGCCGCGCTGGATCGAGACCAGGCGGTTCTTCAGCTTGGCGGTGATCTGGCCGGGGCCGCCCGAGCCGACGACGAACTCGCCATCGCGGCCCGAAACCTTGCCGACCGGGGTTACCACTGCAGCGGTGCCGCAGGCGAAAGTCTCGATCAGCTTGCCGGAGGTGGCATCGGCGCGCCACTGGTCCAGGCTGTACTTGCCTTCCTCAACCTTCAGGCCTTCCTCGCGAGCGAGCTGCAGCAGGCTGTCGCGGGTGATGCCGGGCAGGATCGTGCCGGTGAGGGCAGGGGTGAGCAGGGTGCCGTCCTCGAACACGAAGTAGAGGTTCATGCCGCCCAGTTCCTCGATCCACTTGTGCTCGGCAGCGTCGAGGAAGACGACCTGGTCATGCCCGCGCGAGATCGCCTCGGCCTGCGGAACCAGGCTGGCGGCGTAGTTGCCGCCGCATTTGGCCGCTCCGGTACCGCCAGGTGCCGCTCGGGTATAGTCCGAAACCCAGATAGAGACGGCCGGCGCGCCGGACTTGAAGTAGTTGCCGGCCGGGCTGGCGATGACGATGAACTTGTACTGCTTGGCCGGACGCACGCCCAGGAACGCCTCGGTGGCGATCATGAACGGGCGCAGGTAGAGCGAAGCGCCCTCGGCAGCCGGGATCCAGTCGCGGTCGGCCTGGACCAGACGCTCGATCGCCTCGATGAACAGGGCCTCGGGCAGTTCGGGCATGGCCAGGCGTTCGGCCGACTTGTTGAAACGCGCGGCGTTGGCTTCGGGGCGGAACAGCGCGATCGAGCCGTCAGCCTGCTTGTAGGCTTTCAGGCCTTCGAAGATTTCCTGCGCATAGTGCAGCACGGCCGCCGCCGGATCGAGCGCGATCGGCTGGCGCGGGCCCACTACGGCGTCATGCCATCCTTTACCCTCGGTCCATTCGACCACCACCATATGGTCGGAGAAATTGGTGCCGAAGCCGGGGTTGGCGAGAATGGTCTCGCGCGTTTCGGCGCTGGTCGGCGCGGGGTGGGGCAGAGTGCTGAAAGTCAGGCCGGCATCGGCGAGCGTCGCCATCGAACGAAATCCTCTAGACTGCGATTGCCTGCGCCCTCTGAATGAAAATTACGCTTAAGGCAATCAGAAAGTAATTTTGATACTCACGCTTATAGCTTTAGCACGGCGTCGAGGCGGATAAACCGGGAACTTGGCCAATGCTGCAGCAGGATGCTCCTTGCGCCCGCTTCGGCGCGAGGGCCAGTGCGAAATGCGCTGCGTGGATTGCATCTGCGCTGCGGTTGCGAGCGTTGGACCCAAAATGCATTTGGGCCAAAATGAGAAGGGCCGCCCCGGTTGCCCGGTGCGGCCCTTCGCATGGTCAGCGGCCGGAAGTGCCGCCAGCGAAAGCCTTTATCGCGAATTCAATTCAGCGATAATGCCTCGCGACGGAAAAAGCCGACCTCTCTGCTGAACCATGAGACATCGGATCACCTCCTTTCGCGCTGTTTGAGCCATAGGGCGCCGCTGGTTAAAGCGGCTGGGCTTCGGGGTGCTTCCGGGCGCGTTTCCCAGGGTCCCTCTGCCCTGTTCAAATGTGTCTCCGATTCCGCACCGCACAACAAGTCTTGTATTCGTTTTTTTTGCGGTCATTATCGATGCTTCGGGCCAGTTATCCCCAGCCTTTGAGCCAGTCTTGGACTCGATTGCCGGGGCCGCGGAGTGCGGCCTGAATCCCGCCGATTTTGCTGCAAAAACGACTGTCGAGGGGCTGGCGAAACAGGCCTGCGGAACGCATTTTCGCGCGTTCGGCGAGTCCCGTTCACCAGTGCACTTTGGCAGGCCTTATCGGCAGTCCTCGACCACGCGCGACACTTCGGTCCAGCTGGGCACGTAAAGCGTGGCCGTGCCCGGTGCCTCGATGGCGAAGCGGCCCTTGCTGAAGGCCATCGAATCGAGCAGCCCGTCGCGCGCCGGCAAGTCCACCGAAAGACCGGTGGTGGTGGCAGAGGCCGCCAATGTGCGCGCCGATTCCGATGTGCGCACGGTCAGGCTGGGTGCCGAGGCGCTGCCGGACCGGGCCAGGGTGACGGTGCCGGCCTGCCGATTGCAGCGCAGGGTGACCAGGCCGTCGGCGAACGTGGCCGTCCCCGGCGCGGTCATGCGCCAGTCGCCGGCCGTTTGCGGTGCATCCTGCCAGCTGGCGGGCGGCGGGGCCGCCGGCGGGGGAGCCTGGGTCGGCACCGGGCGCGGCGTGGGCGGCGGCGCCTTGGGCGCGGGCACGCAGGCGGCAAGCAACGCCAGCACGGTCAGCGGGGCGCTTGCAACAAGTTTGCGGGGGAACGACGGGTCGGCTGCTAGCCGGCGCGGATTTGCCTTCATGGCCCCGGTATGGAATGAGGCGCGCTCCTTCTCAAGTGCACAAAGCCATGACCGACCCGTCCGAGCCCCGACATATCGAAAAGAAAAGCCCTTCCAAGGCGCGCGTGGACCAGTTGCTGGTCGATCGCGGGCTGGTCGAAAGCCGCACCCGTGCGCAGGCGATGGTGCTGGCAGGGCTGGTGTTTTCGGGCGAAACCAAGATCGCCAAGCCGGGGCAGAGCATCAAGGCCGACGCCCCGCTGGAAGTGCGCGGGCGCGATCACCCCTGGGTCTCGCGCGGGGGGATCAAGCTGGCTCACGCCATCGAACATTTCGAACTGGACCCGACCGGCGTGACGGCGATGGATATCGGCAGTTCCACCGGTGGCTTCACCGACGTTCTGCTGACCAACGGGGCGGAGCATGTCTTCGCGGTCGATTCGGGCACCAACCAGCTTGCGTGGAAGCTGCGGCAGGACTCGCGCGTCACCGTGCTGGAGCAGACCAGCGCCCGCATCCTTACGCCTAGCGAGATCGACCGACCGTGCACTTGGGTTGTGTGCGATGCAAGTTTCATCGCGCTGTCCAAGGTTCTGGAAGCGCCGCTGCGCCTTGCGGCACCGCAGTGCCGCGTGGTGGCCCTGATCAAGCCGCAGTTCGAAGTGGGCCGCAACGAAGTGGGCAAGGGCGGTGTCGTGCGCGATCCCGCATTGCATGAGCGCGTCTGCGGTGAGGTGCGCGACTGGCTGGAGGGTGAGGGCTGGGCGATTCAGGGAATCGTCGAAAGTCCCATCAAAGGGCCGGAAGGAAACGTGGAATTCCTCATTTCCGCGTCCCGTGGGTGATGCATAACGGGCAGATCGGGTGACTTTTGCGGCACGCATCATTGCGCGTTGGCATTTGTCGTACCACAAACCGCCGAACTTGATGGTTTTTCCTGATTCGGGGGTTGCCAGGGAATGAACCCGATTGCCTCACCGGCCCAATTGCGTGCCAGCCTGTTGCGCTGGTCGCTGGTGCTTGTGCCACTGATCGTGCTGCTGGGTTTTCTTTCGGGCAAGATTGCCGGAAGCGGGCCGGGCAACGCGTGGTTCGATGCGCTGGCCAAGCCCGGGATCTATCCCCCGCCGATCACTTTCGCGATCGTGTGGACCTTGCTCTACGTGCTGATGGGGCTGGCGCTGGCGATGATCTGCGCGGCGCGTGGCGCCCGCGGACGCGGGTCGGCGGTAATCGCCTTCGTCGTGCAGTTCGTGCTCAATCTAGCGTGGAGCCCGGTGTTCTTCGCGATGCACAAGATGACCGGCGGCCTGGTGGTGCTGGGCCTGATGGTGGCGGCAGTGATCGTGACGATCCTGATGTTCGCCCGCGTTCGCCCGGTCGCTGCGATGCTGCTGGTGCCTTATCTGCTGTGGATCTGCTTCGCGAGCTATCTGAACTTCGCGTTCCTCCAGCTCAATCCGGATATGGACGGGGTGGAAGGTCCGCGCGCGGTTGAGCGTTTCAACATCTAAACGTGTTTCAAAAATGTGCTGCGGCGCATTTTATGCGGCATGGGCCGCAAAATCCGGCTGCACCGGATTTTCAAACGAAGAATTAAGCGCGCTCTTGCGTACGGGGGCGCAAGCGACCAAATAGCCCCCATGCAAAGCGAAAACCCCTTCGTCGCCGATTTCGTCAAGATGATGAACAGCGCCGCCGGCACGCTGGCCGGTGTCGGCCGCGAGGCGCGCGACAATGCGCGCGAGCGCTTCCGTGAATTCATGGGCGACATGGACTTCGTCAGTCGCGAGGAGTTCGAGGCAGTGAAGGAAATGGCCGCGACCGCGCGTGGCGAGATCGAGGACCTGAAGGCCCGCATCGCCAAGCTGGAAGGCAAGTCGGGCGAGTGATCGCCCGGCGGCTGCGTCCTTGATCGGCCTGCCGCCTTTCACCGCGCCCCGCGTTTCCTGAAGCATCGCTAGCCGCAGCCCATGCAGTTGCGTGCCCCTGCCATCGTTTGCGCCACCCGGCCCCACGGCGAAACCGCGATCATCGCGCGCCTTTTGACCGAGGAGGCCGGCGTGGTTGCCGCCTATGTCGCCGGAGGGCGCGGGCGGCAGCTTCGCCCGGTACTGATTCCCGGCAATCTCGTCGAAGCCGACCTGCGTTCGAAAACCGAAGAGCAGCTTCCCTTCGCGCGGGTCGAACTGCTCGAATCTCGTGGGCCGTGGCTTAGTGAACCCTTGCCCGCCGCCGCGATATCCTGGGTGACCGCGCTGGCGGCCGCCGCGCTGCCCGAACGACAGGCGTTCCCCACGCTCTATCAGGCGCTAGCTGCCGTGCTCGATGCGATCTGCGTTGCGCCGTCCGCGCGCGGGTGGGTCATGCCCTTGCTTTCCTTCGAAGTCCTGCTGCTGCGGGAGCTGGGTTACGGGGTTCCGGTGGGCCGTCCGGCGGATGACGACTGGCAGGCCATCCTTACGACTTTCGACCGGCTCGGCCCGGAGCTGGCGCGCTATCCGCTTGCCGAACGGCGCGGAGACGTTATGGGGGCGCGCGTCCTGCTGCGCGAGCGGCTCAGGCGGATTCACGGCTAAACGCCAAACGGAGAATGTACATGCGCATTGCGGTATTTGCAGGAGACGGGATCGGTCCCGAGGTCACCGAGCAGGCAGTGCGCGTTCTCAAGGCGCTTGAACTTCCCGGCCTCGAACTCGTCGAGGGCGATGTGGGCGGCGTCGCCTATCGCAAGCACGGCCACCCGCTGCCGGCCGAAACGCTGGAGACCGCGCGCTCTGCCGACGCGATCCTGTTCGGTGCGGTTGGCGATTTCTCGTGCGACCATCTGGAGCGCCACCTTCGCCCCGAACAGGCCATCCTGGGCCTGCGCAAGGAACTGGGCCTCTTCGCCAACTTGCGTCCGGCGCGCGTGTTCCCGGGTCTGGAAGACCTGACCACGCTGCGCGAGGAAGTCGCGGCCAAGATCGACCTGCTGATCGTGCGTGAGCTGAACGGTGACGTCTATTTCGGCGAGAAGGGCATCCGCACGCTGGAAGACGGCCGCCGCCAGGGCTGGGACATGATGTCCTATGCCGAGGACGAAGTGCGCCGCATTGCGCATGCCGGTTTCCAGGCGGCGATGACCCGTTCGAAAAAGCTCTGCTCGGTGGACAAGGCCAACGTCCTCGAAACCTCGCAGCTGTGGCGCGACGTGGTGATCGAGGTGTCCAAGGAATATCCCGAGGTCGAACTCAGCCACATGTACGTCGACAACGCGGCGATGCAGCTGGTGAAGAACCCCGGCCAGTTCGACGTGATCGTCACCGGCAACCTGTTCGGCGACATTCTTTCCGACCAGGCCTCGATGTGCGTGGGCTCCATCGGCCTGCTGGCATCGGCCAGCCTTGCCGAAGGCTCCTACGGCCTTTATGAGCCGATCCACGGTTCGGCGCCCGACATCGCCGGCAAGGGGCTTGCCAATCCAATGGCGACGATCCTTTCGGCAGCGATGCTGCTGCGTCACTCGCTCGGCCTTGAGGCCGAGGCGGTGCGGATCGAGGCTGCGGTGGCGAAGACGTTGGCCGATGGAATCAAGGGCGGCGACCTTGACGGTTCCGCCGGCACCCGCGAGATCGGGGACGCGGTTCTGGCCCGTCTGTAATCAGGCGTCTTTGATCGCCACTAAGGTTTCTTCAGGTTTACCACGTAAAACAGGGCGCATGAACATTACCCCTACCGATCTTGCAGAGGCCGTAGACGCAGCCACCGCTCAGGCATCCAAGCCGCTTGAGCTGGCTGTCGTCCTGCCGACCTACAACGAGCGCAAGAACCTTGCGACGATGATCGATCGTCTCGACAAGGCGCTCAAGGGCGTTTCGTGGGAAGCGATCTTCGTCGACGACAACAGCCCTGACGGTACTTCGGACGAGGCGCGCAACCTGTCGCTGCGCGATCCGCGCGTGCGCTGCATCCAGCGTATCGGCCGTCGCGGCCTTGCCAGCGCGGCGATCGAGGGCATGTGCTCCACCGCCGCGCCGGTGGTGGCGGTGATGGACGCGGATCACCAGCACGATCCCGAACTGCTGCCGCAGATGCTGAAGGCGATCGCCTCGGGCGAGTACGACCTTGCCTATGCCTCGCGCTTCGCCGAAGGCGCCAGCACTGAGGCATGGGGCCGTCCGGACCGCGTGAAGGCGTCCGGCATTGCCAACAAGATCGCCAACAAGGTCACCGGCGTCGATCTTAGCGACCCGATGAGCGGCTTCTTCATGCTGCCGACCAAGATTCTGCGGGCCGACGCGCATCGGCTTTCGGGCGTGGGCTTCAAGATCCTGCTCGACATTCTCGCCACGGTGGATACGCCGTTGCGGGTCAAGGAGTTTCCCCTTCACTTCGCCGCGCGCGCGGAAGGTGAGAGCAAGCTGGACAGGACGGTCGTGTTCGAATTCCTCGTTGGTCTTTACGACAAGTGGCTTGGCCGCTTCATTCCCACCCGTTTCGCACTGTTCGGCACCGTAGGCGGGCTGGGCGCGGTGCTGCACATGACCGTGCTGGCGCTGGTGCTCCACCTGTTCGGCGCGGAATTCGCGATGAGCCACTATCCCAAGGAAGTGGCGTTCATCACCGGCCAGACGATCGCGGCGATCGTGGCGATGACGTTCAACTTCGTTCTCAACAACGAATTGACCTATGCCGACAAGCGCCTGCGCGGTTTCGGCCCGCTGATGCGTGGCTGGGCCCAGTTCGCGCTGACTTGCGCCTTCGGCATGATCGCCAATATCGGCGCGTCGACCGCGCTGGTGCGCATCGGCTTCCATGACTACGCTGCCGCCATCATCGGCATCGTGCTGGCGTCGGTGTGGAACTTCGCGCTGTCGAACAAGTTCGTCTGGGGCAAGTACTGATCCCCGCAGGTTTCGCGCGGCACGGCGTGCCGCGCATCCAGACGGCGCTGCTGCTGCTTACCGCGGCGGCGGCGCTGTTCAGTCTTGTCGATACGCCGTTTCCGCGCCTGGCGCCCTTGCAGAACCTGCCGACGCTGGCGGTTCTGGCTGCGATAGGCTGGGCGCTGCGTCGCTGGCCGATGCCGACGAGTGCCATCGCGTGCCTATGCCTGTTCCTGATCCTGCACACGATCGGCGGACGCTACATCTATTCCTACGTTCCCTACGAGGATTGGGCCCGCGCTTTGGGCCTGCCGTCGCCGGCCGCCATGCTGGGGCTGGAGCGTAATTCGTGGGATCGATTGGTCCATTTCGCGTTCGGTGCGCTCTGGGTCCACCCGATCTCGGCATGGTTGGCGCGGCACAAGGGGCTGTCTCCGGCTCTGGCGACCTACATCGCGGTGGAGTTCGTGCTGGCGGGCAGCGCGCTCTACGAAATCTTCGAATGGCTGCTGACGGTGTTCATGGCCGGGCCTGACGCCATGGCCTACAACGGCCAGCAGGGCGATCCCTGGGATCCGCAAAAGGACATGGCGATGGCGGGACTCGGCGCGGTCTCTGCCGCGATCGTCCTGCGGGTGCGGGCGCGCTTTCGGTAGCTGCGGTGTCGCTGGTCGGCGGAACTAGAACGTTCGCCGGATAGGCTTTGAACCGGCCGCGACAATCCCGTTTCTTCCTTTCACGAACAGGTCCCTCTTCGGGCCGGGGAGAAGCGCATGATCTTTCATCTTTCCATAGACGCGCGCGATCCGCAGCGGGTGGCCGAAGTGCTGGCAGAGCTGCTGGGCGGCGAAGCGACGCCGTTTCCGCCGGTGGCCGAGGGGAGCTGGCTTGCGCACGCGGGCGACGAGCGCAACACGATGGTGGAGGTCTACCCGCGCGGCACCCAGCTGATCGAGGCGCCGGGCAAGGGCGAGTATATGGGCACGCCCGGTGCGCCGGGTGAGGGCGGGCTCAGCGCCACGCATTTCGCCATGGCAACGCAACTGGGTCCGGCTCAGATCTTCCTGATTGCCGCGCGAGAGGGCTGGCCGGCCAAATACTGCAAGCGCGGCGGCGCGTTCGGCGTGATCGAGCTTTGGATGGAAGGCAATCGCATGGTCGAGGTGCTGACGCCGGAGATGCAGGCCGAGTATCTCGCAGCGACGACGCTGCCGAACTGGAAGGCGATGCTTGCCCAGCGCGACGCGACGCACCGGATCATGGCGTGAGGTGCCCAACCGTTTTTTGTCTAGAGCGTAGCGTTTCCGAAAACACTCCGTCGCCCCCGCGAAGGCGGGGGTCCCGCTTGTTCTTTTTCGCGACGTTGCCGAAGGAAAGCGGGATCCCCGCCTTCGCGGGGATGACGAAACAGAGGTAGTGGGAAGGGAGGTGTAAACCCCTCAACGCCAGCTCGGCAGCCACATCCAGAAGTTGTAGGTCTCGTCCGTTGGCAGCGGCAGGCCCGAGATGATCGGGAAGAACAGCACGAACATCCCCAGCGTGACCGCCATCGACAGCGTCGCCAGATTGCGCCAACGGTCCTTGCGCTGCCACAGCGCCTCCAGCGCAAAGGCCAGCAGCGCCATCAGGAAGGCGCCCGGCAGCAGGTAGTGGTAGTAGAACTGCACCGGCTTGCCGTTCACAGCCCAGATCATCAGCGTGGCGGCATAGAGCACGCAGAAGGCGGCAATGTCGTTGCGGCGGCGGAACAGCGCGGCCCACAGGCCCCAGAAGAACGCCAGCAGCCCGGCCAGCATCGAGAAGGGATTGCCCAGCATCACGATGCCGCGATGGGCGCCGTCCACGTTCTTGAACAGATACCAGATCACCCGCCAATCGGCCGCCCACTGATACCAGAAGCTGCGGTAGGGGTGCGGCTTCTTCACGCTATCCTGAAGGCGGATCATCAGCTCATGCTGGCCGATGAAGTCGTAGGGAGAGAGCGTCAGGCGGGCGTAGAACATCGCGGGCGTGTAGGTGGCCCAATAGACGGCGAGAGGTAGCAGCCCCAGCCAGAACGCGGCTTCCACCAGCGAAACCCCCGGGATCGGCCCGGCGCGGCGCTGGCCCAGGAACTTCCACCCGGTCTCGCGAATGCGCAGCACCAGGAAGCACAGGCCCGGCATGATCAGCGCTGGCGCGCTACTCCATTTTGCCCCCAGCGAGAGGCCCATGGCGATGCCCGCCGCGGCCAGCCGCCCGCGCGCCGCGCCAGTGGTCTTGGCGTTCAGTGCAGCGGCGAACTGCCACAGGCCGACCATGCACATCGCCGCCTCCACCATGTCCAGCATGGCGATGCGGCTCTGCACGAACCACATGAAGTTGGTTGCCAGCAGCACGATCGCGGTGATCGTCGCCCGGCGGCGGTGCGAGGCGTGCCAGACCAGCCGACCGAAGGCGAACAGGCCGGCCGTGCCGAACAGCACCGGCCCCACGCGCCAGCCCGCCGGATTGTCGCCCAGATAGTGGATGAAGAAGGCGATGACTTCCTTGCCGAACAGCGGATGCTCGCGATTCGTGGGAATCAGGTCGAGCATCTTCAGCGCGGCGGGGACGTAGTGGACTTCGTCGAAATAATAGACGCTGGGCGTCGTGATCCGCCAGATCGCGAGGGCGAAGAACAGTCCGGTTACGGCAAGGCACCAGCCGAGCGGGTCACGGTCGTTGCGGGAAGCGTTCGGCAGCATTGAGGGCGCGGAATAAGGGGGATACGGGGCGACTGCAAGGCTACCTTGTGGGGTGTCACCGGCGCTTGCATCCTGCCTTCCGCAACCTTAGAGCCGTGGCCATGAAACGCACGACCGGACAGGACCGCAACCAGACCCGCAACTGGCGCCCCGCCACCCGCGCAATTCGCGGGGGAACCTGGCGCTCTGAAATGGGTGAGACCAGCGAAGCGCTGTTCCTCACCTCGGGCTATTCGTATGACGATGCCGCCACCGTTGCCGCCCGCTTCATGGGCGAGGACGACGGCATGACCTATTCGCGCCTCCAGAACCCGACCGTGCAGATGCTGGAAGAACGCATCGCCCTGCTCGAAGGCGCGGAAGCGTGCCGCACGCAGGCTTCGGGCATGGCGGCGATGACTGCCGCGCTGCTCTGCCAACTTTCGGCGGGCGACCACATGGTCTCCGCGCGCGCCGCCTTCGGATCGTGCCGCTGGCTGGGCGACAGCCTGCTGCCGCGCTTCGGCGTGGACGTGACCGTGGTGGACGCCACCGATCTTTCCGCCTGGGAAGCGGCGATCCGTCCCAACACCAAGGTATTCTTCTTCGAAACCCCGGCGAACCCGACGATGGACGTCGCCGATCTGGCCGCCATTGCCGAAATCGCCAAGGCGCACGGCATCACCACCGTGGTGGACAATGCTTTCTGCAGCCCGGCGCTCCAGCGCCCGTTGGAATTCGGCATCGACGTGGTGGCCTATTCCGCAACCAAGCTGATGGACGGGCAGGGCCGCGTGCTGGCCGGCGCCGTCTGCGGCAGCGAGGAATTCATCAACGACAAGCTGCTGCCGTTCCAGCGCAACACCGGGCCGAATCTCTCGCCGTTCAACGCCTGGGTGGTGTTGAAGGGACTTGAGACGCTGGACCTGCGCGCCAAGCGCCAGAGCGAGAACGCGCTGAAGGTGGGTCAGTTCGTCGCCGGCCGCGTGCCCAAGATTCTGCACCCCTGGCTGGACAGCCACCCGGCACAGGCGCTGGCGATGAAGCAGATGGATGCCTGCGGCCCGATCTTCAGCTTCGTGCTCGACGGCGGCCGCGCGCAGGCGCACGCGCTGCTCGACGCGCTGGAACTGGTCGACATTTCCAACAACATCGGCGACTCGCGCTCGCTGATGTGTCATCCTGCCTCCACGACCCACCACAACATGGGCCCGGAAGCGAGAGAGGCGATGGGAATCGGCGAAGGCATGCTGCGCATCAACGTCGGCCTGGAAGATCCGGACGACGTGATTGCGGACCTCGATCAGGCATTGGCGAAGGCGGGTCTCTGAACCCTACCGAACTTGGGCCCCAGCTCGGGACCGACGCCGCGGCGTTTCTCGCGGCGATCGTCGAATCAAGTGACGATGCCATTGTCGGCAAGTCGCTCGACGGCACGATCCTGAGCTGGAACCAGGCGGCCGAACGCATCTTCGGGTGGAGTGCCGAAGAAATCGTCGGCATGAACGTGCGCACGCTGATCCCGGAGGATCGGCAGGCAGAGGAAGACGCGATCATCGCCAGCATCACGCGCGGCGAACGCGTGCCCACGTTCGAGACGGTGCGCCGCCGCAAGGATGGCAGCCCAATCGATGTGGCGGTTACCGTGTCGCCGGTACGTGATGCGCAGGGCAAGGTCGTCGCCGCCAGCAAGATCGCTCGCGATATCGGGCCCAAGAAGCAGACCTTGCGGCGGTTGGAAGAAAGCGAGGCGCGCCTCAGCCTGCTGGCGGACAACATGTCGCAGCTCGCCTGGATCGCCGAAAGCGATGGCAAGGTCATCTGGCGAAACAAGCGCTGGTTCGACTACACCGGCACTACGCCGGAGGAGATGCAAGGCCTCGGCCGCCAGACGGTGCAGCATCCCGACCATATCGAATCCGTGACCGCGCGCTTTCACGAGCACCTCGCATCGGGTGAGGATTGGGAGGATACCTTCCCGCTGCGCGGTGCGAACGGAGAGTGGCGCTGGTTCCTCTCCCGCGCGACGCCGATTCGCGATATCGACGGCGCCGTCCTGTTCTGGTTCGGCACCAATACCGATGTGACCGAGATGCGCGATGCCGAACAGCGCATCGAACTGCTGCTTCAGGAAGTGAACCACCGCAGCAAGAACATGCTGGCGATCATCCAGTCACTGGCCCGGCGCACCGATATTGCCCGGCCCGATTTCCTCGAAAGGCTTGAACAGCGCATTCGCAGCCTGGCGGCCAATCAGGACTTGCTGGTGCGCCGGGCATGGTCGCATGTGCCGGTTTGCGAGATGGTCGATGTGCAACTGCAGGCGCTGGGAGATTTGCGGGCGCAGGTGGATTATACCGGGCCTGAGGTGATGCTGTCGCCCGGCGCTGCGGAGGCGCTGGCCATGGCCATCCATGAAATGGGCACCAACGCGCTCAAATACGGCGCGCTTTCCAGCGCCACGGGGCGCGTGGCGATCGTCTGGTCGGTCGTCCCGGCATGCGGAGATGATCCGACTTTTCGCATTTCGTGGCGCGAAAGCGGCGGCCCCGCGGTCGCAGCGCCTGAAAGACCTGGCTTCGGCACCCGCATCATCGTCGACGTGCCGCGCGTGAAGCTCGATGCCGTTGTCGAGATATCCTACGACCTGGCAGGTTTCACTTGGCAGCTTGAATGTCCCGTTTCGTCATTATCGTGATCCACCGATAATTTTCCTGCAATTTGCGGGAGCAGGGCAATGGGTCTAAGAGTTGCGTATAAGTCGTTAGCCGGTAAGGTTGGCCGTATCATGAAGGAATTGTTCCAACATAGCGCCATCACCGACGGGGTGACCGTTCGCGTCGCGGTGAACTTCCTGCCCGAGCAGTCTCGTATCGAGGCGGGCAAATGGTTCTGGGTCTACCACATCCGGATCGAAAACGATTCGGATGATACGCTCCAGCTCATGACGCGCCATTGGCGCATTACCGATGGCAACGGCGAAGTGAACCTTGTCGAGGGCGAAGGGGTGGTGGGCGAACAGCCGGTGATTCATCCCGGCCGCAGCCATGACTATGTTTCGGGTTGCCCGCTTTCCACGCCGCAGGGTTCGATGGAAGGGCACTACACCTTCGTGCGCGGCGACGGTACCGAGTTCGAGGCGCTGATTCCCTTCTTCCCGCTTGCCGCGCCCGCCCGCGTCGGCTGAGTCTTTCTGCCCGGCAGACTTCACCGTTGCCGCAGAAACGCCAAGCGCTTAGGGAAGCGCCATGAAGCGCACGCACTTGCCTCTCAATGCCCTGCGGGTCTTCGACGCCGCGGCACGTCATCTCTCGTTTACGCGCGCGGCGGACGAACTGGCGGTGACGCCGGCGGCGGTCGGCCAGCAAATTCGCGCGCTGGAAGACCTGCTGGGTGTCGTCCTGTTCCGCCGCACCAGCAAGGGCCTGGAACTGACCGAGGAAGCGGGCGCCGGCCTTTCGGCACTGCGCACCGGGTTCCTCCATTTCGAGGATGCCGTGCAGGCCATGCAGGCCGGCCAGTCCAGCCACGTCTACACCATCGCTGCCCCGCGTGAGTTCTTCGCCGCTTGGCTGGCGCCGCGCCTTGCCGCGTTCCGGGCCGAAAATCCGCAAGTGCGCTACGTGCTTGTCGATGGCGAATTGACCGACTTCACCGAAGCCAACCTCGACCTCGCCGTGCGCTGGACCGAGGGGCCGGACGATCTGGAAGGCGTGCGCCTTGGCGCGGCCGAATGGGTCGAAATGGGTGAGGGCGACTGGATCGGATGGCCGGGCGATCCCGCACCGGACAGTGACGAAGGTCCGGAAGCTGAGGACGCGAAGCCTGCGATCCAGCTTGCCGACGCCGGGCAGGCCGTTGCCGCTGCCGCCTCCGGCCTGGGCCGGGTGCGCGTTCCTGCGCTGCTGGCCGCAGGTCTGGCGGAAGGCAAGCGGATCAAGGTTGGTGCCAGCACCCCGTGCCGCCGCGCCTATTGGCTGGTCGCGCCGCTGCCGCAGTGGCGGCAGAAGAAGGTGAAGGCGCTGGTCGCCGCGCTGACCGAGGCCGACTAAGCCGGGGCTGGCGAATGACTTGAAGGGCGTGGTAGGTTCCGGCTGCATCAAGCTGGAGATTGCCATGTCCTTGATCGAAAACCCCTCCGACACGTCCGATACTTGCTGCCGCACCACACGTCGCAACGTGATCGGCGCCGTTGCCGCGCTGGCCGCAGCGCCGGCAATCGGCTTGGCTGCCGAGCCTACGGCGGCCGCGTCGGCGTCTCCCGAAACGCTTTCGCCCGATCAGGCGCTGAAGGAGATCATGGACGGCAACGCGCGGTTCGTTGCCGGGGCGCCCACCGCGCACACCAAGGACTTGGCCATTGTCAAGGCCCGCGCGGCCGAAGGGCAGTGGCCTATCGTCGGGGTACTATCCTGCGCCGATTCGCGGGTGCCGGTGGAGATGGTGTTCGACGAGCCGATCGGCCGCCTGTTCGTCACCCGCGTTGCCGGCAACATCACCACGCCGGAGATCATCGCCAGCTTGGAATACGGGATCGCCGTGCTGGGCATAAAGGCGGTGGTGGTGATGGGCCATTCGAACTGCGGTGCGGTGAAGGCGGCGATCGAGAACCCGGAAGTGCCCGGCCAGATCAGCGCGCTGTTTCCCGCAATCCTGCCGGCCGTCTACATGAGCGGCAGTGCGGACCCGATGGTGGTCACACGCCAGAATGCGGTGATCCAGGCAGCGACGCTGATCAATTCCTCCCCCGTGGTGGAAGGCAAAGTGAAGGCCGGTGAACTGAAGGTCGTCCCGGCGGTCTATGATGTCGCTACCGGCAAAGTGGAACTGCTGCCGATCCCGCCGGCAATGCGCATGAACAAATAGATGGAGCCGGGGACGGTTCGATCCCGTCCCCGGTTGCCATCCTCAGAAGCCGAGATCCTCGATCGGGCCGTCGAAATTGCCGCCCAGCTTGTGGATCGCCTGGGCCAGTTGTTCCTGCGGCACGCCCTTCAGGTAGCCGTCGATGATCCGCTGGTAGTTGCTGATCATCCCTTCCACGTCCTTCGACAGGCGCATGAATTCGAACCCGGTCGCATGCAGGCCCTTCTGCTGGATCGGGATGTTCGAATAGTCCTGACGCGGGATCGGCGGGAAGTCCGGGCTGTTATACGGCAGCACGGTGGCTTCCATCACCGTTTCGAAGTCCGTGTCCTCCGGCATGTACGTCAGCGACCAGATCTCGAAATAGCAGGATTCCGGCCCGGTCGGGCGGATGCGATAGGCCGACATCGAGGTGAAGTAGGGCAGCAGGAAGTAGTGCGGGAACAGGAATTCCACCGCCTTCACCGGATGGGTCTGCGCCACCGTGCAAAGGTCCGGCACCGGCTCGCCTCGCGCGGTCAGCTGCGCGGAGATCTGGTGCATGACGATGCCCAGCCAGTGGAACATGGCCATGTTCTGGTCTTCGGGCAGGCCTTCCTCGATACCGATCAACCCGCGCGCGATCTCCACTTCCTTTTCGTGGACCATGCCGGCCATGCCTTCGCTGAGCAGGGCCATGGAATTGACCTGCAACTCCTGGTTCTCGCGATAGGACAAGTGCGGTTCGGCCATGATCGGCACCGGGCCGCGCGGGCTCTTGTACATGGAATCGTACATCATCGGCGCGGCGTGCTGCAGCTGCGGGTGCGTCTGCATCACGTGGTAGCCTTCCATGAAGGCCTCCATCGCGACCTTCCAGTTGGCCGGCAGTTCGGCGCCATAGCACCATTCCGCGCGCATCTTGTCCAGATTGCGGGCTTCCAGGTTATCGGCGACAGGTCCCAGCGATTCCCGCACCGAAGGCGCATCGTCGTCATGGTTGATCCACACGCAGCCGATGAAGGTTTCCGCGCGGCAGGGGATCAGGTTGATGTCGTCCGGATTGAGCTGCCGGTCGGAGAACAGGTGCTTGCCGTAGACCTGCGTGGATTCGCCATCCATGTTCCAGCGCCAGCCGTGGAACGGGCAGACGAAGCCGGACTTCGTGCAGTTGCCGTGCGCATGGCCGGTGCCGCCCGCGAAGGGCACGCCGCGGTGGCGGCAGGCGTTGTGGAACGCCTTCACGCCGCTGGCGGTGCGCACGATGATGACGGACTTGCCGACATTCTCGTACTCGATCCAGTCGCCAACCTCGGGGATCTGTTCCTCGCGGCAGGCCATCTGCCAGACGTGCGGCCATAGGTGGTCCAGCTCCGCCTGATAGAAGTCGGCATCGTAGTAGCGCTTGACCGGGATCCGCTCAGGATCGTCGATCGGATAGGGGACGGTCCGCAGCCCGCCGTCGACAGATTTCAGCACTCCGACACCTCTCGGGTTATTCTTCATTCGTGTTGAACGAATGTACAACCCTGGGCGGGGCAGGCAATGGCCGGAGACGCAAGGCGCATCGCGGGCGCGCTAAGTGGGGACGGGGAGGGAGAGGCCGGAACCTCTCCCTGCCGACTTACTTCCGCAGCGGATCGAGGGCGGAGGCGCGGCGAACCGCCGCCGTCGGGCCAGCAGGTGCCTGCGATGCATCCATCGCCATCAGCGCGGCTATGCGCTTCTCGGTCGCCGGGTGGGTGGAGAACAAGTCCGACACGCCGGTAGGCACGATGTAGAGCTGCGCGGCGGCGGGATTGCGTTCCGACGCGACGCTGGGGATCGCCTGCGCCGGGCCTGCGATCTTGGCGAGCGCGGAGGCAAGGGCGCGGGGATTGCCGCTGATCTCTGCCCCGGCCCGGTCCGCGCTGAATTCGCGCGTGCGGCTGATTGCCATCTGCACGATCATCGCGGCGAACGGCGCCATCACGACGGCTGCCATTGCCACCATCGGGTTGGGCCTATTTTCACCATGACCACCGAAGAACATGCCGAAGTTGGCGATCATCGAAATCGCGCCGGCAATCGTCGCCACCATGGTCATGGTCAGCGTATCGCGGTTTTTCACATGGCCAAGCTCGTGCGCCATCACCGCCGCCACTTCGTCGCGCGTCAGCCGGTCGATCAGACCGGTGGTGGCGGCGACGGCGGCGTGTTCCGGATTGCGGCCGGTCGCAAAGGCGTTTGGGTTGGCGCTTTCGATCAGGTAGACGCGCGGCATCGGCAACTGTGCGCGGCGCGCCAGTTCGGCGACCAAGCCATAGAATTCCGGCGCGGAGCGGGCGTCCACCTCGCGCGCGTCGTGCATTTTCAGCACGATGCTGTCGGCGTTCCAGAAGGTGAACAGGTTCATGCCTGCCGCCACGATCAGCGCGATCATCGCGCCGCCACTGCCGCCGAACACATAGCCCAGGCCCATGAACAGCGCTGTCAGCGCCGCCAGCAGCATGGCCGTCTTCATCCCGTTCACTTCCTTAAACTCCTTGAAATCGTTGAATGTCGAATCTGGGTAGCACATCGCGGCTTTCAATATCCTGCATCGCCTGCGCGAATTGCTTCGGTCCATGCGCCTTCGGTGTCCCCAAGTGCGTCAATCCCCCCTAGGACCGCCGGAAAGAGGCTTTTTGGGGAGTTCACAGCCATGGCGTTCAAGACCCGCGTTACCGAGATGCTCGGCATCGAACATCCGATCGTGCAGGGCGGCATGCAGGGCGTGGGCCTGGCCGAACTGGCCAGCGCCGTGTCCAATGCGGGCGGCCTCGGCACGCTGACCGCGCTTACCCAGCCCAGCCCGCATGCGCTGCGTGAGGAGATCGAGCGCTGCCGGTCGATGACCGACAAGCCCTTCGCCGTGAACATCACCGTGTTCCCGACTCTGCTGCCGCCGGACTACAAGGCCTATGCACAGGCTGCGATCGATGGCGGCGTGAAGATCATCGAGACCGCCGGCACCCAGCAGGTGCGCGAGATCTGGGAAATGGTGAAGCCGCACGGCATCACCGTGCTGCACAAGTGCACCGCCGTCCGCCACGCGCTTTCGGCCGAGAAGCACGGCTGCGACATCATCTCGATCGACGGTTTCGAATGCGCCGGCCATCCGGGTGAGGACGATATTCCCGGCCTGATCCTGATCCCCTCTGCCGCGGACAAGGTGAAGATCCCGATGCTGGCCAGCGGCGGCTTCGGCGACGGGCGCGGCTTGGTCGCGGCGCTGGCCTTGGGTGCGGAGGGCATCAACATGGGCACCCGCTTCTGCGCCACGCAGGAGGCGCCGATCCACGACAACGTGAAGGCCAAGTACATCGAGAACGACGAGCGCGGCACCAACCTGATCTTCCGCAAGTTCAAGAACACCGCACGCGTCGGCAAGAACGGTGTGTCCGACGAAGTGGTCGAGATTTCCGCCCGCCCCGAATCGACTTTCGACGACATCAAGCACCTGGTCGCCGGCGCCGTTGGCCGCGAGCTGCTGCAGAGCGGCGATCTCACCAAGGGCATCTTCTGGGCCGGCATGGTGCAGGGGCTGATTCACGACCTGCCCACCTGCAAGGAACTGATCGATAGGATCGTTGCCGATGCGGAGGAAATCGTGAAAGGCCGGTTGGGACGGATGCTGGTCTGAGCCGGCACGGAACGGGACGGAGCGATGCCTGAAATGACTTACGAGAAGATCGTCTACAGCCTTGAGAACGGCGTCGCGCGGATCGCGATGAACGATCCGGCCACCCGCAATGCCGGCTCCGCCCAGATGGGTGAGGAACTGTTCGACGCCATGAACCGCGCCTCGTTCGAAGCGCGCGCGGTGGTGCTGACGGGCGAGGGCAAGGCGTTCTGCTCGGGCGCGAACCTGGGCGACGCGGCAGACATGCTGGCCGATCCGCGCCGTGACGTGGGCACGCTGCTGGACAGGCACTTCAACCCGGTGATCGTTGCCATGCGCGATATGGACCAGCCGGTCGTCACCGCCGTACGCGGTGCTGCGGCGGGCGTGGGCGCGGGCCTCGCCATGGCGGGTGACCTGATCCTGTGCGGTGAAAGCGGCTTTTTCCTGCAGGCCTTCCGGCATGTGGGGCTGGTGCCGGACGGCGGCTCCTCCTGGCTGCTGACCAAGGCCGTCGGCCGCGTGCGCGCCATGGAGATGATGCTGCTGGGTGAGCGGCTTCCGGCCGCCAAGGCGCTGGAATGGGGCCTGGTCAACCGCGTGGTGCCGGACGAGGAGCTGGACGCCGCTGCCATGGCGCTGGCGGGCGAGCTGGCGCAGGGCCCGTGGTCGCTGCGCCGGATCAAGCAGGTGGCCTGGGCGGCGACCGATTGCACCTTGGAGCAGGCGCTGACCAACGAACGCCTTGGCCAGCGCGATGCCTCCCGCACCGAGGATTTCGTGGAGGGCGTCACCGCCTTTTCCGAGAAGCGAGCGGCCGCGTTCAAGGGCTGCTGAGCGCAAGGTGGCTGAGTACAAGATGACGGGCAGGTTGACACGGTTGACACGGTTCAGGCCGAAAACTGTCACCTTGCGGCCTGAACCGTCACCTTGAGTGGCAAAGTGTAACCTTGTGCGCCGCGTAAGGCGGTCGGCGGGATAGCGCCGGGCAAGAGGCAAGGGCAGGGCGGCAAGCATCGGCCCAAGGATAGCGCGCGGGGCACGGTGTAGGAAAACGCCGCCTCCCGCCCCCCGCGCGCGACTGGGGAATGCCGGGATGCCCATCGAGGAACCTGCGGGTTTCACCCGATTTCGGTGCATCCCTTCGGCTGGATAGTCTGGTGGCCCCGCACTCGATGCGCCAGCGCCAAGGCTCTCGCCATGACCGACCTGGAAGCCCTGTTCCGGCACGGCCCGCCCCGCCGACTGGCGTACTTCGTGCGCGCCTCCCGCCCGCCGTTCGTCCGGCCGATGCCGCGCGTGCTGTTGGTGCTGGTGATCGGCTGGCTGCCGCTGTTCCTGCTGACTCTGCTGACGGCGCCGAATGACCTGCGCGATCTGCTTAACGACATCGCTGTGCACGCGCGGTATGCGGTGGCGACGCCGCTGCTGGTGGTTGCCTATGGTTCCTGCGGGCGGCGGCTGGGGCTGATCGCCGGCAATTTCGCCCGCGCCGGCCTGCTGGACGACCACGGCAAGCAGGTCCTGCGCGAACAACTTGCCGCCAGCCGCCGACTGCTCGACCTGCACGTGGTGGAAGTGGCCACGGTGATGCTGGCCTTTGCCGTGGCGATTGCGACCTTGAGCGGACTGACGATCAACGAGGATCTTGCCGCCTGGACGCGCGACCCTGGTGGGAAGGTCCTGTCGCTGGGCGGGTTCTGGCAGTTCGCGATCAGCCTGCCGCTGCTGCTGACGCTGCTGCTGGGCTGGTTCTGGCGCATCATGGTCTGGGCGCGTCTGCTGGCGCGCCTTTCGCGGCTGGACCTCAACCTGATCGCCTCGCACCCGGACCAGTGCGGCGGGCTGGGCTTTCTGGGGCAATCGTTGCGGGCCTATTCGGCGTTCGGCATGGCGCTGGGCACGATCGCGGCGGGGCGACTGGGGCATGACCACCTGCTCGGCACCTCGACCTCGTTTACCGATTGGCTGCTGGCGGGGGGAAGCCTTGCGCTGGTGGCCGTGCTTTGCCTGGGGCCGCTATGCGTGTTTTCGGGCGGGATGATGCAGACCTGGCGCTGGGGATCGATGGCCTATGGCGCGCTGGCGACGGACCTAGGCACGCGGCTGGAGACGACATGGCTGGGCCGGCAGCGATCGGCGGAACAGGAGGCGGCATCCAGAGAGCGGCCGGAGATACTCGAAGCGCCCGACTTCTCGGCCGCGGCGGACTTGTTCACGGTGACCGGCGGCGTGCAATCGATGCGCTTCGTGCCGGTGGATCCGCGCAGCGTGGTGGTCCTGACGGTCGCGACTTTGCTGCCGTTCGTGGCGGCGCTGTTTTTGACGATGCCTTTCAATGTCGTGATCGCGACGTTGAAGGGGCTGTTGGTTTGAGTTTTGGTGGTCTGAATTTGGATGGTCTTGGATGGTCTTGGATGGCCGCCGGACAGAGTGCTGTCGCCCTCGTCACCAATATCCCGTCATCCCCGCGTAGGCGGGGAGCCCGCTTGTTCTTCGATCCACAGCGCCGCGGCTCAAGAAAGCGGGGCCCCCGCCTTCGCGGGGGCGACGGAGTTTGGAGGCGATCAAGTAGACGGAGTGGCTGACCCTTATCGCTGGGTCGGATGACGATGGCGTAAGGCAACACCGATCCGGTCGGTCGGTCCGACCTGCTCAGACTCAGTTGGAGCAGGACGTGTCATCCTGCCTTTCGAGGCTCAGGGCCGGCGGCCCGGGAGGGCGGTCGGCCCGCCGACATCACCCCAAAAGCCGCCAGCGTCGATCAGATCGCCCCAGCCGCCCGCAATTCCGCCAACCGCTCCTCGCCGATGCCGATTTCCGCGAGCACTTCGGCGGTGTGTTCGCCCAGCATCGGCGGGGCCATGCGGATCGTTGCGGGGCTGGCCGACATCTTGGCGAGCGGGCTGGCGATCAGGTCCACCGTGCCGCTTTCCGCATAGGCATGCGGCGTCGTCGCGCGCAGTTCGCGGTGCTTGACCTGCTCATCCTCCCACACGTCCGCCAGTTCGTTGTAGCGCGCGGCGGGGATGCCGACGCCGTCCAGCATGTCCTGCATCTGGGTGACGGTGAAGCCGCTGCTCCAGGTGTTGATGATGTCCATCAGTTCGGCGCGGTTGGTCTTGCCGCGCTTCAGGTTGCTGTCGAAGCGCGGGTCGGTGAACAATTCGGGCTGCTCCATCAGCACGGTCAGGCGGCGATAGTGCTCGTCGGTGCCGGCGGTAAGGTAGATGATGCCGTCGGCGCAGCGCATC
Source organism: Novosphingobium oxfordense (assembly GCF_044029435.1). Taxonomy (NCBI): domain Bacteria; kingdom Pseudomonadati; phylum Pseudomonadota; class Alphaproteobacteria; order Sphingomonadales; family Sphingomonadaceae; genus Novosphingobium; species Novosphingobium oxfordense. Next base: position 1,841,933 of record NZ_CP147005.1, on the reverse strand, counting down.
AGGTCCGCCGGGCCGCCGCCGTTGCCGCCGTTGCCAAGGCGGGGAGGGGCCTGGCCGCTGATCAGGTAGTCCTGCATGATGTGGCTGACCATCGCCACCGAGCTGTCGAGCAGGGCGATGTCGATGAACTGGCCCTCGCCGGTGCGGTTGCGGTACTGCAGCGCGCCCAGGATGGCGAGCGCGGTATTGTGGCCGGTCACGAAGTCTACCAGGCTGGGTCCGGTCTTCAGCGGTCCATTGCCGGGCTGGCCTTCGGGAATGCCGGTCACGGCCATCATGCCGCCGGTGGCCTGAAACAGCCCGTCATAGCCCGGCCGCGCGGCCATCGGGCCGGTCTGGCCGAAGCCGGTGACGGAGCAGTAGATCAGGCGCGGATTGATCTCTCGCAGGCTCTCGTAATCGAGGCCGAAGCGGCCCAGATCGCCCACTTTGTAATTCTCGATCAGCACATCCGCCGTCTTCACCAGTTCCTTGAGGATCGCCTGCCCTTCGGGCTTGGAATGGTTGAGCGTGATGGAGCGCTTGTTGCGGTTGGATACGGTGAAGAAGCTGGAATGGCGCGTCTCCACGCCGTCCTTGCCGGGCACCCATGAGAAGCCATAGCCGCGCCCGTCGTCACCCACGCCGGGGCGTTCGATCTTGATGACGTCGGCGCCAAGATCGCCAAGGATCTGCGCGCCCACGGGGGCGGCGAAGACGCGGCTCATGTCGATGACGCGGATGCCGGCCAAAGCTGAGTTTGGTGCGGCTTTATCGTTTGGGTTCGTGCTCATGATGGGCCCGACGCTAGACCCGCGTTCGGGGGCGGCCAAGGCGAGCGGGCCCGCTTATCGCAGCGACGATCAAGCATCGCTGCCGGCGTGGTCAGGCTTATCCGATGCGGCGAAAGCGCCTAGCCGGAAGCGAAGATTTATACGGGAGTATGCGATGAAGACGGCGATCATCACCGGCGCGGGCAGCGGCATCGGGCTGGAGACCGCGAAGATCCTCCATGCCGAAGGATACGCCATCGTCGGCGTCGGCCGCAGCAAGGACAAGCTGGCGACGCTGGAAGCCGCGATCGGCAATCCCGACCATGTACTGGCGATCAGTGCTGACCTTACCGATCCCGCCGCGCCGGCAGCGATCGTGAAGGCCACGCTGGAGCGGTTCGGCCGGATCGACGCGCTGGTGAACAACGCCGGCGTCGGCAGCCCCAAGCCGCTGGACGAGACCGACGACGAGACGCTGGACGACTTCCTCGACATCATGCTGGTCGCGCCGTTCCGGCTTTGCCGCGACGTGATCCCCCACCTTTCGCAAGGGGCCAGCGTGGTCAACGTCACCAGCACTTTCGCGCATATCGGCGGGCGGCGCGGCGGCGCCTATTCGGCGGCGAAGGGCGGCCTGAAGTCGCTGACCGAGCACATGGCCTGCGAATACGGCCCGCGCGGCATCCGCTCCAACTGCGTGGCACCGGGCGTGACGATGACCGACATGGTGCGTCACCGGTTCGAGGACGAGGGATTCAAGCGCGCCAATGTGGAGACGACGCCCTATCCGCGCCTCGCCTTGCCGGAGGACATCGCCAGCGTGATCGCGTTCCTATGCCTGCCGGGCAGCGAGATGATCAACGGCCAGTCGATCGTCGTCGATGGCGGCTGGACGGCGACCAAATACCTCAGCCCGCGCGTGACGCGCACCACCTGGGTTGAACCGGACGCGGATTGAAATATCGGGAAGGACAGGGCGCGATCGGCTTCGGCGTGATCGCGCTCACGCGCCGACCATGATTGCGCCGCCGCCTTTTCGCTTGGCACTGTAAAGCGCGGTGTCGGCCTGAACGAACAGCACTTCAGGATCCATCGACACGCGGCAGGGCACTTGGGCGATCCCCGCCGAAGCGCTCAACGGCAACAATTCGCGGCCCCAGGGCACCGGCGTCAACAGGTGCGGCATCCGGCGGCGCAGCATGCGGTCCGGCATCTCGATCTCGCCGGTGCGGTTCAGCAGCATGGCGAATTCATCGCCGCCGATCCGCGCGATCATGCGTGCTTCCGGGAAGGATTCGGACAGGCGCTGGGCGAAGGCGGCCAGGCAGGCGTCGCCCGCGACATGCCCCCAGCAATCGTTGACCTTCTTGAACGAATCGAGGTCGAACAGCACCAGCGTTCCCAGGTCCGCCAGCATCTGGTCGTCGGCCTGCCGGTCCAGGAAGTGCATTTCGAACAGCGCGCGGTTGGCGAGGCCGGTGACGGGATCGTTCTCTGCCATGTGGCGGAGGCGCTGCCAGCGGGCATGTTCCTCGGTCACGTCCTGCTTGGTGCCGAACAGTTCGACCGCGCGGCCATTTTCCATGCGCGCGGCAGCAGTCAGCCGCATCCATCGCAGTTCGCCGTCGGTGCGCCGGATCTGCGCGTCCATCGTGAAACCCGCGCCGGTGGCGATGGTGTGGGCGCGCAGGCGCTCCATCGTCTCGCGCGATTCGTCGCAATAGAGCGAGATGGCCTCTTGCCGGTCGATCCGCCGGTCGGCGGGCAGGCCGAACAGATCGAACACGCATTCGGTCCATGACAGGTTTTGCGTGGTAAGATCGCACGACCATGCGCCCAGCCCGATCAGGCGCGCTGCATTGGCGAACAGCATGGCGTCGGAACTGGCGGTGGGTCCGGTTTTCGAATCGGCTTTGGGCAGGGAGCCGATGGGCGAGTGGAGCAAGCGAATGTCCTCGGATGGGGGCAGCTATAGCGTGTCCGGGAAAGCACTCAAGTTAATAAACGGAAAAGGTAAATGCGGAATGACCGTCATCGACAGGCAAGCATGTCGCCGAGGCAGGCAAGCCGTGCCGATTGCCCGTTTGCACCTGTCCGCCGATAGTCGCGGCAAAGTGGCAAGGGAGAGCAGACCATGATCCGGGGCATCCACCATGTGGGCGTCAATTGCCGCGATATCGGCCGCATGAAGCGCTTCTATTGCGAGGCTTTCGGGTTCGAACCGGTGGATGACGGCTTCGGCTGGGCGGAAGAGCCGGTGATGGACCTGATCGTGGACGTGCCCGGCTCCGCCGCGAAAGGCGTGATGCTGCGCGCGGGGCAATGCTATCTGGAACTGTTCGAATATTCCGCGCCGCCATCGGATATAGAGCGGCCTTTGCGCCCCAACGATCGCGGCTACACCCACATGTGCATCGATGTGACCGATATCGAAAGCGACATCGTCCATCTCAAAGCCTGCGGCATGACCTTCAACGACCGCGACTTCGTGGACGTGGGCCACGTCCGCACGCTCTATGGCTACGATCCTGAGGGCAATGTGATCGAAGTGCAGCAGTGCATGCCGGCGAATGGCTTCACGCTGGAGGAATTGCGCGCCGGCAAGGGAACCGTCAGCGCGGGATAGCCGCTTGGGCGGCGAGGTCCGCCCGCGCGGCTTCGCCGATCGGCGCCACCGATGCGCGCAGGACCGGCCTCGCCTGCGCCACGGTTTCCGGCGACGGGGCAGAGGCGGCGCCGGCCAGCCGCATTACCGCGTCATGCCCCAGCCGGTCCCATGGCACGTGAACCGATGCGAGGGGCGGCACGGTCATCGTCGCCAGCGGCGTATCGTCGAACCCGGCGACCGAGAGTGCGCCGGGCACCGCGATCCCCATTCCGGCGGCGGCGGCAAGCGCGCCTGCGGCCATCTCGTCATTGCAGGCGACGATGGCGGTGGGGCGCGGGCTCAGTTCCAGCAGCAGGCATGCCGCCTCCATGCCGGAGGTGAAGGAATTGTCTCCGGACGCGACCAACCATGGCCCGCGGTTCAGCCCGCGTGAGGCTAGCGCGTCCTGATAGCCCAGTTCGCGTTGCCGGGCGGCGCGGGAGTCCTCCGGACCGCCGATCAGGCCGATCCGGCGATGGCCGTTGTCCAGCAGCCAGCGGACGAGATCGGCCATGGCCGTGCGCGCGGTGCCATCCGCCGCCGAATCGCCACCATCATGGCCAAGCCGGATGCACCGCGTGCCCGCCGCGTCGCACACCGCGGCAAGATCCCCGCGTTCGGACAGCGGCGGCAACAGCACCACCCCGGCCGGCGCATGGCGGTCCAGAAAGGCGCGTAATTCCGCCGTTCCGCCGCGTCGAAGCGGAAGCAACACCAGCGCCAGTTCGCTGCCCTCCATCGCGCGCAGCATGCCGGTTTCCACCGCTTCCCTGACGCCGCGATCCGATCCGTCATGAACCAGCGCGACAAGGAAGCTGCGTCGCAGCGCCAGCGCGCGGGCCTGGGCATTGGGCACGAAGCCAAGCTGCGCGATCGCCGCCTCCACCCGGGCGCGCATCGCCGCGCTGACGTCGGGCGAATTGTTGATGAAGCGGCTGATCGTCTTCTTCGAAACGCCGGCAATCCGGGCGACATCGTCCATCGTCGGGCGTGGAGTGAGCGGCGTCATGCGGCCATGATGGCGGTGGTCGGGCGCCATCCCAAGATCAGTTCGATCCGTTTCGGATTGATCGGATTCCGTCCCGCGATTGCACCGTCCGGGCGAGGCCGCGCGGCAAACGCGACGGAATGATACAACCCCGTCATTGCGGAAAAGCGCGGAAATCCCTAAGTGGGCGCCAGCATGAATGCTTTGTGAGCTGCGTTCCCGCTGTGTGGAACCGCCCCTTCCCACTGGAGTATGATGAAGCCCGCCCCGTCGCAACGCCACTATGGAATGGATTGGCTGCGCGTTGGCGCCTTCGTCCTGCTGATCTTCTACCATGTCGGTTTTTCGTTCACGCCGTGGGGTTTCCAGACCCCCACGCGCGGTGTGGTGGGCTGGGCGGAAATCCCGCTGCTGGGCCTCAGCGCCTGGCGTCTGGCGCTGCTATTCGCGATTTCCGGCTATGCCAGCGCGGCGCTGCTGAAGAAGGATGGCAACAACCGCGTCTTCCTGAAAAGCCGCTTGTTGCGCCTTGGCATTCCGCTGCTGTTCGGCCTGACGGTCGTGGTGCCGCCGCAGCCCTACATGGGGCTGATCAACAGCGGCTACGAGCACGGCTACGGCTACTTCCTGTTCCATGACGCCTTCAGCTTCCGCAAGGTTGGCTACGAAGACCTGCCGGCGACCATGCACTTATGGTTCGTCATCTACCTCCTCGTCTACACGCTGGTGCTTTGCACGGGGCTGATGTTCCTGCCCGATGCGTGGCGGGCGTGGATGCGGGAAAAGGCGGAAAAGCTGCTGTTCGGCCCGTTGATGCTGCCGCTGGGCATCGTGCTGATCTTCGGCATCCGCATGTTCTACGATGGTTGGACGGACATCCACAGCCTGTTCGTGGACCGCGCGGCGCACCTTCATTACTTCGGCATGTTCCTCTACGGCTTCCTGCTACGCGGGTCCGAGCCGATGCGCCAGGCGATCGCGAAGCAGTGGAAGGCGGCGCTGGTGCTGGGCGTGCTGGGCTATGCCTGGGTGATCGGCGATACGTTGCTCTGGCCCGGCAACACGCCGACCCCGGCCGAGTGGGAGCAGCCGCTTTCGTTCGCCAAGTCGGTCCAGTGCTGGGGCACGGTGATCGCGCTGTTCGGCATTGCCGATCGCTACTGGAACTTCGACAACAAGTGGCGCGCCACTTTGGTGGAGGCGGTGTTCCCGATCTACATCGCGCACCAGACGGTGATGGTCTTCGTCAGCTATGCCATCCGCGACATGGGCCTGACCGCGCTGCCGGAATTCCTGACGCTGTGCTTCACCGTGGCGGCGGGATCGTGGATATTCTACCTCGTCGGCCGAGAGATCGGTCCGCTGCGTCCGCTGATCGGCCTGAAGCGCCACCGCGCGCCGCGCAAGATGGCGGAGACGGTTGCGGTTTCGACGGCGGCTTGAGGTGGTTTAGAGGCGGTCATCGTCTCTGTCTGGCGCGCATTGCTAGCCGACACATTCGTCTCCGAACAACAAACCCGTCGCCCCCGCGCAGGCGGGGGCCCCGCTTTCTTGAGCCACAGCGCTATGGAGCGAAGAAGAAGCGGGATCCCCGCCTGCGCGGGGGCGACGAGGTTATTTGTTGCAGGCCAGTGGCCGCCCGATGGGAGAAGCCACCCGGCTGAGGTCGCGGCGAAACTCGAAATCCCCCGGCCTCGCAGGAGGAGAGCCTGCGAGGCCGGAAGGTCGATCAATCCCGCGCCAACAGCAGCGCCGCCGCCATCGGGCCGCCGCCCGAAGTCGCCACCGCCACCTTCGGATCGCCTGCGATCTGCCGCCCGGTGGCTGTGCCGCGAAGCTGGTTCACCGCCTCATGCGCGAAGCCGAAGCCGTGCAGGCGCCCGGCGCCAAGCTGGCCGCCGAAGGTATTGAGCGGCAGTTCGCCATCCAGCGCGATCCGCGTGCCGCCCTCGATGAACTTGCCGCCTTCGCCTTTCTCGCAGAAGCCCAGGCCTTCCAGCCAGGTGATCGGTAGGAACGCGAAACCGTCGTAGAACTGGGCGGTGTCCACGTCCTTCACTGCGTAATCGGTGCGGGTCCAGAGGTCCGCGCCGGTCTCATAGGCGGCGGGCCATTCGACCTGATCCCACGAGTAGCGATCGACCGATCCGGACATGGCGGCCACGCGCACAGGCGTGGTTTTGACGTCGCCCAGCGCATCTCCGGCCGAGACGATCACCACGGTGGAGGCATCGGAGAAGCGGTCGCAATCGTAGAGGCACAGCGGCGTGGTGATCATTCTTGCGGACATGTACTTGTCCAGCGTCAGCTCTTCCTTGGTGATCGCCCTTGCGCGCGGGTTGCGCATGGCGTTCTTCGATCCGTTGATGGCGATCTGGCCAAGCTGTTCGCGCGTCAGGCCATAGCGATGCATGTGCCGTGCCGCGTATTGCGCGGTCCAGCAGGCGGCGGAGGTGGCCCAGAACGGGCTGGTCCACTGCGAGGAGCCAGTGACGGTATCCTGCCGTGCGCCGGACATATACGTGCCCGGATCGGCCATGCCGCCGGCCTCGTACACGGTGCGGAAACAGATCGCGTGGCGGACGAGGCCCTGCTTCACCGCCATCACCGCCGCGCCGATGGCGGCAAGCTGGGCGGGTTGTTCGGCAGCGCCGAGGTGCCATTTGGACTTGATGCCCAGCACTTCGATCAGATCGTCGCTGCTGACGGGGGAGAAGGCGGTGTAGCCGTTCATCTTGCCGGGGTAAGTGAACACGCCGTCGATCTGCGAGAGCGTTAGCCCCGCGTCGTCCAGCGCCTCGCGCACGGCATCGACCGTCAGCAGCAGCGGATGGCGCGGCAGGCGCACGCCGACTTCGGACTGGCCGAGGCCGGTGATATAGGCTTCCTTGCTGGCCATCGGATCAGTCCGCCTTTTCGAAGAGGGGGTAGAAAATGCCGTCCTGCTCTTCGAACACGACGCGGACCTTGTCCTCGAAATCGACGGCGTCGACGGGGCAGTTCACGATGTTGGTGGTCAGGTAGACCCCCGGCGCGCCGTCCAGTTTCACGCGGGCGATCACGTAGGGCACTTCCAGATCCTTGGCCCAGGGCTGGTGGTTCACCGTGAAGCTGTCGATCGTGCCGGTGCCGGGCACCGCGTGGGGCGCAATGTTTTCGGACTGGCAATGGCGGCAAAGCAGACGCGGGGGATGCGTGAACTCACCGCAATCGCCGCACTTCACGATGTTCAGCTTGCCTTCGCTGCCGCCCGTCCAGAACGCGGTGTTCTCCTGGTCCAGCTTCGGCCTTGGCCGCGGTGGATTCATCGTATCTCTCCCAATTCGTTGGGATGAGAAGTCCGGCGCAGGCGCTCTCGCGTCAAGGCGGGGGCGGGATTGATCGTGACGGCGCTTCAATGGGCGTTTCACGACACGGCGGGCATGATCTCCTCGGCGATCCACTGGGTGTAATCGCGATAGGCCTCGATGCCGGAAAGCGGCGGAATCGGGATCGAACTCCAGGTAACGCCAAGGTCCGCCAGTTCGCCGAGGCGGGCGATCAGTTCCTCTTTCGACTGGCCGGGGCGGGCGCGGGGATCGGCATCCAGCACCTTGTGCCCCTCGCCGACGCGGGCGGTGGAAATGCCGTAGAATACGTCCGAGAGCTGCCCGTTGTAGTCGGGCTGGGAGCGGATGAAGTCCAGCCGCTGTGGGATCGTCTCCGGCTTGGTGAGGAACGGCCACCAGCCTTGCGCATGGCGCGCGGTGCGCTTCAGCACGGCGTCGGCGTCGCCACCGAACCACACCGGGATATGCGGTTTCTGCACCGGCTTGGGTTCGAAAGCGACATCGCGGAAGGAGACGTACTTGCCCTCGAACTCCGGGTTTTCCTGAGTCCAGAGCGCGAGGATGGCCTGGATGTACTCGTCTGCCATGGCCCCGCGTTCGTGGAACGGGATGCCGAGCAGGGCGAATTCCTCCTCCAGCCAGCCGACCGCGAAAGTGATCGTCACGCGGCCGGAGGAGAGCCAGTCCATCGTCGCCAGCGCCTTGGCCGTGACGATCGGATGCTGCGCTGGGAGGATGGCAATGCAGGAGTTGACCCGCACACGCTCGGTCGCGCCGGCGAAGTGGCTCATCGCGGTGTAGGCGTTGAAGTAGAACGGGCCGGAGAGATCGACATGGGCCTTGGGGATCACGTGATGCTCGGGCACCGCGATCATCTCGAAGCCCAGCTTTTCCGCCCATTTGGCGAGCGCGGTCTGGTCGGCGCCGGTTACGGCGGTCTCCCAGGGCTGCATCGTCGCCTTTAGTTCCAGCATGTGCGGCATCGCGAATGCGAGTTTCATTGGATCCCTCCCGCGTGGTGTTGGATCGATTTCAGTCGATCACCTTGCGCGCGATCAGATCGTCCATTTCGCTTTCGGACAAGCCCAGAAGCTCGCGATAGACGTAGCTGTTGTGCTCCCCAAGCAGCGGAGCGCCGCGTTCGACGGTGGGGCCGTCGGGGCTGATCCGCCATGACGGACCGATGATCGGGCGAGTGCCATTGCGATGGTCGCTGACCATCCGGAACGCCTCGCGCTGCCAGAGGAAGGCGTCCGAGCAGAGGTCCATCGAACTCATCGCCTTGAATGCGGGAACGCCCGCATTTCTGAGCTTTTCGGCAAGGTCTGCGGCATCGTGCGAGCGGGTGATCGCTGCGAGTTCGGCGTCGAGTTCGTGGCGATGGGCCAGCCGTTCCGAGAGGCTGGCAAAGCGCGGATCGGCGGCAAGGGCAGGGGCGTCGAGACCGTGGCAGAGGGCGCGCCATTCTGCCTCGTTCGCCACGGCGATACTTGTCCAGCCTTCGTCCGAGCAGGCGTAGAAGCCGTGCGGACACATCTCCGGATGGAAGTTGCCATCGGCTTGCGGAACGACTCCCGTCACGCTGGCGGCGAAGAGGCTGTCTCCCACCAGGCTGGTCATCGCTTCCACGGCCGACAGGTCGATGAACTGGCCTTCTCCGGTGCTCTCGCGGTGGTGGAGCGCCGCCACGCAGGCCAGCGCGGCGAGGGCGCCGGCCGTGGAATCGCCATAGCGGATGTTCATGCCCTTCGGCGTCTCGCCCTCATGCCCGACCAGCGCGGTGAGGCCCGAGAGCGCCGCGAAGCAGGGGGCGTAGCCGGTCTGATAGCCCAGCGGCCCGTTGGTGCCCCACATCTTGATCGCGCACTGGATCAGGTCCGGCTTGATCGCCTTGAGGCTTTCGTAATCGAGGCCGGACCGCTCCATTGCGCCGGGGCGGATGTTGTCGATCAGGATATCGGCGCTGGCGATCATGCGCTTCACGAGGTCGAGCCCCTCGGTGGTCTTCATGTTGACCTGAACCGAGAGGATTTCCTGGTTGATCGAGAGGAAATAGGGCGCCGCGTCGATGTCCACGCCGCCATAGGCGCGCATTTCGTCGAGGTTGGAGCGGGATTCGATCTTGATCACTTCCGCGCCGAGGTGGGCGAGCAGCTTGCCCGCGTAAGGGCCAGCCCAGACTTTGGTGAGTTCGACCACGCGGACGCCGGCGAGCGGGCCGGTGCGGTGGGGGAGTGCGCGCTTATCCTCCCCTGCAAGGGGAGGGGGACCGCCGCGTAGCGGTGGTGGAGGGGTGTCCGCCTCTCGGCCGGGTGCCTCGCCGAAAGCCTGACACCCCTCCGTCAGCCCTGGCGGGCTGCCACCTCCCCTTGCAGGGGAGGAACTGGTGCTCGCGCTCATGCGGCGGCCTCCTGATCGGCGCCGAGGCCGGGCGCGGGCTTGCGCACCGAGGCCGGCGTCGCGCTCATACGATAGGCGGCAGTCGGGTAGGACACCGCGCCGAATGCCGGATGCATCGCCTGCTGGAAGAACCCGCGATGGGCGAACTGTTCGTGGCGCGGCAGGTCCTCTGCAGTCTGCACCGGGACCATGGCGACACCGGCTTTCTGCGCGGCCTCGGTAATCGGGTGCTTGTCCTGCTGCGCGATCCACGTCGAGAAGTGTTCGCGGAACCTGGCGACGTTCGGCGGAGTGCAGTCGAACTCCAGCCAGTCCTCGCGCAGTTCGTCTGCCCAGGCCGGATCGCCCATCAGCGCGCAGAGGCCTTTCCAGTGCGCTTTCGTGGTCATCAGCAGGAAGACGTGGCCGTCGCGGCAGGCGAAGGAGGTGCCGGGGCCGCCCATGTCGTAGGCGGTGCGCGCGTCGCTGGGTTCGGCCTCGCCCGCGAGCATACGGTCGAGCACGCAGTCGATGCGGTTCAGTTGCACTTCGACTTCGGAGAGATCGACGAACTGCCCTTGCCCCGTGCGGCGCAGGCGCAGCAGCGAGGCCATGGTGGCCAGCGCGGCATCGATCCCGGCCTCGTAGTCGGACAGGAAGCGGCCCGCGCCTTTCAGCGGAGGCTTGTCGGCGGGTGTTTCGCTGGGGCTGTGATAGGCCCAGCCGCCAGCGGCGATGACATTGATCGGGCGGGCGCCCTGCCACTCGGCCGGCGCGCTCTGGCCGAATGGTGTGACCAGCGTGTGGACCAGCTTCGGATACGCGGCGGCGACCATTTCGGGCGTCAGGCCCATGGCCCGGCACCACCCGGCGTCGTGATCGTCGATCAGCGCATGGGCGCGGGCGAGCAGGCGGTCCAGCACCGCGCGGTCGGCGGCGTCGGCAAGGTTGAGCACGACCGACTTCTTGTTGGTGCTGAGGTACGCGAACAGCGTAGATTCCTCCGCCGCGAACGGTCCCATGGCGCGGGTGGGGGCGCCGCCGGGGCGCTCGACTTTGATGACCTCGGCGCCAAGATCGGCCAGCAGCTTTCCGGTATATTCGCCGCTGACCCGCTCGGCGGTTTCGATCACGGTCAGCCCTTCGAGGGCGCCTCTACTCGTCATAAGGACTGCCCATCGTCGATGGTGAAGGTCGCCCCGGTCACTTGCGCGGAGGCATCGGAAAGCAGGTAGAGCAGCATGGGCGTCAGCGCCTCGGCATCGAGCAGGCGGCGGCGGTTCAGGGCGGCGATGTCGGCCTGTCCGCGCTCGCTGGCGAACCAGTCCGTGTTGATTTCGGTGGCGATCCAGCCGGGCTGGATGGTGTTGACGTTGATCCCCTGCCGCACCCAGTCGCGCGCCAGTTGCCGGCCGAGGTGAGCGAGGCCTGCCTTGGTGGCGGCATACATGGCATCGCCGGTGCCGTTCTGCTGCGCAGTGATCGAACCGATCAGCACCACGCGGCCCCGTCCATGCTCGCGGCTCCCCCCGGCGATCAGCCGCCGCGCGCCTTCGCGGGCAACCAGCATCGCGCCGAGCAGGTTGGTGTCGAGCACGCGGCGCAGGCCTTCTTCAGGCACGTCGGTAGAGCGGCCCCCGGTGCCGACGCCGGCGTTGCAGATCACGCCGTCGATCGTTCCGAACTGTGCCTCCGCTGCGTCGAAAGCGGCACCGACAGATGCCTCGCTGGTGACGTCGAGTTCGACGGCCAGCGCGTTACCCAGTTCGGCGGCAAGCGCCTGGCAGCGATCCAGCCGCCGCGCGCCCAGCACGACGCGGCCCCCGGCGGCGGCAATGGCGCGTGCGAAGCCGGCGCCGATCCCGGAGGAGGCGCCGGCCACGAAAACGGTGCGACCTGCAAGCGAGAACGTCATCAGCGCTGGAGCGCCTGGACGTCGGGATGATAGGGCGGCATCGCCATGTACTTGTCGATGGTCTGTTCGAAGTGGCGCACGCGCACTTCTTGATAGTCGCCCAGGGTCAGGCCCGGCTTGGCGCTGGCTTCCAGCCCTTCCTGCTGGGCGTAGAGGTTGTCGGTATCCTGATCGAGGATATGGCCGAAGCTGGGATCCATGCCCTGCGCCTCCGCGAAGGATTGGTGGTCTTGCAGGATTTCGACTTCCGCCGTTTCCACCTCGCTGCCGTCCTTGGGCTTGGGGCGCATGAACATCACTTCGTAGATCGTGCGGCGATGGTCGCGCGCGTCTGGGCGGAAGCGGTAGATCATCGGCAGCGAGATGCCGGGAAACAGGAACAGGTTCGGGAAGAACGTGTAGCTGTAGGTATCCAGCAGTTCGGTGTCCGAAACGTGGCTGAGATCGGTGTTCGTCGCCGTCTCGAACATATCGCGGAACATGTCCGCCATCACCTGCCGCGCGCGCTCGCCCGCCTTCAGCTCGGGCTTGCTGCCGCCGAGCGAGGAACTGTCGCCCAGCGTGAAGTTGGCGATGATGTCCGCCTCGCTGTACTTGTCGCGCAGCTTGGGGCTGACCACGCCCAGCGTGGAGATGAAGCGGTCCACGTGATCGCCATAGACGTCGTATTGCGAGTTCACGTCGCCATTGGCGGGTGCGACTTGCGGGTGGGTGTCGCCGACGTGATAGGCCTCCATGAAGGCTTCCATCGTCAGCTTCCAGTTGGCCGGATAGCTCTTCTGGACATGGAGGTAGATGTAGCGGTCCTCCAGCTTCCACGCCTTGAGATGGGCCAGCGCCTCTGCGCCGAGGTAGTCCTCAAGGCTGGGCGCGGCGGGGTCCATGTTGACCCAGACGAAGCCGCCCAGCCTTTCCACCCGCGCTTCGGGCAGGCACATCTTCCGGGTGGCTGTATGCGCGAAGTCCCACTTTTCGGGGATTTCCTTCAGCGACCCGTCGAGGTTCCAGGTCCAACCGTGGAATGGGCACTTGAGGTTCGCGGCGAAGCCGGCGGTACCGGAAGGCTTAAGTTTGGTGCCGCGATGGAGGCAGGCGTTGAAGTAGGCGCGGATTTCGTCGTCATCACAACGCGTGACGACGAACGAGTACTGGCCGATGTCGTAGACGTAATAGTCGCCCACTTCGGGAATGTGATCCTCACGGCAGGCCATCTGCCAGGTGCGCGTCCACATCCGCTGGAACTCGCCCTTGGCGAAGGCGGGATCGGTGTAGCGTTCCTTGGAAACGTCCTCGCTGCCGAGGTAGTGATAGCTTTCGCTGGCGGCCCAGGCGGGGGCGGCATTGCGGTCCGCGGCGATGATGTCCTGCGTGGATTCGGCGGGGCAGCGGGCTTCGCCGGGCTTCAGCGTTCCGGTGGCGACGTTCATTCTGAGGCTCCTTATTCCGCCGCTTCGAGCGTCGGCGTATTCGCGCGTACGGCGAGGGCGGGGCTGATTTTCTGGACCACGCCGTCCTTCATCACGAAGGAGACCTTTTCCGGCCCGGCGAGGATGGAAATGTCGGCGATCGGATCGCCGTCGATCAGGATCAGGTCGGCCAGCTTGCCCGGCTGCAAAGTGCCGAGTTCGCCGCCGTATCCCATGGCGAGGCCGCCGTTGCGGGTGGCGCAGACCAGCGCCTCTGCAGGGCTGTAGCCGTAGAAATCGACGAAGGATTTGAGGTCGCGGCCCTGCGTGCCTTGCGGGCTCCAGCCGAAACCGTAGTCGCCGCCGATCAGGTGGCGGATGCCGCGCTTGCGCAGTTCGGTGTGCGTCTTCAGCGAGTTTTCCAGCAGGTCCGGGATGTTCATGTACCCGCCGACTTCGGGCGAAAGGCCGTGCGCCGAAGCCTCACCCGCCATGATCTGCGCGAAGAGGCCGACGGTGGGCACCACGAAGATGCGGTCCCGCGCTTCCTCCATCATGTCCAGCAGTTCCTCGTCCGCGTATTCGCAGTGGAACAGGCCGTCCACGCCCGCGCGGACGCAGTGCTTGGAGCCTTCGATCGAGCGCGTGTGGGCGTTGATCTTGCGGCCATAGGCATGGGCGGTCTCGGCGGCGACGCGCACTTCCTCGAACGTCATCGGCGTCGTGTGGCCAGGGGTGCCGGGATAGAATGGGTCGCCCGAGACATCGAGCTTCACGTTGTCGATCCCCTCGCGGCAGTGGAGGCGAACGGTCTTGCGCATCTCCTCCACGCCGTCGACGATGGCGGAGGGGCCTTGCCTCGGATTGTGCAGCTTGCTTTCGTCCCCCATCGCGCCGGTGACGGAGATTTCCAGGCCGCCGGCACGGATGCGCGGGCCGGGAATGCGGCCGGCGTTCACTTCGTCCCGCACGGCGACGGCGAGTTTCAGCTTGGCTTCGGAAGCGCCGTAGGCAGAAGTGAATCCCGCCTCGATCAACGCCTTGGCCCCGCGCGCGGCGGTGAACACCTGGGTTTCGGGGCAGGGGGTGATCAGGTCCTCGGTCGCGCAGACGTTCTCGAAAGAGAGGTGCGCGTGGCCTTCGACCATGCCGGGCATGCAGAACTGGCCGGTGCCGTCGATCACCACGTCATCGGGCCGTGCGGTCGTGGGTTGGCCGACCGACATCACGCGGTTGCCCTCGATAACGAGGTCCCCCTTGATCGCGGCCTTTCCTGTCCCGTCGAATATCGTGGCGTTCTGGATCAGTGTCCGTCCCACGTTTTTTCTCCTGCTGGCCGCGCGTATCCTCGCGGCTGTCGTTTTGCAGGTTAGGAGCGGCGGCGGGCGCGGCAAATGACGGGCCGGGCAGAGGGCTTGTCCTGTACCGGAACGCCGCCCCGCTTCGTGGTGGCGGTTTTCCCGCAGGGGCAAGTCGCAGGGCATGGGGAGCGCTTTGCGCGGGCTCGGGGCTGCGGCATCACCGGTGAAAATCAAACGAAGAGGACCGGGCCGGATTTATGGGCAACCTTCATGTCACCATGACCGACATCGACGGCGTGAAGCACGAATTTTCCGATGTGGATGCGGGCGTCAGCCTGATGGAGCTGGGTCGTGCGCGCGGGGTCACTGGGATCATGGGCGATTGCGGCGGTGGCTGCGCCTGCGCCACCTGCCACGTCTATGTCGCGCAGGACTGGTGGAGCGAAGTGGGCGAGCCCGATGATGTCGAATTCGCCATGCTCGACATGGTGGCGGACGTCATGAAGGACACCAGCCGGTTGGGCTGCCAGATCAAGATGAGCGACGATCTGGACGGGCTGGAAGTGACCGTGGCGCCTGCTTCCGGCTACTGAGAGTGTGATGGTTTTGAAAATGCGCCGAAAGCGCATTTTCGTGCGGCACCGGCCCACGCCCCCACCCGACCTCCCAACAGGGTACACTTCGTGGGAGGTCGGGTGGGGGCGTGGGCCGGTGCCGCAAAATCCGGCGGCGCCGGATTTTCAAACGAACTATCTTCCCTTCGGGGCAAGCCTGGGTTCGAGGGCGGGCATGGCTGGCTGTCGCCACCCGGTCCATAGAAGATGACAAGAGGCGGCGCGGATCGCCGCATCAATTCACGGGACAGGTAGATGGCAACGTCAACGCAAATTGGGGCAACCGAAGATCGCGTCAGTGAGCGCAAGGAACTGACAGCGGAGGAGCAGGCGCTGCTCGACAGCGGTTCACTGGCCGATACCGCGATCCAGGCGCAGCCCAACCAGTTCTACCGCGCGATGCGCCATGGCGATCCGATCCACTATGACGAGCGGCTCGGCTCCTGGCTGGTGACGCGGCATGAGGATATCTCGAAGATCCAGTCCGATCCGGTCACTTTCTCGGTCAAGCACGGCTATTCGGAACAACAGGCGCGCGGCATGCGTGAGGAGTTCCAGGCCTATCTTGAGGAACATGGCGGCGGCTATTTCCCCGACGCGATCATGTCCGATCCGCCCTATCACACGCGCATCCGCCGCTTGATGGAGCAGGCATTCACTGCACACCGCGTGAAGGAACTGGAGCCGCGCATCACCGAAGTCGTGCGCGATGTGATTGCCGGCGTCGTCGCGCGCGGGGAGGGCGAGTGCGATGCGGTGAAGGACATCGCCATCCCGCTGACCATCCGCGTGATCGTGGAGCAGCTCGGGCTCGACCAGGGCATGGAGGAGAAGATCTCGCGCTGGTCGGTCGCGGTAACCGCGCAGATCGGCGCGATGCAGAGCCGCGAGACGATGCTGGCCAATGCCGCGCAGATCGCCGAATTGCAGCAATACCTGATTGGGAAGATGAAAGAGCGGGAAGCGAACCCGTCGGAAGACATGATCTCCGACCTCGTCAACGCGGAAGTCACCAATGAGGACGGCAGCAAGGAGAAGCTGAACTTTGCCGAAGCCGTCTCGCTGGTGCGGGCGACGCTGATCGCGGGGAACGACACCACGGCGACCGCGATCGGCAACTTGTTCTACGTGCTGACCACAAGACCCGGCATGGCCGAACTGCTGGAGAGCGTGGTGGACGACGACCGCCAGCTCAATCGCTTCATCGAGGAGCATCTGCGGGCCGAACCGCCCGTCCGCGCGCTCAGCCGCATGACCACGCGCGAAGTCACCGTGAACGGCACCACGATCCCGGCGCACGCGCACATGTTGCTGGTCTACGGGTCGGGCAACGATGATGAGACGGTGTTCCCGGAACCGCGCAAGTTCGACATTACGCGGGCCAATCTCGGCCGCCATGTCGCCTTCGGCGGCGGTCCGCACCGCTGCGTCGGCCTGGCGCTGGCACGCATGGAAGTGAAGGTGGCCGCGCGGGAGATTTCCCGGCAGATGAAGAACCTGAAGCTGGCCATTCCCGAAAGCGCGATCCGCTACACGCCCACCGTCGCCACGCGCACCATCGAGTCGCTGCCGATCACTTTCGAGGCACGCTGATGGCTAATGAACTCGCAGGCAAAGTCGCCGTCATCACCGGCGGGGCGAGCGGCATCGGCCGCGCCACCGTGGAACTGTTCGTGGGGGAGGGGGCCAAGGTCGTCATCGCCGATATCGCCGACGAGGCGGGCGAGGCGCTGGCGCAGCGGCTGGGCGCTTCGGCGGTCTATCAGCGCACCGACGTATCCGATCCGGCGGCGGTGGAGGCGATGATCGACCTCGCCGTCTCGCGCTTCGGCGGTATCGACGTGCTGTTCAACAATGCGGGCATGTCCTGCGGCGCGTTTCCCAGCTTTCTAGACGATACGCTGGAGGATTTCGATCGGGTGATGCGCGTCAACGTGCTTGGCCCGATGTTGGGCACGCGCAATGCCGCGCGGATCATGGCGAAGTCTGGAAAAGGTGGCGTGATCCTCAACAACGCCTCGATCGCGGGCACGCTCGCGGGCCATGCGATGATGACCTATCGCGCGTCGAAGGCGGCGCTGGTGCAGTTCTCCAAGTCTTCCGCCATCGACCTTGCGCGGCATGGCATCCGCGTGAACTGCATCGTGCCCGGCCATGTGCGCACCGAACTGTCGTCGTTCGGGGAGAAAGGCGCCGATTCCGGGTTGGCGACGCGGATCGAGGAGGGCGTGAATGCCGTCTACCTCTCCAACCAGCTGATCAAGCGGCGGGGCGAGCCGGAGGACGTGGCGCAAGTGGCGCTGTTCCTTGCCAGCGACCGCTCGCGCCACATGACCGGCGCGGTGATCCCGGTGGAAGGCGGGGTGACCGTGGGCGATCCGGTCAACCATCTGGAGCAGATTTTCGACGCTCGCGCGGCGGCATTCGCGGCGATGGAGCGCGTGGAAGGCTAAGAGTTGGTTGAAAATGCCTTTGGGCATTTTCGGCGCGGCACCAGCCCTCTCCCCCACCCGACCACCCGACAGGGTATGCTCATGGGTGGTCGGGTGGGGGAGAGGGCTGGTGCCGTAAAATCCGGCCGCGCCGGATTTTCAAATGAACTCTGAGAGACCCCGAATACGGGGCCAAGGCTTTGAAGCGGTGGTGTGCCGCTTCCGGGGAGGAGAGGGAACATGAGGAACTGGCTGAAGGCCGCGCTGGCGGTCGGCACCGTGCTGTCGGGCGCGAATGGCGCTTATGCACAATCGCAGCAGGCGGCCCCATCGGGCGGCGTCATCATCCACGAAGGCGATATCGTTGTCACCGCGCGGCGGCG
Organism: Novosphingobium oxfordense; assembly: GCF_044029435.1. Classification (NCBI taxonomy): domain Bacteria; kingdom Pseudomonadati; phylum Pseudomonadota; class Alphaproteobacteria; order Sphingomonadales; family Sphingomonadaceae; genus Novosphingobium; species Novosphingobium oxfordense. Next base: position 1,823,787 of record NZ_CP147005.1, on the reverse strand, counting down.
GGACGAGAGCCTGTCCACCGTGCCGGGGGCGATCACCGCGCTCAATGCCACCGATCTGGTCGAGCGGGGGGTGAAGACCGATTCCGATCTCCAGCGCATCGCTCCGGGCCTGACGATCCGCCAGACGCAGGGCAACAACTCGCTGACCTATTCGATCCGTGGGCAGACGGCGGATACTTTCTCCGGATCGCCCTCGGCGGTGATCGCCTACCTCAACGAAGTGCCGCTGACGATCAACAGCGCTTCCTCGTTCTACGATCTTGAGAACGTGCAGGTGCTGAAAGGCCCGCAGGGCACGCTGTTCGGCCGCAATGCCACCGGCGGCGCGGTGCTCTACAATACCGCCAAGCCCAGCGACAAGCTGGAGGCCGCGCTTACCGGCCGCGTCGGCAATTTGAGCATGTGGGAAGGCGAGGGCATGCTGAACGTGCCGCTGCTGGCGGACAAGATCCTGCTGCGCGGCGCCTTCAACGTGATCCGCAAGGACGGTTACATCCGCAACTTGCTCAACGATGAGCGGCTGGGCGACATCCGCCGCGACAGCGGGCGCGTGACGCTGACGGTGAAGCCCACCGACGCGATCAGCAACACCACGATGCTGCAATATACCAATACGCGCGGCACCAACACCGGCGCGTCCTACACCTATAGCGTCTATTCCTGCGGCCAGACCAACAACGGCTTCGCACTGACCTGCGGGGCGGGATCGCTGTTCGGGCCGGGGCTGGACGCGATCACCGGCGCGGGCTCTTGGGCCGCCTATCTCGCCGCCCATCCGGATGCCTATGCGCCGGGCCTGATCGATTACGTGAACGAACAGCGCCGCATTGGGCCCTACAAGACCCGCCATCCCGGCGGCGCCAGCCACCACGGCAAGGATTGGTTCGTCACCAACACCACCGAGTTCGAGATCGGCGACGATATGACGCTGCGCAACATCTTCGGCTGGTCGGATTCCAAGACCCGGTCCGAACAGCCGCAGCTGGGCGCACCGTTCGTCACGATCCTCACCGCCAATGCGGCGGCCGGCGAATACGGCAACCAGCTCAAGGTTCGTTCCGTGTCGGAGGAGCTGCAGCTGGTCGGAAATACGATGGATGGCAAGCTGGACTATATCTTCGGCTACTACTTCCAGAACCAGCGCAGCGACACGCTCTGGCCGCAGACCTATTTCGACGTCTCGCCGATCATTCCGCCCAGCTACGTCACCAACAACTTCCGCACGCGCAACCGGACCAACGCCGTCTACGGCCAGGTTTCCTACGAAGTGGTGCCGGACCTGAAGCTGACCGGCGGGTTGCGCTACACCTGGGAACGCGTCTCGATCGCGCAGCTTCCGGCGGCGACGTATACTTACGGGGCGCCGGACCAGAAGAAGACCTTCTCCGACCCGTCCTGGGAAGTGGGCCTGGAGTACAAGGTCACGCCGGAGTGGTTCGCCTATCTCAAGACGCGCGGCTCGTTCCGCTCGGGCGGGTTCAACGGCGCCGCGCCGCCGGTCAACGCCACGGCAACCGATGGCGGCAACCTGTTCGGTTCCGAGCATACGCAGGATATCGAGGGCGGCGTGAAGTTCTCAGGCGAAATTGCCGGCCGCGCCGCCAACTTCGCCAGCGCCGTATTCATCCAGTGGGTGCAGGACGTGCAGCGCGTGGAATTCCCCGATCCGGACGGCCCGGGCGGCCTTTCCTCGATCGCGGTGACGGCCAATGTGCCGTCCGAACGCATCTGGGGCTTCGAGGCGCAGGGCAACCTTCGCCCGGCAGACTGGCTGGAGATCGGCGGTTCGGCCGCCTACACCAAGGCGACTTTCACGGACGGCCATATCGAACTGTTCGGCACGCCCTATTCCTACGGCCCGGTGGGGGATACGCCGAAGTTTTCCGGCACTGCCTATGCGCAAGTGTTCCTGCCGGTGGGTGAGGACGCGGGGCAAGTCTCGCTACGCGGTGACCTTTATGGGCAGACCGCGCAGTATTTCTCCAACGCGGCGGATTCGATCGCGCCGGGCACCAAGCTGCCGGGCTATGTGCTCGTGAACGGCCGGCTGGGCTGGAGCGGCATCATGGGGTCGGACTTTTCGGCCGCGCTCTTCGTCAAGAACCTGACCGACAAGGCCTATTTCGTGGGCGGAATGACCCTGGCCGCCGCGCTGGGTCACAATGCCGCGGCCGTGGGCGAACCGCGCACTTATGGGCTGGAGATCAGCTACAAGTTCTAAATTGTCGGCGGGATTGCGTCGCATTTGTCGCAATCCCGCCAATTCGTCATTCGATCCATGTTGGATGTGAAAAGCGTTGCTTAATTGCATCGCTGAATCGGAAATCATCGTTGCGCAGGTTAAGTACGCTGGTGTGTGAAGTTCTTGTAACGGAAATGTAATCGCCCGTTTCTAGCTGCGCCCATCGGCTCAACCCAAAAGGGACACACCCGTGCGACACATTTCCTGCCTTCGACCCGCCCTTCTGCTCGGCTGCGGCCTTGCTTCGCTGGGCTTTGCCGACGCTGCCCTTGCGCAGGACGCCGATGCTGCCGCGCCCGCCGCGACCGAGGGCCTTGGCGATATCGTCGTGACGGCGGAGCGCCGCCGCGAAAACCTGCAGGACGTGCCGGTGTCGGTCGGCGTCGTATCGGGCGATCAGCTGCGCAATTTCCAGGCGGCGGGTGACGATACGCTGGCGCTGGCGGGCCGCGTTCCGGGTCTCTACGCGGAAACCACCACGGGCCGCATCTTCCCGCGCTTCTACATTCGCGGCCTTGGCAATATCGACTTCTACCTTGGCGCGTCGCAGCCGGTATCGATCATCCAGGACGATGTCGTGCTGGAGCACGTCGTGCTGAAGTCCAACCCGGTCTTCGACATGGACCAGGTGGAAGTGCTGCGCGGCCCGCAGGGTTCGCTGTTCGGCCGCAACACCACGGCCGGCATCATCAAGTTCGATACGATCAAGCCCAACACCGATCACTGGACCGGCCGCGCCAGCGCCAGCTACGGCTCGTACAACACCGCCACCTTCGATGGCGGCGTGGGCGGCCCGATCATCCAGGACCTGTTGGCGATCCGCGTTTCCGCGCTCTACCAGCGCCGTGACGACTGGGTGGACAATACCTACAGCGGCCCCAGCGCCGACGGTACCGTCTCGCCCAAGAAGGACGCGATGGGCGGTTTCGAGGAACGCGACGCGCGCGTCCAGCTGCTGCTGGCGCCCACCGGCAGCGGTTTCTCGATGCTGACCAGCATCCACGCCCGCAAGTATGACGGCACTTCCACGATCTTCCATCGCGGTGCCTTCACCAAGGGTTCGAACGACGTTTCCGACGAGCCGCGCGACAAGATCGCGCTGGACGAGGCGCACAACAACCCGCAGGCTTACGATACCTACGGCGCATCCAGCCGCATCGCGATGGATTTCGGCCCGGTAACGCTGACGTCGATCACCGCGTGGGAATCGACCTCCGGCTACAGCCGCGGCGATACCGATGGCGGCGCGGCCACCAACTTCCCGGTGAATGGCGTGCCCAACGGCTACGGCCAGTCGCAGGGCAATGTGCGCGATCTGGACCAGCTGACCCAGGAACTGCGCCTCGCCAGCAATGGCGACACCCGCTTCAAGTGGCAGGTCGGCGCGATGTGGTTCGATTCGCGCGACATTACCGACTTCTACCAGCGCGCCTATTTCCTGACGCCGCCGGCCAACAATCCCAACAACTGGGTGCGTCTGCGCAACGTCAACACCAGCTGGGCCTTCTTCGGGCAGGCCAGCTATGAACTGGTGGACGGTCTGACGCTGACCGGTGGCGCCCGCTACACCAACGACACAAAGAAGACCCGCCTGATCAAGACTGCGGACACGGCCGCCGGCGCGGTGACCTACACCGGCCGCCGTTACGTGCGCCTGTCGGATGAGAAGCCCAGCTGGGATGTCAGCCTGAACTACAAGGTGAACCCGGACGTCAGCGTCTATGCGCGCGTTGCCACGGGCTTCCGCGGGCCGACCATTCAGGGCCGCTCGGCCGTGTTCAATGCGGACTTCACCACGGCGGATTCGGAAACGATCCTCTCCGGCGAAGCGGGCATCAAGACCCAGCTGTTCGACAACAAGGTGCGCTTCAATCTGTCCGGCTTTGCCTATCGGGTGAAGGACATCCAGCTGAACGGCAACGACGTGAACGGCAACGGCGTGCTGTTCAATGCCGACAAGGCCGAGGCCTACGGCATGGAAGCCGAACTGGAAGCGCGCCCGATCCCGAACCTGACGCTGACCGCGGGCCTCAGCCTGCTGCACACCGAGATCAAGGACAAGAACGTCTACGCACAGGTCTGCGCGCTGAACGGCGTGGTGGTCTGCACCGTGCAGGATCCGACGATCACGATCGCCGGCAAGGGCGTCTTCGCGCAGATCGACGGCAATCCGCTGCCCAACGCGCCGAAGTACACCGCCAACGTCACCGCACGCTACGACGTGCCGCTGGGCAACGGCGGATCGCTGTTCGCGGCGACCGACTGGATGTTCCAGGGCTACACCAACTTCGTGCTCTACAAGACCAAGGAGTTCTACTCCGACGGTGACTTCGAAGGCGGTCTGAAGATCGGCTACTCGGCCCCCGGCGGCCAGTACGAGATCGCCGCTTTCGCCCGCAACATCACCAACGAGAAGAACCTGAAGGGCGTGATCGAGAACTACATGGCCGCCGTGTTCAACGAACCGCGCGTGATCGGCGCCTCGTTCTCCGGCAAGTTCTGATCCGGACGTACGCGATTGAGGAGAGGGGCCGGAGAAGTTCTCCGGCCCCTCTTTTTTGTCGTCGTGGCCTGAAGGTGAAGGGCGTCAGCCTCGCCCGTTACGCCTCTTGTTTCTTCTGCTTGTCGATCAGGACGGCCTGTTGCCACCGGCTTGGCGCCTTGTCCGTGCGGTGGATGCAGCCGGCCCAGCAACAAGGCCGTTTCTTGCCTTCCACCAGTTCCTCGCGGGTTCGCTCGATGCGGCGCTGGCGGGTTTTCGCCTGCTTCGCGTCATCGACCCAGCAGATGAACTCGTTCCGGCCGAGCGGCGTCAGGCTCTCCCACAGCAGCAGGATTTCCGGGTCGGCACGCAGGGCGGCTTGCAGGTCTTCGCCTGCCTGATGGACGGTGCCGTGCGCGAAAGTTGTCACCGCGAAATCTCCGAGTGATCGAGCCGTGGGTTGCAAGAACGAACCTGCTCGCCACGCGACCGAATGTCCATGACAGGAAGCGCGCGTTTCCATTTGAAGGCGGGAAGGCCGCCCGTTCAGCCGCAATCTCCGTTTTCCGCCGTTCGTGAGTGCAGGATTTGGGCGATCCGGATGGCGCATTGGCCCTCATGTTAACGATTTGCGCGGTAAGGTGTACCCGTTCCGAAAAATGACAGGATTCCGGCTGTAGCGGCGCCGCAAGGTCGCGAATTAAGGAGTTTCAATGTTGTTTGGCGTTCTTGCTGCGGCGGCTGTCGTTGCCTCCAGCACCCGGCCGGCCGTAAATGAAGCTCAATTTCAGGATGTTGTGCTCGCCGTTCACAACCGGGAGCGCGCAGCCGTAGGCTCGGCGCCGTTGCGCTGGAGCGCCGAACTGGCCCGCGATGCCGGGTATTGGGCGGACAGGCTGGCGGCATCCGGCGTGTTCCGCCACGATTCGTCCAACCGGGCGGAGGGTGAGAACCTCTGGATGGGCACCCGCGGCGCGTATCGCATCGAAGAGATGGTTTCGGGCTGGGCGAGTGAAAAGGTTCCGCTGCGCCGCATGCGTTCGTGGCAGGACGATTACCATCGCGTCGGCCACTACACGCAGATGGTCTGGTCCGGCACGACGGCGGTTGGCTGTGCCGTATCGAAAGGCGGGCAGTTCGAATATCTGGTGTGCCGGTACGACCCGCCGGGCAACGTCTGGAACGAGAGCCCTTATGGCAGGGCAGCGGCCGCAGACCCGCAAATCTCACGCAGCCGCGTTGTCGCGCGGAAGGTAAGCGCTGTGGGGACCACCCATGTCGCTGCGAAAAGCGGAGTGAAGGCGAGGTAAGTCCACCAAAGCGGCGAATTCGAACCCGTTGTCGTGCGAGCGCAGGGGGTGAGATCGAAGGCCGAAGGCTTTCCCGCGTCGATGGGGGACATGCTTTTCACGATTTCGATCCGGAAGAGGGAATCCGGGATGCGCCGTCATTGCCGTCATTCCCGACTTGGATACACTGCGCCGATGAAATCCAGGTTCGCAGTCGGGATAGTGATCATGGCTGCCGCTGCCAATGGCTGGTGGACGCAGGGGGCAACTCGATACCGACGCATGTTTGGATCACGGCGGGAGCTGGCAGTGAACGTCCGCATCGCAGGCCTTGACGCTTCAACATAGTGGATGTGGTTGATCGCGTGTCCGTTCTGGAAAATGCAGCCAACCTTTCGCTCTTTCGGATAGCCGGTGACAGGGAAAGGACGGAGAACTGCCGATGATGCGCCTTTCCCGCACGAGAACAGTCGCCATCCCGGCGGCATGCCTTGTCGTGGGCATTGCGATCGGGTTTGTAATTCCGCGCCCAGCTCAAGTTGTTCCACCCAGTTCGGCGGGGCAGGACCGTCTGCGTTATGCCAACTCCCCATCGCTCGTGAGAAACATGTGGTCCCCGGACATCCGGCACGATGATTATGTTCTTCGGGAACAACTTAGAATTGTGGAGATGCTTGAGCAGGAATGTCGGGCGACCAGGAAGGACTGCAAGCTAGCCGGAGCAGCCCGACAAACGCTGAATAAGAACCTGAGATAGAGTCGAGGCGGCCCATTCCGGCGCCTCCCAAAGCGGCTATTCCTGACATTGAAAGGACGTGCCGTTAGTGGGTGTCGGCCGGGTTCGAGCCTGCCAACGGTTGGTTCGGTGGGCGGCCAATTCCGCATCCTTCGCTTAAATGCTACACGGCCTTAGGAAAGGAACGCCTTGATTTCGCGGGCCAGCGTGTCGGGTGTTTCAAGGTTGAGCAGGTGCCCGGCCTCGGCACGGTCAAGGCGCGTCACGTTTTGTCCGGCCCCTGCAATCAACTCGGCGATCAGGCGAAAGTCTTCCGTATCGCGCGCGCCGGTGAGCAGCAGGGTTGGCGTGGCTAGGTCGGTCAGGCGGTCCACTTCGGGCAATTCGGGGCGCTGGTCGTCCTGTGCCCACTGGTGGCCGGCGAAGGCGTCGATCGAGGCTTTCAGATGCGCGGCTGCCTCCGGGATTTCGCGCGTGCTGTCGAACAGGGGGTGGTGCCACCAGAGTTCGCGCGCGGTCGCCATGTCTCCGGCGCGGGCGGCGCGGCCCATGGCTTTCCAGCGGTCGATCCAGTCGCTCGTCCACGACCAGCCAAGCATCAGCGGGCTGACCAGAATGAGCCGCCGCACGCGCTCCGGATGGTCGAGCGCGAAGTGGAGCACGTTTCCGCCGCCCATCGAAAGGCCGCAGAGGTCGGCCTGCTCCACGCCCAGCGCATCGAGCAGGGCGAGCAGGTCGTCCGCATGAGAGAAGGCAACGCCCGGCTCAGCAGTGGATGCGCCGAAGCCGCGCGCGTCGTAGGCGATCAACGGCAGTTCCGGGGGCAGGGAGGCTATCACCCGTTCCCAGTCGTGCCGGGAACCGCCGAAACCGTGGGCCAGTACCAGCGGCGTGCTCGAACTTTGGCCCGAACTTTGGCTCGAACTTTGACCCGCACCTTCGCGCCGCACGCCGGCGAGCGTTCCGCCCGGCAGTTCGACGCGAAAGTCTTTCACGACGGGATCACATCCGCTCTGCAAAGCCGCCGTAGCGGCCCTTGTGGAACAGCATCGGATCGTCTTCGCGCACCGTTTCCATGCGCAGCACTTCGCCCAGCACGAACCAGTGGTCGCCCGCCTCGGTCACCGAATAGAGGCGGCATTCGATGGCGGCGATCGAGTTGGCGATGATCGGCAGGTTATGCGCGGACACGGTGTATTCCACGCCCACGAACTTCTCCGCGCCCTTGGCGGTGACGGCGCGGCACACATCTGCCTGGTCGCTGGCCAGCACGTTGACGCAGAAGTGGCCCGCCTTCTCGATCAATGGCCACGAGGTGGAACGCCGGTCGGGAAAGAAGCCCACCAGCGGCGGATCGAGCGAGACGGAGGTGAACGATCCCACCACCATGCCTGCCGGGCGATCCTCGTCCAGCGCGGTGATTACGCAGACCCCGGTGGGGTAGCTGCCCAGCACCTTGCGGAATTCGGCCGGATCGATGGTCGTGATGGTCACTGTGCGGTCTGTCCCTGAATTTTGCCAATCATGGCGTGAGAACTCCCTCCATGTGCCTGACGGTTTCGTCAAGCCACTGCCGGAAGGCGACTACCCGGGGCAGCTTGCGGATGTCTTGGTGCGTGACGAACCAGAAGCTGCGCAGGATGCGCTTTTCGGGGAGGACAGGCACCAGCCGCGCGTCGCCATCGGCCATGAAGCAAGGCAGCACGCCAAGGCCGGCGCCGCTGGCGATCAGGCTCTGCTGGGCGGTGATGCTGGGGGAGCGGATCGTGGCGCGAAGTCCGCCGTGGATCTCGTCCAGATAGCGCAGTTCGGGCGCGTAGATCAGGTCCGGGATGTAGCCGACGAGGCCGTGGCCTTCCAGCAGGTCCGCCGGGCGCTGCGGGGTGCCGTGCCGCTCCAGATAATCGCGGCTGCCATAGAGGGCCAGCGTGTAGTCCGCCAGCTTGTGCGCCACCAACGGCCCGGTGCGCGGGCGCGAGAGCATGACGGCCACATCCGCCTCGCGTCGGCCGGGGCTGAGGAAGCCGCTCGATGCCACAAGATCGATGGCAAGGCGCGGGTGGGCGGACTGGAAGGCGGGCAAGTGGCGGGCGAGGAACCAGCAGCCGAACCCTTCCGAGGTGCTGATGCGCAAGGTGCCGGAAAGCCCGTCGCCGTGCGCGGCCTGTTCGCTGATCTGACCGACGGCCTTGGCCATCGCCTCCACCGACGCGAGGAGGGCCTCGCCAGCCTCGGTCAGATCCTGCCCGCTGCGGGTCTGTTCGAACAGGCGGGTGCCCAGCGCGGCCTCCAGCCGGCGCAGGCGGCGGCCCATCGTGGTGGGGTCCACGCCCAGCGCGCGCGCCGCGGCGGCGAGTTGCCCCGCCCGGGCGATGGCTAGGAAGGCCTGATAGTCGCTCCAGTCGATCGAGGGCATCAGTAAGGCATCGTCACTGCGGGAAATCACCCTTCGGGCTGCAAATGTGCAGTTATCGATGGCGTATTTTCAGCTTGCCTGCAAATCGGACCGGGACCACCTACCCCTTCTAAGGGCGCGAACGTGCCCAGGACAGAATTTCGAAAGGATGAGGAATGCGCCTGATTGACCATTTCGTAGTCGGCGGACCCGGCAGTCCGTCCGCGCGTCTCGGCGACGTCTTCAACCCCAGCACCGGTGCGGTGCAGGCGCAAGTGCCGCTGGGCGATGCCGCGCTGCTCGACCGTGCGGTCGCCACTGCACAGGCCGTGCAGCCCAAGTGGGCGGCCATGAACCCGCAGCGCCGCGCCCGCGTGCTGTTCAAGTTCAAGGAACTGATCGAGCAGAACATGCAGAGCCTCGCCGAACTGCTGGCGAGCGAGCATGGCAAGGTGGTGGACGACGCCAAGGGCGACATCCAGCGCGGGCTTGAGGTCGTGGAATTCTGCTGCGGCATCCCGCACATGCTGAAGGGCGAATATACGCAGGGCGCTGGCCCGGGCATCGACGTCTATTCGCTGCGCGCGCCGCTGGGCGTGGGCGCGGGCATCACCCCGTTCAACTTCCCGGCGATGATCCCGATGTGGATGTTCGCCCCGGCGGTCGCGGTGGGCAATACCTTCATCCTCAAGCCGTCGGAACGCGATCCCTCGGTGCCGAACCGTCTGGCCGAACTGTTCATCGAAGCCGGCGCGCCCGAGGGCGTTCTGCAGGTAGTGCACGGTGACAAGGTGATGGTGGACGCGATCCTCGATCATCCGGGCATCGCCGCCGTCAGCTTCGTCGGATCATCCGACATCGCGCACTACGTCTATTCGCGCGGCGTTGCCGCCGGCAAGCGCGTGCAGGCGATGGGCGGTGCGAAGAACCATGCCATCGTCATGCCCGATGCGGACATGGACCAGGCCGTCAACGACATCATGGGCGCCGCCTATGGCTCGGCGGGCGAACGCTGCATGGCGCTGCCGGTTGCCGTTCCCGTGGGTGACGAGACCGCCGATATCCTGCGCGAAAAGCTGATCGCCGCGATCGACAAGCTGAAGGTGGGCGTCTCCAACGATCCGGAGGCGCAGTACGGCCCGGTGGTCACCGCCGTGCACAAGCAGAAGATCGAGAACTGGATCCAGACCGGCGTCGACGAGGGCGCGGAACTGGTGGTCGACGGTCGCGGCTTCTCGCTTCAGGGGTACGAGGAAGGCTTCTTCGTCGGCCCGTCGCTGTTCGATCATGTGACGCCGGAGATGAGTGCCTACAAGGAAGAGATCTTCGGCCCCGTGCTGCAGATCGTGCGCGCCAAGACGTTCGAGGAGGCGGTGGAGCTTCCCACCAAGCACCAGTACGGCAACGGCGTCGCCATCTTCACCCGCAACGGCCATGCCGCGCGCGAGTTCGTGAACCGCGTGCAGGTCGGCATGGTCGGGGTGAACGTGCCGATCCCGGTGCCGGTCGCCTATCACAGCTTCGGCGGCTGGAAGCGTTCGGCCTTCGGCGATCACAACCAGTACGGCATGGAAGGCGTCCGCTTCTGGACCAAGGTGAAGACCGTGACTCAGCGCTGGCCGGACGGCGGCGCGGGCGACAGCGCCTTCATCATTCCGACCATGGGGTGATATAGCGGGGCAGGAACAGCGGGGCAGGAGCAGCGGGGCAGCCAGGGGCGTTCCTCGTTGAATGCCCGAAGTGCAAGAGGACGTTTCATGATGAATATCAGGACCGTAGCTGCCCCGCTTTCCCTTACCGTTGCGCTCGCTCTCGGCTTGGCGGCCTGCCAAAAGCAGCCGCAGCCGGAGGCAACCGCCACGAGCGAAACGCCGGTGACGCAGGCTACTTCGGAGGTCGTTCCGGCCCCGCTGCCCACCGAAATCCCCCAGGCTCTGCGCGGCCGGTGGGGCGTGGTCGATGCGGATTGCACCAGTACGGCCGGCGATGCCAAGGGCCTGCTGACGATCGATGCCAAGCGGCTGACTTTCTACGAAGCGGTCGCCGGGCTCGGCACCATCAAGTCGGCCTCCGATCATGCGATCACGGCCGATTTCGCCTTTTCGGGCGAAGGGCAGACCTGGAACCTTGACGTTGCGCTCTCCACCCCCGACGGCGGCAAGACGCTTGTCCGCAAGGACACCGGGCCGGACGCCGCGCCCGGAACGCTCACCTATAAGAAGTGCCCCTAGAGGCGCCACCAGACAGCAGCAGGACACTATGACCGAACAGTTTGGCCTCACCGAAGACCAGCTCGCGATCCAGGAAACGGCGCGCAAGTTCACTGCCGACCGTATCACGCCCTTCGCGGCCGAGTGGGATGAGAAGCACCACTATCCGGTCGACGTGTGGAAGGCTGCGGGCGAACTGGGCTTCGGCGCGATCTACGTTTCGGAAGAGAACGGCGGCATCGGTCTCGGCCGTCTGGACGCGGCGCTGATCATGGAGGCCATGTCCTACGGCTGCGCGGCGACCAGCGCCTATATCTCGATCCACAACATGGTCGCCTGGATGATCGACAAGTTCGGCGATCAGCAGTTGAAGGATCGCTACCTGCCCGATCTGGTGACGATGGAGAAGATCGGCTCCTACTGCCTGACCGAGCCCGGCTCGGGTTCCGACGCGGCGGCGCTGAAGACCACCGCGCGGCTGGATGGCGACGCTTACGTCCTCAACGGCACCAAGCAGTTCATCTCCGGCGGCGGCGTCAACGACGTCTATGTGGTGATGGCGCGCACGGGCGAGCACAAGTCGCGCGGCGTTTCCTGCTTCGTGGTGGACAAGGATACGCCCGGCGTTTCGTTCGGCGCGCCCGAAAAGAAGCTGGGCTGGAATGCCTCGCCCACCGCGCAGGTTATCTTCGAGGATGCCCGCATTCCGGTCGAGAACCGCGTCGGCGCAGAGGGTGACGGTTTCAAGTTCGCCATGGCCGGCCTCGACGGTGGGCGCCTGAACATCGGCGCCTGCTCGCTGGGCGGTGCGCAGCGCTGCCTCGATGAAGCGATCGCCTATGTGAAGGACCGCAAGCAGTTCGATCAGCCGATCGCCGAATTCCAGAACACCCAGTTCCGCTTGGCCGACATGGCGGCCGAACTGGAAGCCGCCCGCGCGCTGCTCTACCTCGCCGCCGCGAAGGTGACCGCAGGCGCGCCGGACAAGACGCGCTTTGCCGCTATGGCGAAGATGATGGCCAGCGACACCGGCTCCTCCGTCGTCGACAGGGCGCTCCAGATGTTCGGCGGATACGGCTATCTGAGGGATTATCCGATCGAGCGGTTCTGGCGCGACCTGCGCGTCCATCGTATCCTTGAAGGCACCAACGAGGTCATGCGCATGATCATTGGGCGCGACCTCCTCAAGTAAGCCTGAACGGGGACGACCATGACCACCGATTTGCTGACTGAAGAACTGCTTACGTCCCGCGAAGGCATTGCCGGTGTGATCGCGCTGAACCGCCCGAAGGCGATTCACGCACTCACTTTGGGCATGTGCGAGTCGATGCGCGATTCGCTGGCCGAATGGGCTGACGATCCCAGCGTGAAGGCCGTGTGGATCGAACACAGCGAGGGGCGCGGTTTCTGCTCCGGCGGGGACATCAACCTGCTGCGTCGTTCGGCGCTGGAAGATGACGGTCATTCGGGCCGCCGCTTCTTCTTTGCCGAGTATCAGCTGAACCATCAGCTGTTCGAATATCCCAAGCCCGTGGTCGCCTTCATGGACGGCATCACCATGGGCGGCGGCGTCGGCATCTCGCAGCCCGCGCATTATCGCGTGGCGACCGAGAACACCCGCTTCGCCATGCCGGAAACCGGCATCGGCCTGTTCCCGGACGTCGGCGGCGGCTGGTATCTTTCGCGCCTGGAAGGGCGGCTGGGCCAGTTCCTGGCGCTGACTGGCGCGCGGCTGGACGGGGCGGAATGCCTCTGGGCGGGCCTTGCCACCCATTACCTTCAGAGCGAGGATCTGCCCGAAGCCAAGCGCCGCATCGCCGCCGGGCATGATATCGGCGCCGTGCTCACTGCGCTGTCGGTCACTCCGCCGGAACCGAAGATCGCCGCGCACGATGCGCAGATCCGCAAGCACTTCGCGTTCGATACGCTGGAGCAGGTGCTGGCCTCGCTCGAAGGCGACGAGAGCGAGTGGGCCGTGCGTGAACTTGCCACCTTGCGCACCAAGAGCCCGCAGGCCTGCAAGGTCTCGCTGCGGCAGCTTGCTACCTCACTGACGCTGAGCACTTTCGCGCAGAACATGGCGATGGAGTACCGCATCGGCTGCCGCGTGCTGATCCTGCCCGACTTTGCCGAGGGCGTGCGCGCGGTAATCGTCGACAAGGACCATGCGCCGAAGTGGAAGCCGGCCGAGCCGGAAGGCGTGACCGAGGACATGCTCGATGCGATTTTCGCGCCGCTGGCGCCGGAAGAAGAGTGGAGGCCTTTTTGACTTTTGCGACGCCGATCGATCTCTACCACGTCGTCAAGAAATCCTGGGGTCCCGATTCCATCCCCGATCCGTTCGATCCGTCGAATCCCTGCCGTAACCAGTGCGCGGTAACCGCGCTGGCGGTGCAGCACTATTTCGGCGGGGACATCTTCAAGACGGCCACCAAGGGCGGCACCCACTTCTACAACCAGGTGGACGGCCGCTTCTGGGACCTTGCCACCGATCAGTTCGACGAACCGATCCCTTACGACAACACGCTGACTTCCAAGGAAGAGGCGCACGAACACGCCAGCGCCGCGCATCTTGCCGCGCTGATCGCCAACATCGAAGCGAACACCTGAAGGATATCCGATGAGCTACGAGACGATTCTGGTCGAGAAGAAGGGCAACGTCACTCTCATCACGCTGAACCGGCCGCAGGCGTTGAACGCGCTGAATTCCCAGGTGCTGGCCGATCTGATCGAGGCTTTCGCTGCGTTCGAGGCGGACAAGTCGCAGGGCTGCGCGGTGATCACCGGATCGGGCGAGAAGGCATTCGCCGCCGGCGCCGACATCAAGGAAATGGTCGAGAAGGCCAGCGCCGAATTTTATGCGCAGGACTTCTTCGCCGGCTGGACGGCGCAGATCGTCAAGACCACGCGCAAGCCCTGGATCGCGGCCGTCAACGGCTTCGCGCTGGGCGGCGGCTGCGAACTGGCGATGATGGCGGACTTCATCATCGCCTCTGAAAATGCGAAGTTCGGCCAGCCGGAAATCAAGCTGGGCGTCGCGCCGGGCATGGGCGGATCGCAGCGCCTTGCGCGTGCGGTCGGCAAGTCGAAGGCGATGGACATGTGCCTGACCGGCCGCATGATGGACGCTGCCGAGGCGGAGCGTTCGGGCCTCGTCAGCCGCGTGGTGCCGCTCGATCAACTGCTGGATGAGGCGCTGAAGGCCGCTGCGGCCATTGCCGGCATGCCGCCGTTGGCCGCGATGATGAACAAGGAAATGGTCAACCTGGCGTTCGAGACGACGCTGGACACCGGCCTCGTCATGGAGCGCCGCATGTTCCAGGTGCTGACCGCCACCGAAGACAAGGCCGAAGGCATGGCCGCCTTCGTCGAGAAGCGCCCGGGCGTCTGGAAGGGCCGGTAATATCCAATTGGAGTCATCCCAGCGAAAGCTGGGATCGTTGCGGGCCGGGCACGCTCAGGAGCTGCCCGGCTACTCAACTGGCCTCGCGTAAACCGATAGCGGTCCCAGCTTTCGCTGGGATGACGGGCTTGTGCCCGTGAGATTGGGAGAGAATGTCATGAAAATCGCCTTCATCGGTCTCGGCAACATGGGCGGCGGCATGGCTGCCAATCTGGTCAAGGCCGGCCATTCCGTGAACGCTTTCGATCTTTCCGGCGACGCGCTTGCCCGCGCGGCCGAGCAGGGCTGCGCGGTGTTCGAAACCGTCCCTGATGCGGTCGAGGGTGTTGATGCCGTCGTCACCATGCTGCCGAATGGCGGGATCGTCCGCGCCGTCTATACGCAGGAAGTTTTCGGCAAGGCGCCCAAGGGCGCGTTGTTCCTCGATTGCTCGACCATCGATCTCGCCACTGCGCGCGAGGTGGTCGAACTGGCGCATGGCGAAGGGTACGAGATGGTAGACGCGCCCGTCTCCGGCGGGATCGCGGCGGCCAATGGCGGCACACTGACGTTCATGGTCGGCGGCAGCGATGCGGTGTTCGATCGCGCCAAGGTGGTGCTGGAGCCCATGGCCAAGGCGGTGATCCATGCCGGCGATACCGGGGCAGGGCAGGTCGCCAAGATGTGCAACAACATGCTGTTGGCGATCCACATGATCGGCACTTGCGAGGCGCTGGCGCTGGCCGAGAAGGCGGGCCTCGATCCGCAGACGTTCTATGAGATCAGCTCGAAGGCCACCGGCTATTGCTGGTCGCTCAACGACTATACGCCGATGCCCGGCGTTGGTGCGACCAGCCCGGCGGACAACGGCTATGCCGGGGGGTTCGCCTCGGCGCTGATGCTGAAGGACTTGCGCCTCGCGATGGCGGGGGCGGAGACTTCGGGGGCGACGGTGCCGATGGGCGAGCATGCGACGAAGATCTACGAAGCCTTCGTCGAGGCCGGTAATGGCGGCAAGGATTTCGGGGCGATCTTCACGACGCTTTGAGGGCGGCGGAGGCCGCAGTACGCAGGTTCCAGGCTGGATAGCCTCTCATTCCCATATCTTCACCTCAGCAAACAACCTCGTCATCCCCGCGTAAGCGGGGATCCCGCTTCCTTCTTTAACGCCTGTGCTGAGACGCGCCGTTGCCAAGAAAAGCGGGGCCCCCGCCTTCGCGGGGGCGACGGGTGAGTTAGTTCGGTGAATGAGTTGGTTGGAGACGGTGTAGCTGCAGCAGCGGCAAACCCGCCCCCGCTTATGCCGCCAAAACCTCGGAACGGCCGTCCAGTACCACACGGTTCCGGCCGTCGCGCTTGGCGCGGTAGAGCGCGGCGTCGGCGGCCTTGATCAGCGTGGAGCCGTCGCGCTCCATGTTCTCTTCCCAGGTGGCGATGCCGAACGACATCGTCGTCAGGCCCAGCATTCGGCCTCCCTGGTGGACGGTCAGTTCGCTGATTGCCTGGCGGACCATCTCCACCCGCTCTGCGAGCACGATCGCGGATGAGCCCGGCGCGATGATCGTGAATTCCTCTCCGCCGAAGCGGCAGACGACGTCGCCGTCGCGGAACCGCGCGCGCATTTCCGCGGCCACGGCGTGAAGCACCGCATCGCCGGCTTCATGGCCGAACTCGTCGTTGAAGCGCTTGAAGTGGTCGACGTCGCACATGACGAGGCTGAGCGGGCTGCCGGTGCGCGTGGCGCGGGCGATTTCCAGCGCCAGCGTCTCTTCCATGTAGCGGCGGTTGAACAGGCCGGTCAGCGGATCGCGGATCGTCTGTTCGCGCAGGCCGCGCTGGAGGCGGTGGTTGACGAGGGCGGAGGCGATGTTCTCGGTCAGCACGGTCAGGCGGAAGCGGTTTTCCGCGCCGACCACGCCCTTCAGATAAAGCACGCCGATCACCTCGCCGCCAGCCAGCAGCGGTTCGCAGTGGTAGTGGTCGGTATGGCCGCCGACATGGGCGCAGACGATGTCCGAACCCGGCTCGATCACGTAGTGGCTCTGGCCGCGACGCAGCGCCCAGCACTGATCGGGCGCGAAACCGGCGGTTTCCACTTCAAGGCCGGCCCAGGAGGCGATCGGCACCAGCAGGTTGCGCGAATTGTTGTGGGCGTAGAGCGCGCCGGGGATCTCGGGCAGTACGCGCGGCACGAAGACGCGGATGATCGCGGCCAGTTCATCGTCGGTGCGGGCGGCCTGCATGCGATGGGCCATGCCGCCCAGCAGTTCGATCACCTCGCCCCGCTCGCGCAGCACTTCGGCATTGCGGCTGAGTTCGTGGTTGGCGTTGTGGAGCTGTTCCGCGCTGGTCACCTGATCGGCGACGGCCGCCTGCAATTCGTCCGCCATGGCGTTGTAACCCTTGGCGAGGCGCTGGAACTCGTTCGAATCCATCCGCCCCGTCACGCGTGCGCTGCGGTCACCAGCGCCCAACTGGCCCATCACTGCCATCATCTGGTCGACCGGGCGGCGGATGCGGTGGATCAGGGCCGTGGCCATGAAAGTGATCGTGATGACCGAGATCGGCGTGCCGAAGATCACCAGCCAGCGGATGCTGTCCAGTCGCGCCTGCACGGTGTCCATGCGTTCCGCCGCCAGCGTGCGCTCTGCCGCCAGCAAGTCATTCATCCGCGCGTTGACCAGCAGCATCAGATAGCGGCCCTTGCCCGAGGCGACGCGATCGCGGGCGCCCGCGAAATCGCCCGAGCGGGCAAGGCTGCCGGTTTCTTCCAGCGCCTGCGTGCGCTGCGCGATCAGCGACTGGACTTGCCGTGCGCGGACGTTCTGGAGCGGGTTGTCCGAGGTCAGCGCCACAAGGCCGCCGGCATCGCGGCGGGCCGCTGCCACTTCGTCAGCCACGCTGTTGGCGAATTCGGGATTTTGCGTGAGCATGAAGCCGCGCTGGCCGGATTCGGCGGCCTGCAAATGACGCAGCGCGCGGCTGCCGGTTTCCAGCACTTCGGACGAATGCGCCACCCAGCGAAGGCTCGTGCGCATCTGCGCCGATGCGTCGAGCAGCAGGCCGGCCAGAACGGCCAGCACGACGCTGAGGATGGCGCAAAGCACGACAATGCGCCGGGATAACGATCCGACCAAGGGAAACTCCATAGGGGGCTGAGGGGAAGCCCTCGGTCAATCGTAGGAGTCTTGCAACCTCAATCGGTTGCAATCGCGAAGATTTTACAGGTCGAGGCCGGAATTTCGATGAAGCGAGCTTACGTCGCCATCAGGACTGGTGGCGATCGGCGGGCTGTTCCCCTTCGCGCCTCTCACGCTCGAATCGCGGCAGGCGCATGCCCTTGGTGCGGCTTGTCAGGTGATAATGACGGCATAGCGGGCAGCGGTAGGGGCGCAGCGTCACCTCTGCCCGCGCCGCCACGGCCAGAGCTTCCTCCTCGGTTTCGAAGCGCTTCTTGCGCTGGCATATGCCGAGCGTGGTCTTCATCGCGGTCAATGTCGGAAGGAGAGGGCGATCAACGCCAGTCCGATGAACACCGAAAGGATGCCAACCACGCGCGTGCGCCGGTCCGTCCTGCATGGTGGGTAGGCAATCAGGGAGCGGCGTTCTTCGAAATAGGATTCCGGCGCGCCGCCTTCCAGTTCTTCAAGACGTTGACGCCATCGCGCATTGGCGATGCTCCGGTTGCGGGCTGGCCGGAGCGCCATCGGAACGCCACGGGCAAGGGTCGGGATGCCCAAAAAGAGGGGGAGGGCATCCATCGCTTTCAGCCCAGTATCCGTGCGCCCAGCAGCATCAGCAGCTTTACATCCATCGCATAGCCGGCGCCGCGCCATTCGGCGATCTGGTGCTGGATCCCGGCCAGCGGCACGCGGTGGACGACGATGTCCTCGCTATCGACGCCGCCGCCTTCGCCCACTTTCACCAAGTCATGCGCCTGGAACAGGGTGAAGCTTTCGCTGACCATGCCGGGGGAGGAGTAGAACTCGCCCAGGTTTTCCATGCGGCCGGCGTGGTAGCCGGTCTCTTCCTCCAGTTCGCGGGCGGCGGCGATGGAAGCGTCTTCGTCCGCATGATCGTCATGATCGCCCACCAGGCCGGCGGGCAGTTCGATGCAGCGCTTACCCAGCGGCACGCGGAACTGGTCGACCAGGATCACGTGATCTTCGGCATCCACGGCCAGAATCACCGCGGCGCGAATGCCGCGCGCGCGGCTGACGTATTCCCAGCGGCCGCGCTTGCGGGTGGTGATGAATTTGCCCTGCCACATCACCTCGTCGGGCGCGTCCGCGTCGGGCGGGAGGGGAAGGTCGGTCAATTCGGTCATACTTCGATCAGCCTGTCGGGTAGTTCGTTGATGTCGTCATCGGCGCGGGGGAAGTGTTCGGAAAGGATCGCGCCCACTTTGCCCACGGCCACCACCATGCCGTCCGCCACGCGGTCCTGCCCCACATGGGCGAGCATGGCGGACATGACATGGCCCCAGACGTCGGGATCGACCTTTGCGGCGATGGCCTTGTCGGCCACGATCTCCGCCCGGTGTTCGCGCATCGAAAGGTAGATGAGCACCCCGGTGCGGCCCACTGTGCGCTGTTCCGCGCCGATGCGAAATGCGCGGATGGCGTTGGCGTGGACGCGCATGGTCTTGACCGGGCCGGGCACCAGCCAGAACTTCAGCGGTTGCCACATTTGCAGCGCCAGCATCGCCGCGAACTTGATCGCGACCACGCCGCCGACCAAGCCGACGATCATGCGCGGGGTCCATTCGTGGCCCCACTCGGCCAGCATCCGGTCGTACAGGCCCATGTAGAACCCCGGCGCAATCGTGAGCGCGGCAAGGGCGAGGAAGGCCACGACGACACTCCACGCCAGAGCCACGTCGGTATAGCCGTCCGAACGGTCCGCCAGCACGGTCACGATCTCGCCCGAGCTGTGCATTTCCGCCTCGCCCACGGCCGCGCTGATGCGGGCATGATCGTCGGGCGAAAGGTAGATGGGGGAAGGCATCGTCCGTCTCTCCTCTACCAACTGCCGCTCGCGCCGCCACCGCCGAAGCTGCCGCCGCCGCCCGAGAAACCGCCGCCTCCGCCGAAGCCGCCACCGCCGCCCCAGCCGCCGCCACCACCCCAGTGGTCATCGTCATCGTCGCGGCCGAAGGGGCCGGGCATCCAGATGATCGGACCGCCCAGGCCGCTGCGCCGCCGTCCGCCGCCGCGCGCCTCGTTGATCATCGGCAGCACCACGAACAGGACGATGAAGCCGATGAAGACGATGGTGCCGATCGGGAAGCCGCCCTCCTGCGGTTTGCGCGCGGCATCGGCGTCCGCCGCCACCTTGCGCGCCTGATCGGGCGGCAGGGTCAGCTGCTTGATCAGCGCATCGGCGCCGGCATTGATGCCGCCGGGATAGTCGTTGGCCTTGAAGCGCGGGAGAATATCGTTGTTGATGATCAGGAACGAAAGGCCGTCGGTGATGATCGGTTCCAGGCCGTAGCCGACTTCGATCCGCACTTTGCGCTCGTTCGGGGCTACGATCAGCAGGGCGCCGGTGTTCTTGTCCTTCTCGCCGATGCCCCAGGCGCGGCCGAGCTGGTAGCCGTAGTCCGAAATCTCGTACCCCTGCAGGCTGGGCAGGGTGACGACCACCAGCTGGCGGCCGGAGTTCTTCTCCAGCGCGTCCAGCTTCTGGGTCAGCTGCGCTTCCTGATCGTCCGGGATGATGTTGGCATCGTCGACGACGCGGCCGGTCAGCTTGGGGAACGTCGGTTCGGCGGCTGCTTGCTGGGCAAGCAGCGCGCCGAAGGCCAACAGGATGGCCGCAACAACGGCCCGGAGGCTGTTCACCGGATCACATCTTGCCTTCGAGGCTGGGCGCCACTTCCGCACCCGGCGTCGTCGCCTGATAGGGCACCATCGGCGATGCGCCGCGCAGCTTGGCGCCGATCATTGTCGGGAACGTGCGGACTTCGGTGTTGAAGTCCTGAACGGCGGCGTTGTAATCGCGCACGGAGATGCGGATGCGGTTTTCCTGGCCCTCAAGCTGGCTCTGCAGCATCTGGTAGTTCACGATCGACTTGAGATCGGGATATCGCTCCACGCTGACCAGCAGGCGCGAGAGGCTGTCGCCGAACTGAGACTGGGCGGCCTGGAACTGCTGCATCTTCGCCGGATCGGTAAGGTCGCCGGCGTTTACCTGCACGCTGGTGGCCTTGGCGCGCGCCTCTACCACGCCGGTCAGGATTTCCTTCTCCTGCGTGGCTGCGCCCTTGGCCACGGCGGCAAGGTTCGGCACCAGATTTGCGCGTTCCTGGAAAGCGGCCTGCACGTCGGCCCACTTGGCCTTGGCGGCTTCCTGCTTGGTCGGCACCGAGTTGAAGCCGCAGCCGGCCAGCGATGCGGCCGCGCCGATGACAAGGGCATTGCGGCCGAAACGCGATGCGGTGGAAAGGCGCATGGGGGGATCCTCCTGATGGGCGTGTGTTCCCGAGGGGGCCGGACCGGCCCCATCACGTCCTTGTGCATAGATAGCAGGGGTGGGTGGCGGTTCAAGGACCGTCCCGGATGCAACCGTTGACCGCAACCGATTGTTACATAAGGGCCAATGTGCCACCCTCGCAGGGCACAGCCCGGCCTGCCGGCCGGGGAAACCCAGGGGACCCGTGAAATATGCTTCAGGAATTCAAGACTTTTATCGCGCGCGGCAACGTTCTGGACCTTGCCGTAGGTGTGATCATCGGCGCCGCGTTCGGCAAGATCGTGGCCTCTCTCACCGATGACGTGATCATGCCGTTCATCGGCCTGATCACCGGTGGCATCGATTTCAGCAACAAGTTCGTCGTGCTCGGCACGATTCCGGACACCTACAAGGGGCCGACGACCTATGCCGCGCTGAAGACGGCCGGCGTGGCGATGTTCGGCTATGGCGCTTTCATTACGGCGGTGATCAACTTCCTGATCCTGGCCTTCGTCATCTTCCTGATCGTGCGCCAGGCCAATCGCCTGATGCCGGCCAAGGAAGCCGCGCCTGCCGGTCCGAGCGAAGTGGAACTGCTGGCCGAAATCCGCGATGCGCTGAAGAAGTAAGAGGCCTTTTGGGGATTCGCCGCAGGTGACGGCCCGGAAATGCCCTTTCAGGCATTTTCCAAACAGGCTTTACCGCGTTTCACACCCGAAATGCCGAGGGGGGAGGGCGTTTGCTCTCCCCCTTTTCTTTTGCGGCGGACACCCTATATGCGTCTCTGCCGGCTTGCCGGATATGATGATAAACTGCGCCGTACAATAGGCACAGCGGACCCGGGGGCGGTACCCGGCGGCTCCACCATCACCCGTCCAGCCCAGTGCTGGGCAACCCTGTTGTCGCAGGGGTGATGACGGGGCCGAACTAGGATCGACGTGTGTTGAAAAGCGGTGTTTTCATTCGGGCTGAGTAACCCGTTCAAGGCTCAAAACTCACAAGTGCCAACGACAACGAAGCACTCGCTCTCGCCGCGTAATTCTAGGGCCTAACGGCCTGACGTTACAAAGCTAAAGCGCGGTTGGACCCACCGGGCAACAGAAGGGATTCCAGGGGTCCGGGGTGTACCTTGCAACAGAAACACCCCACCTCCCTTATTATCGATTTCAGACCTCGTCGCGGATTTCAGGCGGACACCGGCACCAGCGCGCTGGTAGCTGGCGTTGCCGTGCCCAGCCGGATGCGGCGCGACAGCCAGTGCGAGGGGCGCTCGACCATCCACCACAGCAGCGCGGCGCCGACGATGGAGGCAGCCAGGATCAGCGCCAGGCAGATGAGATCGGCTGCGGGCCCGCTGCCGAACAGGCGGTGGCCGATGAAGCCGGCCGCGCCGGTCAGCGGGTTGTGGATCAGGTAGAGGCTATAGGAAATCGTGCCCAGGAACTGAAGCCAGCGCCAGTTGAGGCCGGTCTGCGCCCAACCGCTGCGAACGGCCAGGAACAGGAATATCGCGGTAAGCGCGGCGGTGCGATCGAAGCCGGGCGTGCCCAGCAGGATTATGGCCAGCGCAAGAAAGCCCAGCTTCGCCACTTCCGAATCGAGTGCCCGGCGCGCCAGGACGCCCAGGTAGAAAACATGCCAGAACTGCACGAAGACGCCTGACCAATCCTTGCCGAACAGGCAGAAGGCGGCAGCGATGGCCAGCGCAAAGGCCGCCAGGTTGATCGCGGCAGCCATCGGCCACCCCGCCTGCGTCCATCGCGCGCGGACCAGCAGCATCAGCGCGAAGAAGAGGTAGAACTGGAACTCGCAGGCCAGCGTCCAGTAGACCGGGTTGATCTCCGCGACGCCCAGCAGGTCCTGCAAGTAGAGCAGGTGCGCGGCGATCTGCCCGCTGGTCGGCACCAGATGGGGTTCGTGCCGGATCATCGCCGCGAACCCGGCGAAGCCGATGGTGATGAGCATCGATGTCCAGTAGGCGGGATCCAGGCGCAGCGATCGCCGCAACAGGAACCGTCCAAGATCGCCGCTTGTCGCGATCGGCGAATCGCCCCCTCCACGGCCCGACAGGCTATGGGCGATCACGAAGCCGCTGAGTGCGAAGAAGATCGCCACGCCCAGGTGGCCGTCCCTGAAGAGGAACGGCGCGTAGGGCACCAGGCTGTCTATATGACGGCCCTCGGCCGCATGGAAAAGCAGGACCCAAAGGCAGGCGATTCCGCGAAGCGCGTGGACGACCGTGAAGTTGGTACGACTCTGCGGCATGGTGGGCGACATGGTGGCAGAGTGTCAGCAAGCGCACTGCAGCAGCAACAATCAGGACTACGGACTGCAAAGGGGGGGCGGAAGAATCGGGAGGCCGGAAGAGCCGGAATCAGGCCGCTTCGCGTTCCCGCCGCGATGACGATTGCCGGGCCTGTCGTGGGGCAGCCTCTTGCGCGGCGGCGGCCAGTCTTTGCGCCTTCTCGTACTTCAGCGCATCCAGGATCTTGCCGCCGGCCATGAACACCGCGCCTGTGCAGGCCAGGAACAGCAGCTTGCCGCCGAAACCGGGAAAGCGCGTGAGGTAGACGCTGCCACGCTCCACCGCGCCCAGCGCGAGCGCATAAATGATCATGTAAGCTTCCCAGTTCGTCTTGATGACGAAAAGACGGGCGATCTTGCGAAACATGACGTTCCTTCTCAGCCTCGCCCCCACCTAGCTCCAAATTCTATAGAGCAACGTCCATGCCAGTCACGGGTTCCAGGCGGACTCGATGGTTGACGAGTCCTTGCAATGTAAGCGTTTC
The DNA here is from genome assembly GCF_044029435.1 of Novosphingobium oxfordense. Taxonomy (NCBI): domain Bacteria; kingdom Pseudomonadati; phylum Pseudomonadota; class Alphaproteobacteria; order Sphingomonadales; family Sphingomonadaceae; genus Novosphingobium; species Novosphingobium oxfordense. The sequence continues at coordinate 1,799,809 of NZ_CP147005.1, read as the reverse complement.
CGACGGTGTTGTAAGAGGGGCCGACGGGGTACTCCCTTTGCGGCACACTGCGGTAAACGGGGCGAAGGCGCTGTTGCCATTTGCGGATCGATCGGGCATACGGGCGGCCATTCCTCCCCGGGACAGTCTTGGCTACTATCACGGAACGCGCCGCGCCCGCGTGGCTCCGCGCGTATGGACTGCGAGGAATGATGACGGACAATCTGGAGCGTTCGGGCCACATCGAACGAGCTGGCCTGCGGGTCGACGGCGCACTGGCGCGCTTTGTCGAGGAGCAGGTCCTGCCCCCCGTGGGGCTGGATGCGGCGGCTTTCTGGAGCGGCTTTGCAAAGCTGCTGGGCGAATTCGCCCAGCGCAACCGCGCCCTGCTGGCGAAGCGTGACGATCTTCAGGCAAGGATCGACGCCTGGCATGAGGCGCGCACCGGCAAGCCCATCGAGCAGGGCGAATATCAGGCTTTCCTGCGAGAGATCGGCTATCTGGTCCCCGAACCTGACGCATTCACCATCGGCACCAGGGGCGTCGATCCCGAAATCGCAACGATGGCAGGCCCGCAGCTGGTCGTCCCCGTGCTCAACGCGCGCTTCCTGCTCAATGCCGCCAATGCGCGCTGGGGCAGCCTCTATGACGCATTCTACGGCACCGACGCGCTGGACGCTGCGCCCGCGCAGGGCAAGGGCTATGACCCGGTGCGCGGCGCGGCGGTGATCGCGGCGGGCCGGGCGTTTCTGGACAAGGCGCTGCCGCTGGCGTGCGGTTCGTGGGCCGATGCCGAGACCGTGGATGCGCTGCTGGCCGATCCGGGGCAGTACATCGGTGAGACCGCGAGGGGGCGCCTCTACCGCTCCAACGGTCTTGGCATCGAGATCGTTATCGATCCGTCGAGCCCGGTCGGCGCAACCGACCAGGCGGGCATTGCTGATATCGTTCTGGAATCCGCGCTGACCACGATCGTCGATCTGGAGGATTCGGTCGCGGCGGTCGATGCCGAGGACAAGCTGGCGGCTTATGCAAACTGGCTGGGCCTGATCCGCGGCGATCTGACCGAGACGTTCGAGAAGGGCGGCCGCACGCTGACGCGCGAACTGGCGGACAACAAGGCCGTTACCGTCCCCGGTGGTGAGCAGATCGCGCTCTCGGGCCGATCACTGCTGTTCATCCGCAATGTCGGCCATCTGATGACCAATCCGGCGATCCTGCTGCCCGACGGCAGCGAGATTCCCGAAGGCGTGATGGATGCTGTGATCACCAGCGCGATCGGCAAGCAGGATGTCATGGGGATCACCCGCTTCGGCAACAGCCGCGAACGCTCGATCTATATCGTCAAGCCGAAGATGCACGGCCCGGAAGAGTGCGCCTTCACCAACGACCTGTTCGATACGGTGGAGGATCTGCTTGGCCTCGATCGCCACACCATCAAGGTGGGCGTCATGGATGAGGAGCGGCGCACGTCGGCGAACCTTGCCGCCTGCATCCACGCGGTGAAGGATCGCATCGTCTTCATCAACACCGGCTTCCTCGATCGCACGGGGGACGAGATCCACACCTCGATGCGGGCGGGGCCGATGATCCGCAAGAACGCGATCAAGGGCTCCACCTGGATCGCCGCTTACGAGAAGCGCAATGTCGCCATCGGTCTTGCGCATGGGCTTTCGGGCGTGGCGCAGATCGGCAAGGGCATGTGGGCCGCGCCGGACATGATGCGGGACATGCTGGAGCAGAAGATCGGCCATCCCAGGACCGGCGCCAACACCGCCTGGGTGCCGTCACCCACGGCGGCGACGCTTCACGCGATGCACTACCACGAGGTGGACGTGTTCGGCCTGCGGGGCGAGATTGCGGGCGGGGACATCCCCGGCCTCGACCTGCTGCTGCAGGTTCCGCTGGCCGATGGCGTCAACTGGTCCGAGGATGAAATCCGCGAGGAGCTTGAAAACAACGCACAGGGCCTGCTGGGCTATGTCGTGCGGTGGATCGACCAGGGCGTCGGCTGTTCCAAGGTGCCGGACATCAACGATGTCGGGCTGATGGAAGACCGCGCAACCTTGCGCATTTCCAGCCAGCACATGGCCAACTGGCTCCTGCACGGCGTCTGCAGTGAGGCGCAAGTGATGGATGCGCTGCACCGCATGGCGGCCAAGGTCGATGCCCAGAATGCCGGCGATCCGCTTTACGAGCCGATGACGGGCAACTGGGAAACGTCCTTCGCATTCCGCGCGGCCTGCGATCTGGTGTTCCGGGGTGTGGAGCAACCCAACGGTTATACCGAACCGCTGCTCCACGCCTGGCGTCTGCGCAAGAAGGCGGGCGCTTCGGCGATGGTGGAGGCCTGACTTTTTTCAATCTTGCTTAAAAGTTAACTTCCTTTTGAAACTTCCGCTATAGGGTCCCCGGAAAGAGAGTTCCGGGGGCCAAATTCCATGAAGGAGCAGCGGATTCTCGCCGAGGATCGGACGCGTGCGCCCGTCAGGGTGCGTGTGCGCGGTTCTGCGAGCGACGGCGATGCGCGGGTGGTGGGCGCCAGCACGCGGGCACTCCGCGTGACGATGGACCGACCGCCGGCTCGCGGCGAGATCGTCGAGGTTATGGTGGGTCGGCAGGCGCTGGTCGGCCGCGTGCGCTGGCGGATTGGCCGGCGTTGCGGCATTTCACTGGGTGAGGCGATCAACGTGGCGGCGCTGCTGCTGGGCGATGCGGTTCCGCTGCGCCTGAGCCCTGCGGCGGCAGCAGCTTTCGAGCCGCGTCGCGGGTTGGCAAAGGCCCTCGCTTCGGATGGACCGCTTTCCGCGCGTATGCTTCAGGCGGCCGTCATGCTGGTGATCCTGGCCGGTGGCGTGGCCTGGGCGCTGTATCTTGCGGATATCGCGATCTAGGGCGTTTTCTAATCAGGTGGACTCACCTGATGACTCGGAAATGCGGAAAACCAAAAACTTAGAGCAGTTGATCCGATGCAATCGGATCGGAAACTGCTCTAAGTAAGGCTAAGCCGAAGCCTCAGGATAGGGCGCGGCCAACTTCCACGAATTCGGAGACGGACAGCGTTTCGGCGCGGCGCTGGGTGTCGATCCCCAACCGCTCCAACGCGTCCAGCGCGCCGGGAACGCCCTTCAGGCTCTGACGCAGCATCTTGCGGCGCTGGCCGAAAGCGGCCTCTGTCACCCGCTCCAGCACGCGCATCGATACGCCTGCGGGGGCCTCGCCCGGCACCACGTGAATGATCGCGGACATGACCTTGGGCGGCGGTGTAAAGGCGCTGCGATGGACCTTCAGCGCCAGCTTCGCTTTCGAACGCCACTGGGCCAGTACGGCAAGACGGCCATAGGCGGACGTGTTCGCCTCCGCCACGATGCGGCGGGCCACTTCCTCCTGGAACATCAGCGTCAGCGATTGCCACTGCGGCGGCCAGGATTCGCCCGAAAGCCAGCCGGTAAACAGCGCGGTGCCGACGTTGTAGGGCAAGTTGGAGGCAATATGGTAAGGCCCGTCGAACAGCGTCGCCGGGTCGATCTTCATCGCATCCCCCTCGATCACTTTCAGCTTGCCGGGAAAGGCGGCTTCCAGTTCGGCGAGCGCGGGCAGGCAGCGCCGGTCCATCTCGATAGCGGTGACATTGGCACCGGCACGCAGCAGCGCGCGGGTCAGGCCGCCGGGGCCGGGGCCGACTTCCAGCACGTTGGCGCCGTCAAGCTTGCCGGGGATGGCGGCGATCCGGTCCAGCAACTGTTCGTCGAACAGGAAGTTCTGGCCCAGCGCCTTGCTGGCCGAGAGCCCGTGCCTGGCGATGACTTCGCGCAGGGGGGGAAGGGACGGGAGAGGGGTATTCATGCGGTAATTCCTGCGGCGCGTCGGGCCGCGCATTCGCCTGCCATGCGCAGGGCTGCGATCATGGCGCCGGCGCTGCCCACGCCCTTGCCGGCGATGCCGAAAGCGGTGCCGTGATCGGGCGAGGTGCGGACGATCGGCAGGCCCAGCGTGACGTTGACGCCGGCATCGAAGTCCAGCGTCTTGATCGGGATCAGCGCCTGATCGTGGTACATGCAGAGCGCCACGTCGAACCTGTCGCGCTCATGCGCGGCGAACAGCGCGTCAGCGGGATGGGGGCCGGTGACGGCAAGGCCCTCGGCCGTGAGTGCGGTAATGGCGGGGATGATGGTGTCGATTTCCTCGCGCCCCATGCGGCCGTCCTCGCCGGCGTGGGGGTTGAGGCCGGTGATGGCGATGCGCGCGGGGGAGAGGCCGAAGTCCCGCGCCAGCGCGCGGGCAACGATCCGCGCCTTGCGCTCGATCAGGTCGCGGGTGAGCAGCGCGGGCACTTGCGTCAGCGCGACGTGGACGGTCAGCGGCACGGTGCGCAAGTTCGGGCCGGCCAGCATCATCACCGCATCGTCATGCGCGACACCGCAGGCATCGGCGCAGAATTCGGTCTGGCCGGGCTGGGTGAAGCCGACTTCGGCCAGCTTCGACTTGGCGATGGGGCCGGTGACGATCGCGCCTGCCGCGCCGGAAACCGCAAGTGCGGCGGCCTGCGTCAGCGAATGGAGCGCCAGTTCGGCGCCCTCACGCGAAGGCTGGCCGAACTGGACCGGCGCATCCGCGTCGCCCAGCACCGGCAGGCCGCTGGCGAAGGCTTCCACGGCTTCCGCCGGATCGGCGATGCGGATCACCGGCAGATCGATGCCGCGCGTGTGGGCGGCTGCGGCAAGGACATTGCCGCCGCCCACCACGAAGAACGGTGCGAGCGCAACCTCGCCGCGGCGGGTCCAGCTTTCCGCGATCAGTTCCGGGGCGATCCCGGCCGGATCCCCCAACGAAACGGCGAGCGGCGCCGCAGGCATGGCTTCGGAGCCGCTCATCGCAGGATCAGTTGTATTCGATGATCGCGTCACGCCGCAGGTCGCGCAGGTACATCTGCGCGCGCTTGTTGACGCGGTCGTCCTCGATCTGGGCCTGAAGCTGTTCGAAGCTGGGGCCCGAATCGACCTGCGGATCGTCGCGGCCGCAAAGCATCAGGATGCGCACGCCCTCGGTCAGCGAACCGAACGGAGGCAGCGTCTCGCCGGGCGAGAGGTTGAGGATAGAGGTCTGGATCGGGCCGGGCAGATCGCGCGCCTTCACCTGATCGTTGGTGACGACCTGGGCGCCGATGCCGGTGGCAACCTTGTCCACGTCGCCGCAGCCCTTGGCGGTGGCGATGCTCTTGGCGAAGGCTTCGGCCTTGCTGTTGGCTTCGGCTTCGCTGATGCCCTTGGGGAAGTTCATCGAGATCTGCTTGAGCGACAGCACGGCGTCGCGCGGGTCGGCGGTCAGCACCTGGCGCTTGTCGATCAGGTAGATGATGTCGAAACCGCCGGGCACTTCGACCGGGCCGACCAGCTGGCCGGGCTGCATGTCGCGCGCGGCGGTGGCCAGTTCTGCCGGCAGCTGGCCCAGACGGATCCAGCCGAGGTCGCCGCCGACCGCGGCGGTGGACGCCTGCGAATACTGGCGGGCATAAGCGACGAAGCTGCCGCCCTGCTTCAGCTGCTGCACGATCTGCATCGCGTTCTGGTAGACCTGCTGCGACGATTCGGGCGTGGAGGACAGGTAGATCTCGCCAAGGCGGTACTCGTCCGTGCCCTTGGCGGCCTTCATGCGCTCCATCATTTCCTTCACTTCGTCATCGGAGACGTTGATGAAGGGCTGGACGTTGCGCTGGAGCAGGCGCTGCCACGAAAGCTCGCCGCGGATCTGGCGCTTCAGCGATTCGGGGGAGGAGCCCACCCGCTTCAGGTAGGCGTCCATCGCCTTGGTATCCTGGCCGAAGTTCTGCGAGGCGACGCGTGTATAGGTCTGTTCCACGTCGGCATCTTCTGCCGAGACGTCGGCAGCCTTGGCGGCCTGGATCTGGAGCGTTTCGTCGATCAGGTTGCGCAGCACCTGCAGGCGCAGGCGCTTCTTTTCTTCTTCGTCGATCTTGCCCTGGTTGGCGGCCAGGATCAGCGCCAGGCGCTGGTCGACGTCGGTGCCGGTGATGATGTCGCCGTTAACCACGGCCGTTGCGCGGCGCAGGTTCGGGTTGTCGTTGCCGAAGATCTTGACGTCGTCGGGAATGACGATGTCGCCCTGTTCGGAAGTGGCGGTCTCGGCCGGGCCGTTGGCCTGTGCGAAAGCGGCGGTGGACGCCGCAAGCGGGGAGAGGGCGGACGCGATTGCGCCACCGGCGATCGCGCAATTGCGTGCCGCGCGCTTGAACCTGCTACCTTGGATTGCTGTCACCGTGATCTCTATCCCGTCTGCGACCGTCATTTCCGGTCCCCGGACGCGGGGGTCGAAACACCCCGCGCACGTTTTCCGGCCTATGTCGGCCTGCGGCTTAACCGAAACTGAGTGCGTCCGATAGCGGCTTTGGCATGGCCTGCCAACGCCCCGGACGCTGCTTGGTCAACCTGTTGATGCGCGTTTCTGTATGAAGGATGTCCGCCTTAGTGGACCCCGATGTTCTTGAGGGCGAAGTGAAGCTGGAAGGAATCGCCCTTGCGCGCGTCGCCGTTGGACACATAGTCGCGCCGCCAGGTGACCGCGATCTCCAGGCAATCGTCCTCGTAGGCGACGCCAAGACGCGTGCGCAGCGGCTGGAAACCGTCCGACCCATACGTCGGATCCTCGTTCTTGTCGGTCAGGTTGACCACTGCCGAACCGAACATCGACCAGTAGTTGGCGAAGGCGACGCGGCCGGCTGCACGCACTTCCTCGCGATCCTGAAGATCCTCGATCGTGTTGGAGATATTGCGGTCCAGCTTGGCGTAGCCCAGTTCGAAATAAGTCTGGTTGCTGCCCAGCGAGAGGTCGAATTCGTTGCGGCGGAACGCCAGCGTGTCCTTGTCCAGCCGGAAGCGGTGGATCACGCTGACGAAGTTGCGATAGCGCACTTCGGTACGGCCGACGAAGTCCGACACCTTGTCGGCAAGGCCGGTGCCGTCCGGCAGGATCTGCTCTTCGTTGCTGAGCCGGACCGACTGGCCCACGGTGCTCTTGATCCGCCAGCGCGGACGTTCGAACGTCCAGTCGAACCCGTAGGTGAAGCGCACGCCGTCCTCGAACCGGTCGTAGCCGGGGAAGCGGTTGAGCGAGAAGAGGTTGGTGTCCTCCAGTTCGACCGCGCGCGAATCCTCGTTCGGGATCTCCAGATTCTTCAGGTGCGGCGTGGCGACGAGTTGGACGCGCGGTGTGAAGACCTGCGTGCCGCCGAAGACCTGTCCGACCAGCGGCCACTTCACGTCCACTGCGGCCAGCGCGATGGCGCGGCCCTGCCAGCCCGATTCGCCCCGATAGAGCGCGGTGGTGGTCGTGTCGTTTTCGTCCGAGTGATAGACGTCCCCGCGCACCAGGCCGGTCAGCACCACTTCCTGGCCCATGCTGGTGAGCTTGCGCAGCGACCACTGGGCGCTGGCGAAGGCACGCTGGGTATCCTGCCCTTCCTTGCGGGTGATCCCCATGGTGTTGGCCTGGATCTCGAACTTGCCGCCCAGCCATGGGTCATCGATGCGGCGGCGATAGTCGATCACCGGGATGGCGATCGGCATCAGCCCCTGGTCCTGCCCGGAACGCATGGTCTGTGTGGTGTAGCCGGCGAACGAGAAGTAGCTGTCCTGGTCGATCCGCTCGATCTCCACGCTGGAGCGCAGGCGGTCGTCGCGGCTGATGTCGTAGCGGCGCAGGAACGTGCGGTCGGTCGCGCGGCGGATCGATGCGGTGATGCTCCAGGCCGGGTCGAGCTGGAACTTGCCGTTGGCGAAGATGTAGCCGCGGAACGCGCGTTCGCGGTTGGGATCGGGGTTGGTATCGTCTAGCGAGATGCGGTTGGACGAAGTGGCGTAGCCGGTGATCTGGTATGCGCCGATGTCGGTAAGGGCCCGATACTCGAACGAGGCCATCGGCGCCGATTTGGTGAAGACGTGCAGCGTACCGGTGAGATCGCGGTTGTTGGCGATCTTCCAATAGTACGATTCGGCGACTTCGATGCCGTTCGACGGGCTGGACTTGATATCGGGCACCAGGAAGCCGGAAACCGCGCCGCCATTGGTGCTGACCGTCAGGCCCAGCAGCGGAATCTGCACTTTGCCGAAGAGTTCGAGGCGCGCGTCGGAAAAGCGGACGAGGTTCTTTTCCTCGCTCCAGATCACGGACTTGGCCAGGACGCTCCACGTCGGGCTCTTGGGACAGCCGGCATCGTCGGCCACGCCGCAGCCGGTATAGGCGGCGTGCTGCAGCACGACATCGCCATTGGCCAGCCGTTCACCCTTGTTCGCCGCCAGCCGCGCACCTTCGCGCAGCACCAGCAGCAGGTTGTCCATCGCGCCGGTCTTCAGCTCGTCCGTCAGTTCGACCTGTTCGGTGAACAGCTGGTTGCCGTTCTGGTCCACCAGGCGGACATTGCCGGAGCCGACGATCTTGCCGGTATTGCGATTCCAGGTGACGGTGTCCGCGCGGACCGACTGCTTGTCCTTGCGCAGCACGACATTGCCCTTGGCGGTAACCGTTTCGCCGTTCTGGTCGTACTCCACCGTGTCGGCCTCGAAGGCGACCGGCACTTCTTCCGCAGTTTCTGCGGGCGGTGCAGGAGGAGCGCCTTGGATCGGGGTGGTATCCACCGGCCGCGTAAGGTCCTGCGCATAAGCCGCGCAAGGCACTGAAAGAGAGGCAATTCCGGCAGCCAGCAAAGGCAACGGAAGGGATAGCAAGCGCAATTTGCGGGCATGCAGCAGGGTCTGAGCGGCCGGGAGCATGACTTGCCTATCGCACCGCCTGTGCCTAACTGCAATCCGCTGTTGCGGCGAAGCGCACAAGTCCGTCGTTCGCCCACGAGAATTCAGGAGATCCCATGAATATCCAGTTCCTTGACGCCGCTGCCGCCCCCACGGCGCGTCTGGTCGCCCGCTTCGTGAATCAGGATGCGATTCCTGCCGATCTCGAAGCCGTGCTGGTGGAAGGCGCGAAGGCTTCGCGCTTCGCCGGCAAGGCGGGTCAGGTGTTCGAGGGTTTCGTTGAGCGTGACGGCAAGATCGTGCGCGTGGCGCTGGCCGGGATCGGCGCGACCGACGGTAAGGACCGCAAGGGCGCGATCGAGCGCGCGGGCGCGGGCGTTGTCGCCAAGTACCTGACTTCGGGCGAAACCGCCGTCACGCTGGACCTGACCGGCGCGGGCCTTTCGGCTGACGAAGCGGCGGGCGCTCTCCTCGGCGCGGTGCTGCGCGCATGGCGTCTCGACACCTATCGCACCAAGCTGGCGGACGACGCCAAGCCCACGCTGGTTGATATCGCCGTGATCGGCGCACCCGAAGGCACCGAGGCGGTCTGGGCCGTGGAGCAGGCCATCGTCGAGGGCGTGTCCTTCACCCGCGAACTGGTGACCGAGCCGGCCAACGCAATCTATCCGGAATCGTTCGTCGCCCGCTGCGAAGCGAAGATGGCGGGCAGCGGCCTGAAGGTCCGCGTGCTGGACGAGAAGGAAATGGCCGACCTCGGCATGGGCTCGCTGCTGGGCGTGGCGCAGGGTTCGGCGCGTCCGGCGCGTCTGCTGGTGCTGGAATGGCTGGGCGGCAACGCCGGTGAAGCACCGGTCGCTTTCGTCGGCAAGGGCGTGACCTTCGACACCGGCGGCATCTCGATCAAGCCGGCGGCTGGCATGGAAGACATGAAGTGGGACATGGGCGGCGCCGGTGCGGTGGCCGGTACCATGCTCGCGCTGGCGCTGCGCAAGGCGAAGGCCAACGTGGTCGGCGTTTGCGGCCTTGTGGAAAACATGCCCGACGGCAATGCCCAGCGCCCCGGTGACGTCGTCACCTCGCTCTCGGGCCAGACCATCGAAGTCATCAACACCGATGCCGAAGGCCGTCTGGTGCTTTGCGATGCGCTCACCTGGGTGCAGCGCGAATACAAGCCCGCCAAGATCGTCGACCTCGCCACGCTGACCGGCGCGATCATCCTCAGCCTCGCGCATGAGTACGCGGGTCTGTTCTCGAACAACGACGAACTGGCCGGCCAGCTCAACGCGGCGGGCGATGCTTCGGGCGACCGTCTGTGGCGCATGCCGATGGGCCCGAATTACGACAAGATGATCGACAGCCCGATTGCCGACATCAAGAACGTCGGCCCGCGCTTCGGCGGCTCGATCACCGCGGCGCAGTTCCTGCTGCGCTTCATCGAGAACGACACCCCCTGGGCGCACCTCGACATTGCCGGCACCGTGTGGACCGACAAGCCGGGCGCGACCTGGGATAAGGGCGCATCGGGCTTCGGCGTGCGCCTGCTCGACCGTTTCGTGCGCGACACTCTGGAAGCGTAAGGTACGGGCTCGAAACGTAAGTAAGGCAGGGGACGCGGCTGATGCGCGTGGATTTCTATCAGCTCAGCCGCGACCCGGCCGAAAGCGCGCTGGCGTTGATCGCCGGCAAGGTGGCGGGGAGTGGCGAGCGTCTGCTCGTCGTCTCCGCCGATCTTGGCCAGCGCCAGCGGATCTGCCAGGCCCTGTGGTCCAGCGGCCCGGAGAGCTTCCTGGCCAACGGCTTTGCGGGCGAGGGGGGAGAGGATCGCCAGCCGATCCTCATTTCCGAAGCAGCGGAGCCTGCCAACGGCGCGAAGTTCATGGCTATCGCCGACGGCCAGTGGCGCGAGGGCGATCGGCCTTTCGAACGCACCTTCTTCCTGTTCGACCAGTCCACCCTGCAGCATGCGCGCGACACCTGGCGCGCGCTGCGTGAGCGGGAGGGGGTGGAGCACTATTACTGGAAGCAGGATGGCGGAAAATGGGTTCAGGCTGGATGATTCTCCCCTCTCAGGGTTGATCATAACGCAGCCTCATTCTTGCGGAGCCGCGCGTTCCCGGCTAGGGGCGCGCGCAACAATTCAAAACTCCTACTTCGCAAGGAACCTACCATGGCGGTTACCCGCACCTTCTCGATCATCAAGCCCGACGCGACCCGCCGCAACCTGACCGGCGGCGTCACCAAGCTGCTCGAAGAAGCCGGCCTGCGCGTCGTCGCTTCGAAGCGCATCCAGCTCTCGCAGGAGCAGGCTGAAGGCTTCTACGCCGTCCACAAGGAACGCCCCTTCTTCAACGACCTCGTGTCGTTCATGATCTCGGGCCCGGTGGTCGTGCAGGTTCTCGAAGGCGAAGACGCCGTGAAGACCAACCGCGACGTGATGGGCGCCACCAACCCGGCCGACGCCGCTGAAGGCACCATCCGCAAGACCTTCGCCGAATTGATCGAAGCCAACTCGGTCCACGGTTCGGACTCGGATGAGAACGCAGCGATCGAAATCGCCTACTTCTTCAAGCCGGAAGAAATCGTCGGCTGAAGCAAACGCTTCATTCGATAATGAAAGGGCCGTCCGCTTGGGCGGCCTTTTTGTTTTTATCGGTGCGTTCCCAATGATATTCATCGCCAGTCCCTTGCGACTGGAGGCAGACGATGAAGCAATTCGCCGGATCGAGCGTACTCCTGTTTCTCGCCGCCTGTTCAGGCGGCGGCGGTGCCGATCCAAGCCCATCGGCCAGCCCAAGCGTTGAGGATACCGCTACCGAAGTGGTCACCGAAACCGTTGCCGCCACCGATGCCGCGCCGGTCGCGGTGGCAACCCCCAGTTTCGATTGCGCCAAGGCCGATGGCGATGCGCAGAAACTGGTCTGCTCCACGCCCGAACTGGCAGCGATGGACCGTGAACTGATGCGGCTCTACGATCTCGCGTCGACCGGCCCGAACATCAACGCGCAGCGCAAGCAGCAATTGCAGGCCACCCAGCGCGGCTGGGTCAAAGGCCGCGACGATTGCTGGAAGGCGGATGACAAGCCCGCCTGCGTGCGCGACCAGTACGCCATGCGCATCCACGAATTGCGGCAGGGCTATGCCGATGCCCGCGCGGACGATGCCAAGGGCGTTTCGAAAGGTCCGCTGGCACTCACCTGCACGGGCCAGGATTTCGGGGTGTCCGTCACTTTCGTGAATACCGATCCGGGCGCGGTCTGGCTGTCATAGCGCGATCAGGGCGTGGGGCTGGCCCATGTCGTCAGCGGATCGGGTGCGCTTTACGAAGGGCAGAACCATGCCGGCAAGGCCAGCCTCTTCACCAAGGGGAGCGATGCCATGCTGACATTGCCCGGGGGCACGCAGAAGCAGTGCAAGGTAGAGGAAATCGGCTGAGCGGCGCCAATTTCGATTTGGCAGCGCGCGCATCTTTGTTACCCTCCCCCACAAGAGGAGAGTAAAAATGCAAGGCATGGGTGAGACGGGCGAAGCCTGCCCCTTCGAATTCAATTTCGACGCAACCAGTTTCAAGGTGGGCGATACCGTCAGCTACCGCGTAAACGGCAGCCTTGAAGGCTTTCCCTTCGTGGGCACACTGGTGGAAGTCCATGACGACCACGTCCTGATCGCGGGCGACCCGCGCGAACCGGACAAGCGCTATCGCGGCACGCGGGAGAGCCGGCCGCAAGTGGATTACTCGCAAATCTGAATGTACCCGCCTTGCGCTTGATCTCGCGCAAGGCGCGGGGCGGGTAAGAGGCTAAAATCGAAGCTCTATCGAGCGCAGAGGAGAGCCGATGACCTACAAGCCCCACGAACTCGCCGAGGAATTTCCCGAGGACATCGAAGTCCTCCAGCACCTCAAGGCCACGCGCGGCCATTTCGCGGCGCTGGTGGACCGTTACAATGAGGTCAACGGCAAGATAAACCGGATCGAGGAGCAGCTTGAGGCTGCCTCCGACGCGCGATTGGAGGACCTCAAGAAAGAGCGTCTGACGTTGCTGGACCAGATCGGACGCATGATCCGGGATGCGAGGGCAGTCGGGGCCTGAGCCAAGCGGCGATTTGGCGCGTCGCGGCGTCTAAATTGCTCGCCGGAACGCCGTGATTTAACTGATAACACTTCGTCGCCCCCGCGAAGGCGGGGGTCCCGCTTCCTTGTTTTGCGCACGCGAAGAAAAGCGGGATCCCCGCCTTCGCGGGGATGACGAGATATAGTTTGATGCGTCGAGCTGGATCAAAGGGGGCGAGCTTCAGCCCGCCCTCTGGCATTTGTTCAAAACTGATCCGCCACATCCAGCAGCCCGGCCAGCTTCTTCGGGGCCACAGCGCGCCATGAACGCGATAGCCAGTCCGCAATCGCGTCCCAGTCGTTCTCGCCAAGATCCAGACGAATGCCGACCCAGCCGTCGCCGAAATAGGCGGGGCGGAAGTAGCGATCCTCGTCCTGGTCGATCAGCATGGTCTGCTCGTCCACGCCGCTGATCTTCACCAGCAGTGCAGTGCGGCCATCGCCGTGGTGGTCGGAGGTGAAATAGGCGAACTTCTTGCCCTTCACGATGCCGAAGCAGGGCATGCCGTGGCTGGAAATCTCGTCGCTTTCAGGCAGCACCATCGCCCGCTCGCGCACGCGTTCCAGCAGCCACTCGGGCGAGGCTTCGCGGGAAACGAGTTCGGCCAGGCAGCGCGGATAGAGCTGATGCTCGGCAAAGAGCACGCGCGCGGCCAGGCTTTCGGCAGTATCGCCGGCATGGATGGCAACGGGAATTTGGCCGAGAACCGGGCCTTCATCCAGTTCGGGAATGACGAGGTGAACGGTCACGCCGCCGTGGCTGTCCCCCGCTTCGATCGCGCGCTGGTGGGTGTGGAGGCCGGTGTACTTGGGCAGCAGGGAAGGGTGGATGTTGACCATCCGGCCCTGCCATTTGACCACGAATTCGTCGGTCAGGATGCGCATGTAGCCGGCCAGCGCCACCCACTGCGCGCCGGATTCGCGAATTGCCGCGTCCATCGCCGCGTCGTGCTCGTCGCGGCTGAGGCCCTTGTGGCTGAGTGCAAAGGTCGGCACGCCTTCGGCCTTGGCAAGTGCAAGGCCTCCGGCGTCCGGCTTGTTGCTGGCGACGAGGACGATCTCGTAGGGACAGTCCTCAAGCCGGCTGGCGTAGAGCAGGGCAGCCATGTTGGTGCCGCTGCCCGAAATGAGGACCGCAACCTTTGCCTTCTCAGGCAAGGTGCACGGCCTCCCAATCCTCGCGGGCGGACCATTCCTCGGCCTTGCCCTGCACGGTGCAGCCCTTGTCACCTTCTTCGATCACGCCGATCACGTAGACCGTCTCACCGGCGGCTTCGAGTTCGGCCTTGAGCGCGGCGACTTCGTCGGCTGCGACTGCCAGCACCATGCCGATGCCGCAGTTGAAGGTGCGGGCCATCTCGCCGGGCTCGATATTGCCCTGCGCCTGCAGGAACGCCATCAGGCGCGGCTGCGGCCATCCGCCCACGTCGATGCGGGCGTGGAGGCCATCGGGCAGCACGCGCGGGATGTTTTCAAGGAGGCCGCCGCCGGTGATGTGGGCCAGCGCATGGATGCGGCCCGCGCGGATGAAGGGCAGCAGGCTCTTCACGTAGATGCGGGTGGGCGCGATCAGCGCGTCGATCAGCAGCGTGTCCGAATCGAACAGCGCCGGGCGGTCGAGCTTCCAGCCCTTGTCTTCGGCCAGGCGGCGAACCAGCGAGTAGCCGTTGGAGTGCACGCCGGAAGAGGCAAGGCCCAGCAGGATGTCGCCATCGGCAACCTTGTCGCCGGTAAGCTGTTCGCCGCGCTCCACCGCGCCGACGCAGAAGCCGGCAAGGTCATAGTCGCCGGCGGCATACATGCCCGGCATTTCGGCGGTCTCGCCACCGATCAGGGCGCAGCCGGACATCTTGCAGCCTTCGGCAATGCCGGCGACCACACGCTCTGCAACGCCGTTTTCAAGCTTTCCGGTGGCGAAGTAGTCAAGGAAGAAAAGGGGCTCCGCGCCCTGCACGATAAGGTCGTTCACGCACATGGCGACAAGGTCGATGCCTATGTGGTCGTGACGGTCGTGATCGATCGCCAGCTTGACCTTGGTGCCCACGCCGTCGTTCGCTGCGACCAGCAGCGGGTCCTTGTAGCCGGCGGCGCGCGGATCGAAGAATCCGCCGAAGCCGCCAAGCTCGGCATCGGCGCCGGGGCGTGCGGTGGATTTTGCCAGCGGGCCGATGGCCTTTACCAGCGCGTTTCCTGCGGCGATCGAGACGCCAGCCTGCTCGTAAGAGTAGCTCTTGGGTGAGTTATCGTCGGACATTGCGCGCCCCTATCGCTTTCCGGCTTGGATTTCCATTCCCGTTTAGGCAAAAGGCCAATCGGTTTCGACGATGGCGATCACGTTCTCCCAGAATTTCCGGCGATTGGCCGGCCGCGACAAGGGTCGGCGCTGGACTGCGGTACGCGCAGCCGTGCTCCTTGGCGGCGTGGCCGCGCTTGGCACGGTCGGATTCGGCGCATGGCGAATCGCCGCGCAAGTCGAAGGCGATCGCGGAATCGCGCCGCTCGCCAACTCCGAAGACATTCAGGTCAACGGCATTCATGTCGATGTGACGGCCAAGACGGGTGCCGAAGCGCGACTCGAAGGCTGGAAGCAGGCCGAGAAGGAAGCCTGGAAGAAACTGGGCGGGCCGGACATGCCGGTCGAATTGATCGATGCCATGGTCTCCTCGGTGGTGATCGGGCAGGAACAGGTCGGTCCGCGCCGCTATATCGCCACGCTGGGCGTCATCTTCGACAAGGGCAAGGCCGGTCAGTTCGTCGGCGGCGGGGGCGCGGCCGTGCGCTCTGCACCGCTGCTGCTGGTGCCGGTGCTCAATTCGGGCGGCGTGCAGCAGGTCTTCGAAGTGCGCGGGCCGTGGCAGAAGGCGTGGGCGGAATTCCAGGCCTCGCAAAGTTCCATCGATTATGTGCGCCCTGTCGGCGCGGGCGGCGAATCGCTGATTCTTACCGCCGGCCAGGCCACGCGCCGCAGCCGCCTGTGGTGGCGCGGCCTGCTGGACCAGTTCGGGGCGACCGACGTGCTGATCCCGGTGGCCCGGCTTGAGCGCCAGTGGCCGGGTGGCCCGATCCACGGCACGTTTACCGCGCGCTATGGCCCGGACAACACCTTCCTCGACAGTTTCGAGATGGATGCCGCCAGCGACCAGGAACTGCCCGGCATGCTTGCCAAGGCAGTGGAGCGGACTGACGAAATCTATCGCAGCGCGCTGGCCGGCGGACAGTTGAGCCCCGACCCCACGCTGACGATGAGCCAGGTCGCGCTCGATCGTGCCTTTGCCGAACTGCGCGAGAAGCTGATGCCGCAAGGCGGCGCGGCCCCGCAGGAAGAAACGGCGCCGCTGATCCAGAACGTGCCGCCGCCTCCGCCTGCCGCACCGGCGGCAGCGGCCCCGGTGGAGACGGTTTCGGTCCAGTTCGCCAGCCCCGACGCCGCATCGGTCGATGCCGCGCTTGCCGCCGTGCGCGGCGCGCCGGGCGTGAAGGGCGCAGCCACCGTCAGCCTGGCGATCGGTGGCATTTCCGTATTGCGGGTGAGCGCCGAAGGCGGCGCCGACCGGCTGGCCGCGGCCCTGCGTGCGCAGGGCTGGAAGGTTTCGGCAGGGGGCGGCGCGCTGAGGATCAGCCGCTAGAAGGTTCCGGGGGATGAGGCAGATACCACTTCCGCTGTCGACCGCGAGCGACAGCCCGCCGCGCATTGTCGTGGGCAATGCGAACGCGCATGCGGTAGATGCATTGCTGGAGCCGGGCCAGTGGCCCTTTCACACCGCGATTCTCTCGGGCCCGGCGCGCGCAGGCAAGTCGCTGCTGGCCCGCTGGTTCGTGGAAGCCGGGCATGGCGATGCGCTGGACGATGCCGACCGGATGGAGGAAGACGCGGTGTTCCATGCCTGGAACCGCGCGCAGGAAAGCCGCCGGCCGCTGCTGATCGTCTCCAGCCATCGCCGCGGCGAAGGAGAGGGGCGCTGGCAGGTGGCCCTGCCAGACTTGCGTTCGCGCCTTGGCGCCGCGCTTGAGCTGGAAATCGACGCGCCGGATGAGGCGATGATGGCCGATCTGATCGACGTTCACGCGCAGATGCGCGGCCTTGTGCTCGATCCGGCGGCGATCGACTACCTTGTACCGCGGGCGGAGCGTAGCCATCTGGGCGTCGAACGGCTGGTCGCCGCGATCGATCGTCTCAGTCTGGAGCGCAAGCAGCCGCCGACACTGGCGATCTGGCGCGACGCGCTGGAAGAGGTTAAGGGCGGCGACTCCAAGGGTACATGAACCACCGGTTCGCGCAGATGACTTGCCATGCGAACCGTTTGATGGGAGATTCGCGCGATGCTGGGTAATCTCGTCCGCTATCTGGACTCGGTCGTCGCGCGCGACCCTGCACCGCGTTCGCGGTGGGAAGTGCTGCTCTATCCGGGTGTCTGGGCGCTGTTCTTTCACAAGATCGCGCACCGCCTGTTCCGTGCGGACCTGTTCTTCCTGGCGCGCGTGGTCAATCACCTCTCCCGCTTCCTGACCGCCATCGATATTCATCCGGGCGCGACGATCGGCCGGAACTTCTTCATAGACCACGGCTTCACGGTGATCGGCGAAACGGCAGAGATCGGCGACAACGTCACGATCTACCAGTGCGTGACGCTGGGCGGCTCCAATCCCACCAACGGCAAGGGCGGCAAGCGCCACCCCACGCTGCTGGACAACGTGATCGTCGGTTCCGGCGCGCAGATCATCGGCCCCGTTACCGTGGGCAAGCGCGCCCGCGTGGGCGCCAGCGCGGTGGTGACCGAGGATGTGCCGGAAGGCGCGACGATGATCGGCGTCAAGGCCCGCTCCACGCTGGTCAAGGCGGAGACTTACGCCAAGGAATTCATGCCCTATGGCACGCCCTGCAAGGAGCCGTGCGAGCCGGTGGGCAGCCAGCGCGTCGACGAGTTGGAAGAACAGGTTGCCGCGCTGCGCGCGCAGGTCGATCAGCTTCTGCGCGCCCGCGAGGAAGAAAAGCACGCCGAACCGGTCGTGAAGGGCGTTTGACGGGCGGATGGCGGTAGGCCCTCACGGCGGCACGAGTCCCCTTCCGGCAGGCGTAGTTGCCTTTCCTGGGCGGATGCCGCTGCAGATCGGTTTCGACCGGCTGGAACTGCAGAAGATACTCGATCTTTATGGCCGGATGGTCGCTGCCGGGTTCTGGCGCGACTATGCGATGGATTTCGGCAAGGACGCCGCGCAGTTCTCCGCCTTCCGCCGCGCGGCGGAACGGCCGCAGGCTCGGGTCGAAAAACGTCCGGCGCTGCGTGGAAAGCAGGGCATGTGGACGCTGTTCGGCGAAGCAGGCCAGATCCTCAAGCGCGGGCACGAACTGGTGAACGTGCTCAGCCCGCTGGAGCGCAAGCTGCTGAAAGTGGTCGAGGACTGACGCTCAAGCGAAGGCGTGGCCGGCTTCGAGGTCAGAGGTTTGGGCGCGGGCGATGCCGTTGACGATTTCCAGCAGGAACCACGCTGCTGCTATGCCAAAGATCTGCCGGATGATCGAGAGCCCACCGGCTGCGGCGGGGTCGGGAATGCGAGATGCCACGTTGCCGGCAAATTGGCCGATCAGCCAGCACGTCCACCATGCGACCAGCCGGTAGTCTGCCTTGTCTTCTGCGTTCGATTGAAGGTGGCTGCGCTCCCACAGTTCGCGCATCGCCGAGAACGGCTTGAACAGGCTGGCTATGGGTATGAAGAACCACCCGACCGACCAGCCCGGCGTGTAATCCAGTCCTTCCAGCCCGGCTGCGAAGAGATTGGCGTGCGCGCGATGGATCCACATGCCAATGGGGATGGCGCAGGCCATTATCAGCAGCGCCATCAGGCCCGTTATCATTGTGCTGATCTGCCCCGCGGCTTCGCCCGACGCCATGGCTGCGCACAGGCCTACAGCGGAGGCGGCGGCCAAGCCGATGTAAGCCCACAGCGTCATCCGCACCACTTTCGTGCGGGACGCCATGATCGCCAGACCGTAGGCGAGGCTCGTTTCCGTCATCCGATTGTTCCGCTTTCTATTTTGTCGTTGCGGGAGCTGCCGATCAGGCGAAGATCGACTTTCCATCAATAAGCGAGTCTTGCGCGGTGGTGATCCGGCGCACGATCAGCGCCAGATAGCCAGCCGCCGCGCACCAGAAGACAATGCCCGCAAGCATGAAGGCGATGGTCAGCAAGGCGGGGGTCATGATCTTGAACGGGGTCAGCAGGTTGATGATCCCCGTAACCGTGACGACCGTGACCAGGAGCACGCCGGTCAGAAGGCAGGTCCACCAGGTCGTAACCGTGCCGACGCTGGCACCCGCCTGATACTCGTCCTCACCATGACTGCGATTCCACAGTTCTCGCATCGTCGCGAACGGAACGAATAATTGCGCTACGGGTACGAAGAGGCTGGCGACCGCCCAGAGCGGTTTTGCCGTCAGGCCCGATAGCCCGATCTTGCGCAGATTGGCGATTGCCTTGTGAAACCACAGCAGGAACGCAATGGTGCCGATTATAAAAAAAGCTGCGGCGGCAATGAACGCGAACCCGGTTGTCATCGCCCAGACCTGGAATTGGGGCGATCTGTAAAGCCCGCTACGGACTACTTGCTGCATGCCGATAGAGGCTGGAACCAGCGCGACGCAACTCAGCACACCACCCACCGCAGCCACTTGGGTGACGATGGAATACGCCTTCAGCCGTGCCTTGTCGCGCGGCGCAATCTGCCCCTGCATTGCCCCTTGTTCCCCCGGTGACGTCGCTGTCTTTGGAATTGTAGCGCGGGGTGGGGACCGTCAATGCCGGAGAACGAATTTTAATCGTTTGATTTCAGCAGTAACGACAAGGCGTGATGTGCCTGTTCCATACCGGTTTCCAGCACCCGGTCTCCTGCACGGTTGCGCACACGGTCCCATGCGGTGGCAAATCCTTCGACGGAGAGCGCCTCACCTTCCAGCAGCACGCCATCGTTCATGGTGATGAACACGCCCTGGCACACGCCGCCACCGGCCGCGACGATGGCATCGGTGGGCGCGTCCTGCGAAACGAGATAGAGCGCGGCGGGCACCACGGCTTCGGGTTCGAACGCGGCGTAGGCTTCGTCCGGGAAGATATCCGCCGTCATCCGCGTGCCGGCGGTGGGGGCCAGCGAGTTGACGCGGATGCCGTACTTGGCGCCTTCCATGCGCAAGGTGCGGGCCAGGCCCAGCACGCCCGCCTTAGCCGCGCCGTAGTTGGCCTGCCCGAAATTGCCGCCAAGGCCGCTGGAGCTGGTGGTCATCAACACGCGGCCATAGTTCTGTTCGCGCATCGTTTCCCACACCGCCTTGGTGGCGCAGGCGCTGCCGAGCAGGTGCACGCGCACCACCAGTTCGAAATCGGCCATATCCATCTTGGCGAACGTGCGGTCGCGCAGGATGCCGGCGTTGTTGATCAGGATATGGATGCCACCCCAGGCTTCCCTTGCGCGGGCGACCATGGCCTCCATCTGCGCGAAATCGGAAACGTCGCCGCCATCGGCCATGGCTTCGCCGCCAAGCGACTGGATTTCCGCGGCAACGGCAAGCGCGGCATCGGAGTGGCCGGAGCCGTCTCGCGTGGTGCCAAGGTCGTTCACCACCACTTTCGCGCCGCGTCGTGCCAGTTCCAGCGCATAGGCGCGGCCCAGGCCGTGGCCTGCCCCGGTAACGATGGCAACTTGTCCGGCAAACGAGATGGTATCCTGCATCACGCCGAAATGGCAGGTTGGCGAACCGCCTTCAATTGCAAAGGTGGCATCGAACGGTCCCTCACACCTTGCCCCGAAGCGTTCTCGGGGCCATAGGCGCTTTGAAACGAATCTGCGCTCCGCGAAGCGAAAGGTCCCCAGATGAAAGTCCGCGTCCACGTCAGCCTCAAGCCCGGTGTTCTCGACCCGCAGGGCCGTGCGATCCACCATTCGCTCGAAGGCCTCGGCTTTGCAGGCGTCAACGACGTGCGCGCCGGCCGCCTGTTCGAGCTGGATGTCGCCGAAACCGTCACCGACGAAGCGCTTGACGACATGTGCAAGAAGCTCCTCGCCAACATGGTGATCGAGAACTACCGCATCGAGAAGGTCGCCTGATGTCGTTCCGCTCCGCTGTCGTCACGTTCCCGGGTTCCAACTGCGACCGCGATCTGGCGGTGGCGCTGGAGAAGATCTCCGGCAACGAATGCATCCGCGTCTGGCACGGCGATGCCGATCTGCCCGATAAGCTGGACTTCATCGGTCTGCCCGGCGGCTTCTCCTACGGCGACTATCTGCGCTGCGGCGCGATCGCCTCGCGCTCGCCCGTCATGCGCGCCGTTGTCGAGGCCGCCAATCGCGGCGTGCCGGTGTTCGGCGTGTGCAACGGCTTCCAGGTGCTGACCGAAAGCGGCCTGCTGCCGGGCGCGCTGCTGCGCAATTCGGGCATCCGCTTCGTCTGCCGCGACGTGACGCTGAAGGTGGAGAACGCGCAGTCGCTGTTCACCTCCGGCTATGAAGCCGGGCAGGAGATTTCGATCCCCGTGGCGCACCACGACGGCAACTACCACGCCGACGCGGAAACGCTGGATCGCCTCGAAGGCGAAGGCCGCGTGGCGTTCCGCTATGTGGGCGAAGTCAACGGATCGGCTCGCCAGATCGCCGGCGTGCTCAACGCGGCCGGTAACGTGCTGGGCATGATGCCGCACCCCGAACGCGCGATCGAAGCGACGCATGGCGGCACCGACGGCCGCGCGCTGTTCGAAAGCGCCATCCGCGGAATGGTCGGCGCCTGATAGGCCACATTCCGATTTGACGGATAGAATGAACGCCCCCGGTTACCGGGGGCGTTTTTCGTTGGGGCTCAGCGTTTGTCCCAATAGGAGAAGTAGAGGAACGCGGCGCCGTCCCCGCTGAACCCGGCGCTGTTCGCGGCAAGTCCCTTTGCCGAAAACCTGTCGTAGAAGGCCTTCGATTGGAAGTCCTCGGTCAGGGCTTTGTTCTGCGCAAAGGTGATCGTCGCGCGTAGGGCGACCTCACAGACCGTAGTTGCGCAGCGAACACGCACCGTATCTTGGACGCCGCGATCGCGAAGCACTTTGCCATATTCCTCAACAATGGCGCGCTCGGCCGGCGTAGCCCATGCCTCATCGCGCTTCTCCGTCCGAACCAGCCGGTATTGCTCGCCGGGAGACATGCTGGATGCCAGCTTTCCGATTAGTGGATCTACCGGTTCCGGCCCTTTCATCTGATTAGGTGCTGATTGAGCGAGCATCGTTCCAGCGAGCACGGCGCCTGCAAGTGCGATCATGATAAAGATTACTCCAGCCAACAAAGGCCACCGCTTCGTCGCGTTGGCCGGGATGCTGCCTTGATGACCTTCATGCCGCTGATCGAGATCGATTTTATCGTCCCGATATTCTTGTGCCGCCAGGATGCGTGCCAATTCACGGCTACTGGCAATGCCTGTCTTGCGGCGCGCTTCGCGCAACCGTTCGTTCACGGCACCGACAGTGCGCTCGGTTTCGGCCGCAACACTCTTGGCTGTGTGCCCTTGCGCGAAAAGTCGAAGGATATGGAGTTCGGTCTCGCTCAGCTTCGACAGGTCGATGGTCTCGTCGGACATGATCCGATGTTCAGCCAAAGCCGCTCCGCCGCGCAACCACAATTAATTCGTGGTGCGCGTCGATCGCTGGATCGTGGTGCTCAAGCGGCCGTCTGGTCGTGCGCGAAGCTGCGGTTGTGGAACAGGCCGAGGGCATCCTTTGCCGCCATCGGGCGGCCGAAGTAATAGCCCTGGATCTTGCGGCAGCCGAGTTGGCGGATCATCTCCACTTCCTTCTCCGTCTCCGCGCCTTCGGCGGTGGTCGACATGTCGAGGCTGTCCGCCATGGCGACGACGGCGCGGATGATGGCCAGGCTCTCGGCATTGCCAGTCGCGGCGCCTTGCACGAAGGAGCGGTCGACCTTGATGGTCGAGAAGCGGAGCTTGCGCAGGTAGCCGAGCGAGGAATAGCCCGTGCCGAAATCGTCCAGCGCCACCTTGCAACCCAGCGCCATGACCTGTTCCAGTGCCGAGCGGGCGAGGGTGGCATCGCGCAGGAAGATGCTTTCGGTGACTTCCAGTTCCAGGCGCGAGGCGCTGAGGCCGCTCTGGGTGAGGGCGGCGACGACGCTGGCCGCGAAGTTGTGGTCCAGCAACTGCTCGCCCGAGACGTTGACGGCCACGCGCACATGTTCGGGCCAGTTGATCGCCTCTCGGCACGCTTCCTTCAGCACCCATTCGCCGATGGGCACGATCAGGCGGGTATCCTCTGCCAGCGGGATGAACTTCGCCGGGCTGACGAAGCCGTGTTCCTTGCTGGTCCAGCGCAGCAGTGCCTCGAACGAAACCACGGCTTCGCTGTCGGCATCGACCACCGGCTGGTAGTTGAGCGTGAATTCCTGCCGCTGAAGCGCGTTGCGCAGCGAGAATTCGAGCTGACGGCGTTCCTCTGCATGGGCGTGGAGCGCGGGCTCGTACGTGTAGTGCGCGTTGCCGCCGCCGTCCTTGGAGCGATAGAGCGCCAGATCGGCGTTGCGCATCAGCGTCTCGACCGTCTGCCCGTCGCGCGGGCCGATCGCGGAGCCGACCGAGGCGCCGACGTAGAGCGTGTGATGGTCGACGTGATAAGGCTGCGAGAGCGACTGGATGACGCGCTGGGCCACGCGGTTGACGTGTTCCAGATCGGTGGCGTCGCGGATCACTACCGCGAACTCGTCTCCGCCCAGGCGGCCGCAGAGTTCCTTGTCGGTCATCTGGCCCTTGAGGCGTTCGGACACGCGCGCCAGCAACTGATCGCCGACGAGGTGGCCGAGCGTATCGTTCACCGCCTTGAAGCGATCGAGGTCGATCATCAGGAAAGCGCAGCGGGTGCGCCACTTTTCGGCATAGGCCAGCGCTTCGCCCAGTGCCTCGGTCAGCATCAGGCGGTTCGGCAGGCCGGTGAGGGTGTCGTAACGGGCGAGCCAGGCGATCTTGTCGCTGTTCTCTCGCGCCTCGGTCACATCCGAGCCGACGCCGCGGAAGCCATCGAACTGGCCGCTGTCGGAAATCTTCGGGGTGCCGGAAAGCTCCCACCAGCGCGGGCGGCCATCGATAGTGACGCGCACCAGCAGGTTGGAGAAGCTTTCGCGGCGCTTCAGGCGCTCGGCCAGGTCGTGGAGGCTGGGCGGGAACTGGCCGCTATCCCACGCCGAACCGGCGATCAGTTGGATGAAGGGGACGCCCTCGATCTCCACCGCGTCGCGGCCGAGCGCATAGGCAAAGCGCGGAGAGACGGCGCGCACGCGGCGGGCGGTGTCGATCTGCCAGAGCCAGTCGGCCTCGCCTTCCTCGAACTCGCGCAGCAGCATGGAGACGACTTCGTCCCGCTCATGCATGCCGGCTTCGGCGACTTTGGTGGAGAGATATTGGCGCGCGCTTTCGACCGCGCCGGCAATGATCACGCCCACGAACGCAAGGCCGACCAGGGCCATGTCGTAGCTGCCCAGCACGACGAAATAGGCGATCGTCGATCCGCCGACGATGCCGGTGAAGATCAGCGTGCCCAGCGGTACGCCCGGCACCAGCACGGCGCAGCCGGTCATCAGCATGGCCATCACGGTCCACAGCTTCACTTGCGCCTGAACGTCGATAAAGGGGCCGAAGGCGCAGACCGGAACGGCCCATACCACGGCCCGTGCCACCATGGTCATCGCATGGCGGCGAATTTCAGCGCTGGTCAGGCGGCGGCGATCGGCATCGGCAAGGGTGCCTTCCACTTGCGTGCCCCACAGCAGCACGGCGCAGACGGCGATGGCCCAGCCGCCGATCGCGGCGGGATGCATGTGCCCGAACAGCACCGCGACGGTGGCGACCACGGCTGCCACTTGCGTTGCGATTCGCGTCGCGCGTCCGCGACCGAGGCAGGAATACTGGAGTCCGCGAAGGCGTGCCCAATCGCCCTCGGCCGGCTCGGAAAAGCCGAGCACGGCGAGGACGGGCAGCTCTTTCGGGAGCGCTTGAGGGGTTTGCGACCGTTTTTCCACGGATCCGGACATAACCGCAGAAGGGTTATTACCAGGTAAACCTTTGGCAGCCGCGCGACCCCCGGATTGGGGGATTATTCGACCGTCACGCTCTTGGCGAGGTTACGCGGCTGGTCGACGTCCGTGCCCTTCACGCAGGCCACGTGATAGGCCAGCAACTGCACCGGCACCGCATAGACCAGCGGGGCGATCAGCGGGTGGACGCGTGGCATCTCGATCGTGGCGATGCAGCCTTCGCCCGCTTCGGCAATGCCTTCGGCGTCGGAGA
The DNA here is from genome assembly GCF_044029435.1 of Novosphingobium oxfordense. Lineage (NCBI taxonomy): Bacteria > Pseudomonadati > Pseudomonadota > Alphaproteobacteria > Sphingomonadales > Sphingomonadaceae > Novosphingobium > Novosphingobium oxfordense. Next base: position 1,774,637 of record NZ_CP147005.1, on the reverse strand, counting down.
TCAGCACGACCTTGCCGCCCCGCGCGCGCACTTCCTGCATGTTGCTGACGGTCTTTTCGAACAGCGGGCCGGAGGGTGCGAGTACGATCACTGGCACCGCCTCATCGATCAGCGCGATCGGGCCGTGCTTCATCTCGCCCGAGGCATAGCCTTCGGCGTGGATGTAGCTGATTTCCTTCAGCTTCAGCGCGCCTTCCAGCGCCAGCGGATAGTCCGGACCGCGGCCGAGGTAGAGCACGTCACGCGCCGGCGCGATCAGGTGCGCCATGGCGGCGATCTCTTCGTCGAAGGCGAGCGCGGCGTTCAGGCTGGCCGGGGTCTGGAGGAGGTGCTGGACGACTTCGTTCTCTTCCTCGCGGTCCATGCGGCCACGCTTCACGGCAAGATGCGCGGCGAGGGCGGCGAGCACGGCTAGCTGGCAGGTGAAGGCCTTGGTGGAGGCGACGCCGATTTCCGGACCGGCGTGAGTCGGCAGCAGCAGGTCCGCCTCGCGCGCCATCGTGCTGGTGGGCACGTTGACGACGACGGCGATGGTCTGTCCGGCCGCCTTGCAGTGCTTGAGCGCGGCGAGGGTGTCCGCCGTCTCGCCCGATTGCGAGATGAACAGGGCAAGGCCGCCCGGCTCCAGCACGGGATCGCGGTAGCGGAATTCGGAAGCCACATCGATGTCGACCGGCAGGCGGGCGAACGTCTCGATCCAGTACTTCGCCACCATGCCGGCGTAGAAGCTGGTCCCGCAGGCGACGATGGTGATGCGCTTGATCGCCGAAAGGTCGAAATCGATCTGCGGCAGCGCCACCGACTGGTCCACCTGATGGATGTAGCTGCGCAGGGTCTGCGCCACCACGGTCGGCTGCTCGAAGATCTCCTTCTGCATGAAGTGGCGGTAATTGCCCTTCTCGATGGCGACGGCCGAGGCACCGGAAGAGACGATTTCACGCTCCACCGGGTTGTTGTCGGCATCGAAGATGCGCGCGCCTTCACGGGTGATGACCACCCAGTCGCCTTCCTCAAGGTAGGAGATGCGCTGGGTCAGCGGGGCGAGGGCGAGGGCGTCCGAACCGAGGTAAGTCTCGCCATCGCCATAGCCCACGACCAGCGGTGAGCCGAGGCGGGCGCCGATCAGCAGGTCCGGGTTCTGGCGGAAGGCGATGGCCAGCGCGAAGGCGCCGCGCAGTTGGGGAAGCACCACCTTCACCGCCTCATCCGGCGAAAGGCCGGCTTCGACCTGTTCGGAGACGAGGTGGGCGACCACTTCGGTATCGGTCTGGCTCTCGAACGTGCGGCCACGCGATTCGAGCGCTTCGCGCAGCGGCTTGAAGTTCTCGATGATACCGTTGTGGACCAGCGCGAGGTGCTCGGTGGCATGCGGGTGGGCGTTGGCGGCCGTTGGCGCGCCGTGCGTCGCCCAGCGGGTGTGCGCGATGCCGATCAGGCCGGGCGCGGGATCGCGCGCCAGTTCGTTCACCAGATTGATCAGCTTGCCCTGCGCGCGGCGGCGGATGAGCTGGCCGTTCTCGACCGTGCAGACGCCCGCGCTGTCATAGCCGCGATATTCCATGCGGCGAAGGCCGTCGACCAGCCGATCCGCGACCTGTTCCTTGCCGACGATGCCGATGATTCCACACATTGCGCTTACGTTACCTTGTTTGAGCGGAGAGAGCCTTGCTCTAACCCGTTAGAGATTGGCGTTTGGTGGCGCCACTATGAAGCCTTGGTAATGTGTGCAAAGCCTTCGTGCGAGAGGAAGTCGCATAGATTTGGCGCGTTTACCTGATCGGGGTGATGCAACGGAGGAGACAGAGCGGACCAACACCAGGGTGTGTTCGAAAACATCTGAAAGGTGAGGCGAGATTGAAATAAGGCTTGCCGGGATGTGGGAGCGGCGAAACATCTTGTCAAACCCCGTTCCTCCGATAGTCTGGAAGCTTCGACGAAGACCGTTCGATGAAACAGCCCGGCAAAGACTGGCGCGCGAAGGTCCGATCGGGAGAGGACAGTGCCGATGAACTTCACGTTGAAGTCGGTTTCGTTGCTGGTTTGCAGTGCCGCTCTGGCGGTGCCGGGCCTTGCAATGGCCGGAGAAGCCACGCCAATTGCGCTGGTGAGCAGTGCCGCCCATGCCGAATATGTCGGCACGGTCAGCCGGGGTTTCGACATGATCCGCGCGGGCAAGCCGGGCAAAGCGGTAAAGCTTTTCGATTCGGTGATTTCCGCGAATGAGCAAGGGCTGGTGGGCGATGCCCGGCCGCGCCTCTGCCAGTCGGAGAAGACTTCGGCGCATGCCGTGCCGGGTGATGCGGTGATGGTCAGCAGCGCGGTGTGCGACGCTCATTTCGGCAAGGGGTACGCGCTGGTCGACCTTGGCCGTGGCGATCTGGCCGAGACGGAACTGCGCCGGGCCACCGAACTGGCGCCGGACAATGCGCATTACGCCAATGAATATGCGGAACTTTTCAAGTCTCGCCGGCAGTTCCAGGAAAGCTACGACTTGTTCGCGCGGGCATGGTCCGTAGTGGACAAGGATACCAAGGGGCCGGACGCGAGCATTGCCGCGCGTTCCCTGCGGGGCATGGGCTTCAACCTGATCGAGCTTGGCCGACTGGACGAGGCCAAGAAGATGTTCACCCAGTCGCTTTCCTACGATGCGGCCAATGCTGCAGCCAAGACCGAGCTGGACTTCATCGCCCAGCGTCAGGCTATCGGTTCCTGATTTTCTGGCGGTTCCAGGGCCCCTGGTGAGGGCGGTCGCGAAGACTATCGCGGCCGCCCTTACTCACCCGGCTTACTTGCCGCCAGCGGCCTTCTCGGCCTTTTTCTTCTTCATCGCATCGTGGAAGCGGTCGGCCCAGCCGGGCTTGACCAGCTGTTCGCCGCGCACGAGGCGAAGCTCGCCATCGGCAACGTCGCGCGTGACGGTGCTGCCCGCTGCGACGATGGCGTCCGCACCGATCTTTACCGGGGCGACGAGGGCGCTGTTGGATCCGATGAAGGCCCGCTCACCAATCACGGTGCGGTATTTGAAATAGCCGTCATAGTTGCAGGTGATCGTGCCGGCGCCGAGGTTGGCCTTGGCGCCCACGGTGGCGTCGCCCACATACGTCAGATGGTTGGCCTTGGCGCCTTCGCCCAGTTCCGCGTTCTTGATCTCGACGAAGTTGCCGACCTTCGAGCCCTTGCGCAGCAGTGCGCCGGGGCGGAGGCGGGCATAGGGGCCGACGGTGGCACCGGTCTCGATGGTGGCGCCCTCGATGTGGGAGAAGGCGTGGATCGTCACGCCGTCCGCCACGGTCACGCCGGGGGCGAAGATCACGTTGGGCTCCACGGTGACGTCGCGGCCCAGCTTGGTATCCCAGGCGAAGAACACGGTTTCGGGGGCGATCAGCGTCACACCGTCCGCCATGGCCTGCACGCGGCGGCGGGCCTGCCAGCGGCCTTCGGCTTCAGCCAGTTCACCGCGGCTGTTGATGCCGCCCACTTCGTCGGGATCGTCGGTGACGATGACGGCGCAGGTGCGGCCGTCCAGCGTGGCGACATTGACGATATCGACGAGGTAGTACTCGCCTTGGGCATTGTCGTTGCCGACACGGGCCAGCAGGTCGAACAGGTCCGCCGACTTCACCGCCATCAGGCCGGAGTTGCACAGGCGGCAGGCGCGCTGTTCGTCGTTGGCGTCCTTGTATTCGACCATCATGGCGATGCGGCCATCGTCGTGGGCGAGCACGCGGCCATATTGCAGCGGGTCTTCCGGTTCGAAGCCGAGCACGACCACGGCGGGCGCGTCGGGCGCGTGAAGCCGATCGATCATCGCGCGCATCGTTTCGGTGCGGACGAAAGGCACGTCGCCATAGAGAATCAGCACGTCGCCGGAAAAGCCGGTGAGGGCTTCTTCGGCCTGCTGCACGGCGTGGCCGGTGCCAAGCTGCGGATCCTGCACCGCGATCGTCGCGCGGCTGCCCAGCGCCTTTTCAAGCTGTTCGCGGCCATGCCCGGCAACAACCACCTGCCGGGCAGGCGAAAGGGCGGCGGCGCTTTGCAGAAGATGTTCCAGCATCGGCCGACCGGCGACGGGATGAAGGACCTTGTGCAGATCGCTTCTCATGCGGGTGCCCTTGCCGGCGGCGAGGACGACGATTGCGAGCGGATTGGAATTTTCGACCATGTTCATCACTTGCCAGCAAATTGTTGCGGTTTCTACTTCGGCAGGCCACTGAGGGGCGGATGACGCAATTCCCCTTCGACGTGGTCGGCTTCGATCTTGACGGTACTTTGCTCGATACGCTGGGCGATCTGGCGGTGGCGCTCAACCATGCACTGGCGCTGGAGGGACGGCCTCCCATCGCAGTGGACGCGGTGCGCGATCTTGTCGGCGGCGGTGCCAGGAAGATGCTCGCCAAGGGGCTGGAAGTCACCGGTGGCGGCGTTTCGGACGCGCGCCTCAGCGAGCTTCACCACGCGCTGATCGCTTACTACGCGGATCATATCGCCGCGACCACGCAGCTTTATCCGGGCGGTGCGGAAATGCTGACCGGCCTTGCCGCGCGCGGCGTGAAGCTGGCGGTGGTGACCAACAAGCTGGAATCGCTGGCGGTCAAGATCTTCGCGGAACTGGGCCTGTCCGACCGCTTCTTCACCGTGATCGGCGGCGATACGCTGGGCCCCGGCCGCGCCAAGCCGAAGCCGGACCTGATCGAACTGATGCTGGAGCGTGCGGGCAGCACCGACAGGCCGCTCCGCGCCGCTTTCGTGGGCGATACGACTTACGACACCGGGGCCGCGGCGGCGGCCGGTATCCCGTGCATCGCCGTCAGCTTCGGGTTCAACGACAAGCCCGCCCAGGAACTGGGCGCCACCGCGGTGATCGATCATTTCGACGAACTGATCCCGACGCTTGAAGGGCTGGGCCTCGATCTGCCTCAGGCTTCCATGTTGTCGAAGACGTAACCGAACGACCGCACCGTCCGCGGCAGGTGCGGCACCTGCATCGTGCGCAGCTTGCGGCGCAGGCGGCTGACCCATGAATTGACCGTGCGCTCGTCGCAGACCTCCACGCTCTTGCCCAACACTCCGATCAGTTCGCCGCGCGTGAACACGCGGTTGGGATTGCGCGCGAAGTGGTTCAGCAGGCGCTGCTCGTTCGACTGGAGCGGCACCACCAGGCCCTTGTAGCGCGTCAGGTGCGAATCGGGCTGGATCACCAGTTCGCCGATCTGGATCGCCGGCGCTTCCTTGCGCGCCGCCGAAACCGGCTGGTAGATGCGCAGCCGCTGCACGAGCGCCTTGGGGGTGAGCGGGCCGATCAGATAGTCGTCCGCGCCGGCTTCCAGTGCGCGCGCCTGCACGCGCGGATCCGGCTCAGGCAGGATCATGGTGATGTGGAGCGGGTGATCGTTGATACGATCGCGCAGCAGCCCGCAAAGCTGCAGGCCCGACATTTCGGGTAGAAGCCAGTCCACGAAGACCCACGTGGGGCCGCGTAGCGCACGGGCGCATAATTCTGTCGCTTCAACCACTTCCGCCTCGAAGGTGAGGAAGTTGTCGCGGATGGCGCTGACGTGGGCCAGGTCGCCCGAAGTCAGCACGATGTCGCCGGATTTGATCATTACATCCTGCAATTCGATGGAAATGATCTGGCCACATAGTGGCACTAGGCCCGCCACACACGTGTCAAATTTTTCATGTTTGGCCTGTCACATTCCGGTCAAGAAAATCACAAGAAAGCAACACGGTTCTGACCTGACGCGTGCCTAGTCAGCCCCCTGCCGCCCCGATGGGCGGGCCCAAGTGCTGCGACTGCACAAGGGAAATTGAAAAGAATTCAGGGAGTTTCCAATGATTCGCCACGCCATCCGTCTGGCGGCCACTTGCAGCATCGTTGCGCTGGCCCAGATGCCCGTTGCCGCGTTCGCAGCAGACGCCGCACCGGAGGCCGCCGCCGCCGACAGCGGTGAATCGGCCCCCATCATCGTCACCGCCACCAAGCGCGAAACCGATCTTCAGAAGACCCCGATCGCGATCGCCGTGGTTTCCAGCGCCGACCTCGAAAAGCAGCACGTCCAGAGCCTGATCGACCTTGCCAGCGGCTCCGTGCCTTCGCTGCGCGTCGCCACGTTCGAAGCGCGCCAGTCTGCCCTTACCGTCGGCATCCGCGGCATCGTGCCGTTCGACGCCAACCAGACCGCGCGCGACCAGGGCGTGGGCGTCTACCTCGACGGCGTCTACCTCGGCCGCCAGCAGGGCCTGAACGCCGCGCTGTTCGACGTGCAGCGCATCGAAGTCCTGCGCGGTCCGCAGGGAACGCTGTTCGGCCGCAACACCGAAGGCGGCGCGCTCTCGATCGTGACCAAGGCGCCCACCGGCGAATTCGGTGGCCGCGTGGAAGCCGGCATCGGCAACTACGGCCAGCGCACCGGCGAAGCGCACATCGACTTCCCCGAATTCAACCACATCTCGATCAAGGTCGACGGCGTCTACCAGCACCAGGACGCCACGGTTAAGAACCCGCTCGATAGCGAAAAGGGCTGGAACTACTACGACCGCGTCGGCGGCCGCATCCAGGCTCAGTGGAAGCCGGTCGATGGCTTCACGGCGAACATCTCGTTCGACAAGTCGCGTGACGACAACACGCCGATGTACAGCCAACTGATCAACTATAACCCGAACAACTACACGGTTTCCACGCTGGCGCAGATTGCGGCCAACGGCGGAAAGGCGCTGCCGGGAACCATCTCGCCGCTTTCTCCGCTGGTCCAGGTGACCGGTGACAAGCGCGTGAAGACGGCCGCTGTCGGCGTGCCCCAGCAGGTCAGCACCGACCGTACGCAGGGCATCATGGGCAACCTCAGCTACGATCTGAACTCGGCCCTGACGCTGCGTTCGATCACCGCATGGCGCCAGGTCGACACCGACCAGTACGACAACTCGGGCGGCCCGGAGCGTACCGTGTTCCTGCCGAACGCCAAGTTCAGCCGCTACTCGCTGTCGTTCCTCGACCAGCACCAGTTCAGCCAGGAATTGCAGCTCGTCGGAAGCCTGCCGCAGGTCGACTTCGTCGCCGGCGCCTACTACTTCAACGAGCATGCCAGCGAATACGCGGCAACGCCCAGCTCGAACCTGTGGAACGCGGACGGCACCGGCTACACCGTGCTCAGCCCGATCGTGACCGGCGCGGTGACCTCGAGCAACCAGGGCTGGGATAACAGCTCGCTGTTCATCCAGCGCGACAGCTACGCCAAGGCGCAGAGCATCGCCGCCTTTGCGCAGGCCACCTACACTCCGGCTGGCCTCGACCAGATCCATCTGACCGCCGGCGGCCGCTACACGCATGACAAGCGCGACGGTACGCTCGACATGGTGAACGGCGTCACCAAGGATTACACCTTCCACTCGCGCAAGGACCGGTTCGACCCGATGGTCACGCTGGCCTTCGACGCGACCCCGGACATCAACCTCTACGCCAAGTATGCGACCGGCTACCGCGCCGGCGGCGCTAACGACCGTTCGCAGACCTTCTCGGCTTTCGGTCCGGAAACCGTGAAGTCCTATGAAGTCGGCGCCAAGATGATGTTCCTGGATCGCAAGGTTCGCCTGAACCTGGCCGGCTACATCATGGATCGCGACGGCACGCAGGTCGACTTCGACAACGTCAACAACGATCCGACCAGCCCGTACTTCAACCTGCATACGCAGGAGACGCTGAACGCACCGGGCACGACGAAAATCCGCGGCGTCGAAGCCGAACTGAACGTCAATCCGATCGATCACCTGTCGATGGGCGTGTCTTACGCCTACACCTACACCAAGGTGCCGAAGACGCTGAACCCGTTCCTCAGCACCGATACCAACCCGGTCTACCAGAACGTCTTCATTGTCTACACGCCGAAGAACGCGGCTTCGGGCTTCATCGACTACAGCATCCCGGTCGGTGCCGGCGATGAGAGCGTGCAGTTCCACCTGGACGCCGCCTATGCCGATCCGCAGTACAGCTTCGAGGACGAAAGCACGAAGACGCAGAGCAGCTTCATCGTCAATGGTCGCGTCGCCCTTGCCGATATTCCGCTCAACGATGGCGGTTCGAGGCTGACGGTCTCGCTCTGGAGCCGCAACCTGTTCAACGAAACGCACATCTATCGCCGTTCGGCCGCCAACTCGACGTACACGAGGGACCCGAAGACTGGCGCATTGAGCTATGCGGGCGTGCTGGGCGACTACGGCAACTTCAACCCGCCGCGCACGTTCGGCGTGGAAGGCACCGTCCACTTCTGATCTCCGACTTGGGCAGGCCCTCCCTCAGGGCCTGCCGGCAGGACCTGCCTGCATTCCTGCACGCGGCGAGACTTCGGTCCCGCCGCGTGTTTTTTTGCGGGGGCGATCAACGCACCTTTGCGGGGGCGATCAACGCACCTTTGCGGGGGCGATCAACGCCCTGGCGATCCTCCCCGTGCTTGCCGGTATCGCGCGATCGTGCGAGCCATGCTTCCCATAAACGGCCGGAATGGCTGCGAGGACGGGAGACGAATGCGATGCCGACACCGGGTGAGAAGCTGCGCGCGCTGATCGAGAGCGGGGAGCATTTCGTGGCGGCAGAGGCCTATTCGGCGCTCACCGGTCGCGCCGTCCAGCATGTCGGTTTCAAGGCGGCCTATATGGGCGGGCATGCCTGCTCCGCCTTCCATTACGGCGTGCCGGACAACGGCATCTTCTCGCAAGTGGAGATGATCGATCAGTCCGCCCGCATCGCGCAGGCCATCGATATTCCGCTGATCGTCGATGCCGATACCCTGGGAGAGACGGTGGCCGATGCCTACCACTTCACCCGCCGCTACGCCGCCGCCGGGATCGCCGGCTACCACGTGGAGGACGAGGTCAATCCCAAGCACTCCAAGCATGTGAACGGCCTCTGCTCGATCGAAGACATGCAACTGCGTATCGAGGCGGGCGTCAAGGCGCGGGGCGATTCCGGCCTCGTCATCATCGCGCGCTGCGATGAACTCTATACCAGCGCCAATGGCGGCGGCGGGACCGGTTCGATCGAGGAAGCGGTCCGGCGCGGCCATGCCTATGCAGAGGCGGGGGCGGACGCCATCGTCTTCGCCAGCGCGCCGCCCGAGCAGCAGGTTGAAGTGATCCCGCAGATGAAGATTCCGGTCTGCACGCTGGGCTTCAACCTGCCGAACACCGCGTTCACGCTTTCGACCGGCTGGGGCTGGGTTTCTGCGGCGGTCGGCCATCTGGCCATGGCGCGCGAACTGATGGAGACGGGATCGGTGAAGAGCGCGATGAACGCCTTCGCCAACTTCCCGGAGAAGTACGACCTTATCGATCAAAACCTCTACGACGACCTCATCGTCGAATGGGCCGAACGGACCGGACGTCCAACGCGGCCCAATCACGCGCGCTAGAGTGATGGCAGGCGAGCGCTAGACCTGCCGCGCCGGCTTGTCCGCAGCGATAAGAACAAGGGCAAGGCCAAAACCAAAACCAGGGCCAACCCAATACACCCCGTCATCCCCGCGAAGGCGGGGATCCCGCTTTTCTTCTCTACGCAGCCAACCGGCGCGACCTCGCTTTTGATCGTAAGGTCGAAGAAAAAGCGGGGCCCCCGCCTTCGCGGGGGCGACGAGATTTGTGGACAAATGCTGATTTCCGGCGCGCAGCCTTCCGTCGGTTGCGTCCGGCCCTTACTTCGCCGGCTCCGACACACCCTCGGGCAGCGCCAGCACTTCCAGCCCCTGCGCCGGATCGAGATAGCGGCGGGCCTCCGTCTGCACATCGGCGGCGGTCAGGGCCAGCAGACGGTCGCGCGCGCGGTTGAAGCGGTCGATCCGGTCGGCCTCGGTCTGCGCACGGTCAACCAGCGAGAGCCAGCCACCGTTGCTCTTGAGCGCATTCTGATAGGCCTCCACCAGCGGCTGACGGGCACGCTGCAACACATCGTCACTGATGGGAGCCTTGCGCAGAGCGGCCATCACATCGTCGATGGCCTTGCGCGTCGCGGGCACGTCGGCAACGTCGATCGAGGCGACCACGGCGAACGTGCCGTAGCCCTTCCAGTGGCGCGAGAGAGAAACCCCGGCGGTGGGCGAATAGGCCTTGCCCAGCGCTTCGCGCAGGCTGTCGGTCAGTTCGATGCGGACCACGCGTTCCAGCAATTGCAGTTTCAGCGTTTCGACGGGGTCCGCATCGTCGCGCGTCGGCCAGGTCACGCGCAGCAGCGCCTGGTCCGCAGGGCCGGTGTGCCGGACCACGCGCGGCTTGCGATCGGCCGTGAACGTGCGCGTCGGCTGGTCATCGTAAGGGCGAAAAGCCGGTTCGCGCGCGGGCAGGGCGCCCAGCGTGTCGGCGACCATGGCAATGGCCTTTTCCTCGTCCATGTCGCCGACGATGCCGATCTCGATCGCGCCATGCTCCAGCCGGTCGCCGATGTCGCGGTGCAGCTTGGCGTAAGTGAGGGCGCGGTAATCCTCCACTTTGCCAAGGCTGAAGCGGGGGTCGTTGTCGGAAACGATCGCGCCCAGATCGGCCTGGATTGCGGAGCCCGGCGTTGCGCGCAGGCGGGCGAAGTAGTTGTTGATCTGCTGGCGATACTGCACCTCACCCTCGGGCCGGAAGCCGGGGTCGGTGATCATGGCCGTCAACAGCTGCAACTGTAGTTCCAGATCGCGCGGAGTGGTGCCGGCCTGCGCGACGAAACTGGCCTCTCCCGACGCCATGCCGAAGCCCAGCGTATGGCCGGCCATGATCGTGTCCAGCTCATCCCGGCTGTGCTTTCCAAGGCCGCCCTCGTCGATATAGGGCACCATCTCGGTCGCGCGGGGGTTTTCCCGCGTATCGAGCATGTCGCCGCCATCGATGGAGAGGCTGACGTCGATGCGATCCTTGACGATGTCCGTATGCTTCAGGTTGAGCATCACGCCATTGGCAAAGCGCACTTCACGGATGCCCAGCACGGCATCGTGCGTATCGGAAACGACCGTGCCGGGTTTGCCGAAATCGGTATAAGCAAAGGCGGCGGCAACGCCCTGCTGTTCGGCGGGGATCGGAGCCTGCATCGCCTGCTTCCAGGCATCGCGGAGGGTCTTCTCACCCCCGGCGGGTGCGGTACGCCCTTCGAAACGGATCAGCGGCTTGTCCAGCGCCAGCGCCTCTCGCTTCAATGCGGCCAGCACGGCATCCGGCGTAACCTGCGGCGCGAAGGCGACGAAGCGATCCAGCACCGACTGCGGCGTTCCGGGCACCTGCCGGTCTTCCACCAGCGCCAGCGCGGCGGCGGCCAGCGCGGCATTGCTGCGCGTATTGGCAGACCCGGCGGCATCGACAAGCGCGGCGCGCAGTTGCGCAACCTGCTCGGCGATTTCGGCCTCGCTGAAGCCATGGGCAAGCGCGCGGCGATATTCGCGCGTCGCGGCTGCCAGGCCCGCCGCCCATTGGCCATCCACGCTGTCGATGATGAGGCGCGTCGAACGGGCGGCCTTGAAGACATCGCCCGTGCCGAATCCGGCCCCCCGGAACGGCGGTTCGGCGAAGCGGGAAAGGCGCTGAAGGCGGCGGTTCACGATGTCGTAGCCGATGGAGCGCAGCAGGTTTTCCTGCCGCTGGGCCACGCTGTCAGGCTCGTCCAGCCATTTGCCGTTGCGTTGGATTACCAGCCGTTCGGATAGCGCCGGATCGATCCACACGCCGGTGCGGTCCCGATCTTTCGCGTCGACCGGACCAGCCCCCGGCTGGGGCTCTGCCGTGCGCGGCTGCCAGTTGTCGAACCGGGCGTGGATCGCGGCCTCCACGGCGTCCGCATCGAAATCGCCGATCACCACCAGCGTCGTATGCAGGGGCACGTATTCGCGTTCGTAGAAAGCGCGGATCGATTGCGCGCTGGCGGCGTTCAACGTCTCGGTCGTGCCGATCGGAAACCGGCGGACATAGCGCGACGCGGGGTAGAAGAAGCCTGACGAAGCGACGCTGTTGCGATAGGCGAAGGTGTTGCGATCGCGCATTTCGGAAAAGATGACGCCGCGTTCGCGGTCCACGGCGGCTTGGGAGATCGTAAGCTCGCTGGCGGTCTCGCGCATCAGCATCAGCGCCGTGTCCAGCAGGTGCTGGTCCGCGCGCGGCAGGTCCAGCTTGTAGACGGTCCGCTCGAACGAGGTGGAGGCGTTGGTGTCGGCGCCGAAGGCTAACCCCTCACGCTCCAGCAAAGGCACCATCTGCCCCTCCGGCACATGCGTGGAGCCGTTGAACGCCATGTGCTCCAGGAAATGGGCGAGGCCTTGTTCGGCATCGGTTTCGTCCAGCGAACCGGCGGCGATTTCCATGCGCACCACAGCGGTTCCGGCGGGCGTGGCATTGTGCCGGATCACATAGCGCATGCCGTTGGCAAGCCGGCCGAAACGAAAGTCCGGATCGACCGGCACGTCGCTTTTCTCGAAAGCCCAGCTGGTATCGTCGGGACGCGGAGCAGGGGCCTGCTTCGCAATGGCGGGCGTCGATACCGTAAGGAGGAGTGCGGTAATGAGAATTGTTCGCATGTAACGCTACTGTCCGAGCAGGCTTCTGAAAACAAGGGCGCGGTGTGCGGGGCGGCGCGGCTTTTGTGAAGTTAAAATGCAAGAAAGCCCGGCGCACCTTGCGGTGGCCGGGCTTTCTCGTGCATCGGTTTCCCGACCCTTACTTGCCGCGCAGCTTGCGGTGCTTCGACAGGTCGAGAACTTCGCTGGGCTCGTTGTCGTCCTGCAGCAGGCCAAGGCGACGGGCCACTTCCTGGTAGGCTTCTTCCTCACCACCCAGGTCGCGGCGGAAGCGGTCCTTGTCCAGCTTTTCGCCGGTGTGCATGTCCCACAGGCGGCAGCCGTCGGGGCTGATCTCGTCCGCCAGGATCACGCGGCTGTAGTCGCCATCCCAGATGCGGCCGAATTCAAGCTTGAAGTCGACAAGACGGATATTGATCGCCGCGAACATGCCGCACATGAAGTCGTTCACGCGGATCGCCATCGACGAGATGTCCTGCATCTCTTCGTTGTTGGCCCAGCCGAAGCAGGCGATGTGCTCTTCGGCGATCATCGGATCGCCCAGCGCGTCGTCCTTGAAGTAGTATTCGATCAGCGTGTGGGGCAGCGGCTCACCCTCGGGAATGCCGAGGCGCTTGGAGATCGAACCGGCGGCCACGTTGCGCACCACCACCTCGATCGGAATGATCTCGACCTGACGGACCAGCTGCTCGCGCATGTTGAGGCGGCGGATGAAGTGGTTGGGAACGCCGATGTGGTTCAGGCGCGTGAACACGTACTCGCTGATGCGGTTGTTGATCACGCCCTTGCCCTGGATCGTGCCTTTCTTCTGCGCGTTGAACGCAGTGGCATCGTCCTTGAAGTACTGAATCAGCGTGCCGGGTTCGGGGCCCTCGTAGAGGATCTTGGCCTTGCCCTCGTAGATCTGGCGGCGACGGGACATGCGTGTTCGTCCTTAGATGGGTAAAAGAGCAAGCCCCGGCGCGGCGGCATCGCTATGCGACTGCGCGGCCGGGGCGTTCGAGCGCGCATATAGTTCAATGGGGGGCAAAAGCAAACCGGGTTGACTTCGTGGGCTGCCAAAGCGGGGCAGGGCGTGCCCCGGGGCGGGATTGCGACCGCGCCTGAGGCCGATTATCCTGTTGCGCGGGGCCGATTTTCCAGGCCGCCGAGAGATCCTCTAACGATGACCGTAACGATCCGGGCCCTGACTGGCAGCGAAATTATGGCCGCATTGGACGATCTGGCGCGTCTGCGGATCGCGGTTTTTGCCGAGTGGCCCTACCTTTACGACGGCGATTTCGCCTATGAGCGCGATTACCTTGCCGCCTTTGCGGCGGCCCGCGACGCGGTTCTGGTGGCTGCGTGCGAGGGCGACAGGATCGTCGGCGCCGCAACGGCTTCGCCGCTTTCCGCACAGGAGGCCGCCTTGAGTGCTCCCGTCGAACGCGCCGGACACGACCCGTCCAGATTGTTCTATTTTGGCGAATCGGTGCTGCTGCCGGCATGGCGCGGGCAAGGGATCGGTCACGCCTTCTTCGATCACCGGGAAGCGCAGGCCCGCCGCTGCGGCGCCGGTGGCGCGATTTTCGCGTCCGTTGTCCGTCCTGCGGACCATGGGGACCAGCCGGCCGACTATCGCGCGCTGGATGCCTTCTGGGACAAGCGAGGGTACCGGCCGATACCCGGGCTGACCTGTACGCTCAGCTGGAAGGACCATCGCGAGGCGGCCGAGAGCGTCAAGCCGCTGCAATACTGGATGCGCGATCTCTAGAGCGTTTTCCAATCAGGTGGGATCACCTGATGACTCGGATTGCCGAGACCAGATTGTGCGCCGCTGTGCTTACCTGATCCCAGGTGGCGACGAACCCTTCCGGCCCGCCGAAATAGGGATCGTCCACATCGCGTCCCTCCAGCCCCGGCACATGATCCAGCAGCATGGACAGCCGCGCATGCGGTGATGCGGGAGCGAGCTTGCGCAGGTTGGTGAAATTGCTGCGGTCCATCGCGATGACATGGTCGAAACGCGCGAAGTCCGCCGCGCTGACCTGCCTTGCGCGATAGCCTGAAATGTCGATCCCGTGGCGCAGCGCCTCTGCCTGCGCGCGTGGGTCAGGGCCGTTGCCGATATGCCAGGATCCGGTTCCCGCCGAATCGATCGCGAGGTCCAGTCCGGCCGCCGCCGCTTCATGACGCATCGCCGCTTCGGCGAGGGGCGATCGGCAGATGTTGCCAAGGCAGACGAAGAGGAAGGACGGGTAGGAGGGCATGGCTACGGCCTAGCGCCGGGCATTGCACGGCTCAACGAGGAAATCCCCGCAGGCGATGGCATGCCTCCTCTGCGGGTTGCAATTCCGCGCCGAAGCGGGGCCGGAGGATCAGGTCATTCACGGTTAATTTGGCGTTTCCCGCACTTGGGAAGACTTCGTGGAGGGTGGGTTGAATAGACCGGCGAAGGGTTTCTTAAGTAATCTCATCTAAGGAACTCCTTGAATCCCGTGAGTTCCCTCCAGCACGACTGGTCCAGCGATGCGTCATCAGAAAAGCCCGATACAACGCCTGCCGGAAAGGCTGCTGCGGGATACCGCCGGCAACATTCTGCCGCTGGCGGCGATAGGCATGGTCGTGGCCGCTGCCGTCGTGGGTTCGGGTATCGACCTGAGCCGCAACTACAAGGTGCGAAACCAGCTCCAGGCGGCGTGCGACGCGGCCGTGCTGGCCGGGCGCCGCACGGTTACGACGGCGGGCTTCGACACGGCATCGCAAACGGCCGCCAACAACTATTTTGCCACCAACTTCGACAGTTCCTCGCAGGAAACGACGGGTACCTCGTTCCTTGCCTCGTCGGACGATGAAGGCAAGACCGTAACCGGCACAGCCTCGACCACGCTCAACACGCTGGTCATGCGCCTGTTCGGATTCAACAGCTTCAACGTCTCGGTCTCCTGCGCCTCTTCGATGGGTGTGGGCAATGCCGATGTGATGATGGTGCTGGATACCACCGGGTCGATGGGCTCGAACAAGGTCAGCAACGGGCAGACGCGACTTGCCGCGCTGCAGGATGCGATGAAGAGCTTCTACACGACATTGAAAGGCGCCACCGCGAATACCAACGCGCGCGTTCGTTTCGGCTTCGTGCCTTATAGCACCTCGGTGAACGTAGGCAGGCTGCTCTACGATCTCAATCCGAACTATTTGGTCGACAGCTTTGCCTATCAGACGAAGCAGGCGCGTTTCCTTGACTTCACGAGCGCGACTCTGGGTACCTCGTCGACGAACAACGCGACCCCTGGTACTCTGGGGGACGACGTTATGTACAATACGACGAAATACAATAGCCTCAGTAAATGCCAGAAGGCCTTGCCGTCGGCGGGCACCTCTACCAGCACTGGTACAACGACCTCGGCCTATACTTCGGTATCCGGCAGCGATCCGAACATGACCGTTGTTCGCACGATAACCACAAGTCCGGCGCAAACGGTTTATGCGTGCCAGGGGTCCGGCAGTAGTTATTATATCTATTCCCACACGCAGACACAGGGTGCAGTAACCACGCAAAACTGGACCAAAGTCAAGTTTGCAATCGGTGCGCCGACTACAAATTCGACCTTCTATGACTGGATCTGGCAGAAGGCCACGCTGTCGACGAACGTTTACAAGAGCTTCTCCGCTACGCCGATCTATACTGGCAACAAGGGCGCTGCAGTTAGTACGACGTGGGGCGGGTGTATTCGCGAACGCAAAACCTACAATACGTTCAGCTACTCAGTGGCCGGCGGCATGTCGCCATCGAATGCCTACGACGTAGATCTCGACACCACGCCGACCAACGATGACACTCGCTGGGCGCCGCTGTGGCCTGAGGTCGGGTATGAGCGGTATAGCAGCAGTGGCGCGGACACGACGACGTCTCCGACCTCCTACGGCGCGACATCGCCTTCCAGCGCTCCCTGTCCGGCCAAAGCGCAACTGCTGACCGAGATGTCGCAGGCCGATTTCAATACCTATACCAACTCGCTCGTGGCGACCGGCAACACCTACCTCGATATCGGCATGATCTGGGGCGGTCGGATGATTTCGCCCAGTGGGATTTTCTCGACCAACGTCAATACCGCGCCCACCAACGGGGGCGAGGTTGCACGCCACATCATCTTCATGACCGACGGCGTCATGGAGCCGAGCAACTCCGTGAATCAGGCCTGGGGTATCGAATGGTGGGATCGAAACGTTACGACTGATGGCACTACCGACGATGCTAAGCGCCATACCGCCCGCTTCCTGGGGGTGTGCCAGGCGATCAAGGCCAAGGGCGTCCGCGTCTGGGTGATCGCCTTTACCTCGGATTTGTCGGACGATCTGAAGACTTGTGCCTCGACCAACAGCTCCTACGTCGCCAGTGACGCGACGCAGCTGAACACGGCTTTCCAGGAAATCGCCAAGCAGGTCGGCGAACTGAGGCTGACCCAGTGATCCGGCCCGCGCTCCCTGGCGCCGCGACCATCGCCCGGCTGCGCCGCCGGGCGGCAGGGCTGGGTGAAGACCGGTCCGGCGCGACCATCGTCGAATTCGCCATGACCGCGCCGGTGCTGCTGGTGCTGCTGATGGGCATCTTCGACATCGGCCACATGGCCTATGTCAACGCGGTGCTGCACGGCGCCGTCGAGGAAGCGGCGCGCAACGGCACGCTGGAAGCTGTCAGTACCACCGCGCAGGATGATAAGATCCAGGCCATGGTTGCCCGCGTCGCACCCGGAGCCACGGTTTCGTCGACGCGCAGCAGTTACTACGACTTCACCGACATCGCGCGGCCCGAAGTTTGGAACGACCTGAATAACAATGGCGTTTGCGACAACGGCGAATCCTACACTGACGAGAACAAGAACGGGCAGTGGGATGCGGACATCGGGAAATCCGGGAACGGCGGGGCCAATGACGTCGTGGTTTACACCGTCAAGGCAACTTACAAGCCTCTGTTCCCGATCCCGGGCCTGACCAATCCCGATCAGACACGCACCTTGACGGCAGTCTCCGTCAGGAAAAACCAGCCATATGCGCTCCAGACGAGCTATGGCTCCGCCGCGAAGACCTGCCCATGAAGATGGCCGCTGTCACTGTGCGCTTCAGGCGCTTCGTTTGCTTAGCACGGCGGCTTCGCGCCGATCGCAGCGGCGTCTCGATGATGGAATTCGCGCTGATCCTGCCGATCCTGCTGACGTTCGGGCTCTATGGCACTGAACTCGCCTACATGGCGGTGGTGAAGATGGAGGTGGCCCAGCTTTCGACGGCGGTAGCCGACAACGCATCGCGCCTGGGCCAGACCGACAACAGCGCAGTCACGCCGACCGTGACGGAAACCCAGATCAATTCGGTCATGTCCGGCGCGCTCACGCAGGGGAACGCCTTCAACTTCAACGGCAATGGACGCATCATCCTGTCCAGCCTCGAAAAGAATTCCTCCGGAAACCAGTACATTCACTGGCAGCGCTGCCGCGGCAACCTGGCGAGGACTTCTGCATATGGCGTGGAAGGCACAACGCTTACGGGGATGGGCAAGACCGGCCATCTGATTACCGCGACTACCAATTCGGCGGTCATGTATGTGGAAGTCTATTTTGCCTACCAGCCGCTGTTCGGTACCATGTTCGTGAAGAATACCGTGTTCTATCAGGAATCGGCATTTCTCATTCGCGACGATCGCAGCCTTAGCGGTGTGACCGGGACCGGCAAGCAGTCCAACTGTATCTGATGCTGTTCCGAGCCCGTCTGCTGGCGGGCATTCGGCGCAACAGCAATGGCGATTGAGCGGCAGTGATCCGCTGCGAGAGAGAGGGCTGCCGCAGTTCCGCCCTCAGGCAGCCGTTTCG
The DNA here is from genome assembly GCF_044029435.1 of Novosphingobium oxfordense. Taxonomy (NCBI): domain Bacteria; kingdom Pseudomonadati; phylum Pseudomonadota; class Alphaproteobacteria; order Sphingomonadales; family Sphingomonadaceae; genus Novosphingobium; species Novosphingobium oxfordense. The sequence continues at coordinate 1,756,270 of NZ_CP147005.1, read as the reverse complement.
CGTGGCGCCTCGGTCGCGCCGAAGGCAGACCGCATCTGAAAGAATTTTCGTGAAAGAAGTTGGTCGGGGAGACAGGATTCGAACCTGCGACATCTTGCTCCCAAAGCAAGCGCGCTACCGGGCTGCGCCACTCCCCGACCCTTCGGTCGTCGATGTTTGCGGTTGGATCCCCGCGTGAGGCCCAACCTGACAGTGGTGGGCCCGGCAGGATTCGAACCCGCGACCTAGCCGTTATGAGCGGCCAGCTCTAACCGCTGAGCTACAGGCCCCAACCGTTACCGGCGTCATCGACATCGCCGGCTGGGAAGCCCGTTAGCTTGGTGTGTCGCACTAGGCAAGCGCTACAGCGTCCATGATTTCACCAACGCTGGTAGAACGTACCCCTCGACGCGCCAAATGCGTGAAAAGTTGGCGCCACCAGTCGTATAATGCCTCGATATCCTTGATATTCTGGACATAAGGCGTGTGGCCGGGCGCCAGCGAAGGACTGTGGAAAGAAAATACCAGCACGGGCAAACCGTCGTCGATCGCGATGTCTACGCCCCGCAGCGCTTCCTCCACATTGATTCCCTCAGGCGTCAGCGCAATGCGTTCGAGCAGGCCCATCCGGGCGAGCACGCCGCGCAACTGCGGCGCGCGCCAGAGGTGAGGGTAGATCACATTGCCCATTTGCCGCAGCGGTCCCCAGTAGACGGTGGTCAGCGGCAATTCGAGCAGGCGCTGCGCTGGATCGATCCAGTAGGGGCGAAGCGGATGCTCACGATAATTCGGACCGCCGGCACTGCTGTAGTCGAAACGCGCGCGCACCGACGAATCGATGGCTATGCCGAACTCGGTGAGGATTTCGTGCGTGCGCGGACCCAGGCCGTAGCGGCCCGCGCGGTAGATGCGCGGGGCAGTGCCGAACGCCTCGACAATGCGGGCATGGAGGCGCGCGAACTTTTCGCGCTCGAGTTCGAAGGGCAGGTTGCCCGCATAGGAATTGAATTCGTTGACGTCTTCATCGAACGGCGGGCTGACCCAGGGGTGCAGTTGCACGCCCACTTCCGCGCGGCCGGCGCTGACTGCGGCGCCGATCGCTTCCGGAGCGCGCGGCGATTCGGCAACGGGATAGTCGACGAGGTAGATCGGCTTGACGCCGAAGCCCTCGCAGAAATCCTGGAACTGGCGCAGCGCCGAAACGGCGACGGTGCTGTAACCGTCCCGATCGAGCGGCGCGTCCCAGTCGAACTCTTCCTCGGTATCGACGGTGACGATGAAGCGCTGACCGAAATCTTCCCGAAAACGGGCGAAGGCCTCGGATTCGGGCGGCTGAAGGATATTGGGCCCCGGCAAGACTGAACTCTCCCCCACTCGGGTCGCATCCGGCTGGGCGACTGAAATCAGAGCGCGTGGCTCTGCGATGAATGGCTATGATCTGCGTCTATCGCGGTCAATCCGGGAAGGCGCAGCACCAGGCGTTCGCCGCAGCGCTTCAGGCTGCCGCCTGCCGCCGTGGCTTCCGCCGCGGCAAGGCGCAGCGTGAAGCCGATGCCGAACATGCCGGTGGACAGGGCATGGCCCCGCTCGCCTGTAGGCGCTTCGTTGAAATGCTCGTCCGTCCGCGTGACGAGGGAGGCGGGCAGGTCGACGCAAAGGACAGCGGCGCCGTCGTTGCCGTAGCTGGAACGGTCCCAGTCCACTGTCAGCATCTCGTCGAATGCAGTCGATCCGGCCAGTGCCGCGAACAGGCGCCAGACAAGGCGTTCGGCCTCGGTCCGGTCCAGCGGAATGGGCAGCGAGGGGGCTTCGGAAATATCGGGAAGCGTGAAGCCACTGCGGCGCGGCTCGGTCCAGGCCTTTAGGCGATTGACCGTTTCGGTAAGAACGACGGCCAGATCGCATTCCCCAGTTTCCAGCCCGAGTGCGCCGGTTTCCAGCCTTACCAGCCGATCCAGTTCCTCGAACCCGGCAAGGATATGTGCGCAGTCCCCGGCGATGGCGGCGGCGAGTGCGCGATATTCGTGCGGCGCCGGGCCATAGAGCTGCTGCTGGATGATTTCCGCCGCGACCTGGATGGCATTGGCGGGCGTGCGCAGTTCGTGGAGGATCTGGCGCAGGCGGTCGGCCTCGCCATGGCCCTGCACGGCGGCGCCGACGGCGGAGAGCACGGCGGGACGGCGCAGGCGGCCGACATATCCGATGAAGCGGCCACCGGCAGGATCGAAGCGTGGCACCGCGTCGACTTGCCAGATCCCTTGCACGGCCTGCGCGCCGCTGATCTCCACTTGCGCGGCGCGCAGCGGCAGGCGGTGACGCATCGCAGAGGCGATCCCGGCGGAAACATCCATCTTTGCCGCGCCGATGCCCGACAAGCCCGACAGGTCGAGCCCGATCAGCGAGGGGGCGTGGATCCCGTCAGCCCACGACACCCGGCCTTCGCCGTCAGTGCTGAAATCGATGGCCGCCGGTGCGCTCGGCTGGGAGGGCATCGTATCGCCAAGCGGCAGACGGGGCGTGTCACCCATCGCATCATGGCCGGAATGGCCGTTGCCCTGCGCTTCGCGGGCCTTGCGAAACTCCTCGATGCGGCGGACGATGGCACCGATGCCTGCTGCGGTATTGGTGGGCGGCGGGGCGACGCCCAGCGAGGCGGCTGCCTGTCCGAATTCGGCGAAAGGCGCAATCTGCGCAGCGCGGATCGGCGTGACCTGATCGGGTTCTGCGATATCCGGTTGCGGCGCCGCAGCGGGCTGTTCCGGCGACGTGGGGATAGGCGTTGCCGTGACCGTCGGTGCGGGAATGGGCTCCGCTCTCGCTGCCTCTACTTCCAGAAGATCGTCGAGTTCCAGTGCCTCTGCCGGCGGAAGCGCGCGATCCTGCACGCCCAGTTGTTCCAGCAGGGCATCGACCTTGGCGCCAAGATCCCGGCGGTGGCGCAATATGCCGCGCGCACGCACGGGCAGGGCGGGGATGAGAGTCAACCAGGTGTCTTCGGCCAGCAGGGCGGTGCGCACGGCGGCGGTGGCCACTTGCGGTTCCGCTTCGGCAAGGCGCGCGACTAGCCGGGGATTGCTGAGCGGCTGGAGCGGCTGGGCAAGCAGGCGTGCACGTTCGGAGGCGGGGATCAGCTTGTCCAGCTCACGCAGCTGCGCGAATCCGGCCGCAACGGCCCAGGAACGGGCATTGGCGGGAAGCCGGCCGAGAATATCGACAAGCTGCCGATACTGGATGCGCGCCAAAGCCTCGCCCGTAGTCGGCAGTCGCAATACCGTGGCAAGACGATCGTCGAAATGCATCAATGCTCCAAACCGGCCTCTGACCGCTCATCCGCCAATGAGCTGTCGGGCCTCAAAATTCCACTGCTTCATCCCCCGAGACCGGCCTTAAAGCAAATGACTTAAGGAGAGGTCACCAGGCAATGCGTTTCGCTGTGCCGGAAGCGGGTCATAGCACTCTCCAATCTGTGCAGACAGGGCCAGCCGACGGATTCTAGGCGTTGCAATGCCGGACGATTACGTTAAGGGATAATAATATTACAGGGGCGCTTGCGTTTTCGAGTGGAAGTTACAGCCGGACGACGCCGGTGTGCCCGCAAGGAAAGATTTGCATGATCAATCTCGATGAAATCGACCGTCGCCTGCTGGCGGAGCTTCAGAGCGAAGGTCGAATTACCAACGTCGAACTGGCGCAGCGCGTAGGGCTGACCGCGCCGCCGTGTCTGCGCCGCGTGCGCAGCCTTGAGGAATCGGGCATCATCCAGGGCTATCACGCCGACCTCGATGCTTCGAAACTGGGCTTTACCATCACCGTGTTCGCGCTGGTCAGCCTCAAGAGTCAGGCCGAGGAATCGCTGCGCGCCTTCGAAGACCATATGAAGGGTCTGCCGGAAGTACGCGAATGCCACATGCTCAACGGTGAGATCGACTTCATCTTGAAGATCGTCAGCCGCGACCTGCAGAGCTTCCAGGAATTCCTTACCAGCAAGCTGACGCCCGCGCCCAACGTGGACAGCGTCAAGACCTCGCTGACGATCCGCACTGCCAAGAACGTGCCCGGAGTGCCGCTGGAGGGGTAAAGCGCTTTCGCGTATCACCCCTCGCGCCCCGAATCGAACAGACCTCTTACAGTCCCGCCGCCGCTTCGAGCGCAACGATATAGCTTTGCGCGCCGAAGCCGGCCACGGTGCCCTTCGCGGCCATGCCAACCCATGACTTGTGGCGGAATTCCTCGCGCAAGTGGGGGTTGGAGAGGTGTACTTCGATCACCGGCACCTTGATCGCGCGGATCGCGTCGTGAAGGGCGATGGATGTGTGGGTGTAGGCGCCGGCGTTCAGCAGGACGGCATGCGCGCCCTTGTCCTCGGCTTCATGCAGCCAGTCGACCAGATGGCCTTCATGGTTCGACTGGCGCATGTCTATCTCGCAATCCAGGGCTTCGCCGCGCTCGACGAGCATGGCGCCGATATCGTCCAGCGTCTGCGATCCGTAGATGCCAGGCTCGCGCAGACCCAGTCGATTGAGGTTGGGGCCGTTGAGCACGTAGACCAGCCTGGATGCCATTTCGCGAAAGACCTCATGATATCATCGGCGCGCGGGAGGCGCGCTCGGGCCGGGACCGTCTAGCGCAACTGCGCGTGGGCTGCCAAGCGGCCGGCGGCCTTTGCGGTCGCCAGGGTCGGTCCGTTCGCCGAAGGTTTCTGCAAGATTGAATTCTTGCCCTTGCAGGAAGTCCCCGTGCGCAGCGTCAGCGATCGGAACCCTTGGTCTTGCCCCATTGGCGCATGGCGGAATAGCCAAGGTAGCCGGTGCCGAAGAGGGCGTAGAGCGGCTCAGGAATGCCGTTGAGGTAGGCGCTCATGCTTTCCGCGATGGCGCGGGCGGTCGCGGGGCTGAAGGCGCCGATCAGGCCCATCGGCAGCGACCACAGAAGCAGTACATAGATAACGTAGAGGAAGCTGGGGCGGGCGCGGCTGGTCCAGGGATCGGCCGCGTTTGCTTCGGCGACGATGGCGGAAAGGCTGGTCTGGAGCATATCCAGCTCCTGCGTGTTCTGCAGCTTCAGCAGTTCCAGCTTGGCGCGATCGCGTGCTTCGGGGTCGGGAATGACCTTGTCGATGATCCGGGTGACGGGGGCGATGATCGAATCGAGCAGTGGCATGGGCAGGCACTCCATTGCGGATTGTTGCCTGCAACCAGATAACCAAATCGGTTCGTGTAGGAAAACGAGGGCGTTTCGGCGATCGGCGCGCGATTGCTTCCCTCAAGCTCCCAGTGGATCAGACGTCCGCCGGGATGGGCCGATCGAGGTAGGTGGTCTCTCCCTGCCGGCGGGCTTCCCAGGCGTTCGTACGCTCGCGAGCGTAGGCCTTCTGCACACGAACCCTGCTGATGCCGTATCGTGCAGCAAGTTCGCCAAAGGTCGCACCATCGATCACGGCGACATAAATCGCTGCGTTTCGTTCTTCGTTGGGACTTGGATTCGCAGAGGGCATCGACGTTCTCCCGCTTTCTGTCCGTGCTTGCGTGGGATCCGGCGCAAGCGATTCGCTCTTGGCAGCCTATCAAGCCGGGGTGCGAACCCAAATCCGGTCGCGGTGATCGGCCAAATCCGTGATCGGCCAAATCCGTGATCGGAATGTGGCGGCTGAAACGAAAAACGCCGTCTCCTGCGCGAAGCAGGAGACGGCGTTTTTAATTGGTCGGGACGAGAGGATTCGAACCTCCGACCCCCACACCCCCAGTGTGATGCGCTACCAGGCTGCGCTACGTCCCGACCGGAGCGCGGCCTATAGGCAGGTCATTCGGATAGCGCAAGCGTCCTTTCATCACTTTCTTCGCTCTCGCCGTGGATAGGCCGGTGGATAGTTTTCGCAGCCGCCCGATTGCACGACCGAAGGGGTTGAAGTGTCTGAGAAGAGGGCCATCTGCCCCTTGCCGCCGGGGGGCTGGGGGCGTCGGCCCCTGCCATGTGCCCGCAAGGGCGCGCGTTGCCAGCCTTCCGCTTTATTGCTAACCGCGCCCATCCGGTGAAATCCGGCGATGGTTTTCGGGGCGGGGCGTGCGGCACATACGATGCAACGCGCGATCCGCGTCGGGACGAAACGACAAGAAGGCCCTTCATCTCAATGCAAAGCTCGATTCTCAACCAGCTTGCCGCCTCCGTGCCTGCCGGCGCCCCGCCGGCCTGGATCCAGTACCTGCCCTTCGTGGCGATGGCGGCGATCTTCTGGTTCCTCATCATGCGTCCGCAGATGAAGCAGCAGAAGGAACACCGGAACAAGCTTTCCGAGCTCAAGAAGGGCGACGAAGTGCTGACCGGCGGCGGTTTCGTCGGCAAGGTCCTTCGCGTCGACGACAACTATGTCGAGATCGAGATCGCGCAGGGCGTGAAGGTGAAGGCCGTGAAGTCGACCATCGTCGACGTCATCCCGCCCGCAGGCTCCAAGCCCGCCAACGACTGAGGCTTCGGCCCACATCAATTGAGAGAAGCCTGAGGCTATGCTCGAATTTCCAACCTGGAAGAAGGCCTGGTACTGGGCGCTGACGCTGTTTTTCTGCGCCTGCGCCCTGCCTTCGCTGGTATCGCTGTCGCCGAACCTGACCTGGCCCAGCGCACTGCCCGCACCCAAGATCAATCTCGGCCTCGACCTTGCGGGCGGCAGCCGTCTGTTGCTTGAAGCCAATCGCGACCAGGTCGCCCAGCAGCGTCTGGAAGGCATGGAAGAATCCGTGCGCACCCGTCTGGGCCAGGCCCAGCCGGTGATCGCCATCGGCGACGTTTCCAGCTCGGGCGGCAAGCTCAGCTTCACCGTGCGCGATCCCGCGCAAGTGGACGCCGCGCGCGAGGCGATCCTGCCACTGACTTCCGGCGCCGGCCTTACCGGCCAGCGTGACTGGGACATCACGGTTCAGGACGGCAACCGCTTCATCCTGGTGCCGACGCAGGCCGGTATCGACCTTGCGATCAGCAACGCGATGGAAACCGCCGTTGAAGTCGTACGCAAGCGTATCGACGCGCTGGGCACGAAGGAGCCCGACATTCGCCGTCTGGGCGGCACCCGCATCGACGTGCAGGTGCCCGGTCTTCAGGATCCGCAGGCGCTTAAGAACCTGCTGGGCCAGACCGCCAAGCTTGAATTCAAGATGGTGGACGAAACCGCCGCCCCCAGCGATCTGGTCAAGGGCATCGTCCCGCCGGGTTCGGAGATCGTTCCCTGGGCCGACCCCAAGGAACCGGGCGCGCAGGGTGTGCCCGTGATCGCAGTGAAGCGTCTGGGCGGCATCAAGGGCGACGAGCTGACCGATGCCAAGCAGGGCTTCGAACAGAAGACCAATGCCCCGGTCGTCTCGATCACGTTCAACCAGCAGGGCGGCGAGAAGTTCGCCAAGCTGACGACCGAGAACGTGGGCAAGCGCTTCGCCATCATTCTTGACGGCAAGGTGCTTTCGGCACCCAGCATCCGCGAGCCCATTCTGGGCGGTGGTGCGCAGATCTCGGGCAGCTTCACCGTCCAGTCGGCGACGCAACTTGCGATCGCACTGCGTTCGGGCGCGCTGCCGGTCGATCTGACCGTGGTTGAGGAACGCACCGTCGGGCCGGACCTTGGCGCCGATTCGATCCAGAAGGGTATCGTCGCCATGGGCGTCGGCACCGTTCTGCTGATGCTGTTCATCTTCCTGACCTATGGCCGCTTCGGCGCCTATGCGAACCTTGCCCTGATCTTCAACGTGCTGATGATCCTGGGCATCATGTCGTTGCTGGGCACCACGCTTACCCTGCCGGGCATCGCCGGCTTCGTGCTGACGATCGGCGCTGCCGTCGACGCCAACGTGCTGATCAACGAGCGTATCCGCGAGGAACGCCATCGCGGCCGCCGCGTCGTGCAGTCGGTGGAACTGGGCTACAAGGAAGCGAGCCGCGCGATCTTCGATGCCAACATCACCAATGCCATTTCGGCCGTGCTGATGTTCGCCTTCGGCTCGGGCCCGGTTCGCGGTTTCGCGGTCGTCCTCATGATCGGTATCGCCACGTCGGTGTTCACGGCCGTGACGATGAGCCGGATGTGGGTTGCGGGCTGGCTGCGTCGCACCCGTCCCAGCGACCTGAACGTATAAAGGTACCAGGCGCATGAAGCTCCTAAAGCTCATTCCCGATAATACGAACATCCACTTCCTGCGCTGGCAGTGGCCGTTCTTCATCACCAACCTGCTGGCGATGGCCGCGTCGATCGTGCTGTTGTTCACGCACGGGCTGAACCTGGGCGTCGACTTCGTCGCCGGCCAGATGATCCGCGTGACGTTCGAACAGAGCGCCACTGCGCCCGTCTCCGCCCTGCGCAAGAGCGTCGATTCGCTGGGCTTCGGCGAACCCACGATCCAGACCTTCGGCAAGCCGAACGAAGTGTCGATCCGCATGAAGCTGCCGGAAGGCGCGGCCGACAATCCGAAGCTGGCCGACGGCATGGCCCGCAAGATCACCGAGAAGGTGCGCCACGACTTCGCCGATGCCCGCGTCGACGGTGTCGATTCGGTTTCGGGCAAGGTCTCGGGCGAGCTGTTCCACACCGGCATGCTGGCCCTTGGCCTGGCGATGATCTGTATCTCGATCTACATCTGGATCCGCTTCGAATGGCAGTTCGCGGCCGGCGCGTTGTTCGCGTTGGTGCAGGACATCCTGCTGACCGTGGGCATGTTCTCGCTGACGCAGATGGAGTTCGACCTCAACATCGTCGCCGCACTGCTGACGCTGCTCGGTTACTCGCTGAACGACAAGATCGTGGTCTACGACCGCATCCGCGAGAACATGAAGAAGTACCGGCGCATGCCGATGAACGAACTGCTCGACCTCTCGGTGAACGAGACGCTGTCGCGCACGGTCGCCACGTCGCTGTCGGTGCTGATCATGCTGGTCTCGCTGCTGCTGCTGGGCCCCGAAGTGATCTTCGGCTTCACCGCTGCGATTACGCTGGGCATCTTCATCGGTACCTACAGCTCGATCTTCATGTCCGCGCCGATCCTGATCTGGCTGGGCGTAAAGTCGGATTCCTTCGTGAAGGCCGAGAGCGAGATCGATCGCCAGGAACGCCTTGCGCGGGAGCGCAGCGCGCGTCCCTGATGCGCGTTCCGGCCTGACGCCTGCTTGAAAAAGGAAAAGGGGCCATTCCCGGCAGGGAGTGGCCCCTTTTTCGTGCCCGCCGCTTATTTGGGAAGCCGGTGGTAGTCCGCGACCCGGTCGAGCGCGAGGCCCAGCACCAGCTTGCCGCTGCGGACCGGCCAGCCCAGGGCTTTTTCGGCGATGGGCAGGCTTTCACCCGCGCAGACCACGCGCCACAGCACGTCTTCCAGGCCGGGCCCGGCTGCCGCGATGGCGCCGTCGAAGCGGGCCTTGGCCGCGATCTGGCGTTCGCCGGGGGTAAGCTCCGCCTGACCGCCGCCGATCCGCACCGGCTCCCATCGCATTGTCACGCGGGGAGAGAGCTGGGCACGTTCCCAGTCGGCGCGCAACAGTTCGCCGGCGGCGAAGCGACGATCGCTCAAATGACCGCGGGCGTGGAGCCAGGAGAGCGAGGATTCCGCCACGTTGACCGTCACGGTGCGGCGCCTGCGACGTTCAGACCCGGCACTTGCCGTCGCCGGAGCCGGCCCCTCGCAGGTAAGTTCGCGTTCGACCAGATGCTGCTTCATGGAGGGCTCCCGATGTAGGCCGATGCGCGGCCAGTGTGTGGGACGGAACTTGCCAAAATGGATCGCATGTAGGAAAATGAAAACCTAATTGGTTATCCGGGGTATGCCTTGATCAATCGTATTCGTGACATTCGCCAGCAAAAGGGGCTGACGTTGGCCGATGTGGCGGCCGCCTGCCAGCCACCGACGACCGCGCAGACGATCGGCCGGCTGGAGACGGGCATGCGCACGCTGTCGCTGGGCTGGATGAACCGGATCGCGGCTGCTCTCGACGTCGAGGCGGAACTTGTGCTGCGTAGCGAAACGCGTGAGCCGGCGATGATCGTGGCGGTGCTGACCGAGGCCGGCCCGGAAGCGCCGCATGCCCGGCGAGAGGCTATGCTACCCAGCGAACTGGCGGCCGATGCGCCGTGGTTGGTGCTGGATGTGGAGGCGTCCTTGGGCGAGTACCGCTCCGGGGATCAGGTGTGGATGCGGCAATATCCGCCGGCGCAGGCCGCGCGCCTGCTCAATCGCGATGTGCTGGTGCCGCGCCCGGCCGGTCGCTTTGCCTTCGGACGGCTGATCGATTGCGACGGGGAGCGCGTCGTGCTGTCGGCTCCGGCTGCCGGTCGCGCGCAAGTTACGGTGGAACATCCACAATGGCTGGCGGTTGCGGAGATGCTGGTCAGAAAGCTCTAACTTCTCCCGCGTAGAGGCACCTCATGCGCATCCTTTCGATTGCCACGCTATTTCCCAATCCCGCGAAGCCGTCCTTCGGTATCTTCGTGGGCAACCAGATGCGCGCGGTGGTCGCCAACTGCGCGGTGGATCTTGTGATGGTCAGCCCGGTCGGCGTACCGCCTTGGCCGCTGTCCCGGCGCAAGCCTTACGACGCATTGGCGGCTTTGCCCGAAGCGAGCGACGCCTCTGGCATCGAGGTGCTCTATCCCAAGTTCACGCTGATCCCGAAGATCGGCGGAGACAGCAATCCGGCCTGGATCGCCAAGGCCGTGCTGCCGATGGCGCGCCAGCTTCACGCGGAACAGCCGTTCGATCTGGTGGATGCGCAGTTCTTTTTCCCGGACGGTCCTGCCGCCGCGATCGTCGCGCGCGAATTGGGGCTGCCGCTGACGATCAAGTCGCGCGGGGCGGACATCCACTATTGGGGCCAGCGCCCGGCCGCCTTGAAGCAGATGCTTGCAGCCGCGCATCAGGCCGCAGGATTGCTGGCGGTGAGCGAGGCGTTGCGCGCGGACATGATCGCGCTGGGCATGCCGGCGGACCGCATCGCCGTGCACTATACCGGCCTTGACCGGGAACGGTTCCATCCCATCGAGCGTGGAGCGGCCCGCGCGCTGGTGTCTGCTTTGCCCGATCTGGGCGTCTGGTCGGAAGGGCCGCTGGTGGTGACGCCCGGATCGCTGATCCCGCGCAAGGGGCAGCGACTGGTGATCGAGGCGATCGCCCAATTGCCCGACGTGCGTCTGGCGCTGGCCGGCGTGGGCGAGGATGAGCGCGCCTTGCGCACGCTGGCACGTTCTCTGGGCGTGGCGGACCGGGTGCAGTTTCTGGGGCAAGTCGGGCACGATCTGCTGCCGCACCTGCTGTGCGCGGCCGATGTGCTGGTTCTGCCTTCCGCCAGCGAGGGGCTGGCCAATGTCTGGATCGAGGGACTGGCCTGCGGCACACCCATCGTCATCCCCGATATCGGCGGTGCCCGCGAAGTGGTGCAGAACCCGAGTGCGGGTCGTCTTGCTGAGCGGACGCCGGAAGCCATCGCCGCCGCCGTGCGCGACATTCTGGACGATCCGCCCGATCAGGAGCAGGTTTCGGCCAATGTCGCGCGCTTTTCATGGGGCGTGAACGCGCAGAATCTCGTGCGCTTCTGGCGCGCCGTGCTCGATGGCAGTCCCGTAAGCGGAGAGCAGGAGGTTCAGGACGCCGCGAAGGCGTCCTGATTCTTATCCCTCAACCTGTTCGGCCAGTTCCAGCCAGCGTTCCTCGGCGGCGTCCTTCTCGCCGCGCGCCTTGTCGATGGCGGCGGTGAGGCTGGCGAACTTGCCGGGATCACGCGTGTAGAGCGCGGGATCGGCCAGCGCCGCTTCGTCGCGTACGATAATGGCTTCCAGTTCCTCGATCTTCTTGGGCAGCAGCTCGTAGTCGCGCTGGTCCTTGTAGGACAGCTTGCCCTTCTTCGGCGGCGGGGGAGGGGGCGGCGCGGCGCCTTCCGCCTTTGCCTTCTTGCCTGCGCTGGTGCGTTGGCGCCGCTTGGCTTCCCAGTCGGCATAGCCGCCCGCGATCACGTCGATATGGCCCGACCCGTCGAGGCCCAGCGTGACGTTGACCGTGCGATCGAGGAAGTCACGATCGTGGCTGACGATCAGCACCGTGCCATCGTAATCCGCGATCACTTCCTGAAGCAGATCGAGCGTTTCGAGGTCGAGGTCGTTGGTCGGTTCGTCCAGCACCAGCAGGTTTGAGGTGCGGGCGAACTCGCGCGCGAACAGCAGGCGCGAACGCTCGCCGCCCGAAAGCGTGCCGACTTTTGCTTCGACAAGGCCGGGATCGAACAGGAAGTCCTTGAGATAACCCTGGATGTGCTTGCGCACGCCGACCACGTCGATCCAGTCGCCGCCCTCTGCCAGCACGTCGCGGATGCGCATTTCCGGGTTCATCCGGCTGCGCTGCTGATCGATCACGGTGGCGTCCAGCGTCGCCGCGCGCGTAACCGTGCCCTGATCGGGCTGGATTTCGCCCATCAGGATCTTCAGCAAGGTGGTCTTGCCGGATCCGTTGGCGCCGACCACGCCAATGCGGTCGCCGCGCTGGATGCGCAAGTTGAAGTCCTTGATGATCGTGCGGTCTCCGAATTTCTTCGTGACGTGTTCGGCAACGATCACCGACTTGGTCTTGCTGTCGTCCGCCACGACGGCCAGCTTGGCCGCGCCTTGCGGGCCCATCATCGAGGCGCGCTGGGCACGCATTTCCCAAAGCTTGGCAAGGCGGCCCTGGTTGCGCTTGCGCCGCGCGGTCACGCCGCGTTCCAGCCAGTGGGCCTCGATCTTCAGCTTGGCGTCCAGCTTGGCGGCGGCGCGCGCTTCCTCTGCGTAGACTTCGTCTTCCCACGCCTCGTAGCCGCCAAAGCCGATGTCGCGGCGGCGCAGGCCCCCACGATCGAGCCAGAGCGTCGCATTGGTCAGGCGCGTCAGGAAAGTACGGTCGTGGCTGATGACCACGAAGGCGCCGTTGTAGCGTTGAAGCCAGGATTCCAGCCAATCGATCGCGGCAAGGTCCAAGTGGTTGGTCGGCTCGTCCAGCAGCAGCAGGTCCGGCTCGCTGGCGAGGGCGCGGCAGAGCGCGGCGCGGCGGCGCTCACCGCCCGACGCGCTCTTAGCTTCGCGCGAAAGGTCCACGCCCAGCTGATCGGCGATGGCCTCCACTTCGTGACGCGGCGGCGCGTCGTCGCCGTGGATCGCGAAATCGAGCAGGGTGTCGAAGCCGGTGAAGAACGGATCCTGCTCCAACGTCACCACGCGGGTGCCGGGCTGGACGGAGCGCGTGCCCTTGTCCGCATCCACCGTTCCCGCGATCAGCTTGAGCAGCGTGGTCTTGCCCGCGCCGTTACGGCCTATCAGGGCCAGCCGGTCGCGCGGGGCGATGTTGATGTCGAGGTCTTTGAAGAGCCAGCCGGAGCCCTGGATGAGGCCGAGGCCTTCCCAGCTTAGGATCGGTGCAATTGCCATGATGCTGGCGCCCTACAGGCAGGGGCGGGGGGCTGGCAAGCGGCCTGATCCTGTGTGTGGCAGCAAGAGGCGCCGAAAGATTGGCGTGGGATTCGTGCAACACATTTCAGCCGGCGCCCCGTTGCTGCCACATTCAGGACTTGTTCAAGCCCCGGTGCTTAGGCACGCAAGGCACTATGAAACGCTTCGTCCCATTCCCTGCTGTGCACACCGCGTCTCTGACCGCGATCGTCGTTGCCGCCTTTGCGCTGGTGACGCCCACGCTTTGCGCGCACGCCGCCGATCCGGGGGGCGAGCAGGGCGAGGCGCGCCGGGAACGCAAGGCGGGCAACATCCTCTCGATCCGCCAGATCGAGCAACTGGTACTGCCGCGGATGAGCGCGATGCAGTACCTGGGCCCGGAATACGATCCCGCCGCCATGGCGTACCGGCTTAAGTTCATCCAGAATGGCAAGGTGTTTTTCGTCGACGTCGATGCCCGCACCGGCCGCGTGATCGGGCAGTCGCGCTGACAGGGCCTTCGGAGCCCCCAGTATTAGATCGAAACATGCGGAAACATATGGGCCGATCCGGCGGGCAGGGCCGGATCGCTTGACGCTTCAGGGCTTTCATCCCATTTGCTTCATTCAATTGCGCCGCCCAATCCGGGCACCTCACCGAGGGAGAGATCGATTTGCGCATCCTGATCGTCGAGGATGAACCCACGCTCGGCAACCAGCTGAAGACCACGCTCGAACAGACCGGCTATGCCGTCGACCTTTCGACGGATGGCGAGGACGGGCATTTCCTTGGCTCTACCGAGGATTACGACGCCGTGATCCTGGACCTCGGCCTGCCGGAGATCGATGGTCTCACCGTGCTGGGCATGTGGCGCCGCGAAGGGCGCGATTTCCCGGTTCTGGTGCTGACCGCGCGCGATTCCTGGTCCGACAAGGTGGCCGGGCTCGATGCCGGTGCCGACGACTATCTGGCCAAGCCGTTCCAGACCGAGGAACTGATCGCCCGCCTGCGCGCGCTGATCCGCCGTGCATCTGGCAATACCTCCAGCGAACTGACCGCCGGCGACGTCCGCCTCGACACGCGTTCGGGCCGCGTCACCCTGGCGGGTGAGCCGGTGAAGATGACGGCGCAGGAATACAAGCTGCTGTCCTACCTGATGCACCACAAGGGCAAGGTGGTCAGCCGCACCGAACTGATCGAGCATATCTACGATCAGGATTTCGACCGCGATTCGAACACAATCGAAGTCTTCGTCACCCGCATCCGCAAGAAGTTGGGCGCGGATGTGATCACGACGATCCGTGGCCTTGGCTACAGCCTCGACGATCCGGCCGAACCCGGCCGCGGTTGAGGCCGCCGTGGCCGCAACGCCACCGGGCGCGGGGCCGGCAGGGATAGCCGCCGAACCCGCGGGTGATACCGCGCATACCAGCTTCCCGCATGAGGCGCCGACCGGTTCGCTTGGGCGGCGCATGATGCTGATCGCGGCGGGGTGGATTTCCATCCTGCTGCTGGTCGGCGGGCTGGCGCTCGACCATACGCTGACCGGGCTGGTTACGCGGAATTTCGACGAACAGCTTGGCTACATGCTGACCGGCATGATCGGCTCGGCCGAAATCGGCCCGGATGGAGAGGTGTTCTTCATTCGGCCGCTGGGCGATCAGCGCTTTTTGGAGCCGAATTCCGGGCTCTATTGGCAAATTCGCGGCAAGGGGCACGAGGATTTCCCCTCGCGCTCGCTGTGGGATCGCAGCCTGAACGTGCCCGAGAGTCATTTCGACGCGCAGCCGCATGTCTACGATTCGGAGCAGTTCGCGGGCGAGCGTCTGCGCGTGATGGAACGGTCGATCATCCTGCCGGGCAGCAATACCAAATGGATGTTCACGGTCGCCGCCAGTCGCGCCGATCTGGATGACCAGATCAAGATGATCCGTGCGATCCTGGTCTACAGCTTCGTGGCCCTGGGTTTCGGCCTGTTGCTGATGGCGGGCATGCAGACCTGGTATGGCCTGTTCCCGCTGCGCCACGTGCGGCGGGCCATCCAGAAGTTGCGCACCACCGGTTCGGCGCGGGTGCATGACCGGCTGCCGCGCGAAGTGGAGCCGCTGGTG
This sequence comes from Novosphingobium oxfordense, assembly GCF_044029435.1. NCBI lineage: Bacteria > Pseudomonadati > Pseudomonadota > Alphaproteobacteria > Sphingomonadales > Sphingomonadaceae > Novosphingobium > Novosphingobium oxfordense. Next base: position 1,740,769 of record NZ_CP147005.1, on the reverse strand, counting down.
GAGGAGCTGAACGCGCTGCTAGCCCATAACGAGCGGCAGGCGGAGGAAGCGCGCACCCATGCAGGCAATCTCGCCCATGCGCTGAAGACCCCGCTGACCGTGGTGATGAACGCGGCGACGGCCAAGGCGCCCGATCTGGCCGATACGGTGATTCGCGAGGCGGCGGTAATGCGCCGCCAGGTCGATCATCATCTCGCGCGGGCGAGGGCGGTGGGCCGCCGCGCCGTGGGCCAGTCCCGCGCCGATGTCTGGCCCAGCCTTGAGGCAGTGCTGCGCGCGGTGGAGCGGCTCTACGATCAGGCCCGCTTCGATCTGGACGGCAATCACGATGCTGTGGTGGCGCTGGAAAAGCAGGACCTTGAGGAAATCCTTGGCAACCTGATCGAGAACGCGGCCAAGTACGGCGGCGGCAGCGTCTTCGTCACGGTCGACGTGGAGCGCGATTCGCGCCTTTGCGAAATCTGGATCGAGGATGACGGCATGGGCATCCCCGAGGTCGAGCGCATCCGCATTTTCGATCGCGGGGCGCGGCTGGATACCGGCAAGCCGGGCACCGGCCTTGGCCTGGCGATCGTGCGCGACGTGGTGGAAATCTACGGCGGCACCGTGGAACTGGACGAGAGCGAGGATCTGGGCGGCCTCTTGGTCAGGCTGTGCCTGCCCCGTGCGATCGCCTGAAGCTGCTATTGCCTATCGCCTGACATAATTCAGGCTCAAAATCCGGTGGAACCGGCGTCGACGGCTGTTGCGGAAGCGGCCGTTCGCCCCCATGGCCCGGGCGTTAGTTATCGAGGAGATCCCCCCAATGACCGATTCCGTTACGATCACGCTGTCGCCCGATGAGATCGAAATGATCGTTGATGCTCTTGAAGCCGATCTGGAAGGCTACGTCGAAGCCGCGAAGGAAGCGCGCGAGGACGGCAACAAGGAAGACCTTGAGACTTTCGCCGAAGCGGCCACGCGTATCCAGGCGCTGATGACGCGCCTTCAGGACCTCGTCGAGGACTGAGCGATCGGGGCGGGGTGACGCATGATGCGCGGCCCCGCCCGATATCGAAATGAGTTTAAGGAACGGCGGAAACGCCGGACCGATCAGCCGGCCTTGGCGCGCTCGTGGTGGCGGATCACTTCATCGATGATGAAGCGGATGAATTTCTCGCCGAAGTCGGGATCGAGCTGCGCGTCTTCCGCCAGCTTGCGCAGGCGTACGATCTGGCGCTCCTCACGGCCCGGATCCGAAGCCGGCAGGTCGTGCTCCGCCTTGTAGGCGCCCACGGCCTGGGTAATCCGAAATCGCTCGGCCAGCATATGGATCAGCGCGGCATCGATATTGTCGATGCTCGCACGGAAAGAGGCGAGGACGGGGTCGGCTGCGGGCGTGGTCTCGGTCATCGGATCGGTCCGCTAGCACGCTTGCGGCGGCTGTTCTACCCGTCAGTTTGCCCGCTCCATGCCATTCTCTCTTGCGTAAATGCCTGCAAACGCGCAATGCGCCGGAACGATGAGTGCCGATGTCATTCCCCTGCGCACGCGCGGATCGCAGCCTTCCCTGGCCCCTATGCTGGCGCTGACCGCGCCGGGCATGAACAGCGTCAACGCGGTCATTCTCGATCGAATGCAAAGCGAGATCCCGCTGATACCGGCGCTGGCCGGCCACCTGATTTCGGGTGGAGGCAAGCGCATGCGCCCGATGCTGATGGTCGCCGCCGCAGAGCTGTGCGGCTATCAGGGCGCGCGCCACCACAAGCTGGCCGCTGCCGTGGAATTCCTCCACACCGCTACCCTGCTGCATGACGATGTGGTCGACGGTTCCGACATGCGTCGGGGCAAGGCCGCCGCGAACATCGTCTTCGGCAATCCGGCAACGGTGCTGGTGGGCGACTTCCTGTTCACGCGCGCTTTCGAACTGATGGTGGAAGACGGCAGCCTGAAGGTTCTCAAGATCTTCTCCAAGGCCAGTTCGATCATCGCCGAGGGCGAAGTCGACCAGCTGACCGCCCAGCGCAGGATCGAGACGAGCGAGGAGCACTACCTCCAGATCATCGGTTCGAAGACTGCCGCACTGTTTGCCGCCGCCACCCGCATCCCGGCCATCGTCGCCGAGAAGAGCGAGGCGGAGGAGCAGGCGCTCGATTCCTACGGCCGCAACCTGGGCATTGCCTTCCAGTTGGTGGACGATGCCATCGACTACGATTCGGAAGCCTCCGAATCGGGCAAGGACAAGGGCGACGACTTCCGCGAGGGCAAGATGACCCTGCCGGTCATCCTGGCCTATGCGCGCGGCAATGCGGAAGAGCGCAAGTTCTGGGAAGAAGCCATCGCCGGCTTCCGCACCGAGGACGAGGATCTTGCCCACGCCGTCGAGCTCATCAACCGCCACGGTTGCGTGGAGGCCACGCGTGAGCGGGCCCGCCTCTATGCGCAGCGGGCGATCGATGCCTTGTCGATCTTCCCCGCCGGCGCGGCGCGCGATGCCATGTGCGAAGCTGTCGAATTCGCGGTGGCACGCCGCTACTGAGCGGACCGGCAGCATCAAATACAGCGGGCGGCGCGCCGGTTCATCCGGGGCGCCGTTTGTGTATGTGGGCTCTTGGTACGGGCCTGTCGGAAAGCGTGTTTACTATTCGACTTTAAGTCGTTTGCGGCAAGGCTGTCGCATGAAATGAGACGATCCGAAATCTATTCGGTTGATATCTAGGGAAAGATAACTAGCCTTCGCTCCATTACGTGTTCCTGTGAAGGAGACGTCGATGGTCTGTTTGCGTCACGCCATGTTGCCGTGTTTCGCTGCCGGATTGGCCGCGCTGGTTCCTTATCCGCTTCAGGCACGCGAAGATCTCGCTTCATCGGTGGATGCGGTATCTGCGGCAGATACTGTGGAAGCGGCGGCTGATGGCGGCGGGCAGGACGATGGATCTGCCGTTGCCGAAACCGCAAACGCTGCTCCCTTGCCAGGCCGAAAGGGCACGCATTGGACGGTGATCGTCAGTCCATATGTCTGGGGCGCCTCTTTGGGCGGCGATCTGGGCCTGGCGGGGCTTCAGGGCAATGTGCACTTGCCGTTCGGCGATATCTTCAGCCATCTCGACATTGCCGCGATGGGCAATGTGGAATTCATCAGCGGCCGCTGGGGCGGCTATATCGATGCGCAGCATGTCAAAACTTCGCAGACGGAGCAGGTCCTCTCGCTGCCGGTCGACCTTTCGATCCATACGACGCGCGTGGCCGGCGGCTTCTATTACAAGGCCTGGAGCATCCCGCTCTCGGGCGAGACGGCGTTCGGCGTGCCGCGCAACATCTCGTTCGAACCCACGGTGGGTCTGCGCTGGACCAATCTCAAGGCCGATGCCGATGTCGAGCCGCTGGGGCTGGGAACCTCCAAGAAAGCCGATTGGGTCGATCCCTTCGCGGGCATGCGCATCAATGCGGACCTTTCCAGCCGCTGGAATCTGTTCGTTGAGGGTGACGCCGGTGGCTTCGGCGCCGGATCGGACATCAGTGTGAATGCGTTGGCCCTGCTGGGTTATCGCACGCATCTGTTCGGCCAGCGCACGATCCTGCGCGCGGGATATCGCTTCATCTACGAAGACTACGATCAGGAAGACTTTACCGGTCGCGGCCGCTTCATCTGGCACATGAAGCAGCATGGTCCACTGCTGGGATTGTCGATGTTCTTCTGATTTTGCCTGCCGTCATCGCGAAAAGGAGTCGCCCTCAATGTCCGTATCGCGCGCCGCTTCCAAGTTCGTCCGGTCGATTTCCGTCCTGGCATTGCCGGGAATGCTTATGGCAGGCGTCGCCGCCGATGCCTGTACCCGTGCCGTCTATCTGGGCCCCGATGGGAACATCATCACTGCCCGATCGATGGACTGGAAGAGCGATATTCTCTCCAACATGTGGATCCTGCCGCGCGGCATCGCGCGCAGCGGGGAGGCCGGGCCCAATTCGATCAAGTGGACATCGAGGTACGGCAGCGTGGTCGTCAGCGGCTACGACGTTTCGACCACGGACGGCGTCAACGAGAAGGGGCTGGAGGCGAACCTGCTCTGGCTGGCCGAATCCGAATATCCGCACTTTGACGCCACGAGCAAACCGGGGCTGACGATCGCCGCCTGGGCACAATACACGCTCGACAATTTCGCGACGGTGGCAGAGGCAGTGGCGGCGCTTCAGAAGGAGCCGTTCACGATCGTCACCGACAATGTGCCGGGCGAAGAGGACAAGCTGACCACGGTCCACCTCTCGCTGTCGGACGCCACGGGGGACAGCGCGATCATCGAATATATCGGCGGCAAGCAGGTCATCCACCATTCGCGCGACTATCAGGTGATGACCAATTCGCCGACGTTCGACCACCAACTGGCGCTCAATGCCTATTGGAAGGATATCGGCGGCACAGTGATGTTGCCGGGCACCAATCGGGCGGCGGATCGATTTGCCCGTGCATCTTTCTACATCAATGCCATTCCCAAGGCGGAGGACCCGAACAAGGCGCTTGCCGCCGTCTTCAGCGTGATCCGCAACGCATCCGTGCCCTACGGGATCACCACGCCGGGTCAGCCGAACATCTCTTCCACCCGCTGGCGCACGGTTTTCGACCATAAGCGCCAGCTCTATTTCTTCGAATCGGCGCTGACGCCGAACACCTTCTGGGTGGATCTGAAGAAGCTCGATTTCTCGAAGGAGACGGGCAAGGTGAAGACGCTCGATCTCGGCCCAAATCAGGACCATACGTTTTCCGGCGAAGTGTCCGGCGATTTTGTCGAGCACGCGCCGTTCAAATTCCTGGGCCTGCCGGGCTGAAGCCGGTGGAAATCGCGGGAAGGGAGCGGTTTCGAAGACACGGGCTGCGCCATTCCGGCAACACCGGCGCGCTGCAATAAAATGGCAACAAGCCTGCAATTGCGGCGCACCTTCCGCGCGTCTATCCAGACGCCGCCATGTCCCTCGAATCCGAGCTGGCGCCCTCCGGCTATCAGCCCGGGTCGCCCCGCCAGCGCCTAGTCTCCTCGCTGCTTTCGGCAGCCATTCTGGTGATCGCGCTATTGCTGGCGATCACCCAGACGGGGCTTGTCCCGGCGCTGATCAAGAAGACGTCCTCGCTCACGACATTCGATGTCGTTAATCACGAGAAGGAGCAGGGCGGCGATACGCCTGAAAAACCCAAGCAACAGCAGGCCAAGCACACCGAACACAAAGTGTCGGTGCCGGTCATCACGCCCGACAAGCCGGTGGAGAAACCGGCCACTGCGAAGAAGCAGGCATTCACGTTCCTGCACATGTCCAGCAACGACTTCGCCGCGGCGGACATCGGCAACATGAAGGGCCAGTCGGCCGCATCGGGCGATTCGGCGCCCGGCGGTTCGGGCGGCGTCTATGGCCCGGGCGAAGGGCCGGGCGGCGTCGTGCTTTACAACGCGGCATGGCACAAGGAACCGACCGACGCCCAGCTTGCGGGCTATCTGCCCAACCACGGTCCGCAGACCGGTTGGGGTGAGATTGCCTGCCAGACGCAGCCGGGCTTCAAGGTCGACAATTGCCAGATCCTGGCCGAATCGCCGCGCGGATCGGGCTTCGGCCGTGCGGTGCTGAACGCGGCGTGGCAGTTCGAGGTCCAGCCGCCGCGCATCAATGGCAAAGCCCAGATCGGCAGCTGGGTAAGGATTCGCATCACGTACGGCGTGCGCGGCATTTCGCTCTGAGGCTTGGCCTCTCGCGGCGCGAAGGCTGGTTCCCTCACGCCGCGCTGAAGGCGCTGCGATCTTCCTTGGCGTAACGGTCGAGCAGCTTCGGCAGGGCCATCGGCATGCCCAGATGATAGCCCTGTGCCAGCGTGAAGCCGGCGATCCGGGCGCTGAGCATCTGTTCTTCGGTCTCGATTCCCTCGATCACGCAGTCCAGCGAGAGTGAGCGGGCCAGGTTGCGGATGGCCGCGATCAGGCGGCGGCCACGCGTCTCATCCAGGCGCGGGGCAAAGCTGCGATCGATCTTCACCATGTCGAGCGGAAGCTGGTGGAGCGAGGAAAGGCTGGAATAGCCGGTGCCGAAATCGTCCAGCGCGACCCGCGCGCCGATCTCGCGAAGGCCCTCCAGCGCATCCCGCGCGCTGTCGAACTTGGCGATCAGAGAGGTTTCGGTGATCTCGAAGATCAACCGCGACGGGCTGCCGCCGGACCGTTCGGTCAGCGCGATCAGCGCGGCCACTGTCTCGGCATCGGCGATGTCCTGCCCGGAAAGATTGAAGCACACGTGCATCGTATCCGGCAGGCGGACGAGCGCGGCCAGGGCCTGCATGAACAGCGCCAGCGTCACTTCGCGCGCACGGCCGATGCGTTCCGCCGATGCGATCAGCATTTCCGGAGCGACCGGGCCCAGCGTGGGCGATGTCCAGCGGGCAAGGCATTCGACGCCCATCGGCATCCGGTTCTCGGTGGCGACGATCGGCTGGTAGACCATCGACAGTTCGCGTGAGAGGTCCGCCGTCTGCAAGGCCGCGTCCAGCGCCTGCTCGGTGCGGATCAGGTGCTCAAGCTCGCTGGAAAAGCGCACGCACTGGCCGCGCTTCTCGTTCTTGGCGTGGTAGAGGGCGAAGTCGGCACGGTCGAACAAGGTGTGCGGATCGCGTCCGGCAGCCGGGAATTCGGCCAGTCCGGCCGAACAGCCGACGGCGACCACGATGTCCCCGATGCGGGCAGGGCGCCGGATCTCGGCGCAGAGCGCCTGTGCGATCGGCTCCGCCTCATCAGGCGGGCCCTTGAAGATCAGCCCGAACTCGTCGCCGCCAAGGCGCGCGACCACGGTGTTTTCGGGGCAGGCGGCCAGCATGCGCTCACCCAGCACCTGTAACAGCCGGTCGCCTTGCGCATGGCCATATGTATCGTTGACCGGCTTGAAGCGGTCGAGGTCGATCAGGCCGACGCAGAAGACTTCGCCAGGGCCGGCATTGGCCAGCATCGATTCGAGGCACCCGAAGAAATGCCGGCGGTTGGGCAGGCCGGTCAGCGCGTCGGTCTCGGCAAGGCGGGCATTCTCCGCCCCCAGCACATGCGCCTGCTTGCGCTCGCTGGCGAGGGCGCGTTGCGTGGTTTCCAGCGCCACGAACGAATCGTAGGTGTCGCGCAGGATCTTCAGGATCACGGTCGCTACCAGTGCGATGTTCAGGGCGATCGCGACGCGCACCACCGATCCCATGGCCACACTGTATGCCAGGAACACGCTGAGCACCGTTACGCAGATAAGCAAGGCAGCGGTCGGCAGGAAGGTGAGGCAGAACACGCAGCCCAGCACCGTCACCGCCACGAAGATGGCGACATGGCCATGCTCGTAAGGCCCGCCGTAATGGTCCAGCATCAGTGCCCAGGCCACGAAAGTGAGCGAAAGCACGACGGCCAGCCAAGTGGTGCGTCGCATCCGGTATCGGGCGATGTCGCTATCGAAATCGGCCGGCCCGGTAGGGCGCAGCCAAGCCAGCATGCGGATCAGGCATACCGCGATCAGAATCGCCGGAACCGTCAGCGCCAGATAGGACGGCGCCAATGCCCGATGGGTATAGGCCAGAATCCCCGCATTGACCGAAAGAAGGCCGTAAAGCGGCGGAATCCTCTCACGCAGGCGCAGGTACTGCGCCACGGGCAAGGGGTATTGCCCGGCGCGGTGAAACTTGTTGGGGGTGTTATCGGCTTCTTGCAACGTCATGAACTCCGACAGCCACGGTTAGTTACCAATCGTTGATGAAGAGTGGATGGCCGTAAAAACTTCCGCCGAAATGGCGATATGCGCCCGGGCGTTGGACGGACTGGTGAAGGCGGGCATTGGCTCCTAAGGAAGCGCGGGTGAGTGAACTTCCGATCCACGCCGTGCTTCCCGAACTGCTGGCCGCCTTGCGCGATGGCCCGCGGGCCGTGCTGATTGCCCCGCCTGGCGCGGGCAAGACGACCGCGCTGGCACCCGCGCTGCTGGGGGAGCCATGGTGCACCGGCACCGTCATCCTGCTCTCGCCCCGCCGCGTTGCCGCGCGTGCCGCTGCCGAGCGCATGGCGGCGCAACTGGGCGAGCAGGCGGGCGATACCATCGGTTATGTTACCCGTCTCGACGTCAAGCGATCGGCCCGCACGCGGGTGGTCGTGATGACCGAGGCGATTTTCGTGGCAAGTATTCTCACCGATCCGGAGCTTTCCGGAGTTTCGGCCGTGCTTTTCGACGAAGCGCACGAACGGCACCTAGACAGCGACCTGGGACTGGCGCTGGCGGTGGAGGCCGGCGAAGTGCTGCGCGAAGACCTACGCATCGTTGTCATGTCCGCGACGATCGACGGCACGCGATTCGCTCGGTTGCTGGGCGATGCGACACCGGTGATCGAGAGCGAGGGCAAGGCCTGGCCGCTGGCTCTCCGCTGGCTGGGCGGATCGCCGGATTTGCGGATAGAGGATGCCGTGACTGCCGCCGTCCTCACCGCATGGCGCGAGCAGGAGGGCGATATCCTGGCCTTCCTTCCCGGCGTGCGAGAGATCGAGCGCGTCGCGGAAAGGCTGGCGGAGCGCTTGCCGAAGGCGCTGGTCCTGCCGCTTCACGGCCAGTGCGATCCGGCAGCGCAGCGCGCAGCGATTCGCCGCGATGGAGAGGGGCGCCGCCGCATCGTGCTGGCAACGGCAATTGCCGAGACGTCGCTGACACTGGACGGCGTTTCCGTCGTCGTCGACGCGGGCCTTTCGCGCCGGGCCGAGTTCGACAAGGCAGCCGGCGTCACTCGATTGGTTACGCATCGTGCGAGTCGCGCCTCCGCCGCCCAGCGCGCCGGTCGTGCCGCGCGTCAGGGCCCGGGCGTTGCCTATCGCCTGTGGGAAGAGGCCGCGCATCCCGGAAGGCCGGAGTTCGATCCGCCGGAAATGCTGACCAGCGATCTGGCTCCGCTGACGCTGTCGCTGGCGCAATGGGGGGCGGGCGATCCGGCGGCGATGGCATGGCTCGATTCGCCGCCCGCGCCTGCGCTGGATGCGGCGCAGCGCCAGTTGGAAGCGTTGGGCGCGCTCGACGGCGACGGGCGAATCACCGATTTCGGCCGCAAGGTCGCCAGCCTGCCGATGGATCCGGCGCAGGCGGCGATGATTTTGCATGCCGCCGAACTGGGCGCGGCTGGTCCGGCGGCGAAGCTGGCTCTGCTTTTGCAGGAACGCGGGCTTGGCGGGCGGAGCGAGGATCTTTCGCAGCGCCTCTCACGTTGGGATGGCGATCGTTCGCCGCGTGCCGAATCGTCGCGCAAGCTGGCCGCCGGCTGGGCGAAGCGCGCACGTTCGCTGGTGCAGGCATCCGATCAGGGTGGGGATGTTCCCGCCGGCGTCCTGCTGGCGCTGGGCAGGCCGGACATGCTGGCGCGGCGACGCGATGCAAATGGCGAAAACTGGCTGTCGGCCGGGGGCAGGGGCTACGTGCTAGACCCGGCATCGCCATTGGCGACGCGCGAGTGGATGGTGATTGGCGACGCGCAAGGGCAGGCGCGGGGCGCGCGGATCCTGTCGGGTGCGACGCTCGAATCGGCTGAGGTAGAGCAATGGCTGTCCGATCGAATCGAGCGGCGCTCGGTTCTACGCTGGAACGAATCGGAAGGCCGCGTGGAAGCGCGGCTGGAGCGCCGCATCGGTGCGATCACGCTGGCCTCCGGCCCTGATCCCTCGCCTGATCCAGCGGCGATCGCGGCATTCCTGCTGGAACGCGTGCGTGAGAAGGGGCTGGATCTCGTGCCGTTTGGCAAGGGCGCGCAGGCTTTGCTGCGCCGGGCGCGCTATGCGGGGATCGGGGCGCTTTCCGAACAATCGCTGTTGGCCGATCTCGACGATTGGCTGGGTCCACTATTGGGCCGCAGGCTGGACGCGATCGACAAGGCCGCGCTGGGCGATGCGCTGCGCAACCGCATGACGTGGGACGATCAGCAGGCGCTGGAAAAGCTGGCTCCGCCGGAATTCCGCAGCCCGGCCGGGACCAGCCATGCCATCGACTATGAGGATGAGGGCGGCCCCAGCGTGGAAGTGCGCGTGCAGGCCCTGTTCGGGCTGGACCGTCATCCCAGCTTCGGCCAGCCGCCGCAGCCGCTTTTGCTCAAGCTGACATCGCCTGCCGGTCGTCCGATCCAGACCACGCGTGACTTGCCGGGATTCTGGCGCGGATCGTGGCGTGACGTACAACGCGACATGAAGGGGCGCTATCCCCGGCACCGTTGGCCGGATGAGCCGTGGACGGAAGATCCCAGTCTGAAGACAAGAAATGCATTCGAAGCATCGCGCGGCAAATGATTTGCGCTTGATTCTCTCCCCGATTCGACGGCAAAGCGCATTCCCATGAGTGCACGCATCTATCAGCGCCCGAAGAACGCCATGCAGTCCGGCAAGGCACTGCTGGACGAGTGGGTCCTCGAATTCGTTCCCGCAGAGGCGAAGAAGCCCGACCCCCTGATGGGCTGGGCCGGTTCCGGCGACACGCAGCAGCAGGTTACGCTGAAGTTCCCGACCGTGGACGAAGCGAAGGCCTATGCCGCGCGCTACGGCATCGAAGCCGAAGTGCACGCCACGCCGCCGCGCCGCCTGAAGATCCAGGCTTACGCTGACAACTTTCGTTGATCTCACGCGCGTATAGCGCATCGTTTTTCCTGCAATCGGCCCGCGTTTCCTTGGTGGAATCGCGGGCCGATGCCGTTTCCGGCCGATGCGATTTTCCTGCGCTGCAGGGCTGGACAAACCGTCACGCCGCCGCCATATGCCCGGCCGGGAGTCGGGTGGACGTTTGCGTTCGCCAACTTGGTCAGGTCCGGAAGGAAGCAGCCACAACGGATTGCGGCGGGTCGCTCGGCTCCTTTTTCACACATCGCGAAATTCCCCCTTGGAGGGGCCCAATGCCGCCGGATCGCGGCATTTTTTGTGCGCGGCTGTGGAGCAAATCGCTTTCCTCCTGACATTCTCGCCCCCAGCCCCTAGTTTGGCCGGCGATGGACGATTCACGCGACATGTTCGGCGACAGCCCGCCCTGGAACGAAGGGGACGAGGAAGAGGCCGCACCGACTTCGGCCGAAATGGAAGCCGCCGGTCAGGTGTCGATGTTCGGTGATCCCGAGCCGACGCCTGAACCTGAGCCTGAAACTGCGGAAGAAGCTGCGCCCGAACCGGAAGCGGAGCCTGTACCCGAACCCGTTGCTCCGAAGGCTGAGACTGCACCGGTTGCAGCGCCGCCGCCGGCTCCGGCCGCACCCAAGGCTGCCGCACCTGCGGCACCCGCCGCGCAGCCCTACCGCGTGCTGGCGCGCAAGTACCGTCCGCAGAGCTTCGGCGAACTGATCGGGCAGGAGGCGATGGTCCAGACCCTGGCCAACGCCATCAAGCGCGATCGGCTGGCCCATGCCTTCCTGATGACCGGCGTGCGCGGGGTGGGCAAGACCTCCACCGCGCGCCTGATCGCCAAGGCACTCAACTGCATCGGCCCGGACGGACAGGGCGGTCCCACCATCGATCCTTGCGGCCAGTGCGAGCCGTGCCGGGCGATTGCCGAAGGCCGCCATATCGACGTGATCGAGATGGACGCCGCCTCGCACACCGGCGTCGACGACGTGCGCGAGATTATCGAGGCCGTGCGCTACGCCGCCGTCTCGGCGCGCTACAAGATCTACATCATCGACGAAGTCCACATGCTGTCTCGCAATGCATTCAATGCCTTGCTGAAGACTCTTGAGGAACCGCCTGCGCATGTGAAGTTCCTCTTCGCAACAACCGAGGTGGACAAACTGCCGGTCACGGTGCTGTCGCGCTGCCAGCGTTTCGACTTGCGCCGTATTCCCGCGCCGATGCTGGCGGAGCACTTCGCCAAGGTCTGCGGCCTAGAAGGCGTGGAGGCCGAGGGCGAGGCACTGGCGATGGTCGCCGCCGCTGCCGAAGGGTCGGTGCGTGACGGTCTTTCGATTCTCGACCAGGCGATCGCGCATGCCGATCTGGACGGTGAAGGCCAGGTCCGCGCCGAGACGGTGCGGGATATGCTGGGCCTGTCCGACAAGAGCGTGCAGCGCAATGTCATCGCCGCGATCCTCGACGGCAAGGGGCAGGATCTGCTGGAGCTTGTGGCGCACCAGTTCGCACTGGGCGTGGAACCTATCGCGATCCTGCGCGGGCTGATGGACCTGATTCACCGTGTTGCCGTGGCGCAAGTCGCCGGTTCTGCACATGACGTCCATTCGGCGGAGGAGCGTGCGGCGATCGAGGGCTGGGCCAAGGCGCTGAAAGCCGGGCAGGTTCATCGTATCTGGCAGCTTCTGCTGAAGGGGCATGACGAAGTGAAGTCCGCGCCCGATCCGTTGGTGGCGGCGCAGATGGCGCTGCTGCGGATCATGCACGCGGCGGACATGCCCGATCCGGGCTCGCTGGTGAAGAAGCTGGAAGACCTGGCTGCGCGTGCGCCGATGGCCGCGCCTGCCGCCGATGGCGCGCCTGCGCCGGCTGGCTCCGCGCCGGCCGCCGTCGCTTCGCCCGCGATGACGACCAAGCGCTGGGAAGAACTGGTCGAGGATGTCGAGCATGCGGGCGAACTGTCCACCGCGAACACCATGCGCATGCAGGTTCGCGTGGTCGAACTGGGGGCAAGTCTGCTCCGTTATTCGCAGCCGCCGGGCTTCAGCGAGGATATTGCGGGTGTCCTGCGCGCCAGCCTGTCCAAGGCCACCGGCGAACGCTGGGAAGTGTTCAAGGTCAGCGAAGAGGGCTCGCCGACGCTCGTCGAACTGGCCGAAGCCAGGAAAAACGCCGATAGCGATGCGGTAAACCAGCATCCGCTGGTGGTGGCGACCAAGGCCGCGTTCCCGCAGGCCGAAGTGATCGAGGATGAACGCCCGCTTGCCGTTGGCGGCGGTGCGCGCAATTGGAGACGTTGAGATGAAGTCCATGGAAGAGATGATCCAGGCGGCGCAGCAGGCCGCCGAGACCATCCAGAAGCAGATGAACGAGACCCAGAACAAGCTGGATTCGCTGGAAGTCGAAGGGCTTTCGGGCGGTGGTCTCGTCAAGATCCGCTGCTCGGCCAAGGGCCGTGTCATTGGCGTGGCGATCGATGACAGCCTGATGGTTCCGGGTGAGAAGCAGATGCTGGAGGACCTCGTCGCCGCCGCCTACAACGACGCGCGCGTCAAGGCGGACTCGGTCGCGAACGAGGAACTGGCCAAGGCCCAGCAGGGCATGGGCCTGCCGCCGGGCTTCAAGCTGCCGTTCTGATCTGGCGCCACGGTCCGCGGATTTACGTACCGCGGACCGTGGCCAGATCATGATTGATAGCGCCCCGGGAGCGTGTCGCGATTGTTGCGCGGCCGTTCGCGGGGCGTCGTCTTTTGGCGGGTTCGATGGTGCCGCTGCAGTGCCGGGCGGCGGGGCGTCCCATTTCCGGAACACCTTTTCGCTGCGAAACTTTACCTTCGTTGCGAAATTTCTACCGGGTAAATAAGGATTACCGTGGAGGCGAAAGGCAAGCGCTTCCACAGTCTTTCGCGGCTATTCCATTGCGTGTTTCGCGATTGACCCCATATCTATCGCCAATGGCTGGGAGTCCGAAAGGGCTTCCGCTCGTATAGAATTGGATATGCTCTTGAACCTGCTTCCGTTGCTGCCTCTGCGCGATATCGTCGTGTTTCCCGGCATGGTCGTCCCGTTGTTCGTCGGTCGCGAGAAATCGGTGGCCGCGTTGGAAGCGGCGATGGCGGGAGAGAAGGATATTTTCCTGCTCGCCCAGCTCGACCCCGGCTGTGACGATCCCGAGCGTGACGACCTTTACGATACCGGCGTGATCGCCAGCGTCCTGCAACTGCTCAAGCTGCCCGATGGCACCGTCCGCGTGCTGGTCGAAGGGCAGGAGCGCGCGCGCCTGAGCAGCCTTCAGGCCGAGCAGAGCGCCGAGGGCGAGATGCTGGTCGCCGAAGTCGAGCGGATCGATGCCGAGACCGCCGAGGGCACAGAAGTCTCCGCGATGATGCGCTCCGTCGTCGAACAGTTCGGCGAATATGCGAAGCTCAACAAGAAGCTGTCGCAGGATGCCGGCGAACAGCTTGGCGATATCGACGATGCCGCGCGCCTGGCCGATACCGTGGCCGCGCAGCTTTCGGCCAAGGTGGCCGACAAGCAGGCCGTGTTGTCCGAACCCGATCCGCTGAAGCGGCTTGAGATGGTCTATTCCTTCATGGAAGGCGAACTCGGCGTGCTTCAGGTGGAGCGCAAGATCCGTGGCCGCGTGAAGCGGCAGATGGAAAAGACCCAGCGCGAATATTACCTGAACGAACAGCTCAAGGCGATCCAGTCGGAGCTGGGCGGCAGCGATGGCGAAGAAGCCAACGAACTGGCCGAGCTTCAGGAAAAGATCGAAAAGACCAAGCTCTCCAAGGAAGCGCGCGAAAAGGCGACCGCCGAACTGAAGAAGCTGAAGTCGATGCAGCCGATGAGCGCCGAGGCGACCGTCGTGCGTAACTATCTGGACGTGCTGCTGGGCCTGCCCTGGGGCAAGAAGAGCAAGCTGAAGCGCGACATTTCCGAAGCGCAGACGGTGCTCGATGCCGATCATTATGCGCTCGACAAGGTCAAGGACCGTATCGTCGAGTATCTGGCCGTGCAGGCCCGCACCAACAAGCTGAAGGGGCCGATCCTGTGCCTCGTCGGTCCTCCGGGCGTCGGTAAGACCTCGCTCGGCAAGTCGATCGCCAAGGCGACCGGGCGCGAATTCATTCGCCAGTCGCTAGGCGGTGTGCGGGACGAGGCCGAGATTCGCGGCCACCGCCGCACCTACATCGGCTCGCTGCCGGGCAAGATCGTGACGAACCTGCGCAAGTCGGGCAAGTCTAACCCGCTGTTCCTGCTCGACGAGATCGACAAGCTGGGTCAGGACTTCCGCGGTGATCCGGCTTCGGCATTGCTCGAAGTGCTCGATCCCGAACAGAACGCGAAGTTCCAGGATCACTACCTGGAACTGGACATCGACCTGTCGGACGTGATGTTCGTCTGCACGGCGAACAGCCTGAACCTGCCGCAGCCGCTGCTGGACCGCATGGAGATCATCCGCCTCGAAGGTTACACCGAGGACGAGAAGGTCGAGATCGCGGAACGGCACCTGGTCCGCAAGCAGGTGGAGGCGCATGGCCTGAAGAAGGGTGAGTTCACCCTGACGCAGGGCGGCCTTCGCGACCTGATCCGCTACTACACGCGTGAAGCCGGCGTGCGTACGCTGGAGCGTGAGATCGCCAAGCTGGCGCGCAAGTCGCTCCGCCAGATCCTTGAGGGCAAGACCAAGGAAGTGGTGATCACGCCTGAAAACCTGGCCGATTTCGCCGGTGTGCGGAAGTTCCGTCACGGCGTGGGCGAGGAAGAGCATCAGGTGGGCGCCGTTACCGGCCTCGCCTGGACCGAAGTGGGCGGCGAATTGCTGACGATCGAAAGCGTGACCGTGCCCGGCAAGGGGGCGATCAAGGCGACCGGCAAGCTGGGCGAAGTGATGAACGAGTCGATCCAGACCGCGTTCAGCTTCGTGCGCGCCCGCTCGCCCGCCTATGGCATCAAGCCTTCGGTCTTCAACAAGAAGGACATCCACATCCACCTGCCCGAAGGCGCGGTGCCCAAGGATGGGCCCTCGGCCGGTATCGGCATGGTCACTTCGATCGTCTCGACCCTGACCGGCGTTCCGGTGCGCAAGGACGTTGCCATGACGGGCGAAGTCACGCTGCGCGGCCGCGTGCTGCCGATCGGCGGATTGAAGGAGAAGCTGCTGGCGGCGCTGCGTGGCGGCATCACCACGGTGCTGATCCCGGAAGAGAACCGCAAGGACCTGGCCGAGATTCCCGAAAACGTGAAGCAGGGGCTGGAGATCATCCCGGTCAGCCATGTCGACGAAGTGCTGGCGAAGGCGCTGGTCGATTCGTTGACCGCGATCGAGTGGACCGAGGCAGACGAATTGGCCGCCGCTCCGCCGCAGACCCCGGCGCCGTCGGCCACCGCGCACTGAGCGGACTGAATCACTGAAAGGAAAAAGGGCGTCGGTTGTGCCGGCGCCCTTTTTCTTTGGCCGATCGATTTTTTCGAAGCGGGTGAAGTTCTTGCAGGCCGGGAGCCGGGGAAGTCGGCTTTCGCGGCGGGATGCGGTCATTAATTGATGGGAAATTTCCAGATTGCAGGTAAAGGGCCGCCTATCTTCGGTACCTGCGATGCGGTTTGATCTCCCCACTTTGTACTTCCTTGCCATAGGCACCTTGGCGCTCAGTGCGGTCATGACGCTTTGGGAGCGTCACGCCCGGCCGATGCGCAGGAAGGAGCTTGGCGTGCTTGCCGCCGGCTATGCGGTGCTGGCGGCCGGATGCGCATTGGCGATGGGGCGCAGCTTGTTCGCCGGATACCTTGGTGCAGGCCTGGCCAACATGGTGGTGATGGCCGGATACCTCCTGATTTTTCAGGGCGCGGCTCGCCTGGCCGGGCGCAGGCGCGGCAGGATTTCGCTGGCAATTCTGGCTTTTCAGGCGCTGATCTGGATCGCCGTCGGCGATCGCTGGCAAGGGATCATCTGGAACTATCTCAGCGCATTTCCCATCGCACTGGTCAGCGGCCTGACAGCATGGGAACTGTGGTCGAACGATCGTTTCCGTCCCCTCCGATCGCACCGGATCGCGGTGGGCTTCGCAGCCATGCACTGCCTCTTCTATCTGGGAAGGGTGTGTGTGCTTCCCCTGACGGTTCAGAGTTTCGGGCCGCAGCTGCTTGCGATCTCCAGCGTCTTCACGATGTACGAAGGCGTGCTGTACTCGGTGGGCTTGCCGATGGCGCTGATGGCGCTTGTGCGGGAGGAAGCACACGACCTGCTGCTGCAAACCTCGCGCACAGATTACCTGACCGGTCTGGGTAACCGTCGCTGGTTCTTCGAAGAGGCCGAGCGCCATATTGACGATGCGCCCGAAGATGCGGGCACCTTTCTGCTGGCCTTCGATCTCGATCACTTCAAGGTCATCAACGATCGGTTTGGCCACGCGACCGGTGATGCGGTGCTCAAGCGGTTTGCGGGCTTCGTCCGGCGCGTTGTCGGGCGGGACGCAATTCTAGCGCGAATCGGCGGTGAGGAATTTGCGGCCTTGCTGTCCTGCAAGACCGACGCGGCGGCTTTGGCGATCGCGCAGCGCGTGGTGAGCGGATTTGCGGAAATGGTCGTCGATCGGGCCGACGGGGCGGATGTCCGGGCGACGGTCAGTATCGGCATTGCCGAACTGGGGTGCGATGGCAACGACCTTGCGGCTCTTCTGTCGGCCGCCGATGCGGCGCTGTACAAGGCGAAACTGGGCGGCCGCAACCGGGTCGTTTCTGCAGAGCGCCCGCCCACCGAAGGGATAGCTCGCGGTATTCAGGCGCGGCGTTAGAGTTCCAGGGCAGGGACAGGCCTTCGTCAGCGGGCCGTTGGACTCCGGTTGGTGGTCGATATCCTTCTGAAAACGCCAGCCGTTCCGGCGCAGGAAGGACGCGCCCTTGGCTTGCCTGAACCGGGCCAGGATGGCGAGGCAGTGTCGTCCGCATGACGGTTATTCCGTTTCTCCATCCGCGTTGAAACGGTAATTTTCGGTCGAAATACAATCTCTATGCGCAAGCGGTTTGCGCAGTCTCTTGCCATGCCGCCACTCTGCCTGTAACGGGCCGCTTCCCGCGCCGCGTTCTTGCCGCGTGGGGATTTGCATGAAGGATCTTGAAATGGGTTACCGGGTTGCCGTCGTCGGCGCGACCGGAAATGTCGGCCGCGAAATGCTCAACATCCTCGCCGAGCGTGAGTTTCCCTGCGATGAGATCGCAGCGGTAGCTTCGTCGCGTTCGACCGGGACCGAGATTGAATTCGGCGAAACCGGCAAAATGCTCAAAGTAAAGAACATCGAGCACTTCGATTTCACCGGTTGGGATATTGCGCTGTTCGCCGCGGGTTCCGAGCCGACGAAGATTTACGCGCCGAAGGCCGCTGCCGCGGGCTGCGTCGTGATCGACAACTCGTCGCTCTATCGCATGGACCCGGACGTGCCGCTGATCGTGCCGGAAGTGAACCCGGAAGCGATCGACGGTTACAAGGCGCGCAACATCATCGCCAACCCCAACTGCTCCACCGCGCAGATGGTCGTGGCGCTGAAGCCGTTGCACGACAAGGCGACGATCAAGCGCGTGGTCGTATCGACCTACCAGTCGGTTTCCGGCGCGGGCAAGGCGGGTCTGGACGAACTGTTCGAACAGAGCCGTGCGATCTTCGTGGGCGACCAGGTCGAAAAGCGCAAGTTCACCAAGCAGATCGCCTTCAACGTGATCCCGCACATCGACGTCTTTCTTGACGATGGTTCCACCAAGGAAGAGTGGAAGATGATCGTCGAGACCAAGAAGATCCTCGATCCCAAGATCAAGGTGCAGGCCACTTGCGTGCGCGTGCCGGTCTTCGTGGGCCACTCGGAATCGCTGAACATCGAGTTCGAGAACGAGATCTCGGCCGAGGAAGCGCAGGACATCCTTCGCGAGGCGCCGGGCATCATGCTCGTCGACAAGCGTGAGGACGGTGGTTACGTCACCCCGATCGAAGCCGTGGGCGACAGCGCCACTTACGTCAGCCGCGTGCGCGAGGACCCGACCGTCGAGAACGGCCTGGCGCTGTGGTGCGTTTCCGACAACCTGCGCAAGGGCGCCGCGCTGAACGCGGTGCAGATCGCCGAACTGCTGGGCCGCCGTCACCTCAAGAAGGGCTGATGCGGCAGGCTTCGGCCTGAACCGAACACGAAAAGGGTCCGCGAGGCACATGCTTCGCGGACCCTTTTCGTTTTCCGGCTGTTCAGGTGTCTTGTCAGCCTGGGGACAAGCCGGCGCGGTGCCATCGAACCGCCCGCTCTTCGTTGACGGGGGCCGCCGCGGCCGGAGAGATCAGCAGGCGCTGGATCATGACCGTTCCGTCGCGCGGGGTGTCGCAGGTCTTGTGGTCTGCCTGGCCCGGCGCCAGCACGGCCATCAAGGCGACGGGCAGGTCATCACCCGGCGCGAAACTGGCGAGCGAAAGTCCTATCCCTGTCGTGGCAGCAAGCTTGAGAGAACGCATCATGGCGAAACTCTATGGATTGCGGTTGCGTTATCCATTTCTACCAAGTCTGGTGAAGGCCATCAACAGAAACGCGCTGCAAAGGGAAAGGCGGTTACTTCATGTTTTTCCATCGCGACCATGGGGAGCGGGTGCGGCGCGGGAGATTGCGTGAATGAACGTTGAGCATCTGATCGCACAATATGGTCTAGCGGCGCTGTTCCTGGGGGCGGGATTCGAAGGAGAAACGGTCACCGTGATCGGCGGCCTGATGGCGCATCGCGGGTTACTGGCATTCTGGCCGGCGGTGATGGTGGCTTCGGCGGGATCGTTCGTGGCGGATCAGCTGTTCTTCATGATCGGGCGGCGGTTCCGCGGGCACGGACTGGTCCGCAAGGCGCAGGCGAAACCCGCTTTCGCCAAGGCGCTTGAGACCTTCGAACGCTACCCGGTGGCCTTCACGTTTTCCTTCCGGTTCCTTTACGGGTTGCGCACGGTCAGCCCGATGGCGATCGGCACAACAAGGCTGGCGGCATCGAAATTCGTTGCCATCAATGCGGTGGCGGCGGCGGTGTGGGGGCTGGTTTTCGTTTCGCTCGGCTACTGGTGCGGGCAGGCGATGCAGGCGATGTTCGGCCGCATCCATGCGTTGGAACCGCTGATCGGCGGCGTCGTCGCGGCGGCGGTGGTGATTGGCATCGCGGTCCATTTCGTGCTCAAGCGCCGCCAAGGTGGATGACGGCTTGTTCCGGCGGCGTCGCGGTTCCATCTAGGTCTCCCAGCACGAGAGGGAGGTCCCCATGTCCGATATCGATGCCGCGCCGGCGCTGAAGCTGATCGCCAGCCGCCTGAAGACTTTGTCCGCCATGCTCGACAAGGCCGAAGGCCTGTGGGTGGGGCGGGATCTGGACGCGCTCGCCGCCGCACGCGTCGCGCCGGACATGCATCCGCTGGCCTGGCAGATCGCCGCCACGGCGACCCAATCGGAACTGTTCCTCGGCTGGTGCCGGGGCGAGGATCGGCCCAATTCCGTAACCGCGCCCAGTGGCTGGGGCGAGGCCCGGGCGCTGCTTGCCAAGGCGCTTGCCGATGTGGAGGCAGCCGGTACGGCGCAGCATGGCATGCCGGAGAAGCGCCATATCCGCCTGGAGGCCATCGGCATGTGCCTGGACCTTCCGGGCCAGCGCTATCTGGACGACTGGATCCTGCCCAACCTCTACTTCCATCTGATCACGGCTTACGCGATCCTCAGGATGCAGGGGCTGGAGTTCGGCAAGGCGGACTTCATGGCGCATGTTGCCGGAGACATTCGCCCCATCGCCCCGTTGCCGGCATGACGCAGGTGATGACGGGCGGCTGCCAATGCGGCCGCATCCGCTACACGGCGGAGGTCGATCCGGAGAAGGCCTATCTCTGCCACTGCAAGATGTGCCGCCGGGCCACCGGGAACGTCTCCACCGCGTTCATCAATCCGCCGCTCGACAAAGTGACGTGGCATCACGAGCCGGACTGGTATCAGTCCTCCCCCATCGCACGGCGGCCGTTCTGTTCGCATTGCGGTACGCCGCTGGGGTTCGCGTTCCTGGAAGGCGCGACGAACATCGACCTGACGGTGGGCAGTTTCGACGATCCCACGCCGTTCCGGCCCGAACACAACTACGCGACGGAATCCCTGCTGCCGGCATGGGCTGACGTAACGCATCTGCCCGGCTACACGAGCGCCGAGAATCCCAATGTGATCGATCGCTGGAAGGCGGCCGGCATGGAGCCGCCCGAATGATCGATCGCCCCGTAAAGCAGGCGAATTGGCAGTGAGCGAAGCGAAGACCGAATATCTGGAAGGTTATGCGGGCACCCGGCTGGCGGTGCATGTCATGGGCGATCACGGCGCGCGGCCGCTGCTGCTGCTCCATGGGCTGTTCTCCAGCGCAGACGTGAATTGGATCAAGTATGGCAATGCGAAGATCCTGGCAGATGCCGGGTTCGAGGTGTTCATGCCCGATTTGCGCGCGCACGGGCAGAGCGGGGCGCCGCACGATGCCGATGCCTACCCGGGCGACGTGCTGGTGCGCGATCTGAAGGCGACGGTGGAGCAGCTTGGGCTTTCCGATTTCGACCTCGGCGGTTTCTCGCTGGGCGCGCGTACTGCGGTGCGCGGCGTGCTGGCAGGGCTCACACCGCGCAAGCTGATCCTGGGCGGCATGGGGCTGACCGGTCTATCCGGCTGGGCGCGGCGTTCGGCACATTTCGTGGACGCTATTGACCGTTTCGGCAGCATCGAGCGGGGCGACAAGGCGTTCGTTGCGCAGGCTTTCATGAAGTCCATGAAGATCGACCGGGTGGCCGCGCGGCTGCTGCTGCAATCGGTGGACGATACGCCCGCCGATGCCATCGCGCAGATTGCGATGTCGACGCTCTGCGTTTGCGGCAAGGACGATCATGACAATGGCTCCGCGCCGGAACTGGCGGCGGCGCTGCCCGATGGGCACTATGTCGAGACGCCGGGCAATCACATGTCCTCGGTGACGTTCAAGGACATGGGCCGGGCCATGGCGGCGTTCCTGCTGGATTGAGGGCGAGGGGGGGAACTCTCCCCTGCCTCCATAAAACCCGTCATCCCCGCGCAGGCGGGGATCCCGCTTGTTTTTGCGGACGTAGCGCGAAGGAAGCGGGCCCCCGCCTTCGCGGGGGCGACGATGATTTGTAGGCGGGGAGGGGGCGCCCGCGACAAAGCATCTCGCGTAAGATTGTATGCCCGCCGGGAAATTATCCGGCATCCGTAGCCCTACACGGTTGATCTCGCGGCAGGCACGGCTAGTCTCCGGCGGCATCAGAACATACGAAGAGGGCACCCCCCACATGAAATTCGCAACCACGGCGCGTGCGGCGCTGGCCGCCGGGCTTTGCTTCGGCCTTGCCGTTCCGGCGTTCGCCGAAGAAGCCAAGACCGATTACCCGGTCACCGCCGCCGGCGCCGCGCAGTTCATCGCCGATGCCGAGAAGGACCTGTTCCCCGCCTCGGTCGACAATGCTCGCGCCAACTGGGTGAACTACACCTACATCACCGATGATACCGACGCGCTGGCGGCGCAGTCGAACGCGGCGATCACCGAGAAGCAGGTGGCCTACGCGGTCGATGCCGCGAAGTTCGCGAACATTCCGAACCTCGATCCCGACGTTGCCCGCAAGCTTTCCATCTTGCGCCAGGGCATCGTTCTGCCTGCGCCGACCAAGCTGGGTGCAGCGGATGAGCTGAGCACGATCTCCACCCGCCTTGCCTCCACCTATGGCAAGGGTCGCGGCACGCTGGACGGCAAGGAAATCAACGGCTCCGACATCGAGGCCGCTATGGGCGATCTGTCGCACACCCCGGCCGAATTCGCAGAGATGTGGACCAGCTGGCACAACAATGTCGGCGCGCCGATGAAGGGCGATTACGTCAAGATGGTCGGCATCGCCAACCAGGGCGCTAAAGAACTCGGCTATGCCGACGTTGGCGCGATGTGGCGTTCGGGCTACGACATGTCGCCGGAGCAGTTCTCCGCCGAAACCCAGCGCCTGTGGGAAGAAGTGAAGCCGCTGTATCTCGCGCTGCACACGTACGTCCGCCACAAGCTCAATGAGAAGTACGGCGATGCCGTGCAGCCCAAGACCGGCCCGATCCGCGCCGACTTGTTGGGCAACATGTGGGCGCAGGAATGGGGCAACGTCTATCCGCTGGTGGCTCCGGCCGGTGCGGGCGATCTTGGCTATGACATCGGCGCGCTGCTGAAGGCCAAGGGCAAGACGCCCATCGACATGGTGAAGTATGGTGAGGGCTTCTATTCCTCGCTCGGCTTCGCGCCGCTGCCGGAGACGTTCTGGAAGCGCTCGATGATCACCAAGCCGGCCGATCGCGAAGTGATCTGCCACGCGTCGGCTTGGGATATCGACAACAAGGACGATATCCGCATCAAGATGTGCACCAAGGTGAATTCGGAGGACTTCGTCACCATTCACCACGAACTGGGCCACAACTACTACCAGCGCGCCTACAACCAGCAGCCCTACCTCTACCTCAACGGCGCCAACGACGGGTTCCACGAGGCGATTGGCGACTTCATCGCGCTGTCGATTACGCCGCAGTACCTCGTGCAGATTGGGCTGCTCGATAAGGACAAGGTACCCAGCGCCGACAAGGATATCGGCCTGCTGCTGCGCCAGGCGATGGACAAGGTGGCGTTCCTGCCGTTCGGCCTGCTGGTGGACCGCTATCGCTGGGGCATCTTCGACGGTTCGATCCAGCCGGCGGACTACAACAAGGCCTGGACCAAGATGCGCCTGGACTATCAGGGCATCGTGCCGCCTTCGGCCCGTCCTGACGACGCTTTCGACGCGGGCGCCAAGTTCCACGTGCCGGGCAACACCCCCTACACGCGCTACTTCCTGGCGCGCATCTTCCAGTTCCAGTTCTACGAAGCCGCGTGCAAGCAGGCCGGCTGGAAGGGCCCGCTCCACCGCTGCAGCTTCTACGGCAACAAGAAGGTGGGCGAGAATCTGGACCGCATGCTGAAGATGGGCATGTCCAAGCCCTGGCCGGAAGCGCTGAAAGCCTTCACCGGCAGCGACAAGCTGAGCGCCAAGCCGATGCTGGCCTACTTCGCGCCGCTGCAGAAGTGGCTGGACGAACAGAACAAGGGCGAGAAGGCCGGCTGGTAACGGCCAGATCGCCCGATTGCCGGAATGAAAAGGGGGCTCTCCGCCACTAGGTGGAGGGCCCCTTTCTTTTTACTGAAGCCCGGGCATCCACTTCGGCGGATTGTCGCTGGCGGCGGCGTTGGTCAGCGATCCGATCCACAGCGACTTGTGCCCGGAACGCGGCAGAATATGCCCGGAAAAGCTGAATGTGACGAAGCGCGGATGCTTGGCTAGCAGCGCGGCAAGCGCCCCGTTGGCATCGCGCGAGAGTTCGAAGCGATTGCGGCCGGTATGATCGTCGCAACCGGGCGCCTGGAGCGACAGGCCATCGACGCCGGCCACCAGCACGCCCTGTCCCTGAACGGGCCCCGATGTGGAGGTGTTGACGTTCCAGCAGGCCCCAAGGTTTGTGGCGGGCTTCAGTTCGGAACAGCCACCGGCTGTCAGCAGAAGCGCAGGGGCAAGAAAAAGTCCGGCACGGGCAGCTTTCATAAGCAGTTTTGTCCTCTTCCCAACTCATCGGCCAACTTTCGCGGCCGTTCTTTTTTGGAGAGGATGACTTGCCTTGCCCCATCTGGCAACCGGGCCGATCGAAAACGGACTTCCAGAGCACTGGCGATGATGGTCGCTCGCTGCGCTCATGCGAACCGAGGCTGATTTTCCAAGGAAAAAGGGAGCCGGTTTGACCCGGCCCCCTTTCCCGTGACGAAATCAGAAATCGACAGTGATGCCGGTGAAGAAAGTCCGGCCGTAGACGTCGTAGGTCGTCGGGTAGGTGTTGGCCTGTTCCTGGTTGTCGCCAAGGATCGGCGGCTTGCGGTTGAACATGTTGTTCATGCCGATGTTCCAGGTGAAGCGCTTGGAGATGTCGAAGCTCGCGGTGGCGTCGAAATAATCGTAGGCCTTGATGCGTTCCACGGCATAGGGGGTCGAAGCATCGTCGTCCTTCACCGGGGAGAGGTGACGCCAGGCGAGGGAGAGGGTGACATCCTCGGTCGCCCAGGTGACGCGGCCGTTGATCCGCCACTTCGCATAGACGTTGCTGCACAGCAGGCCGAACTTGCCGGCGCAGTCCACCACGATGTCCGACAGGGCGGCGATCGGCTTGAACGTCCAGTTGATCAGGCGCGTGCCGCTTAGGCGCAAATTGAGCTTGCTGGAATCGTTCTGACCGAATGCCAGCGGGATCGTGTATTGCGCGTCGAAGTCGATACCGTCCGTCTTCACGCCGCCCGAATTGGAGAGGTTGTCGACGGCACCCGTGATCGCATAGCTGTTGCTGTCACGCGGCAGCAGCGAGCAATAGCTGGTGTCATACGGCGTGTAGCCATTGTCCTTGGTGCCATAGCATGCGGAAATGATGTTAGCGGTACCGGCGGCAGTGATGAAGTTGTCGATCTTGATGTGGTAGTAATCGACCGTGAGCGACAGGCCCGGAATCGCCTGCGGCTGGATGATCGCGCCGAAGGTATAGGTGTTGGCCGTCTCTTCGCGCAGCTTGGTGTTGCCACCGTTGGAGCTGTCGATCTGGCTGTCGCTGAAGTCGGACCCGATTGAAGACGCCGGAACACCGGCGGCGACGCAGCTTGCGATCAGGCTGGAGGTGGCGGTGACATCGGGGTCCGAACAGGGATCCGATGCGGCTTCGAAGTTCTGTGCGCTGCCGCTATAGAGATCGTTGACCGTAGGGGCACGCACCGCACGCGAGAACTGGGCGCGCAGGCTGATGTCCTTGATCGGCGCCCAGACGAGGCCGGCCGAGAACGTGCCCACCGACTTGGCCGCCGTCGAATAGTACGAATAACGGGCCGCGCCGTTGAATTCGAGGCGCTCGATGAACGGCTTGTCGGCGATCAGCGGCACGTCGAGTTCTGCGAACAGTTCCTTGACGTTGTAGCCGCCAGAGGTCGGCTCGGAAGCATTGAAGCCGATCACGTCACCCGACGCGAGCGCTTCGTCCGGGTTGAACGAGCCGTGTTCGCTACGGTATTCGCCGCCGATGGCCAGGCCCGCCGGGCCGGCGCCGAGGTCGAACAGGTTGTTGTTGGTGATGGCGCCGCTGACGACCTTTTCGGTGATGGTCGAGCGGTTGACGGTGTCGATGGAGATGAAGTCGGCGGCGGCCTGGCTGATGTTGCCCGCGCCGAAGATGTTCAGCGGGACGCAACCGTTGCTGGTGTCGGAGCAGACCAGGTTGCCGGAGCTGTCGTACGTGGTCAGCAGGGCCTGCTGCACGCGGCTGGCCGAAACGTTGCCGTACTGGTGTTCGACCCGCTTGGTACGGGCGAAGCTGGCGTAGATGTCATAGTTCCAGTCGCCGCTGATCTGTCCACGCGCGCCGACCAGGCCGCGATAGGCCTTGCTGTCGAGCTTGGAGATGCGGTCGCCCACTTCGGTGAGGCGGCGGTAGACGCTGGCCGAGGTATAGCCGTCGCCGTCCGTATCCTTGCCCGCCAGCAGCGCCTGACTGTCTGCGGACAGGAACGAGGAATCGGTGTCGAGCAGATAAGTGCCGGTCAGCGGGGTCGGAGCCAGCTGGTTGGCCACCTTGTTGTGGATGTACTGGCCTTCCGCATAGAGCGTCAGGTGATCGCTGACGTCGAAGTGGGCCTGGCCGAACAGAAGAGCGCGCTTCTGCGGCACCTGGAGGTAGTTCTCGGAGGCGTAGTTGTAGGCATCGGCCGACGAATCGTAGACCGAATAGCTGCCGTCCTGACCGAACTTGTAGGTGTCGCGGTCGTTGATGGCGATGCGGCCGGCGGGAATCGTGTCAGATCCACCTGCGGCAAGATAGCTGGCGCCATCGGCCGTCGTCGCATCTGTCTGGGTAACTGCGGTATAGCCGCGGGCAGACTGCTTGATCGCTTTGCGCTGCGAATAGTCGCCATAGAGCGTGATGTTGCCGCGTCCATCGGCGAAATTCTTGCCGACCAGCAGGCCGCCATTGTACTGGCCGCCATCGCCCCGACCGCTGATGCGGTAGTTGGCGTTGGCCTGAACGCCGTCGAAATCCTGCTTCGTAACGAAGTTGACCACGCCGCTCACCGCGTCGGACCCGTAGACGGCGGACTTGCCGCCGGTCACCACGTCGACGCGCTCGATCAGCGCGGTCGGGATCGTGTTCAGGTCGACGATCTGGTTGGTATCAAACGACACATAGCGGTGGCCGTTGACCAGGATCAGCGTACGCTCGGCACCCAGGCCGCGCAGATCTGCCGTGGCGACGCCGCCGCCCGGATTGTTTGACGCTGAGGTCGTGCCCGGCAGCACCTGCGGCAGGTCCTTCAGGATGTTCTCGACGTTGACCTGGCCAGTCAGCTTCATCTCCTGCGCGGAGACGGCCATGATCGGTGCGGCCTGTTCGAGATTGGCATTGTGCAGGCGTGAGCCGGTGACGACGATGGCGGGTGCGGCCTCGCTGTCGGTATCGCTGCCGGAAGTGGCGGCGGTATCTTGGGCCTGTGCTGCGACCGGCAGACCCATGAGGAGCGTGGACGCCAGGAGAAGGCGCTTCATCTCGGATGTCATTGTTAACTCCCTATTGCGGATCCCGACGCGGGAGAGGGTGTGCGCGTCGAAATCAGGCCGCTGATGTGCGGGGGAGTTCTGCGGTTGTCATGCAGGATTAATAGTAATGTTCGATTGAATCGGGTGGAGTTGTAGAATCGCCACAACTATTACTTATGATGAAAAGTATATGCAAATTTAAGGAAATGTCGTGAAATTCAATTGAAATCGGATTTCATGAATTTTTCAACGGATTCTATTCTCGGAAGTAGCTGTTGCGTATAGCGAAATCAAGCTTGAAAATATCACTTGCAGCGTCTGGGTTGTAATTTGATGCCTTCTGAATGCTTGGTGTCGTAGCGTTAGTTGCGTGGAAGGCGTTGATGCGGTGTTTGCGCGGCGCGGTCGCCGGCCGTCGGCGCCCTGCACCCATGCCAAGGGGGACGGGCGGGGCGGGCAAGAACATAAGAAAAGCCGCCGCCTTCGGCATGAAGGCGGCGGCTTTCTTTCGGATCGACGGGTGGGCCGATCGGCTTGCGATCAGCGGAACGGCGGCTCGTTGAAGGCGCGCAGCTTGCGGCTGTGCAGGCGCTCACCCTCCGCGCGCAGCAGGTCGCAGGCCTGGAGGCCGATCTTCAGGTGGCTGGCGATCGCTTCCTCGTAGAAGCGGTTGGCCTGGCCCGGCAGCTTCAGTTCGCCATGGATCGGCTTATCCGAAACGCAGAGCAGCGTGCCGTAGGGAACGCGGAAGCGGTACCCCTGCGCGCTGATGGTGGCGCTTTCCATGTCGATGCCGATCGCGCGGCTGAGGCTGAAGCGATGCGCGGATTCGGTGTAGCGCAGTTCCCAGTTGCGATCGTCGGTGGTGACGATGGTGCCCGTGCGCATGCGCTTCTTGAGATTGGCGCCGCCTTCGCCGCTGACCGATTCCGCAGCACTGGCCAGAGCCTGCTGCACTTCGGCGATCGCGGGCAGCGGGATTTCCGGCGGCAGCACGTGGTCAAGTACATGGTCGTCGCGCAGGTAAGCGTGGGCGAGCACGTAGTCACCGATGCGCTGACCCTCGCGCAGGCCGCCGCAGTGGCCGATCATCAGCCAGACTTCCGGACGGATCACCGCCAGGTGGTCGGTAATGGTCTTCGCGTTGGAGGGGCCGACGCCGATGTTGACCAGCGTGATGCCCGACTTGTCCGGCCGGATCAGGTGATAGGCCGGCATCTGGTGGCGGCGCCAGGCGGTGTCAGACAGGCGTTCGCGCGCATTGTCGACCGGGGCATCGAGGTAGAGGCCGCCGGCGCCCGAAAGCGCGGTATAGCCATCGGTGCCGATCTGCTTGCCGGCCCAGTCCACGAACTCGTCCACGTAACGGTGGTAGTTGGTGAACAGGATGAAGCGCTGGCAGTGCTCCACGCTGGTGCCGGTATAGTGCTGCAGGCGGGCGAGGCTGAAGTCGGTACGCAACCCGTCGAACAGCGCCAGCGGTATCGGGCCGTCCTGCGGCTGCATGAAGATGCCGTCCGCGATCTCGTCGCCGATCATCGCCAGTTCGGTGGTCGGGAAATGCGCGGCCAGTTCCTGCGGCGTCACGCTGCCCATGCCGATGCCGTCCAGCACGTAGGGGAACGGAATCTCCTGCGTGGAGCGGCTCACCTCGATCGCGATCTCGTAGTCTTCATGGAGAAGGCCGAGCTGTTCCTGCAGATAGTCTGCAAACAGCCGGGGGCGCGTGATCGTGGTGACGTACGTGCCCGCATCGTTCAGGCGTCCGAACGAGCGGCTGTAGAACGAGCCGCGCTCGACGCCGCTGTAGGTGATGCGCAGTTCCGGATAGCTCCAGGCGCGCGTATCGCGGCGATCTGCGGGGGGGAGGGTGCCGTTCTCGACGAAGGCAGCGATGTCGGCCTTCAGAGTGGTGACGGCGGTTTCATATACGCGGACCAGTTCCGCGATTGCGTTTTCTATCGTTTCCATCGCCCACACTTACGCGATTCGTGTTGCAGTGCAATAGTCACTGCCCAAGTGTGCGGGAGAGGTAGGTTACCGTTTTGCCATTCTCCAGCAGCGCCTCGCCAACGGGTTCGAAGCCGAGCGCCCGATGGAACATTTCGCTGACGGGGTTGGGCGGATCGGAGTTTACCTCGCAAACCACGCAGTCGTGACCGGCGAGGCGCGCCTGCTCGAACAAGTGCGTGTAGAGCCTGCGGGCAAGCCCGCGTCCGCGTGCGTGGGGCGCGGTGACAATGCGATCGACATAAACGAAGCGCGGGTATCGCGCGCGAAACCATTGGAAATTGGCGCTGTCGTAGTCGGCATCTTGATCGAAGGCGATCAGGGCTGCGTCCAGATTTCCCAGCCGGGCGGCCACGAAGGCGCGCTCCACCAGCATCGCCATGCGCGCCTCGTCGGCGAGCGAGAGTTCCACGGCGTGGGCATTGTTGAGCGCCAGCAGCGCCGCGCGCAGATCGGCGTCGGCCGTGTAGCCGGCGCGCAGGTCGGTCGGGGTATCGGTCATCATCGGGTCCGCCGGAAAGAGAAAAGCCCCCGCTCCGCGAGGGAGCGAGGGCCTTTCGAAACGCTTGGTCAAGCCAGCGAAAGGGAAGCTCAGGCTTCCTCTTCGCCTTCAACCGCAGCTTCTTCAACCGCGATTTCACCGGGTTCGGCGTTCGGGTCGTAAGCTTCGGTGAAGCCCGAGACGTCCTGTTCGAACATCGCGGCCATGACGTCGACGCCCTGCGACTGCAGGTCGGCTTCGTCGGGCGAGCGAGCGACGTTCACCTTGACGGTGACGGACACTTCGGGGTGCAGGCTGACGCGGACGTCGAACACGCCGATCGTCTTGATCGGGCGTTCGAGAACGATCATCTGCTTGGACACTTCTGCGCCTTCGGCGTTCAGGGCGTCGACGATGTCGCGCACGGAAACCGAACCGTACAGCTGGCCCGAGTTCGACGAGGCGCGGATCAGGACGACCTGCTTGCCTTCGACGTTGCCGGAGTGGGCTTCGGCAGCCGAACGACGCTCAGCGTTGTCCGATTCGATCTTCGCGCGGTTGGCTTCGAAGACCTTCTTGTTCTTCTCGTTGGCGCGCAGCGCCTTCTTGTTGGGCAGCAGGTAGTTACGTGCGTAACCGTCCTTGACGGAAACGACGTCGCCGATTGCGCCCAGCTTTTCGATGCGCTCGAGGAGGATGATATCCATGAGGTTCGTCCTCCTTACTTGACGATATAGGGCAGGAGGCCGATGTGCCGGGCGCGCTTGATCGCCTGGCTCAGCTCACGCTGCTTCTTTGCGGAAACCGCGGTGATGCGGCTGGGGACGATCTTGCCACGCTCGGACATGAAGCCCTGGAGCAGACGAACGTCCTTGTAATCGATGGCCGGAGCGTTCTTGCCCGAGAACGGGCAGGACTTGCGGCGACGGAAGAATGCACGTGCCATGGAAATCAGTTCCCTTCACGTTCGCGACGGCGAGTACGCTCGCGGTCGGTCTTGCGCATCATGACCGAGGGGCCACCTTCATGCTCGTCGACGCGGACGGTCATCCAGCGGATGATGTCTTCGTTGATCGAGGTCTGACGCTCGAGCTCGGCGACGACGTCGCCCGAAGCTTCGATGTTCAGCATCACGAAGTGCGCCTTGCGGTTGCGCTTGATCTTGTAGGCGAGATTCTTGAGGCCCCAGGTCTCGGTCTTGGTGACCTTGCCCT
The DNA here is from genome assembly GCF_044029435.1 of Novosphingobium oxfordense. Taxonomy (NCBI): domain Bacteria; kingdom Pseudomonadati; phylum Pseudomonadota; class Alphaproteobacteria; order Sphingomonadales; family Sphingomonadaceae; genus Novosphingobium; species Novosphingobium oxfordense. The sequence continues at coordinate 1,709,809 of NZ_CP147005.1, read as the reverse complement.
GGTTCGACTCGACGATCTCGGTAGCGGTGGCGGCAAGCGCATCGACTTGCGCCTGGCTGAGGTCCTGGCGCGCCAGGAACACGTGCTCATAAAGAGCCACGGCAGCTTCCTTTTCTCTAATCTAACCGATCGCTGGCTTGTCCGCGGGATTGCGGGGCCCCTCCGGCTTTCGTCCTTTCCGCCACGCTGTACGCGTTGACGGAAGGCGCGCCCTTATGCGGACCGGCCGGGGAATGCAAGGGGATTCGGGGCATTCGGCCGGACTATATGATTGCCGCCAGTTACTATTAGCCGTGACCCGATGGTCTGATCCGTCCGCCATTACAACTACATCGTTGCTCCCGCGAAGGCGGGGGGCGCTTTTCCTCGCTCGGGCTGGGACGCGGGGGCTGGGGAGAGATGTAGGCGCGCTCGCTCCGGCAAGAAAACGGGATCCCCGCCTTCGCGGGATGAGGGAAAGTGGTGGCGCGAAGTGTGTGTATGAACCAGCGGGGTGTGGAGTAGTGCGCCAACGGAAGTCGGAATTTGGCGGAATTTCCTCCAATGCCGGCCGCGTATACATCCGGGCTATTGCCATTCGCCCGCAATAGTGGCCTGCAAGTTGGCAGCGCTTTCAATCCGGCCCGTTCGCGCCGACAGGAGACTTCGAATGGCAGGCGGAAACGACAAGCTCGATGCGGCGCTGAAGGCGATCGGCCTTGGCGGGCTCGACACGCCGCGCCCCTATACCGGCGGTCCGCGCGCCGCAGCGCCGGCGGCGCAATTGCCCGAAGCCACCGTGGCCGCGCGGCGGGACTGGATCATGCAAGTTCAGGAGCGGCAAAGGAGTTTGTCGATGAACGCCAGCGCACTGATGCGATGCCGCGACCTGCCGGGGCAGGCCTTCCTCGATCATTTCTACGCGCCGGGTCGGCCCGTGGTGATAGAAGGTGCCATCGCCGACTGGCCGGCTCTAACGAGGTGGACGCCGGATTATCTGGCGAAGACGGTCGGCACGGCAGAGATCGAATACCAGGGCGGCCGCAATGAAGCCGCCGACTTCGAACTCGCCAAGGATCGCCACAAGCGCCGCATGGCGTTCGACGCTTTCATGGCGATGATCGCGGCGGGGCTGGGCAACGATGCCTATATCACCGCCTATAACAGCGCGACCAATGCGGCCGCCTTCGCGCCGCTGATGACCGACGTTTCGCCGATCTCCGAATATTTGACGCCGGAACCCGGCATGCTATGGGTGGGGCCGGAGGGCACGTTCACGCCGCTGCATTTCGATCTCACCAACAACTTGCTGATCCAGATCGCCGGTCGCAAGCACGTGCGCATGGTGCCGCCCTCGCAAACGCGGCTGCTCTACAACCATCGCCACGTCTTCAGCGCCGTGCATGACCTCGACGATCCGGCAAACCTAGCCGCCCATCCGCTAGCGAAGCAGGTGGCGAGCTACGACGTGACGCTGTCGCCGGGAGACATGCTCTATATTCCGATCGGCTGGTGGCATCAGGTCCGCTCGCTGGACTTCAGCGTGATGATGACCTGCACGAACTTCCGCTGGCCCAACCTGGGGCATGAGGAATTTCCGGAAGGCTAGTTAGTTTGCTTGGTTGGGCTCTGTTGCTTTTGACGGTATGATGCGTTGATCAGGGAATCGAGCCGATACTGGACAAGTAAAATTTAATTTGGATCGAGTCGGCGGCAGGATTAGGAAGACCCCAATTATATTTGGGGGCTGCATGAAGCGTTTGTTTTTTTGTTCGGCCGTTTTGTTTGTAAGCGGCATGGTTTCTGGCTGCGGTGGAGGTGACAGTGTCGCCAGCACAGGAACGCCGCCCACCGTCGCCACCGTACCCGCTCCAACAGGCGCAGTTGTGAACGCTACACTCGATGGGCCGCTGAAGAGCGAAACTTTCAACGCACTTTCAACACGTTATACTGGTGTTAGTACATCCAGCGGCGTGCAGAACACGGTTGTTTCGGGTCCGAGTACAAACGCTACGGTTAGCTATGACGCGGCGACCAACAGCTATCACCTCTCCAGTCCAGGCACTTCCGCCAGCGGACAATCGCCCGATGCGGTGATTGCCGATGTAGTCCAGCCAGATTTCACCGAAGCAAGCTCGTCTCCGTGCACGAGCGGGACCTGCTCGGCGGCTGCAATATCGCGACGGGGAGACGACGGTGTAAGATCGAGTGGTTTCGTATATACATACGTGGCTTATGGTCGGTGGTTCTCCTCGGCACCGACGGGCAGCGGTACGGCCGAGACGATGAACGCCGCGGTCTTTGGTGCGACGACTCCCGCCAATGCAATTCCGACCAGCGGCACCGCGTCATACACGTTGGATGTCAACGGCCAGGAATTGACCGGGCCTCTCGGGACTTCAGGTGGCCACAACATCGTACCCAGTTACTCGGGCAACGGAACTGCTGCCTTTGATTTTGGTGCGGGCACGTTTTCAATGAACGGGTCCATGAATTCGATCCCGAACTATCCGGATAGCGTGACGTTTTCTGCTTCCGGCAAGCTGTCTTCAGGGGCAAATGGATATGCTGGAACATTCAGTTTTAATGATGCCGGCGCGTTCAAGGGATCTGTTGGCGGATGGTTTTTCGGGCCTCAGGCTCAGGAAATGGGGGCTGTATTTTCTGCCAGCGCATCCGACGGACGGGTGGCCGTAGGAACGATAGTCGGCCACAAGTAGGCCTGCCATATAATCTCAGCTGACCGCCAGCACCAGATTGCGGACTTGCGGATAGACCTGCGTTTCCCAGCGCGATCCGGCGAAGAGGCCGTAGTGGCCGACGCCGGGTTGCAGGTGGTGGCGTTTCAGGTGCGGCCGCAGGCTTGAGCAGAGGAAGTGCGCCGCTGCCGTCTGGCCCACCGCGCAGATATCGTCGCGCTCGCCCTCGACCGTGAGGAGGGCGGTCTTGCGGATCGCGCCGCAATCCACCTTGCGGCCGCGATGTTCCAGTTCGCCTTTGGCTAGCAGCGCGCGCTGGAAAACCTTGTCGATGGTTTCCAGATAGAACTCCGCCGTCAGGTCGAGCACGGCGAGATATTCCTCGTAAAACGTCTCGATCTTGTCGGCGTCGGCCTGCCGGTCGTCCGCCAGCGCTTGATAGAGCTTGCGGAACTGGCCGAAGTGCCGGCCCATGTTCATCGACATGAAGGCGGTGAGCTGGATGAAGCCGGGATAGACCTTGCGCCCCGCGCCCTTGTGGCGCCACGGCACTTCCTGGATCATCGTATCCTCGAACCAGCTGAACGGATGCTCGGTGGCGAGTTCGTTGACGCTGGTGGGGCTTTCGCGCGTGTCGATCGGCCCGCCCATCAGCGTCATCGATCGCGGCTGACAGGGATCGTCGTCCTGCGCCATCAGCGCCACCGCGGCCAGCACCGGAACGCAGGGCTGGCAGACGGCAAGCACGTGGGCACCACGCTTTTGGGCGGGATCGCCAAGGTCCTGAAGGAAGTGAATCACGTAATCGACGAAATCGTCGAAACCGAAGTCGCCCTCGCTCAAGGGAATGTCGCGGGCGTTCTTCCAGTCGGTGATGTAGACGTCATGGTCGCTCAGCAGTGTGAACACGGTATCGCGCAGCAACGTGGAGTAGTGGCCGGACAGCGGAGCGACGACCAGCATCTTCGGTTGCGGCACTGCAACATCGTCCTTCGCGAAGTGCAGCAGGTTGCCGAAAGGCATGTCGATCACGACTTCCTCTCGCACGGCCACTTCGCGATTGCCGCTCATCACTGATGTGATGCCGTAGGAGGGGCGCTTGTGGGTGATCGTGGCTTTCTCGAACGTTTCCGCCAGCGCGAAAAACCGGCGCATCCACGGCATTTCGTGGGCACCGCCCAGGTAATCGTCGCGCAGGGCAACCGTGTTTCGTGCGGCCCAGCGCGGCAGTTCGAGCAGGTCCGAATAAGTCTGGTACGCCTGATAGAGCATGCGCGGTCTGTTCCCTGCGACGGTTCGACGCGCGATTCGCCATGGCATGCAATCGGCGCTGGATTCATGCTGCGCTGCATCATAAGTTGATGCAAGCAAAAGCACACCATGCGGAGACGGCAGTGAGCGAGTCGGGTCTAGAGGGTTCCGGTGCGGGTTCGGCAGGGGGGCAACTGTCGATTTCCAGCAAGACCTACTCCGCCTGGTCGCTGCGCGGCTGGCTGATGTGCCGGCTGGCGGGGCTGGAGGTGACTGAGAAGCGCGTTGCCAACGACGCCGCCAATCGCGCCGAACTGCTGCTGCTCTCGCCCTCGGTCCTGGTGCCGCGCCTGGAGCATGAGGGTGCGAGCGTGTGGGACACGCTGGCGATCGCGGAATACCTGAACGAGAAGTATCCCGAGGCGGGCATGTTGCCTGCGGATCCGATCGCCCGCGCGCATTGCCGGTCGATCTCCGGCGAAATCCATTCGGGCTTCACCAACTTGCGGTCGGCCCTGCCGATGAACCTGAAGGTGGAGCACGAAAGCTTCCCGATCTTCTCTGGCGCCAGGCCGGATATAGAGCGGATCGAAGCGATCTGGACAGAGTGCCTCAACCGGTATGGCGGCCCCTACCTCTTCGGGAAGCAGCCGACTGTGGCCGATGCCATGTACGCGCCCGTCACGCGGCGGTTTCTCAGCTATGCCGTGCCGATGAGCGACGAGCTTCGCGCCTATTGCCAGACTATCGCGGCATGGCAGCCAATGGCGGACTGGCTGGCCGACGCCAAGGCGGAGCCTGAGGATTTCGAGGAACTCGACGTCGAGTTTTGAGCGGGGCGGGTTTTCCCCACCCCATTCTATTCTCACGCCACTTTCTTCCCGAGAGCGCCGCTCTTCACACGTAAAACCCGGCGGACATCGCTGCCCGCCGGGTGTTGTCGGGGCCTGGAAGGCCCCTCTGGGGAACCGATCAGCGCAGCAGCGAAAGCACGTTCTGCTGGGCCTGGTTGGCCTGTGCAATCATCGCGGTGGAGGCCTGGCTCAGGATCTGCGACTTCGCCAGCGAGGTCGTTTCAACCGAGTAATCGGTATCCTCGATCCGCGAACGGGCGTCGGACAAGTTGGTCACATTGCTGGTCAGGTTGTTGATCGCCGATTCCAGCCGGTTCTGGCCGGCGCCCAGCGAGGCGCGGCAGGCGTTCACGCCCTTCAGGGCATCGTCGATATTGTCCAGCGTGTCCGAAGCGGCGGTGCTGCTCGAAACATCAAGCGCCGCGGCATCGAGCTTGGTGCCGTCGATGCCGACCGAGGTGAGCGTAACCTTCTCGCCGGAATTCGATCCGGTCTGGATGTCGAAGCTGACGTCGCTGCCGGACGTGGTGGAGAACAGGGTGTTCCCGTTGAAGGTGGTGTTGCTCAGGATATCGCCGATCTGATCGGTCAGCGCGGTCACTTCCTGCTGCATCGCGCTGCGGTCGCTGTCCTGATAGGTGCCCGATGCGGACTGGATCGCCAGTTCACGAACGCGCTGCAGCATGTTCGCCACTTCGTCGAGCGCGCCGTCGGCCGTCTGGGCCAGCGAGATGCCGTCGTTGGCGTTGCGGATGCCCTGACCCATGCCACGGATCTGCGAACTCATCGAGGTGGAGATGGCAAGGCCGGCGGCATCGTCCTTGGCGGAGTTGATGCGCTTGCCGGTGGAGAGGCGTTCCATCGCGGTGCCCAGCGTTTTGTTGGCGGCGATAGAGGCGTTGGCAGCGCGAATGGCGCTGATATTCGTGTTGATAACCGACATGATTTTTCCCCAGTTTCAAGAAGTTGGAAGGTGCTCTCAGTGGCTCCCTCCGGACATGGCTCAGAACGGTTGCGGCCGGCGGGCGTTAAGGGCGGCCGATGGGGAAGGGGGCAAAGTCATGCCCGGACAGGCGCAAGAACTTTCACAAGTTGCTTTGTTTGCAAGGATTTTGCGGGATTTGCTTGATCGCCGAAAAATTCCCCCGCATGGCTTCGCGAATTCGTTTCAATGATCAAGGATTGTTCTTCCGATGCCTTCCGGCCTCGTTGCCCTGCTCGATGACGTCGCGGTGATTGCCCGCGCCGCAGCCGCTTCGCTCGACGACGTGGGGCTGGGGGTTGCCAAGGCCGGCAGCAAGGCGGCGGGCGTGGTGATCGACGATGCGGCGGTGACGCCGGGCTACGTCACCGACTTCACGCCCGAGCGCGAACTGCCGATCATCTGGAAGATCACCAAGGGCAGCTTGCGCAACAAGTTGCTGATCCTGCTGCCGATCGCACTGGTCTTGAGCGCGTTCCTGCCTTGGCTGATCACGCCGATCCTGATGCTGGGCGGCAGCTATCTCGCCTTCGAAGGCGCTGAAAAGGTCATCGAAAAATTCGGCGGCGCGCAGCATGGAGAAACGCTGGAAGGCCCGGTTGGCGACGCCGCCGCGTTCGAGCAGGCGCGTGTTTCGGGCGCGATCCGCACCGACCTGATCCTCTCTGCCGAGATCATGGCCATCGCACTTTCGCAGGTGGCCGATAGCTCGCTGTTCACCCGCGCGGTGGCGCTGGCGCTGGTCGGCATCCTCATCACTGTGGGCGTGTACGGCGCCGTCGCGCTGATCGTGAAGATGGACGATATCGGCCTGCACCTCGCCAAGAAGCAGGGCAAGGGCACGCAGGCGTTCGGCCGGATGCTGGTCAACGGCATGCCCAAAGTGCTGACGGTGCTGGCCTCGGTCGGCACGCTGGCGATGCTCTGGGTTGGCGGTGGGATCATCCTGCACGGCCTTGAAGAGCTTGGCGTTCCTGCGCCGGCGCATGTGGCGCATGCCTTCGAGCACTGGCTGTTCGTGCTTGGCGGCCCGCTTGGCAGCGTGCTGGGCTGGATCGGCTACGCGCTCGCTTCGGCCGTGGTCGGCCTTGTGCTCGGCGCGGTGATTGCCGTCGTCGTGCATGTGATCGGCCACATGCGCGGGAAGGGCGAAGCCGGGGCGCACTGATCGCGCCCCGGACTTTACCTCAGGGTAGACGGGCGAGCAGGTCTTTCGCGAAAACCGTCAGCGTATCGTCGCGGGCGCCCATCACGACCACGCGGTCGCCGGGTTGAGCGATTTGGGCGATGCGGGCGGCGCAGTCCTCGCGAGAGGGGACGTATTCCGCCTTTCCGCCATCGGCTTCGATCAGCCGCACGATGCGCTCGCTGCCTTCGGAACGGTCCACGGTGCCGCCGAAGTAGACCGGATCGCACAGGATCGTCACGTCGTCAGGCCCCAGCTTCGTCGCCAGCACTTGCGCCAGTTCGTGGCCCATCTGCTTGAGTGGGCCGTAGCCGTGCGGCTGGAAGAACGCGATCACGCGGCCCGGATGCGCCTTCAGCGTCGCCAGCGTGGCGGAGACTTTGTCCGGGTTGTGGCCGAAGTCGTCGATCACGGTAATGCCCGAAGCCGAGGTGCCGACGATATCGAAGCGCCGCGCAAGGCCGACGAAACTGCCCAGCGCCTCGACCGCATCGGCCACCGAAACGCCAGCGGCGTTGGCCGCGGCGATGGCGGCCAGCGCGTTATAGAGGTTGTGGCGGCCCGGCACTTTCAGCTTGAGCGCATGCGAGGTGCCGTCGCGCCGATCGAGCACGGTGGCAGTCAGCGAAGTCGGCCCCTCGACCACATCGGTCGCGGCGATCTGAGCTTCGGATGAAGAGATGCCGAAGGTCACAAGAGCCTTGGCATGCGGGGCGAGGGCGGCCGTCTCCGCATCATCGAGGTTGATCGCGGCAACCTCCGCGCGGCCCAGGAAATCGCCGAAAAGCTGGCGCAGTTCCTCAAGGCTCTTGTGGTCGAGGCTGACATTGCCAAGCACCGCTACCTTGGGGCGATAGAGCGCGATGGAGCCGTCGCTCTCGTCCACTTCCGATACGAAGGCGTTGCCCTGACCCACCCGGGCGCTGGCGAAAGGCGCGTCGGGGGTGGCGAAGTTCTTCATCACCGCGCCGTTCATGATCGTGGGATCGCGGCCCGCATGGGTCATGATCCAGCCGGTCATGCCGGTGACGGTGGACTTGCCGGAGGTGCCGCCGATGGCCACGCCGAAGGGCGCTGCATTGAACAGCGTCGCCAGAAGCTGGGCGCGGCTCATGCGCGGGCAGCCGAATTCCTTCGCGCGCACCATTTCCGGCACCGTGTCTTCCACGGCTGCGGAGGCGACCAGCGTCTGCTCCGGTCCGGTCACGCCGCTGCCGTCCTGCGGGTGCAGGTCGAAGCCCAGGCTTTCCAGCCATGCGAACTTTTCCGGCGTGCGGCCCTGATCGCGGCTGCGGTCCGAGCCGGCGACTTGCGCGCCGTGGCCCTTGAGGATCAGCGCGAGCGGCAACATGCCCGATCCGCCGATGCCGCAGAAGAACCAGGGATGTGAAGTGAGATCGTTATGCGCGGAAGTCATGACGCTTCGGTATGCGGCCTTGTTCGTCCTGACAACCTCGATAGGAAGGAGCCATGACCCGTATCGCAGTTTGTGCACCGTCCACCCCGATCACCCGCGAGGATGCGGCGGCCGTCGTCGCGCTGGCGGCCGAGGAGTTCCCCGATGTGGAGCTGGTGATCCACGAACAGTGCTTCGAAGTGGAAGGCCATTTTGCCGGCAGCGACGCCCGGCGGATCGCGGCGCTGGTGGAATGTGCCAACGATCCCTCGGTCGATGCGGTATGGTTCGCGCGCGGCGGCTACGGCGCCTGCCGCGTTGCGGAAGCGGCCATCGCGAAGTTCACGCACGATGCTCAGGCCAAGACTTTCCTTGGCTATTCCGATGCGGGCTATCTGCTGGGCGGCCTCTACCGCGCGCGGATCGGCAAGCCCGTCCACGGACCGATGTTGGCCGATATCCGGCGTGAGGGGGGGGCGGAAGCGGTGCGCCGTGCGTTGCGCTGGCTGACCGGCGATGCCTCGGGCGTCGAACCTACCGGAGACGATCACCCGCGCGTCGCCTTCAATCTGATGACCTTGGCGATGCTCTGCGGCACGCCGTTGATGCCGGGATTGGCCAAGCATGTGGTGCTGGTGGAGGAAGTTTCGGAGTATCTCTACGCCGTGGACCGGTTGTTCTTCCACCTCACCGCGCACCTTGGCGGCGTGGCTGGTCTGCGCCTCGGCCGGGTCAGCGATGTGCCGGAAAACGACCGTCCATTCGGCGTCGAGGCAGAGGAAATCGCCCGTCACTGGTGCGCGCATCATTCCATCGCCTACCTCGGCAGTGCCGATATCGGGCATGATGCTGCCAATCGGATCGTCCCGTTCGGACTTGCCGAGCGGGCATAAGGTCAATAACGCGCCGCGCCACATCAAGAGATTCACACATCGGCAGGGCGCAATCGCAAAGCCCGCCGGACAGAAGGAGCCGCCAAGATGCGTGCATTCGTTTTCCCGGGGCAGGGCAGCCAGAAGGTCGGTATGGGCGCCGAACTCGCCGAAGCCAGCGCCGTCGCGCGCGAAGTCTTCCAGGAAGTGGACGAGGCGCTGGGCCAAAATCTCTTCCGCGTGATGACGCAGGGCCCCGAAGAGGAACTGACCCTTACCGAGAACGCCCAGCCGGCAATCATGGCCAATGCCATTGCCGTCCTGCGCGTGCTGGAGAAGGAAGGCGGCGTAACGCTGGCCGATAAGGCGGACTTCGTCGCCGGCCACTCGTTGGGCGAATATACCGCGCTCTGCGCTGCCGGCGCCTTCAGCCTTGCTGACACCGCGCGCCTGCTGAAGCTGCGCGGCCAGTCGATGCAGGCGGCCGTTCCGGTCGGCCTCGGCGCGATGGCCGCGCTGCTCGGCGCCGATATCGAGAAGGCCAGCGAACTCGCCGCTGCTGCGGCTGAAGGCCAGGTCTGCACCGTCGCCAACGACAACGATCCCACGCAGGTCGTGATCTCGGGCCACAAGGAAGCCATCGAACGCGCCGTTGCGCTGGTGAAGGACTTCGGCATCAAGCGCGGCGTGCTGCTGCCGGTTTCGGCGCCGTTCCACTGCCCGCTGATGCAGCCCGCCGCCGATGCCATGGCGGAGGCTCTGGGCAAGACTCCTCCGGGCAGCCTGCATGTGCCGCTGTTCGCCAACGTCACCGCATCGGTCGTCACCGATCCCGCCGAAGTGCAGCGCTTGCTGGTGGAGCAGGTCACCGGCCGCGTCCGCTGGCGCGAAAGCGCGATCGCCATGCGCGAGGCGGGCGTCGAGACGTTCGTCGAACTCGGCGGCAAAGTGCTCGGCCCGATGATCAAGCGCTCTGCCGGTGAGGTGGAGGTAATCTCCGCCGTGACCATGGCCGAGATCGAGGAACTGGCGAAGGGCCTCTAAGCGGCCGGCCTGCGATCCACGCGCCGGGCTTGACCCCGGCGCCCCAAAGGTTTGAAGAATGGCCCCGTTCAGCGGGCCGTCGCTGCCGTTCGGCAAGCGATTCACGGAGATTTGAAAGATGTTCAACCTCAACGGAATGACCGCCCTCGTGACCGGCGCCTCGGGCGGGATCGGTTCGTCGATCGCGCGCGCGCTTGCAGCACAGGGTGCGCGCCTCGCCATCTCGGGCTCGAACGCCGACAAACTGCGCGCCTTCCGCGACGAGCTGGACGAGCACACCCCGCAGGCCGTCCAGGAAGTCGACCATGTCGCCATCGCCTGCAATCTGGGTGATGCGGAGCAGGTGGAGAAGCTGGTTCCCGCCGCGCTCGAATCGCTCGGCAAGATCGACATCCTGATCAACAACGCGGGCATCACCCGCGACAACCTTGCCATGCGCATGAAGGACGAGGAGTGGGATCAGGTCATCAAGATCAACCTCGAATCGACCTTCCGCCTGATGCGCGCCGTCACCAAGCCGATGATGAAGGCGCGCTTCGGCCGCATCATCAACGTCACCTCGGTCGTCGGCACCACCGGCAATCCCGGCCAGATGAACTACTGCGCGGCCAAGGGCGGCATCACCGCCATGTCGAAGAGCCTTGCCCAGGAACTCGCCAGCCGTAACGTCACCGTCAACTGCGTCGCTCCGGGCTTCATCCGCACCGCGATGACCGATGTGCTGCCCGATGCCCAGAAGGACGCGCTGAACGGCCGCATCCCGATGGGCCGCATGGGCGAGGGCGACGATATCGCCGCTGCCGCCGTATTCCTTGCCTCGAAGGAAGCTGGCTACGTCACCGGCCAGACGATCCACGTCAACGGCGGCATGGTGATGATCTGATAGGGCGCTCGGGATCGTGCGGACAGTGAGGGTTGAGCCCTGCGATCCGCGCGATCCCGAAGCGGTCGCGGTGATGGAGCGTCTTTCCGGGGCGCTCTCCGCGATCACGGGTGACGGGGGCACGTCTTCGTTCAACTCGTCCGATGTTTTGGTATCCCGCGCGTTGTTCGTGATTGCGCGGGATGCGGGCGGCGCTGCCATGGGATGCGGTGCCTATCGGCCGCTTGAAGGCGGCGTGGCCGAGATCAAGCGCATGTATGCCGAGAAGGGCTGTGGTACGGCCATTCTTGCCCATCTCGAAGCTGCGGCCTCTGTCGAAGGCTATCGCGAGGCTTGGCTTTCCACGCGGCGTATCAACGAGCGCGCGGTCGCGTTCTACCGCCGCCACGGCTACGCCGAAGTGGCGCCGTACGGCCGCTATGCGGATCGACCTCAGTCGATTTGTCTTGGGAAAGTCCTGAAGTCCTAGTTGTGAACGGTGCCGTCGGCGCTGACGATCGTCGCACCCAGCCTGCCGGCAAGATCGCGCGCCACGGCCAGAATCGAGTGACCGTCCGGCTCCGGATCGGGTGCGGTGAAGCTGACGGTGCCGTTGGGAGACCACCAGAGCGCGCGCAGCCAGCCGTCATAGCCGTCGCGCCATACTTCGACATCGCCCCCGCGGTTGGGCATCACCACCCATTCGCGGGTGACGGGATTGAGGGCATTGGCATCGCCTTCGGCCAGGCGGACCCCTTCGATGCCGACTACGGCTTCCTTCCATTCGGGCAAGGTGATCGGCTTGATTTCGCCGCTGTCGTCCTTGCGTTCGATACGCAGACCTTGAGACAAGTGGTTCGCCTCCCACGATTTCGGGGGGATTGGAGGGTGCACTGCAGCATGCGCCGCCCCGGCGGCGAGGGCAAGCGGAAGGTGCCGGACGGACGCCATGGAGGCGTGACTTTGTCGCAGGCGGGCCCAGCGGACAGAATTCGCACGAGAAACCCCCGATTTATCCCCAGTTTCGCCTGTCCCACGCCATTACTCGCTTGCCGCAAGCCTTACGTTCGCTAGAGATATTCGTCCTGAAATTCGGGATTGTCCGTGTCAACCGGGCGTCCCAAGCCCGACCAAGGGGGACCTGAGGCTGACATGAAGGCCACGATCGAACGTTCCACGCTCCTGCGCTGCCTCAGCCACGTGCAGTCCGTTGTCGAGCGGCGCAACACCATTCCCATTCTCTCGAATGTGCTGATCGAGGCTTCGGGTACCGGCTCCCTGCGTATCATGGCGACCGACCTTGACCTGCAAGTGGTCGAGACGGTGGGCGCGGTCTCTGTAGAGCAAGCCGGCGCAATTACCGTTTCGGCGCATCTGCTGTTCGACATCGCGCGCAAGCTTCCCGATGGCAGCCAGGTCAGCCTCGACGCATCCGACAACCGCATGGTCGTCAAGGCCGGGCGCAGCCGCTTCCAGCTACCGACGCTGCCGCGTGACGATTTCCCGGTGATCGCCGAGGGTGAGCTGCCGACCAGCTTCGAAATCTCGGCATCGCTGCTGGGCCAGCTGATCGACCGCACGCGCTTCGCGATTTCGACCGAGGAAACGCGTTACTACCTCAACGGCATCTTCCTGCATGTCAGCGATGACGAGCTGAAGGCCGCCGCCACCGACGGCCACCGCCTTGCCCGCTTCACGCTGGCTCGCCCCGAGGGCGCGCAGGGCATGCCGGACGTGATCGTGCCGCGTAAGTGCGTGGGCGAACTGCGCAAGCTGCTGGAAGAAGCGCTGGATACCAACGTGCTGGTGGACCTTTCCGCCAGCAAGATCCGCTTCACGCTGGGCGGCGAGCATGGCGTGGTGCTGACCAGCAAGCTGATCGACGGCACGTTCCCCGACTACACGCGCGTCATCCCGACCGGGAACGACAAGCTGCTGAAGATCGATCCCAAGAGCTTCTTCGAAGGCGTGGACCGCGTGGCGACCATCGCCACCGAAAAGACCCGCGCAGTGAAGATGGCGCTGGATCAGGACCGCGTGACGCTTTCGGTCACCTCGCCCGACAACGGCACGGCGGCTGAAGAAGTTCCGGCGGACTACTCTGCGGACGGCTTCGAGATCGGCTTCAATGCCAACTATCTCAAGGACATCCTCGGCCAGATCGACGGCGACACGGTGGAACTGCACCTTGCCGACGCCGGCGCGCCGACGCTGATCCGTCAGGACGAGAAGAGCCCCGCGCTCTACGTGCTGATGCCGATGCGCGTCTGATCGCAGGCTTCATGGCCGATAAAGAAAAGGCCGGGGCGAAAGCTCCGGCCTTTTTCTATGCACTGGTTCTGAGTGGCAGCTGCGTTCCGACGCGCAGTCCGCCATCAAGATGCGCTGTGGATGCACCCCGCGGCGGAAACGGATGCGCCTAGTCGGAGCGGCGAAGGGATTTTCAGGACTTTCGGCCTGTATTCAAAGATAGAGCGAGTAACGTCTTGCGACGTGTGTTTCGATATTTCCGATTTTTAATTGGCCGAATATCGGCACCAAGCCACGCTTCCGAATGACCGATGGATCGCAATTGCCATCGGCGCTGGGAGGGTTGTCGAATCATGACGCAGCCGAACAAAAATCAATCGGGTCGTTACGCCGACGGGGAGGGGGAACGGCCCGGCAGGCTCACCCGAAGTCCGATGGTCCGGGCGTTGATCCACATCGCGGCGTTGATCGGCGCGCTCTACGCACCGTCTGGTTTCGCCCAACAATCCCATGAGCGCGCGACACATACTCCGCCTTCGGAATCAAGGGTACAGGCATCGGATACCCAAGCCATCACGCGGTTCTGGGATTACGTCATATGCGTCAATGATCGCGATCCAGCGGGCGTGGATGCATTGGTGTCCCGGTTTTTCAAGGGCTCCGACATGAAGCGCGATCTCAAGGCGTTCGCGCAGCGCAACACCGCTTGCATGGGTAAATGGGACGACGAGTTGTCCATGCATCCCGTGGTCTATGCCAGCGGACTGGCAGGCGTGCGTCTGGCCCGAAAATACCAGAGCGGCCCGGTACCCACTTATGCCGAGGTGCCGACGATTTTCACGGCAGACGCAATCGCGAAAGTGAATAACCTGGATCAGCGAAAACAGCTGGTTATGTATTCTTTCGCGGAATGCGTGGTGCGCCGCGACCCGGCCACCGTCTTTGCGCTGATGTTGACCCGCTGGCAGAGCAAGGAAGCCGGTGCCTTGTGGTCCAAGCTGGGCGATCCCATGGGATTATGCGTCCCGGCAAAGGAAGGTGACAAACTGGCCTTCGATAAGTTCCTGCTGCAGTGGAACTTCGCGTATGCCGCGCTGGCGTTGGATAATTCGATAAAGCGATGATGTGGCGGCTCCCCGCCACGCTGATGGTGAGGAAATCGCGCCAGATTTGTGGAAGTGCAGGCTCGGCTGGTTCGCCATCCAGGGCAGATCTTGCCCCGGATGGCGATTGCCGGCTTCCTGCAATTCCTGCGCCTTTGCCTTTGCTCACGCCACCTCGGCCTGCGGGGCCATCGACAGGGTGAAATAGTGGGGCACTTCGTCCGCCTCGATCGGGCGGCTGTAGAAATAGCCTTGCAGGTGCGTGCAGCCGGCGCCCTTGGTGGCGTCGATCAGGTGTTCCTCGCTGATCCCTTCGGCGACGACTTCGGCGCCGACGTGGCGCGCCATCGTCACCGCCGCTTCCAGCACGGCGACCGAGGCCGGGTCCTGGCCCAGATCCATGACGAGGCTGCGGTCCAGCTTCATGCGGTCGAACTTGAAGCTCTTGACCATTGAGAGCGAGGAATAGCCGGTGCCGAAATCGTCCAGCGCGATGCGGAAGCCCATGTTGCGCAGCAGGTTGAGCGTCAGCAGCGCGCGCGTGTTGCGTTCGATGGAGAGCGATTCCGTCACTTCCAGGAACAGCCGGTGCGGCGCGATGCCGTGGCGGCTGCAGGCATCCAGCAGGAAGGCGCTGAAACCGTCGTGCTGAAGCTGGAGCGGGGAGAGATTGATGCTCATCAGCATGTTGTGCGGCCAGTGCGCGAAATCCTGCAGCGCGCGGCGGATGATCCATTCGCCCAGGCGCACCATGAGCCCGCTGCGTTCGGCGGCGGGAATGAAGGTGGACGGCGGCACTTCGCCGAGCACCGGATGCTTCCAGCGGACCAGCGCCTCCACTTCGCGCGCGGTTTCGGAAACCGGGTGGATCGGCTGGTAGACCATGCGCAGTTCGCTCTTTTCGAACGCGGCTTCCAGGTCCTTTTCCAGCGCGCGGTCCACGGCGCGCTCTTCGGCCATCTGCGGGGCGAAGCCGGTGGCGCAGTTGCGGCCGTTCTTCTTGGAGGCATAGAGCGCCATGTCGGCGTTGCGCAGAATCTCGTCGATGTCGGCATCGGGAGAGGCGGCGACTTCGGCAACGCCGATCGAAACGGTGATCGCCACCGAATATTCGCCCAGGCTGAAAGGCGTGCGCATCGAATCCGTGAGGCGCGAGGCGAGGCCGATGGCCGCTTCGCCATCCGACATTTCGATGCAGACCGCGAACTCGTCACCACCCACGCGGGCGACAATGCTGGTATCGCCCAGGTTCGTCTTGAGGCGGCCGCCGATCAGGCGCACCAGATCGTCACCGGCGGCGTGGCCATAATCGTCGTTGATGTGCTTGAACCGGTCGATGTCGATCAGCATGCAGGCGAACCGGCGATCCGGCGCGGCGCTGAACAGCCAGCTGACGTCTTCCTGGAAGGCGCGACGATTGGGCAGGCCGGTCGCGGCATCGCTGAAGGCCAGGTTCTTCACCGCCTTGGCATTGCGGCGGAAGGTTTCCAGCGGGCCGGAAAGGTCCTGAAGCTCCTTCAGGCGGAACGAACCGATCTCGATGTCGAGGTCGCCATTGGCCAGGCTCTGGAGCGAGCGGTGCATGCGGCGCACGGCCGGCAGGATGTTCTTGAGGATGTCGAACAGCACCAGCGAGACGATCAGGATCGTGACGAGCCCGGTGCTGAGCACCAGCATCTGCCAGCGCGCGATCGAGGCGACGAGGCGGCGCTGTGCAGCCTCTCGCTCTGCATGGGCGCGCTCGACGATGCGGGCGGCAAGCGCGGCCATGGCATTGTTGCGCGTCTGGATGCGATTGATCAGCCCGCGCCGGGCGGTGTCCCCCGACTGCACTTTCAGAATGGCGCTGACGTGGCGGTCAAGGTCGGCAAAGGGATCGGAAGCTTCGGGCAGGTCATAGAGCGCCATGCCGCTGTTGCGCAGGCGCCCCAGTTGGTCGCCGATGGCAATGGCGGCGTCGGTCAGCTCGGCGCCCGTATCGTCGCTGGCGACGAGGCCGCGGTTGGTGGCCATGCGCAGCTTGCCGACGGCTTCGGCGAACTGGTCGGCGTTTTCGGCAATGGCGGAGGCATGGACCAGCGCCTCACCATCGCGGCGCAGGCCGAATGCCTCTCGCTGGGTGACGATCTGCAGCAGCCCGGTGGCCGCGACGATAAGGATCAGGGCGCCGACAAGGCGCGTTTCCAGTGAAGAGAGCAGCCGCCCGACTGCCGGTTTCCAAGATGGCATCTGTGCACCCGAATGTCTTTTTCGGACCGGAATTAACCAATGCTTTCCGGTCTCTGAAAGTGATTTCGGGTGACTGCTAGACGGTAAAGGCTAAAAAATCCTAATAATAACAATAATTTATTTCGCTTACCTGTCATCAAGTTGTAATATTGAAAAGGAATAAACTTGTAATTTGGTGCGATTGATTGCTCGCGCGGCGTCAAGCGGGCGCCTTTTCGGCAAGCAACGGCACCAGCACGGCGTTCAGGTCGTCCAAATCGAAGGCGCCGGCCTTGGCGTAACGCACCTTGCCTGCCCTATCGATCACGAAGTTGGTGGGTACGCCGGTCAGCGGGCCGTAGGGGCCCTTGATCTTGCGCGCGGCCGGGATCGCCATGGCCTTGAACAGTGCCTTCAGCATGTAGGGCGGCGCAGAATCCTCCGTCGTGATGGCGAAGACTTTCAGTCCGCGATTGCGTTGCAGCGCGTAATAGGAATCCAGCGTCGGCAGTTCCTTGCGGCAGGGAATGCACCAGGTGGCCCAGAAATTGAGCACCACGACCTGACCGCGAAGCTGGGCGAGCGTGACCTTGCTGCCGTCCATCAAGGTGATCTCGAAGTCCGGCGCTATCTCCCCCACCGTGGGCGTGTGGTCGGCCTTGGCTTCTGCCGTGCCGGCAGGCATCGACAGCATCAACACCGCCGCAATCGCGGCGCGGACATGATTCTTCGACAGCACTGCAACCCCCTGCTCGCCAATGGATTGGCGCATAGCAGGGGGTATATGACGAACCAGTGAAATCGCTGAAAGCGGGCGGGGGCCGGGTTCAGCGCGGGCTATCGATCAGTGCTTGCCCGCAGCCTCGATCATCCGTTCCACCGCGACGAATTTCTCGCGCGGGGCGCCGTTGCGGGCATTGGCGATCTCGGCCTCGTCGATCTTCTGCCAATCGGTGAATTTCACGTAGTCGATTCCGCGCTCCGCCGCGAGCGCGTCGAAACCGGGGCGGCCCGGCTTTCCGGCGCCATCCGCGCGGAAGCCGCCCAGATCTTCCGAAATACGCTCGACGATGGAAAAGCCGTCCGGCCGGTTGGTGCCGATCGTGCCGGTGGGGCCGCGCCGTGCCCAGCCGACGCAATAGAGGCCCGGCGCGATCCGGCCATCTTCGTTGGCGAAGCGGCCTAGCTTGTCGTCATAGGGCACATCCGGGATCGGGGATGTCTGATAGCCGATGCAGGCGATCACCAGGCCGGCGGGGATGCGATAGGTCTCCCCGGTGCCGACCGCCTTGCCATCCTCCAGCCGGGTGCGTTCGACCTCTACGGCTTCCACCCGGTCCTGGCCCAGAATGGCGCGGGGGGCGGCGTAGAAATCGAATTCGATAGAGACTTCATCGACTTGCGGTTCGGCAGGGGCGGCTTTCGCGAAGCTGCGCAAGTGCCCGACGGCCTTGCGCTGGCCGGGATCGAGCGCGGCGTCGCCGGTTTCGGCGGGCAGGTCGGCCGTGTCCACATGCGGGCGCGCGCGGGTGAGCTGGGTAAGCTCGCCCAGTTCCTTCGGCGTCATCGCGATCTGGAACGGCCCGCGCCGGCCAAGGATGACGATGCGCCGCACTTTCGATCCGGTCAGCGCCTCCAGCGCGTGGGTGACGATGTCGGATCCCGCGAACTCCTTCTGCGACTTGGCAAGGATGCGCGCGACGTCGAGCGCGACGTTGCCGTTGCCGATCACCACCGCGGTATCGTGCGACAGCGCGGGGTTCAGGCCGGAGAAGTACGGATGGCCGTTGTACCAGCCGACGAAGGCAGCCGATCCGAAGACATTGGGCAGATCCTCTCCGGGAAGGCCCAGCTTGCGGTCGTTCGGTGCGCCCGTGGCCAGCACCACGGCATCGTAGAGGTCGCGCAGTTCGCCGACCGAGATGTCGCGGCCGATGGAGACATTGCCGATGAAGCGCACATTGTCCGTCAGCGCAGTGGCCTCGTAACGGCGGGAGACGCCCTTGATCGACTGATGGTCGGGCGCAACGCCGCTGCGGATCAGGCCGAAGGGAACGGGCAGGGCGTCGAAGATGTCGACCCGCACGCCGTCGCCCCATTGCCTGAGTGCCGCTTCGGCGGTGTAATAGCCAGCCGGACCCGAACCCACGATCGCGATATGCCGCATGGTTTTGCTCTCCCGTGAAAGGGCGCACCGGGCGCGCGCCCCGTCATTTGGCAAGCAAGCATGGGGCACGGGGCGGAGCAAGCGAAAACGGCCGTTCGCGGCATCCGGCGCGACGGGCTGCGTTATAGGTGTTAGTGCCTGTGATGCGCTGGAATTTCGGATTTTTCGCCTCTCCAGGCGCCGCGAGCTTAACCCTTTTGAAATGGGCCAGACCGCAAGAGCGGGGAATGGCGATCACAGGTTCCCCAAGGAAGCGGCATTCGGCCCGCAAGGGTGTGCCGGGCGCGCGCGCATCGGGGCTCCTGCGCGACCGCGCCGGGGGCGAATCGGATTCGTCCGTCGATGGCCAAGTCGCTGCGATATCGCCGGATCTACCCGTGGTGGTCGAGCCGCTCGGGGCCGCAGGCAACATGGCGGGAAATTTCGCATTCCTGCGTCCCAAGGGCGGCAGCAGCGATCCCCTGTTCTATTTCGTGGCGCGCCGCTGGGAACTGATGGCGCCGGCCATGGTCGCCGTGCTGGTGGCCATGGGCGTGCTTTCGGGCAGCCGGCCAGGCCTTGCGACGGTGCTGCTCTCGCTTCTGGCGATGATGGGCTGCCTTGCCGCGCCGCTACTGGCGCGGACGGAGGAAGGGCGGCGGCATGACAGCTGGATGCGCTATCCGCTGATGCTGGCCGCGATCGCCGCGCCGATGGCGCTGTTCGGCCTTGCCACCTCGCTATGGGTGCCGGTGCTGGAGGCCGGGCTGACGGTGAAGGGGCACGTCCTGCTGATCCTGCTGGCGACGGTGCTGCTGAACGGGCGGATGACGTCGATCGTCGCGGCGACGGTGGCGCTATGGTTCGGCGCATCGCTGCCTTCCGCCTCTGCCTATTCGTTCGGGGTACTGGCGGCCGGTTGCGGGCTCGGCCTTGTCGTCGCCATGCGGCAGGTGCGTGAGGCCGCCGCGGAATCCGCGCACCGGGCCGAGCAGGATATGCGCCAGCATCGTGCCGAGGAACTGCTGGGCGAGTACGAGGACACTGGGCAGGGCTGGTTCTGGGAAAGCGACCGGCGCGGCATGGTCACTTATGTATCGCCGCGCATTGCGCAATTGCTGGGCTGCACGCAGGCGGAAGTGGCCGGGCGGCCTTTCACCAGCCTGTTCCATGTAGAGTCCGACGGGCCGCAGGAGAGCGAGCGCACGCTGGCCTTCCATCTGGCCACGCGATCCTCTTTCCAGGACCTGACGGTACGCGCCGCCACGGCGGAGGCGGACGAGCGCTGGTGGTCGATCTCCGGCCGGCCGGTGTTGGACCAGTTCCACAATTTCCTGGGTTTTCGCGGGTCGGGCACCGATCTGACCGAAACCCGCAAGTCGCAGCAGCATGTGACCCTGCTGGCGCGCTTCGATTCGCTGACGGGGCTGGCCAACCGCTATCAGATGGCGGAATGGCTGGAGAAGATCCTGACCTCTCCCCGGTTGGAAAGTCGCGCCTGCGCGGTGTTCCTGCTCGATCTCGACCGGTTCAAGCAAGTCAACGACACGATGGGCCACCCCGCCGGCGACGCGCTGCTGAAGCAGGTGGCCGAACGGCTGACCAGCACGGTGGGTGCGATGGGCCGCGTCGGGCGACTGGGCGGGGATGAGTTCAAGGTCCTGCTGCCCGGCCATCACCAGCACGAGGGCCTTGCCCACATCGCGCGCCGGATCATCGAGAACCTGTCGCAGCCCTACGAGATAGAGGGCGTGCGGGTGACGATCGGCGCTTCGGTGGGCATCTCGCTCTGTCCGGAGAACGGCAGCACGGCGGAAGAGATCATCCGCAATGCCGACCTTGCGCTCTATGCGGCCAAGGGCAGCGGGCGCGGGCGGCACTATTTCTACGACGACGACCTGCATTCGGACGCCAAGGAGCGCCAGCAGCTTGAGCAGGACTTGCGCGATGCCATCGTGCTGGGGACGCTGGAGCTGCACTACCAGCCGCAGATCCACACCACGACCGAGCGGATCACCGGATTCGAGGCGCTGCTGCGCTGGAACCATCCGCGCCACGGCTATCTCTCGCCTGCCAAGTTCGTGCCGGTGGCGGAAGAGACCGGGCTCGTGGCCCAGATCGGCGAATGGGCGCTGCGCACTGCCTGCCGCGATCTGGCGGCATGGCCTGAGGATGTGCGCGTGGCGGTCAACGTCTCGCCCCTGCAGTTCTCCAACCCGGCGCTGCCGGCGATCGTCACGCGCGCCATTGCCGACGCAGGCATATCGTCGTCGCGGCTGGAGCTTGAGATCACGGAAAGCGTGTTCCTGGGCGAGGACAAATCGACCGAGGCGATGTTCGCGGCGCTGAAGTCGGTGGGTGTGCGTCTGGCGCTGGACGATTTCGGCACCGGCTACTCCTCGCTCGGCTATTTGAAGAAAGCGCCGTTCGACAAGATCAAGATCGACCAGAGCTTCGTGCGCGGCGCCACCATCGAAGGCAGCCGCAACGGGGCGATCATCTCCTCGATCGTCAGTCTGGCCGAAGCCTTGAACATGGAAACCACGGCCGAGGGCGTGGAGACCTTGGACGAGCTGGATCTCGTGCGCCTGCTGGGATGCAGCCATATTCAGGGCTATATCTATGAGCGGCCACTGGACGCGCCGGGCGCTGCGGCGCGGCTGGCGCGCGGGTTGGGGGCGGTGGCGCAAGGGCCGCGTTCGGCCCGCGCACCGCGCCAGACGATGCTGCGCAAGGTCGTGCTGGAGCACGACGGGCACATCTACCACGCCACTATCCGCAACGTTTCGCAGACCGGGGCGCTGGTGGAGGGTCTGTGGAACGTGCCGGTGGAGACGTGCTTCGCGCTGCATCTGGCCGAAGACAACGTGGTGCTGGCCACTGCGCGCTGGTGCCGGGAAGACCACATGGGCGTCGAATTCGGCACGCCGCTGGAGCTGGACGCCCACGGTGCGGTGCTGTTCACGCCTTCGCGAACCCTGTTCGAGCCAAGCGAGAGCGGCCCGCTGCGCAAGGTTGGCTGAACCCGCCGTGAAAATGCGCGCGCGCCGCATTTCCAAACGGGCAAAGCGCTGCTAACGGCGCTTCCATGACCGAACTCGCCCAGATCCGAAATTTCTCGATCATTGCCCATATCGACCACGGCAAGTCGACGCTTGCCGACCGTCTGATCCAGCGCACCGGTGGCCTCTCCGACCGTGAGATGAGCGCCCAGGTGCTCGACAACATGGACATCGAGAAGGAACGCGGCATCACCATCAAGGCGCAGACCGTGCGCCTGAACTACACCGCGTCCGACGGGCTCACTTATGAGCTGAACCTGATGGACACGCCGGGCCACGTCGACTTCGCCTATGAAGTCAGCCGCAGCCTTGCCGCCTGCGAAGGCGCGCTGCTGGTGGTGGACGCCGCGCAGGGCGTGGAAGCGCAGACCCTGGCCAACGTCTATCAGTCGATCGAGCACGATCACGAGATCGTGCCGGTGATCAACAAGATCGACCTGCCTGCGGCCGAACCGGAAAAGGTGCGCAACGAGATCGAGGAAGTGATCGGCATCGACGCTTCCGAAGCGGTGCTGGCCTCCGCCAAGTCGGGCATCGGCATCGACGAGATCCTGGAAGCCGTCGTCGCCAAGATTCCGGCGCCTTCGGGTGATCGCACCGCGCCGCTGAAGGCCATGCTGGTCGATTCCTGGTATGACCCGTACCTGGGCGTCGTCATTCTGGTGCGCGTGATCGACGGCGTCATCAAGAAGGGCCTGAACGTCAAGTTCATGCAGGGCGGCACCGAGCACCTGATCGACCGCGTCGGCTGCTTCACGCCCAAGCGCATCGATCTGCCCGAACTGGGCCCGGGCGAAATCGGCTTCATCACCGCGCAGATCAAGGAAGTGGAACAGGCCAAGGTCGGTGACACCATCACCACCGTGAAGCAGGGCGCCACGCAGGCGCTGCCGGGCTACAAGGAAGTGCAGCCGGTGGTGTTCTGCGGCCTGTTCCCGGTCGACGCCAACGACTTCGAAAAGCTGCGCGAATCGATCGGCAAGCTGCGCCTGAACGACGCCTCTTTCAGCTTCGAGATGGAATCGAGTGCGGCGCTGGGCTTCGGCTTCCGCTGCGGCTTCCTGGGCCTGCTGCATCTGGAAATCATCCAGGAGCGCCTGAGCCGCGAGTACGACCTCGACCTTATCACCACCGCGCCGTCCGTGGTCTATCGCCTGACGATGACCGACGGCACCGTGAAGGAACTGCACAACCCGGCCGACATGCCCGATCCGGTGAAGATCGACTTCATGGAAGAGCCGTGGATCAAGGCGGTGATCTACACGCCGGACGAATACCTCGGCTCGATCCTGAAGCTCTGCCAGGACCGTCGCGGTATCCAGAAGGACCTGACCTACGTCGGCGGCCGCGCGCAGGTGACCTACGAACTGCCGCTGAACGAAGTGGTGTTCGACTTCTATGACCGCCTGAAGTCGATCAGCCGCGGCTATGCCAGCTTCGACTACGAGCAGATCGGCCTTCAGGAGGGTGATCTCGTGATGATGAACATCCTCGTGAACAACGAGCCGGTCGATGCGCTGTCGATGATCGTCCATCGCGGTCAGGCCGAACCGCGCGGCCGTGCGCTGGTGGAGCGTCTGAAGGAACTCATCCCGCGGCACATGTTCAAGATCCCGATCCAGGCCGCCATCGGCGCCAAGGTGATCGCGCGCGAGACGATTTCCGCCATGCGCAAGGACGTTACCGCCAAGTGTTACGGCGGTGACATCACGCGTAAGAAGAAGCTTCTGGAAAAGCAGAAGGAAGGCAAGAAGCGCATGCGCGAGTACGGCAACGTGCAGATCCCGCAGGAAGCCTTCATCGCCGCGCTTCGCATGGGCGAGGAGTGAGGGCGGGCGCTTCCTCTCCCACGGATTGAGAAAAGGCAGGAGAGCGCGGCTCTCCTGCCTTTTTCTTTGCCTGCGGGTGGGTGGAGGTTGTTGCGAGCAAGAAGGAAGCGGGATCCCCGCCTTCGCGGGGATGACGGGGAGGGGAGGCTTGCATCCGCCTCGATCCGGGGTTCGTTGCGGCTTCGGCTTCGGCTTCGGCTTCGGCTTCGGAAGCGGGCGAGAATGGGCGGTTGGTCAAGCGCGGCGCAGCCGGACGGCATAGGCTCCAGCGCACAGGCTAACATGGCATTGCCGACTATTCCGGAGAGTCCGGAAACGGCAAACCTGGCACCACCACTCCTCGTCGTCCCCGCGAAGGCGGGGACCCCGCTTCCTTCTTCCTATGTTCGCGATAACCGCGCGCCCTCAGAAAATCCGCCGAACCGACAGCAGGACGGTCCGCCCCATCGGGTCCAGATAGTCCTTCTGATAGGCATAAGGTGTGGCGCCGGAGGCATCCGTTACCGTCTGACGCGTATCGAACAGGTTCTCGATCGAAAGGCTGACACGCGTGCCGCGCGCCCAGGCCTTGCCGCGGAAGCGGTTCTGCAAGTTCGCGAAAAGCCGCAAGTCCAGCGTGGCCAGCGATGAGAAGTGCAGGTCCCCGGTGGAACCGGCCATGCTGTCGCCCGAAATCTTGGTCGCGCTTTGCCAGTTGCCTTCAAGCCGCATGCCCACGCCATTGTCCACCACGCCCAGGCTGGCCGTGATCTTGTGCTGCGGCGTGGCGCTGCCGGTAACGGTGCCGCCGTGGAGCAGGTCGATCGTATCGCCATCCTCGGTAAGCTGGACGTCCGAACGCAGCACCCAGGTGTGATAGACCGAGGCCAGAAGACGCGCGCCGTTGTCGCTGCCGCCGGAGAAGCCCCTGCCGCCGCGCCCACCGGGGCCGCCGAAACCGCCGGGGCCTCCAGGTCCACCCGGACCGCCGGGGCCACCGCCCGGAGGCGGTCCGAAGCCGTCAGGCGGCGGGCCGTCGCGGAAGCCTTCGGGGGGAGGGCCATCGGGTGGGAAACCGCCCGGGGGCGGGCCGAAGCCGCCGGGGCCGTCCTGCTCGCGCTGGCCGTTGACGGTGATCTCGTTCTCGCTGCCGGGCTGGCCGGGTTGCGCCTCGCTTCCCTGCGGAGGCTGACCCTGCGCCTGACCCGAAGGTCGTTCGCCACCGGTCTGCCCGTTCTGCGCGCCGGCGCGGCGACCCGCCCACTGGCCGTTCTCGCCCTGGCGTGCCCATGGTGGCCGCTCCGGCCGCTTGGGCTTGCGGAGCTGGGTGGAGAAGTTGAAGCCCCAGCGTACCTGCTCGGTGCGCTGCATATAGACGTTCACCGGCCGCGCATCGATGCCGACCAATGTGCCGGTATCGTCACGCATGAAGCGGTCGGGGAAGGCATCCTCCAGTTCCTCGGTCACGCCGCCCACGCTCATGACAGCATTGCGATTGCGGCTGTTGACGTAAGTGGCGCTGAAATTGAGCTTCGGCTCGTTCAGGATCGTGGCGTTCACGCCCAGCTTGAAGCTGTGGCGATCATCCGCCTTCAGGTCGGGATTGCCGCCGGTGACCGTCGTCACCAGCACGGATTGGCCGGTCACATAGTCGTAGACGCGCTGGTTGGTGGTGGTGATGACCGGACCGCTCAGCTGCGACACGGTGGGCGCGCTGCGATCCTCGTTCACGGCTGCGATCACCGTCACGCCTGTAACCGGCGTCCAGTTCA
This sequence comes from Novosphingobium oxfordense, assembly GCF_044029435.1. Taxonomy (NCBI): domain Bacteria; kingdom Pseudomonadati; phylum Pseudomonadota; class Alphaproteobacteria; order Sphingomonadales; family Sphingomonadaceae; genus Novosphingobium; species Novosphingobium oxfordense. The sequence goes on along the minus strand of NZ_CP147005.1, from coordinate 1,684,335 downwards.
GGCCGTACCCGAAAGTGCCAAGCGTGCCGTAGTCCGAAACCTGCGTGACGCCGCCGTTGAGGTTCAGGCTGAGCGTGCCGATCGCGCCCAGAAACCCCTTGCTGCGGCTGGTCAGCGGAATGTCCACGCTCAGCTTGGCGTTACCGTTGGTGCGGTTGGCGTCGCTGTCGGTGACCGATCCGTTGCGCGTGGTGCTGGACGATTGCGCGGTGAAATCGCCGCCCAGCTTCAGGCTGACGCCCAGATCGCCGGCGGGCAGTTTCAGCAGCTTGCCGAAGATCAGCGCGCTGGCGCTGCCGGTATCGCTGTTGGACTTGGCGCGGTTGGTCAGCATGCTGCCGAGCAGGCTCGACGAGAGCGGGCCATAGGGATCGACCGTGGGATCGTTGGCGTCCAGCGCGGCCTGCAGCGTATCGGTGTCGTAACCGGTTTCGGTACGCGTATCGGATTCGCTGTGTTCGTAGCTGCCGACCACGGACAGCTTCCAGCGGCTGGACAGGTCCATGTTGAAGGTCGATCCGGCCGAGATATCGGCCGAGTTCACCGACTTGTTCAGCGGATCGGTGGAAAGGTAGCGGGTGAACGCCGCCTCGGTCCCGTCCGAATAGGGATTGTCGGCGGGCACGGTCAGATCGCCGGTGGCCAGCCCGTCCAGCGAGCGGCTGGTCTTGTAGGTGCCCTTCAGGTTGAACGAGAGGTTGGCCGATCCGCCCAGATCGTGCGCAAGGCTGGCTGCCAGCGCGTAATTGCGCGTCGATGCCTGCAAGGTGCGGTAGGCGCGATCGTCGGAGATGCCGTTTGCCGGGGTGATCCCGCTGTCCGGATCGGGCACGATGTTACGGTCGCTCTCCAGGATGGCGGCCTGTCCGGAAATCTTGCCCGTGACGTTCAGGCGGTCGTTGTCGTGGATCTTGGTATACGTGAAGGCGCCATCGCCCTGTCCGCCGCCGCCCTTGGTGGACAGGCCGCCGCCCAGATTGGCGACGCGCGACTGGAATCGGCGCTTCAGGATGATGTTCACCACCTTCTGCTGCGCGTCGTAGCCGTACTTGATGGCCACTTCTTCAGGCAGGATATCGACGCGAAGCACCGATTCCACCGGAAGGTCGCCCACTTCGTTGACGCCGGACACGCGCTTGCCGTTGACCAGCACGACTGGCCCACTGGACGAATCACGCCCCGAAATGCTCGTCGTCTGGTCCGCGATCTCGCTGAGCAGGTCGCTGATCGAATCGACGCCGTAGGAGGCGATTTCGCCCGGGCCGATCCGGTTTTCCGGGGGGATGTCGCCGATCACCGCGCCGGGCACGGCCTGACCGGTGACAATGATCTCGTCCGTGCTGCCGCTGTCGTCCGAACTGGCGGTGGAGGCGCTGCCCTTGCCCTTCGTAGCCGCGCCCTTCGCCGTGCTGGCGGAGGACGAAGAGGCCTGCTGCGCCCGCGAATCGACAGGCAGGGTCAGCGCCGTGGAAGCAAGGATCAGACAAAGCGCACCGTGCCGACCCCGCGGCGGACGGGTGGGTGAAAGGGCGGGTGCGGTTTCGGGTTTCCTCATGGTTTGGGGCTAGATTGCGGGCGGCCTTAGGCAAATCCTCGAATGGTAAGAAATTGTAATGGTCGTGGCAGAGTTGTCGCGGGCGGACAAACATGGTTTGCCAGGCTGCCTAAGCCTTTGGGTTTTCAGTCATAGTTAAGAATCGTGCAGGAATTTGCAGGGTGAACCCGCATGCGTTGCGTAACGGGTTGGCAAGAGTCCCCGTTTCATGCGGAGGACAAGCGCCTGGCCGATTATCTGCCCTCCGCTCCCGGTTGATAACGATTTCGTTTCCGACATATATGTATGAAGAGCGACTGGCGGGGTAGGGGATGCTCCGTTGGCACGGGGAAGTACCAGTTCAATGGAAATCGATTGTTGGACGCGCGAGCCGGAATCTGCGCAGTTCCGGCGAATTTTGGAAGTGCTGCCTTCGTTGACCGAGAAACAGCACCAGGTGCTGGGGCTCATCGCCGAGAATCGCACGAGCAAGGAAATCGCCTGGGAACTGGGCATTTCCGAAAGTGCGGTGAACCAGCGGATCGAAGGGGTACGCAATCGCACCGGGGCGCCGCCGCGGGCCGAGCTGGCGCGCGCCTACCGCTATTACCAGCGGCCTGTAGATGCAGCCTGTAATCCTCTACCAGACAAGAATCCTCAGGTTTCCCCGGACCCTGTCACCGCCGAAGAATGGGGGCAGGACGAGCGGGGCGATCGCCTGATGCTTTCGGACGGGGTGGCCTTCAGGATTGAGGCGCCCTGGCAATCCGAAGAGATCGATCGGCTTGTCCCCGAGGTGCTCGATGGTCACGATGCCGGTATCAACCGCATGGCAGCCATGGTCCTCATCGCCGGCGGTCTCTTGCTCGTCGCGGTGTTCGGACTGGATCTTGCCACGGCGCTGAGCCGGTTCTCGTGAACCAGCCTCGATGGTGCACATGCTTGGGCGCTCCGTTCGTGCCGGGGTCGTCGAAGGAGGGTCTTTATGTCGATCTCGATGTCCGCTGCCACCGCCCGTATCGGTCGTCAGCTTCCCGAAGCCGAAGTTTCGCTGGATTCCGCACTTCTTGCCTCGGCGCGCCTGATGGAATCGATGTTGCTCGCACGCCAGGTGGAAGGCGTTGCCAATTTCACCGGCCAGACCGCGCTGCTGCGCCTCGCCAAGTCGCAGCGTTCGCTGCTCGAATGCCAGAACGACATGATTCGCGTTCACCAGGCGCTGCTCGATGCCGGGCGCGAAGTGAAGGCGATCATCGACGAGCCCGAGGCGTGCCCCCCGTCGGCCGCGCTGGTGGGCGAGGAAACCATGGCCCTCTCGGCCTGATCGCACTTTCAAGCCGGGCAACCGGCGCGCTGCCAGGACAGCATGGCGCCGGGGGGTGGCCATGCTGATCCTGGCTGCACGCGCCTATCTGCTGCATGCGGTGCTCACCGTGCTTTTCGTACAGGCCCTGCGAAAGGGCGCCGCGCCAGAACGTATTTTGACGACGACGCTTCTCGGCATGCTGGTGGTCGATCGCATCTACCACTTGGTGACGGCGGGGGATGCCGTGCTGTTCATGGGAGTGAACCTTGGTCACTTTGCGATTGACGCCATCGGCCTCGCCATTTTCATCACCGTCGCGCTCTGCGCCAATCGGAGCTATCCGCTGTGGATAGGGGCAGCCCAATTGATAGCCTTTTCGAGCCATATCTATCCTTTGCTGGTCAGGAATCTGGAAGGGCCGGGCTATCTGGCGATGAGCATCATGCCATCGTACGTCCAGACGACGGCGATGGGTTTGGGCCTTGTCGCTCACATGCGGCGGCAGAAGAAGCCGGGCAGCTATCGCTCCTGGCGCGTGTCCTCGCGCCCTACTCGGCAGAGCATGCGCAAGATGTCGCCCTCCGCCTGATCCGCACGTTCGGCTCGCTGCGGGGCATCCACAGCGCATCGTCCAGCGCGCTGGCAGAGGCTATCGGCGGCGAGGGTGTGAACTGCGAAACGCTGGCGGCGGCGATCACCGTCGCGCGGTCCATCGCCACGCTTGCCGCCCGGGAATCGCTGTTCGGGGAACCGACCGAGCCCGGCAATCCCCGCCTTCGCAGTTACCTCTTGCGCCGCCTCGGCACGCTGCGGGAAGAAAGCGTGGTGGTCCTGTTCCTCACCGCAGAGGGCCTGTTCATCGCGGAAGATTTCTACGCCGGCGCACATAGCAGCGAAGTGACGTTGCCGCTGCGGCGCACGGTGCGGCGCGCATTCGATCTCGATGCACGAAGGCTGGTGATTGCGCACAACCACCCATCCGGAAATCCCGAGCCGAGCGCCGCGGACATCCGCGCGACGCGGCACTTCAGCGATGTGACCGGCGCGCTGGAATTCATGCTCGACGATCACATCGTCGTCGGCGGGAACAGGACCGTCAGTATGCGCGACAGGGGACTGATATAATGGTGAAAATGGCGTAATTGGTCCTAAAGGGAGCACATTTCCGCCGATATGGCCCGTTCGCGCATTTGACTTTGGATGCGGTGCAACCAGACTGCATCTGCCATTACAAAACGGGCGTGGGGGCAGGCGGAATTTCCAGCTACCTGAACCTTTTGCCCCTTCACCGTTTATCCCTCTCCTACCCCCGGGCTTCCTGCATGGAGACACGCGCTTGACCCCGATCGTCATCGTTCCCACCAGTCCTTTCGAAGGGCAGGCGCCCGGCACTTCAGGCCTGCGCAAGAAGGTGCGGGTATTCCAGCAGCCCAATTACGCGGCGAACTTCATCCAGTCGGTCTTCGATGTGGTGAAGCCGGCGCCCGGGGCCATGCTGGTGATCGGCGGCGACGGGCGTTACTACAATCGGGAGGTGATCCAGCTGGCGATCCGCATGGCCGCTGCCGCCGGATACGCCCGCGTCATCGTAGGGCAGGGCGGCATTCTCTCGACCCCGGCGGCCAGCCACGTGATCCGCAAGTATGGCGCCAGCGGCGGGCTGATCCTGTCGGCCAGCCACAATCCGGGTGGGCCGGATGAGGATTTCGGCATCAAGTACAACATTGCCAACGGCGGTCCCGCGCCCGAAAGCGTGACCGGCGCGATCCATGATCGCACCACCATGATCGACCGGTGGCAGACGGTGGAGGCGGAAGACATCGATCTCGACCAGATCGGCGAAGCGGCCGTGGGGGACATGGTGGTCCAGGTGATCGATCCGGTTGCCGACTATGCGGACCTGATGGAAACGCTGTTCGATTTCGACGAGATCCGCCGGATCGTCGCTTCCGGCTTTTCGATGCGCTTCGATGCGATGAGTGCGGTGACCGGCCCTTACGCGCACGAAATCCTGGAAAAGCGCCTTGGCTTTGCGCCGGGCACGGTGGTCAACGGCACACCGCTGGAGGATTTCGGCGGCCATCACCCCGATCCCAACCTGATCCACGCGCGCGATCTCTATGACGTGATGATGGGTGCCGACGCGCCGGACCTTGGCGCTGCGTCGGATGGGGACGGGGACCGCAACCTGATCATCGGCCGGGGGCGTTATGTCACGCCGTCGGATTCGCTGGCGATGCTGGCCGCCAATATCGAGATCGCGCCGGCCTATCGCGGCCGGTTGGCCGGAATCGCGCGCTCGATGCCCACCAGCGGCGCTGCCGACCGCGTGGCGGAGGCTTTCGGCATTCCCTGCTATGAAACTCCCACCGGCTGGAAGTTCTTCGGCAACCTGCTCGATGCCGGTCAGGTTACCATCTGCGGGGAGGAAAGTGCGGGCACCGGATCGGACCATGTGCGGGAGAAGGACGGGCTCTGGGCAGTGCTGCTCTGGCTTAACATTCTGGCCGTGCGCGGGATCAGCGTGGACGATCTAGCCAAAGCTCACTGGGCGCGTTTCGGCCGCAATTACTATGCCCGGCATGACTACGAAGCGATCGACAAGCCGGCCGCAGAGGCATTGATGGCCGAGTTGAAGGCATCGTTGCCGACGCTTGCGGGCAAGGCATTCGGCCCGCTTACCGTCGCCCATGCCGACAGCTTTGCCTATACCGATCCGGTCGACCATTCGGTGAGCGAGAACCAGGGCGTCCGCGTGTTGTTCGAAGATGGCAGCCGTGTCGTCTTCCGGCTTTCGGGAACGGGGACGCAGGGAGCCACCCTGCGCGTCTATCTCGAACGCTACGAGCCGCCTTCAGGGCACATCCTGGCGGATACCGAGGCGATGCTGCAATTGCAGATCGCCGCCGTCGACCCCATCGCCGGCATCGCGCGCCACACCGGCCGCACTCTTCCTGACGTCATAACCTGAGCCGGACATCATAGGCGGAGCCTTCGGGGTGGCAGGATTTCCCCCGTCTTGCCACAGGTTCTGCACGGCCTGCACACAGGATATCCACAGGCTGTCCACGATTTGCCCACTCCGTTGCCGACAGGGGAGGGGCGCGCGCAACGCGGGGGCGGTATCGCCGTGGATGCCTTGCGCGTGAACCACTTGCGGCCGAGCATCGCCGCCACGACGCCCAGCCATGGGTGCATTGGGGAGAACGCGGATGCCTCGGATCGACGTGGGTGGAATCGGCATTGCCTATGAACTTCTCGGCAAGGAGGGCGACCCGGCGGTCGCGCTGACGCCGGGCGGACGCTTCACGATGGACGTGCCGGGGCTGCGCGAAATGGCGGAAGGCTTCGTGCAAGCGGGCCGCCGCGTGTTGATCTACGATCGGCCCAATTGCGGCGCATCCGATGCCTGCCTGCTGGGCGAGAGCGAATCCGAAATGCAGGCGGAGGCGCTGGCCGGCCTGATCCGCAAATTGGACCTTGGCCCCACGGTGATCGCCGGCGGGTCGGGCGGCAGCCGCGTTTCCATGCTGGCGGCGGCACGCGATCCGGAGATCTGCTCGCACCTCGCGCTCTGGTGGATTTCGGGCGATCCGATCGGCCTCATGCAGCTTGCCACCTATTATTGCGGCGAAGCGGGCACGCTCGCCAGCCGTGGTGGTATGGAAGCGGTGATGCAGGCAACAAGTTGGGCCGAGAATTTTGCCAAGAGCCCGCAGGCGCGCGAGTATATCCTGGCGCAGGATCCGGACCGCTTCATCGCCGTGATGCAGAAATGGGCTGCTGCCTACGTACCTTCGCCGGTCAGCCCGGTTCCTGGCATGGCGCAGCGCGATTTTGCACGGCTGACGATGCCGACATTGGTGTTCCGCTCCGGCACCAGCGACCTTTCGCATACGCGTGCGACTTCGGAATGGGTGCATCGCCTGATCCCGCATTCGCGCTTCATCGATCCGCCCTGGGGTAACGATGAATGGAACGACCGCTCCATCGAGACCCATTCGGGCGGGAGTGGGCATACGCTGTTCCGCTCATGGCCGAAGCTGGTGCCGATGATCCTCGATCTTGCGAGCGTTTGAAAGCTCGTCGATCTGAAGCCGGGCGGCTCTCGTCGTCATTTCGAGTGTAGCGAAGAGCGGCTTAAAATCGCCTTTGGATTGCTTCGCTACGCTCGCAATGACGAAGGTAGTACAAAGGCTGCGAAAATCGGGGTGCTATTGTGCGGCCGCCGACGTCGCTCGCTGCTCATTACCGGTACTTCCCGGCAGTGGGGGCTTCGAGGCGGGAGTTGGGCCCGAACCTGCTGATATTCTCGATATCGAGATTGCCGGAAACGACCGAGAAGCTCCAAGGCTCGTCATCCCCGCCAAGGCGGGGATCCCGCTTTCTTTTGCAATTGTCGCGCTGCCGTGCCGGGTATCCGTTCCACAGGTTGCGCACAGCATCCCCACAACCAATCCACCAAAAACCCCCGGAATATCCACAGGGAAGGTGGAAGTTTTCCCGGATTTCCCACCAAATTTCGACAGTCTATCAACTCAATGACAACAGCTTATAGACGAAGTTATCAACAGGCTTGCCCGGTGCCCTGCGGGAGTGCTCTAGAGCGGGAATGGACCTCACGCGCTACCTCGCCCGCATCGGCCTGACCGCCGCGCCCGCCAACGACCCACAGGGCCTTGCCGCGCTGCAAAGTGCGCATCGCCGCGCGATCGGCTTTGAAAATCTGGCCATTCCGCTGGGCGAAGGCATTCGCATCGACAGCGCCAGCGTGTTCGAGAAACTCGTCGCGCGTGGGCGAGGGGGCTATTGCTTCGAACAGAACCGGCTGTTTTCCGATGCGCTCACCGCACTTGGGCTCGTCAACCGGCCGTTGCTGGCGCGCGTGCTGCTGGGCCTGCCCGAACATGCCATTCCTCCGCGCACGCATACGCTGCTGCTCGTCAACATGGACGGCGCCGCATGGATTGCCGACGCCGGTTTCGGCGGCAGTTTCGTGCCGCCGTTACCGCTGGAGGACGGCGCGCAGGCGCAGACCCCTGACGGCGCGTGGCATCGCCTGCTGCGCAGCGGCGAGCGCGGCGCATTGGGCGGCGAATGGCGTCTCGAACGCGCTGGCCCGGCGAATGCGACCGATGGCCGCAGCGCCCCGCATGGCGAATGGCAGCCGCAATATGTCTTCGATCTTGGCGAAGTGGTGCAGGACGATCTGGAGATGGGCAACCACTGGACCTCGACACGGCCCGATACGCGCTTCACCACGCTCTGCATCGCCAGCGTGGTGCTGGAAGATGGCTTTGCGGCCATGACCGACCGTCAGCTTTCGATCTACCGCAACGGCGTCAGCGAAACGCGCGAAATCAGCGACGCGGCCGACTACGCGCAAACGCTGCGTGATCTCATGGGTATCGCGCTGTCGGGTGAGGATGCCGCGCGCCTGCCGTTGTTCGCTTGAGGGGCGGAAATGCCTGATTTGCCGCCACCACCGCCTCCAGCCCAAGAGCAGATCGCCACGGCTCTGGTAGATTGTGGGCTGGCACGTGCTGGTTTCGCTATCGCGTATGACGACGATTTTCGGTCGGATGTGGTGCGCATCAAAGTGACGGCTCAAACAAATCAGAGCCAATTCGCGTGCATACGCGCCGCTGCGGCTGAAGACATTGTTCTCTTCGAGGACGACGCGGTGGAACGGGCCTATCAAACGTACCTCGGGGACGTGATGCGCCTGGAAATGGTTGAATCCGCTCGCAAGGATCTGGCCGAAAAAGGAAAATTGGAGGGGCTGCCACTGCTTGAGCAGTTCTCCGCGCCATCGGATTTCTTTGCCGCGGTTGAGGTTCATTGCGGCTGGAAGGCAGGTTCTGTTTTCGTCGAAACCGCACAGAATACCTGGACGATGGATCCGCACGCGCTGGGCAATGGCAAGAAGTGGTCGATCAAATCGAAGCGATTTGACAATTTGCAATGTCTGTTTGGGAGTCTGATGGCTCAGGATCAGAGCCTTGACGCGCTAGGCCTCAAAATAGGCTTTATCGGCAACGCCGCGCCTGACGCGAACTGATAACTGCTCTCAGACTTCCTTGAGTCTCGGCATCAGTTCCACGAAATTGCAGGGCCGGTTTCGGCTGTCGAGCTGTTCGGCAAGGATGCCGTCCCAGCCGTCCTGCACCGCGCCGTTGGAGCCGGGCAGGGCGAAGATATACGTCCCCCGCGCCACTGCCGCGCAGGCGCGGGACTGGACGGTTGAGGTGCCGATCGTCTTGTAAGAGATCCACCGGAACAGTTCGCCAAACCCCGGAATATCCTTGTCCTTCACCCGGTCGATCGCTTCGGGGGTGACGTCGCGCCCGGTGAGGCCGGTGCCGCCGGTGACGACGATCGCGTCGATCTCGCGGTCGTCGATCCAGTTGTTGAAGCGGCTGGCGAGGCGGCCGGCATCGTCCTTCTCGATCGCGCGGACGACAAGGTTGTGGCCGGCCTTGCGGATGCGACCCTCCAGAATGTCTCCGGAGGTGTCGTTCTCCGCAGTGCGGGTGTCGGAAACTGTCAGCAGGGCAATGTTGATGGGCTTGAATTGACGCTCACGATCAATGGCCACGCACTATTGCTCCATTCGCTGCCATGCGAACGCCCTGCGAACCGCTGAGGCCCGGGAAGGTCGGCCACATGTCCTGTGCAAGCGCCATGCGGCTTTCCGAAGGGCCGCCGGCCTGACGCTCGTACATCCAGTAGTTGCGCAGCACTATGTTCACGTAACCGCGCGTTTCCCAGTAGGGCAGCGATTCCATCCACAGCAGCGGGTCGCCGCCGCAGTTCACTTCGGTGTTCCAGCGCGAGATCGGCACCAGGCCGGCATTGTAGGCGGCCATCACCTTCAGCAGCAGCCCCTGCGTGCCCGACGAATCGCGCAGCGTCTGCAAGTGCTGCTGGCCGAACGCCAGGTTCACTTCGGGCTTGTTGAGGTCCGTGGCGGTGCCGGAAACGCCCAGCAGAGAGGCGTGGTCGCGCGCCGCTGCCGGCATGATCTGCATCAGGCCGCGCGCACCGGCAGGGCTGACCACGCTGGTTTGAAAGATCGATTCCTGCAGCGTGTGGGCATAGACCAGCGCCGGATCGACCTTCCAGCCACCGGCCGGGGTCCACTTGGGCGTGGGGAAGCGGCTTGCCGGTTCCGGGCGTCCACCGGCAGGCGCGTTGTAGGCCATCCAAAGCTGCGTCGAAGGCAGGCCCAGATCGCGGGCAAGGCGGCTGATCGAGGCATATTGCGAGGCACTGCCGATGCGCGCCTGATGGCGCAGCACTTCGTCGGCCAGGCCGTCCTCGCCGATTTCGGAAAGCTCCACGGCGGCGCGAATGTTCGGCGTGTCGCGCAGCGCCTGCCAGTCGGTCGGCGTGAAGTCGGCGGCCGAGTGCTGTTCGGGCAGTTTCATGCCCAGCTGTTCGGCGGCGAGCATACCGTAAAGCGTCTCATCGCGCGCGGCGGCAAGGCGTAGTTCGGTGGCAGCGGCTTCCGGCTTGCGGCAGCGGACCAGTGCGCGGCTGCGCCAGTAATGCGCGGCGCTGGTCAGCTCCGCATTCTCGGAATTCCTGGCGGTCTTGTCGAAAGCGTCGGCAGCGCCGTCGCAGTCACCCAGGCGCCATGCGGCAAGCCCGGCGGTCCACCACGATTCGCCGACCCACGGGCCACCGCCCATCGCGCCGAGCTGGGCCATCTGGTAGGCCGAGGCATCCTGGTTCTCGATATAGAACGCCCAAGCGACCTTCTGGCGCCATTCGGCCTGGGAGGAGGCGCTGAGGCTGGAATCGATGCCGTCCAGCAGCACGCGCGCGCCCATCGGATCGTCGTTCTTGATACGATCGTTGATGCCGGAGGCGATCGCGGCCGGCATCGAGCCATCGTCGATAGAGGCCGGGCGCACGCGCTTCGCCATCGTCGGCAGGCGGGCGAAAGCCTGTTCGCTGGGTACCGAAGGAACCGAGAGCGCGCCGCGCTTCAGTGCCAGGCGGCTGATCTGATCCGCACCGGGAAGCTCCGTGCCCTGCGAGAGCCAGGTCTGCAGGTCGTTCAGCTCGATCTTGGGGGAGCCGGAGGCAAGGTAGTATTCGGCGCGAAGCTGCTGGTGCAGCGGTCCGTCGGGCCGATCCGTCAGCATCTTTTGGACGGTGGCCCAATCTTTCGCGTCGATGGCGGCGAAGGCCTGCTTGTAGTACGAACGATCGTCCTGGCTAAGCAGCGAGGGGACCGCCGTGCTGTCGGCGCGGGTGCGGAAATATTCCACCGCCGCGCTGTTGGCGAATGCCGGCGGTGCGGCCAGCGTGGCGACAGCCAATGCAGCCACCCCCGCGGCGCGCGCTGCCATGGCAAAGTTTTTCACGTTAAAATTCCCCGCATCCTGCGACCTAACCCCGCTTCCTGGTGGCCGTCCGGATGTTCCCTTCAGGGTTTCGTCCAGTCCAGCCAAGCCCTCCAGATGCCTGCCTTCGCGCGCGGATTTTGCAGCAGCGCGGCAAGCCCCCATCCGGCCAACAGAGGTATCCTCACTCCTTCATGATCAAATTGTCTTAAAACGGCAGTGCGTTGCGGTGATTCGTGGCCGATCAGCGGTAAAACGTTGCCGCCGAGCACAATCAGCCGCTCCGGAGCCACCAATTTCACGTGCCGGGCGAGCGCATCGCCCACGCCGCGCGTCGCCGCGGAGCGCCAATCGGGCACCGGATCGGGGCGGGGCAGGGCGCTGGCAAGGTAGATATCCGCACGCATGGTGCCGAAGGCCTTAAGCATCGCGTCGAGCAGTTTGCCTTGCGGTCCGCTGAGCAGGCGGTCGCGGTCGCCGGCCTCGGGCGTTTCCACCACCACCATCAGCTTCGCGCCCGCCTTGCCTTCGGGCGAGAGGCGTCCGTTCGGCCCGCCGTCGCAGAGCAAAGTCTCGGTCATCCACCATGCGTGGAAGGTGTCGAGGTCGGCGGGCAGCAGGCCGGGATCGATGCGCGTCGGCACCACCGGCGCTTCGACCACCACCGGCACGCGGCGCGGCGGCAGGCGCTCGCCGTTCTCGTCCTGCTCATCCTCCGGCACGATCCACTCGCGCGGCTCGTCCAGGAAGTCGCAATCGACACCCGCATCGCGCCACCAGTCGAGCGCGGCAGTGATATCGTCCAGAAATTGCCGATTTAGGGCCTGATCCATCGCGTGGGTCTTGACCTGTCGCATTCCACCAATCAAGGCACAACACGAATTAATCGCGCGCTTAAGTGTGTGAATCGCATTTTTTGGGGCAAAGAAGGCCCAATAGGGTCGTTGACGGGGCCAGGAGTCGGGACTGCCATGATTGAACGTGAAGAGATGCCTTACGACGTTGTGATCGTCGGCGGTGGCCCTGCGGGTCTGTCCACGGCGATCCGGCTCAAGCAGGTCGATCCCGAACTGACAGTCTGTGTGCTGGAGAAGGGCTCGGAAGTGGGCGCGCACATTCTTTCGGGCGCGACGATCGATCCCAAGGCGCTCGACGAACTGCTGCCGACCTGGCGCGAGGATGGCTGCCCGCTGGCGGAAACCCCGGTGACGGACAACCTGCACTGGCACCTGACGAAGAAGAAGAAGTTCGCGCTGCCGCACTTCATCCAGCCGCCTTTCATGTCGAACGACGGCAACTACACCGGATCGCTCGGCAACCTCTGCCGCTGGCTGGCCGAACAGGCCGAGGCGCTGGAGATCGAGATCTTCCCGGGCTTCCCGGCGGCCGAGATTCTCTATGACGATGCCGGTGCCGTGATCGGCGTGCAGACCGGCGACATGGGCGTCGACCGCGAAGGCAATCCCAAGGGCGACTTCCAGCCGGGCATGAACCTGCTCGGTAAGTACACCGTGTTCTGCGAAGGCGCGCGCGGTCACCTGACCAAGCGCCTGAAGGCGAAGTACAATCTGGAAGCCGATTGCCAGCCGCAGATCTACGGCCTGGGCATCAAGGAACTGTGGGACATCGATCCCGCCAAGCACGTTCCCGGCCGCGTGATCCACACGCAGGGCTGGCCGCTCAGCGAGAACAACGCCTGGGGCGGCGGCTTCCTGTATCATCAGGCGAACAACCAGGTCGCGCTCGGCTTCGTGACCGCGCTCGATTACCAGAATCCCTACGTCTATCCGTTCGAGGAATTCCAGCGCTGGAAGCAGCACCCGGAAATCCGCGCGATCCTGGAAGGCGGCAAGCGCGTCGCCTACGGTGCGCGCGCGATCAACGAGGGTGGCTGGCAGTCGGTGCCGCAGCTGGCCTTCCCGGGCGGCGTGCTGGCGGGTTGCTCCGCCGGCTTCGTCAACGTGCCGCGCATCAAGGGCACGCATACCGCGATGAAGAGCGGCATGCTGGCGGCCGAGGCGATTGCCGCCGCGATCAAGGCCGGCCGCGAGCAGGACGCGCTGACCGAATACGATACGGCCGTGCGCGAAAGCTGGATCGCCAAGGAACTGAAGCTCGTCCAGAATGCGGAGCCGATGGTGGCGAAGTGGGGCGGCGAGCTGGGCACGATCCTGGCCGGCGCGGACATGTGGCTGCGCACGCTGTTCGGCTTCGGCCTTGCCAAGCCGATGAAGCATCACACCGATGCCTCGTGCACGCAGCGCGCCGATCTCTACCAGCCGATCGCCTATCCCAAGCCGGACGGGGTGATCAGCTTCGACCGCCTGACCAGCGTGTCCTACTCGTTCACCAACCACGAGGAAGATCAGCCGTGCCACCTGCGGCTCAAGGACCCCACGGTTCCCACCGCGATCAACCTGCCGGTCTATGCCGGGCCCGAGGCGCGGTACTGCCCGGCGGGCGTCTACGAATTCGTCGATCCGGATGGTTCGGGTGCGAAGCTGCAGATCAACGCGCAGAACTGCGTCCACTGCAAGACCTGCGATATCAAGGATCCGACGCAGAACATCGAATGGGTCACCCCAGAAGGCGGCGGCGGACCGAACTACCCGAATATGTGATGTGCCAGTCCTCCCCGGTACGGGGAGGTGGCAGTCCGAAGGACTAACGGAGGGGATTCTCCGCAAACACCGACGTCCGCGCCGTGGCGAGAATCCCCTCCACCATGCTTTGCATGGTCCCCCTCCCCGTGCCGGGGAGGACACTTGCGCCGGCGGCGCTGGCATCGCATGGACGGTGCGATGATTTCGGAAACCGCCTACGCCAAGATCAACCTCGCGCTCCACGTCCGCCGGCGTCGCGAGGATGGCTATCATGAGCTGGAAACGCTGTTCGCCTTCGTTGACGCGGGAGACGAACTGACGGCCACGCCCGCCGAAGCCGACCGCCTGACCACCCACGGTGAGTTCGCCGCGAAGATCGACGACCCGTTCGGCAACATCGTCGCCAAGGCGCTGACGGCGTTGCCGCATGGCCAAGGAGCGAGAGCGGGCTGGTCGGTCGATCTCGAAAAGCGCCTGCCGGTGGCGGCGGGGTTGGGCGGAGGCTCGGCCGACGCAGGTGCCGTGTTCCGCATGGTCGAGCGTATGCATGGCCTGCCCGAAGACTGGCACGCCCGCGCGGCGAAGCTGGGCGCGGACGTTCCGGCCTGCGTGCTCTCACGCCCCTGCATCGGCACCGGCACCGGCACCGATCTGGCCGAAGTGGCCGCAAACGATCTTGCCGGCTGCCCGATACTGCTGGTCAACCCGCGCTTGCCGGTGCCGACCGGGCCGGTGTTCAAGGCATGGGACCAGATCGACCGAGGGCCGATGCCGACCGGCTCCTTGCGCGAAATCGCCCTGAACGGCCGCAACGATCTGGAAGCACCGGCCATCGAAATCTGCCCGACGGTGGCCGATGTTCTGACCGCGCTGCACGACACAGCGCCGTTCCTCGCCCGCATGTCCGGCTCCGGCGCGACCTGCTTTGCGCTCTACGAGAGTCAGGAAGCCTTAAGCCAGGCAGCGGCAAGGATCGCTGCAACCCGCCCCGATTGGTGGCAATTGTCCGGGAACCTGCGTTGATTACCGAAGCATATCGCCTGCTGGGCACTCCGCGCGCCGGTGGCATCCTGATCGTTGCCGACCACGCCTCCAACCGCGTGCCCGAAGGCGTGGACCTGGGCATCGCCGCCGAACTGCTGAACCGCCATATCGCCATCGACATCGGCGTTGCCGGCGTGGCCGAGCGGATGGCCGCGGACAGCGCGAACGGCGATATCGCCGCATGGCTCGCCAACGTCAGCCGCCTCGTCTGCGATTTCAACCGCGATCTCGACGCGCCCGGACTCCTGCCCGAAGTGTCGGACGGTCACGAAATCCCCGGCAACGTGCTCTGCGCCGAAGGGCGCACCGCCCGTCTGGCGCAGTACTTCCACGCCTATCACGACGATCTGGAAGCCCATCTCGTCGCGGCCGAACCGGCGCTGATCCTGTCGCTGCACAGCTTTACGCCTGCACTGGCGACCTGCGACAAGCCGCGCCCCTGGCATGTCGGCGTGCTTTACAACGAGGACGACCGCGCCGCGCGCATCGCCATTCCGCTGCTGGAGGCGGAGGGCCTCGTCGTCGGCGACCAGCTTCCCTATTCGGGCAAGGTCCTGAACGCGACGATGAACCGCCATGCCGAAGCGCACGGCCGCCCCTACCTCGGCATCGAGATCCGGCAGGACCAGATCGCCGATGCCGACGGGCAGGCACTATGGGCTGAACGCATGGCCCGCATCTGCCATCAGGTCGCCGCCGCGCTGCAGGGCGCCTGACTTGTGAAGCGATTGCGGCAAGGATAGTCTCTCGATCACAGATCGGGGGACGTCATGATCGGCTATCATCTTGTACGGCTTGCGAAATTCTCGGGCCGGGAAGTGCGCGCGAAGTTCTGGCCCTGGGTTGGGATCGTGATCGGCCTGAACTTCCTGGCCACTTTCGCGGTCATGCTGCCCAGGGTGTTCGACACGGTGACCCGGATGCAGCAATTCGTGCGCGAGCATCCCGATCAAGCCACGGTCACCTCGGGGCCGGGCCATTACGAGATCGCCATCCAGGGCAATCACCCCGAACTGATGCCCGACATCGGCGGGCTGGCGGCGACGATGGAGGGGCTGATGGCCGTCACCATCGTCCTGCTCGCCGCGGCCGTGGCGCGCCGGCTTCATGACACCGGCCGCGCCGGCACATGGGGGCTGCTGCCGCTGCCGTTCCTGTTCTTCTCCTTCGCGCAGATGCCCAAGCTCTTCACGGCGGCGGAGCCGGACATGAGCCTGTTCGGCCTGCTGTTCGTCAGCAACCTTTGCTATCTCGGCGCGCTGGGCGTCCTGGTGCTGCTGCTTGCCCGGTCCGGAACTGCGGGGGAGAACCGCTACGGACCGCCGCCGGAACTCTGATCTCGCACGATCCGAAAAGCAAAAAGCGTATTTCCGGAAATTTTATGCCTCGCAAAACCCCCGCACATCGCGTAGGGGCGCGGCAAGACGGTCGCCATCGCGCGCCGCCCCCATGACCAATTCCGGAGTTCGCACAATGCCCGCCTATCGTTCACGCACTTCCACCCACGGCCGCAACATGGCGGGCGCGCGTGGCCTCTGGCGCGCGACGGGCATGAAGGATGCGGACTTCGGCAAGCCGATCATCGCGGTGGTGAACTCGTTCACGCAGTTCGTGCCCGGCCACGTCCACCTGAAGGACCTGGGCCAGATGGTCGCGCGCGAGATTGAGGCGGCCGGCGGCGTCGCCAAGGAATTCAACACCATCGCGGTGGATGACGGCATCGCCATGGGCCATGACGGCATGCTCTATTCGCTGCCCAGCCGTGACCTGATCGCGGATAGCGTGGAATACATGGTCAACGCCCACTGCGCGGACGCCATGGTCTGCATCTCCAACTGCGACAAGATCACGCCGGGCATGCTGATGGCCGCGCTGCGCATCAACATTCCGGTTGTCTTCGTTTCGGGCGGACCGATGGAAGCGGGCAAGGTCGTGCTGCGCGGCAAGGAGCAGGCACTCGATCTGGTGGACGCCATGGTTGCCGCCGCCGACGAAAGCTACACGGACGAGGAAGTCCAGGCGATCGAGCGTTCGGCTTGCCCGACTTGCGGTTCCTGCTCGGGCATGTTCACCGCCAACTCGATGAACTGCCTGACCGAAGCGCTGGGCCTCTCGCTGCCGGGCAACGGCTCGACCCTGGCGACCCACTCGGATCGCCAGCGGCTGTTCCTCGAAGCCGGCCGCCTCGCGGTGGACCTGTGCCGCCGCTATTACGAGCAGGAGGACGAAAGCGTCCTGCCGCGCGCCATCGCCAGCTTCGGCGCGTTCGAGAACGCCATGAGCCTGGACATCGCCATGGGCGGTTCTACCAACACCGTGCTCCACCTGCTGGCCGCCGCCGTCGAGGCGGGCGTGGACTTCACGATGGAGGATATCGACCGCCTCAGCCGCAAGGTGCCGTGCCTGTCCAAGGTCGCGCCCGCGAAGAACGACGTCCACATGGAAGACGTTCACCGCGCCGGCGGCATCATGGCGATTCTCGGCCAGCTCGACCGTGCGGGCCTGCTGCACACCGACTTGCCGACCGTCCATGCCAAGACGCTGGGCGACGCGCTGAACCATTGGGACATTTCGCGCACCAACGCGCCTTCGGTGCAGGAATTCTTCAAGGCCGCGCCGGGCGGCGTGCCGACGCAGACCGCCTTCAGCCAGAGCCGCCGCTGGGAAGAACTCGACCTCGACCGTGAGAACGGCGTGATCCGCAGCAAGGAGCACGCGTTCAGCCAGGACGGCGGCCTTGCCGTGCTCTACGGCAATATCGCGCAGGACGGCTGCATCGTGAAGACGGCCGGCGTGGACGATTCGATCCTGAAGTTCACCGGCACCGCGCGTGTCTACGAATCGCAGGACGCGGCGGTCGCGGGCATCCTTGGCGGTCAGGTCGGCGCGGGTGACGTCGTCGTCATTCGCTACGAAGGGCCGCGTGGCGGGCCGGGCATGCAGGAAATGCTCTATCCCACCAGCTACCTGAAGTCGAAGGGCCTCGGCAAAGCCTGCGCGCTGCTGACCGACGGTCGTTTCTCGGGCGGCACGTCGGGCCTGTCGATCGGTCACGCATCGCCGGAAGCGGCTGAGGGCGGCGCCATCGGCCTTGTCGAGAACGGCGACACGATCGAGATCGACATCCCCGGCCGCACCATCAACCTGATGGTTTCGGACGAGATTTTGGCGCATCGCCGCGCTCAACAGGAAGCGCGCGGCGCCGATGCATGGTCGCCGGTCCACCCGCGTCCGCGCAAGGTTTCGGCCGCGCTTCAGGCCTATGCGGCGATGACCACCAGCGCCGCCAAGGGCGCGGTGCGCGATGTGACGCAGCTCAAGCGGAAGTAAGGTTCAAAGGGGGGGGGCATGGGGCGCCGCGCGTATCCATGCTCCCTTTTCCCAAAATTCATCCCAATCTCGTCATTGCAAGCGTGACGAAGCAATCCAGCGGCGGTTCCTCGTCGCACTGGATCGCTTCGCCACGCTCGCAATGACGACTGGAAAGGGAGCCTATCCGTCGCTGACGGGGACCAGCCGGACGGCTTCGTCCACCATGTTCTGCCAGGCGTCATGTACATCGCTGATGCTGACGGTCAGGCCGCGATCCTTTTTCAGCAGGTGTTCGCCGGCAAGGCACATTCCCGGCGTGGGAACCCGCAGCGCCTTCACGACTTCCCGCGCGGTTTCCTTGAATTGCTCGCGATCTTGTGGGGTCAGGGTATTCCAGTCGTCGGTTCCGTGTTCGGCTTTCGCCAGAGCCCGGGCGGCGCGTTCGATAAGCGGCATCGTTATGCTCTCCCTCGACAGAATTCGGGTAGCCTAACATTGGATTGGCCCTTGTGTAAGTGTGCCATTCTCGGGCTGCGGCGGACGGACGCTTGCTGTCGGCCGGAAAGTCCTTGTAGCGAAAGGGGATGGCACGCTCGCTCATCGCTATCGCCCTCGTTATGGCCCTCGCTGCCTGTTCCTCGCCTAAGGAGGCACCAAAGGTGGCGGAGGGGGATGAGCATATTCCCTGCGCCGTCTCCGGTTCCGGCGAACTGAAGCCGATCTGCGCGGTGGAGCGAATCCAGGGCGCGGATGGCCTCACTTTGCTGGTCCGCCATCCGGACGGCGGCTTTCGCCGTTTTACGGTGGTGAACGACGGGCGCGGACTGGTGGTTGCCGATGGGGCGCAAGTGGCGGTAACAAGGCTGGAAGGCGACAGGCTCGACCTCTCCGTCGGGGCCGACCGCTATGTGTTCCCGGCGACGAGGAAATCCCATGCCCCACAGGCTGCTCCCCCAGAATGACCAGATCCTGACCGTCGCGCAGATGCGCGCGGCGGAAAACGCGCTGATCGCGGCGGGTTCCTCGGTAGAGGCGCTGATGCGGATCGCCGGGCTGGGTGCGGCGGAATGGGTCTGGCGGGTTTCGGCGGGACGGTCGGTCACCGTGCTTTGCGGGCTCGGCAACAATGGCGGCGACGGCTATGTGATTGCCGAGGCCATTCGCGAACGGGGCGGGCAGGTGACCGTGGTTGCGGGGGGAGAGCCCCGCACGGATGCCGCGCGCGACGCCCGCTCGCGCTATCACGGCGCGGTCCTGGGGGCGGATGCCGAGGCGCATGGCGATGTCTTCGTCGATTGCCTCTACGGCAGCGGCCTGACGCGTCCGCTCAATCCCGGGGATCTGGCGCTGCTGTTGCGGTTGGCACGGGCGCATCACCATCGCATCGCTCTGGACCTGCCGAGCGGCGTTCAGTCGGACACCGGGATGCTGCTCAATCAGGGTCTGCCCGGCTACGATGCGACACTGGCGCTGGGCGCCTGGAAATTCGCGCATTTTCTGATGCCGGCAACGGCCATGATGGGCAGGTTGCGGCAGGTTCCGATCGGCGTTGCGCCCGTGGATGGGGCGGCGGTTGCATTGGCCAAGCCCCGGATCGGAGTGCCAGCTGTCGATGCGCACAAGTATAGGCGCGGGCTGCTGGCGGTCGTCGGCGGGGCGATGCCGGGCGCGGCGGTGCTGGCCAGCTTGGCCGCGCAGGGGGCAGGGGCGGGCTATGTGAAGCTCTTTGCCGACAGCAAGCGCAATGTGCCGGCCGATCTGGTGGTGGATCAGAGCGCGCTGATCGATGTGCTGACCGATGACCGCAATACGGCGGTGCTGGTCGGGCCGGGCCTTGGCCGCGACACTACCGCGCGGGAGCGGCTGACGATCGCGCTGGCGGACCGGGTTCCGGCGGTGGTCGATGCGGACGGGCTGGTGCTGCTCGGCCCGCGCCACCTCACCGAGCGGGGCGGGGCGACGGTGGTGACTCCGCATGAGGGGGAATTGATGACGCTGGAGCGCGCCTTCGATTGCGAAGGCACCGGCAGCAAGGCCGAGCGCGCTGTTGCACTCGCCAAAGCGGGCGGCATGATCGTCGTCGCCAAGGGGCCGGACACGGTGATCGCCGCGCCGGACGGGCGGATCGCCTGCGCCTCGCGCGCGACTTCGTGGCTTTCGACGGCGGGGACGGGCGATGTGCTGGCCGGGTGCATCGCCAGCCGCCTTGCTGCCGGAGTCGCGGGATTTGCGGCGGCATGCGAGGGTGTCTGGCTGCATGGAGAGGCCGCGCGGCGCTGTCCGCCGGCGTTTACCGCCGGTCAGCTTAGACAAATGGTCCCGGCTGCGCTAGCGGCCTGCCTGTGACCACAGAAACCGAAGAAATTCCCGAAACGATTCTGCGCATCGCCGCCAAGGGCGATGGCGTAACCGCATCCGGCCGCTTCGCGTGGGGCGCGGCGCCGGGCGACCTGCTGCATGAAGACGGCACCCTGGAATGGGGGCCGCATCATATCCAGCCGGTCTGCACCCATTTCGGCCGCTGCGGCGGCTGCCAGCTTCAGCAGCTGGACGAGGAAACGCTGGCGGCCTTCGTGGAAGGGCGCGTGGCTAATGCCTCCGCCTCTCAGGAACTGGGCGCGGAAACGATCGCGCCGCCGTACCTCTCGCCGCCGCATGCGCGCCGCCGCGTGTCGTTGCGCGCCGAAAGCTCCGGCGGGCGCGTGGCCATCGGATTCCGTGAGGCGAAGTCCCACCGATTGGTCGAGTTGGAAGAATGCCCGGTCATGGCGCCGGAGCTGTTCGCGGTGCTGGGCCCGCTGCGCAAGCTGCTGATCACCATGGGCAAGGCCGCTCCGGCGAAGAAGGGCCGCCATGGCAAGCCGGGCAAGCACCAGCAGACCCGCATGGCCGCCGATATCGAGATGACGCTGACCGACCAGGGCGTCGATCTGGGCGTGAAGGGGCTGACCGCAGAGGGGCTTTCGGCGACCGAGGCGATGCTCGATTTTGCGCGCGAACATGGCCTTGCGCGTTTGACCATGGATGGCGGCTACGGTTTCGAGACCGTGTGGGAGCCGGTGCCGGTTACAGTCACGCTAGGTGCCGTTCATGTACCGCTTCCGCCGGGGTCGTTTCTGCAGGCGACCGTCGATGGTGAGGAGGCGCTGGTTGCCGCGACCAAGACGTGGCTGACGGGCGCGGCGACAGTGGCGGACCTGTTTTCGGGCCTCGGCACTTTCGCGTTGGCGCTTGCCGGGCCGGAAACCAAGGTTCTGGCCGCCGAAGCCGCCCGCGACGCGCATCTGGCTTGCAAATCCGCCGCGGACCGCGCGCAACTGCCGGTTTTCAGCGCGCACCGGGACTTGTTCCGCAACCCGCTCCAGCCCGACGAACTCAGCAAGTTCGATGCGGTGGTGCTGGACCCGCCGCGCGCCGGTGCGCGCGAGCAGGTGGATTGCATCGCCGATTCCAGCGTGGGCCGGGTGGTCTATATCTCGTGCAATCCGTCAAGCTGGTCGCGCGATGCGGCACGCTTGATCGAGGCGGGCTTCAGGCTGGTGGAACTGCGCCCGGTGGGTCAGTTCCGCTGGTCCACCCACGTCGAACTGGCAAGCTATTTCGAGCGCGGCTGAGGTCATACCTCAGCCACTTGGCGTCAGTCGCTCTCTTGCGCCTTCGCCATCATGTCCATGAAGTCCCGCGCGGCGTTGCGATCGTCCTCATTGTCGAACGCAACGTCCAGATCGGGCGAGGCGCCGAACATGTAGAGCAGGGACCACAGCGCGAAGCGCCGCGCGCGGTCCTTCTCCATGCCCAGGTCCACGCGCATCCGGTCCAGCCCGGTTTCCAACGTGATGGGCGCGATGGTCGCAAGATCGTCGGTGCCGAAGTAGCGGCGAAGCTGGTCGTCGAAATCCATGAACCCGCCTTAGCAGCGATCAGGCCGAAACGTCACGCGTTCCCGTCGCTCTCGGTCTCATCGGCATTGCAGGACAGCAACTGGTAGATCACCGCGCCCCACGCGCTGCCGATCACGCCGACGAAGAACAGCGACCAACTGAGGTTCCAGCTAGTTTGCATGACCTTGTTGACGAGGACCGCTAAGGTCAGGACAAGAAAACCCACCTCCAGAACGAGGACGGCCCAACATACCGGCGCACTGGCCAATTGCCGACGAACTGTCTTCACGCAGCATCTCCCGAACTACGCGCTCCCACCGGGGAAGCGTACTCCCGTCCGGAAGTTTCGTCTAGAACATCGCAAGCGCTGCGCGAGCGACCAGAAACATCAGGCAGAAGCTGGAAAGCGCATAGAGCGCGAAGCGCGGCACCATCTGGTTGAAGGTGGTCTGCACGATCGAATGCAGCACCCGGAACACGACATAGGCCCAGGCCACTTGCGTGTTCAGCCCGTCCCCCAGCCGCAGGAATGCCAGGGTGAGCGATATCGCATAGAATATCACCGGATCCTGCAGCAAGTGACGGTAATTGTGGGCTTTCCATTCGACCTGCGGCGGCAGCACATGGTCGAGGGAGACGTGGGGATCGTCGATCAACTCTTCCGGATCGACTTTCCCGAACGAGGAAATGCGCGATCCGTAGAGCCAGAACCACATCACCATGGTCCAGGCCGCCAGCGCGACCGCGGGTTGCAGGATTGCCACTCCAGTCATTGGACGCTCCCTTGCTTTCCAAGGGAGCGTCCGCCGCGCTGGCCCTCTTGTCAATCCAGTACTTAGGCGTTTCCGGCCAATACCTTGGCGAAGGCTTCCGCATCGGTATTGCCGCCCGAAAGCACAACGGCGGTGCGGTCGGTCAGTTCCACCTTGCCGGCCAGCACGGCGGCCAGCGCCGCCGCGCCGCCGGGCTCGATCACCAGACGCAGCTTGGCGAAAGCTAGGCGCTGCGCCGCGCGCACTTCGGCGGGTGTGGCGATCAGACCGAAGGGGCAGCGCGCCTTCAGCACTTCGAAATTCACCGGCCACGTCGCGGGCGTTTGCAACGCGTCGCACGCGGTGGGTGGCGCGTCGGCGGCAACGCGCTGGATCTCTCCGCTCGCAAGGCTGCGGCAGACGTCGTCCCACCCCTCGGGCTCCACCGGGATCACGGCCGCGTCGGGCAGGGCGAGCGCAAGGCCCGCCGTCAGCCCGCCGCCACCGCAAGGGGTGACGATCAGGTCGGGGCCATCAAGGCCAAGTTCGGCCATCTGAGCGGCGATCTCGATGGCGACGCTACCCTGACCCTCAATGATCCAGGGGTCGCCAAAGGCATGAACCAGCGTTGCGCCGCGCTCTGCACAGAGGCGCTGCGATACTTCGTCGCGATCCTCGCCGCCGGGGCGGTCGTACAGCACGACTTCGGCGCCCAGTGCGCGGGTATTGGCCAGTTTCACTTCCGGCGCATCGGTCGGCATGACGATGGCGGCGGTGATGCCCAGCCTCTGCGCCGCCCAGGCGACGCCCTGTGCGTGGTTGCCGCTGGAAACGCCGACGACGCCGCGCTGGCGCTCCTCATCGGAAAGCGCGGTCAGGCGGTGCCAGGCGCCGCGGATCTTGAAGGCGCCGACCGGCTGGAGGCTTTCGGCCTTGCACCAGATCGTGCGGCCTTCGACTTCCAGCGGCAGCAGCGGCGTGCGCGGCAGGATTGCCGCGACTTTGGTAGCGGCTTCGATGACCCCTTCGCGGGTCGGGCGGCGGTGTGGAATTGCGTTCATGGCGATCGGCATAGCCGCAACTGTGCCCGCCGGCATAGCCGCAACCATGTTTATCGGCGCAGCCTTAGCGAGCGAGGCGCACCATCTGGTAATAACCGAACGGACCGCGCGTGAATTCCACCGAGAGCCCGCGATCGCCGGCAATTCGCGCGGCCGTGATCGGCAGGTCCAGCCGGGGGGTGACGTGGAATTTTTCCAGCCAGCCCCGCAGGCCCGCCCGCAAGGGGGAAGGCAGGCCCGCGAGGTCGCCGAAATCGACGGCATGAAGCACGCCGCCGGGGGAAAGCGCCGCCACCGCACGCGATAGCGCATCCTGCCAGCCGGGGATCATCGACAGTGTGTAGGATAGAAAAATGCGGTCGAACCCTTCGCGCCCGAACAGCGCCTGGGGATCGAAGCGAGTGGCGTCACCAGGAACTAGCACGGCCTGCTCGCCAAGCCGCTTGCGCGCGTTCTTCAGCATCTCGCTGGAGATGTCGAAGCCGTGCAGGGCCACGCCGGGACATGCTTTGCGGGCGAGTTCCAGATTGCGCCCGGTGCCGCAGCCCACTTCCAGCACCGCCATGCCCGGCGCGGCGTCAAGCTCGCGGATCAGCCGGTCACGACCGAACAGGTAGTACTTGCGCGTCAGGTCGTAGATGTGGCGTTGGCCGCGATAGACGCGGTCCATCAGTGCGGCATGGTCGGCGGGAAGGGCGGTCTCCGACACCGTCAGTCCTTCAACACGTAAAGGTGGACGCCGCCGTAGATCGAGGAGCGATCGCCCTCGGTCGCCGCGCGCGATTCCTCTTCGCGATAGTCCCAGCGCGACAGGATTTCCTCAGGCACGCGGCCCGGCAGCAGCGTGGGTTCGGCGGCAGTGCGGAACAGCACGCGCGAGCCGGGGCGGGCGGTGCGGGTGATCTCGCTCCACAGCTCGGTCAGTTGCGCGTCGCTCATCCAGTCCTGCGCGTCGAGCAGGATATAGCGATCGAACGAGGCATCTGCGCTGTCCTGAAGCACTTGCGTGAAGCTTGCGTGGCGAAGCGTCAACCGTTCCAGCCGCTCACGCACCTGGGCAACATTGCCTTCCTGAAGATAGGGCGGCAGGGGAGCCTTGGCTTCGCGGCCGTAGCCGCGCCCGAAGGCCTGCCACGCGAAGTAGTTGTCGTTCAGCGGGAAGTGGCAGGCCAGCTTTTCAAGGCGCGCACGGAGCACGTCCGCCATGCGCTGGCCACCGGCGAGCGCGTCATATTGCGCGGGCGGGATGCCGAGACCGAAGAGCGAGGCGGGCTGGTCGGTGAGCCACCGCACCAGTTTGCGCTCGAAGATCGGCGCGAAGCGTTCGTCGAACACGCGGCGTTGTTCTTCGAGGGTTTCGGCGCCGAGAATCTCGCTGGGGTCGATCTTGTAGAGCTTGGCGAGGACATGCGCCGCGCCGATGAAGTGGCCCAGCAACCCGCGCTTGTAGATGCCGCGCGTGAAACCCTTGATGCGCTGGCGGCCGACCAGATCGCGGCCTTCCCAGTAGCGACGAGTTGCTTCGTCGAGGTGCGGGGCCAGCTTTTCGCGGTAGATACGGGCGTTTTCGGGCTTGTCGGCTTCGGCGATGAAGCTGCGCAGATCGGCATATTCGGTCAGGTTGCGGATCGCGGCGATCTTCAGGCGGCCCAGCGCGATGTGCGCGGTGTTGAGATCCACGCAGGTGATCGCGGCCGGATTCGCGGTGAGGTAGGAAAGCGCGTTGCAGCTGCCGCTGGCGATCGTCAGCACGCGGCTGTCCGGACCGATCTGCAGCGCCGCCATGTCCGCTACCGGGTCTTCCCAGATCTGCGCGTAGACCAGGCCCTTGAAGGCAAGCGCGAAAGCCTTGTCCAGCAGGCGGGCGGCGCGGGAGGATTCCGAGCGGACGACCGCTCCCTCGATAAGATCGGAAGCAGGGCGTGCGTGTGGCATTGGTAGTGGTCCCCCGGTGCCAGTTCGGCGTGTCGTGGCGGCAATGCCTCTGCCCGGTGACCGGGTGATGACGGGATGATGGCTGTTTATGACAGTCCCGCCGGCCAGCGGTGACGGTCGAAAGCGGCAGCGGAGCGGGCTTCGGCGGGCTTTCGCGAACGGGGCGTGAGGTCGGGCGGATAAAGGCTGCGACGCGGTTCCGGCAAGGTAGGGCAATTGGGTATTGAAACAGAGACCTTGCTGGCTGCAAACGCATAGAGTTGAGTTGTCACACGAGGGCACTATATGCGGCCCTTTCGCGGCTTGCGCGTTCAAGGAGATAGAGTGGTGAGCAAGGTTCTGGTGATCGGCGCAGGTGGCGTCGGTTCGGTCGCGGTCCACAAGATGGCGATGAATCCGGATATCTTTTCCGACATTCATCTCGCCAGCCGCACGGTTTCCAAGTGCGAAGCGATCGCCGAATTGGTGAAGCAGCGCACCGGCGTGACGATCAGCACATATGCGATCGATGCCGACGATGTTGAGGCGACCTCGGCGCTGATCCGCTCGATCGGCCCGAAGCTGGTCGTCAATCTGGCGCTGCCCTATCAGGATCTTGCGATCATGGACGCGTGCCTTGCCACCGGCACGCACTACATGGACACCGCGAACTATGAGCCCAAGGACGTGGCCAAGTTCGAATACCACTGGCAGTGGGCCTATCAGGAGCGCTTCAAGCAGGCTGGTCTGATGGCGCTGCTGGGTTCGGGCTTCGATCCGGGCGTTACCTCGGTCTTCGCGATGTGGCTGAAGAAGCACAAGCTGAAGACCATCCGCACGCTGGATATTCTGGACTGCAACGGCGGCGATCACGGTCAGGCCTTCGCGACGAACTTCAACCCGGAAATCAACATCCGCGAAGTCACCGCGCCGGCGCGCCACTGGGAAAACGGCGAATTCGTCGAAACCCCGGCGATGGGCGTGAAGCAGAGCTTCGACTTCGAGGCCGTCGGCCCGAAGAACATGTACATGATGTACCACGAGGAACTGGAAAGCCTCGCCAAGTTCATCCCGGAAATGGAGCGCGCGCGCTTCTGGATGACTTTCGGTGACGAGTACATCAAGCACCTCACCGTGCTGCAGAACGTCGGCATGACGCGCATCGATCCGGTGATCTACAACGGCGTGGAAATCATTCCGCTCCAGTTCCTGAAGGCCGTGCTGCCCGAGCCCAGCTCGCTTGGCTCGACCACCAAGGGCAAGACCAACATCGGCGATATCGCGACCGGCGAAGCGCTGGACGGTTCGGGTGAGAAGACGTTCTACATCAAGAACATCTGCGACCACGAAGATGCCTATGCCGAAACCGGCAACCAGGCGGTCAGCTACACCACCGGCGTTCCGGCGATGATCGGCGCGGCCATGATCCTGACCGGCGCATGGTCGGGCGAGGGTGTGTTCAACATGGAGCAGTTCGATCCCGATCCCTACATGGACATGCTGAACAAGCACGGCCTGCCGTGGACGGTCGAGGAACTCGACGGACCGCTGGCGTTCTGATGCGCGGGCTGTGGACCGTTCTCGCGGGCGCATTGGCGCTTGCCGCCTGCGCGCCGCAGGACGGTCCCCAGCCGCCTGTTGCGCCGACTGGCGCGCCGACAGGGGAAACTTCGCAGCCCGGCGGTTTTGCGCGCGAGATGAGCGCGGCAGACCGGGCTGCGTGCGAACAATCCGGCGGCACCGTGCAGCGGCGCGGCCGGATCGGCACGGAGCAGTGCGTCCGCCGCTTTGCCGATGCCGGGAAGACCTGCACCGACAAGTCGCAGTGCGAGGGCAAATGCGTGGCGAGCGCCGGTGCAGTCTCCCCCGATAAGCCCGCCGTCGGTCAGTGCCAGGCGGATGACAAGCTCTACGGCTGCTATGCCGAAGTCCGCGACGGCAAGGCGCCCGCCGCGATCTGCGTCGACTGAGACATTACCGATGAACTGGAATTTCGTAGCGCCGGTTGCTCTTCTGGCGGGCTCCAACCTGTTCATGAACACCGCCTGGTATCTGCACCTCAAGATGCCGGGCAAGGCGCTGTGGGTGGCTGTGGCGATGAGCTGGGGCATCGCCTTCTTCGAATATTGCCTTGCGGTGCCGGCCAACCGGATCGGCAGCCAGGTCTACTCGTTGGGCCAGCTGAAAGTGCTTCAGGAGGCGTTTTCGCTCACCGCCTTCGTGCTGGTGGCATGGGCGCTGTTCGGGCAGAAGCCGGGGTTGAACGAGATTGTCGGTTTCTCGCTGGTGGGGGCAGGGGCATGGTTCATCTTCAAAGGACCGTTCGGATGAAGCGCGCGTTGGCGGCCGTTCTGGCCTGCTGCGCGCTGACATCGCTGGCCCATGCTCAACCGGCTGATCCTTATGCGCCCGGCCGCGCGGTGATCGCCGATATCGATCGCATCGTTGCCGCGAAGGGCGTGGATGAGACGCAGATCGTCACGCTTGGCGGCGCAAAGCAGGTCGTCAACATTCGCGGTGCCGATCGCGGCAATCCGATCCTGCTGTTCATCCACGGCGGGCCCGGCGCAGTGGAGATGCCGATCGCCTGGGCCTTCCAGCGGCCCTGGGAAGACTACTTCACCGTCGTCCAGTGGGACCAGCGCGGGGCAGGGCGATCCTATCCGCTCAACGATCCCGCGGCACTGGCGCCGACGCTCACGCTGGAGCGCTATCGCGACGATGCCATCGAACTGATCGCGTGGCTGCAGAAGCGCTACGGCAAGCGCAAGGTGGTCGTTCTCGGTCATAGCTGGGGATCGGCTGTGGGCATGGCAGTGGCGGCGAAGCGGCCCGATCTCCTCCACGCTTATGTCGGGCTAGGCCAGATCATCGATTTCAAGGAGAGCGAGCGGCGCGGCATGGCCTGAACCATTGCCGAGGCGAAGCGGCGCGGCGATGCCAAGGCGGTCGCCGCCGTGGAGGCGCTGCGCCCCTATCCCGATCAGGGCTTCACCATCGAGAAGGCCGACGGCTGGCGCCAGTTCGCGATTCCCTACGGCTCACTGGCCTGGGGGCGTGAGAACGCGGATTTCTACCTGAAGGCGCCGCGCCTTTCGCCGCTTTATACACCGGACGACATCAAGGCCTGGGGCCAGGGATCCGAATATACGGTTACCCGCCTCTGGCCGCGGCTGGCCGATGTCAGCTACACCAAGCTCACCCGCATGAACGTGCCGGTGGTCATGATGATCGGTCGCCACGACCATACCACCGACGCCGCATTGGCCGGCGAGTGGATGGACCACTTGCAGGCGCCGTCGAAGAAGACCATCTGGCTGGAAAATTCGGCCCACCTCGGAATGATCGAGGAGCCGGGCAAGGTCTTCGCCGTCTTGTTGCGCGATGTCCTGCCTTTGACCGAAAAGGACTGAACTCGTCATGGAAACCCGCGCCGGCGATCCGGGAGCCTTCGTTCACTTCGACCTGTCGCGCGTCGACAGCCCCAGCTTCGTGGTCGATGCCGCGAAACTGCGCGAAAACCTGCGCATCCTTGCCGACATCGGCGAGCGTTCGGGCGCCAAGGTGCTCTCCGCGCTCAAGGCCTTCTCGATGTGGTCCACCGCGCCGATCGTGGGCGAGTACCTCGACGGCGTCTGCACTTCCGGCCTGTGGGAAGCGCGGCTTGCCAGCGAGTTCTACGATGGCGAGATCGCGACCTATTGCGCGGCCTACAAGGCGGAAGACCTCGACGAGATCCTGCGTCTGTCGGACCATGTGATCTTCAACTCGCCGATGCAGATCGAGCGCTTCTGGGAGCAGATCGAGGCTGCCCGCGCGCGCGGTGAGGACTTCGACATCGGGCTGCGCGTCAATCCGATGCACCCCGAAGGCGAAGTGCCGAAGTACGACCCCTGCGCGCCGCATTCGCGCCTGGGCTTCCCGATCGACCAGTTGACCGAGGATCACATCGAGATGATCGACGGCATCCACATGCACACGCTGTGCGAGCAGGATTTCGAACCGCTGCGCCGCACCTGGGACAAGGCGTTCGACTATCTCGAACCCTTCTTCGGCCAGTTCAAGTGGATCAATCTGGGCGGCGGGCACCATATCACCCGCGCCGATTACCAGCGCGACGAGCTGGTGGAATTCCTGATCGATCTTCAGGAAGACACCGGGGCCGAAGTCTATCTGGAGCCGGGTGAGGCCGTGGCGCTCGACGCCGGCATCCTGGTCGGCAGCGTGCTGGACATCGGGCACAACGGCATGCCGGTGGCAGTGGTGGACATCTCGGCCACCTGCCACATGCCCGACGTGATCGAGGCACCCTATCGCCCCGCCATGCTGGGCGAGCGCGAGGATGGCGACGGCCAGCCGGTGCGCCTTGGCGGGCCGTCCTGCCTCGCGGGCGATGTGATCGGCGACTATGTTCTGCCCGAAAGGCCGGAGCCCGGCATGCGCTTCGCATTTCTGGACCAAGCGCATTACTCGATGGTCAAGACCACGACCTTCAACGGCGTTCCGCTGCCGTCGATCTGGCTGTGGGATTCGGAATCGGACTCGCTCGAATGCATCCGCCGCTTCGATTACGAGGATTTCCGCGCCCGCCTGAGCTGATGGGAAAGGTGCACGAAGGCGGGGTGGTTCGTCCATCCCGCTTCGGCCCATCCTGCCTTGATCTCGGCCGGTCCCGAAGGGGGCGAGTCGGGTCAACCCGATCGTGCCTTACTGCGTTTTAACCGTGAAGTGTTGGGCAAGGGCCTTTTGCGTAATGCCTATAGGGTCTTCCCTTAACTATCGGACCAGTCAGGATAAATCTGGACTGGCAGGTGCTTGCGGGTGTCTTGAATGACCCTTTTGTGACGTTTTCATGAAAGGGGTATTTTTTCACTTGCGATTCATCTGCTCAGCCCTATATCCGGCCCCTCGCTGCCCCATGGGGACTTCCAAACCGCAAGGCAGCTTTTCGCTAACAATTCCGTTTGGGGGTCCCTTGAGTTGCTCGAACATCTTGATGCACCGGCCGTAGCGCGCACCCTCGCGCCTGACGAACCAGTTATCCTCAATCGCCCGCATGCTGCTGCGCGCGCTGCTCGTTTCTTCGCCACGAAGTTTCCGGGCAAGTCGCTCTATGCCGTAAAGGCGAACCCCTCGCCGGATCTCATCCAGATCCTGTGGGACAATGGGATCACGCATTTCGACGTAGCCTCGATCGGTGAAGTCCGCATGGTCCGCAAGACCCTGCCGGACGCGACCCTGTGCTTCATGCACCCAGTCAAGACCGCGAGCGCGGTTCGCGAAGCCTATTTCGAACATGGCGTGCGCACCTTCAGCCTCGACACCATCGAGGAAGTCGAGAAGATCGTCGAAGCGACCACCGATCAGGCGGGCAATCAGGCGACCGACCTGCGCCTCTGCGTGCGTCTTCGCGTTTCGTCCGAATATTCCGAGCTGAGCCTTGCTTCCAAGTTCGGCATCGATCTGGCTGACGCCGGCCCGCTGCTGCAGGCTACCCGCCAGGTGGCCGACTGGCTGGGCGTGTGCTTCCATGTCGGTTCGCAGGCGATGACGCCGTTTGCCTATGTGCAGGCGCTGGAGCGCGTGCGTGCGGCGATCGCCGACGCGGGCGTCGTTATCGACATGATCGACGTCGGTGGGGGCTTCCCCTCGGTCTATCCGGGCATGGAACCGCCGCCGCTGGAAGATTACTTCCAGATCATCCACCGCCACTTCGAAGCGCTGCCGATCGCGTACAACGCCGAACTGTGGTGCGAGCCGGGCCGTGCGCTCTCCGCCGAATACAGCTCGATGATCGTCAAGATCGAGAAGCGTCGCGGTGACGAGCTTTACATCAACGAGGGCGCCTATGGCGCGCTCTACGATGCGGCGCACGTGGCATGGCGTTTCCCGGTTGCCTGCATCGCGCGTGACGGCCAGCGTTCGGAGGAACTTCAGGAGTTCTCGTTCTACGGCCCGACCTGCGACGATGCGGACTTCATGGAAGGCCCGTTCATGCTGCCGGCCGACATCAAGGCGGGTGACTGGATCGAAGTGGGCATGCTGGGCGCCTATGGCGCGGCCATGCGCACCGCGTTCAATGGATTCGGCACCGGCGATGTGGTGACCGTTTCGGACGAGCCGATGGCGAGCCTCTACAGCGGCGACCGCAAGGATCCGCGCGTTTCGGACAACGTCGTCTCGCTTCGCTGAGCGTAGGCAGATCGAACAGAGAAAAGGCCCCCGGTCATAATGACCGGGGGCCTTTTTCGTTTGGCGGCAGGCCTGCTCAGTCCGCGGTGAACAGGTCCTTCAAGCCGTGCGGTTGGCTGCGCAGGAATTGCGGAGAGACTTTGACCTTTGCGCCCAGTGCGGCGGCGGCGTGCCAAGGCCAGCGCGGATCGTAGAGCACGGTGCGCGCGATCGCGACCATGTCCGCATCGCCGGTGGCGACAATGGCTTCGGCCTGTTCGGGCTCGGTGATCAGGCCCACGGCGATGACGGGCATCGTCTCGACCGCTTCCTTCACCTTGCGGGCGAGGGGGACCTGATAGTTCGGGCCGACCGGGATTTTCTGGTCGGCATGAAGCCCGCCGCTGGAAACGTGGAAACCGTCGCACCCGCGCGCTTCCAGTACCTTGGCAAAGGCGATCGTCTGTTCGACATCCCAGCCGCCTTCCACCCAATCGGTGCCGGAGACGCGCACGGTTACCGGCTTGTCGGCGGGGAAGGCGGCGCGCACGGCGTCGTAGACTTCCAGCGGGAAGCGCATGCGGTTCTCAAGGCTGCCGCCATATTCGTCCGTCCGCGTGTTGGAGAGCGGGGAGAGGAACTGATGGAGCAGGTAGCCGTGGGCGCCATGAATCTGGATCGCGTCGATGCCCAGACGGGCGGCGCGGCGGGCGGCATCGGCAAAGGCATCGCGGATACGGGCAAGACCGGCCTTGTCGAGCGCCTGGGGCGCGTTCTCATGCGGAAGGAAGGGAATGTCCGATGCAGAGACCGTCTGCCAGCCGTTCGCGTCCTGAGGGGCGATCTGGCCGCCACCGTCCCAGGGCTTGGCGGTGCTGGCCTTGCGGCCGGCATGGGCAAGCTGGATGGCGATGGGCATGTCCGACCAGCGGCGCACCGATTCCAGGACCTTGCCCATGGCCGCTTCGGTCTCGTCATCCCACAGGCCGACGTCGGCGTAGGAGATCCGGCCTTCGGGGCTGACGGCGCTCGCCTCGATGGTGAGAATGGCGGCGCCCGATTGGGACAGGTTGCCAAGGTGCTGGACGTGCCAGTCGGTCATCTTGCCGTCTTCGGCGGAATATTGGCACATCGGCGCGATGACGATGCGGTTTGCGAGGGGGAGCTTGCCGAGGGAGATCGGTTCGAAAAGCTTGGCCATGCGGGTCCTTCCGGTCATGTCGTCGCATTGGGGGGAGAGGGGCGTCATCCGCGACGCCTGCGACGGCTGGCAAGTTGGGGTGCCGGGGCCAAATGAAAAGGGCCTCTCGCGCGTGCGGAGGCCCTTTCGTGAAAAGATTATATTGCCGCTGCGAAAGCGATAGCCGGGTCAGGCGGCCAAGCGCATCTCCAGCCGGCCCCAGATCTCTACCAGGGCGTCGGTCAGGTCGCGCATCATCGCTTCGGTATGCGTCGGTCCGGGCGTGAAGCGCAGGCGTTCGGTGCCGCGCGGCACGGTGGGGAAGTTGATCGGCTGCACGTAGGCGCCGTATTCGGCCAGCAGGATGTCGCTGATCTTCTTGGCCTTGACCGGATCGCCCACCATCAGCGGCACGATGTGCGTGGTGGAATCCATCACCGGCAGCCCGGCATCGCGGAACATCTGCTTGAGCAGGGCGGCGGAGCGCTGCTGCGCCTCACGCTCCACGCTGGAACTCTTGAGGTGCTTTACCGAAGCGAGCACGCCCGCCACCAGCACCGGGGAGAGCGAGGTGGTGAAGATGAAGCCCGGCGCATAGCTGCGGATGCAGTCGATCACCTTCTGGTCGGCCGCGATATAGCCGCCCATCACGCCGAACGCCTTGCCCAGCGTGCCTTCGATGATGTTGATGCGGTGCGCCGCCTCGTCCCGATCGGTGATGCCGCCGCCGCGCGGGCCGTACATGCCGACCGCGTGAACTTCATCGATATAGGTGAGGGCGTTGTACTTCTCTGCCAGGTCGCAGATCGCGTGGATCGGCGCGATGTCGCCGTCCATCGAATAGACCGACTCGAAAGCCACCAGCTTGGGCAGGTTCGGATCGGTGGCGGCCAGCAGTTCCTCAAGATGCTCAAGGTCGTTGTGGCGCCAGACCTTCTTTTCGCAACCCGAATTGCGGATGCCGGCGATCATGGAGGCGTGGTTCAGCTCATCCGAGAAGATCACGCAGCCCGGCAGCAGCTTTGCCAGCGTGGAGAGCGTAGCGTCGTTCGAGACATAGCCCGAGGTGAACAGCAGCGCGCCTTCCTTGCCGTGAAGGTCGGCCAGTTCCTGCTCAAGCTCGATATGGTAGTGCGTGTTGCCGCCGATATTGCGGGTGCCGCCGGAGCCGGCGCCAACGTCGTGCAGCGCCTCTTCCATCGCCTCGATCACTTTGGGGTGCTGGCCCATCGAGAGGTAGTCGTTCGAACACCACACGGTGATCGGCTTCGGCCCATTGTGGCCGGCGAAGCAGCGTGCGTTGGGATAGGCGCCCTTGTTGCGCAGGATATCGATGAAGACGCGATAGCGACCTTCGGAGTGCAGGCGTTCGATCGCCTGTTCGAAAATATGCTCGTAGTTCACCTGGGCTCTATCCTGCACTGGCCGTAAGAGGCTTCTACCTGTTGTTGCGCGCCAATACCGCATCGCTGGAAGCCTGACCAGCCGCTTGTATCAGTTACTGTGATCGATATCGCCCCGGGATCGGCGTGAAATAAATCGTCGCGCAGGCGAATTTTTCGCATTCGGGGCGTGCTTTCAGAAATGGGCGAAACCCCAGGGGATGCCCTGGGGTGCCGCCGGGTCATGGCCCGGCACGATGACCATCTTGGGCGCGGCGTGGTGAAGCGCATTGATCGCCATCAACCACGAGGCGATCGCCGTGCGTTTTTCCGGGTGCCCGATGTCCGCCAGCGTGCGCGCGCCGGGGCGGATCGATTGCCAACTCTCGGTGACTTGCGCGACATCGCCGGTGAACAGGAATTCGCGCCCGTCCGCCAGTTGCACGAAGACCATTCTGGCCTCCTCCGGCAGGCCCGGTTGCGGAATGACCACCACGCCTGGGGCGACCGCGCGCGGTGCACCGTCTCCCAGATCGGGCAGCGGCTGCGCATTGGGGGAGCGGACTTCCGGATTTCCGCGATGGACGGGATGGTCCAGCAGGCGCAGGCGCAGCCCGGCCTCGGACACTTCGTGATCGATCCGTTGCTGGGCGAACGCGTCGAAATCCGTCACGCCGTTGTCGCTGGCAATTTTCGCCGTGGTGCCGGCATCGATCACGATAGGGCGCGATCGCGGGATCAGCAGTTCGAACGCGCGCACGCCGACTCGGATCGGGCGCAGCCCGGTGCCGGCGGCAAGCTGGTTGTGGAGCGACATGCGCATGCCCACCAGTTCATGCCGGACTTCGGTGGGATGCTGGCCCTTGTCCGAATTGGCCAGGTTTCGCAATTCGTCGATATTCAGCGGTTTTGCGCGGGCTTCGGGCGCGCTGGAATCGAACTGGAACCAGTAGAGCGGCAGCCCGACGAGCATCAGCACGGCGAGCAGGAATGCATTCAGCCTCGGCGTCAAAACAGTCCGCCCCCCTCCAGTCCGTATCGCGCCAGAGCATCGGCGTAGGATGCGGACAAGTCCCTCGTCCCGGTGAATAGCGCCCGGTCGGGATGCTGGCGAGCATATTCCTGCCCGTCGGTCAGGCGGGCGATCTGGCGGGCAATGCCTTGCGCACCGTGGACGAAGGAGACGCCGGGGCCGAACGCTTCGGCCAGTTCCTCTTCAAGCAGGGGAAAGTGCGTGCAGGCGAGGACTACCGTGTCGATATCCGCGCCGCCGGGCATCGATCGCAGGGCATCCGCAGCGCGGCGGATGGCGCCGGGATCGACGGGTTCGCCGCGCAACTTCGCTTCGGCAGCTTCCACCAGTTCGGGCGCGCCGTGGCGTAGCAACTGCTTGTCAGAGGCGAATTCCCGCTCCAGCCTGTCGACATAGGCCTGCCGGATCGTTGCCTGCGTGCCCAGCAGGCCGATCGTGCCGCTGCGGGTCATCGCGGCGGCCGGCTTGATGGCAGGCACGGTGCCGACGATCGGCACTTCCAGCACTTCCCGCACCATGCCCAGCGCGATGGTGGAGGCCGTGTTGCAGGCGATGCAGACAAGGCGCGGTGCGAACCGCTCTGTCATGCGGCCCAGCAGGCCGGCAACCCGGGCGGCGATCTGTGCCTCCGTCTTGGTGCCATAGGGCAGGCCGGCGGTATCGGCGGCATAGATCACGGGCGCTTGCGGCAGCACGTTGCGCAGTTCGGCAAGCACAGTGAGCCCGCCGACACCCGAATCGAAAACGAGGATCGGCGCTGTGGGGTCGACCTGGTGGATGGCCGACACGGCGGAATTTTCGGAAAGCATGGTTTTTCCCTGTACCTTGCACACTGTTAACCGCGCCCGGGCGGGAAGGGCAATGTCGAATGCTGCAAGTCTCTTCGCCTTGCACGCCTCAGGCGCTAAGAGACCGGGCATGAATTGGATTCTTCCCCTCGTTCTCGGATACGCCCTCGGTTCGATTCCCTTCGGCCTTCTCATCACCCGCATTGCCGGCGCCGGCGATCTGCGCTCGATCGGATCGGGCAATATAGGCGCGACCAACGTGCTGCGCACCGGCCGCAAGGGGCTGGCGGCGGCAACGCTGCTGCTGGACCTGCTGAAGGGCCTTGCCGCCGTGCTGATCGCCGCGCATTTCTGGCCAGGTTTCGCCTGGCTTGGCGCGCTGGGCGCGTTTCTGGGCCATTGCTTCCCGGTCTGGCTGGGCTTCAAGGGCGGCAAGGGCGTGGCCACGACGGCCGGTGTGGCATTCGGCCTCGCCTGGCCGATCGGCGCGGCATACGCGCTGACCTGGATCGGCCTGCTGCTGATCGTGCGGATCAGTTCGGTTGCCGGCATGACGGCTGCGGCGATCGCGCCGGTCGCCGCGCTGCTGCTGGGTGAAACGCAGGCCGCCGGCGTGCTGGCGGTGATCGCCGCCATCGTGATCTTCCAGCACCGGGAGAACATCGGCCGTCTTCGCGCCGGCACCGAGCCCCGCGTGGGGAGCAGCAAGAAACCGTGAGCCTGGCGGAGGGGGACAGCAAGGCCAGGCTCTCGCAGGAAGAGGCGTTTGCGCGCATTCGCCTGCTGCGCTCGCCCAATATCGGCCCCGTCACCTATCGCCAGCTTCTTGCCCGCTGCGGCAGTGCCGTGGCGGCGGTGGAGGCCTTGCCCGAACTCGCCGGTCGTGCCGGTCGCCGCTATCAGGCCGCGCCGGAGCGGCTGGTGGAGGCCGAAGTGGCCCGCATCCGCAAGGCCGGCGCCAGTTACCTCTTCCACGATTCCCCCGAATACCCGCGCCTGCTGGCCCAGAGCGAGGGCGCCCCGCCGATCCTGACCCTGCGGGGAGACACATCGTTGATGAGCAGGCCATGCATCGCCATGGTCGGCGCGCGCAATGCCTCTGCCGGTGCGATGCGTCTTGCGCGCGAGCTTTCGCTGGGCCTGGCCGAGGCGGGATACACCGTCGTCTCGGGCCTTGCCCGGGGGATCGACGGCGCGGCCCATCAGGGCGCGCTGGCGGGCGGCGCGACGATCGGCGTGATCGCCTGCGGTATCGACGTGACGTACCCGCCCGAACACGCCGAGCTTCAGGACCGCGTTGCCACGCAGGGCCTGCTCCTGGCCGAACAGCCCCCTGGAACCGAGCCGCTGGCGCGCCATTTTCCCACCCGCAACCGGATCATTGCCGGGCTTGCCGCGGGCACCGTGGTGGTGGAGGCGGCGCCCAAGTCGGGCTCGCTGATCACCGCGCGGCTGGCGGGCGAGATGGGGCGCGAGGTGATGGCGATACCCGGCTCGCCGCTCGATCCACGTTCGCACGGCTGCAATCAGCTGATCCGCGACGGGGCGATGCTCGTGCAGTCGGTGGAGGACGTGATCGAGCTGATCACCCATTTTGACGGCGTTCCGCGCTCGACCTTCCGCGCGGAAAGACCCGATCCGCTGCCGATGGCGGAAGCGATCGAACAGGCGTCGCCGACCGGGATCGCCGATCTGCTGACCAACGCGCCCGTCGCGGTGGACGAACTCATCCGCCAGTCCGGCGCCAGTCCTTCGGCGGTCCAGATGGAATTGATGGAGCTGGAGATCGGGGGCAGGCTCCTGCGGCATGCGGGGGGCAGGGTGAGCTTGAGTTAACCGGCGTGAAGGAACATCGCCCTACATTGCGGCGGTGAACCTGTAACGGATCTTTGGGGGGAAGATAATGGCTGAAATCAGGCTTGGGATTGGTGATCTTGCGCAGGAATGCGGGCGGGTCGTCCGGGAGAACGGCGGGCTGCTTGCCGGCCTGCTCGTCGGGATATCAACCGCCTACACGGTGGCGGATCGTGTTTCTGCGGTGCTTGCCAATCCTGTGAGCATCGCGGTTTCGGTTTTCGTGCAATACATCTTTGTTGAAGTTGCGCTGGGAGTGACCGGGGAACGCCGCCGGTTCGGGTCGCTGTTCGGGGCGAACCTCATATCGGGGCTGTGCATCTTGTTTGGGGCGATATTGCTGGTGGTACCTGGGCTTTTCCTGGCTGCGCGCTGGGCACTGGCGCCTGCTTTCGTCGTGGCGAACGGCGAGCGTGCAAGCTCGGCACTGTCGGCAAGTTGGCAAGCGACCCGTGGCTGCTGGGTGCCGATCGCGTTTGGCTATCTGATCGTTGGCATACTCATCATCGTGCCGATCATAAGCGCCGTTGTAATGGGCAGCGATGACATGGCGAAAGTGGTCTGGTGGCAGAACGCGCTGCTCAATATTGCCATAACCGGCGGCACGCTGGCGGGCTGGGTCCTGGCGGTTGCCTCCTATCGCGCTGTGGGTGAGGCGCATCATGGACTGGAAACGGTCTTCGCCTGACTTGCCTTTGTCGCATTGGGGTGCTTGACGAAGCGCCCCAAAGCTTCTCACCCTATGCGTGTACACACATGCGCCCGCGTGGGAGCGCGCGCGTAGGGGCTATAAGAGTAACGAATGCAGCTAGTCATCGTAGAATCGCCGGCCAAGGCCAAGACCATCGAGAAGTACCTGGGCAAGGACTACAAGGTCCTCGCCAGTTACGGGCACGTCCGCGACCTGCCGCCGAAAGACGGCTCGGTCCGCCCGGACGAGGGCTTCGAGATGGATTGGGAACTCTATGGCGACAAGCAGCGCCAGGTGAAGGCCATCACCGACGCGGCCAAGGAAGCCGATCGTCTGATCCTCGCGACTGACCCTGATCGCGAGGGAGAGGCGATTTCGTGGCACGTGAAGGAACTGCTGGCCAAGCGCCGGGCGCTGCCCAAGGACGTGCAGCGCGTCACCTTCAACGCCATCACCAAGGAAACCGTCACCAAGGCGATGACCCAGCCGCGTGAGCTGGATCAGGACCTGATCGACGCCTATCTGGCCCGCCGCGCGCTGGACTATCTGTTCGGCTTCACGCTGTCGCCGGTGCTCTGGCGCAAGCTGCCGGGCGCCAAGTCGGCCGGCCGCGTGCAGTCCGTGGCGCTGCGCCTGATCGTCGACCGCGAGCGTGAGATCGAGGCGTTCACGCCGCAGGAATACTGGTCCGTCGCCGCGCAGATGGCGCATGACGGCACCGACTTCACCACGCGTCTGGTAACGTTCGAGGGCAAGAAGCTCGATCGCCTGAGCATCGGTGACGAGGGCACCGCGCTGCGCGCCAAGGCCGCGGTCGAGGCTGGCGCCTTCCGCGTCGAGTCGGTGGAAACCAAGCCGCACAAGCGCAATCCGCAGCCGCCGTTCACCACCTCGACCCTGCAGCAGGAAGCCGCGCGCAAGCTGGGCTTCTCCGCCAGCCAGACGATGCGCGTGGCGCAAACGCTCTACGAAGCGGGCGCGATCACCTACATGCGTACCGACGGCGTGCAGATGGACCCGAGCGCGATCTCGGCCGCTCGTGCGGCGATTTCGGACCGGTTCTCTGGCCACTATCTGCCCGAAAAGCCGCGCCACTACGAAACCAAGGCGAAGAACGCGCAGGAAGCGCACGAGGCGATCCGCCCGACCGACTTCACCAAGGACCGTTATGGTTCGGGTGACGAGGGCCGCCTCTACGACCTGATCTTCAAGCGCGCGATGGCCAGCCAGATGGCCTCCGCGGCGCTGGAGCGTACCACCGTTACTCTGCGCGACGGCACCGGCCAGAACGAACTGCGCGCGACCGGACAGGTCGTGAAGTTCCCCGGCTTCCTGGCGGTCTATGAAGAGGGCCAGGACAACAAGTCGGACGACGACGATTCGGGCCTGCTGCCGTTCATGAAGTCCGGCGACATGCCGGCGAAGAAGGACGTCACTGCCGAACAGCATTTCACCCAGCCGCCGCCGCGCTATTCGGAAGCGAGCCTGGTCAAGCGCCTGGAAGAACTCGGCATCGGCCGCCCGTCGACTTACGCGGCGACGATCCAGGTCATCAAGGACCGCAACTACGTTCGCACCGAGAAGAACCGCTTCTTCGCCGAGGAATCGGGCCGTCTGCTGACCTCGTTCCTCGAACGCTTCTTCCAGCGCTATGTCGCCTACGAATTCACGGCGGGCATGGAGGACGAGCTGGACGACGTTTCCGGCGGCCGCCAGGAATGGAAGGCGCTGCTCGAAGCGTTCTGGCGCGACTTCAAGCCGAAGTCGGACGAAGTGATGGAAAAGAAGCCCTCGGAAGTGACCGAGGCGCTGGACGAGTTCCTGTCCGACTACCTGTTCCCGCCGAAGGCCGACGGCACTGATCCGCGCCTCTGCCCCAAGTGCGGAGAGGGTCGCCTGTCGCTGCGCGGCGGCCGTTATGGCGCCTTCGTCGCCTGCTCGAACTATCCGGAGTGCAAGTACACGCGCAAGTTCGCGCAGCCCGGCGGCAGCGCCGATGGCGGCGGCGAGGACGAGGCGCTGGGCAAGGATCCGGAAACGGGTCTGGAGATCGTGCGCCGCACCGGCCGTTTCGGTCCCTACATCCAGCTGGGCGAGGGCAAGGAAGCCAAGCGTGCGTCGATCCCGAAGGATATCGACGAGTTGACGCTGGAATGGGGCATCAAGCTGCTCAGCCTGCCGCGCACGATCGGTCCGCACCCGGAAACCGGCAACGACATTACCGCCAGCATCGGTCGCTATGGGCCGTATCTGGCGCATGACGGCAAATATGCGCGCCTGCGCAACACGGCCGAAGTGTTCGAGACC
Organism: Novosphingobium oxfordense; assembly: GCF_044029435.1. Lineage (NCBI taxonomy): Bacteria > Pseudomonadati > Pseudomonadota > Alphaproteobacteria > Sphingomonadales > Sphingomonadaceae > Novosphingobium > Novosphingobium oxfordense. The sequence goes on along the minus strand of NZ_CP147005.1, from coordinate 1,643,168 downwards.
GGCATGAACGCGGCGGTCTCGATGCTGGCCGATGCCGCCAACCGTGGCGGTGCCGGCGCGCGCGCCAAGGCGGAGCCGATCAAGGTACTGGGCGCCCATCCGACGACGGCGGGCGAGATCAAGGTGATGGCGGGCCGTTATGGGCCTTACGTGACCGACGGCACCACCAATGCCACGCTGCCGCGCGATCAGAAGCCTGAGGATCTGACCGCCGAGCAGGCGATCGCGCTGATCGACGCGAAGGCTGCCAAGGGCCCCGCCAAGGGCAAGAAGAAGGCGCCTGCCAAGAAGGCCGCGCCGAAGAAGGCCGCCGCGAAGAAGGACGGCGCCGCCAAGACGGCCGAAAAGAAGCCCGCAGCCAAGAAGGCTCCTGCCAAGAAGGCCGCGAAGAAGGAGGCCGCCGAATGAGCGACAAGATCGCCAAGCACAAGCAGCCCTGGAAGCCCGAAGAGCTTCAGAAGCTCCAGACCCTTGCCGGAAAGGGCAAGGGTCTGAAGGAGATCGCCAAGGCCCTCAACCGCACCGAGGAATCGACCAAGGACGCCGCGCGCCAGCACGGCTTCTCGATCGCCAAGGCGCGCTGATCAGGCCGCGCTGATTAAAGCTTGAGGCGGTAGAGCCCGTATTTTCGGGTGCCGAGGGTTACGCCGGCATAACGCTCGTAACTCTCGGCCAGCCGCTTTTCGACCAGCGCGCGCGTCGTCAGGTTGGGCAGGTTGGGGCGGCCGGATTCGGCCTTCACGATCACGCCCGGCCGGCTGTCGAACACCCGCGCGACTTCGGCCGCCGCATCCACACCCAGCGCCGCCGCCTCGTTCATGGCGTTGAGGTGGCTGGGATAGGCAAAGCGCGTCGGGATACAGGCGTTGGTCGTGCGGTAGAGCGCGCTGTCCCCTTCGTAGACATAGAGGCAGCGTCCGTGCAGTTCGCGGGCGATGAGGTCGCTCACCGCGGTGAAGTCCTCCGCGTCCCCTTTTTCGCGCACCTGGAATGCCGGGACGAGCACGGCGCCGATCAGACCCAGGCCGACTAGCAACTGGCCGTACCAGCGCTCCCCCTTGCGCACGCGGGCTAGGGCTGGGGCCGCCAAAATCGACAGCGGCACCAGCACCGGGCCGAGGTAGTGATCATACCACGTCCCGAATGCCAGGAACCCGGCGATCGCGAAGATCGCCCATATGCGCAGGGCGGGCAGCGTCGCGGGGCGCTCCCCGCGCATCGGCGAAAGGCGATGCGGCGCCAGCAGGATGGCCAGCGTGAAGGGCGTCATCGCCAGCACTTCCTTGGCAAGCTGGGTATAGGCGTCGGCGTGGTCGGTCGCCCGGCCGAAGATCGACAGGAAGTTGCTCTGGATGAAGGCGTCGAGATGGCCGAGCAAGGCATAGCCGGCCGCTACGGCCATGGTCGGCAGCAGCGCGGCCAGCAGCCATAGCGCGGCGGTTCCGGCAAGGCGTGGCGCCCCCCAACCGTCGGAACGCCCACGTGCAAGCAGCAGCAGGCCGAAACCGATCCCTTCGAACATCACGGTGTACTTGATCTGCATCGCCAGGCCGAGCAGCAGCATCGGCAGCAGCGCGCGGCGCCATAGCAGCGGATCGCCGCGCCGCTGGCAGGCTTCGATGACCAGCAGCGCAGCCACCACCACCGGCAGGTTGTAGAACACCGGCGCCTGCCCCAGCGCGGCATTGAACACGACTTGCCACAGCAGGTAGACCAGCCCGGCGGCCTGCGCGGCGCGCGGCGAGGCGATCCAGCGCGCCATCCGTTCTATCACCAGCGCGGTCAGCACCGAGCAGGCAAGGCCCAGTATCTGGTACGTCAGCACCGGATCGAACGGCAGCAGGTAGACGCCGCGATAGATCGCGAAAAGGCCCCAGGGCTTGCGGTCCCAGATGTCCACGAAGGGCAGGGCGCCCTGAGCCATGCGCTGGCCGACGAGGAGGTAGAACTGCTCGTCCGACTGGAACGCCGGCTTGCCCAGCATCATCAAGCGCAGCACGAAACCGACGACGAGATAGAGCGTGGGCGATCCGATGGCGGTTCCGCCACGGGGGCGCACAGCCTGTCCCGTTCGGGCAAGGAGGCGCCCGGCTGCAGCGATCATGCTCGACCCTTCTCGTTCCTCAAGCCCGCATGGATGGGGGCGATTTTGTCGCCTGCGCGTCATGCAAGTCGAACATGGCATTTTCGAGACGTTGCGGCGGCGCGGAATCAGCAGCTTGCTTTCGCGAAACCGCCTGCGACAATTTCTTACCGTGCCGGACTTGCGACGAATCCGGTCTTGAGGCGTTGGTCAGATCATGTTGCAAGTGCGAGACGAAGAAGCGGTATCGGCTCCCGCGATGGGGGAAGCGGTCATTCCGGATACGGGTCTCGCGATGCCGCGCAGGCTGTGGGCCATCGTCGCGATCTCCTTCGGCACATCACTGTTCGTGCTGGACGGCACCATCGCCAATGTCGCCTTGCCGACGATCGCGCGGGATCTTGGCGTCGAGCAGGGCGTGGTTGTGAATGTCGTTACCGTCTACCAGCTGGTCATGGTGATGGCGCTGCTGCCTTTCGCCAATCTGGGCGAGCGGCTGGGCCTAAGGCGTGTCTATCAGGCCGGCCAGATCATCTTCATGGCGGCTTCCGCCCTTGCCTTTCTGGCGCATTCGCTGCCGGTATTGCTGATCGTCAGGGCCGGGCAGGCGTTCGGCGCGGGCATGGCGATGAGCGTTTCGGCGGCGCTGATCCGGCAGATCTACTCCAAGGCCAGCCTTGGCAGCGGACTGGGTATCAATTCCGTAATCGTCGCCAGTTCGAATGCCGTGGCGCCGGTTCTGGGCGGCCTGATCGTTGCCCATGCCGACTGGCGCTGGGTCTTCGTGGCGGCGGTACCGCTGGCGCTGATTTCCCTGCTGATCGGCCGGTTCCTGCCCGATCCGGTGCGGGGCGCTACGCCGTTCGACTGGCGATCGGGCCTCTGGAGCGCGGCGAGTTTCGCGATGCTGATCGGCGGTATCGAGATGGCCGCGCATGGCGGCAGGGTGGCCGTGGGCATCGCGATCGCCTTGGCCGGTCTGGGATCGGCGCTTCTGCTGGCATGGCGGGAACAGCGACAGGCGAACCCGGTCTTTCCGGTCGATCTCTTGGCGATGCCGGCGATCGGCCTTTCGACTGTCGCGGCGATTGCGGCCTTCGTGGGATCCGCTGCGCTGATCGTGGCGCTGCCATTCCGGCTGGAGCAGGGCATGGGCTACACACCGCAGGAGGTGGGCCTGATGGTGCTGCCGTTCCCGCTGACGATGCTGGTAGTGGCGCCGGTGGCCGGCTGGCTGTCCGACCATGCTTCACCATCGATCATGGGGCTGATCGGAATGGTGATCGCCGTTGCCGGCCTCTGCTTCATGGCCTTCCTGCCGGACGACGCGGGCGTGGCCGGGGTGGCGTGGCGGCTGGTGGTTGCCGCACTGGGCTTTTCGCTGTTCTTCTCACCCAACGCGCGCATGATCGTGGGCAATGCCCCGCGTGAGCGGGCGGCGGCGGCGGGCGGATTGCTGGCTACCGGACGGCTGTTCGGGCAGACGCTGGGCGCGGCGCTGGTGGGGGTGACGCTCTCGCTCGGCCTGGGGGAAGGGCCGGTGCCGATGCTGGCCTGTGCGGTGCTGGCAGGCGTGGCCGCTCTCGCCAGCCTCGCGCGGTGGAGGCTGGCGGAACGGGTCTAGCGGCAAGCCACTCTAAGTTTTTGGTTTCCCGCGTTTTTCGAGTCATCAGGTGATCTCACCTGATTAGAAAACGCTCTAGCGGCGGTTGCGCGTGCCGGACGCTGTCGACGTGGGCACGGGCTTGACCGGGGGAACCGGCGGCGGCGTTACCAGTGGCGCCGGTGCCGGTGCGATCTGCGGCAGCAGGTTGGGCTTTACCGGCTTCACGCCGGTGCGCATCAGCCACCAGGCGATATCGTTCGCGGTGGCTTCCATGCCCGCGAAGTTCAGGTGCCATTGCAAGCCTAGGCGGCCGTCATAGCCATCGGGAGAGCCGATCAGCCAGGGCACGGTATCGCACGGGGTATGCACGGCGGAAGACTGGTTCATCTCCACCAGCAGCGCTCCGTTTGCGGAGGCGACGCGGGTGGTTATATCGGCCAGACGCACGCCGATCTGGCGGATGATCGCGGCGTGCTCCTCGCTGACCGGGGTGTCCATGCAAAGCTTGCCGGGCGCGGGCAGCGGCGTCAGGTACTGGACGAAGACGATGCGCGCGCGTGGAGCCTGCGTGCGCACGCGCCGCGCAATCTCCATCAGCTGCATTTCATCGCGCGCGTAGTCGTACTCGGTCGGCACTTTCACCGCGCCGCAGGGGCGGGGCTTGCCGCCCGCTGCCAGCGACTGCTTCGCGCGATAGGCGCAGGAGGCGTTGAACAGGTTGCCGACGTAGTTGAGGTCGTTCCCGCCAATGGTCAGCGTGACAAGGCGGGTCTGCGCCGTGACGGCGTTGATCTGCGGCGGGATGTCGCCCCAGGGGCCCAGCACGTTGTCGGTCGTCGCGCCGGAGCACGAACGGTCGGTCAGCACCATCCCGAAGCGTTCGGCCAGCAGGGAGGGGTAGTTGTTCTGGCTCTGTCCGCAGCGTGCCGGCCCGCCGGGCTTGGCTGGGGGCAGCATCGGACCGGCCGCGAAGGACGATCCGATGGCGACATAACGCTGGCCGGCCAGCGTTTCCTCTACCTGTGCGCCGATATCGGCCTTGACTGTCTGCGCCTGCGCCACGGGCATGGCGCAGCAGAGCGCGATCGCCGTCGCGGCGAGCGTGGAGAACCGGATGCTGGGCATTACTTCACCCAGTCCAGCCCGATTTCTTCATAGATATCGCGCGCGTCGGCCCAGTTTTCCTCTACCTTCACGTGGAGGAAGAGGTGAACCTTCTGGCCCAGCACTTCGGTTAGTTCCTTGCGTGCAGCCTCGCCGATGGCCTTGATCTTGGCGCCGCCCTTGCCCAGCACGATGGCGCGCTGGTTGTCGCGGGTGACGACGATCTGCTGGCGGATTTCCACCGAACCGTCCTTGCGCTGCTCGTACGCTTCGGGACGCACGGCGGCATCGTAGGGCAGTTCCTCGTGCAATTGGCGATAGAGCTGCTCGCGCGTGATTTCGCAGGCCAGCAGGCGTTCGCTGGCGTCGGAAACCTGATCTTCCGGATAGTGCCAGGGGCCTTCGGGCATCAGCTTGGCAAGATGCGTCTTCAGTTCGGGCACGCCGTCGCCGGAAAGCGCGGAGACGAAGAACACTTCGTCGAACTGGACCTTGCCGGTCAGTTCCTGCGCCAGCACCAGCAGCGGTTCCTTGGCACCGGCATCGACCTTGTTGATCACCAGGATCTTGCGTTCGGGGCGGGTGGCCAGCGCTTCCAGCAGCGGTTCCAGCTCATGCCGGCGCTTCTTGATGGGATCGACCACCAGCAGCACCGCATCGGCCTCCTGCGCGCCTTCCCAGGCGGCGGCGACCATCGCGCGGTCAAGCCGGCGCTTGGGCGCGAAGATGCCGGGGGTGTCGGCCAGAATGATCTGCGTTTCACCTTCCAGCGCAATGCCCAGCAGGCGTGCGCGGGTGGTCTGGGCCTTGGCCGAAGTGATGGCGACCTTCTGGCCGACCAGTGCGTTGACCAGCGTAGACTTGCCCGCGTTGGGCGCGCCGATCACGGCGACGAGACCGCATGTCTCGGTCATCCGAATTTCCTCATGAATTCCTCGGCCGCGCGCGTTTCCGCGTCCTGCTTTGAGTTCGCGACAGCGCGCGCAGAGCCGACGTTGTGAATGGATACCTCGACAGTGAATTGCGAGGCATGGTCGGGGCCGGAGCGCTCGACCAGCTTGTATTCGGGCATGCGACGGCGGTTGCCGGCGGCCCATTCCTGCAGGGCGGACTTGGGATGCTTGCGCTTGCCGGCCTTGCCCTGCATCGCTTCGCCCCAGAGGTTGCGCACCATGGCGCGCGCCGCATCGAAGCCGTGTTCGATGAAGCAGGCGCCGATCAGCGCTTCCATCACGTCCCCCAGGATATTGTCGCTGTCCTGCCCGCCATCGTCGCGCGCCTGTTTGCCCAGGCGCATGCGCGGGCCAAGTTCGATCCCGCGCGCCACTTGCGCGCAGGTGGTGCGGGCGACCAGCGCGTTCAGGCGCTGCGACAGGCGGCCTTCGGCTTCCTCGCTGTTCTGATAGAGCCATTCGGCGACCGAGAGCCCAAGCACCCGGTCGCCGAGAAATTCCAGTCGTTCGTAATTGCGCTTCTCGCCTGTGCTGCCGTGGGTAAGGGCAGCGGCCCAAAGGGCCTCGTCGGCGGGCTCAGCCCCCGCGACTGCGGCGATGAAGGCGCGGTCCTGCGCGTCAATCACTCAAATAATGCTCCCGATGCGGCTCCAGCGCGCGGCGGTGAACCAGGTCCAGGGGAGGAACCAGTTCGCCGAACCGTCTGTGGAGAACATCATGATGGCGGCCTTGCCGACCAGGTTGTCCTGCGGGACGATGCCGATGCCCTGGCCTTCCACGGCGGGGAAGCGGCTGTCCAGCGAGTTGTCGCGGTTGTCGCCCATCAGGAACATGTGGCCTTCGGGAACGACGTAGACGCCGGTATCGTCCTGCGGCGTGTGGCCAAGGTCGAGCACGTTGTAGCTCTTCCCGTTCGGCAGCGTCTCGCGGTACTGCGGATAATTGCAGACCGGGCCGCCCTTGGCGTCCGTGCCTTCGAATTCCGGGGCGTAGCAATGGGTATTGGGCGTGACCGGCAGCGCGAAATCGGGCTGCTTCACGCGCGGCACGGCCTTGCCGTTGATCCAGACCTGGCCGCCCTTCACCTGCACTTCGTCACCGGGAAGGCCGATCACGCGCTTGATGTAGTCCACGTCGTTGCCCGGGGGCGCCTTGAAGATCACCACGTCGCCGCGTGCGGGCTGGCTGGCGAAGACGCGGCCGGGGATCAGCGGCAGGCTGAACGGCAGCGAGTACTTCGAATAGCCGTAGGACCACTTCGACGCGAACAGATAGTCCCCGTTCAGCAGCCGCGGCAGCATCGATTCGCTGGGAATGTTGAAGGGCGAGATGATGAAGCTGCGCAGCACCACCACGCCCAGCACCAGCCAGAACAGGAAGGAGAGGAAACTCTCATCCTTCTTGGCGGGTTGGCCTGAATGCTTGTCGCGGTTGGTCGCCGGGTTTTGTCCGGAGCCGGAGGCGGGGTTTGCGGATGACGGGGCCGGGGCCGCTGTGTCGGTTTCGCTCATGCGCCGACCCTTGTTGCGCGCGCGCGCTCCCGTCAAGCGCAATCCCGCCGGATACCCCATGTGGATCGACCAAAATCGTCATCTTTCAGGCCGATTGGTCTGCAACAATGCCCCTTGGCCTGAACGGGCCCGCCATGCATAACGCGGCCCGCGAATTTGGCCGCGCTTTCAGGCGCAGTGTCGGCGGCGGATCTGGCCGCAAACGTAACGAAGGGAACAAGGCATGAGCAAAGCGGTGTGGAACAAGCTGGAGAGCCTTCCCAAGCCGAGCCTGAAGGAGCTTTTTGCTGCCGATCCCGACCGCCTGGAGACCTTCGCCACGCATTTTGAGGCCAGCGATATCGAAGCCGATTGCGGCATGCGGTTCGACTGGTCGAAGACGCATCTCGACGCTGCGCACGTCGCCGCGTTCCTGGAACTGACCGAAGCGATGGACTTCGAGGGCCGCCGCGCCGCGCTGTTCAATGGCGAGATCGTCAATCCCACCGAAGGCCGCGCCGCCGAACACACCGCGCAGCGCGGCGTCGGCAGTGAGGAAAGCGTGGCTCTCGCCGCCGAATATCACCACCGCATGGCCGCCATCGTGGAAGCCATCCATCGCGGCGCCATGGGTGAGGTGAAGCACCTGATCCACATCGGCATCGGCGGCTCGGCGCTGGGCCCGGCGCTCGCGATCGACGCGCTGGCGCGCGACGGGGCAATGGTGAACGTGCAAGTCGTCTCCAACATCGACGGTTGCGCGCTGGAAGCCGCTTTTGCGAAGTGCGATCCGGCCACCACGATGCTGGCGGTTGCCTCCAAGACCTTCACTACAATCGAGACGATGACCAATGCCGAAAGCGCGATCGCCTGGCTGCGGGAGAACGGCGTGGAGGATCCTTACGGCCGCGTCGTCGCGCTGACGGCCGCGCCGGACAAGGCGATCGAATGGGGCGTGGACGAAACGCGCATCCTGCCGTTCTCCGAGAGCGTCGGCGGGCGCTATTCGCTGTGGTCCTCGATCGGGTTCCCGGTGGCCATGGCGCTCGGCTGGCCGGATTTTGCCGAGTTCCTTGACGGGGCAGCGGCGATGGACGCGCATTTCCGCGATACCGATGGCCTTGCCAACCTGCCGCTGCGCGCCGCTTTCGCGGACCAGTACTACACCCGCCTGCGCGGCTGTCAGACGCGCGGCGTGTTCGCCTATGACGAACGCCTGAAGCTGCTGCCGGACTATCTCCAGCAGCTGGAGATGGAATCGAACGGCAAGAGCGTGAAGGTGGACGGTACGCCGGTCGATGGGCCGACTGCGCCGATCACCTGGGGCGGCGTGGGTACGGATGCGCAGCATGCCGTGTTCCAGCTGCTGCATCAGGGCACCAACATCGTGCCGGTGGACTTCATCGCCGCGATCGGACCGGGCGATGATCTGAACCCGGCGCATCATCGTATCCTGCTGTCGAACTGCTTCGCGCAGGGCGCGGCGCTGATGGCCGGCAAGGCCAGCGAGGATCCGGCGCGCGCCTATCCGGGCGATCGTCCCTCGGCCACGATCCTGCTCGATGAAGTCAGCCCCGCCACGTTCGGCGCGCTGATCGCGTTCCACGAACATCGCACTTTCGCCAATGCCGTGCTGATGGGCATCAACCCGTTCGATCAGTTCGGCGTCGAACTGGGCAAGGAAATCGCCAAGCAGATCGAGCAGGGCGATACTTCGTTCGACCCTTCGACCGAGGCGCTGCTGTCGCTGGCCGGCATCAAGTAAGGTCGGCCTGACGGTAAATGAAAAGCCGGGGGCGCGGGCCGCGCCTCCGGCTTTCGTTATTTGGGCGATGTGCCGGTCAGGATCGGTATTCGAGGCCTTCCGACCAATCGCCATTGTTGAGGATGTGCGGTGTCGCTGCCTCCGGCCGGGTGTTCATCAGGCGGTGGAGCAGGCGCTTGCCATCCTCCCAGCTGCCGATCTTCGAATCGGCATTGATGTGGCCGGCATCGCCCGCATCCTCGAACTCGCTGCCCCACTGCTTGGCGAGCAGCTTGGCCGTCGGGAAACCGATCCACGGATCGTTGCGACTGGCGACGAGGATGGACGGGAAGGGCAGCCCATCGGCCGGCGTCGGTGCGAAGCCGTTCAGCCGATCGTCGCGCGGGAAGAAGTCCACTTCCGGCGGGGCGACCAGCAGGGCGCCGATTACCGGGCTCGACCAGCCGGGCTGTTCGAACTTGGCCCACCATGCCGTCAGCAGGCAGCCAAGGCTGTGTGCCACCAGCACCACCGGCCGTCCCGCGCGTTGCACGGCAAGGTTCAGCCGATTGATCCAGGTGTTGCGATGCGGCTTTTCCCACAGGCCGAGGTCGACCATCTGGGCATCTTCCATCTCATCCGCCCAGCGGCGTTGCCAGTGGCCTGGTCCGCTGCCGTCAAGGCCCGGGATGAGCAGGATGAGAGGCTTTTCGGCAGGGGCCGCAGCGGATTGCGTCAGTGCCATCTGTCTTCTCCCAAAAGGGCGCCCGCCGGAAGGGGAGACGGCGGGCGATGCGACTCCTATAAACTCAACCAAAAAAGTTGACAATGAGTCTGCGTCCAGCGGAGAGCCGATTTCGACGATCCGTTTCCGATTGTTCCTGCCGCCATGCGCAAATCGCAGGTTGGCAATATGTGCGCCCATGCCCCATATGCGCCCCGCCCCTGGACGGGGCATAGGGTTACGCCCCCGGACGGGGTGCATAGGAGCAAGCCGCATGTCCGAATTCGACTACGACCTCTTCACCATCGGCGCCGGATCGGGCGGCGTGCGTGCGAGCCGGATCGCGGCGGCGCACGGTGCGCGCGTGGCGGTGGCGGAGGAGTTCCGGGTCGGCGGTACATGCGTGATCCGTGGCTGCGTGCCCAAGAAGATGCTCGTCTACGGCGCGCACTTTGCCGAGGATCTGGAAGACGCCAAGCACTTCGGCTGGGACATTCCGGAAGCGAAGTTCGACTGGCTGAAGCTGCGCGACAACGTGCTGGGCGACGTCGATCGGCTGAACGGGCTCTACACGCAGACGCTTTCGAACAACAAGGTGGAGATCTTCCACGAGCGTGCAGTGATCACCGGCCCGCATGAGATCACGCTGTCCAGCGGCGAGAAGAAGACCGCCAAGGTGATCCTGATCGCCACCGGCGCGCGTCCGCTGATACCGAGCTGCCCGGGCCACGAACTGGGCATCACCTCGAACGAGGCGTTCCACCTCGACGCGATCCCCAAGCGCATCCTGATCGCCGGCGCCGGCTATATCGCCAACGAGTTCGCCGGCATCTTCAACGAATTCGGCGCCAAGGTGACGCTGATCAACCGCTCCGACGCGCTGCTGCGCGGCTATGACGAGCAGCTGCGCGACCGCCTGCTGCAGATCTCGCTCGCCAAGGGCATCGACTTCCGCTTCAACGCGGACTTCCGCGGGATCGAGAAGAACGCCGACGGCTCGCTGACGGTCTCGATGACCAATCACGATCCGCTGGAAGTGGACTGCGTGATGTTCGCGACCGGCCGCGTGCCCAATGTCGAAGGGCTGGGGCTGGACAACGTCGGCGTCGAACTGGACGACAAGAACGCGATCGTGGTCGACGAATATTCGAAGACCAGCGTCGACCACATCTACGCCGTGGGCGACGTGACCAACCGCGTGCAGCTGACCCCGGTGGCGATCCGCGAAGGCCATGCCTTTGCCGATACCGTGTTCGGCGGCAAGCCGACGACGGTGGACTATTCGTGCATCCCCTCGGCCGTGTTCAGCCATCCGCCGATCGGCGCGGTGGGGCTGACCGAGGCGCAGGCGCGCCAGCAGTACGGCGAGGTGGAAATCTACACGAGCGATTTCCGCCCGATGAAGAACGTGGTCGCCCATCGCAACGAACGTTCGCTCTACAAGATGGTCTGCGAGGCGCACACGGGCCGCGTGCTGGGGCTGCACATGATCGGCCCGGATTCGCCTGAGATCATCCAGGCCGCCGCGATCGCGGTGAAGGCTGGGCTGACCAAGGCCGATTTCGATGCCACCGTCGCCGTCCACCCGACCATGTCGGAAGAGCTTGTGCTGATGAAGTGATCCGGAGGCGGGTTTTGACGGCCCGTCCCGAATGCAATTGTCGCAACCGCGTCCGCGCGGGAGTGTAGAAAGCCCGGATGCCGCTATTCCCAAGCGGCGTCCGGGCTTTTCCGTTTTGGGCATCGTCCGCGCGAATGAATCGCTAAATTGCGCCATTTCATCGGCAGGGCGGTGTCGATCCATCGGTGGGGCGGATTTGCCGCCAGATCATTACTCCTACCATTTAACCGAGCGATTAAAACTATTGACCTGAGGCGTTCGACCTGCCTTAGCAGTCACAGCAAATTCGCGCCGAACGGCCAGAGGAAGGCCGGGGTCATTGCAAGGGATAACGGATGTCAGCCAATATCGCCGAAATGGAGAACCGCCGCGCCGCAGCAAAGCTGGGTGGTGGTGAGAAGCGCATCGCCGCGCAGCATGCCAAGGGCAAGCTGACCGCGCGCGAACGCCTCGATATCCTGCTCGATGAGGATAGCTTCGAGGAATTCGACCTCTACGTCGAACATGACTGCACCGATTTCGGCATGGAAAGCCAGAAGATCCCCGGCGACGGCGTCGTCACCGGATCGGGCACCATCAACGGCCGCCTCGTCTTCGTGTTCAGCCAGGACTTCACCGTGTTCGGCGGTTCGCTCTCGCACCGTCACGCGCAGAAGATCTGCAAGCTGATGGACAATGCGATGAAGGTCGGCGCGCCGGTGATCGGCCTGAACGACTCCGGCGGTGCACGCATCCAGGAAGGCGTGGCCTCGCTCGGCGGTTATGCCGAAGTGTTCCAGCGCAACGTGCTCGCCTCAGGCGTGGTGCCGCAGCTTTCGCTGATCATGGGGCCCTGCGCGGGCGGCGCGGTCTATTCGCCGGCGATGACGGACTTCATCTTCATGGTGAAGGACAGCTCGTACATGTTCGTCACCGGACCGGACGTGGTGAAGACCGTCACCAACGAAGTCGTCACGCAGGAAGAACTGGGCGGCGCGATCACGCATTCCAGCAAGACCTCGGTGTCCGACCTCGCGCTGGAAAACGATATCGAGGCGCTGCTGGCAGCGCGCGATTTCTTCGATTTCCTGCCACTGAACAATCGTGAGGAAGTGCCCGAGCGTCCTTGCGCCGATCCGTGGGATCGCGCTGAGGAAAGCCTGGATACGGTGATCCCGCCTTCGGCCAACCAGCCTTACGACATGCATGAGGTGATCAAGAAGACCCTCGACGAGGGTGACTTCTTCGAGGTTCAGCCGCTGCATGCCGGCAACATCATCGTCGGTTTCGGCCGGATCGAGGGCAAGACCGTGGGCGTCGTCGCCAACCAGCCGATGGTGCTGGCAGGCGTGCTGGACATCAACTCGTCCAAGAAGGCCGCGCGTTTCGTGCGCTTCTGCGATGCCTTCAACATCCCGATCATCACTTTCGTGGACGTTCCGGGCTTCCTGCCGGGCACCGATCAGGAGCACAACGGCATCATCAAGCACGGCGCCAAGCTGCTGTTCGCCTATGCTGAGGCGACCGTGCCGAAGATCACCGTGATCACCCGCAAGGCCTATGGCGGCGCTTACGACGTTATGGCGTCCAAGCACCTTCGCGGCGACCTCAACTACGCTTGGCCCACCGCCGAAATCGCGGTGATGGGCGCCAAGGGCGCAGTGGAGATCATCTTCCGCGGCCTCTCGCCCGAGGGCATCGCCGAGAAGACCAAGGAATACGAAGACCGCTTCGCCAATCCCTTTGTGGCGGCGAGCCGGGGCTACATCGACGAGGTGATCTACCCGCACTCGACCCGCAAGCGCATCGCGCTGGGTCTGCGCAAGCTGCGGACCAAGAGCCTCGAAAACCCCTGGAAGAAGCACGACAACATTCCGCTGTGACTTTGGATTTCCTCGATGTCTGGCCGGTCATCCTTTTAACGGGCATCGCCGGGACATTCCTCTGGAACGGGGTTCGAGGAATACGTGAAGGGACTGTACGAATTCCGTTGCAGTTCCTGAACGACGATGAATTCGAGCGAGGCACGACGATGTTCGGCTTCGCCGTGGCAATGAACTTTCTGGGCGGTCTGGGCGTACTTGCCGGACTGATCTGGTGGAAATTGGGGAACGGATGATGGCTGGTCTTGAAGACATCTACATCGTCAGCGGCGTGCGCACGGCAGTCGGTGACTTCGGCGGTTCGCTGAAATCGTTCATGCCGTCCGACCTCGGCGGCAAGGTCGTGACCGAGGCTCTAAGCCGCGCGGGCGTTTCGCCTGAGGACGTCGGCCATATCGTCATCGGCCAGGTCATGCCCACCAGCGGCAAGGATGAGATGCTCAGCCGCGTTATCGGCATCAATGCCGGCGTGCCGTTCGAAGTGCCGTCGCTGACGCTCAACCGCCTGTGCGGATCGGGCGTGCAGGCGATCGTCTCGGCCGCGCAGATGATGAAGCTGGGCGAGGCGGGGATCACCGTTGCCGGCGGCGCGGAATCGATGTCGAACGTGCCCTATCACGACCATGGCGTGCGCTGGGGCAAGAAGATGGGCGCCAACACGCAGGAAGACGCGCTGACGGTCGGCCTTTCGGACGCCATCGGCGGCTACCACATGGGCATCACGGCGGAGAACGTGGCGGAGCGCCACTGCGTCACCCGTGAGGACATGGATGCGCTCTCCGCGACCAGCCACCAGCGTGCCGCCCGCGCCATCGCGGAAGGCCGCTTCAAGGCCCAGATCCTTCCGATCGAAGTGAAGACCCGCAAGGGCGTCACCGTCTTCGATACCGATGAACATGTCCGCGCCGATACCACGGCCGAGACGCTGGCCGGCATGAAGCCTGCCTTCAAGAAGGATGGCGCGGTTACCGCCGGCAACGCCTCGGGCATCAACGACGGCGCCGCCGCCGTGGTGCTGGCGACGGCGTCCGAAGTCGAGAAGCGCGGCCTGAAGCCAATGGCGAAGATCGTCGCCTGGGGCCATGCCGGTGTCGAGCCTGCCTACATGGGCGAAGGCCCGATCAAGGCGGTTCCGATAGCACTGAAGCGCGCCGGACTCTCGCTCGACCAGATCGACGTGATCGAGAGCAACGAGGCTTTCGCCGCGCAGGCCGCCGCCGTTTCCAAGGTGCTGGGCTTCGATCCGGAGAAGGTGAACCCGAACGGTTCGGGCGTTTCGATCGGTCACCCGGTTGGAGCCACCGGCACGATGCTCGCGATCAAGTGCATGTACGAGCTGAAGCGCACGGGCGGGAAGTACGGCCTCGTCACCATGTGCATCGGCGGCGGGCAGGGCATCGCCCTCGTGCTTGAGAACGTGGCCTGAGTCAGTGACGGAGGCGTTGCTCTTCCTTGGCGTCCTGACGGCGCTCTGCTGGCTGACGGTATGGGAAATGCGACGCCTCGGCCGGTTAAGGCTGCAGATTGGACGGAGCGGGGTAGAACATTGGCTGACAGAAAGCGAACGGCCGAAGCTGTTCCGAGCGGTGCTGGTCTTGATCACAGCTCTCCCGGTCCTCGTCGGAAGTATGATGCTCATGTCCCAACTGAAGGTTTTTGCTGAATGAAGCTGGGTCGTCTCAACCACATCGGCGTCGCTACGCCCGATCTTGACGCCTCGATCGCGTTCTATCGCGACGTGATGGGCGCCACGGATATTACCGAGCCGTTCGTGCTCGAAAGCCAGCAGGTTCGCGTCTGCTTCGTCAACACGCCGGGTGAGGCTGGCACGGCAGGCACGCAGATCGAACTGCTCCAGCCGACCGTGCCGGACTCGGCCGTAGGCAAGTGGCTGGAGAAGAACCCGCTCGGGGGGCAGCACCACATCTGCTACGAAGTGCCGGACATTCACGCCGCCAAGGCCTGGTTCGAAGGCCTGGGCAAGCGCGTGCTGGGTGAGCCGCGCGTGGGCGCGCACGGGACGCTGATCTTCTTCGTCCACCCCAAGGACATGGGCGGTCAGCTTACCGAGATTATGGAAACGCCCAAAGAGGCGCCCAAAGGCGGACATTGAACTTCATTGCCCCGCCCGCTTGCGGGAGGGGAACGAGACTTGGGGCTGCGCAGCAGGCCCTAGTCGCAGTGGGGTGGGTTTCGGCGGGTCCGGAACAGCCCACACCAACTCCGGCTAGGCAGCAAGCTGCCAAGCCTACGTATCCTCTCCCGCAGGCGGGAGAGGAGGCAGAGGAAACGAAGATGGCAGACGTCAACGACTGGAAGGCAGCCGCCGACAAGGAGGTCAAGGGTAAAGACCTGACCTGGAACACGCCCGAGGGTATTGCGGTGAAGCCGCTCTACACCGCAGAGGACGTGACCGTCGATCCCGGCCTTCCCGGCTTCGCGCCGTTCACGCGCGGCGTGCGCGCCTCGATGTATGCCGGTCGTCCCTGGACCATCCGCCAGTACGCGGGTTTCTCCACCGCCGAGGAATCGAACGCCTTCTATCGCCGCAACCTTGCGGCGGGTCAGAAGGGCCTTTCGGTCGCCTTCGACCTTGCCACCCATCGCGGCTATGACAGCGATCACCCGCGCGTCGTGGGTGACGTGGGCAAGGCCGGCGTCGCCATCGATTCCGTCGAGGATATGAAGATCCTGTTCGACGGCATTCCGCTCGACAAGATGTCGGTCTCGATGACGATGAACGGCGCGGTGATCCCGATCCTGGCCTTCTTCATCGTCGCCGGTGAGGAGCAGGGCGTTGACCGCAAGCTGCTCGACGGGACCATCCAGAACGACATCCTCAAGGAGTTCATGGTCCGCAACACCTACATCTACCCGCCCGAGCCGAGCATGCGGATCATTTCGGACATTTTCGGCTACACCAGCCGCGAGATGCCGAAGTTCAACTCGATCTCGATTTCCGGCTATCACATGCAGGAAGCCGGGGCGACGCAGGTGCAGGAACTGGCCTTCACCATCGCGGACGGCGCGGAATACGTGAAGTACGGGGTGGCATCGGGCCTCGATATCGACAAGTTCGCGGGCCGCCTGTCGTTCTTCTTCGCCATCGGCATGAACTTCTTCATGGAAGTGGCCAAGCTGCGCGCCGCGCGCGTGCTGTGGCACCGGGTGATGACGGAGCTTGGCGCCAAGGACGAGCGGTCGAAGATGCTGCGCACGCACTGCCAGACTTCGGGCGTGAGCTTGCAGGAGCAGGACCCCTACAACAACGTTATCCGCACCACGATCGAGGCGATGGCATCGATGCTGGGCGGCACCCAGTCGCTGCACACCAACGCACTGGACGAAGCGATCGCGCTGCCGACTGACTTCTCGGCCCGCATTGCGCGCAACACGCAGATCATCATCCAGGAAGAGACCGGCATGTGCAATGTGGTCGATCCGCTGGGTGGGTCCTACTACATTGAATCGCTGACGCAGCAGCTGGTCGACCAGGCCTGGGAGATCATCGAACGCGTGCAGGCGGAGGGCGGCATGGCCAAGGCCGTCGCCGCCGGTTGGCCCAAGGCGATGATCGAGACTGCTGCCGCTGCCCGTCAGGCGCGCGTGGACCGTGGCGACGACGTGATCGTCGGCGTCAACAAGTACCGCCTTGCCAGCGAAGACCTGCTGGAAACGCTGGAAGTGGACAACGCCAAGGTCCGCGAAGGCCAGATCGCCCGCATCAACAAGATGAAGGCGGAGCGTGACGAGGCGGCTTGTCAGGCCGCGCTCAAGGCGCTGCGCGATGGTGCCGCTGCGCCCGCCAGCATCGAGAACAACCTGCTCGCGCTCGCCGTCGAGTGCGCCCGTGCCCGCGCCACGCTGGGCGAGATCAGCTCGGCCATGGAAGACAGCTTCCAGCGCTATGGCACGCAGCCGACCCCGGTGAAGGGCGTCTATGCCGCGCCTTACGAGGGTGACAGCCGCTGGCAGCAGGTGCTGGACGGCGTGCAGGCGGTTGAGCGTCGTCTTGGCCGCAAGCCTAAGGTTCTGGTCGCCAAGATGGGGCAGGATGGCCACGATCGCGGCGCGAACGTCATCGCCTCGGCCTTCGGGGACATGGGCTTCGACGTCGTTTCGGGCCCGCTGTTCCAGACGCCGGAAGAGACCGTCGTGCTCGCGCTGGACAGCGCGGTAGACGTGGTTGGCGCGTCCAGCCTTGCGGCCGGTCACAAGACGCTGATCCCCGAACTGATCCAGAAACTGCGCGAAGCCGGCCGTAGCGACATCAAGGTGATCGCCGGCGGCGTCATCCCGCCGCAGGACTATGAATTCCTGCGCAATGCCGGCGTTCAGGGCATCTACGGCCCCGGCACCAACGTCGTCGAATGCGCGGCGGACGTGCTGCGCCTGCTCGGCCACAACATGCCGCCGCTCGGTTCTTCGCTGGAAGCGGCGGAATAAGGATGGGCACGCTGGATCGACGCCGCGCTTGCCCCTATGACCGGGGTTTGGCCGCGCGTCATCCCGCGCGCACCGCCTGAGGAATGAATATGACTGAGACCCCCGCCGTCACTCCACGTACAGACTGGACCCGTGAGGAAATCGCGGCGCTGTTCGACCTGCCATTCACCGAACTGGTGTTCCGCGCAGCCGAAGTGCATCGCGCCAGCCATCCGCACAACGAAGTGCAGCTTTCGACGCTGCTTTCGATCAAGACCGGCGGCTGCGTGGAAGATTGCGGTTATTGCTCGCAGTCGGTTTCGGCCAACAGCGGGGTCAAGGCGACCAAGCTTATGGAAGTGCAGCAAGTGCTGCAGCGCGCCGCGCAGGCGGCGGACCAGGGTTCCACCCGCTTCTGCATGGGCGCCGCCTGGCGCAACCCCAAGGACCGCGACATGCCCGCCATCATCGAGATGGTGAAGGGCGTGCGCGCGATGGGCATGGAAACCTGCATGACGCTGGGCATGCTGACGCCCGATCAGGCGGACATGCTCTCCGAAGCGGGCCTCGACTACTACAATCACAACATCGACACTTCGCCTGAGCGTTACGATCAAGTGATCACCACGCGCACGATGGATGACCGCCTCGACACGCTGTCGAACGTGCGCATGGCGGGCATCAACGTTTGCTCCGGCGGCATCGTCGGCATGGGCGAGACCCGCGCGGACCGCGTAGGCTTCGTTCATACGCTGGCGACGCTGCCCGATCACCCGCAGTCGGTGCCGGTCAATGCGCTGGTTCCCGTGAAGGGCACCGTGCTGGGCGACATGCTGGCCGATACCCCGCTCGCCAAGATCGACGATGTGGAATTCGTGCGCACCGTGGCGGTCGCGCGCATCACCATGCCGCTGTCGATGGTGCGCCTCTCGGCGGGCCGCGAATCGATGTCCGAAATGACGCAGGCGATGTGCTTCATGGCCGGGGCGAACTCGATCTTCACCGGCGACAAGCTGCTGACCGCGCCGAACTCCGGCGACGACAATGACGCGGCGATGTTCGCCCGCCTCGGCATCAAGCCGATGGCGATCGAGCTGACCGAGGCACAAGTGGAAGCCCAGCGGATGCCCAAGGGCTGCGCGAAGCTGGAAGCCGCCGAGTGATCAAACGGGCAGGATCAATGCTGCTGGCGCTGTCCTGCCTTGCTCTTATGCCGGGCGTTGCGGCTGCCGCAACGCCCGCTGCGTCCCCGATCACGATCGGCGAGACGCATCTTGTCACCTTTGCTGATGGCGATCAGCGCCAGGTCAATGTCTACCTTCCGGAAGGCTACGCGAAAGGAAACGCGCGCTACCCGGTCCTCTATCTGCTTGACGGCGGGCTTTCGCAGGACTTCCTGCATGTCGCTGGATCCAGCGCGCTCAACGCCATGTGGGGCCGTTCGCAACCGGTAATCGTCGTCGGGATCGAGAGCAAGGACCGCCGCGCCGAACTGATCGGCACGCCGGGCAACGCCGCGCAGCACAAGCAGTATCCCACCGCCGGGCAGTCCGCTCAATTCCGCGCCTTCCTGCGTGATCGGGTCAAGCCGCTGATCGAAGCGGACTATAGGACCAATGGCGATGATGGCGTGATCGGCGAGTCGCTCGCCGGGCTGTTCATTGTCGAGACGTGGCTGCGCGAACCAGGCCTGTTCCACCGCTATGCCGCCATCGACGCGAGCCTGTGGTGGGACGATGAGGCGCTTTCGAAAGCGGCGGCAGGTCTACTCGCGGCAAAGCAGCCGCGCGGTCCCCTGTTCCTCACCTACTCGAACGAGGGGCCGGAGACCGCCGATGGCGCAGATCGCGTCGCCAGTCTGGGAGGCTCGCTCGTCTGCCTGTCCCCACGCACGGATCTGACGCACGCGACCGCCTATCACGTCCTTTCGCCGCAGGCGCTGCAGTTCCTGTTTCCGACCGACAACAAGCCAGATCCCGAATGGGGCTTCGAAGTAACATGTTCGAAAAAGTCCTGATCCCAAACCGGGGCGAGATCGTCCGCCGCGCCATCAAGACCGCGCGCCGCCCGGGCATCCAGGCAGCGGCCATGGAGCTTCGCGTTGATGAGGGTGAGGGAGAGCGCACGGCGTGACCTTCAGCGTTTCCGGTCCAGGTCTGAAAGAGAAGGCGGGCTGCATTGGCAGCGGCCTTTTGGGATCGGCTTTCGCGGTAATGATGTTGATGGGCGCGGCCATGGGAAGCGGAAGTCGACCCGGCACGCCAGAACACGAATACGAAGACTTTGTCAGGCTTCTGATGTTTCCGGGGAGCCTGATTGTTCTGATCTTGGTGGGACTTTTCGCCGCTTGGCGTATGACAAAAGACAGGGATTGAGATGTTCAAGAAAATCCTGATTGCAAACCGTGGCGAGATCGCCTGCCGGGTCATCAAGACCGCGCGCCGCATGGGCATCCAGACGGTGGCCGTCTATTCGGATGCCGATGCCCGCGCGCCTTTCGTGCAGATGGCCGATGAGGCCGTCCACATCGGTCCCGCGCCCGCTGCGCAGTCGTACCTGATTGCCGACAAGATTATCCAGGCCTGCAAGCAGACCGGCGCCGAAGCGGTACACCCCGGTTACGGTTTCCTCTCCGAACGCACCTCCTTTGCCGAAGCGTTGGCCGCAGAAGGCATCGAGTTCATTGGCCCCCCCGTCGGCGCGATCGCCGCTATGGGTGACAAGATCGAATCCAAGAAGCTGGCCAAGCAGGCCGGCGTCAACGTCGTCCCCGGCTTCGTGGGTGAGATCGAGGACACCGAGCACGCGGTGCGCATCTCGAACGAGATCGGCTATCCAGTGATGATGAAGGCCAGCGCCGGCGGCGGCGGCAAGGGCATGCGCCTTGCCTACGACGAAAAGGACGTGCGCGAGGGCTTCGAGTCCGTGAAGCGTGAAGGCCTGAACTCGTTCGGAGACGACCGTGTCTTCATCGAGAAGTTCATCCTCAACCCGCGCCATATCGAGATCCAGATCCTCGGCGACAAGCACGGCAACATCCTCTACCTGAACGAGCGCGAATGCTCGATCCAGCGTCGCCACCAGAAGGTGGTGGAGGAAGCGCCGTCGCCTTTCGTTACCGAGAAGATGCGCAAGGCCATGGGCGAACAGTGCGTCGCACTGTCGCGTGCGGTCGGCTACTATTCGGCGGGCACCGTCGAACTGATCGTCTCCGGCGCGGACCCGACGGGTGAGAGCTTCTACTTCCTTGAAATGAACACGCGCCTTCAGGTGGAGCACCCGGTTACCGAAGCGATCACCGGCGTCGACCTTGTGGAGCAGATGATCCGCGTCGCCGCCGGCGAGAAGCTGGAGATGACGCAGGCCGACGTGAAGATCGACGGCTGGGCCATCGAGAACCGCGTCTACGCCGAAGATCCCTATCGCGGCTTCCTGCCGTCGACCGGGCGCCTCGTCCGCTATCAGCCGCCGGTGGATGGCTGGACCGACGATGGTTCGGAAAATGGGCGTCGCGGCGTGGACGGCGTTCGCGTGGATGACGGCGTCTACGAAGGCGGCGAAGTCTCGATGTTCTACGACCCGATGATCGCCAAGCTGATCACCTGGGGCGAAACCCGTGACGAGGCCGCCGACAAGCAGGTCGCCGCGCTCGACCAGTTCGAGATCGAGGGCCTTGGCCACAACATCGATTTCGTCTCTGCCATCATGCAGCACCCGCGCTTCCGCTCGGGCGAGCTGACCACCGGCTTCATCGCCGAGGAATATCCCGAAGGCTTCACCGGCGCGCCCGCGTCGGAAGAACTGAAGGGCAAGCTGGCCGCCGTCGCCGCCTTCGTCGCCACCGCGCGGGCAGACCGTGCGCGCCGCGTCGATGGGCAATTGGCGCCGCATCGCCTTTCGCCGCCGTCCGAATGGACCGTCACCATCGACAAGGCGCCGTACGAAGTCGTCATCGCCGATGAGGATGTCACGGTGAACGGCGTCGCGGTGGAACTGGCGATGGAATACACTCCCGGCGACCGGCTGATCGAAGCCGAGATCGACGGAGAGGCCATCGGCATCCGCGTCGTACCCACCCGCACGGGTCTGAAGATGACGACGCGCGGCTGCATTCACGATGTGCAGATCCTGCCCAGCCGCGTGGCCTCGCTCAGCAAGCACATGATCGAAAAGATCCCGCCGGATCTTTCGAAGTACCTGATCTGCCCGATGCCGGGCCTGCTCGTCGCGCTCCACGTGGGCG
Organism: Novosphingobium oxfordense; assembly: GCF_044029435.1. Lineage (NCBI taxonomy): Bacteria > Pseudomonadati > Pseudomonadota > Alphaproteobacteria > Sphingomonadales > Sphingomonadaceae > Novosphingobium > Novosphingobium oxfordense. The sequence continues at coordinate 1,621,313 of NZ_CP147005.1, read as the reverse complement.
AAGGCGACAAGGTCGAGGCGGGGCAGCCGCTTGCCGTCGTCGAAGCCATGAAGATGGAAAACATCCTGCGCGCCGAGAAGTCGGGCGTGGTGAAGGCGGTCAACGCCAAGGCCGGTGAGAGCCTTGCGGTGGACGCCGTGATCCTCGAAATGGAATAAATGCACCTGGACCACGATGCTGTCGCGCCTGCGGCGGAGCAGATCACCTTTGACGACTTCCTGAAAGTGGACATCCGCGTCGGCACCATTGTCGCCGCGGAAGTCTACGAGGGAGCGCGCAAGCCGAGCCTTAAACTGCGGATCGATTTCGGTCCCGGCATCGGCGAGCGCAAGAGCGTGGGGCAAGTCGCCGCGCTCTATTCGCCGGAGGATCTGATCGGGCGACAGGTGGCGGCGGTCGTGAATTTTCCCTCACGCCAGATCGGCAAGGCCGTGTCCGAGGCGCTGACGCTCGGCTTCGCGGACGAGGAGGGCCGGGTGGTCCTCTTCGCGCCGGACAAGCCGGTTCCCAACGGTTCGAGGTTGTTCTGATGACGGGTTTCGCGACGCTTCTTGCCGCGGCGGAGGAGATCGAGGGCGGTTTCGTTTTCGATATCACCGAGGATTGGCTTCAGGGGCGCACCGCTTACGGCGGGCTGACTTCGGCCATTTTGCTGGCAGCTGCGCAGCGCGTCGATCCGGAATTGCCGCCATTGCGCTCCGCCCAGTTCGCGATGATCGCGCCGCTGGCGGGCCCGGTGGAAGCGCGGGCGCGGATCGTGCGCAAGGGGCGCAATGCGACCTGGGTTTCGGCGGAGCTTTCGAACGACAAGGGCGTGGGCTTCACCGCCAGCTTCGTGTTCATGCGCCAGATCGAGAGCGCGGCGGATATTGCCGGATATCCGATGCCGGCAGGTGTGAGCCCGGTGGCCGACGCCAAGCCGGTGCCGATGGAAGTGGCGCCTGAATTCCTGAAGCGGAATTTCGACGCACGCTTTGCCTTGCCGAAGTCGGCGCTGGGCGAGGCGGACTTGTGCTGGTGGGTGCGCCTGAAGAAGCGCGAGGGCCTCGATCCTGCGCTGGAGGCGGTGCTGGTCGGCGATGCCTTGCCGACGGCGGTGCTGCCGCTACTCAATTTCCGCGTGCCGATCAGTTCGATGCATTGGCACGTCAATATGCTGGAGCCAGCGCCGACGAACGAGGATGGGTGGTGGCTGCTGCGCTCCACCAGCGAATTCGCGCGCGATGGCGGGGCGAGCGAGCATATCCTGCAATGGAGCGCTTCAGGTGCTCCGGTGATTGCGGGGATGCAATCGGTGGCGGTGTTCGGCTGACGCCTCCGGCCGCATCACGAAGCTCTTCCGCATCAATATAATCCACGTCGCCCCCGCGAAGGCGGGGGCCCCGCTTGTTCTCCCACCGTGCAGAAGAAAGCGGGATCCCCGCCTTCGCGGGGATGACGGGGATTTGCTGACGGTCGTCAGGCGGCCTTCGGCTCACCGGAAAGCGTCTTGCCCAGTGCGATCTTGAACACCGCGAAGGCAATCATGCCGAACGTCGCGGCACCGACGTGGATCAGCCAGAACGACACGGTATCCATCGACGAATACCAGCCTCCGACTACGCCCACCGCCTTGTTGGCCGCGAAGAACGCCAGATAGTAGATGCCCACCACCGTCGCATTCAGCGAACGCGGTGCGATCTTGGTGAAGAGGGCAAGGCTGACGGGCATGATGTGCGCAAAGCCGATCGAGTTGAACAAGTGGAACATCACCGGCCAGAACAGGCCGATCTTGCCGCCACCGGCCGTCGCCGCCGCGATCACCAGGCACATGCCGCCGGTCATCGAGAACAGCGAGCCGATGATCATCTTGCCCAGTTCGTCAGGCTCGCGCCCGGTCCGGTCGGCACGGAACTTCCAGAACGCAGCCACGGCGACCAGCATCGAGAAGCTGAGCGTGGCGTCGACGGTGATCATCCAGCTTGAGGGCAGGGTGATGCCGAAGAAGGTCAGCTGGAACTTGGCATCCGCCCAGACGAGGTAGGCGTTGAAGATTTCCTGGTTGGTCAGCATCGCGATGGCCAGCACCGGCACCAGCACTGCCAGCGCGCCAAGGCGCGGCCAGTCGGAACGCTGCAGTCGCGCGCCGGCGTCGCTGTTCTTGCCTTTACCCACCTTGTTGTCGGCCGGCAGCCAGGGTTGGGCCTTCAGGTACAGCAACAGGCCAAACACCATGACCACGCCGGCGGCGCCGAAACCGTAGTGCCAGCTGACTTCCTGGCCCAGCGTACCAGAGATCAGCGGCGCGGCGATCACGGAGACGTTGATGGCGATGTAGAAGATCTGGAACGCCATCGCGCGGCGCAGGTCGTTGGGGCCGTAGAGTTCGCCCACCTGGCTGGCGATGTTGCCCTTGAACAGGCCCACGCCGACGACCAGCGAGATCAGCGCGAACAGGAACATCCCCTCGAACGCCATCAGGAAGTGGCCGATCGACATGACGACCGCGCCCGCGATCAGCGTGGCCTTGCGGCCCAGCCAGCGGTCGGCGACTATGCCGCCAAGGATGGGCGTGAGGTAGACCAGCGATGTGTAGTCGCCGAAAATCGCCGAAGCGAGCGGTTGCCCGTCCAGCCCGGCATAATGCCAGCCGCGCAGCCACGATAGGCCCAGCACTTTGCCGACGTTCTCCGGCAGCAGCAGATACTTGACCATGTAGAGCACGAGCAGCGTCTGCATGGAGTAATAGGAAAAGCGCTCGCAGCCCTCGACGAAGGAGAGGTAACCCAGCCCGCGCGGATGGCCCAGGAAGGCGCGATCGTTTCGCGCCGCTTCCTCGGGGAAGTCCAGCTCGGGGGTAGCTTCGGCAACAGTCATGGCGATCCCGGAAATATTGTTATTTTTGAAAGACGTTTATATTCTTGACGCATGTGTATAATGGCGTGGCCGAGAAATGTCACGCCATTGACGTCAAGGCGTCAGGTTTCGGGACGGTATCGACGGCCGGGATCGGGGCGCCCAATGTCGGCGAAGGGGCGCGCGTCAGTGGTGGACGTGCTCGGGCTTGCCCTTCCGCTTGGTGGCGGCGAGTTCCTCAAGCTGCTTCTCGCTCATGGAATCGACCATCTCGCGCGATGCGCCCTTGAGGTCGCTCTTTTTCGTCTCTCCACGCTTGGCGGAGAGGGCGGCGCCGGCGGCTTTCTGCTGGGCCTTGGACTTGGCAGGCATCATTGGTCTCCCTTGCGGTGATGCAAGGGAGACGTGCGCAAAGCCGCGGAAGTTCCCGTCGGGCGGCCGAAGCGGTCGCACTAACGGGATGAGGCGTCAGTCGGGCGTGCGGGCCAGCTCTTCGTCGAGGAACAGCGCCACATCGTCCAGTGACACCTCACGGTCGAGATAGGTCTGGCCGATGCCCTTCATCAGCAGGAAGGGCAGGGTGCCGGCGTCCATCTTCTTGTCGTGGAGCATGTGATCCACCAGCGCGCGGCCATCGCAGTCAAGGTCCAGCGCGGCAAGGCTGGCGGGTAGGCCGATCTCGCCGATGTGGCGGGCGACGTGTTCGGCACTCGCTTGCGGCATCAGGCCCCGGCGCGCGGAGTAGCGCGCCGCCAGCACCATGCCGAGCGCCACGCCTTCGCCGTGGAGCAGGCGCGTGGAAAAGCCGGTTTCCGCCTCCAGCGCGTGGCCGAAAGTGTGGCCGAGGTTGAGCAGGGCGCGCTTGCCGGTGGTTTCGAACTCGTCCTCCGCCACGATGCGGGCCTTGGATGCTACCGAGTGTGCTACCGCATATTCGCGCAGCGCGGCATCGCCATCGAGCATCGCAGCGGCATTGGCGTCGCACCATGCGAAGAAGTCCGCATCGTCGATCAGTCCGTACTTCACCACTTCGGCATAGCCGGCCAGCAGGTCGCGGCGGGGCAGGGTTTCCAGCGCGGAAAGGTCGGCCAGTACCAGCGAGGGCTGGTGGAACGCGCCTACCAGGTTCTTGCCGGCGGGCGTGTTGATCGCGGTCTTTCCGCCGACGCTGGAATCGACTTGCGCCAGCAGCGTCGTTGGTACCTGAATGAATTTGCAGCCGCGCTTCAGTACGGAGGCGCAGAAGCCGGTTAGATCGCCGATCACGCCGCCGCCCAGCGCGATCACGCTGTCGCCGCGCTCAACCCCCAGTTCCAGCAGCCAGTTGACCGTGGCGGCCAGTTCTTCCCATGACTTGGTGGCTTCGCCGGCGGGCAGGATGCGCCAGTGCGGTTCATGCCCGTTGTCGCGCAGCGATCGCTCCACCACTTCGCCCCAGGCCGCATGGACATGGGTATCGGTGACGATCGGCACGCCGCGCTTGCGCAGCAGGCCCCGGCAGTTCGGCACGAGTTCGGCCAGCAGCCCGGCGCCCACGCGCACTTCATAAGGGCGTCCGGCGATGTCTACGGAAATCACAGCCATTGCGAGAGTCCCTGAAGTACCTTGTTGATGGTCTGCACGTGCGGCCCGGGCGAACTGAGCACGTGGATCGGTGCCAGTTCGTAATGCGGGCGGCGATCTTCGCGCAGGCGGGCGAGAATATCACGCGGGTTGCCGCCTTGCAGCAGCGGGCGATTGTCCTTGCGCGCGGTGCGGTCCACCAGCGTTTCCACTTCGCTGTCCAGCCACACGGTGATCGCGTGTTCCAGGATCAGCGCGCGCGTTTCGGCATTGCAGAAGGCGCCGCCCCCGGTTGCCAGTACCAGCGGCGCCGCGTCGGAGCCGAGCAGACGGGCGATCACCCGGCGTTCGCCGTTGCGGAAATAGGATTCCCCGTAAGTTTCGAAAATCTCCGGGATCGTCATCTGGGCGGAGCGTTCGATTTCCTCGTCCGCGTCGACGAAGGGAAAGTCCAGCAAAGTGGCCAGCCGTTTGCCCACGCTCGATTTGCCGACGCCCATCATGCCTACCAGCACGATGGGGCGATCGATACGCCGGGCGAGGGCGGCAATTTCTTGCGCGGAAAAGCGGGTCTGTTGAACGTCCATTGCCCCACCGCCTATAGTTGCGCTAGGTCGCAGCGCAAGCATCGGTGAAGGAAGGCGAGTGACGATACCAAAGGGGAGGCGCAGGCTTCCGGGCGTGGTTGCGGCAATTGCCGTCGCGGTCGTGGTGGTTGTCGGCGGATTGGCCTGGGTCGATGGCGGCAGCCGGCAGGTTCGCGATATCGTCCAGCCGGTGAAAGTTCCGGACCAGAAGGTTACGGAGACGGCTCAATGAAGACTCGCATTCGCGCTTGGCACGTGATGGCCGGCACCGCGCTGGCGCTCACTTCGGTGTGGGCGATCGCCCAGGACGGCCCCGAATCGCTGTTGCCCAAGGGTTTCGAGGAACCGACGCCCACGCCGGCCCCGAAAGCCGCGCCCGCCCCGGTTCGGACCGGGGACGGCGGTGCAGCCTCCGCGCCGCGCGCGGTTTCCACGCCGGTCATTCAGCAGCTGCCCAGCACGGCGCCCGCCGCCATCGATGCCGGCGCGCCCATTCCGGCGATTGTCGGCCCGGGCGGGCTTACCCGCGTGCCCACGCTCGAAGAACTCGAACGCATGTCGCCCGAGGATTTCGAGGATCTGCTGGGCAACAAGATCGATCTCGACATGCCGCCGCAGGCGCGCCGCTCGATGGATCGGATCGGCCTGATCGACGATAGCGAGGGCGGGATGCCCGCCGCTTCGCTGTCGACGCTGAACTGGACCGTGGTGGAGGCTGCACTGGCCGCCAATCGCGGCCAGCTGGTTTCGCGCTGGGGCCATATCCTGCTGCGCCGCGCGCTGATCTCGCGCCTTTCGCCGCCGGCCGGCATGAGCCCGCAGCGCTTCTTGGCCCTGCGCGTCTCGCTGCTGCTGCGCATGGGCGAAAGCGATGCGGCGCGGGCGGTGCTGCAGGATATCGACATAGCCAACTACACGCCCGAACTGGGCGACCAGGCGTTCGAGACCTATCAGCGCGCGGCCGATTTCACCGGTCTTTGCCCCGTGTTCTCCTCGGTCGGTTCGCTGCGGGACGATGCGCAGTGGAATGCGGCCAAGGCCATCTGCGAGGCGTTTCGCGGCAGCGGTGCCTCGGCCATGGCCAAGCTGGACAAGATGCGCGTGCGCGGTTCGATGGACCGCATCGACCTGCTGCTCGCCCAGAAATACGCCGGCGCCGCCGGCCGTTCCCGCAAGGCGGTGACGATCGAGTGGGATGGCGTGACGACAATGACGCCGTGGCGCTTCGGCCTTGCCAATGCCGTCGGCCTCACCCCGCCGGACAGCGCCATGGAAGACGCCGGATCGCTGTTCGATGACATGACGGCGCTTGCCCCGATGGTGGGTCTTTCGCGCCGCGCGGCAGCGGCCGATCACGCCGGGGCAAGTGGTGTGCTGTCGAATGCGGCGATGGTCGATCTCTATAGCCAGCTCTATTCCGATCCGGATGTGACCGGCGATTGGCAGCAGCGCGCGGAAACCTTGCGCAATGCCTATGTGCTGGAGGATCCTTCCGCGCGCTTCTCGGCGATGCAGAACCTGTGGAACGGCGCCAATGGAGCCGATGCGATCTACGCGCGTCAGGTGCTTACCGCTGCGGCGGCGGCGCGCATCCAGCCCAGCAAGGAGATGGAGGATCAGGCCCCGGCGTTGCTGGCGTCCATGCTGGCAGCCGGATTCGATTCGAACGCACTGGCATGGTCGCCGGTGGTCGCCTCCGGCACGCAGGGCTGGGCCCTGCTGGTGCTTGCCGCACCCGGCCGGATCAAGACCATCGGTTCGGGCGCGGTCAGCACTTATATCGATGGGGACGGCAGCGCCGACAAGCGCCGCAGCGCCTTCCTTGTCGCCGGCCTCGCGGCGCTGGGCCGTATCGACCAGAGCGATGCGGGCAGCCTTTCCGGCCAACTGGGCCTTGGGCTGGACAGGACTACCCGCTTTACAGAGGCGCTGGACCGTGCCGCCGCGAACGGCGATCAGGCCGGTGTCGCGCTGCTGGCCGGGCTGGGCATGCAGGGCGGCGACTGGCACCTGATGACGCCGCGCTACTTGTTCCACATCGTATCGGCGCTGCGCACCGTGGGACTGGATGCCGAGGCGCGGATGATCGCGGCCGAGGCGGTTGCCCGGGCCTGACGGGATGCCCGCACGGGGGGCGTCTGCAGGGGCGTCTGGATCTGGGGCGGCCGGACGATTCCTGACGATGCTTGCGGCGGAACGCGGCGCGGCGCTCAACACGCTGGCTGCCTATCGCCGCGATCTGGATGCGGCGGCGGACGAGATCGGGGATCTCGTAGCGGCGGATGGCGCGGCGCTGGCCGGATTGGGCGAGGCGTGGAGCGATGTCTCCCCGGCGACGCTGGCCCGCCGTTGCTCGGCCTTGCGCCAGTTCTACGGATTTCTGGTCGACGAAGGGCTGCGGGAGGATGATCCGTCTCCCTCGTTGCCGCGCCCGGTCACGCGGCGGCCGCTGCCACGACTACTCTCGCATGAGGAGGTTGAGCGCTTTCTGGCGCGGGCGGAGGAGGAAGCGGCGGCGGAGCGTCCCGAAGCGGTGCGCCTGCTGGCTCTGCTGGAACTGCTTTACGGGTCGGGCCTGCGTGCCAGCGAACTGGTGTCTCTGCCGGTGACGGCAGTGCCGCGCGATGCTCCTTTCCTGCATGTCACCGGCAAGGGCGGCCAACAGCGGATGGTTCCGGTCAGCACGCGGGCGAGGGCGGTGCTCTCGCGCTGGCTGGCGGTTCGTCAGGGCGGTTCGCGGCATCTCTTTCCGTCACGGGGGGAGAGCGGGCATCTCACCCGGGTACGCCTGTTCCAGTTGCTGCGCGAACTGGCCGGGCGGGCGGGCCTCGATCCCCAGCGGGTCTCTCCCCACGTTCTGCGCCATGCGTTCGCCACGCACTTGCTGGAAGGCGGCGCGGACTTGCGCGTGCTGCAGACGCTGCTCGGCCATGCGGACATCGCCACGACGCAGATCTACACCCATGTGGACAGCGCGCGGCTGGTGGCACTGGTCAATGCGCGGCACCCGCTGGCGAAGCGCAGCTAGAGCAGTTGATCCGATTGCATCGGATCAACTGCTCTAGGATTTTGGTTTTCCGCGTTTTCCGAGTCATCAGGTGATTCCACCTGATTAGAAAACGCTCTGGAGCGGTCTTGCGGAACAAGGGCTTGTCTGCCCAAGTTACCGTCAGGAAGACGGTGCGAAGGGAGAAGACATGTCCGTAAGAACCGCCGGGCGTGGCAGGCGCGCGGCTCCGCCCGTCGCGATGGTGCTGGGTATGGTGCTGGGAGCGGCGGCGGCGCCCAGCAGCGTCGGCATCGCCACTGCGGCAACTGCCTATCCGACGGTCAGCGCGATCAGCCAGGCAGATAAGGCGCAGGGCGCCAAGGCCCATCCCGATCTTCTGGCGGAATTCGGCGGCGCGGTGAGTGGCCCGCAGGCAGCTTATGTCGAGCAGGTAGGCAAGAACATCGCCGTCCAGTCCGGCCTTTCGAACGCAAAGGGCGATTTCACGGTCACGCTGCTCAATTCTTCAGTGAACAATGCTTTCGCGATTCCCGGCGGCTATATCTACGTTACCCGGCAGCTCACCGCGTTGATGAACAACGAGGCCGAACTGGCCGGCGTGCTGGGTCATGAAGTCGGCCACGTCGCCGCGCGCCATTCGGCCAAGCGGAAGCAGGCGGCGAATCGCAACCAGATACTGGGCGTGCTTGGGTCGATTCTCTCCGGCGTCCTGCTGGGTGACAGTGCATTGGGTCAACTCGGCCAGCAGGTCGCGTCGCAGGGGACGCAGATGCTGACGCTGCAATATTCGCGCACGCAGGAGCTGGAGGCGGATCGGCTGGGGGTTACCTACCTCAAGCGGGCCGGCTACGATCCGCGCGCGATGGCCACGGTGCTGGAAAGCCTGGCGCGGCAGAATGCGCTGGAGGCCCAGCTGAACGGAAGTTCGGCGCGGGTGCCGGAATGGGCGTCCACGCACCCCGATCCGGCCTCCCGCGTGCGCGACGCGCAGGCACTGGCAGGCACGGCGCCATCGGGCACGACGAATCGCGACGTGTTCCTCGCGCGGGTCGACGGGCTGGTCTACGGCGACGATCCGCACCAGGGTGTGATCGATGGCGTGCGTTTCACCCATCCCGACCTGAAGCTGACGTTCGAGGTTCCGGCCGGCTTCTACATGGTCAACGGAACGCAGTCGGTTTCGATCAGCGGGCAATCGGGCAAGGCGCAGTTCGGCGGAGGCCGCATCGGGGCAAGCCTGGAATCGTATATCGATGGCGTCTTCGCCGGGCTGACCGAAAAGGGGCAGGCGCAGATCCGGCCTGACGGCGTGGAGCGTGCCACCGTGAACGGCCTGTCGGCGGCTTATGGCGTCGCCCGCGTTCAGGTGTCGAGCGGTCAGGTGGAAGTCGCCGTCTTCGCCTACGATTTCGGCGGCGGCAATGCGTATCACTTCCTGGCGATGACTCGGGTAGGCGGCGTCGGCGCGTTCAATCCGATGTTCCGGAGCATGCGGCGGCTTTCCGCTGCGGAAGCGGGCCAGGTACGGCCACGGGTGCTGCGGGTCGTGACCGTCAAGGCTGGCGACACTTCGCAATCGCTCGCCGCGCGCATGGCCTATCCCGATGGGCGGTTGGAGCGTTTCCTGGTGCTGAACGGCTTGCAGGCCGGGGATCGGTTGGCCGCCGGGCAGAAGGTGAAGATCGTCACGTACTGACCGCGGCTTTCCGCAGATTTTCGTGGATCCGGGAATAGGCGCGGGGCCCTGAAACGGAAAAGGGCGGCAGGTTTCCCTGCCGCCCCGAACCGTTTAGCTCGAAAGCCTCTTAGCTGCCGGTGGTGGTGCCCATGGCCGACGAGGTCTTGTTGAAGGTCGAGGTGAGCTGCGAGCCCATGCCCTGCAGGGCGGCGATAGCGGCAACGGCGATCAGAGCGGCGATCAGGCCGTATTCGATAGCGGTGGCGCCTTCTTCGTTGCGACGCAGCTTGGCGAGAAACTTCATGGTATGTCTCCTGATGTAAAGCAGTCTTCTGTACCCGGTCCTTCCCGCCTGGCGTCTCGCTTCAGCGCTTGGGACAATTTCGCTTCTAGGGTTGAAGTGTTGAAAAATGCTTAAGTTTGCGTTGGACTTAATTGGAGGAAATTGCCTCTGCCGATTTTGAGGAAATGTTATTCCAAAGTCCGATCGTCTCATTGGCGACACCTCGCAGAGCTACCATCATTGCGAGTACGATTACGGCGAGAATAACGCAGTATTCTACTGCAGTTGCCGCGGTTGTTTCTTTAACAATACGAATACAGACCGATCGGATAGACATGAGCAACCCTGCAATTCGCCCGAATGATGCGAAAATGCCGGCTTTGCGTTAACGAGTTCCTAAGAAGGGCATTCAAGCTGGAAAATTCTTTTACACCGCTGGTCGTCGTTGCCGTGGCGCTGCTTCGCGCGGACGGGCGCGTTCTCATGCAGCAGCGCCCGCAGTCCAGCATGCATGGAGGGCTCTGGGAATTCCCCGGAGGAAAGGTCGAACCCGGAGAGAATCCGGAACATGCGGCCGTGCGCGAGTTGGAGGAGGAGCTTGGGCTGGACCTGAGCCTGGCTTCGTTGGAGCCTGTAAGCTTTGCCAGCGGGCGGACGGGCATGGGCACGGGCACGGGCACCCGGTCCCTTGTCATACTTCTTTACGCCTGCCGCGAATGGCAGGGCGAGCCGCACCCGCATGAGGCGGAGGCGCTGGGCTGGTATGCGCCGGAAGCGGTGGAAACCCTGGCAATGCCGCCGCTCGATTACCCGCTGGCGGACGCCTTGTGCAAATTCCTTCGCCAAAGTGCGATATAGGCGTTGACGGGGGGCGGATCCCTTTCTATTGGCGCCACTCCAACGCGCCCGTAGCTCAGCTGGATAGAGCATCAGACTACGAATCTGAGGGTCGGACGTTCGAATCGTTCCGGGCGCGCCACTTTCCCTTCGGGGAAAACGGCCTTGGTTGGACTGAAATTGGCACGCGCCCGTAGCTCAGCTGGATAGAGCATCAGACTACGAATCTGAGGGTCGGACGTTCGAATCGTTCCGGGCGCGCCATTTTCTTTCGAGGGGTTTCAGAACTCTTCGGCCCATATACATAGGGCAATCTGCGCGCCCGTAGCTCAGCTGGATAGAGCATCAGACTACGAATCTGAGGGTCGGACGTTCGAATCGTTCCGGGCGCGCCATTTGCCACTAAGCACGAAAAACCCCGCAAGGCGTTCGGCCAAGCGGGGTTTTTCGTATCTGCGCGTTGGCGCGAACACCTCAGGGGCCCGGAGTCGCTTCTTTCGCATGGGGAGCCGGCGCGAATCCTCGCGAGAGGCCGTGGTAGAGCTTTTCCTTGCATACCAGCGTGCTGACGGCGTCGGCTATGATCGCGGTCAGGAACAGGGGCACGATCATGCCGCGGCTGGCGGTCGTTTCCATCAGGATGATCACGGCGGTCAGCGGCGCGCGCACCACGCCCACGAAATAGCCCACCATGCCGAGCAGCACGATGGCCGGGGCCGGATCGTCGGGAAAGCCGAAGGACAGCAATTGTCCCAGACCCGCGCCGACCGAAAGCGAGGGGGCGAAGATGCCGCCAGGCGCGCCCGAAACGGCCGTGGCCGCCGTGGCCAGGAACTTGGCCGGCCCGAACCAGGGCGAAGGACCGCCGGTCCCTTCGATCATATGCCGCGTGGTTTGGTAGCCTGTGCCCCAGGTCGATCCGGTCAGCACGCCGATGATCGCCACAATCAGCCCGCAAATGCAGGCCAGCGCGACCGGGCGTCCCCGCGCCGCAAGGAAGATCGGATGCGAACTGCGTGCGAAGGCCAGCAGCGTGCGTGAGAACAGGCCGCCCAGCGCACCGCCCGTGATGCCGGCAACGGGCGTGATGACGAGCACGGAAGTGACGCCCAGCGTCTGCCGCATCGCGCCGAAATAGACGTAGTCCCCCGCCACGGCCAGACTGACGAGGCCGGAGATGACCACTGCCGCCATGACCAGCACGGCCACTTTCTGCTCGAACGCGGCGGCCAGTTCCTCGATCGCGAAAGCAACGCCGGCCAGCGGGGTGTTGAAGGCGGCGGCAACGCCGGCGGCGCCCCCCGCGATCAGCACGCCGGCAGAGATCGGCACGCGAAGCACGCGGTGGCATGTCACCATGATCGCTGCGGCCACCTGCACGGTCGGCCCCTCGCGCCCCACCGATGCCCCGGCCAGCAGCATGACCGTGGTCAGCAGCAGCTTGGTAATGGCGGTGGGTAGGGCAAGCAGCTGCGATGGCGCGAGTTCAAGGTGTTTCCCGGCCGCCATCACCTGGGGAATGCCGGAGCCTTTGGCGGCCGGCGCCCAGCGCCGGGTGATCGCCACCGTGGCCATGAAGACCAGCGGGGTAAGCACCAGCGGCGCGAAACGATGCTGCGCCTGGAACTGCGTGAATATCTTCTGTGCCAGATCGCCCATCCAAGCGAAGACGATGGCGACGATGCCCAGCGAAATCGCGCCGATCATCGTCGCGGCGCGCCGGCGCGCCATGTTGAGGGACAAGTCGAAGTCAGCGGCCGACTTCTGGAAGGTGCGGAGGCGCTCCAGCGGAGTCAATTCGGTTCCGATCATGGCAGGCAGAACGGGGGGATTCGCCGCACCGGAACCGTGCGACGGGCTGGCGCCCTAATGGGCCAATGCCTTCGCGCAAGGCAAGGACTTTGGCCGGAAATAGAAAAAGGCCCGGAAACGCCATGACGATTCCCGGGCCTTCGTGTGCATGTTCGGGCGAGAATGACCCGCCGTGGCAATTACTTGCCGGTGGCTCCGCCGGTGGCGCCCTGGACGGATGCGTTGAACTGCGCGGCGGTCACGCCGATCGCGAGCGCGCCGTCCGCGCCGAGCCCGATGGTGTTCTTCTTCAGCGCAACGGCCGAACCGCTCTGCAAAGCCACGGTGACATTGTCGCCTTCGACCTTGCTGACGGTGCCGAGCACGACGCCATCGCTGCTCTTGATGGGCGCATCTGCGACCAGGGCAGCGGCAAGCGCCTCACCCGTCTTGGCCTGTGCGCCTTGAACGGCGGCTTCCAGCTGCGACTTGGTCATGCCGATGGTCAGGCCCTTGTCGCGGGCGACGAAGGCCGACTTGGGCAGGCCCGCGCGCGCGGTACCGGTGTTGACGGTCACCACGTCGCCCTGAACGGTTTCGATCGTGCCTACGTCGTTGCCTTCGGCATCGTAGACCTTTGCACCGGCGGTCGGGCTTGCAGCGGCCGCAGGTGCCGCCTGTGCCATCACGGCGGCGGGAGCGAGCGTTGCGGCCAGAACGGGGGCCAGCGCGGCGGCGATCAGCGATTTCTTCATGGCGTAACTCCTTCTCGATGCGGAAGCCGACCCAACGGCGACCGACACGCAGCCCCCAAACGCGTGAGGGCTCTCAAAAACAGGTCCGGAATGTTGACGACCCGGACAATTCGAACCGACCCAAGGCCGGAACCCGCTCCGCGTGCCATTGCACGTGGGAAAGAGCGGGCGTGAAAGGCATGCTTGTCTGCATGCATGTAACGGAATGGCGGGTGAACGGTGCCTGATCAACCGCCCGAGTGCCTTCGACTTGCGATGAATCGGCCCGAAATCCGCCGTTTCGGTGGCTGCGTGCGATGAACCGACCCGAAGGGCTTCATTTGTCGATGGCTTGCCCTGCGGAACATGTTGCGCTCTTGTTCGCTAGGCACACACGGGTTGCGGCCGATCGAACGGGTGGATGCATTGGAAAGTGAAATTCTGAAGGAGACGGAGGAGCCACCGGTCTCCCCGTCTGTCTGGCGCTATGCGATGGCGCGCCGGGCGCATGTGGTGATCGATGCGGCCGCTTATTTCTCCGTGATCCGCGAAGTCATGGATTCGGCGCAGCAGCGAATATTCCTGATCGGCTGGGATTTCGATTCGCGCATCCTGCTTACCGCCGGCCGCCGCTGGTGGCAGGGCGGGCGGAAGGAGCGGTTTCCGGCGCGACTGGGTTCCTTCATCATATGGCTGGTGCATTCGCAGCCGCGGCTGGAAATCCTGCTGCTGAAGTGGAACGTGTCGCTGCTGAAGTCGCTGTTTCGCGGCACCATGGTGATCGACCTGATCCGCTGGGCCTTTCGCGATCGCATTCATTTCCGCTTCGACGGCGCCCATCCGATCGGATGCAGCCATCACCAGAAGATCGTGGTGATCGACGATGTCTTCGCGGCCTGCGGTGGCATCGACATGACGTCCGACCGTTGGGACACGCCGGAGCATCTTCCGCACGACCAGCGTCGGCGCAAGCCCAGCGGCCGGCTCTATGGTCCATGGCACGACCTGACGATGGTGATGGAGGGCGACATCGCCAAGTCGCTGGCCGATCTGGGGCACGCACGCTGGCGGGCGGCGGGCGGCGGCGAAATCGTGCCCTGCGCGCCGCAGGACTTCGTACCCTGGCCGCAAGGCCTCGTCGCCGAGTTCGAGAATGTGGAGATCGGCATCGCCCGCACGCGCGCGGAATATGATGGCTGCTCGCAAGTGGCGGAGATAGAGCAGCTTTTCGTCGATCAGATCCGGCGCGCGAAGCACTTCGTCTATGCCGAGACGCAGTATTTCGCCTCGCGCGCGATTGCGGAGGCGATTGCCGAGCGGCTGCTGGAGCCCGACCCGCCCGAATTCGTGATCATCAATCCGCTCACTGCCAGTGGCTGGCTGGAGCAGGTGGCGATGGACACCGCGCGCGTCGAACTGGTGAAGACGCTGCAGAATGCCGATCATGCGGGGCGTTTCCACATCTTCCACCCGCGTGCGGCCGACGGCACGCCGATCTACGTCCATGCCAAGCTGCTGATCGTCGATGACGAGATCCTGCGCGTGGGATCGGCCAACATGAACAACCGTTCGATGGGCCTCGATTCGGAGTGCGACGTGTTCATCGATGCCGCCCGGCCGGCCAACGCGCATGTGGTTCCGGCGATCCGCGCGCTGCGCATTCGATTGCTGGCCGAACACTGCGGCAAGACCGAGGAGGTGATCGTGGAGGCGCTGGATCGTTACGATTCGATGGCACAGATGATCGAAAGCCTTGTGCCGGTGGGCAAACATCTCGAACGCTTGCCCTTGAAACATCTCTCCGATGCTGAAAGAGCGCTGGGGGAAAGCGCTCTGCTCGACCCGGAACGACCCGGGGAGATGTTCGAGCCGATCGAGCGGCGCGGTCTGTTCCGCCGCAAGGGGCAGCTCATGCGGCTGCGCCTACAGGAAAGATTGCGAAGGAGTATCAAGGGATGAGCAGCCTGGTCGGTCCCGACGAGGACAGCCCTTTCGAAAAGAAGCCTGCGGTGCCGGAAGACGTGCAGGAAGCGATCCGCACGCTGATCCGCTGGTCGGGCGACGATCCGGAGCGTGAAGGGCTGCTGGACACACCCAAGCGCGTGGCGCGCGCGTGGAAGGAATATTGCCAGGGTTATGGCGAGGATCCGGCCATCCACCTCAGCCGCGTGTTCGAGGAAGTAGGCGGGTACGACGAAGTCGTGCTGCTGAAGGATATTCCGTTCCAGTCGCACTGCGAACACCACATGGCGCCGATCATCGGCAAGGCGGCGATCGCCTATCTGCCGCGCAACCATGTCGTCGGCATCTCCAAGCTGGCCCGCGTGCTGCAGGGCTTTGCGCGCCGCTTGCAGATCCAGGAACGCCTGACCGCCGAAGTGGCGGAATGCATCTGGACGCACCTGAAGCCGCACGGCGTTGCCGTCGTGATCGAGGCGAGTCATGCCTGCATGTCCGCGCGCGGCGTGCGTACGCCTGGCGTCAGCATGATCACCAGCCGCATGATGGGCACGTTCCTTGAGGACGAGCGCAGTCGCAAGGAAGTGCTGAGCCTGATGGGCTACTGACGCGCTGTTTGCAGAATACCCGTTCGGGCATTCTGGCCGGCGCCGAGAAATTCGCGTTTTGCGAATTTCCAAACGGACGCTTATCCCCGTTTCCGCGTTGCCGGGGGGCTTGAACCGCCCCCCAGCCTGCGGCGATGGAGGCGTGGCGGCACCATTCGCGCCGCGCCGGGGGAAGTTTGAGCGGTTTCAACGATAGCGTCGAAGGGCAGGGCGCCCGTCTGCTGCGATATGGAGCCGCGCTGGTTCCCGCGGTAATGCTCTGCGTGCTGCTGCTGCGCAGCGTCTGGGACGTGGACATCTTCTGGCAACTGAAGCTGGGCGAGATCATCCTTGCCCACGGCGGCCCGATCGCGCGTGAGCCTTTCGCGGCGCTCCATCTGGGCGAGCCGCTGCCGGCGGTAGGCTGGCTGGCACAGGCGAGCATGGCCTGGGTGCGGTCGCTGGGCGGCTGGGGGCTGCTGCGGGTTTTCGATTCGCTGGTCTGGCTGGGCGGGTTCTGGGCCGTGGCCGCCGCCTGCCGCCATCGCGGCGCGACCGCGCCGGCCGTGGCTCTCGCGCTGGCGCTTGCATTCTTCGCTGCCCTGCCGACTGCCAGCATCCGCCCGCAGAGCTTCGCGGCGCTGTGCTTCGGATTGCTGTTGGCGCTGATGCAATTGCGCCTGCGTCCGCTGCCGACCATTGCGCTGGGCGTGCCGCTGCTGGTGCTCTGGCAGAATTTCCACCCTTCGGTGAGCATCGGCGTGCTGGTACTGGGCATTTACGCGGTCGTCGGCGGGCTGGGCTGGGTGCGTGACCGTACCCGGCCACTGCCGGTCGCCGCCGCCGTGCTGACGTTGGTGGCGGTGGCGGCGATGTTCGCCACGCCGGACGGCTTCTCGATCCTGGCCATCTCCGCCACCAATACCGAGATGAGCCTCGCCATCGGCGCCAGCGAGTGGCGCCCGCTATGGATTACGGCGAACTGGTGCAATGCCGCACCCGTGCTGGCCGTACTGCTGCTGACGGCTTGGATCGTGCTGCGCAGCCGTCGCCTCGATCCGGCCGAAGTGCTGGTGGCGCTGGGGCTTCTGGCGATGACGATGTTCGCCTATCGCTTTGCGCTGTTCTGGGCGCTCTCCATGGTGCCGGTAATCGCGCGCGGGGCGAGTTCGGCAGGGCGAGGGGCGGCCGCACCTCACTGGCTGCCCGTTGCCGCTGTCGCGCTGGTCGCCGTGGCCATGCCGTTTCTGGCGCCCACGCGCTTCGCGCCAAGCCTTCCGCTGGAGAGCATCGCGCGGCTCAAGCAGGAGAACCTGCGCGGCACGGTTTATGCGGACTTTCCGTTCGGGGGGCCGGTGATCGATGCGGGCTGGCCGAGATGGCGTGTGGCCTATGACGGGCGTTACTACCGCTACAGCCATGAGGAATGGCAGTACAACGGCGGGATCGAGAACGGCTATGTCCCGCTGGTCGATGTGATCGCCAAGTGGAACCCGGTCGCGTTCGTTATTCAGGAAGACCACAATGCGCCGCTGGCGGAGGAACTGGCGCACTCGCCACGGTGGAAGCGGATCTTTCGAGGGGCGGACGGCGTGGTCGTCTACGTGCGGCGGCGGTAATGGGCTGCTACGGGCCCACTCTAAGCCCGAGCGGAACCAACCTGTGCCTACGCCCGTACGCTCCGTCGCCCCCGCGAAGGCGGGGGCCCGCTTCCTTCTACCTTGCCGCAAGAAGAACAAGCGGGATCCCCGCCTTCGCGGGGATGACGGGATTTCATGGAGAAGGGAGGTCGCTGGCGCTCTCCGCTCTTGCCCAACCGCGGCTGCTCAACCGCCCTTTGTCACCGGCACCAGCGCGCCGGTCACCGCGCGCGCGGCGTCGGAGGCGAGGAACAGGATCACATCCGCAATCGCCTGCGGCTGGACCCAGGCCGAGAAATCCGCATCGGGCATGTCCGCGCGGTTGGTGGGCGTGTCGATGATGCTGGGCAGGATCGCATTCACGGTAACGCTGGAACCGGCCAGTTCCTCCGCCAGCGCTTCGGTCAGGCGGTGCACGCCGGACTTGGACGCGGCATAGGCGCCCATGCCCATGCCGGCCTTGACCGCTGCGCCGGCGCCGATGCTGATCACGCGGCCTGCAGCAGAGGCCTTCAGTGCGGGCAGCGAAAGCTGGGTGATGGTGGCGGCCGTGGTCAGGTTCATCGCCTGCATCTTCGCCCAGGACGCGAGCGATCCGCCTTCCAGCGTTTCCCAGGTGAAGCCGCCGGCGACATTCACCAGCACGTCGATGCCACCATGCGCGGCGACCACCTTGTCCAGCGCGGCGCGGGTTGCCGCTTCATCGGTCAGGTCCACTCCGCCGATGTCCAGCGCGCCGGCTAGCGGCTCCCTGGCCGAAGGCGCGAAGTCGATGCGGGCGACTTTGTCCCCCTTGGCGGCGAATGCGGATGCGACGGCATTGCCGAGCACGCCGAATCCCCCAGTGACGATAACCGAACGGGCCATGGAAACTCCTCTCTTTGCGCGGAGGCTATCGCGCCGGCCGAATAGGAGCAAGCCGGGCGGGCTATCGGGCGGGAGCCAACGCCCTACCGATGCTCAAGAAAAAGGCGGCGCTCCCGATCGGGAACGCCGCCTCTTCAAATCGTCAGCCTGAAATCAAAGCCGGCCTAATTACAGCTGACCGAGCATGTAGTCGGCCGAGCTGACTTCGAAAGCGCCCGGCGCTTCGACGTTCAGCTGTTCGACCACGCCGTCGTTCACCACCATCGAGAAACGCTGGCCGCGATGGCCCATGCCGAAGCCGGTGCCGTCCATCACAAGGTCGATCGCCTTCACGAAATCGCCGTTGCCATCGGCCAGCATGACCACGTCTTCAGAGCCGGAGGCCTTGCCCCATGCGCCCATGACGAAGGCATCGTTGACGGCGGTGCAGGCGATCGCGTCGATGCCCTTGGCCTTCAGGTCGGCGGCCTTGTCCACGAAGCCGGGAAGGTGCTTGGCAGAGCAGGTGGGCGTGAACGCGCCGGGCACCGAAAACAGTGCAACTTTCTTGCCGGCGAAGAAATCGGCGGACTGAACGGCTTCCGGGCCGCTTTCGCCGGCCTTGGTCAGCTTCACGTCGGGCAGCTTGTCACCAACGGCGATGGTCATGGGATTTTTCCTTTGTCTGCAAGTGAATCGCGAGCGTCCGCAGATATAGGGCCGCGCCGCCGCGCGGCAACGGGCGGTGCGCCGAAACATGGTCAAAATGGCCTTAACCGGAGCCTTTAA
The DNA here is from genome assembly GCF_044029435.1 of Novosphingobium oxfordense. Lineage (NCBI taxonomy): Bacteria > Pseudomonadati > Pseudomonadota > Alphaproteobacteria > Sphingomonadales > Sphingomonadaceae > Novosphingobium > Novosphingobium oxfordense. The sequence continues at coordinate 1,602,174 of NZ_CP147005.1, read as the reverse complement.
AATGTTCTGAACCGGGGGAGTGAGAGGCTTCTTCATGCATCGGACCTCTGCATCGGAGGCATCCGGGCGTCGGAGGAAGAAGCGATGATGAGCATGAAGCGCGTCGCCGTGGGGGGACGCAAGAATGGGCTGGAGTTCCGGCGGCGGGAGCGCGGCGGTGATCGCCGCCTGCTGGCCGGATCGATCCTGGGCATCGTGGCCGCGCTGGCGGTGGGGCTGAGCGGCCCGGCGCACGCCGCCAAGGCCGAGGCGGTGGTCAAGGTTAAGGGCAAGGTCGAGACGGCGGACGAGAGTGCCGAGCAGCTTCGCCGGCTGGACATCATGCTTATGGTCACCAGCCTGCGCTGCCGCACCACGGTGGACGATTTTCAGGCCGACTACGGCGATTTCACGCAGGAGCACTTGTCCGAACTGAACGACGCCGCGCGTTCGCTGCGGGATGGCTTCGTCGGTCGCTATGGAGACAAGGGCGCGGTGCTGGCGCTCGACAAGATCAGCGTGGTGATGGCCAACCAGTACGGCGCCGGCCATCCCTGGCTCAATTGCCACGAACTGCGGCAGGTAACGCGCGGGCTGGCACACAGCCATGGGCGCGCGCCGCTGGTCGATGCCGCACAGGAATTGCTGGCATCGGCGCGACCCCGGACGGTGGTGGCGCTGGCGCTGAAGTGAATGGGATCAGGTGTTGGTCGTGGTTTCCACAGCCGGCACCTCGATCACGCGATCGGCCAGTCGGTCCACCTCGGCCCGGTCATGGCTGACGTAGAGGATCGGCAGGCGCAATTCGTCGCGCACACGCTCGATCACGCGCAGGATTTCCTCTCGCCGTTCTGCGTCGACGGAGGCGAGGGGCTCGTCCATCAGCAGAAAGCGCGGGCCGGACAGCAGCGCGCGGCCGATCGCCACGCGCTGCGCTTCGCCGCCGGAAAGCGTGGCGGGCATCCGCTTCAGCAGATGGCCGATGCCCAGCACCTCCAGCGCGGTTTCCTGTTCCAGCCAGCGATGTTCGGGCGCGGCGATGTGCCAGCCATAGAGCAGGTTGTCGCGCACGGTCTTGTGCGGGAACAGGCGCAAGTCCTGGAACACATAGCCGCAGCGGCGGCGTTCGGGTGGCAGGTTGATGCGGCGATCGGCATCGAACAGCGTCTCGCCAGAGACGGCGATGTGGCCGCGCGATGGCTTCACAAGGCCGGCAATCATGTCCAGCAGCGTGGTCTTGCCCGCGCCGGATGGACCGAACAGCGCCGTCAGCCCGCCTTGTTCGACGCTGAAGGTATAGTCGAACAGGCGCTTTCCGCGCTTGAGGCCGATCGCAACGTCAAATGACATAGCGCATCGCTCCCGCCCGGTTGCGGCGGGCCAGCCACTCGGAAATCACCAGCGCGCCCAGCGACAGCAGGATCGAAAGCCCGGCCAGTCGCGCCACCTGCCATTCGGCGCCGGGAACCTGCAAGGCGCTGTAGATGGCGAGCGGCAACGTGCGCGTCTCGCCCGGAATGTTGGAGGCGAAAGTGATCGTTGCGCCGAACTCGCCCACCGAACGCGCGAAGCCGAGGACCAGCGCGGCAAGGATGCCGGGCAGCGTCAGCGGCAGGGTGATCGTGGCAAATGTGCGCAGGCGGCTGGCGCCCAACGTGCGCGCAGCCTGTTCATAGCGGCGGTCCACCGCCTCGATCGACAGGCGCATGGCGCGCACCATCAGCGGCAGCGCCATGATCGTTGCGGCAAGGGCTGCCCCGGTCCACCGGAACATGAAAGTGAGGCCCAGCGCGCTCTCGAAGAAGCGGCCGAGCGTGGAATTGGGGGCCAGCGCGATCAGCAACAACCAGCCGGTCACCACCGGGGGCAGCACCAGCGGCAGGTGGACCAATGCGTCGAGAATGATCGCGCCGGGAAAGCGCCAGCGTGCCAGCACCCAGGCCAGCGCGAAAGCCAGGGGCAGCGCGCAGGCCATGGCGACGCCGCTGACTTTCAGCGACAGCAGCAGGACTTCCCATTCCTCGGGCGTGAGAGCGGTCACGCGGTGGTCCGGTTACTTCGTGCCGAAGCCGAACTTGCGGAACACGGCCTTGCCCTCGGCGGAGATCAGGTAGCGGCGAAAGCCTTCCGCATCGCGGTTGCGAGAGGCGGTGAGGACGGCGACCGGATAGCTGATCGGCGGGTGCGAGTTGGCGGGGAACACGCCGGCAACGACCACGGCCGGTTCGGCGCGCGCGTCGGTCGCGTAGACGATGCCCAGCGGCGCGGCACCACGGCCAACGAGTGCCAGCGCGGCGCGCACGTTCTCGGCCGGGGCAAGGTTGTCCTTCACCGAATCCCACACGCCCAGCTTGGTCAGCGCCTGCTTTGCATAGATCCCGGCCGGGACCGCCGCCGGATCACCCACGGCAAGGCGCCCATTGCCCAGCGCGCGGGCCAGCGGGAAGCCGGGCTTGATGGCGATGCGCTGCGGCTTGCTCTTCGGCGCGACGATCACGAGGTCGTTGGTGAGGAACGACACGCGCGTGCCCTTGCGGACAAGGCCCTTGGCCTGCACTTCGTCCATCCAAGGCTCATCGGCGGAAACGAAGACATCGGCCGGCGCGCCCGCCTCGATCTGGCGGGCCAGCGCGGAGGAGGCGGCGAAGGAGATCTTCGGACGCGGATGGCCCTTGGCGGCCCAACCATCGGCGGCGGCGTTCATCGCCTCCTGCAAGCTGGCGGCGGCAAGCACCAGCGGGCCTTCGGACTGCGCGAAAGCAGGCGTCCAGAGCGAGGCCAGCAGGAGAAGGATGGGCAGAAACAGCGCACGCAGCCGGAGCATCTTCGAATACCTCCCGAAAACAACTGTATCCGGCTGTATATGGTCCTTCAGGTCTTGCCTAGGGTGCCTTCATGTGCGGTTCAGTGCCCGCGCGGTTCGGTCGGTTCCTGCCGCAGCAGGGCGGAGAGGGCAGCGAGGTCTGCCGTGTCTGCGGCCTGCCGGATGTGCTGCTGAAAGGCGCGGTAATGCGCCAGAACCGTCTCTCCGGTGTCGGTCAGAACCGCACCCGCACCGCCGGCGCGACCGGGGGATGTGGCCACCAGCGGCTTGGCCCAGCAGCGATTCATCGCGTCCACGAGCAGCCACGCGCGGCGATAGCTCATGTCCATCGCCCGCGCTGCCGCCGATATCGAGCCATGCGTGCGGATCGCTTCCAGCAGATCGGCTTTGCCTGGGCCCATGGCGATTTCGGTGTCGCAGAGCAGGCGCGGCTTGAGGGATAGCTGGGCAAGGTCGGTCATGGGCTGGCGGTCCGTGGCAAAGTGCGATCGGACCTATGCCATCGCAGGTTTGGGGGCAATCGGGGTGGGTTGAGAGGATGGTGGGAGAGAGATTGCAGGAACGCGCCCTTCTGATAGCATGCCCCGTGAAGCCGATGGCTTCGGATCGTCACGGTCAAAAAGACCGGGCGATCGGGGACCGACGGGGGCGATCCGGAACAGCACAGGGGGCAAAGCCCTCCGGTCGCGCCCGCGCACGAGAGAGGATGCGTGGATGAAGGTCGCTGAAGAGAAGACTATTCGATTTGAACGCCGCATCGAATCGGTCGGCGGAATGGTGATTCCCGCGCCCGGGCTGGCGCTGGGAAGCGTGAAGCAGGATGACGAGCAAGACGTTCGGTCGTTGATTACTGCCGTGGCGATGTGCGTCGCCTGCTGGGTGGTGCTGGGCTACTACTTGCTCACCTGAACTTATCGGGCGGCCACGGTTTCCGCAGGAACCCAGCCGCCCGCCGTCGCCGCGTAGAGCCGCGCAACGTTCTGGAACTGCCGTGCGCGGGCATCGACCAGCGAGAGGCGTGCGTGCTGGGACGTGCGGCTGGAATCCAGCACCTGCAGCACGCCGCTGTTGCCCACTTCGAAGCTGCGGCGCGACAGGCGAAGCGAATGATCGGCCACGTCCGCCGCCGTCTGCCGCGCGGTGAGTTCGCGGGCGTTGTTGCCGAGGGCGGAGAGTAGACCGGAAACCTGACCGAATGCCTCGGTCACCACTTGCCGGTATTGCTCCGCGGCGGCCCGTGCTTCCGCCTCGGCCCCCCGCTTTTCGGCCTTCAGGGTGCCTCCGTGGAAGATCGGCGCGGAAACTCCGGCGAAAATGTCGAAAGCATTGAACTTGCTGCTGAACATCCGGTCGAGTTCGGAAGTCGACTGGCTGGTCGTCGCGCCCAGTGTGATGTCCGGATAGAGATTGGCGGTGGCTACGCCCACTCCGGCGACGGCGGCATGGAGCCGCGCTTCCGCTTCGCGAATGTCCGGCCGCGCGTGGACGAGCGTGGAGGGCAGGGCGACCGGCACATTGCCCGGCAGCACGAAGGCATCGAGCCCGAAGGCGGTTTCGCCCAGTTCCTGCGGCGAAATGCCCAGCAGGACCGCCAGCATCGCGCGGCCTTCCGCCAGTTGCTGCTCCAGCCCCGGCAGGTCCGCCCGGTCGTTGGCAAGCTGGCCCTGCGCGCTCAGCACTTCGACTTGCGTGCCTTCGCCCGCTCGGTCGCGCTTCTGGGTCAGCGAGACGTTGCGCTCATCCTCTGCGATCAGCGCGCGTTCGGTCGCCAATCTGTCGTTGAAAGCGGCGATGGCAAGCACCTGATCGACCACGCGGCCGGCGATCAACAGGTGCGCCGCCTCCGTCGCGCGTTCTTCCGCTTCGGCCTGTGCGGCGGCGCGTTCCAGCGCCCGGCGGTTGCCGCCGAACAGGTCGAGGTCATAGCTCACCCCGCCGCCCAGCGTGTAGAGGTCGAACTTCGGATTGGGGATCGCGCCGAACTGCGAATCGCTGGAAAGCCCGAAGGCGGCCAGATTGACGCGCTCGTATTCCGCGCGGGCATTGGCATCGACTTGCGGCAACTGGCGGCCGGCGACGGCGGCAACCTGCTGGCGCGCCTTTTCCAATGTCGCACGCGATGCGGCCAGCGAGTGGTTGCCGGAAAGCGCCTTCGCCACCAGCGCGTCGAGTTCGGGATTGCCGAAAGCCTTCCACCAGTCCGCCGGCGCGGCGTCGCCCAGCACCGCACGGTCGGCGGCAGCGCCATAGCCCGCCTCGGTCGAAGGCGGGGCAGGGGGCGCATAGTTGGGCCCCACCGTGCAGGCGACGCAGAGAAGCAACGGGATCAGAGTGGCGGTCTTGCGCAAGGTCATTCCCCGATGGGCAGCGTATGGGTGTCCACTTGTGTCCGGCGCACGCGCATCAGCATCACGAGCGGGATCAGGCAGAGGGTCAGCAGGAACACGACGTGGAACAGCGTGACATCGCCCACCATCGTCGCCTGGCGGGAGACTTCGCCATAGATCGCGGCCATCGATTGCTGCGATCCGAAGTCGAAATCGGGCCGGGCCCAGGCGAAAACCGGATTATCCGGCCGGACGTGCTGGACAAGGTCGTTTCGCGATTGGGCGATGAAGTGCAGGTACTCGTACTGGATCGCCGAGATGCCTACCGCATTGCCGACATTGCGGGTGAGCGCGAAGATCGCCGCGCCCTCATTGCGCAAGGCAGGGGCCAGTGTGGAGAACACGATGACCGACAGCGGCACGAAGATCATCCCGCTGCCCAGACCCTGCACCAGACCCGCAAAAACGAGCGTGCGCTGATCCACATAGAGGTCGACATGCGAATACATCAGCATGCCGGAACCCATCAAGACGAGGCCGGTGACGATCACCGCGCGCGTGTCCACGTACTTCAGTACGCGCGAGACGATCAGCATGGATGTCAGCGTGCCGATCGCGCGCGGCAGGCTGATGAAGCCCGCCTGCAAGGCCGAATAGCCCAGGAGCGACTGCGTCATCACCACGATCATCGGAATAGTCGCGAAGGCCACGACGCCGATCATCATCGAGAAGATCGACCCGATCGCGAAGTTGCGGTCCTTGAACAGGCTGGGCCGGATGAAGGTATCGCGCGCGGTCGCCATGTGGACGCACATCAGGTAGGTCGTGATGCCGCAGATTAGCGCATAGATGCGGATCTCACCGGAATCGAACCAGTCCAGATGCTCACCCCGGTCGAGGATCAGTTGCAAGGTGGTCAGCGCGATCGAGACCAGGATGAAGCCAAGCAGGTCGAACCGCGTCTGCAATCGACTGGGGCGGCGGCGCAGGAACGCCAGCATGCCCAAGAACGAGAGCGCGCCAAACGGCAGGTTGATGAAGAAGACCCAGCGCCATGACAGCGCATCGGTCAGCCAGCCGCCCAAGGTCGGCCCGATGATCGGCCCGGCCATCGAGCCGAGCGCGAAGATGGCCATCGCCTTGCCGTGATCCTCGGGCGGGTTGATGTCCAGCAGGATCGCCTGACTCAGCGGAACCAGCCCGGCCCCGCAGGCGCCTTGCAGGAAGCGGGCAAGGATGATCGTCTGGAGGTCCGTCGCCAATCCGCAGAGCGCCGAAGCGAGGGTGAACCCGGCCACTGAGAACAGCATCACGTTCTTGCGCCCCACGCGGCCCGCCAGCCAACCGCTGAGCGGCGTGGCGATCGCGCTGGCGACAAGGTAGCTGGTCAGCACCCACAGCACCTGCTCCTGCGAGGCGGAGAGGCTGGCCTGCATGTGCGGCAGGGCGACGTTGGCGATGGTGATGTCCACCGCCACCATCGTCGATGCCAGCATGCAGGGGATGGTGATCAGCAGCCGCTCCAGCGGAGACGGATAGGCGGAGGACGGCGGCATGCCCGCGCTCCTCAGCGCTTTTGCGGCGTGGTTTTTGCCGTCGTGTCGGCGGCGAAGAGGTGGCGTTCGTGTCCGGTATCGACCTTCACGGTGGCGGAGAGGCCGGCGCCGAGCGGCAGGTTGCCCGCGGGTTCGTCCAGCACCACCTGCACCGGCAGGCGCTGCACCACTTTCACCCAGTTGCCGGTGGCGTTCTCCGCCGGCAGGACCGAGAAGCTGGATCCGGTGCCGGGGCTGAAACTCTGGACATGGGCCTTGAACGTGCGGTCCGGGAAAGCGTCCAGCGTCACGGTCGCCGGTTGGCCCGCGCGCATGTAGTGAAGCTGGTCTTCCTTGAAGTTCGCCTGCACCCAGAAGTTGAGGCCGGTCAGCATGAACACCGCGCGGCCGGGCGATACGTAGTTGCCGACCTGAAGCTGGTTCACGCGGGTGACGACGCCGTCCTGCGATGCGCGCACTTCGGTATCGCCCAGGTCGATGCGCGCCTGGGCCAGCTTGGCAGCGGCCTTGCGCACTTCGGGCAGGGCGGAGGTATCGCCGTCGATATGCCCGGCCAGGCTGGCGCGCAGGCTTTCGACACGCGCCTCGGCAGCGGCGATGGCCTGCAGCGATGCGCGCGCCTCGGTCGCGGCCTGTTCGTACTGTGCGCGAGACGCGATGCCTTCGCCGGTCAACGACTTCTGCCGCGCGGCTTCGCCCACGGCGAAATCGTGGCGGGCCTTGGCGGTGGAAACTTGCGTCAGCGCCTCACGATAATCGGCGCGTTGTGATGCGGCGTCGGTCTGGGCCTTCGCGAGTTCGGCTTCGGCGGAATCGACGGCGGCGGCGAAATTGGTCGGGCGGATGCGGAACAGCACCTGCCCCTTGCGGACATGCTCGTTCTCGCGAACCTCGATGGCGACCACGGTGCCCGCGACATTGGGGCTGACCGCGACCATGCCGGTTTGCAGCGCGGCATTGTCCGTCTCTTCATAACGGCCGCCGGAGAGATAGAACCATCCGGCGCCCGCCAGCACGATCAGCGGACCGGCGATCATCAGCACCGCGCGCAAAGAGCGCCGCTGCGTGCGGGGAACCGAAGCGACTGTGTCTTCGGCCTTGATCGAGGTTTCGGCGTTCATGCGATTCTATGCCCTTCGTGCGGCTCGGGCTTGAGACTCGGCCTCAAACCTCGAGAGCACAGATAATAAGCATAGTTATTATCAGCAATACAAGCATCGCAAGGAGGTGCGATCGGGTAATCGCGATTGCGATTTTGGTGCCCTTGCGAAATTCAGGTCGCGAGGAAGCCCTTCACGTCCGCCATGAAGCGGTCGAACTGGTCGTGGTGCAACCAGTGTCCGGCATCGTCGTATTCGACCAGGCGCGCGGTCGGGAAATAGTCGATCCGACCGTCGACCGATGGGCTCTGCGAGAAGCTGTTCTTTCCCCATAGCATCAATACCGGGCACGTGATCGCCTGCCACAGCGAGACGAGGTCGCCCGAAGGCATGTCCGAAACCGACCAGATGTTGAGGTAATTGTCGAACTTCCAGCTCCAGGTGCCGTCCTCGTTCCGGTTGGTGCCGTGGATGGTGAGGTGGCGGGCCTGTTCGTCGGTGAGGAAGGAATTCTCCTCCTTCATCCGCTCATATGCGTCACGGCGCGTGGCGTATTTGCGCGGGGTGCGGCCGGCGGCCTTGCGCTTGTCATCGATCCATTGGCGCAGCCGATCGCCCACGCCGCGCTCCTCCATCTGGCGGCGGATATGCGGGGGTGGGCCGAGTCCCTCGATATTGACGAACTTGTTCACCTTGTCCGGAAACAGGCCGGTGAAGCGCGTGGCGATGCCGCCGCCCAGTGAATGGGCGATGATCGTCACCTTCTCGTACCCCAGCGTGTGCACCAGCTGCGCGAAGTCATAGACCATCGCGTCCATGCCGTAGTGCCCCTCCGGCGACCATTCGGAATCGCCGTGTCCGCGCAAATCAGGGCAGATCACATGCCAGTCGCGCCGCAGTTCCTCGGCCACCCAGTCCCAGCTTCGGCAATGGTCGCGTCCGCCGTGCTGCAGGATCAGCGGAGGGGCATCCACATTGCCCCAGTCGACATAGTTGAGCCGCAGGCGCTGCGAGACGAAGTGGTTGGAAGTGGGGCCGAGTTGTGTGTCCATCCGCCAAGCGTGGGCCGACAGGAGGGGGCCGTCAACCACGGCGAAGCGATGATTTGCGGGGATCAAGTATTTCCATGATGTCCCTAACGCTTGGCAAACCGGGGGTCTTGCCCCTATCTCGCGCCCCAACGATTTTCACGAGATTTACGCCGGAGGCTTCGTAAATGGCGACCACGCACAAGACCCGCATGCTCATTATCGGCTCCGGCCCCGGCGGACTTTCCGCCGCGATCTACGGCGCGCGCGCGGGGATGCAGCCGATCGTGGTGCAGGGCCTTCAGCCCGGCGGTCAGCTGACGATCACGACCGATGTCGAGAACTATCCCGGCTTCCGCGAAGTGATTCAGGGCCCGTGGCTGATGCAGGAAATGGAGGCGCAGGCCGTCCATGTCGGCACGCGGATGATGTACGACGTGATCACCTCGGTCGATCTGGAAGGCCCGGTGTTCCGCGCCGTGGGCGATTCGGGCGACATCTACGAAGGCGACACGCTGGTCATCGCCACCGGCGCTCAGGCGCAGTGGCTGGGCGTTCCGGGCGAGCAGGAGCTTTCGGGCAAGGGCGTTTCCGCCTGTGCCACTTGCGACGGTTTCTTCTATCGCGGCAAGAAGGTCGTGGTGATCGGCGGCGGCAACACCGCGGTCGAGGAAGCGCTCTACCTCACCAACCACTCCGACGAAGTGACGCTGATTCACCGCCGTGACACGCTGCGCGCCGAGAAGATCCTTCAGGACCGCCTCTTCGCCAATCCGAAGATCAAGGTCGTGTGGAACAAGCGCGTCGAGCGCTTCATGGAAGGCGAGAACGGCGACCTGCGCGCGCTGGCGCTGATCGACACGCACACCGGCGAGCAGAGCGAAATCCTGACCGACGGCGCGTTCGTCGCCATCGGCCATGCGCCCGCGACTGAGCTGTTCAAGGGCAAGCTGCCGATGGACGAGACCGGTTACCTGCTGGTCGAACCCGGCACGCCGAAAACCGAAATTCCGGGCGTCTTCGCGTGCGGCGACGTGATGGATCATACCTACCGCCAGGCGATCACTGCCGCCGGCACCGGCTGCATGGCCGCGCTCGATGCAGAGCGCTACCTCGCCCACCGCGACTTTGCCGAGGCGGCCAAGGTCGAGGCGTAAGCGTTTCAGGACGGGAGGGCGCCAGGCGGCGCTCCTCCCTGTCTCGCGCCTCAAACCAACGCTCCAAAATCAAACCCCGTCATCCCCGCGAAGGCGGGGATCCCGCTTTTCTTCGCGGCGTGGAGAAAGGGCAGCGGGGCCCCCGCCTTCGCGGGGGCGACGGAGTTCTATCTACTCGGTTGGGTGCGGCGCGAAGGTGTAGCTCTAAGGTCAAATCAGCCTCGCCTCGTCTTTGCGAGGAGGCGACGCCGACGAAGCAATCCCGAGCTGCTCAGCGCGACGCCAAGGCTTGCAAGCTCTCCACAACCTGCCCGAACAGCCATTCCTGAGCGTCCGGCTCGACATAGCTATGCGTGGCATCCGCGCATGTCCGCAGCCGGGTATCCCGCTTGTCCCAGGTGGCCACGAACGCAAGGCCCGTCCGGTCCCGCCCGGCGATCAGGAACCGCATCGTGCCCGGAAATGCCGCAACTCCTGCTGCAATGTCGGCCGCGAGGCCTTTTGGCACGGCAGGAGCGGGGCGGGCCGCCGCCACAAGGCTACGCAACAGCGGAACGATAGCGACCTTGCCGGTAAGCAAGCGCTTCAGCGCGGCCGGATCGGCAAGCCGCCGTCGATAGTGATCGCGTACGACCTCCGCAGGCGCTTCGCCAGCTGCATCCTCATCGAACGTCCACGGGTTTGAGAGCACCAAGCCGTCGAATCCAGTCCCACCGCTCAGCATCAGCGCGGAAGCTGCATCGCAGTTGCCGAAGCCAACCACGCGCGAGACGTGGGGGCACTCGGCCCGAAGCGCGGAGAGGGCGGCTGCGATATCCGGAGCGCTTGCGCGAAATCCTCGGTTATCGCCTTCGCTGTCGCCGACGCCCCGCCGGTCGAACCGCAGGACGGGATAGCCTGCCGCCGCTACCCGCGCCGCGAGCAGGGCCTGGCTGTTCCATGCCCCAGCGCGCGTCTCGTTGCCGCCGGAAACGATAAGCAGGGCGGTATCGCCCAACGCTTCGTCGATGGTCGCGGCAAGCTCGACACCCTCGCATACGAACGTGAAATGCCGCCGCGTCATGCGTGCATTCCCTCGATCAGCAGGGCGGCAAGCGCGTCGGCCTGCGCTGCATCCTCGTCCGGCTCGGCGCGCAGCCACAGGCCGCTGCCACCGACTTGCTCTTGGGAGATCACCGGAGTGGCCGGATCGGGCGCGAGCGCTTCCAGATCGCGGAACAGCGCCGGGCCCAGCGGATAACCGGCGAGGGAAATACCATCGCGATGCGCCATTTCGGTCAGCACCTCGCGGCTCTCCTCCCGACCGGCCTCTCTGCCCGCGAGCATCCGGGCACGCAGCATCGAGCGCAGGATATTGCCCCCTTTTACCGGCGCGTAGTGCCATGCAGGCAGTCCGGCCGGAGTGAACAGGCATCCGCCGCGCAAGGCCAGCACGTGCGAGGCGCCGAAATGGCCGGCCGCGGCCGTCATCGCCGCGCGCCAGCTCTCGGCATCCTGATCGCGAAGATCGCGCAGGCTTTCGTTGGTGCCGGGGAAATCGGGCAGGAACGCATCGACACCCGCCCGATCGAGCCGGCGCATTACTTCCACGCAGAAGCGCCGCAAGCGGTTCGCCTCGTCGAACAGGGCAGGCACGACCAGCAGTCGCAGCGCACGGCCGCGATCGAAGGCGAGCGCATGTTCATCGCTCGCGCCGTCACGGGGCAGAGGGCAGGGCCAGAAGAGGGGGGTCATTCTGCGATCCCCCTCAAGGCAGAAGTCAGGCCGTGGCGCGCTTCGCCTTGGCGAATTCGAGCAGCCCGCCAAAGGTCTCCAGCATTTCGCCGTCGATCTCGTCGTCCTCGATGATGATGTCCAGCCGATCTTCCAGTTCGGTCAGCAGGCCGGCCACTGCCATCGAATCGAGTTCGGGCAAATGTCCGAAAAGGCCGGTATCGGCCTGAAACGTCTCGGCTTGTCCCTGCTTCAGGCCTAGTACGTCCGTCAGGATGCGGCGCAGCAGCAGGTCGGTATCGTCTTGCATGGCCCCTCTCTTCGGGCATTGTCTTGATCTCCCGCGCCTCTAGCCGCGCTTCGCGGCTGCGGCAAGGCGGCGTGCGGCCCCCTTGGCAATATTCGGCCAGTTTCTGGGATCGAGCGGGCGGATCATGTCCAACCTGTATCGCGGTCGCACAATTTCCATCCAGTCGCGCTTGTAGGGATCATCTCCAGTGCCGAAATCGACGAGGTCGACCTTGTCGATATCGATCACATGGCGGAAAAGCGCCGCGCTCAGCACCGATCCGGGCGAGAAGGGCTTTGCACTTTCGCGATGGGCGAGCTTGTGGATCCACGCGGTGCCGCCTTCCACGGTCCACATCTGCGCGGCAACAGCCTCCCCGCCGACATGCGCGACGCCTAGCCGCAGCCGGCCCGCTTGCCCCTCAGCCATGGCAAAGGCGCGCAGGAAACCCGGGCTGCCTTCGGCGGTTTTCCAGCTTTCGGCGTAGATATCCTCGTAGTCGGTCCAGGCATCTGCATCGAAACGATCGAACACCGCTGTCGCCACTTTGCCGGACTTGCGCTTCAGCGTCGTGCGCAGGGGGCCGGGGCGGGAGGCGATATATTCGTCATAGCCGCGCCCGGCGATCAGCAGCACGTGGTTGGTATCGCACCGCGTGCGGGAGACCATCCAGCCCGCCTTGCCGAAGGCCTGCTCCAGCCGCGCAGCGCTGCCGTCTTCGTCGGGCACCCCATGCAGCGTGACGCGGTGCGCCCGCTTGCGCAGGTCACGCGCCAGGGCCGCAAGCAAGGTGTCCGACTTTGCCGCTAGAGGACGAAATCTGAAGGAATACCAGTTCGATAGAGCCGTAAGCTCACCTGATTTCCCGGTCAGCGGCAGCACGGCAAGTTCGTTTCCATCCCGCGCCACCGCGATCAATGGGGCGATGCCGCAATGTTCGGCCAGCATCGAAAACCATTCCAGCCGGTCGAATGGCGCGCGCTGGTTGCTCTCGGAAAGCCAGAGCGCTAGCTGGCCGTCCGATTGCACTTGCTTAAGATCGCGGTGATAATCGACGTTTACCACGTAGCTACGAACCTCTTGCGGAGCCTTTCCTCACCATGAGCGGCAGTCCCGAAAACCCGATCCTGCCGCTCGACCATCTAGCGCTGCGCGGGGCAGACGATGCCCCGGCACTGCTGTTGCGTGGAGAGACGCTGGACTACAAGGCCTTAAGATCGCGTGTCTCTCGTCTTGCGGCATGGCTGGCACGCGAAATTCCGGCGAAAGGCGCGCGCGTCGCTACCTGGGCGGCCAAGGGGGAGCTTACCTGCCTGATGCCGCTGGCCGCCGCGCGGGCCGGATTGGTGCACGTCCCGATCAATCCGCTGCTCAAGCATGCCCAAGTCGCGCATATCCTGGCCGACAGCGGCGCGCTGATGCTGATCGGCACGCCCGCACGCCTGACGACGCTGGGCGAAGGTGACGTTCCGACGGTCTGCCATCTCGTCGAGGAAGGCGCCGCGCTGGCTGGTGCAGAGGCGCTTGGCGGCGATTTGTCGCCTTCCCAGGCCGATCCCCACGATCTGGCCGCGATCCTCTATACCAGCGGTTCGACCGGGCGGCCCAAGGGCGTCATGCTCAGCCACGCCAACATGTGGCTGGGTGCGGAGAGCGTGCACGAATACCTCGGCCTGGCGCCGGACGACCGCACCTTGGCGGTGCTGCCGCTGTCGTTCGACTATGGGCAGAACCAGTTGTTTTCGACATGGCATGCGGGCGGTTGTGTGGTTCCGCTGGACTACCTGATGCCGCGTGACGTTGTGAAGGCGGTGGAACGGCATGCGATCACCACGCTGGCAGCGGTGCCGCCGCTCTGGGTGCAGATCACCGAACTCGACTGGCCGGACGAAACGGCCGCAAAGCTGCGCCGCCTGACCAACAGCGGCGGCGCGCTGACGGTGGACCTCGTCCGCCGCCTTCGCGCGCTGTTCCCGCAGGCGCGGCTTTTCGCCATGTACGGGCTGACCGAGGCGTTTCGCTCCACTTACCTCGATCCCGCGCTGATCGACAGCCATCCCACTTCGATGGGTAGAGCGATTCCCCATGCAGAAATTCTTGTTATCAACGATTTGGGTGAAGTTTCTCAGGACGGGGAGGAGGGCGAACTCGTCCATTCCGGTCCACTCGTGGCCCAAGGCTACTGGCAGGATCCGGAGCGCACGGCGGAGCGTTACAAGCCCGCTCCGGCGTCTTCGCGCTATGGCGGCATGGCGGTCTGGTCCGGCGATCGCGTGAAGCGCGGTGCGGATGGGCTGCTCTATTTCGTCGGCCGCCGTGACGCCATGATCAAGTCCGCCGGCAATCGCATCAGCCCGCAAGAAGTTGAAGAGGCGGCGCTGGCCACCGGCCTCGTTGCCGAGGCTGTCGCGCTGGGGGTATCCGATCCGAGGCTGGGGCAGGCGGTTCACCTTGTCGTTCGGGCTGCGCCTGAAAGTTCAGGTGCGGAAGAAGAATTGCCTCGTAAGCTAAAGGAAGAATTGCCAAATTTCATGATTCCTCAAGTCATTCACTGGCGCAACGCCATGCCGATAGGTCCCAACGGCAAGATCGATCGCACCGGGCTTGCCGCCGAGCTTGCGGAGATGGTTTCGTGAAGCCTCTGGGTCCGATTCCAGCCGGTTACGACAGCATTGACGGTGTGCTCGCAGTGGGCGGCAGGCCGGTCATCGAATGGGTGGAGCAGGCCGGTGACACGCCGCTGTTTCTCTACAGTGCCGATCTCGTTCGCGCACGGGTTGCCCAACTGCGCGCGGCGATGCCGTCCAGGCTCGCTCTGCATTATGCGGTGAAGGCCAACCCGTTTGGCCCGCTGCTGACGCTGATGAACGGGCTGGTCGATGGTTTTGACATCGCATCCGGTGGAGAACTCGAGATCGTGCGTGGTGCCGGGATCGACCCGGCGAAAGTTAGCTTCGCCGGCCCGGGCAAGCGCGACCGGGAACTGGAAGCGGCGATTGAAGCCGGTGTCACTCTCAACCTAGAATCCGAGGCCGAGGCGCGCCGAGCTTTTGCCATCGGCGAAAAGCTGGGCCGAACGCCGCGACTTGCCATTCGCGTGAACCCCGATTTCGATCTCAAGGGATCGGGCATGAAGATGGGCGGCGGTGCGAAGCCTTTCGGTGTCGATGCCGAACGCGTGCCGGCGCTGGTCCGCGAAGTGATCGCCAGCGGCGCGGAATGGCGGGGCTTTCATATCTTTGCCGGTTCGCAGGCACTCGATGCTTCGGCCATCGCGGAAACTCAGGGACAGACCCTCGATCTCGCGGCGCGGCTGGCGGAGGCGAGCGGGGTAGCCCTGCCGCACTGCAATCTGGGGGGTGGACTGGGCATTCCCTACTTCCCCGGCGATGTGCCGCTGGACCTTTCCGAACTGGGCGCGAGACTGTCCGAACGGTTCGAATCGCTGCCGGAAATCCTGCGCGAAACCGACTTCTGTATCGAACTCGGCCGCTATCTGGTGGGTGAGGCGGGGGTCTACATCGCCCGCGTGATCGACCGGAAGGTCAGCCATGGCGAGGTTTTCCTCGTCACCGATGGCGGGCTGCATCACCAATTGGCGGCGTCGGGCAATTTCGGCACGGTGGTGCGGCGCAACTACCCCTCGGCCATCGCCACCCGGTTCGATGCGCCGGTGGAGGAGGAGGCGTCGATCGTCGGCTGCCTGTGCACGCCGCTGGACAAACTGGCCGATAAAGGCGGTTTTCCACGGTCCGATGTGGGCGACCTGATCGCGGTGTTCTGTGCTGGGGCGTATGGCGCCAGCGCCAGCCCGGCGACGTTCCTGGGGCAAGGGCCGGCGCGCGAAATGCTGGCCTAACGGGCGTTTCAACATTAGCGCGGAGTCTGTCCCAAATCGGGACTACTCCCGAATCGGGGTGAATTGGCTAACGCAATGTTCACCCTTTTAACCGATAGCGGAGGCTGGATTCTGCCACGCGCGTCATGGGTGCTGCACCCGGGCGCGCTGGTGCTGGAGGGAAGAACCTATGCTGCAATCCCGAATTATCCGCCTTCTGGGCGGAACCGCGCTGGCCGGCGTGGTGCTGACGGGATGCGCCGGAGCCGCCTCGCGCCCGCAATTGCCGCCTGCGCAGTTCGTGGCGATGCAGGAAGGGCCGGGCGAGGAATACGTGATCGGCCCGCTCGATCAGTTGACGATCTTCGTCTGGCGCAACCCGGAACTGGGCGCGAAAGTGCAGGTGCGGCCCGATGGGCGCATCACCACGCCGCTGATCACGGACATGCCGGCCGTGGGCAAGACCCCGGCAATGCTGGCCGAGGATATCCGCCTTCAGCTTTCCCAATACATTCAGGACCCGCTGGTTTCGGTCATTGTCGACGGGTTTGCCGGCACGTTCAGCCAGCAGATCCGCGTCGTCGGCGCGACCGAGAAGCCGGCCTCCATCCCCTATCGCGCGAACATGACCGTGCTGGATGCGATGATCGCGGTGGGCGGCCTGTCCGAATATGCCGCGGGCAACCGCGCCAAGCTGATCCGCTTCGACAAGGCGAGCGGCACGCAGAAGGAATATGCGTTGCGCCTGAGCGATCTGCTCAAGAAGGGCGAGAGCAAGGCGAACGTCATGCTCAGCCCCGGTGATGTGATCATCATCCCCGAAAGCATGTTCTAAAGGGGGCCTAGGGCGACATGAACGGCCTCTACGAAGAACTGCTCAGCGCAGTCCACAGCGTCTGGCATCGGCGCTGGATCGCCTTGGCCGTGGCCTGGGCGATCTGCCTTGTCGGCTGGCTACTGGTCGCCCTGATTCCCAACGGCTACGAATCGCAGGCGCGCATTTTCATCCAGCTTGACGATGCCCTGGCCGAGCAGGTGGGCATCGGTGTGGCGGACAAGAAGCGTGACATCGAACGCATCCGCCAGACGCTGACCAGTGCCGTCAATCTTGAGAAGGTCGTACGCGGAACCCGCCTTGGCGACACGATCGAGTCGCCCGCCCAGATGGAAGCGGCGGTGCTGCGGCTGGGCAACAAGGTGAAGGTCGTCAGCCAGGAGGATAATCTCTTCCAGATCAGCGCGACGGCAGATTACGGCTCGTTCTCCGATGCCGAGAATGCCAAGCTGGCGCATGAGATCGCGCAGAAGATGATCGACATCTTCCGTGAAGAGAATCTCGCCGGCGACAAGGGCGACATGGTGGAGACGCTGGAGTTCGTGAACCAGCAGCTTCGCCAGCGTGAGAAGGAGCTGGAAAGCGCCGAACAGCGCCGTACCACCTTCGAGGCGCAGCATCCCGAACTCGCCCAGGGCGGCGCTGCCGTCGTGCAGCGGCTGGATGCCTCGCGCACCCAGCTTCGCGACGTGGAAGCCGATCTGATCGCGGCGCAGAGCGCGCTTGCCTCCATGGACGGCCAGCTTGCCAGCACGCCCCGCACGATTGCCGGTGCCGGCGGTGGTGGCGCCGCGGCGGCGCTGGCCCATGCGCAGGCTGACCTTTCCTCCATGAAGGCGCGCGGCCTTACCGACAATCACCCGGACGTGATTGCCGCCCGTAACCAGATCGCCGCGCTGAAGGGCCCGGCGGCGCAGGAAGCGGCCAGCGGCGTCGGCACGCCGAACCCGACCTACAGCTCGCTCCAGTCGATCCGGGCGGAGCGTCAGGCCGCCGTACAGGCACTGGTCGCGCGCAAGGCGGGGCTTCAGTCGGACATCGGTTCGCTGACGGCTTCGGCGATCCAGGATCCCGAACTGGCCACGCAGGCGCAGCGGATCAACCGTGACTACGACGTGCTCAAGGAACAGTACGACAAGCTTCTGCAGGACCGTGAGGAACTGCGCCTGCGCGGCGAGGTGAAGACCGGGCGCGAG
This sequence comes from Novosphingobium oxfordense, assembly GCF_044029435.1. Classification (NCBI taxonomy): domain Bacteria; kingdom Pseudomonadati; phylum Pseudomonadota; class Alphaproteobacteria; order Sphingomonadales; family Sphingomonadaceae; genus Novosphingobium; species Novosphingobium oxfordense. Next base: position 1,584,332 of record NZ_CP147005.1, on the reverse strand, counting down.
GCGGTGAAGTTCCAGGTGGTCGACCCGCCGACGAGCCCGCGCAAGCCGGTTGCACCCAATCGCCCGCTGCTGCTGCTGGGCGTGCTGCTGGCGGGCATCGGCGGTGGATGCGCCGTGGCCTTTGCGCTGAGCCACATGCGCTCCGTCTTCGCGACTGCCGGTAAGCTGGAGCGGGCAACGGGCCTGCCGGTGCTGGGCACCATCTCCCAGCATCTGACCGATGGCGCGCGTGCCGTGCGCCGCCGCCGGCTCAGGCTGTTCTGCGGAGCCGGGGCCGCGCTGGGGGCGCTCTTTGTGGTGCTGGTGGCCGCGGAATTCATTCAACGCGGCACGGTGGCCTGAGGAAAGCGGTGACGATGACCGAACACAGCAAGCTTCCGGTGCCTGAAAAGGGTGAGGCCAAGCCCCGTGAATCGCTGATCGAGCGGGCGGCGGGGCGTTTCGATTTCACCCGCCTCTCCCGCCCGGCGATATCGATTCCGCCGGTACCTCTGGTCCGGCCGGTTGCCCCGCCGCCCGCAGCGCCGGTGAAGCCTGTGGATCCTGTGAAGCCGGCGACACAGGCCGCATCCGCAGCTTCGGCGGCAATTCCGGCTGAAGCCCCGGCTCAAGATGCCGTCGTGCCCGCGCCCGTGCTATTCGAAGGCCCGCGCCACCCGATCGATCGCGAGCGCCTGCGCGACCAGGGCCTGATCGTGCCGGAAGGCGCGGTGACGGCGCTTCTGGAAGAGTTTCGCATCGTCAAGCGCCAGCTTCTGATGCAGGCGGCGGACCTCCGCCGCCAGAACGCCGGTGCCGCCGCGCAGCGCGTACTGATCAGTTCGCCCCATCCGGGCGAGGGCAAGACCTACTGCGCGCTCAATCTGGCGCTGGCCATCGCGGCGGAGAAGGAGAGCGAGGTCCTGCTGGTGGATGCCGATTTCGCCAAGCCTTCGATCCTGTCTACGCTTGGCCTGCCGGGTGGTCCGGGACTGATGGACGCGCTGATGGACGAAACCATCGACGTGGCGGACTGCGTGCTGGGCACCGATGTTCCCGGCCTGTGGGTGCTGCCCGCCGGCGATACCACGGTGAACGACAGCGAGTACCTGTCGTCGTCGCGCGCGGCGCAAGTGCTGGCACGGCTGACCGAAGGCACGCCGCGCCGCATCGTCATTTTCGATTCGCCGCCGGCACTGGCGGCTTCGCCGGCTGCGGAGCTTGCCAAGCACGTGGGGCAGGCCGTGGTGATCGTCCGCGCGGATCGTACCGGGCAGGGCGCGCTGGAAGATGCGGTATCGCTGCTGGACGGCTGCCCGAACGTCCAACTCATGCTCAATGCTGCCCAGTTCAGCCCGAGCGGTCGCCGCTTCGGCGCTTATTACGGGTATAGCGGATGAGTTTCGGACGTTCCCGAGCGTGCCTTGCCGGTGCGCTCGCTGCATTTCTACTGATGCCTGCCGCTGCCGGTGCCCAATCCCTGGGCCAGAATTCGGCCGGTGGCGATGCCAGTGGCATTGCCGGTGCCGGCGGATCCTCCACGACCGGCGCCGATGCCGGTGCGACGGGCAAGTCTGGCAAGCGCGCCGGCCATGGCGGCAAGAAGGGCACCCGCCGGATCGAAGTTTCCCCCTATATCGAGGTGGATCAGATCGTGACGGCGGAGCTTACGCCCGGTGACGATGTGCTCACCTGGACGCAGCTTGCTGCCGGGGTCGATGTCGGGATCGAGGGGCGCAACAACGCGCTTTCGGCCTCGGTTCGCTATCAGAAGCAGATCGGCTGGGGCAGGGCGACCAATGGCGACGTGATCAGCGGCGTCGCGCGCGGCTACACCACGATCGCGCCGGGCCTGACGCTGGAGGCAGGCGCGCTCGCCACGCAAACCAGTACGGGCAGCGATGGCAGGGCGCTGTCCGGCGGACTGGTTTCGGCGAAATCGCGTACCAATATCTATTCGGTCTACGGCGGCCCTTCGTACAAGACGCGCGCGGGCGACATCGACCTCTCGGCCGATTACCGGGCCGGTTATACCAAGGTGGACCAGCCCAATGCCTTCGTCGCCACGCCGGGCGCGGCGGCGACCGACATTTTCAACCACAGCGTCACGCAAGTGGCCGATCTGGAAGCGGGTGTCGCGCCTTACGTGGTGGCACCCGTGGGCCTGGGCGTGGGCGGAAGCTTCTATCAGGAAGACGTGTCCAACCTGGACCAGCGCGTGCGCGATGCGCAGGCGCGGGGGCTGGTGACGGTGCCCGTCAGCCGCACTGTCCAGATGGTCGGCGCGCTGGGATACGAGGACGTACAAGTCTCCAGCCGCGATGTGCTGCGCGATGCGGACGGCAATCCGGTGATCGACAGCAATGGCCGGTACAAGACCGACAAGAGCCAGCCGCGCGAGCTGGCCTATGACGTCAGCGGCTTGATCTGGGACGTGGCGGTGATGTGGCGGCCCAGCCCGCGCACCTCGCTCACCGCGCATTTCGGCCGGCGCTACGGCGGCACGGCCTATGGCGGCACGCTGGCCTGGGCCCCGAACGACCGCAACAGCGTAAACCTTGTTGTCTACAATACGCTGTCCGGCTTCGGCGGCCAGCTCAACCGCGCGATCGACCAGTTGCCCGACGATTTCGAGGCGGTGCGCGATCCGGTGACCGGGGACTTGCGCGGTTGCGTGTCCTCGGTCGATGGCGGCAGCTGCCTTTCGGGCACGCTGGGTTCGGTGCGTTCGGCAGTGTTCCGCGCGCGGGGCTTTGCGGCAAGCTGGTCGCACAGGATCGGCCACATCGATAGCGGCATCGGCTTCGGCTACGATAACCGCCGCTTCATCGCGCGGCAGGATTCGGTGCTGGCCGCTGCGGACGGTGTCATCGATGAGAACTGGTGGGTGGTCGCCTACCTCTCGGGCCGTCTGGGCCGTGAGGCGGGCTGGTCCGCCAGCGCCTATGCCAATTGGCTGTCCAGCAACGATGCGCTGACCGGCGATGTTAACGGCTATGGCATCAGTGCATCGTATTATCGCATGCTGGCGCGCCGCCTGCGCGCGACGCTGGCGCTCAGCCTCGATGGCGCCAACCGTGGCGGCGCCGGCCGTGACGATGCCTTGATTGACGATTACTGGACCGCATCTGCCCTGGCCGGGCTGCGGTACAGTTTTTAAGAGTTTCGTGGGAGAACAGAGAAATGTTCGAAGATTTCTACGGGCTCCGGGCGAGGCCCTTTCAACTCACCCCCGATCCGGCGTTCTATTTCGAGAGCGCGACGCATCGCAAGGCGCTGTCCTACCTGGGCTATGGCCTGGCGCAGGGAGAGGGCTTCGTGGTCATCACCGGCGAAGTCGGCGCGGGCAAGTCCACGCTGGTCGCTCACCTGATGGCGACGATCGATCCGGCGCAGCTTACCGTCGGCCTGGTGGTGACCAGCGCGCTGGATGGTGAGGAGATCGTCCACGTCGTCGCGCAGGAATTCGGCCTGCACGTGGCGGGGCATGACAAGGCATCCGCCCTCGGCGCGATCGAGGCTTTCCTGCATGCAGAGGCGCGCGCCGGCCGGCGCTGCCTGCTGATCGTCGATGAAGCGCAGAACCTGGCGGTGAGCGCGATCGAGGAACTGCGCATGCTGTCGAACTTCCAGTTGGGCGCGCATCCGCTGTTGCAGACGCTGCTGCTGGGCCAGCCGGAATTCCGCGCGACGCTGCTGGAAAGCCCGGAGCTGGAGCAGCTGCGCCAGCGCGTGATCGCCACGCATCACCTTACCGCGATGACCGCGCGCGAAGTGCAGCCTTATGTCGAGCACCGCCTGGCATGCGTCGGCTGGCAGGGGCAACCCGCGTTCGACGATCAGGTCCATGCCGAAATCCACGCGGCCACCGGCGGCATTCCGCGCCGGATCAACCAGGTGCTCAATCGCCTGCTGCTGCTGGGCGCTGTCGAGCAGAAGACGCGGATCGATGCCGCCATGCTGCGCGAAGTGCTGGGCGAACTGGACGACGATGGCGCGATTGCGCTGGTCAGCCCGCAGCCCAAGGCCGTTGCTGCTGCCACGCCCTTCGCGGCCGCGCCGGCAACGGCAACCGCCATCGATACGGCTGCAACCGCCGCGATGATCGAGGCGGCGCTGGCGCATCGCGACATGCAGATCGACGAATTGCAGCGCGCGATCCTCGAACTCGCTGCCGTTGCCGATGACGCAAGGCATGCTCCGGCCCCGCACGGCGACGGGGCGGCAGTGGCCGTATTGCAGGAACAGCTTGCCCAGGCGCAGGCGCAAGTGGCCGGTCTGGAAGCCCGCGTGGCAGAGCAGGAGGCGACCCTGCGCCATATGCTGACCATGCTGATCGAATGGTTCGAGGGCGGCGAAGGCCACCGCGCGGCGGCCTGATCCTTCCCGAAGTGCCGGAAGCGGAGCGAGACATGCGCGATGTGCGGCCTATCAACGGGCTTTCGGTCGACGTCGAGGACTGGTTCCAGGTCGGCGCGTTCGAGACTGTGATCGACCGTGCGCAGTGGCCGTCTCTGCCGTGCCGGGTGGAGCGGAACTGCGACGAGATCCTGGCGCTGTTTGCCGAGGCGGGCGTAGTGGGCACGTTCTTCACGCTCGGCTGGATCGCCGAGCGGCATCCGGCGATGATCCGCCACATCGTCGAGGCGGGACACGAAATCGCCAGCCATGGCTGGGATCATGAGCGCGTGTTTCGGATGGACGCGACACGGTTCGGCGCCGACCTTTCGCGCGCCCGCAAGGCGATCGAGGATGCTGGCGGGGCGGCCGTAACCGGCTATCGCGCGCCCAGTTTCTCCATCGATGCGCGCACGCCATGGGCTTTCGATGTGCTGGCGGAGCAGGGCTACCGCTATTCGTCCAGCGTCGCGCCGGTGGTGCACGATCACTACGGCTGGCGCGAGGCGCCGCGCTTCGCGTTCCAGCCCATCGCCCGCAGCGATTTCGTGGAGATCCCGGTGACGACTGCGCTGTTCCGTGGACGACGGCTGGCGGCAGGCGGGGGCGGGTTCTTCCGCGTGCTGCCCTATGCTTTCTCCCGCTGGGCGATCCGGCAGGTGAATGCGCAGGGGCGGCCGGCGGTGTTCTATTTCCACCCGTGGGAGATCGATCCCGGCCAGCCGCGCGTGGATAACGCGCCGCTGCGATCGCGCCTGCGCCACTATACCAATCTTGGCGCGATGGCGGGCAAGCTGCGGCGGCTGGTGGGCGAATTCCGCTGGGGCCGCATGGACGAACTGGCCGCGCGCGAGGCCGCGGCCGTACAGGAAACGCTGGCGGCATGAACGCGCCGTTTTCCTTGCCTGCCAATCTCCGCCTGCCCGACCTTGCCGACCCTGGCGAACTGGCACGGATAGAGGGCTTTCTGGCGCGTCATCCGGATGCGACGCCGTTCCATCGTCCTTGCTGGTTCGTTCCTGTTGCGAAGGCAACCGGCAACGACGCGCTTGCGCTGGTGCAGGAACGGCAGGGCGAGATTGTCGCCTTTCTCCCCCTCAACGTGATCCATTCGCCGGTGTTCGGTCGGTTGCTGGCTTCCAGCGGCTTTGCGGTCGGCGGCGGGCTGCTGACCACGGACGGCGCGGACATCGCAGCGATCTTTGCGGCGCTGGAGGAACTGGCGCTGCGCCTGTCCTGCCCGGCGATCGAACTGCGCGGCGGCGCGCTGCCCGGCGCGCGGCAGGGTTGGGCGTTGAAGACGGAGAGCCACTGCAACTTCGCCCGCCCTATAGCCGCCGATGACGACGCCGAACTGCTGGCGATCCCGCGCAAGCAGCGCGCAGAAGTGCGCAAGGGGCTGGGATTCGATCTCGAAGTGGAAGTCGGCACCGGCGAAAGCGACCGCGCCGCGCATTACGCCGTTTTCTGCGAGAGCTATCGCAACCTCGGCACGCCGGTCTTCCCGCGTGCGCTGCTGGACGCAGTGGTCGATGCCTTCGGAGCCGACGCCGATATTCTTACCGTGCGCCATCAGGGCACACCCGTCGCCAGCGTGATCTCGCTCTACCATCGCGGGGCGGTGATGCCGTATTGGGGCGGCGGCACGCACGCGGCACGGGCCTTGCGCGCCAATGACCGGATGTATTTCGAACTGATGCGCCATGCCCGTGCGCGCGGCGCCACGCATTTCGACTTCGGCCGGTCCAAGACGAACAGCGGCGCCTATCACTTCAAGCGCAACTGGGGCTTCGAACCCGAACCGCTAAGCTACGCCACGTGGACAGCGCCCGGCGCGGCCCGGCGCGATGCCGATCCGACGAGCGCGGGCCTCTCGCTACAGATCAAGGTCTGGCAGCGCTTGCCGCTGGCGCTCGCCAACCGGCTGGGGCCGCTGATCGCGCGCGGGATCGGCTGATGGAACTGCTGTTCCTGGCCCACCGCATCCCATTTCCCCCGGATCGCGGCGACAAGATCCGGTCGCATCACATCCTGAAGGCGCTGGCGCGGCTGGCGCCGGTCCACGTCGGCTGCTTTGCCGACGATCCGGCCGATCGGGCGAGCGAGGGCGATCTGGCAAGCTTGGCGACAAGCCATCTGCTGATCGATCGCGGCAAATCGCTGGCGCGGGCAGGGCTGGAGGCGCTGGCACGCGGCGCTCCGCTGAGCGTGACGGCGTTCCACGATGCCCGCATGGCCCGCTGGGTGGCGGAGATCCTGCGCACGCGGCCGATCGGCGCGATCTATCTCTTTTCCGGGCAAGTGGCTCAATATGTCCCGGCGAACTTCCGTGGCCGGGTGATCGCCGATCTTGTCGATGTCGATTCCGCCAAGTTCGAGGCCTATGGTGCGCAGGGGCACGGCTTCCGGGCGTGGATGGAGCGGCGCGAAGCACGCTTGCTGGCGGCCGAGGAAGCCCGCATCGCCCGGCGGGCGCATGCCACGCTGCTGGTCAGCGATGCGGAGGCGGCGCTGTTTCGAAAGCGCCTGGCCGATCCGGCCTGCACGGTTCAGGCACTGGGCAACGGTATCGATAGCGATCTTTACGATCCGACCAAGGTCACGCCCGATCCGCGGATGGCAGCGATTCCGGGCCCGCGCCTGATCTTCACCGGGCAGATGGACTATGCACCCAACATCGCCGCCGTCGAGCGCGCGATTGCGCGCATCATGCCGTCCGTCCGCGCTGCGTTCCCGAATGCGAGCCTGCACGTGGTCGGCCGCAATCCTCCGCCATCGCTTGCCGCGCACGACGGGCGTGACGGGATCCGCATCTGGGGCCGGGTGGACGACGTTCGCCCCTTCCTGGCCGCCGCCGACATGGCGCTCGTTCCGCTGGAAATCGCGCGCGGCGTGCAAAACAAGGTGCTGGAGGCGATGAGCATGGCGCTGCCCGTGGTGCTTTCGACCGGTGCCGCCACCGGGATCGCCGCCGCGCATGGCCGCGAATTTCTGACGGGCGACAGCGATGCCGCGCTTTCGAAGGCCATTTGCGCGTTGGCGGCCGATCCGGCCCGGGCCCACTCCTTGGGCCAGGCTGCCCGGTCATGGATCGAGGCGCACGCCGGGTGGGCCGCCGCATTGGAATCGTTGCCACGGCTGACGGGCTTCGATCGGCCGGATTTCAGCGATGCCGCCTGACGCCTTGCCGCTGCGCCGGCCCGCACCGATCGAAGCCTTGCCCCGCGAATGGCGCATGCCGTTCCTGCGCGTTGCGCTGGTCTGGCTGGCGCTCGTGCTGGTGTTCCTGCCCGATTGGGTGGCGATGGGCCGTCAATGGTGGGACATTTCGACCTATAACCATGTGGTTCTGATCCCGCCGATCGTGGGCTGGCTGGTCTGGCAAAGGCGGGATGAACTGGCGAAGTTGACGCCGTTCTGCTGGTGGCCGGGCCTCGTCCCCTGCGCGGGCGCTGCGTTCCTCTGGCTGCTGGGCGCGCTTTCCGGGCTCGACCTGGCCAGGCAGGCGGGGGCGGTGGGGCTGTTGGTCTCGACCGTACCGCTGCTGCTGGGCCCGCGCGTTACCGCCGGATTGCTCTTTCCGCTTTGCTACATGGCCTTTCTGGTCCCGTTCGGAGAGGAACTGGTCGAAATCCTCCAGACCGTAACGGCTACGATCACGGTTGCGCTGACCCATCTGTCCGGGATCGAAGCGCGGATCGACGGCGTGTTCATCGATACGCCGGCCGGGCTGTTCGAGGTGGCCGAGGCTTGTTCGGGCGTCAAATTCCTGATCGCGATGGTCGCTTTCGGCACGCTTGCGGCGAATGTCTGCTTCGTGAGCTGGAGACGGCGCGGGCTGTTCATGCTGGCCTGCGCGATCGTGCCGATTCTGGCTAATGGCGTGCGTGCCTGGGCGACGATCTTTGCCGCGCAGTTCGTGGGCGCCGAAAAGGCATCCGGTTTCGATCATATCGTCTACGGGTGGATATTCTTCGCGCTCGTCCTTGCGGCGGTAATTTCGGGTGGCTGGCGCTTTTTCGACCGTCCTCTGGATATGCCGATGATCGATGCGCAGGCGATCGAGGCGAACCCGCTGCTGGCCCGGTTCGGCGACGCAAGAATTCCGGCTTTCCCGGCGCTGGGTGCGCTCACCGGGCTTGTCGTGGCGGCTTTGCTCTGGGCCCATGCGGCCGAGCGGCTGATGGCGCCCCTGCCGGCGCGGATAGAACTTCCCGAAGTCACCGGATGGCACCGTGTCGACTATGCTCCGGCCCTTTGGTGGGAACCGCGCGCGCAAGGCGCCGGCCATCGCCTGCTGGGTCGCTATGCCGATGATGAGGGGCATGAAGTCGACGTTTTTGTGGCCCTTTACGCGAACCAGGGCGAAGGGCGTGAGGCGGGCGGCTTCGGGCAGGGTGCGTTGACGCCGGACACTCCCTGGGCCTGGCAGGGCAATGGCCCCGCCTTTGCCGATGCGCGCAGCGAGCGGTTGCTGGGCCATGGCTCGGTCGAGCGCCTTGCCGTCACCTGGTATCGCACCGGATCCTTGCTCACGGGCAGCAACGCCAGCCTCAAGCTTGCGGTGATCCGCGATCACCTGCTGTTGCGGGCGCGGCCGACGATGATGCTGATCCTTTCCGCCGAAGACCGCCCCGGCCGCCCGGCACGGGCTGCGGTCGCCCGGTTCCTCGCCGCGACCGGCGACATCTCCGCGTCGATGGACCGCATCGGCAAGATTCGCTAGGTCAGACGCTTATGTGCGGGATAGCCGGTATCTATCATCTTGAGACGCCCAAGCCGGTCGATCCGGCGCGGGTGGAGGCGATGTGCGATGCCCTGGCCCATCGCGGGCCGGACGGCCATGGCGTCTGGACGGCGCCGGGGGTGGCGCTGGGCCATCGCCGTCTTTCGATCATCGATCTGGCGGGGTCGCCGCAGCCGATGGCCTCTCCCGATGGCCGGGCGATGCTGGTCTTCAACGGCGAGATCTACAATTTCCGCGAACTGCGGCGCGAATTGGCGGCGCACGGTGCTACCTTCCGAACGGAAGGCGACAGCGAGGTTATCCTTGCCGCCTGGCAGCAATGGGGGCCGGCTTGCGTATCCCGCCTGCACGGCATGTTCGCTTTCGCGATCTACGATCTGGAAGCGCGCACGCTGTTCCTGGCGCGTGACAGGCTTGGCGTGAAGCCGCTCTACTTGGCGCCGCTCAGCGACGGCAGCCTGGCTTTCGGGTCGGAACTGAAGGCGCTGCTGGCCCATCCCCTGCTGCGGCGAGAGATCGATCCGCTGGCGGTGGAGGACTATCTGGCCTGGGGATACGTGCCGGATTCCCGGGCGATCCTGAAGGGCGTGACCAAGTTGCCCGCAGGCCATACGCTGCTGCTGCGCCACGGTGCGCCGATGCCCCGGCCGACGCAGTATTGGGACGTGTCCTTCGCGGAACGGCGCAAGGGCAGAGTGGCCGATTTGGAAGCGGAACTGCTGCACCTCATGCGTGAGGCGGTAACCTCGCGCATGGTGGCCGATGTTCCGCTGGGCGCCTTCCTCTCGGGCGGGGTGGACAGTTCCAGCGTGGTGGCGCTGATGGCGGAGGCGTCGTCCCGGCCGGTGAAGACCTGCTCGATCGGCTTCGACGTGGAGGCGCTGGACGAGACGGGCTACGCCGACCAGATCGCCCGCCGGTTCTCTACCGACCACGTTTCTCGCCGGGTCTCGCCCGACGATTTCGGGGCGATAGACACCCTTGCCGGCATGTTCGACGAGCCTTTCGCCGATGCTTCCGCCTTGCCGACCTGGCGGGTGTGCCAACTCGCGCGGGAATCGGTGACGGTGGCGCTTTCGGGCGATGGCGCGGATGAGGCGCTGGCCGGATATCGCCGCCATGTGTTCCAGTATGGGGAGGATCGTGTGCGCTCGATCCTGCCGCAGTCGCTGCGCGGGCCGGTGTTCGGCGCGGCCGGGCGGGCCTGGCCGAAGGCGGATTGGGCGCCGCGCCCGTTGCGGGCCAAGGCTACGCTGCTCTCGCTGGCGGCGGACAGCGCCACCGGTTATGCGCGCGCGATCGGCTTTACGGCCCCGGAACTGCGGGACTCGCTCTATTCCGAAGGATTCCTCCGCCTGCGGGGAGATTACCGGGCAGAGGATGCCGTGATCGCGACGATGCGCGGCGCGCCGGCTCGCTCCGGGCTGGATCGCGCGCAGTATGCCGATCTCAAGCACTGGCTACCGGGCGATATCCTCACCAAGGTGGACCGCACCAGCATGGCCGTCAGCCTGGAAGCGCGCGAACCGCTGCTGGATCATCGCCTGATCGAATTCGCCGCCAGTCTGCCCGAATCGATGCGTGTGCGTAGCGGGCAGGGCAAGTGGCTGATGAAGCGGACGATGCGGCGGATGCTGCCGGACGATATTCTCTATCGCCCGAAGCAGGGATTCGTCACCCCGATCGCCCAGTGGCTGCGTGGGCCGCTGGCCGGCACGGCCCGGGAAATCGCGACGGGGACGATGCTCGCCCGCACCGGCTGGTTCGATTCGCGCCGGCTGAGCGCACTGGCAGAGGCCCATATCGGCGGGCGAGCGGACCATTCGCGGCTGCTCTGGCAGTTTCTGATGCTGGAAAGGTCGCTGGCGCGCCTGGGTATCGGCTGAGGTTAACCGGAAAAGCCGGGGTTAACCGGAAATCATCGTGAACGCCGATTAACCTAACCTCTTGTTAGTAGCTTTGTCCTAGGTCGGTGCTCCAGGCCTCATTGCAGGACGTGCATGAAGATACCAGGTCGCCACTATCGGACGCTTGAGCGCGGGCTTCCCGCGCCGCGCGACTCCGTGCATGCGGCAGCGTTCGTAAACGATGATGCTGCCAAGTCCGGCATAGTGGGCCAGTTTTTCGCGCGTCTGGTCAAGATCTGGAAAAGTCCGCGATTCCGTATCGTGTTGTGGGCAGCGCTGACCGGAATTCTGTTCGGGGTGACGGAGGCGGGCCTTCCTCTGGAAGACGTCATCGTCAACGGGCGCACCATGCTTCGCACGCATCCGTCGGATGGGCGAATCGTGATGGTCTTTCAGGATGACCGGACGGTTCAGGAACTGAATTTCGCCGAAGTCTCGCGTGGTGACGATGCCGCGGTTCTCCGCGGCCTGTTCGAGGCCGGCGCGCAACGCGTGTTTTTCGATCGTACGCTCAGCTACATGGGCGCCGATCGCGACAACCAGGCCTTTCTGAACGAGTTGAGGACGCACCGGGGGAAGATCTTCCTGGGCGCGCTGCCCAGCAGCGAAGGTTCGCGGGGCAATTATGCAGCGATGATTCCGCCGGCCGCCTATCGCGCCAGCGTCGACATCATTTCGCTGATGGCCTTGCATCACCCGTTTAACCTCAGCATCAGCCTCCCCTTCGCATCCGACAGTCCGGTTGGCCACATTCCCAGTATGTCGGCGCGGATGGCGGGGGTCACCGGTTCGCCGGACGACTTGTTCCGCCCTGACTTTTCCATCGATCATACGACGATCCCGACGGTCAGCTATGTCGACGTCCTGAAGGGGCGCCTCGATCCGCGGATCTTCCGGGGCAAGGACGTGATCGTTGCGCCGGCTGCGGAAATCTACCACGATATCCATCCGCTACCCACGCAAGGCTATGCGCCCGGGGCCTATATCCATGCCATCGGTGCCGAAACGCTGAAGAGAGGCGTGCCCGTCGCGCTGGGCTGGATGCCCGCGTTCCTGATCGTGCTGGTGCTGATCATATCGGGCGTCGGTCGGGGCAGGGCACTGGACGTCTATCGTTTCACCGGCCTTGTCGTCGTGCTGATCGCAGCGCCTCTCGCGCTCGACGGGATGCATATTCAGGTGGACATCGTGCCGGCCATTGCGATGGCGGCCGTCGCGGTGTTCCGCATGAGGCACCTCGACAAGTTGGAGGTGGCGGGAGAGACCAACGCCGGTTCCGGCCTGCCCAGCGTACAGGCCTTGCGCAAGTATGACGCGGTATCGAGCCGCATTCTGGTGGCCCTGAAGATCCGCAACTACTCCGCGATCATCGGCAGTTTCGCTGGCGAGCTTGAGGCGCAGATCGCGCACGAGATCGTTCGGCGCATTCGCATCAGCGACAGTCAGGTGGAAGTCTATCACGAAGGTGGGATGTTCCTCTGGCTGTCGACCATTCGCAGCACGTTCGACCTGTTCGAGAACCTCGAAGGGCTGCACCGGATCGTTCAGAATGGTATCCAGGTCGGCGGGTTCGACATCGATCTCTCGTTCAATTGCGGCATAGATTCGGAATTCGATCGTCCGGTTTCCACCCGCGTCGCCAGTGCGATGCAGTCGGCCGAGGAGGCGGTGCGCAACGACGAACTCGTCTACAAGTACGACGGTCACAAGCATGAGGCGCGTTGGGAGATCTCGCTGCTGACCCAGCTCGATCGCGCCATCGACAACGGCGAGGTCTGGGTTGCCTATCAACCCAAGCTGGACATGGCGGCCAATCGGGTAACGGGCGCAGAAGCTCTCGTGCGTTGGACGCATCCCGAAAGGGGGCCGATCAGCCCCGATAAGTTCATTCGCATCGCCGAGGAATTCCACCGCATCGAGCGGATTACGCGCTTCGTCATCAACGATGCGGTTCGCGCCGCGGTCGAATTGCGCCGCCAGGGGCTGGACCTGTCGATGTCGGTTAACATCTCCGCGCAGCTTCTCCGCAATCCCGGTCTGCCGGGAATGATCCTCGACATCCTGGCACTGCATGGGCTTGAGCCGCAAAAGCTGATTCTGGAAATAACCGAAACCGATCGCCTCGATCGCAGTTCGCGCACGTTCCAGATGCTCCAGAAGCTGGTGCAGGCGGGGCTGAGGCTGTCGATCGACGACTTCGGCACCGGTAACGCGACGATCGACTATCTTCGGTACCTGCCCGCCAGCGAAGTTAAGATCGATAAGGTGTTCGTCCAGGCGATGGAGGCGAACCGGGAAGACCTGCTGCTGGTGCAGTCGATCATCGAAATGGCGCACTCGCAGGACCGCACCGTAGTGGCCGAAGGCGTGGAAACACTGGCCGCTCTGGAGATGTTGCGGGCCATGAACTGCGACGCGATCCAGGGGTACTATGTGTGCCGCCCTGTCCCGTTCCGGGATCTTCTGACGGAAATCAAGGGCAGGGAGGCCCGACGAATAGGTTAAAAAAGTCTTGATGACCCTTTAACCCATTGTTATCCATTGTGTCAGCCGCGAAACAGCGGTGGTTCACATGGGGTAAATACAATGACCAAGGGTCTTTACAGCTGGTACTGGGGCGGCATCGGTAGCAAGTAAGCTCCAATTATCATGCGGCGTTTCACGGGAAATCTCGTGAAACGCCGTAATGAAAAAGAGAAAACGACGGAAATCTGCGAAATTTATAAGGACCTAAGGTCCGGCAGATTTTGAAATGTGTCAGGCAAGCGCCCTTCCTCAGAGGATCGGGCGCTTTAATTTTGCCTGTGTTCCGCCCGTCGGTCTTGGCGCAGGGAAGGCTGCCACGGGACCTTGGGCCCGAGAGAATCGGGTCTTCGCATCCTTTCGAAACGTTAACGATTGGCGCAAAAACGGGTAAACGATCGGCCTGTCAGGTCCGTCGCGCTTAAGGTTTCAAAATTTTAACCATCCCGGCCAGGGCCAGGATCTTATCCCTGGAAGTATCTCGCCAAGCTATGGCGGGCATGGGTTCAGTCTTCGCCGTGACCCATCGCGAGATATTCGGCGCTCTGCATCTCGTTGAGACGGCTTACGGTACGCTCGAATTCGAAGCGGCCGTCGCCGGCTTCGTAAAGTTCCTCGGGCGGTGCATCGGCGGCCGCGATTAGCTTCACCTTGTGCTCGTAGAGCGCGTCGATCAGCGTTACGAAGCGGGCAGCCTCGTTGCGGCGGTCCGGCCCCATCTTGGGGATGCCGACGAGGATGACCGTGTGATAGGCGCGCGCCACCGCAAGGTAGTCGGCCGCGCCGCGGGCTTCGCCGCAGAGGCGCTTGAAGCTGAATACGCCCACGCCCTTCAGGCTCTTGGGCACATGCAGCATGCGTCCGCCGCCCACGTCCAGTTCGGCCGAAGGGACGTGTTCGCTATCCTCGGGCGGATAGTCGGTGAGCCGGTAGAACGCCTCGCGCGTCTGGTCGGTGGCGTCCTCGCCCAGCGGATAGTGCCAGGTGGCCATGCCGCCCAGGCGGTGCAGGCGATAGTCGGTCGGCCCGTTCAGCGTCAGCACGTCCAGTTCCTTCTCGATCAGGTCGATGAAGGGCAGGAAGTGTTCGCGATTGAGGCCGTTCTTGTAGAGGTCTTTCGGTGCGCGGTTCGACGTCGTCACCACGGTCACGCCCTCGTTGGCGATCAGGTGCGTGAACAGCCGGCTCATGATCATGGCGTCGGCGGAGTTGTTGACGACCATCTCGTCGAAGGCGAGGCAGCGCACATCCTTTGCGATGGCGGCTGCAACGGGCGGGATCGGGTCGCCCGTTTCCTTCTTGCGCTCGTCACGCAGGCGCGCGTGGACTTCCAGCATGAAGGCATGGAAGTGGATGCGGCGCTTGTCCGGGATGTCGAGCGTATTGTGGAACAGGTCCATCAGCATCGACTTGCCGCGTCCGACGCCGCCCCACATGTAGAGGCCGCGCGGCGGGGCCGCTTTCTTGCCAAGCAGCTTGCCGAACAGGCCAGAGGCCGCGTTAGCCTTGTACAATTCGCGCTGGAGGCGATCGAGCCGCTGAGCGGCAGCGGCCTGCTCCGGGTCGGAGCGAAGCTCGCCGGTGGCAACCAGCGTCTCGTAGCGTTCGAGCATGGCAGTCATGATAGCGTGACAGGTGTAGGCATTGGCGATGATGCGGTGGCCAGGGAATGCGCAGGGCAGCCGGCGCAGACCCACATATTGGGTCGGCACCGGCCTGCGTCAATCCGGCTCACTGCAATCGATCCGTCAGCCAACAGGCCCGATCAGACCTGGCGCTCTGCCTGCATCTTCTTGATTTCGGCGATCGCGCGCGCGGGCGAAAGGCCCTTCGGGCAGACGTTCGCGCAGTTCATGATGGTGTGGCAGCGATAGAGGCGGAAGGGATCTTCCAGCTCGTCCAGACGCTCGCCGGTCATCTCGTCGCGGCTGTCGGCCAGCCAGCGGTAGGCCTGAAGCAGGATTGCCGGGCCCAGGAACTTGTCGGAATTCCACCAGTAGCTGGGGCACGAGGTGGAGCAGCAGGCGCACAGGATGCACTCGTAGAGGCCGTCCAGCTTTTCGCGCTGTTCGGGGCTCTGGAGGCGTTCCTTGCCCGAAGGCGTGGTCGAAACCGTCTGCAGCCAGGGGCGGATCGAGGCGTACTGCGCGTAGAAGTGCGTGAAATCGGGGACGAGGTCCTTGATCACTTCCATGTGCGGCAGCGGGGTGATGCGCACGTCACCCTTCAGATCCTCGATCGCGGTGGTGCAGGCGAGGCCGTTCTTGCCGTTGATGTTCATCGCGCAGGAACCGCAGATGCCTTCGCGGCACGAACGGCGGAAAGTGAGCGAGGGGTCCTGCTCGCTCTTCATCTTGATGAGCGCGTCGAGAACCATCGGGCCGCACTTGTCGAGATCGATCTCGAACGTGTCGTAGCGCGGGTTTTCGCCCGAATCCGGGTCGTAGCGGTAGACGGTGAACTTCTTGGCGTGCGTGGCACCCACAGCCTTGTGGACGTTGCCCTGCTTCTTGATCTTGCTGTTGGCAGGGAGGGTGAAGGTCGCCATGAAAGAATCCCCGTGATCTTGCATTGCGGCATGAACCGCGACTGTTGCCCCTCCCTCTAGCGATTGTGCGCCGTGTAGCAAGCGCAAGTGTGCACGCCGGGGCGGATTGCAAGTGTGATCGCGCGAAACGCAAGCGTCTGACCGGCATGAGCTGGGACGTTGTCTCGGAATTTCAGGCGTAACCCGGGCCGTTTCGCGATACTCTGTGCGGGCAATGGGGCACGGATGGGCGGAATTCGGATCAACGATCGGAAGGATGCAGGCGATGATGAAGCGTTATGTGATCGAACGGGATCTGCCGGGCGTGGGCAACATGAGCGAGTCGGAACTGGGTGGCGCAGCGAAAGTGTCCAATGATGCGCTCGCGAAAATCCCCGGCGTGCAGTGGGAGCATTCCTACGTCACCGGCGACAAGACCTTTTGCATCTACCTGGCCGAGAGCGAGGACCACATTCGGCAACACGCTGACAAGTCCGGTTTTCCGGCCACGCGGATTACCGAGGTGACGGCGGTGATCGACCCGACGACGGAACGCTGCATTCTCAGTTGACTTGGTAACCGGGGGAAACGGAAGGCGCATAGAAAAAGCCCCGCATGTTGCCATGCGGGGCTTTTGTTTGGCGGGAGGCTAGCGGGCCTCCGACCGATTTCGTCAGGTTACTCGCCGAACGTGCGCTGCCACCAGCCGCGACGCGGCGTGGCATCGGCAGGGGCGGCTTCCTCGGCCGGGGCGGCGGCTTCCGCAGGCGCGGGTTCGGCAACCGCTTCGGTTACGGCAGGTTCGGCCGCAGCTTCCGCGGGCTCAGCCTTCTTGCGACGGGTGCGCTTGGGCTTTTCCGCTGCCGGAGCCGGGGCTTCCTCGGCCACGACTTCGGCAACCGTTTCGGCGGGCTCAGCCTTCTTGCGACGGGTGCGCTTGGGCTTTTCCGCTGCCGGAGCAGGGGCTTCCTCGGCCACGACTTCGGCAACCGGTTCGGCCACTGCTTCGGCGGGTTCAGCCTTCTTGCGACGGGTGCGCTTGGGCTTTTCCGCTGCCGGAGCAGGGGCTTCCTCGGCCACGACTTCGACAACCGTTTCAGCAACTGCCTCTGCGGGCTCGGCCTTCTTGCGGCGCGTCGCGCGCTTCTTGGGAGCAGGCGCTTCGGCGACAGGCTCGGCAACGACTTCGATCGCTTCGACCACCACAGCCGCTTCGGCAGGGGCGTCGAAGGTTTCGTCACCGTCTTCGGTCACGTCGCCAGCTTCACCTTCTTCGCTGCCATGCTCGCCGTTTTCACCGTTGCGACGGTTGCGCCGACGGCGGCCACCGCGGCGGCGACGCTTGCGCGGTGCTTCGGCGCCGTCGTCCTCGGCAGTGCCTTCGCCAGTGCCTTCGGTTGCCGCAGCGTCGTCGTCATTGCCTTCCGCTTCGCTCTCGGCGTCGACGGCTTCGTCGTCCGCTTCGGCTTCAGCTTCAGCCTCTTCGGAGACGTTTTCGTCACGGCGATCGCGGTTGCGGCCACGGCGGCGCTTGCGGCGCTTGCGGCGGGCGCCGTCATCGTCCTCATCGCGACCACGCGCTTCCTCGCGCTCTTCTTCCTCGAACTCGTCTTCCTCGTCGATGAAGTCGTCTTCGACTTCCTCGGCGATGGGTTCGAAGCGCGGCACGAAGTCGTTGCGCGGACCGGAGGAGATGACGCGCATCTTCGCGCCTTCGTTCTCACCCTCGGGGATCACTTCGACGGCGACGCCGTAGCGTTCCTCGATGTCGGCAAGGTCGGTGCGCTTGGCGTTCAGCAGGTAGATCGCCGCTTCGGTCGATGCGAAGAGCGAGACGACCACGCCCTTGCCCTTGGCCGCTTCGTCCTCGATCAAACGCAGCGCCGAAAGGCCGGCGGAGCTGGCGGTGCGGACCAGGCCGGTGCCGTCGCAGTGCGGGCACGAACGCGTGGTCGCTTCCAGAACGCCGGTACGCAGGCGCTGGCGGCTCATTTCCATCAGCCCGAAGCTGGAAATACGGCCCACCTGGATGCGCGCGCGATCGTTCTTGAGCGCTTCCTTCATCGCCTTCTCGACCTTGCGGACGTTGGAGCCGTACTCCATGTCGATGAAGTCGATGACGACGAGGCCGGCCATGTCGCGCAGGCGAAGCTGGCGGGCGATTTCCTGCGCGGCTTCGAGGTTGGTGGCAACTGCCGTCTGCTCGATCCCGTGCTCCTTGGTGGCGCGGCCCGAGTTGATATCGATCGAGACCAGCGCCTCGGTCGGGTTGATAACGATGTAGCCGCCCGAACGCAGCTGTACGACCGGATCGTACATCGCGGTCAGCTGGTCTTCGGCGCCGAAGCGCTGGAACAGCGGAACCGGATCGGCGTAAGGCTTAACCTTGCGGCCGTGGCTGGGCATCAGGAGCTTCATGAAGTCCTTCGCCGCGCGATAGCCTTCCTCGCCCTCGACGATCACTTCCTCGATGTCGCGGTTGTAGATGTCGCGGATGGCGCGCTTGATCAGGTCGCTGTCCGAATGGATCAGCGCAGGCGCGGCCGAACGCAGCGTTTGTTCGCGCAATTCGTCCCAGAGACGGGCGAGGTAGTCGAAATCGCGCTTGATCTCGGTCTTGGTGCGCTGGAGGCCGGCGGTACGGACGATGCAGCCCATCGAACGCGGCAGTTCCAGTTCGGCGATGATCGACTTCAGGCGCTTGCGGTCCGAGGCCGAGCTGATCTTGCGGCTGATGCCGCCGCCGTGGCTGGAATTCGGCATGAGCACGCAGTAGCGGCCGGCCAGGCTGAGGTAGGTGGTGAGGGCGGCGCCCTTGTTGCCGCGCTCTTCCTTCACGACCTGCACCAGCAGCACCTGGCGCCGGTGGATCACGTCCTGGATCTTGTAGCGGCGGCGCAGCGCCATGCGCTTGGCGCGCAGTTCGTCGGCTTCCTTCGAGCGACCGCCGCTGCGGCCGCCCTGGCGGCGGCCACGGCCGCGACGGCCACGGCCCGAGTTGTCTTCCTCGGCGGCTTCTTCCTCGGCAGTTTCGAAGCCGTTCTCGACGTTGCCGTCCTCGATCGTGGCGACCTGGTCCTTTTCGGACGTGTCAACTTCGGTCAGGCCGCCGTCTTCGTAGCCTTCGCCGCCTTCCTCGTCCTCGTCATCGCCTTCCGAAGCACGCAGGGCGGCTTCTTCCTCGGCATGGGCGGCTTCTTCCGCCAGCAGGGCCTCGCGGTCCTCCTTCGGGATCTGGTAGTAGTCGGGGTGGATTTCGCTGAAGGCAAGGAAGCCGTGGCGATTGCCGCCGAAATCGACGAACGCCGCCTGAAGCGAAGGCTCCACGCGGGTGACCTTCGCCAGGTAGATGTTACCCTTTATCTGCTTCTTGTCGGCCGATTCGAAATCGAACTCTTCAATGCGATTTCCCTTGAGTACCGCCACCCGCGTTTCTTCCGGGTGGCGCGCATCGATGAGCATGCGCGTTGCCATTGTGTATTCTCCATGCGCGCTCGGTCCCGGCCCATGCAGGGCGGACGGCGCGATCCTGTTCGATGATGTCCGCTGCCTTGGCGCAAGGCCGGCCGGATGCGGCTGGGCCTGCTGAGCGTGTGCTCGCCTTGGCGCGGACGGGGGTAAAGGTGAAGTCGGGGCCGTTCATCGGCGCCCGGAGTGCGACTTTTTTGTCTGGCGTCCCGGCGGGCAGGCCCGAAAGCATGCCGGAGGACGTAATCGTGTCTGCAAGAGATAGTTCGCGTGGCGATATTGGACACGCGGAAAATTGCGACCACACCACCCACGCCCCTTCGGGCATCGGCTGGCAGGGCGGCAATTGGCTTCTCATCTCTCGCGTCAACCTGTTCGTACCGGACGGAATTTGTCCGGTTTGGCGACCGGGTCGCTTGTATCGTTCGGCCTCGCCCGGCGGCATGTAAGCATGCCTTGCCGTATTGCGAGGGGCCGAAGTGTCGCGTGCCCGGAACGAAAGGGCCTAGCATTCATGGCCTTGCACTACAAGGTCATTGCCGCGCTTTCGTTCACCTTGGTGGCAACAATCTTGAATTTATTCGGTCCGAGTCTCCGGCAAGGTTGTTGCGTGGGTGTGCGCTTGAACGGCATTCCGTTGCGCGCCGGGCGTTTTTCCGCCGATAACTGGGGGAAAGCGCGTGGGTGCGGGATTGCCCAGCGCAGCGCCGCAACATAGTCACAGGCCCATGTCGCCCAACCTGCAAAAGGTTCTGCCATTTTCGGCGCCTCTCGCGCTGTTGGTAGCGCTGCCCGTGTTCTATCCGCATCTGGCGGTTTCGGCGCGCGATCTGGACTATGTGGTGCGCTTTGATCTACCGGCTGTCGACGCGCCGGTGGGCTTGCCGCGCGTGGACGGACCGGCCGATGCCAGCCGGCCCTTGGTGGTGATAGACCCCGGCCATGGCGGCTTCGATCCCGGCGCCGGCCTGGGCGATGTGCGCGAGAAGAACGTGGCGTTGCAGGTCGCCCTGGCGATCCGCCAGAAGCTGCTGGCATCCGGTGGCATTCGCGTGGCGCTGACGCGTGATACGGACCGTTTCATCGCTCTGGCGGATCGGCCGGACATCGCCCGGCGCCTGAATGCCGACCTGTTCCTCTCGATCCATGCTGACAGTGCCGATAGCGACGGTGCACGCGGCGCCAGCGTCTACGTACTTTCCGAAAGGGGATCGAGCGAGGCGGCGGAGCGCTTTGCGGCGCGCGAGAACCAGTCGGGCAAGGTCAACGGCGTGGCGCTGGCGAAAACCAGCGAGGATGTAGGCGCAATCCTCCTAGACCTTTCGCAGCGCGGCGCGCAGGCGGGATCGAGCCAGTTCGCCGGGCTGATCCTGCGCGAAATGCAGGACGGCGGCATTGGCCTTCACCGCGACCAGATCGAAACGGCGGCGCTGGCGGTGCTGAAGGCGCCGGATATTCCCTCCGTCCTGTTCGAGACGGGCTATATCAACAATCCGGACGATGCGCGTTTCCTCACGTCGCGAGAGGGGCAGGCGCAGCTTGCCGAAGCCGCCGCGCGGGCGGTGCGCGCATGGTTTGCTCGCCGGGCCGGGGCGTGACGGATGGGCATCGTCGAACGCGAAAAGCGCGCGGCGGATCGTCTCCAGACTGGCCTAGCACAAAATCCCCATGCTAGAGGGCGGTCGCAATGACTGACGATACCAGCGAAAACGGTGCCGAGCAGGCTCCCGAGGATGCCCACTTCCGCCTGCGTCGCGGCGCCCGTGCTTCCCTAGCCGGACGGTTCGACGGGCTGCGCAAGGCATGGCGTGAGCGCAAGTGGCTGCGCCGCTTCGGCTATCTGGGTGCAGTGGGCCTGATCGGGGCAGGCAGCCTCTACATCGTGGTCGCGCACGATCTGCCCGATGCGAACAAGTTGCTGGAATATCAGCCGCCGCTGCCGACCATGGTGCGCGGGGTCGATGGCAACATCGTCTACAGCTATGCCCGCGAACGCCGAGTGCAGCTGCGCTATGTCGACTTTCCGCCCAAGCTGATCGACGCGTTCCTGTCTGCCGAGGACAAGACGTTCTGGACCCATGGCGGCGTCGATTTCGGCGGCCTGGCCGGGGCCGTGGTGGACTATGCCGCCAAGCTGGGCACCGGCGGCCGCGCCCGCGGCGGTTCGACGATCACCCAGCAGGTGGCCAAGAACATCCTGATCGGTGACGAATACTCGGTGACGCGCAAGCTGAAGGAAATGATCCTGGCCCGCCGCATCGAAGGCGTGCTGAACAAGCAGCAGATTCTGGAACTTTACCTCAACGAAATCCCGCTGGGCCGTCAGAGCTTCGGCGTGCAGGCCGCCGCGCGCGCCTATTTCGGCAAGGACGTGGACCAGCTTGACCTGCACGAGGCCGCGTTCCTGGCGATCCTGCCCAAGGCGCCGGAGCGTTATGGCCGCAAGCAGTACGAGGAAATGGCGATCACCCGCCGCAACTGGGTGCTCGATCAGATGGTGTCGAACGGTTGGGCCACCCGCGCCGAGGCGGATGCGGCCAAGGCGCAGCCGCTGGGCCTGATCGCCCGCCGGGTCGAGACCTATGACACCGCCAATGCCTATTTCATCGAGGAAGTGCGCCGCCGCCTGATCGACCAGTATGGCGAAAAGGCCGAGGATGGTCCGAACAGCGTCTATGCCGGCGGCCTTTGGGTGCGCACGTCGCTCGATACCGAGATGCA
Organism: Novosphingobium oxfordense; assembly: GCF_044029435.1. Classification (NCBI taxonomy): domain Bacteria; kingdom Pseudomonadati; phylum Pseudomonadota; class Alphaproteobacteria; order Sphingomonadales; family Sphingomonadaceae; genus Novosphingobium; species Novosphingobium oxfordense. The sequence goes on along the minus strand of NZ_CP147005.1, from coordinate 1,562,062 downwards.
GAAGGCAGTGCGCGATTCCCTGCGCGCCGGCCTGCTGAACTATCAGGGCAACCGCGAGTGGACGCGCCCGATCGCGCATATCAACAATCTCGACAACTGGCAGACCGAGCTGATCGTTTCGAACAAGACGATCGACTACAAGGATTGGCGCATCGGCGTGATCCTCGACCGCTCTGGCAGCACCGGACGGATCGGTTTCTCCGATGGCAGCACGGGCACGCTGACCAATATCGCCGATGCCGCCAAGGCGGGCGACGTGGTCGCGGCCGCGCCGGTTTCCGGCGATACTTATGCGCTGCGCACGATTCCTGAGGTTTCGGGCGGCATGATGATGGAGCAGCCGGGGAGCGGCCGCATCGTCGCCATGCAGGGCGGTTTCGATGCGGGGCTGGACTCGTTCAATCGCGCCGTGCAGGCCGAACGCCAGCCGGGCTCGACGATCAAGCCGTTCGTCTACGCGACCGCGCTCCAGTATGGCATGACCCCGGCAACGCAGGTGCTGGACGGCACTTTCTGCGTCTATCAGGGCGCTGCGCTGGGCGACAAATGCTTCCGCAACTTCGGCGGGGAGGGCGGCGCCGGCAGCCACACCATGCGCTGGGGCCTCGAACAGTCACGCAACCTGATGACCGTGCGCATCGCCAACGACACCGGCATGCCGCGCGTGATCAAGACGTTCCACAACGTCGGCATCGGCGATTACAAGGCCTATCTCTCCTTTGCGCTGGGCGCGGGCGAGACGACGGTGGGACGCATGGTGAACGCCTATTCGGCGCTGGCCAACAACGGCGTGCAGTTCCAGTCCTCACCCATCGACTACATCCAGGATCGCAACGGCAAGGTGATCTGGAAGTCGGACAATCGCCGCTGCGACACTTGCAACATGCCCAACTGGGACGGCAAGCCGATGCCGCGCATCGACCGTCGCGGCAAGCAGGTGCTGGATGCGCCCACTGCCTATCAGGTCGTGCACATGCTGGAAGGCGTGGTCACGCGCGGCACGGCGGTGCGTCTGCGCGAACTCAATATGCCGATGTTCGGCAAGACCGGCACAACCAACGGCCCGACCGACGTGTGGTTCGTGGGCGGCACGCAGGACTATGTTGGCGGCGTCTACCTGGGCTACGACAACCCGCGTTCGCTAGGCGGTTACGCGCAAGGCGGCCGCATCGCCGCGCCGATCTTCAAGCAAGTGGTGGAGGCCACGCGCCCGCGGTGGGGCATGCAGCCTTTCATTGCGCCCGCAGGCATCCGCATGGTTCGTATCGACCGCGTCACCGGCAAGCGCGTGATGGGCGTGGAGCCGAGCGACGATCCCAAGGCGGCGGTGATCTGGGAAGCCTTCAAGCCCGATACCGAACCGCGCCAGTACACGCCGGAGGATGAGTTCACCCGCCGCCGCGATGCGCTGGTTGCCGAGATTCGCCACGCCCGCGACGCGCGGCAGACCGCCAATGCAGAAAGTTCCGGCGACATGACCAACTTCATCGAGGAACAAGGCGGGGTTTACTGAGGATCAAGCGGCCCGGGCGAATGATCGCCCGGGCCGCTTCGTATCCATCTCGCCAGAATAACCAAGCAAGGTTAGGATCTGCTCCATAACAGGGAGAGGTATCCGATGAAGACGTTCGATCCTGCAAGGACTTGGCGCGGCTTGGCATGCGCCGCAACGCTGGCCGCTACGCCGCTCGTTCCGGTGCTGGCCGATGCGCCGGCATCTGCACCGATTGCTGCAGATGCGCCTTACGTCCGGCCGGACGTCGCGGCCTATCTCAAGAAAACGGCGGCTCAGCCGCTGCCGCCGTTCACCGCCCAGGTAATCGCCCAGATCCGCAAGATGCCGCCCGGCGCGATGCCTTCACGCGATTTGCCGGTGGGCCAGATCGCAGTGGCCAAGGATCTGGAAATGCCGGGGCCGGCGGGGCTGATCAAGCTGCGGCTCTATGACGCGCGCGCGCAGCGCGGACCGGGGCCGGTCCTCGTGTTCTATCACGGCGGCGGCTTCATCCTGGGCAGCATCGACACGCACGCCGCGCTCGCTGCCGAGATCGCGCGCAAGCTGGACGTGCCGGTGGTGTCGGTCGAATACCGTCTCGCCCCCGAAAGCCCCTGGCCCGCCGCGCCCGACGATGGCGAGGCTGCGGCGCGCTGGGTGGCGGCCAATGGCAAGGCGCTGGGCCGCGATGCGACCGGCCTGATCCTCAGCGGAGACAGCGCGGGCGGCAACCTGACACTGATCGTCGCCGCCGCGCTGCGTGACAAGCCCGCCGCCGTGCCGGTGATCATGCAAGTGCCGATCTATCCGGCGACCGATTTTACCGGCGACTATGCTTCGGACCACCTGTTCGGCAACGGCTATGGGCTGGACAAGAGTTCCACCACGCTGTTCCGTCAGCACTACGCGGCCGATCCGAAGAACTTGCGGGCATCGCCGCTGCTGGGTGACCTGAAGGGCTTGCCGCCGACGGTGCTGGTGACTGCCGGCCTCGATCCGCTCCGCGATCAGGGCAGGGCCTATGCCGCCAAACTGATCGAGGCGGGGGTTCCGACGACGTATTATGAGGGCAAGGGGCTGGTCCACGGCTTCGCTACGTTCCGCAAGGATATCCCTTCAGCTCAGCAGGATACGGAGAACTTCCTTGCGCTGGCGAAGACAGTATTGGGGGAAGTGGAGAAGAAGTGAGTGCGGGGTACGCGGTCTGAATTGAGACGATAGATTTCGTATCGCCTCAAAGCACTCCGTCGCCCCCGCGAAGGCGGGGGCCCCGCTTCCTTCTCGCCATGGCCGCAAGAAGAAGCGGGATCCCCGCATGCGCGGGGATGACGAGGATTGGTTTGTGAACCGGGTCTTGCCATTCGGATTTGCTGGGCGGACTTACCGGCAGAGTTTCATTGAAAAAGTGCGCGCACGGTTCACGACCTGATCGGACAACAGCAAAGCCTCATGCCGAGCATTACGATCTTGGTCGGACCGGCGGCACGAAGTGCCCTCAGCAACCGGCCCGAAACTGTTGAGGGGTCATCCCCGTCCAGCGCTTGAATGCCCGGCCGAAGCTGGTCTGCTCGCCATAGCCCAGCCGGTCGGCGATCTCGTCCAGCGACAGCCGCCGGTCCGCCAGATGCGCGCGCGCCAAAAACTCGCGCTGTTTTTCGACCAGTTCCGAAAACCGGACGCCTTGCTCGGCCAGCCGCGATTGCAGGGTGCGGACCGAAATGCCGGTCTTTTCCGCACAGCGCTCGATCGAGCAACGCCCATAGGCCAGGGAGCCGCGAATATAGCTCTCCACCTTGTCGACGATGGACGGGCTATGTGTGGTCTTCACTTGCTGGAGATAGGAGCCGAGCAGCTTGTAGAGCAGCCGGTTCGCGCTGGGCACGGGCTGCTCCAGCGCGCCGACCGGGAAGGCCACCGAATTGCGCTGCGATTGCCCGCGCACCTTGCAACCCAGCAGCTTCTCGATCTCCGGCAAGTCGCTTGATCGCGGATCGGCGGAAAGGCTGACCCAACTGGGACGAAAGGCCGGGCCGCCGATCGATTGCAGCAGCTTCAGGTTCAGCATCGCCGCCTGGTAATTGGCCTGATCGTTCAGGCCGATGTCGGTGTTCACCAGCCAGGTCAGTTCGGCCGTCTCGCGCCCTTCGATCAGCACCACCTCGCAATCGGGGGCATGGACCACGGGCAGGAACTCGATCAGGCAGCGGATGCCCGCGCGCACGGTAGGGGCGGAGCGGCACAGCGCGGTCACGCAGCCGAACACTTCGGGATCCTGCATCGAGCCGAAATGCAGGCCGAACAGCGGATCGTCGAACAGCACGCTGCAATACTCGAACGTGTCCGCCACCTGCTGCGGGGCGATCAGGCTCTCCGGGTCGATCAGCACGCGCGCTTCCATGCCGTGCCGTTCGACGATGCCGCGCGCGTCGCGGCCGTGGCTGCGCGCCAAATTGGCAAGGCCGGCAAAGTTGGCCGCACGCACCTGGCCGCCGCTGGGCGCCACGTCCAGCGGACCATCAAGGCTGAAGAAGCTGCTGCCGTGAACCATACTCATCCCTCTTGCGGGCGGTATCCGCCTCTCATGTCGCGCATCCAATATCGAGAAGGTCGCGCCTAATGCCAATCCCCCTTGCCTTGCCTGTGGCAGCACTCGGGAAAGCCCCGAAAGTCATGAGCAGGGCCAAAAAGGCGGAGAGAACCATGAAGACGATAGCCGACCACAAGAAGGTGGCCGAACAGCATGTCCTCTACGAGAAGGACCCCGAAACCAAGATCGCCACGATCACCTTCAACCGGCTGGACAAGCACAATACCGCCACGATCGGCATGCGCGCGCGCTTCGGCGAACTGGTGTTCAAGGCGAACATCGACGACGATGTGAAAGTGCTGGTGATCCGCGGCATGGGCGATCACCTGGGCAGCGGCGGCGATCTGGACGAGCATGGCGATCTCTACCTGAACCCGCAGCCGGGCGACGGTTTCCTGGTCGATCTGGAAATCGATGATCCGGAGGTGAAGTACCCGCCGCCGGGCTCTTTCCGCTATCTCCACGGCCTGACCGACTACTACGCCAAGGCCCGTTCGGGGAACCGCCCGCTGCAGGAATTCAAGAAGATCTCGATCATCGAGGCCAAGGGATACTGCTACGGCTGGCACTTCTACCAGTGCGCCGATGCGGACATCATCGTCTCTTCCGACGATGCGCTGTTCGGCCACCCTTCGTTCCGCTACGCCGGCTGGGGCCCGCGCATGTGGCAGTGGCTGGAAATGGTCGGCCTGCGCCGTTTCTCCGAAATGCTTTTCACCGGCCGCCCTTTCACCGCGGACGAGATGAACAACTGCAATTTCGTGAACTCCGTGGTTCCGCGCGACAAGCTGGAGGCGGAAACCGCCAAGTACGCGCACGCCTGCTCGATCACCCGGCCGACCGACGTGGTGGTGGCGCAAAAGACCTTTATCGAGGCGTACAAGCAGTATCGCGGCGAATACATGGGCAGCCTGCTGACCGGCTGGCTGGAAGGCATGCTGCCGCTGATGAAGGACGATGGCGAGAACGACGTCAACTTGGGCAAGGGCAGCACCTTCAAGCAGGGAATCGGCAAGGTGGTGAAGGGCCATGACGAGAACTATCCGCCGGAATGGCGCCTCTCGATGAAGGGCCGGAAGGGCTGAAGCTGCAGTATCGGAAGAAATCTGCATTCAATGCAGATCGCGCTGCATGATATGTAGAGTTGTCGCGCGTTCTGATGATACCATGGCGGCGAGGATGTGAGATCGGCGAGAAGCCGGCCGCAGCCTCGCCAGATATGGGCCGGCAGCGAATGTGCATACATTCGCCGGGCCTTCAGCACCCGGGGAGAGGGTCATGGCTGAAACCTTGTTCGCGCTGGACAGGCGCAATGTACACGAAGGCCAGAACGTGTTCCGGGGGGAACGCGCACAGGAATACTATCGGGGGGACTTCTGGGTAGAGGATGCGCCAACGGTAGATGTGCGGTCCGAACGCCGCACTGTCGGCGCCGTTTCGATCATTCGTCAGCGTTCCGCCAGCAACCTGTTCTTCCGCCGATCCCGCCAGCACATCCGCGAGGATGCCACCGATCTCTCGATCCTGTGGTTCGTGCGGCGCGGGGAGTTCGCGTTCTCCAACCAGTGCGGCGCAAAGGTGGCGGCGGAGGGCGATTTCGTCATCACCCGTTCCATGGAACCGTTCCTGATCGAATGCCGGACGGACGGCACCGGGCTGAGCGAAGTGCTGCACGTCACCGTGCCTACACATCTGCTGCGCGCCCATGTCGCGCAGGATTGCAGCAGCGCGCTGGTGGTGCCGGCGGCGCGGGGCAGGGCGGTTCCCGAACTGGCCATTGCCGAACACCTGCTAGCCGATGTGTTCGCGGACGATGGCCGGCTTTGCGAGAATTCGGCCCGCCTGCTGGTGGAGACCGCGCTGGGCCTGATCGGGCACACGGTGCGTGCACTGGAAGAGCCGCGCCCAGCCCGCCAGTCGATCGCCGAGCGTCGGTTGGAAGATGTGCTGCGTTTCATCGAAGTGCACCTGTCGGACCCGCAACTGTCTACCGCGATGGTCGCCAAGGGATGTGGTATCAGCCCGCGCTACCTCTCTTTCCTGCTGCGCCTGAGGGAGACTTCGTTCTCCGAACTCGTGTGGGAACAGCGACTGGGCAAGGCGCGCGACTGGCTGACCAATTCGGATCCGCGCGACATTTCGATCAGCGAGATCGCCTATGGCGTGGGCTTCAAGAGCCCCGCGCACTTCAGCCGCATGTTCAAGCGCGTGTTCGGCGCCAATCCGCGCGAATATCGCGGCGACAGCGGTGGTGAAATCGCACCTCCATCGCCGATGGCGACCGGGTTCGGCGATTTCGTCAGCGGTTCCAGCCTGCTCCAGTAACCGGCACGCCGCCCGGGCGATGCCTGTCCATCGCTCAGGCCCGGCACCCCGCGCCGCGCTTGCAACACGGCGCGGAGCGGGGTGATGTTCGCCGCCAACATATAGGAACAGGAGGATGCCGATGCCCCGTTACAAGCTTGTCGCGCTGACCACGCCGCTGCCCGGCCGTGAGCAGGACTATCACGAATGGTACAACACCAAGCACCTGCCCGAACTGGTCAACAAGTTCGGCATGAACGGCGCGCAGCGCTATGAACTGGTGGCCAAGCTGATCGGCAACGACGCCAATCCCTATCTCGCCATCTATGACATCGAGTGCGACGATCCGATGGCGCTGCTCGGCGCGATCGGCAAGGCGACCGCCGCCGGCGAACTGACGCAGAGCGACGCTTCGGATATGGCGAGCTGCTATACCGCGCTGTTCTCCGAACTGGGCGAACCGGTGCTGCCGGCCTGATGCAGTCCGCCCTCGCGCCGGTCTCGGCGCGAGGGCTCGTTCCTTATCGCCCGATGAACTTCGGTGCGCGCTTTTCCTTCAGCGCCATTACCGCTTCGAGATGATCCGCACTGCGGACAGAGACGCTCTCATAAGCGATGCCCGCGTCCAGCACGGCGGTGGCCAGACGCTTCAGTTCCAGGTTGGTCAGCACCTTGGTCGCGCGGATCGCCATCATCGCGCCGTTCAGCAGCTTTGCACAGAAAGCGTCGACTTTCGCGTCCAGTTCATCCGCCGGGATGCAGTGGTTGACCAGGCCGATTTCCGCAGCCTTGCTGGCGGTAAGCAGATCGCCCGTCAGCAGGAATTCCTTGGCGCGGGTAAGGCCGATGCGCTGGGCCCAGATCACCGCGCCGCCGTCTCCCGCCACAAGGCCGATGCCCACGTGCGGATCGCCGATCTTGGCGCCTTCGGCCGCGAAGATTACGTCGCAGAGTAGCGCCAGCGTCGCGCCCAGGCCCACGGCGTGGCCGTTGAGGCGGCAGACCACCGGCTTGTCGATATCCAGCAGCGTCAGCACGATCCGCTTGGCAATCCGCGCCTCGTGATCGAACAAGTGCGGGTTGCGTGCCGAGTTCTCGATATGGTCGAGGTCGCCACCGGCCGAGAAGGCGCGGCCCGCGCCGGTGATGACGATTACGTCCGAACCGGGATCGCCCTGCGCGAACCACAGTGCCTCGGCCAGTTCGTCATGAAGCTGAAGGTTCACCGCGTTCATCGCGTCCGGCCGGTTGAGCGTCAGGCGCAGCAGCCGTCCCTCGCGTGCGAGCAGGATGGTTCCGAATTCCGGCAGCGGCGGCACATTATCGCTCATTTCGGCATGTCTCCCTCGTTTCCCTGCTCATAAGCGCAGCGGCGGCAACGGCCACCCTGCAATCTTTCGGAAGCCCAACCCTTCGCCCCGGCGAAACCTTTGCGTCGGCAAGGCCTTGGCGGCCTGCTTTGCTTGCATCGTGCGGGCAAGTCCGATCTACCTCGGCCAAAGCCCGCGTGATGCAAGCGATGGGCGCGTGTGAGAGGGCAAAATGGCCGAATTCGACGAGACGTTCGACTGGGTGGTCGTGGGCAGCGGGGCAGGCTCCATGGCATCGGCGCTGCTGATGAAGCAGGCGGGCAAGTCGGTGGTCATTCTGGAAAAGGCGCCCTGGGTGGGCGGTACCACGGCGAAGTCGGGCGGGGTCATGTGGATCCCCAACAACCGCTTCATGAACCCGGGTGAGGACAGCTTCGAACAGGCCTGCCTTTATCTCGATTCCGTAGTACCGGATGGGGAAGACAGCCCCGGCACCAGCCCCGAACGCCGCCGCGCCTATGCCCGCGAAGCGCCCAAGATGCTGGACTTCATCGTCTCGCAAGGCGTCGCGATGGAGCGCGGCTCCACCTTCTGGCCGGACTACTACGACGATCTGCCCGGCGGCGTGAAAACCAGTCGTACGGTCACCGCGCTGCCGTTCGACAAGAACGAATTGGGCAAGGACTGGGCCGGACGGTTGCGGCAGGGCTTCGCCGAAGTGCCGGTGAAGCTGGATGACGGCATGAAGATGCCTTTCGCCAAACACTCGTGGGCGATCAAGATGCTGCTCGTGCGCGTCGGGCTCAAGATCATCGCGGGCAAGCTGACCGGCAAGCACTGGGTCACTGCCGGCGCGGCGTTGCAGGGGCGGATGCTGAAGGCGGTGATCGCCAAGGATGCCGCAGATATCCGCCTGGAATCGCCGGTGGACGAAGTGATCGTCGAGAACGGCAAGGCCGTGGGAGTCGTTACCGTGAAGGATGGCAAGCCGTGGCGCGTCGGCGCGCGGCTGGGCGTCCTGATGAACGCGGGTGGCTTCTCGCAGAACCAGCAGATGCGTGACAAGTACATGCCCGGCACCCGCGCGGCATGGTCGAACGGGATCGAGAGCGACGCCGGCGACATGCACGTCGAACTGGAACGCAAGGGCGCGGTGCTGGCGCAGATGGACCAAATGGTGGGCTTCCAGATGAGCGAGGCGCCCGGCTGGGATACCGACTACGTCAAGCCCGGCACCCAGAGCACCACCGGAAAGCCACACGCCATTCAGGTCGACCAGACCGGCGTCCGCTACATGAACGAGGGCGGGTCCTATGAGGAATTCTGCGAGAACATGCTGGTGCGCAACCGCACGGTTCCCGCGATCCCCAGCTGGGCGATCATGGACCAGCAGTACATGGACGAATACGCCGTGGCCGGCAAAGGCACCGCGAAGAAGAACATGACCGGCTGGCTCTCCTCCGGCTGGATGCGCAAGGCGGACAGCCTGGAGGCGTTGGGCCGGCAGATCGGCGTGCCTTCGGACGCACTGAAGGCCACCGTCGAGCGTTGGAACGGCTTCGTGCGCGGCGGCAAGGACGAAGACTTCCATCGCGGCGAGCGCGCCTACGACAACTGGCTGGGCGATCCGTTTTTCAAGGACGGACCCAATGCCTGCATGGGCACTATCGAGAAGGGGCCGTTCTACGCCATTCCCATCGTGCCCGGCGATGTCGGCACCTATGGCGGCGTGGTCTGCGATTGCGATTCCCGCGTCCTCAAGGCGGATGGCACCCCGATCGAGGGCCTATATGCCTGCGGCGTCACCACGGCATCGCCGATGGGCCGCGTCTACCCCGGTGCTGGCGCCAGCGTGGGTCCGTCGATGACGTTCGGCTGGGTAGCCGCCAAGCACGCCGCCGGGTTGGGCAACCAGCTCTGATCAACCTGCTGCAATCTCATAAATATCTGCGACCTGCCGGGAGATTTTTCTGAATTTTCCGGTAGGTCGCGGAGAGCGAGCTATCGCCCCGCTGCTGCTCAAAAGATGCCCGATTGACCTGTCGATATACGAATCATATACGATTCATATGTTCGTTATCTCCAGAGGCCATCAATGGGCATTGTGAAAATCGCCGACGACCTGCACGAAGAAGCGCGTCGCGCCAGCACGGTGATGTGCCGGTCCATCAATGCCCAGGCCGAATTCTGGATGAAAGTCGGCATGCTGGCGGAAGCCAATCCCACGCTGTCCTTCAACGATATCGTGAAGAGGCAGCTTGCCACCGCGCAGGCGCCTGGGCTGGACGTTCCGGACGCAGCGGCGGCCTGACATGAAGAATGCGATGGTGAAGACGCCCGAGGAACTGGCGCTGATGCGCATTTCGGGCAAGCTGCTGGCGTCGGTGTTCGAGATGCTGGACGGGCATGAGCTTGCCGGCATGTCGACGATGGCGGTGAACGACATGGTCGATCGCTTCATTACCGTGGACCTGAGCGCACGGCCGGCGAGCAAGGGGCAGTACGGCTTCAAGTACGTGCTGAACTGTTCGATCAACCACGTCGTCTGTCACGGGGTGCCCAATGTCGATGAGGTCATCCGCGACGGGGATATCATCAACCTCGACATCACGCTGGAAAAGAACGGTTTCATTGCGGATTCCAGCAAGACCTACATTGTCGGCACCGTTCCCCCGGCAACCAAGCGGCTGGTGCAGGTCGCGCAGGAGGCGATGTGGCAGGGTATCCGGCAGGTCCGACCCGGCGCCAGTCTGGGCGACATCGGTTTCGCGATCGAGCAGCATGCCCGGCGGAACGGCTATTCGGTGGTGCACGAATATTGCGGTCACGGCATCGGCCGCGAAATGCATGAAGATCCGCAAGTGCTCAATTTCGGGCGGCGCGGAACCGGGATGAAACTGCGCGAAGGCATGGTCTTCACGATCGAGCCGATGGTGAACCAGGGTAGCCGCAAGGTGACGACCGAAGACGATGGCTGGACCGTCGTCACCAACGACGGCAAGCTGTCCGCCCAGTTCGAACATACGGTCGCCGTCACGCAAACGGGTGTGGAGGTGCTGACCTTGCGTCGGGACGAGAAGCCGGCGCGACCCTTGGCGGGGCACACCTGAAACGGTCAGGCGCGCGGTAGCGTCAGTTCTGCGCCGCCTCCAGTACGGTCTGGACCCGAACGCGGGGGAACACGTCTTCCAGCGGCGTGCTGTCCGGCAGCACGTAGACATAGCCGCCTTTCTTCTCGAACAGCGGGACCACGCCGTTGTTGTAGAAGGCCTTGGGCACGTTGATGCAGCCGAAGGTGATGCGGTTGTCGTCGATCGTGGCCGATAGCATTCGTGCCTTGCGGTTTTCCTTGTTGCCGACCGGGATCGTGTGGAGCGCCACCGAGGTCGTGTAATCGACCCAGAGCACTTTCTGGTTTCCGGCCGCCATGCCGAACTTCGCCAGGAAGCGACCGGCCGGCGTGGTCTTTTCGGCGGGGCCGATTTCGGACAGCGACTTGGTGCCGATGCCGGGCGTGGCTTCGTCTCCCAGTGCCTTGCCGATCAGGACCGGAGCGTCGGCTAGCGGCTTGCCCTTGGAACTGAACAGGTAGGCACGCGCTGCCGGCTTGTCGACGATGATGTAGGGCAGCTTGCCGTTGTCCGTGGACGATGCGATCCAGCGCGCGACCAGCGCGGCAGAGTCCGAAAGGGTTGGGGTGTATTCCGAAGCCATTCCGGCAGCGTCTTGCCGATCCGCTTCAGCGGTCAGCCCGGCTTCCCCCGCCTGATCCGAACCTTCCGCCTTGTCCGCTTCGGTGGCTGCGGTTTTCGCGGAGACTTTCGCCGGGCTTTTCGCCTTCGCCGGGGCCTTCGCCTTCACCGACGTGCGGCCCGAGGCGTGCGTCTTTGCCGGAGCGTTTAAGTCTGTCGGAATGGCATCAGCGGGCGTCGCGCCGGCCAGCGTGAGCGCAGCAAACGCCAGGGAAACACTGATCATCGTGTTAATCTACTCGAAGAATGCAGGCATGGGAATGGTCGGCGCCAGGACCGGCGCCGACACATGCTTTACAACAAGGACAGGCTCAGACCGAGCCTGCGTTCAGTTACGCGCCTTCTTGCGCGGGGCGGCCCGCAACTGCTGCTCGACGCTATCGACCCGGCCGTTCAGCTGGTCGATCCGCTGGGCGTTCTGCTGTGCAGTTCCGGAAGCGGCCTGGGCTTCCGCCAAGGCCTGCTTCGCCGTGGCATCCGTCTGCTGGAGACGGGAATCGAGACCGTCGATACGCTGGTTTACCGTGGCGATCTGATCGTTCACGTAACCTTTGGTGGCGCACCCGCCGAGGCCGACCGAACCCACAAGCACGATGGCTATCGGGGCGAATCTCGTCAGATATGGCGACATCGCATGCACTCCTTGTCGACTAAGTGTTTAACAGCCCCGCAACGGTCCAACCCGAGCGGGCAATCGTGAACAATGCGATTCTGGCCGGCCGTGCATTCGCTCGGCTGAACGGATGCAGCGAACCTTCCATGTGCAATAAGTAACGCAACGCCGTTCGGTTCCACGCAATCTGTTTGCCTGCGTCGGCGCAGCGAAGTGACTGGGCCTACCTTCCGCATTTTCGCGCCTTTCGCTGCGCTTCGCCGCGCTGCTAGGCCCGTCGAAAGACGATGATTGCGACTGGGAGGATTGAAAATCATGCACCATGCCGGCACCGCCCGCTGCGAGTTGCCCGACCCAGACCGGTCGCTGGTGCAGGCTCCCCCTCTGGCGGACGAGCCGGGGCAGGGCGCGCATACGATCGCGGGTTATTTGCGGGAGGTGACGGCCCGCCACGGCCCGCGTGAGGCGGTGGTGCTCCGCAAAGGTGAACACCGCATCGCGTGGACTTACGAGGATTTGCTCGCCCGCTCGATGGACGTGGCGCGGGCACTGGTTGCCTGCGGGATCGGCAAGGGGGAACGGGTCGGCATCCTGATGACCAACCGGCCGGAATTCCTCTCCAGCCTGTTCGGAACCGCACTGGCCGGCGGGGTGCCGGTGGCGCTGAGCACATTCTCCACGCCGCAGGAACTGGACCACCTGCTGCGCGCCTCCGAAATCACGCTGCTGATTTACGAAGCGCGGGTGCTGAAGAAGGATTTCGGCGCGATGCTGCGCGATTTGGCGCCGGGAATGCTTTCCGCATCGCGAGGCGGTCTGGCCTCGGCGCAGTTCCCGTATCTTCGGCAACTGGTCGCGCTGGGCGGAGCGCCGGGCGAGGAGGAGCCTTTCGCCGTGGGCGCGGGCGGAGCGGTGGAGACCTGGGACGAATTCATCGCCCACGGTGCCGGCGTGGCGGACGAACTCGTGCTGGCTCGGGCCGATGCAGTGCATCCGGCCGATATTGGCGGCATCTTCTTCTCCTCCGGCACCACCAGCCTGCCCAAAGGGGTAGTCCATTCCCAGCGCGCCTTTGCCGTGCAGTGGTGGCGCTGGCCGCGGCTGTTCGCGATGCATGAGCCGGTACGCAGTTGGACGGGGAACGGCTTCTTCTGGTCCGGAAATATCTCGATGGTGGTTGGCACGGCGCTCTCGACCGGCGGCACGGTGGTGCTCCAGCGCATGTTCGACGCGGACGAGGCGCTGGAACTGGCCGAGAAGGAGCGGGTGACTTTCCTCAACGGCCGGCCGCATCAGTGGGCGCGGCTTCAGGCCTCGCCGAAGTGGGCGGGGGCGGACCTGTCCAGCGTAAAGTACGTGCCGCGCGGGGAATTGATCTGGCAGCATCCGACCGTCTCCACCCAGTGGGAAGTGCCGATGTCGTTCGGCTGCACGGAGACGATGACGATCTGCACCTCGTTCGTTGCGGATGATGCCGAAGGCCGCGTGGAAGGGTCTTTCGGGGCGCCTTTGCCGGGGAATATCCTAAAGATCGTCGAGCCGATATCGGGCCGCGTGGTGCCGCTTGGGACCGTGGGAGAGATGTGCATCAAGGGACCGACGTTGATGTCCGGCTACCTCGGCAAGGCGCCCGAGGAGTGCTTCGACGCGGAAGGTTTTTTCTGCACCGGGGACGCCGGAAGGGTCGACGAGGCCGGGCGCTTCTTCTGGGAAGGGCGCATGACCGAGATGATCAAGACCGGCGGCGCCAATGTCGCGCCGATCGAGGTGGACGAGGTGATCGCCCGGATTCCGGGGGTGAAGCGCACCCAGACGGTGGGCGTGCCGGATGACCTGCTGGGAGAGATGGTGGTCGCCTGCATCGTCCCGCTGGATGGCGCGGTGGTGGATGAGGCGACCGTGATCGCATCGTGCAAGGCGCAGATCGCCAGCTTCAAGGTGCCCCGCCGCGTGCTGTTCTTCCGCGACGAGGATTACGCCATCACCGGCAGCGAAAAAGTGAAGTCAAGCGAAGTTCGCAAGCTCGCCCAGGCGCGGCTGGAAGCGGATAACGCCGAGGCGGTCTGACCCACTCTTGCGCCCGGGGGTGGGTGGCGTACTGAACTTGAGTTCAGCCAGCCCCGTTCATGCAAGGGCGGAATGAGGCTGATCTAGAGAGGACCTATGAGCCAGACACTGGAGAACCGGGCCAAGCCCGACGCCAAGACCCAGCTCGACATCTATCGCCGGATGATCCGGATCGAGCGCAACGACGACGCCACCCGCACCCAGATCCGTCGCGGCCGCATTACCGCGCCGTACTACTCGGCGCGCGGGCAGGAATGCATTCCTTCGGCCATCTCGGTGCTGCTGAACGACGACGACAAGATCTGCACGATCTATCGCGGCATCCACGACATGGTCGCCAAGGACATGCCGCTCCGCCCGCTCTGGGCAGAGATCTGCGGCCGCGTCGACGGCACCTGCAAGGGCAAGGGCGGCCCGATGCATCTCACCCACCCGGAAACCGGCGTGATGGTGACGACGGGCATCGTCGGTTCGTCCATGCCGATCGCCAACGGCTTCGGCTGGGCGGCGCTGCTGGATGGCACCAAGCAAGTGACCGTGGCCTATTTCGGTGACGGCGCCAGCAACATCGGCGCGTTTCACGAGGCGCTGAACCTGGCTTCGGTCTGGAAGCTGCCGGTGATTTTCGTGTGCCAGAACAACGGCTTTGCCGAGCACACCCGTTACGAGAACGGCACTTCGGTCGACCAGATCTCGAAGCGCGCGATCGGCTACGGCATGCCGGGCTATACCGTGGACGGCAACGACCCCGTCGACGTCTACGCCCACGCCCACGCCGCCATCGAGCGCGCCCGTGCGGGAGAGGGGCCGACCTTGCTGGAATGCAAGACCTTCCGCTTCATGGGCCACGTCTTCGGCGACGCGGACGGCTACATGACCAAGGAAGAAAAGGCCGCGGCGATCGCTAAGGATCCGCTGCCGATCTACCGCCAGAAGCTGATCGACGACGGCATTGCCACTGCGGCTGAACTCGACGCGCTGACCGCAAAGATCGAGGCCGAAGTGAACGACGCCATCGAATTCGCGATGGCCTGCGAATACCCGTCCGACGACGAACTGCGCCGCGACGTCTTTGCCGAGGAGATTCCGGCATGAGCACTGAAACTCTCGAAGCGACCGCCGTGGAAACGGTCAAGATGAACGGCCTCCAGGCGATCAACGCCGCGCTGATGGAGGCGATGGAGGCCGATCCCAAGGTTCTCGTGCTGGGTGAGGACATCGCGGATAACGAAGGCGGCGGCGTCGTCGGCGTTACCCGCGGCCTCTCCACCAAGTTCGGCACGATGCGCGTGCGCTCCACGCCGATCTCGGAACAGGCGATCATCGGCGCGGCCATCGGTGCGGCCATGGGCGGCTACAAGCCCGTTGCCGAAATCATGCTGATGAACTTCACGACCGTGGCCATGGACATGATCGTGAACCACGCGGCCAAGCTGCGCTTCATGTCGGGCGGCCAGAGCCAGGTGCCGATGGTGATCCGCACCCTGACCGGCGCGGGCAACCAGACCGCAGGTCAGCACGCTGACTTCTACGAGGCATGGTTCTGTCACACCGCCGGCATTAAGGTGGTGATCCCCTGGACCCCGGCTGACTTCAAGGGCCTCTATCTCTCGGCCATCCAGGACCCCGATCCGGTGATCATCGTCGAAAGCGGCAAAACGCTGTTCGTGCCGATGGACGTGCCGGTGAACCAGGGCCCGATCCCGCTAGGCAAGGCGAATGTCGTCGCGCCGGGTTCGGATATCACTATCGTTTCCTACGGCCAGATGATGTTCACCGTCATGCAGGCCTATGAGGAACTGACCAAGGCGGGCGTTTCGGTCGAAGTGGTGGACCTGCGCACGATCTCTCCGTGGGACAAGGAAACCGTGCTGGCTTCGGCCGAGAAGACCGGCCGCCTGCTGGTCGTTCACGAAGCGGGCCGCAACTTCGGTCCCGGCGCGGAAATCGCCGCGACCGTGCAGGAAACGCTGTTCGGTAAGTTGAAGGCCCCGGTCGGGCGCCTCGGCGCGCCCTACTGCTCGGTGCCGTTCGCCAAGAAGCTGGAAGACGCCTTCCTCGTGCAGCCGCCCGAGATCATCGCCGAGGCTCAGCGCCTCGTCGCGATGGGATGATACGGTACTGCCGTTACTGAAACGGAAGGCCTCCGCAGTGATGCGGGGGCCTTTTCGTGTTAGTGCTTGGGCTTGGCGTTATCGAGCGGGCGAACGCAGCGGAGGCACCGGAGATTGCTTCCCCCAAGCCGATCCCGGAGTCAGTCCAACCGCCCCCAGCCGCCCCAACCCAACTTAGCTCGTCATCCCCGCGAAGGCGGGGATCCCGCTTGTTCTTCGCGGCGAGGCAAAAGGAAGCGGGGCCCCCGCCTTCGCGGGGGCGACGGGATGGTGAGGCGGGAGCGCGTGTGTCCTGCGCCTGCGCTCTGGCCGTTCACAGAACGACGTGATCCCCAATGACCGGTCACGCCGTGCAGGGGCAGGTCACCAAACCATCGCATCCGCTCGCTTTTCCGGCCGAATGTAGATCGAGGTGATCCACGGCGAGAGCGCTTTCATCCTGCACTCCAGTTCCTCAATCAGCGTTTCGGCGTCGCCCATCCTCAGGTCGTCCGCGAAGTCGGCGCTGATCGCGACGAAGATCGCCTGCGGGCTCGTGTGGATGGTGCGGATGTGGTTCACCGCGTCAATGCGCGGATTGCCGTCCAGCACTTCCCGGATCCGGGCGATGAGCACCGGGTCGGCCGCCTCGCCGATCAGCAGTTCCTTGGATTCGCGGGCCAGCAGCACGGCAACGCCCGCCAGCACGCAGCCGATCAGTACCGATGCGACGCCATCGATGCGCGGGTCGGCGAAGTGGATCGAGGCCCAGACGCCGATCGCCGCGATGATGAGGCCGATCAGCGCGGCGCTGTCCTCGAACAGCACGATGAAACCCGGCGGGTCCTTGCTGCGATGGATCGCCTGCCACCAGGTCTGCTCGCCGCGCCCGCGATCGAATTCGCGCACGGCGAGGGCCCACGACGCGCCCTCCATCAGGAATGCGATGCCCAGCACGATATAGTTGAGCGTCGGATCCTCGATAGCGTGCGGTTGCTGGATGTGGATGAAGCCTTCGTAGATCGACACGCCCGCGCCGATCGCGAAGATCAGGATGGCGACCACGAAAGCCCAGAAATAAAGCTCGCGCCCATAGCCGAACGGATGCGTCGGGTCCGGCTTTCGGCTGGCGCGTTTCTGGCCGTAGAGCAGCAGTACCTGATTGCCGCTGTCCACCAGCGAGTGCACGCCCTCCGTCAGCATCGAGGACGATCCGCTGATCCCGGCGGCCACGAACTTGGCGACGGCAATGCCAAGGTTGGCCGCCAACGCGCCGTAAAGCACGATATTGGCCTTGAAATGCGCAGCGAAGCTGCCTGTTTCGCTCATCGTGGCGCGGTTCCTCGCAGGACTTCGAAGAGTCCCAACTGTCACCGCCCGGGCGAGGTTGCGCAAGCCCCCGGCAATTTAGGGTCTGTGGGCCTTCCTGGGGCGGAATCCAGTCTCAAGACTGACCGTGGAGAAAGTACTTCACGCCAAACACACCGTCGCCCCCGCGAAGGCGGGCCCCCGCTTCTTTGCGCCGCGCCCGAAGAAAAGCGGGATCACCGCCTTCGCCGGGATGACGGGAGCTAATCGGATGATTTTGGTTTGCGGGTCTTCATTGGCTGAATCCCCATAAGTCTTAGCCCAGCGCCTGACGCCCCACGCGCTCGTTCCACAGGTCGGCATTGCCGCAGAGTTGCAGGTTCAGCAGCGCGCGTTTGAGGAACAGATGGCAAGGATGCTCGTCGGTGAGGCCGATGCCGCCGTGGAGCTGCACCATCTCCTCGGTCACGAAGCGGAAGGCTTCGGCGGCGAGGACTTTGGCGGCGGCAAGCTCGGTCACGCTGGCACCATCGTCGCGCACGCGCTTCCACAGCAGGGCCTCGGCCACGACGATGCGCGTCTTCATGTCGGCGGCGCGGTGCTTCAATGCCTGGAACAGCGCGATCGGCCGGTCGAACTGACGGCGGACCTTCATGTACTCGATCGTCATGTCCAACGCCGCGCCCGCCGCGCCGATGCAGTCCGCCGCGAGCGCCAGTTGCGCTTCGCCCGAAAGCTGGTCGTGCAATGCCTTCGCGCCCGTCGCGTCGGTGAGCATCAGCGTGGGCGCGTATCCGTCCAGCACCACGTCGAACAGGCGGCGGCTGGGATCCCATATCGCGCGATCGACGATCGAGACGCCCGGCGCATCGAGCGGCACCAGTGCATAACCGCCGGGAAGCTGCGCGACGACGGCGACGGCCATGTCCGCTTCGAACACGCCCGATATCGTGCCCGAGACAGAGCCGTCCGATCCCTCGGTCATCTTGGCGGAGAGCATCGGCAGCGGCGCATATTCGCCGCCCGCCAGCCGTTCCAGCCAATCCGCGCGCTCGGCAAAGTCTTCGCTGGCGGCAACTGCTTGAAGGCCAAGTTGGGCTGGGATCAGCGGCATCGCGGAGAGCACGCGACCCATTTCCAGGTGCAGCGCGGTCGAAGCCTCCCGCGTGAAGCCAAGGCCGCCGTCTTCTTCGGGCAGGCGTACCATCAGCCAGCCCATTTCGGCGGCCAGTTGCCAGCTTTGATCGCGCGAGGGGGAGAGCTTTTCCGCCGGGAACGCCTTCTGCGCAGCGTCGGTGAGTTCGTTCAGTTCGATCACAGCACCCACCCCTTCGGCTCGCGCGGCATGTCCAGCATGCGTTCGGCGATGATGTTGCGCTGCACTTCCTCGCTGCCGCCGGCGATGGTCCAGGCATAGGAATTCATGAAATCGGCCATCCAGTTGCCGGTATTGAGATCGCCGAAGGTGATCGGCGCCACATATTGCTCGTCCATCCCGCCCAGTCGCACGCCCAGCGCGGAGTAAGCGCGTAGCGCACGGCTGTAGGCGTTCTTGACGATGGAGGCGTCACCCATGCGCTCGATCCCCTTGATGCGATTGTCGAGGAACTGGTCGGCAATCGCGCAGACGGCGTCGACTTGCGTCACCAATGTGCCGAAATCGCGCAGCACGCCGCGATCGTCCTCGTGCCCATGCTCGCGGATCAGCTTGGCTACGCGGCCCAGCGCGCCACGCATGCGGTAGGACAGCTCCATCAGCGTCAGCCCGCGTTCGGAAGCGAGCGTCGCCTGTGCCACGGCCCAGCCTTTGCCTTCCTCTCCCACGCGTTCGGAGACCGGGATCTCCACGTTATCGAGGAAGATCTCGGCGAATTCCTCGTCGCCCTGGATCTGGTGGATCGGACGGACGGTGACGCCCGGCGCCTTCATGTCCATCAGCAGGTAGGTAATGCCCGCCTGCTTCACGCCGTCAGACGACGTGCGCGCCAGCAGCAGGCACTTGTCTGCGAACTGCGCCATCGTCGACCAGACTTTCTGGCCGTTGATGACGTAGACGTCGCCATCCGGGCGTGACTGGAGTTCGGCCCGGGTCTTGATCGCGGCAAGGTCCGATCCGGCGCCGGGTTCTGAGAAGCCCTGGCACCAGGTCTCACCTTCGAGAATCTTGGGCAGGTAGCGCGCCTTCTGCTCGGCATTGCCGCATTCATGCAGCGTGGCGAAGGCGTGGTAGGTGGACACGAAGGAGAGCAGCAGGCGCGGGCAATCGGCGCCGGCCAGTTCCTCATAGATCACTTTCTGCTCGGCCAGGCTGCGACCGCCGCCGGGATACTCGTCAGGCCAGTGCGGGATCGCATAGCCGGCGCGGACGAGCTTGCCGAACCAGTCGCGTTGGGTGCGGACGAAATCGTCCTGCGTGCGGCTGGCATCGCGCCAGCCGGTGGGCGCTTCGGCTTGGAGGAAGCTGCGGACTTCGCTCCGCAGGGCTTCTAGATCGGCAGTATCGGTCATGCCCTGTCCTTGCCGGTCGGCTGTCGGGGCGTCCAGACGGGGGCGGGTCGCCGCTGCGATATCGGGATGGTCGTCAGGGTCGGAGAACGGATTCCCCCGTTCGAGGATTCGTCAGGGTGACGTTTTCCAGCGCCTGAATGCGCCAGTTCTC
The DNA here is from genome assembly GCF_044029435.1 of Novosphingobium oxfordense. NCBI lineage: Bacteria > Pseudomonadati > Pseudomonadota > Alphaproteobacteria > Sphingomonadales > Sphingomonadaceae > Novosphingobium > Novosphingobium oxfordense. The sequence goes on along the minus strand of NZ_CP147005.1, from coordinate 1,541,874 downwards.
ATTGCGCCTGGTGAGTACCGCAAGGATCAAAGTATCGATCGCGTGTGGGCCGGCCGGATGGGCTGGGCCCGTCGTCAGACGGCTCCAGAAATGAACGACCGCTGCGCCATCGCTGATCGGCATGATGTCGATCAGGTCGTTTCGCAGCTCGGAGTCGCTGTAGATGGTCTCGTGGATAGGGCGATGCAGTTCGACGATCGCCTCGACACCGCGAACGTAGTGGCCAAAGCGGTTCACGAAGCTCGCATCTTCGTGAAAGAGCGCGGCCAAGGCGTTCATATCATGCGCGTTCCATGCAGCTGCAAATGCCGCAGGCGCGTCTTCGGGGCGGTTCATGAAGCTCGGCCTTTCACGCCTTTTCAGATTGCGACCTCGATCGTCTCGCCCTCGACCCGCACCTCATACGTCTCGATCGGCATCGTGGCGGGTGGATTGATTGGCGCACCGGTTTCGAGGTCGAAGCGTGCGCCATGGACGGGGCAGGAAATCCAGCCGTTGCGCATGCGCCCGCATTCCAGCGTCTCGTAAGCGTGGCTGCACAAGTTGCGCACGGCGAAGATGCGGTCCTTCGTGTTGCAGAGGATCACGCTGATCCCGTTCAGCTCAACCACGATCTTGGTGCCGGGCGGCACGTCTTCCAGTTTGGCGGCGGCAACGAAGGTCTTTTCGGTCATCATCATCCCGGTTTCGCTTTGGTGGCTTGGGCAGTCCTGCCTTCGCGACCTGCGTGCCGCGCCGCCGTGACGCAAGGGCAGGCGGGGTACGCAAGTCGCGCAAGGCAGGACCAAGCAAGACGCTGTACCGTGGCGGTCATTTCGTGGGCAAGCCGCCGACGCGATAAGACGCACGAATAACATGCGTTTCGGGAGAATAGGGGTGGCAGCCAAGGACGGAAGCACTGAAAGCTTCGATGTCGTGGTGGTGGGATCGGGCTCGGCCGGGGCGATGGCGGCGCTGCGCAGTGCCGACCTCGGCATGAAAGTGCTGATCGTCGAGAAGGCACACAAGTTCGGCGGCACTTCGGCCACGTCGGGCGGGGTGATGTGGATCCCGAACCATCGGCTGGACGGCGATCAGGGGGATAGCCGCGAAGCCGCTCTGGCCTATCTGGATGCCACCATCGGCGTGCCGGTGAACCGCGAGCGGTTGGAAGCCTTCGTGGACGAAGCGCCGCGGATGCTGCGTTTCCTCAAGTCCACCGGCGTTTCGGTGATGGCTGCGGCGTGGCCGGACTATTTTCCGGGGCGTGCCGGCGCGCGCGCCGATCGTTCGGTGATCGTGCCGACATTCGATGGACGGCGGCTGGGCGATGGCCGCTATGCGCTGATGCGAGAACAGTACAACCGCTTCAAGCTGTTCGGCCGCTATGCGATGGACCTTACCGAGACCTTTGCGCTGATGATGCAGTCCAAGGGCTGGCGCATGGTCGCGGGCAAGATGATCGGGCGGTATTGGGTGGACCGCCCTACCCGCAAGGTATCCCACCGCGACAAGCGGTTCACGCAAGGCGCAGCGCTGATGGGCGCGACGTATGAGCAGGTGTTTGCGCGCGGGGTGGATCTGCGCATGGAAACCAGGCTGGAGCGACTGCTGGTCGATGAGGGCGGGCGTGTTACCGGCATCGAGCTGTCCAATTTCGGCCGCAAGTACGAAGTCGCGGCGCGGCATGGCGTCGTGCTGGCGGCAGGCGGGTTCGAGTGGAATCAGGAACTGCGCGACCGCTTCTACCCGGTGCCGGGCCTGACGCGGCATTCGTCCACGCCCGAGGACGGCAATCGCGGTGAGGCGCTGATCGCGGCGGAATCGGTCGGGGCCTCCACCGAACATACTTCGCAGGGCTGGTGGATCCCGACGATGACGCTGCCGATGAAGGGCGCCTCGAACTTTCATGAGATCCATCAGGCGGCGTTCGATGTCGGCCGCCCCTGGAGCGTGGTGGTGAACCGCAAGGGTGTCCGGTTCGTGGACGAGGCTTGCGGGTACGACCAGTTCGGGCAGGCCATGGTGCGCGATCAGGTGGAGAGCGGTGCCAACTGTCCGTGCTGGCTGATCTTCGATGCGAAGTTTCGCAAGAAGTTCAGCGCCGGAGGGCTAATGCCCACGGTCCATACGCCCGAGCACAAGGTTCCGGCGGACTGGTGGGATCACTACGTCTTCCGCGCCGATACGATCGAGGAGCTTTGCGCCAAGACGCATCTGCCCGTGGAGGCGGTGCGGCAGACTGTCGCCAACATGAATGCTTATGCGAAGACGGGCGTCGATCCGGAATTCGGGCGGGGCATGAACCCCTATGACCAGATGTTCGGTGATCCGTCCTCCACGCCCAATCCGAACATCGGGCCGATCGACAAGGCGCCGTTCTATGCGGTGCCGATCAACAACGGCGATCTGGGTACCAAGGGTGGCCTCAGATGCGATGCGCGGGCGAGGGTGCTCGATGGGGCCGGGCAGCCGATTGCCGGGCTCTACGCGGCGGGCAACAACTCCGGGACGCCGTTTGGCGATACTTACCCTGGGGCAGGGGCGACGATCGGGCCGGCGATGACCTTCGGGTTCGTTGCCGCCAACGATATTGCCGAGCGTGCCGGTAATCAGCGTGTGGGCTGAGTTTTAAGGAAGCGGGATCCCCGCCTACGCGCGGATGACGAGGTGATTGGATTTGGCGAAGCTTCGATAAGCAGGCCTAAAACCAGACACGCACAAAAATACTCCCGTCATCCCCGTTAAGGCGGGGATCCCGCTACTTCTTCAGGCGGTGACGGAACAAGCGGAGCAGGACAGATGCAAGGCAAGGTAGCAGTCGTCACCGGAGCGGCCGGCGGCATTGGTGAGGCGATCGTGCGCGCACTTGGGGCAAAGGGCGTGAAAGTCCTCGGCACCGGGCGCAACGAAGGCAAGCTGCAGGCGCTGAAGGACGCGCTGGCAGGCACGATGGAGTTCGACTTCATTGCCATCGATGCCACTGCGGATGAAGCACCACGCGCCATTGTCGATGTCGCGGTGGAGAAGTTCGGTCGGCTGGACGTGCTGGTGAACAACGCCGGATCGTTCAACTTCGGTCCCGTGGATCAGACGACCGACGCGATGCTCGACGAAGTGCTGGGCATCTCCCTGCGCGCGCCGTTTCGGCTCTGTCGTGAAGCGCTGCGGGTGATGGGTGAGGGCGGCTCGATCCTCTTCATCGGTTCCACCTGGGGGCTTTACGGCACGCCGGGCGGCGGGGCCTACTCCACGGTGAAGGCTGGGCAGATCGGGCTGATGCAGACGATGGCGGCCGAATATGGCCCGCGCGGCATCCGATCCAACTACATCGCGCCGACAGTGGTGCGCACCGAAATGACGACGGCGTTCTGGGATCTCGATTTCTTCCGCCGCACCAACCACGAACTGACCCCGCTTCAGCGCGACTGCTCGGCAGCGGATATCGGCAACATGGTGGCCTTCCTCGCCTCGGACGAGGCTGGGTTCGTCAACGGGCAGACCATCGCGGTGGATGGCGGCATCTCGACCACGCGCTATGTCTCGCCCGCCGCCATCGGGGTCGTCCGACAATAAGTCAGCGGGGCGGCTTGCAGGGCTTGCCTTCGTAGGCGAAGCGGATGGTCTTGTATTCGCTGCCGCTCCAGCGGGCGATGGGGAAGCAGAAGCCGGGGCCGCCGATCTCGATATCGGGATAGCCGTCCACTCCGCGCGTCGTCTGGAAGGTGGCGATGCCGGTTTCGTTGGCCATGACCTGCCAGCCGGAGGCCGTCTGGCGCAGGAGTTGGAAGCCTGCGCCGGTCATACCGAAACACTCGGTGCCATCGGCCGTGATCAGTGCTTCGGGGCGGCCGTCCCCGTTGAGATCCTTGAACTCGACGTTCTGGCGCGTGACGGTGGTGGCGCCGTCGCAGCCTTTCCAGGCATTGCCGGCCTTCACATAGCCCGCCGTGCGCATCAGTTGGTCGAACTGGGCGGGTGAGAGGGCGGCAGGCTTGGGCGCCTGTGCCGCCAGCGGTGCGGCAAGGGCAAGACCGATCAGGGCCATTCCACGGAACGTCGACATCGTTTTATTCCCCCATATCCAGCGGCATTTTCAGTGACTGGCCCCTTGGCGAAGAGGGTGCCTGCGATGCTGCACCGGCGTCAATCCGTGCGAAGCCCCAATCGTTTTTTGTGGAGGGAGGCGGTTTTCGCCGGGGCGTTGGCCCTGTGCTTGTGGGCGCATGGCCTGCTGGGTAACGCCGGAGGAAAGCAAAGACGAAGGATGCCATGCAGTTCGAATGGACCGAGGAACAGGATGCGTTCCGGCACAAGATCCGGGACTTCCTGCATGCCAACCTGCCGGAAGACTGGGAAAAGTTTTCCGAACACGGCCCCGCTTCGCCCGCGCTGACGGCTTTTGCGCGCACGTTCTGCGTGAAGCTGGCCGAAGTGGGCCTGCTGTTCCCGCACTGGCCGAAGGAAATGGGCGGTGAGGGGCTGGGCCCGTGGGAGCAGCAGATCCTTTCCGAAGAGATGTGGATCGCCGGCGAACCGCGCGGCGGCCAATACATGAACGTCAACTGGATCGGCCCCACGCTGGAGAAGTACGGCACGCCTGAGCAGAAGGCACGCTATCTGGAGCCGATCACCCGCGGGGAATCGCTGTGGTGCCAGGGCTTTTCGGAGCCGGACGCCGGGTCTGACCTTGCCTCCTTGCGTACCCGCGCGGTTCTGAAAGACGGTCAGTACGTTATCAACGGCCAGAAGATCTGGACCTCCTACGCTGGCTTGGCCGATACCTGCTTCCTGCTCACCCGCACCAGTGACGATCGCAAGAAGGGCATCACCATCGTCCTCGTGCCGATGGACACGCCGGGCATCACCGTGCGGCAGATCCCCTCGCTGATCGGCGAGGGCGACATTCACGAGGTCTTCTTTGACGATGTGACAGTGCCCGAAAGCGCCCGCTTCGGTGAGGAAGGGCAGGCCTGGGAGATCGTCGCCTATTCGCTGCGCAACGAACGCCTCGGCATCCCGCGCTTCACCTTGGCCCGTGCCGCGCTGGACCGGGCGGTCTCGATGTTGAAGGAGCGCGGCGATTTCAGCCGCGAATACGTGCGCATCGAAGCGGCCCGCTGCGCGGCACTTTGCGAGGCGGCGGGCACGGCCAACTATGCCGTGGTCCAGAAGCGCGTGGATGGCCTTGCCATCGGCGCCGAGTCCAGTTCCGCGCGCTACGCCACGGTCATGGCGGAACGCGCCGTCTGCGAATTCGTGGTGGAGTTCCTGCCCGAAGCGCTCGCGGGCAAGTCGCCCTATCTCAAGATGCACCACCAGCGCGGCATCGTCGCTGGTGTCGCCGCCGGGTCGGCCGAGATCCAGCTCAACATTATCGCCAGCGACGTGCTGGAACTGCCTCGGGAGCCGCGCTGATGCAGCTTGCCCTGAATGAAGACCAGACGCAGGTGCTCGATTTCGTCGAAGCGCTTGCCCGGCCTTTCGCCGCCGCGCCGCTGCACGATGCGGGGCTGGCGCTGGAAAGCGACGAACTTGACGCCGCGCTGGTGGAGAACGGCTTCCTCGATGTTATGGCGGTTGAGGAGCTTGGCCCCGTCACGGCCGCTCTGGTGGTCGAGAAACTGGCGCGTCTGCCGTTCGCGGTGGAGGCTGCAGCGTCCGCTCTGGTGCGTCCGCTGATCGATCCGGAACTGCCGCGCCCGCTTTGTCTGGTGGAGGAAGGGCGGACTTCGGCGCCGCTGCGCTTCCTGCGGCCCGGTGCGACGGTGGTTGTCGTCGGCGCTTCCAGCGTGCGCAGCTTTACCGCCAGCGAGGACCTGATCGCGCCGGCGCAAGAGGATACGCTCTATGGCTATCCGGTGGCGCTCCTCACCGGCTTGCCCGAGGCGATGACCGCGCATGATGTCGATCCGGCCGAAGTGACGCGGGCTTGGCGCGTGGCCATGGCCGCGGAAGCGGCGGGCCTGCTGGGCGCGGCGCTGGCGAGCGTGGTGACCTATGTGTCGGAGCGCAAGCAGTTCGGCCGCCCGCTGGCGACGTTCCAGGCGATGCGGCACCGGCTGGCCGAGGCGCAAGTGGTGACCAACACGGCCTACTGGCTCGCCATGCGGGCGGCGGCGAGCGAGGATCGGGGCGATGCGGCGATGGCGCTGCTCCACGCACAGGAAGCGGCAAAGCGGGTCTGCTACGATTACCACCAGTTCCTTGGCGGCATGGGCATGACGCTGGAGCATCCGCTGCACTTGTGGACCTATCGCCTCAAGCTGCTGACGTCGGAACTCGGCGGGCGTGGGGCTCAGGGGCTGGCTGCAGCCGAGGCGTTCTGGGGATAGCAGCAGGATAGCTGGCTGAACCCCGCCAATATATCCCACCAATATATCAGACCCGTCGCCCCCGCGAAGGCGGGAATCCCGCTTGTTCTTTGCGATCTTGCGCAAGGGAACAGAAAGAAAGCGGGGTCCCCGCCTACGCGGGGACGACGGAAGTGTGGGCACTCCGCCTTTAGCCGATCGCCCCCTCAACCACTCCCCGCGCGATGGCGTAAGCGCGCTCGCGATATCGCGCCGCAGCCTGTCGCGGGCCGAGCGAGGGCGTGCAAAAATCCCTGCCAACACAGACATGGACGAGTGAGAGCAAGGATGCAGGGAAGCGATCTTATCGATCTGGGCGGGCAAGTGGCGATTGTCACCGGTGCCGGGCAGAATGCCGGCCGGGCGACCGCGTTGGAACTGGCGCGGCACAACGCGGGCGGCATCGCCGTGAACGATTTCGTGGCCGAGCGCGCCGAGGCGGTTGCCGCCGAAATTCGCGCGATGGGCGTACCGGCCATGGCCGCGCCTTTCGATGTAACCGATCTGGAAGCGGCCAAGGCGGCCAATGTCGCGATCACGGCGGAACTGGGCGCGGCCACGGTGCTAATCAACAACGCCGGGATGGCAGGGCCTGGAGGCACGATCCGGCCCTCCCAGAACTTCTGGGAGGAAGATCCGTCCAACTGGCAGCGTTACCTCGGCACAAATCTCTATGGCGTCTACAACTGCTGCTTCGCCTTCATCCCGAACATGGTCGAGGCGAAGCGGGGGCGGATCGTTACCATCGTTTCGGATTCGGGCCGCGTGGGCGAGCCGAAGCTGGCGGTCTATGCCTCTGCCAAGGCGGGGGCGCAGGGTTTTGTGCGCTCGATCGCGAAGGAACTGGGGCGCTACAACGTTACCTGTAACGCGGTATCCCTCTCGTCGCTGATGCCGGACATGTCCGAGGAAAAGCTGGCCGAAATGATGCAGAGCGATCACGCGCGCAACCAGATGGCCCGCTATACCATCCGCCGCTACGGCAAGTCCGAAGATGTGGCCGCGCTGGTGACCTTCCTTTGCTCCAACGCGGCGGAATGGATCACGGGGCAGACCTATCCCCTCAACGGAGGCTACGCACCTTCCGCATGATGGTACGGGCAGGCGATTGACGAAACCGGCCGAGTATCGGGTTCTCCCTATAGCGTAGAACCCGATACCGCCGTGCAGCCTGAACGAGCAGCCGGCAGAACGAGTTACCCTCTTGCTCCGCGTGCGAACAGTCGTTGAGCGCAGACTGTGTAGCTGGGATCCAGCGCGCCCTGACCCAGCGTGCCGCCGCCGTCGAAGGGGCGGCGCAGCTTGAAATCGTATGTGACGACGCGCTTGGAAAAGCGCCATTTGCCATCGGCGCAGCGGCGGTAGTTGTCGATATAGCGAACCGCCATGAAGTCTTCCTGCTGCCCGCCCTCGCGCGTGGGGATCAGGTGCCAGGCGAGCGCGTAGACTTCGCCGCTGGCGCTATCGCCGTCCACCGCGATCAGGTGGTTGCACACGTGATGGCCCGAATAGGGCATGTAGGGAAACGAGCCTTCGATGAACTTGCAGTAGTCGTCCGCCGAACCGTCGAACGAATCGCCGTGGGTGTCGGTCGCGTCCTCGGTGTAAAGATCGCGCAGCAGGTCGATGTCCTGCCGGTCGATCGCGCGCGAATAGAGCAGCACCAGATCGCGGATCGCGTCCTTGTCCAGCAGTTCGCCCAATGCCTTTTCGTTCATGGCCATGTTCTCTCCTCCCGGGATATTTGCGCTTAGAGCAGTGCTCCGCCGTCCACCGGATAGACCTGCCCGGTGATGAAGCTGGCGCGTTCACCGGCAAGGAAGGCCACCATTCCGGCCATTTCCTCCGGCATGGCGAAAGGCCGGCCGACGAACGTGCGGCGCTGCCGGATCGCCCGGTCTTCCTCGGCCACGCTGGCGGTTCCACGGCTGAACAGGCCGGATTCGGGATGGAAGCGGCTGCCGGAGCTGAACGCGGCAGGATCGCGTGATATCGTCGCATAGGGGGCAATGGCGTTTACGCGAATACCGTGCTGGCCCAGTTCCTTCGCCAGAACTACAGTGAAGCTGTGCACCGCGCCCTTGGCGGCCGAATAGACCGCCAACTGGTAATCGCCGACCAGCGCCGCCGTAGACCCTACATTGACCACGGCACCGCCCTTGCGGGCGATCATGCCCGGCAGCACGGCATGTGTCATGCGCAGAAGAGTGCCGAAATTCAGGTCGATATCGGCCATCCACGTGGCCGGATCGGAATCGGCGAAGAAGCCCTGGCCCACATTGCCGCCGACATTGTTCACCAGCACCTCGACCGGGCCGAGTGCTTCGGCGGCTTCCAGAATGCTTGGCGGCGCCGAAGGATTGGTCAGGTCAGCGGCAACGAACCGGGCTTCGGGTGCGCCTGCTTTCAGGCAATCGTCCACCAGGCGGGCACCGGCTTCGGCATCGCGGCCGACCAGCACGGTTTTCGCTCCTTCGGCGGCCAGTTCGAGCGCGATGGCGCGGCCGATATTGGCAGTCGCGCCGGTGACGATCGCCAACTTGCCTGCAAGCCCGAGGTCCATTGCCCGCTCTCCCGCAAATGATTTTGCCGGAGGGCTAGTGCGGAACGCAGGTCAGGGCAAACCGCCGGAGCGATCAGCCGTGCGAAGCGTCAATCCTCGGTATCGATGCTGGAACTGTCCTGCATCCGCTGCCGGCGCGAGGTGAGCACGCAGCGCGTCTCGCTATCCTTGCCGTCTTCTCCCACCACGCGCAGGAACCCGGGGGAGATACGATGCAGGCGCAAGCCTTTCAGCCCGCCGCCGGTCATCACCACATTGTCCCCGGTCAGCAGATAGCTGCCACGCACGCCGTCCACGCCCTTGTAGCTGGAATAGATCACCACCTGGAAATCCAGCGTGGGAACCGGCGTGCCGATCGGCCCACCGGCATCGCCATCCTTTTCGCAGGAATAGCGGCCCAGCGACAGGGTGCTCAGCGTACCGCCGGGCACCGGCGGCGGCGGGGCCTTCGCACCAAGCGGCAAAGCCGGCGTTACCAGCGCAAGGAACAGTGCGGACGCGAAAGCGGGAAGGGCGCGATTCATGACCAATGCGCTAGCATTGGCGCGAAGCAATTGCCACAGTCCGCGTCCTCGGCTAAGGGCGCATGCTTTCCGTTCACCGGCTCTTTCCCATCTTAAGGTTTACCCCATGAAGATCAGCGGCGTCGACATTCGTCCCGGCAATATTCTCGAATACGAAAAGGGCATCTGGAAAGTTGCCAAGACGCAGCACACTCAGCCGGGCAAGGGCGGCGCCTTCATGCAGGTCGAAATGAAGAACCTGATCGATGGCCGCAAGACCAACGTACGCTTCCGCAGCGCCGACACGGTCGAGAAGGTTCGCCTCGACACCAAGGACTTCCAGTTCCTTTACGCCGAGAGCGACCAACTGGTGTTCATGGACATCGAAACCTACGAACAGATCCAGCTTCCCGCCGATCTGCTCGGCGATGCCGCGGCCTTCCTGCAGGACGGCATGCAGGTCCTGCTGGAAATGTGGGAAGAGCGCCCGATCTCGGTTGAACTTCCCGAGCAGGTCGAAGCCACCATCGTCGAAGCCGACGCCGTGGTGAAGGGGCAGACCGCCTCGTCCAGCTACAAGCCGGCCATGCTCGACAACGGCGTGCGCGTGATGGTTCCGCCGCACATCGAAAGCGGCACCCGCATCGTCGTCGACGTCTACGAGCGCGCTTACGTGCGCAAGGCAGACTGATGCGCCGGGCGGTCGTTTCCGCGCTGGCGATCGGCTCGCTGGCGTTCGGCGTCTCGCCGGCGCTGGCCGCGGCCAAGCCGGCTGCGAAGCCGGCCGCCAAGCCTGCGGCCGCTCCGGCGGCTGCGGCAGGCAAGCCCGCACCGCCGCCTGAGGTGCAGCACGCGCTGCTGTACCTCAAGGTGCTGATCTCCGGTCTCCAGTCCGAACAGGTCGAGGAACCGGTGAAGGGCGTGCTGGTGGGCTGCCTCTACAACAATTCGCTTTCCCGGATCAGCACGGCGATGGACAAGGTCATCGCCGACAATCCGGACAAGGTTCACCGCGACAAGCCTGAGGAAGTGCTGCGCGCGATGGTGGCGATCTGCAATCACAGCGATCAGAAGCCCGCTACAGGTGCCGCCCAGCCGGCGCCCGCGCAAACGCCTCAGGGTCGCTGACCCGGCTGGCCCCGTTTGCGGGGCCGCCCCAGACAAGTAAACATCGGCCGGTCAATCCCGGCCCACGAAGGACTAAGGTATTATGGCCATCTCCGGTCTCATTCGCGTGATGGAAAAGGCGGCTCGCAAGGCGGGCAACCGTCTGCGTCGCGACTTCGGCGAAATCGAGCATCTGCAGGTCTCGCGCAAGGGGCCGGCGGACTTCGTTTCGAAGGCCGACCAGGGCATCCGAACGCACGATCTGGGACGAACTGCGCGCTGCGCGTCCGGATTGGGGCTTCCTGTTCGAGGAAGCGGGCGAGATCGCGGGTGAGCCGGACAAGCCGCGCTTCATCGTCGATCCGCTGGACGGCACGACCAACTTCCTCCACGGCATTCCGCACTTCGCGATCTCGATCGCGGTTCAGGAACCGCGCCTGGACGGCAAGGGCTGGGGCGAAGTGACCGCCGGGCTGATCTACAACCCGGTGACCGACGAAAGCTACTGGGCCGAGAAGAGCCGCGGCGCCTGGCTGCACGACAAGCGCCTGCGCGTTTCCTCGCGCCGCCACATGGACGAGAGCGTGATCGCCACCGGCATTCCGTTCGCCGGCCATGGCGATGCCGGTCAGTGGACCCGCATCTATCACGCACTGGCGCCGCAGGTTGCCGGTATCCGTCGCTTCGGTTCGGCTGCGCTCGACCTCGCATGGGTGGCTGCCGGCCGTTACGAAGGCTTCTGGGAAGCGGACCTCAAGCCGTGGGATACGGCAGCTGGCTGCCTTCTGGTGCGTGAAGCCGGTGGATTCGTTTCCGACTGGAAGGGCCGTTCGCAGCCGATCTGCGACACGGAAATCCTGGCTGGCAACGATGTTCTCCACTCCCGTCTGCATAAGTTGCTGGTAACCGCACTTAAGTGACTTGAGCATAAGCGCCGGCGCGGCTAAGCGAGACGCGCCGGAGCCGTCCGCCATTGTGCGGCGGCAATGCACGCGAGAGTGTGCCCCTGTGGCGGAATGGTAGACGCGAACGACTCAAAATCGTTTGTAGCAATACGTGCCCGTTCGAGTCGGGCCAGGGGCACCACGCGTTTCTTTGCATAGGCAGTTACTTGTTAGCTGCTTATGCGCCGTCGACATGTGACGGCTTGTTCCGCCAAACCATTGTACCATCGGCGTTTCGCCGGATGCGTTGCCCGGTTTAACGGTTAAACACTGCCAACCTTTCCCGAATTACGGCATCACGGCCTAGTCGCTCGATGCGTCGATGTTTCCCTGTTGCGGACCTTGCCGGCCAAGGCTGTCTTCCTCCGGGTCCGCGATAAGCATTCGCGTCGAGAATTGCTGGAATCCGGCCCGTTTCACGAGTGCCGAGATGGACCGGGCGCGTGCGGCTTCCCCTACTGCCGCCGATCGGTTTCCGGCATTTCCCGCAAGCCCGGCCACACCGTCCCCCGAGGGCGGCGATGGCCCCTTCGGGTCGCAAAATGGGCGCGAGTGATAGCTCCGCCCCGTCACGCCGGTACGCTCCGGGGGGAGCGTGCCGGCGTGAATTGCCCGCACCTATAGCGCGGGCCGGCAGGAAACCGCGCTCGATTGCATGCAACGGGCGGCGAGTGCGTTTGCCAAGTCTCTCTTTCCGGACTATTTTGTTCGTGAAGGGAATGACATGGAACGTAGCGCCTCCGAATTCCAGGACGCCCTTTCCCGCGTCATCGATTCCGCTACTTTCCGTTCTTCGCCGCGCCTTGCGGAACTTCTCACACATCTTGTTCAACAGACTGTCGCCGGTCATGCGGATCGTTTGAAAGGCTACGCAATTGCGCTCGATGTCTTCGGGCGCGACGAAGATTTCGATGCCTCTTCGGATTCGATCGTGCGCGTGCAGATGACGCGGCTGCGCAAGGCCTTGATCGAGCACTATGCGGGCCAGGGGCAGGACGATCCGCTTCGCATCGTCATTCCGCGCGGTTCCTATGTCCCCTCGCTGGAGGATGCCCCGGTTCGCGCGCCAACTCCGGTGGCCGCCGATGTGGTGGCGCCCGCTGTGCCTGCTGGTGTATCGGCCGCACCGGAAGCGGGCGATGGTGCCGATGGCCCGGTGTCATCGATAGCACCGCCGCCCAGCGCCGGTGATCCGGCACCTTTGGGCGAGCCTCCGCCGGAGGAAATGCTTCATTCCACCAGCGCGCTGAACCTGCGCCGCAGGGCATGGGTCCTGCTGGCGGTGCTGGCGTTGGCGGCGGCGCTGTTGATCGTCTATTGGCCGGACGACGATCGAGACACCGCGATCGCCCGCGCCGGAGAGATGCCGCAGGGCCCCACCGTCTTCGTCATGCCCTATGCCTTGAGCGGGGCGACGCCGCAGATCGAGCAAGTGCGGGACGGTATCCAGTACAATCTGGTCAATTACCTCTCGCAGTTGCCGAATCTCGCAGTGATCGGTCTGGAAGAGGGCGGGATTTCACCGGCTGTAGAGAGGCAGGCGAAAGCCGCACCGAAGGGCAGCACGTTCGTCCTGCAGGGCTCCATCGTGGCGTCCGGAGATCACTTTCGGGTCAATTCCAGCCTGGTCCGGATCCCCGGGGGTGTCGTGGTCTGGTCGGAGAACAGCGACCTTCTGGCTTATGACCCCACGCATATCCTGCAGCTACAGTCCGATATCGCGCTGGGCGTCGCTTCGCGGCTGGGCCAACCCTATGGCGTGATTCACGAGACGATGCGCCAGTCGCTGGAAAACCATCGAAACCTGTCGATGGACCATTATTATTGCGAATTGCGCGCTTTCGAGTTCATGCGGAACAAGGCGCCGGGAACGCTCGGCCCGGTGCAGGATTGCCTCCGCCGCGCGGTCTACGACAAGCCCAATTATTCAGACGGCTGGGCGCTGCTTTCGTGGCTCTACACGTATCAGGCCATTGCGGAGGGCACAGGGAATTCGCCGGCCGCGCTGGACGCCGCGAACCGGGCGGTGGCGGCAAATGCGACCAATGCGCTGGGCTACCAATACCTGGCGATCGCGCGTTTTCATGCAGGCGACTTCGACGCTGCGCGCGAAGCGATCGGCAAGGCGTTGGAGATCAGCCCGAACAATTCCGAAATCCTGGCCGAAGCAAGCCGCATGCTGGGCGCGCTGGGAGAACACGATACTGCCCCCGCGCTGGCCGAAAAGGCAATCCGCCTCAATCCCGGTCATCCGGCGTGGTACTGGTCCGGGCTGGTGATCGATGCGCTCTATCGGGAGGATGGTCCGCAGGCGGTCCATTATGCCCGCCTCAATGCAGAGGATCGCGGCCTGATTCCGCGCTATCTGCTGGCGTCCGCCTATGCGCTGGACGGGCAGGTGCCGGCAGCGCGCAAAGTGCTCGATCAGGCGGCGCGGGACTTTCCGCGGGTGGCACGCGACCGGCGGCAACTCATTCGGGAACTGCATATGCCGGATTTCGTTTCCGGCCCGCTTGAAGCGAATGGCCTGCTGGGTCCGTGAAGTCCCCGTATCGGTTGGGAAAAGCCGGCTTGTCGGCCGGGGCGCCACGCCATAGGCTCCATGCCATGAAAGCCATCGCCACTCCCGCCGCCGTGCTCGGCCTGTTCGCCCTTTCTTCCACCGCATCGGCCGCCACGCCGCAGGAGACGGTCTCGGCTGCCATCTCCGGCGACGTGCCGGGGCTGATGACGATCTACCGCGACTTGCATTCCCATCCCGAGCTTTCGATGCAGGAAGTGCGCAGCGCTGCCATTCTGGCCAAGGCCGCGCGGGAGGCCGGTTTCACGGTTACGGAGAAAGTCGGCGGCACGGGCGTCGTGGCCGTTCTGAAGAATGGCGCCGGGCCTACGGTGCTGATCCGTGCGGACATGGATGGGTTGCCGGTGGTCGAGCAGACCGGCCTGCCGTTCGCCTCCAAACAGCGCGGCACGTCCACTGCGGGCGTGGAAAGCGGCATCATGCACGCCTGCGGGCACGATACGCACATGACGGCGTGGATCGAGACGGCACGGCTGATGGCAGCGCACAAGGGCGACTGGTCGGGCACCCTCGTGATGATCGGGCAGCCGGCCGAGGAGACCGGGGAGGGCGCGCTGGCGATGCTGAAGGACGGGCTCTATTCGCGCTTTCCGAAGCCCGACTACACACTGGCTTTCCACGATTCCGCCGATCTTCCGGCCGGGCAGGTAGGCGCGGCAGTGGGTTGGGCCTTGGCCAATGTCGACAGCGTCGACATCGATGTGAAGGGCATCGGCGGGCACGGCGCCTACCCGCAGACAACAAAGGATCCCATCGTCCTGGCCAGTGCCATCGTCATGAAGTTGCAGACGCTCGCCAGCCGGGAGACCAATCCGCTGGATCCGGTAGTGGTCACAGTCGGTTCGTTCCATTCGGGCGCCAAGCACAACGTCATTTCCGACGATGCGAAGCTCCAGCTTACCGTGCGTAGCTATTCCGACGAGACGCGGACGCATCTTCTCGACGGCATCCGCCGCATCGCGCGGGGGGAGGCGATCGCCTCAGGCCTGTCGGACGATCTCCTGCCGGTTGTCACCGTGAAGGAGCCGCACACCCGCGCTACCTGGAACTCGCCGGAATTCACGCAGGCGGCGGTGGCCGATCTGAAGGGCAAGCTGGGCGATGCCAATGTCGTGGTGACACCCTCAGTCATGGGTGGGGAGGATTTCGGCGAATTCCGCCGCGCGGATGAGGATCACATCCAGTCCGTGATCTTCTGGGTCGGCGGTGTCGATCCAGCGAAGCTGGCGGCGGCAAAGTCTGGTGGAGCATCATTGCCGTCGCTGCACAGCCCGTTCTGGGCGCCGGTGGCGGAAAAGGTGATCGCATCGGGCAGCGAGGCGATCACGCTGACCGCCATGCGGTTGATGCCGCGCACCTGACGGGGCGAGGAGGGGCGATGGTATCGCCCCTTCCTGCTGCCGATAACCTGTAAATGGCGCCGACAGTCCGGCGTGTCACAGAGTGGATTGTCCTGAAAACAGGGGCGTTGTACGGTAAACGCTCTTGTCAGATTTACCGACAGTTTACCCATTTTTCCTAGACTGGGCCAAGGCCGCACCCGGCCCGCAAGATGGCGCCCCCGCGACGATGATTCGCCTTTTCAAACACTACATACCCCACGCGGTCGTGCTGCTCTGGCTCGTCGACGTGGTGCTCCTGGCCGCAGCCAACGAGGTTTCCTGGCGGCTGCGCGCAGAGCAGATCGGCATGGAAGCGGGCGATCTGGCGGGACGAATCGGCGTTCATGCGGCGTTTTCGGCGGTGATCGTGCTCGCGATGATCGCGGTCGGCGTTTACGGGGCGGACGCCTTGCGATCGATGCGATTTGCCGCCGCGCGCTTGCTGGTGGCGGTGTCGCTGGGGATCATCGCGCTGTCCTTCGTCGATTTCCTCGTCGCCGGACAGCACTTCTGGCGTTCGACGCTGGCCTATTCGATGGCGCTGGCGATCGTGCTGCTGATGGCCAATCGCCTGGTGCTCGGCGGGTTTCTTGGAACCTCCGCTTTCCGCCGCCGGGTACTTGTGCTGGGCGCGGGCCATCGGGCCCAGCGCCTGCGCGACCTTGCCGAACGGCCGGAGAGCGGCTTCGGGATCGTCGGCTACATCGGCATGAGCGAGGCGGCGCCCGTGGTGGAGGAGGCGATATCGCGCAATGCGATCCACGATCTGACGCGCTTCGTCACCAACCTTGGCGTGAGCGAGGTTGTGCTGGCGTTGGAGGAGCGGCGCAATGCCTTGCCGCTGAAGGATCTTCTGCGGATCAAGACCACCGGCGTTCACGTCAACGAATTTTCCAGTTTCCTCGAACGCGAAACCGGGCGTGTCGATCTCGATACCGTCAATCCCAGTTGGCTGATCTTTTCCGACGGCTTTTCGTCGGGCCGGATGGTGTCGAGCGTGGCCAAGCGCCTTTTCGATATCTGCGCCAGCGCGCTGCTGCTGGTGCTGACTGCGCCGGTAATCCTGCTGTTCGCGCTGATCGTGAAGATCGACAGCCGCGGGCCGGCCTTTTACCGCCAGTCGCGCGTCGGCCTGTTCGGTGAGCCGTTCGATGTCGTCAAGCTGCGCTCGATGCGCATCGATGCCGAAGCTGCGGGCGCGCAGTGGGCGGAAAAGGACGATCCGCGCATCACCCGTGTCGGGCGTTTCATTCGAAAGGTGCGGATCGATGAACTTCCGCAAGCATGGAGCGTGCTGAAGGGGGAGATGAGCTTCGTCGGCCCGCGTCCGGAACGGCCGCAATTCGTCGCCGATCTGGAAGAGCAACTGCGCTACTATGCCGAACGGCACATGGTGAAACCCGGCATCACCGGCTGGGCACAGATCAATTATCCCTATGGCGCCTCGATCGAGGATTCGCGGCACAAGCTGGAATACGATCTCTACTACGCCAAGAACTACACGCCTTTCCTGGACTTCCTCATCATTCTCCAGACGCTGCGAGTGGTCCTGTGGAGCGAGGGGGCACGGTGATGGAAGGACAGGCCGCCATTCTGTGGTCCAGCGTCGGCACGGCGCTCAACCTTGCCGGCGCGATTGCCGTTGCCAGCCTTGCCTTCTGGCTCTGGCCGCGGCGCGGGCGCTTCGCCCGGGCGGGCGTGCCGATCGTGGCTGCCCTGTTTCTGACTGCCATATGGGCGGTGGCCTCCGTCGCATCCGGCAATGTGCTGATCGGCTCGTTCGCGGAAAGCGCGCGCAATCTTGGCTGGCTCATGGCGGTCTACGCCTTGTTCGCCAGCGACGGCCGGCACGCCAGCCTGGCACCGATCCGTCCGGTGATCTACGCGTTGGTCTTCGTCGAGTTGCTGCATCTGGCCGTCAATCTTGGCCTGTCCCGCTTCGGCTTCGATCCGCACATGTTGCGGGAGGCTTTCGACTTCACGGTGATGTTCCGCCTGCTGGTGGCGATCGGCGGGCTGGTACTGGTTCACAACCTTTACGCCGGTGCGCCGCGAGACGTGCGGAGCGCCTTGCGCTGGCCGGCGGCCGGGCTGGCGGTGCTTTGGGCCTTCGACCTCAATCTTTACACGATCGCCTATCTTGGCAGCGTCTGGCCGGTGGAGATCGGCGCATTGCGGGGAATAGCCACGCTGGCGCTGGCGGCCTGCTTCGCGATCGGCGGTTCGCGCAATCGTGACGAACTGCGCCTGCGTCCTTCGCGGGCCGTGACATTCCAGACGTTTTCGCTGCTGGTGATCGGCTTCTATCTGGTCGCGATGGTCGCGGTGGCTCAGTGGCTGGCCTATGCCGGTGGCGATTTCGCGCGGCTGATCGAATTGGCCTTCCTCACGCTTGCAAGCGCTTTCGCGCTGGTCGTGCTGCCGTCGCGCCGGGTGCGGGGCTGGCTGAAAGTGACGATGACCAAGCACTTCTTCCAGCATCGCTACGACTATCGCGAGGAATGGCTGCGCTTCACCCGCACCATCGGCAGCGGCGGCGAGCAGGCGCTGCCGCTGGGCGAGCGCGTGGTCCAGTCGGTGGCGGACGTCACCGGCAGTTCGGCAGGGCTTTTGCTGACGCCGGGCGATCAGGGCGACTTGACCCTGGCCGCGCGCTGGAACTGGCGGGATATCGAGGTTCCGGCCACGGCCTACCCATTGCGAGCGCTGACGCCGTTCGAGAGCAACGCCTTCATCGCCGATCTTGACGAACAGCGCGCCGGCGTGATGGCGGCGGGTTACGAAGTGGAAGTGCCTGCGTGGCTTCTGGCCGAGCAGCGGGCATGGGCCCTGGTGCCACTGGTCCACTACGAGCGGCTTGTGGGCATGGTCGTGCTGGCCCGACCGCAGCTTTCGCGCAAGTTCGATTGGGAGGATTTCGACCTGCTGCGCGTGATCGGGCAGCAGTTAGCGAGCTATCTTGCCGAGAATTCCAGCCAGGAAGCGCTGGCGGAATCGAGCCGGTTCGAGGATTTCCATCGCCGCATCGCCTTCGTGATGCACGACATCAAGAACCTTGCGAGCCAGTTCAGCCTGCTGGCGCGCAACGCCGAACTTCATGCCGACAAGCCCGAGTTCCGGGCGGACATGCTGGTGACGCTGCGCAACTCGTCCGACAAGCTCAACGCGTTGCTGGCGCGCCTCTCACGCTATGGGAATGGTGCGGTGGACAAGCTGGAGCCGGTTCCCGCCAGCGACGTGGCGCGCGGGGTGATCGACCGGTTCCACGGCAACCCGCAAGTGGTGCTGGCAGAGACGCTGGACGTCATGGTCACCGCCAATCGCCACTCGCTGGAGCAGGTGCTTGTACACCTTCTTCAGAACGCGCTCGACGCCAGTGCGGCGGACAGTCCGGTGTTCCTCTCGCTGGTAAGCGACGGTCTGAACGCACGGTTCGAAGTGCTTGATTCCGGTTGCGGCATGTCGGCCGAATTCGTGCGCAATCGCCTGTTCAAGCCGTTCGTTTCCACCAAGAGCGGTGGTTTCGGCATCGGCGCCTTCGAAGCGCGCGAGCTGGTGCGGGCGATGCGCGGCCGGCTCGAAGTGGAATCGCGCGAAGGGCTGGGATCGCGCTTTATCGTGCGCATCCCGCTCGCCGCTGCCACCGATTTTTACCAGACACTTGCCGCCAAGGATCAGAAAGTAGCCTGAAATGACCGATGCTTCCAAGGCGCTGCCCAAGCTGCTTGTCGTAGAGGACGATGCCGGGCTTCAGGCCCAGCTGAAGTGGGCTTACGAGGATTTCGAGGTGCTGATCGCAGGCGACCGGGCGCAGGCCATGGCGCTGCTGCGTTCGGAAATGCCCGATGTGGTGACGCTGGACCTTGGCCTGCCGCCCGATCCCGACGGCGTGACCGAAGGCTTCGCCGTGCTGGACGAGATCATGGCGCTGAAGCCCGATACCAAGGTGATCGTCGCATCCGGCCACGGCGCGCGCGAATCCGCGCTCCACGCGATCGCGCGCGGCGCTTACGACTTCTACAAGAAGCCGGTCGATATCGATGCGCTGGGGCTGATCGTGCGCCGCGCGCTGCAGCTTCACCGGCTTGAGGATGAGAACCGACGCCTCGCTTCCAAGGTGGAGAAGGACGATAAGGTGCTCGGCCGGATGATTACCGCTGCGCCGGAAATGGTGCGCGTGGCCCGGACAATCGAGCGCGTGGCGAACACCAATGTCTCGGTCATGCTGTTGGGTGCATCGGGAACCGGCAAGGAACTGCTGGCGCGCGGGCTGCATGAGGCGAGCGGGCGCGCCAAGGGTGAGTTCGTGGCGATCAACTGCGCCGCGATCCCGGAGAACCTCCTTGAAAGCGAACTGTTCGGACACGAGAAGGGGGCTTTCACCGGCGCAGTGAAGACCACGCCCGGCAAGATCGAGCAGGCCGGCGGCGGCACGCTGTTCCTCGACGAAGTGGGCGACATTCCGCTCCAGCTTCAGGTGAAGCTGCTCCGTTTCCTTCAGGAGCGTGTGATCGAGCGCGTGGGATCTCGCGAGTCGATTCCCGTCGACACGCGAATTGTCTGTGCAACCCATCAGGACCTTGAGGCGATGATCGCCGATGGCCGGTTCCGTGAGGATCTGTTCTATCGCTTGGCGGAAATCGTGGTGAAAATCCCCAGTCTGGCCGAGCGGCCGGGCGATGCGACCTTGCTCGCGAAGGCGTTCCTCAACCGCTATGCCAAGGAAATGAATCCGCGCGTGCGTGGATTTTCCGCCGATGCACTGGCGGCGATCGATGCCTGGCAATGGCCGGGTAACGTGCGCGAACTGGAGAACCGCGTGAAGCGTGCGGTGATCATGGCCGACGAGAAACTGGTCTGCGCGATCGACCTCGACCTTGCCGAGCCGGACGAGCAGGTGGCCAATGCGCTCAATCTGAAGACCGCGCGCGAGCAGGCCGATCGCAAGGTGATCCGTCATGCCCTGGCGCGTAGCGAGGGCAATATTTCCAGCACTGCCAAGATGCTGGGGATCAGCCGGCCGACGCTTTACGATCTGCTGAAGCAGTACGATCTGCAGAGTTGAACCGTCCCCAGCCCAAAAGAAAAAGGCCGGTGGCGCATCGAGCGCCACCGGCCTTTTCTATGCCTCCAGGAAGGAGCCGATCAGATGTGGATCGGCTTGCCCTGCACGGCCATGGCCGCTTCCTTGATCGCTTCCGAGTGGGTCGGGTGTGCGTGGCAGGTGTAGGCGATGTCTTCCGAGGTCGCGCCGAATTCCATGGCCTGCGCGGCCTGGGCGATCATCGTGCCGGCGACCGATGCGATGCACCACACGCCGAGCACGCGGTCGGTCTCGGCGTCCGCGATCACCTTCACGAAGCCGTCGGGCTCGTGGTTGGTCTTGGCGCGCGAGTTGGCGAGCATCGGGAACTTGCCGACCTTCACCGCGCCGCGAGCCTTGGCGGCTTCTTCGGTCAGGCCGACGCCGGCGATTTCCGGCTGCGTGTAGACCACGCCCGGGATCACGTCGTGGTTCACGATGCCGGTGAGGCCCGCGATGTTCTCGGCAACGGCGATGCCTTCGTCCTCGGCCTTGTGGGCAAGCATCGGGCCGGGGATCACGTCGCCAATGGCCCAGACGCCGTCCACCTTGGTGGCGAAGTCATGGTCGGTTTCGATCTGGCCGCGCTGGTTGAGTTCGAGGCCGATGTTGCCGAGGCCAAGGCCGTCGGTGTTCGGCTTGCGGCCGATGGCGACGAGCACGACGTCGGCATCGATCGTTTCGGCGGCACCGCCAGCGGCAGGCTCGACAGTGACCTTGGCAGCCTTGCCTTCAACGGCAACGCCGGTGACCTTGGTCGAGAGCTTGAGCGTCATGCCCTGCTTCTTGAAGATCTTGGCGGCTTCCTTGCGGACGTCGAGGTCCATGCCCGGAAGCAGCTGGTCGAGGAATTCGACGACGGTGACTTCCGCGCCGAGGCGACGCCAGACCGAACCGAGTTCAAGGCCGATCACGCCGCCACCGATGACGACCATCTTCTTGGGAACCGAAGCCAGTTCCAGCGCGCCGGTCGAATCGACCACAACGCCGCCGGCGTTGTCGATCTCGACGCCCGGAAGCGGGGTTACCGACGAACCGGTGGCGATCACGATGTTCTTGGCGGTCACGGTCTTGCCGGCCACTTCGACGCTGTGCGCGTCCTTGAACTGGGCGTAGCCCTTCAGCCAGTCGATCTTGTTCTTCTTGAACAGGAATTCGATGCCGCCGGTCAGGCCCTTCACCGCGTCAAGGCGCTGGCCCTGCATGGTGTCGAGGTCCAGTTCGGGGGTGACCTTGATGCCCATCTTGGCCATCGAGCCGCCTTCCTTCGCCGCTTCGAAGTATTCCGAAGCGTGGAGAAGGGCCTTCGAGGGGATGCAGCCGACGTTGAGGCAGGTGCCGCCCAGCGTTTCACGGCCTTCGGCGCAGGCGGTCTTCAGACCGAGCTGCGCGGCGCGGATCGCTGCGACATAGCCGCCAGGGCCGGCACCGATGACAAGGACGTCGTAATCGTAATCAGCCATTGTTCAGGCCTCCGTACGCTCGTGCTTCGCACAAATCAGCCACGAGCGGAAAATAGTCATTACATCTAAAGTGAAAACCCCGCCCGACCAGATCGGGGCGGACGGGGTATTTCGGATCAGAGGTCGATGAGGAGACGCGTGGGATCCTCGATCGCTTCCTTGATGGTCTTGAGCGCGGTAACCGCTTCGCGACCGTCGATGATGCGGTGATCGTAGGACAGCGCGATGTACATCATCGGGCGGATCACGATCTCGCCGTTGCGCACGACCGGACGGTCCTCAATGCGGTGCAGGCCCAGCACGGCCGACTGCGGCGGGTTGATGATCGGGGTCGACATCAGACCACCGAACACGCCGCCGTTCGAGATGGTGAAGGTGCCGCCGGCCATGTCGGCCATGGTCAGCGTGCCTTCCTTGGCCTTCTTGCCGAAGTCGGCAATGGCCTTCTCGATGCCGGCGAAGCCCAGCTTGTCGCAGTCCTTCACGACCGGAACGACCAGGCCATTCGGGGCCGAGACGGCGATCGAGATGTCGACGTAGTCGTGGTAGACGATCTCGTCACCGTCGATCTGCGCGTTGACGGCCGGGATGTCCTTCAGCGCCAGGACCGAAGCCTTGGCGAAGAACGACATGAAGCCCAGCTTGATGCCGTGCTTCTTCTGGAACACGTCCTTGTACTTCTCGCGCGCTTCGATGACGGCCGACATGTCGACGTCGTTGAAGGTGGTGAGTAGTGCGGCGTTGTCCTGCGCGGACTTCAGGCGCTTGGCGATCGTCTGGCGAAGGCGCGTCATCTTGACGCGTTCTTCGTTGCGGGCGGCGGGAGCTGCGGCAACCGAAGCTGCTACAGGCGCCGAAGCCGGCTTGTTCTTGGCCGCTTCAAGGACGTCGTCCTTGGTGATGCGGCCGTCCTTACCGGTGCCCTTGATGGTGGCCGGGTCGATGCCGTGCTCCAGAACCGCGCGGCGCACGGCCGGCGACAATACCGAGGAACCGGCCGAAGCGTCGTCTGCGGCGGCAGCCGGGGCGGGTGCGACGGCGGCGGCTGCCGGGGCCGGAGCGGGGGCGGCAGCGGCCGGAGCGGCTGCGGGAGCCGCAGCGGCACCCGAACCGGCTTCGATCGTGGCGATCAGCGCGCCGACGACGACGGTGTCGCCTTCCTTGGCAAGCTGCTGGCCCATGACGCCGGCGTGTGGCGCCATGACGTCGATGGCGACCTTGTCGGTCTCCAGGCTGGCAATGGGTTCGTCAGCGGCAACCGCTTCGCCGGGCTGCTTCAGCCACTGGCCGATGGTGGCCTCGGCGACGGATTCCCCAAGGACGGGGACCTTGACTTCGGTGGTCATGATTTATCTCAAGCCTTCTGCTTGCGGCGGAGTTCGGAACGGACGGAGAGGTGCAGGGCGTCGGCAACCAGCGCGGCCTGTTCGGCCACGTGGCGCTTGGCAAGGCCGGTGGCCGGGGAGGCCGAGGCGTTGCGGCCGGCGTAACGCGGGCGGGGCTGGGCAACGCCGGCTTCCTTGGCGGCAGCTTCGATCTGCGATTCGACGAAGAACCAGGAACCGTTGTTCTGCGGTTCTTCCTGGCACCAGACGATCTCTTCCAGGTTCGGCATGCGCGACAGGCGCTTGGCCAGCGGCTCGCCCGGGAAGGGATAGAGCTGTTCCATGCGGATGATCTGGGTGTCGTCGATCTCGGCGGCATCGCGTGCTTCGAGGATGTCGTAGAAGACCTTGCCCGAGCACAGGATGACCTTCTTCGTCGCCTCGTCGCTCGCGGCGTTGGGGTCCGAGAGCAAGCGGCGGAAGTGGCCGTCACCGAGGAATTCCGAAGCCGGCGACTTGGCCAACGGATGACGCAGAAGCGACTTCGGCGTCATGATGATCAGAGGCTTGCGGAACGGACGGTGCATTTGACGGCGCAGGACGTGGAAGTAGTTCGCGGGCGTCGTGATGTTGCAGACCTGGATGTTATCCTGTGCGCAGAGCTGCAGGTAACGTTCCAGACGGGCCGACGAGTGCTCCGGACCCTGGCCTTCGTAGCCATGGGGCAGCAGCATGACGAGGCCGTTGGCGCGCAGCCACTTGGACTCGGCCGAGGCGACGTACTGGTCGATGATGATCTGCGCGCCGTTGGCGAAATCGCCGAACTGCGCTTCCCAGAGCACCAGCGTCTTCGGATCGGCACTGGCGTAACCGTACTCGAAGCCAAGCACACCATATTCCGAAAGCGTCGAGTTCAGAACCTCGAAGCTGCCGTGGGGCAGGGTCTTGAGCGGGGTGTACTTGTGCTCGTCCTTCTGGTCGACCCAGACGGCGTGACGCTGCGAGAAGGTGCCGCGTTCGCAGTCCTGGCCGGACAGGCGCACGCTGTAGCCTTCGGTGACGAGGCTGCCGAAAGCGAGTGCTTCCGCCGTGGCCCAGTCGAAGCCGTCGGCCGACTTGAACATCTCTTCCTTGGCGGCGATCACGCGGGCCAGGGTCTTGTGGACGGTCAGGTCCTCGGGAACCGTGGTCAGCACGCGGCCCAGGCTGTCGAACAGCTTGTTCTCGATGCCGGTTTCGACGTTGCGGCGCGCGGTTTCCGGATCGGCAGGCTTGTGGAAGCCGCTCCACTGGCCGGCGAACCAGTCGGCCTGGTTGGCCTTGTAGGTCTTGGCCGCCTCGAACTGCTCTTCAAGGTGCTGTGTGAACGCGGCTTCGGTCTGCGGTAGGAATGCGTCGTCGATGACGCCTTCCTTCTTCAGACGCTCAGCATAGATCTGGCTGACAGGCGGGTGCTGGCGGATCTGCGCGTACATCAGCGGCTGCGTGAAGCCAGGCTCGTCGCCTTCGTTGTGGCCGAAGCGGCGGTAGCACCACATGTCGATCACGATGTCGCGGCCGAAGGTCTGGCGATAGTCGATCGCCAGCTTGCACGCGAAAGTCACCGCAGCCGGATCGTCGCCGTTGACGTGCAGGATCGGGGCCTGAACGCCCTTCGCTACGTCCGACGGATACGGCGAGTTGCGCGCGAACTGCGGGCTCGTCGTGAAGCCGATCTGGTTGTTGATGATGAAGTGGATGCAACCGCCGGTGTTGTAGCCCTTCACGCCCGAGAGGCCGAAGCACTCCCAGATGATGCCCTGGCCGGCAAAGGCCGCGTCACCGTGGATGAGGACTGGCAGCACTTGCTTGTGCTTGGCGCCGGGGCCGACGTCGTCGCCGATGTCGTCCGCGATCGTCTGGTAGGCGCGGACCTTGCCGAGCACGACCGGATCGACGGTTTCGAGGTGCGACGGGTTGGGCATCAGGCTCATGTGGACCTTGATGCCGTCGAACTCACGGTCGGCAGACGTGCCGAGGTGGTACTTCACGTCGCCCGAACCGCCGACGTCTTCCGGGTTGGCGGTGCCGCCCGAGAATTCGTGGAAGATGACCTTGTAGGGCTTGGCGAGGACGTTCGCGAGCACGTTCAGGCGGCCACGGTGGGCCATGCCATACACGATTTCCTTCACGCCCAGCGTGCCGCCGTACTTGATCACGGCTTCCAGTGCCGGGATCATGGCTTCGCCGCCGTCGAGGCCGAAGCGCTTCGTGCCGACGTACTTCTTGCCGAGGAACTTTTCGTACTGCTCACCGCGGACGACGGCCTGAAGGATCGCCTTCTTGCCTTCTACGGTGAACTCGATCTCCTTGTCGGCGCCTTCCATGCGCTCCTGGAGGAAGCGGCGTTCCTCGACATCGGAGATGTGCATGTATTCGAGGCCGACCTTGCCGCAGTAGTTGGCGCGCAGGATCTGCACGATCTCGCGAACGGTCGTCCACTCAAGGCCCAGGGCGCCGCCGACATAGACCGGACGGTCCTGCGCCGCGCCCACGAAGCCGTGGTATTCGGGGGTCAGGTCAGCGGGAAGCTGACGCTGGTTCAGACCAAGCGGGTCCAGGTCCGCCGCCAGGTGACCGCGCACGCGATATGTGCGGATCAGCATCATGGCGCGGATGGCGTCTGCCGCCGCTTCGTCTATGCGGGACTGGTCGATCTTCTGGCCACCCTTGGCGGCCGCCTTCTCGATCTGGACCTTCAGCGCGCTGGGGTCGAGGCCCTGCGTAAGATTGTCCTCGAACTCGGCGCCCACCAGGGGCCAGTTCTTGCGCTGCCAGCTGGGTCCGGCCTGCGGGCCGTCAAGCGGCTGGTCGGGGGTGAAGTCGAAACTCTCGTCGCCCATGGGAATCACCTTCATGTGGCGTCGGGAGGGGATTCCCGGCGCTACCGAGCATAGTCTGCGCGAAGCCGGGGATTCGGGGAGAGGTCCCGTGCCTTCGCAAATCGTCCGGCGTCAGAAGCGCACCGGTTATTTATAGACCCGTGGCGGCGGCAAACCACCGCCACGGGCAAAACTGGTTTACGCCAGTTCCTTGAGAACCTCGACCAGCGTCTCGCCCAGGAGCGAGGGCGAGGGCGAGACGCGGATGCCCGCTTCTTCCATCGCCGCGATCTTGTCCTCGGCGCCGCCCTGGCCGCCCGAGACGATCGCGCCGGCGTGGCCCATGCGACGGCCCGGAGGAGCCGTACGACCGGCGATGAAGCCGACCATGGGCTTCTTGCGGCCGCGCTTGGCTTCGTCCTTGAGGAACTGAGCCGCTTCTTCTTCGGCGCTGCCGCCGATTTCGCCGATCATGATGATCGACTTGGTCGCTTCGTCGGCCAGGAACAGTTCCAGGACGTCGATGAAGTTGGTGCCGTTGACCGGGTCACCGCCGATGCCGACGGCCGTGGTCTGGCCGAGGCCCGCGTTGGTGGTCTGGAACACCGCTTCATAGGTAAGCGTGCCCGAGCGCGAAACAACGCCCACCGAACCCTTGGCGAAGATGCTGCCGGGCATGATGCCGATCTTGCATTCGCCGGGGGTCAGAACGCCGGGGCAGTTCGGGCCGATCAGGCGCGACTTCGAGCCCGAGAGGGCGCGCTTCACGCGGACCATGTCGAGAACCGGGATACCCTCGGTGATCGCGACGATCAGTTCCATCTCGGCGTCGATCGCCTCGAGGATCGAGTCGGCAGCGAACGGCGGCGGAACGTAGATGCAGGTGGCCGAGGCGCCGGTAGCGGCCTTGGCTTCGGCAACGGTGTTGTAGTTCGGCAGACCGATGTGGGTCGTGCCGCCCTTGCCCGGGGTCACGCCGGCGACCATCTGCGTGCCATACGCAAGGGCCTGCTCGGTGTGGAAGGTGCCGGTGGCACCGGTCATACCCTGGGTAATGACCTTGGTGTTCTTGTCGACGAGAATGGACATAGGGAAATCCTAATTCCTGTTCCTGGGGTGGGCCGATTCCGGCTTGGGAAGCGCCATGGCGCAAATTCCGCGAAGTGCAACCGTCCAAGTCGTAAAATCAACGGCCCGGTAAGCCGTAACCCCGCCAACCCCCTCGAAACACATCGTCGGGGGCAGGCGGGGCCGGTTTAATTAGATCAGGCGAGCGAGCCGTCGATCGCCTTGCAGGCAACCAGCAGTTCCTTGACCGCGTCGATCGAAACCTGAAGGCCGGCCTTCGCCTGCTCGTTCAGTTCGATCTCGATCACCTGCTCGACACCACCGGCACCGATCACGACGGGCACGCCGACGTAGAGGTTGTCGACGCCATACTGGCCTTCGAGGTGCGCGGCGCAAGGCAGGACGCGCTTCTGGTCGCCCAGATACGATTCAGCCATGGCGATCGCCGAAGCGGCCGGTGCATAGAAGGCCGAGCCGGTCTTGAGCAGGGCAACGACTTCGCCGCCGCCGTTGGCGGTGCGCTTCACGATGGCGTCGATGCGCTCCTGCGTGGACTTGCCCATCTTGATGAGGTCGGGAACCGGGATGCCCTTGACGGTCGAGTATTCGACCACCGGCACCATGGTGTCACCGTGGCCGCCGAGCACGAACGAGGTCACGTCGCGGACCGAAACGCCGAATTCCCAAGCCAGGAAGGTCGAGAAGCGGGCCGAGTCCAGCACGCCGGCCATGCCGACGACCTTGTTGTGGGGCAGGCCCGAGAATTCGCGCAGCGCCCAGACCATCGCGTCGAGCGGGTTGGTGATGCAGATCACGAAAGCGTCGGGTGCGTTGGCGGCGATGCCTTCGCCGACCGACTTCATCACCTTCAGGTTGATGCCGAGCAGGTCGTCGCGGCTCATGCCGGGCTTGCGGGCGACACCGGCGGTGACGATGATCACGTCGGCGCCTGCGATGTCTGCATAGTCGTTGGTGCCGGTGATCTTGGCGTCGAAACCTTCGACGGGGCCGCACTGCGACAGATCAAGCGCCTTGCCCTGCGGCAGGCCTTCGGCGACGTCGAACAGGACGATGTCGCCCAGTTCCTTCTGCGCGGCGAGGTGCGCGAGAGTGCCGCCGATGTTGCCGGCGCCGATAAGGGCAATCTTCTTACGAGCCATGTTGCTGCTTGTCCTTCCCACAAGGCGGGCGCTTCGGACGAAATGGCTCCTGCTGTGTCCCGCTAAAGGCAGGTGCCGGTGTTGACGAAGGGCGCCGTACGCCCCTCAATCCGACATTGCAACCGGGAAACCGCCGCAGAAAGGCGGGAGGGTGCAGAAATTAATGATAATAGTTCGCAATTGCAATAGACGGGTTGGAAGTAGGGGATTCTGCGTCCGGAATCGTCTCCGGCCAACCATTCGGCGCAATCGCGACCGCACTATTCGCAAGCTCATGAATGGCCTGCAACGGCGCAAATCTCCCGCAGTCATGTGGCAGTGGCAAGAAGGTGGAAAGCGAGTCGGCGCGCTGGAAAGGCGCATGGTCGTGAAGTGACTTTGGATGGGCTGTTGCCGAACGACGAAAGGGCGTGGCCCGTCAAGGTCACGCCCTTCGGATCGCCAACGCCTGTTCCGGAGGATCAGCCCCGGTGGATCAACTTCGGTGGGTCAGCCGGGGCGGGCCATGCGACGTTCGAAGGCTTCAGCCATCCGCCGGTCGAGCTGGCGGCACACGGCGATCCACCACTCGCAAGCCTTGTCATCGCCGGAAAGGCGTGCGGCCTCCGCATTGGCGCGGGCGTGACGGGCTGCGGAAAGGCCGTAGACGGCAAAGTGGCGCAGGGCTTCGGTCAGCATGCGCTCGTCATGGCCGTTCTGGTTGGCGGCGGAGGGAAGGAGTGGGGATGTGCGGTGTTCCCGAAGGCCATTGTCGTTGACCGCGTCCAAGGGGGCCCAGCAACATAGCATCCGCATGACCGCTGGTGTCGTCCCGCCTCGCGCCGCGGAAAAGCGAATGGTCATTGTTGCGGGCCCTTTTGTCGTTGTCGCAGGGTATTGTCTGCCATGCAGGCCGCTAAGTCTTCGTGAGGGGCTATGGTTGCCAGAGGGTTGACGTTATGCCGTGGCAGGCCAAACGCGCGGATTCAGGTTCCCGGCGCGGCTATCCATTTGCCGGAATTGGCATATTCGGGACGGATGCCTTGGGCTTCGGGCAAACCACGGGTGCGGTAGAGATCGTCGCCGCCGCGTGCGCGCACCTCTTCCGCATATTGCGGCGCGGATGCGGCGCTAACAGGTGTGGGTTCGCTTCCCGTCGTGGCGGCACGTGCGGCAGGCGCAGAGAATGCCCGCTGCAGGGCCACGGGATCGAGGGCGGCGTCGGCCATGGCGGTTGCGGCGGAAAGATCGCGGGGGCGCGGCGCGGGGGAAGGCTCGCCGCCCAGATAGGCGAGGCGGAATGACGCGGGTGCGCCTGCCGTTCCGGCAAAGCTGTAGAACCGGTGCGCGCCGATCGTGGTGAGGTAGTGCAGGCTGGGCGCCCAGTAGGGATTGATCTGGATCGTGTGATAATGCGTCGCCAGCCCGACCGGCGCATAGACATATCCGGCAAGGGCTGCACGCGCGACGGCGGCGGCACGATCCCAGAAGAAGCGCTGCGGAGCGCGGGCCAGCGATCCATCGCAGGCGAACGTAAACTGGCAGCCCGTGGGGCGTTCCGATCCTTCGAAAACCACGCCGCAGACGGTTTTCGGGTAGGCCGGATGGGCAACGCGGTTCAGCACGACCTGGGCCACGGCGCGCTGGCCGGCGTCAGGCTCGGTAGCTGCTTCGTAGTAGATCGCCATCGTCATGCACTGCTGCGCCCGCGCACGGTCAAGGATCGAGCCGGTGAAGCGGAACGGCTGGGCGACAGGTCCGAAGGGATCGTTGCCGGAATTATCTGCAAAGGCATCGTCGGTCGCCGGCGTAACGTCCACCGCGGGATCTGCCTGCAGATAGTAATAGGCCGAGCCGGGGAAGCTCTCCCCTTTGCGCTCGAAGGGCATGGGCAGCACCGTTTCGGTCGCCGCGTCCGCATCGCCGACCGTGAAGGGGTGCCAACTGCCCGGCTCGGCAAAGGCCGGCAGGGCGACCGCTGCCAGCACGCTTGCGCCGATGGCCCAGCGACGGCGAGTCCGCTGCCGGGCATGGCGACGTCCGCCACGCACGAAGTTGCCGGCGAAGTCGCGCGGACGCGGCTCCGAGGCAGGTATTTCGGCAGTGGAGGCGAAATCGGTCACGAACAATCCCAGGCGTCGAAAGGCGCCACGCCGGCGCCTAGCGCATCGGGCCGCGCCGCGCATCGTTGTGCTGAGGCATGTCCCGATGCGGTACGATGTGACGGGAAAGAGTGAAAGAGTGACGAACGCGACGGTCCGCAAGCGCTCACCATCGTCTTTCCCGTTGCAACGCTTGCATAAGTGCAAACGCCCCCCTATCGGCTGCCGAGACGTTACGGGTGCATGATTTTCGGGCGGTGGGGGTTTTGTGCCCAACGGGTTCGACAGTCCGGATGCACGCCGTCATGCTAAGCCCAGGCCGTTACGGCAGGGGTGAAATGTGATCCATGCGCCTTGCCCATCCCCCCACCCCGAAGGGAAAGGCGCTGACCCGGCTGCTTGCGCGGCAACGGCTTCGGTCGTTGCCTGACGGAGTACACGGGTTGCGGGGGCGGCGTCGCCACCGAGTCCCGTCCCCGCAGGACCGCAACGTTTACATCCGAACGACACTGGCCTTGCCGCACGCGCGGCCCGAACGCGGCAGACTTGCGCGGCACTGGTCCGATCTCATCCCCCCAAACGAAAAACGGGCAGGATAAACCTGCCCGTTCTCCAACGTCGTTGTGACGGCTGTTACTTGCCCGCTTGGGTCAACCCGCGCGCTTCCAGCATCGGCTCGACGCTGGGATCGTGGCCGGTGAAGTCGCGGTACATCTGCGCGAAGTCCTTGGAATGGCCCTGGCCCAGGAAGCTGGCACGGATGTGATCGCCGTTCGCACGCGTCATGCCGCCGTTCTTTTCGACCCATGCCCAGCCGTCATGCGCCAGAACTTCGGTCCAGATATAGGCGTAGTAGCCAGCCGCATAGCCGTTGTCCCAGATATGGCGGAAGTACGGCGTCTTGTAGCGCGGCGGGATCAGGTCGGTGCGCAGGCCGGTTTCGGCCAGCGCCTTCGCTTCGAACGCCATCGGCGGCTGCGCGGCCGCTTCAGGGCTCAGCGTGTGCCAGCGCATGTCGAGCATGGCGGAGGTCAGCGTTTCGCCCAGGCCAAGGCTCTGGTTGAACTTGCCAGCCGCCTGGATCTTGTCGAGCAGGCCTGCCGGCAGCGGCGCGCCGGTCTGGTAGTGCTTGGCAAAGTTGTTGAGCACTTGCGGCACGGTGGCGAAGTTCTCGTTGAACTGGCTGGGGAACTCCACGAAGTCCCGCGCGGTGCTGGTGCCGGAGAGCGAGGGGTACTTCTGGCTGGCGAAGAAGCCGTGCAGCGCGTGGCCGAATTCGTGGAACATCGTCGTCACGTTGTCCCAGGTGGCAAGCGGCGGCTGGCCTTCGGCCGGTGGGTCGATGTTGAGCGTGTTGACGATCACCGGCTTTGTGCCGTTGATGTACGACTGGTCGACGAAGTTGTTCATCCATGCGCCGCCCTTCTTGTTGGGGCGAGCGAAAGGATCATAGTAGAACAGCGCCAGCGAAGAGCCGTCCTTGTCGAACACTTCGTAGACGCGCATCGTCGGGTGATAGCCCGAAAGGTCCATGCGGCGCTTGAAGGTGATGCCGTAGGTCTGCGTGGCAGCGTAGAACACGCCGTTTTCCAGCACGTTCCACACTTCGAAGTAGGGCTTGATCGCCGCTTCGTCGAGGTCGTACTTCGCCTTGCGAACCTTCTCCGCATAGTAGCTCCAGTCCCAGGGCTGAAGCGCGTCGGTCATGCCGTCTGCCTTGGCGGCCGTGGCAAGCAGGCCAGTCTCACGATCCTGCGTGGCGCGCAGGGCGGGGACGAAGCCCTTCATGAAGTCCATCGCCTGCTTGGGCGAGGTGATCATCTGGTTGTACATGTTGAGCGTGGCGAAATCAGGCTTGCCCAGCAGTTGCGCCTTCTTGGCGCGCGCCACCGCGATCTGGCTGACGATGCCGGTGGTGTCGTACTGATCGCCCGAGCTGGTGCGGTTGATGCTGGCTTCGAACACCTTCTTGCGGCTGTCGCGGTTCTGAAGCTCCGTCAGCGCCGGCTGCTGCGTGAAGTTGAGCAGCGGGATCAGGTACTTGCCCGGCTTGCCCTGGCCTGCGGCGCGCTTCGCTGCTTCGGCGATGGCGGCGTCGCTCATGCCCTTCAGTTCGGCGGCATTGTCGAACACCACGGCATGGGCGGCCGTGCCGGCGGTCAGCGTCTGCGAGAACTTGGTTTCGAGCGTGGCGATCTCAAGGTTGAGCTTCTTTAGCTCCACCTTCTGCTCGGCCGAGAGCAGTGCGCCGCGATTGACGAACTTCTCGTAAGTGGTGGAGAGCAGCATCGCGTCTTCGCCGGTCAGCGCCTTGCCCTCGGCGCTGTCGTGCACGGCCTTCACGCGGGCGAACAGGGCGTCGTCAAGGTAGATGTCGTCGTTGAGCGCGGAAATCTGCGGGCTGAGCGCGGTGTCCGCGGCATCCAGCACGTCATTGGTATTGGCCGAGGTGAGCTGGCTGAACACGTTGTAGACGCGGTCGTACATGCTGCCCGCGTGTTCCATGGCGACCAGCGTATTCTCGAAAGTCGGCTTGGCCTTGTTCGATGCGATGGCCTTGATCTCGGCGCGCTTCATGGCGATGCCAGCCTCGATCGCGGGCTGCCAGTCGCTGTCCTTATACTTGCTGAAGTCCGGCGCGTTGAAGGGCAGGGTGCTCGGCTGGGCGAGGGGCCCGGTATAGGCCGTTGCGGCGGCCTTCGGCGCATCCTTGGCAAGAGCAGTCATAGGCATGCCTCCAAGCAGGCCGGCGCCGAGTACGAATGGGGCGGCGGCGGCCATAAGCCGGGTCTTCATCGGTCATTTCTCCTGACGGCGACAGTCCGAAAACGTGCGTGGAAACGATGGGACGCTGGCCTGTTGGCAGCCGCCCCACGGCATCGGCACGGCTGCCGCGAGTGGTCGGTGGGCCGTTTGAAGCGCAGAAATCCGCCACTGGCAAGCACAGAGGCGGCGATTTATGACAGATTGCGGAAGGTGGCTTTGGGGCTTTCCTGATCGCCAAGTGCTATGACGCCGGGGCGCAAGCATGTTGCGCCCCGGCGCCTCGACGGTCGCGATACGCCACCTGTAGCGGCTATGTTGCCGGCGGGGGGATTTCCGGCCCGGTCAGTTCGACCGGAAGCGACCGTTCGACCAGATCTGCATGGGTTCGTCCTGCCCTTCGGCATGCTGGCGCACGCGATCCTCAAGCTGGCGATCGAAGATCAGCGAGCCCGTGCGGCGCGCAAAGCGGCTGCGGCGATAGGGAAGTTCTGCGCCGATGTTCATGGATCCATCTCCTCTCGTTGCGAGCAACGTTCGAAGCGGGGCATGGTTCCCGTCGGCGCGCAACTCCGGCGCGATCAGGCGTGCTCTGGAAACGGTAGTGGAAGCCGGGTGCCCGCGGCCGCATCGGCCAGCGTTTGTGCATCGAGCTCGGCCAGGAATGCACCCATCGCCTTGCGCAGCAACGCCGTAAGCCCACAGGCATTGCGCAGCAGGCAGTTTTCGCAATCGGCTGGCTGAAGGTTCGGTTCGGTAAGCCGCACGACTTCGCCAAGCGTGATTGCGCTGGCGGGCCGGCCAAGGCGGAAGCCGCCGCTGCGTCCACGCACGGTTTCCAGCAGGCCGGAATTGCCCAGCAGGTTCACGACTTTCATCGCGTGGTTGCGCGAGATGCCATGCGCCTCAGCCACTTGCGCGATCGAGAACAGCCGGTCGGGATCGACGGCGGCGTGGAGCAGGATGCGCAAGGCGTAATCGGTGTGCGCGGTCAGGCGCAATCGCGGTCTCCGGATAAATGATGCTATCTATTTACATCTTTTTGCGAGCGCGTATAGATGCATCCAGTTTGCATCATTTAGAGGACGAATCGAAATGGCCGCTCCGCTCAGCGAACAGACCATCGCCACGATCAAGGCGATTGCGCCCGCGCTCCAGCAACACGGCGTAGAGATCACGACGCGCATGTATCAGCGCCTGTTCCAGAATGAGGAGGTGCGCGCGATGTTCGATCAGGCCGCGCAGGCATCGGGCGAACAGCCGCGGCGCCTTGCCGCCGCGATCCTTGGCTATGCGCAGAACGTGGACAAGCTGCAGAACCTGACCGGCGCCGTTGCGCGCATGGTGCGGCGCCATGTCGATACCGGGGTGAAGGCCGAACACTATCCGTTGGTGGCTGATGCGCTGCTCCCCGCGATCCGCGATGTGCTGGGCGAAGCGGCGACCGACGAAGTGCTGGCCGCTTGGGGAGAGGCTTACTGGTTCCTGGCCGACATCCTGATCGGCAAGGAAGCCGATCTTTATGCGGAGCAGGAACTGGCCTGATTGCGCGTTTGAAAATGCGCTGATGCGCCCCCGCTACGCGGGCAAAAAGCGGCTGATGTCGTCGCATCGGAAGTGGAGTTAAAAAGCGTTTCTGCTGCTGGACAAGTGCTTGGGCTTGTTCATAAGCCCCCGGGAAACGGGGGTGTGACATTTCGATTCATCATTGGTTGGCTGCGACGGTCTTGGCGGGCCTCGCTGCCGGTGCGAGTGCGCAAGAGACGACTTTGGAAACGGCGGAGCGGGGGACAGTCGCGCCGCCGTCTTCCGGACAGTCTGTTGCGAGGCTTTCAGGGCAACAAGCCGCCGCGAGCAATCTTTCGGCAGCCCAGGTCTTCACGCTGGCCGACAACGCGCGTGCGCGCGGCGATTTGGCGACGGCTGAAGCGGCCTATCGCGCGCTTACGCAAGACCGCGATCTCGAAATCCGTACGGAGGCGCGCTTCCGGCTCGCCCTGATGCTGGGCGACCAGTTGCACCGCTACTCCGACGCTGCGCTCGAACTACGCCGCATTCTCGACGACAAGCCCGGGGCGGCGCGCGTGCGCCTCGAATTGGCGCGCATGCAGGCGCAAATGGGCAACCTTGCCGCCGCTCGGCGCGAGCTGCGCGCGGCCGAAGCTTCCGGGCTGCCGCCCGAAGTAGAGCAATTGGTGCGCTTCTACAGCCGGGCGTTGACTGCGAAAAAGCCGTTCGGCGGCTCAATCGAATTCGCGCTCGCGCCGGACAGCAACATCAACCGTGCGACGCGAGGCGACAAGCTGGGCACCGTGATCGGCGACTTCACGCTCGACGATGATGCCCAGGCAAAGTCGGGCCTGGGCGTAGATTTGCGCGGACAGGGCTATTTCCGTCTCGGAATATCGAAGGGCGCGGAACTGATGACGCGCGTTTCGACGAGCGCGACACTCTACAAGGATAGCCGCTTCGACGACATCTCGCTGGCATTGCAGACCGGACCGCAGTTCACCTCGGGTAGCGATCTGGTGACCCTTTCGGCCGGGCCGACCTGGCGTTGGTATGGGCTCGATCCCTATTCGCTGAGCCTTGGCGGCAGTGCCGCAATCCAGCACCCGATGGGCAAGCGGGGGCAGGTGCGCGTCGAAGGCGGTGCCAGCCATGTCGACAATCGCCGCAATGCCTTGCAGACCGGCTGGGATTACACCTTGTCGACCAGCCTGGATCGGGCGTTTTCGGCACGATTCGGCGGCGGGCTGCAAGTCTACGGATTCCGTGAGGCGGTGCGTGATCCGGGCTATTCGCTCACGAGCGGGGGCCTCTCTGCGTATCTGTTCCGCGAACTGGGCCGCACGACGCTGGTGGGCACGGTGGGCTACAGCCGTCTGGAAGCGGACGAGCGGCTGTTCCTCTACCCGAAACGTCGGATGGAAGACCGCTACTCGGCCAGTATCGCGGCGACCTTGCGCGCGCTCCACGTCGGTACCTTCGCGCCGCTGGTGCGCCTCAGGTGGGAGCGAAACCGTTCCACCATCGAAATCTACGACTACCGCCGCGTGGCTGCCGAGTTCGGCATCACCTCGGCATTTTGATCTCAACAGGGGGACTGTTCATGATGAGGGTGCGACCTCGCAATCTTGCAACGATGACTTCGCTGACGGCGCTCAGCCTGATGCTTGCGGCCTGCGGTGGAGGCGGCGGCGTCAATAGTACGCCAACGCCCACTCCGGTGCCGACACCTACTCCTACTCCCACTCCCACTCCCACTCCGACACCCACACCAACGCCGGCACCGAAAAACGATGATCTCGTCGCGCCGCTAGTTTCTGAGAACTTCGCTAACGACGCGGTGCTCGGCACGATTTCCGTTTCCACCGCAACGGGTGCGGTGTCTCAAAGTGCTGGAAAGACGGTACTGACGATCGCCTACGATGCCTCGACGAAAAGCTACACGCTAACCGACGGTTCGGTCAGTCAGGCGTTCAAGCAAACCGATATCGATGCCACGCAATCGAATGCGGCGGTCACGACCTACAAGGTTGCCGGCAAGTCGGCGACCGACTTCCTAACATTGTCCAATGCCGGGACCGGAACAGGTCAGACCCGCTACGTAGGAGCGGGATTCTGGCAACGAGCGACCGAAGGCAAGGCCAACGTAGACGGACGCTTCGATGCCTTTGCCTACGGCGTGCAGACGCCGACGGTGGAGATGCCGCGCACGGGGGCCGCAAGCTATGACGTGCAGTTACTCGGCGCGTCGACATCCGACGCGCTGGTCCACTCACTTGCCGGCAATGGGCGTCTTGATGCCGATTTCACGACAGGGGCAATCCATGCCCTCGTCCCCTACACAATGACAAACATGGAGACGGGCCAGACTGGTTATGGCGGGCGCCTTGATGGCTACGCGTTGATACAGTCGGGAACCGATCGTTTTGCAGGTGTGTTGGGCACGGCCACAAGTTCAGGATCTGGTTCCGGAACCTTCCAAGGCGCCTTCTACGGCCCGGCCGCAGCGGAAGTGGGAGCGACTTTTTCGAGTTCCGGTGTTGGCCAAGCAATGGTTGGCGTGATCTGGGGCGCGCGCAATGGCTATCCGGTCAATCAGCAGACGAACCTCTATAACCCTGAAAACGCCACATTCTTCAAAGTGGATGGGCAGAGTCTTTCATTAACGCTGGATGGCCAGGGCAATTTCGTTTCGGCCGTACAGGCCAGTCGCCTCGTGGCAAAGCTGGCCGATTCCGGACCATCGGACGTCTTTTATCGGGCATCCGGACAGGCAGTGGCGCCATTGTCAGGCAGGGACTGGGAAGCTTCTTATGCTGAGACAAGCGGCCCCTTGTTGATGGGGCAAACCTTAGCGGTCATCGCCGGGCTGCAATACGACCGGACGGGCGGCGCGCCTATTCTGGATGCCTATGTTTATGGCAATGAGACTGTAGCGCCATCAGTGCCTCGTGCAGGCACCGGCTACTACATTGCACGGCTGGGCGGGGCGGTACTGGACGTCGGAGCCAAGCCGCAGACGTTGGATGGATCCGGCCGACTTACTGCCGACCTTGGCGCGGGCACGCTATCCGGTACAGGAAGCTACCAACTCAGCCCGTTCGACACGGCAAACATGATCGTGCAGCCGGGCGTAATCTATACCGGTACCGACAGAGGTACCTGGACGAGCAGCGCAACGATATCCAGCACAACTAACGCTATTGCAGGCGTACTCTCACTCGACGGCGCAAAGGATTATACTGGCAATCTTGATGCGCGATTCTATGGCGAAGCTGGAGATCAGATCGGCGGTACGTTCCTGCTTTCGAGTGTCACCGGCGGTAAGGCCAGTGGCTATCTGATCGGCATTGCCGATCTCGCCGCAAATAACGCTGCAACCAGGTTGGCCGATATTAATAAAACAACGCTATTGCACGGCATCGGCGCTGAAATGGCGTATAGCTACTACGCCGAAACCGATGCCTATTTTGATAACTCTGCAAGCGCCACTACCGCGAACTATGGCGTTGAGTTGTCTTCGGGCTCGCCGACCGGCGCGGTCCGCGTGACGGACAATTCGGCTTACGCAAACTATGCGATCATGGGCAGCGGTGATGTCGACAACGCAGCGTCCAGCGCCGAGCGTACGGTATATCGCTCCGGGTCAGTCACGAGCGGAGAGTTTTCCGACTCGTTGCAGGTCGATCGCTACATCTACGATGGCAACGGCGGGCGTATCGCGCTGACCTATTCGGGCTTTGTGGAATATGTCCAGGCGACCGGTGTTTCGCAATATGGCGGAAGTTACCGGATGGGCTACATCGCTTATGGTCAGGCGACGCCGAATACTCTCATGCCAACGACGGGGACGGCTAGCTATTCGGGCGTGGCGCATGGCAGCGCAGCCATCTATGATGCCAATAATCAGGTGGGCATCTATGACGTGGGCGGAACTGCGACTCTCGCCGCTAATTTCGGAACTGGTGCGATTTCCGGGCAGCTTGCCCTCAACGCTGCGAGCATCTCCGACAAGCCCGATCTGAGTTTAGGAACGACAAGCTTCTCCGGCCGTATCGGGGACGTGGTTGCCGGAAATCAGACCGTCGGTGGCTTTTCCGCCACCGCCAATGGCGCGCTTCGCGGAGATGTCCACGGCATGTTTTTCGGACCCAATGCCAACGAAGTTGGCGGCAATTTCGATTTCACCGCTTATTCCGTGCCTGGGATGGGATACGGAACGATAAAGGGGGCTTTCGTTGCCGGCGGGCACTAAACCCGGCTTTTCAGTGCTTTGCGGCGCCGGTTCAGCGTGTCCCTACGCCGCGCTCGAACTGGTTCTGCAGGTTCGCCAGCGTCGCCGGGCTGACCGGTGACAGTTCCGTCGCCGCCTTGCCTTTGCGCAGGGCGGCGCGGTCCTTTTCGGGGGGCTCCACCACGCGTACGCGGACTGCGGCCTTGCCTTGGTTGCGGATGCCGAGCGCTTCGGCAGCGCCGCGCGAGAGATCGATTACTCGGGCGCTTTCGCCATAGGGGCCGCGGTCGTTGATACGAACCACGATGCGGCGGCCGGTATCGAGCGATGTCACTTCGACGTAGCTTGGCAGCGGCAGCGTCTTGTGGGCGGCAGTGATCCAGCCTGGGCGGAAACGCTCGCCATTGGCGACCTGGTTGCCGGATTCGTTGCCGTACCAGGTGGCATAGCCCAGCACGTCGTAGCCGGGCTGACTGGCAGGCGTATAAGTGACGCCGCGCACTTTGTAGGGCGGTCCTACGCGCACCGGGACATCGCTGACTGCGCGAAATTTCGCGCCGCCGCCGCAAGCTGCGAGGGCGAAGAGAAGTGCTATGGCGAATACGGGCTTGAGCGCCCCCGTTAAACTGCCGCTCATTCGCGATCCCTAGCTTCGTGCGCGGCTTGCTGTCCAATCGATCCGACGCCGAGGGAGGGCATGTCGCCGGAACCCGAGGGGCGATCGGCCGGTTGTCCACCGCTGAAGGAGTGATGCATGTTCAAGTCGATAGCCGTGGCCGCGCGCGATCGGGGGCGGATGGCCGAAGTTTCGGCAGTGATCGCCCGCTTCGGGCTTGAGGCGCTGGCGGTACGGCTGGGAATAGGCGAGGGGGACGACGGCGCCGGGGCCGAAGCGCGGGACCTGCCCACGCGCACGCGCCGCGCACTGGAAGCGCTGGGCCCCACTTACGTGAAACTGGGCCAGATCCTTGCCACTCGGCGGGACTTGCTGCCTGACCCGTGGATCGCGGCTTTCGAGCAGCTTCAGAGCGATGCGCCGCGCCTGCCTTTTGCGCAATTGCGCGAGGCGGTGGAGGCTGCGTTGGGCGAGGCGCCCGAAACGGCTTTTGCCCATTTCGATACCGAGCCACTGGCGGCGGCATCGATCGCGCAAGTGCACCGGGCGCGCCTTCATGACGGCGCGGAGGTCGTGGTCAAGATTCGCCGCCCCGGCATTCGCGCACGCATGGAGGCGGATCTGCGGCTCATGCGCCATCTTGCGGCGTTGGCGGAGGCGCGCAGCGCGGCGGTCCGGCGGATGAAGCCTGCGGCCATGATCGAGCAGCTCGGCCGCGAGATTCTCGACGAGCTGGATTTCACCAGCGAAGGCCGCAACGCAGACCTGCTGCGCGCCGATCTCGCTTCTCTGGACCGCGTCACCGTGCCGCGCATTCACTGGGAGTGGACGGGCGAGAAGGTGCTCGTGATGGATTATGTCGACGGGATTCCGCCGCGCGATCCAGGCGTGCTGAGGGCAGCCGGGAACGATCCTTCGCGCATCGCGTCGCTGGGTGCGGAACTGGTGCTGGAGATGGTGTTGGTCAACGGCCGGTTTCACGCCGATCCGCATCCCGGCAACCTGCTGTGCCTTCCCGGTGACGGGCTTGCCTTGCTGGACCTGGGCTCGGTCGGGTTCGTATCCCCGCGCCGCCAGCATGAGTTTCTGACTTTCATCCTTGCGCTGCGCAGCGGCGATCCGGGCGGCGTGGCCGATATGCTGGCGACATGGTCCGAAGGCGGCGAGGTTCCGCGAGAGCGGCTGTTGCGCACGTCCGAGCGGTTGGTAGCGCGGCATGGCACGGGGGCCTTGGTGTTGAACGCCATGGTCGCGGATTTCTTTCCGCTGCTGCGTCAGGAAGGTTTGGTGTTGCCGCCCGATCTGGTGCTGATCTTCAAGGCGATGGTGACGATGGACGGTGTTCTGGCCGGCATCGCCCCGGATTTCGATCTCTCCGACGCTCTGGGTCGGATGCGCGGCAAGCTTGTGGCTTCGCGCCTGTCACGCCTTGCCGCGCCGGACAAGCTGGAGACGGCGCTGCTTGAGCTTTCGCGCGTGGCGGAGGAAGCGCCGCGTTTCCTCCGCGCGGCTTCTACGCGGATGGAAGCGACCACGCCGGCCGCCCGCGATGACAGCACGGCGCGGGCGGTGAAAATGGCCGGCTGGCTGGTCGGCGGTGCAGTGGTGTTCCACGCGTTCGCCGACCTGCTCATTCACTGGACCTGACTTACCGGCGCGCCGCGTCCGACTTGTCGCGC
The DNA here is from genome assembly GCF_044029435.1 of Novosphingobium oxfordense. Classification (NCBI taxonomy): domain Bacteria; kingdom Pseudomonadati; phylum Pseudomonadota; class Alphaproteobacteria; order Sphingomonadales; family Sphingomonadaceae; genus Novosphingobium; species Novosphingobium oxfordense. The sequence goes on along the minus strand of NZ_CP147005.1, from coordinate 1,500,620 downwards.
GTGGCCTTGAACTCCGAACCCGTCTTCCATTGCGGCCATCGGGCGGAGTTGGCGAGGTCGCTGCCGATGGCACGTACGAGTTCGACGTCCTGCACGGCTCCGTCCATATTCCAGTCCGGCGACCAGGCATCGCAGGCCTGGTGATAGCACTGGCCGGTGTAGGCATCGATCCAGGCCTGCCCCGCCTTGACGCCGCCCTGCTTGAGGTCGGACGCACCGGCAATGCCCATCATCAGCATCACCGGCACGCCGCGCTTGGCGAAGGAGAAGTGGTCCGCACGGTAGAACAACCCGCGTTCCGGCAGGCTTTCCGGTGTCACCCGGCGGCCTTGCGCTGCGGCGAAACGGGCCATGTCGTCTTCCAGCGTATCCTGACCCCGGCCGATCAGCGTCACATCGTTCGCCGCGCCAGCGGTCTGGAGCACGTCGATGGTAAGGTTGGCGACGGTCTTTTCCATCGGGAAGACCGGATTGGCGGCGTAGAATTCGGAACCGAGCAGTCCGCGCTCCTCGGCAGTCCAGGCCGCGAAGACGACGGTGCGCTGCGGCGCCGGTTCGCTCTTCATGACGCGCGCGATATCCATGATGCCGGCGATGCCGATGCCATCGTCATTGGCGCCGGCGCGGTAGATGCGGCCTTGCGCATCAGGCGCGCCCTTGCCGTAGGCGTCCCAGTGTGCGCCGAACATCACCACTTCGTCCTTGCGGGTGGTGCCGGGAATCTGGGCCAGCACATTGTGGCTCATGACTTCCTCATGGTTCACCGGAATTTCGGCGTCGAGGGCCACGCCCTTCAGTTCCACCGGCTTGAAATCCGGGCGCCGCGCCGCGGTGGAGAGCTTGGCAAGGTCCAGCCCGGCCGAAGAGAACAGCCGCGTTGCCGCATCGGCCGAAAGCCAGCCCTGCAGGGCAAGGCTGGAGAGGCGGTCTTGCGTGCGGACGATGTCGTAATTCTCGCCGCCGGGGCTGGTCACCACATTCCAGCCATAGCCGGCACCGGCAGTATCGTGCACGATCAGCGCGCCGATTGCGCCCTGGCGGGCGGCTTCCTCGAACTTGTAGGTCCAGCGGCCGTAATAGGTCATCGTCCGGTCGCCGAACTTTCCGGCGGCGGGTTCGCCCTTCGCGGCGCGGAAGTCCGGATCGTTGATGAGGAAGACGACCACCTTGCCCTTGAGGTCCATGTCCTTGAAATCGTCCCAGCCGCGTTCCGGGGCTTTTACGCCGTAACCGACGAAGACCACCGGCGCGCCGGCAATGCGGGCGGTGTCGTCCGGCCGAACGGTGGAGAGGTAGATGTCCTTGGCGACTTCCACCGGCATGGCGCCCTTGGGGCCATTGAACGAAAGGACCTTCGGTGCCTGCAGTTTCGTATGCAGAAGCGGCACGTTCTGGACCCACTGGCCATTGGGGCCGGCCGGCTGCAGGCCGATGTCCTGGAAGCGGGCGATCAGGTAGCCGATCGTGCGTTCCTCACCCACCGTGCCCGGCGCGCGGCCCTCGAACGTGTCGGAGGCCAGCGTCTTCACATCGGCGACCATCCGCGCAGGATCGATCGCTTCCTTGGCAATGGCAGTGGGGGATGCGCCGAAAATGGCCACGGGGGCGAGCAGCGCCGCGACGGACGCCATGAGGGGGGGATTTTTCATAAGGCCCGCTTTTAGGCCGCGATGGGGGCGAGGCAAGAGTTACAGCGGGTTGACGGTGCGGGAAGCACCGTCACTTGGAAGCGGCGATAGCCTCTCGGTGGAGATCCAGCACCATGAACTGGTTGTGCGGGCTGGCCTCGTAATCCGCGAAAGGCGGGCATGATGCGAAGCCGCTCTTGCGGTAGAGCGCGATGGCGGGCTGGTGAAGCGGCGCAGTGCCGGTCTCCAGATAGAGGCGGCGCAGTCCTTTCTCCCGCGCCTCGGCCACGACATGATCGATCAGCGCCCGGCCCACGCCGGTACCGCGCGCTTCGGGCGCGGCGCGCATCGACTTTACCTCGCCGTCGCCCTGACCCAGCACCTTGAGCGCGGCGAAGCCGGCCAGCCTGTCATCACGCCACGCGGTCCAGAAAGTGACTTCGGGCGCGGACAGCCCGCTCGCATCAAGGGCGAAGGCGTGCTCCCCCATCACCGATGCCAATTCGGAAAGGTGATGGGCCAGCAAGTCGGCGACGTGGGGCGCGGCGGGATCGTCGATCCGGAGTTCCAGGCCGCTCATTTGGCCGCTCACTTAGGTTGATAGGTCTGGTCGGGTCCGGGGAAGGCGCGTGCGCGGACTTCAGCGGCGTATTGCGCGGCCGCTTCGGAAATCAGCGTCGCCATGTCGGCATAGCGTTTCACGAAGCGAGGCACGCGGTCGAACATACCCAGCATGTCTTCGGCAACCAGAACCTGCCCGTCGCACTGCGCCGAGGCACCGATGCCGATGACGGGGATTTCCAGGCTGTGGGTGAGCGAGATTGCGATGGGCTCGACCACACCCTCCACCACCACGGCGAAGGCGCCGGCATCCGCCACGGCCTTGCCGTCGGAGACGATCTTTGCATGCTCTTCCTGGCTGCGGCCCCGCGCGCCGTAGCCGCCCAGCGCGTTCACCGCCTGCGGGGTGAGACCGATATGCGCCATCACGGGAATGCCCCGGCTGGTGAGAAACGCGATCGTTTCCGCCATGGCCACGCCGCCTTCCAGTTTCACCGCAGCGCAACCGGTTTCGGCCATGATGCGCGCGGCGGAGGCGAAGGCCTGCTGCGGGCTTTCCTCGTAAGAGCCGAAAGGCATGTCGACGACGACGAGCGAGTGATAGCTGCCGCGCACGACGGCGGCGCCATGGGCGATCATCATGTCGAGCGTGACGGGCAGGGTGGAGGGCAGCCCGTAGATCACCTGGGCCAGCGAATCCCCGATCAGCAGAATGTCGCAATGCTCATCCAGAAGCTGCGCCTGCCGTGCGGTATAGGCCGTCAGCATGACCAGCGGATCTGCGGTAAGGCCGCCTGCCTTGCGGCGCTGGATGGCCGGAACCGTCAGGCGTTTCATGGGCGCCGGAGTGGGATTGGCGCGGCTGGTCGCTGTATCGAGCTGAAAGGTCGTGGACATGCGGGGCTTCTAGCCCTCTCTCGCGCTTGCGAAAACCCCGGAACGGCGATCAATTCGGACTGGCCCCGTCATCCGGTCCAGATACAGTTATTCTGGGGAACCAATAGCCTTAACGCTTGCGATACCGTGGCAGCACGCTAGCGTCGCCGCCATTAAGAACTCGGGGGTCCAATAATGTTCGGACGCGTAAAACCGCTGGACGCCATTCTGGCGACCGCGGAAAAGAAATCTCTTCACAGGTCGTTGGGGCCTGTCCAGCTGACGCTTCTCGGCGTCGGCGCCATCATCGGTACCGGCATTTTCGTTCTCACCGCCGCCGCGGCCCAGAAGGCTGGGCCCGGCATGATGTGGAGCTTTGTGATCGCCGGCGCCATCTGCGCGGTGGCGGCGCTCTGTTATTCGGAACTGGCCTCGATGGTGCCGGTTTCGGGTTCTGCTTATACCTACAGCTACGCCGTGGTCGGCGAACTGCTGGCCTGGATGGTCGGCTGGGCGTTGATCCTTGAATATGCGGTTGCCGCCTCGGCCGTTTCGGTCGGTTGGTCGGGCTACTTCATGGGGCTCTTGAAAAGTCTGACGGGGTTCGAGTTACCCGCCTTACTGTCATCCGGCCCCGCCTGGTCGCTTACCGGCGTCGATTTCAGCCACGGAATCATCAACGTCCCCGCCATCTTCGTGGCGCTGGCGGTGACGGCGCTGCTGGTGATCGGCACCAAGGAAAGCGCCACTTTCAATGCCATCCTCGTCGCCATCAAGGTGGCGGCGCTGACCATGTTCATCGTCTTCACTCTGCCGCTTCTGAAGGGCGAGCACTTTGCGCCTTTCGCGCCCAATGGCTGGTTCGGCCCGGCGGGCAGCAGCGGCTTGGGCATCGTGGGGGCGGCAGCGTCGATCTTCTTTGCCTACGTGGGCTTCGACGCGGTTTCCACCGCAGCCGAAGAGACCAAGAATCCGCAGCGCAACGTGCCGATCGGTCTGATCGGCAGCCTTGCGCTTTGCACCGTGTTCTACCTGCTGGTCGCCGCCGGTGCCATTGGCGCCGTGGGCGCGCAGCCGACCGCACTGGGCGTGCAGCCCGGTTCGGCCGAATTCGCTGCCCAGTGTGCCGCGCTCGCCAAGGAGGGCCACGTTCCGCTGGTCTGCTCGAACGAGGCGCTGGCTCACGTCCTTCGCTCGGTAAACTACAACATGGCGGGTGATCTTATCGGCCTTGCCGCAAACCTGGCACTGCCTTCGGTCATCCTGATGATGCTCTACGGCCAGACCCGCATCTTCTTCGTGATGGCGCGCGATGGCCTGCTTCCCGAAAAGCTGGCGACCGTCCACCCCAAGTGGAAGACGCCGCATATCGTGACGATCATCACCGGCGTGTTCGTGGCCGTTGCAGCCGCGCTGCTGCCGGTGGGCCAGCTTGCCGACATCTCCAATTCGGGCACGCTGTTCGCGTTCCTGATGGTGTCGATCGCCGTGCTGATCCTGCGCGTGCGCGATCCCAAGCGTCACCGTCCGTTCCGCACGCCGCTGGTGTGGGTGGTTGCGCCGATCGCGATCATCGGCTGTGTGATCCTTTTCTTCAACCTGCCGTATGAAGCGATGCTGGTGCTGCCCGTCTGGGGCGGGATCGGCCTGGTCGTCTACTTCGCCTATGGGTACCGCAAGAGCCACATCGGCCGCGGTATCGTGGATGTTCACGAAGTTGACGCCGATGCGCCGCCGCAGCCGGTTCCGCCGGTATAAGGCACCGTTTTTGCGACAACGGGGAAGGGGGCTTTCGGGCCCCCTTTTTCGTACCTGGCGGCGAGACTTGTCCCGGGTTTTCCACTTCGTATGCCGGAATTACCCACAGGGTTGGGCACAGGCTTTGGGGTGCGGCGGTAAAACGAAATTAACCAATTGGCGCCATGATCGGCAAAACGCATAAAAAAGAAACCAGGTACCGCCATGGCAGCTATCAAGGCCCTGATCCCGGCATTCATTCTTACGTGGGTGGTGTCATTGGTTATCGGTTCGCAAGGGTCGCGAGGCGGCATGCTTGCGATCACGCATACCTTCTACGAAGGATATGAACTCTATTGGTCCTGGCCGCTCTTCCTGGGGGCGACGGGGCTTGCCTGGGCGATCTTCACGCTGCTCGAATGAAGCTGCGCTAGGAGCGCCAACTGCCCTTCGCGCGTTGACCCCGCATGACCCTGTCCGTCGATCGCATTGCGATGGCATTGCTGCTGATCGCCTGCCTCGCTTTGGCAGGGCGGAATTGGCTGCACGATCATCCTGGCGACAATCCATGGGCGCCGCTGGCGCTCGATGAGGCGCCCGGCTGGGCGACCAGCCGCAAACTCGCCGCACTGCGAACCGACCTCGCTACTTGCCACGCTTTCCTTGCGCGCAGCGGCTTGCCCGACGACAGGCGGCCTGCCACCGGCGCCGGAGCATGTCGACGCGAAGACCGCATGGCTCTGACCATTCCCGGTGCAAGTCTATCCCCGCACCATCCTGAGAGCACTTGCGGGGTGGATGCCGCCTTGGCCTGGTGGTTGCGCCACGGTGTACAGCCGCAGGCGCAGGCGATGTTCGGAAGCCAAGTCGTGCGGATCGAGCATCTTGGCACGGTGAACTGCCGGCGCATCGGCAATGGCGACACGGGGGCATGGAGTGAGCATGCTACTGGCAACGCCATCGATGTCTCCGCATTCGTGCTGGCGAACGGCAGGCGCATTGAAGTCAGGCGCGACTGGAAGGGCGGCGTGAACGATGCTGCTTTCCTGCATGTCGTGCGTGACGAGGCCTGCAAGAGCTTCTCCACCGTGCTCTCGCCGGACTACAATGCGGCGCATGCAGATCACTTGCATCTGGATCAGGCGAACCGGGTTGCGGGCTGGAAAGCCTGTCACTAGGGGCGGCCCGGTCGGCGAGCCGAAGCTTACCCTGCGGTTCCGGTAAGGTGTCTCGATATCTGTCGATTGCCACAGAGAGGTGGCCCGGGATTTCCGGCGAGAGGTGAATCATCGCGATGCAATGACGGCAATTGTACACCGTGCAGCCCGAACTATCATGAAATCGGTCGATGATCCGCCATTGCTCGCAGACGATCCTGCCTTCGGCGATCATCAGGGAGGGGGCGGGATAGGCCGGAAGGCTGGCAGACCGGCACTGCCGTAAATCTTCAACTCCAGGCTTTTTGCCTCGCCCGCTCGCGCATGGCGTCGATAAAGGCGCGGACCGAGGGCATCGCTGCGCGGCCCGCATCGTAAAGCAGGTTCACCGGCATCGGCGGCGGCGCGTGGTCCGCCAGCACCCGGACCAGTCGCCCGGCGGCAATGGCCTCGGCTGACTGGTAGCTTAGCACATTGGCCAGCCCCAGGCCCCCTTCGGCTGCCTCGATCGCCGCGTCGACGGTGTTGACGGTCAGGCGCGGCACGACTTCGACCGCAGTCTCGCCCCTGTCGCCGCCGCTGTTGCCGCCCCTGTCGCCGAACGGCCATGTGCTGCCCACGCGAACACCGCTGCCCACGATGCAACTGTGGACCTTCAGATCGCCCGGCGACATCGGGATGCCTCGATCCGCCAGATAGGCCGGACTGGCCACGATGGTCTGCTGCACGGATCCGATCGCCACGACGCGCAGCGCACTGTCTGCAAGCGCGCCGATCCGTACGGCCACATCGATCCCTTCCTCGATGATGCGCACGTTCCGGTCCAGCAGCATCATGCGTGCGCTCAAGCCATCATGTTTCGCCAACAGGGCACCGACCACCGGCACCACATGCATCCGCCCGAACATTACCGGCGCAGTGAGGTAGAGCTGCCCGCGCGGCGCCGATCGGCCGCCCATGACCACCTGCTCCGCCTCACGCAGATCGGCGAGTATTCGGCGCGCACGGTCGAGAAATGCCGCGCCTTCGTCGGTCAACGACACAGCCCGGGTCGATCGGTGGAACAAGGTTACGCCCAGGTGCCGTTCAAGTGCCGCTACGGCGCGGGTAACGACGGGTGGAGAGACATCCAACGCCCGCGCCGCCGCTGCAAAGCCGCGCCGCTCGGCAACCGTGACGAAAGCCGTTAATGCCTCGAACCGATCCATTATTCTCCAAACCGAAATAGTGAACGCCAATTAGCGCGAATTATCATAAATGCGGCGTTATATTAAGCTCGCCGACATGGCACAGACTTTCCTCCACACCATGTTCGGCCCCGGCTCCCGCGCCTTGCAGGAGGCAGCCGGATCGCGCGCCTCCTACGCCCGGATGGAGGCCCATGCTGGCGACATGGATGTCCTCACCGAACGGGAACTGGATTTCATCGCCGCGCGGGACAGTTTCTACATGGCCAGCGTCAGCGAGGACGGCTGGCCCTATATCCAGCATCGCGGCGGTCCGGCGGGTTTCCTTCGGCAGATTGCCGGAAACCGGATCGGCTTTGCCGATTATCGTGGCAATCGTCAGTATCTTTCGACCGCGAACCTTGCCGCCGACGATCGCGTATCGCTGTTCCTGATGGACTATCCTGCTCGGCGCCGGCTCAAGATGATCGGCCATGCGCACACCAGCGACGACCCGGCCGACATCGCGGCGCTGATGGTGCCGGGCTACGATGCCGAGCCGGAGCGGGCGTTCGTGATCGATATCGTCGGGTTCGACTGGAACTGCCCGCAGCACATCACTCCGCGCTTCACCGAAGCGCAAATCTCCCTGGCCACCCGGCCTCTGCTGGAAGAGCTTGCCCAGTTGCGCGCCCGCGTCTCCGAATTGGAAGGAATGCAGTCATGACCGCCAAGCTGACATGCGGCGTCCATCACGTGGGCCTGACCGTCCCCGATCTTGAACAGGCGCGCGCATTCTTCTGCGATGTGCTGGGTTTCGAGGTTGTCGGCGGTGTACCGGACTATCCCGCGGTCTTCGTATCGGATGGCGGGGTGCTGCTGACGCTGTGGCGCGCTGCCGATCCGATGACCGCGCGGGCTTTCGATCGCCGTGCCAATATCGGCCTGCACCATCTGTCGCTGGCCGTCGCGGACGATGGTGCCCTGGATGAAGCGTGGAAGAAGGTGAGCGCGCATCCCGAAGTCATCGTCGATGTCGCGCCCGGTCCGATCCGCCCGGGATCGCCGACGCGTCACTTCCTCGTGTTCATCCCCGGAGGCATCCGCCTGGAATTGGCCACACCCTTTGCGTGAAGCTGACACGACAAGCCTGATGTTTTGGTCGCCGCGGCGAGAAACCGCTCTCCAGGAAGTGCGCATTGCCGAAGACGGCTGGAATTCCCGTGGCCCATCGCAAGTGATGCAGGCCAACACGCCGGACAGCCTATGGCGAAGCCGCTCGGGCTTCTTGCAAGGGCGCGACGCGATCGTCGCCTTTCTCGCCGACAAATGGCAGCGCGGGCATGACTACCGGCTGGTGAAAGGGCTGTCGGTGCATGACGGCAACCGGATCGGCCCGCGACCGCAAGGCCTCCGGAACTGGAGGAGTTGGGACTTTGAGCGCGGCTTACTTCGCCGCCTGAACAACCCCGTCAGCACCACCATTTCGACGATTTAACCCTCCACATCGTCGAGTGGACGAGTGGCTAGCCGCGTTTCGTTGCCGTGTGTCCGGTCTTTTTCCTTCCCTCACTCGGGTTTCCCCAGTGTGAGGTCGCGCTGCAGTCGGTCACGATCCAGACATCAGCACGATTTTCCGGAGCCGGGGGAATGGCGACAAGCCCGCACTACAAGTTGCAGACGCGCATTCCGCCAGAAATCACCACGCCAGAACGGGTGGAGGTGAGCATTGGCGCGCTGGAATTTGCTGATGGCGTGCCGACAGCCGCGACGGCAGCAAAGGTTTTCGACAATCTGGACTTCCTTCGCGGCATGGAGGCGTTCCTCAAAGGTGTTGCGGGCGCCTCCCTGGTCGCGATCCGCCGCGCACTGCGTGAAGTCGGTGCGACCGGAAGCTGCATGGGCATCTTCGCGGCGATCGCTCTGCGCAAGGGTCATGCATTCGCTTCCGGCGCCGTGGATGCGTGGTCGCGCCGCAGCGTCCCGACGGGGCTGCCAACCGGGTGCAATCGGTGCCGGCCAAGAGCTGTTTCACGATCTTCCGCCTCTACGGCCTATTGGAGCCGTGGTCCGACCGGAGCTGGCAACTGCCCGACATCGAAAAGATCTGCTGAAGGAGCCTCTCGCCATGCCAGATACCCCGTCCGCTGCCGATGCGGCCACGCATGATTGGATCGACACCGGCACCATCGAAACGCCGCTTGGAAGTTTCGACTTCCGTGGCGGCTATCCAACCGCCGAGACCAGCAAGCGGTTGCAGGACTTACGCACGCTGAACCGCGCGGTGGAGGTGTTTCTCGACCAGATGCCGGTTGTGTCCTGGAACGCGGTGTGGCGCGCCGTTCGGCAGTTCGGCGATGGCGTACCCAACCAGGTGGTCATCTGGGAGCAATTGATGGATTCGGCGACATTGCTGCTCACCGGCAATTCCGAGACGGTCTATTCGCTGGCCGCCATCGATCTGAAGCGTGACGGTCCGGTAGTGGCGGAACTGCCAGGCGGGCTTTTGGGTGGGTTTGCGGACTTATGGCAGGACGATATCGCGGCGGTCGGCCCCACGGGCGTCGACAAGGGGCAGGGCGGCAAGATCGTGCTGCTGCCGCCAAACCATCAGGGTGAGGCGCCGGAAGGTGATATCGTGGTGCGTGCCACCAGCTATCGCGTGGTCCTGGGCCTGCGCGGCTTCCTGGTGGAAGGGAAGCCCGATCACGCGGTTTCGCTGATGCGCACGATAAGGGTCTACCCGCTCAGCCAGGCGGGGTCTCCGCCTGAGGCGACGTACTGCAATGCGTCCAACTCCACCATCGACACGATCTTCAGCGATGATATCCGCTTCTTCGAGGATCTGGCCGAGATCATTGCCTACGAAGTGGACCATTTGAGTTCGGCCCAATGGTTCAACCTGAATGCGATCGGCATTCGCAAAGGACAAGATTTCGCGCCCGACGCGGCTTGCAAGAAGCTGCTGACTGACGCGGCCAAGCTGGGCGCGGCGACGGCGCGGGCCAACAGTTACGACTGCCCGGATCCGGTACGGCTGGTCTATCCCGATCGCGCGTGGGAACGGCTATTCGTGGGCGGCACCGCAACGTGGGACGAGAAAGGCTTCGTCGATACCGACCACCGCGCGGGCTTCGCCTATGCGGCTATCGGCATGTCGCCGGCGATGGTGAAGAAGATCGTCGGCGGTGGATCGCAATATCTGTTTTCCCCGCGCGATGCGCGAGGGGATCATCTGGACGGCGGCCGTAACTACACGCTGCATTACCCGGCGAACATCCCGGTGAAGGCATTCTGGTCGATCGTGGTCTATGACGCGGTCAGCCGGTCCATGCTGAAAAACGGCAACAAGTTCCCGACCGTCAGCGTCTACACCGGCCCCGAATTTAACGCGGACGGGTCGATCGATTTCTTCTTCGGTCCGGAGGCGCCTGCCGGGAAGGAAAGGAACTGGGTGAAGACCGTCCCTGGACGCGGCTGGTTCCCGTTGCTGCGCTTTTACGGGCCGCTCGATGCCTTTTTCGATCAGGACTGGAAGCCGGGCGATATCGAGCCACTTTGAGCGGGCAGTTGTACAACCCAGGCCGGCGCCTGTTCCTACAGGCTTCACCATTCCGGTAGAGGCGAGGATGGTGCTCCGCGCCGCGCAAAGTTGGATGATGACCGACTCTTCCGTTCCGGATGTCAGGCGGCCACGATTGGCCTCCCTGACCGCGAGTTCTTGGGTGGACCAAAGTCGCGCGCGCGTCGTTTCGAGTGAGGGAACGCGACCAAAGGCGAGGAGGCCGCGCACCGATGAAATGTCGACGATCGATCGCGGTCGTTTTGTGATGGTAGTGGCCAAGTGACGTGGCACTTCATTGGCGAGTGCATTGGCGGGGGGTGTTGCGCAAGCGGAGAAACCGTAGCCTCGCGGCCTGCGCGCACGACCGTTGCCCTTTCCGCCACGATCAACGCGAGGGGTGCCGCCTGATCGGGGGTGGCCCTTACTGGGCTGCTTTCCTCTCGGCATTGAGCCGCTCGACAAGTTTTTCGATCTCGTCGGGATTGAGAATCCACGTGCGGGTCTTGCGGCCTTCGCGGAACACGGGCCGCGTCAGCAGGATGCGCGCCTGCTCCTTGGCGAAAGGTTTGAAGATCGAAAAGTGCATCACGCATTCGAGCATCGATCCGATCACCGGCGTCTTGCCATCCAGATCGATCAGTGTTGCGGGCTGGTCCCAGGGACTGTTCATCATGGGGTGCGCCTATCGCGGGTTATGACGAATGCAAAGGCTGTCAGCATTCAGCGCGAATCAGGTATCGACAAACGCTTCTGCTGGAAGGGGGATTTCCGGCTTACCATGCGCCAAATTTCCGCCAACGACCGCAACCGCTCGCGATATCAAATTAGACAGAAATTTTTGGGATTGTTAAATGCCCGAAAAGACTGGTGACCCCTACGGGAATCGAACCCGTGTTTCAGCCGTGAGAGGGCCGCGTCCTAACCGCTAGACGAAGGGGCCATTATGGCCAGTCGCGACAATCCGGAAGACTGTCGGTAATGGTGACCCCTACGGGAATCGAACCCGTGTTTCAGCCGTGAAAGGGCCGCGTCCTAACCGCTAGACGAAGGGGCCAATAAAGGCATTTTAATTTGCACTCAGCGCACCGAAATGGTGACCCCTACGGGAATCGAACCCGTGTTTCAGCCGTGAAAGGGCCGCGTCCTAACCGCTAGACGAAGGGGCCATTCCGAGCTGCGCCGGAGGCAGGACCGGCCCTCTAGCGGCGGTCCTCCGGGGGGTCAACCCCCTCATTGCGAATAAAATGAACTCTTCGTGTCGGTTCCTTGAATCAGTCCAGAAAAGCGGCGTCGTCGACGTGGAGTTCCGCTTGCGGGCGGCTGCCCCAGTCATCGATCTTTGCCCGCCCGGCAAGCCACAGGCGCCGTCCTTGCGACGCGTGGAGTAGCGCCTGGCCAAGATCGGTTTCGGCTGAGCGGAAGGCCATAGCCTTGAACCGGCCGCCATCGTTGCCGCTGACGATCAGGCGCACGTGATCGGCGCCCACGGTATCGGCCTTGATCACACGAACCGGGCCCACGGCCACACGCGGGCCAGGCCAGCCCATGCCGTAAGGGCCCGCACTTTCCAGCGTTTCCACCAGTTCGGGCGTAAGCCCGCCGGGTGCGAGCGCGAGGTCCAGCAGCATGGACTGGTGTGCGCTTGCATGCGCAACATCGTTGCCAAGACGGGAATCGAGCCAGTCGGACAGGGCGTCGAGCTTTTCGGGGGCGATGGTGAGACCGGCCGCCATGGCGTGTCCGCCGCCGGCGACCAGCAGTCCCGCTTCGCGCGCGGCGATGATCGCGGCGCCAAGGTCCACACCGGAAATCGACCGGCCGGATCCCTTGCCCTGGCCGGACTCGTCGGCATCGAGGGCGATGACGAGTGTCGGTTTTCCGGTCTTTTCCTTGATTCGGCCGGCGACGATGCCGATCACGCCCGGATGCCAGCCGGCCCCCGCCACGACGATGACTGCGCGGTTGTGCTGTGCCGCCAACTGCGCCTCGGCAGCTTCCTGCACGGCCTGTTCGATGGCACGGCGTTCGTCATTGAGGCGGGACAATTGCGCCGCAATATCGCGGGCCTCATCGGGATCGGTGGTGGTGAGGAGGCGGACGCCCAAGGTCGATTCGCCGACACGACCGCCGGCGTTGATTCGCGGGCCGAGCGCGAATCCCAGGTCGGAGCAGGTGGGTGCCCGGCTGAGCCGGCTGGCGTCGATCAAGGCGGACATGCCGATATTGTCACGCCGGGCCATGATCTTGAGGCCCTGCGCGACCAGGGCGCGGTTGAGGCCATGTAACGCGGCGACATCGGCTACGGTACCCAGCGCGACCAGATCGAGCAGGGCAAAGAGGTCGGGCTCGCGCCGGTTTGCGAAGAAGTTCCTGCGGCGCAACACGCGTACGGTCGCCACCGCGAGCAGGAAGGCGACGCCCACTGCGGCAAGGTGCCCGTGTCCCGCTGCGAGTTCGCTTTCGTCAAGCCTGTTGGGGTTGACCAGTGCCATCGCGCGGGGAAGCACCGCGGCGCACTTGTGGTGATCAACGACGACGACGTCGACACCCGCCGTTGCCGCCATTTCCAGCGCTTCGTAGGCCATCGCGCCGCAATCGACGGTGACGATCAGGCTGGAGCCTTCGCCGGCAATTCGGACTAGGGCCTCGCCACTCGGGCCATAGCCTTCCAGCAGGCGGTCCGGAATGTAGTAGCGCGCTTCGTGGCCCAACTCGCGCAAGAGCAGGATCAGCAGGGCGGCGCTGGTGGCGCCGTCTACGTCATAGTCGCCATAGACGGTTACAGTTTCACCCGTCAGCACCGCTTGGGCGAGGCGTTCGGCTGCTGCGTCCATATCGCGGAATTCGGAAGGATCCGGCAGGAACGCGCGCAAGGACGGGTTGCGGTGGCGTTCCAGATCCTCGCGCGGGACGCCGCGCGAGAGCAGGAGCTGGGTGACGATGTCATCGGTAAGACCACCTCCGAATCCGGAGCCTGGTTCCGATATGTCCATGTTGCCGCCGCGCCAGCGCCAGGATTTGCCGGAAAGCGAGCGATCGATGCCGAATACGGATGCGGGTCGGGATGCCATCCTGGCCGGTTATACCAGCGCGGCGCGCACGGGAAGACGGCGTGAGTGGCGATCGGAGTGTCGGGTGCTCCGCAATGGTGACTAGGGAACGGTATCGAGGAAGAGTATAGTCCGCCCAAAAGCCAAGGAGAGGACAGCCATGATCCCGTTCGCGGAGTCTCCGCCATTGCGCCATGCAGGATTGGAGAACTGACATGCTGGCGATCATCTGGCACAGCAGAACCGGTGCATCGCGCGCTATGGCCATCGCCATTTCCGAAGGGGCAGGGCAGGCTTCCCATCTGGTGCCCGCGGCGGAGGCCATGCCTGCCATCATGCTGGGCATGCAGGGCTTCATCTTCGTCTGCCCGGAAAACCTCGGCACGATGTCGGGCATGATGAAGGAAATGTTCGATCGCTGCTATTATCCGTTGCTGGGACGGTTAGAAGGTCGTCCCTATGCCACGGCGATCTCCGCCGGCAGCGACGGTTCCGGCGCACAGGCTCAGGTCGATCGGATCGCCACCGGTTGGCGGTTGAAGCGCGTGGCGCCGCCGCTGGTGGTGTGCCTGGACGCGCAGACACCACAGCAGATTCTTGCCGAAAAAACCGTATCGCGATCCGATCTCGACGCCTGCTGTGAATTGGGCATGTCGTTTGCCGAAGGTCTCGCGCTCGGAATATTCTAGAGATTACTGCACTAGGATAGTCGTTGTTACTATCTGTTCATGATGGCGTCGCTGAATCTGACTCGACGTTAGGTGAAGGTTGCTGCCAAGTGGCGCCGTGGAAACAGACGATCGTGTGAACTGCGACTTTCGTAATGCCGGGCGGCGACCGCATCCCCCCGCGGCTACGGGCGTGTCCCTGCTTTTCCGGGAGGCAGATCGACCTTCGGTCGAGGCCATGAACGCCTTGTTCGTCGTGGGCGAGGCGGGCGCGCCGCCTGCGCGAATTAGTCACCGGCCGCCGTCGGCTCAGGGATGGCTGGAGTTGCTGGCAAGCGGGTTGACGTTTGACATGTCAGGCCTTGCACCGGGCGAAGCTGCCTCGCTGCCGTTCGATCAGCCCCATTTCCATGGGTTTGAGGTTGTTCCGGAGCTTGAGCTTCTCAAGGGGATCGAACTTGTGCCCGGCGGCCATATTGCGGGAGGCGGGACGATGCCGCCGGTCCTCCGCACATTGGCAGGCCTCTCGGCGGCGCTGGCGCTGCAATTGCCGGTTTCGGCGGTTGCATGGCATTCGGCGGGCACTGTTATGGCACCGGCCTATTTCGCACGCATGGTCATGAACTGGCTGAGTGGCGGGGTCTTTCCGGCGTTGGGTCTGGCGGCGCTGGTTCAGGCCGAGGACGGCAGTATCGCTAGCCAGGGATTGGCGGCATTCTGCGGGCAGGAATTCCAACTCGAACCGCGCCGGGACGAGCATCGGACGGATACCGTCAAGCTTGCCCTTCGGGTAGCCGATCACATCGTCCGCCGCGGCCCGCTGACGGTGCCGGGCCCGATCGAGGGAACCGGCCTTTTCGCGGAGCCATCGCAAGTGGGCAAGTTGGTCTGGATCTGGCGCCAGAGTTGACGGGATCGGCCAGTCGCAGCGGAAGTTCCTGTGCTTTCGGGCAGTCAATTGCCGGCATGGGCCGGGCTACGATTCCGGCATCACCTGCTGGCCTGCGAGGATGCGGCGGTCGTGCGTCTTGGGCTGCCGCTTTATCGTGTGCGCATCGTCGCTACAGCGAACTCGTGCTTGAACGCGTTTCGCAGGTCCAGGCGCAGATGCAGCTCGATGTTTTACGTCGGGCGCTGCAGCGGATGCTGTTGACGCGCCGCAGCTCTTGCCCGCTGCTGAACCGCCATGATCCGCACGGTAGAGCGTTTGATTTTTCGGATCTCGACGCTGTGGCCGATGTCTTGTGGGACGGGACGGCCGGCGTGGCCGCGCCCGTCCGGATAGCTGCGCTTCAGGCGATGCCCGTACGGACCATGCCAGCACGGTCCGCGCCGGCGCGCGCGTTCAATTCTGCCTTGGCGGACTGATATTGAGCATCCAAGGCGGCCACGCGATCGGCCACCGTATCAACTTTGTCGACAGCGCCCACGCCTTGGCCGGCACCCCAGATATCCTTCCAGGCCTTCGCGGCCGTATTGCCGCCCGAGCCGAAGTCCATCTGGGCCTTGTCGCCTTCGGGAAGGTTGGCGGGGTCAAGGCCTGCTGCCGCGATCGACGCGCGCAAATAATTGCCGTGGACGCCGGTGAACAGGCTGGAATAGACGATGTCGGCCGCGTGGCTGTCGACGATGGCCTGCTTGTAGCCTTCCGACGCATTGGCCTCCGTGGTGGCGATCCAGGGGCTGCCGATATAGGCGAAATCCGCTCCCATCGCCTGTGCGGCAAGGATCGAGCGGCCGCAGGCGATGGCGCCGGAAAGCGCCAGCGGCCCGTCGAACCACGCACGGATCTCCTGCATCAGCGCGAAGGGTGACTGGGTTCCGGCATGCCCGCCGGCACCGGCCGCAACGGCAATCAGTCCGTCCGCGCCTTTTTCGACTGCCTTTCTGGCGAAGCGATCGTCGATCACGTCATGCATCACCAGGCCGCCCCAGCCGTGTACCGCCGCGTTGACTTCCGGGATCGCGCCAAGCGAGGTGATGACCAGCGGCACCTTGTGCTTTTCCAGCACCTTCAGGTCTTCCTCAAGGCGGTTGTTGCTTTTGTGGACGATCAGATTGACTGCCAAGGGTGCTGCACAACCATTTGTTTCTTCAGTGATTTGGTGCAGCCAATCGTCCAGCTGGCTGGCCGGGCGGGCATTGAGCGCGGGAAAGCTGCCCACGATCCCCGCGCGAATCTGTGCGATCACCAGCTCCGGGGTGGAAACGATGAACATCGGGGCGGCAATCACGGGGAGGCGCAGGTTTTCGAAAAGCGCAGGCAGGGTCATGTCCGGTCCGTTTAAGTGATCGATTAAATCGTGGCATAATCGGCTGTCGGCGACCTGTCGAGAGCGGCGTAGCGCCACGGCGTTACCGAACGCCGTCCTTACCTTGCCGCGTGACGCCGACACTCGGTGATGTAATAGACAGCACTGTCGACCAGTAACGAGGCCATCATGGGTGGCCTACGCAAAGAGAGGATTTCGCCATGGCCGAGGCCGCTACCGCCACGCTCGATTGTTCCGATATCGACCAGTATCTCGGCAAGGTCATCGATTCCTCGCCGATCCGCGAACCGTTGGGCAACAACGACATCCGTCGCTGGGTCCAGGCGATGCATTACGCCAACTTGCTCCATTTTGATCCCGCCTATGCCGCCGCCAGCCGCTTTGGCCGTCTGGTCGCGCCGCAGAGCTTTCCGATTGTGATGGATGATGGGCACGGCACGGCGCCGTCCTGCGTGGGCTGCATTCCCAATTCGCACCTGCTCTTCGGTGGCGACGAATTCTGGCACTACGGCCCGCGCGTCTTTGGCGGCGACACCGTTACCAATGAACGCATTCCGTACGATTATGTGGTCAAGAACACTGGCTTCGGCCCGACCTGCTTCCAGCGCGGGGACAATTTCTATCGCAACCAGCACGGCGAATTGATCGCCAAGCAGCGCTCCACTGCGATCCGCTATCTGGCCCACGCCGGCGGAGACATGGTCAATACCGCCGAGTTCGACGAGCCGGAATGGACGGATGAGGAACTGGAGAAGCTGGAGGAGCGCAAGTTCGCGTGGATCCAGATGATTCACGACCTTGGCCATAAGGAGCGTTGGTGGGACGATGTGAATATCGGTGACCAGCTTCCCGAGCGTGTGTTCGGGCCGCACACCGTGGCCAGCTTCACCACCGAGTGGCGTTCCTACCTGTTCACCACCTGGGGCACGTTGGATCGCCGCGAACTCGATCTGGCGGCGCTGGGCTTCACGCCGGAAATGGCCGGGCATGAGAACGATCCGCACATGGAGCGGATCAATCCGGAACTGACCGACGGCGCCTATTTCGGCCCTTCGCGCGGCCACCTCTTCCCCAAGTATGCGCGCAAGATCGGCATGCCACGCGCATACGGCTATGGCGCTTCGATGGGCGCATGGGTGACCGACTATCTCGCCGGTTGGGCAGGCGAATGGGGCATGGTGGTTCACTCTACCGCCAACTATCGCGGCCCGGCACTTTCCGGCGACGTGACGATCCAGACGGCCGAAGTGGTCGACAAGATGGTGGATGAGGAAGGCCGCCACCTCGTGCAGGTCAAGCACAAGATGGTGAACCAGAAGGGCACCCTGATGTGTGCCGGCCTTGCCGAGATTGCGCTGCCGAAGAAGCCGGACTGAACGTCAGGCCATTTTCGGGGCGTTTTCTGAGGCGTTTCGCAAATCCGGTACGGCTCTGGGATCGGGGCCGTACCCGTTTGCTCCTTTCGTGCCAGGCGCCAGCAGCAAGAGCAGGTAGGCGAGGCCGAAAGCCGGGAAAAGCAACCAGTCGAGGTAACGGGTAATGGCTTCGATGGCTGCCCGCGCCTCCCATCCGGCCGTGCGCGCGATCACGTCCAGTGCCACGTTCTGGATCGCGACGAGAACAATCGGCAGGCTCCACCATCCCCGGAAACCTATGTCGTGCATGCGCCGTGCCAGCAGCGCGACGCCGGGGACGACGGCCACGAGCGCGATGGCGAGCCGCGCCCATTCAAGTTGAGCGCCGGAAACAGCCAGGGATGCGATCCCGCCCAATACGATATTGGCCAACAGAACCAGCACGAACCACGCGATCAATTCGCTTCGGGCGGCTCGACCGGATGTCGTGAACGTTCGCCGCAGCGTCTGGGCTGCAAGTCTCCGCCAAGTGTTCAGCAGGTTTTTCATAGGGCAGGGCCGATGCCGTGACTGCTTGAATCAAGCCCGGCGCGCTCTGCCGTTTCGGACATGCGCATGGGAAACAGGACGGAGGCCATGAGCGCAGCGATCGCGCTGGCCACGGCCGACCACAGCACGACGACGCCCAGCCCGATGGCCTGTGCGAAGACTTGCGAGATCATCGTATAGCCGGCCGTATATCCGGTCCCGCCGAAGGCAGGGCTCTGAAACACACCGAGGAGGAGCAGGCCAACCGCTCCCGGCAATCCGGCGACTGCGAAGACGCCCATCGCATCATCGATCCGCGCGCGAGCCAGCAGGGCCAATCCCTGCCTTCCGATGAGCGAACCAAGAAGACCCAAAATCAGCGCCGATCCAGGGGAGACATAGCCGGCGGCAGGTGCGATCGCCGCCAGTCCGGCGAGAATGGCCGAACCCGGTCCCAGAATGGTCGCCGGTCGCTTGCCACTCAACCGATCGGCGGCGAGCCATGTCAGAAGTGCGGCGGCGATGGCGATGTGGGCATTGATGGCGGCGGCCGCTGCCGCATCGCTGGCAGAAAGCGCCCAACCTCCGCATAGGCCCAGACCGCCGATCCAGACCAGCGCGCCGCCCGTCAGCGGCAGGCGCGATTCGCTGTCTCGGCGGGGATGGTCGATACGCCTGCCCATCATCAGCGCAGAGACGAGCGCGGACACGCCGGCGGCAACGAACACGACCAGTCCGCCAGCCCAGTCCAGAGTGCCGACCGAACTGGCCAACCAACCACCGCCCCAGACCCAGTGCGCCACCGGTGCTCCCACCATGAGCGACCACAGTCCGCAAAACAGGAGGACCCAGCCGAAACGTGCCCGTTCGGCCCAGGCCCCGGTCATCAGTACCGGTGCCAATGCGGCGACGGCCATCTGGAACAGCACGAAAGCGCTTTCGGGCACGGCGGTCCCCGCGCGCAGGGAGCCCAGGCGGATCAACATCCAGGCGTTGCCGCCGCCGATCCACCCGCCGGTGACATCCCCAAACGCAAGCGTATAGCCGACGACCGTCCAGATCAGGCTGACGACCGCGACGATGCCAAGCGCCTGAAACTGCACGGACATGCGATTCTCGGCACGCAGGCGGTTCGAATGCAGCAGCGCAATGCCGGGCAAGGCGGCCAGCAGCACGAGAGCGGCCGCCGCCAACAGCCAGGCCGTATCGCCGCTGTCGGCGCTCACGGACCGTGCGTCCTGCGCCAGCGCGGGGAGCGCGCCGGCAATGGTCGCAAGCACAAGCGTCACGATGAACGTGAGGCGCTTTATCATGGAACTTCCCCCCGGAAACAGATTGGCTCCGAAACGGAGCCTCTTTGGCTGAGAAGCCGTAAAAGCTCTCCTAAGGCACGAAGCGGGCGGGAGACAAGTAGCCGGAAAACGAGCGGGCAGGTCCCTCAGGGTAGGTCAGGCAGCACCTGATCCGGTGGACGGTGGCCGTCGACCCAGAAGCGGATATTGGCGATGATCCGTTCGCCGGCAGCACCGCGACCCTCGAAAGTCGCGCTGCCAAGGTGGGGCAGGGCGACTACGCCCGGAAGGCTCAGTAGCCGAGGATCGACTTTCGGCTCATTGGCGAAGACGTCCAGCCCGGCGCCCGCGATCCGGCCTTCGGCAAGGGCGGCAATCAGCGCGTCCTCGTCCACCAGTTGGCCGCGCCCGGTGTTTATGAGGCAGGCGGATGGCTTCATTCGCGCGAACCGCCTAGCATCCATCAACGGCTTTCCATCGGATAGGGCGGGGCAATGAAGCGTCAGAATGTCGCTTTCTGCGATGAGCCGGTCCAGATCGGATTCGAAGCGCGCGCCGAACATGGTTTCCAGCGCGGAAGGCAGGCGTCGACGGTTGTGGTAGGCAACCTCCAGACCGAAAGCGCGCGCGCGATGCGCAACGGCCTGGCCGATGCGTCCCATGCCGACGATTCCGAGTCGTTTGCCGGAAAGCGCGCTGCCCAACATTGCCGATGGACCCCAGCCGCTCCACTGGCCGGCGTTCAGGATGGCCTGGTTCTCACCGAACCGGCGCATCGTGAAAAGGATCAGCGCTATCGTCAGGTCGGCCGTATCGTCCGTGAAAACACCGGGCGTATTGGTAACGACGATGCCGCGCGCCCGTGCCGCCTCAACATCGATATGCTCGGTTCCCGCGCCGAAATTGGCGATCATGCCGAATTGCTCGCCCGCCTGCGCGATCATGGCAGCATCGATTCGATCGGTCACCGTAGGCACAAGCACGTCGGCCTCACGCATGGCGGCGGCCAGCGCATCGCGCGACATCGGCTCGTCGCTGGTGTTGAGGACCGCGTCGAACAGTTCGGTCATGCGCGCCTCGACCGCCGGGAGCAGGCGCCGCGTCACGATGACGCGCGGTCGTCCACCAGGGCGGTGGGCCAGATCGGTCTCGGTAACCAGGGTCATGTCGAAGAAAGGGCTAGGCCGTCCACAGGAGCCGGGTCAAGCGGCCTTGAAGCGATGAGGGCGGGCGGGGTATGAACAAGGCTATGTCTCAGCGAAATACGTTCCGGCTGCGTGCGGCCGCTTGTGCCGCCGCCGTCGTCACGTTTGTAGGCGCCTTGTCGGCGCCGGCCATGGCGGCCGATGACGGCAAGGTGCCGTACTGGGCTTCCATCGATGCCGATATTGCCAACCTGCGGGTGGGGCCCGGAGAATCGTACAAGATCGACTGGGTATACCGTCGCCCGCATCTGCCTGTGAAAGTGATCCGCCGCGAAGGTCCGTGGCGTCTGGTCGAGGATCCGGACGGCACGCAGGGCTGGATGCGCGATCTGCTGCTGTCGCGCACTCGTTCTGCGATGGTGCGTGCCAAGGACGTGATCGAGATGCATGCGGAGCCGAAGTCTTCGGCAGCCATGCTGTGGCGCGTGGAGCCTGGAGTCGTCGGCCTGCTGGGCGAATGCAAGGACGGATGGTGTTCGTTCGATGTCGCGGGCCACAAGGGCTTCGTGGAGCAGGAGCAGCTCTGGGGTGCCGGATCGCTCTGAGCTTTTCGCGACAAGCATCTAAGATAAAAGAAAACCCCCGTCGTTTCCGGCGGGGGTTTCTTCTTGAGAGCTGTATTTCGCGATCAGGCGAGTTCGACTGCCACTGCCGTCGCTTCACCGCCGCCGATGCAGAGCGAGGCGACGCCCTTCTTCAAGCCCTTTTCCTTCAGGGCATTGATGAGGGTGACGATGATGCGGGTGCCTGAAGCGCCGATGGGGTGGCCAAGGGCGGTGGCGCCGCCGTGGACGTTCACCTTGTCGTGCGGGATGCCAAGATCATGCATCGCGAACATCGCGACGCAGGCGAAGGCTTCGTTCACTTCGAAAAGGTCAACGTCCGAAAGCTGCCAGCCCACCTTGTCCATCAGCTTGGTGATCGCGCCGACGGGTGCGGTGGTGAACTTGGCGGGCTCCTGCGCGTGGGCGGAAACGCCGACCACGGTAGCGACCGGGGCAAGGCCTTTGGCATCAGCCACGCTCTTGCGCGTCATCACCACGGCGGCGGCGCCGTCGGAGATCGAGCTGGAGGTAGCGGCCGTGATCGTGCCGTCCTTGGCGAAAGCGGCCTTCAGCGTGCGGATCTTGTCCGGATTGCCCTTCGGCGGCTGCTCGTCGGTATCGATCACCAGGTCGCCCTTGCGGGTCTTCACGGTGACGGGGACGACTTCGTCCTTGAACGAACCGTTGGCGATCGCTTCCTGCGCGCGGCGCAGCGACTCGATCGAGTAATCATCCTGGTTTTCGCGGGTCAGCTGGTATTCGTCAGCCGTCACCTGCGCGAAGGAGCCCATCGAGCCGCCTTCGTAGGCGTCCTCAAGACCGTCGAGGAACATGTGATCGTACAGCGTGTCATGGCCGGCGCGCGCGCCAGAACGGTGCTTCTTCGACAGGTACGGGGCATTGGTCATCGATTCCATGCCGCCGGCGATGATCACGTCGAGCGAACCGGACGCAAGCGCCTCTGCGCCCATGATCACCGTCTGCATGCCGGAGCCACAGACCTTGTTCACGGTGGTCGCCTGAACCGACTTGGGCAGGCCGGCCTTGATCGCCGCCTGACGGGCAGGGGCCTGGCCGAGACCGGCGGGCAGCACGCAGCCCATGTAGATGCGTTCGATATCGTCTCCGGCAACGCCGGCACGCTCTACGGCGGCCTTCACGGCCGTGGCGCCGAGATCGGTCGCCGAGACTTCTGCGAGCGAGCCTTGAAGGCCGCCCATCGGGGTACGAGCATAGGAAAGAATGACAATCGGGTCCGAAGCCGAGATCTGGGCCATTATTATGCCTTTCACGCTGGGAAACAGGTATCCTTGGCAGGTGAACTAGTGTTGCGCTGCATCAATTGCAATTGGCGACTCTGGCGATAACGGATGCGAACATGCTCCATCCCCGTGGCGTTGGCCTACTGCTGCTGAGCGTCATTTTTCGCAATCTGGCTGCGAAATCTTGCATCTGTGGGGCAGTGCGGGGATTTTGATGCATTCACCGTCAATCGGCGCCGATCCCCCGGCTTGTGCAGGTTTCGGCACGCTGCCGAATAGTGACGGTCCGTGTCTGAACGCTTCCTTATTGCGAACGTGTTGCAATGCAACGAACTCGGGCCGATTATTCCCATCGGACACCTTGCGATAGGGGGAGGGCTGGCCTAAGAGCGCCCGCAACGACCGGGCGTTGTCTTATGGCATGAGTCCGGCTGCCGTAATCCGGTATGAGGCCAGAACCATTGACTGATCTGTCACAATACCTGCCGATCCTGATCTTCCTCGTGATCGCCCTTGGGCTCTCGTCGGTGATCGTGCTGCTGCCGCTGGCGGTTTCGCGCCTGACCGGCACTCACAATCCGAGCGCCGACAAGAACAGCGAGTACGAGTGCGGCTTCCCCGCGTTCGAAGACCCGCGCAGCCAGTTCGACGTTCGCTTCTATCTCGTGGCGATCCTGTTCATCGTCTTCGATCTTGAAGCCGCGTTCCTGTTCCCCTGGGCCGTTTCGCTCAAGCTGACCGGCTGGGCCGGCTGGCTGACGATGATGGTGTTCCTGGGCGAACTGGCCATCGGCCTCGCCTATGCATGGAAGAAGGGAGCTCTGGACTGGGAATGAGCACGCTCGTCAACTCCGCCGGCCAGCCTCTCGCGCCGGCCGCTAGCCAGGGTGGCGCGATCACGCCGCCCGATCAGTCCTTCTTCAAGGACCTCAATCAGGAAGTTTCCGACAAGGGCTTTCTCGTCACCTCTACCGAGGAACTGTTCCAGTGGGCCCGTACCGGCTCGCTGTGGTGGATGACCTTCGGCCTTGCCTGCTGCGCGGTCGAAATGATCCACGTGAACATGCCCCGCTACGACATGGAGCGCTTCGGCGCCGCGCCGCGCGCTTCTCCGCGCCAGTCGGACGTGATGATCGTGGCTGGCACGCTCTGCAACAAGATGGCCCCGGCGCTCCGCAAGGTCTACGACCAGATGTCGGACCCGAAGTACGTCATCTCGATGGGTTCGTGCGCCAACGGCGGCGGCTACTATCACTACAGCTACAGCGTCGTACGCGGTTGTGACCGGATCGTTCCGGTCGACATCTACGTGCCGGGCTGCCCGCCGACCGCAGAAGCGCTGCTCTATGGCGTGATGCAGTTGCAGCGCAAGATCCGCCGCGTCGGCGCGCTCGATAGGTAAGGACGACGATGACCGTTCTGCATTCCGCCCCGAAGTTCGCTTCGAATGAAGGTGTGATCGAGGCGCTCTCGGCCGCGCTGGGCACCATGGTCGAAGCGAGCAAGGAAGAGCACGGCGAAGTCGTGCTCACCGTTGCGCGCGGCCAGATCGAAAACGCCCTTCGCCTGCTGCGTGACCATCACGAGTACCAGCAGCTGATGGAAATGGCCGGCGTCGACTATCCGTCGCGTCCGGAGCGTTTCGAAGTGGTCTACATGCTGCTTTCGGTGACGAAGAACCATCGCCTGATGGTGAAGGTGAACGCCGCCGAAAGCACACCGGTGCCGACCGTGACCACGCTGTGGCCCAATGCCGGTTGGCTGGAGCGCGAAGTGTTCGACATGTACGGCGTGATCTTCGCCGGCAATCCGGACCTGCGCCGCATCCTCACCGACTACGGCTTCGAAGGGCATCCGTTCCGCAAGGACTTCCCGCTGACCGGCCATGTCGAGCTGCGTTATTCGGAAGAAGACCAGCGCGTGGTCTATGAGCCGGTCAAGCTTGCGCAGGATCTGCGCCAGTTCGACTTCATGAGCCCGTGGGAAGGCGCTGAATACGTGCTTCCGGGCGATGAAAAGGCTGAAGGAGCTGCGAAGTGAGCATTCAGCTTGAACAGTCGCCGACCACCGGCGACGAAGTCATCACCAACTACACGATCAACTTCGGTCCGCAGCACCCTGCGGCCCACGGCGTTCTGCGCATGGTCATGGAACTCGATGGCGAGATCATCGAGCGCATCGACCCGCACGTCGGCCTGCTGCACCGCGGCACCGAGAAGCTGATCGAGCACAAGACCTACCTTCAGGCGCTGCCGTATTTCGACCGTCTGGACTACTGCTCGCCGCTGGGCATGGAACATTCCTACGTCCTCGCGGTCGAGAAGCTGCTCAACCTCGAAGTTCCGATCCGCGCGCAATATCTGCGCGTGCTGTTCGCCGAGCTGACCCGCATCTGCAACCACATGCTGAACATCGGCTCGCACGTCATGGACGTGGGTGCGATGACCCCGAACCTGTGGCTGTTCGAAATCCGTGAGGACTGCCTCAACTTCTTCGAACGCGCTTCGGGTGCCCGCATGCACTCGGCATGGTTCCGGCCGGGCGGCGTCCACCAGGACGTGCCGCTGAAGCTGCTGACCGACATCGCCGACTGGCTCGATACGCGCCTGCCGGAGCTGTTCGAGGACGCGATGAGCCTCGTGGTCGACAACCGCATCTTCAAGCAGCGCAATGTCGACATCGCGCTGGTGAGCAAGGAAGACGCGCTGGCATGGGGCTTCTCCGGCCCGATGATCCGCGGCGCGGGCATCCCCTGGGATATCCGCAAGTCGCAGCCTTACGACGTCTATGACCGCATGGACTTCGAGATCCCCGTCGGCACCAACTCTGACTGCTACGACCGCTTCATGGTCCGCGTCGAGGAAGTGCGCCAGTCGGCCAAGATCATGAAGCAGTGCCTTGCGCAGATGCCTGAAGGTCCGGTTGCTTCTTCCGACCGCAAGGTCGTGCCGCCGAAGCGCGGTGAGATGAAGCAGTCGATGGAATCGCTGATCCATCACTTCAAGCTCTACACCGAAGGCTTCCACGTGCCCGCCGGTGAAGTCTACGTCGCCACTGAGAGCCCGAAGGGCGAATTCGGCGTCTATCTGGTGTCGGACGGCTCGAACAAGCCGTACCGCTGCAAGATCCGCCCGACCGCCTTCTCGCACCTCCAGGCGATGGACTTCATGTCGAAGGGCCACATGCTTCCGGACGCGACCGCCATTCTTGGCGCCATCGACGTCGTGTTCGGGGAGTGCGACCGTTGAGCCGTCTCGCCATCGCAGAGGCCATGATCGCCGCGTACAATGCGCAGGACGCCGATCTCTACGTGACCTACATGACCGACGACGCCAGCGAAGCGAACTATCGCGGCGCCGTCGTTCGTGAGGGCAAGGAAGGCACGCGTGCCGGCCTTCGCACGGCTTTCGCCAAGTGGCCCGAGAACAAGGCCGAGATCGTCTCGCGCGAAGTGACCGACAATTATGTCGTCTTCCGCGAGCATGTCACGCGCGGACCCGCCACCGACGGTTCCGATCTCGTCGAGCCCTTCGACGTCCTCGCTGTCTACAGCTTCGAGGGCGACAAGTGCTCGCGCGTCGAGTTCATCCGGTGAGGGGGCGTTGATGAAGTTCAACACACTCGAACTGACCCGCATATGGGCCGCCGTTACCGGTGTGGCCCTTGCGGTGTGGTATTTTGCCGCCGTCTATTTCGGTCTCCAGCCCACGGCCGTACTGCCGATGCTGGTGACCGCGATCGGCGGTTTCGAATTGTTTCTTTTCGGCCAGGACCAGTGGCTGAAGCGCAGGGGTAAGCATGGCTGACCGCTATATCGAACCCGACACGCCCGAACTTCGGGCCCGTTGGGGCAATTTCGCCTGGACTCCGGAAAACGCCGAAAAGGCGAAGGAAGTCGTCGCGCGTTATCCGGAAGGGCGTCAGCGCTCGGCCGTGATGCCGTTGCTCGATCTGGCCCAGCGCCAGGTTGGAGCCGAACTGAACACGCAGGGCTGGCTGCCGATCCCGGTGATGGAATACGTCGCCGCCTATCTGGACATGCCGATCATTCGTGTGGTCGAGGTCGCGTCGTTCTACACGATGTATAACATCGCGCCGATCGGCCGGTTCCACGTGCAGGTTTGCGGCACCACGCCGTGCATGCTGCGCGGTTCGGATGACCTGCTGGCGACCTGCAAGTCGCGCGGCATGAAGAAGGGCCACATCTCGGAAGACGGTCTCTGGTCGTTCACCGAGGTCGAGTGCATGGGTAACTGCGCCTCCGCCCCGATGGTCCAGATCAACGACGACAACTACGAAGACCTGACGTCGGACCGCCTGAACGCGGTGCTCGACGCTCTTGCCCGTGGTGAAACGCCGAAGGCCGGCACTCAGGATCCCGCCCGTCACACCGTTGAACCGGTGGGCGAACCGACGAACCTGGCGGCCATGATCACCGAAAACCATGACTATCGGAGTGAGTGGTAATGGCTCTCCTCGATAAGGATCGCATCTTCACCAACCTCTACGGCTATCAGCCGTGGAACCTGAAGGAAGCGCAAGCACGCGGCGCTTGGGACAACACCAAGGCGCTGATCGAACGCGGCCGTGAAGCCATCATTGATGAGATGAAGGCATCGGGTCTGCGTGGTCGCGGCGGTGCGGGCTTCCCGACCGGCATGAAGTGGTCCTTCATGCCCAAGCAGCCGCCGCTCGACCAGAACGGTAATCCGAAGCCCAGCTTCCTCGTGATCAACGCGGACGAATCCGAACCGGGTTCGTGCAAGGATCGCGAGATCATGCGTCACGATCCGCACCTGCTTTTCGAAGGCGCGCTGGTCGCGGGCTTCGCAATGGGCGCGCGCGCTGCGTACATCTACATTCGCGGTGAATATATCCGCGAAGCCGAAACGCTGTTTGCAGCCCGTGAAGAGGCCTACGCGGCCGGCCTTCTCGGCAAGAACGCCTGTGGTTCGGGCTACGATTTCGACGTCTTCGTCCATCGCGGCGCCGGCGCCTACATCTGCGGCGAAGAAACCGCGATGATCGAGAGCCTCGAAGGCAAGAAGGGCCAGCCCCGCCTGAAGCCGCCGTTCCCGGCCGGCGCAGGCCTCTACGGCTGCCCTACCACGGTCAACAACGTAGAATCGATCGCCGTTGCGCCGACCATCCTGCGTCGCGGCGCTGCGTGGTTCTCCAGCTTCGGCCGTGAGAACAACAAGGGCACCAAGCTCTTCCAGATCAGCGGGCACGTGAACCGTCCCTGCGTGGTCGAGGAAGAGATGTCGATCCCGTTCAGCGAACTAATCGAGCGTCACTGCGGCGGCATTCGCGGCGGCAAGGACAACTTGCTGGCGGTGATCCCTGGCGGTTCGTCGGTTCCGCTGGTTCCGGCTGCCGAGATCTGGGACGCGCCGATGGACTTCGACGGCCTGCGTGCCGTCGGTTCGGGCCTCGGTACCGCTGCCGTCATCGTCATGGACAAGTCCACCGACATCGTCCGCGCCATCAGCCGCATCTCGTACTTCTACAAGCACGAGTCCTGCGGCCAGTGCACGCCCTGCCGCGAAGGCACGGGCTGGATGTGGCGCGTGATGGAACGCCTGCGCACCGGCGACGCAGAAGTCGAGGAAATCGACATGCTGCAGCAGGTGACCAAGCAGGTCGAAGGCCACACCATCTGCGCTCTGGGCGACGCTGCGGCGTGGCCGATCCAGGGCCTGATCCGTCATTTCCGTCCGGAGCTTGAGCGCCGGATCGCCGAAAACGTCCGCGAGGCTGCCGAGTAATGCCCAAGGTCAAAGTCGACGGCGTCGAGATCGACGTCCCCACCGGCGCAACCGTGCTGCAGGCTTGCGAGCTTGCCGGCAAGGAAATCCCGCGCTTCTGCTATCATGAACGACTGAGCATCGCCGGCAACTGCCGCATGTGCCTGGTCGAAGTGAAGCCCGGACCGCCGAAGCCTCAGGCCTCGTGCGCGCTTCCGGCCGCCGAAGGCCAGGAAATCCGCACGGATTCCGAAATGGTCAAGAAGGCGCGGGAAGGGGTGATGGAGTTCCTCCTCATCAACCACCCGCTCGACTGCCCGATCTGCGATCAGGGCGGCGAGTGCGACCTTCAGGACCAGTCGGTCGCTTACGGTCGTGGCGCTTCGCGCTATGACGAGAACAAGCGCGCGGTTACTGAAAAGTATATGGGCCCGCTCATCAAGACGACGATGACGCGCTGCATCCACTGCACCCGCTGCGTGCGCTTCTCGGAAGAGATCGCCGGCGTGGACGAGATCGGCGCGCTTTATCGCGGCGAGAACATGCAGATCACGACCTATCTCGAACATGCTGCGAAGCACGAGATGTCGGCCAACGTGATCGACCTGTGCCCGGTCGGTGCGCTCACATCGCGTCCTTACGCCTTCGAGGCCCGTCCCTGGGAACTCAAGAAGACGCTGGGCATCGACGTGTCGGACGCCACCGGCGCCAACATCCGCATCGATGCGCGTGGCCGCGAAGTGCTGCGCGTGCTTCCTCGTAACAACGATGACGTGAACGAGGAATGGATCAGCGACAAGGCGCGCTACATGGTCGACGGGCTTACCAAGCGCCGCCTCGACAAGCCGTTCCTGCGTCGTGACGGCAAGCTCGTTGCGGTCAGCTGGAACGAGGCGTTTGCCGCCATCGCCACCCTGAATCCGGGCAATTCGATCGCCGCCGTCGCTGGCGACATGGTCGATTGCGAAACGATGTTCGCGGCCAAGAAGCTGGTCGGCGCGCTCGGATCGAAGCTCATTGAAGGTCGCCAGACCGGGATGGACTACGCGACCGAAAGCCTGGCTGCAGTCAACTTCAACACGACGTTCTCGGGCATCGAGACCGCCGATGCGATCCTGATCGCCGGCAGCAACGTGCGCTGGGAAGCGCCGCTGCTCAACGTCCGTCTGCGCAAGGCGGTCAAGCGCGGTGCCAAGGTGTTCCTGGTCGGGCCCGAGTGGGAAACCACGTTCGGTGGCGTGTTCCTGGGCGAAGACCTCTCGGTCCTTGGCAATCTTCCGCAGAACGTCGCCGATGCGCTGTCGAACGCCAAGCGTCCGGCGGTGATCCTTGGCGGCGCGGCGCTTGGCCGTGGCGGTCTGGAAGCTGGCCTTGCACTCGCGGCCCAGTTCAACCTGGTTCGCGATCTTGAAGACGGCACCAAGTGGAACGGCTTCAACGTCCTCCACATGGCGGCAGCCCGCATGGGTGGCCTGATGCTTGGCTACGCGCAGAAGGGCGGCATTGCCGACCTCGTCGCCGCCAAGCCCAAGGTCCTGATCGCGCTTGGCGCCGATGAAGTGGACTTCACGCAGTTTGCCGGTTCGATGATCGTCTATGTCGGTCACCACGGCGACAAGGGCGCCCACGCGGCGGACGTGATCCTGCCGGCTTCGGCCTACACCGAAAAGGCGGGCACTTACGTCAACACCGAAGGTCGCGTTCAGTGGTCGGACAAGGCCGTGTTTGCACCCGGCGATGCCCGCGAAGACTGGACGATCCTGCGCGCGCTCGCCGATGCTTTCGGCGTGACCGTCGGCTTCGACACGTTCGACCAACTGCGAAACGCAATGATCGCGGAAGTTCCTGCACTTGGCAGCGAAGGTCTGGCGGACTACGGGAGCGTTCTGCCTAACGGCGGCGGTTCCGCTGCCGGTCAGATCGCCTATCCGATCAAGGACTTCTACATGACCAACCCGATCGCTCGCGCGAGCGCCGTCATGCAGCGTTGTTCGGCTGAACTGCTGCACGGTGAAGAGCTGGCGGAGGCTGCGGAATGACCGCTTTCTTCCAAACTCTCGGGATGAGCTACGAGTGGGCATGGTTCGTGTCCACCGTATGCGGTGTCCTGCTCATTGCGTTGCCGCTGATGCTGGCTGTCGCCATGATCATCTATGTCGACCGCAAGATCTGGGCCGCCATGGCGCTGCGCCGTGGTCCCAACGTGGTCGGCCCGTTCGGTCTGCTCCAGTCCTTCGCGGACGGTTTGAAGGTTTTCCTTCAGGAAACCATCATTCCTTCGGCCGCGAACAAGGGTCTGTTCCTGATCGCGCCGATCGTGACCTTCACGCTGGCGCTGCTGTCCTGGGCAGTGATCCCGTTCAACTCGGGCGCGTTCGTTTCGAACATCAACATCGGTCTGCTCTACATCCTCGCGATCAGTTCGCTGGGTGTCTACGGCACGATCATGGCGGGCTGGGCTTCGAACTCGAAGTACCCGTTCTTCTCGGCGATGCGCGCTTCGGCGCAGATGATCTCGTATGAAGTCTCGATCGGCTTCATCCTGATCACCGTCGTTCTTTGGGCGGGTACGTTCAACATGAACGACATCGTCTGGGCCCAGAAGGGTCATGTCTGGATCATCAACGGCTTCGTCGCGAACCCGCTGCTGTTCCCGATGTGGGTGATGTTCCTGATTTCGAGCCTTGCGGAAACGCAGCGTGCTCCCTTCGACCTTGCCGAAGCGGAATCCGAACTCGTCGCCGGTTACCAGACCGAATATTCGTCGATGGCATTCGCCGCCTACTGGCTGGGCGAATATGCCAACGTCCTCCTGATGTGCGCGCTCAACGCGACGCTGTTCTGGGGTGGCTGGCTGCCGCCGCTCGATATTCCCGTTCTGTACCTCGTGCCGGGCTTCATCTGGTTCCTGCTCAAGGTCTTCTTCTTCTTCTTCGTGTTCAGCTGGATCAAGGCCACCGTACCCCGGTACCGCTATGACCAGTTGATGCGCCTGGGCTGGAAGGTCTTCCTGCCCGTATCGCTGCTGTTCGTTGTTCTCGTCAGCGGCTACCTCATGGCTACCGGACACTTCCAATGACCGTCGGACAACTCATAAAGAGCTTCACGCTCTGGGAGTTCGTGAAGGCGCACTGGCTGACCTTGAAGTATTTCTTCAAGCCCAAGGCGACGATCAACTACCCTTTCGAGAAGAACCCGCTTTCGCCGCGCTTCCGTGGTGAGCACGCCCTGCGCCGTTATCCCAACGGCGAGGAACGCTGCATCGCCTGCAAGCTCTGCGAAGCGATCTGCCCGGCGCAGGCGATCACGATCGAGGCCGCACCGCGTGTCGACGGTTCGCGCCGCACCACGCGCTACGACATCGACATGACGAAGTGTATCTACTGCGGCTTCTGCCAGGAAGCCTGCCCGGTGGACGCCATCGTCGAGGGGCCGAACTTCGAATACGCGACTGAAACGCGCGAAGAACTGCTCTATGACAAGGCCAAGCTATTGGCGAACGGGGACAAGTGGGAGCGTGCGATCGCCGCTAACCTTGAAGCCGACGCGCCGTATCGATAGGGGCCCGGGGACATGATCCAGACCATCGCCTTCTATCTGTTCGCGGCGCTGACCATCGCGTCGGCCGCTGCGACCATCCTCTCGCGCAACCCGGTTCACTCGGTGCTGTTCCTGATCCTGGCGTTCTTCAACGCCGCCGGGCTCATGGTCCTCACCGGTGCCGAGTTCATCGCCATGCTGCTGATCATCGTCTACGTGGGTGCAGTCGCAGTGCTGTTCCTTTTCGTGGTCATGATGCTCAACATCGACTTCGCCGAACTGCGGGCAGGGTTCGTCAAGAACTTCCCCGTTGGCCTGCTTGTCGCGCTGATCCTGATTTCGGAACTGCTGTTCGGCATCGGTACGCTCAAGGCCGGTGGTCTTGTGCTTGGCACGGCGGATGGCACCAACGCCGCGCCGGCCGGAACCTCGAACATCGAGGCGATCGGCGCGCTGCTCTACAGCCGCTACCTGTTCCTGTTCGAAGCCGCGGGCCTGATCCTGCTTGTCGCGATGATCGGCGCCATCGTGCTGACCCATCGCCAGCGCGGCGACACGCGCGGCCAGAAGATCAGCAAGCAGATCGCCCGTCGTCCGGACGAAGCGACCGTCAACGTCAAGCCCGAAGTGGGCAAGGGGGTCCAGCTGTGATCGGCGTCGAACATTACGTGGTCGTGAGCTCGATCCTCTTCGTGCTCGGCGTCCTCGGCATCTTCCTCAACCGCAAGAACGTCATCGTTCTGCTTATGGCGATCGAACTGATCCTGCTTGCGGTCAACCTTAACCTCGTCGCGTTCAGCGCGGCCCTGCACGACCTCACGGGTCAGATCTTCGCGATGTTCGTGCTTACGGTCGCCGCCGGCGAGGCTGCAGTGGGGCTTGCAATCCTCGTGATCTACTTCCGTGGCCGCGGCACCATCGCCGTCGACGACGTCAACCGGATGAAGGGATAAGGCCTTGCAGTCGATCCTGATCATCGTTTTCCTGCCATTATTGGCAGCGATC
Source organism: Novosphingobium oxfordense (assembly GCF_044029435.1). Classification (NCBI taxonomy): domain Bacteria; kingdom Pseudomonadati; phylum Pseudomonadota; class Alphaproteobacteria; order Sphingomonadales; family Sphingomonadaceae; genus Novosphingobium; species Novosphingobium oxfordense. The sequence continues at coordinate 1,467,460 of NZ_CP147005.1, read as the reverse complement.
ATTGCCGGGCTGGGTAACAAACAGCTCGGCAACTTCCCGGCCAAGATCATCACGACCGGCGCGCTCTTCGTGTCGTGCGCTCTGTCGTGGCCGATCTTCCTTCAGTTCCTCGGCGGTCACGCCGAAGCCAGCGTCGTTCCGGTCCTCAAGTGGGTCCAGTCTGGCGCGATGACCTTCGACTGGGCGCTGCGTGTCGACACGCTGACCGCGGTCATGCTGGTGGTCATCACGTCGGTTTCCGCGCTCGTGCACCTCTATTCCTGGGGCTACATGAGCGAGGAGCCGGATCAGCCGCGCTTCTTCGCGTACCTGTCGCTGTTCACCTTCGCCATGCTCATGCTGGTGACCGCGGACAACCTGGTGCAGATGTTCTTCGGTTGGGAAGGCGTGGGCCTTGCCTCGTACCTTCTGATCGGCTTCTGGTTCCGCAAGCCTTCGGCCGGCGCTGCCGCCATCAAGGCCTTCGTGGTCAACCGCGTCGGCGACCTTGGCTTCATGCTCGGCATCTTTGCCACCTACCTGGTGTTCGGCACGGTCTCGATCCCCGAGATCCTGCATGCGGCGCCCGGCATGGCTGGTGCGACGATCGGCTTCCTTGGCTATCGCTTCGACACCATGACGGTGATCTGCATCCTGCTGTTCATCGGCGCGATGGGTAAGTCGGCGCAGCTCGGTCTGCACACCTGGCTTCCGGACGCGATGGAAGGCCCGACCCCGGTGTCGGCACTGATCCACGCGGCCACCATGGTCACCGCCGGCGTCTTCATGGTCTGCCGTCTCTCGCCGATGTTCGAGACCAGCGAGACCGCGATGCACGTCGTGGCCTTCGTCGGCGCCTGCACCTGCTTCTTCGCCGCCACCGTTGGCTGCACGCAGTGGGACATCAAGCGCGTGATCGCGTATTCGACCTGCTCGCAGCTCGGCTACATGTTCTTCGCCGCTGGCGTCGGCGCCTATGGCGCGGCCATGTTCCACCTGTTCACGCACGCGTTCTTCAAGGCGCTGCTGTTCCTTGGTGCCGGCTCGGTCATCCATTCGATGCACCACGAGCAGGACATGCGTTACTACGGCGCGCTGCGTAAGCACATTCCGATCACCTTCTGGGCGATGACGGCGGGTACGCTGGCCATCACCGGCGTTGGTATCGCGGGCTTCGCAGGCTTCGCAGGCTTCCACTCCAAGGACGCGATCCTTGAAGCGGCCTTCGGTTCGGGCACCCAGGTCGGCGGCTTCGCCTTCTGGATGGGTATCGCTGCCGCGCTCATGACGAGCTTCTATTCGTGGCGCCTGGTCTTCCTGACCTTCTTCGGCAAGCCGCGCTGGATCCAGTCGGAGCACATTCAGCACGCCGTTCACGACGCGCACGGCCACGGTCACGACGACCATGCCCATGACGACCATGCCCATGACGACCATGCCGAAGACGAAGACTCGCATGCGACCGAAGAACTCGGTTCGCGCGGCCCGAACTACACGGTGCACGGCGACGGTACGGGTGGTTACCACCCGCACGAGAGTCCGTGGGTCATGCTGCTGCCGCTGATCATCCTTTCGATGGGGGCGATCTTCGCCGGATACATTTTCCAGCACGCCTTCGTTTCCGAAGGAGAGGGCGAGTTCTGGAAGGGCGCTCTGGTCTTCCACGAACACCTCATCCACGCGATGCATGGCGTTCCGGCCTGGGTGAAGTGGGCACCGTTCACGGTGATGACGCTGGGCCTGCTGACCGCTTGGTACGGCTACATCAAGAACCTCTCGTTCCCCAAGGCAGTCGCCGAACAGCTTGGGCCGGTCTACACCTTCGTGTTCCGCAAGTGGATGTTCGACGAACTCTACAACACGATCTTCGTCCGTCCCGCTTTCTGGCTCGGCAATGTGTTCTGGAAGGTCCTGGATATCGGCGTGATCGACAAGTTCGGTCCCGACGGTGCGGCCTGGGTCGTCGCCAGGGGTTCGACTTACGCGCAGAAGGTCCAGTCGGGCTATCTGTACAGCTACGCTCTTGTCATGCTGATCGGCGTCGTTGCCGCCATCAGCTGGGTGATCGCGGGATAAGATGATGAGTGGTTTTCCGATCCTCAGTCTGATGTTGCTGGTGCCGCTCGCGGCGGCACTGGCGTGTCTTTACCTTGATGCCAAATCGGCCCGAGTGGTGGCGCTTGTCGCCACCCTCGCGGACCTTGCACTTGGCATCGTCCTCTGGATGAACTTCGACGTCGGCGGCGCGCAGTGGCAGTTCACGGAACGGCATGAGCTGTTCTCGGGCTTCTCCTATGCCCTCGGCATCGACGGTATCGCACTTCTTCTGATCATGCTTTCCGTGTTCCTCATGCCGATCTGTATCGGCGCGAGCTGGAATTCGATCGAGAAGCGCGTCGGCGAATACATGGCTGCCTTCCTGCTCGTTGAAACGCTGATGATCGGCGTGTTCGTGGCTCAGGACATCTTCCTGTTCTACATGTTCTTCGAAGCGGGCCTGATCCCGATGTACCTGATCATCGGCATCTGGGGCGGCGCGGACCGTATCTACGCCTCGTACAAGTTCTTCCTCTATACGCTGCTCGGCTCGGTGCTGATGCTCGTGGCGATGCTGTGGATGGTCCACACCGCCGGCACGACCTCCGTCCCCGAACTGATGAACTACGACTTCGACCCGAAGGTCCAGACCTGGCTCTGGCTCGCCTTCTTCGCCAGCTTCGCGGTGAAGATGCCGATGTGGCCGGTCCACACCTGGCTTCCTGCCGCGCACGTTCAGGCGCCGACCGCAGGCTCGGTCATCCTGGCGGGCGTGCTGTTGAAGATGGGTGGCTACGGCTTCATCCGCTTCTCGCTGCCGATGTTCCCCGAAGCCTCGGCCTACTTTGCGCCGCTGGTATGGGGCCTGTCGATGGCCGCCGTCGTCATCACCTCGCTCATCGCGTTGGTGCAGGACGATATGAAGAAGCTGATCGCCTACTCGTCGGTCGCCCACATGGCGATCGTGACCATCGGTCTCTTCGCTTTCAATCCGCAGGGCCTCGAAGGCTCGATGTTGGTCATGCTCAGCCACGGCCTCGTGTCGGGCGCGCTGTTCCTTTGCGTCGGCATCATCTACGATCGCCTGCACACCCGTGAGATCGCCCGTTACGGCGGCCTCGCCATCAACATGCCGCGTTACGCGCTGTTCTTCCTGCTCTTCACGATGGCCTCGATCGGCCTTCCGGGCACCAGCGGTTTCGTCGGCGAATTCCTGAGCCTTGGCGGTATCTACCAGGCATCGAGCTGGACGGCGCTGATCTGCACCACCGGTATCATCCTGGGCGCTGCCTACATGCTCTACCTCTATCGCCGGGTTGCCTTTGGCGACCAGAAGAATGCCGATGCCGCCGCCATGGTCGACCTCGACGCTCGCGAACTGATCATGGTCGGTGCGCTGGGTCTCGCGGTGCTGTGGATGGGCGTCTACCCTGAGAGCTTCATCGCTCCGATGCGCGCAGATATTGCCGCGCTCGACGCCCGGCTCGCTCGCGCAAAGCCGGAAGGAGACGCCAAGTTGGCAATCGGCAAGGAAAAGCCTGCGCACGAAGAAGCCGCTGCGCATGAGGGGGCACACTGATGGACTGGGCTCACTCACTGCGCCTGATCGCGCCGGAAGAAACGCTTAGCATTGCAAGCCTCGTCTTGCTCCTGATCGCCGCCTGGGGTGGCGACAAGGCAGCCAAGCTGATCTCCGTTCTCGCCGTGGCGGCGCTCGTCGCCGCCGGCTTCCTGGTTGCCCCCGCGCTTTGCGGCGGCGCCATGGGAGTGGATACTTACGCCTTCTTCGGCCAGTTCAAGGCCGACGCCTTCGCGTCCTACGCCAAGGTGCTGATCTATATTTCGGCTGCTGTCGCCCTGATGGTGGCGCCGAAGTTCTTCGATCGCTTCAACGCGATGCGCGCCGAATATCCGGTGCTCATCCTGCTGGCGACGATCGGCATGAGCATGATGGTTTCGGCCACGAACCTCATCACGCTGTATGTCGGCCTCGAGATGAACTCGCTGGCGGCTTACGTCTTGGCGGCGTTCCTGCGCACCGACGGTCGTTCGGCCGAAGCGGGCCTCAAGTACTTCGTGCTGGGCGCGCTGGCTTCGGGCATCCTGCTGTTCGGCATGAGCCTGACTTACGGTTTTGCCGGTACCACGTCGTTCGATGGCATCAGCGCTTCGATGGCGCAGGGCCTTTCGCGCGGTGCGCTGTTCGGCCTGGTGTTCGTCCTTGCGGGTCTGGCCTTCAAGATCAGCGCCGTGCCGTTCCACATGTGGACGCCCGACGTTTATGAAGGCGCGCCGACCCCGGTGACCACGCTCTTCGCCACGGCCCCTAAGGTCGCGGCCATGGCGCTGACCATGCGCGTCGCCGTTGAGGCGTTCGGCAATCAGCCCCATGCATGGCAGCAGATCGTCGTCTTCGCGGCACTCGCCTCGATCGTCGTCGGTGCCCTCGGCGCCATCCGCCAGTCGAACATCAAGCGACTGATGGCCTATTCGTCGATCAACAACGTCGGCTTCATGCTGGTCGGCCTCGCCGTCGCCACGCCGCAGGGCATCTCCGCCATGCTGTTCTACCTCGCGATCTATGTCGCGATGTCGATCGGCGGTTTCGCGATGATCCTGATGCTCACCGACGAAAATGGCGATCAGGTCGAGGATCTGAGCAAGATGGCCGGCCTGTCGCGTACCCGTCCGGGTCTGGCACTTGGCCTCGCCATGGTCATGTTCAGCCTCGCCGGTATCCCGCCGATGTTCGGCTTCTGGGGCAAGTTCCTGGTCTTCAAGGCGGCCGTGGACGGTGGAATGGTCGCGCTGGCGGCGCTGGGCTTTGCAGCCTCGGTGATCGGTGCGTTCTACTACCTCAAAGTCGTCAAGATCATGTACTTCGATGAACCGGCAGACGTGGTGAAGGGTGAGAGCGACATCTGGCACAAGCTGATCCTGATCGGTTCGTGCATCGTCATCTCGCCGCTTGGCTTCCTGCTCACCAAGTGGCTGGGCCATCTGGCCGACACGGCCGCTTCGGCTCTCTTCGCCGGCCTTTGATAGAGGTCGTAGAAGAGACCGCTTCGACCAATGCCGATCTCGTCCGGCGCTTAGGCGCCGGCGAGGGCATTGGCGAAGGCTTCTGGCTGCGCGCGGTGCGACAGAGCGCCGGGCGCGGCCGCCGGGGCAAGGCATGGTCCTCGCCCGCGGGCAATCTCTATGCCAGCACTGTCGTGGCGCTGCGGGCCGATGACCCGCCTGTTCATACATTGGCATTCGTAGCGGCGCTGGCCGTGTGCGATCTCGTGCTATCGCTGCTGCCCGCTGCAGCTTCCGTCCAGCTCAAGTGGCCTAACGACGTTCTGGTCGATGGCGCCAAGATCAGCGGCATTCTGCTCGAACGCTCTGGCGATCATGTGATCGTCGGGATCGGCGTCAATGTCGTTTCCGCACCAGAGCTGTCCGACCGGGCCACGACCTCAATCCTTGCTTCCGGGGCATCGGATATAGATGCGCAGGCCGTGCTCCATGTGTTGGATGCCCGCTTTGCCGAGCGTCTTGCCCAATGGCGATGCGAAGGGCTTTCCGGCACGCTGGCGGCATGGCAGCAGAGCGCCTATCCGTTGGGAACGGCATTGAAAGTAATGCTGGATGGGGAAGGGCAGGTCACCGGAACCTTCGCCGGGCTTGACCCGGACGGCGCTCTGCGCTTGCGTCTTGCCGACGGTGGCCTACGTGTCATCCATGCGGGCGACGTCTCGCTGGTCTGAAGGGATTTCCATGCTGCTCGCGATCGATGCCGGCAATACCAATGTCGTTTTCGCGCTTTTCGAAGGCCGCACGCTGCGTGGCCGCTGGCGCATCGCCACCGATCCGCGCCGCACTGGCGACGAATATGCCGTCTGGCTGATGCAACTGCTGGCGATCCGCGGCGTCGATCCCAAGGCGGTGGACAGCATCATCATCTCCACCGTGGTGCCCCGCGCGCTGCACAATCTGGAAATCCTCTGCCGCCACTATTTCGAGGTGGAGCCGCTGATCGCGGGGCAGGGCAAGGCAGACTATGCCATCGATATCGACGTGGACCAGCCGCGCTCGCTGGGGGCCGACCGCGCCGTCAACGCGATTGCCGCGCATGAGCGGCATGGCGGCGACCTGATCGTGGTCGATTTCGGCACCGCGACCACATTGGATGTCGTAGACTATCACGGCGCCTACAAGGGCGGTATCATTGCGCCGGGCATCAACCTCTCGCTCGACGCGCTGGTGGGCAACACCGCGAAGTTACCGCGCATCGCCATCGCCGTGCCGGAAACCAAATCGGTGATCGGCCGCAATACCGAGGACCAGATGCTGATCGGCGTCTTCTGGGGCTATGTGGCGATGATGGAAGGCCTGATCGCGCGCATGCGTGCGGAGATTGGCCGCCCCGCCAAAGTAATCGCCACGGGCGGCCTGGCCGTGCTGTTCGACAAGGCGACTGATATTTTTGATGCCGTCGACGCCGATCTGACGTTGGAGGGCCTTGTAATTCTCGCCGAAAGGGCTGCGAAGAAGTGATTCCGGGTAACGAACTGCTGTTTTGTGCGCTGGGTGGGTCTGGCGAGATTGGCATGAACGTCAATCTCTACGGCTGCCAGGGCAAGTGGCTGATGGTCGATCTTGGCATGACCTTCGGCATGAATGAGTACCCGGGCGTCGATCTGGTATTTGCCGACCTCGAATTCATCGAGGATGAGCGGGAGAACCTGCTTGGTATCGTGCTGACCCATGCGCATGAGGATCATATCGGCGCAGTGCCTTACTTCGCCCAGGAACTCGGCGTGCCGATTTACGCCACGCCCTTCACGGCGCGGCTCGTCGCTGCGAAACTGGAAGAAGCCGGCATCCTTGATGAGATCGAACTGATCGTCGTCGATGACCTCGAACGCTTCGAGCTTGGGCCCTTCGGTATTCGCTACGTTCCGCTGGCGCACTCGATCGCCGAGGGCAATGCGCTGCTGATCGACACGCCTTACGGCAAGATCTTCCATACGGGCGACTGGAAGCTGGATGATGAGCCGCAAGTCGGCACGCCGGCAACCTCGCAGGAACTGACCGCGATCGGGGATGAGGGCGTGCTCGCCCTGGTCTGCGATTCGACCAATGTGTTCAACCCGCAGGCCTCGGGCTCCGAAGGTGAAGTCTATCGCGGACTGCTGGAGGAAGTGAAGAAGCATCGCGGCAAACGCGTGCTGGTGACGACTTTCGCCTCCAACGTGGCACGGCTGCAGACGCTGGGCGACGTGGCACGCAAGACCAATCGCAAGCTCTGTGTCGCGGGGCGCTCGCTTGACCGTATCATCGAGACCGCCCAGGCCAGCGGTTACCTTGGCAAGCTGCCGGAATTGGTCGACATCGAAACGGCGATGGATCTGCCCCGCGGCGAAGTGCTGATCGTCGCGACCGGCGGGCAGGGTGAACCCCGCGCGGCGCTGGCGCGCATTGCGGAAGGCAACCATCCGATCAAGCTGGATTCCGGCGATGTGGTGCTGTTTTCCAGCCGCCAGATCCCGGGGAATGAAATCCCCATCGGCCGTATCCAGAACCGGCTTTCGGACGCAGGCATTGTGATCGTTACCGATCGTCAGAGCCCGATCCACGTGTCGGGCCATCCGGGACGCCCGGAACTCGAAGCGCTCTATGGCTGGCTGCGGCCCGAAATCCTCGTGCCGGTTCACGGCGAAGTCCGCCATATGCGTGAACAGGCTCGGCTCGGCCTGGCGACCGGCATTCCCAAGGCGATCTTCCAGAAGAACGGCGATCTCGTTCGTCTCGCACCCAGTCACCCTGGAAAGTTCGGCGAAGTTCGCTCGGGGCGCCTCATTCTCGATGGCGATATCATCGCGCCGGCGGACGGCGATGCAATGGTGATGCGCCGCCGGATTTCCTACAACGGCGTCGTCTCTGTGGCCGCGGACCGCAAGGGACACGTGCAGGTTGCAGCGATCGGCCTGCCGCTTGACGAGGATTACGCAAAGTTCGTCGAGGAAGCGCAGAGGGACGTTGCCGAAGCGCTGAACCGGGCAAAGAAGTCGGATCGCGAAGTGCGGATCGAGGCAGCCCGCTTGGCTGCCCGTCGCGCCGCAACGCGCTGGTCTGGCAAGAAGCCGCAAGTGCAGGTTCTGCTTCTGGAGGATTGAACGATGGCCATGCAATGGACTTCGATCGTGGCGATCTACGGTTTGTTCTGGGTTCTCAGCGCCTTCCTGGTCATGCCGTTCGGCCTGCGCACGCCCGATGAAGTGGAGGGCTATGTTGTCGAGAAGGGGCACGCCACCAGCGCGCCAGTCAACTTCCGGCCCAAGCTGATCGCCAAGCGCGCCACGATCCTGGCGGTCGTGTTGTTCGGCCTCTATTACGTGAACTATGCCCAGCAGTGGATCACGGTGGACGACCTGAATTTCTTCGGCCAGCCACCGGTGAAGGAATTGGGCTACTGAGTTCCCGATCCACTGGAGAGCCAGTGTTCAGAAAAAGGCGACAGATTTGGATATCTGTCGCCTTTTTCGTTTCAACTCAGTTGCGCAGGCGTTCGATGCCTTGCGCCAGGGCCACATAGAGCTTGCCCATGTCCGACGAGAGCAGCGTGACCCCCAGGGCATTCCCGTCGCGCGTCGAGAGAATCTGGCGCAGGATCGCCTCGAAATCGTGAATATAGCGGCTGACGTGTTCCCGAAACGCGTTGTCACGCTCGAACAGCTGCTGGATCGATTTCACTTCGCCGGCATCCAACAGGGCGACGGCCCGCCTCGTGAAAATGCCGCGATCGCCGCGAAGGTAGGACGCCCATGAGGTGTCCGAAACATCGGCTGACAGCGAAGTGGCAATGTCGATAGCGTTGGAATTGAGCGATTCGGTTATCAGGGCGACGCGGCGGGCGAAGTCATTGTCGACCTGTTCTTCCGCTTGTTCCCGGGCATGGGCGACACGGTTTTCGAGATTGCCGACCAATTCGTCGACCTTGCCCAACTGGTCACGCAGTTGAATGGTGGCCTCGCGCGTGGCTCCTGATGCGTGGGCGACCGCCTGATCGAGTTGGCCGGCAACTTCGGCGACGCGCTGGCGCATGGCCTTGTCGATGGCCTGTGCACTTTCCGATCCCAGGTTTTCAGCTACGAGAGCGATGCGCTGGGCACTGTCGCTTTCGATGGCGTCGGTGGCTTCGCCAAGAGCCGCCTGAAGCGCCGCGATCGCGTTGCGTAATTCGCCCTGGGCTTTGCCTGCTGCATCGCCGGTTGCGATCTCGATGGCCGCGACCGACTGGCGGAGTTCGTCGAGGAGTTTGGCGTGGGCCTCTCCGCTTTGCGAGAGATCGGCCTGCGCCTCGATCAGTTCCGCCGCCAGAGCTTTGAGGCTGAGGCTGGAAGTTTCCACCGTGCCGACAAGTGTTGTGCTCGTGCTCGTCGATTCCCGAAGAGCGTCCAGCAAGGTGGCGATTGCCGATTGCAGCCGATTGAGCCGGTCTTCGGAAACGGCGAGCGATTCCGGCAGCTCATGGTTGGCGTAGCGTGCGCTGCCCTGGATCAATTCGAGGAGGCGAACGCTGGCTTCAGTGAGCTTGTCTACGTCACCATCGGTTGCGGTCAGCGTTGCCCGGGCGGCGGTGAGCCGCTCGGTAAGGGTGCCAAGGCTGGTGGAGAGACGGTTTTCGATCGTCTCGCTGCTGGAGGCGATGGCATCGAGCCGGGCCTGATAGCGTTCCAGCTCCGCAGTGATCGCGCCGGCGCGCTCTCCAAGGGTGGCGGCCTGCAGGCGATGGCGTTCCAGCCTTTCAGCGATACCGGTGTCGAGGTCGCCAAGCATGCTCTCGATTCGCGCCATGGCCGCGCGCTCATGCTCGGATTGGCGGGCCTGACGCTCGTTCAATTCGGAGGCAAGCCGTTCGCGGCGTTCGGTGATGGAGGCGTCGAACTGTTCTGTATCCTTGGCGACGGAATCAAGGCATGCCCGAAGGGCGCCAATCGCGGTGTCCTGGGTGAGGGCAATGGCGCGCGCCACTTCGCGTTGTTCGTCCTCGAGTTCTTCCAGCGCCTTGCGCCAGGCCTCGGTCGCGCGCCCTTCGCCGTCACGCAGAGCGCGTGAAACGACGTCGCTCTCTTCGCGGAGCGATACGAGTCTGGCGCGCAGCGAGGTGAGGCTTTCCTCCTCGTGCCGGTCAAGCTGGGCGCGGGTGTCGGCGATCTCGGTTTCCAGCGCTGCGGCGCGCGTGCGGATTCCGGCAAGCGCCTCTACCTCATGCCGATCCAATTCGGTGCGGAAAGCCTCGCCGCGTTCGGTCAGAGCAGCAAAGCGGTCATCCGCCAGAGTGGCCATGTGGTCGCAACGCGTGGTGAATTCGTCGATCGCCGAGCCGACCGCTTCGCGCAGACGCGTCACCTGACGTTCGCTGGCAGAGCCGAATTCGTTAAGGCGATTGAAGCCGTTGATCATGTCCTCAAGCTGGACATGCGCGGCCCGTCCGGCATTGCCGATATTGTTGGTGACGTCCTTGGCTGAGCTGGCGATTACTGGAAGCTGGCTGCGCAGCTTTTCCATGTTGTCGAGCGCGGCCACGCTAACATTGCTGATAGAATCGACGCGGCCACCATTGTCGCGGATAAGCTCCTGCAAGCGTTCGGCATTTTGGGAAAGACGTTCCGTGGCGATGCGGCCCAGCGCTTCCAGATCGCGGGACTGGGCGGCCACGAACTCCCGTGCAAGGGAAAGCTCGCGGTTTACCGCGGTCAACCGTGCTTCCAGGTTTGCGGATTCGCGGGAAAGCGATCGCGCGACATCGCCAAAGCGGCGGCCTTCGCGGGCGCTGTGGCGCATGGCCAGAAGCCAGATGAGGCCAATCAACAGCAGCGGCACCGCCCAGGTCGTGAGAGCGTTCGGCACGCTATCGAGCGACATTTGGGACAGAGTGGGCCATTGCGCCCAAAGGAAGAAACCAGTCCACGCAAGCGCCACCACGGAGGCGAGGGCAGGGATCGCCCAGCCCGGCAAGCGCGACGCTTCAGCCGGTTCCACGGGCGCGAAAGCCCGCTGCCATTCGTCTTGCGACGGCGTCATGGCCTCATGCTCGATTTCCGTGATGGCCGGCTGCGAACCCGCGCCATTCTCTTCCTGGTTCGCGCCGAACGCGATGATCCTGTTTTCCCCAGCCATGGCGGCAGGATACCATGTGCGTCGCGGCAATAAACCCCGCTTTAACCCTTCCCGGATTAAGCTGGGGAAATGGCGTATGAAGCAGGTGCACTGGAGGCCACGCTGGCCGCAGCCGCGGGAGGGGATGCAGATCTCTTCGCGGAACTGCGATCGTCGTATGTTGAAAGCGTGGCGCGGCAGGCGGATCTTCTCGCGCGGTCGCGTTGTGACGGGAACTGGCACGTCGCAGCGATGCGGTTGAAGGGCATTGCCGCCAGCTTCCACAGCGCGCCACTGCTGGCGCTTGCCGAGGATGCGCTTGAAGGCGCGCCGGGCGATCCGGCGATTGTCCGGCGCCTGCGGGCCTACTTGTCCGAGTTTTCCGACAGCTGAATTCAGGCACACGCTTGGCACCCGGGCTTCCCTTGCTTACATGGTGCGGGGTCGCTGGAGGGTTGCACGCTGCGTATCGCATTGCTGGCCATGACGGAGCCCGCGGCAGCGGGACAGCCGGTTCCGCGCGCATTCCTGCGCGTGGGCGGGTCGACGCTTGCCCGACACCAGTTGGGGCTGGCGCTGGCGATGGATTGCCAGAGGGTGATCTGCATCGCCCGTGGAACCTCTCCTGAACTTATAGCGCTTCAGCACGCGGCGGAGGACGCCGGGCTGCAATTTTACATTTCCACCGGCGCGCGGCCGCTATCCGGGCTGGTGACGGCAAGTGACGAGCTTGTCGTGGTCAGCGAGGGACTTTTTGCAGATCCCGCGCGCGCGGCAGCGTTGTTCGACGGTGTGGCGCCTGCCGTGTTGGTGCAGCCGGTGGAAGGCGCGCTGGCGGAAGGATTCGAGCGTATCGACCTCAACCGTGCCGGTGCCGGTCTGCTGCAAGTGCCCGGTCGCCTGGTTGAACAGCTTCACGAACTGCCCGCCGATTGCGATGTGCCGTCCGCACTGATGCGCATTGCGCTGCAATCGGGTGTGCCCATGCGCGAAATTCCGGCTGATGCCCGGGGCGGCGCCAATTGGCGCATGGTTCGTAACGAAGCCGAGGCCCATGCAGTGGAAACCGAGTGGCTGCGCGAACGATTTGGCGCGGGCGAGCGGATGTCGCCGGGGCAGGCGGTGGCCCGCAAGGGCGTTGTCGCGTTCGGATCGACATTGCTTCATGCGGGGAATGCCAGCAATGTCTTGAGTGCCGCCGTGCTGGTGGCACTGGCAATCGCGGGGGGGCTTGCCTGGTTTGGCGCTTTATCGACCGCGTTCCTGTTCGGGGCACTGGGGGCGATTCTCGTCGAGGCGAGCCGGCTGATCCGATCCGCCGAACGTCAGGCGCTGGGGCAGCTTCCGCCGGCCATTCCGCGCGCGAATGTGCTGGGTTGGCTGATAGACGCGACCATTGGCTTGCTCATCCTTGCGAGTGTGACGCGTCTGTTCGGCGAAAGCCTGCTTTCGTGGATGTTCCCGCCGGCGATGTTGATGATGCTGCTGGCCTTGGTGCCGCGTGTGGTCGCCGGGCCGGTAACGCGGTTTGCGAATGATCGGGCGCTGCTTTGCGTGGTACTGGCGCTTGCGGCCGGTTTCGGGCAGGTTGAGCCCTTGGTTGAAGTTCTGGCGGTGGTTCTGGTTGTTCTGGGTATGGCGCTTCCGCTGCGCCGCAAAGGATAACCGGGGCTTAACCAACTGCGAGGTAGAGGGGACGGATGATCGACAATGCTGTCCGTCCGGCCCACGTTCAAACCGTGGAGGCCCTGTTACGCGCGGAGCTCGCGCGGGGGGACGTCCTCGCCGAGAGCGTGCAGCCGGTTCTGCGCCACCTGCTGTCTGCGCAGGATGGGGCCTTGTTCAGCGATGAGATACTCGCCCGCGTGCGTGGGCTGCTTGGCGACCTTGCGCGCGGGCTGCTTGAAACGCACGTGGGGCAGATGGTCGCTCCTACAGGTAGCGAGGAGCATGAGGCGCTCGTCCTTGCCCTCATGGACCAGCGCGCCCTGCTGACGCACGCCCATGCCCTTGCGCTGGAATGGCGCCTGACGGACCTGTTGCAGACGCGCATGGCGCTGGACCCGGTGGTTTCGCCGCTGCTGCAATCGCTCGTCTCTTCGGAGAACGAGGCGATGCAGGGCCTCGCCATGACCTGGCTGGCTTCCCAGGCGCGTTGGTGCCAGGCGCAGCGCAGGATGGGCCTGCCGTTTACCGAACTGCCTGGAGAATTGCTTCATGCCGCACTTCAGGCGCTGCGGATCGCGTTGTCCGGCACCGCCGGGGCCGCCGAGCGAATCGCGATGGCGGAGGCTGCGGTAAGGGCGCGCTACGAGGAAGGCTCCAGCAGGCTCGGCCTCGCGGCACGGCTTGTCATGGCGCTTGGCAATTCCGGTGGAACGGCCCTTGTGATCCAATATGGCGGCTTGGCGCTGTTCCTTTCCGCATTATCCCTCCGATCGGGACTGGATCGCGACGTGCTGGCGCTGTCGACGCATGACGCGCAGGCCGCACGGCTTGCGCTTGCACTGCGTGCGGCCGGACTGGCAACCGACGAAGTCAGCCACCAGTTGGTGGCGTTCCATCCTGGCCATGTTCTGCCGGATGCGTTTGAGCAGGTCAGTGGCGAGATGGCCGCCGCCGTTCTTGCAACGGGGTATCGGGGCGGCTGATGCTCGCGACCGGCAACATAGTGGCCAGGGCCGAGTGCGACGCGCAGGATTGCCTGACGCGCGCGGACGAGCCGCTTGCCGGGCTGCAGGTGCGTTGTGGCGGGGACGTGCCGGGCGCGATTGCGATCCCCGAACTGCTCGATCTGGTGCGCAAGGCGCGCAGCTATGGTTTTCGACTCGCGCGCGCGATCACGGCTTTCGACGGTGCTGAGTTCGTTACGGCATGGGTGGAAATTCAGCCTCTCTACGGTGAGGAAGCGGGCGAAGCGGCCGGTTACTGCGAGATCGTCGTCAGGAACTGGCAGGCAACGCCGGTGCCGGTGGAGGACAATTCGGTCGCCGATCGCCGTCGGACGATGGTGGATCGACACCTGGCCGAACTGACGGCGCGGCTTGACGGGGCGCAGCGCGTGCTCTCGGTCGAGACGGAGAGTCCTGAACTCGCCGATGTAGCTGCGGTGATGGCCGCCGGGTTGGGGCGTTCCTGGACCGAGTTCCTGCCGCCGGAGAAAATTACTCACAAGCAGCCACTGCACTGGCGCTTGCTGGACGGCGCATCGATACGGGTCGAGAATTCGCTCCGTCCATGGCGCGTGGCGCTTGTCCCTCAGTTCCAGCCCGGGTTCGACCCCACGGGCTTCGAACTTCTGCTGGTGTCGGATGTGCCATCGCAAACGATGACCGCTCCGGAGCCGGTGTCGGAACCGCTCATGCGTCGCGGCCTGGTTGGGCAGGATCTGGCGCCGGTGCTGCGCCAGCCGATTGCGCGGATCATCGCCAACGCGGAAACGATCCGAACCCGACTGGCAGGCCCACTGCCCGATGCATATGCCGAATATGCTGGCGAAATCGCCGGAGCGGGCACGTTGCTGCTTGGGTTGCTGGAAGATCTTGCCGATCTCGAAGTCGTCGAATCCGACAGCTTCAGCACTACTGCTGACAGTATCGACCTGTCCGAAGTCGCCCGGCAGGCGGCGGGAATTCTTAATGTTCGGGCACGCGAAAAGGGCATTCGCGTGGAGCCGCCACATGCGAGCGAGAGCTTGCCGACATTGGCGGAATTCCGGCGAGTGCTGCAGATCCTTCTCAACCTTCTCGGCAACGCGATCCGCTATTCGCCGGAGAATTCGCAAGTCTGGATCCGGTTGGATGCCTTGGCAGACCGGGCCTGCATCACTGTAGCGGATCAGGGGCCCGGCCTGGCCGTTGAGGATCAGGAACGCGTGTTCGAGAAGTTCGAGCGCCTTGGCCGCAGTGGAGACGGCGGCTCAGGACTGGGCCTCTATATCTCCCGCCGGCTCGCAAGAGCGATGGGCGGCGACCTCAGGGTGGAAAGCGCACCAGGTCAAGGCGCCCGCTTCGTGCTGGAATTGCCGCTCGATCGCGAAGGCTGAGAGTCGCGGCTTTACAGGCGATTGCTGCTGCGCCCGTTGGTCCGGCGCGCCAACCACAACAGGATCGCGCCCACGCAGGCCATCACCGCGCCCCGCACTGCCCAGCCGCGATCGTCTATCATGAAGCTGTCCCTGGGCCAGAGGATCAGTCCGGTGCCTTGTCCGACCCAGAGTGCACCCAGCGCCACGGCGAACAGCCCGATGATGAAGGCAAGAATACGCAAGAACAGCATGTAGCGCCCCCAATGTCTGCCCACCGTCCCTGGCAACAACTTGCGGCCAATTTATGGCTTTCGCAACCCAATACGTGATCGTGCGGGGTAACGAAAAAGGCCCCCGCTTTCGCGAGGGCCTTTGACGGATACCGCGATGGTTCGCGGATCGATCGATCAGCGCTGGCCGATCGGCACGTAATCGCGCTGCGTCGGGCCGGTGTAGAGCTGACGCGGGCGGCCGATCTTCTGGCCTGGATCCGAGATCATTTCGTTCCACTGCGCCACCCAGCCGACGGTGCGGGCAAGGGCGAAGAGCGCCGTGAACATCGTGGTCGGGAAGCCGATGGCCGACAGGATGATGCCCGAATAGAAGTCAACGTTCGGGAACAGCTTCTTCTCGACGAAGTACGGATCGTTGAGGGCGATCTCTTCGAGGCGCAGCGCGGTCTCGAACAGCGGATCGTTTACCTTCAGCGCATCGAACACTTCGCGGACGGTCTTCTGCATGACGGTCGCACGCGGGTCGTAATTTTTGTAGACGCGGTGACCGAAGCCCATCAGGCGGAACGGATCGTTCTTGTCCTTCGCACGCTCGATATAGTGCGGGATCTTGTCCGGGGTGCCGATTTCCTTGAGCATGTTAAGCGCGGCTTCGTTCGCGCCGCCATGCGCGGGGCCCCAGAGGCAGGCGATGCCGGCCGCGATGCACGCGAACGGATTTGCGCCCGACGAACCGGCAAGACGCACGGTCGAGGTCGACGCGTTCTGCTCGTGGTCGGCATGGAGGATGAAGATGCGGTCCATCGCCTTTTCGACGGCGGGGATCACTTCATATTCTTCCGCCGGCACGCCGAAGGTCATGCGCAGGAAGTTGCCGGTGTAGCTCAGCTTGTTGTCCGGGTAGAGGAAGGGCTGGCCAACCGAATACTTGTAGGCAGCTGCAGCGATCGTCGGCATCTTGGCGATGAGACGGTGCGAGCTGATCTTGCGGTGCTCGGGATCCGAGATGTCGGTCGAGTCATGGTAGAACGCCGAGAGGGCGCCGACCACACCGCACATGATCGCCATCGGGTGGGCGTCACGGCGGAAGCCGCGGTAGAACGTCGCCAGCTGCTCGTGGAGCATGGTGTGGCGGGTGATGGTATTGGTGAAGCCATCCAGTTCACCCACGTTCGGCAGTTCGCCGTTCAGCAGCAGGTAGCACACTTCCATGAAGGAAGAATTCTCTGCAAGCTGGCCGATCGGGTAACCGCGGTGGAGCAGGACGCCTTCGTCACCATCGATGTAGGTGAGCGCGCTTTCGCAGCTCGCCGTCGAGGTGAAGCCGGGGTCGTACGTGAACATGCCGGTCTGGCCGTAAAGCTTGCGGATGTCGACGACATCCGGACCGACGCTGCCCTTCAGCACCGGGAAATCGATTTCCCCGTTGCCAGCATTCAGTTTGACCTGATCACCCACCAGTTCTTACTCCTTATATGTGCGACCCGGTCGTGGCGCTCGCCTGCGCGCCAATGCGAGCAAGGCTTTCGTCCCGGCCGAGCAGAACCAATACGTCGAAAATACCCGGAGAGGTCGTCTGACCAGTCAGGGCGGCGCGCAGCGGCTGCGCGAGCTTGCCGAGGCCTAATCCCAGCTCCTCGGCCATTGCCTTGAGGCTGGCTTCCAGTGCCTCCAGGGCCCATTCGGACTCTCCGGAAAGACGCTCGTGGATCGCGGCAAGGCGCGAACGCCCTTCGTCGGTCAGGAGCGCCTGCGCCTTTTCGCTCATGGCGAGCGGGCGTTGGGCAAACAGGAAGGCGGCGCCTTCGGCAAGTTCGTTCAGGTCCTTCGCGCGGACCTTCAGGACGGGCATGGCCTGCGTAAGCAAAGTCATGTCGGGATCGGTGTAACCGGCCGCTTCGAGGCGCGGCTGAACGAGGCCGGCAAGCCGGGCGTCGTCCGCTTCGCGCAGATAGTGGCCGTTGAGGTTCTGCAGCTTGGCAAGGTCGAAGCGCGAGGGCGACTTGCCGACGTCGGCCATGTCGAACCACTCGACCGCCTGTTCGCGGCCGATGAATTCCTCGTCGCCATGGCCCCAGCCGAGCCGCAGCAGATAATTGAACAGCGCTTCGGGCAGCACGCCAAGGTCGTCGCGATACGAATCGACGCCCAGCGCGCCGTGGCGCTTGGAAAGCTTGGCGCCATCCGAACCGTGGATCAGCGGCACGTGGCCGTAGACTGGAACGTCCCAGCCCATGCCGTGAATGATCACAAGCTGACGGAAGGCGTTGTTCAGGTGGTCGTCACCGCGCAGGACGTGGGTGACGCCCATGTCGTTGTCGTCGACGACGACCGCGAGCATATAAGTCGGCGTACCATCCGAACGCAGGATGACGAAATCGTCGATTTCCTCGTTCTTGACGGTCACTTCACCCTGGACGAGGTCCTGGATCGTGGTTTCGCCATCGCGCGGCGCCTTGGCGCGCACGACGTATGAGCGATCGGTGGGCCAGGTCGACGGATCGGCATCGCGCCATTCGCTGTCGATGCGGAACGGGCGGCGTTCTTCCTGTGCCTTCTGGCGGCGCTCGGCCAGTTCCTCGGATGTGAGGTAGCAGCGATAGGCATGACCATTGGCGATCAGTTCCGCAGCCACTTCGGCGTGACGATCCGACCGCGCGAACTGGAATACCGCTTCCTCGTCACCGCCAAGGCCCAGCCAGTTCAACCCGTCGAAAATCGCCTCGATGGCCGGCTCGGTCGAGCGGGCGCGGTCGGTATCTTCGATGCGGAGGAGATATTTGCCGCCGAAATGGCGTGCATAGAGCCAGTTGAACAGCGCGGTGCGCGCGCCGCCAATATGGAGAAAACCCGTGGGCGAGGGGGCAAAGCGCGTGACGACGGTCTTTCCTGCCGTCTGTCCGCTCGATGCGCTGCCGCTTGCCATTGCTACTACCTTCCGTCCTAATGTCGACCATGGCCAGTCACGCCGCCACGACCGATGATCCCTGCTTTCCGGCTCCTGCCGGGAGCGCTGCATTGCAGCATCGCCCATGGATCAGCCAGAGCCACATGTCGAGCAGTTTGGCTGGTGTCGAGTGTTTTCTTTCGAACTGCACTTTCGAGCGCGCACCCTGGCTCGCAGTGGGATTCGGCACCGGAATTGCGGGCTGGTTTACCATGCCCGGGCCTCGATGGTGGATTGCATTTTGCGCAACAAGTGCGGCGATCGCAATCGGTGCCAGCGTCTGGCGGCACGGTCGAACGCACTTTCCATACCTGCGGACGGCCCTCATCTCCATGGCGCTGGTTTTGGCGCTTGGTTGTCTTTTTGCGTGGGGGCGCTCGGCAATGGTCGGATCTGCGCCCATTTCTCGGCCAATATCGGGCATTTTTGCGGCAAGGGTGCTGTCCGTCGAAGAGCAGCCGGCGCTGGCGCAAAAACGGTTGCTGCTATCTATGCGCGAGCCAGGAACGGCGCGTGCAATCAAAGTGCGCGTCAACCTGCCGGATCGAGTCGGAATGGCTGGGGTACGCCCGGAAACGACGCCCCCGCTGACCGGGGGCGCCTTGATACGCTTCCGAGGCAGGCTTGCGCCGCCAGCGCCACCGCTGCTTCCCGGAGGATACGATTTCGCCCGGGCGGCGTGGTTTGCGGGGATATCGGCCTCGGGAAGCGTGCTGGAGCCGGTAGAGGTTCTCGAAACTGGAAACGGCGGTGATGTTCTGGGGGCGTGGCGTGCAGAACTGTCCGAACATATTCGCTCAAAATTATCGGGCAGCGTGGCCGGTATCGCGATCGCTTTCGCGACAGGGGATATGGGGGCGATCGAGCAAAACGACGCGCAGGCGATGCGCGATGCGGGATTGGCCCACTTGCTCTCCATCAGCGGCCTTCACGTCAGCGCAGTGATCGGTGCTGTATATTTCCTCGCCTTGCGTCTGTTGGCGCTGTCGCCAGCGTTGGCTCTGCGGTGCCGTCTGCCGATCGTTGCGGCTGCATTGGGGGCACTCGCCGGGATCGGCTATACCTTGCTGACGGGATCGCAAGTGCCGACGGTGCGATCCTGCGCCGGGGCGCTGCTGGTGCTCATAGCTCTCGCTTTGGGGCGGGAGGCCTTGTCGGTTCGTTTGCTGGCGACGGGTGCTTTCGTGGTCATGGTGCTTTGGCCCGAATCCATTATCGGCCCCAGCTTTCAGATGAGCTTCGCGGCCGTGCTGACGCTGATAACGGTGGCGAATGCTGGACCGGTGAAGCGCTGGATGGCGCCTCGCGACGAGGGGATGATCGCGCGAATCCTGCGGGCTCTTGCGATCATGCTCGTAACCGGCATCGCGATCGATCTCGTGCTTGTGCCGATCGGCCTCTACCATTTCCACCGTGCCGGAGTGTACGGTGCCCTGGCAAATCTTGTGGCGATTCCGTTGACGACATTTATCGTCATGCCGCTGGTTGCCTTTGCTCTGTTGCTAGACGTTGCAGGGCTGGGCGCGCCGCTTTGGTGGCTTGCCGACCACGCCATAGCCATTCTTCTGGACATCGCGCACGCCGTGGCCGCGCTTCCCGGTGCCGTGCGATTTATGCCCGTCATGGGAGGTGCGCATTTTCTGCTTTTTGTAGTGGGTGGATTGTGGCTGGCGCTATGGTCCGGGCGAGTGCGATGGTTCGGCTTGTTGCCTGCCTTGGCCGGGGCTGTGGGATTGGCGTTTCTGACACCGCCAGATATTCTCGTGGCCGGTGACGGGCACTACATTGGAATGGCTGTCGGCAGTGAGGCGCGACTTGCAACCCTGCGCGAAAGCAAAAGCGGCTATGCCATGGACAACTTCATGGAAATAGCGGGCCAGCGTAACGCTCCCTTGCTATTGACTGATCAGCCTGAAGTTCGCTGCAATCAGGATTTTTGCGCGGTCAGGCTTCTGCGCGGGGGGCGAACCTGGCATGTTCTCGTCGCTCGCAGCACCGCTTACGTTCCAGTGGCTCAACTGTCCCAAGCCTGCCGACGCTCTGATATAGTCATTGCCGATCGCCGCCTGCCACAAGGCTGTCAGCCACGCTGGCTTCGCATCGACCGGCCAATGCTCAAGCGAACCGGCGGGATCACCATCGATCTTGACGGGCGGACGTTCCGTACTGTTGCAGAGCAACAGGGTGAACATGGCTGGTGGCATCAATGAGGAAGGCTGGCCGGAATCGCCTGCCAATCGGGACCTGCCTCCTCGCCGGGGCGTGGAGGCAGGCAATTCAAAATCAATGGTAACGGCGCAGAATGCCAGCCAGCTTCCCTTGAACCTGCACCTCGCTCGCGCCGTAAATCTGCGGTTCGTAAGCTGCGTTCGCCGGGTCAAGGCGTACCTGCGGCCCTTCTCGGCGCAGATATTTCAGGGTGGCCTCTTCACCCCGGATCAGCGCGACGACGATTTCGCCGTCACGGGCGGTGTCCGTGCGCTTCACGAGGGCAAGATCGCCATCGAGAATGCCCGCCTCTATCATCGAGTCGCCCGATACTTCGAGCGCGTAATGATCGCCTGACCCAAGTAGGGCGGCGGGAACGGGAAGCATCGACTGACCTTCGATCGCCTCGATCGGTACGCCGGCGGCGATCCGTCCATGCAGCGGGATCTCGATCACATCGTTGGCAGCTTCCAACGCACGCGGCGCCGGTCGCAGTGACGGGGGCGTCTCGCGCGGTGCTGCAGTGGTTGCGGACTTGCTGCTGAGATCGTCGGGTGCCCGAAGCACTTCCAGGGCGCGGGCACGATTGGGCAGGCGCCGGATGAAGCCGCGCTCTTCGAGAGCCGAGATCAGGCGATGGACGCCGGACTTGGACTTGAGGTCGAGCGCTTCCTTCATTTCCTCGAAGCTGGGCGAGACGCCACTCTCTTCGAGCCGCACCTGGATGAACCGGAGCAATTCGTGCTGCTTGCGCGTCAACATCTGGCCTGCCTCACCTGCTTCGCCGCAAACCGCGGCCATGTTCCCTTCGCGAAGAACACTTGCAGGTCCGTTCGCGAACAATGAGGGAACAATTAAGCAACGAATGTGGTAACGTCAAGCAATACCGCCATTCTGGAGCAAGTAGACCCAGACCGGATCGCCAATCGCTGCAGGCGGCGCATGGGGTGGGCGGTCTATCAGCACATTGCTTGCCGCTAGCGAGGCCAGCGCGCCGCTGTCTTGCAGGACTTGCGCGGTCACGTTTTCACCGTCCCACAGGCCTCGCAGGAATTCGCGCCGGTCACCGCTCTCGGGAAGAGGGCTCCCTAGCCGGGTCAGGATCGGCATTGCCTTCGGCTTTGCCGCGCCCAACATCGCGCGCAAAACGGGAAGCAGGAAGTGGTAGGCTGTGACGAGGCTGGACACTGGATTTCCGGGCAGCCCGATAATCAGTTGCCGGTGTGACCCATGCGTCCTGGTCGCGACAAGGATGGGTTTGCCGGGCTTGATCGCCACCCGCCAAAAATCGATTTCGGCGCCCCATGCTTCGAGTGCCGGGCGAATCAGGTCATGATCACCGACCGAGGCGCCGCCGCTGGTGACAATCACATCGGCCTCCGCCGCGCTCTCGAAAGCCTGGATCAGTGCGTCCAAGCGATCTTCCACGGGGCCGATATGGTCGACCCGCACCGGCATACTCCGCGCGAGAGCCGCAAGCATTGCGCCGTTGCTGGCGGGGATTTGATGGGGTTCGCACTGTTCGGGATCGGACGCGAGTTCGTCACCACTGTCGATCGCCACGAGTTGGGGTATGCGGCGTACAGGGAGGTGCTTATGGCCGGCAGCCATGCCCAAGGCGGCTTGCATGGGGCCGATGCGGGTACCGGCGGGCAAGACTTCTTTGCCTTCGGGAAAATCCATGCCGCGACATCGCACATGCTTGTCGGCGGGTGAGGGGGCATCGCCGGCCAATGTGATGCGACGACCATCGCGAACAAGGTCTTCCTGCAGAATGACCGCTTCGGCGCCAGCAGGGATCAGGGCTCCGGTCGAGATTCGCACCGCCTGGCCCGGCGTCACGACATCGCCGTAAGGATGCCCTGCTGCACTTTCGCCGACGACCTGCCAGGGTCCGGCCAGATCACCGGCCGTGACGGCATAGCCATCCATTGCAGACACATCGGCAGCGGGCTGGGTGCGGCGCGCCAGCAGCGGCTCTGCCAGGTAGCGGCCGATCGCGCCTTCCATGTCCACGCGTTCGATGGGGAGGGGGGCGACCAGCGCCAGCAGGCGCGCCTGGGCTTCTTCGAGTGTCAGCATGGGCGGCCGCGTCATTCCGCAATTCCTTCCGCAACCCAGTGGCCGGACTTTCCGCCGCGCTTCTCGATGAGGCGGATGCCGCCGATCACCATGCCTTTGTCAAGAGCCTTCGCCATGTCGTAGATTGTCAGGAGTGCAATGGAAATTGCTGTTATTGCCTCCATTTCCACGCCAGTTTTGCCCGAGAGAGACGCCGTTGCCGTCGCACGGATGGCGTCGTTTTCGAACGTGAAATCGACGTTGACGGCATCGAGCATCAATGGATGGCACATGGGGATGAGGTCGGCCGTCTTCTTGGCGGCCATGATGCCGGCGATGCGTGCAGTTCCAAGGACATCGCCCTTCGGGGCATTTCCGGCGCGGATGGCCTCCAGCGCTTCCGCCGACATGGAGATCCGACCTGACGCGACAGCAAGCCGACGGCTCTCGGCCTTGGCGCCGATATCGACCATGCGCGCGGTTCCGTCCGAATCGATATGCGTAAGGCTCTTGGTCATTTTTTGCCTGTCGTTCGGGCTGCAAGGTGACACGGTTGACACAGTTTACACGGTCCTGAAGCAAAATTCGCGTCCGGGCCGGATTGGCGGATTCGTGCGCTTTCATGAGGAGATACGAAGCCGATCATGGCCATTCGATGGCAGATTTCGCAGGGATAGGACAGTAAGGCCGCGATGATATTCGCAAGATCGGTCAGGTCTGTCAGCGATGGTCGTGGCAAGACGGGTTCTATGACGCAAACCTCGAAATCATCTGAGCTTTTCCGAAAGCGCTACTTGGACAGGATGGCGCGTGTGATCACGCGGATCGAAGCCGAGCCGGATGCCGAGCATGATCTCGAAACGATCTCAGATTGGGCCGGATTTTCGCCGTTTCACTTTCATCGCCAGTTTCGTGCGCTCACCGGTTTGCCGCTCCAACGTTTCGTGCAGCTTTCGCGGCTGCACCGCGCGGGTATGCAACTGGCTTTCCGGCCGGGCACGCGGGTGATCGATGCGGCAATGGATGCCGGATACGAAACGCCGGAGGCATTCACGCGGGCTTTTCGGGCTCGACTTGGGCAGGCACCCTCGGCCTTTCGCGCGTCATGGCAGGCGATGAGCGAAGCACTTCAGGAAGCAAGGAGCAGAACCATGACCGATGCCGACACTGCAGACATCGAAATTCGCGACTTCGAGCCCGTCCGCGTGGCGGTGATGGAGCATCGCGGCGATCCCGGCGGCATTGGCGATACGATCCGCCGCTTTATCGAATGGCGACGCGAAGTCGGATTTACACCGAAAAAATCTCGTACTTTCAATGTATTCCCGACCGATCCTCGCGCGGATCGCGAGTATCGAGTGATGCTTTGCGCGTCGGTTCCGGGATGGTTCAATGGCGATGAGGCTGCAGGTGTATATCTCGCGGAAATCCCAGGAGGGCGTTGTGTGCTCCTGCCGGAGAAGGGGCCAGCCATGGACCTCGAAGAGCCGGCCTTGCGGCTCTATCGCGATTGGTTGCCGGCGAGCGGCGAAACCTTGCGCGACTTTCCGCTCTTCTGTGAGCGGGTACGCCTCTATCCGCAGTTTTCCGCGGCAGAGGCGCTTACCGAATTGATGTTGCCGCTGACCTGACGGTTAACGACCGGTCAGCAGCGCGCGCGTTGCCGCTTCGACGTCAGCTTCACGCATCAGGCTTTCGCCGACGAGGAAGGTTCGAGCACCGCAACCTGCGAGTCTTTCGAGGTCGGTGTGCGTGTTGATGCCGCTCTCGCTGACCAGCAGCGTGCCTTCGGGCGCGAGCGGTGCCAGGCGTTCGGTCGTGGCAATATCCGTTACGAAGCGCTTGAGATCGCGGTTGTTCACGCCGATCAACCGCGATTTCAGCCGGCTTGCGCGCTCCATTTCAGACTCGTTGTGAACTTCGACGAGGCAATCCATCCCGCGTTCGTGGGCGGCGGCCTCAATCTCGGCCATTAAGACGTCATCGAGCGCGGCGACGATGATCAGGATCGCATCGGCGCCGATCGCCCGAGCTTCGGCGACCTGCCAGGGATCGACCATGAAGTCCTTGCGGATCACCGGCAGCGTGCAGGCCGCGCGGGCATCCATCAGGAAGTCCTCATGTCCCTGAAAGTACGGTGCATCGGTCAGGATCGAGAGGCAGGCTGCACCACCGCGCTCGTAGGCAACGGCATGCTCGGCGGGACGGAAATCAGGCCGAATCAGTCCTTTGGACGGCGATGCTTTCTTGATTTCTGCGATCAGCGCGAAACCGTTCTCGGCTTTGGCGCGCAGGGCGGCCTCAAAACCGCGTGGGGCGGTCTGGTGCGCAGCGTGCGCGTCGAGGTCGGCCATCGTGGCCACGGCCTTGCGCTCGGCAACTTCCTCGCGCTTGGTGTCGCAGATCTCTGTAAGCTTGTCGGACATTGTAACCCTCTCGCGCGGCTCAGGCCTTGAGCGCGGAAATCCAGCAGTTGAGCAGGGCGTTGGCGAGGCCCTTGTCGATGGCTTCGGCGGCTTCTTCGACACCTTCGCGCCAGGTATCCACCTCGCCCGCGACGATCAGCGCGCCGGCGGCGTTGAGCAGCACGGCATCGCGATAGGGGCCATGTTCACCCATCAGCAGGCGGCGGAGCGCGTCTGCATTATGCGCAGCGTCGCCGCCCCGGATGGCACCGACCGGTGCGATCGCCAGGCCGACGTCTTCGGGTGAAACACGGCGCATGGAGAGTTCGCCGTTCTTGATCTCGGCCACTTCGTTGCCGCCGGCTAGGCTCAGTTCGTCGAGCCCTTCATCGCCGGAGATGACGAAGGAGTGCTCGCTGCCAAGGCTCATGAGGGCTTCGGCATAGATCGGCACATAAGCGGGGCGAGCAATGCCGACGAGTTGGCGGCGCACGTTAGCCGGATTTGCCAGCGGGCCCATCAGGTTGAAGATGGTGCGGCGGCCGATCGCCTTGCGGATCGGCATGATGCGGCCCATCGAAGGGTGATGGCGCGCAGCGAAGAGGAAGCAGATGCCGAGGTCGCCCAGCGTCTCTTCCGCGGTTTCGGCTGCACGGTCGAGATTGAGCCCCAGCGCCTCCAGCGTATCTGCCGCGCCGGCCTTGGAACTGGCGGCGCGGTTGCCGTGCTTGGCCACCGGCACGCCGCAGGCGGCAACGACCAGCGAAACCGCTGTCGAGACATTGAGCGTGTGGTGCCCATCGCCGCCGGTGCCGCAGACGTCGATGGCGTTTGCAGGCGCTTCGATCGGGATCATGCGACTACGCATGGCGCGGGCGGCGCCGGCGATCTCGCTTGCCGTCTCGCCGCGTTCGGTGAGGGCTAGGAGGAAGCGGACGACGGCGTCGTCACCTACGCGCCCATCGAGGATGGCGCCGAAAGCCTCTTCGGCTTCGGCTTCCTCGATGGGGTGGAGAGGGTCGGGCAGAATCATGGTCGTCATGCCGTTGCCAAACCGGTGTCGAGACGGGCGGGGAGTTTTGGATCCATTCCGCAACTGCGCAGGAAGTTCGCCAGCATCGCGTGGCCGTGTTCGGTGGCGATGCTTTCCGGGTGGAACTGCACGCCGTGGATCGGCAGGGAGGCGTGGCGAAAGCCCATGACGTGGTTGTCGTCGGAACGGGCGTTCACCACCAGCGTCTCGGGAATATCCTCGACGATCAGCGAGTGGTAGCGCGTGGCGGTGAAGGGGGAGGGCAATCCGGCGAAGACGCCGGTGCCGTCATGGGTGACGGGTGACGTCTTGCCGTGCATCAGCCCGCCGCGCACGACCTTGCCGCCGAAGTACTGGCCGATCGACTGGTGCCCCAGGCACACGCCCAGCAGCGGTTTTCCGGCGTCCGCCGCCGCGCCCACGAGGTCCAGGCTGATGCCGGCTTCGTTGGGGGTGCAGGGGCCGGGCGAGATCAGGAACCCCTGCGCGCCGCTGGAAATGGCCTGACCGGCCGAAAGCGCATCGTTGCGCACCACTTCGACTTCGGCGCCCAGTTCCATCACGTAATGGACCAGGTTCCAGGTGAAGCTGTCATAGTTGTCGATGACGAGGATCATGGCCTGTCCTTTCCGTTAGAGCCCTTTGCGCTTTTCTCGACGACGATCAAGGGGCCGAGCGGCGGTCCGCCGTCCACGCGCCCATGTTCGGGGTCCCACAGTGAGGACACGCTGCCGTCGAGGAACAGCGCGTTGGGGCAATCCAGCTTGTCTCGGAACAGCCGCGCCAGCTTGCCGAACGAGACCGGCTCGTCCGAGATGACGAAGTGCGCGCGGCCTTGCCGGTCTACGCCCACGGCATTGCGCAGCTTGAGCGACTGGCCGTCCGCATCGATCTTCGGGTGCAACGTGCCGTCGATCACCAGCATCGGGCCCGACTGGGTGCCGAAGTCCGGTCGGTTGTTGATGTGGCCGGCGAAGTCCTCGCTCGTGCGGATCTGCCAGTGGCCGGCAGCATCGCCGAAGAACACGCCGTTGGGCAGGAGGTGGAAATTACCCCAGCCCTTATTGGTGTTGATCGCATGGATGCGCTGGCCCTCGATCACGGCATAACCGATGGGTTTGCCATCCGCATCGAACATGCCGCCGTTCATCGCGAAGGCGACCGCCGGGCTGCCCGAGGGGCGACTTACGGCCAGTTGCGACAGGCTGCGATAGGGCGCGCCGTTCTGCGGCCCTAGCACGAGGTGGATCGTGTGGCGACCGGGCGTGGCGGTGCAGTGCGTGAAACTCGCGCCTTCGAACGAAGCGCCTTCGCAGGGCGGCGGAGGCGGGGCTTCCGCCTGCCTTTGCTGCTGCTGGGCGCCCGATGAACAGGCGACGAGTGAAAACGCAGCCGCCAGAGCGGCGCGCTTCACTGTCCGGAACCCGTCACTGGCCGAAACCCGGTTCTCCGGCGACGCGGATCGCTTCGCGTGCGGCGGCGAACAGGGCGCCGGACTTGGCTTCGCATTCGCGCTGCTCATAGTCCGGATCGCTATCGGCAACGATGCCGGCGCCGGCCTGTACGTGCAGCACGCCATCCTTCAGCACACCGGTGCGAAGAACGATGCACGAATCGACCGAGCCGTCAGGCGCGAAGTAGCCGACGCCGCCGGCATAGGCGCCGCGCGTTTCGGGTTCGAGGCTGGCGATGATCTCGCAGGCGCGGACCTTGGGGGCGCCGGAGACGGTGCCGGCCGGGAAACCCGCGAAGACAGCGTCGATGGCATCGTGCTTCTCGGTGTCGAGTCGGCCGATCACGTTCGAGACGATATGCATCACATGGCTGTAGCGCTCGATCGTGTAGCTGTCGGTCACTTCCACGGTGCCGGCGGCGGAGACGCGGCCCACGTCGTTGCGGCCAAGGTCGAGCAGCATCAGGTGCTCGGCGCGTTCCTTGGGATCGGCCAGCAGGCTGACTTCGTTGGCCTTGTCTTCGGCTACCGTGTTGCCGCGCGGGCGGGTGCCGGCAATCGGGCGGATCGTCACTTCACCTTCGCGTACACGCACGAGGATTTCCGGGCTCGATCCGATTATCGCGAAGCCGGGCAGGTCGAGGAAATAGAGGAACGGCGAGGGGTTCACGCGGCGCAGCGAGCGGTAGAGCGCGACCGGTGGCAGCGGGAATTCGCAGGTGAAACGCTGGGCCAGCACGATCTGGAAGATGTCGCCCGCCTCGATGTAGTCTTTCGCGCGGGTGACCATCGCCTTGTAGTCTTCGGCGGTCATCACGGGCGTTCGCACCGGCTCTGGCAAGTCCGCGATGGCGGGTGAGGCGGGAACCGGGGCAGTCAGCTTGCGCAGAGCTTCGTCGATCCGCTCGGCAGCTGTTTCCACGAGGCTTTCGGGCACGCCGTTTTCAGGCCAGAGCGGAGCAACGCAGAACAGTTCGTCACTCAGCCGGTCGAAAACGAGGATTACCGAGGGGCGGACGAACAGCATGTCCGGCAATTCGAGCGGGCTTTGCGGCGCGCGGGGCAGCTTTTCGACAAGGCCGATCGTCTCGTAGCCGAAGTAGCCGACCAGGCACGCCAGTGCCTTAGGGAGTTCGGCCGGAACGTCGAACCGGCACGATTCGACCAGGCCGCGCAGTTCAGCGAGCGCATCGCCAGGCAGGGGCTCGAACGCCTCGCGGTCATGCTGCCACTTGCGGTTGATCGCGCAGGCATGGCCCTCGGCCCGGAAAACGAGGTCCGGATCGAGGCCCAGCAGGCTGTAGCGACCGCGCACGGCGCCGCCTTCCACCGATTCGAGCAGGAAGTCGCCGCGCCCTTCGGTGAAGAGCTTGAGCGCGGCGCCCACCGGCGTTTCGGTATCGGCGACGAGGCTGCGCCAGAGCAGCGCGGGCTTACCCTCGCGCAGCCGTGACAATGCCTCTTCGCGATCCGATTCGCGCTTCATGCCGATGGGTGTCCTTCTTTTTCTGGGAGTATCAGTTGGCGGCGGCGGTACCGGCGAGCTGTTCGCGCACCTTCTTGATCGCCGCGTCGTGCTTCTGGGCGCCGACCTGCTTGCGGATCGCGTTGGCAAGCGCATCCGTATAGGCCGAGCCAAGCTGGCTGGAGAGTTCGCGCTGAGTGCCCTTCACCACAACATCGTTCTCTTCGGCCGGGGTCTGGACGTCGTTGAGTGCAACCACGAACCAGCCACGTCCGGCACCGGCCGACTGCACCTTCACGGTGCCCTTGGCCATGTGGAACATCAGCGAGACCGGGGGCGGAACCTGGCGGCCCTGGCGCATGGCTTCGGTCAGCATCGCGCGGGTCATTGCCACATCCTGCGCCGGCGGCAGCGTCTTGCCCAGGGCAGCGACCGCTTCGTTCAGCGACTTGCCGCCGCGAACCGCTGCCATGACCTTGAGGGCGGCGGCCTTGGCGTCCGTCGAACCCTTGTCCAGCTTCCACGCCTCGGTCACGTCAGCGACGATTTCCTTGAACGGCGCCGGAGCGGACGGGGTGATATCGGTCACGTCGTAGATGACGTAGCCGGCAGTGGCGGCGGCGCTGGTGCCCGGGGTGAGCTGGCCGAGCTGCGGCTTTTCCTGGTCCATGGAGAAGGCGGTCGACAGGATCGGCTGCAGCTCCGCGGGCAGGGTTTCGCCGGGCTTCGCGTAGACGGCGCCGGTGGCGGTGACGGGCTGCGTCGTGCCGACCGTGGCGCCGATCGCCTTGGCAACTTCGACAAGGCTTGCGCCGTTCGAGAACTGCTCGTCGATGCGCGAGAGCAGATCGGTGAAGGCCGCGCGATGCTTCTCTTCGGTCAGCTTGGTGACGATTTCTGCGCGAACCGCTTCAAGCGGGCGTTCCGGCGTCTTCTGTTCCGAATCCACGCGGATCACGTGCCAGCCCAGCGCGCTCTTCTGCGGTACGGCAAGCTTGCCGATGGGGGCGGCGAAAACGGCATCGGCGATCGCCGGGGAGAACTGCGTTGCAAGCTGATCGTGCGTGAACGATTCGAGCTTGGCGGCCGACAGGCCCTTCTCGGTGGCGGCCAGTTCGAGCGACTTTCCGCCTGCGACTTCGGCGGCCACCGCCTTTGCGGCCGCTTCGGTGGGCACGATCAGCTGGGTGATCTTGCGGTCGTCGCGCGCGGCGTAGAGTGCCGGCTTGTCGGCGGCATAACGCTTGGCGATATCGGCATCGGTCGGCGCGGCAACGTTCTTCAGCGTATCCTGGCCGAACATCGCGTAGCGGATCACGCGGCGCTCCGGGCGTACGAACATGCTGGTGTGGCTCTTGTAGAAGCCCTCAAGATCGGCCTGCGAAGGCGCCTGCGTGGGCGCGAAGGCG
Organism: Novosphingobium oxfordense; assembly: GCF_044029435.1. Taxonomy (NCBI): domain Bacteria; kingdom Pseudomonadati; phylum Pseudomonadota; class Alphaproteobacteria; order Sphingomonadales; family Sphingomonadaceae; genus Novosphingobium; species Novosphingobium oxfordense. Next base: position 1,437,053 of record NZ_CP147005.1, on the reverse strand, counting down.
ATCGAGGGCAGGGTCACGACCTGGCCCTTGCGGTTTTCCTGAAGCAGCGTGGCGTAGCGCTTGGCGAGCGAGAGCGGCAGAGTGGCGCCGAACTGGGCGGGCACCATCACCTGCTGGGCGATCAGGCCCTGCGAGAAGTCATCGCGCAGTGCCTGTTCGGAAATGCCCTTCTGCGCCAGCATCTGGCGGAACGTGTCCTGGCTGAACTTGCCGTCCATGCCCTGGAACGCGGGAATGCGGGCGATTTCGCTGTCGACCAGGCGCTTGCTGGCCACAACGCCAACGTCCTTGCCGAACACGCCGATCGCGGTGCGCGCGATCAGTTCGTCGAGAATGCGGTCAAGCCCGCCTTCGGCGACCAGCATCTTCATCGTCGCCGTCGGGTTCTGCTGCTTGATCTGTTCAAGCTGCGAATTGGCGGCGGTGGTCAGTTCGGTCGCTTCGACATTCCTGCCGCCGACGGTTGCGACCGCCGTGGCGCTGCCGAGACCCGCCGTGTTGCGCAGGCCGTTGATATCGCCGCCCGCGAAGGCAAGCGTTATGAGCACGAGCACTGCCAGCGCAATGCCGGCACCGATCTTGGACTTCAGGAAGTTACGGAAGAATGAGAGCATGGACCGGGCCGATCAGCGTGAAACGAATGTACGGACAAGCGCAAAGGGATAACCGATGCGGGCGCAGGCTTTAGGGGGCGCGATGCGATCCTGCAATGGCTGACGTGGCGGCAGAGCGCCAAGGGCGCAGTGATGCGACCGGTGATCGGGTGTCGGCGCTGTGAGGTTTAAGGTGTTGCGCCCCGTGCAGGCGGTTTTGCCTTAACCGGCGGACGCCGATTTTGACAATTCGGGCCCGCCTGCCTAGCAGCGCCTCGCAAGCGTTCGGCCGATTCCCGCTCTCGTGGTAGACGAAGCGGTAGATGGGCAGCCGGATGCAGACAAATGAATCAGGGTTTTAGTTGAAAATGGCTGCACTGCCTTACATCGTCGGTAACTGGAAAATGCACGGCACGCGCGCGATGCTTACAGAGGCGCGCGCGATCGATCGGGCTGCCGCACGCTTTCCCAAGGTGCAGGTTGCCCTGGCGCCGCCGGCCACGCTGATCTTTCGCATGCGCGATGCCGTGGAACTGATCGGCGTTGGCGGGCAGGATTGCCGCGCTGAAGAGAGCGGCGCATTCACCGGCGATATTTCCGCGCCGATGCTGAAAGATGCCGGTGCGGACTTCACCATTCTCGGCCACTCGGAGCGTCGCACGCTCCACGGCGAGAGCGATGCGGATGTGAACGCCAAGGCACAGGCTGCGCTGGGCGCGGGCCTTGCGGTGATTCTCTGCGTCGGTGAAACCGAAGCGCAGCGTGATGCGGGCGATGCCGTCGCCGTCGTCGCCGCGCAGCTTGAAGGTTCGTGCCCGCGTGTGGACGGGGCGCCGGAAAAGCTTTCGATCGCCTATGAGCCTGTCTGGGCTATCGGCACCGGCCGCGTGCCCTCGATCGAGGATGTGGCGGAAATGCACGCGGCGATCCGCGCGAAGCTCGTTGCGCTTTATGGCGAGGGCGGCGCGGACGTGCGCATTCTCTACGGCGGCTCTGTAAAGGCGGAGAACGCGGCCGAACTGCTCTCCGTGCCCGATGTGGGCGGGGCGCTGGTCGGCGGTGCCAGCCTGAGCGCCGAAAGCTTCACGGCCATCATCGGCGCGGCGGCCCTGCTGGACGCCGACTGACTCTGAATTTTGCCGGGTTTTGCCGGGGCGGGCGGACCTTGATGTCGCCCGGCTCCGCTGACGGCTTGCGCCGGGGCGCTCCAGCGCCTATCTGCGCGGCTTGAATCGCGGACGGACAACCGTCCCCTTCGAAAGATCGAGACTTACACGATGCTGTTCACTTTCCTGACCGTGGTCCAGGCGATCGTCGCCCTCCTGCTGGTGCTCGTGATTCTGGTCCAGAAGTCGGAAGGCGGCGGCCTTGGCGTTGGCGGCAGCCCCTCGGGTATGCTCTCGGCGCGTGGTGCGGCGAATTTCCTGACCCGTGCGACCGGCGGCCTTGCTGCGGTCTTCGTGATTCTCTCGATCGTCCTTGCGGCACTGGCCGTCGGCAAGACCGGCGACGATGTCGACACTTCGCTTCAGCGTGACGCGATTCCCGCTGCGCCGGCGCCTGCCGCGCCCGCGCAGTCCGATCCGCTCGCCGGCGCGGCCAATCCGGCCGCGGCTCCGGCCGGTGGCGCTCCTGCAAGCCCGGCTGCCAGCCCGGCGGCAGGTCAGCAGGCTCCGGCCAACGATCCGCTTTCGGGTGCTGCCGGTCACTGACGTGACCCGGTAACTTCCGGCGTATCACTGTAACGCGAATGCCGTCTGGCGTTGTCAGGCGGCATTTGATCTGTTTTGTTTTGTGGATTGAGGCACAGGGCTCTTGCCCTCGTGCCCCCATGCAATTTAAGGGCCGACTCCCATGGCGCGGCATATTTTTATCACCGGCGGCGTGGTCTCCTCGCTCGGCAAAGGTCTCATGGCGGCGAGCCTCGCGGCTCTCCTGCAGGCACGCGGTTACCGCGTCCGCATCCGCAAGTTCGATCCCTATCTGAACGTCGATCCGGGCACGATGAGTCCGTATCAGCACGGCGAAGTCTTCGTTACCGACGATGGCGCCGAAACCGACCTCGACCTTGGCCACTACGAACGCTTCACCGGCGTTTCGGCCCACCAGGGCGACAACATCACGTCCGGCCGCATCTATCGCGACATCATCGCCAAGGAACGCCGCGGCGACTACCTGGGTGCGACCGTGCAGGTGATCCCGCATGTGACCGACGCGATCAAGGATTTCGCGCTGGCCGATACCGATGACCTCGATTTCGTACTCTGCGAAGTGGGCGGCACCGTCGGCGATATCGAAGGCTTGCCCTTCGTCGAGGCGCTGCGCCAGATGCGCAACGAACTGGGCCGTGAGCAGACCTGCTTCGTCCACGTTACGTTGGTGCCCTACATCGCAGCGGCGGGCGAGCTGAAGACCAAGCCCACGCAGCACTCCGTGCGCGAACTGACCGGCCTTGGCATCCAGCCCGACATCCTGCTGTGCCGCTGCGACCGCGAACTGCCGGAGAGCGAGCGCCGTAAGATCGCGCTGTTCTGTAACGTGCGCCCCCAGGCAGTGATCCCCGCGCTCGACGCGCCGAATATCTATGCCGTTCCGCTTCAGTACCACATGGAAGGCCTGGACGCGGAAGTGCTGCACCACTTCGGCATGTCCTCGCCCGCGCCGGAACTGACGCGGTGGAACGACATTACCAACCGTTTCGAACACCCCGAAGGCGAAGTGACCATCGGCGTCGTCGGCAAGTACGTCGGCCTGCCCGATGCCTACAAGTCGCTGAACGAGGCGCTGGTCCATGGCGGCATGGCCAACCGCGTGAAGGTCAACGTCCAGTGGATCGATGCCGAGATCTTCGAGAAGGAAGATTCGGAAATCGCCGCTGCCCTTGAACCGATGCACGGCATTTTGGTGCCCGGCGGCTTCGGCGAGCGCGGCTCGGAAGGCAAGATCGCCTCGGTCCGCTTCGCGCGTGAGCGTGAGGTGCCGTTCTTCGGCATCTGCCTCGGCATGCAGATGGCCTGTATCGAGGGCGCGCGTGCGTCCGGCATCGAGAAGGCCAGTTCGACCGAATTCGGCCCGACCGAGGAGCCGGTTGTCGGCATCATCACCGAGTGGATGACCGAGGATGGCCTCCAGACCCGCGCCGAAGGCGGCGATCTGGGCGGCACCATGCGCCTTGGCGCCTATCCCGCGATGCTCTCGCCCAACAGCCACGTCGCCTCGATCTACGATTCGACCGAGATTTCGGAGCGTCACCGCCACCGTTACGAGGTCAACGCCAAGTATCGCGATGCGCTGGAAAGCAATGGCCTGATCTTCTCGGGCATGTCGCCCGATGGCCTGCTGCCCGAGATCGTCGAACGTCCGGAGCATCCGTTCTTCGTTGGCGTGCAGTTCCACCCTGAACTCAAGTCGCGCCCGTTCGAGCCGCACCCGCTGTTCAAGGGCTTCATCGCGGCCGCGCTGCGGCAGGCGCGTCTGGTCTGATCGGACGAACGGTTTGAAATGCGAAAGGCCGGTTCCCCAGTGGAACCGGCCTTTTTCGTATCAGCCGAGCAGCGATAGCAGCAGCGTGACGGTGCCGACCGAAAGCACGGTTGAGGCGAGGATGACCTTGGCGGTCAGCGCCCCTTCGCGGCGGTGGAACTCGGCAAGCATGAAGGGGCCGGTTCCGGTGGGCAGTGCGGCCAGCAGGACGGCGGCATTGCGCAGCGGCACGGGCAGGGGGAAGACCCAGAGCGCCAGCACCAAGGTCAGCGCCGGATAGACGAACAGCTTGAGTGCCACGAGCACGGCTGTTTCGACCAGCGAGCCATCACCCTTCTCGCGTGGTTCGGCAAGGAACATGCCCAGGCACACCAATGCACAAGGGCTGGCGGCCGAGCCCAGCAGCTTGAGGAAGGCGTCGAGCGGAGCGGCAATGCCAAGGCCGCTTGCCATGACGACTGCGCCGGCCAGCGGCGCCAGTACCAACGGGTTGCGGAACAGTGCCTGCGCCACGCGCAGCACGATCACTGCCGGATTGCCGCCCTTCTGGTTGCCGAACTCGATCAGTACGATGGCGAGGGCGAACAATACGCAGACGGTGTTGATCGTGGCGATCAGGGTCAGCGTCTGCGATGCCGGACCCAAGGTTGCCAGCAGCAGCGGAAAGCCCAGGAAGGCGGTGTTGGAATAGCTCGAATTGAGCCCCAGGATCGCCCCGTTACCGATCCCGCGCCCCAGCAGGCAGCTTACCGCGACGGTCAGCACGAAGAACACGAATGTGCCGATCGCGAAGACGGCGACGAAGCCCGGCTGCCAGAGCTGGGCAAGGTTCGCCTTGGCAACGATATCGAACAGCAGTGCCGGCAGGGCCAGGTAGACGACGAAACGGTTGAGTTCGGTGGTCGATTGCGGGCCGAAGATGCCGACGCGGCGGGTCAGCCAGCCGACGAATGTAAGCGCAAAGATCGGCAGGACGACCAGGAGGATCGAAAGCATGGGATAGTTGAGGCCCGCATTTGAAGAAGTGTCGCGGGCTTATCGGCTGCATGGTGGCGTTTCCAGCGCGGAAAAGGCGTTGCTGCATGCGGTCCATGCAAAAAGGGCGGCCCGATATCGGACCGCCCCCGTCATTTCGATGTGTCAGCTACGATCTGGTGGCCGCGATCAGGCAGCGGCAGTCTCATCGGCGCCGCCGTCGAGCACGGTCAGCGTATTGCCGCCGATCGCGATCTTCTTGGGCTTCATCGCCTCAGGCACTTCGCGCACAAGGTCGATCACCAGAAGGCCGTCCGCAAGGTCGGCCCCGTCGACGCGGACGTAGTCGGCCAGTTCGAAGCGGCGTTCGAACCCACGCTGGGCGATGCCGACGTGCAGCATTTCGCCTTCAGGGGTTTCTTCCGGCTTCTGGCCCTTGACCACCAGCAGATTGGCTTGCGCGGTGATGTCGATGTCGGCCGGCTTGAACCCGGCGACGGCCAGCGTGATGCGATAGGCATCTACGCCACGACGTTCGATGTTGAAGGGGGGGTACTTGTCACCGGCATTCACGCGGCCCTGGTTCTCGATCATGTCGAACAGGCGGTCGAAGCCGACCATGGTGCGGCGATAGGGGGTAAAATCGATGCGGTTCATGACAAAAATCCTCGTCTGAGCAATCTTCGTTGACTGAGGCCCGGATCTCCGGCGCCTCGTTTTCGAGCCATCCCCATGGCGGGCCATGACTCGGAACCCTAGATATGATAGCCGCGCCCGGTTTCAAGGATATCCCCTAAGGGTGCGGCGTGGTCGCCGGGAAATTATCCTGATTTTGTTGAAGGAACGTTCGATGAGCCAGCCCAAGGTCGAAATCTACACGAAGTGGGGTTGCCCCTATTGCGTGATGGCAAAGTCGCTGCTGGACGGCAAAGGCGTGTCCTATGAGGAATACGACGTGACCATGGGCGGCGAGAAGCGCGCCGAAATGGAAGATCGCGTGCCCGGCGCCCGCACCGTTCCGCAGGTCCTGGTGGACGGCAAGCCGTATGGCGGTTTCGACGATATCAGCGCGCTCGATCGCGCTGGCGAACTCGATCCGGTGCTGGGGCTCTGATCGCATGACGATGCCCGCCGTGAGCCGCGCCGCGCTGTTCCAGATGACCACCGGGATCGATCCGGTGGCCAACGCGGCGGCTATCGTCGCCGCCGTGGCGGAGGCGCAGGCGGGCGGTGCGGCCATGCTGTTCACGCCGGAAATGTCCGGCCTGCTCGATCGCAAGCGTGATCGGGCAGCAGGCAGCATCGTTGGCGAGAGCGAGGATCGCGTGCTGGCAGCGGTGCGCGAAGCGGCGGCCCGTGAGGGGCTGTGGGTCCACATCGGCTCTTTGGCGGTGCGGCCGGAAGGCGGCGACGGCCGATACGCCAACCGTGCGTTCGTCATCGACGATACGGGCGAGATCCGCGCGCGCTACGACAAGATGCACATGTTCGACGTCGATCTGGCGACGGGCGAATCCTGGCGCGAATCCAATGCATACGCGCCGGGCGACAAAGTGGTGACGGTGGAAACTCCGCTTGGCCTGCTTGGCCTGGCGATCTGCTACGACGTGCGCTTTCCGGCGTTGTTCGAGGCGCTGGGCCGCGCAAAGTGCGATGTGATCGCCACGCCTGCAGCCTTCACTGTGCCGACCGGCAAGGCCCACTGGCACCTTATGCAGCGTGCCCGTGCGGTGGAAGCGAGTGCCTTCGTGCTCAGCGCGGCACAGGTCGGCCAGCATGAGGACGGGCGCGAGACTTATGGGCACAGTCTGGCAATCGATCCCTGGGGCGACGTGCTTCTCGACATGGGTGGAGATAAGGCGGGGCTGGGCTTCGTCGATCTCGATCCCGCGCGGATCCAGGAGGTTCGCGCGCAACTGCCCAGCCTTGCCAATCGGCGCACGATCGCCAAATAGGCCATAAAACTGACGGGTTTCGCGCAAGAAGTGTCGCAATGATTGTCTATGATCTCGAATGCCGTGCCGCCGGCCACCGTTTCGAAGGATGGTTCAAGTCCTCGGACGATTTCACGCGCCAGCAGGAGCGTGGCTTGCTGTGTTGTCCGCATTGCGGATCGGTAGAGGTCGGCAAGGCGCTTCAGGCCCCCAGGCTGGCGCGCAAGGGCAACCAGCGGAGCGATGTCGTTCCCGCCCGCGTACCGCAGCCGGTGGCGGCACCGGCCGCGCCGGTCGCCAGTGCGCCGCTGCCACCGCAAGCGGTCGAACTGATCCAGAAGCTGGCGAAAATGCAGGTAGAGGCGCTGAAAGACAGCCGCTACGTCGGCAAGAGCTTTGCCGACGATGCTCGCGCCATGCACTATGGCGAGCGTGAGCATGAGGTGATCCATGGCGAGGCCAGCGTGGAGCAGGCGAAGGAACTGCTTGAGGAAGGCATCGCCGTCGCCGCGCTGCCTTTCCCGGTGGTTCCTCCCGAAAGTGCCAATTAATCCGGCACCAATCCCCTATCGAACTGATTGCCAAGCCCGATTGCGCAAGCTAGGACGCCCCTCGAGTGCGCCCGTAGCTCAGCCGGATAGAGCACCAGATTCCTAATCTGGGGGCCATGGGTTCGAATCCCGTCGGGCGCACCATATCCTTTGAAATCAATGGCTTCGTTCAGTGAAAATCGCGCGAGCGCGGCAGGATGCGCACGTTGCGGGGATGGCGTGCCCGTGACGTGGGGGCGTTCGTGCCGCGGTAGTTCGGGTGATCGATCTCATCGCCGCGCTCATGCTCGATGGACGGTTTCGACAGTTGCGAAAGCAGCCCCAGGGCATCGCTAGCATCGGTGATGTTCTTCACGATCAGGTGGACGACGTTCTCCTTGCTGCGCTGCACTTCGCCTTCGATCACCATTAGGCGAGCAGCCATCAGCGCGCGGCGCTGCGGCTCCATCTCGCGCGCCCAGAGCAGCGCATTGACCACGCCGGTCTCGTCCTCGATCGTGATGAAGATCGCATTGCCTTTGCCCGGCCGCTGGCGCACCAGCACGACACCGGCCACCCGCACTTTCGTGGCGTCCCGCGCGGCGTTGATCGTGGCGCAGTCGGCCACGCCCTGGCGCGTGAAGTGATCGCGCAGGAACTGCATGGGGTGACCTTTCAGCGAAAGTCGGTGGGTCTGATAGTCGGCAAGCACCTCTTCTGAAGGCGACATGACGGGAAGCGGCGCTTCGGGCTCCTTGCCCAGTTCAGGGCTGTCCAGTGCGGCGAACAGCGGCAATTGCACGGGCGGGACGCGCCGGCTTTCCCAGCCTGCCTCGCGCCGGCTCTGCCCCAGCGACCCCAGCGCGTCGGCATCCGCCAGCAAGCGCAGCGCGCGGGAGGGAAGCTCGGCGCGGCGGGCGATGTCTTCCATCGAGCCAATGGGGCGTTCGGCGCGTTTCTCTTTCAGATTTTCCGCCCATTCCTTGCGGAAGCCGTCGATCTGCCTCAGGCCCAGACGCAGGATGCGTTCGCCTTCCAGCGTGTTGTCCCACTCACTGGTGTTGACGTCGATCGGCCGCACCACGACACCGTGCTCCTGCGCGTCGCGCACCAGTTGGGCAGGGGCATAGAAGCCCATGGGCTGGCTGTTGAGCAGGGCGCAGGTGAACACCGCCGGATAATGGCACTTCAACCATGATGAGACATAGGCCAGCCAGGCGAACGCCTGCGCGTGGCTTTCGGGAAAGCCGTATTCGCCGAAGCCCTTGATCTGTTCGAAGCAGCGCTCGGCAAATTCGCGCGGGTAGCCCCGGTTTACCATGCCTTCGATCAGCCGGGGCTGATAGTGATGCACGGTGCCGTTATGGCGAAACGTCGCCATGGCGCGGCGCAGCCCGTCCGCTTCGGCCGGAGTGAAGCCGGCGGCGACGATGGCCAGTTTCATCGCCTGTTCCTGAAACAGCGGTACGCCCAGCGTCCTGTACAGAACCTCCTTCATCTCTCCCTCCGGACCGGGAAAGTCAGGCTTCTCCTCTCCGCACCGCCGTCGCAGATAGGGATGAACCATGCCGCCCTGGATCGGGCCGGGGCGGACGATAGCCACCTGAATGACCAGATCGTATAGCTCCTTTGGCTTCATGCGCGGCAGCATGGCGATCTGGGCGCGGCTCTCCACCTGGAAGGTGCCGATGCTGTCGCCCTTCTGGAGCATCTTGTAGGTGTCTTGATCCTCCTGCGGGACGGTGGCCAGTGTCAGGTCTTGCAGGTGGTGATCGCGCAGCAAGTCGAAGCTCTTGCGGATCGCGGTCAGCATGCCCAGCGCCAGCACATCGACCTTCATCAGGCCAAGGGATTCGAGGTCATCCTTGTCCCACTCGATGAATGTGCGTTTCTCCATCGCGGCATTGTGGATCGGCACGAGTTCCTCAAGCGGTCCCTCGCTCAGCACGAAACCGCCGACGTGCTGCGAGAGATGGCGCGGGAATTCGAGCAATTGGCCCACCATGTCGCGCAGGCGCGCGAGTTCGGGATTGCCGGGATCGTATCCGGCCTCCGCAAGACGGCTTTCGGGCAGTTCCTCACCGCCCCAGCTTCCCCAGATCGTGCCGGAAAGGCGGCTCGTCACGTCCTCCGTCAGGCCAAGCGCCTTGCCCACCTCGCGAATGGCGCTGCGCTGGCGATAGCGGATCACGGTGGCGGCGATACCCGCCCGATCACGGCCGTATCGGTCGTAGATATACTGGATGACCTCCTCGCGCCGCTCGTGCTCGAAATCGACGTCGATGTCCGGCGGTTCGTCGCGTTCTTCGGAGAGGAAGCGGGAGAACAGCAGCTTTTCCCGCACCGGATCGATGGGAGTGACGTTCAGCAGGTAGCAGACCAGCGAATTGGCCGCCGATCCGCGACCCTGGCAGAGGATTGGCGGATCGAGGCTGCGAGCATAGCGCACGATGTCGTGAACGGTGAGGAAGTAGCAGGCGTAAGTCTTGCCGCGGATCAGCCGGAATTCCTCTTCGAGCACGGCCCGGTACTCTTCTGGCAATCCTTCCGGAAAACGTGCTTTTGCGCCTTCCATCACGAGGTGTTCCAGCCAGTCCTGCGGCAGCCAGCCTTCGGGCACCGGCTCGTGCGGATATTCGTAGACCAGTTCGTCCAGCGTGAAGGCAATGCAGTTCTGCAAGTCCTGCGTGGCGCTTAGCGCTTCGGGGCAGGCAAGGAACAGTCGCGCCATTTCAGCCGGGGGCTTCAGGTGACGCTCTGCATTGGGGGCAAGGCGGCGGCCGGCGGTCTGGATCGTCACGCCTTCGCGGATGCAGGTGAGAACGTCCTGCATCGGCCTGTCCTCGGGAAAGGCATAGAGCGCGTCGTTGGTGGCGATCAGCGGCACGCCGGTCTTCGCGGAGAGGGCCATGCGCTGGGCCAGTCGGCGCGCATCGCTTCCCCCGCGCGGCATGCCGGCAGCAAGCCAGAGCCGGGGCGTCGCCGAGCGCAGGGTTTCGAGCAAGGCGGCATCGCCATCCATCGCGATCAGCGCCATGTCCTGCGCATGGGCCAGCAAGTCCGGCAGGTTCAGGATGCAATTGCCCTTTTCCGCGCGGAGATTGCCCAGGGTGAGCAGACGCGTCAGCCGGCCCCAGCCATAGCGGGTCATGGGGTAGGCGACGATATCGGGCGTGCCGTCGGCAAAGACCAGTCGGGCGCCAACGATCAGCCGGAACCCGCTGGATAGGCCGCCTAGATCCTTCCACGCCCTTTGCGCGCGGGCGACGCCGGCGACGGTGTTGCGATCGGCGATGCCGATGCCGGTCATTCCCAGTGCATGGGCACGAGCCACCATCACTTCGGCGTGGGAGGCGCCGCGCAGGAAGCTGAAGTTGCTGGCGGCCACCGGCTCCATGAAAAGCGGCTGATCGGTCATGGGAACAGGCCGTGGAGGTACCACTTCGGACTGGACGTCTCTTCGAACAGGCCGTGGCGGAAAAGCCAATAACGGCGGCCCTCGGCATCCTCGATCCGGTAGTAGTCGCGGGTTGGCTGCTTGCCTTCGACGAGGTGGCCCGTCCGCTTGCGCCACCATTCGGCGCCGATCCGCTCCGGCCCTTCTGCCAGGCGGACTTCGTGGAGATTGCCCTTCCAGCGGAAGCGCTGCGGTGGGCCGTCAGGTACGCCGGCGATAACGTCCACCGATTGTGGCGGATCGAACAGCAACACCGGGCGGGGTAGCTGGCCTTGCTCCACCGGCCAGTCGGCGGCCTTTGCCTCTCTTGCAGGCAGCAGCTTTTGCGCGACTTCAGGCAAGTGCCGGTCGCAGGGCGTCAGGCGGCGAACGCGGTTGGGGCCGAGGCGGGTGCTCAGCCGGTCGATCAAGGCGGAAAGATCATCGCTTGCTTCCTCGCGCGAACCCTCCAGTGCCATCTGGCGGGCGGCAAGCGACTCCGTGCGCAAGATGGCCAATTCGATCGAATCAAACCCGAAGCCGGGATCCAGCGGGTCTGACAGAGTATCGATCCGCTCATGCAGAAGTCGCAGGACGATGGCTGGATCACGTTCTGGGCGGCCGGTATCGACCACCAGCCGGCGCCGCGCATTGTCGCTTCGGCAGAGGGTGACGGCGAAGCGGCGGCCACCAAGCTGGCGCGCCTCCAAATCCCGCGCGGCTTGTTCGAGTAGGTCCTCGACCGCGTCCAGCGCGTCGTCGGTGCGAATGAGCGGTTCGGGAAAGCGCGTTTCCAGCCGGATCGGCGCGGAGATGCGGCGCGGGGCGATCGGGCTGGCTGCTTCGCCCAGGATCTGGCGCAGGCGGGTGACCATCTCCTCCCCGAAGCGCGCCGCCAGCGTCTGCATCGGGCGGCGGGAGAGGTCGCCGATCCGCTGCAGGCCGGCGCGGCGTAGCGCCGCCACGGCATCCTCGGGCAGTTCCAGTGCCGAGACCGGAAGCGTCTGTACGTTGCCGTTTTTGGCCCCATGCCGCGCCAACGCCCGTGCGGCAGTGGCATTTGGGCCGGACGCATGGCGCGCGGTATGGCCGGCCAGCGCCATCGCCTGTCGGGCGAGTTCCTCTTCCCCGCCGAACAAGTGTGTGCAGCCGGTCACGTCCAGCACGATGCCATCGGGTGGATCGGCCGCTACCATCGGAGTGAAGCGGACCATCGCCCTGACCAGCCGGTCAAGCTCGCGCGCGTCGAGCACCGGATCGGCCGGCTTGGTCACGAGCGTGGGGCAACGCGCCCGCGCGTCGGCAAGTGTCATACCGGTTTCCAGCCCTGCCTTTACGGCGAAGGCATCCACGGCGAAGAGGCGCAGGGCATTGCCGGTACGCGAGACGAGGGCAAGCGGCTCAGGCGGCGCGTGGATAGTCAGGCCCGCTGCCATCCGCATTCTCTCGCATGCGAAATAGGGGAACCACAGCGCCAGGCACTGCCGTGATTTCGCTTGCATTTTCGCCGCTGCCTTTGCCTGCATCCCGGAATGTTCCATGATCCGTATTCCATTTCAGCCGCCAACTGCGACCTGCGGCCCCTCCACGCCAGCGCAGCAGCTTTGCCTCTATTGCGGGCCATCCTGGTGCATCGGCTTCAAGCGGGATGGATGGTGCGCTGGAGATAGCCCAACGCGTCTGCGCCGCGCTGGATCGGGGCTCTGCATCCTGCCGCATCACGATCACTCGGTTGCGCGATTGTTCCGCCGCCAGGGCGAGCCTTCGGCTGGCGGTAAGGTCGTACTTCGCGAAGGCTCCCTGCGTTTCCAGCAGGACCAGTTCCACCCCCGGACATCGTGCGGCTTCGAGGCCTGCGCGCAGGAGATCGAGTTCGTTTTCGGTTTCCACCAGAAGCAGGCGAGCGGGTTGGATGCCCAGCAGGGCCAGGCCCTGCCCATTGGGCACAGCATGCGGGGATGTGCGGGACATTCGCACAAGCACGGCAGCACCGCTCGGATCGAGGCCGGTGCGGCAGAGGGCGAAGGCGAGGGCGGCGGCCCGGTCGTCTCCACGCGCGTGGATTTCGTGCAGCCGGCCCGCATCCAGGTCCGGCAAGGCGCCGCCATCGGCCTGAGGGAGGCGTTCGGTGGCCTTTTCCGCCAGTTTGAAGGTCTTGACGGTCATGATCCGAATCGTTCAGTTGTTCTCTATATGTTCCATACTCCAACATTCGCGGCTTGCCAAACGGGTGCCTGCCGTTCTGCCGGGGCAATTCCCGCCGGCAGTCGGCATCATTCTGGAAAGGCGGGTTATTTCGTTGAGAGGTTGAAGCGCTGTCGGAAAGGGGCGTCAGCGCTCTGTCGAGAATGCCGCCGCGATGGTCGCGCCCATCGCGGCGAGCATCGTCGATCCATGACAGTTTCCGTCCAGCGCCAGGTGTTCTGCCTCCGCGCCGCGCCTTTGCCAGCGGGTGGCGAGCGCTTCCGCTGCAGCCCCGCCATGATCGTCGAAATCATTTCCGCACGCGCCGTTGGCAATCAGCAGCTGCGTCTTCAGGCGGGGATCGGCCTTGCGTTCACCGGCGGCCAGACTGCCGCCGCCGTACCAGAGCGAGGGGCTTACCGCGACGACCGTCGAGTAAGTCCGGCCGGTGAACATCGCATGGAGTGCCAGCACTCCGCCGAAGCCATGCCCGGCCAGCGTCTGCCGCGCCGGATCGAGATGCCAGCGGCCTTCGACCAGTGGGCGGAACACCTCATCGATCAGATCGAGAAAGCGCTCCGCCCCACCGGTTGGAAGTCCGCATGCAGGAAAGCCTTGTGGGATCGAATAGCCGGGGGAGGGCGGTGTGTAGTCCTCCACGCGCCGGCTGCGATGGCCGGATTCGATGGCGACGATCACGCCCTTGCCGATTTCCGGATGCACGTCGGCAAAGCGCCGGGCGGTCATCGTGGCGATGGCGAAGTTGTCTTCCCCGTCGAGCAGCCAGAGCACCGGCCAGCCTTGTGCGGGCGGTTCGCCCGCGGGCCACGAAACCAGCAGGCGGTAGAGGTGCCCATCGGGTGCGGGAACGATCTGCACATCGGAATGCGGCAATGTCCACTCGGCGGTACCGAGGGGCCCCGCCGACAGCAGGGCGAACAGCGGCTCCAGGCCAAGAATCGGCTTCATTGCGATGCCCCCCGTTGCGGGCACTGCTGCCGTCCCCGGTGCAGGGTGACGGCCTGGTGGCAGCACGAAAGGACGGTATGCGTCAGGCAGAGGGGAGTGATGACAGTCTTTGCATTCATGGCCATAATTCCCCTCGGCTTTGATTTCAGATGTTATGCTAATGAAAGTCATTCTCAATAACAAGGCTTATGGCGACGATCTGCCGGGAAATGTCGATAAGCTGCGCAGCGTCAAAACTGTGTGACTTGCATCACATGCACTCCGGATTGCGCCGAGCGGGATGGATCGCCATTGAAGCTTCATTTCCAGCCGTTAACGCCCCGATCGTGAAATCGCTTCAGGGCTCAGGGGAAATGGCAATGAAATTCGGTATTTGCATCGCAACGTTGATGGCTGGCACGGCTCTGGCCGGCATTCCGGGCGCGGCATTTGCCGAAGAGGCTGCCGCACCGGCCGATGCCGCGAATGATGCTGACGGCAATTCCAACCAGATCGTCGTCACTGCGCAGAAAGTTGAGCAGCGCGCGGTCGACGTGCCGATCACCCTGTCGGTCGCCAGCGGCGAACGCATGCGCCAGTTGGGCGTGACCGACTTGGGAGAGCTTTCGGCCTACATCCCCGGCCTCAACATCCAGATCCAGAGTGCCAACAACCCCGGCTTCGTGATCCGCGGCATCACGTCCGACAGCGGCTCCGCCCAGCAGGGACCGCGTGTGACGCTGTACTACAACGGCGTGGACATCTCGCGCTCACGCGGGGCCTATCAGGGCGACTACGATCTGGACCGCATCGAAGTGGTGAAGGGGCCGCAGGCGACGCTGTTCGGCACGGCGGCCACGATCGGCGCGATCAGCCTTGTCTCGGCCAAGCCGCAGCCGGGCCTCTCGGCCGAAGTGACGGGTGGCTATGGCAACCTGAACGCCTATCGCCTGGAAGGCTTCGTCAACGCCGGCAACGACGTGCTTGCCGGCCGCATCGCCTGGCAGTGGAAGAAGCGCGACGGCTATGTGAAGAACCTCGCGCCTGATCAGGACGATCTCTACGCGCAGGATCAGCTTGGCCTGCGCGGATCGCTGCGCTTCACGCCCACCAGCAATTTCACCGCCGATCTCGTCTTCACGTACGATCGCCAGCGCAATTCGGGCACGCCTTTCCTGTCTAAGGATCTGGGTTCGACAGCGGTGGATGGCCTCTACGGCCCGGCCTACCTAGGCGGTTCGCCTTATTCGGCGCAGGTTCTGGGCAGCGACAAGCTGGGCCTCAACCGTGACGTCTATGACGTGAACCTGACTGCGAGCTGGGATTTCGCGGACGGCTGGAACTTCACCACCGTCAACGGCTATCGCCATTTCGACGCGCTGGAAGTGTTCGATGCCGATGGCTCGGCCGCCTGGTATCTGGAATTCGCCGAGCGCGCCAAGGGCTGGCAGGCCAGCCACGAAGGCCGCTTCACCTACAGCGACGACCAGTGGCGCGCCTCGTTCGGGTGGAACTATTTCATCGAAGACAGCTACCAGTACGTGCCGTTCTCTTCCGAAGTGGGCACCTACCTTCAATGCACCGCAGGCCTGATCCCCGCGCTGGGCTGCGTGAATTCGTCCAACGTGGCGACGGGCGCATTGGCCACGTCCTACCTGACGAGTGGCGCCTACAGCGCAGTGCCCTATTCCAGTTGGTATGAGAACAAGGGCCGCAACCAGTCATGGTCGGTGTTCGGCGACGTCACCTTCAAGCCGGTGCCGCAGCTGGAACTGACCGCCGGTGCGCGCGTGCTGATCGAGAAGCGCCGTTCGGGCTATTCGGCCTACCAGCCTGATGCGCCGGTCTATGGCCAGCCGCTGCTGCCGCTGGTCGATACCGATGGCCAAACCTATTACGCTCAGCGCTCCTACGCCGCCGTGCTGCCGCGCTTCAATGCGCTCTATCACCTGACGCCGAACTTCAACCTCTACGCCACGATCTCGGAAGGCCGCCGCTCGCCGGTGGTGCAGCTTTCGGCCGCTACCGGGCCGGTCGCCGATCTCGACCTGATCAAGGCGGAGACGGTGTGGAACTACGAAGCGGGCATCAAGGGTTCGGCGGGCATCTTCTCCGGATCGCTGGGCGTCTATTATGACGACTACAGCAACTTCCAGGTCTCAGTGATCGAGAACGGGCAGAGCGTCACCCGCAGCGCCGGTTCGGCATCGAACCTGGGCGTCGAGGCCGAATTGGAGGCGAAGTTCACCAATTGGCTGAGCGCGTTCGGCAACGTGGGCTTCATCAGCGGCGGGATCGACAATAACGCATCGAACGGCGTCTATGCTGGTGACCAGTTCCGCCTCCAGCCCAAGTGGCAGTGGGCGGCGGGCTTCAACCTGAACGTGCCGGTTACCCAGAACACCAGCGTGTTCCTGACGCCCAGCGTGACCTACCGCAGCAAGATCTATTTCGAGATCCCGAACACCGAAGCGATCAGCCAGGACGCGGTGACGTTGGTGAACGTGCGCGGCGGCGTCTCGTTCATGGAGGGGCGTTTCCAGGTCGCGGGCTTTGCGCGCAACCTGGGTAACGAGAAGTACCTGCTGGATGCCGGCAACACCGGCGGATCGTTCGGTCACCCCACCTTCATCCCGGCGGAGCCTCGCACCTACGGCATCGAATTCACCGCGCGTTACTGACCCCTCTCAGTCGACAGGACATACCCCCGATGACCTTCGCTCTCGACCGCCGCCTTCTGATCAAGGTCGGCGCCCTTGGCCTTGCCGCGCTTTCGACGCCCGGCGTTGCCCAGATCCTGACGGCGCGCGGCTTCACTCATGGCGTTGCCAGCGGTGAACCTGCGGCAAACTCCGTGCTGCTGTGGACGCGCTATGTCGGAAGCGCGGAAACGAAGCTGCGCTGCGAACTTGCGGAGGACGATGGCTTCCGCA
The DNA here is from genome assembly GCF_044029435.1 of Novosphingobium oxfordense. NCBI lineage: Bacteria > Pseudomonadati > Pseudomonadota > Alphaproteobacteria > Sphingomonadales > Sphingomonadaceae > Novosphingobium > Novosphingobium oxfordense. The sequence continues at coordinate 1,420,037 of NZ_CP147005.1, read as the reverse complement.
AGGTGGTGAGCGGGGGCGAGGTGGTCGCCTCGCCCGCCCGCGACAATTGCGCCAAGCTGGTGGTGGCCGGGCTGCAACCGGGCAAGTGGTACTTCTATCGCTTCATCGCGCCCGACGGCACGATGAGCGAGGTGGGCCGCACCCGCACCCTGCCGGTGGGCGAGGTCAAGCGTTTCGGCATCGGTCTGTTCTCGTGCTCGAACATGCCGTTCGGCTGGTTCAACGCCTATGCCCATGCGGCGGCGCGGGACGATCTGGACCTGATGGTTCACGTCGGCGACTATTTCTACGAATACAAGCTGGGCGAATATCCCGAACATCCGATGGCAGGCCGCCCGATCGAGCCGGCGAACGAGATCGTCAGCCTGGCCGACTATCGCCTGCGCTATGCCAGCTATCGCCTCGATCCGGACTTGCGCGCGCTCCATCGCCGCTTCCCGATGATCGCGCAGTGGGACGACCACGAATTCGCGAACGACGCCTACAAGGATGGCGCCGAAAACCACCAGCCGGAAACCGAAGGCCCATGGTCCGTGCGCAAGGCGGCGGCGGAGAAGGCCTATCGCGAATGGATGCCGATCTCCGACGCGGACTGGAGCAGCTACGAGATCGGATCGCTGGCAACGCTATTCCGGCCGGAGACGCGCGTTTCCTCCCGCATGAAGCAGTTGGACCTCGGCTCTGCCTTCGTGGGCCAGCAGGATGTTGCCAAGGCATTGCTGGCGTTCCGTGACGGGCCGTGGATGTCTGCCGATCGCACGCTGATGGGCGCGACGCAGGAAGACTGGCTCTACAAGGGCTTCGCCACGTCTGCCAAGGCGGGCAAGCGCTGGCAGATCCTTGCTCAGCAGATCGTCATGGGTACGCTCCAGTCCCCGGCCGCGCTTGCCGATTTCGTTCCGGCGGGCGGCGATCCCAAGGTGCGCGGGGCGCTGATGGCGGCGGCCGCTGCGGCCAAGGTGGGCCTGCCGTTCAACATGGATTCTTGGGATGGCTATCCTGCCGCCCGCGAGCGTTTGTTGAAGGCCGCACGGGAAGCGGATTGCAACCTCGTGGTGCTGTCGGGCGACAGTCACAATGCCTGGGGCAACGAGCTTTCCAGCGGCGGTTCTGCGGTTGGCGTAGAATATGCCGGTCACTCGGTCACTTCGCCGGGCTACGAGGCCTATCTGCCCGGCGCGGCGCCGAGCGCGTTGGCCGGTGCGATGCGGCAGGCCAATCCGGGGCTGGCGTTCACCGACGTCAGCCGTCGCGGCTATGTCTCGCTGGACGTGATGCCCGATCAGGTGCGCGGCACTTGGCACTTCATGTCGACCATCGCCGAACGCACGACCGCCAATACGGACAGCACGACACTGGCCGTCAAGTGGGGCGAGCGGCGCTTTGCCAAGGCCTGAGAACGCTGCCGAAACGGCCTGAAAATTACCGAGTGGGACGGTTGACGCGGGGGCAGTCACCGTCCCACAGAGTGCCGGTTTCCCATACCCGCAAGGATCCCCCCAAATGTCCGATTCCGATCCCGTAGAGCCGAAGTCCGGTAATCCGGATCGCCGCGATTTCCTCGGCGGCCTGGCTGCTGCGCTGGGTGCTGCCACCGTTGCCGGCGGTGCGGTTGAGACCGCCGAAGCCAAGCCGGCCAAGGGATCTTCCTCGCGCCCGGTCAGCGATGCCAAGCTGCGCGCGGCGATCGACACGGTCGTGGTGATCTTTGCGGAGAACCGCAGCTTCAACAACCTCTTCGCGGATTTCCCCGGCCTTCAGCAGCCGCTCTCCCAAGTGCCGGCCGAGCGCACCCGCCAGCGCGACCGCGACGGCAAAGTGATGGATAAGCTGCCCCAGGTCTGGGAAGGGTTGGTGCCGTCCAAGCAGGTGGTGGAGCATACCGAATACCAGATCGGGCCGGACGATCTTGCGCCGATCCCGAACGGTCCTTTCGCGCTGAAGACGCCGGAGGGCGATCCGCTGCCGCACGGCCTTGTCACCCGCGATCTGGTCCACGCGTTCTACCACAACCAGATGCAGATCAACGGCGGCGCCAACGATCAGTTCGTCGCCTGGGGTGACAGCGGTGCGCTGGTGATGGGCCACTACGGCGACATGCGCGCCCAGCTTCGCCTTTGGCAGATCGCGCGCGAGTTCACGCTCTGCGACAACTTCTTCATGGGCGCGTTCGGCGGATCGTTCCTCAACCACCAGTACCTGATCTGCGCGCAGCCGCCGTTCTATCCCGATGCGGACAAGAGCCCCGCCGCGAAGAAGATCGCCAAGCTGGAAGGCGGCGATCCCAAGGGCACCCGCCTGAAGCTCGATCCCAAGACGCCGGCCAGCGCCATCGACGGCCCGGCGGTGTTCGGCCCCAGCACGCTTTCGCCGGACTTCTGGGCGGTCAACACGATGCTGCCGCCGTATGCGCCGACTTATGAACTCGATGCGGACAAGCCCGGTTACGCCAATGCCGCCAGCGCCAACACGCTGGTGCCGCAAAAGCACAAGACCATCGGCGACATGCTTTCGGCAAAGGGCGTGGACTGGGCCTGGTATGCGGGCGGCTGGAATGCCGCGCTGGAAGGGCACATGAACGACGCCTCGTTCCCCTCGCGCCCGAACTTCCAGCCGCATCATCAGCCGTTCAACTACTACGACCGCTTCGCGCCCGGCACTTCCGATCGCGCGAAGTTCCTGCGTGACGGCGGCGAGGGCAGCACGGCGCGCACCAACAAGTTCCTGGCCGATGCTTCGGCGGGCAAGCTTCCGGCGGTCAGCTATTACAAGCCGCAGGGCAACCTCAACATGCACGCCGGCTATTCGGACATCGACGCGGGCGACCGGCATATCGCTGCCGTCATCGACGCCCTGCGTGAAAGCCCGCAGTGGGAAAAGATGCTGATCGTCGTCACGTTCGACGAGAACGGCGGCTGGTGGGATCACGTCGCCCCGCCCAAGGGCGACCGTTGGGGACCGGGGACGCGCATTCCCGCCGTGATCGTCTCGCCCCACGCAAAGAAGGGCACCGTGGATCACACGATCTACGACACCGGATCAATCGCCCGCTTCATCACCCGCAGGTTCGGCCTGGAGAAGCTGGAGGGCCTGAAGATGCGCGAGGATGCGATGCTCGCAGCCAGCGGTGTGGCGCCGGGAGACCTGACCGGCGCGCTCGATATCGCCTGAGAGCATGCCAAGTTTTTAGCCGCGCACCAAAACAGGTGCGCGGCTCCTGCGAATGCGACAGAGTGTTGACATCGGGGGCGATTCTCGTCGCCCCAGCAGTAGAACCTTCGGGCAAAATCGCATTTCAGGGCAGGGCAATTTCCATGAGGCATATCGTTCTTACCGTGGCGTCGTTCGGCGCCATCGCGCTCTCTTCGACTTCCGCACAGGCAGCACCCAAGGCCTATCCCGATGCCGAGGCGCACGTGCTCGACATGGCCAAGAAGGCCATTGCCCTGCGCTCGGTCGAAGGGGAGGGCAATCAGACCCCGCAAGTGGCCGAACTGTTCAAGCAGCGCCTGATCGAAGCGGGCTGGAGCGCCAATGATATCGAGATCGTGCCCTACAAGGACACGGCCTACCTGATCGCCACGTGGAAGGGCAGCGATCCGTCGCTGAAGCCGCTGGTCGTTTCCGCGCACATGGACGTGGTGGAAGCCAAGGCGGCGGACTGGCAGCGCGATCCCTTCACCCCGGTGGTAGAGAACGGCTACCTTTTCGGGCGCGGCGCCAGTGACACGAAGTTCGAAGCGGTTCTGGCGATGGAATCGATGATCCAGCTGCGCAAGGAAGGCTTCAAGCCCAAGCGCTCGCTGGTGATCGCCTATTCGGGCGACGAGGAAACCTCGATGGCGACCTCCAAGCTGATCGCGGAGAAGCTGAAGAACGCCGAACTCGTGCTCAATGTCGATGGCGCTTCGGGCACCCTGTCCGAAGAGACGGGCAAGCCGCTCTACTGGACCTGGCAGGGCGCCGAGAAGACCTACATCGACTACCAGATCGAAGTGACCAACCCCGGCGGCCACAGTTCCGCGCCGCGCCCGGACAATGCCATCGTCCAGCTTTCCGAAGTGTTGACCCGCATCGGCGCCTACAAGTTCAAGCCCGAGTTGAACGACGTGACCCGTGCCTACTGGACGGAGGCCGCCAAGCTGGAGGCCGATCCGAAGAAGGCCAAGGCCATGCGCGACTTCGCGGCCAATCCCAACGATCCGGCCGCGCTGGAAGTACTGCGCGCCGATCCGGCGACCGTGGGCCGCGTCAGCACGACCTGCGTGCCGACGATGCTGTCGGGCGGACATGCCCGCAACGCCTTGCCGCAGCGCGCCACCGCCAACATCAACTGCCGTATCTTCCCCGGCCACACGCGTGAGGAGATCATGGCGGAACTGGAAAAGGTGGCCGCCATGCCCGCCGCCAAGTTCAGCGACGCGACGGGCGACGATTCCACTATGGCTCCGGCCTCGCCGATGCGGCCTGACTTCGTTGACGCAGCACGCAAGGCGGTGACGGCGGCCTGGGGACCGGTACCGATTATCCCTTCGCAGGCGTCGGGCGCGTCGGATTCTATGTGGTATCGTGCGGTAGGCGTGCCCAGCTACGGCGCCAGTGCATCGATGATGAAGGATTCCGATGAATTCGCCCACGGCCTGAACGAGCGTATCTCGCTGATGAATATTCGGCCGGACCTTACCTACTACCTGTCGATGTACAAGGATTTGGCCGGCAAGTGAGCGGTTGGGGAGTGAAGAAGGGGGCGTTTCTCCCGGTGATCATGGCGGGCGTTCTGGCAACGCCCGCCATGGCGGACACGGTCTATGTGCGCGCCGGGCGGCTGATCGACGTCGACTACGGCACCACGCGTACCGGCCAGTGCGTGACGGTGACCGACGGGCGCGTCACCCGCGTCGACGCATGCGGCAAAACGCCTTCGGGCGCGAAGGAAGTGGACTGGTCGAACTACACCGTGCTGCCCGGGTTGATCGACGTGCACACGCACCTGGCCGATACCGGGCAAAGCGCGGATATCGCCGCGCCCTACCGGACCTCCCCGCAGCTCACGGCCCTGATCGGCGCCCACAATGCCAAGGTGACGCTGGACGCCGGGTTCACCACCGTGCGCGATGTCGGCACGTATCGCGGGCTGACCGACGTGGCCTTGCGCGATGCCATTGCCGCGGGCGACGTGCCGGGGCCGCGCATGTTCGTGGCGGGCGCCTATATCACCAAGCCCGGTGGTGGCGGCGAGTTGAACGGCGTGATCCCCAACGATCAGCTTCCGGCAGACATGCGCTATGGCGTGATCCGCAATGTTCAGGAAGCGCATGACAAGCCGGAATTCCTGTTCCAGCAGGGTGCCGATTTCATCAAGATGATCGCCACCGGAGCGGTCCTGGCCGTGGGTACGGAGCCGGGGCAGGTGGAACTGACCGAGGACGAGATGCGGGCGGTGGTGGCCGTCGCCAAGGAGCGCCACTCCTACGCAACCGCGCATGCCCACGGTGCGGCAGGCATCAAGGCGGCGATCCGTTCAGGCGTGCATTCGATCGAGCATGCCAGCCTGATCGACGACGAAGGCCTGCAGATGGCCAAGGATGCCGACGTCTGGCTGGTGATGGACATCTACGACGGGGACTGGATCGACCAGGAGGGCACCAAGCAAGGCTGGCCCGCCGAATACTTGCGCAAGAACCGCGAGACCACGCAGGCTCAGCGCAACGGGTTCGAAAAGGCCGTGAAGATGGGCGTGAAGCTGGCCTTCGGCACCGATGCCGGCGTCTATCCGCATGGCCTGAACGCGCGCCAGTTCGCCTATATGGTCAAGTACGGCATGACGCCGATGCAGGCGATCCGGGCGGCGACCATCGATGCGGCCACGCTCATCGGCCACGAAAGCGAACTGGGCTCGATCGCGCTGGGCAAGTTCGGGGACATGATCGCGGTTGAGGGCGATCCCCTGCGCGATGTCAGCGTGCTGGAAAATGTCTCCCACGTGATGAAGGCGGGCGTGCTCGAAAAATAGCTCAGCCGGCGGAAAGGCGCCCGCCGCTGAGCACCTTTGCCGGTCCCGGCGCTGCGCGAACCAGCAGGGTGCCCAGCAGGATCACCGTCAACAGCACGATCAGCGGCTGCGTCAGCAGATAGACCGGATAGAGCGGCGAGCCGAGCTTGCCGAACAGCGCGCCCAGCAGCGGCCCACCAAGCCAGATCAGGATCAGGTGGGAGCAGAACAGGAAAAAGGCGAAAGGCTCTATGCGCAGCAGGAATGCGCGCGCCGGGCTATCCGACAGCGCCCATGACAGGCGCCAATAGGCCACGGCTGCGGCGATGCGGACGGAAAGATCCAGCGTGGCCGCTTCCGGCGTTGCCGGATCGACATCCAGACGCAGCGATCCATAGAGTTGGGCGCAAGTCAGCAGGGCGAACGGGACAAGCGCCATGGCCAGCGGCCAGGCGGCAATGCGGTCGGCGACATGGCCCCGCCGCGCAAGGATGCCCAGCAGGAAGAAGAACGGGATGGAGGCGCGCATGAACACGGGTGCCCCCAGTCCTAGGATCTGGCAGACGGCCGCTGCCGACGCGAGCGCGATGAGCCAGGGATTGGCAAGCCTGACAAGCAGCGGCGCGGCCATCATGCAGACGAAAAGGTCGCGCAGGAACGGCATCTGCACGTTGATGTCGGGATTGCGGCTGGCAACGAAGAGTTCCTCGAACACCCAACCAAACGAGTGCGGGGTGGGCGCGGGCAGGCTCAGCAGCCATGCTGTGCCGGATACCAGCAGCAGGGCGAGGGCATTCCACAAAACCATCGGCAGCAGGATCGTTCTTGCCTTGCGCGTTACGTGCGTCGGCCAGTCGCGCGTGCGGTTGGACGAGGCGACCAGCCAGCCCGATATCAGGCCCAGCAGGGGCACTGCGCTGCGTCCGAACACGTCCATCAGCACCCAGCGCAAGTCTTCCTGCGGCGTGCCCTTGGCCAGTTGCAAGTCATATCCGGTAAGGCCGGTCCAGGCGTGAACGTAAACCACGCCCAAGATGCAGATGACGCGGGCGATTGAAATCGCGGCGGATTTGCGCGCGGCTTCGGCGATGAAAGTTCTGGGCAAACGCAAATCCAGGCAGTTGGCGACCTTGTGGGGTACGTGAGGGCGCGCGACCCCAATGCCAATCGCATAAGGGGCGAACCGCCCGTCAAGCCGGACGAAGCGGGCCGATTTGTCGCCGGAAGCACACTCACCCCGTCTTCGATGGGCCACATGGTCCGAAGCGGATCAGTCTCGGGGCTCCAAACCGCCATCAGGTGGGTTCATGTTCGAGCGGGCGAAACTGCCTGCCGGAACAATCGAGAGGTTCGGGATCGTGATCATCGAACAGACATCCTTAACACGCCGTCAGATCGTGGCTGCCGCGATAACCCTGCCGTTCGTGTCGGCCATGCCCACCATCGCCAAGGCCGCGCCGTCCCGGCTCGACAGGTTCATGGTGCAGGGGCGCCCGGAGATCGGCCGATCGCTCTACAAGGCGGCCAATATCCTGCCGGCGCTGGATCAGCTTGGCGGTGTGCGCAAGATGCGGTGTCGGGAGCCGTACAGCGGAACGCCGGGGTGGGCCAATTATCTCAGTCTGGCGCAAGCGGGCGTCAAGTTCTGCTTCACGCTGATGGCGCGGGATCTCGAGACGAGCCTGCAGGACCTGAGAGCGTTCGCGGCCGCCGCGCCCGGCAGCATCTGGGCCATCGAATTCCCTAACGAACCCGACCTCTGGCCGATCACCTACAACGGCGTCACCGATGTGAAGCTAGGGTTTCGTAAGGGGAATGCGCCGGCGCTCATGGCATTCATCAAGGATTTCAAGGCCGCGATCGGTACCGATCCGGCCCTGCGTTCGATCCCGCTGATCGCCAGCAACGATTTCATGCAGGCGGAGCAGGCGCCATTCACCACCTACGGGAATTCCCATATCTACCCGAAGCCTAACCTGACCGCTGCCGACAAGCTGGCGCAGTTCGAGACCAAGGTCGCCGCCGGCAAGCACGCGAAGGGCGTCATCACCGAATGGGGCCGCACGACCGGAGGCGATGCGAGCAACGCGACTGCGCCGCCGGTCACCTTGCAGCAACAGGGCGAATTGCTGGCGTCGGATGTAGAAGCGGCACTTGCGCTCTCATCCGTTCAAACCATCAGCATCTACGAACTGTTTGCCGGGGGCGGCTCCACCGAGATGAACAACTTCGGCCTGTTCAATGCCGACCTGACGCCGCGCCCGGCGGTGGCGGCGATCAAGTCGGTCATCGTCTGACCCTCTGGATCAGCGGAACCGTGCGAAACTGTTACCAAATCGCCTGGTGTCCGCGATCACCTCGTGCGCGCAGTTGTGGCCGGGCGCACCGGTCACGCCGCCGCCGGGGTGGCTGCCGGACCCGCACATGTAGAGCCCCTTGATCGGCCCGCGATAGGCGCCGTGCCCCAGCACCGGCCGTGCCGACCACATCTGGTCGAGCGTAAGGTTACCGTGCATGATGTCACCGCCGACCAGCCCGAACTTGCGCTCCAGCCCCTTGGGGCTAAGCACTTGCCGGCCAAGAATAGAGGCGCGGAAGCCCGGCGCATATTCCTCCACCGTGTCGATGATCGTATCGGCGGCCTTGTCCTCCTCGGCGTCCCAATCGCGGAGAGTTCCATCTTCCTTGGCTGGCAGTTCGGGCGCGAATTGCTGGCAGAACAGGCTGGCGACATGCTGGCCTTCGGGCGCAAGGCTGTCGTCCACGGTCGAGGGGATCAGCATCTCCACGATCGGCTTCTTGGACCAGCCATGGGTCTTCGCGTCCAGGAATGCGCAGTCCATGTAGTCCAGGGTCGGCGCGATGATGATGCCGGACTGGTGATGCTCACCCGGTTCGGGAAGGCATGTGAACTTCGGCAGTTCGGAAAGTGCCACGTTCATGCGGAAGGTGCCGCTGCCTGCCTTGAAACCCTTCATGCGGCGCTGGAAATCGGGATTGAGGTCGCTCTGTGCGATCATCTTGCCGTAGAGCAGCTTGGGGCCGACATTGGCGATCACGCGGGTGGCGGCGATCTCCTCGCCGCTTTCAAGGCGCACACCTGCGACCTTTCCACCGTCGATCAGCACCTGATGCACCGGGCTTTCCAGGCTGATCTCTACGCCCAGCTTGCGGCAGACTTCGCCCATGATGCGGGTGATGTTGCCCATGCCGCCGACCGAGTGACCCCAGGCGCCCTTCTTGCCGTTCACTTCACCGAAGACGTGATGTAGCAACACATAGGCGCTGCCGGGAGTATCGGGGGATGCATAGTTGCCGACCACCGCGTCGAAACCGAAGGCGGCTTTTACCGCTTCGCTCTCGAACCAGCTGTCCAGCAGCGATCGCGCGGACTTGGTGAAGAGGTCCAGCACGTCGCGCTGCGCTTCGATCGAAAGGCCCGCCAGCTTGCGGCCCTGCAAGGCTGCGTCGATCAGCCCGCGCCAGCCGTCGCCCGCATTGGGCGGTGACTTCAGCGCAAGGTCGCGCAGCACTTCTGCCACGGCTTCAAGCGAATCGTAATAGGCCGGCAGCACTTCGGCATCGTGCGCGGAGAAGCGGCGGAATTCGGCCTGCGTGCGCTCCAGTCCGCCGCCGAGCTTCAGGTAGCCACCGTCTTCCTGCGGCAGCAGGTTGGAAATCGGCCGCTCGATTACGCGATAGCCATGCTCGGCCAGCCGCATGTCGGCGATCACCTTCGGCTGCAGCAGGCTGACGGTGTAGCTGGCGACCGAGTTGCGGAAGCCGGGATGGAATTCCTCGGTCACCGCGGCGCCGCCAACTACGTCCCTGCGTTCCAGGATGCGAACTTTCAGCCCCGCGCGGGCGAGGTAGAACGCGCAGACGAGGCCGTTGTGGCCGCCGCCGATGATGACTGCATCGTACTTCTGGGTCATTTTTGGCTCCAGCCGGACGCGGGCCGCTCGCTCTGGCGGGCCTCGGGAATGAGTTCGCGGATGCGCTTGCAGAAGTGGCGCAGGCACACTTCCTTGTCGGACAATGGCCCGACCGAGAACGTGCGCGAGGCCATGCCTGCCTGCACGCGGGTGATCAGGGCGGTATCCTCCGCATTGACCTGCCGGTTGATGCGCCAGTTGAGATAGCGCGCGGCGCGCATTTCCCTGCGGTCATCGTCGAAAACGTAACTGATCTCGCGGATCGTGCAGGTTTCGGGGCCGGTCGGCAGCCACTGCATGAAATCCACCTGATCGGGATAGATATCGAAGGCGACGTTCGGCCAAAGCTTGAAATAGAGCCAGTGGCGCTGGCGATCCTCCGGCAAGTGCGGCACCGATGGCAATAGGCGCTGGTACATGCGTTCGGACCAGTTGGCCGAAGGCGTGTCCATCAGGTCGCCCCACATGCGGTCGACATGCCGTTCCGCCTCCACGCCGTAGCTGCGGCCGAACAGGCGGGTGAGGCCGGGATGCGCAACGGGGATGTGCAGCCCGTCCGAATAGTTGTCACCCACGTTCTTCCAGTTCACCGCGCGCGGGCGAGTGACGACGCGGCCAAGGGCCTTCAGTTCCTCGAAACGATAGGGGGCGACCATGGTCTCGTAAGGCGCCATCATCTGGCTGACGGTGGGGCCGCCATCATCGACCAGGCGCACGAAGATGAAGCCGCGCCAGACTTCGATGTCCACGGGGGCAAGGCCATGCTGGGCCTTGTCGAAATCGGGATAGCTCTGGCTGTCGGGCACGCCGGTCAGGCGGCCGTCGAGGTCGTAGACCCAGGCGTGATAAGGACAGACGAGCTTCTTTGCGCAGCCGCTCGACCCATCGACCACGCGTGAGCCGCGATGGCGGCATACATTGGTGAAGGCGCGCACCTGCCGGTCGTTGCCGCGTACGACGATCACGCTTTCGCCGATGTATTCCAGCGTATGCCAGTCGCCCACGTTCGGAACGTCGCTCTTATGGCAGACGACTTGCCAACTGGGCGCGAAGACGCGTTCCTTTTCGGCGGCAGAGAACTCGGCGTCCGAATAAGTCCAGGCCGGCAGGCTCCAGCCATCGAGCGGGTCCTTGCCCGCGTAGTCCTTCAGCTGCGTTGCCATGGGCGACTCCTTATTGTACGATCGTATAACAACGCGATGACCACCAAGCAATCCTACACGCCGGCGTACACGCGGGGCGATCCGGACGAGCGCCGACAGAGCCTGATCGAGGCGACGGCGCGTTCCCTCGCCGTGCATGGGGTGGGGGGTACTTCGGTCCGCTCGATCTGCGCGATGGCGGGGGTCTCGCCCGGGTTGCTGCGGCACTATTTCGGCGGCGTTGCCGATGCGATTGCGGAGGCCTATCGCTGGACCGGCCACCGCGTGGCGCGTGCGCTGGAGGAAGCAGTGGAGGCGGCGGAGGACAATCCCCGCGCGCGGCTGCTTGCCTATCTCGTCGCCAGCTTTCGCCCCCCGATCGCCGATCCGGAACTGCTGGCGACGTGGCTGGCCTTCTGGGCGATGACGCCGCAGGATCCTGCGATCGGGCGGCTGCATGAAGACATCTATGGAGAGTTCCGCAGCGGCATGGATGCGCTGATCCGCGCCTGCCGGCCGGACATGGCCGATACCCGGCTGATCGGCGTGGCGTTGACCGCGCTGATCGACGGGCTCTGGCTGGAACTCAGCCTTGGCAAAGCGCCGTTCACCCCGGAAGAGGCCGAAGGCCTGGTGGCGACGTGGCTAGACGCGCTCCTCGACAGTCTTGCGGCGAACCAGCAGCCAGATCGGCAGGCCTAGCGCCATCAGTACGAAGCTGAGGCCGCTGGCACCGATGCCTGCGCCCCACAGCGTCCACAGAGCATAGGCCGCGCCAAGGATCGCGGCGGGCCGCCCGATGCCAAGCTTGAGAGCCGAGAGGGCGCAGGCGAGGTAGAGCCACAAGGTTGCCGACGTCGAAAGCAGCAGCAGGTATTCGAACAGCGATTGCATCGATCGGCTGGCGTTCATCGCCGCGAAGAGGCTGGCGATCACCGTAGAGATCAGCAGCGCGCGCCGGGCGACGCCGCGCGTGTCCGTCTCTGCAAACCAGGCAGGCAACAGGCGGCGATGCGCCATGTCACGCACCATTTCGGCCTCAAGCAGCGTCCAGCCGTTGAGTGCGCCCACGCAACTTATCACCGCAAATACGGCGATCAGGACGGCCGCATCCGAACGCCAGAAATAGCTGACGAACGTCGCGAAAGGGGCCGCCGAATGCGCAGCGAGATCGACCGGCAGCAGCAGCGCGATGGCCGAACAGACCATCAGGTAGAGAATGCCGGTTAGCCCCGTGCCCCATAGCGTGGCGCGGGCGATGTTCACTTCCGGATTGCGCACGCGCGCCGCGGCGACGCTGGCGCTTTCGAAGCCGAGCAAGGCCCAGAGCGTCAGGCTGGCAGCACCGTTCACGGCGCCGAAGCTGATGCTGCCGGGGGCAGGCGGGGCAATCTGGGCGAAGCCGTCGTTCAGCACGATCACGGCGATCACGACGACGACGATCAGGGGGATGACCTTCAGGCCCAGCGTCACAACCTGAAAGCCACCTGCCGCGCGGGCGCCGCGCAAGTTGATCAGGGCCATCAGCCAGAGCAGCGCCATGGCCGCGATGGCGGGTATGTGTTCACCCTTCCCGAGTGGTGGAAATATATCCGAAAGATAGCTGACTGCGGCCACGGCAATCGCCACCACGGAAGTCCACATGGAGACGAGATAGATCCAGCTGATGAAGAAGCCGACCGTTGGTCCGAAGGCATCGGTAACGAACCCCGCCGGGCCGCCCGCCTGCGGACGGGCGCGGGTCAATCGGCTGAGTACGTAGGCCAGGATCAGCGCCCCGCTGATCGTCACCACCCAGCCGATTACGCCGTTCCACCCGAATGGCGCCAGGCTGGCGGGGAGGAGGAACACGCCCGATCCGATCATGTTGCCCATGACCAGCGCGGTGGCGGCCACCAGGCCCAGGCTCCCGCCTGAGCCCGCGATTTTCGGAGTCTGTTCTGTCACACCATCGTAGGTATCAGAAATAGACGCCGAACTTTAGCTTGTTCGTGCTGTCGATCAGAATCCGCGGGCCACGCCCTCACGCCGTGGATCGGCACCGCCCAGATAGCCCTTGGGCGTGACGATCACGGCCTGCAGTCCCGATTCCTCGCCCCGGCTGGTCGAGAGGGGCATGCCGCGTGCGGCAAGGCCGGTCATGATCGGATCGGGGAATAGATCCGCGCTGTAGGTATCGCCCTTGGCCACCAGGTTGGGCAGCGAAACCGCGTCCTGCGGGTTCATCTTCCAGTCCAGTAGCGCCACCAGCACCTTGAGGTTGTAGGCCTGGATCGCCGAGCCGCCGGGCGATCCGGCAGCTGCCATGAACTTGCCCTGCGGGGTCAGCACGATGGCCGGCCCCATGCTGGAACGCGGACGCTTTCCGGGCGCGGGGGCGTTGGCGGCAGGCGCTCCGTCGGTGTCGTTGGGAGAGAACGAGAAGTCGGTCAGCTGGTTGTTGAGGAAGAACCCGTCCACCATGCGGCCCGATCCGAAGATGCTTTCGACCGTGGTGGTCATCGAGACGACATTGCCTTGCGTATCGATGATCACGAAGTGGCTGGTGCCACCCGGTTCCGCCGTTGCATCCGGCCCATAAGCGGGCGCGCCCTTTGGCATGCCGAAGGTGACGGGGCCGGCCTTTTCACCGATCAGCGCGGCGCGGCTGGCCAGGTATTCGGGATCGAGCAGACCTTCCACCGGCACTTTCACGAAGGCGGGATCGCCGACATAACGATCACGATCGGCGTAGGCGAGGCGGCTGGCCTGGGCGAACTGGAACCATGCCTTCTCGTCCTTGGGCGAGCGCTTGTCGATGTCGGTATGGGCCAGCACGCCAAGTGCGATCTGCAGGCCCGGGCCGCCAGAGGGTGCCTGGGGCGTGCAGACCACGTAGGTGCGGTAGGGATTGCACAGCGCTGGCCCCGAACGCGGCGTGTAGGACGCCAGATCGGCCAGCGTCATCGTGCTGGGGCGCGGGCCTTCGTGCAGGCGTGCAATGATGTCCTGCGCGACCGGGCCGGTGAGCAGGCCGGAGGCGCCGAACCTGGCGATCCGTTCCAGCGTCTGGGCATAGGCCAGGTTGCGCAGCCGGTCGCCGGCGATGTAGCGGGAACCGTCCGGCTTGGTGAAATAGCGCACAGCATCGGGCGAAGAGGCCTGCGGCGCGCGCGACTGGATCATCCCGGCAAGGCGGGGGCTGACGATGAAGCCGTCTTCCGCAAGCGCATGCGCCTTGTCGAACAGGCCGGCCCATTCCAGTTTGCCATGATCGCGATAGGCCATGTCCAGCATGGCGATGGCGCCGGGTACGCCGGTGGAAATGCCGCCAAGCACGGCATCGTAGAAGGGAATGGGCTTGCCTGCGTCATCCACGAAAAGGCGGTTGGTCGCGCCGGAGGGGGCTTTCTCGCGCCCGTCATAGGCGGTCACCTGTCGCGTCTTCGCATCGTAGAAGATCATGAACCCGCCGCCGCCAAGGCCGGAGCTTTGCGGCTCCACCAATCCCAGCACGGCCTGGATCGCCACTGCCGCATCGACCGCCGATCCGCCCTTGCGCAGCACTTCGACCCCTGCCTCTACCGCGAGCGGGTTGGCGGCAGCGACCATGGCGTGTTTTGCAAGACCCCACTGCTGCGGACGGTCTGCCTTCGCAGCGGCAACATTCGCCGGCGCCTCTGCCTGTGCCGCGGGCGGAACGACCAGGGCCAGGGCGAGGGCTAGAGCAGTGATTCGGTGAAAAGGCGTGAGGCGACGCAAGCGCGATCTCCAGCAAAGGGCGGATTGAGAGCGACCGATTTTCCGGAGGCTTAACGGCGCGCGCCGGTTTGCACCAGCCCCCGGATCGGCGGACATATTTCGTCGCGCTGGCTTCGGGCGATTCCCGAACCTCGCTATGTTCGCAATCGCAGCAGGTGCAATTGCCGATTGGCTTGCGTTACTTGCAATAATATCTCCGTTCGGGTGACTTGCGGGCATTAGTTAGCGTGCTAATTACCCGCCCATGCAGGAACGACGGCAGGAAAGACGATTGCGCGAGCGGGCGTTTGCCGAAAGGCTGGCGCCGGTGTCGCGATCATGGCGACAGCTGGCGGACGACGCGCTTTCATCGCTCGGGATATCCAATTCCTCGGGCTGGGCGCTCGTGCACTTGTTGCGGCTGGGCAAGACGGTCCGCCAGAGCGAGCTTGCCCGCGTCGTCGGCGTCACCGAACCCTCGCTGGTGCGAACGCTGAACCTGCTGGAAGGCGCCGGCCTGATCGAACGGATTGCCGACGAGACTGATCGCCGCGCCAAGCACCTTGCGCTGACCCCGGAGGGGGAGGCGCTGGCAGAAAGAATCGATACGCGTCTCAATGCATTGCGCGCGAGCCTCCTCGATGGCATTTCTGATGAAGACCTTGAAACCACGGTGGCGGTTCTCGATCGGATCGCTGCTCGCGTGGCCGAAAGCAGCGGCAAACCATGACCAAGCGCTTTGGATTTGATGCAGCGCTGTTTTCGGTAAAGGCGTACCTCGCCGCGATCCTGGCCGTCTATATCGCGCTGTCGATCGGGCTGGACCGGCCTTACTGGGCTTTCCTTACCTCCTACATTGTCGCGCAGCCGCTGGCCGGCGCGGTCGTGTCGAAGGCGATGTTTCGCGTGGTGGGCACGTTCGTCGGTGCCGCCATGGCCGTCATCATGGTGCCGCCGCTGGTGAACGCGCCCGAATTGCTGACATTGGCGATTGCCAGCTGGCTGGCGATCTGCGTGTTCGTCTCTCTGCTGGACCGCACGCCGCGCTCCTATGCCTCGGTCCTCGCCGGTTATACGGCGGTGCTGATCGTGTTGCCCAGTGTCGATACGCCGCAGCTGATCTTCACCACCGCTTCGCTGCGTGTGCAGGAAATCACCATCGGCATCCTCTGCGGCAGCTTCGTGCATGCGCTGGTGCTGCCGCAGTCGGTATCCGCCTTCATGCTCCAGCGCGTCTCGACGATCCTGACGGATGCCGAGCGCTGGTCGCGCGATTCGCTGCACATCGATGTGGACCCGGCGGTGGATCGCGAGCGTCGCCGACTGGCGCTTGACGTGACGGAACTGCACCAGCTTTCGACGCACCTGCCTTACGAGAGTACGCGGATCGCGCCGCGCATTCGTACGGTGCGCGCGCTGCAGGACCAGCTTTCGATGATCATGCCGCTGGGCGCAGCAGTGGCCGATCGTATTGCCCAGCTTCACGAAGCCGGCGGCGGCCCGTCCGAAGTGGTTGGCCTGTTGGCCGATACGCGTGGTTGGTTCGGCCGGCTGGACACGATGCCGATTGCCCAGCGTACCGCCGAAGCCGAAGCCCTGTGCTTGCGTTGCAAGGCGCTGGAGCCGCTGGTGGGAGAAGGGGCCTCATGGCACGATCTCATCCTGCTCAGCCTGCTTTCGCGCCTTGCCACCCTGATCGGCGCGCATCGCGATTGCCGTGATCTTGCCGACCAGTTGGCCTCGCCGACGATCCGCCCGGTAAGCGACCGCGCGGCCGAACTGCTGGAAGGCCGGCGCGGGCGGGAGCTTCACCTCGATTTCGGGGGCGCCATTCGCGGCGCGCTCAGCGCCTTCATCACGATCGTGCTGGGCTGTGTGATGTGGATCTACAGCGGCTGGCACGATGGCGGCACGGCGATCATGCTGGCCGGCGTCTTCACCGCGCTTTTCGCCGCTGCGCCCGATCCGCTGGCCCCGCTGCGCTCGTTCTTCGTGGGCACGTTCATCGCGACCTTGCTGGGCCTGCTCTACGGCTTCGTCCTGCTACCCCGGCTCGACGGTTATCTTCAGTTCGCCGCGGCCATGGCGCCGATGCTGCTGATGCTGGGGATGTTGATGCAATCGCCGCGCTATGGCGGCATTGCCGTGCCGCTGTTGCTGGGCTTGGGATCGCCCGTCCTGGTGGCGGATCGGTATGTCGGCGGGTTCGCCAGCTACATGAACGGCTCGCTCGCCCAGCTTACCGGCATCCTTTACGCCATTGTCATGATCCGCCTGCTCAGCTCGACAGGCGCGGAATCCGCCATCCGCCGCACATTGCGCGCAGGCTGGGTGGACATTGCCGAACGCTCCAACCTCATGGCGCCGCCTGACGTGCGCGCCTGGATCAACCGTATGCTCGACCGTATCGCCCAACTTGCACCGCGCCTTGCGATGGCCGGCCGTTCTCCCGGAAAGCCGCTCTACGATGCCCTGCGAGATCTGCGCACCGGCATCGCCATCGGCGAACTGCGCGAACTGCGCCTGGACATGTCGCCCGAACGCAGCGCGCCGCTGACCGCCGTGCTTCGCCGCGTGGGCGAGTACTACCGCAGCTTGGTGCCGGACCGCCCGGCGCCCGCCGATCCCGAATTGCTTCAGGACATCGACGTGGCCTTGGATGCCGTGCTGCGCGATGGCGACCGGGAAGCTGCCCGTTCCGGCGCGCTCGCGCTCGTAAGCCTGCGGCGCAACATCTTCCCGGATGCCGCGCCCATCGAAAGGCTGGCGGCATGAACGGGGAAATTTCCTTCGGCGGGGTTTTCGTGCCGACCTTGCTGGTGCTGGCCGTGATCGCCTCGATCATCACGCTCGCACTGATGCGCCTCGCCAATCTCGTGGGTTTCTACCGCCTTTTCGCGTATCGTGCGGCGGTTGACCTGTGCCTCTATATCCTTGTGCTCGGGCTTCTGGTCTGGGCCGCTCCGCTGATCGGTTTCCGCCAATGAAGAACCTGTTTGCCCGGATAGCCCCGAGCCTCGCTACCCTCGCGCTTGTCGTCATCTCCGCCCTGGTGGCGATCTGGCTTTGGAACCATTACGAGAACCGCCCGTGGACCCGTGACGGCCGCGTCCGTGCAGACGTCGTGCGCGTCACCCCGGATATCGGCGGTCTCGTCACCTCGGTGGAAGTGCGCGACAACCAGGAGGTGAAGGCGGGCGACCTGCTGTTCGTGATCGATCGGCCCCGCTACACATTGGCCATGCAAGCGGCGCAGGCGGCCGTGGCCAGCGCCCAGGCCAAGCTGGGGCAGGCGCAGCGCGAGGCCGCGCGCGACCTGGCACTGGGCGATCTGGTTGCGACCGAAAGCCATGAGCAGAACGTCGCCGCCGTCGCCACTGCGCGTGCCGCGCTGGACCAGACGCTGAGCGCGCTGGACAAGGCCAAGCTGGACCTTGAACGCACCAATGTCCGCGCATCGGTCAACGGCACCGTCACCAACCTGGACCTGCACCCCGGCGACTACGTGGCGCCCGGTAGCCAGGCCATGGCACTGATCGACCGCGATTCCGTGCGCGTGGAAGGCTATTTCGAGGAAACCAAGCTGCCGCACATCCATGTCGGCGCACCGGTGACCGTGGTGCTGATGGGCGAAAGCCGGCCGCTGAAGGGTGTCGTCGAAAGCATTGCCGCCGGTATCAACGACACCACCCGCAGCGATTCCCGCAACCTACTTCCCAGCGTGGAGCCGACTTTCACCTGGGTCCGGCTGGCCCAGCGCATCCCGGTGCGCGTGCGCCTGACCGATGTGCCCAAGGACGTGCGCCTGATCGCGGGCCGTACCGCCACGGTGACGATCGAGCAGCATGACCAACCCGCTGCCAAAGGCAAGCAGCCGCCTGCCGCAGCCGTCGCGACGCCGGCGCCAACGACGACTGCCAACGCATCGGCGGAGCCTGCCAAGTGATCAAGCCAGCTCGACTTCTTGGTGCCGCCTCGCTTGGCGCGATGGCGCTGCTGGCTGGCTGCGTGGCCGGGCCGAACTACAAGCCGCCGGAGCATTCGGCGGCAACGGCGCCCTCCGCCAATGGCCCATTCGCATCCGGGCAGGGCTCCTATTTCTCGCAGGATCCGTTGCCCGACCGCTGGTGGCGCCTCTATGACGATCCGCGCCTGGACGGGCTGATCGAGCAGGCGCTGGAAGCCAACGCCAATTTGCGCGCGGCCGATGCCAACTTGCGCAAGGCCGATGCGGTGGTGCGCGAATATGTCGGGCAGAAGGCACTGAGCACTTCGGTGCTGGCTGACGCCGATCTTGAGCGCGACTATACGACCACCTCGGCCGGCACCAACATGCCGGGCGTCCTGACCTACGACCTTGGCTTCTCGGTCAGCTACCCGCTCGACCTCAATGGCAAGCTGAGGCGCGCCATCGAGAGCAGCCTTGCCGATCGCGAGGCGGTGGAAGCCGCGCGCGACGCCGTGCGCATCAGCGTCGCCGCCGCCACGGCAAAGGCCTATGCCGACGTCTGTGCCGCGAACTATCAGCAGGCGACGGTCGAGAAAGTGATCGCGCTTCAGCAGCAGACGCTGACTGCCACCACGCGGCTTCAGCGCGGCGGACGCGGCACGGCATTCGACGTCAGCCGCTCCCGCACTGCTGTCGAAACCAGCAAGGCAAGCCTTCCGGCCTTCGCCGCCAAGCGCAAGGCGGCGCTCTATCTGCTGGCTACGCTGCTGGGAAAACCGCCTGCCGATTACCCGGTGGAGGTGGAAAGCTGTTCGCAGCTGCCGACGCTGCGCAATCCGATGCCGATCGGTGACGGTGCGGCGATGATCCGGCGGCGCCCGGACATTCGCCAGGCGGAGCGTACGATTGCCGGCGATACGGCCCGCATCGGCGTCGCCACGGCGGACCTCTATCCCACCGTCAGCATCGGCGGCGGCATCATCAACGACGGCAAGCTGGAGAACCTGGGCAAGACGCACAGCTTCGGCTTCAGCTTCGGCCCGCTGCTGAACTGGAGCTTCCCGAACCGCCCGCTGGTGAAGGCACGGATCGATGCGGCGAACGCGCAAGTGGACGTCGATCTCGCCAAGTTCGATGCCACTGTGCTGGACGCCCTGCGTGGTACGGAGACGGCGTTGGAGACTTATGCGCGCGATACGGACCGTGCCGCTGCTCTGGGCAGTGCGACCCGCAGCGCTGGCGTTTCGCAGGCGCAGGCAGCCAAGCTGTTCCGCTTCGGCCGCAGCGATCTGCTGTCCCTGCTGACCACACAGGCCAATCTTGCCAATGCCGAAGTCGCGCACGCCACGGCCGAAGCGACGTTGGTGGACGATCAGATTTCGGTGTTCCTCGCGCTGGGCGGAGGCTGGGAAACGCAGCCAGCCAAGTAGAGGGGGCATGCGCAGAATGCCCAACCATTGATACCCGAAGCCCGTCGTCGCCGTGCAGGCGCGGACCCCGCGACCTGTTTGCCCCGCCGGAAAAAAGCGGGGACCCCGCCTTCGCGGGGGCGACGAGGTCGTTGAGACTAATCCTTGCCCAGCGGTGAAGAAGGCCTGTTTGGGCTCAAGCTGCCCGGCGACGGGTGATGAGGCTGGCTTCGTAAGCAGCGAAGAGATCGACGAAATGCTCGTCCATCGTCCGTGCCGTGGCGGTCGGACGAGGGCGATCGTGCACCACTTTGCGGATGGCACCAGCTGCCGAATGAACATCGGCGGCGGCATAAACGCGGCCAGCACCGTCCCGCGCATGATCGGCCGCTCCGCCCGCGTCGGGAACGATCACCGGCACGCCGCTGGCGCGCGCCTCGGCGGCGGTCATGCAGAAGGTCTCCGCCTCGCAGCCGTGGACGAGCGCGTCGGCACTGGCCATGATCCGGGCGAAGGCAGCGCGGTCCCGCTCCGGCGCGAACAGGCGCACATGCGGGTTGCCGGCGATATGGCGCAGGATCGTGCGATGTTCGCGCCCTTCGCCTAGCATGACAAGGCCGATCGGGCTCTGCTGGCTGGCCATGCTCACCGCATCGATCACCATGGGCCAGCGCTTCTCCGGCGCCAGGCGGCCGATACCGAGCAGAAGCGCGGCGCTTTCGGGCAGGTCGCAATCGGCAAGCAGCCGCGCGCGCAATGCCGGGTCGCGATGGACGGGCGAGAAGCGATTGGCTTCCACGCCCATCGGGATCGTGATGGTGTGCTGTACGCCGCCTTCGTCGAGCCTGCGGGAAAGGTCGCTATTAGCGCAGACGACATAGTCGTAACGGCGTGAATTGCGGCGCAAGTGTTCCCAGAACACGGAAAACTGCCGGTCTATGGTCTGGCGGGAGAACACGTCGCCCAGCCAGCGATAGGCATAGGCGGAAAGCGGATCGGCATGCATGACGAGGCTACGCGGCGTCGGCGAATTCCAGTCCGCGACCAGCCCGGCGCTGCGCCAGGGTGAGGTCGCCTCCACGAAGTCCGGCGCCAGCGCATCCAGCGCGGCGTGCAGGCGCGGTGCCTCGTTGAAATACCAGTACTTGCGGTCGAGCGGGAAGCGCGGGCTCTTCAGCGTCACGATCCGCGCGCCGGGGCCGCGTTCGATCACCGCGTCCTCGTCACCGGGGGCGAGGATCACGATCTCGTGCCCCAGCGCCGGTCCGATGCGCAGCTTCTGTTCGACATAAGTTCGCACCCCGCCACCCTGCGGCGAGTAGAAGGCGCAGACGTCGACGATCTTCATGCGATAACGACCCTTATTTGCCTTGCTTCAGCGGGGCGACACCCAGCCCGCTGCGATAGTTCATCACGATCTGCAGCGGCGTGATCCCGCTGCCGGCCGTGGTCGCGACATTGCGCACGCTGGGCTTGCCCCAGCCGAGCTTCGGATTTCGGGAAAAGCCGATGCCGTCGATCCGCCAGTTGAACTTGCGGTCGTTGTCCCGGTCGTGCAGCAGGCTGACGGCGAAAGTGCCGGGGCCGGGCAGGCGCACGCAAAGCTTGGGCGTGCCGCTGGCGGGCACCGGCACTTCCACGCGGCGGAAGGTCTTGCCCGCACTCACCAGCACGTTGTCATCGGCCAGGAAGTCCGTCTCGTTGGCGGGATAGACTTCCAGCTTGAGCTTGCCGGTGCGGTCCTTGAGGCCCTGGACTTCTACCTCGAAGGCCGGCCCGCGTTCATTCGGGCGGCACTGGCCTTCGGCCTTGCCCAGATCGGGCGTCGAGGGGATCATCGCGGCGGCGGCAAGCGGGAGCAGCAGGGAAAGGGTCATGCGCGGGCCTCCGGCGTGGCAAGGTCACGGATGGCGAGGAGAGCGCCCAGTACCAGATGCGTTGCCAGCAGCAGCCCGGCCATCAGCGTCATCAAGGCGCCGATGTCGCCCTCGTGCCCCAGGGCCAGGACGGCAAATCCGGCGAACAGCAGGTCCTTGTTGGGCATCAGCGGCAGGCGCGAGACCAGCAGGCGCAGGGTCGCGAGGAACAGCCACCAGCTAAGCGGCACTTGCGGCAGGACGATGTGCCACATGATCGCGTTGGAAAGGGTGGTGAAGGCGATGCGGGCAAGATGGACCTGCGTGATCATCACAAGGTCGGTGCGGGGCAGGGTGAATACCTTGCGACGGAACACCATGGCCACGGCCGAGATGGCCAGCAGGATCGCCAGCGAATAGCTCAGCATCCGGGAATCGAGGCCGAGCCGGGTCATCCCCACCACCGGCAGCATGATCGCCACCAGCAGCATGGTCACGCCGTTGCCGGTCATGGCCGAAAGGATCGCCACGTCCTTCACCGCGCCGAACGGCGCCGCGGTCAACGACACGCGCTTGCGCGCCCAGGTGTAGAAGTAGGCCTCGCCCAGATAGCCGAGCAGCAGTTCGTTGTAGATCTTCTTGCGCATCAGCGCGAGCATGCCGCCCGGCGGAATGCCCCAGAGACGGTGGAAGATCAGCCATTCGCTGGCCGGCGTCACCAGATAGCCGGCCGCGAAAACCAGCCAGAATCCGATGCTGGTGGGCAGCATGGCCTGCATCTTGGCAATTTCCAGCCCGCCCATCTCGTGGACGACGGCAACGATTACCGCGAGGGACAGCACGATGGAGAACAGGGCCTGTCGTCCCCGATTGGGGGCGCGGTCCTGTGGGGTAAGCTGGATTGCCGGGGCTTGGGGCGCCAGGGCAGCGACGGTATCGGTCACGCAGTTCTCCGGGGGTGGGCGCTCAGAAAGTGCGTTGCCAGTTGGAGGGCGGCAGCCAGGCGCTTTCATCAAGCAGGCGCTGGCGGCTGCGCTCGTCCTCGCGACGCAGTCTGTCCATGAGGTCTATGTATCGATGTGCGGCACCCTCGATTTCGTAGCGGGCGGCAACGGTCCGGGCGCGGGCGGGATCGCCCGGCAGCTCGCGGATCTTCGCCAGGCCATCGGCAAATGCGGCCTCGTCGCCAGTGGGGACGAGCAGGCCGGTGCGGCCGCTTTCCAGCAGGCAGGCCATCGACACGCAGCAGTCGGTGGAGAGCACCGGCAGCCCGCTCGCCAATGCTTCCACCACGACGCCGGGCAGCCCCTCGTAATCGGAGCTGAGAACGAAGGCGTCGGCTTCGGCAAGCAAGGGGTCCACGCTGGCAAGATGGCCGGGCAGGCGCACCTGGGCGGCGATACCCAGTTCGTTGGAAAGACGCTCGATTGCCGCGCGTTCGGGCCCTTCGCCGGCGATCGTCAGCGTGTCGCCCGGGCGGGCTGCGCGGGCGAAAGCGCGCAGCATCAGCGCATGGTTCTTCTGCGCGACAAGCCGCCCGGCGGTCAGATAGCGGGTGCCCCACACCGATGTCGGCTTGCGCTCTATCCTGCCAAGGTCGGTCAGCCGGCGGCGAGAGAGGATCGGATTGGCGATGACGGCGACCTGGCGGGCGCTCGCCTGCGTGGTTTCGCGGATTTCGCGCGCCATGGGCTCAGAAAGGGCCACCAGACGGTCGAACATCCGGCCCTGGGCCCGCAGCCATGTGCCGTAGCCCTGCCTCAGCAGTGCCGGCATGTCCGGCCGGTGCAGCGCATTGCTGACCTTCAGGACCATCGGCGGCGACTGTTCGCGCAGCATGACCCGCATCGCCGCGCCGACGATGGCGTACGTGTTTCCGGGAAGGAACAGCACGTCAGCCCGGCGTTCCAGCAGGCAATTGTAGAGGCTGTGGATCATCCAGGGAGTTTCCCAGGATGCGGTCGGGAACGGCGACGGCAACTGCCAGTAGTCCAGCGGCGGCGCGCTGGTGAGATGGCTGCTGCCCGAACGGCCAAGCACGATCGTCACGTCGTGCCCCGCACGATCCCATTGCATGGCGAGCCCCAGCGCCACGCGCTCCACACCGCCCGGATCGAGGCTGTGGATCGGTATCAGGATCCTGAGCTTGTCCTTCATATTTCCCCCGACGTCGCCGCCTGCCTCCATCCGCAGTCGGCGCGTACAATTTCCGTTCGTGGCAAGACCCTTCGGGGCGGCGTTACTGTGCGTTCGATGTCGGGTTCGTGACGGCGGTGTCGCAGTCACCTCCCGGACGGAAAACCGTATTGAAAGAGTCATCCGGGCTACGGACGAATGCGCAGATCCGCATAGCGTGCAGGCCGATGGGTGGCGGCGAAGCGGCGCAGGGTCGTATCGATGCTGTCGAGCAGCGAGGTCTTCGTCACATCCCCGGGATGGACGGCGATTCGAACCGTGGACAATGCGCCCAGCGCGGCTCTGGCCAGCCCCGCGAAGGCCAGCGAGGATGCCGTGCGCATTGTGGAGCGACTGGCCCAGGTGATCACCGGCCCCTTGGCCAGCACTTGGTCGGTCGATGCGTCCCACACCCGCCAATGATCCTCGGCGATCGCGAAGTCCGCCTTGCGCAACGCCGCGCGCGCGCCTTCGCCATAGAGCCAGGCCGGGGCGATGAACCCGGCGCTTTCGCGCCCGATCACATCTTCGACCAGCGCCTTGCCTTCCAGCATGCGATTGAGCGCGGTGGCATCGTCCAGTCCCAGGAACTCGCCTTCGCCGGCCGTCATATGCTTGGCCTTGAAACGCGCGGCGGCATCGGAATGTTCGGCCATGTCCTTGTGAAACCAGCCATGCACGAACATTTCGATCCCGCGTTCGGACCATCGGCGCAGTCTTGCCTGAAAGGCCCTGTCCTTCGCCAGCGGATGCTGTCCCCAGTGGTCGGGCACCACCAGCATGGCGAAATTCGGGCCGCCCAGCCGCATTTCGAGAATGTCGGCCAATTGCAGTACGGCGCGTTCGCTGCCGGGGCCCACATCGTGGATCGAGGCCAAAAGACGCTTGGTTTCGGACGGCATCGGTTTCGGGCGGCTCCTTGCTGGCGAGGCGCAACTATGCGCCCTGCGTGACTTTGCCATGACGGCGCCGGCGGTGAATTTCCGCAGTCTTTCATGCGGTCTTGCAGGGGCTGGAATGGTCAATGTGAAATTGGAGCGCGCCAAACCGGGATTTTTCCGCTATGGGGCCCTCAAGGACCATAGGGTCGCACAAAACTCCACGGCAAATTACCCCCCCATGAGACCGCGCAAGCGGCACAGGACGATTCAACAAACTCATGACTTTTTCCCAGCTCCCCCAACCTCTTGCCGATGCTCTGACCGCACAAGGCTACGAGTCGCTCACCCCCGTTCAGGCTGCCGTTTCGGAAGCCGAGGCGCGTGGCCGTGACCTCGTGGTTTCCGCGCAGACCGGTTCGGGCAAGACCGTCGCCTTCGGCATCGCCATGAGCGACGAACTTCTGGCGGACGGCTCGATTCCCTACGCCGAAGCGCCGCTGGCTCTTGCGATCGCGCCCACGCGCGAACTGGCGCAGCAGGTCAGCCGCGAGCTTGAATGGCTCTACGGCAAGACCGGCGCGCGCATCGTTACCTGCGTCGGCGGCATGGATCCGGTGCGTGAGCGCAAGCAGCTTGAGCGCGGTGCGACGATCGTCGTCGGCACTCCCGGCCGCCTGCGCGACCATCTGGAACGCGGCAAGCTCGACCTCTCGGCGCTGCGCGTCGTCGTCCTCGACGAGGCCGACGAGATGCTCGACATGGGCTTCCGCGAAGACCTTGAAGAAATGCTCGACGCGATGCCGGAAAGCCGTCGCACGCTGCTGTTCTCGGCCACGATGCCGCGCCCGATCGAGGCGCTGGCCCGCCGCTACCAGACCGATGCGCTGCGCATCTCGACGATGAGCGAGAATCGCGGCCATGGCGACATTACTTATCAAGCCGTCACCGTTGCCCCGGCAGACGTCGAGAACGCGGTGGTCAACCTGCTGCGCCTTCACGATGCAGAGACGGCGATCCTGTTCTGCGCCACGCGCGACAATGTGAAGCACCTGCACTCGACCCTGACCGAGCGTGGCTTCTCTGCCGTGGCTCTGTCCGGCGAGCATTCGCAGAATGAGCGCAACAACGCGCTTCAGGCGCTGCGCGACAAGCGTGCACGCGTCTGCGTCGCCACCGACGTTGCCGCTCGCGGCATCGATCTTCCCTCGCTCAGCCTCGTCATCCACGTGGAGATCCCGCGCGACGCCGAAACCCTCCAGCACCGTTCGGGCCGCACCGGCCGTGCGGGCAAGAAGGGCACCGCCGTCATCGTCGTGCCGTTCCCGCGCCGTCGCCGCGTGGAAGGCATGCTGCGCGGTGCGCGTATCGAGGCCGAATGGGTTGCGGCTCCGACGCCTGAAGTCATCCGCGCGGCCGACCGTGGCCGCCTGATGGAAAAGCTGCTCGCCCCGGTCGAGGCTGACGAGGAAGATCGCGAGATCGCCCGCGAAATCCTTGAGAAGGTGAGCGCCGAGGATCTGGCAGCGGCTCTGGTCAAGGCGCATCGCGCCGCCATGCCGCAGCCTGAAGAACTGATCGGCAACAGCCCCGAAGCACGCGAGGCGCGCCAGCGTCCGGGCTTTGACGATGTCGTGTGGTTCACCATGGATGTTGGCCGCCAGCAGAACGCCGATCCGCGCTGGATCCTGCCGCTGCTGTGCCGTCGCGGTCACGTCACCCGCAACGCGGTTGGCCAGATCCGCATCATGGCCAACGAAACCTACTTCCAGATCCCGCGCGCGCAGGCCGAGCAGTTCGTCCGCGCCGTGGAGCGCACCGCGCATGACGACAGCGGCGACGTGGAGAACACTATCCGCATCGTGCAGGCGCAGGACACCCCGCGCGAGGTGGCCCGTGATCGTCGCCGTGACCGTGAAGGCCCGCAGGGTCGCGGTCGCAAGCCGCATGGCCGTGAAGAAGGTGGTCGTGGTGGCTACCAGCCCCGCCCGACCGGCGGCGCTCGTCCCGAGCGTAGCGGTGGTGGCGGCAAGCCGTTCCACAAGAAGCCCAAGAAGGGCAACTGGCAGTCCTGAGGACTGAGGAATTGATGAAGGCGGGGGCAAGTTCCCCGCCTTTTTCTTTGGCTGGCGTTTTCAGGAAGAGTTGGACTTCGGCGCTTGTGGGAGCCGGAAGGTCGAATTTCAGCCGCAGGAAAGAGCTAACCCAACCTCTGAAATCCAAACCCCGTCATCCCCGCGAAGGCGGGGATCCCGCTTTTCTGCTGCCGGAGCGCGAAGGAAGCGGGGCCCCCGCCTTCGCGGGGGCGACGATGTGATATTGTCAGGCTGACGAGCCCCGCAAAAACAGGCAGTTTGAGTTTAGACTCCGAAGCTCAGGCGCTCAGCGCCAGCACCTCAATGGCCTCTTCCTGTCCGTTGAAATCGACGAACTCACCCACTTCCGCTCCCAGCAAAGCGCGCGCGAGCGGGGCGGTGAAGGCGAGGGCACCCTTGGCCGGATCCGCCTCGTCATGCCCGACGATGCGAACTTCCCGTTCCTTGCCGTTCAGCGCGAACCGCACGCAGTGGCCGAACATCGCCACGTCGCCCGAAGGCGCAGGCTGCACTTCCGCCGTCGCCAGCCGCTTGCGCCAATAGCGCAAATCCCGCTTCGCGGTATTGAGCGCCGTTTCATCCGTCAGCGTCGGAACTTCCGCCTCCAGCGCCGCGATGCGGGCATGGATCAACGCAAGGCCGTCAACGGTGACGAGGTTCGGCCCCGGCGGGATCGGCACTTCGAACTTGGGTTCAAGATGCTCCTCGTCGCCGTCACGCCGGAAGGCTACGCTCACGCATTACCTCCCATGTACTCGTCCATGGCCTCGCTTGCCTCGAACCAGCCGGCTTCGGCCAGTTCCAGTTCGCTGGCGGCCTGAGTGCGTCGCTTGCCGATCTCACCGATATTGAGCTTGGCGAGATCGCCCTTGGCGGTGGCCGGATCGGCGAGCACGGCGTCCAGCGCGTCCAACTGCTGTTGGATACGCTTCATGCGCGTTTCCGTCTCGGAGACCTTCTTGCGCAGGGCCTTGAGTTCTTCACGCGCGACTGCACCGGACTTGCGCGCCGGCTTGCTTCCGCCCGCCGCGCCGTCGCCCTTGGGCTGGTTACGGCCGAGCACGAAGTCGATGTAATCCTCCATCGAACCGTCGTAGTTGGTCGCCGTGCCCTGATCGACCAGTACCAGACGGTCGGCGGCCAATTCCACCATGTGACGGTCGTGGCTGACCAGGATCACAGCACCTTCGAACGAATTGAGCGCCTGGACCAGCGCTTCGCGCGCGTCGACGTCCAGGTGGTTGGTCGGTTCGTCGAGGATCAGCATGTGCGGCGCGTCGCGGGTGACCAGCGCTAGCGCCAGACGCGCACGCTCGCCGCCCGAAAGCGTGCCGATTTCCGCCGTCGCCCGGTTGCCCGAAAAACCGAAGCGGCCAAGCTGCCCGCGCACGGCGACTGGCGGCTTGTCGGTCATGGCGCGCGTCATCAGTTCCAGCGGGGTAGAACCGGACGGCAATTCCTCCACCTGATACTGGGTGAAATAGCCGATGCGGATCTTGGGCGAGAAGGAAAGCGAACCCTCCATCGGCTCAAGCTGGCGGGCCAGCAGGCGTGCCAGCGTGGTCTTGCCGTTACCGTTGCGGCCAAGCAGGGCGATGCGGTCTTCGGGATCGATGCGCAGGTTCAGGCGGCGCAGGATCGGTTTTTCAGCCTCGTAGCCCACGGCGGCAAGGTCCAGCGTGACGAGAGGCGGACGCAGCTCGTTGGGGCTGGGGAAATCGAAGCTGAGCGAGGGATCGTCCATCATCGACGCGATCGGCTGCATCTTTGCCAGCATCTTGGCGCGCGACTGGGCCTGCTTCGCGGTGGAAGCGCGTGCGGAGTTGCGCGCCACGTAGTCGGCCAGCTTCTTGCGCTGCGCCTCCTGATTCGCCCGTGCCGCAGCGGCCTGAGCAGCACGCTCGGCCCGAATGCGCTCAAAGCTGTCGTACGTGCCGGGATAAAGCGCCAGCTTGCCGTGCTGGAGATGCAGGATGTGATCGACCACGTTGTTCAGCAGGTCGCGCTCGTGGCTGATGACGATCAGCGTCTTGGGATAGGTCTGGAGGAAGTTTTCAAGCCACAGCGTCGCTTCAAGATCGAGGTGGTTCGAAGGTTCGTCGAGCAGCAGCACGTCGGGCTGCGAGAACAGCAGGCCGGCCAGCGCCACGCGCATCTTCCAGCCACCGGAGAAGCTGTCCAGCGGGCGGTTCTGCATTTCCTCATCGAAACCCAGGCCCACCAGAATGCGCGCGGCGCGGGCTTCGGCGGTGTAGGCATCGATCGCGATCAGGCGGTCATGCAGGTCGCCAAGGCGGTTGGGATCGGTGCAGGTTTCGGCTTCGGCGAGCAGGGCGGTGCGTTCCGCATCCGCGTCCAGCACCGCGCCGATGGCGGTCTGATTGCCGGTGGGCGCTTCCTGCGCGATGTATCCAAGCCGGGCACGGCGGGGCATTTCGACCGAGCCGCTATCAGGCTCCAACTGCCCGATGATGGCCTTTACCAGCGTGGACTTGCCCGCGCCGTTGCGGCCGATCAGGCCTACCTTGCCGTCCTTGGGGATCGTGGCAGCGGCCTGGTCGAGGATGGTGCGCCCGCCAAGGCGGACGGTAATGTCGCGGATCGTCAGCATGGGGGCAGCGCCTAGAGGATTTTGCGCCCGGTTGGAAACATCTTCCCACCATAAGATTTTTGCGACGTGGTTTTGCGGGCAGGGGCGCGGCAGGCTCGCCATCTTCCCTATGCGTAAAGAAGAATTGATTTGCGCCAAGGCGATGGCAGTATGTGGTTGGTATCGCGTCCATACTTAACCGATCGCCGGGGGCACCGGCTGCATGATCCTGGCTGAGGAACGTCGATGAAGAAATCCGTGGTCGCCGCAGTGGTCGTTGCGGTTCTGCTGGTGGCTGGATTGGTCTGGTTGCTGACGCGAAGCCATCAGGATCCCAATACGATCGTGCTCCACGGCAATGTCGATATCCGGCAGGTATCGCTCGCCTTCGACGGTTCGGGCCGGATCGTCCAGATGGCGGTGGAGGAAGGCGATGCGGTGAAGGCCGGGCAAGTGCTGGCTCGCCTCGACACGGTGACGCTGGGGCTTCAGGCCCGCAACGCCCAGGCGCAGATGAGCGCGATGCAGGAAAACCTGCTGAAGCTGCAGAACGGTACGCGGCCGGAGGATATCGCCCAGGCCCGCGCCAGGGTCGAATCCGCCCAGGCCAGCGCAGCGCGTGCGGCGGACGACTACAAGCGCGCGCAGTCGGTATCGGCCAATACGTCCGGCCGCGCGGTCAGCGCGCAGGAACTCGATCAGGCGCGCAATGCATCGCAAGTCGCCGCGGCGCAGTTGAAGGAAGCCGCCGAGGCGCTGAATCTTGCGACGCGGGGCCCACGCGCAGAGGATATTGCCGCCGCCAAGGCGCAAGTGAAAAGCGCGGATGCGCAACTTGCCTTGCTCCATCACCAGATCGACCAGGGCGAACTCCGGGCGCCGGCCGATGCCGTCGTCCGTTCGCGCCTGCTGGAAGTGGGCGACATGGCGACGCCTCAAAAGCCCGTCTACCAACTGGCGCTGACTAGCCCGAAGTGGATCCGCGTTTTTGTGGAAGAGGCGGACCTTGGCCGTATCCGCATGGGCCAGCGCGCCGACGTCACCAGCGACAGTTTTCCCGATCAGCCCGTGCCGGGAACGGTGGGGTACATCTCTTCGGTGGCGGAGTTCACTCCGAAATCGGTGGAGACCGAATCGCTGCGGACCGCGCTGGTCTACGAAGTGCGCGTGCGAGTGGACGACAAGACGGGGCGTTTGCGGCTGGGCCAGCCGGTGACGGTTCGGATCGATGCGGGTGCCGCCAGGTCGGGATCGTAACAAGGTGAGCGATTTCACCGTCGCCTGCGAAGGCCTGCGAAAGGTCTTCGACGGTCCGGACGGCAAGCCATTCGATGCCGTTCACGATCTGACGTTCTCGTTGCGGGCGGGCACGATCACGGGGCTGGTGGGGCCGGATGGCGCGGGCAAGACCACGCTTATGCGCATGATGACCGGCTTGCTGAAGCCCGACGGCGGCGCGCTGAAAGTGCTGGGCATCGATGTCTCCGCCGATCCGCAGGCGGTGCAGAACCGCATCAGCTACATGCCGCAGCGTTTCGGGCTCTACGAAGACTTGTCCGTGCAGGAAAACATGGACCTCTATGCCGATCTCCACGGCGTGCCGCTGGAAGTGCGCGCCGAACGCTTCAAGCGCATGCTGGACATGACCGACATGGCCCGCTTTACCGACCGCGCGGCGGGCAACCTCTCCGGCGGGATGAAGCAGAAGCTGGGCCTTGCCTGCACTCTGGTGCGGGTGCCGGACCTGCTGCTGCTGGACGAGCCGAGCGTCGGCGTCGATCCGCTCTCCCGCCGAGACTTGTGGCAGATCATCGAGCAGCTGATCGAATCGGATGGTCTCAGCGTGCTCGTCAGCACGGCCTACATGGATGAGGCAGGGCGCTGCGACGAAGTGCTGGTGATGGACCATGGACGCCTGCTCGCGCAGGACAAGCCGCAGGCGATCACCGCGAAGGCGCATGGGCTTACATATGTGGTCTCACCCCCTCCCGACACTCCAGCGCGTGATCTGCAGGCCCGGTTGATCGATGCGCCGGACAAAGTGGTGGATGCGGTGCCGCGCGGCGGTGCAGTGCGCTTCATTCGCCAACCCGACAGTCCGGTCGAAACGATGGACGATCTCCTGCAAGGTCAGTCGGCCGAACCGCGGGAGGAGGAACTGGAGGACGCCTTCATGCTCCTGCTGCGTCAGCATGATGGGGCGGGAAAAAGCGCGGCGCCTGCGGAGACCGCGAAGCCTGAAGTACGGGTGGATGCCGATGCTTCATCATCGGACGGTGACAATGTGATCCACGTTCGCGATCTGGTGCGCCGTTTCGGGGACTTCACCGCCGTCGCCAATACTTCGTTCGATGTGCGGCGGGGTGAGATATTCGGTCTGCTCGGCCCCAATGGCGCGGGGAAGACCACGACCTTTCGCATGCTCTGCGGGTTGCTGCCGGCGACTAGCGGTACGCTGGAAGTGGCGGGCGTCAACTTACGCTCCGCCCGGGCGGAAGCGCGGCGACGGATCGGCTATGTGGCGCAGAAGTTCTCTCTCTACGCCAACCTCTCGGTGCGGGAGAACCTGGAATTCTTCGGCGGCGCCTACGGCCTGCGCCGCCACGAACTGAAGCAGCGCGTTCAGGCCATTCTCGATCAGTTCGGGCTCGATCCGGCGGCGACCAGCGGAGCCCTGCCGCATGGCTACAAGCAACGCCTCGCCATGGCGGCCGGGCTGGTCCACGAACCGGAAATCCTGTTTCTGGACGAGCCGACCAGCGGGATCGACCCGATCGCGCGGCGGGCGTTCTGGCGTACGATCACCTCGCTGTCGCAATCGGGCGTGACGGTGATCGTGACCACGCACTTCATGGAAGAGGCGGAATATTGCGACCGCATCGCCATTCAGGATGCGGGCCATATGCTGGCCCTCGGCACGCCGCAGGAAGTGCGCGAGCAGGCCGGCGGCGACAGCGTTGGCGACATGAACCAGGCCTTCATTGCCATCGTCGAGCAGGGCAGGGCGCATGAAGCCGGGGAGAAATCCGCGGCATGAGCGACGACCGCACCGAAAGCGCCTTCCTCACCCGGTTGACCGCCTTGGTGCGCAAGGAAACGCGCCAGATGCTCCGCGATCGCAGCAACCTGATGGTGGGCCTGCTGTTGCCGGTCGCGCTGATCCTGCTGTTCGGGTTCGGCCTCTCGTTCGACGTCAAGAATGCGCCGGTGGCGCTGGTGATGCAGGATCGTTCCGCCGGCGCGCGCGAAATCGTCTCGGGCCTGCGCGGTTCAGCCTATCTCGATCCCATCGATGTCGAAACCATGGAGCAGGCAAGCCGCATGCTTCGCGAGGGCAAGGTGGACGCCATCGTTCAGATCCCCAACGATTTCGCCAGTCGGCAGGTGAAGGGCGGGGCGGAGATCCAGCTCATCTTGAACGGCGTCGATTCGACAACGGCCCAAACGCTGGAAGCCTATATCCAGGGCGCCGTTGGAGTGGCCGTGGCGCGGCAGGCGGATCGAGGCGGCGCGACGGCATCCGGTGGTTCGGTCACGCTGATGACGCGGACCTGGTTCAATGAGGAAGGCAACAGCCGCTGGTATCTGGTGCCTGGCCTAGTCGTTCTCATCATGACGCTGGTGGGCGCCTTCCTCAGTTCGCTGCTGATCGCGCGCGAGTGGGAGCGCGGCACGTTGGAGGCGCTGTTCGTCACGCCGGTGCGCCCACTGGAGCTCGTGCTGGCGAAACTGGCGCCTTACATCGTGATCGGGCTGATCGACCTGACGATGTGCCTTCTGGCCGCAGTATTCCTGTTCGATGTGCCGATCCGGGGATCGATGCTGGCGATCATCCTCGTCTCTTTCCTCTACCTGCTGGTGTCGCTGCTGGTCGGCCTGCTGATTTCCGGGGTGACGCGCAACCAGTTCGCCGCCAGCCAGGTGGCGTTGCTGACCAGCTTCATGCCCGCGCTGATGCTGTCCGGCTTCGTGTTCGACTTGCGGAACATTCCCGTCGCCGTGCAGGTGGTGGCCCAAATCCTGCCGGCCACGCACTTCATGGGCGTGATCAAGACGCTTTTTCTCGCCGGAACCGATTGGGGCATGGTGGCCAGCAACAGTCTGATCCTGATGGGCTACATCGCGATCCTGACGATCCTCACCCGCCGCACCTTGCGCAAGCGACTGGACTGAGCCGATGAACCGAACATTGGCATGGCTGGGCGCAATTGCCTTCCTCTTCCGCAAGGAAGTGCTGGCGCTGTTCAAGGATCCGGCCAACCGTATCATCCTTTTCGCTCCGGCCTTCATCCAGACGCTGCTGTTCGGATATGGCGCGATGCTCGATCTCCAGCATGTGCCTTATGCGCTGCTGGACCAGAGCCGGGGGCAGGCCGCGACCGAACTGATCGCCCGGCTGGACGGCACCGGCGTATTCTCCCGCCAGGCCACGCTGGACAACGCCAACCAGATCGCGCGCCTGATCGACCGGCAGAAAGTGCTGATGGTCGTCACCATTCCCGCCGACTTCGACCGAAATCTGGAAAGCGGCCAGAACGCCGCAGTGCAGGTCGTGTTCGACGGACGCAACTCCACCACGGCCGGGTCTGCGGCGGCCTATATCGCGTCGGTGGTGCAGGCGTTCAATGCTTCGCGATCCGGCACGCCAGGGGTGACTGTGGTGCGGCGGGCCTGGTTCAATCCCAACCTCGAATCGCGCTGGCAGATCATGCCGGCCATGATCGCCACGCTCTCCATGCTCCAGACGATGCTGCTGGCGGCGCTTTCGGTGGCGCGGGAGCGGGAGCAGGGGACGTTCGACCAATTGCTGGTCACGCCGATGACGCCGCTGCAGATCCTTGTCGGCAAGGCGCTGCCGTCGATCGTGGTCGGGCTGCTGCAATCGACGATCGTGCTTCTGATCGTGCTGCTGTGGTTCCGCGTGCCGATGAGCGGTTCGCCTTTCGTGCTCTATTTCGGGCTGCTCTGCTTCAATATCGCCTCTGTCGGGATAGGTATGACGCTGTCAGCCTTCGCGCTGAACATGCAGCAGGCGATGCTCTATTCCTTCGTGTTGATCATGCCGCTGACGCTGCTGTCCGGCATGCTCACGCCGATCCGCAATATGCCTTTGGTCCTCCAGTACGCGACTTACGTGAACCCCTTGAGGTTTGGCGTTGCCATCGTGCGCCGGGTCTATCTGGAGGGCGCGGGGATCGCGGATGTTGCCATCAACTTCCTGCCGTTGCTGGCGGTTGCGGCAGTCACACTGCCGCTGGCCGCATGGCTGTTCCGCCACCGGCTTGCCTGAATGCAAGGATTGACCGCCATGTTTCGTGCTCGATTTCCGCAGGCAGCGTTTCTTGCCCTGAGTCTTGGCTTGGCGGGTTGTACGGTGGGGCCGGACTTCAAGGCGCCCGTCACGCAGGCACCCGACGACTGGTCGCAATGGCGCAGCGGTACCGCCGATGTGATCGCGGTTCCGGCGGGCAAGCAGCCGATGCCGGCGGAGTGGTGGACGCTGCTCGGCGATCCGGTGCTGAACGATCTCGAAAGCCGTGCGTTGGCCGCCAGTCCGGACTTGCAGACCGCCGCGCTCCACCTCGCCCAGGCGCGCGCCCAGCGCGGCGCGGCAGCTTCGGCAGGGCTGCCGCAAGTCAATGCCAGCGCCGGCATCACGCGCGAGCGGATGAGCGAATATGGCGCCTCGACCCGCCTTTTCGATGTGCTGGCGGGGGACAACCGCGACCAACTCGCCGAATATCTGGCCAGACCCTTCACGCTCTATCAGGGTGGGTTCGACGCCGGGTGGGAGATCGACCTCTGGGGCAAGGTCCGCCGCTCAGTAGAGGCGGCCGACGCCGGAATCGCGCAACAGGGCGCCTTGCTGGACCTTACGCGGCTTTCGGTCACTGCCGAAGTCGCACAGGCCTATTTCGCGATGCGGAGCGCGCAGGCCCAAGGCGCCGTGGCCGGGGAGGACATCGCTTTGCTCAAGGACCGCGTCGGCCTGGTTGGCGCACGGGTCAACGGCGGGCTGAGCGATCATACTGCCATCGAAACCGATCAGGCCAGCCTGCGCGCTTCGGAGGCGAACCTGCCAGCGCTTCAGGCAGAAGCCGCCGCACAGGCCAATCGCATCGCCATCGCACTGGGCGTTCAGCCCGGAACCTTGCGTGATGAGTTGAAGCCAGCCGGGCTGGGCCCATTGCCACCTGCGCTCCCGGACCTTTCGCTGGGGATGCCGTCCGAGGTGGCGCTGCGGAGGCCTGAAGTGCGCGCGGCGGAGGCGAAGCTCCATGCCGCGACCGCGCAGATCGGCGTTGCCGTGGCTGATCTTTATCCCAGCATCACGCTTGGCGGCGGGTTCGGGCTTGAGAGCTACCGTTCGCAGAACCTGTTCGATTGGGCGAGCCGGACCTGGCAGATCGGGCCGAGCCTCAGCCTGCCGATATTCGATGGCGGCCGCCGGCGCGCGACGGTGGAAGTGCGCAAGCTCGAACAGCGTGAGGCGGCGGTGAACTTTCAGGTCGCTGTGTTGAAGGCCTGGCAGGAGATCGACGATGCGCTTACCGGCTACACTGCCGATTGGCAGGCCCGCCAGCGTCTGGCCGATAGGTTGGAGCATGCGCGCGCCAATGCCGATCTGGTGGAGGCCCGCTATCGGGGCGGTCAGGTGAACTACTTGCCGGTCATCGACGCACGCCGCGCGGTTCTCGCCGCCCGGCGCGAACTTGATGAGAGCGACGCGCGAGTCCGCACCTGGCTGGCGGCGATCAACAAGGCCATCGGCAACGTTCCACCACCTGCGAATCCCGTAGAATCACCGTGATCGAAAGGCGTTCCGGCAGCGTGCTGCGTCGGCGCACAAGTTATCAACACTTATCTCGCCCATTTTGCGGTGCAACATGCCGCAAGACCTGTCGCAACAGGGTGCGAATCGCGTAACATTCGTGCTTGCAACGCTGAATCACTTGTGATTCTATCACGGCATGAGGGCCATGCGTCACGATAACAACCTTGCGAAGGAGCGACTTGTTCAGGGCGGTGCCCTGGCCTTGCTGCTGCTCATGGGCGGTTTCGTTATCGCGGGCCCCAGCGGCATTCTTGCCTGGGGCGAAAACCAGCGCCTGCTGGAGCAGCGCCGGGAAAAGCTGACGGAGCTGGAAAGCCAGCGGGATCACTTGAAGAATCGCGTTGCCTTGCTGGATTCCAGCAAGGTCGATCCTGACCTTGCTGGCGAATTGTTGCGCTCCAATCTCAATGTTGCTCGCCCTGACGAAATGGTCATGCTGATCAAACGTTGAGTTTCGGCCCTTTTGGGCCTCTGGTTATGAGCATCGCCTCCCATCATGTTGCGATGCAACATTTCTGTTCGCCATAATTTTTGTGCCGGGTACGGCAAATTTCCGTCAACGTGCTTTTGATTTCCGTCCGTCGTCCTATAAGCGGCCGGTAATCAATCGCACCAACGATGGGGAGTCCCGTTGCCCAAAGCTAAGAGTGACGCCGGGTCCGGCGCCGAGCCTGCCGTAGTACCGGCACAGGACGAAGACTTTGCGCTGCACAGCCTCCAGGAAGCTCTGGAAGCTGACAAGCGCTACAAGCCCAACAAGGAAGAGCTGCTTCACTTCTATGAGCAGATGCTGCTCATTCGCCGCTTCGAGGAACGCGCTGGCCAGCTTTACGGCCTGGGCCTGATCGGCGGCTTCTGTCACCTCTACATCGGCCAGGAAGCCGTTGCCGTGGGCCTTCAGTCCGCGCTCGACGGTGAACGCGATTCGGTCATCACCGGTTATCGCGACCACGGCCACATGCTCGCCTACGGCATCGATCCGAAGGTGATCATGGCCGAGCTGACCGGCCGCGCTGCCGGTATCTCGCGCGGCAAGGGCGGTTCGATGCACATGTTCAGCGTCGAACATAAGTTCTACGGCGGCCACGGCATCGTCGGCGCGCAGGTCTCGCTGGGCGCGGGCCTCGCTTTCGCGCACAAGTACCGTGAAGACGGCGGCGTCGCGATGGCCTACTTCGGCGACGGCGCGGCCAACCAAGGCCAGGTCTACGAGAGCTTCAACATGGCGGCTCTCTGGAAGCTGCCGATCATCTTCGTGATCGAGAACAACGGCTACGCCATGGGCACCGCCGTGAAGCGCGGCTCGGCCGAGACGCACTTCTACCGCCGTGGCACCGCCTTCCGGATCCCCGGCATGCAGGTGGACGGCATGGACGTGCTCGAAGTCCGCAAGGCCGCCGAAGTGGCACTGGAATACGTGCGCGCTGGCAATGGTCCGGTTCTGATGGAACTGAACACCTACCGCTACCGCGGCCACTCGATGTCCGATCCGGCAAAGTACCGCAGCCGCGAGGAAGTTCAGGACGTGCGTGAAAAGCGCGATCCGATCGACCATGCCAAGACCGAACTGATGGCCATGGGCGTGGACGAAGCCGCGCTGAAGGAAATCGACAAGCGCGTTCGCGCCGCCGTCGCGGAATCGGCCGACTTCGCAGAGAACTCGCCGGAACCGGAAGCTTCTGAACTCTATACTGACGTCCTGGTGGAGCGCTACTGATGGCGATCGAACTGAAGATGCCGGCGCTCTCTCCGACGATGGAAGAGGGCAAGCTTGCCCGCTGGCTGGTTAAGGAAGGCGACGAAGTCAAATCGGGTGATATCCTCGCCGAAATCGAGACCGACAAGGCGACGATGGAATTCGAAGCCGTCGACGAAGGTACCGTTGGCAAGATCCTCGTGGCCGAAGGCACCGAGGGCGTGAAGGTCGGCACCACGATCGCCGTTCTCGCCGGCGAAGGCGAAGATGCGTCGACCGTTTCGGCCGCCGCGCCGAAGGCTGCTTCTGCAGCCGAAGCCGCTCCGGCTGCTGGCAAGGCAGAGGCTCCTGCTCCCGCCCCGGCGAAGAAGGACCCCGAAGTTCCGCACGGCACCAACATGAAGACCTCGACCGTCCGCGAAGCGCTGCGCGACGCCATGGCCGAGGAAATGCGCCGCGACGATCGCGTCTTCGTGATGGGCGAGGAAGTGGCCGAGTACCAGGGCGCCTACAAGGTGACCCAGGGCCTGCTGGAAGAGTTCGGTCCGCGCCGCGTGATCGATACGCCGATCACCGAATACGGCTTTGCCGGTATCGGCACCGGCGCCGCCATGGGCGGCCTGCGTCCGATCATCGAGTTCATGACGTTCAACTTCGCCATGCAGGCGATCGACCACATCATCAACTCGGCGGCCAAGACCAACTACATGTCCGGCGGCCAGATGCGCTGCCCGGTCGTGTTCCGTGGCCCGAACGGCGCCGCTGCCCGCGTCGGCGCGCAGCACTCGCAGAACTACGGCCCGTGGTACGCCAACGTGCCGGGCCTGGTGGTGATCGCGCCTTACGACGCTTCGGACGCCAAGGGCCTGCTCAAGGCCGCGATCCGTAGCGAAGACCCGGTCGTGTTCCTTGAGAACGAACTGGTCTACGGCCGCACGTTCGAACTGCCCGAACTCGACGATCACGTCCTGCCGATCGGCAAGGCGCGCATCATGCGGGAAGGCAAGGACGTGACGATCGTGTCCTACTCGATCGGCGTCGGCCTCGCGCTCGAAGCTGCCGAGCAGCTGGCCGCCGAAGGCATCGATGCCGAAGTCATCGACCTTCGCACCCTGCGCCCGCTCGACAAGGAAACGGTGCTGGCCAGCCTCGCCAAGACCAACCGTATGGTTGTCGCGGAAGAAGGCTTCCCGGTCTGCTCGATCGCTTCCGAGATCATCGCGATCTGTATGGAAGACGGCTTCGACGATCTCGACGCCCCGGTGGTCCGCGTCTGCAACGAAGACGTGCCGCTGCCTTACGCGGCCAACCTTGAAAAGCTGGCGCTGATCGACACGCCGCGCATCGTCGAGGCGGTCCGCAAGGTCTGCTATCGCTGATCTTGCGTCGGTAACGGCAATCTGGACGGCGGCGGAGCGAGAGCTTCGCCGCCGTCTTGCGTTACGGGCTTGCGCCGCTGCCCGGGCGGGGTAGAGAGACCCCGTGTCCGAGCAAACCACCCCCGAAAGCCGTCCCGAAGACCTGCTTCTGCCCGCATTGCCGCAGACGATGCGGCTTGCGCTGGCCTATGCGCCATCGCCGGCGCGGCTGCCGACTCTGGCCCTGCTGGCGCTGGACCAGCGGCTTGCCGGCCTGCTGCGCCACTCGCGCGAGCCGATGATGGCGCAGATCCGCCTGGCCTGGTGGCGCGAGACGCTGGATCGTGACGCTGGTGAATGGCCGGAAGGTGAGCCGCTTCTGGCTGCTTTGCGCAGTTGGAACGGCAAGCACCGCGCACTCGTCAAACTCGTCGATGGCTGGGAAGCGTTGACCGGTGAAGCACCGCTCGCGCCGTCTGCGCTGGAAGAGATGGTGGAAGGACGCGCGGCCGCCTTTGCGGGGCTGGCCCACGCTCTTGGCCGCGAACGCGAAGCCGAAACGGCGCGAGCGCTGGGCCGGCGTTGGGCGCTGGCGGACCTTTCGACGAAGCTCAATCATCCGGGCGAAAGCGTCGTCGTGCGCCGCCTCGCGCAGGCGGAAGCGGGACGCGCTTCTCGTGTATCGCGCACGTTACGGCCGCTGGCAGTGCTGGAAGGCTTGGCTCGCGACGCCATGGCCAGCGAGGGGCAGGGATCGGCCCGCGCCGTGCTGAAGGCGATGCGGATCGGCTTGCTGGGGCGTTAATTACCAGCGATAACAGACATGTAATTTCCCTATTTCGCCTCGGCCAGAGGATAAGCCGCGCGCGAATTCAGGGAGATTGGCCATGCAGCGCTTCATCCTCGGCGGCGTGACAGTGCTTCTGCTGCTGTCGCTGGGCCTGTTTTGGTGGCAGGGGCGTGCCGAAGTGGAAAAGGCCGCGCCGCCGCCCATCGCGGTGAAACCGCAGCCGCATCCCACCGATATTCCCAGCGCCGATCTGGAAAATCTGGCCGGGCCGGAACTGCCCGAAGCGACCCCGCTCACCCGTGAGCAGCGCCGCTTCGCGCGTTACGACTTCAACCGCGATGGCAGGATCAGCCGGGAGGAGATGCTGTCCACGCGCACCTCCGCATTCCGCAAGCTCGATAAGGACGGCAACAACCTGCTGACGTTCGAGGAATGGGCAGTGTCGACGGTCGACAAGTTCGACCATGCCGACACCAACCATGACGAAATCCTCACGCCCGAGGAATTCCGTTCCACCGCGCCGCCGCCACCCAAGCCAAAGCCCAAGTGTTCGTGCAAATCCTAGGTCAGGCGGGCGTCAGTTCCGACAGCCAGGGCATGATGTCCTGCTTGGCGCGTTCGGTATAGGCTTCCTTGCGCTGCTTCTTCTTCACGTCATGCAGCGGCGGGAAGAGGCCGAAGTTGACGTTCATCGGCTGATAGTTCTCCGCCTCGGCATCGCCGGTGATGTGCGAGAGCAGGGCGCCCAGCGCCGTGGTGCGCGGCGGGGCCTGCCATTCGCGCCCGGCGAGTTCCGTGGCGGTCATCAGGCCTGCCATCAGGCCGACGGCAGCGCTTTCGACATAGCCTTCGCAACCGGTGATCTGCCCGGCAAAACGCACATGCGGCGCCGTCTTCAGGCGAAGCTGACGATCGAGGAGGACAGGCGAGTTGAGGAAGGTGTTGCGATGCAGACCGCCGAGGCGGGCGAATTCCGCATTTTCCAGTCCCGGAATCGTGCGGAACAGGCGCACCTGCTCGGCATGCTTCAGCTTGGTCTGGAAGCCCACCATGTTCCACAAGGTGCCAAGCTTGTTGTCCTGGCGGAGTTGGACCACCGCATGGGCCCAGCGGCCGTTGGGGTGTTCCTCCGTTGCCCAGTGCGGATTGTCGAGGCCGACTGGCTTCATCGGCCCGAAGCGCAGCGTTTCCACGCCGCGTTCCGCCATCACTTCGATCGGCATGCAGCCGTCGAAGTAGGGCGTGTTGGCTTCCCATTCCTTGAAGGCGGTCTTTTCGCCTTCGACCAGGCCCTGATGGAAGGCCAGGTACTGCTCCTTGTTCATCGGGCAGTTGATGTAGTCCTTGGTCTCACCCTT
This sequence comes from Novosphingobium oxfordense, assembly GCF_044029435.1. Lineage (NCBI taxonomy): Bacteria > Pseudomonadati > Pseudomonadota > Alphaproteobacteria > Sphingomonadales > Sphingomonadaceae > Novosphingobium > Novosphingobium oxfordense. The sequence goes on along the minus strand of NZ_CP147005.1, from coordinate 1,378,258 downwards.
GTCCCAGCGAGAAGCCATCCAGCACACGTCCATGTCGATCGTGTCGCGATAGACGATGGGGGCGATGGCATCGAAGAACGCCAGGCTGTCCGCGCCGGTGGCCGCTCCGATGCTGTGGGCGAGGGCTTCGGCGGTCAGCGGGCCGGTGGCGACGATGGTGGTGCCGGCCTGCGGCAAGGTATCGATCCGTTCGCGGACCACGTCGAGGTTGGGGAGCGCCGTGAGCCGCGCCTCCACTTCGGCCGAAAACACGTCGCGATCGACCGCGAGCGCGGAGCCGGCGGGAACTTCCGCCTTGGCTGCGGCCGACATGATCAGCGACTCGCAGCGGCGCATCTCCTGATGCAGCAGGCCGACGGCGTTCTTTTCATGGTCGTCGGAACGGAAGGAGTTGGAGCAGACCAGTTCGGCAAGGCCATCGCCCTGATGTGCCGGGCTTCTTTCGCCCGTTCCGCGCATTTCCGAGAGGCGAACCTTGAAGCCGCGACGGGCAAGCTGCCAGGCGGCTTCGCTGCCGGCAAGGCCGCCGCCGATGATATGGACGTCGTATGTCATGGCGGTTGCGCCTAGACCTTTGCGTCGCAATGGGGAAGGGTAAGCGACGGTTGAATTGCCAGCTCCCATCGTGGGGCCCCATCGCGAGGAGATCGATCCTGCCCATGCTCCAGAGCGCGCTGATCGAACGTCGTCCCTGGCTGCTTGCTGCCATTGTCGCGGCCTTGGCGTTCCATTTCGTGCAAAGCACTGCCTTGCCCGAAGTCTACCTGATCCTGCTGGAGTTCCTGCCGTTCGGCCTGCTGGCCAATTACGCGCTGCTCCGCCATGCGGGAAGCGACACGAATATTCTGGCGCTGATGCTGCTGCTGGAAGGGGTGGGCGCCGCCTTCTACGACATCAACGACTATCAAGGCACGATCTTCACCGCCGCCGGATTTTCACTGGGGATCGGGCTGTTTCTCAATCATCTGGATGAACGACACGGCAACCACGTCCGATGGCTGACCATCTTTGCCCTTTTCTTGCTGCCGCCGGTCTTCCTGCTGATCACCGCGACTTCGCGGGGCGCCGCGCCTGCGTTTCAAGGCATTGCGCTGGGCGGCATGGTGGCAAGCGCCTGGGCGAGCACTTTCCCGCGCGAGAGTGTGCGGAGTGGTGCGGTGATCGTGATGCTGGGCAGCATGATCGCTATTCAGTGGCCGGGACATTGGCTGTCCTGGCCACTGTTCTTTGTAGGAAATCTGGTGCTGGCTATCGGCGTGACGAGCGAGCTGCGCGCCCGCGACGCGGGATAAGCTTAGGCCGGAAGGATCAGGTTCCCGTCGCCGTCGTGCGAGATCGGGCCATGCGCGATCACAGCGGAGAGCGGCAGATCGGCATAGATGTGCGGAAACAGCGCGCCGCCGCGTGAGACTTCCCACTTCACCGCATCGCCCAGCAGGCCAAGGTCTACCGCTGCCAGCGCCAGGCCGGTCTGGCCGGCGAAGTGCTTTTCCAGCGTTTCCTGCGCCTGCACGGCGGTCGACGTGTGGATGTAGCCATCCGCCTTGTCGATCGGCGCGCCCGTAAAGACGCCGTCGGCGAGCAGCTGCTGGAGCTGCTCGCCGGTCAGGATCTTGTACGCAATGGCGTCGTTCACGCCTCGTCTTCCGGGGTTTCCGGGGTTTCGGACGTTGCCGGCGTGTCGGTGACAGTCGCCTCCGCACCGTCGGCGAGTTCGATCACCTCTTCCTCGGTGGGTTCGTCGAGACGCACCGCGCTCACCACATGCTCATCGCCGGAAACGTTGAACAGGCGGACACCGGCCGAGCCGCGGCCGATTACGCGCAGCGAATCGAGCGGCAGGCGGATCAGCTTGGCCTGGTCGGTCACCAGCATAAGCTGGTCCGCACGCGTCGCCGGGAAGCTGGCGACGACCGGGCCGTTGCGCACGATATTGTCGATATTGGTGATGCCTTGGCCGCCACGGCCGGTGCGGCGGTACTCGTAAGCGGAGGACAGCTTGCCGTATCCGTTGGCGCAGACCGTGAGGATGAACTGCTCCTTCTCGGAAAGGTAGGCATACCGTTCCGCATCGAGCGACGGTTCGCCGTCCTTCTCACCCTTCCAGGGGGCGAAGCGCAGGTAGGCCTCACGCTCGTCCTGGTCCTTCACGCCGACGCGGTGGAGGATCGACAGCGAGATGACCTCGTCGTCGTCCTTCAGCGTCATCGCCTTCACGCCGGTGGACGTGCGGCTTGCGAATTCGCGGACCAGATCGCCGGCGAATCGGATCGCCTTGCCCTGGCGGCTTGCCAGCAGAACGTCGTCCTGATGGCTGAGCAGGGCCACGCCGATCAGGCGATCGGCACTGTCATCCTCGAACTTCATCGCGAACTTGCCGTTGGACGGAATGTTCGCGAAGGCGTCCATGGCGTTGCGGCGGACATTGCCCTTGGCCGTCGCGAAGACGACCGAAAGCTTGCTCCACTCCTTTTCGTCCTCAGGCAGGGCGAGAACCGTCTGGATCGTCTCGTCCTTGTCCAGTGCGGGCAGGAGGTTGACGATCGGACGGCCGCGTGTGGTCGGGCCGCCTTCGGGCAGCTTGTAAACCTTGAGGCGGTAGACCTTGCCGGCGGTAGAGAAGAACAGCACCGGATTGTGGGTGGAGGTGACGAACATCGTTGTCACCACGTCCTCGTCCTTCGTCGCCATGCCGGCGCGGCCCTTGCCGCCACGGGCCTGAGCACGGAAGGTCGAGAGCGGAGTACGCTTAATATAGCCGTCCATGGTAACGGTAACGACCATGTCCTCGCGCTCGATCAGGTCCTCGTCCTCGATGCCTTCAGCCGCGCCGGTCATTTCCGACACGCGCGGGGTGGCATAGAGGTCGCGCACTGCAACGAGTTCGCCGCGCATCACGCCGTAGAGCTTAGCGCGGTCTGCCAGGATCGAGAGGTATTCCTCGATCGCGGTGGCCAGTTCCTTCAGCTCGTCGCCGATTTCGTCGCGACCCAGCGCCGTCAGGCGATGCAGGCGCAAGTCGAGGATCGCCTTCACCTGGATTTCCGACAGGCGATAGGTGCCGCCGGTTTCCTCGGCATTCGGCTCGATCGCCTCGACCAGACGGATGTAGGGCGCGATGTCGCCGATCGGCCATTCGCGCACAAGCAGGCGCGCGCGGGCCTCGGCCGGGTTCGGCGCACCGCGGATGATCTTCACCACTTCGTCGAGGTTCGAAACCGCAACGACAAGGCCGAGCAAGATGTGTGCCCGGTCGCGCGCCTTGTTCAGTTCGAACTTGGTGCGGCGGGTGATGACCTCTTCACGGAACTGGATGAAGGAGGCCAGGATGTCGCGCAGGTTGAAGACTTCGGGGCGGCCGTTCTTGATGGCCAGCATGTTTGCCGCGAAGTTCGACTGCGCCGGCGTGTTGCGCCAGAGCTGGTTGAGCACGACTTCAGGAGTCGCGTCACGCTTCAGGTCGATGACGACGCGCATGCCTTCGCGGTTCGATTCGTCACGGATGTCCGAGACGCCTTCGATGCGCTTTTCCTTGGCGGCTTCGGCGATCTTTTCGACCAGGCCGGCCTTGCCGACCTGATAGGGGATCGAGGTCAGCACGATCGAACGGCGGTCGCCGCGGCCTTCCTCGATCTCATGGCGGCAACGCATGATGACCGAGCCACGGCCCGTAAGGTACGCGTTGCGGGCGCCGCCCTGGCCGAGAATCAGCGGCGCGGTCGGGAAGTCCGGGCCCGGAATGATCTGGATCAGTTCTTCGATCGAGACGCCCGGATTGTCGATCATGGCAAGGCAGCCATCGATCACTTCGCCCAGGTTGTGCGGCGGGATGTTCGTGGCCATGCCGACGGCGATACCGCCGGCGCCGTTCACAAGCAGGTTCGGGAAACGCGCCGGCAGCACGGTCGGCTCGCTTTCGGAACCGTCGTAGTTGTCGGCGAAGTCGACCGTGGCCTTTTCGATGTCGGCTAGCAGCTCGTTCGACACCTTGTCGAGGCGCGCTTCGGTGTAACGCATGGCGGCCGGCGGATCCGGGTCCATCGAACCGAAGTTGCCCTGACCGTCGATCAGCGGCAGTCGCATCGACCACGGCTGCGTCATGCGCGCCAGTGCGTCGTAGATCGCGCTGTCGCCATGCGGGTGATATTTACCCATGACGTCACCGACGATGCGGCTCGACTTGCGGTAGGGTCGCCCGGCGACATAGCCGGCTTCATGGCAGCTATAGAGAATGCGGCGATGGACGGGCTTCAGGCCGTCGCGCACGTCAGGCAGCGCGCGGCTCACGATCACGCTCATCGCGTAATCGAGATAGCTCGTCTTCATCTCATCGACGATGTCGATGCGGGTATATTCGCCTTCGGGCCCGGTATGTTCGGGGCCGTTCTGCTCAGGAATGTCGGTGTCGTCGCTCACGCGCTGGATCGTTCGTTGCTGCGGGACAAGGGATGATGGACCGCCCTAGGGCATGCCGCGCGCGAAAGCCACTGGAAGGCGGCAGGTGAGGGCGCCAAGCGTTCCTTTTTCCACACTTATAGCCGTGGCGGTGCGGGGCGATGCGGTGGAAACCATCCGGGTTGCGACGAAACGCATTCAATCAGCGTTCAGCGGCGCGTATCTAATCGGGCTGCGAGGTTGCCAAGCGAACATTTCAACGCCAAACCGGCGCGGCGCTTTATGCGGTGCCGCTGTTCGCGGTGCGACCGTATGTGTCTTGTTGAGGAGTTGGCCTTGATGGCTCGCAAGTTCCTGATTTCCCGTATTGCTCTTGCCGTGGCCCTTGGTGGCGGCATGGCAGTGGCCGTGGCTCCGGTCGCTTCCGCGAAGGAAGCCAAGCCGAAGTCCGATGCCAAGTACTCGGATGCCTTCATCAAGGCCGCCGGCCCGATCGAAAAGGCGATCAACGCTGCAACCTCCAGCCTTCCCCAGGGCGCGGGCGCAGAAGCTTTCCCGGCTGCCAAGTCGAGCATCGACACGGCGCTTGGCGGCAACGGCAAGGCTGCGATCGAGGCGGCCATGCCTTCGGCCACCACGCCTGACGACAAGATGGCGATGGGCCAGTTCGCCCGCACCTACGGCGTGCTGTCGCAGGACCTCGCGTTCAAGCAGCGCGGCGTGACCATGATGATCGAAAGCGGCAAGCTGCCCGCCACCTCGCTGGGCGCGACCTATTTCGATGCCGGCGTGAATGCCTTCAACCTGAAGGACTACGCCACTGCGGCTACCTACCTGAAGCAGGCGAAGGATGCCGGCTATCAGGATCCGCAGAACCAGCTCGACCTGATCCTGTCGGAATCGTACAAGCGCGGCAACAATCCGGAAGCCGCGATGGACATGGCCAAGGCCGACGTCGAGGCCGCCAAGGCCAAGGGCGTCGCCCCCAGCGAAAGCGCGCTTCGCAACGTTCTGCAGCAGGCCTACAACGCCAAGCAGCTCGACACGTCGGCCGATTATGCCGCCATGCTCGCCCAGTATTATCCGAGCCCCGCGACCTGGAACATCTCGACCTCGATCGTTCGCCAGCTCGGCTCGTTCGAGAAGTCGGACAATCTCGACCTCATGCGCCTGATGTTCCTTACCGGCGGCATGAAGGACAAGCGCGACTACTTCGAATACCTCAGCAACGCCGACCCGCGCGCCTATCCGGGTGAAGCGCTGAAGGTGATGGATGCCGGCCTTGCCAAGGGCATGCTGACCCAGGCCGAAGTCGGCCAGGATCGTGCGTCCAGCGCCACGCGCATCGCGGCCGACAAGGCCTCGTTCGCGGCGACCGAGCGTGATGCCACCAAGCCCGGCGCCACCGCTGCCCAGATCATGAGCGCGGCCGACGTGTTCCTGAGCTACGAACAGTATGCGAAGGCGGAGCAACTGTTCCAGACCGCGCTGACCAAGCCGGGCGTCGATACCAACAAGGCCAACCTGCGCCTTGGCATGGCTCAGACCATGCAGGGCAAGACCGCGGAAGCCAAGGCTTCGTTTGCCAAGGTGACCGACAAGCGCTCGTCGATCGCCAAGCTGTGGGCCGCTTATGCTGCCAGCAAGGGCACGCCGGCCGGCTGATTAGGCTACCAGCAACCGATAAAAGGAAAGGGCGGCGGGATCATCCCGCCGCCCTTTTCATTTGCCGCTTTGACCTGTATGAAATTGGCGGACGAAGCCTCAGGAGACTGGGGCGAACTGGCCGGTATCCTTGTCCATCAGGTGCAGCACGCCGTCGGAGATGGCGAAGAACGTGCCGCGCAGCGTCAACTCGCCGGTCTTCACCTTGTGGCGGACGCAGGGGAAGGTCATCAGGTTCTCGATGCTCACGCGCACTGCGGCCTGTTCCATCTCGCGCTCGGCAGGGCGGCCGGTGGTGCCGAATTCGGCGGCGACAGGTGCGCGCGCTTCGTCCAGCATAGAAATCCAGTCGGCGATGAATCCGCCCTGGCCCGGCTCGGCGCCGTGCAGCTCCTGTGTCAGCGCCGCCTTGCAGCCGCCGCACATGCCGTGGCCCATGACCACGATTTCCTTCACCTTCAGCACCTGCACCGCGAATTCCAGCGCGGCGGAAACGCCGTGATGGCCGGGCGAGGTTTCGAAGGGCGGGACGAGCGCGGCGACATTGCGCACCACGAAGATTTCGCCCGGATCTACGTCGAAAATCTGCGAAGGGTCGACGCGGCTGTCTGAGCACGCAACGATCATCACTTCGGGCTGCTGGCCTTCGCTCAGCCGGGCCCAGCGCTCGCGGTGCGGGTTCCAGCCCGAGTCGCGAAAGCGGCGATAGCCATCGATCAGGCCATTCAGCACGCGGTTTTCGCCCTCGCTGATACCGGCGTTAGCTCCGGCGCTGGTTCCGGTGGAAGAATCGGTCATGGGGGCCTCCGTTGAAACGCACGCAACCCATAGACCGGATATTCGCACTGGCAAGCGGCAGCGCTTGCGACTATCTGGGCCCCATGAACGACCTCTCTTCCGTGCCGAGCCCCGAGCAGAAGCCCGAACGTCAGCGCAAGCCCGACTGGATCCGCGTCAAGGCGCCGACCAGCAAGGGCTATGGCGAAACTCGCCAGCTCATGCGGGACCTGAAGCTCAATACGGTCTGCGAAGAGGCAGCTTGCCCGAACATCGGCGAGTGTTGGACCAAGAAGCACGCCACGGTGATGATTCTGGGCGATACCTGCACTCGCGCCTGCGCGTTCTGCAACGTGAAGACCGGCATGCCCGGCCGCGTCGACCCGCTTGAGCCCGAGCATGTGGCCGAACTGGCGGTGAAGACGGGCCTTGAGCACATCGTCATCACCTCGGTCGACCGTGACGACCTGCCGGACGGCGGCGCGAACCAGTTCGTGAAGGTGATCCAGGCCCTGCGCGCCGCGACGCCGAACACCACCATCGAGATTCTGACGCCCGACTTCCGCGGCAAGATGCGCCGCGCGGTGGAGGCGATCGTCGCCGCCGGTCCGGATGTCTATAACCACAATCTGGAGACGGTTCCCCGGCTCTATCCGACCATTCGCCCCGGCGCGCGCTACTATGCCTCGCTCCGTCTGCTGGAAGAGGTGAAGGCGCATAATCCGCTGATCTTCACCAAGTCGGGCGTGATGCTGGGCCTGGGTGAAGAGCGCCTTGAAGTCCATCAGGTGATGGACGACATGCGCTGCGCGGACATCGACTTCCTGACGATGGGCCAGTACCTGCGCCCGACGCCGAAGCATGCCGAGGTGAAGGAATTCGTTACCCCGAAGGCGTTCGATGCCTACGGCGCTATCGCCCGTGCGAAGGGTTTCCTTCAGGTCGCTTCGTCGCCGCTGACGCGTTCTAGCTATCACGCGGGCAAGGACTTCGCCGAAATGCGCGCCGCGCGTGAAGCGAAGCTCGCCAAGGCTGTCGCGAAAGCCTGATCCCGTGCCCGGCATTCACGAAACGCAGCGCTTACCCTACAGCGCGGAGCAGATGTTCGACCTCGTCGCCGATGTCGGCCGTTATCAGGAATTTCTGCCCTGGGTGGTCGCCACCCGCGTCAAGTCCGACGATGGGCACGAAATGATCGCGGACATGCTGGTCGGCTTCAAAGCGCTGCGCGAGAAGTTCACCTCACGCGTGGAGAAAGTTCGGCCGCGCGAGATCAAGGTGCATTACGTCGACGGCCCTATGAAGGACCTCGACAACCACTGGATCTTCCATCCGGTGGATGCGCATAGCTGCGATATCGAGTTCGATGTGCGCTTCAGCTTCCGCAACGTCCTGTTCGAGAAATTGGCCGGCCAGTATTTCGACAAGGCGTTCCGCAAGATGGTCGCCGCGTTCGAAACGCGCGCGCACGAACTTTACGGCGAGCCTCAGGAAAGCTGAGCTAGGGGCTGATTTTATTGGGTTTGGAGCGGCTGCGAAAGCCGCTCCATCCGGCTTTTAGGCCTTTTCCGGCAGCAGCAATTCCAGCGCGATCAGTGCCGCCTGATGGCGGATTTCCGTGCGTCCCTTGCCGTCCAGCAGCTTCTGTTCGGCATCCTCTTCCGGCACATCGCGCAGCGCCCGCGCGAACACGACGGTGCCCACCGGCTTCAACTCGCTGCCGCCATCGGGTCCGGCGATACCGCTGATCGCCACAGCGACGTCCGCACGGCTGTGCTCGATCGCGCCTTGCGCCATGGCCCAGGCCGTCGCGGGCGACACGGCGCCCAAGGTGTCGATAATGTCCGGTGAGACGCCCAGCAGGTCCTGCTTGGCCTCGTTCGAGTAGGTCACGAACCCGCGATCGAGCACCGCGGACGATCCCGGTACTTCGGTCAGCGCGGCACAGACCAGGCCACCGGTGCAGCTTTCCGCCACGGCGACCTTGCGGCCGATTGCCTTGTTCTCGACGATGACGCGTTCGGCGAGGTCGTAGAGATCCTGCGGGAAGAGAAGGATGTTAGACATGTCAGTCCCTAAAAAAGGTCAGGCGGGGCAGAGGGTCAGTCCGGCGATCTTCGCCTTGTCGGCCACATCGGCGGGCGCAACGCCCTTGGCTTTCGCGGTCATCTCTACAATCAGCGCGATCAGCCCGGCGGTATTCTCGGGCGGGAGAGGGGCGAGCAGATCAACCGCAAGATCAATCCGGTCGCATGATTTGAGCGGAAGGTTCTGCGAGACCAGCCCCTCGACCGTGATGTCGACGAGCGGACGCAGCGAATCATCGGGCAGGTTGCGCGCGAACTTGGCAACGTCGCTGCTCTGCCCTTCGGATAGTTTCAGGAAGGCTGCCTTGGCTTCGGGCCATGAACGCCCCTTCTGCGCGGCGTAACGGTTGGCCAGTTCAGTGCCGTGCGTGCGTAGATAGGCGTCGGCGGGCAGCACTTGCTGGCAGCGCTTGGCGGTGCCGGAAATCACCTGCGGTAACGCGTAAGTGAACAGCGCCTGCGCCTCGGGCCGGGTGAGGCACGCGGTTTCGGCCTGCGCCAATCCGGGGGTGAGCGCCATCAGGGCGGCGGCGAAAGTCAGTGTCTTGCGGTGAACGGTCATCGACTATTCCCTAGAGGCGGATCAGGCTCACCGCGGCCTGCGCGGCTATGCCCTCGGCCCTTCCGGTGAAACCCAGCTTCTCGGTAGTGGTTGCCTTGACGCTGATAGCAGCCTGATCGGCGCCCAGAATTTCAGCAAGCCGCGCGCGCATGGCTTCGCGGTGCGGGCCGATCTTCGGCGCCTCGCAGATGATCGTCACGTCGGCATTCGCCAGCGCGTAGCCAGCCTGGGCGACGAGCGATCCTGCATGGGCCAGGAACCGGTCGGACGCCGCCCCCTTCCACTGCGGATCGCTGGGCGGGAAATGCTGGCCGATATCGCCCGCACCGATCGCGCCGAGCAGGGCATCGACCAGCGCGTGAATGGCAACGTCGGCATCGCTGTGGCCGGACAGGCCGTGGGTATGTTCGATCTTCACACCGCAGAGCCAGAGTTCCTCGCCTTCCTCAAGGCGATGGACGTCATAGCCGGTGCCCACGCGGATCGGCGGGGCGGAAGGGGCGAAGTCAGTAGCGAAAGTCAGCTTGTGCAAGGCTTCGTCTCCTTCGACGAGCGCGATTTCAAGGCCGTTCGCCTGTGCCACCTGAGCATCGTCCCCCGCAAGGGCCGAGCCTTCCCATTCACGATGAGCGGCGAGAATCTCGGCAAAACGGAAGGCCTGCGGCGTCTGGACGCGGCGCAAGGCTTCTCGCCGGGCAGGGGCGCCCATCGTCTCACCTTCCTCGCCGGTTTCGGCATGTGCGAGGCTATCGACCACCGGCAGCACGGGAATGGCGCCGGCATGATGATGCAGTGCCGACACCAGGCGGTCTACGACGGCGGCGGGCAGGAGAGGGCGGGCGGCATCGTGGATCAGCACGAGATCCGGCGCAACTCCCGCCAGAACTTCCAGTCCCAGTCGAACCGATTCCTGACGAGTCGCGCCGCCGGTGGTGAGCTGAATCTCAGGTAGATCGCCCAGTATCTGGCGGACCATCGCATCCGCCCCCTCGGGGATGACGACAACGATGGGCGAAACGCCAGCAGTGGTGAGTGCGTCGACCGAATGCCGCAGCACCGGCTTGCCGCGCCACACCGCGAATTGCTTGGGAATCGGCTGTCCTGCGCGAAGGCCCTGGCCGGCCGCGACCACGATCGCCGCCACCTTTTGCATCTGCCCGGTTCGCGGCTGCGGAATTGTCTGGTCCTGCGACATCGTGCCTGCCGGTAATCGCTTGCTGTCGAGAGGGCAATCCACTATGCGCTGCCTGTTTTTTAGGCATGTCGCGATTTTTAGGCACGCGGCTTTTCTCAGGCAAAATTCGAGCGCGCATTATGAACGAACTTCCTACCCCGCCGGCCATGAAGCCGATCGAAGTCGGCCCCGTGCGGATCGACTGCCCGGTCGTACTCGCGCCGATGACGGGGGTTTCGGACCTTCCGTTCCGCCGCATGGTGCGCAGCTTCGGCTCCGGTCTCAACGTGACCGAGATGATCGCCAGCCCCGCCGCGATCCGCGAGACGCGCGTGTCCCTCCAGAAGGCGATGTGGGATCCGGTAGAAGATCCCGTGTCGATGCAGCTTGTCGGCTGCGATCCGGAACAGATGGGCGAAGCGGCCAAGCTGGTCGAGGATCGCGGCGCCGCCATCATCGACATCAACATGGGCTGCCCCGTGCGGAAGGTGGTCAACGGCGATGCCGGATCGGCCCTGATGCGCGACGTGCCGCTGGCCACCCGCCTGATCGAAGCGACGGTGAAGGCCGTGAAGGTACCCGTCACCGTGAAGATGCGGATGGGTTGGTGTCATGACAGCCTGAACGCTCCCGAACTCGCGCGCATTGCCGAGGATCTGGGCGCGAAGATGATCACCGTCCACGGCCGCACTCGCAACCAGATGTACAAAGGCTCAGCCGACTGGGCCTTCGTGCGCGGGGTGAAGGATGCGGTTTCGATCCCCGTGATCGTCAATGGCGACATCTGCGGGATCGACGATGCCGCCAAGGCGCTGGAACAGTCCGGCGCGGACGGCCTGATGATCGGGCGCGGTGCCTACGGCAAGCCCTGGGCACTGGCGCAAGTCATGCAGTGGTGGCGTGGCAACGGCCTGATGGCCGAACCGGGCTTTGGCGCGCAGTATGAGATCATTCGCGAGCACTACGAAGAGATGCTCAGCCACTACGGCCGCGAAACCGGCGTCAAGATGGCCCGCAAGCACCTGGGCTGGTATGTGCGGTGCATTCGCGGTTCTGCAGAGTTCAGAAACCACGTGAACTTCATCGACGATCCCGATCGGGTGCTTGCAGAACTCGCCGAATTCTATGCGCCGTTCCGCGACGAGCCGGCCGAGGCGAACACCCTGCAACGCCGGGCGGCATGACCGCCACTCCGGTTGCTGCAAGGCCGGATATGGTCAGGCTCATGGCGAGCCTGCCACTTGCCGTCGTCGTGCTGGAACCGGGGTTGCGGATCGCATCGCTCAATCCGGCCGCGGAGCAGTTCTTCGGCCAATCGCTGCGGCGCCTTGTCGGCAGCCGATTGACTGACGTCATGACGGTGCCGGACGCGCGGCTGCTGGAGCGGCTTGCCGACTACGAAACGCCCGTTTCCGCGCGCGAAGTCACGGTTTCGATCCGTGGGCGCGGCGTAAGGCGGATCGACGTCAATGTCGCGCCGGTGGCCGATACGCCAGGCTGGCAGGTGCTGACGATCCACGACAACAGTGCGACCGATGCGCTGGGCGACGATTCGGGCAGCGCCGACAATGCCATGCTACGCGGCCCCGAAATCATGGCGCATGAGATCAAAAATCCGCTCGCCGGCATTCGCGGGGCGGCCCAGCTGCTGGCACGGAACGCCAGCGAGCGTGATCTTCCGCTAACCGAATTGATCACCTCGGAAGTCGACCGCATCGCCAATCTTATCGAGCGAATGCAAAAGCTTTCGCGGCGAACTGCACCTCCCGTCGAGCCCTGCAACCTTCACGAAGCAGCCCGGCGCGCGATCGACGTGTTGTCCGTCGCGCAAGAGAAGACAGCCTCCACCGTTCGCATCGTCGAGGAGTTCGATCCATCGCTGCCTGCCGTGCTCGGCAGTCCGGATGCACTGGTGCAGGTGATCATCAACCTGGTCGCCAACGCGCGTGAGGCTTGCCAGTACGAGGCCGAGCCGCGCGTCACCATCCGCACGCGCTTTGCCAGCGGCCTGCAGCTTCACACCACCGATTCGGGGGAGCCGGTGCGGCTTCCCGTGGAACTGCGCGTCACCGACAATGGTCCCGGCGTAGATGCGGCGATGCGCGATCATATTTTCGAGCCCTTCGTCACCACCAAGAAGGCGGGGCAGGGGCTGGGCCTGCCGCTGGTGCGCAAGCTCGTTCGCGACATGAACGGGCGCATCACGCATGAGCGTGACGAGGAAGGGGGGCTTACGCATTTCCGCGTGCACCTGCCGCTCGCGCGCGAAACCCGCGGCCGGGTCAGCAGGAGGAAGGTCGAATCATGAGTGTTCTGCTGGTCGAGGATGACCTCTCGATCGCCATCGTCATCACCGCGGCGCTTGAGGCGGAAGGCTTCGACGTCGTTCATTGCCAGACCATTGGCGAGCGTGACCGCTTGCTGGACGAGCATGGCTTCGATGCACTGGTCACGGACGTGATGCTGCCCGATGGCGACGGGATCGAGACTATGGACCGGGTGCGGGATGCGCATCCGACGATGCCGATCATCATCCTGTCGGCCCAGAACACCCTCGACACTGCCGTTCGCGCCAGCGACACCGGCGCCTTCGAATATTTCCCCAAGCCCTTCGACATCGATGAACTGGCGCGCACGGTCCGTCAGGCCGCCGGTGCCGGCAAGGAACTGTCCAGCCTGGGCGATGAACCGCTGGGAGACGGCCTGCCGCTGGTCGGCCGCAGCCTGGCGATGCAGACCGTCTTCCGCATGATCACGCGCGTCCTGCGCAATGACCTGACCGTGCTGATCCTGGGTGAATCGGGAACGGGCAAGGAACTGGTGGCAGAGGCGATCCACAACCTGGGTCATCGGCGCGCCGGGCCGTTCATTGCCGTGAACACCGCCGCAATCCCGGCCGACCTCATCGAAAGCGAGCTGTTCGGACATGAAAAGGGCGCGTTCACCGGCGCCGTCGCGCGGCATGTCGGCAAGTTCGAGCAGGCCTCCGGCGGCACGCTGTTCCTGGACGAGATCGGCGACATGCCGATGCAGGCGCAGACCCGCCTTCTGCGTGCGCTTCAGTCCGGCACCGTAAGGCGTGTCGGTGGGCGCGAGGAAGTCCGGCTCGACGTCCGCATCGTTGCTGCGACCAACAAGGATCTGGAGCCGGAGATCGCTGCCGGGCGGTTCCGCGAGGATCTCTATTATCGCCTGAACGTCGTGCCGATCCACATGCCGCCGCTGCGCGAGCGCCGCGACGATATCGACGTTCTGGCTCGCCATTTCCTCCAGCTTGCCGCCGGAGAGGGCCTGCCGCGCCGGCAATTGTCGGCCGAGGCGGCGCAACTGCTGGCCCGTCAGCCGTGGCGCGGCAACGTTCGCGAACTCAAGAACTTCATCTACCGCCTGGCGCTGCTCGCTCGCGAGGACACCATCGATCCGGAAAGCGTGCAGGCCCTGCTCGCGCCGGAGGGGCCGGCCCCTGCGGGAATTTCCGCAAATGGCGACTGGGATGGCGTGGAAAGCGTTGGCGGGATTGCCGATGCCGTATCCCGCTGGCTGGCGGCGGAACGTCCAGCTGCCGGCACCATCTACGAGGCTGCCGTCGCCGCGTTCGAGCGTCCGCTGTTTTCCGAGGTGCTGCGCGAAACGGGCGGCAATCAGCTCCGCGCCGCGCAGGCATTGGGCATAAATCGCAACACCTTGCGCAAGCGCCTCAGCGAGCTGGCGCTCGATCCTGAGGAATTCACCCGTCGTTCATGACTGACACTTGATGTATTTACGCTTGCAAATCGGCAACACTAGCGTTGTAAGTCGGCCACGATGAACGAAATTAGGGTCCGCAAGCGCGCTTGGCCGCGTTGGTGGCGACGTGTCCAAGTTGCGGCACGCCGGGCGAACTTCTTTGCCGTGATGGAGATGGTCTCCGGCCTCGCGTTCGTGGTCATGTCGGTCGCGACGTGGCTCGCGCTCGACAATGGGGGCGACAAGCGCACCCTGTTACCCTCCAACCTGACAGCAACGTTGCTGATCGGCACCCTTGTGCCCGCCATGGCAATCCTGGTGCTGGTAGGGCGTCGCATCGCCTTGCGCCGCGCGGCGGAACATATTGGCGGCACCGGGCAGATGCACGTGCGCATGGTGTTCATCTTCTCGCTGATCGCCGCCGTGCCGACGCTGCTGGTCGTGGTTTTCGCGTCGTGGCTGTTCCAGTCCGGCGTGGAGTTCTGGTTTTCGGATTCGTCGCGAGGCTTGCTTGAAAACGCCAACAAGCTGGCGCGCGGCTATTACGAGCAGACGCAGCGTGACGTCGGCTACGAATCGGTCGCCATGGCGCAGGATACCCGGCTGATGCTGGGTGAATATCCCGTCGCCAGTCGTGAGTTTCAGGCGTTTTTCGCCGATCAGGTGTTCCGCCGGAACCTTTCCGTCGCCGCGCTCATTCAGGTGGCCGCCGATGGCAGTCAGCGTACACCGATCATCGTCGATCCGGATGGGGGCAAGGACGCTTCCAAGCGGATCGGCGGGGATGTGCAGCAACGGCTTCAGAAAGAGCCCTACGTCGTTACTACCGACGCCAACCGCATCGTGGCAGCTGTGCCGATCGAGCGGCAGGCCGGAATCTACCTCTACGCGGCTCGAAGCAACGAACTGCTGGCATTAAGCCAGGGGCAGCGGGCAGAGAATGCCGAAAACATCGTGCAAGCTTACGAAGCGCTGACGAGCCAGGCCCGCGTGCTGCAGCTTCGTTTCAACATAGCGCTGTTCATTGCCTCGCTCGCGCTGGTGGGGCTGGCCGTCTGGTTCGCGCTTCGCTTCGCGGACCGGCAGGTCAAGCCGCTTTATGAGCTGGTGGATGCGGCGCGTACGGTCGGCAGCGGCAATTTCGCGCTGCGTCTGGAAGGGCGCACCGGAGCGGACGAGATCGGGCTGCTCAACCGTGCGTTCAACCGCATGACCGCGCAGCTTGAAAAGCAGACGCAGGCCCTGCTGGGCGCCAATCGCCAGTTGCATGAGCGCCGCGTATTTATCGAGGCCGTGCTGGAATCAGTGACCTCGGGGATCATCTCGCTCGACAACCAGGGCAGCATCCTGCTGATGAACAGCACGGCGCTGAAACTGCTGACCGACCTTGCGCAAGTGCCCGAAGACATGCCGCTGGCCGATCTCGCCCCGCAATTCGCGGCGCTGATCGATCAGAACAGCACCGGCGGCCTCGTCCAGTACCACCGCAAGGGCGATTTGCTGACCTTCGCCGTCAAGGTGACGCGCGATGCCACTGGCCATGTGCTGACGTTCGAGGACATCACCCGCCAGCTTCTGGACCAGCGCACTGCCGCGTGGTCGGATGTGGCGCGCCGTATCGCGCACGAAATCAAGAACCCGCTTACCCCGATCCAGCTGGCGACCGAGCGTCTAAGTCGCCGTTATCGCAAGCAGATCATCGACAATCCCGAGCTGTTCGAGGACCTTACCCGCACGATCATCCGGCAGGTGGGCGACCTTCGAAAGATGGTCGATGAATTCTCCTCGTTCGCACGGCTGCCAAAGCCCGTGTTCCGGGCCGAGGACCCGGTCGCCCTGACCCGGCAGGCATTGTTCCTGCAGGAAGTCGCGCGGCCCGACATCGCGTTCAGCTTCAGCAGCGACGCGGTGATCGGCTCCATCGAATGCGATCGCCACCAGTTCGGGCAGGCGATGACCAACGTGCTCAAGAACGCGGTCGAAGCGATCGAGGCGAAGACCAAGGACGCGGCCGAGGGCTATCGCGGCGCGATCACGGTAGCGGTGGAGGCATTGCCCGAGGCGATCCTCGTGCGCATCGCCGACAACGGCATTGGCCTCTCGCAGGATCGTGAGCGGATCATCGAACCCTACGTGACGACGCGTGAGAAGGGCACCGGGCTCGGCCTCGCCATCGTCAACAAGATCATCGAGGAACACGGCGGCGACATGCAGTTCTTGCCCACGCCTGGGGGTGGCACCACGGTGACAATGCGCTTCGCCATCGACCCCACGGCGCAGGCTCGCAAGGCGGAGGCGGCCGAGTGATCGCGGCAGGCCTTCGCCCTCCCATCCATCCATTCAAGTTCAAGAAGATGAAGTCATGGCTCTCGAAATCCTGATCGTCGACGATGAACGCGATATCCGCGAACTTGTGGCGGGTGTGCTGAGCGACGAAGGCTACGAATGCCGAACCGCCGGCGACAGCGAGGCGGCGCTTGCCGCGATAGACGCACGGCGGCCCTCACTGGTGCTGCTTGACGTATGGCTTCACGGCAGCCCGATGGACGGGCTGGAAGTGCTGGACGCAATCAAGGCCCGCGAGCCCGGGCTGCCGGTGATCATCTTCTCGGGCCACGGTAACATCGATACGGCCGTTGCCGCGATCAGCCGCGGTGCGGTGGACTTCATCGAAAAGCCTTTCGAGGCGGAAAAGCTGCTGCACCTCGTTGAGCGTGCGACCGAGACCGAACGCCTGCGCCGCGAAAATGCGCAGCTTCGCTCGGACTTTACGATGGGTGAGGAGTTCACCGGATCGAGCGGCTCCATCAATCAGGTTCGCGCAACGCTGAAGCGTGTGGCGAATACCGGCAGCCGCCTGCTGATTACCGGCCCGGCCGGTTCCGGCAAGGAAGTGGCAGCGCGGCTGCTCCACGCTTGGAGCCCGCGCGCCGGAAGCGCCTTCGTCAGCGTCAATTCGGCCCGCATCACTCCCGAACGCTTCGAGCAGGAACTGTTCGGGGAGGAAAGCGAAGGCGCGCTAGTCCGCCCCGGCCTGCTGGAAATGGCTGACGGCGGCACGCTCTATTTCGATGAAGTGGCGGACATGCCGCTCTCCACCCAGGCGCGCATCTTGCGGGTGCTGACCGATCAGGCCTTCGTGCGCGTGGGCGGCACCCGCCAGATTCGTGTCGACGTGCGCGTGGTTTCCTCCACTTCTCGCGATCTCGAAAAGGAGATCGTCGAACGCCGTTTTCGCGAAGACCTGTTCTATCGCCTCAATGTGGTGCCGGTATCGATCCCGGCCCTGCGTGAGCGCAGGGACGACATTCCCTCGCTAATCGATCACTTCTTCGCCCGTTATGCCAACGAGCAGGGGGTCGCCCCGCCGCATGTCAGTGCAGAGGCCATGACTGCCCTCCAGGCCTACGAATGGCCGGGGAACGTCCGCCAGTTGCGCAACGTGGTCGAACGCACGGTCATCATGGCCCCGCGTGAGAAGCTGGCCCGTATCGAGGTGGATATGCTGCCGCCCGAAATTTTTGCCAATCGCGCCGGCGGCGAGGCTGGCATTTCAGTGATGATGAGCGCGCCGCTGCGCGAAGCCCGCGAGACGTTCGAGCGGGAATACCTGCGCCTGCAGATCCGCCGTTTCTCGGGAAACATCTCGAAGACGGCATCGTTCATCGGCATGGAACGCTCGGCGCTGCATCGCAAGCTCAAGCTCCTCGGCATGGCCGAGCGGCGCGAGGGCGAGGAGGGCGACGAAGAAGTCTGATAGAGCCCATTCGGCCAGGGAAACTCAGGGTATTTCCCGTTCCTGACCGGGGATGTCATCGACTTGCTACATTTTTCGCGTTTACTGCATTGCAGCAAGACGATAGGTTACGATTCGTAAACGGCCTCATCACCCCGGATGGGGCCAGATCGCGGACCGCATGAGCGGCCGCCAAAAAAAGGAGCACGAACATGGCTGGCCGCACGCTTTCCGCGCGTCCTCGTCCCACGCCTTCCCCTGAGGAAGAAGAAGCTGCCGCAGCGGCACCGCCGGTGGTAGCAGCTGCCGCAGGCAAGGGGCAAAACCTCCAGGACCAGTTCCTGAACCTCCTGCGCAAGAACAAGATCCCGGTCACGATGTTCCTCGTGAAGGGCGTCAAGCTTCAGGGTATTGTCACGTGGTTTGACAATTTCTCTATCCTCCTGCGCCGTGATGGCCAGTCGCAACTGGTCTACAAGCACGCGATCTCGACGATCATGCCGTCGACCCCGATCGACGCGCGCCAGTTCTCGAACGGTGCGGAAAGCTCGAAGAAGACGCGCGTCCTACAGGACGTGTTCCTCTCCAGCATCCGCAATGCCGGCGTGCAGGTCACGATGTTCCTCATCAACGGCGTCATGCTTCAGGGCCGCGTCGCCGCTTACGACCTGTTCTGCATGCTGCTGGAACGTGAAGGCTACGTACAACTGGCCTACAAGCATGCTGTTTCGACGATTCAGCCCGTGACTCCGGTCGATCTTCAGGCGCATGAAGAAGCCGACGAAGACTGAGCAAAGCTGAAACACGTTGAACGACGAACTTAAGGGCGAGGTCACGCGCGGTGCGCGTGCCCTCGTCGTGTATCCGCAGATGCGGGGGCGAAGCGATCTCGACCCCGAGGCCCGGCTTGAGGAAGCGAAAGGTCTTGCCCATGCTATCGGCCTTGCCGTGGCCGAGGCCATGGCCATCCCCATTCGCGAACCGCGCGCCGGTACCCTGTTCGGCGAAGGCCAGATCCAGAATATCAGCGTTGCCTGTGAGTTGAACGAGGCCGAACTGGTCATCGTCGACGGATCCCTTTCGGCGATCCAGCAGCGCAACCTTGAGGAAAAGCTCAAGCGCAAGGTCATCGACCGTACCGGCCTGATCCTGGAGATCTTTGGCGAGCGGGCGGCGACGGCCGAGGGCCGCTTGCAGGTCGAACTCGCGCATCTGGATTATCAGGCCGGCCGCCTCGTGCGCAGTTGGACCCACCTTGAACGCCAACGCGGCGGTTTCGGCTTTCTTGGCGGCCCCGGCGAAACGCAGATCGAGGCGGACCGCCGCATGATCCGCGATCGCATGGGCAGGATTCGTCGCGAACTGGAGCAGGTACGCCGCACACGCGGTCTGCATCGCGACCGGCGCGAGAAGGCGCCTTGGCCGATCGTGGCGCTGGTCGGCTATACGAACGCCGGAAAGTCCACGCTTTTCAATTACCTGACGGGTGCCGGCGTGATGGCACAGGATCTCCTGTTCGCCACCCTCGATCCCACGATGCGGGCGGTTCGTTTGCCCGGCGTCGAAAAGGCGATCCTGTCAGACACCGTGGGCTTCATTTCGGACCTTCCGACCCAGCTTGTCGCGGCGTTTCGCGCCACGCTGGAGGAAGTGACCGCGGCCGATCTTATCCTTCACGTCCGCGACATCGCCAATCCCGACACGGATTCGCAGAAGCGTCAGGTACTCGATGTGCTTGCCGATCTGGGCGTGCTGGGCAGCGGCGATGAAGGCGGGGAAGGGGAGGCAGAGCCTGCCATCCCCATGATCGAGGTTTGGAACAAGTGGGATCTGCTCGATCCCGCGCAAGCCGTCGAACTGCAGAAAGCCATCGCGCACCGCGTGGGCGAGACGATCGTGCCGATCTCAGCGATTACCGGCATGGGCTGCGAGAATTTGCTCGAAACGGTTGGCCAATCGCTGACCGAAGATGCGAAGCTTTACAGCTTCGTCATCCCGGCTGCGGATGGCCAGCGCTTGGCATTCCTTCACGCGCGTGGCGAAGTCGTGTCGGAAGACGATGCGGGCGAGGGCGAGGGCGAGGAGGGGCCGCTGCTGCGCCTGCAAGTCCGCCTGTCCGACCGCGAACTAGGCCGTTTCAGCGCGCTCTGAAGCTTTGACCGCCTGCCAGTAGGCTTCCTGCTCATCGAGTGAGAGCGCCGCGAAATCCCGACCGTCACCGGACGCGAAAGCTTCCATGGCTCGGAAGCGGCGCTCGAACTTGGCATTGGCGGCGCGCAGGGCATCCTCCGGCGCGATGCCGTTGAGGCGGACGAGATTGACCGCTGCGAACAGTAGGTCGCCGGCTTCCTCCAGCCTTTCGGCTTCCGAGGCTTCAGCCAGTTCGACGACCTCCTCCGCCACCTTTTCTGCGGCCCCGCTCGGATCGGGCCAATCGAAACCGACGCGGGCGGCACGCTTCTGGAGCTTTTCCGCCCGCATCAGAGCCGGTAACGAGATCGCGACCCCGTCCACGGCGCTGATTTCGCCCTTATCCGCACGCTCCTTGGCTTTGAGTTTCTCCCAGCGTTCGGTCTGGGCATCGCCTGAAGTCTCGTCGCCGAAAATATGCGGATGGCGCGCTTCAAGCTTGTCCGAAATCGCAGCCGCCACATCGGCGAAGGCGAAATGGCCAAGTTCTTCCGCCATGCGGGCGTGGAACACGACCTGAAGCAGCAAATCGCCAAGCTCGCCGCGCAAGTCGGCAAGATCGTCGCGGGCGATGGCATCGGCGACTTCGTAAGCTTCCTCGATCGTATAGGGCGCGATCGTCGAGAAATCCTGAGCGCGGTCCCATTCGCATCCCGATACCGGATCGCGCAGACGCGCCATGATGCCAAGGAGACGATCTATCTGATGATGGTGCTGGGTCATTCCTGCCGGGATTCGAAAGTGGGGTTGGTTCGCGATCTATAACGGCGGCTTTTATGAAGCGCATCCTCGGTCTTCGAGGGCCCGCCTCAACTCCTCAATGCTGGAATGATAATATGTATTATGTTAAAATGATCGGGTCTCAAGCGGCTCGTTCATTGGCGTCCATGCAGTCCGAGGACCTGGACCACCATCACCAGTCCGATGATGATGACCGCCCAGATCAAGGCGAGCTTCAGGCCCTTCGAAAAGCCGAGCGCCCGGAACCGTGAATTGCTGGTCACCAGGATAAGCGCGCCGATCACGGAGATAATGCCAACGATCGTCGCGGTATTGCTCATGGCTCGATTATCATCCCGTCATAGCCGACCAGCACGTTGTCCGGCACTTCAGTGCTCAGTGTGGCATAGTCCATCGACTTGTCGAGATGCGTCAGCACGGCTTGGCCCACTCGGCATACCGATGCCAATTCCAGCGCCATGCCCAGATGCGCATGGGTTGGGTGCGGTTCGCGTCGCAAGCAATCGACGACGAGCAGATCCGCGCCGTAGCACAAGTCGATCATGCCTTTGGTGATTTCGCTGAAGTCCGTCGCGTAACAGACTGATTTTCCGTCGCAATCGAAGCGAAACGCGGTCGATTCCGCCGGTCCGTGCGGCATCTGCACGTGATCGACGCGGAAGCCTTCGCAAAGGCGCAAAGTGTCCAGATTGTCGAGACTGACGAGCGTCGGATAGCCGAACTGCCCGGCGAAAACATAACCGAAACGCTGACGCAGGCGGCGCACGGTTTCCGAATTGGCAAAGCCGGGAATTGGACCGGCGCGGCCGTAACGCAGTGGCCGCATGTCATCGATGCCGTGGCAATGATCGGCGTGATCGTGCGTCCAGAACACCGCATCGATGCGGTGGATGTCATTGGCCAGAAGCTGCGCGCGCAAGTCCGTCGGAGTGTCGACAAGAATGCGGCTGCCTGCATCGCTTTCCAGCAGGATCGACACGCGCGTCCGGCGATTTTTGGGTTCGTTGGGATCGCAAAGGCCCCAATCCGCGCCGAATTCGCCGCCGAGGCGCGGCACGCCGGTCGACGTACCGCTGCCGAGAATTACAACCTTCACGCGGCCGCCTTTCGATCCGCCTTGCTAAACAGCGCGAAGAAGTTGCGCGACGTAACTTCTCCAAGCTCTTCCACGCTCACGCCGCGCAGATTGGCGACGAAACGCGCGGTGTCGGCCGTGTAGGCAGGTTCGCAGCGCTTGCCGCGATGCGGCACTGGGGCAAGGAACGGAGAGTCCGTTTCCACCAGCAATCGATCTTCAGGAATGGTCTTAACAACCGCCTGCAAATCCAAGGCGTTCTTGAACGTCACGATGCCGGAGATCGAGATCGTCAGGCCAAGTTCCAGCACCTTACGGCCGAAATCCGCACTCGCAGTGAAGCAATGGATCAGGGCCGGGAATGCCCCCTTCCCCATCTCATCCTCCAGGATGCGGAAGGTATCGTCCTCTGCATCGCGGGTATGGATGATCAGCGGAAGTCCGGTCTCGCGGGCGACCTGGATATGCGTGCGGAACAGTGCCTGCTGCACCTCGCGGTCGGACTTGTCGTAATAGTAATCGAGTCCGGTTTCGCCGATGCCGATCACCTTCGGATGCCGGGTCGCTTCCAGCAGCGCCGCTTCGCCGAGGTCGGCATGCTGGTCCGCTTCATGCGGATGAATGCCGACCGAGGCCCATACGTCCGGAATGCGCGCGGCCGTGCCGACCACGCGATCCCATTCGCTCTGCCGAGTAGAGATATTGAGGAAGCCCTTGATGCCGGCCGCCCGACCGCGGTCCAACACGCCCTGCTGGTCTTCGACAAGGCCTTCGTATTCCAGATGGCAGTGCGAATCGATAAACATCAAGCAGTTGCTTCCGTATCTTCAGGAAGTTCCAGGCGGGGGAACACGCCTTCCGGCTTGTCCACCTTGAAGCCGCTAGATGCCAGCGCGGCGAACCAGTCGGCATCGGCCAAGTCGGCATAGCCACGCGCATCGACGGCAACGCCCATCTGGTCCAGCAGCTTGTCGATGGAGGTCGGCACGACCGGACGCACGGCAATGGCAAGATCGCGAACAACGCGGAACAGCGTCATCAGCACGGCTTCCATCCGCGCAGGATCGGTCTTGCGCAGCGTCCACGGCGCCTGCTCGTCCACGTACTGGTTACATGCGAAGACCGCGCGCATCCATGCTTCGAGACCGTCGCTGAAGGCGAGGTCGGTGAAACCCTTGCGCAAGCCGGAGATGCCCTCGGCGACGGCGGCGAATAGCGCCGCGTCCGCCTCAGATTCCTCGTAATCAGCCTTCAGAACGCCATCCATATTCTTGAAAATCATGGAAAGGCTGCGCTGGGCAAGATTACCGAAGCTGTTAGCTAGTTCGGCATTGGCGCGCGTAACGATCGCTTCGGGCGACCACGAGCCGTCCTGACCGAAAGCCACTTCACGCAGCAGGAAGTAGCGCACGGCGTCGACGCCGAAGGTACCGGCCAGCGCGATCGGATCGGTGACGTTGCCGAGCGACTTCGATTCCTTCTGCCCGCGATTGAGCAGGAAGCCGTGGCCATAGACCTGCTTGGGCAGCGGCAGACCTGCGCTCATCAGGAAGGCCGGCCAGTAGACGGTATGGAAACGGACGATGTCCTTGCCGATCAGGTGCAGATCGGCGGGCCAGAACTTCGCATAGTCGCCGCTCTCGTCCGGGAAGCCGAGGCCGGTGAGGTAGTTGGTCAGCGCGTCCACCCACACGTACATGACGTGGTTGTCGCTGCCGGGCACCTTGATGCCCCAGTCGAAGCTGGTGCGGGAGACCGAGAGATCGCGCAATCCGCCTTCGACGAAGCGCTGGATCTCGTTACGGCGGGTTTCCGGGCGGATGAAATCACCCGCGTTGTAAAGGTCGAGCAGCTTGTCCTGATACTTGGACAGGCGGAAGAACCACGATTCCTCAACCGTCCATTCGACCGGCGTGCCTTGTGGAGAGAGCTTGGCGCCCCCTTCCCCGGCAACCAGCTCGGACTCGTCGTAATAGGCCTCGTCGCGGACCGAGTACCAGCCCTCGTAACGATCGAGGTAGAGGTCGCCATTGGCTTCCATCCGCCGCCAGAGTTCCTGCGTCGCCGAGTGGTGGCGCGGTTCGGTCGTACGGATGAAGACATCGTAATCGATGTTAAGAGCCGCGCACATATCAATGAAATGCTGCGACATTTCCGTCGCAAGCTGCGCCGGCGTAATGCCGAGGTCACGGGCCTTCTGTGCCATCTTCAAGCCGTGCTCGTCGGTTCCTGTCTGGAACCGTACGTCGAAGCCTTCCGCCTTGCGGTGGCGGGCGATGACGTCGGCGGCAATAGCCTCGTAGGCGTGGCCGATGTGCGGCTTGCCGTTGGGGTACGAGATGGCGGTGGTGACGTAGTAAGGCTCGGCCATGCGGCGTCGCAATTCCTTGCTGGAGTTTACGGGCGAGCCGCCTCTCTAGGCATCGCCGCCGATGCCAGCAAGCCGCCAATTTCCATTATGAGGAGCCCGGCGTCGAAATTGTAGGTGGGTGCTTGCGCGGAAATGCGCATCAGCGTACCGTGCGCCTCGATCAGTGCGAGTTGCCCCGCGCGCGAGGCGGAGGCCAACTCTCCCACCAATACGGTGCGGGCGAGTTCCAGCGCTGCCAGTTGCCGGCCCCGTGTGGGACGGGCGCCCATCTCCTCGGCCAAGGCGCCGCGCAAGTGATAGTCGCGGTCTCCCTCATGGAGAATGCGCAGCATCAGATCGTGAATGCCGCCCAGGTCATGTTCGACGAAGCTGAGCGCCATGCCAGGAGAGCCCTGCGCCGCCTTGATGGCCGCTTGCCGGGCCATGGTGTCCGATTCCGGCATGTCCCGGCGGATGACGGCGTCCAGTTCGGCCTCATCCAACGCGGCGAAGCGCAGGACGCGGCAACGGGAGCGGACAGTGGGCAACAGGCGGCCGGGCTGGTGCGTAATGAGCAGGAAGAACGTGCCGACCGGCGGCTCCTCCAGCGCTTTCAGCAGGGCGTTGACCGCGCTTTTTTCCAGTTCGTCCGCCGGATCGATGACGATGGCGCGGCGATCGCCCAGAGTGGGCTTGGTCGCCAGGCGGCGGATCATCTCGCGCACCTGATCGACCGAGATGCTGCGCTTGGCCTGCCACGGCTTGCCCTCGGCCTTCTTCTTGGCCTCATCGTCGTTGGCCGGAAGCGCTTCCAGGATGTGAATGTCGGGGTGCGACGCGAAATCGGGACGGGGCTGCCCGGGCAGGCGTACCAGTTCCTCGGCCGCGGTGCGCGCGAAGGCACGTTTGCCTAGGCCGCGCTGCCCGGCAAGCAACCAGGCGTGATGCATGCGATCCGACCCGATGGCGGAAAGCCATTCGTGCCATGCTTCGCGCTGGCCGATGAAAGGAAGGTCGTCGGTCACGCGGAAAGTAGCTGTTCGAGTGCGGCCATCGCCAGCGCTGAGGTCTCTTCCGGCGTCCCGTTGCCGTCGATCCGGGCAAAGCGGGCGGGTTCGGCATCGGCGAAACGGGAGAAGGCATCGGCCACGCGGGTATGATAGGCGGCCTCTCGGCCGCCGATACGGTCGGTGCCGTCCACATCGCGCCGGGCAAGGCGCGTTGCCGAGATTTCGGGCGACACCTCGAACAGCAGCGTCAGATCGGGAAGCAGCCCCTCACTGCCGATGGCGTGAAGGGTGCGAATATCGGCATCGGAAAGCCCGCCCCCGCCGCCCTGATAGGCGCGACTGGAATCGAGATAGCGGTCGCAGATCACCCAGGACCCGCGTTCGATGGCAGGGCGGATCAACTTTTCGACGTGATCGGAGCGCGCCGCCGCGAACAGTAGAGCTTCGGCCCGTGGCCCCCAGCCTTCGCCCTCTGCATGGAGGACGAGGTTGCGGATCGCTTCCGCGCCTTGGGTACCGCCGGGCTCACGGGTGATCACCACCTCCAGCCCGCGCGCACGCAGCGCTTCTGCCACGAGCCGTGCCTGGGTGGACTTGCCCGCCCCTTCCCCGCCTTCCAGCGCGATGAATTTGCCCTTCGTCATGCGAAGAGATTGATAAAGCCGTTCCACAGCCTGTCCAGCGGTCCGCCTACGGCGACATCGCGCGCGGCATAGAGCGGAACGTGGCCGGGCGCGAGGCCATCCACCTTGATTTCAAGCTGGCCCACTTCATCCCCCTTGCGGATCGGGGCCTGCAGTGGGCCCTTGTAGTGGACGGCGAGCGTGATCTTGCGATTGTCGCCCTTAGGCAGCGTGGCATGGACTTCGCGATTGGCGACCAGCGGGACCGAGCGGTCCACGCCGCCCTGCACTGCAGCCTCGGTCACCGGCTGTCCCTGATCGAACAGGTGGCGCGGCGTCCACGCATCGAAGCCCCATTCCAGCAGTGCCCGCGCGGCAGCGTCACGCTGCTTCGGTAAGGGCGAGGCGGCCAGCACCATCACCAGCCGGCGTCCGTCCCGCTCGGCCGTGCCGAGGAAGTTGTAGCCGGCCTCACGCGTGTAGCCGGTCTTGATACCGTCCGCCCCCGGGACCACGCCCACCGTCGGATCGTGGCTGCGCATGGCGACATCGCGCCAGAAGTAATGCTTCACGCCCGAGAACTCGCGATAGAGCGCGGGGTGGCGTGTGATCATGGCATCGGCCAGCCGCACCAGATCGCTGGCGGTGACGTACGTGTTGCCTTCGTCCATCCAGCCGTTCGGCGTGTTGTAATGGCTCCGCGTCATGCCCAGGCGGCGCGCGGCGTCGTTCATCTTCGCGGTCCACGCCGGAACGCTGCCAGCGTAGCCTTGCGCCAGCACGATGGCGCCATCGTTCGACGATGCCGTCATGATGCCATGCAGCAGATCGGTGGTGGTGGGTTGGTCCTTTTCGGTCAGGTACATCGAGGTACCCTTTGCGAACCATTCCTTCGCCGTTTCCGGCCGCACCGAAAAGCGCCGATCCATCGGCAGGCGTCCGGCATCGATTTCCTCGAAGGCGACGAAGGCCGTCATCACTTTCGTGACGGAGGCGGGCAGGAACGGGGTGTCCGGGTGATTCTGCACCAGTACCTGGCCCGAACCGAGGTCTACCAGCAGGCTGACAGGGATACCGGCAAGCTCCGCAGGCGGCGTCGGAACGGCTGCGTTAGCCGGGACACCAAGTGCAAGAGCCAGTGCGGGAACGAGAAAACGGGCGGACTTACGAAACGACTTCAAGACGCGACTTCTCCCGGCGACCCCTCGCGAAAGGCGGGAACGGAGGTGAATGCGCCGGAAGGTTCAGTCGGCGCGCTGGATTCGTGCGTCGCTATACCCTGCGGCGCGGGCCTTCTCCAGCGCTGCGGCGGCTTGTGCACCATTTGCGAAGGGCCCCATGCGCACGCGCCAGAATTTGCCTGATTGGGTGGCCTGCGTGCCCAGTTGCTTTGCGACCTTCCGCGCATTTGCTTCTACCGAGAACATGCCCACCTGAACTACCTGCGACCCCGTCGGCGGGGGGCTCTCCGTCGTTTTCGGGGCGGGTTTCGGTTCAGGCATAGGCGTGCGCGCCGGTTTGGGGGCCTGCGTTGCGACGACAACGGGCTTCGGCGGATTTTTCGGTTCGGATGAAGATGGAGGTGGCGGCGTTGCCGATAAAGCAGCCGCAGGAAGCGCGGCCGGCGGCCCTTTCGGCATCGTCGGCGGAGTGGATGGCGGCGGCAGCAACGGCGATTGATCGGCCAGCTTGTGGCGCAGCACTTTCAGCAGCCCTTCCGGCGTCGCCATCCTTGCGGGAGCGGTGGCACCGCTGCGTAGAAGCGCACGCTCTACCTCTGGCGGGTTGACGCGTCTGATGCGGACCGCATCATGCGATCCCGTTGCCAGCCCAAGCTGCGCGGCTGCGTCTGCCGAAAGCTCCGTAAGCGCATCATTCGTCATGGGGCCGCGCCGGGTGATCCGCACCAGGATCGTGCGCCCGGTGTCGAGCGAAGTCACTTCGGCATAGCTGGGCAGCGGCAGCGTTTTGTGTGCTGCAGAAACGCCCGTTCCGCCCCCCTCACCCACGCTGGCATAACCCACCGCGTCGTAATTGAGCTGATCTGCCGGCGTCCATGTGGTGGTGCCGACGGTAAACGGATCGCCAACCACCAATGGGTAGTCCGCCGCCGGCCCCGCGACGGCAGGGGGCGCTGGAATATCCTTTGCAGAGGTAGGAAAGGACGTGAGAAAAATCAGCGCAGCCAGCGGCAGCGCATGGTTAACGGGCAATCTCATCTGCAAGCAATCCCACGGACAACGCGTAGTAGTTCGAGCAGTTGTACTGGAGGATCACACGATAATTCCCGGTTAACAGATAGGCTGCGGTTCCGGGGCCATCGGGCTGGAACAGCGATGCCTGCACATTGTCCCCGATGGGGCCAAGCGGATTGACGCCCAGCGCGCGCCATTCGGCCACGCTCTTCCATTGAGAATGGCGCGCATGAACGGCCGAGCAGGTCGGCGCCGAAAGTTTGGACGAATAGGCTCCGGCCGAAAAACCCTGCGGCAGCGAAGCGCGCACGCCCCAGGGCTGCCCCGGACGCCAACCGGCGTCGCGGAAATAGTTGGCGATCGAGGCCAGCGTATCGGCCGGGCTGGAAAAGATGTCGCGCGTGCCGTTCCCGTCACCATCGACGGCAAGGCGCAGATAGACGCTTGGCAGGAATTGGGGATAGCCGAAGGCCCCTGCCCAGCTTCCCTTGAGCTTGTAGGTCGGCACGCCCTGATCGACCATCTTCATCAGCGCGATCAGTTCGTTCTCGAACAATTGGCGGCGGCGGCCTTCCCATGCCAGCGTCGCCAGCGAACGGGCTAGGTCGAAATCGCCGACATAGCTGCCGTAGTTGGTCTCATGCCCCCAAATCGCGAACAACATCTTGGCCGGGACGCCATAGCGCCTTTCTATCGAAGGCAGCAGCGAGGCATTCTGCGCATAACGATCCCGTCCACGGGCGATGATGCTCGGCCCCACATGCTGGGCGATATAGGGCGCGACGGGAGGCGGCGAACTGCTGCGGTTCGGCTGAGCGCTGTCCAGCGCCATCACCCGGTCGTTGGGCGTAAGGCCGGTAAGAACCTGGGAGATCGTCTGCTGGCTCACACCCTCGCGGCGGGCGCGGGCGGCCACGGTCTGCAAATAGGCGTCGAACCCCTGCCCTCCCACGGACTGGACTACCGGTTGCGCTGCGGCAGGCATGGCCGACACGACGGCGGCCGCTGGGGCAAGGGCTGCTGCAAGAAATGAAAGGCGCATCGAACGAAGCTTGGGGGAGACAGTCATCACGAGCAAATCTCGCATAATGCGCCCGCGATGCAAATGGCCCGTCCGTTTGAGCCGTGGACAGCCGCCGCAAGAAGGCGGCGATCCGTCCCGATTGTCCCCCGCAGATCTGTGGCCAGACCGTTCGTCGCCCCTTGCAAGCCGCGCACTTTTCTCTATGCGCCTCCCAAGAGGACAGGTGGCCGAGTGGTTTAAGGCAGCGGTCTTGAAAACCGCCGTGGGTGCAAGCTCACCGTGGGTTCGAATCCCACCCTGTCCGCCAGAGCCCCCTCCCAGAACACCCCAAGAAGTCCCCAAAAACCTCTGATTTCTGCGGGAAAATGTGGTACAATACGTTCCAGGAAATCCCGTTTTGTTTCGCCACTGCCCAAGGCAGGTTGGGGTACAAGTCGGGGGTGTCGTGCTTACGGACAAATAGGTGGCAAACGCCAATCCCAAAGAGAAGCCTTTCAAGCTTACTGATTCGCGCGGACCTTATCTTTTCGTCGCGAAAAGCGCCCTCAAATCCTGGCGAATGAAGTTCGAATTCGAGAGCAGGGAAAAGCTGCCCACCTTCGGTTCGTACCCGGAACTCACGCTCAAGGACGCGCGGAACAAGCGCGATGAGGCGCGGATGGCGGAGGGAGAAGCTCCGACCGATCTCCGGGCATTCGCAGAGCGGCTGGAACGCCTGGAATCTGGCCTCATGGATCTGGATAGCTGATCGCAATGACTTTCGATCCAGGCGACCAAACCCGGAATCCCTATCTCCCAAGGGCCTCATCCGCTTGGCTGTAGTGCCAAGGCGGGCGCAACTGCCCAACCCTTTTCCGGTCTCAACTAACGGCCTCTTCACCGAACCGCTCCTTGAATAAGTCGAACGGTTCGTTCGCCGGGTTCGCCTCGCGGAACTTCGCCCGGCCCTCGTCCTTCAGGTAATCAGCGTAGAGCATCGTTGTCGTGCCGATGCGGCGGACGGAGAGCACCGTGTCCATCTGCTCCATGAATACGCCCAGCTTCTCGATCGGGGCACAGGCGAAGACCTGGAGGTTGAACTCGCGCAGCAGGGCCAAGCACGAGTTGACGTTGCCGCCGTCGAGCGCGTTGAACGCCTCGTCGAAGAGGATGATGCCAAGGCCCAGATTGTCGCGATTGTCTTCGGAGGAGTGGCACACGCTCGACATCGCGCAAGCCATGGCGATGTAGAACGGCACCTGCTTCTCGCCGCCCGAACCACTGCCTTGGCGCTTGGCATAGTCCGATGTGACGCGCTCGCCGTCGAGCGTCGTCGTCAGCAGTTCGAATTGCAGATAGTTGCGATAGTCGCTGATCTGCTCGACGTTCTCGCCCTCGTCGATCATACGCTTGATCCGCTCGACGCCCTTCATCAGGCTGGGCTCGATCCCGGAATTGGCACTCCCCTCCTCGAACAGCGCGCCCACGTCGATGCTGTTGAGCTGGACCCGCCGGGCGATCTCCACGATCTCGGCATAGAAGCGGTCCGGCTTTACTTCGAAGCGGTAGAGTTCGCCGTGGAATGGGCGCAACTGCAGGCTGCGGTTGAGCGTGCGGATCTGGCGCTTGGCACCCTCGATACGGTCATGCAGCTTGACCAGCATGTCGGTCTTCAGCGAAGTCTCGATCGAGGCGCGCGCTTCCTGCGCCTGATCGCGGTACTCACTCAGCGTATTGTTGACGATCGAAGCCTGCTGGCCTTCCAGCCAGGCAAGCTGCACCTCTGGCCCAGCCTCGCGGTCGAATTGTCCGCCGATCCCGGCATCGTGGGCGTAGGCATAGGCCTTCTGTGGTGCCTGCCCCAGAAGCTGGTTGACCCGCGTACGGGCCTTGGCCGCCTGATCCTGTGCGGCATTGCGCAGTGCGGGCAACACCTTGCCATGTTCTGCCAGCAGGAAATCGTAGTCCCGCAGCGCGTTTTCCCGCTCCGCCGCATCGAGCCCGTCGCGTTCGGCAAACATGGCTTCGGCCTTGGCGAACTCGTCCCGGGCAACGGCCAGCTTCTCGCTGGCGCTGCCGACGAGATGGCCGGAGACGCGCTGCGCCTTCTCGTCGTTCTTCAATTCCTCCTCGTATTCGGCAAGGTCCGCCTTGAGGCCGACCAGCCGCTCGCGGATTTCGACCGGGCGTTCGCCTTCAAGGGTGCGGATATTGTCGCGGATCTGGGCGACGCTTTCCGCCGTGCTCTGGCGGCTGCGCTCTAGGTCGTCGAGGCTGCGGCTTCCGGCGACGTCAAGGAAGCGCTGGATATCCTCGACCAGCGCTT
The DNA here is from genome assembly GCF_044029435.1 of Novosphingobium oxfordense. Lineage (NCBI taxonomy): Bacteria > Pseudomonadati > Pseudomonadota > Alphaproteobacteria > Sphingomonadales > Sphingomonadaceae > Novosphingobium > Novosphingobium oxfordense. Next base: position 1,346,623 of record NZ_CP147005.1, on the reverse strand, counting down.
TCAGCGCCTTGGCCTGGGCTTCGCTGCTGGAAAGCGAGCGCTCCTGCCCGGCAACCAGTTCTTCCAGCACCGGGATGTTCTTGCGGCTGGCTTCCTTGCCCAGGCGGTGGACCTGCGCGGGGCGGCGGTTCTCGATCGAGCCGCCCGAGGCAAAAAGGCAATCGGGGGTGACGGCGCGGTCATGCCGTAGCAGCTCCTGCTCGGTCTCGACCCGGCGCACGCTGTTGAGACGGCGGTTGATGAAGGCCCGCGCGTGCGCATTGTCCGTCTCGATCACATCGGCAAGGCTGCCTGCCGTAGCCGACTTCGTACCCTCACCCGTCTTGGTCGTGTTGACGATCTGCGTGCCGGGATAGTCGCGGCGCTGGCGGCGCAGCAGGGCAATCGCCTCCTGCGCCTGTTTGGGTTCGACCACCAGCGCATCGCGTGCGGCACCCAGCAGCGTTTCGGCGGCATCGACCCAGCGCTCGTCGGTCACTTCGACCAGTTCGGCAATAGGCCTTGCGGCAATGCCATGCGCTTCGAGATAGTCGATCAGCCGTGCCGTCGGCCCTTCGACCAGCGCGCCGCCGCGTGCAAGGGTCTGCAACTGCTCGCGGTTTTCGCGAAGCTGGCCGCGCAGCGTGGCGCCCGTCCTGAGATGCCCCTCGCGCGCGTCCTGCGCGGCGGCGACATAGCGCGCCAGCGGATCGACAAGGCGGGTGACGATCTGGTCGATATCGCGCGCGGCAAGGCCGGCCTCGCCCGAGACGCGGCTGCGGAGCGCTTCCAGTGCTTCCTTGGCACGCAGATATTCGCCGTCGCCATAAGTCAGTACCAGCCGATCGCTGAGGCCCGCCGCCGCGCCGATCGCAGCGAAATAGGTCTGATAGTCCTTGTCAGCCTCGGCATAGGCTCGTTCGGCGATTGGCAGGTTGAGATCGCGGAACTCGCGGATCGCCTGTTCGCGTGTGTCGTTTTCCAGCGCGCGCGAAATCTCGCGGATTTCCTCGGTCACGCGGGTAATCGCTTCGCGCGTGCGGGTAAGCCGGCGGTCGGCCAGCGCCTGTTCTTCCAGCTTGCTCTCGTGCTGGATGGTGACAAGGCGCAAGTGCTCTTCCAGACGGTCGCGTTCGGCCTTGCCGGCGACCCAGCGCAGCCGGGTTTCCTCGGAGGTCTTGTCGGCCAGTTCTCGGTAGGCGGCAATCGCCTCACCCACCTGCTGCTTCTGGGTCTCGAGATCCTCGATCTTCTTGAGCAGCCCACGCCAGGTCGAGACCGACTTGCGCAGCGCCTCCACGTCGAGCCCGGCGGGATCGAGCAGGAATTCGCGCACGAATTCGGTGGCCGACTTCATCTCGCGGATGCGCAGACCATTCCTCAGCGTCTTGAGGAACTTCTCCGGGTCCGCGTGGTGCCCCTTCCCGCCCAGCGCCATGAGCACGCGGCGGGTAAAGTGGGTGGGCCGGTGGCCGAGATTCTCGAACCCGGAAACCTTGCGCAGCCGCGCGGTCAGTTCGCCCCAGGGCAGCACGTAAGGGGCGCCGTCCACGTCCTCCAGAAAGTCGCTGTCGCGCAGCGACTGGTCGGGCGCGATGAAAGCGCCGAGCACTTCCTCATTCTGCTCGCCGTCGACCGCGCTCATGCCGATGCCCACGGTCCAGCACTTGCCGTCATGCTCGCGCTCGAACACCAGCGAGACATAGCTGATGCAGTTGGTGCGCAGCGTCTCGCCAGCAACGCGGCCAAGGCAATAGTCGAAGACCGAACGGTTCTCGCCCACCTTGCGGGTCTGCCCGGCGGTGACGTTCGCACTGGCATTGAGCTGGAAATAGTTGCGGTTGTTGCCGGTCAGAACGACCTGGATCGCGTCGAGGATGGACGACTTGCCCGCGCCGTTGGGGCCGATCAGCGACGTGCTGCCCCGAAGGTCGATCGACAGGCGTTCGAACGTGTACCAATTGATCAGGTTGATGCGGCTGAGCTTGATCATTCCGCAATCTCCTGTTCACGCGCTTCGACGGGAGCGGGGGCCGGAGCGACCTCTTCCGCCGCTTCCTCCGCGTGGCTTTCGGGCAATTGCCCCTGCGCCTCTGCGGCAAGCCTGGCCTGCGTCGCCGCGACCCATTCCTCTATACGCGTCTGCCAGGCATCGCCGGTCACGCTGCGGATCGACGGGCGGATGGTGATCCGCACGCCGTTCTCCAGCGGAATATCGTCACCAAGGTCGATGAAGCGGCGGCGGCGGAACGCATCGAGGATCTTGCGCACGCGCGCCCATGGCGGACGGGGCCGGGCGACCCACTGGTCGTAGCGTTCCATCACTTCCATCGATGTCGTCTCGATGTGGCCGAATTCCTCCTGGCTCATCGTCAGCACGCCCTGCTCGAACGTGGCGCGCAGCGCGAGCAGCACGATCGTCTCGTCGACCGAAAGCGTGGTTCGCGAAAGGCTTTCCTGCGGGCGCAGTTCGATCATCATCTCGTCGGCGCGGATCACCAGATCGCGCCCAAGCGCATCGAACAGCCCACGGAAATAGGCCGCGTGGCGCACGATGAGATCGTAGGTGCCTGAGGCATTGTAATCGTCGCGGAACAGGCATTGCTGGGCGAGCAGGCGGTCCGCCGCCCGCACCATCATCTCCTTCGAGACGTCGCGGTTCTGCGGTCGTTCCAGCAGCTCTTCAAGGTCGTACAGCGTGGTGCCGGTCATTGGTCTACACTCGGGGAATCGGGAGAAATACGTTCGATGCGGAAGGCCGAGAAAGCCGACCAGTCGGTCTCGACGACGCGGCCAGGATCGTGGACCACGCGGAAGCGCCGCAGCAGATCCTTGTTGCCGAACATGTCGAGCTGGCGGGCGCCTTGCAGCAGCAGGGCCTGCTCGGGGCTGTCGATGCCGAACTGGCCTGCATCCAGCCCGTCACGCGTCCCCAGATTGCGCTCGATGTAATCGGCGATCTTCTGCGGGGTGACGGCCAGTTGCAGCAGATAGACCTTCTGCGACTGGTCGTAGGCGATCAGCGCGGGATCGACCTCGACCCGGCGCACCGGGCTGGGCGCTGCGATCGGCCGGCGCAGCGTCGGCGAGGCAAGGCTTTCGGGGCCCCAGTGCCGCACCGGATCGGCCAGTTCGGAAGGAACCTCGACAGGGTCCTCCCAATCACAAGGCACCGCGGCCACATCGCGAAGCAGATGGGTGAGGCGTAGCAAGCTCGAACCGTCGACCTCGTTCATATAGCTGACGGTGCGGGCGATCCGCTGTTCAAGGCGGCTGCGGAAAGCGTCGATGTCATCGAGCCGTTCCTCGGCCGCATCGAAGATCCGCTTCACCTGCGCCAGATGCTGGCGGACTTTCGAAAGCGCGGTGTCATGATTTCCAGCCAACCCTTGCGCGACGTAGCCCTGCGCGAAGGCCGTCACGACGGCGGGGTCATGCTCGTAATCGGAGATCATCTGGATGATCCGGTTACGGTGGCGGAACGGATTGTTGGTGGTCTTGATGACCCGGTAATCCGAGATCAGCACATCCTCCACGAAGTGGAAGAAGCTGGCCAGGATGCGCGTGGGCTGCGGATCGGAAACGATGCGCTGCTCGTGCGCGCGCAAGTTGCCGATGATCGCGGAGAGATGCTGCTGGAAACGCCGCGCGCGCAGCGCCGCGTCCGCCAGCGAGGATGCCTTGTCGAGCGGGTTGTCGCCCAGCCGCTCGATCACGCTTTCCAGCGCCGCGATGGTCCCGCCGAAATGGACCGCCTCCCCCTCCTCGATCGCGCTCAGCGTTTCGAGCAGCATCGAGACCGAGGCGTCGAGATCGACCATCTGCACATAGCCGCGCGAATGCTCGACCAACCAGCCGGCCTGCTTCAGCCGGAGGTAGACGTTGTGCGGGTTCTGACTGGCATCGGCATTGGCCGCGTCTGCGGAGAAGTCCTCGGCAATGTCGGAAAGGCGGTCGATCTGGGTGGCGATGAAGGCGACGAGGTCGTCCTTGCGCACCGGATCGGCATAGTTCTCGCCAAAGAACGCGCGGTAGACCCAGAGGATCAGGCGCGCATAGTCCCGCCGCGCGGGCGAGGACAGCACGCCGAACAGGCTGGGCGGAAGGTGCCCGAAAAGCGCGTCCCGCGTTTCCTGCCCTTGCCCGTTGTCGCGTTCTCCAGAGCCAGCCGTATGCATCGAAATCCCATGATCGCCTCGGCCAGAATCGGTACGGGGACGGAAAGGGAGCGGCACATAGGAGCCAAGAGGAGACGCAACAACCGGGCGGCCCAAGATGTAAACACCCAATCGATAAGCCGCACCCCGGGACGCGCGGCTCGTCGCCATGTCAGCCAACCGGCGTCAAGGAGGCAAGAATGCCTGATCGATGCGACGGCCCCGGATGCCGATCCGATCGTCCGCCCCCTCCCCGCCCGCAAGGCGCCCGCGAATCAGAAAATTGAATCGACGAAGCCCCTCTTTCCCAAGAGCGTCCTCACTGAGCCGTTTTTCTGTGGGTTCGATTTCCACTTTCCAGCGTTTCGAAAGGCGAGGTACAAATCGGGCATCGTGCTTACGGACAAAAAAATGGCAAACGCCAATCCCAAAGGACGCGCAGAACGAGCGAAGCTTATGAACTTCGAAGTCGCGGCCCGCAGCTCTAGAATATTGTACTTTATCTAGCTGCCGAGCCGTTCGCTCCGGGCATCACCGGGAAAAACGCATGAACTGCTGCCGGTCCCATCGCCGGGCTTGCCGAACGAAGCGACGGCAATATGCGGATAGGCGCAGATCAATTGCTGACGCAGTAGCCTGCCGTCGGCGTACTTGCTGGCGACGAAGAAATCCGGCGCAGCGCCGCCGCTGGCCCAGGCGTCGATAACGCCCAGCTTGTCGAACGTGTCGCAGCCGGGGCCGCCTTGGCAGTGATCCATGCCGGGCAGCGCGAACAGGCGCACGGCGGATCCGGCGTCGATCCCACCGGCCTTGGCATTCGCCAGCACTGCATCGTGCCAGCCCATCAGCTCGCCGGGATGGTGATAGTCGTTCCAACCGATATAGAGCAGCAGCTTGCCGCCGCGCCGCAGAAAGGCGTCAAGGTCGGGTTTGACCTCGAAACGTCCTCCGGTCGCCGCGCCGGCGGCGGCCACGTCCTCCGACCAGTCCATCTTCAGCGGTGACCATTCGGCCGACTGGAACGCGGCATAGCGAAAGAAATCGGCGGCATTGGTGAACTCCTTGCCGCTGGCGAACATCGCCAACTGGCTTTCGGAGCCCAGCGCCGGGCCAGGGAAAATCAGCCGTCCGCTGGCCGGATCTACCGGCCCGCGATAGATCAGGTCCAGAAAATCGACTTGCGCTTGCGTCAGGCAATCGGCCGTCACGCCGGGCTTGCAGAGCAACTGGCGCGGGCGAAAGCCGCAGGCTGCCGGGTTCTCGATATAGCCCTGCGCCTTGCCCACCGGGCCGGCGCAGGCCTCTATCGCCGCGCGGGTGACCATCGCGTAGCCTTCCGGCGGGATATAGCGCTTGGGATCCTGCGCCAGCAGCCATTGCGGCCACATCTGCGCGGCATTGAAGTTCGCCAAAGGGTTCGGCGGGGCGCCGGCGACGATACCGTCGTAATCCTCGGGATAGCGCTGCGCCTCGATCAGCGCCTGTAATCCGCCCAGCGAGCAGCCGATGAAATAGGAATGGCTGGCGGCGCGGCCGAAGAAGCGCTGCACCAGCAGCTTTGCCTGCTCCGTCATCAGGTGGTTGGCGCGCCCGGCATAGTCGTCCAGCTTGTCCGGCTGCCCCAGCGCGAAACGGCCGCCGTGGCCCATGCTGTCATCATGCCCGGTATCATTGGCGGCGACGGCATAGCCCTGCGCCAGCCCGGTCTGCATGGTGCCGTAGGGGATCGATCCGCCCCAGCCGAAATTGCCAAGGCCCAGGAACTTGCCGTTCCAGCCCTTTGCGGGCAGCCAAACCTCGGTGCGGATCGCCGATCCGGCGGCGGGCTTCAGCACGAAGGATACGCGGCAGAACCCTGGATTGGCGGCCTGCGTGGCCTGCCCGGCGATATTCATGCCCGGCGCGCTTTCCCAGTCGGAATTGGGCAGGTCCAGCTTGCCTGGCGCCACCATCCGCGCTTGCACCTCGGCCGACTGCGCGGTCAAAGCCTTGGCCAGTGCGGCGCAGGAGGCCTGAGCCGGTTCGGCGGCATGCGCCACGCCGGGCGCCACGAAAGCCAGCAGCGCCGGGGCAGCGGAAAGGGCCAGTTTCGCGAACCTGCGTCTGGTCATGCAATTTCTCCGGCGAAAAGGATGTGTACGGGGCGCGGCAGGTCCAGCCCATTGCGCGTCGGGGAAACCCGGCCACTGGCGCGGTCGATGGCGAAGACTTCCACCCGGCTCGATTTCTCGTTGGCGACCAGCATCCACGATCCTGCCGGATCGATCGCGAAGTGCCAGGGAAAATCGCCGCCGCAGGACAGGCGCTGAAGCAGCGTGAGCTTGCCGGTTGCCGGGTCGATGGCGTGGACGACGATTGTGTTCTCGCTCCGGTCGGTAAGATAGAGCTTCGTGCCATCGGCACTGATCGCCAGTTCGGAGCTGCTCCGCTCGCCCGAAAACCCGGCCGAGGAGGTGGAGCGCGCGTCGATCAAAGTCAGTTCGCCGGTTTCGCCGTTCCAGCCGAACGTCAGAAGTTCGCCGCTCAGCTCGGTCAGCGCGAACATCACGCGGCCACCCGGATGGAACAGGACGTGGCGCGGGCCGCTGCCCGGCGCGGCCACGTAATCGAGGTGACGGTCCGGTCGGTCATAGCGCAAGGCGCGCGTCTGCCGGTCGAAGCGATGGACGAAGATGCGATCGGCACCAAGGTCGGGCACCAGCGCGAACCGGCCGGTCGGGTCCACCGCGACGCCGTGCGGATGCGAACTGCCCTGCCGCTTCATCGGCCCCGATCCATGCTCGATCAGGACGGAGGATACCGGGCCAAGGCCGTCGTCCGAACGGATCGGGATGGTCGAAACGGTGCTGCCGCCGAAGTTGGTGGCCAGCAGCGTCATCGACGGCGCATCGAGGTGCAGGTGCGTGGTGCCGCCGCCTTGCGCGATCGTCTCGCCAATGCGCTGGAGGCGTCCACTGGTGCGGTCGATCCGATAGGCGACGACGGCGCCGCTTTCCCACCCCTCGTTGCCGTCCTCGCGCACGTAGTAGACCACCTCGCCAGCCGGGTGGAGGATGCCCCAGGTCGGTGCCGACTGCTCGGCCGCCACGCCGATGGGGGAGAGTGTGCCGCGCCGGGTGTCGAAGCGCGCGGCGTGGATCTGGCTGCCATGCATGCCGAAGTAGACCAGCGCGTCGGATGCCGGTGCCGAACTGGCAAGGGCGCGCCCTGCCCCCGTCATCGCCAGACCGCCAAGAGCCAATCCCCCCAGCACCGCACGCCGCGAGGCGGCAAGTTCGATCGTTCGCGTATTCAAGTAATCCATCCTCGGATCAGGCATCGGGAAGCGGCGTGGTCTGCCATGAGACGAGCTGCCAGCGGCCATCGCGCCAGGCGTAGACGCCCAGCACGCTGGCCTTCATCGTCCGCTCCCCCACCTGCATCGTCAGGTTGGCGCGACTGGTGCCGACATCGCCGTAGACGTGGACCACGCGGTCGCTGGGATCGATGCGGCGATAGTCGAGATGGCCGTCGCGCAGCGCGGCAAGGTGATCGCCACGCGTCTCTCGCCGGCCATTGGCGTGGCAATAGACCAGTTCGTCGCCCAGGCTGGCGTCGACCGTGGCGAAGTCATGGCTGATCTGCGCGGCGAAGAACGCGTCCTCCGTCGCGATCAGCGAGGCTTCGTCATGGGCCGCGGCGGCATGAGCGGCGCGCGCGAGAACCGGCGCGGTCGGGATCATGCCGGCCAGGGCGGCAGGCAGGATCAGGGCGCGAAAGGCATGTCGGGTCATGGGCATCACTTCCAGAACAGGCCGCGCCGTCCGCCCCTGGCGCGCTTGCGCCAGAGTTCGACGTACATGACGAGGCCAGAGAGGGAGAAATAGACGAGCGCGAGGCCTGCCAGCAGGTCCAGCCAGCGACCGGGCATGCCGACAATATCGCCGCGATGGAGCCGCTTGGCGGTCTCATGCGCCTGCCAGCCGAACGGGAACGGCACAGGCGGATAGCCAGGCTCGGTCAGGGCCATGGCCTTGCCGGATTCGGCGTTGTAGACCAGTTGGCGCGAATTCTCGCCACCGGTCACCACCACGCCCTGATGATAGCCGGCATAGTCGCGCAGGCGCACGACCTTCACCGGATGGCCCGCCATCTCGCGCTCGGCGGCGGACAGGGTAACCACCAGCATTCCCGGCAGGCGCGCATCGTCCAGCGGAGTCAGCGCGCCGGGGCGCAGCGGATCGCCCATCTGCGGGCCGATCTCGCGGATTTTCAGCGCGAGGCCAGCGCTCTCGATGGCCAGCCACATTCCACTGAATGTCACCACCATCAGCGGCACCGCCATCACGATCGCGGTCCAGCGGTGGATCTGCCGCCACTGGTCGCCGCCCTTCCAGAACAGTCCGTTGCGCTTCATCCGCTGCCGCGCGCCCAGCAGGCGGAAGTAGATCAGCAGGCCGGTGACGATCAGCGTGCCCAGCGCGATCGGCGCCATCAGGTTCAGCACAAGCGCCCAGTCGCCGAACGTCGTCATACGGTGCAGGTGCTTGAAGAAATTGCGAATGGAACCCTCCGGCGCGGTGTCGACCTTGTCCGCCGAAGTGCGATCGATCAGCCGGCCGCTGGCAAGGTCCACGGTCACATGCCCGCGCCCCTCGCCGAACCGCGCGACCGGCTTGTCGCCGATCATGCGGAATTCGGCATAGACCAGCGGCACATCGCCGAAGGCCCCGCGCACATCGGCCAGCCCTTTCCGCAAATTGGCGGCATAATCGAAGTTTGCCGGCAGCGCCTTGGCCAGGTAGTCCCGCGTCTGGCGCACCTGGAAATCGCCCGGCCCGTCGAAGCTTTCGCGAATGGCCTGTACGTCGAGGTCGCTGGCCGGGGCCTTGCCGACCAGCTTGTAGAGGTCCAGCCCCTGCATCAGCGTCCCGGTCACGCCCAGGAACAGGAGCAGCAGCGCGAAGAAAACGGTAACGAACCGGTGGATGGACTTGAGCTTCAGCATTCTATCCTGCTTGCGAACACGAAGGGCGGCCCCGCCCCTCGGGAGGTGAGCGACGGGGCCATGGGAAAGATCAGAACTTGTAGGCCAGTCGTACGCCGTAGAAACGCGGCGTGGTGGTGTAGAAGGCCAGGTAGTTGTCCGGCATCGGGCCCGGCGCATGGTTGCCGACGCCGCCGTAAACACCGCCGAAATAGGACCCGGTGACGAAGCTGGTGCGCTGCACCTTGTTCTCGATATTCTCGACGAAGACCTGGATCGAATAGCGCCCGTCATCGCCCTCGTACGTGAGGTTCGCGTCGCTTCGGGTATAGTCCGGCTGCTTGTAGCGCACGCCGTCGCCGAAATCGCTGAGGTAGTAGGATCCGCTGTACTTGATCGCCGCGTGCAACCTCAGCTTGCCCTTACTGCCGACGTCGAAGGCATGGTCGATCGCGGCGGTGGCGAAGACGCTGGGGGCAAGGTCCACCGGATCGCCGGAGAAGTCGATCCCGTCGCCCACGAAACGGTTCACGCCCGCCACATAGTCCTTGTACTTACTGTGCAGCAGCGAGAACGAGGCGGATAGCGTGGTCTGCCGGGCGATGGCGTAAGTCGCCTCGTTCTCCCAGCCGTAGATTTCGACCGGCACCGTCTCGGTGAACAGCGCCTGCTGGCCATTGGGGAACAGCGCGATGCTGTTCACCTGATAATCCGAATAATCGTAGTAGAACGCCGATGACGACAACGTCAGCCCGGCGACCGGCCGCCCCTTGTAGCCCACCTCGTACGCGGTGAGGAACGCCGGCTTGTAGTTGCCGATGCCGCCGGTCGTCTGGTCGTAATCGTTGAAGCCGCCAGGCTTGAAGCCGGTTGAAACCGACGCATAGATCAGGTCGCTGGGCGTCATCTGGAAGTTCGCGCCAAGCCGCCAGGTGAACTTGTGGTCCTTTTCCGAACCGTTGTTCGCTCCGCCCACGCAGTCGTTGGGATATGTGCAGATCGCATTGCCCTGATCGTCCGGATAGGGCGGCGGCGGGAAGCCGGCGTCGAAATTGAACGGCAGGGTGAACGTGCCGACCCGGTCCAGCTTGTTCTGCGTATAGCGTGCGCCCGCAACTAGGCCGATCCGATCGGTGACGTTGAAGGTCGCCTGTCCGAACACGCCATAGGATTTCTGGGTCGTCGTGTTCACGGGGCCGGCGTAGTAATAGTACCGCGACTGATCGAGCGGGGCGTCGATCTGGGCATTCCAGGTCAGGCCGCTTTCATCGTTCTTTTCCTGATAGTAATTGGCGCCCACGACATAGTCGATGAAGCCCGGTTCCTCGTTGGATGCGCGCAGTTCGACTTGCTTGGCCACCGAACGGCTACGCTGGAGATAGAATTGGAAGGCCGGCCCGAACGCGGTGGGCGAAAACGTCGGCTCGACCTTGGAATTGGCGTTCGCCGCCACGTCGTTGGTCTGCGTCCCCTGCTGTTCGAAGCGGAAGTTCTGGTAGGAGCCTAGCAGATCGAACTGGATACCGCCCGCCTTGGCCCTGAGGCTGGCATCGTAGAGCCGGAAGCTCGCATCGAGGTAGGCAGGCACCGGATTGGTCAGCGTACGCAGCGCCGCCGTACCGGTGTCATTGTGGGCCTGAAGCTGGGTTTCCAGCGCATAAGTGCTGCCCGCCCCGCCCTGATGGCCCAGCGTCGCGGTGAACCGCGCCTCCAGCGCATCGCTGGGGGACACCAGCAGCGAAATGCGTCCCGCCGCATCCTTCTGGTCGTTCCGCGCCCGCGCCAGCGACTTGCTGAAGGTATAGGTCTGGCCGTTGGCATCGATGGTGGTGTCCATCGGTTTCGAATAGCCGTCGCGGTTGTTGAAAGTGCCCGACACGCGCAGCGCCACGATCTGGCCGAGCGGCACGTTCAGCGCCGCCTCCCCCCGCATGGCGTTGAAATTGCCGTATTCGATGCGGGCGAAGCCCTCCGTCTCGCCCAGCTTCGGCGCATTGGTGATAACGTTCACCGCGCCCCCGGTGGAGCTGCGGCCATAGAGCGTACCTTGCGGCCCGCGCAGCACTTCCACGCGGCTGATATCGAAAAACGCGCCCGAGCGGGCGTAGCCGCGCCCGACGTACATGCCGTCGATGTTGAAGGCGATGTCCTGCGAACCCTTGCTGGACGTGTCGGTGGAAGAAACGCCGCGGATCGCCACCTGTAAGCCATCACGCCCGGTGGAGATATTGACGTTGGGCACCACGTTCTGAAGGTCCGCCGCGCTGTTCACGCCCTGCTCCTTCAGCGCATCGCCTGAGAGCACCGACAGCGCCGCCGGCGTCTTCAGCGCGGTGGAGGCGCGCTTCATGGCAGTGACGATGATTTCCTGCGAGCCAGGCGCATCCGCGGCTCCGCCCTGTTCTTGCGCCAGTGCTGGCGTTGCCGCAATTGCGATCGCCAGGGCACTCGTGCCTGGCAGCATGCATCTCGAAATGCCCATTCCCTACCCCTCCTCATACCGGCCGGTTTCAAGCCGGCTCGGCATCCATTCTGTTCTTTCCCGGCATCGCGACCGGTCGATGAGGGGCTTAGGGCGCCAACCTAAACCGAAGACGAACGGATGGGGGCAATATCTCGCGCCAAGCATGAATTGAATGTCTCGGGGCGAGCGATAAGTTCTAGGCATCTACGATGCCGATGTTTTGCTCGAACGGCCAAGAACGCGAAGAAGGAGAGGATGACCTTGCGCTTGTTACTTGTTGAGGACGACCAACGGCTTTCGGACAAGCTGCAACGTTTCCTGATAGGGGAAGGCTTCGTCGTCGACCTGGTAACGGATGGAGAGGATGCGCTTCATCTCGGCCTCACGCAGGAATATGCGGCTGCGGTGCTGGACTTGGGCCTGCCATCGCTGGACGGCATGGCCATTCTCCAGGCGTGGCGACAAAACCAGCGTGATCTGCCGGTCCTGATCCTGACGGCGCGCGATACCTGGCTCGACCGGATTGCCGGCTTCAAAGCCGGGGCCGATGACTATCTGGTGAAACCCTTTCATCCCGAGGAAGCCGTTTTGCGTTTGCGGGCGCTTATCCGCCGCTCCGGTTCGCACAACAGCGCCAAGATCGTTTGCGGGACCCTCACCTACGACGGGATGACCGGCGGTATGGAAATGGCGGGGCAGCCGCTGAAGCTGACTGCCTTCGAACTGCGCCTGCTCACCGCTCTCATCACCCGCAAAGGTGTGGCGGTTAGCCGGAACCACCTGATCGCCAGCGTCTACGGTTATGACGAGGATGCCGAGGCAGGTTCGCTGGAGGTGATCATGAGCCGCCTGCGGCGCAAGATCTCCCCGCATATCATTGAGCCCATTCGCGGCTATGGCTACCGACTGGTCGGATTGCCGTCGTGAAGCTGCCCCTGTCGATCCATGCCCGGCAAATCGTTATCGCTGTCGTGGCAGGCATGGTCGCGTTGATGGTTTCCTGGCAGGCGAACAAGAGCGTTCTCGACCTGGTCATCACGACCAGCCTCAACGACAAGATGGATGCGCAACTGGGTGGGATCGAGCGGGCCGTGGATGCCGACGGCCGGTTGCATCCCGACCGCATTCTCCTGCTGCCCGATTACGACCTGCCGACGGCGGGTTGGGGTTGGGATGTGCGCACTGTAGCGGGGCACTGGCATAAGGGACCGCGGCCAGCGCAATCGGCGTATGCGGACGGCACCATCCAGGTGGAGCACGGCGCCTACAGCGGGCGCGGATGGAAGGTGGACGGCACCCGCGTCCACTTGCGCCAGCGCCGCAGCGGCACGCCGGAAAAGCCTGTGATCGTGACGGTGATCGCCCCCGATTCGCTCATCAAGGCTCCTATCCGCCATGCGCTGATCCCGACGATTTCGGCACTTGTGCTGCTGGCGCTGATCCTTGCACTGACGGCGTTGCTTCAGGTGCATTTCGGGCTCAAGCCGGTCCGTCGGCTACAGACCAATCTGGCCGACATCCGCAATGGAACGCGTCAATTATTGCCCGAAGCACAGCCTGGAGAGCTTAAGCCCCTTGCAGCGGAGATCAACGCGCTGATCTCTCAGCAGGAACTCAGCCTCAATCACGCGCGCCAACACATGGCCAATCTGGCTCACGGGGTAAAGACGCCGCTCGCCACGCTGGCTTTCATCATGACGCGCGATGCCGGGAACAACGAGGAGGTGCGATCGCTGGTCGCTGCGATCGACAATCGTGTGGCGCATCACTTGCGACGTGCTCGCAGTGCGGCCATCAGCGGGGCCCCCCGACTACGATGCGATGCCTGGCAGATCACCACCGATCTGATCCTCGTGCTGCAACAGCTTCACGGCCAGAAAGCCATACGTGTCCGAAACGATCTGCCGCAGCCTTGCCAGCTAGCCGTAGATGCTGAGGATTTCGGAGAAATCCTTGGCAACCTGCTGGAAAATGCCTTTCGGCACTGCCGCGAAGCGATCAACGTCACTGGCACAGCGGCAGAGGGTCGCCATATCCGCATCGTCGTGGAGGACGATGGCAGCGGGATCACCGATATGCTCATCAATGAGGCGATGCTCCCCGGCCGCCGCCTTGACGAAACCGGCAAGGGATACGGTCTGGGCCTGAATATCACGAGGGAATTGGTGGAATTGTACAACGGCAGCATAGATCTGGCACAATCGCCGAATCTGGGCGGGCTCAGCTGCACGATCACGCTGCCACTTAGCTTGAAACGCTAATTGGAATTGCTTTCGTGAGCACGGATGGAGTGGCCGGCCGCTGCAATGCCGGCCTTTTCTGGACAGGCAATTTTACCGTAGCGCGATCCATTATCACGAAAAAGATGCCGCCATCGCGCGATGGCGATGGCGGCAAGTCGAACCGGCATGGCGTGAAGGACTGCGCGTAAAGCGCCTTCATATGCCGGTTCGGGAGGTATGTCGACAATTCGTCGAAAACTTCGCCATCGGCCCCATTCGTGGGCAACCTTGTTCGAGCGCAATTTCATTAAGAGCACTCTAACGGCCAATCGCTCACAGACACAATCCGTGGCGAGCAACTGTTTTGCCGATCGATGAATGATCGACTCCGCGATAAATTTTGCCGTCCATCGGTCAAAATACCTTGTTTTCGACACAAATCCGCCCGGAAATCGGCAACCGTTATGTCGCACGCGGGACTTAGCTGCCGTCAAACAGGATCCTTTTATCTGGACTCGAATAGGGCAATCATTGACAATCAAAGGATCGACCTTGGCCCGGAAGCCAGGCGTGAACCTTTGGGAGAGCTGGATTGGGTCAGCGTGAATCGGCTCGCACCGAATGGCGTCGCCATTGGCCGATGGTCCTTGCGGCCTGCATAGGCTTTTCGTTCATGTCGTTCATGACGGCGGCCGCAGGCGTGTTCATGGATCCGCTTGCTGAAGAGTTCCATTGGGGGCGGACCGAACTCACGCTGGGCATGGCCATCGCATCGTTGCTTTCCATTCTGTGCTCGCCGTTTGTGGGCAACCTGATCGACCGCTTCGGCTCACGGCGGCTTGCCCTGCCCGGCCTTGTGCTGACGGCCATGGCGATTGCGGCGTTTTCACTGACGGACGGATCGCTAACCCAATGGATCGGTCTATGGCTCGCATGGGGCATTGTGGCACTGCTGATCCAGTCGACCCTGTGGTCGGCCGCAATCGCCAGCGTATTCACAAGCGGGCGCGGCCTGGCGCTGGGGGTTACCATGTCTGGCACCGCGCTTGCGCAAGTCGTCGCCCCGCCCTTGGCCAATTACATCATCGAACGATCGGGATGGCGTGCCGCTTACGCGATCATGGGGTTGGGATGGGGTGCACTGGCGCTCGTCCTGTCGGCTTTGTTCCTGTTCGACGTGCGCGATCGTGAACGGAAGCAAAGTCTGTCCGCGGCGCCGGCCAGGATCGACCTTGCAGGGCTGTCACTATCGCAGGCGTGGCGGGATTCCTCGCTCTGGAAAGTGGCCGTCGCCACGTTCCTCGTCCTGACCGTTACCATCGCCATCGTCGTCCACCAGTTCCCCATTTTGGTCGAGGCGGGGATGAGCCGCGGCCAGGCGGCCTGGCTGGTCAGCCTGTCAGGCGTGGCCGGGGTTCTGGGCAAGCTGGTTTCGGGCACGCTGATAGACCGCTTCCACGCGCGCGTCGTGGGCGGCGTGACGCTCGCCTCCACCGCGATCGGGTGGCCGATGCTGATGGCCGGAATTGCAACGCCGGCCACGATCATCCTGGGCATCATGATAAGCGGCTATGCAGCAGGAACGAAGATCCAGTTATGCAGCTACCTGACCGCGCGTTACGCGGGCATGCGCAACTACGGCACTATCTTCGGCTTCATGACCAGCGTCATCGCCCTTGCCTCGGCCGTCGGACCGCTGGCGGCAGGGCTCTCCTACGACCGATATGACAGCTACACGCCCCTGCTGCTGACAGGCGTCGTCATTTCCCTCGTTTCAGGCGGGCTGGTGTTCAGCTTGCGCGACTATCCTGATTGGCACGCCTCTGTGCCCACGAATGCATGAGGATCCACCAATGAACCCCACGCCGCCGATTACCCGATCGGGCCTGCCCAACGCTGTTGTGGTCGGCGCCGGCGGATTGGGCATGGCGATCGCCCGCAGGATGGCGCAGCAGCACCGCGTCATCCTCGCCGATATCGACGAGACGCTGGCCTTGCGTCAGGCCGCAGCGCTGGTCGATGAGGGGGGCGAGGCATTGGCCGTGCACTGCGATGTGACGGACGCCGCCTCCATCGCAAGACTGGCCGGAATCGTTGATGAAAACGGCGGATTTCATGCGCTGGTCCATGTCGCGGGACTATCGATCGCGGCGGGGGACTTTGGAGCGATCCTGAAAGTCAATCTGCGCGGCCCCGCGCTTGTCGCGGCAAGTCTGCTGCCATTGGCAAGCCCCGGATCATGCGCAGTGTTGATCTCCTCCATGGCCGCGCATCTCTCGCAACCCGATGCGCTGGCCCGCCAAATCCTGTCCGAACCGACGCGCCCCGACCTCACCGATCTCCTGGCCGAGCATCTGGGCCCCGATGGCGCCACGCCGGCAGCCGCTTATGCCCTTTCCAAATCCGGCCTGCTCATGCTTGCCCGGCACAAGGCGGCGGAATGGGGGCAGCGAGGCGCACGGATAGTGTCGCTTTCTCCCGGCATGATTGCCACGCCGATGGGACGTGGCGCTTATGCCGAGAGCCCTAACAAGGCACGCATGTTCGCCAGGAGCCCGCTCCAGCGCGAAGGCGCGATGCACGAGATTGCCGATGCGGTCGAATTCCTCATCTCGCCGCGCGCCGCCTTCATCAGCGGTACGGACCTGCTGGTCGACGGCGGCCTGAGCGCCGCCCTCACCAGCCCGTGATCAATCGACGACTTCGTCCTCCAGCCGCATCTGAAAACGCGCCCTGATCCGCCGCGCCCATACCTTGCGGCTGTATTGGCTGGCAATCGCGGCCAATTCCGGATCGCCTTGCAGCAAGGCACCGAATTCCATCAGCCGGGCATTGCGCCAGTTCTGCACGAATTGGCGATGCTCTGGCGAGACATCGTCGATCACCGGCCCCTGATAGGTACGGCGTGAGAACGCGACGTTTATATCGAAGATCAGCTTGATGTACGCACTGTCGGCCAGTGTGAAGACGATGTCCTGCGTCTCCCGCTCCAGTTCACGCACCGCGTCGAACGCCGCATCGTCCGATATCGCGCGTGTGCGTTCGAGCAAGGATTCGATCAATTCGACAATCTCGTCATGCGGTGCGCGGGCAGCCTTGCGCATCGCCTCCACCCACAACGCCGTGGCGATCACGGTGACGTCTTGCGGCGGGACATCCACCGTCGAAAGATAAGTGCTGACGACGGTCTCGATCGTCGAGGCATCCGGACGCGAGCCGAAGTAGCCGCCGTTATTGCCGCGCCGAACCAGCAGCAGCCCTTCCCGCTCGACCAGACGCGCCGCCTGGCGGACGGTGGCGCGGGCAAAGCCAAGCTCCGAAATAAGCGCCTCTTCGCGCCCGAGAGCGGCTCCCGGCTCCCGGGAGAGAACGATCTCCCGCAATCGTTCGGCAGCGGCATCGAGTGCCGACTTGGTTTCGCGCTTGGTCATCAGCGTGGGTCAAAACACAAAACCCTGCCCCGCGTCCAGTCTGTTCGCAGCAGCGATGCGGGATGGCCGTCCGATTGCTTGACAGACTTATAGAGTATCCTGTTTAAATCATCCCGACAAAGGAATCGGGGGCAGGATGGCTCCCAAGAACCCTTTCAGGATAAAAATTGGAGAGAGGCATGGCACGTCTTCCTTGGGACATGAGCGGCCGCGTCGTCGTCGTTTCGGGCGGCAATGCAGGTATCGGCTTGGGCTTCGCACGCGGCATCGCCCGCGCGGGCGGCGACGTCGTGATCTGGGGACGCCGCAAGGATCGGAATGAGGAAGCGGCCCGCGAACTGGCCGAATTCGGCGGACGCGTTTTCGCGCAGGAAGTGGACGTTGCCGACGAAGCGCGCGTGGTAGAAGCCTTCGCCGAAGCCGTCGACCAGATGGGCCGCGTCGATGGCGCCATAGCGAATGCCGGCCTTATGAAGAACCAGGGCTGCTTCACCAACATGACGGGCGAAGCCTGGCACGAACTGCTTTCGGTGAACCAGCACGGCGCATTCTATCTGGCAAGGGAGGCGGCGCGGCACATGCGCACCCGCGCCGAAGCGGGTGATCCGGGCGGATCGATCCTGTTCTGCGCCAGCCTTTCGGCCGTCACTGGGTCTATCGGCATGCAGCATTACAACGCATCCAAGGGCGCGATGGCAGCGCTGGCGCGCGGCATCGCGGTCGACCTTGGCAAGTACGGCATCCGCGCCAACACGGTTTGCCCCGGTTATACCGAGAGCGAGACGGTGAAGGACCAGGGACCGGACTCGCCGCTCGGCAGCCAGGTGCGCGAACGCTGTCCGATCCCGCGGTTCGGCAACCCTTCCGATTTCGAAGGGATCGGCGTCTACTTCATGAGCGATGCCTCACGCTACCACACCGGCGACCTCGTGCGCGTCGATGGTGGATGGATGGCGAACGCCGGCAAGCTCAACACCGCAGCGGAGCGCCGGGCATGAGCGCGGCGCCGACGAAGGACGCTGAGAAAGTCCAGACCAAGGTCTTCAAGGTCGAACAGTTCCGCAATCCTGGGATAGCACCGGAACGCCGCGCCGAGCTTGAAGCCGCCGAGGCCGAACCGCTCGACATGTCGGTGGAAGGCATCCTGGCCGATGCCAGGGCGCAGACCGGGCTTTCCGATTTCGGGCCGATGGACTTCACGCAGCGCCTTGGCGCGCTGGTCGGCGAAGTTGCTGCGAACCCCAATCTCTGGCGTTTCGCCAAGGCGCAGTTCCGTGCCGCCTGCGTGAAGCAGGCAGCCAATCGCCTCAAGAACAAAGCCTTCCTCGATACGCATCCGGAGGTCGACGATCAGGTCATAGATCGCCCGATCATCATCGTCGGCCTGCCGCGATCGGGCACGACCCACCTGGAAAACCTTATCGCCGCCGACCGCCGTCTGCGCCACTTGCCCGTCTACCTCGGCTCAGAAGCCGTGCTGGCGCCGGGCGAAGCGGCCGGTGCGGACGGGCTCGATCCGCGCTGGGTACGCTCCAGCGCCCATTGGGAGCGGATGAAGCAGAACGCCATCATGGCGGCCATGCATGAGCATTCGCCCGACCATGCCTGCGGCGAAAACGAGCTGCAGATGCCGGATTTCACGACCTACCAATGGGAATGGATGGCCGAAGTCCCTGCCTGGCGCGACTATCTGCTCGGCCACGACCAGACGCCGCATTACGCCTATGGCAAGCGGATGCTGAAGGCGATCGCCTATCAGTTCCCCTCGGACCGTCGCTGGATCCTCAAGGGTAACCAGCATAGCGAGCAGATCCCCGCGCTGATCGCCAACTATCCCGATGCCTATATCGTCCAGATCCACCGCGACCCGCTGGCGCTGCTGCAATCGGTGCTGACCATGCGCGGGCTCTCGGTACTCGCGCACCAGAAGCAGCCCGACATCCCGGGCCACGTCGCCTATTGGGTCGACCGGATCGAGCGGATGCTGCGTGCTTACCTGCGCGACATGGACAAGGTGCCGGAAGGCCAGCGCCTCGACGTCTTGTTCGGCGACGTCATCGCCGACGATGTCGGCACCGCGCAGCGCGTTCTGGAATTTGCCGGCCTTCCCTCCAGCGAGGAAAGCGTTGCCGACATGCGCGCCTATATGGACAGCCATCCGCGCGGCAAGGATGGGCGGGTGGTCTATGACCTTGCCGGGGATTTCAATCTCGACATCCCCGCGCTGCGCCAGCGCTTTGCCTTCTACACCGACCGCTTCCGCGTGAAACAGGAAGTGCAGTGAGCCATACCGGATGCATTTCCGAAGGGGAGCCGAAGAAAATGCGCGATGCCAATCAACCGCTCAATGCCCAGATCATCAACGACGGTGCCGGAACGCAGGACGCCGTCGATCTCGGCAACGGCATCTTCATGTCGAGAGACGTGTCGAACCTCTATCTGGTTACGACCGGCGACGGCGATGTGCTGATCAACACGGGCATCATCTATAGCGCGGCCGAGAACAAGCGGCGCTTCGATGCCGTCAGCGACAAGCCGATCCGCAAGATCGTCTTCACCCAGAGCCACGAAGACCACATCGGCGGCTGGCCGACCTTCAATGCGCCCGGCGTCGAGACCATCGGCCACGCCAACCTGCCGTTCGTACGAACCCAATATCGCGATCTCGGCCCGGCCATGGCGGCACGATCGCGGCGCCTTTGGAGCCGAGACCAGAAGCGGGAACTGACCGAGCGGCCCGAGCCGGTGCTCACGACGACTTTCCACGATACGCACTCTTTCGGACTGGGGGGACGCCGGTTCGAACTCCTCTCGGTACCGGGCGGGGAGACGGTCGACTCCCTGGCCGTCTGGCTGCCGCAGGATCGCATCGTTTTCACCGGCAACATGACGGGACCGATCTTCGGCCACGTGCCGAACCTCTATACCGTTCGCGGCGAGCGCTATCGCTATGTCCAGTGGTACATCGACAGCGTCCAGCGCATCATCGACCTCAAGCCCGAAGTGTTGATTACCGGGCATGGCGAGCCGATCCGCGGCGCCGAGACGATCCGCCACAGCCTTACCCGGATGCGCGATGCGGCGCAGTACCTTCGCGATGCGACGTTCGAGGGGATGAACGCCGGCAAGAGCCTGTGGGAACTGATCGAAACGATCACGCTCCCGCAAGAACTGGCGATCCCGCAGGGCCACGGGAAAGTACCGTGGATCGTGCGCTCCATCTGGGAAGAACATCTGGGATGGTTCCGCTATGAATCGACGACTGAACTGTACGGCACGCCGGCCAACTCCGTATTCCCGGACCTGATTACGCTGGCGGGCGGCGCGGAGCCGGTCCTCGATCTTGCAACCCGATACCTCAGCGAAAGCCAGCCGCTGAAGGCGCTGCACATTGCCGAGGCGGTGGAAGCCGGATCGCCGTCCCATCGCCGCGCGCTTGAAATCCAGCTGGAAGCGCAGCAGGCGATCCTGACCGCCGCCGGCCGCGAAAATTTCAGCGAAGTCCGCTGGCTGGAAAGCGAAATCCATCGTCTTGAGGCCGCTCTGGCGAGGACCACGCCATGACGAACGCGCGCCTTTCGGTCGATGCCATGTGCTCGTTCCAGTGGCCGTTCGAGCGTGAGCTTGCCCTCTGGACGGGCATGGGCATACGCCATGCCGGCCTGCTGATGAACAAGATCGCGGACGATCCGAAGACCAAGCTATCCGCGCTGGACGGCGCCGGCATCCGCATCAGCACGCTGATCACGGCGGGTTTCCAGCTTGCCAATCGTGCGAGCTGGGATGGGACGCGCGCCGTCCAGCGCGACATGATCGATCTGGTCGCAGCGCACGACGGCCATTCGATCTATTTCACGACCGGTCGGACCGTCCGCTGCGACTGGGACGAGGACTGCGCGCTGTTCGCCGAAGCGGTCGCCCTGACGGTCGAACACGCGCGTCGGCAAGGCGTCATCGCCGCCTTCGAACCCAGCCTGCGTACCAGCGCATCGTTCTGCACGTCCCTCTCCGATGCGATCGAAGTCGCAGAGAAGACGGGCCTCGGCATCGTTTCCGACTTCGGCAACAACTGGATGGAACGCGGGCTGCCAAGGACGCTGAAGCGCGCCATGCCGCACATCGCGCTGGTGCAGATCGGCGACATCGCCATTTCGGGTCGCGGCGGCCGTGCGCACATCGGCCAGGGAGATCTACCGCTAAAGCGTATGATCGGGGACGTCCTCGACGCGGGCTATCAAGGCGTGTTCGACCTCGAGGTCGTTCCGGCCGACTATGCCGCAGAGACTGACGAGGACGAACTCCGCGCCGGTATTCAGGCGGCATCCGATCTGCTCGATGCCATGAACGTCTAAACCACAACGATCGAAATGCGCCTAAAAACAGGCAGGGAGAGGAACAGATGTCGGAAACCTTCGCTGGCAAGAGCGCACTCATCATCGGTGCAGGACAAAACATCGGCCGCCGCATCGCGCAGGAATGGGCTGCGCGCGGCGCGCGCGTGGCCGTTGCCGACATCAGCCGGGACGGTGCCGAGGACACGGCCGAAATCCTGCGCAAGTCGGGCACCGAAGCCGTCGGACTTCATTGCAATGTGCTGGACGAGGCATCGGTCGCCGCGACGATCGATGCAGCGGAACAGGCTCTGGGGCAACTCGACATCCATATGAACAATGCCGGCATCCTGTCGGGCGGCAACCCAGAGGATATTCCCCTCTCCGAATGGCGGCGCATGTTCGACGTCAATCTCTTCGGCATGGTCCGCGCCAACAATATCGTCGTGCCGCGCATGATCGCGCGCGGCTCCGGGCATATCGTCAACACCGCCAGCTTTGCCGGTCTCTATCCCTTCGCGGCGAGCCGGATCCACTACGCCGCCTGCAAGGCGGCCGTGGTCTCGATGTCGCAAAATCTGGCGCTTTACCTCAAGCAGTTCGGCATTGGCGTCAGTTGCCTCTGTCCCGGCCCGGTGATGACCACCTCGGTCGATGGGATGAAGCATTTCAGCGAGAACTACGTCATGCGCGCGCCCGGCAGCCACCTTCAGGTCATGTCCCAGCAGGAGACGGCGAAGGTCCTGTCGGACGCCATGGAAGCGAGCCGCATCCTTGTGCCCACGCATCACGAGGCATGGGCCACCCTGATCGAGGTGGCCACGGACCCCGACGCCTTTGTCGAAAAGAAGCACCGGGAGTTTCTGGCCGGCGACCCCGGCCGCCCCGGCATCACCCAGGACGTCATCGATTCCCTCAACGCCTGAGCGGAGCGAAATCATGGATCTTCTCGACCCCTTGGAGCGAACGCAAATCGGCAGCGATGTCGGCGGAGTTGTGATCGCCCGATCGGTGGATGAACCGGCCACGCCGATAGAGGCCAGCTGCCGCGACTATCTGTTCGCCGAAATCTGGAGCCGCCCCGGCCTCGACCGACGCTCGCGCTATCTCATCGCCATCGCAAGCGCAGCCAGCAGCAATGGCCCGGTCGACGTCCTGGACGACTATGTTCGCGGTGCGCTTGCCGGCGGCGATCTGTCATTGATCGAACTGCGCGAGGCCGCACTCCATCTTGCCGTCTATGCCGGATGGTCGCGCGGGATCGAACTGGATCGCGCCATATCGCGGTGCGCGCAGGTCCTCGGGCTCGCCCCGACTGCCTTTGCGCCGATCCGGGGCGAACCCTGGAATCCGCAGGAGCGCGTTCAGCAGGGCATCGACGAATTCAACGCCGTAATGGGCTTTCCGGGACCGGCACCCGTCACGCCCTATTTCGAAGCGGGGATCGACAACTTCGTCTTCGGCGAAATGTGGAAACGCTCGGCGCTGGACCAACGGTCACGCCGCTGGATCACGCTGGTGGGCGTTTCCGAGAGTTGTGCGCCCACACCGATCAAGACACATTTCCATGCAGCAATGGCGAGCGGCAATTGCTCCGCCGATGAATTGCAGGAATTCGTTCTGCAATACGCGGTGCATGCTGGCTGGCCCAAGGCCTCCGTCATCCAGGGCGCCGTCATCGCCATGATCAGGAACTTCGAGGCCGACTTGGGCTGGGATGCATGAAAGCGTAGGAATTTGAGCCCGACGTCTTGAAAACTGCTAATCGTAGCGGACGGCCTCACGTCATATCGGAAGGAAGCGTTTGTCTTGACTGCAGCAAGCGAAGCCCAATTCGAGCGACTGGTTACGCCATTGCTACGGCATTTCTCACTGCTTCTGGCCGAACTCGGGGGTGATTTGGGCTCGCTTCTGGGAGAGGTCGAAATTCCTGCCGACGATTATTCGGAATGTTCAGGCGGCCTGACATACCGGCAAACGATCCGGCTGCTCGATACGGCGGCAAGACACCTCGACTGCCCGGACCTGGGAATGCGGCTTGCCATCCGTCAACGCGGGGGCGCCGTGTTCGGCCCGCTGGGTAATGTCATGCGCAATTCGAAGACCTTCGGGGATGCCGTCAGGTTCGCGAGCGAGAACACCCCGGCGCACAGCCGGGCGGCCCGCGTCTGGCTGAGTGAGGCATCGGACCGGGCGAGCACCTTTGCGGGACACGAACTGCTGCTGGCGGGAACTGCCGACCGCGCCCAGGCGATCGAACAACTGCTGCTGATCGGCCATCTCGAAGCGCTGGAAATGACGGGCGGGCTGGCGCGTGCCCGTAAGATACACTTCCGTCATGAGCCGGTATCGCCGACTTGCCTCTATCGGCGGAATTTCGGCTGTGACGTGCTGTTCGGAGAACCGGCGGACGGCATCACATTCTACGCCGAGGATCTCTCCCGCCCCATCGTCAGCCACGACGAATACGTCCACCGCGACATGACCCGTTACATTGCCCGGCACTTTCCCAAGCAAGAGCTTCCCGTGGACGCGGAAGTGCGCGGGCTGGTGCTTCGGTCGCTCGCTGAAGGAGACAGTTCCTGCGAGGGTGTGGCGCTGGCCCTCAGCATCCACCCGCGTACGCTGCGGCGCCGGCTTCGCGAGGAAGGGCTGAGTTTTCAGGAGGTGAAAGACGGCGTCCGGCAGGAATTGACGCACTATTACCTTGAGCGCACCGACCTGGAATTTCACGAAATCTCCGAAAAACTGGGTTTTGCGGAGCAGTCCATCTTTTCGCGAAGCTGCCAACGCTGGTTTGGAAAGTCGCCCACGCGATTGAAGCGAAAACTGCGCCCCAACGGCCTCCCTGTCCGGATAGGTCAAGCCAAATAGGCGCCTATTGGCGCATCACCTAGCGGAGAGACGAGGTTCGTTTGGCGGCGAATCCACGAGATTCGCCGTCAAACGCGAGGTGGGAGAGAGGGTGCGAAAGCAGGCCTGAGCGCACGGCAACGATCGCGTCTCCGACGGCAATAGATGCCGCAGGCGGCACGATCGGCCTCAGGCCAAGGGAGCAAGCCAAATCCCGTACCGGACCGGCAAACGCAGGCGGAACCCCGCTTTGCGCAACGGGACCGCTTTGCCTCGATCAGATCAAAGCTGACGAGACGGATTTGACGACGAATTCACCGCGAATTCGCCAAGGGGAGGAAAAAGAAATGGCAAGTAATTACAAGCGTTCCTGCGCCCGGTTTGCATTGGGAGCAGCGACAATGGCTCTGCTGCCCGGTGCAGCCTTTGCCCAATCGGAACCGGCGCAGTCCCAAGGCCTGCCGCCTGCACCGCAACAGTCGGCGTCCGAACAGTCCGCCGCGGAACAGCTGACCAGCGAACCGATCGTCGTGACCGGCACTCTCATTCGTGGCATCGCTCCGGCCGGGAACAACGTCATCAACGTCGATACCGACAAGATCGCGGCCACCGGCGCGGCCTCTACCAGCCAGGTGCTGGCCACCGTCCCGCAGGTCGGCAACTTCTTCAACGCCCTGCCCGCCGGCATTTCGCCTACGCCCGGCGCAAACGGCAGCAACCCGATCAACCGGCCCAACTTGCGCAACTTGCCGGGCGCGAACACCAGCGGCGGCGCGCAGACGCTTGTCCTTTTCGATGGCCAGCGCGTCGTGGGTGCCGGCATCCAGCAGGTCGCCGTCGATCCCGACATCATTGCTCCGGGCGTAATCGGGCGGGTAGAGGCGATGACCGACGGCGGTTCGGCAGTCTATGGCTCGGATGCGATCGGCGGTGTCATCAACTTCGTCACGCGCGATCGCTTCGACGGTATCCAGGCGGATGCCCGCTACGGTATCGGCGACGATTACCAATCGGTTGAGGCAAGCGCGCTTGCGGGCAAGGATTGGGGAACCGGCGGCCTTTACGTCGCCTATGGCTACTCGCACCACGACAGCGTCTTCGGCTCCGACCGCGACTGGATCAAGCAGGTCGACTGGAACACGGATATCCCGACGGGCCGCAACTGCGCGGCCCCCAATGTGACGATCGGCACGACCTCATATGTTCCGGGCGGAAGCGGACTGGTTGCCGGCGGACCCAACACCTGCGACTTTTCCGATCCGGTCGCGATCTATCCGACTTCGACCTTGCACACCGTTTTCGCCCGGCTCAACCAGCATCTCAGCAGCGGCGTGCGGTTCGACATGACCGCGCTCTATGCCAATCGCAAGATCGAACAGATCGGCGGCACGCTGGGAACCGGGGCGCTCGGAACCGGGGCTGCGGGCCAGGCCACGCTGACGGCGGCCTCCCCATTCTACCTGTCGAGCGCCGACGCCAATGCCGGAAAGCCGCAGGTGGTGAGGTTCGACTACAGCCCGCTTTACGGCGTTCGCTCCGCCACGCAGGAAACCAATCTTGAGACCTGGCGTATTGCGCCCTCGATCTCGGTCGAGCTTGGCTCAGACTGGGAATTCAGCGGCCTGTTCAGCTATGGCAGCGCCGCAACCTCGTTCCGCAACGCCCAGATCAGCGCTGCCGCGCAAGCGACCGCGCTCGCCAACGGAACGCTCAATCCCTACGATGTCGGGGCGACCTCGTCCGGCGTCGCATCTGGCTTGCTCCGTTATGCGACCGGCAGCGGCCGCAACGAACTGTTCGACTACCGCGCCATCGTCAACGGGCCGGTCTTCGCACTTCCCGGTGGGACGCTGCGCGCAGCCGTCGGTTATGAGCACATGCAGGACAATTTCACGCGGCGCACCACGAACGCCTCCACATACGCGCTGCAGGATCCGACCAAGTATACGCAGAAGGTGGATTCGGTGTTCGGCGAACTGTCGATCCCCATCATCGGCGACGACAATGCCCTGCCGTTCATCAACGAACTGACGCTTTCGGCATCGGGCCGATATGACAAGTACAACGACTTTGGCGACACCTTCAATCCGAAGCTCGCCGCAACCCTGCGCCCGGTCGAGTGGATCGCGATCCGCGGCAACTGGGGCAAATCCTTCACCGCCCCGTCGCCGGTCGATCAACTCGGCGTCCTTGCCTCAGCCGTGGCGACCGTTCCGGCTGCCTTCCTGCGCCCGCCGCCGGGTGTCACCGCCGCTCCGGGTGAGATCGGCCTGTTCGTCTCGGGCACTGCGCCGGGGGTTCAGCCGCAGAAGGCCACCAATTGGTCGATCGGCGCCGAGATCGAGCCGCCCTTCGTACCGGGACTGACGCTGAATGCCAGCTACTACAATATCGACCTTACCGGCACGATCGGCAGGCCGGTCACCGGGGCGGACCTCAGCGACTACTACGCCAATTTTCCGCAGCTCTATGCTGTCCGGCCCAGCGGCCAGCAGTTGGCGGAATATCTGACGCAGTTCGATCCGGCCAATTTCAACTTCACCGTGGCCAATCCGAACTCGACGGCACAGGCGATCATCACCTCGGGCGGCACCAGTTCGCCCGTGCTCGTCACGCTCGATACGCGTGCGCGTAACCTCGGTACGGCAACGCTGGATGGGATCGACTTCTCCGCAAACTATGTGCTCGACACCAGTGTTGGCTCGTTCGACGCGAGCGTCACCGGCAACTACCGCCTGTCTCAAAAGTCGCGTGCGCTGCCGTCGCTGCCCGTCTCCGACGATCTGGCCTTCAACACGCCCGTCTTCCGCATCCAGGGGACCCTGGGAACCAAGATCGGCGGCCTGCGCGCGCAAGTGATCTGGAACCACACGTCGGGGTACAAGCGCGGCACCGTCGAATTCGGGCAGACCCGGGTTTCGGCGTTCGATGCGATCAACCTGTTCTTCAAGTACGACGTGAAATCGAAATCGGCCTGGGCCAGCGACCTTTCGTTCACACTCAACGTCCAGAACCTGTTCGATGTGGCTCCGCCGGAGTTCCGCTCGGCGACCGGCCTGGGCATAGATACCACATCGGGCAGCGCGTTCACGATCGGCCGCGTCGTTCAGTTCGGCATAAGCAAGAAATTCTGATCTGAATTCAACCGCCCGGGCCACCAGCCTGGGCGGTTTTAACCGTATAGCCAGCGCCGCACGCCGCGCCCGTTGACGAAATCCGGGCTTGCCGTTCGTCGATAGGAGGCGAGCCGGATCGCCCACCGCGGACAATTACATTGACGATGGGCCCGGGCCGCAGTTCGATCGCCCTCGGTTCAACGTCCAGCTCAATCTGCACGTCTTGGACAAGGAAGGATCGTCTTCCCGTCGCGGGTCGCCACCGTGATGACCGTAGAGGCAAGATGCACGATTTGCTCGGGCGAAAGAGGTGACAGCGCTTCAATGATGTCGTTCACGTCGCCACAGGTCGAAGGCTTGATCGGAATGGACAATCGGGTGGATACCGCCTCGTCGATCAATGGGCGCAACACCGCATCCGACAGGCCGGCAATTTCCTTGTCTTCGGATTGACCCATTTTGAGAAACGCGGATTTCGCCATGGGCCACGCCGCCAGTTTCCGGTTCTCAAGCTGCGTCACCAGGCTGGGCATGGAGGTGCGAACATAGCTGTCCGCAGGCAAGGCGGCATTGCACTTCTGTGCGACCTCGTTCAGCGCCCGGGGCAGAAAATATGCGACGATCCCATCCAGTTCCTGCTGCGTAATGCAGCTTGCCGTGTCGGCTGCCTGCGCCGAAGTCGTCGCACAAAGCGCAAAGCTCGCGGCGACTGCCGAAATGATCTTACGCATAGAAGTGTGTTCCCTGATCATGCGTGCTGGCGGCGCTTGTCGGCCCTTGATCAAGCAACTCGCGGCGATCAGGCTGATAAAATCGGGAATAGATGAAGCGCAAGTCCTAACCGCAGGATCATGTAAGGCGTGAACTGTCCTAGACCGTCGGCGGCCTTCACGTTGCCGTTCTAGGCTGCCTGCCGCAGTCGGTTGCGGCCATCGCGCTTGGCGCGATAGAGCGCGCCGTCCGCGCGGGCCAGGAACTGATCGGAGTCCATGCCGGGAACGAAGCAGGCAAGGCCGATGCTTGCCGTCACGGGATCGACGCCGAGCAGAGACCAGTCTTCGCTCTCGATCGCACGTCGCAGACGCTCGGCCAGGGCGATCGCCATTTCCGAGCCCGTACCGGACAGGACGACCACGAACTCTTCCCCGCCCACCCGGCCGACGAAGTCCGCATTGCGGATCATCTGAGCACAGATCTGGGCGATGCGGCGGATCACCTGATCGCCCACCGCGTGACCGAAGCGGTCGTTGACCCGCTTGAAGTGGTCGATGTCGAGCACCGCGATTGCCAGATCGGTCGATTGCGCCTCAGCCTGCCCTACTTCCGTTTCCAGCACGGCAAACAGCTTGCGGCGATTGGCGATGCCGGTCAGCGTATCGGTCTCGGCGAGAATGATCGCTTCGCTTGCCTTCGCTTCGGCGCGTGCGCGCGCACTGGCCATTTCCAGCACCGCTATCACGCGCTCGGTCACATCCTGGAAGATGCCGAAAATGGCGACGTTGGTGCCGTCGTCCGATGTCTCCACCTCGCTGCGGCTGTAAACATGCCGAAGCTCGCCATCGCTCCGGACGATGCGCGCCTCGAAGCTCATGGGCTGCCTGCGTTCGAGACAGTCGGCCAGGGCACCACGCACGATCGCGCGATCATCCTCATGATAGAAATCCACGGCGCTTTCCACGGTGGGAGCCGTGCCGGGGACCAGGCCATGAATCCGGAAGATCTCACTCGACCAGAACAGCCGCTGGGAGGGGAGTTCGACCCGCCAATGCCCGACCTTGGAAATGCTTTCCGACATCTCCAGCCAGCGCTTGCCGCGCTCCACTTCCGCGAAACTGCGGTCGCGCATCGATATCATCGCGGCAAGCGGCAATGCCGATACCAGCAGCATGAAGATGTAGAACTGCAGGAACAGTACCGTCGCCTCGCCATCGGCGTGCTGCAGCGTGATCGCGCCGCTCCCCTTCCATGTCGCGAACGAGCCGATCGCTGCGATGATCAGCGTGCTGCAGGTCGCGCCGGTTGGGCCCAGGAAATAGGTGGCCATCAGCACGGCCAGCATCGGCAGGAACAGCAGCGGCAAGGTCGATTGGGCAAAGACGCCGGCGGCGACCGCGCCAACCAGGGCCAACACGGCCGTCGTGCGTATGGCATCCGAAACCTTCATGCCTGCCCGCCTGCGCGTTGCGACATCCATGAAGTTCATGATCAGGGGCACAACGATCATGATCCCAAGCGTCACCGTGGTGACCCAGGACAGGAACATGTGGCGAGAGCCGTGCCCGGCTGCGAAACTGGCAATCCCGCCGCTAGCGACAGCGGCTGTCACGGCCGCAAGGCAGAAGCGCGATACCGATCGAATGGTGAAGAGATTGCCGTCCTGCCGCCCGATATCCGACATCAGGCGACAGGCGATGACCGCTTCGATCACATTGGCGAAGGTCAGCCCCAGCGCCGTTGCAGCGCTGCCGCCCCAAATGAAGTTCGCCCAAAAGCTGGCAAACGCAATGCCTACGCAGATTGCAATCCGTTCGCCGCGCCCGGCAAGCAGCAACCCCGCGACCGCTACGCCGCTGGCCGGCCACACAGTGGCCACGCCGTCCGCCCCCCTGGTCAGTTCCAGAGCCGGGGCAGCCAGGGCAAAATAAAGGATGGCAACTACCGCCCCCGCCAGGACCGGTCGACCAAAGCGTAAAGTAATCACCGCCCCATCATAGACGGAAGTTGCGAGGATTTCGACCGAAGTTGTCGCCATCTCGAACAAAACGGGACAGATAACGCCCGGGCACTGCGCTATCGCGACATATCTCCATTGTGTCGTCATCGACCGGTCATGGGATCGTCGGGTCCGGCGACGACGAAGCCCGCGCTCTTTCCAAAGTTAGCGGAAGCATATCCCCTCGGGACCGGCATCATTTGCCAGTTCGCCCGCACCAACCAAACGACTTGGTGCTAGACGGCAGGTCCAAGACGAAGAAGCTCCATCCGGAGGTTGATCGCCCGATAAATGTTCTATATATGTTCCAGCTCAAGGACGGAACATATGCACAACCTCAACCAGATCCGCGACGCAGTCGCTAGCGAACTCGAAAACCGCGGGCTCGACAATCGCAAGTTCCTACGGGAAATCCGCAGCGGCAAGCGGGACGATGGACCCTATATGATTGGTGCCCTCGCCGCCGCCCGCCTTGCACCGAAAGCAGAATAAAGCGGCAGCGCAGCCTGCTTTTTCTGGAAACCGCGCCAACCATCAACCGTTCCCTATAATCGGCAGCGTACTGTCGGGTCGGGATTTCCAATCTCGGGAATTGTGGTTTGGTTGAGGAGGCTCGACTTCCATGGCGGATTACGATCTGTACTATTGGCCCGTTCCATTTCGTGGGCAGTTCATTCGCGCCATCCTCGCCTATACAGGAAAGGCCTGGATCGAGCACGATAGTGGCGAAATCGGGGACATCATGGGCAAGGCTCCTGCCGACCAGCCCGTGCCGTTCATGGGGCCGCCAGTTCTGATCGACACGGCGAGCGGCTTTGCCATCGCCGAGATGCCGGCCATTGCGCTCTATTTGGGGGAGGCATTGAACCTACTCCCCGCGTCTCCCGAAGGCAGGGCTCTTTCGCTGAAAATGGTCAACGATGCGAACGATGTGATCGACGAGATCACCTTGGACGGGGGCCGCGAGATGTGGACCGATGAAAAGTGGGAAGAGTTCGTTCCCCGCCTCAAGCGCTGGATGGAAATCTGGGAGGCCACGGGGATCACCCACGGTCTGGAGAAGCAGCACGGGACGATGCTGGGAACGGAAGCGCCGGGCGTGGCCGATATCGTCACCGCCGTACTCTGGTCGACGATGGCGGACCGCTTCGGCAAGATTGCTGCGCTGCTCGATGATACAGCGCCTCGCGTCGCTGCGCTGGTGAACAGGATGCAGGCGATTTCAGCATTGACGAAGCTCGCGGCCGATTCCCGGCGGGACTACGGAGACGCCTATTGCGGGGGCGAAATCGAGAAGTCCCTACGCAAAGTCGCGCTCTGACGGGAGCACCCTGCCCGGAAGCGCCCCATACCCGGCATCCGGGCATGGGGCGTCATCGGTCAGACCGTCACCGGCTGCGGGCGATTGGCGATCAGGTTTTCGACGACGGATGGATCGGCCAGCGTCGAAATATCGCCCAGGTTCGAGAAGTCGTTCTCCCCGATCTTGCGCAGGATGCGGCGCATGATCTTGCCCGAACGGGTCTTGGGCAGGCCCGGCGCGAACTGGATCACGTCCGGCGTTGCGATCGGGCCGATCTCGTGGCGGACCCACTTGATCAGTTCCTTGCGCAGCGCTTCGTCCGGCTCCACTTCGGCATTGCAGGTGACGAAGGCATAGATGCCCTGCCCCTTGATCTCATGCGGCATGCCCACCACCGCCGCCTCGGCAACGGCCGGATGCGCGACGAGCGCGGATTCGATCTCGGCCGTGCCCATGCGGTGTCCGGATACGTTGATCACATCATCGATGCGGCCGGTGATCCAGTAGTAATCGTCCTCATCACGGCGGCAGCCGTCGCCGGTGAAGTAATAGCCAGCGAAGGTTGAGAAATAAGTCTGGAAGAAGCGATCGTGATCGCCCCAGACGGTGCGCATCTGGCCGGGCCAGCTATCTGCGATGACGAGGCAGCCGTCCGTTGCGCCTTCGAGAACCACGCCCTCGTTGTCCAGCAGCATGGGCTTCACGCCGAACAGCGGCTTGCTGGCTGAACCGGGTTTCAGCGCAGTGGCACCGGGCAGCGGGGTGATCATGGCGCCGCCGGTCTCGGTCTGCCACCAGGTGTCGACGATCGGGCAGCGGCCCTCGCCCACGACCTTGTGATACCACTCCCACGCCTCGGGATTGATCGGTTCGCCCACGGAGCCGAGCAGGCGCAGGCTCTTGCGGCTGGTCTTCTTCACGAAGTCGTCGCCCTCGCGCATCAATGCGCGCAGCGCGGTGGGGGCGCCGTAGAAGATTTCGACCTGGAACTTGTCGACCACTTGCCAGAAGCGGCTGGCGTCCGGGAAGTTCGGCACGCCTTCGAACATCACCGTGGTCGCGCCGTTCATCAGCGGGCCGTAGACGACGTAGGAGTGGCCGGTCACCCAGCCGATATCGGCCGCGCACCAGTAGATCTGGCCGGGGCGGTAATCGAAGACGTACTCGTGCGTCATCGAGGCCCAGACAGAGTAGCCGCCGGTGGTGTGCAGCACGCCCTTCGGCTTGCCGGTGGAGCCGGAGGTGTAGAGGATGAACAGCGGGTCTTCCGCGTTCATCTCCTCGAGCGGGCAATCGGCGGACTGATCGGCCACGGCCGAAGCCCAATCGATATCGCGGCCTTCCACCATAGGCACGTCGGCGCCGGTATGGGCGAGGACGATAACGCTCGCTACGGCCGGGCAAGCCTTCAGCGCCTCGTCAACGTTGGCCTTCAGCGCGACCTTCTTGCCGCCGCGCAGCCCCTCGTCGCTGGTGAGGACGATACGGCTGTCGCAGTCCTGGATGCGGCCGGCGAGTGCGTCCGGAGAGAAGCCGGCGAAGACGATCGAATGGATCGCGCCGATGCGCGCACAGGCGAGCATGGCGACGGCCGCCTCAGGCACCATCGGCAGGTAAATGGTGACGCGGTCACCCTTTTTGACACCGCGCGCCTTCAGCAGATTAGCGAATCGGCAGACCGATTCGTGCAACTCGCGATAAGTGATGCGGCGTTCCGGGTTCTTCGGATCGTCCGGCTCCCAGAGGATCGCAATGGCATCGCCACGTTCGCTTAGGTGTCGGTCGAGACAGTTAGCGGAAAGGTTCAGCGTGCCGTCGGTGAACCAGGAAATTCCGAAGTCCGCCTCGTGAAAGCTGGTCTGCTTGACCACGCTGAACGGCTTGATCCAGTCGAGCCGCTGCGCTTCCTCGCGCCAGAAACCATCGGGATCGGTGATCGAGCGCTGATACATCTCAAGGTAGCGCGCCTCGTCGATCAGGGCGTTCTTCGCCCATTCTGCGGGCACGGGGTAGATGGCCTCGGCCATGAATTTTCTCCTCTCCGGTGGAGTTTTTCCGGCATGCGCGGAAGCTTGTGCCAGCACCTAGCACGCCCGCGCAATCGGTTCGACAACACATTAATGATTGGCGGAACGACCGCCAGCGGCAACGGGCTAGGTCGGCATCTTCGCGGGGACCTCAGTGTCCCGTCGCCGAGACGAAACGCAGGGGTTTCGCAGGGTTACGCGCCCGATCTTGCCGCCAAGGGCGACATGCCGCGCGGCCTGTGCTATTCCCGCCCTGCGCCGCGACGACAGCGGCGAGAGGTCGAGAACGGGAGTGGGGCCTGATCTGGATCAAGGCCCCGCCTCCGGTTTCGATCTAGGAAACCGGCACATCTCGGCGGAGTTTCGTTCATGTCCCCCAATGACGTCATCACCCTTCCCACCCGTTCCGGCATCGAACTTGAAGTGCGGCCCGCCAAGGAGAGCGACGAGGCCGATCTGACTGCCTTTTTCGAACGCGTGGCGGACGAAGACCGCCGCTTCCGCTTCTTTGCCGCAGCCGACAAGGTGAGCGCGCAGCAGATCGCGCCGCTGGTGAATGCAGACCAGTTCCGCACCGAATCGTGGATCGGTTTCGACAAGGCCAGCGGGCAGATGGTGTCCTCCGGCGTGCTGGCCTGCGACGCTGCGCTCGATACCGCCGAAGTGGCGATTTCCGTGGCCAGCGTCTACAAGGGCAAGGGCATCGGCTGGGCCATGCTCGATTTCCTGGGCAAGCAGGCCGAAGCGCGCGGCTGCCGCAAGGTGATGTCGATCGAAAGCCGCGAGAACAGCGCCGCTATCGAGGTCGAGCGCGACAAGGGCTTCACGCCCGAGTCCTTCCCCGGCGATCCCACATTGGTGGTGCTTTCCAAGACCTTCCGCTGACGGGATTGTTCCGTTCCGGCGCAATTCGCTGGGCGTGCTAACCCCTTGGTAAGCCTGAACTTGCAAGACGACCTTCCACTTGGCGGAGGTTGTCTTGCATATCGTTTCCGATCCCCAGCCCACGGATCAGCTTGAGCGGATCGACCGCGTGGATCTGTCGCTATTGTGCGAAGTAAGACAGGGCACACGCCCCTGGAAAGTCGCGCGTCTGGAGGATCTTTCGCCGGGCGGTTTCCGCATCGCCTGGCTGCCCGATGCGCGCGAAGACCTGCCGCTCCGCATCCGCATTCCCGGCCTTCAGATGTTGAACGCGCGGATCTGCTGGACTAGCGGCAACACCATTGGCTGCGCTTTCGCGGAACCGCTTCATCCTGCGGTTTTCGAGCACATCGCCCGCGCTGCAGCCTGAGCCAGGGCAACTGCCGGCAAACGAAAAGGGCGGGCCCTCGCAGGCCCGCCCTTCGCATTTTTACAGTAGATCGCTGCCTCAGATGTGAAGCGCGCGGCCGTAGGCAGCCAGAACCGATTCGTGCATCGCTTCCGAGATCGTCGGGTGCGGGAACACGGTCTGCATCAGTTCGGCTTCGGTCGTTTCCAGCGTCTTGCCGACGACGTAGCCCTGGATCATCTCGGTCACTTCCGCGCCGATCATGTGAGCACCCAGCAGTTCGCCGGTCTTGGCGTCGAACACCGTCTTCACGAAGCCCTCGGGCTCGCCCAGCGCGATGGCCTTGCCATTGCCAATGAACGGGAAGGTGCCGGCCTTCACTTCATAACCCGCTTCCTTCGCCTTCGCTTCGGTCATGCCGACCGAGGCGATCTGCGGATGGCAGTAGGTGCAGCCCGGGATGTTGTTGCGATCAAGCGCGTGCGGATGGACGTCCTTGTTGCCCAGTTCCTGGGCGATCGCCTCAGCCGCGGTGACACCTTCGTGGCTTGCCTTGTGGGCCAGCCAGGGACCTTCGACGCAGTCGCCAATGGCCCAGATGCCCTTAACGTTGGTACGGCCGTAGTCGTCGGTCTTGATGTGGAAGCGCTTGTCGGGCTCGATGCCCAGGTCTTCCAGGCCGATGTTCTCGACGTTCGGCACGATGCCGATGGCGACGATCATGTGGCTGAATTCGGCCGTCTCGGTCTTGCCGGCCTTGTCGGTGATGGTGACCTTCACGCCATCCTTGCCAACGACCATGTCGCTGGTCTTGGCGCTGGTCTTGATCTTCATGCCCTGCTTGGTCAGCTGCTTTTCGAGGAAGGCCGAAACGTCGGCGTCCTCGACCGGCACGATGCGGTCCATCATCTCAACGACGGTGACGTCAACGCCCATGTCGTTGTAGAAGCTGGCGAATTCGATGCCGATGGCGCCCGATCCGATGACCAGCAGCTTCGTCGGCATTTCCTTCGGCGTCATCGCGTGGCGATAGGTCCACACGCGCTCGCCGTCCGCCTTGGCGTTGGGCAGATCGCGGGCGCGGGCGCCGGTGGCGATGATGATGTGCTTGGCCGAGATGGTCTCGGTGCCCTTCTCGCCGGTCACTTCCAGCTTGCCCGGAGCGATAAGCTTGCCAGTGCCCATGTGCACGGCAATCTTGTTCTTCTTCATCAGGTGCGTGACGCCCTGATTCAGCTGCTTGGCAACGCCGCGCGAACGCTGAACGACGGCATTCAGGTCCGCCGTGATGTTGTCAGCCGCAAGGCCGTAGTTCTTGGCGTGCTTCATCTGGTGGAACACCTCCGCCGAGCGCAGCAGCGCCTTGGTCGGGATGCAGCCCCAGTTGAGGCAGATGCCGCCGAGCAGTTCACGCTCGACGATGGCGGTCTTCAGGCCAAGCTGCGCGGAACGGATCGCCGCGACATAGCCACCGGGGCCCGAGCCGAGGACGATGACGTCATAGGTATCAGCCACTGTCTTACTTCTCCTGATCGATGACGCGCGGTTTGCCGAATTCGTTCACCGCGACGAAGGTGAACACGGCCTGCGTCACCTTCACTTCTTCTTCTTCGTGCCGATGGCGGCGCCATGCCTCGATGGCGATCGTCATCGAGGTGCGGCCGACCCGCTTGATTTCGCCATAGACGGAAACCTCGTCACCTACCTTTACGGGCAGGTGGAACTGGGTGCCGTCCATGGCGACGGTGACCGCGCGGCCGCGCGAACGACGGGCGGCGATCAGACCGGCGCCCATGTCCATCTGGCTCATCAGCCAGCCGCCGAAGATGTCGCCATAAGCGTTGGCATCGGCCGGCATCGCCGTGACCCGGATCACCGGGTCACGCGGGCAACCGCTGGTCTGGTCTTCCATCTTAGGCAACCATGCCCAGCGGCGTTTCGATGTATTCGCGGAAGGCGGCCATCAGGCGGGCACCGTCGGCACCGTCCACCGCGCGGTGGTCGAAGCTGCCGGTCGCGCTCATGACGGTGGCGACGCCCAGCGAATCGTCGGGCATGACCCACGGACGCTTCTCGCCCGCGCCAACCGCGATGATCGTCGCCTGCGGCGGGTTGATTACGGCCGTGAACTGCTTGATGCCCATCATGCCCATGTTCGAGATCGAGGCGGTGCCGCCCTGATACTCGCCCGGCTGAAGCTTGCCTTCCTTGGCGCGCTTGCCAAGGTCCTTGGTCGCCTTGGCGATTTCGGAGAACGACTTGCCGTTGGCATTCTGGACGATCGGGGTGATCAGGCCGCCCGGGATCGAGACGGCGACCGAAACGTCGGCGCGCGCATACTTGATCAGCTCGTTACCGGCGAAGGTCACGTTGCATTCCGGCACGTCGATCAGCGCGCGGCCGAGGGCCTTGATCAGCATGTCGTTGACCGAAACCTTCACGCCCTGCTTTTCGAGCATGGAGTTGATCTCGGCGCGCAGGGCCATGAGCTTGTCGAGGCGCACGTCCACGGTGAGGTAGATGTGCGGCGCTTCCTGCATCGACTGGGTAAGGCGGCGCGCGATGGTCTTGCGCATGCCCGACAGCTTCTCGACGGTGTGCGGGATGCGGTCGTCCAGCAGGGCGCGGGTTTCGGGCGCCATTTCGACCGAAGCGGGCTTGGCTTCGCCAGCGGCGGCAACCGGGGCTGCGGCAGGCGCAGCAGCCGGAGCGGCCGCCTTGGGTGCGGCGGTGCCGGGCTGAGCGGCTTCGACGTCGGCCTTGACGATGCGGCCCTTGGGGCCGGTGCCGGTGACGGCGGCAAGGTCAACGCCCTTGGCGACAGCGACGCGCTTGGCGAGCGGCGAGGCGACCACGCGGCCGTCCTTCGACGCCGGAGTGGCCGCAGGTGCCGAAGCGGCGGGAGCCGAGGCAGCAGCGGGAGTGGCGGCAGGCGTAGCAGCCGGGGCCGAGGCAGGCGCGGCAGCCTTGGGGGCGGCGGCAACGGCGCTGGCGTCTTCGCCTTCACCGGCGATCACGGCGATCACGGTGCCGACCTTCACGCCTTCGGTGCCTTCGGGCACCAGAATCTTGCCGACGACGCCTTCGTCGACGGCTTCGAATTCCATGGTGGCCTTGTCGGTTTCGATTTCGGCCATGATGTCGCCAGAGTTGACGGTATCGCCTTCCTTAACCAGCCATTTCGCCAGTTTTCCCTCTTCCATAGTCGGGGACAGGGCGGGCATCTTGATCTCGATGGGCATGGAAGCTTGTGAGTCCCTTGTTATCCTGGGGAGGTGTGCGGGGTTGGCCTTTCCTTGGACAAGTTGCGCGCAGCATACAAGCGCCTTCGCAATCCTTTCGCCATTCGTGATCTCTTGCACAGAGACCTGAATGGCCCGATAAGCGGCCGGCAAGGGGATTGAGGCCAAAAAATCATGCGCGTCTATCTGGTTATCGTGGACGAAACCGAAGAGGCGCTGGTCGCTCTCCAGTTCGCTGCCCGCCGTGCCGCCAAGACGGATGGCGTGCTTCACCTGCTGGCACTGGTGCCGCCACAGCCCTTCAATGCCTTTGGCGGCGTGCAGGCCACGATCGAGGAAGAAGCCCGCGCCCGCGCCGAAACGCTGGTGACGGCGGCGGCAGGCAACCTGCTGTCGCAAGGTGCCAAGATGCCGGTGATCTCCGTCCGCATGGGCGAGGATATCAAGATCGTACGCGAATACCTGAAAGAGCATCCCGAAGTATCGGCGCTCGTTCTGGGTGCTGCCAAGGAAGGCGGACCGGGCCCGCTGGTGGCGCACTTCACCGGGGCAGGCCTGGGCCACATGCCCTGCCCCGTCTTCGTTATACCCGGAACGCTCGACGCCGAAGCGATCGAGCGCCTGAGCTAAGCCTCTCTTACTTCTTCTTCCGGCCCTGGTGCCGGATATTGCCCGGCCGGCCGCGCTGGCCGACGAAGTGCTTGCCCTTCTTCTTGAGCGGCTGCGCCTGCGGCCTGCCGCGCGGCTCGATCCGGCCGCCGCCCTCTTCCAGTTCGAACTTCAGCGCGCCGGTCAGCGGGTTCGCCTCTGCAAGACGCAGGCGCAGGATCTGCCCGACGGCATAGCTGGTTCCGGTGCTCTCACCTTCGAGGACTTGCGCCTTCTCATCATAGGCAAAGCGCTCGTCACCCAGGGTGGAGACGGGAACGAGACCGTCGCCGCCGAGGCCAATGATCGTCGCAAAGAAGCCGAACTTCTGCACGCCGGTGATACGCGTGTCGAACACGTCACCCACGCGGGCCGATAGCCAGGCGGCGACATAGCGGTCGATCGTCTCGCGCTCTGCCTCCATGGCGCGGCGCTCGAAATTGCTGATCGCCTCGCTGACGCGGCCGAGATCGTCGCGGTCGCGTTCGGACAGGCCAGAGAGCGCTGGAATGTCGCCGTTCGGGGCAGGCTGCTCCAGCCCATAGGCATCGACCAGCGCACGATGAACCAGAAGGTCGGCATAGCGGCGGATCGGTGACGTGAAGTGCGCATAGGAGCCGAGCGCGAGGCCGAAGTGGCCTTCGTTGCGCGGGCCGTAATAGGCCTGCGTCTGGCTGCGCAGCACGGCCTCCATGATCAGCGCCTTCTCGCTCTCGTCCGCGATGTCCTTCAACATGCGGTTGAACAGGCCCGGCGTGATCACCTGACCCATCGCCAGCTTGCGGCCGAAAGTGGCGAGATAGTCCTTGAGCGAGGTAAGCTTTTCGCGGCTCGGCGTCTCGTGAACACGGTAGACGACCGGCGCAACCTTGGCCTCCAGCGCCTTGGCAGCGGCGACGTTGGCGGCGATCATGAAGTCTTCCACCACGCGGTGCGCGTCGAGCCGTTCACGGATGGCGATTTCCGCGATGCGCCCCTGATCGTCCAGCTTCACGCGGCGCTCAGGCAGTTCGAGTTCCAGGGGATCGCGGGCGGCACGCGCCTCCGCCAGCAGCTTCCAGCACGCCCAGAGGTTCTGGAGATGCTCCGGCGCGCGGTTTTCGTCGATGCGGACCTGTGCCTCTTCGTAGGCGATCACTTCATCGATGCGCACGATGGCGCGGGTGAAGCGCCATTCCGTTACCTTGCCCTGCCCATCGATCTTCATGTGGCAGGCCATTGCCGCGCGGTCTTCGCCCGAGCGGAGCGAACAAACGTCGGCGCTCAGCACTTCGGGCAGCATCGGCACGACGCGGTCCGGGAAATAGACCGAGTTGCCGCGCCGCCGCGCTTCGCCATCGATCTGGCCGCCGGGACGGACGTAGAACGAGACGTCGGCGATGGCGACGAGCGCGTCGAAGCCGCCCTGATCGTTCGGCGCCGCCCAGATCGCGTCGTCATGATCGCGCGCGTCAGAAGGGTCGATGGCGACGATGGGAAGGTGCCGCAGATCTTCACGCTTTTCGACGCTGAGAGGCATCTTTGCAGCGCGCTCTGCTTCGGCGATCGTTTCTTCGGTGAAGTGGTTGGGGATGCCGTGCTTGTGGATCGCAATCAGGCTGAAAGCCTTGGGCGCCAGCGGTTCGCCCAGTACTTCGGAGACCTTCACCGAAGGCCGCGCCGAACGGCCGATCGGTTCGGCCAGCACGAGTTCGCCCTTCTCCGCCCCGCCAAGATCGGAAATCGGCGAGGAACTGCGGATGCGCTTGTCCACCGGGGCCAGCCAGGCCTTGCCGCCGCCATCGATCTCCACGACGCCGAGCATCTGCTCGGACCGAAGCATCAGCTTCTTCATCGGATAGGCGCGCCATCCGGTGGAGGTCTCTTCGGTGCGCGAGAGCACGCGATCGCCCTTGCGCAGCGCGGAGCGCCCCTTCTCGATCAAGCGGATGCGCGGCGGCGGAGTGCCGTCGTCCGGCGACCAGGTATCGGGAATGGCGATGGGCTCGCCCTCGCTGACGTCTACCACGCGCAGCACCGTCACCTTGGGCAGACCGCCCATGCGGTGGAAGGCGGTACGCTTGCCGTCGATCAGGCCTTCTTCCGCCATGTCCTTGAGCAGCGCCTTGAGCTGGATCTTCTCCTGCCCTTTCAGCCCGAACGCGCGCGCGATCTCGCGCTTGCCGGCGGGATCGGTGGCGTTCTGGATGAAATCGAGCACTTGCTGGCGCGTGGGCAGGCCGGGCTCATGGCGCGGCTTGGAGGACTTGGGCGTCTTGTTCATGGGGCGAGGCATAGCACGGCACTTGGCGACAAACGCGCGCAATTACAATCCGCGTCCGCCCGGCTCAGCGGTACACCCCCGATTTGTGCGGATTGGCAGGATAAACATCCAACAGTATTGTCGGATGATCAGAGGGGGGATCGACATGCGCCAAAGTCTGCAATTTCGACACATCGCCATCCTGCTCACCGGGACCGCACTGGCCTTTCCCGGCCCGGCAATGGCGGCGCCCAATGCGGTTGACAGTCTGATCGGCAATATACTGGCCGATGCACCGGACGCCGCTTCGCTCAACGCTCGCTGCGACACGCTTTCGAAGGCAATCGACAGCCGCATCACCCAGCTGGAAGGCGAACGCGGACCGGCCACGATCGCCGGCACTCTGCAAAGATACGACGACATCAATGACCTCGTCACCTCCGGGCTAGGCGAATCCACCCTGTACCGCGAAGTCATGGCCGACGCACCGCGCCGCGATGCCGGCGCGGCTTGCGAGGTTCGAATGCAGGCTGCGGTCACTCGCCTCAGCCTTTCCAGACCGGTTTATGACCGGCTCAAGGCCATTGACGCCACGGGTGCGGACGCTGCCACGCGTTACTACCTTGCCCGCGCCCTGCAGGCGTTCGAGATCGCCGGCGTCGGTCAACCCGAAGAGCGGCGCAAGACCGTCCAGGCATTGCAGGATCGCATTTCCGCCAACGGTACCGCTTTCGAGAAGGGCATTGCCGATTCCCGAAAGACGATCGAGGCGGATCCGGCCGAGCTTGCCGGGTTGCCAGCCGACTTCATCGCTGCCCATCAGCCGGGGGCTAACGGCAAGATCGTCCTATCGACCGACTATACCGATGTATTGCCGGTGATGACCTATGCCCGCAGCGATGCGCTGCGCGAAAGGCTGCAGCAGGCTTTTCGCACGCGTGGCTATCCCGAGAACGACGCACGCCTGACCGCCCTGCTCAACGACCGCGCCCAACTGGCCGCCACGCTGGACCGCCGCGACTATGCGACGCTCGCGCTTGAAGACAAGATGCAGAACACGCCAGCCAAAGTGGAAGGCCTGCTTTCGGGCATCGACGAAGCGGCGCGGCCCATCGCGCAGCGGGACTACGATCGCCTGTTGGCCGAACGCCGGCGCGACGAACCCGCTGCCAGCCAGGTCGATTTTTGGCAATACGCGTTCTATTCGCAGCGGGTGCAGCAGCGCGACTATGCGTACGACAGCCAGGAAATCCGCAAGTACCTGCCCTATGCCAAAGTGCGCGATGGGATCCTGAAGCTTACATCCAACCTGTTCGGCGTGGAATTCCGCCCATGGACGACTGCCAAGTGGGACGCGGGCGTCGAAGCCTATCAAATGCTCGAAAATGGCAAGGTTATCGGTGAATTCTATTTCGATTCGCATCCCCGGCCGGGCAAATACGAACATGCCAACATGGTTCCGCTGCGGTCCGGACTTTCCGGCAGGGCGATCCCGGTCGGCGCGCTCGTCACCAACCTCTCCGCCGGCAACGGCGGCGACGCGCTGATGGAGCACGACGATGTCGTCGTCTTCCTGCATGAATTCGGCCACATGCTGCATCATATCTTCGGCGGCCAGCGGCAGCGCTGGGCCGGCCAGTCAGGCGTGACGAACGAATGGGACTTCGTGGAAGCACCGTCGCAGATGCTGGAAGAATGGGCTTTCGATTACGATACGCTGGCAACCTTTGCCGCCGATGCCGACGGCAAACCGATACCCCGCGATCTGGTCGACCGGCTGAACCGAGCGCGCTATTTCGGGCGGGGTTTCGATGCGCTGCGGGAGCTTGGCCTTTCGAACATCTCGCTGCGCCTTCATCAGGCGCCGGCCCCGGCCAATCTGGGCGTCAAGACACGCGCGCTCTATGCACCCTACGTCTTTGGGCCCGTACCCGATTGGTACCAGATTCAGGACAGCTTCAGCCACCTCAACGGCTATTCGGCGATCTACTACACCTATACCTGGTCCAAGGTCATCGCGGACGACATGTTCACGCAGTTCCAGTCGCACGGCATGCGCGACCGGGCAACCGCATCGCGCTATCGGCAAACCGTGCTTGCCCCCGGCGGAACGCGGCCGGCGGCCGAACTGGTAGAGGCGTTTCTCAGCCGGCCGATCAGCCTCGACGCATTCAAGGCGGAACTGGCAAAGGATCAGTGAAGGGGAATGCCGGTGCCTTAGTGCACCGGCTCCTTGGCCACCGCCTCGATCGGCGATTGCACCTTGTCGGCCATCTGCGACTTCACCATGAG
Source organism: Novosphingobium oxfordense (assembly GCF_044029435.1). NCBI lineage: Bacteria > Pseudomonadati > Pseudomonadota > Alphaproteobacteria > Sphingomonadales > Sphingomonadaceae > Novosphingobium > Novosphingobium oxfordense. The sequence goes on along the minus strand of NZ_CP147005.1, from coordinate 1,303,364 downwards.
CTGCCACGATGAGACTGCCAGCACGCAAGCGAGCAGCGGTTGCAGCACCTTGTCCGGCGCGTGCGAGGAGAGGTAGCTGCCCACGATCACGCCGGGAATGGAGCCGATCAGCAGGTTGCCCAGCAGCACCAGATTGACGTCGCCGATGATCCAGTGGCCGGTTCCTGCGATCAGCGCCAAGGGCACGGCATGCGCGATGTCGGACCCGACAAGGCGCGCCACCGGCAGGCGGGGATAGAGCAGCAACAGCACGGTCACGCCGATGGCGCCCGCGCCGACCGAAGAAATAGAGACTGCCAGGCCGATCACTGCGCCCAGAATGATGGTTCCTGCAGCCACCTTTCCGGCCGGAACCGGTTGATCGTTTTCGCGCACGAAGCGCATCAACCACTTGCGCGAAGCCACCGCCACGGCGGTGACGAACAGCAGCAGGGCCAGCGAGAACAGGATCACGTTCTCCGTCGACTTGCCGATCTTGCCCACATAGGCGAGCACGACCAGCGTCACGATCGCGGCGGGGATGCTGCCGGTGGCGAGCCGCCGGACGATAGCCCAGTCCACCGTTTCGCGCTTTCCGTGCACCACGGAACCACCGATCTTGGTGATCGCGGCGAACAGCAGGTCGGTGCCGACCGCCGTCTGCGGGTTCACGCCGAACATCAGCACCAGCAGCGGCGTCATCAGCGATCCGCCGCCGACGCCGGTCAGGCCCACCAGCACGCCGACAAGCAAGCCTGCTATCGCGTGCAACATGTCAAAAGGGTGGGTCATAGGCCGTTAACTCTTTCCAACGCCCTTCGGGCATCTTGTCGGGGCGTCAAATAGTCCGTGGCATCGCCGGAAAGTCCCGCTTTCCCGCATGCTCCACAGACCGCCACCCTCTCGAATTCGGATTTTCTACTCATTCACTAGAGAATGACAATAGGCGCGGAATTGCCATCTTGATCCGGTTTGATCCCTATTCCGGAGAAGCAAGAGGGGTAAAGCCGCCGCCCGGCACTGCCGCTGCAATCGGGCTTTCGCTGCCATCGGGAGCTATCGCATTCACGCCGAGAATCCAGTCGTCACCGCGCAGCCCGTCCAGTTTAACGCTCGTCGCGGCGGTTTTTGCGACCATCGGCTGCGATTCCCACTCACCCGCATCGGTGCGGCGGCGCCAAACGGAATAGGCGACGGCGCCGTCAACCGGCTTCCAGGTCACGTCGGTCCAGGTCTTCACGGCGGCATCGGCGGTGGGAGCAGGCGGCATCGGCGCCTTGGCCAGCGCGGCCAGTGCAGCGATGTTGAGGCGCGTCACCCGGGCAAGGTAGGGGAAGTCCATCTCGTCGATGGTATCGCCGTACTTCACCCCTTTCTCTACCCGCAGGTCCTGATGCTGGTGATCGTAATCCTCGATCGCGACCGAGAAGCGCACTGCTGGATTGCCTTGCTCCAGGAAGGGAAGCTGGTCGCCGCCCCTGCCCATGCGATCGGCGCGCCAGACTTGCCGAACTTCCAGCTTGTCCTGCACGCCGCCGGAAAGGCCGGCGATAAAGCGCGAAATGTTGCGCGAAGGGCTGTCGTTTTCACCGCCGAACCGGCGCGCATCGGCGCGGGTCTTGTCCGTGGCGTCGGCTCGCGGACCTTCGGAGAACAGGCGCACATGCGTATCGTCCACAAGGCCATCCGCGCCGCGGCTGCCGCCGACGATATCGTTGTTCAGCACGGCCTTGACCGTCCAGCCCTGCTTCTTCGCATAGTCGGCCAGCAGCTTGCCGCCATAAAGCCCCTGCTCCTCGCCCGAAAGCGCAGCGTAGACGATGGTCGTCGGGAACTTGCGCTTGGACAGTACGCGCGCGGCTTCGAGAACCAACGCCGTGCCCGAACCATCGTCGTTGGCGCCGGGCGCATCGCTCTTCACATCCATCACGTCGGTCACGCGGCTGTCGATATGCGCCTCTACGATCACGACTTCATTCGGACGCTCCGTCCCGCGCTGGATGGCGACGACATCGACCATCTTCACCGGCGTGGGGATGCGCGTTCCGCTGACCATGCTTTCGGGCATGACCACTTCCAGGCAGTTCCCGCAGGCCTTGGAGGTCTTGCGGAATTCATCCGCCGCCCACCGCCGCGCTGCGCCGATGCCGCGCTTGGGATCGGTGTCCGAGGACAGCGTGTGCCGCGTGCCGAAGGAGACCAGTTTCTCCACGTCCGCATGCATGCGCGCTTCCGAAACGTCCGCCGGCGCATCGGCCGCGCTAGCTGCGATGGGGCTGAGAATGCTGGATGAAAGCGAAAGTGCGACCAGGATCTTGTTATTCATCCGGCGCTTGTCGGGCCTCGCGCGGCGCTTGGCAAGACCCGAGGCTACACTCAGAACCGAACCGGGGCCGGGCCATAGCGATTGGGGCCCGGTGTAGAGGGCCACACGCCGAAGACGATTACGATCAGAAATGCGGCCCAGCCCATCACGCTGGCGCCGACGAACTTGGACTGGAATCCCAGGATGCCGGCAGGATCGGCCTCTGAAATCCGGCTCATCGCACCAATGATTTCATCCATTTTCGCCCAAACGAGTGCCTTGGACGCGAAGGACAGTGCCAGCGCCACCAGTGCGATCCAGCCTGGACGGTTCGAATCGTGCAGCCTGCGCATGAAGGCGGCGAGCAGGAAGAACGCAGCGATGATCGACACAACGGCGCTCAGCGTCATCGACGTGCGCATATAGCCGGCCATCTGCGCCATCATCCGCGCCTGCAGCTCAGCCTCCGAAGCGCCTTGCTGCGCCGCGCTGAAGGCGCCGCGCATCATCCCGCCCATCATCGGCATGGAGATCAGCAGGCCCGCAGCATATTGGATGATGAACAGGAAGAGGACGTAGAACCAGAAGGTCTGCCGCGCATCGCGGCCCTTGAAGTTCAGGAGGTTCGACAGGTTGTACTTGATCGATCCCAGCACGCCCTCTTCCTTTCAGTTCATCAATTGCATCGCATCAGTAGGAACGCGCCACGTAGATGCGTTCCACCGCCGGACGGCCGGTGAAGACGCAAGTGCCGGTCACCGCATCCTCGCCCAGCGGCGTGTTGCGCATGGTCAGCTTCAGCGTCTTCAGCTTCTGCACGACGGATTCCAGTTCGGCACCGGTGGGGCGCGCCCATTCGACTTCGACCCAGCCCGGATAGCGCTTGTCGTCCGAGAAGAACGCCGTGAGTTCGTCAAAGCTGCCCAGGCGGGTGACATTGGCGTCGCGGCGGTTCCTGGCCTCTGCGTAAAGCGACGCCTGGAAGTCCTCGATCTCGGCAGCGGCGCGGGCGATGAAATCGTCCTTCGCCATGCCGACGAAGTTGGCCTTGGCCGCATCGTTCCACAGCTTGTCGCGGCGCAGCATCGAAATCTGGCCACCCGCAGCATCGCGGCCGCCGATTTCGAGGATGAGGGGCACGCCCTTCTTCACCCAGGCCCAGCGCTTCTGCGTGGCCTTGCCAGGACGCTTGTCGAGCAGGACACGGACGGATTCGCCGAGCGCCGACTGCTTGATCAGCGCCTTACGCAGTTCCTCACAGTAAGCGAGCAGCGCTTCGTCCTCGTTGTTTTCGCGCAGCATAGGCAGGATCACGATCTGGTGCGGCGCCACCATCGGCGGTACGCGCAGGCCATCATCGTCGCCATGGACCATGATCATGCCGCCCACCATGCGAGTGGACGTGCCCCAGCTGGTGGTATGGGCGTACTGCTGCGTGCCTTCCTTGTCCTGGTACTGGATGCCGGAAGCCTTGGCGAAGCCGGTGCCGAGGTAGTGCGAGGTGCCGGCCTGCAGCGCCTTGCCATCCTGCATCATGGCTTCGATCGAATACGTCGCGACGGCACCGGGGAAGCGTTCGTTCTCCGGCTTCTCACCCGCGATCACCGGCATGGCCAGCTCGGTCTCGGCAAAGTCGCGATACATTTCGAGCGCGCGCAGCGTCTCTTCCAGCGCATCCTCGCGATTGGCGTGGGCGGTGTGGCCTTCCTGCCAGAGGAACTCGCTGGTGCGCAGGAACATGCGCGTGCGCATTTCCCAACGCACGACATTGGCCCACTGGTTCACCATCAGCGGCAGGTCGCGCCAGGACTGGACCCAGCGCGCCATGGCGGCGCCGATCACCGTTTCCGACGTGGGGCGGACGATCAGCGGCTCTTCCAGCTTGGCTTCGGGATCGGGCACGAGGCCACCCTTCCCGTCACCGATCAGGCGGTGATGGGTGACGACCGCCATTTCCTTGGCGAAGCCCTCAACGTGCTCGGCTTCCTTGGAAAAGAACGAAAGCGGGATGAACAGCGGGAAATAGCAATTGGTAACGCCCGCTTCCTTGATGCGGTCATCCATCAGGCGCTGGATGCGTTCCCATATGCCGTAGCCCCATGGCTTGATGACCATGCACCCGCGAACACCGGATTCCTCAGCCATTTCAGCTTCGGAAATCACTTCCTGGTACCACTGGGCGAAATCGTCCTCGCGCTTGACGGAGAGGGCGTGGCGAATGGCGGACACTGGGGCTCTTCCTGCTTGCATCGATGCGGGCGGACCATCCGCCGCATTCGGGCCCGTCACGCCGGAAATCACCAGCGCATCGGGCCCTTGCGCAGACCCTTATTTGCCCAGCGCGTCAAGCCTCTTCTGGATTTCCGCCATCTGATCGCGCAGTGCGGAAAGGTCGCTCTTGTCTTCGGCGGCCGGCGCCTTGGGCTCCGGCTTCTCGGCGCCGGGCATGAAGGCGGCGGCGGCAGCCTTGAACATAGCCATGTTCTGTTCGGCCAGCTTCGCCAGCGGATTGTTGCCCAGGCTATCCTCGAAAGCCTTGTGCAGCTTGGTCTGGTTGGCGCGGAAATTGTCCATCGACGCTTCGAGGTAGTGCGGCACCAGCGACTGCATCGAATTGCCGTACATGCTGATCAGTTCGCGCAGGAAGTTGACCGGAAGCATCTGCTCTCCGTTCGATTCCTCTTCCATGATGATCTGCGTCAGGATCGTATGCGTGATGTCGGTGCCGGTCTTGGCGTCGAGAACCTTGTAGTTGATTCCCTCGCGCGTCATGTGGGCAAGATGGTCGAGCGTGATATAGCTCGACGAACGCGTGTTATAGAGCCGTCGGTTGGCGTATTTTTTGATTATTACGGTATCGTCTTCGTGCGAACCCGTTTCTGGCATAACCTATCCCCAACGTTGATGGGCCAACCCCCAATCGCTTTAGCCCAATCCCTTTAGAGCGCCACGATACCACCCAGCGTTGTCGCAACGCAACACAATTTGCTGCGCAGCAAAATCGGGATAAACCGGCCTCAGCGGCCGAAACGGCGGCCGAGGGAGGTCAGCAGTTCGTATTGCGACAACCCCGATGTCACTGCAGCTTCCGGCAAGGCATATTCGGCCGCGACCCAATCGCCTTCGCGGATTTCCGGCGCGGCGGAAAGGTCGATCACGGACATGTCCATGCTCACCCGGCCAAGTACGGGCAAGCGAACGCCGGCGGCATGGAAGACGCCCTTGCCCGACCAGCAGCGAAGGTAACCGTCCGCATAGCCGATCGCGATCGTGCCTACCCGCATGGCATGGGGCGCGGTGAACGTGGCATTGTAGCCCACCGTTTCGCCGGCGGCGACGTCGCGCACTTGCAGCACGGCCGCCTGCGGGCGGGCGACCTGGCGTAGCAATGGCGCCATCTCAGCGCGCGGAATGCCCCCGTAGAGCGCGATGCCGGGGCGCGTAAGGTCGCCATGATAGTCCGGCCCCAGCGCAATCCCGCCGCTATTGGCAAGGCTGGCGCGGGCATGACGCACCGCGCCCCGCGCCTCGTTCCAGCGCCGGCACTGGCGCGCGTTGAGGTCGGTTTCTTCTTCGGAGGAGACGAGGTGCGACAGCAGCACATCGATATCGAGCGCCTGCACCGCCTCCTCGCCAAGTTCGGCAAGCGTTACGCCCAGCCGGTTCATTCCGGTGTCGACCATCAGGTGGCAACGCCCGCCACCCGCCGCCGTCCAGCGCTGCACTTGTGCGAGGGAGTTCAGCACCGGCACCACGCCCGAAGCGCGGGCGAATGCCACGTCGCCGTCGCTCAGGGGGCCGTGCAGCACCGCGATGCTGGTGGGATCGGCAAGGTCCGCCAGTTCGGCGGCTTCCGCCCAATGGGCGACGAAGAAATCCCGGCAGCCAGCCTCGTGCAGCAACGGCACGACCTGCCGCGCACCAAGGCCATAGGCATTGGCCTTTACCGCCGCGCCGGCCCGCGCCGCACCCGAAAGCCGGTCAAGCGCGCGCCAATTGGCGGCGATCGCATCGCGGTCGATGTCGAGACGGAGGGCAGGCGCAGGAAATTCAGGAAGCATCATCACCATAGTCACGCGGGGGGCCTCCCCGCAGCCCCCAGAGCGAGACCACGAGGGCAAGTGCGACCACCCCCCAGGTATACCAGAGGCCCTGGTAAGGATTGCCGCTGCTGGCGACCATGTAGCTGGAAATCAGCGGAAGGAAACCGCCAAAGTAGCCCGTGCCGATATGATAGGGGATCGACATCGAGCTATAGCGGATGCGCGGAGGAAACATTTCCGACAGCAGCGCCGCCACCGGCCCATAAGTCGCGCCCGATAGCGCCATGAGCAATATGAGCACGCAGCCGATGACCAATGCCGTGCCGATGGTGGGGCGAACTTTGGCAAAGTCGTACCCCGCCTGCCCCAGCCAATGCTGCAGCATCTTGTTTCGCGCCGCCTTGTCCTTCCACGGATAGGTTTCCATCGGAAGCACGCGCTGGCCGACCTTCAGGATCAACTCGGGAGCGGCCGTAACCCGGTAGGAAACGCCCGCCCCTGCCAGATCGCCCAGCAGGATCCCGCAGTGGGTTTCCTGCTCGGTGCGGAACGGATTGTAGCGGCAATCCGGCCCCGCCACGACCACCGGGGCCTGCTCCGCCGCGTTGGCAAGGCCAGGATTGGCGTAGTTGCCGATCACCCAGAACGCCGGAAACAGCAGGAGCAAGGTCAGCATGTAGCCCAGGACGATGGGCTGCTTGCGCCCCACCCGGTCCGACAGGCTGCCGAAGATCACAAAGAACGCCATCCCGATTGCCGCAGAGATGCCGACGATAATCTCGGCCGCGGCATCCTCCATCCGCATCGCTCCTTTCAGGAACGTGAGCGCGGAAAACATCGCGGTGTACCAGATCACCGTCAGGCCGGCAGCGATGCCGAACAGGGCGATGAAGATGCGCTTTGGATTACCCGGGTATGTGAAGCTTTCCTTGAACGGATTGCCGGAAATCTCGCCCTCTTCACGCATTGCCTTGAAAACCGGGCTCTCGGAAAGCTTCAGCCGCATCCACAGGGAAACGCCAAGTAGCACGATCGACAGCACGAAAGGCATGCGCCAGCCCCACGCCTCCCAAACCGCCGTGCTCATCACCGCCTTGCAGCTCAACACGACGATGAGGCTGAGCACGAAGCCACCAACGACGCTGGCCTGGATGAAGCCGGTGTGGAAGCCGCGCCGGTGCGGGGGCGAATGTTCCGAAACGTAGATCGCCGCGCCGCCATACTCGCCGCCAAGCGCAAGCCCCTGCAGGACGCGCAGCAGCAGCACGATGGCCGGCGCGGCCATGCCGATGCTTGCGGCGGATGGAGTCAGACCAACCCCGGCGGTGGCGATGCCCATAAGGGTGACGGTGACAAGGAACGTGTACTTGCGCCCCAGCCTGTCCCCCAGGAACCCGAACAGGACAGCCCCCAGTGGCCGGAACCCGAAGCCCACTGCAAATCCCGCCCAGACCAGCAGCGTTTCCAGAGTGACGTTGCCGGAGGGGAAGAATGTCTTGCCGATGATGGCGGCAAGCGTGCCGTAGATGAAGAAGTCGTACCACTCGAACACCGTGCCCATCGACGAGGCGGCGATCACCAGCCTGATGTCGGACGCGCTCGGTTCCAGAGCCTGCGAATGCTGCGCGGCTTGTGCCATTCGATCCCCCCGAAGCCCCCTCTCCAGGGGCTGACCCCATTTCTCTAGCGCTTAGCCCCCTCGCCGGAAAGCGCCGAAAGCGCAGCCTTCCACGGCAGCATTACAGCGCCGTGGCGGGCCGGATAATCGCGCGCCGCAGCAATCTGCGAAAGGCCGGGCCAGTCCGGCAACGGCGCTTCTTCGCCAAGCCAACGCGTAATCGCCTGCGCGGCGGCGGCAAGCTCCGCCTGTGTACGGCCCTGCGCGGCATCGGCAAAGATCGCAGCGGCGGCCTGCCCGATGGCGCAGGCCTGGCTGCGCACCCCGATCTTCGTCACCCTGCCCTCACCGTCCAGTGCGAGACCCAATGCGATCGTGCTGCCACAACTGGGGGAGCGTGCCTCGGCCCTGAACGGCAGATCGCCATCCCAGCCATGGGCCGCCAGCTTTACGGCAAGGCCCAGCACTTCGGGCGTGTAGAGAACGGTGGTGGACATCGGCCCGCTCAGGCCCCGCTGTCCTGCGCCGCTTCGGCCGCGTGAGCCTCACGCCGACGCTCGGCCAGCATCTTCACCAGCGCTTCGCTGCTGGCATTGATGAAGGAGTAAGTGCGCGCCTGCCGAATCCAGTCGGGCCGGCCGGCCGCGCCCCAGATGGTGTCATAACCAAGCACTAGGATCGAGAAGCCCAGCACCGCGATCAGAACGCCCTTCACCGCACCGAAGCCGAAGCCCAGCACCCGGTCTATGGGGCCCAGCAGCGAGGCGCGGCTTGCCCGCCCTGCCCAGTTGGCCACCAGCTTGACCGCCGCAAAAGGCACCAGCAGCAGGATCGCAAACGCCAGAACCGGCGTAGCCGATCCGTTGCCGGTATGCGGCTCAAGCCAGTGGGCGAGCGGCGTGTGCATGGTGCGGATGGCGATGACGGCAAAAACCCAGGCGCCCAGCGCAAGAATTTCCTGCACGAAGCCGCGCATGAAACCCGTGACGGCGCCGACGCCGACAATGACAAGAACTGCGATATCGAAACCGGTCATGGTATCCGCGAAATTAGAGCCTGCATGGCCGAAGAGGAAGCACCGAGACGTCCTCCGGCTATGCCGCAGGCTCTAGGCATCTGCCAGAATACGGTCAACGAGGTTGGGCAACATGGAAAGGCCCGTGAATTCCAGACCCTTTTCTGGACTGGTAGTCGCCACCGGGCCATAGGCGCGACCGAATCCCAGCTTGGCCGATTCTCGCTGTCGGATCGATGAATGGGCCACCGGGCGAATCTCACCCGCCAGCGAAACTTCGCCGAACCAGACCGTGTTCTTCTGCAAGGGGCGATCGCCCAGCGCCGAAATCAGCGCCGCCGCCACTGCAAGGTCGGCCGCCGGATCGGCCAGCCGATAACCGCCCGCGACGTTAAGATAGACTTCCGCGCTGGAGAAATTGAGCCCGCAGCGCGCTTCCAGCACGGCCAGCAACATCGCCATGCGTCCCGAATCCCAGCCCACGACCGCGCGGCGCGGCGTTGCCCCGCTTTGCAATCGCACGATCAGCGCCTGGATCTCGATCAGGACCGGCCGCGTGCCTTCCATTGCCGCGAAGACAGCGCTGCCGGCCATCGCATCCTCGCGGCCGGACAGGAACAGCATCGATGGATTGCCCACTTCGGCCAGCCCCGCACCTTCCATCGCGAAGACGCCGATCTCATCCACCGGGCCGAATCGGTTCTTCAGACTGCGAAGAATGCGGTACTGGTGGCTGCGTTCGCCCTCGAAGCTCATCACCACGTCCACCATGTGTTCCAGCACGCGGGGGCCCGCGATATTGCCGTCCTTGGTGACGTGGCCGACCAGGATCAGGGTGACGTCGTTTTCCTTGGCATAGCGGATCAGTTCGAACGCGCAGCCACGCACCTGGCTGACCGAACCCGGCGCGCCCTCAATCGTGTCCGAATGCATGGTCTGGATCGAATCGATGACCAGCAGCGTCGGCGCGTCCATCATGCCCAGCGTCGTCAGGATATCGCGAACCGAAGTGGCTGAGGCGAGCTGGATCGGTGCCTTGGACAGGCCCAACCGCTCCGCACGCAGACGCACTTGCCCAGCCGCTTCCTCGCCGCTGACGTAGACGGTGGTATTACCCGAATTGGCAATATGCGCTGCCGCCTGAAGCAGCAGAGTTGACTTGCCGATGCCTGGCTCGCCGCCCAGCAGGATTGCAGAGCCAGGAACCAGGCCGCCGCCTAGCGCGCGATCGAATTCGGCAAGGCCGCTTGCCCTGCGCTTCGGCAATTCGCCCGGTGCATCGAGCGGGGTGAACAGAATCGGACGCCCGCCTGCGGACAAGTCATGCTTCGATGAGAACACCGTTTGCGGCGCCTCTTCCGCCAGCGTGTTCCACTCGCCACAATCGGCGCACTGCCCCTGCCAACGGGTAGTGACGCCTCCACAGGCCTGACAGACATATCGACGTTTCGGCTTTGCCATGCGCCATCGATTATCTGGAACGGAATGAGAACGCAATTGCCTTTCGGCGCGATGCGCTTCAAGCTAAATCCATGCGCCAAAAGGAACTGCGGATCGCGCTCGTCTGCTACGGCGGGGTTAGCCTGGCCGTCTATATGCATGGGGTTACCAAGGAGCTGTGGAAGGCCCTGCAGGCCAGCCGTGCCTATTGGGCGGGGGACATCGAGCCCACCGGCACCACGGCAGTCTACCTCAAGCTGCTGCGCAGATTGGAAGCGGCCGGAAATCTGCGATTGCGCGTATTGTGCGATATCGTTGCCGGGGCCAGCGCGGGCGGCATCAATTCGATCTTTCTGGCGCAAGCGATCCATTCCGGACAGTCGCTGGAACCGCTGACCGATCTGTGGCTGGACGTTGCCGACGTGGACGAACTGCTCGATCCCGAGGCCCGGCCATGGTCCGGGCGCACCAAGTTCTGGGCCCAACCGATCGCAGCGTACATCCTCAACCGCCCAGGCAATGCGGTAAGCGCCAGCGTCGCGCCGGAAACCCGGCAGGAAGTGCGCGACAAACTGTCGCGCCTGATCCGTTCGCGCTGGTTCGAACCGCCATTCAGCGGCATCGGTTTCTCGCGCCTGCTCTACAAGGCCATGTCGGCGATGGGGGAGACCAGCGGCCCAGCCCTGTTGCCACTGCGCCATCCGATAGACCTGTTCGTCACCGCCACCGACTTCAAGGGGCATCTGGAAACGCTGCGGCTGCACTCGCCCGAACTGGTGCTGGAAAGCGAGCATCGACTGACATTCGGCTTTCGCGCACCAAGCGGCGCGCAGGAACTGGCGGCGCTGCCCGAACTGGTCATGGCTGCGCGCTCCACCGCGAGTTTTCCCGGGGCGTTCCCGCCACTCCAACTGGAGGAGATCGACCGGCTGGTGGCGGAAAACGGCATCGACTGGCCGGGGCGCGATGCATTCCTGCGCCGGATCATGCCCGAACATGCCGCCCGCGGCGATCTCGATTCGGTCTCGCTGATCGACGGCTCCGTTTTGGTGAACGCGCCTTTTGCCGACGCCATGCGCGTGCTCCGCAGCCGCCCGGCCACGCGTGAGGTGGATCGCCGTTTCGTCTATATCGACCCCGCGCCTGATCGCGTCGGCGCCGACTTGCGCCGCGATACACGGCCGCCGGGATTCTTCACGACGATTTTCGGATCGCTCTCGTCGATCCCACGTGAGCAACCGATTCGTGACAATCTGGAGGCGCTGGAGGAAGAATCGCGCGAAATGGCGACTCTACGCGCCATTGTGCGTGCACTGCGCCCGGAGATAGAGGAGACGGTCGGCAGCCTGTTCGGCCATACGCTGTTCCTTGACCGACCGACGCCGAAACGCCTTGCCGCCTGGCGAGCCCGGGCGCAGCAGGCCGCGTTCGAACAGGCCGGCTTTGCCTATCACGGCTATGTGCAAGTAAAGTTCACCGGCGTCGTCACCATGCTGGCGCGTCTGGTGTTCGAGGCGGCACCAGGGCTGGGTGTCGGGTCTACCGCCCCGATCGCGGAACGGCTCTATTCCTACCTCTCGGAAAACGGGATCGACCGGATGCAGCCCCTGCGCGGCGGCACCTCCCCCGGAATGGCGGCGTTCTTCCGGATGCAGGACATTGCCTTCCGCATTCGCCGCCTGCGCCTGCTCGCCCGGCGGGTGACGCAGGAATGGAGCCTGGACGGCGATGTCGACGAAAGCCAGCGTGATGCCGCGCGAGAGGCGATCTATGGCGCGCTGGCGCTGTGCATCGATGCCGAAGCGGTTTCGTTTCTGGGCCCGAAATTCACCGAACTTGCCGAAGGCGTGTTCGAGAACCCCGGCGCCCTGCTCGACCATGTGGCCGACCGGCGGAACCTGCTGGAAATCGACGCGCGCGTGGACGAGATCCTGGCCGAGATGCTCTCCACTATGCCGACCGGACTGTGCAAGCGCCTGTTGCTCGCCTACTTGGGCTATCCGTTCTACGACACCGTGACGCTGCCGCTGCTGCGCGGCGAAGGGCTGGACGAGTTCGACCCCGTCCGCGTCGACCGTATCTCGCCGGAGGATTGCCATGCGATTCGACAGGGGCCGATGCTGCGCGGCACCGAGTTTTATAATTTCGGAGCCTTCTTCAGCCGGGCATACCGTGAAAACGACTACCTATGGGGGCGTCTGCACGGGGCGGAGCGCATGATCGAGCTGCTGGCCTCCACCTTGGAAAATGAGCATGCACTGGACGAGCGTGAATTGGATAGCTTTCGACGGGAAGCGTTCCTGGCCGTTCTGGATGAGGAACAGGGCCGCCTGAATGCCGATCCGGCGCTTGTCGGGAATATCAGGGTGGAAGTCTTGCGGCGGATTTGATCGGCTGTCTTCTTGCGCCAACTCTGGCCGTTGCGAACGCAGCGAAGCCATCTAGCGCCGTTCGGCATCGCTCTGGGTTGGTTCGCGGCTCTCGCAATGGCGAAAGTGGAGACCGGATCATGCGGACTGGGTCCCGCGCCTTCCAAACGATCACGCCGTCCTCGCATGGGCGAGGACGGCGTGACGTGATTTATCGGTGAAAAACCTTGCCGGGATTACTCGGTCAGGTCGTTCCACGCTTCCTTGATGCGGTCGAAGAAGCTCTTCGAACCGGGGCATTCGTCGCCCGTCTCGGTCGACTGAAGCTCCCGCAGCAATTCCTTCTGGCGTGCGGAGAGCTTGGTCGGCGTCTCCACCGTGATCTCGATGACGAGATCGCCGCGGCCACGGCCCTGAAGCACCGGCATGCCGGCCCCACGCTTGCGAAGTTGCTTGCCTGACTGGATACCGGCCGGAATGTCGAGAGTGATGGCCTCGCCATCGATACCCGGGATATCGATCGATCCGCCCAGTGCCGCCGTGGTGAAAGTGATCGGAACGCGCGTCAGCAGCGAAGTGCCGTCACGCTCGAACACTTTGTGGCGCTTCACATGGAGGAAGATGTAGAGATCGCCCGGAGGCGCGCCGAACGGCCCAGCTTCGCCCTTGCCGGCAAGGCGGATGCGGGTGCCCGAATCGACGCCTGGCGGAATTTCCACTTCCAGCGTCTGCGGACGATCCACGCGGCCTTCGCCGCCGCAGGCGCGGCACGGCTTTTCGATGACTTCGCCGCGGCCGTGACAGGTCGGGCACGTACGCTCGACCACGAAGAAGCCCTGCTGCGCTCGCACCTTGCCGTGGCCGGCGCACATGTTGCAGGTGCGCTTGCCGGTGCCGGGTTCGGCACCGCTGCCGTGGCAGGGTTCGCAGCCCTGCGAAACCTCGATCGTGATCTCGGTGGACTTGCCGTGGAACGCCTCGTCCAGGCTGACTTCCATGTCGTAGCGCAAGTCCGCGCCGCGACGCGCCTGCTGGCGACCGCCGCCACCGCCGAAGGCGCTGCCGAAAATGGATTCGAAGATATCGCCGATGTCGCCGAATTCGGCGCCCATGCCGGGGCCGCCGCCGCCCATGCCCTGCTGGAACGCAGCATGGCCATAGCGATCGTAGGCCGCGCGCTTCTGCGGGTCCTTGAGGCAGTCGTAAGCCTCGCTGATCTGCTTGAAGCGTGACTCGCTGTCGCCGCAGCCCGGATTCTTGTCCGGATGGAAGCGCATCGCGAGGCGGCGGTAGGACGATTTGATGGTCTTGTCGTCGGCGTCGCGCTCTACTTCGAGCAGTTCGTAATAGTCGATTTCGGTAGCTGACACGTCTCGTTATTCCCCGCGTGCGACCTGGCCGCCACCGTCACATTGGGTAACGATGGCGGCCACGCTTGTCATGAGGACTGGTCAGCCCTTGTTGTTTTCGTCGACTTCCGAGAATTCGGCGTCGACAACGTCGTCATCGCCACCGGCCGGAGCGGCTTCCGGCGAAGCGGCCGAGGCCTGCTCCTTCTCGTAGATGGCCTGACCCATCTTCATCGCGACTTCGGTCAGCGCCTGCGACTTGGCGGTGATGTCGGCGGAGTCTCCACCTTCGATCGCTGCCTTGGTCGCGGCGATGGCCGCTTCGACTTCCGACTTCAGGCCGGCGTCGATCTTGTCGCCATGCTCGGCGATCTGCTGCTCGGTCGCGTGGACGAGGCTGTCGGCGTTGTTCTTGGCCTCTGCGGCCTCACGACGCTTCTTGTCCTCTTCGGCGAACTTCTCGGCATCCTTGACCATCTGGTCGATGTCGCCGTCCGACAGACCGCCAGACGCCTGGATGCGGATCTGCTGTTCCTTGCCGGTGCCTTTGTCCTTGGCGGACACGTTGACGATGCCGTTGGCGTCGATGTCGAAGGTCACTTCGATCTGCGGCACACCGCGACGCGCCGGCGGAATGCCGACGAGGTCGAACTGGCCGAGCATCTTGTTGTCCTGCGCCATCTCGCGCTCGCCCTGGAACACGCGGATGGTCACCGCCTGCTGGTTGTCCTCGGCAGTCGAGTAGACCTGGCTCTTCTTGGTCGGGATCGTCGTGTTGCGGTCGATCATCTTGGTCATGATGCCACCCAGCGTCTCGATACCCAGCGACAGCGGGGTGACGTCCAGCAGCAGCACGTCCTTGACGTCGCCCTGAAGCACGCCAGCCTGGATCGCGGCGCCCATGGCAACCACTTCGTCAGGGTTCACGCCCGTGTGCGGATCCTTGCCGAAGAAGTCCTTCACGACTTCGCGCACCTTGGGCATGCGGGTCATGCCGCCCACGAGCACGACGTCGTCGATGTCCTTGGCCGAAAGACCGGCATCGGCGATCGCCTTGCGGCAGGGTTCCAGCGTGCGCTGGATCAGGTCCGCAACCATCTTTTCAAGGTCGGCGCGGGTAACGGTTTCGACGAGGTGCAGCGGGGTGGTGGCGCCGCCTTCCATGCGCGCGGTGATGAAGGGCAGGTTGACCTCGGTCGTCGCGGTGGACGACAGTTCGATCTTCGCCTTTTCGGCCGCTTCCTTCAGACGCTGCAGGGCCAGCTTGTCGCTGCGCAGGTCCATGCCTTCCTTGGCCTTGAACTTGTCGGCCAGCCATTCGACCAGCTTGGTGTCGAAGTCTTCGCCGCCCAGGAACGTGTCGCCGTTGGTCGACTTCACTTCGAACACGCCGTCGCCGATTTCGAGGATCGAAACGTCGAAGGTGCCACCGCCAAGGTCGTAAACGGCGATGGTCTTGCCGTCCTGCTTATCGAGGCCATAGGCCAGCGCCGCGGCAGTCGGTTCGTTGATGATGCGCAGCACTTCAAGACCGGCGATCTGGCCGGCGTCCTTGGTCGCCTGGCGCTGCGCGTCGTTGAAGTAGGCGGGCACGGTGATGACGGCCTGCGTCACGGTCTCGCCGAGGTACGATTCGGCGGTTTCCTTCATCTTCTGCAGAGTAAAGGCAGAGATCTGCGACGGGCTGTAGTCTTCGCCGCCGGCCTGGACCCAGGCGTCGCCGTTCTTGCCCTTGACGATGTGGTACGGAACCAGTTCGGTGTCCTTCTTGGTCACCGGGTCGTCGAAGCGGCGGCCGATCAGGCGCTTCACCGCGAAAATCGTGTTGTCGCCGTTGGTCACGGCCTGGCGCTTTGCCGGCTGCCCGATCAGACGCTCACCATCCTTGGTGAAAGCGACGATCGAGGGCGTCGTGCGTGCGCCTTCGGAATTCTCGATGACCTTCGGCTTGCCGCCGTCCATCACGGCAACGCAGCTGTTGGTGGTGCCGAGGTCGATACCAATTACTTTTGCCATTATCCCCATTCCTCACGTCAGTGGATGACACCGCGCGGATAGCCTCCCCCTTCAAGAGGCAAGGCGGCTTGCACGGCTCGATGACGTTCAAGTCGTCGATGCGGCATATAGGTGCGGATTGTCTTGGAACAAGAGCGTTGCAATGGCATTAGGCACGCGAAATTTTCATGGCTCATCAAGCAGCCACCGGAAGGACGCCCCTGCCTTGAACAAGACTCGTTCGCTCAGCCTGATCGCCGTGGCCCTGCTGGCAACGCTTGGTGCCTGCAAGCAGCAGGCATCCTCGCCGCAAGACAGCGCCAGCAGCGCGCCCGGCACCATGTCGAGCGAGGCGGGCGCCGGCATCTCGGCCCGCGACGGCAAGCTGGTGCTTTCCCCGGTGTCGGGACGCCCCGGCGCAGCCTACTTCACGGTCCGCAACGATGGCGCCGCCCCGATCGCGCTGACCGGCGTGGAAGTGAACGGCGCCGGCAAGGCCCAGATGCATGAGACCAGCGGCGGCGCCATGAAGGCCGTCGATTCGCTGCCGATCGCTCCCGGCGCCGAACTCGAATTCGCGCCCGGCGGTCTGCACGTGATGGTGTTCGACATTTCGCCCGCGCTAAAGCCAGGGCAGACCACCGACCTGACACTGGTCTTCTCGAGCGGCGAAAAGCTGAAGATGCCGGTGATGATCGACAGCATGGGCAGCAATGGCGACGACATGGACGGCATGGGCCCAATGCCCTCCGCAACCGGCGCGGCAAATGGTCATGACGGCGCCATGGCCAACATGCCGGGAATGGGCCACTGATCGCCAACGATCGTTCGCCGCCTGCCTGCGAGGCGGGGGGCGAACGAAAATTGACGACGGGAGAGGCATCTCTCGTCGCTGAAGTCTTCGGCAATTCGATCGACTACACCGACGTCCGGCTGCGTCGGCGCAAATGGTTTCCGCTACAACCCACGAACGTCGTCATGGCACCGTGCGGACACTTGCACTTTCACCCGCGATCGCCGCTCTATCTGGACGATTTTTCGAAAGGCTCGCCGGGCCTACAAGGGCTGTTCATCCATGAAATGGTGCACGTCTGGCAGACACAGAAACGCGGACGCTGGTATCTGCCGCTGATGCGCCATCCCTTTTGCCGATACGACTACGCCCTGCGACCGGGCTGGACGCTGGAACGATACGGCATCGAGCAGCAGGCAGAGATCGTCCGCCATGCCTTCCTGCTGGCGCGGGGATGGCAAGTGCCCGGCGCGCCGTCACTGGACAGCTACCGGGCGATACTGCCGTTTGCGAACCGCGATCAGCAGTCGCGATCCCAATAGCGGTTGCCATTGCGGTCATAGCGATAGCAGCCGTCGTGCTTCTTCTGGGTAGACCCTACGGCCGCACCGGCCGCGGCGCCAACTGCGGCACCGGCAGCGGCATTACCCGCAATCGCACCGACACCGGCACCCAGCGCACCGCCGGCAAGGGCCCCCTCGCCGCCATAGTTGCTGGCACAACCGGCCATTCCAAGCGCCGTCGCTGCAACGATGGGAATCATGAACTTGCGCATCACAAATCTCCCGTTTTCAGGTTCCATGCCTGAGCAACGGGCTGCCTGCTGGGCAGGTTCCTTCAAAATGTGCAAATAATCGACGACCCGCCCCCGCTCAGCGCGCGAAGGCGTGCGGAAGGCGGGTCGCGATAGAGGATCAGTCCGGCTTCTTGGCCACGGCAACCATGGCGGGACGCAGAAGGCGGTCCTTGATCATGTAGCCTGACTGGAGTTCCTGGATGACGGTGCCCGGCTCGGCATCGGCCGAGGGAACCTCGATCATCGCCTGATGCTGGTTGGGGTCGAGCGGCAGGCCCATGGCCGCCACGCGGGTGATGCCGTGATTGCCGAAGACCTTCTCGATCTCACGGCCCGTGGCCTCGATACCGGCAACGATGCCCTTCAGCTTCTCGTCCTCGCGCAGCTCGGCGGGGATCGCCGAAAGCGCGCGCGAAAGATTGTCTGCAACCGAAAGGATGTCACGCGCAAATCCCGTTGCCGCATAGGCGCGGGTATCGGCGACGTCCTTTTCAAGGCGGCGGCGCACATTCTGCGTTTCCGCACGCGCATAAAGCGCATCCTGCTTCGCCGTTTCAAGCTCCTCGCGCAGTTTGGCGAGTTCAGGATTGTCGATCATATCCTCGGGCACACCCTTCAGTTCTTCGGCCATGGCCAATTCTTCTGTCGACTGCGTCTTTTCTTCGGTCATTATTCTATGGTTCCATCTATCCGATGAGCTTACCCAGGCTCTGGGCAGTGAAGTCCACCATGGGGACTACGCGCGCATAATTCAACCTAGTCGGACCGATAACCCCCACCACACCGACCACTCGGCCGTCCCGATCGCGATAGGGCGATGCGATCACCGACGATCCGGAAAGCGCGAAAAGCCGGTTTTCCGAACCGATGAAGATGCGCGTCGATTCCGCCTCGCGCGCGATGTCCAGCAGTTCGGCGACCGACTGCTTGTTCTCCAGGTCGTCCAGCAGCGAACGGATGCGCTCAAGGTCCGAAAGCGCGCTTTCGTCCAGCAGATTGGCCTGCCCGCGCACGATCAGCACCGGGCGGGCCATCGCATCCTCGCTCCATACAGCAAGGCCGCGCTCCACCAAGTCCCGGCTCGCAGTGTCCAGCGCGGACCGACCCGAGGCGATGTCGGCGCGCATGGACCGCGCAGCCTCGACCAGCGTGCGCCCGGCAAGATGGGCCGAAATGTAGTTCGACGCCTCTTCCAGCGCGCCCGGCGGCAGGTTCACCGGCAAGTCGAGCACGCGATTCTCCACCACGCCATCCTCACCCACCAGGACTGCCAGCGCCCTTCCGGGCCCCAGGCCGACAAGCTGAAGCTGGATCAGGCGCGGCTCGCGCTTGGGCACCATCACCACGCCGGCGGCGGAGGACATGCTGGAAAGCAACGCGCTGGTCGCCTCCAGCGCCGCCTCGATCGGCCCCGGCGCAGCGATTCGGCTTTCGATCGCCAGCCGCTCCTCCACCGTCGGCTCGGCCACCTGCATGATGCCGTCCACAAACAACCGAAGCCCCGCTTCGGTAGGCAGACGCCCTGCACTGGTATGCGGCGCGGCCAACAGTCCCAGCGATTCGAGGTCGGCGAGCACCGAACGGATGGACGCAGACGAAAGACTCACTCCGCCCGGCCCGCTCAGTGCCTTGGACCCCACGGGCACGCCCGTCGCCAGATAACCCTCCACCACAAGACGGAAGATTTCCCTGGCACGGGAGGTCAATTCGGTGATCGGCGGACTGGGCATCTCTCTTACAATTTAGGCAATGCCCTTGCAGCCTCAAGCCTATTCCGCCTAGGGGCCTCTGGTAATCCACGATCCGACTTCGACCAGGGGAATATTCATGCGACCTTCCGGCCGTGCGCCCGACGAGATGCGCGCTATCGAGATCCAGACCGGTTTCACCAAGCACGCCGAGGGATCGGTGCTGATTTCCTTCGGCGATACGCGCGTGCTGGTCACCGCCTCCGTCGAGGAAAAGGTGCCGCCGTTCCTGCGCGGCAAGGGTGAAGGCTGGGTGACCGCCGAATACTCGATGTTGCCCCGCGCCACCCACACGCGCGGTTCGCGTGAAGCCGCCAAGGGCAAGCAGTCTGGCCGCACGCAGGAAATCCAGCGCCTGATCGGCCGCTCGCTCCGCTCCGTGGTCGACATGAAGAAGCTGGGCGAGCGCCAGATCGTGCTCGACTGCGACGTGATCCAGGCCGACGGCGGCACCCGCACCGCCTCGATCTCCGGCGCCTGGGTGGCGCTGCGCCTGGCCGTCGACAAGCTGATGGCCGAAGGCAAGATCAAGGAAGACCCGATCCAGGGCCGTGTCGCCGCGATCTCCTGCGGGATTTGCGAGGGCACCCCGGTGCTCGACCTCGACTATATCGAAGACAGCTCGGCCGACGCCGACGCCAACTTCGTGCTGATCGAAGGCGGCAAGATCGCCGAGGCGCAGGCTACCGCCGAAGGCGCGACGTATGACGAGGAAGGCCTGCTCCGCCTCCTGCGCCTTGCCCGCATCGGCTGCGATCGCATCTTCGCAGAACAAGCCAAGGCCGTCGGCCGCTAATCGGCATAGCACTGCCCCCCAATCCGCCGTCGCCCCCGCGCAGGCGGGGCCCCGCTTCCTTCTCTCTAGGCCGCAAGAAAGCGGGATCCCCGCCTTCGCGGGGATGACGAGGGAAGGCGGGGCGGATCAGCGGACAAGAGGACATCATGACCCGCAAGCTCGGTAACACCCGCCTCGTCATCGCCACGCACAATGCGGGCAAGCTGAAGGAAATCTCGGCCCTGCTCGCGCCTTACGGCATCGATTGCGTGTCGGCCGGCGAACTCGGCCTGCCCGAGCCTGACGAGACCGGCACCACGTTCGTCGAAAACGCGCTGCTGAAGGCGCATGCCGCTGCCAAGGCCGCCAATCTGCCGGCGCTGGCCGATGACAGCGGGCTTTCCGTGGTCGCGCTGGACGGACGCCCCGGCGTCTACACGGCGGACTGGGCCGAGCGGCAGTGGTTCGAAGGCCCAGAGGGGCGCGACTGGTTCATGGCCATGGGCAAGGTCGAAGGCCTGCTGTGCGAACAGGGCGAGGATGTGGACCGGTCCTGCTGGTTCTCCTGCGTGCTGGCTATCGCTTGGCCGGATGGCGAGGAAGCCGTCTACGAGGGCCGCGCGAACGGCACGTTCTCCTGGCCGCCGCGCGGCAAGATGGGCTTC
This sequence comes from Novosphingobium oxfordense, assembly GCF_044029435.1. Classification (NCBI taxonomy): domain Bacteria; kingdom Pseudomonadati; phylum Pseudomonadota; class Alphaproteobacteria; order Sphingomonadales; family Sphingomonadaceae; genus Novosphingobium; species Novosphingobium oxfordense. The sequence continues at coordinate 1,282,474 of NZ_CP147005.1, read as the reverse complement.
GGCTACGACCCCGTCTTCGTGCCCGATGGTCGCGACATGACTTACGCGCAGATCCCGCCCGAGGAAAAGCACGAGATCAGCCACCGCGCCGACGCTTTCGCCAAGCTGGTCGCGGAGCAGTTCGCAGGCTAATCTCCCAACATGGCCCGCGCGCTCTACATCCACTGGCCGTTTTGCCTCGCAAAGTGCCCCTATTGCGACTTCAACAGCCATGTTCGCGAACGGGTCGAGCATGATCGCTGGCAGGCGGGCCTGCTGGCGGACATGCGCCACGAACACGAAGTGGCGGGCGGAGAGCCGCTGTCGTCGATCTTCTTCGGCGGCGGCACCCCCTCGCTGATGCCCCCTGCCCTCGTCGCTCGGCTGCTGGACGAAGCGCAAAAGCTATGGGGCTTTGCCGAGGGGATCGAGATCACGCTGGAGGGCAATCCCTCCTCGGTAGAGGCGGCGAACTACGCCGCGCTGGCCGATGCCGGCGTCAATCGCGTCTCGCTGGGTCTACAGGCGCTGGACAACGAAACACTGCGCTTCCTGGGGCGCCTGCATGATGCCTCGGAAGGGCTGAAAGCGCTCGAAGTGGCGCAGCAGCGCTTCTCCCGCGTCAGCTTCGATCTGATCTATGCGCGTCCGGGCCAGACCCTCGACGCATGGCAGGCCGAACTTGCCCATGCCCTTTCCTACGGCACCGGTCACCTCTCGCTCTATCAGCTGACCATCGAGCCGGGCACCAAGTTCGCGACGATGGTACGCCAGCACCAGTTCGAGCCGCTGGACGAGGATGCCTGCGCCGACATGTTCGCGCTTACCCGCGAGATGACGGCCAGCGCCGGTCTGCCCGCCTACGAGATCAGCAATCACGCCCGCCCGGGCGAGGAAAGCCGCCACAACCTGACTTACTGGCGTTATCAGGACTATTGCGGGATCGGCCCCGGCGCTCACGGTCGCCGCGGGGGTGTGGCGACCACCCGTCATCGCAAGCCCGAAAACTGGCTGGAAGCGATCGATAGCCACGCCCACGGCATCAATGAAACTCGCGATCTTGGCCGACGCGAACAGGCGAGCGAGGCCATGTTGATGGGCCTGCGGCTTGATGAAGGCGTCGATCTGGATTCGCTGGCAGCCCGGTTCGGCCTGGCGATCGCCGATCTCTGCGTCGAGGCAAAGGCTGCGTTCTATGAGCGACAGGGCCTTGTCTGGCGCAAGGGCAACCGCCTTGGTGTAACTGATCAGGGCATGGCGCTGCTTGATGGCCTGCTGGGCGAACTGGTCCCGGCCGACCTCGTCGAGACATGACGACAAAGGCGGACCTGCTCGAAGCCTGGGGCAACCACCTCACCCACGCCCGGCGACGCAGCCCGCATACCTGCCGCGCCTATATCGCCACCGCCGCACGACTGATCGACGCGACAGCGGGCGTCGGGGGGGAGACGGACTGGCACGCTCTCTCCCGAACAGATGCCGGCACGCTTCGGCTCCATCTGGCCGAGCGACGGGAGGACGGGATCGGTAACGTTTCCGCCGCGCGTGAGCTTTCCGCGATCAAGAGCTTCCTTGCCTTCGCCCGCGAGCAGGCCGGCGTTCCGGAGCGAGCAGGCCCGAGAGTGCGCGGTCCGCGCGTCAAGAAAGGCATTCCCCGCCCGGTCACGCCGGACGAAGCCATCAACCTTGCCGCCACGGTAGAGGAAGACGCGCGCGAGGAATGGATCGGCGCCCGCGACCGGGCGGTGCTGCTGCTCCTCTACGGCGCCGGCATGCGCATTGCCGAAGCGCTCTCGCTCACCGGGTCCGCGCTGCCGATGGGCGAGACGATCACCGTCACCGGCAAAGGCAACAAGCAGCGCGTGGTGCCGCTGCTGCCGATCGTACGCGATGGGGTGGCTGATTACGTGGCCAAATGTCCCTGGCCGATGGGCCGGGACGAGGCACTATTTCGCGGTGCGAAGGGCGGCGCACTTTCACAGGGAATGGTGCAGAAAGCGATGGCGCGGGCGCGGATCGCGCTTGGCCTGCCCACAACGGCGACACCGCATGCGCTGCGCCACAGCTTTGCCACGCACCTGCTGGGCGCAGGTGCCGACCTCAGGAGCCTGCAAGAACTGCTGGGTCACGCCAGCCTGGGCTCGACCCAGATCTACACGAAAGTGGACGCGGCGACACTGCTGGACGTCTACCGAAACGCCCACCCGCGCGAGCAGGGATAGAGCAACACTCCATCCCGCCGCACATATCAAAAAACCCGCCGTCGTCTTGTCGCAGGCGGGGCCCCGCTTCCTTACTCTGCAAAGAAAAAGCGGGGCCTTTGCCTAAAAGTCCGGCCGCTCAGATCGCGCCTTCATCCGGCGCCAGCAGGAAGCGCCAGATCACCGCACCGATGGCCGCGCCGATCAGCGGAGCCACCCAGAATGCCCAGAGCTGGGAAAGAGCTGCCGTTTCGGCGAACAGCGCCACACCCGTCGAGCGGGCCGGGTTCACCGAAGTATTGGTAACGGGGATCGCCACAAGGTGGATCAGCGTCAGGCACAGGCCGATGGCCAGTGGCCCGAACCCGGCCGGCGCGATCTTGGAGGTTGAGCCGAGGATGACGATGATGAAACCGGCCGTCAGGATCATTTCGATCAGAAGCGCGGAATGCAGCGAATAGCCGCCCGGTGAAAGCGCACCATAACCGTTCGTTGCGAAGCCGCCGGGCGTCCAGCCCGCCTTGCCCGAAGCGATCGCGTAGAGCGCCGCCGCCGCCACGATGGCGCCGATTACTTGTGCGATCCAATAGGGGATCAGGTCCTTCCAGTCGAGCCGGCCACCTACGGCCATGCCAAGCGATACTGCCGGGTTGAAATGCCCGCCGGAAATCGCGCCGACCGCATAAGCCATCGTCACCACTGTAAGCCCGAAGGCTAGGGCGACGCCGGCAAAGCCGATACCAAGTTCAGGAAAGGCCGCTGCAAGGACTGCTGCACCGCAGCCCCCGAAAACAAGCCAGAACGTACCGAAGAATTCAGCTGCCAGTCTCTTGGACATAACGCCTGCTCCCCAATGGTTGCGGGCGAAGAATACGTCAGTATCCTTAAGCAAGATAGCCGGGAATTACACTAAGCCGATAGTTGGCTTCATTTTTTCAACTTGGGCTTGGTTCAGCGCGTTGGCTTCCAGCTTATTACCCGCCAGAGATACCAGGCCACGGTTGCTGCCGCCAGCGCCAGCGTCACCCATCCGATCCAAGCCGCCGCCTCGGAAAATCGCCGTCCCAGCCATTGCCCGCCCATCAGCAGCAGGGTGTTCCATACGGCTGCACCAGCGGCGGTGTAGAGAAGGAACCTTACGTGTTTCATGTGCGAAAGTCCGGCGGGGACAGAGATCATCGTGCGGAACATCGGCATGAACCGCATGACGAAAACCACCCAGTGACCGTGTCGGCGGAAGAATTTTCCGGCGCGTTCGACATCGTGCCACTCCATCGTCAGCCAGCGCCCCCAGCGGTCAACCAGCGGCTTCAGGCGCTCGTACCCCAGACGGTCGGCGATCAGGAAAAGGATGTAGTTGCCCAGCGTGCAGCCGGCCGTTCCCGCCAGCAGCACCGGCGTGAACGCCATCGTCCCGCGTGCCAGCGCGACTCCGGCGACGCCCATGATAAGCTCCGACGGAATCGGCGGCACCAGGTTTTCCAGCACCATCAGAAACGCGATGCCCCAGTAACCGCCGCCTTCGATCAGGCGGATGACCCATTCATCCATGACGGAATTCCGTTACATCGCGGCGTGGCGTGCCTCGATCGCGTCCCAGATCAGCGCGCCGGTATCGGTTCCGTTGAACCGGTCGATGGCAACGATGCCGGTGGGCGATGTCACGTTGATCTCGGTCAGCCATTTGCCGCCAATCACGTCGATGCCCACGAAAACCAGCCCCCGCGCCTTCAATTCCGGCCCCATCGCCGCGCAGATTTCCTCTTCGGTAGAAGTGAGTTGCGTCGCCTCGGCAGAGCCGCCGACGGCAAGGTTCGAACGGAATTCGCCCGCGCCCGGCTTGCGGTTGATGGCGCCGGCCACCACGCCATCGACCAGCACGATACGCTTGTCGCCTTCCGACACGTCCGGAAGGAAGGGCTGGACCATGAACGGCTCCACCCAGGCGTTCTGGAACATCTCCACCAGCGCGCCAAGATTGCTGCCGTCAGCCGGAACGCGGAAAACCGCCTTGCCGCCGTTGCCGTGGAGCGGCTTGACCACCAGGTCGCCACCCAGCCCGGCCGCCACCTGACGCTCCTGAAACGCGCGCACGTCCTCGATCCGTCGCGCGATCAGCGTAGGCGGCATGAAGCGCGCGAAATCGAGCACGAAGACCTTTTCCGGCGCATTGCGGACCGAGGCGGGATCATTGGCCACCAGCGTCTTGCCGGCCAGCCGCTCCAGCAGGTGCGTCGCGGTGATATAGCCAAGGTCGAACGGCGGATCCTGCCGCATCAGCACTACGTCGATATCGGCGACCAGGTCGATCAGGCGATAGTCGCCACGTGTGAAATGTGCGCCGTCCACGCGCTGCACCGTCACCGGTGCGCCCCAGCAGGTCAGCCGCCCGCCGGCGCCGTAGGACGCATCATAGGACATCGTCCGTACGTCATAGTGGAACAGCGTGTGCCCGCGCGCCTGCGCGGCCAGCATCAGGGCGAAGGACGAATCGCCGACGATGTTGATGGTTTCGAGCGGATCCATCTGAACGGCAATGCGCAGGGTCATGAAATGGGCTTCCTCGGGGGATTACAATCTTGGGGGGATTACGTGGCTGGCACTTAATGAAATTCGCGGAGACGTGCGAATAGTTTCGACCGCATCGGTGCGATCCCTGATTTTCGTTTTTACCAGACCCCCCGCTGTCACGCGAAAGGTTGCCATGCATTGGCGATCCGACGCGGCCAGCACCCCGGCGCCAGTAGCAGGACATCTATCCTGATGCTGTCGCCGGGTTTCTGGTAACGCGGCGACAGCGCCTCTGCCGCCGCTGCGACACGGCGCAGGCGGAACGCATCGATCGCGTGATCCAGATCCTCGGCCCGCGCGCGCCATTTCACCTCGACAAAGCACAGCACCCGGCCGCGCCGCGCGACCAGATCGACTTCGCCGCGTGGAGTCTTCACCCGCGACGCCAGGATGCGCCAGCCACCAAGCCGCAGGAACCAGAGCGCCAGCACTTCGCCCCGGCGCCCCTGCCGCTCCGCATAGGCGCGCCGGTCGCTCACTTCAGTTCAAGCGCCCGCGCATAGAGCGTCTTGCGATCGAGCCCGGTCGCCTTTGCCACGCTTGCCGCCGCCTGGGACGGCTTAGCCTCTTGCAGAGCGGCACGCAGCAGCGCGTCAACATCGATCTCGCCCAGCGGTTCGTCGCCCGGCGGCGCGACCAGCAGCACGATCTCACCCTTGGGCGGATGCGCGGCATAGTGCGCGATCAGTTCCTGCGGCGAACCGCTGCGGCATTCCTCGAACTTCTTGGTCAGCTCGCGCGCCACGGCGACTTCGCGGCCCGGCAAGACCGAATCGATAGCGGTCAGCGAATCCTCAAGCCGTGGGGCCGTCTCGTAAAAAATCAGCGTCGCCGGAATTTTCGAAAGTTCCGCCAGCACGCCCTCGCGCGCCTTGGCCTTGTTGGGCAGGAAGCCTGCGAACAGGAAGCGATCGTTGGGCAGGCCCGATAGCGTCATCGCCATCACCGCCGCATTGGCGCCCGGCAGGCTGGTGACGGCAATTCCACGCTCCCGCGCGATCCGCACCAGACGGTATCCGGGGTCCGAAATCAGCGGGGTTCCGGCATCGCTGACCAGTGCGACAGGCGCACTCTCCATCAGTGCCAACAAGCGTTCGCGGTCCCCCTCCCCGGCATGATCGTCATAGCGGATAAGCTTCTGTTTGATGCCCAGGTGGTGCAGCAATTTGCCCGTCACCCGCGTATCCTCGCAGGCGACCGCACTCACGCCCCGCAGCGTCTCCACCGCGCGCATTGTAATATCCCCAAGGTTGCCAATGGGGGTTGCCACTATGTAGAGCCCCGGCGAAAGACTGTTTTCCATCATCGGCCTCATGGCCCAAGGACCACGGGAGCGGCAAGCAATGTTCGACAAGAGCCTGAACGGGCGACCCAATCGGCGTAATTTTCTGGCCGGGGCCGCCATGGCGCTACTTGCCGGCTGCGCCGTCGTTCCCAAGGCTCCCGCGCCCACGCCGGCGCCGACGCCCGCCCCCAGCGGCGACAATGTGATCGCCAGCGATAACGACCGTCACCGCATCGCTCTGCTGGTCCCCACCACGGGCACGAACGCCGGAGTCGGCCAATCGCTCGCCAATGCGGCGAACATGGCGATTCTCGATACCGGCGCGAAAGATCTGCGCATCACCGTCTACGACACCGGCACCAATCCCGGCGATGCCGCACGCCGGGCCGTGGTGGATGGCAACAAGCTGATTCTGGGCCCGCTCCTGTCGGACGACATCAATGCCGTCCGCACGATCGCGAAGCCTGCGAAAGTGCCGATCATCTCATTCTCGAATGACGAGAAGGCGGCTGAGGCGGACGTCTTCATCATCGGCAATCTGCCCGGCCAGTCGGTCAGCCGCACGATCGCCTATGCCCGCCAGCAGGGCATCTCCAGCTTCGCCGCGCTCGTCCCGCGCGGCGAATATGGCGAGCGGGTGAGCAGTTCGCTGCTCGCATCGGTCCGCGCCAGCGGCGGCACCGTGCTGGCCATGGAAAACTACGATCGCACCGCCGCCTCGATCAGCGCGGCCGCCGCCCGCATCAAGGCCAAGGGCGGCTTCGGCGCGCTGCTGATCGCAGATAGCGGCAGCCTCTCCGCGCGCGCTGCCACCACGTTCCGCGCCGGCGGCAACGCTGCCCCGGTCCGCCTGCTGGGCACCGAACTGTGGAGCGGGGAGAAGGAACTCGCGACCGCCCCTGCCCTCAACGGCGCGTGGTTCTCCACCGTGTCCGATGCGCGCTTCGGCCAGTTCGCCAAGAGCTACCGCGCCCGCTTCGGCACCCAGCCCTTCCGCATCGCCACGCTGGGTTACGACGCGGTTCTGCTGACCCTGCGCGTCTCGCGCGACTGGAAGCCGGGCACGATCTTCCCGACTACCGCCATGTTCGCACCCGACGGTTTCCTGGGCGTGGACGGCGCCTTCCGCTTCAATCGCAACGGCCTGATCGAGCGCGCTCTCGAAGTCCGCGCGGTGCAGGCAGGCACTGTCAAGGTGATCGACGCGGCGCCCACCGGCTTCGCCAAGGGCAAGTAAGAGCTTTTTCGCGGCACCAGCCCGCTTCCCCACCCGACATCCCATCAGGATAAACTTGTGGGAGATCGGGTGGGGGAGTGGGCTGGTGCCGCAAAATTCGCCTTCAGCGAATTTTCAATCGATCCTGCCTCGCCCCTTTTGTTCTCTTTTTCTTCCACTTTTCCCCAATCCCTGCGGAAAAGCGTCGCTCACCCGCTTGATCGCGGTTTTTCCGCCTGCCTATAGTCGTCCCCATGTCCGACGACCTCTTCGACAAGCTCCCCTCCGCGGGCGGTGAAACCTACGACGGTTCGGCGATCGAAGTGCTGGAGGGGCTTGAGCCCGTCCGCCGTCGCCCGGGCATGTATATCGGCGGTACCGACGAACGGGCCCTGCACCACCTCGCCGCCGAAGTGCTGGACAACGCGATGGACGAAGCCGTCGCCGGCCACGCCAACCGCATCGAGGTGACGCTGGAGGACGAGCCGGGCACCGCCGGCCGCCTGACCATCACCGACAACGGCCGCGGTATCCCGGTCGATGAGCACCCCAAGTATCCCGGCAAGTCGGCGCTGGAGGTCATCCTTTCCACGCTGCACTCGGGCGGCAAGTTCTCCGGCAAGGCCTATGCCACCTCGGGCGGTCTGCACGGCGTCGGCATCTCCGTGGTCAACGCACTTTCGGTGAAAACGCGTGTGGAAGTGGCGCGTAACAAGGAACTGTTCGCGCAGGAATTTTCGCGCGGACAAACGCTTGGCCCGCTCCAGAAGGTCGGCGCGGCGCCCAACCGGCGCGGCACCGCCGTCACCTTCACCCCCGATATCGAGATTTTCGGCGATCAGAAGTTCAAGCCCGCCCGGCTGTTCAAGCTGGTGCGCTCGAAGGCCTATCTTTTCGCCGGCGTCGAAATCCGCTGGAAGTGCGCGCCCTCGCTTGCCGTGGACGGCATCCCCGCCGAAGCTACCTTCCAGTTCCCCGGCGGCCTTGCCGACCATCTGGCAGAACAGATCGGCAGCCGCGAATGCGTGACCACGCAGTTCTTCTCCGGCAGCCAGGAATTCCCGCGCGGGGATGACGGCTCAGAACAGGGCCGCGTGGAATGGGCGATCGCCTGGCCGCTCTACTCGGACGGCTCGTACTCCTGGTACTGCAACACCATTCCGACACCCGATGGCGGTACCCACGAACAGGGCCTGCGCGCTGCGCTGACCAAGGGCGTCCGCGCCTTCGCCGAACTCGTTGGCCAGCAGAAGAAGGCCAAGGACATCACGCCGGACGACGTGGTGACCGGCAGCGAAGTGATGCTCTCGGTCTTCATCCGCGACCCGCAATTCCAGAGCCAGACCAAGGACCGCCTCACCAGCCCAGAAGCTGCGCGCATGGTGGAAGCGGCGGTGCGCGATCACTTCGACCACTTCCTCACCGACAATATGGAGCGCGGCAAGGCGCTGCTGGGCGCGGTGATGGAGCGTATGGACGATCGCCTGCGCCGCAAGGCGGAGCGTGAGGTAAAGCGCAAGACCGCCACCAACGCCAAGAAGCTGCGTCTGCCAGGAAAGCTGACCGATTGCTCGGGCGAAGGCGATGGCGAGACCGAGATATTCATCGTCGAAGGCGATTCGGCAGGTGGCTCGGCCAAGCAGGCCCGCAACCGCAAGACGCAGGCGATCCTGCCGATCCGCGGCAAGATCCTGAACGTTGCCAGCGCGACGGCGGACAAGATCCGCGCCAACCAGGAAATCGCCGATCTCGGCCTCGCGCTCGGCTGCGGCACCCGCAAGGACTGCAACCCGGACGACCTGCGGTATGACCGCGTGGTGATCATGACCGACGCAGACGTCGACGGCGCACACATCGCGACGCTGCTGATGACGTTCTTCTTCCAGGAAATGCCGGAAATCGTGCGGCGCGGGCACCTCTACCTCGCCCAGCCGCCGCTTTACCGCCTGACCTCCGGCTCCACTTCCGCCTATGCCCGCGATGACGAGCACCGTGCGGAACTGGAGCGCACCGTGTTCAAGAACAAGAAGGTGGAAGTCGGCCGCTTCAAGGGCCTGGGCGAAATGAACCCCCAGCAGCTTCGTGAAACGACGATGAGCCCGGACAGCCGCTCGCTGATCCGCATCACCCTGCCGCCCGAATACGAAGGCCGTGCTGCGGTGAAGGACCTTGTCGACCGCCTGATGGGCCGCAACCCCGAACACCGTTTCATGTTCATCCAGAACCGCGCGGGCGAGATCGATCCGGAACTGATCGACGCCTGAGGCGTCGATCAGCGGAACTGCGAAAGCCTTATTTCGTTGCGGGCGTCACCGCAGCGGGCGCCGCAGTCATCGGTACTTGTACCTGGATCGGCGCAGCAGCCGGGGCAACCGTCACGTATGCCACATCATCTTCGAGGAAGCCCTTCACGGGAGATCCGGACGCGATGAAAGCGCTCGTTCCAGTGGTCAGAAATCCTGCAATCGGAACGAACGCAATTGCGGCCACGACGCCACCCGTGCCCGTCACGCCCTTGTCGTCGAAAGTGCCGGACAACCGGATATTCCGATCGCCAAGCCGAAGCGATACAACGCGTGCGCCAATGTAACCGGACTTGCCCCACATGCCCTTGTTACGAACTTCGGTGATCTCACCGACAGCCGGTGTTCCAGCAGGAATAATGACCACGCCATTGCGTTCGATATTCGCAGCCACTTCCATCTGGAAACGCTGACCGACGCGCAGAGCCTTCTTCTTAGTCGTAAGTTCTTCCCGCGTTACCAGCGGGATTTCCACGCCCGCGCGAAGAACGTTGTCCTGCACCGGCGCCAAAGGCACCGCGACCTGCGGCGCGGCGGTTGCCGCAGCCACGACCGCCCCCTGCTGCTGCGCATTGCCGGCGACAGCAACAGACACCAGCAGGCAAAAGCCTGCGGCATACTTCAATTTCATATAGATTCCCCCTGTGAGGTAGAAACACCTCACATTCGCGCGTAAAATCGCGCTCCGTTCGCCGTCAAATAAAATATATTTAACCGCTCTCGATCATCACCAATTGAAATTGGCGCTCTGGATTTTCGGATCCAGTCGCAATCGGTTCGCCGCCGCACTGCTTCGGCAAGGGGTTGTTAATAGCCGTTTCAGCGCATCCGCTTGATAAAAAGCCCGCTCTCGCGCTTTTCGGTGGCGAAGTTCGGCAAGGTCTGCACCAGTTCGGACAGGCGCGAAAAACCATAGCTGCGCGCGTCGAAGCTGGAACGGTTGGCCACCCGCTGCCCCACTTCGGAAAGGCTGGCATAGCCGTTTTCATCCCGCTTGCTGGCCTTCCACCCCTCGCCGATCAGCTTGACAAGGTCCTCGTCGATCGCAGGCTTTGCCGCCTCGCCCGAGCCTTCGTCGACATCGGCGGCGGGCAACGCTTCCAGGTCGATGAAACGGGTACAGGCCTCGCGAAAAGCCTCGGGCGTGCGACTGGTGCCGAAACCATAGACCGGCGTGCCATTCTGACGGATGCGGATAGCCAGCGGCATGAAGTCGCTGTCGCTGGTCATCAGGCCGAAGCCATCGATATGGCCGCCATAGAGCAGGTCCATCGCATCGATGGTCATCTTCATGTCGGTGGCGTTCTTGCCCTTCGTCACGTCGAACTGCTGCTGCGGCTCCAGCGCGTGGCGGTGCACCAGCTTCGACCAGCCTTTCAGCGAGACCTTGCTCCAGTTCCCGTAAGCCCGCCGCACGTTCACCGAGCCGAGATCCCCCAGGATCGTCAACGCCGCCTCCAGATTGCTGGGCGAGGCATTGTCTGCGTCGATCAACAGCGCGATATTGCGCGCCGCGCGGGGCTTGGGCTCGGACAAGTCAGGCTCCTTCCGGTTGGGGCACCCAGCGGGTGCCCGCCGTCAGACTACCGCGAAGACGGCACGCAACACCAGCGGTCGCAACGCCCCGGCGGCGAAGTCCGTGCGCTCCACACACCACTTGCCATGCTGCGGCGCAAAACATAGGGCTTAAGCGAACAGTTAAATACGGGGCTCTACCCCCGAGGGGACGGATATGCAGCGTTTCGAAGGCACCAGCAGCTATGTCGCCACCGATGACCTGAAGGTCGCGGTCAATGCCGCCGTCCTGTTGCGCCGCCCGCTGCTGGTGAAGGGGGAGCCCGGCACCGGCAAAACCGTGCTGGCCGAGCAGATCGCCGCCTCTCTCGATGCGCCGCTGATCACCTGGAACGTCAAGTCCACCACCAAAGCGCATCAGGGCCTTTACGAATACGACGCCGTTGGCCGCCTGCGCGACGGCCAGTTGGGCGACGCGCGCGTCCACGACATCAACAACTACATCCGCAAGGGCAAGCTGTGGGAGGCCTTCACCGCCCCGCGCCTGCCCGTGCTGTTGATCGACGAGATCGACAAGGCCGATATCGAGTTCCCCAACGACCTTCTGGCCGAACTCGATCGCATGGCTTTCGATGTCTACGAAACGGGCGAGCATGTCGCTGCCGTGGAACGCCCGATCGTCGTCATCACCTCCAACAACGAGAAGGACCTGCCGGACGCCTTCCTGCGCCGCTGCTTCTTCCACTACATCAAGTTCCCGGACCGCGAGACGATGCAAGCCATCGTCGATGTCCACTTCCCCGGCATCCAGAAAACGCTGGTCACCCGCGCGATGGAGATCTTCTACGAGCTGCGCGAAGTGCCCGGCCTGAAGAAGAAGCCTTCCACCAGCGAACTGCTCGATTGGCTGAAGCTGCTGTTGGCGGAGGACATGCCGCTGGACGTGCTGCAGAACCAGGACGCGACCAAAGCGATTCCCCCGCTGCACGGCGCCTTGCTGAAGAACGAGCAGGACGTCATGTTGTTCGAAAGGCTGGCCTTCATGGCACGCCGGGGGAACTGACAAGGCGGGAACTGATACGATGACTGCACCCTATACCGGACGCTGCGCCTGCGGGTCCGTCACGTTCGACATTGTGGGCGAGCCCATTGCCACGCGGCAGTGCTGGTGCCGCCAGTGCCAGCAGCTTGCAGCGGGCGGGCCGACCAACAATGCGATCTTCAAGGTGGAAGACGTCACGCTTGACGGTGAACTCGCCTCTTCCACATGGGCGGCGGCGAGTGGCAATACGCTGACGTTCAGCTTCTGCCCCAAGTGCGGCACGCAGATCTTCGCGCAAAGCTCCGCGCGCCCTCATTTGCGGACCTTCCGCCTCGGCGCGCTCGATGCGGGGCATGGGCTGAAACCGGCGATGGTGATCTGGACCGACGATGCGCCGGAATGGGCGCATTTCGACACGGCGCTGGAAACCTGGCCGCAACAGCCGCCTCCGCCGCCTGTTTCGCCGCCCACTCCTGCATAGGCGCAGCGTGATCACAGCGTCCCACACCCGCTTTGCCGCAATCCGCGCGCAGCTCGAAGCATTCGAGCCGCGCGCGGGCTGGCGGGCGTGGATCTACGAATTCCTGCTGTTCGGCTTCAAGCAAGGATGGGCCTGCCTGTTCGGCGGGCTGCTGCTGGCACTGCTGGTAGCCACCCATCTGTTCTATCCTGAGGGTGCCGCCCTCGCCCGCTACGATTTCCTGACGCTGGCGGCGCTGGCGATCCAGCTTGCGATGTTGGCGCTGCGGCTGGAAACGCTGGAGGAAGCCAAGGTGATCCTGGCTTTTCACGTCGTCGGCACGGTGATGGAACTGTTCAAGACGGCGCACGGATCCTGGGAATATCCGGAAGCGAACTTGCTGCGGATTGGCGGCGTTCCGCTGTTTTCCGGTTTCATGTACGCTGCCGTCGGCAGCTATATCGCCCGCGTCTGGCGGATCTTCGACTTCCGTTTCAGCGGCTATCCCATGGAGGCCGCCTCGGTCGCGCTGGCCGTCGCCATCTACGTCAATTTCTTTGCCACCACTGGCTGCCGGATGTGCGGATCGGCCTGTTCGCCCTGCTGGGCGCGCTGTTTCTGCGCACCCGCATCTGGTTTCGCGTCTGGCGCGAGGATCGCTGGATGCCGCTGCTGGTGGGCTGGCTGCTGGTCGCCCTGTTTATCTGGTTCGCCGAGAACCTGGCTACGTTCTCGCAGGCGTGGATCTATCCGAACCAGCGGCACGGCTGGGCGATGGTGCACTGGACCAAGCTGGGCGCATGGTATCTGCTGATGTACATTTCCTTCGTGCTGGTGGCGCTGGTCCATCGCCCCAAGGCGCGTGACGAGGGTGCGTCGGTTTCCTACGTCGACGCCAAGGGTGTAGGTTCGGGATCATGAACCGCGCACGATCTCCTGCTCCGGCCCTTGCACCGACCCCTTCGCCAGCCGGCTTGCCCGCACAAGGTGACACCGGGCCCAGGATGCGCGTTTCGGAAAGTCACACCATCATCTGCAAAGTGACAGATAACCCTTTGATTTCAAAACAAGGCGACACTTCGCTTCGCTGGCGTCGCCGTGTCAACCGGGACCGGATGCTGCCATGCTGCTGAACTTCATAGAGGAACTGCGCGCGGCCGGCATTCCCGCCTCGCTCAAGGAGCATCTGGTGCTGCTGGAAGCGCTGGACCGCGAGGTGATCGAGCGGACGCCGGAGGCATTCTATTACCTCAGCCGCGCCACCTTCGTGAAGGACGAGGGGCTGCTCGACCGGTTCGACCAGGTGTTCCAGAAGGTCTTCAAGGGCGTACTGACCGACTATGGCCAGCAGCCGGTCGACATTCCCGAGGAGTGGCTGCGCAAGATGGCCGAACGCTACTTCTCCGAAGAGGAGATGGAGCAGATCAAGGCGCTCGGCTCCTGGGACGAGATCATGGAGACGCTGAAGAAGCGCCTGGAAGAGCAGGAAAAGCGCCATTCGGGCGGCAACAAGTGGATCGGCACCAACGGCACCTCTCCCTTCGGCCATTCGGGCTATAACCCCGAAGGCATCCGCATCGGCGGCGAAGGCCGTCATGGCCGCGCGATCAAGGTCTGGGAGAAGCGCGAGTTCGCCAATCTCGACAACACGCGCGAACTGGGCACGCGCAACATCAAGGTGGCGCTGCGCCGCCTGCGCCGCTTCGCGCGCGAGGGAGCGGCCGAAGAACTGGACCTCGACGAGACGATCCGGGGCACTGCCAAGCAGGGCTGGCTGGACGTCGTCATGCGGCCGGAACGGCACAATGCCGTGAAAGTGCTGCTGTTCCTGGACGTTGGCGGGTCGATGGATCCGTACATCGAACTGATGGAGGAACTGTTCAGCGCGGCCAGCGCCGAGTTCAAGAACATGGAGTTCTTCTACTTCCACAACTGCCTCTATGAAGGCGTGTGGAAGGACAACCGCCGCCGCTGGTCGCAGCGCACGCCGACCTGGGACCTGCTCCACAAGTTCGGGCACGACTACAAGGTGATCTTCGTGGGCGATGCGTCGATGAGCCCGTACGAAGTCAGCCACCCCGGCGGTTCGGTGGAGCACATGAACGAGGAAGCCGGCGCGGTCTGGCTGCAGCGTGTGGCGCAGACTTATCCTGCAACGGTCTGGCTCAACCCCACGCCGGAGATTCAGTGGGGCTATTCCAGTTCGACGCGGATGATCCGCGACCTGATGGGCGGGGCGATGTTTCCGCTGACGCTGGACGGGCTGGATGCGGCGATGCGGGAACTGACGCGCAAGAAGGCATGAGGGCCCTTTCCTAAGCGCCCGGTTTGCGCGATCATCCTCATCAACCCCAAGAGGGAGTGCGACGATGAAACAGGTAGTTCTGATTTTGGCGATGGCTGTCCTGACGGTCGCGGCCGCTCCGCCCAACGGTGGGGGCAAGTCTCCGTCCGCGAAGGCAAAGTGCGGCTACACCATCCAGCGCGCCAACGCAGCTGCGGGGAAGACCACGCCAAACGCCGATGACGGCAAGCCAACGCTGATCCGCGCGGTGGACAAGCGGCTCGGTGGCTGCCCCGTGCTGGAATTGGCCGATGGCAAGCTCAAGGCTCCGCCCGCCTTCAACGATGGGCCGGCAAGCAAGTCGCCGGCCCAGTAAACGCATTCAGTAAAGCAGAAGGTCCGCGATTTCGGTCTTCCACGCGGCTTCGTCCGCCCCGGCCGCAGCATCGAGGTCAGCCGGAAGTGCATCGGGGCTGTCGACCCATTCGCGAAGCCCCGGTCCGCCGTTGATCACATCGATGGCAAGGCGCGTGAACTCGTACTCGTACGGGAAATCGCGCCAGATCGGATAGTCGGGATAGAGGTTGCGGATCGCCTTGAACGCCAATGCCTGAAGCCGCCACGGGCGGAAGGCATGATGGTCGTAGAACTTGCCCTCTGCATGGATCATCAAGCCGCTGCACAGCGTCTTGGCATGCTTATGGAAGGTCGGTTCGAACCAGCATTCGCGCACCGCGCAGCCTTCGAGCCATTCGGGGGCGAAGCGCTGCATCTCGGCCAGAACCGCCTTGGCGTCGATGTCCGGCGCACCGAACAGCACTTCCAGCGGGCGGGTGGTGCCACGGCCTTCCGACAGCGTCGCGCCCTCGATCATCACCGTGCCCGCATAAGCGCGGGCCATGTTGAGGTTGGCGGCGTTCGGGCTGGGGTTGATCCAGATGCGGTCCTGCGGCCAGCCGAAACCGGGGCCTTCGGGCTCCCATCCCTCCATCGCGACCACGCGGTAGTCGACGTCGAGCTTGAAATGCCGGACGAACCAGTGGCCCATCTCACCCAAGGTCAGCCCGTGGCGCATCGGCATAGGGCCCGCGCCGACGAAGCTCTCCTGCCCGGTCAACAGGGTCAGCCCTTCGATCGGGCGACCGGCAGGGTTCGGACGGTCGAGCACCCAGACGCTCTTGCCCTGCTTTTGGGCCGCTTCCAGCAGATAAAGCAGCGTGGTGACGAAAGTATAGATGCGGCAGCCCAGGTCCTGCAGGTCGAACAGGAACACATCGGCGCTGTCCATCATCGCCTCGCTGGGGCGGCGGACTTCGCCGTACAGGCTGTAGACGGGAATGCCGTAAGTCGGATCCAGCTCGTCCGCCGTCTCGACCATGTTGTCCTGCTTGTCGCCTTTCAGCCCGTGCTGGGGGCCAAAGGCACTCGTCACGTTCACGCCCGCAGCGATCAGCGCGTCAAGCGAGTGGACAAGGTCCTCGGTTACCGAGGCGGGATGGGCGACGAGCGCGACGCGGCGGCCGTCAAGCGGCTTACGCAGTTCAGGGTCCGCCAGCAGGCGGTCGATGCCGAATTTCATGCCTGCCCGGGTGCCGCAAGCGGAAGTGCGAAGCAAGACGGATCGTGGAAATCAGGCGCATCGCCGCTGTGGGAAAGCGCCCAATAGCTCTTAACGCCGCCCTCTTCCTCGATCACCGCTGTGAAGCCATGGTTCAGCGGCAGCGGTGGCAGGCCGGCAACGGGGATGGCGGCATCGAAGATCGCGATGTCCGAACCCTTGCGCATCGTACACTCCGGCTCGTGCGGCATCGGATGTTCGACCATGCCCTCGCGGCGACCGGTGAAGTCGTACACGTTCCAGCGTTCGGAGGGGGAGAGGTTGATCTCGACGTACGATGCCTCACCCGGCGGCTGGAGGAACAGCTCGAAACAGGTGGTGTTCCACAGCCCCTCTGCCCGGCCCTTGCCTGCGAAAGCCGGCACCACCAGCTTGCCCGCGCCAAGGATCCGCCAGCGCACACGCAGCCAGTTTTCGTCGAAGCCGATCACGCGGGTTTCGATCGAGCGAACGAGAACGGGTGGATGTGCCGGGTGGCAGGTCAGGTCGGACATGGCGGCCTCCGTAAAGGTCCGCGCGTCGGGCTGGCAATCCGGGTCTTGCCGGATTCGGCCGGATATCACCACGCACGCGACCAATTGCTTCATATCCTGCGCCCCACATGCTAGGCGCCCCGCTCCCATTAACAAGAAGCACGGTCATGACCTACAAATCTTCCCTGCTCCGCGTCCTCGAAGAGCGCGGCTACATCCACCAGACGACGGATGCCGAGGGCCTTGATGCCCTCGCAGAGAAGCAGGTCGTGCCGGGCTATATCGGCTTCGACGCCACGGCCGCGTCGCTTCACATCGGCAGCCTCGTCCAAATCATGATGCTGCGCCGCCTCCAGCAGACCGGCCACAAGCCGATCGTGCTGATGGGCGGCGGCACCACCCGCATCGGCGACCCCACCGGCCGCGACGAGAGCCGCAAGATGCTGTCCGACGAGACGATCGAGGCCAACATCAAGGGCATCTTCTCGATCTTCTCGCGCCTGTTGAAGTTCGGCGACGGGCCAACCGACGCGGTGATGGTTAACAACCAGGACTGGCTGGGGCAGCTGGGCTACATCCAGCTGCTTCAGGAAGTGGGCACCCACTTCACGGTGAACCGCATGCTCTCGTTCGATTCGGTCAAGCTGCGCCTTGAGCGCGAGCAGCCGATGACCTTCCTCGAATTCAACTACATGATCCTGCAGGGGTACGACTTCCGCCACCTCTGCAAGGAGAAGGACGTGCGTCTGCAGATGGGCGGCTCCGACCAATGGGGCAACATCATCAACGGCGTCGAACTGACCCGCCGCATGGACAGCAAGGAAGTCTTCGGCCTCACCACGCCGCTGCTGACCACGGCGGACGGCGCCAAGATGGGCAAGTCGGCCGCCGGCGCGGTCTGGCTTAACGAGGAAATGCTGCCCAGCTACGACTTCTGGCAGTACTGGCGCAATTGCGACGACCGCGACGTGGGCAAGTTCCTGCGCTTGTTCACCGACCTGCCGCTGGATGAGATCGCCCGCCTTGAAGCGCTTGACGGCGCGGCGATCAACGACGCCAAGGTCGTCCTTGCCAACGAAGTGACCAAGCTGTGCCGCGGCGAAGATGCCGCCGTCGCCGCCGAAGCCACTGCCAAGGCGACCTTCGCTGGCGGCGGACTTGGCCAGGACCTGCCGACGCTGGACGTGACCGGCGAAGGCGTACGTCTTGGTGCTGCACTCACCGAACTGGGCTTCACCGCCTCCAACGGCGAAGCCAAGCGCAAGATCGGCGAAGGCGCCGTCAAGCTGGACGATGTTACGATGGATGACCCGGGCTTCCTGATCGAAGTCGCATCCGGAGAAACTCGTAAGCTCAGCCTCGGTAAGAAGAAGCACGCGATCTTGCGGGGCGCCTGATCGCTGACAGAGCACACCTCATCCCGGCAGGACGGCAATGTCTTGCCGGGATTTACTGTTTGTTTGCCAATTTGATGCACTGTGCTGCCTCACGGCCATAACCAGAGGCGGATAAGAAAATGAGTGCAGGAGCACAGCTCTCTGTAACCGACAAACGGCGCGCGGCGCGCCACCCTGTCGATCACAAGCTGATTGCCGAACATCGCCGTCTGGGTGACGTTCACCTGCATATCGTCAACTTTTCGGCCCAGGGTTTCATGTGCAAGGGCGAACTGGACCTCGATCGGGGTGAACGCCTGGTAATGCGGCTTCCCGTGGTCGGACGGATCGAGGCGCACATGATCTGGTCGCATGAGGGCCGTTCAGGCTTTCAGTTCGAACGAATCATCCGGATCGACGATTTCCTGAAGCTGGTAGACACCACCCAGCCCAATCCGAGATTGCGTCCGCGTCGCTGAGGCGAAGCGCAGCATGCGACCTAGCGAAGCCGTCCCGCGTCGCCGGGCGGCTTTTTGCCTGGGTGATGAGCTGTGTGGCGATGGTGCCGCAACGCAGCATGAATTTTTCGACATGTTTCGATTGAGTATTGAGATAGTATAACATCACTCCTAGCCAGAGCGCATGAAGACGCCTCAAGCCCGAATCACCCTGCTGGCTTCCGCCGGTGCCCTTGCCACCACCGCATTGCTGGCCATGCCCGGCACGGCGTTCGCACAGGCAACCACTGCACCGGCCCCTTCCGACGACAGCAGTCACCCGCAGGAAACCGGCCCGGAAATCATCGTCACCGGCCGCGTGATCTCCGGCAACGCCGATCCAATCAGCGCCCCGGTCGTGCTGACCGGCGATAGCCTGGCCCGCGATCTGAAGCCGCAAATCGGCGAAATGCTCGCCAGTCTTCCGGGCGTATCCAGCAGCGGCTTCGCGCCCGGCGTATCGCGCCCCGTGCTTCGCGGGTTCGACGGTCCGCGCGTGCAGGTGCTGCTTGATGGCATCGGCTCGCTCGATGCGTCTTCCGTCTCAGCCGACCACGCCGTCTCGCTCGATACGCTCAACGTCGACCGTATCGAAGTTCTGCACGGACCGCGCGTGCTGCTCTACGCCAGCGACCCCTCCGGCGGTGCGGTCAATGCGATCGACAAGCGCATCCCGCGCAAGGTTCCGGACAAGGCTTTCACGGTCGACGCGCTCGGCTCGTTCGGCACGGCGGCAGACATGGTGAACGGCGGCATCGCCACCAATATCCGCCTTGCCAGCCGCCTCGTCGCCCATTTCGACGCCTCGTACTATCATAGCGACGATCTTCGTGTCGGCGGCTACGTCCTCTCGCCGGAACTGCGCGCCCAAACGTTGACGCAGGCCAGCGATCTGGCCGATGCCGGCGACACGGAAGGCGCCGCAACCCTGACCACGCAGGCCAACCGCAAGGGCAAGCTTGCCAACAGCGGCACCGAGGGCTGGACGCTCGGCAGCGGCCTTGCCTTCATCGACGATGGCGGGGACATCGGCGTCTCGGTGCAGCGTCTTGCCAACGATTACGGCATTCCGCCCCGTCCTTCCGCCGATCCGTCTTCCACCAGCATCTCCCTGCGCCAGACCCGCGTTGATTTGCGCGCGGGCCTGAACCTCACCGGCTTCCTCAAGCGCCTGGAAGTGCGCGGCGCCTATGGCGACTACGAACATGCCGAGATCGAGGATGGCGATATCGGCACGCAGTTCCACAACAAGGCCGTGGAAGTCCGCCTTCAGGCCGATCAGGCCAAGCAAGGCATCTGGAGCGGTTCTAGCGGCGTCCAGTATTCCTCTTCGCGCCTGCAAATCAGCGGCGATGAAGCCCTGCTACCTGACAACAACACCGATCGCTTCGCCGTCTTCACATTGCAGCAGCTCGAAGTGGGCAGCGTCGACCTTGAAGGTGCGCTCCGCTATGAAAACACGCAGATCCGCACGATCCCGTCCGACGAGCATCGCAACTTCGACCAGTACGCAGCCGTCGCCGGCGTCGCCTGGCATGCGACCGACACCCTGACCCTCTCGGCCAACTTCTCGCACGGTGAGCGCGCGCCTTCGGCCGAAGAACTCTTCGTCGACGGCCTGCATGATGCCACGCAGTCCTACGAGCGCGGCAATCCCGACTTCACCGTCGAAAAGAGCAACACCGTCGAAGCAGGTCTGCGTTACAACGGCGGTGCCTTCGTGGGATCGGTCACGGTATTCGGCACCAATTTCGACAACTTCATCACCGCCGTTCCCACCGGCGAAGTGATCGAGGATTTCCCCGTCTATCAGTACCTCCAGGCCCCTGCCCGCTTCCGCGGCGTCGAGGCCGAAGGTGCGCTTACTTTCGCGCGCTGGGGCGACAATTCGCTGAAGGCCGACGCGGGCGTCGACTATACCCACGCCAAGCTGGTGAACATGGGCCCGGTGCCGCGCATCCCGCCGCTGCGCACGCGTGGCGGGCTTGAATTCGATTCGCCCGCCGTCACCCTGCGCGGCGAAGTCGAATGGAACGCCAAGCAGGACCGCGTGACGGAGAACGAGAACCCGACCAGCGCCTTCACGCTCGTCAATCTCAGCGCCACCTGGAGGCCACTGGGTCAGGATGGTCCGCTTTCCCTGATCCTGGCGGCGGATAACCTGTTCGACGTCACCGGTCGCCTCGCCGCTTCGGAAACGCGGGATTTCGTTCCCATCGCCGGCCGCGATGTGCGCCTCACCGCGCGGTTTACTTATTGATCCCAAACATAACCTATCGACAATCGGTGGCGGCATGACTTGGCAAGCCCGGGTCATGCTGCCATGCAGCCGATCGTGAATACGCCCTCCTCCTCTTCGGGCTCCCCCGCGCAGCCCACCTCGCCGCCGACATCACCGCTGCGCATCGCCGATTATCGCAAGTTCTGGCTGGCGCGCTTCTTCCAGGTGCTCGCCTCGACCGGCATGGTCGTCATCATCGGCTACCAGCTCTACGATGTGGCCCGCAGCGACTATGGCATGTCGATCACGCAGGCCTCGTTCCAGCTTGGCCTGCTGGGTTTTGCGCAGTTCCTGCCGATTTTCCTGCTGACGCCGATCTCCGGCGTGATCGCCGACCGTTTCGACCGGCGCCGCGTTGCCGGGCTGGCAATGGCCATCGACATCATCGTGGCACTAGGTCTCGGCATTGCGACAACGCTCGAATGGCGCAGCCTGCCGGTCCTGTACACGTTCGCGGCCATCCACGGTGCCGTGCGCGTTTTCGTCGCCCCGTCGATGAGCGCCATTGCGCCCAATATCGTTCCGACCGACCTGATCCCGCGCGCGATCGGCTTCAATTCGATCGCCATGCAGGCCGGCACGATCATCGGCCCCGCCGCATTCGGCTTCCTCTTCGCCAGCCACCATGCACTGCCTTACTGGATCGCCTCCGCGCTCATGGCGCTCTCGGCTATCAGCATCCTTGCCATCCGCAACCTGCCACCCTTGCCCAAGGACGCGCGCAAGGCGCACCCCCTGCGGCAGATCGTCGATGGCTTCCACTTCATCTGGCACGAACGCTTCCTGCTTGGCTGCATCACGCTGGATCTATTCGCGGTCCTGCTGGGCGGCGCGACGGCGCTGATGCCGGTCTTCGCCCGCGACATCCTTCACGTCGGCCCCGAAGGCCTTGGCCAGATGCGCGCGGCGACTGCTGCCGGTGCCGCCGTGGTCGCACTGTGGCTCTCGTTCCGGCCGCTGGCGAAGAATGTCGGCGTGAAGATGCTCGTCTCGGTCGCCGCCTATGGCGCCATGACGGTCGGCTTCGGCCTTTCGCGTAGCTTCGTCGTCTCGCTCGGCTTTCTTGCGCTGATCGGCGCGGCCGACATGATCTCCGTCTTCATTCGCAGTTCGCTGGTCCAGCTGCGCACCCCCGATGACAAGCGCGGACGCGTCTCTGCCATTTCGGGCCTGGCCATCTCGGCCTCGAACGAATTGGGCGAAATGCAGTCGGGCGTCGCCGCCGCACTGCTTGGCGCGACGGGAGCTGTTGTCTTCGGCGGGACCGCTGCCATAGTCATTACCGCCATCTGGGCCTGGGGATTCCCTGAAATCCGCAGAGCCCGCACCTTCTCACCGCGTTGGGAGCAAGCATCATGAAGGCCGACAGCATTCTCGCCACGATCGGCAATACGCCGCATATCCGGGTCTCGCGCCTGTTCCCGGACCATGAGGTCTGGATCAAGGCGGAGCGCGGCAACCCCGGCGGCTCCATCAAGGACCGCATCGCGCTTGCCATGGTCGAAGCGGCCGAGGCCGACGGCTCGCTGAAGCCGGGGGGCACGATCATCGAGCCCACCTCGGGCAACACCGGCATCGGTCTGGCCATGGTGGCCGCCGTCAAGGGCTACAAGCTGGTCCTCGTCATGCCCGAATCGATGTCGATCGAGCGTCGCCGCCTCATGCTGGCCTATGGCGCCACGTTCGATCTCACGCCCCGCGAAAAGGGCATGAAGGGCGCTATCGAACGCGCCAAGGAACTGATCGCCGAAACGCCGGGATCGTGGATGCCCCAGCAGTTCGACAACCCGGCGAACGTGGATGTCCACGTGAAGACCACGGCGCAGGAAATCCTGACCGACTTCGCGAACGAACCGATCGACGTGCTCATCACCGGCGTCGGCACTGGCGGGCACCTAACCGGCTGCGCCGAAACGCTCAAGAAGGCCTGGCCCTCGCTCAAGGCCTATGCCGTGGAACCGACGCTTTCGCCGGTCATTTCCGGCGGTCAGCCGGGCCCGCACCCGATCCAGGGTATTGGCGCCGGCTTCATCCCCGGCAACCTGCACACCCAGTCGATCGATGGCGCGATCCAGGTCGAAGCCGCCGATGCCAAGGAATGGGCACGCCGCTGCGCGACCGAGGAAGGCATGCTGGTGGGCATCAGCTCCGGCGCGACGCTTGCCGCGATCGCGCAGAAGCTGTCGTCGCTGCCGGCCGGATCGCGCGTGCTGGGCTTCAACTACGATACGGGTGAGCGTTATCTCTCGGTGCCGGACTTCCTGCCGGAGTGAGCAGGATGGACGCGATCGCCTATAGTCATGCAGGGCAGGACCTTACCGGATGGCTCGCCCGTCCGGAGGGTCCGCCACGCGCGGCGGTGATCATCTTCCCGACGATCGCCAACTACAATGCGCCGATGGAAAAGCGCGCGCGCATGTTGGCGGAACTCGGTTACCTTGCCATGGTGGCCGATTTCTATGGCGAGCCGGTGGAAAGTTTCGAAGCGTCCCTCCCGCTCGCCGAAAAGCTTCGCGCCGATCTCGATCACTATCGCGGGCGTCTGGTTGCCGCGATCGAAACCTTGCGCGCGGTTCCCGACGCGGCGGGGCTGCCGGTGCTCGCCATCGGATACTGCATGGGAGGGCAGGCCGCCCTCGAAATGGCCCGCGACGGGCAGGACCTTCTGGCAGTGGTGACCTTCCACGGAACCCTCACCACCAGGCGCGAGGCGAAAGTAGGCACGATCAAGCCCCGCATTCTCATCTGCCACGGCGATGCCGATCCCCTGGTGCCGCGCGAGCAGGTGATCGCCTTCTGGGAGGAGATGGACCGGGCAGAGGCCAACTGGCATTTTCACGCCTATTCGGGCGTGCGCCATGGCTTTACCGACCCCGGCAGCGATGCGCGCGGCATAGCGGCCATATCTTACGACGCCAGCGCGGATCGTCAGAGCTGGGCGGCGATGGTCAACCTCTTCGACGAAGTACTGGATTAGCCAATCACCGGAAATCGTGGCCGCCAAGCCGGCGGCCACGATCCGTCTATCCGGCCTTAGCAGCCGTGAGACTTGTCTCCACCGCCATGATGGCCGTGGCCGTGGTCGTCATCGTCGTGACCCCAGCCCCAGTGGTTGCCGTTGTCATGATCACGGCCCCAGTGGTTACCCCACCGGTTGCCATTGTCATTGTCGCGGCCCCAATGGTTGCCGTTGTTACGATTGTCACCCTTGTCGAAATAGCTGGCCAGATTGTACTTCTGGTTGCTGACGACAGAGCTGGCAGGTTTCTGGTCCGCCCATGCGGCGGTTGGAACGCCGACAAGCAGGCCAGCGGTCACTGCAACGATTGTCACTCGTCGGTTCATGACATTTCCCTTCCTTCTAATGCCCCGCGAAGCCCGTCAGGCTTCTCTCCCTCATGCCAGCGCCGGGGAGGCCGGCGACATCCGACGGCACCCCCGATGAGGGCATGCGCACCCGTTGGCTGGTGCGGGGCAGGACACCAGCCTTGAGCAGCCACTCGTTGACTTATTGTCATCGTGGGACAGCCGATTTCCCGGGAGAAATCAGTGCTGTCAGAAGGGACTTTGCCTTCTGCAGTGCAACAAACGAGCGCGTTGCGTTCATCCGTAAGAATGATGGGGTAAGCCGAAATTGCCACGATTACCGGCGCACTGGCCAAAATCGTGCGAGGAAGCTTCAATTCCTTGAATTTACGCATTTCTAATGGTTAATCCGGCCATCACCGTCGTCGCGATGGCCGGATACGAAAATCTACGTGGTTCTCAGCTTTCGAATGATTCGAGGCGGTTACCGTCGATTCGGCGATAGAAGCAGCTGCGAGCACCGGTGTGGCAGGCCGGGCCCTCGGGCTGCACAACCAATTCCAGCGCATCCTGATCACAATCGACTCGAATCTCCTCCACCCGCAGGAAATGGCCCGAGCTTTCGCCCTTCAGCCAAAGCCGCCCGCGCGAGCGTGAGTGAAAGTGGGCCAGCCCCGTCTCGCGCGTTTTCGCGAGCGCCTCTTCATCCATGTAGGCGACCATCAGGATTTCCCGCGTCCGGGAGTCCACCGCAATCGCGATCAGCAGCCCATGTGCATCGAACTTTGGAAGAAATTCATGGCCCTGCTCGCGCTCTTCCTTGGTGATCTCACGCATTCTGGAAATTTCCCTCCGCTTTTCCCGCACGCAACGAATGTTGCAGGATAACCACAGCCGGTGATCAAAATCCCCGTAACGCCCTCAAGCCTCTTTTCAACCCCCGGGTTTCCGTCGATTGTCGGCTTGCAGCTGGGGGGCTGCTTCCGACCACAGGTCGCTGACCGGTAACGAAGGTTACCAGGAAACAAGCGCCACGGTTCAGGGAATGTCGATCGATGATCGACGCAAAATGAGGGATCGGACCAGGCGGCCTGCAGGGGGGCCGCCGAACCGCACAAGCGGGGTCTACCAGTTTCGTCACGAGAACGCCCGGAGCCTTTGGTTCCGGGCGTTTTCGATTCCTCCGATCAAGCTTCACACCAGATCGAGTGCTTCATCCAACACACGCGCGAAGCAGGCGATTACGACCCGTTCCGCGCCTGCTCGCTTGAGCGCGGATACGCAGGCCTCACTCGTGGCTCCGCTGGTCAGAACATCGTCAACCAGAACGATCCTCGCGCCTTTCACGCCGGCCCGCTTTCGTAAGGGAATACCGATCGCCCCGGACAGCGCCCGCCGACGCGCCTTGCGCCCCAACCCACCCAGTGACGGCGTGGCCTTGCGCCGTTCCAGCAAATCGACAGCGAGGCGTGCGCCGCGCCGCCGGGCAATTACGCGCGCGAGTTCCGCCGCCTGGTTGTAGCCACGATGCCAGATGCGCCAGCGGTGAAGAGGAACCGGCGCAATCAGCCAGTCTTCATCGATCTGGGGCAGTCGTGCCGCCATGAAGGCACCCATCATGTCCGCCAGAGCCAGACGATTACCGTGTTTCAGTGCCAGGATCAGCTTGCGTGAGCTGGCGTTGTAGAGCGTGGCCGCCGCGATCCCGTCATGGCGCGGTGGCTCTGCCAGGCATGGGGCGCAGATCGAACCGTCGATTATCCCGTCCGCAAAGGGTCGCGAACATGTCCCGCAGGAGGGATCGCCCGGGATCGCAAGCGTTCCCCAGCATCCCGGGCACAGACCGTTCTGCGCGGCGATCGCGGCCCCGCAAAGCGGGCATCGCGGCGGAAAGACCAGATCGATCACTGGAGCAAAGGCGGCCGAAAGCGACATTGGCCCGCCAGCCTATGGTGCCCCGGCAGAACCTCAAGCTACAACCTGTTCATCCCGTGCCTGTCTGGGTGGTTGCGCAAGCCGACCGGACGCGGCAGGGAGCGCGGGATGGCTGAAACCGCTCCCCCCGCGCCGCCCCGCATCTTCGCCCCCGCCCGGCGCATCGCCGCCCGTCGACGTGCCTTGGCCCTGCAACAATTGCCGGACGCGCCGCACTATCTGCTCGACGATATGGTGGAGGATGTCGAGGAACGTCTCTCCTTCCTCCGCTTTGAGCCCAAGCGCGCGCTCGTCATCGGTGACTGGACCGGCAGGCTGGCACATTCCCTGGCCGCGCGGGGGATCGAGGTGGTGGAAGCGGAACCGGCAGCCGGTTTCGATGAAGAAGCCCCTTACCCGTTCGACGGCTTCGATCTCATCGCCAGCCTCGGCACGCTCGATACCGTGAACGATCTGCCCGGTGCGTTGATCCATGCCCGCCGCGCTCTGGCGCAGGGCGGAATGCTGATTGCCAGCTTCCTGTCGTCGGGCAGCCTGACTCGCCTGCGGGAGATCATGCTGGCGGCAGACGGCGACCGTCCGGCTGCGCGCATCCATCCCATGGTTGATGTGCGCGCGGGCGGCCAGTTACTCCAGCGTACCCTCTTTGCCGATCCGGTGATCGACCAGCGCCCGCTACAGGTCTCGTTCCGCAGCCTTGAGCGACTGATCGGCGACTTGCGTGCGCAGGCCCATGGCAGCGTGCTGGCGGACCCCGGACCGCCGCTGGACAAGGCCGGGCTGGCACGGGCTCAGACCGCCTTCGCGGCCGCTGGAGACAACGGACGAACCGTCGAGACTTTCGAAATCCTCACCTTATCGGGTTGGAAAAAATAAGAAAAAGGCCGGGATTTACCCCGGCCTTTTCGTTTTCAGTCCCGGAAGCCTCAGCCCAGAGCGGCCTGAGCCGCCGCCAGTCTCGCGATCGGCACGCGGTAGGGTGAGGCACTCACGTAGTCGAGGCCAACCTTCTCGCAGAACGCTATCGAGGCCGGATCGCCGCCATGCTCACCGCAGATACCGAGCTTGAGATCGGCATAAGTCGCCCGGCCGCGTTCGGCGCCCATCTGCACGAGTTGCCCGACACCTTCGATATCGAGGCTGACGAACGGATCGCGCGGATAGATCCCCTTTTCGACGTAAGGGCTGAGGAAGCGCGCAGCGTCATCGCGCGACACGCCCAGCGTGGTTTGCGTCAGATCGTTGGTACCGAACGAGAAGAACTTCGCCTCCTCGGCAATCTCGCCCGCCATCAGGGCGGCGCGCGGCAGTTCGATCATCGTGCCGACCATGTAGTCGAGCGTGCGGCCCTTCTCGGCAAAGACCTTGGCGGCCGTCTCGTCGACGACCCTCTTGAGGATCTGCAGCTCGCGCTTGGTGGCGACCAGCGGGATCATCACTTCCGGCACGATGGCTTCGCCCGAAGCGGCTGCTACTTCGCAGGCGGCTTCGAAAATCGCGCGGGCCTGCATCTCGTAGATTTCAGGGAATGTGATGCCCAGACGGCAACCGCGATGGCCCAGCATCGGGTTGAACTCGTGCAGTTCGTCCGCACGGCGCTTCAGCGTGTCGATGCCGATGCCGATCGTTTCCGAAAGCTCCGCAAACTCGGCATCGCCGTGCGGCAGGAACTCGTGAAGCGGCGGATCGAGCAGGCGGATAGTGACCGGCAGGCCGGCCATGACCTCGAAGATCGCGATGAAGTCCGCACGCTGTTCAGGCAGCAGCTTTTCCAGCGCGGCACGGCGACCGGCTTCGTCTTCGGCCAGGATCATCTGGCGCACGGCCGAGATGCGACCGGCGTCGAAGAACATATGCTCAGTGCGGCACAGGCCGATGCCCTCGGCGCCGAACTGGCGGGCCATCTTGCAATCGGCCGGTGTTTCGGCGTTCGTGCGCACCTTCATCCGGCGGTGCTTGTCGGCCCAGACCATCAGCGTGGCGAAATCACCGGCCAGTTCCGGCTCGATGGTCGGCACTTCGCCGGCCATGATGTCGCCGGTCGCGCCGTCGAGGGTGATGACGTCGCCTTCCCTCAGCTCACGGTTACCCATGCGCAGGGTGCGGGTCTTCATGTCGATCGACAGACCCGAAGCGCCCGAGACGCAGGGACGGCCCATGCCGCGCGCCACGACCGCTGCGTGGCTGGTCATACCGCCGCGGGCCGTCAGGATACCCTTCGCGGCGTGCATGCCGTGAATGTCCTCAGGGCTGGTTTCGACGCGGACGAGGACTACGGCCTCGCCCATTTCTGCGCGCTTTTCGGCGGTATCGGCATCGAGCACGATCGCGCCCGAAGCCGCACCCGGCGATGCCGGCAGCCCCTTGCCGAGAATGTCGCGCGGCGCCTTGGGGTCGAGCGTGGGGTGCAGAAGCTGGTCCAGCGCCATCGGATCGACACGCTTGATCGCAGTCGCCTCGTCGATCAGGCCTTCTTCCACCATGTCGACCGCCATCTTGAGCGCGGCCTTGGCGGTGCGCTTGCCCGAACGGGTCTGCAGCATCCACAGCTTGCCCCGCTCGACGGTGAACTCGATGTCCTGCATGTCGCGGTAGTGCTTTTCGAGAAGCTCGAACACCGCGGCAAGCTCGGTGTAGGCCTCAGGCATCGCCTCTTCCATCGACAGCGGCTTGGCGCCGGCACGCTCACGCGCGGCCTTGGTCAGGTACTGCGGGGTACGGATGCCGGCGACGACGTCTTCACCCTGCGCATTGACCAGCCATTCGCCGTAATAGGCCTTCTCACCGGTCGCAGGGTCGCGGGTGAAGGCAACGCCGGTGGCCGAAGTGTCGCCCATGTTGCCGAAAACCATGGCCTGCACATTGACCGCAGTGCCCCAATCGCCCGGAATGTCGTTCAGGCGGCGATAGACCTTGGCGCGGTCCGAATCCCAGGAATCGAACACGGCGCGGATGGCGCCCCAAAGCTGCTCATGCACGTCCTGCGGGAACGGGCGGCCGAGTTCTTCCTCGACGATACCCTTGTATTCCTTGACGATGGCCTTCCAGTTCGACGCCGTCATCTCGACGTCGTTCATGTAGCCGTTGTCTTCCTTCGCAATCTCCAAGGCCTCTTCGAAACGACCATGATCGAGGGCCAGAACGACGTCCGAATACATCTGGATGAAGCGGCGATAGCTGTCCCACGCAAAGCGCTCGTCGCCCGAGGTCTGCGTCAGGCCCTCGACCGTGGCGTCGTTGAGGCCCAGGTTGAGGACGGTGTCCATCATCCCCGGCATCGAAACGCGCGCGCCGGAGCGGACCGAGACGAGCAGCGGATCGGCGGCATCGCCGAAGTTCTTGCCCACTGTCTTTTCGATATGCGTCAGCGCCTCGGCAACGTCGGCGCGCAGTTCGGCCGAAAAGTCACCGCCTTCGGCAAGGTATTTCACGCACTCTTCGGTGGTAATGGTAAAGCCTGGGGGCACCGGCAGGCCGATCCCGGCCATTTCGGCAAGGTTGGCACCCTTGCCGCCGACTACGACCTTGTCGCGCGCACGTACGTCTTCATTTTTGACGCCGCCGCCGAACGTGTAGACCTGCCTGCTCATTTATCCCCTGACTTTCCTGTCCTGGTTGATAAAACTCTTGGAACTGGCCCGGAGTATGTGGACCAGCCCCTAGCCTTCGATCTTCGAAAAGTCCGCCACATTGTGCACCGCAGTACGGAAGCGATCGAGCAAGGCCAGCCTTGAATGGCGCTTGATCGGATCCGCGTCGTTCACTGTGACATGTTCGAAGAAGGCATCGATCGGTGCCCGCAGCGAAGCGAGCGCAGACATCGCGGAAGCGAAGTCCTCTGCCTCAACCGCGCGGGCCGCCTGCGGTTCCGCCGCCGTCAGCGCATCGATCAGCGACTGTTCGGCCGGCTCCGCCGCATAGGGCAGCACCTGTTCCGCTGCGTGGCGGTCCGCCATCTTGGCGGCAACAATCGGCGCCAGATCGGGATCGTCGACCACAGCCAGCGGATCCTCCTCACCGGTGCGGGAAATTTCCCCCTCGATGCCGTGCCAGTCTTCTTTCTTGAGGATGTTGGCCGCACGCTTGTAGCCGGCGAGCAGGTTCACACCATCGTCGGTGGCAACGAATGCCTGAAGCGCATGGACGCGGGCCAGAAGGCGAACGATATCGTCTTCGCCGCCCAGTGCGATGACCGCGTCGATCAGGTCATGGCGGATGCCCGCTTCCTTCTGCTGGACCTTCAGGCGGTCCACGAAGAAGTCGAGCAGATCACCCTCTGCCACGCCGAAGCGCAGGTTGTTGTCAGTGATCAGGCGAATAATGCCCAGCGCCGCACGGCGCAGCGCGAAGGGATCCTTCGAGCCGGTAGGCTTCTCGTCAATAGCGAAGAAGCTGCGAAGGGTATCCAGCTTATCGGCCAGCGCCACGGCGACCGATACCGGCGCGGAAGGCACTTCATCACCCTGCCCGACCGGCTTGTAGTGATCGCGAATGGCATCGGCCACAGCGTCCGGCAGACCTTCGGCGCGGGCATAATAACCGCCCATAAGTCCTTGAAGCTCGGGGAATTCACCCACCATCTCGGTGACGAGATCGGCCTTCGCGAGTTCTGCAGCCTGACGTGCCAGCGCCGGGTCGCAGTTCGGCACCACGCCTTCGCTCGCCAGCCATTCCGCCAGCTTGGCAACGCGCTCGACCTTGTCGGCGACGGTGCCCAGCTTCTCATGGAAAGTGATGCGGGCCAGCTTCTCGCCATGCACCGAAAGCGGCGTCTTGCGGTCTTGCTGCCAGAAGAAGCGTGCGTCAGACAGGCGCGCGGCGAGCACCTTGCGGTTGCCATCCACCACGCCCACGCCGCCATCGGTTGCGACGATATTCGCCGTACAAATGAAGGCGTTGGCAAGCGAACCTGCGGCATCTTCGCAGACGAAATACTTCTGGTTCACACGCGCGGTGAGCTGGATCGTTTCGGGCGGAACTTCCAGGAAATCTTCCTCGAAACGGCCGAGCAGCGGCACCGGCCATTCGGTGAGGCCGGCGTTCTCGATGACGAGGCCTTCGTCCTCGACCAGCACGAGGCCGGCCGCAGTCGCCGCTTCGCGCGCCTTGGTGCGGATGATGTCCTGCCGTTCCTCATGGTTCACAAGGACGTGGGCAAGGCGCAGCTTGTCCGCATAGTCATGCGCGCCGCCGATCGTGATTTCGCGAGGCGCATGGAATCGATGGCCCTTGGTCACGTAGCCAGAGGCGACACCGCCGACTTCGCATTCGACCAGGTCTTCGCCCAGCACCGCGACGATGCCCGAAAGCGGGCGCACCCAGCGCAGCGATTCGGTGGAGAGCGAAGCCTTGCCCCAGCGCATCGACTTCGGCCACGGGAACGCGCGCACGATGGCCGGGATCGCCTCTGCCAGCACGTCCTTCACCGCGCGGCCGGGCTTTTCGACGACCGCGAAGTAAGTGTCCTTGCCCTTAAGGTCGCGAACTTCAAGCTGGTCCTTGGTGAGGCCGGTCTTGCGCAGGAAGCCTTCCAGCGCCTGCTCGGGCGCGCTGGTGGCGGGGCCCTTGGTTTCCTCGTGAACGGCTTCAGTCGCCAACGGCAGGTTGCGGGCGATCATTGCGAGGCGGCGCGGTGTAGACCACACCGAGACATCGGCAACGGCCACGCCGGCCGCTTCCATTTCCTTGCGGAACAGCTTTTCCAGGTCGGTGCGGGCGCCGGCCTGCATGCGCGCGGGGATTTCCTCGGAGCGGAGTTCGAGAAGAAAGTCGGTCATGCGCTCCACCCCGGGAACTTGGCTTCCCACTGGTCCTTGTTCTTGTCGATCCAGGCCTTGCACGAACCCTTGGCGAGTTCGCGCACGCGGCCGATGTAGCTGGCGCGTTCCTGCACGGAGATCACGCCGCGCGCCTGGAGCAGGTTGAAGAGGTGCGAAGCCTCGATCGCCTGGTCATAAGCGGCAAGCGGAATTTCCGCCTCGATGCAGCGCATGCACTCGGCCTCCGCCGCCTTGAAGCCGGCGAACAGCGCTTCGGTGTCGGCAATCTCGAAGTTGTACTTCGACTGCTGCTGCTCGTTGGCGAGGAAGACGTCGCCGTAGGTGACGCCTTCATTGTTGAAGCGCAGGTCGTAGACCCAGTCCACGCCCTGGATGTACATCGCCAGGCGCTCAAGGCCGTACGTCAGCTCGCCCGCAACCGGCTTGCAGTCGAACCCGCCGACCTGCTGGAAATACGTGAACTGCGTCACTTCCATACCGTCGCACCAAACTTCCCAGCCAAGGCCCCAGGCGCCCAGAGTCGGGCTTTCCCAGTCATCCTCAACAAAGCGGATATCGTGCGCCAGCGGATCCACACCGATCGCAGCGAGGCTTTGCAGGTAGAGTTCCTGCAGGTTCTCGGGATTCGGCTTCAGGATCACCTGATACTGGTAATAGTGCTGAAGACGGTTCGGGTTTTCGCCATAGCGACCGTCGGTCGGGCGGCGAGAGGGCTGGACGTAGGCCGCCTTCCACGGTTCGGGCCCCAGAGCACGCAGCGTGGTCGAGGGGTGGAACGTTCCAGCCCCCATGCGCATGTCGTAAGGCTGAAGAATGAGGCAACCTTGCTTGCTCCAGAAATCGTGGAGCGTCAGGATCATGTCCTGAAAGCTGAGGGGCTGCCTGTCAGTGGAGGGCGCGGCGGTCGACATCGAAATCCCGTCAAAACTCATGGGCAGGCGGCCTTTGGCGGATCGAACCCGGCAAATCAACCGCGCAAAACCACTGCATGATGACTGAGAACGCTACCCTGAGCAAACTTGGCCCGCTAATGCGTCGTGCGACGGGCTGTTAATGGTGCGTTTGTTCCTGCCCTTTCATGGAATGGCGATGATATTCTTCCGAAAGCCCCGCTTTCGCCTTGCCTCGGCGACGGCTCTTGCCCTTCTCACCGCTACTCCCGGCATCGCGCAGGAAACGGCGCCTGCCCGCCCCGCGATGTGGAAGATCGCGGACAAGGACACCACCATCTATCTCTTCGGCACGATCCATATCCTGCCGGAAGATACGCACTGGTTCACCGGGCCGGTGAAGGACGCCTTCGATTCGTCCGACCTGCTGGTAACCGAGACGAATACGGATTCCCCCGATTCGCTACAGAAGCTGTTCATCGAAAAAGGCATGCGGAACGATGGCACCACGCTGCGTGCCAGCCTGCCGCCCGAGGAACGCGCCGCCTTCGAGAAGACGCTGAGCGGCATGGGCCTGCCTGCCGAAGCCTTCGACCCGTTCGAGGCTTGGTATGCCGGCCTCCTGCTCTCGCTTCTGCCCCTCAAGGCTGCGGGCTTCGACAAGGCCAATGGCGTAGAGACGCTAATCGATGCCAAGGCGGCCGAAGATCACAAAACCCGCAAGGCGCTGGAGACGCCCGAATACCAGATCGAACTGTTCGACGGGATGTCGGTCGACAGCCAGAATCGCTATCTGGGCGAAGTGCTGGATCAGTTGCCCACTCTGCGCGAAGACGTTGCCAAGGTGGTCGCTGCATGGAAGGCCGGCCGCGCCGACGAACTGGCGCGATTGCTGAACGAGGACGAATCGGACGAAGCCATGCGCAAGGCGTTCATCACCGATCGCAACACGGCATGGGCCAAGTGGCTGGAAGCGCGCATGGCGGAACCGGGCACCGTCTTCGTTGCAGTTGGCGCCGGGCACCTTGCCGGAGAAGGCAGTGTGCAGGATCAGCTCGCCAAGGCGGGAATTAAGGCAATAAGGGTGCAATAACAAGGTGATGCGCGGACTTTTTGCCATCTTAGCGAGCATCTTACTCGCCGCCTGCACCCAGCAACCCGATCCGGCGACACCGGCACTCTGGCATGTCGAGGGACCAAGCGGCCAGCAGGCTTGGCTGTTCGGCACGATCCACAGCGTGAAACGGCCAATCGCGTGGGAGACCGCCGAAGTGCGTCAGGCACTCGCCGGATCGGATACCATCATGGTGGAGGTAGGTAATCTTTCCGACGAGAAAGCCGTGGCGGCAACCTTCGCACGGCTTGCCAAGAGTGATGGTCAACCGGCTATTTCTCAAAGGATTTCTGCTCAACAGCGCCCCGCCCTCGCCGCCCTTCTCAAGCGGGGCGGTTATTCCGACGGCGACTTTGCGCAAATGGATACCTGGGCCGCCGCCCTCACCCTTGCCAGGGTAGGCGCAACCGATGAAGACAGCCGCAACGGCGTCGATCGCGCGGTGATGGACGAAGCCGGGGGCAAGCCTGTCGTCGAACTGGAGGGCGCCGAGCGCCAGTTGAGTCTGTTCGACAGCCTGCCCGAAGCGGATCAACGCGACTTGCTAGGCTTCGTCGTGACGGACCAGCAAGGTGATGACGACAGCCGCCTTGCCGATAGCTGGCGCAAGGGTGACATGGCTGCGATCGAGAAGGAAACCCGCCGCGGGATGCTGGCCGATCCCGAACTGCGCGCCGTGCTGTTCACGAGCCGGAACCAGGATTGGGCCGCGAAGATCGGACGCGCCATGCAGGAGGGCAAGCGCCCCTTCGTTGCCGTTGGCGCCGCTCACATGGCCGGTCCGGAAGGACTGCCCGCCATGCTCGCCGCGCAGGGCTACAAGGTCACGCGCGTTGAGTAACGACAGTCAGCGCGAGCCTTCGCTATCCGGCGGTTCAGGGCCCTTCGACATCATCGGCGATGTCCACGGCTGCGCTCACGAGCTTGAAGAATTGCTCGGCAGCCTGGGATATCACCTCGTCTGGCGCGGCAATCAGGTAACGGTGACTCCACCGATCGGCCGCCGCGCCATATTCCTGGGCGATCTGGTCGATCGCGGTCCACGGTCGCCGGACGTATTGCGCATTGCCAAACACATGGTGGAGAGCGGCAACGCGCTGGCGGTCGTCGGCAATCATGACGACAAGCTCATGCGCCATCTGGCCGGCCGCAATGTCTCGATCGCGCATGGACTTGCGGCGACGATCGCACAATTGGCGCAGGAGCCTCACGAGTTCCTGGGCGAGATGCGCCGATGGCTCGGCACCCTGCCCGCCTACCATAGTCTTGATGGCGACAGGCTCATCGTCGCCCATGCCGGCTTCGGTGAAGACCTGCTGCAACGCTCCCCCAAGGCCATCCGCAATTTCTGCATGTATGGCGATACGAGCGGCGAAATCGACGAGTTCGGCCTGCCCGTTCGCCGTGATTGGGCGGCGCACTATTCGGGATCGGCGATGATAATCTATGGTCACACGCCGGTACGCGAGGCCGGCTGGGTAAATCGAACCCTCTGCATCGACACGGGCTGCGTGTTCGGCGGCAGGCTTACGGCGCTGCGCTATCCCGAATTGGAACTGCTATCCGTCCCAGCCCGGCGGACTTATTGCGAACCATTGCGCCCACTGGCCTGACCATGGGCAATCGGCCATGCCTCCGCCGCACAAGGCTTGCATTTCCGCCGATTCCGCATTAAGGGCGCGCGCTTCCCGTCATGGTCATCCCTGGAGGCGTGGCGGGACGGCACGGGCCGATGAGCGGACCGATGCCGTTATTGATATCCAGTTTTGAAAGGCAAGTCCCATGAGCGATACGCTTAACCTGCCGGCCGAGACGCGTGAACGGGCTGGCAAGGGAGCCTCCCGTGCTCTGCGTCGTGATGGCCGCGTTCCCGCCGTCGTCTACGGTGGCAACGAAGAACCCATCGCGATCCACGTCGAGGAAAAGGAGCTGGTCCGTCAGCTCATGACCGGCCACTTCTTCAACTCGATCATCGAAGTTGAAGTTGCCGGCAAGAAGCTGCGCACGCAGCCCAAGGACGTTGCCTTCCACCCGGTCAACGACCGTCCGCTCCACGTCGACTTCCTGCGCCTGGGCGCCAACGCGACCGTGCACGTCAACGTGCCCGTCGTGTTCGCCAACGAGGAAGCTTCGCCGGGCCTGAAGCGCGGCGGCGTGCTCAACGTCGTCCGTCACGACCTTGAACTGGTCTGCGACGCCGACAAGATCCCGCACGAAGTCGCGATCGACGTGACCGGCTTCGACGTGGGCGAATCGATCCACATCAGCCACGTGAAGCTGCCCAAGGGCGTTGCTTCGGCGATCACCGACCGCGATTTCACCATCGCAACGATCGCTGCTCCCTCGGCTCTGAAGAGCGCCGAAGGCGACACGACCAAGGAAGACGCCGAGTAATCGGACCGTTTTCGCAATCGGCCTCTCCCGCCCCGGTCCGTCCGGCGCGCGGGAGGGGCCTTTTGTTTTTGGGGATCAGCCCCGCTCTTTCTGGATCAGCTAAGCCATGCAGCTTTGGGTCGGCCTTGGTAATCCCGGACCGCAATATGCGATGAATCGCCACAACGTCGGTTTCATGGCGGCGGATGCGATTGCCGAAATTCACAACTTCGGCCCGGTTCAGAAGAAATTCCAGGGCTGGCTGCAGGAAGGCCGCATCGGCACGCAGAAGGTGCTGCTGCTCAAACCCGCTACTTTCATGAACGAAAGCGGCCGCGCCGTGGGCGAGGCGATGCGCTTCTACAAACTGGACCTGTCGGACCTTACCGTCTTCCACGACGAGCTGGACCTCGCCCCGTTTAAGGTGAAGGTGAAGCAGGGCGGCGGCCATGCCGGGCACAACGGCCTGCGCTCGATCGACCAGCACCTTGGCCCCGATTTCCGCCGCGTTCGCCTGGGAATCGGCCATCCCGGCCACAAGGACCGCGTGCATGGCTATGTCCTCGGCAACTACGCCAAGGCGGAGATGGATCCGCTGGCCGGCATGCTGGGCGCCGTCGCTGCGGAAGCAGACCGCCTCTCTGCCGGGGACGACGTACGCTTCATGAACGATGTAGCCCTGCGCCAGCAGGACTGACCTCAAGGCCAGCCCAGACTCGCCATTCACCGCGACTGGCGCTAAGGCGCGGCCAATCATTTTTTCCGGAGTTACACATGGGTTTCCGTTGCGGAATCGTGGGCCTGCCCAATGTCGGCAAGTCGACCTTGTTCAATGCGCTCACCGAGACGCAGGCAGCGCAGGCGGCCAACTATCCTTTCTGCACGATCGAGCCCAATGTCGGCCAGGTCGGCGTGCCCGATCCGCGCCTGGACAAGCTGGCGGCGATCGCCGGCTCGGCCAAGATCATCCCGACGCAGCTTTCCTTCGTCGACATCGCCGGCCTGGTGCGCGGCGCATCGAAGGGTGAAGGCCTGGGCAACCAGTTCCTCGGCAACATCCGCGAAGTGGACGCCGTGGTCCACGTGCTGCGCTGCTTCGAAAACGACGACATCCAGCACGTCGACAACAAGGTCGATCCGATTGCGGATGCCGAGACGGTCGAGACCGAACTGCTGCTTTCCGACCTCGAAAGCCTGGAAAAGCGCGTTCCCGCCGCCCAGAAGAAGGCCGCGCAGGGCGACAAGGAATCGAAGATCATCGCTTCGGTACTTGGCCAGACGCTGGAACTGTTGCGCGACGGCAAGCCCGCGCGCCTGACCCAGCCCAAGGACGAAGATGAGGCCCGCGTCTTCGCGCAGGCCCAGCTGCTCACTGCCAAGCCGGTCCTTTACGTCTGCAACGTGGAGGAAGAATCCGCCGCCGAGGGCAACGAGTTCTCGGCCCGCGTGTTCGAGAAGGCCAAGGCCGAAGGCGCCACCGCCGTCATCGTTTCGGCCGCGATCGAATCGGATCTCGTCGGCATGGACATGGAGGAGCGCCTCGTGTTCCTCGAAGAGATGGGCCTGCACGAAACCGGCCTCGCCCGCATCATCCGCGCCGGTTACGATCTGCTCGGCCTGCTGACCTTCTTCACGGTCGGCCCCAAGGAAGCCCGCGCCTGGACCGTGCATAAGGGTGCCAAGGCCCCCGAAGCTGCCGGCGAAATCCACTCGGACATGCAGCGTGGATTCATCCGCGCCGAAACCATCGCCTATGACGACTATGTCGCGCTGAACGGCGAAGCCGGTGCCAAGGAAGCCGGCAAGCTGCGTCAGGAAGGCAAGGAATATCTGGTGCACGACGGCGACGTCATGCACTTCAAGTTCAACGTCTGATCTTTCAGGCGGCGCAGGGTTTCGGCCCTGCGCCGCACGTTGCCGTTTCCTCGAACGCTTCGAGGATCGGGCAAGGCCCCTCGTCCGACCCCGCGCATTCGTGGGCAAGACGGCGCAGCGACTGACGGGCCGCTTCAAGCTGCGCAATCTCGCGATCCAGCGCCGCCAGCCTTACCTCCGCCATTTCCCGCGCTCTCGGCCGATCTCCGGTGTGATCAAGGCTGATCAACTCAGCAATCTCGTCGAGGATGAAGCCCGCCGCCTTGGCCGATCGGATGAAGCGCAGGCGCCGCACATCTTCCTCGCCATAATGCCGCTGGCTTTTGGCGCCGCCGATCGTCGCCGGGCGCGGATCGAACAGCAGTCCCTTGCGCTGGTAGAACCGCACCGTCTCGACACCTACACCGCCCGAGCGGGCCAATTCGGAAATCGTCAGGGCCATGCTTGACTCCGTACTATGGTACGGAAGGTATAGCCCCTTTCTATGACGCAGCAACAGACCGCAAAGCCAACCGCCGTGCTCTATCGCATGGTCATGGAAAAGCACTCGTGCCCCTGGGGCATCAAGTCGAAGCACTTGCTCGAAAAGCTGGGCTATAAGGTGGAGGACCACTGGCTCACCACACGTGAGCAGACCGATGCCTTCAAGGCCGCGAACGACGTTGCCACCACGCCGCAAACCTTCATCGGCGGGGAGCGCATCGGCGGCTATACCGACTTGCGCGCCCATGTCGGCCTGAAGGTCCATGACCCCAAGGCCAAGACCTACCGCCCGGTGCTTGCCGTGTTCGCCACCAGCCTTGGCCTTGCGCTGGCGGCCTGTTGGGCGGCGTTCGACACGCCCTTCACACTGCGCGCGGCGGAATGGTTCGTCTCTATGACGATGATGCTGCTGGCCATGCTGAAGTTGCAGGACGTCGAGCAGTTCTCGACGATGTTCCTGGGCTACGACCTGCTTGCAAAACGCTGGGTGCCGTATGCCTACGCCTACCCGTTCCTGGAATTCGCCGCCGGCGCGCTGATGACCGCGCATGCCCTGCCCTGGCTTTCGATCCCCATCGGCCTTGTCATCGGTGGAATCGGCGCGGTCTCGGTATTCTACGCAGTCTATATCCAGAAGCGCGAGCTGAAGTGCGCTTGCGTAGGCGGATCGGGCGCGGTTCCACTGGGCTTCGTTTCACTGACCGAGAACCTGTTCATGGTCGCCATGGCGCTCTGGATGCTCGCGCGGATGGCCTGAAGCGACATTTAGCCGACATCGACCTGTCACGACTTCGCGGCTAGGGGGCGGGGATGAAACGCCTCCTCCCCCTGCTGCTGGGCGCCAGCGTCGCGCTCCCCCTCCCCGCCTTTGCCGACAGCACCGTTCCAGTTGCCGAAAGCCGTCAGCCGGTGACGATCCTGGTCTCGATCGACGGGTTCCGCGCCGACTACCTCGATCGCGGCATCACGCCCAATCTCTCGGCCCTGGCCGCACACGGGATCAGCGCGGCGATGCGCCCCTCGTTCCCCAGCAAGACCTTCCCCAACCACTGGACGCTGGTGACCGGCAAAGTGCCCGATCACCACGGCATCGTCGCCAATCGCTTCGAGGATCCGGCCCGACCGGGCGAAGTCTTCACCATGGCCAGCGACGATCCCTTCTGGTGGAACGCCGCCGAGCCGATCTGGGTCACCGCAGAGAAGGCGGGAATCCGCACCGCGACGATGTTCTGGCCTGGCTCCAATGTCGCCTGGGGCGGCCAGCGCGAGAAGCGCGAATGGAGCGAAACCACAGGTGGCACGCGCCCCTCGGATTGGCAGCAGTATAACCAGGCCGTCACGCCGGTGCAGCGCGTCTCCGCCGTGATCGACTGGATGCGCCGCCCTGCCGCCACGCGGCCCAAGCTGGTGACGCTTTACTTCGATCAGGTCGATACTGCCGGACACCACTACGGCCCCGTCGATCCGCACACCGACGAAGCGATTGCCGATGCAGACCGGGACATCGGCCTGCTGGTCGAAGGTCTGCGTGAACTGGGCCAGCCCGCGAACCTCGTGATCGTCGCCGATCACGGCATGGCCGCCACCTCCAGCGAACGCGTAATTGCGCTCGACAAACTCACCGATCCCAAGCTCTACGACGTGGGCGATACCGGCCCCTTCGCGACGATCACCCCCGCCAAGGGCAAGGACGCCAAAGTCGCGGCGGCGCTGCTGAAACCACACGATCACATGCAATGCTGGCGCAAGCAGGATATCCCGGCGCGCCTGCGCTACGGCACCAACCCGCGCATCGCGCCCTATTTCTGCCTTGCCAAGACGGGCTGGGAAATCGCCAAAACCGCACCGAAGGAAGCCAAGTCGGGCGGTTCGCATGGCTACGACAACGCAGCGCCGGAAATGGCCGCATTATTCGTGGCAACGGGACCAGCGTTTCGCCCAGCGGGCAAGCTGGCCGCGTTCGACAATGTCGACGTTGCACCGCTACTGCGCGACTTGCTGGGCCTACCGCAAGCCAGTGATGGAGACGGTAACGATACGCCGTTCGGCCCGGTGCTGACGGCGAAGTAGGTTCGACGACAAATGGGAGCGTCAGCCGCCGGTAGCCTCAGCGGAAGGCTGTCCGGCGGCTGCCGTACAATTCACCTCGCCATCGGTCAGGAATGCCACGCGCTCCTGCGAATCGTGGAGCACCAAGCGCGCCGGCCAATGCATATGGTCCGATCCACCTTCGTAATCAGGCAGGCTGACCAGATCGACCCATGTTGAGAGGCCGACGTAAGTTGTCCGCGCATTGCCCGGTAATTGCGCGCTTTCCAGCTTTGCGGCGTAGCGCTTCAAATCGCCGTCGATGCGCATGAAGCCTTCTTCGGAATTGGCGATGAAGATCGGATCCGCGTCGCCTTGCTTGCGGAACTGGCAGCCGGGCTTGTCCAGCCCGTAACGCTCAACATCCACCTTGGTGATGGGCTTGGGGACGATCGGCTTGAACGGTTCCTTGCTCATCCGTTCGACCATCGCGACATCTTGCCGGTCTTCGGCGTCCTTGCGGGCCGGGTCTTCCCTTCCGCACGCGGTCAGGGAGGTCAGCGCGGCAAAGGCAAAGATGATGGATCGCGTCATTTTCGTCCGAACAGCTTCTCGATATCCTGATGTGCAAGTTTAACCCACGTGGGGCGGCCATGGTTGCATTGCCCCGAACGCGGCGTGCGTTCCATTTCACGAAGCAGCGCGTTCATCTCCGCCACCGACAGCGAGCGGCCGGCGCGGACCGAGCCGTGGCAGGCCATCGTCGCCAGAACGAGGTCGAGCCGTTCGCCCAGCAGCAGCGCATCGCCGTTCTTGGCCAGATCGTCCGCCACGTCGCGAACCAGCGCGGTAACGTCGCTTTTGCCCAGTACCGACGGAACTGCCCGCACCAGCATGGCGCAAGGGCCGAAACGTTCGAGCGTGAGGCCGAATTGCGCCAGATCGGCGATCTTGTCTTCCAGCGCGTCGCAGGCCGCTTCTTCCAGTTCGACCACTTCGGGCAGGAGCAGCGCCTGGCTGCGCACCATCGCATCCTCGGCACCGGCCGCCTTCAGGCGTTCGAGCACGAGCCGTTCATGCGCGGCATGCTGGTCGACGATCACCAGGCCATCCTCGGCCTCCGCGACGATATACGTGCCTGCCACCTGGCCGCGCGCAACGCCCAGCGGATAGCTGACCGCTTCCTCGGTTTCTTCCGGCGCCACTTCGGCGCGACCGGAAGGTTCGGCCATGACTTCGGCTTCGTAGGAGCGCCATGTCGAACCGGCTTCGCCAAGCCGCGGCGCCGCCGGACGCATCGGTGCCGAAGAATAGTTCGGCGAATATTGGCGCGCGAACAGCGACCCCAGCGCGGGGGCAGGCTCCGGCGCGCGGGGCGCGACGGGTTCCACCTGCCACATGTCCATCGCGGCAGCCTGCGGCGGCTGCGCGCTCTTCTGTCCGGACAATTCGAGGGCATGGCGCAGCGCGCCGACCAGAAAACCGCGAATGAAGGCGGGGTCGCGGAAGCGCACCTCGGTCTTGGCGGGGTGCACGTTCACGTCCACTTCCTCGGGCGGAAGCTCGAGGAACAGTGCCAGCACGGCATGACGATCGCGCGCCAGCATGTCCGAGTAGGCACCGCGCACCGCGCCGACCAGCAGGCGGTCCTTGACCGGCCGGCCATTGACGAAAAGATACTGGTGATCGGCAACGCCGCGATTGTAAGTCGGCAGGCCGGCCACGCCGGTCAGCCGCGCCGTGCCGCGCTCGGCATCGATCAGCACGCCGTCATCCGCCAGCTCCCGGGCGACCAGACGCGCCACGCGCGACGCCAGTTCCTCACGCGGCTGCACCGCAAGAACGCGGCGCCCCTCATGCTCCAACACGAAGCCGATGTCCGGCCGCGCCATGGCAAGCCGGCGCACGACGTCCTGACAGGCGGCGTATTCGGAGCGGGGCGAACGCAGGAACTTGCGCCGCGCAGGAACTTTGCCGAACAGGTCCTCAACCCGAATCCGCGTTCCGGGAGGCAAGGCGGCGGGCGAATCGACGGCCACCTGCCCGTGATCGACCACCCGCTTCCAGCCTTCCGCCGCATCGTGCGGGCGGCTTTCGATGGTCAGCCGTGCGACCGATCCGATGGAAGGAAGCGCCTCACCCCGGAAACCCAGGGTGGTGACCAGTTCGATCGCCTCGTCCGGCAATTTCGACGTGGCGTGCCGTTCCAGCGCCAGCGCGATCTCGTCCGGACGCATGCCGCAGCCGTCGTCGGTCACCTCGATCATGTCCAGCCCGCCCGATGCGAGCCGCACGGTGATCTCGGTTGAGCCCGCGTCGATAGCGTTTTCCACCAGCTCCTTCAGCGCGGAAGCCGGCCGTTCGACGACCTCGCCCGCGGCGATGCGGTTGACGAGGTGCTCTGGAAGGCGGCGGATAGTGGGCATTTTCAAATCTCTGGTTCGGCAGCGATGGGGTGCTTGGCAGCACAGCGGGAATGGGCCCGGCGCTACATTCACGAACTGTTCCAGTCCCTAGCGACGAAGCGCGAGGAATTCGAGACAGGCCCCTGCGGATTCCCCCCAAAAATTGACACAAAATTTTGGCGTTTCGCAAATCGATGGGCTAAGGGGCTCACTCTCCTTCAAACAAGCCGGCTACGCCGTCCCCAAACAGGGCGGCAAGCGGCCTGAAAGACAACGGATTACTGATGGCTTCGCCCTTCTCGCGATTCTTCAAGCTCGGCTCCCAGAACATGGCTATCGACCTGGGTACCGCCAATACGCTCGTCTATGTTCAGGACCGTGGGATCGTGCTGAACGAACCGTCGGTGGTCGCCATCGAGACGCTGAACGGCGTCAAGAAGGTCAAGGCCGTGGGTGACGACGCCAAGATGATGATGGGCAAGACGCCCGACAACATCGAAGCCATCCGCCCGCTGCGCGACGGCGTTATCGCCGACATCGAAATCGCGGAAGAGATGATCAAGCACTTCATCCGCAAGGTGCATGGCAAGAAGAACCTGTTCCGCTATCCTGAAATCGTGATCTGCGTTCCCTCGGGCTCGACCTCGGTCGAACGCCGCGCGATCCGTGACGCCGCTTCGAACGCCGGCGCCAGCCAGGTCTACCTGATCCTCGAACCGATGGCCGCCGCGATCGGCGCCGACATGCCGGTTACCGAACCGGTCGGCTCGATGGTGGTCGACATCGGCGGTGGCACCACCGAAGTCGCCGTGCTTTCGCTGCGCGGCCTTGCCTACACCACCTCGGTCCGCGTTGGCGGTGACAAGATGGACGAGGCGATCGTCTCCTACGTCCGCCGCCACCACAACCTCCTGATCGGCGACGCCACGGCGGAACGTATCAAGAAGGACTATGGCATCGCCACGATCCCGGCCGATGGCATCGGTGAAACGATCCACATCAAGGGTCGCGACCTCGTCAACGGCGTGCCGAAGGAAATCACCATCAGCCAGGCCAACGTTGCCGAGGCGCTGGCGGAACCGATCGGCGCGATCATCGAAGGCGTGCGCATCGCGCTTGAAAACACCGCCCCGGAACTGGCGGCCGACATCGTCGACCAGGGCATCGTGCTCACCGGCGGCGGCGCGCTGATCCAGGGCCTGGACGACTATCTGCGCGAAGAGACCGGCCTGCCGGTCAGCGTCGCGGAAGATCCGCTGTCCTGCGTCGCGCTCGGCACCGGCCGCGCGATGGAAGATCCCGTCTATCGCGGCGTATTGATGTCCGCA
Organism: Novosphingobium oxfordense; assembly: GCF_044029435.1. Lineage (NCBI taxonomy): Bacteria > Pseudomonadati > Pseudomonadota > Alphaproteobacteria > Sphingomonadales > Sphingomonadaceae > Novosphingobium > Novosphingobium oxfordense. Next base: position 1,237,856 of record NZ_CP147005.1, on the reverse strand, counting down.
TAAGGGTTCGCGCGGGCGGCGCGGCCATCACGGCCCGCGCCGCCCGCTTTGATTCTGGCGAAGCGTTCGCCAGCCAGGGAAATCACGGCGGCCCGTCCGCCCTTGTTTCAGGAGTGCATGGCGCATGGCGCCGCCCGCAAACAGGCGCTCCAGCTATTCGCGCAGAGCGCAATATTCCACCTTTCTGAGCTATTCCGCGGGCGTTCTGGGCGCTGTCGTGGGGTTGGGGCTCGTGGTGGTCTCGCTGGTCAACCCCGACGTGTTTTCCCCGCTGCGCGGGCTTGCCTCCGATGCGACGGAGCCTGCCACGCAGGCGGCCGCCAGCGGACGCGAGCTTGGCCGCAATGCGGTCGCAGACGTGTCCGGCTTCTTCCATTCGGGTAGCGAGAATGCGCGCATTCGCCGCGAACTGGCAGAGGCGAAGGTCCGTCTCGTCCAGGCCGATGCCACGCGGGTCGAGAATCAGCGCTTGAAGGCGCTGATGGGCATTCCCGAAACCGACGCCACGCCGGTTGCCTTCGCACGCCTGACCGCATCGACCGGCAGCAGCACCCGCCGTTATGCCACCCTGGGCGCGGGCCGCGATCGCGGCGTCGTCACTGGCATGCCGGTTCGTTCGCCGATGGGCCTTGTCGGCCGCGTGCTCGAAGTGGGCTCATCCAGTTCGCGCGTACTGCTGATCACCGACAGCGAAAGCCTTGTCCCCGTTCGCCGTTCCACCGACGGGGTTCCCGCCTTCGCACAGGGCGCGTCCGACGGCACCTTGCGGATCCGCCTGATCAACCTGGGCATCAATCCGCTGAAGAAGGGCGACGTGCTCGTCACTTCAGGCTCTGGCGGGCTCTACCGCCCGGGCACGCCGATGGCGATCGTCACCGAGTTGCTGCGCGATGGCGCGATTGCTCGCGTGCTGAGCAATCCTTCGGATACCGATTACGTAATGGTCGAAAGGACCTGGGCGCCGCCTCCACCGCCGCCGCCGGCCGCGACGACCGATGGCGTCAAGCCGGCAGGCAAGCGATGAACCTGTTCAAGGCGCCGCACCACAACCACACCCGGCGTAGCATCAATCGCGCGCCTTGGCCGCCGCTGGCGCGTGCGTTTCCGTGGCTGACGATCCTGCTGGGATCGGTCGTTCCATCATGGCTGATGATCGCATCGGCCCCGGTGATGCCGCCGCTGGGATACCTGATCTTCCTGTCCTGGCACCAGCTTCGCCCCGGCCTTCTGCCGATCTGGGCGGGCCTGCCGCTCGGCCTGTTCGACGATCTGTTCTCGGGCCAACCCTTCGGCTGCGCGGTACTGCTCTGGTCGACTTCCTCGATCGTGCTCGATCTGGTCGAAACCCGCCTTCCCTGGCGTAATTTCGTGATCGAGTGGCTGGTGGCGAATGGCCTGATCCTCGCTTATATCGTGCTGTGCCTGGGCCTCGCCAACGTTGGCGGGGCGGATGCTCCCCTTCGTGTGATCGTACCGCAGATCGTGATTTCCGTGCTTGCATATCCCCTTGTCGACCGCTTCGTAGCTATCGCCGACCGCTTCCGCCTGAAGCCGTTCCTGGTCGCCCGATGAAGATCAACTTCCGGCGCCTGATTCAGCCGCGCCACGTGAGTGCCGGTACGCTGCGCAACAGTTTCGACCGGCGCAGTCTTGTCGTCGGCGGCATCCAGGGCGGCATCGGCGTGCTGCTGGCAAGCCGCATGGCGTACCTCGCGATCGGACAGAACGAGAAATACAAGCTTGAGGCGGAGAGCAACCGCGTCAACCTCTCGCTAATCCCGCCGCGCCGCGGCTGGATTCTGGACCGTAACGGCACCCCCCTCGCCTCCAACCGCGCCGACTTCCGCGTCGACGTCGTGCCGGAGCGGATGGAGGACAGGGCGCACACGCTTTCGGTGCTCGGCCAGCTCCTCAGCCTGACGCCAATCGCGATGCAGGATCTTGAGGACAAGATCGAGAAGTCACGAGGGTTCGCCCCCGTCGAAGTTGCTAGCGGCCTTGATTTCGAGCGATTTGCCTCGGTGAGCGTCCGCCTGCCGGATCTCCCCGGCGTCGTCACCCAGCGGGGCTATTCGCGCTTCTATCCGCTTGGTCCCGACGTGGGACACCTGATCGGTTATGTCGGCCCAGCCTCGGCCGAGGAGTACGAGAAGGATCACGATCCCGTCCTGATCACCCCCGGCTACAAAGTGGGCAAGGATGCGCTCGAAAAGTTCTACGAGAAGGACTTGCGCGGCAAACCGGGCGCACGGCGCGTGGAAGTGACCGCGTCAGGCCGCATCGTGCGCGATCTGGACACGCGTGAGGACGTTCCGGGCAAGACCATCAAACTCACTATCGATGCCGGCATCCAAGAATATGCCTCGCGGCGCATCGGCGTCGAATCGGGCGCCGCAGTCGTCATGGACTGCCAGACCGGCGACATCCTGGCGATGTGCTCGATGCCCAGCTTCGATCCCAACAGCTTTTCGGATGGCATCGGCCGTCTCGAATGGAAGATGCTGTCGGACGACGACCACGTGCCACTGCGCAACAAGGTCCTGCGCGGGCTCTATCCGCCGGGCTCCACGGTCAAGCCGATGGTCGCGCTCTCGTTTCTGGAAGCCGGGCTGGACCCGAACGAATCGGTATTCTGCAGCGGCGGTCTACGCGTGGGCAACCGCGTGTTCCACTGCTGGCAGCACCACGGCCACGGCCAGGTCAACATGGCCAAGGGCGTCTACCAGAGCTGCGACGTTTACTTCTACCACTTCGCCCAGCGCATGGGCATGGACCCGATCGCCGCGATGGCGAGCCGGCTGGGTCTCGGCCACGATTTCCCCTTGCCGGTTTCCGGCCAATCCTACGGCACCGTGCCCAATCCGGCATGGAAGCTGAAGAAGTATGGCAAGGAATGGCAGACCTTCGATACGGTCAACGCCACCATCGGTCAGGGCTACTTCCTGGTGAACCCGCTCCAGCAGGCGATCCAGGTTTCGCGAATCGCCAGCGGCAAGATCATCATGCCGCGCCTGATCCACGGCCACGATTATGAGCCGCCCAAGCCGCTCGGCATTCCCGAAGAGCATCTGGCCTATATCCATCAGGCCATGTCGGACGTAGCCAACGGCCCCGGTTCGGCCCCGCACGCACGCCTGCCGTTTCCGGATATCAAGCTAGCCGGCAAGACCGGTACGGCCCAAGTCGTCGGCCTTAACGTTGGCAACGGCAAGGGCGGCCAGTGGAAGCACCGTGACCATGGTCACTTCATCTGCTTCGCGCCAGCGGACAATCCCCGCTATGCTTGCTCAGTCGTGATCGAACATGGCGGCGGCTCCGGTGCTGCCTATCCGGTCGCCCGCGACATCATGACGTACATCTTCGACAAGCAGAAGGGCATGGATATCCTGACCGAGCTTGAGAAAGGTTGGGGCGGTACTCCGAAGGAAAGGCTCGACGCGCGTTACCGTAAGTACGCCGCCGAGTATGGCGTTGGTGCGCCTGCCGTATCGCCAGAACAGGAAAGTGAAGCTGCCGATCAGGCCGATTCTGCTGTCGAGCCGCAGCAGCCGATCGTGCGCGATGCTCAATCGCCAGCGCCTGAACCAGCAGCCGCAGGCAATCCGGCGCCCGGAGCATCGCCCTCGCCTGCCGCCACTGCCCCTGTAGCGCCCGGACCCGCGCAAAATCCCGGAACTCCGCAATGATCAGCCGTTCCATCGTTCCCGACACCATCGCCCGCCAACCCTGGGGAATGCTGGTGCCGCTGATGGGGCTGGTCGCGCTCGGTGCGGCGGTGCTCTATTCGGCGGCCGGCGGCAGCCTTCAGCCCTATGCGCTGAGCCACGTACTGCGCTTCTTCGTGTTCCTGGGCATGGCCATCGTGATTTCCCGCTTCAGCCGGGATTTCTTCCGCATGGCGGCCTATCCGCTTTATGGCGCCATCGTCATTCTGCTGGTGCTGGTGGAAGCCATCGGCGCGGTGGGCGGCGGCAGTCAGCGCTGGCTCAACCTGGGCTTCATGACGCTTCAGCCGTCAGAGCTTATGAAACCGGCCATCGTGCTGGTGCTGGCGCGTTTCTATGAAACGCTGCCCCACGCGATGACGGCAAGCTGGCGCGGCCTTGTGCCCGCGGGGATGCTGATCCTGCTGCCGGTGGCTTTCGTCGCCATCCAGCCCGATCTGGGCACCGCGCTGGCGATCTGTTTCGGCGGCGGCGTGCTGATGTTTCTGGCGGGCCTGCCGATGTGGTGGTTCGTCGGCGCGGGCATCAGCGCCCTGATCGCCGGCCCGATCGCGTTCTTCACGCTGCTGCACGACTATCAGCGCAACCGCGTGCTGACCTTCATGGATCCCGAAAGCGATCCGCTGGGCACCGGCTACCACATCACCCAGTCCAAGATCGCGATCGGATCGGGCGGCATCTTCGGCAAGGGCTTCGGCAACGGTTCGCAAAGCCACCTGCAATACCTGCCCGAACCGCATACCGACTTCGTCTTCGCCACCATGGCGGAAGAATGGGGCATGGTGGGCGGATATTTCGTGCTGTTCGTTTTCGCCGTGGTGCTGACCTGGGGCATGCGAGTGGCACGCAATGCGCCTGATCGATTCTCCAGCCTGCTGGCCGCCGGCATGACCGCGACGATCTTTTTCTACGTGGCGATCAACCTGATGATGGTGATGGGCCTGGCGCCGGTGGTGGGCATCCCGCTGCCGTTCATGAGCCACGGCGGCACATCGATGATGACGAACATGATCTGCATCGGCACGCTGATGGCGATCAACCGCTGGAGCAATCGCCCCAAAAGCATTTCATGAAAAAAATCTGACACTACCCCCTTCCCATCCAAATTTTTGCCGTTATAGGGGCCTCTCCGCCGCCGAGGAGGAGCCCACAAGGCTCTGAAACGGCAGCCCGGCCAGGGCAAGGTGTGGACGCATAGCTCAGTTGGTAGAGCAGCTGACTCTTAATCAGCGGGTCCTTGGTTCGAGCCCAAGTGCGTCCACCAGTCCTGTCCATACGCGGAAACGCGTGGACGCATAGCTCAGTTGGTAGAGCAGCTGACTCTTAATCAGCGGGTCCTTGGTTCGAGCCCAAGTGCGTCCACCATTTCCGTACCTTACGCGGCAACGCGTGTGGACGCATAGCTCAGTTGGTAGAGCAGCTGACTCTTAATCAGCGGGTCCTTGGTTCGAGCCCAAGTGCGTCCACCACCGCCGCCTTCCTACAGTCTGTAGCAAGCCCCTGCTTCGGGTGCCTTCCAGACATAACTCCCCCATCGCATCTGTCGGTCGACCGCGTCAGCAGCCGTGTGACTTGTACCCTTCATGGCCCCGGGCATGCCCGCCGCCTTGCGAATCGCCGGCAGACGACCTGTCGAAGCCGGAGAAGGTCGGAAAACTCCTGCCGATCGAGGCTTGCTCCATCTTGCCGATGACGCTCTCTGCCGGTTTCATGCCCGCCTGCGCCTGAGCCGACAGCATCAGGGCAAGCCCCAGCGCAGACCCAGCCATTACGGTCCTGTGCATTGCAGTCCTGTTCATGGACCTTCCTTTCCTTGAGCGATGCCCGGATCCGCCCCTGTTCGCTTTCAGGGCTGGATCCGGGCACGCGCAGTCTTGTCCTGCCAAGGCTAGGCCGGACTTATGAAGGATCCTGAAAGAGCGGGTTTAATCGACATTAACGACGATCCGTTCGGCAGGCGCAGCCAGTGCACCTGCCGAACGGTCATTTCGCCGTGTCTTCGTCCTCTTCGGCTGCGGGCGGCGCACCGCTGCCCATGGCCTGCGCGTCGATCTCGCGCGCGGTCTTGTCGATCTGGGTGCGCGCAGCCTCATAGCGCTCGTCGAAGGTGGGCTCCCGGTGGCAGCCTGCAAGCGCTGCCGCAGCCACCGCCAAAGCCACGGGGCAGAGGAACACGCGCCGCATCAATAGTCCTTCTTGATCTTGACGCTGAGCGAGGTGACGCCCGATCCACCGGCCTGGCTCAGCACCGACAGCCAGCGCGTCACGCTGACTTCCAGCTGCGTCGCGGTAAAGCCGCGCGCGTCGGTGATCAGTTCGACGTAGATGTCGTCCGTCAGATACTGGCCAGCCGCCAGGGCCGTGCCGCGCCCGCTCGCCTCATCCGGACTGAGAATGCGCAGGCGGTCGATACCCGTCGCCGAGCGCAGCTTGCCCAGCGGGTTCAATCCACCGCCACTCGCCCGCAGCGAGTTCAGCGAGGTGGCCAGCTGGACCGCCTGGATCGCCGAAAGATTCGCGATCGAACTGCCGAACAGGATCCGCGACAGGATTTCGTCGTCAGGCAGGCTGGGATCCGAACTGAATTCGATCTGCGGATTGTAGGCGCGGCCGGAAACGGCGACGGTCACATTGACGTCCTCGATCGTTTCGGTGGCGGTGAGCGATATCGAGGGATCGATCGTGCGGCCGCCGTTGAAACTGATCTTGCCTTCCGAGATGTTGAAGGACCGGCCTGCGAAATCCAGGTTGCCGCGGATCAGCGTCACATCGCCGCTCATCGACGGTGCCGCAGTGGTTCCGCTTACCCTGAAATCGGCGCTCCATTCCGAATCGAGCCCCATGCCCGAAACGTAGAGCTTGTCCGGCGCTCGCAGATGCAGGTCGAGCCGCAGCGACGAGAAGGCGGATGACATCGGCTCAGCCTCTTCATCGCCGGTGACGCGGGTGGGTCCGGACTTCGGCTTGAAGCGCACTCCGGTCAGATGCGGCACTTCCACAGCACCTTCGCGGACGATCTCGTACCGGGTTTCCGGCAGCCGCAATTCGCCCGAAAGCAGTGCGGTCTCGCCCGCCTTCTTCGTCAGATTGACCGTCCCGGTTGCGCTGGCGGAAAGCGAAGCACTGCGGGCAAGGCGTGCGCGATCCAGCTTGACGGTCAGGTCCATCGGATAGCCGGCCGCCGCCGCCAGACTCATCCGGCCACTACCGCTGACCGTGCCGTTGCCGGCATTGGCGTTCAGCGATTGCAGTTCGAAACTGTTGCCGGTGAAACGACCCTCAAGGGTCATGTTGGTCAGCCTCGTGCCGAAGGCCTGATACTCGTAAATGAGATCGCGCCCCTTCACGAGGCCGTTCACGCATGGATCGGACAGCTTGCAAGAGAAGTCCGCCGCCAGCCCCATCGAACCCGTCAGGGTCTGCCCGGGTTGGCCGGCAAAGGAGAACAGCGTATCGGCCGGTCCGTTGTACCGGATGCCGCCGCCCAGCGGCGCATCCATCAAACGCTTGGTCCAGCTCCCCTCACCCGGCGGCAATGGCCGGAGCGTTGCCTCCATCCGGCCAATGACGCTGCCGCGCTTGCGGATCACCGCATGGGCTTCGACGCCGTCCGAAACGAACTTGCCCAGGAAATTGATATCGACCGGCTGGCTGACCGTGCTGGAACTGGTGCGCGTGAAGTTGTTCACGGTCAGGCGCGCATCGGCCTGTGGCATGGCGTTGCCGTTGGCCTGCTCGAAATCGAGACTGCCGCTCGCCTGCCCGCCAAGGCCGTAGCCCGGCACGAATGCGTTGACGACGCCGACGTCGAGGTTTTCGAGGCGGGCCTGCAGCTTCATGCCATCGCCGTAATGTCCAGCAACGCGCACCGTACCGCGACCGGCCGAGAGGGTCGTCGGCAGCAGTTCATAGCCATCCTTGCCCGGAACGATCCGTGCAGGGCTGAGCGTGCGCACCGATTGCCCGCGAACACGCCCCGAAACCGCCACGCGCCACAGTTCGGGCGCCAGATCGGCATTGAGGCCCAGTCGGAACGGAACGCCGCTGACGCCTTCGACCAATGCCTTGGCCTGCCCCCGCCCGTCGCGATAGTTCACCAGCACGCGTGCGGCGGCGATGTCGAACGCGCCCAGCGTGGTGCCGGCCAGCTGCGCATCGGCGATCACCAGCGGCTTGTCGTACAGAACCGCGCGCCCGTCGATCAGGGCGGACCCGATAGTGAGGTTCGCCGGGCCGGGGAACACGGCATCCTTCGCGCGCAAGTTGAAGTCCACCGCCTGGAACTTGCCGTCGCCCGAAAGACGCAGCGCGCCGCCTATGCCATTGCCGTTGGCGGTCAATTCCCCGGCGAAGGGGCCCGCCGCCGTTTGCGTCAGCTGCCCTGCGAAATCGACGCCGGCAAGGTTGGCGCTGTTGATCTGCAGGGCCAGCTGCCGCCCGGTCTGCACGGTCACGTCAGCGCGAAGCGGTCCGTAGTCGGTGTCGCTCTTTACGTCGAAACGATAACCGCCACGCACCCCTGTTATCCGCGCGTCAAGATTGGCAAGGCCGATGCCGAAGCCCGGATGCTCGGCCGTGAGATGGGCATCGGGATTGGTGAGAGTGCCCGTTACCCGCACGCCCAGCGCGCCGTAGCGATCCGATGCTCCGCGCGCGGCAAGGGTGATGCGGCCATCGGGCGACCAGCTTCCCTGCCCGTCCACGATCCGCAGATCGGGTGCGTTCATCCGCAGAGACGAGAAATGTACCACCCCGTCCGAGCCATAGCGGACGTGCGAGGATGCCGCGAAATTGCCGCCGAGGTAGTTTTCGAGACTGGCGTTGAGCAGCTTGCGCGAACGGGCGTGAACGGTGCCCTCCAGCGCAAATCCGTTTCGCTCGCTCTTGAGGTCCATGTTCGTGTTGATGTCGAACACGCCCACGCTTTCAAGGCGGTAATTGTCGATCCGGCCGTTGATAGCGCCGGTATAGAAGCCCTTGGCGACGTCTGCGGCAAGGATCAGCTTGGCATCGATGCGATCGGACCTGAGGCGCATGTTGTCCGAAAGAACGCGCGTGCCGTCTATAGCGATGTCGCCATCGAGGCGCACGTTGGCCAGCGTGCCGCCGGCAACGGTATCGAGCCCGACGATCCGGTTCACGCGTGCCGCTACCGGGATCATGATCTTGCCGGCATCGACCCGTGCCGCGCCCTGCGCGCTTAGCCCTTCAAGGCCCATGTCGTTCATCGAAAGACGCGCGGCATTGATGCGATACGCCGCCTTCGGCCGCGTGAATGCTCCATCCAGCGCAAGCGAGGCCGTCAGCCCCGAACCGCTGAGATTCTTCGCCATCACCGCCGGCTTGAGCAGCGCAAATTGCAGGCGCAGATCGTCGAACGTGTTGTCCGACAGGTCGATCACACCATTCGGCCGCAACGTGAAGGCATCGCTGGATACAAGGCCAGAGAGCTTCGCGCGCCGCTTGTCCAGCACGGCCGTAAGGTCGAGATTGGTGATCGGCCCCAGCAACCCGGCCGTGGGCCCGGTGAACAGCCGCGCAATCCGCGTCGGCCCCTTGATTGCAAAAGTGCCATCGCGCGCGGCCAGCGAAAGCCGCGCCATCTCTCCGCCGCCGAGGTCGGCATCGAAAGTCCCGTTCCAAACCTTCCAGTCGCCCTTGCCGTCAAGCCGAAGCGCCAGCGGCTGCTTGAAGCCCCCAAGGGCCGCGATCACACCGCCCGTCGGCGCATCGAGATCGACTTTCAGCGCCAGCCGATTCCTGGCCGGCACGGCATCGAGCACGAGGTCGAACCGGTCGCCACCTTCCTTGCCTTCGATGGCGATCGTGCCGCCCTTGGCGAATACCTGCGCGCGGCCATCGGCGATGTGCGCGCGGCCATCCACGGTGAGAATGCGGCGAACGCCCGCCACTGGCGGTTCGGCGACGAACCGGCCGATCCGCAGCCGGCCTACATCGATGTCCAGATCGGGCAGCAGCGGCGCGTTGCTAGGCGGCGTGGGCTTGAACTTGGGCGTGCGGCGAAGGACCATCCGTTCGGCCACGGCGCTGCGCACGTCTACGTGCCTGCGCAAATAGGCGAAGGGGCGCCAATCGACATCGATCTCGGGAGAATAGAGGAACTCACCCTGCGGATCGCTGACCGATAGATCGTGCAACGTCATCTTGCTGTAGAGCGAGCCTTCGATCCGGCCCACCTTGATGCGCATCCCATTGTCGAAACGCAGGCCCGCGATCTGTTCGGCAACGAAACGGTGCCCCGGCCCGGTATCGATCCCGAAGATCACCGCCGCCGCCAGCACCACCACGCCGAGCACCAGCCCGACGATGGTCTTCAGCGCACGGATGCGCAGGCGGCGGCCCAGCGTGGGTCGTGACCGAACCGTTGAATCGAGGGCTTCGTCCCCTGCTTCATCATCCCGCGGCAGGGTATCGTCGTCCTGGCTCATCAGAATGCCTGCCCGATCGAAACGTAGATATTGATGCGCGATTCGCCCGGTTGCCGGTCGATCGGCGTCGCCACGTCGAGGCGCACCGGACCGAAGTTGGTGTAGAAGCGCCCGCCGATGCCGACGCCGTACCGAAGGTTGTTGAATTGCGGGATCTTTTCCCGATAGGCCTGCCCGGCATCGACGAAGGCGACGACGCCGTACGTGCCAAAGCGATAGCGCGCCTCGACCGATGCCTCGTTCAGGCTGCGCCCGCCCACGGCCTTGCCGTCCGGCGCCTGCTCGCCCAGCGCCTGATAGGCATAGCCGCGCACCGAGCCGCCGCCGCCGGCATAAAGCCGCCGCGAAGGCGCGATATCGAACAGCCCTGCGCCCTGGATCGTGCCAAGCCGCACGCGCCCGGCCAGCACCAGACCGTCCGTCACCGAATAATAGGCCGAACCGTCGACGCGGCTGCGCACGTAAGGATTGAAGCCGCCCTTCACGGTCGCTTCCGGCTGCACGAGCGCCGTGAAACGGAAACCCTTGGTGGGATCGAGCAGACTGTCGGTCTTGTCGAAGCCGGCCTGCCCGTTGACGCCGACGACGTAGTAGAGCTTGCGGTCCCGGGTGCCGGTGGAGACGTTATAATCGGTCTCCCCAGTGATCAGGGCTTCGGCGCCGTAGGCATAGGTGAATTTCTTCTGCCACAGCGGCGTGGAATCGCGTGCCATGCGCACAGCGATGCGGCCGGTGTAGGCGCTGTAGGCGTCGTAGTCGTTGTGGAATGCCTCGGCCACCATTTCGAAAGTGCGGTCGCGCTTGCCGGCGTTCGAGCGACGGAACGTGGAACTCACGCCCTGTTGCTTGGTGCCCGCGATGGCGCTGAGGATCAGTGCACCCTCGGGCGGGAACATGTTGCGATGGGTCCAGCTCGCCTGCGCGCTCAAACCCTCGCCCGTGGCGTAGCCCACCGTGCCGGCGATCGTGCGCGGCGGCCCTGCGTCCTGCTGCACGTGAAGCGTGACGTATTCGGTGCCATCCGTCCCCGCAAACTCGCCGGTCTTGCGCGGCTCGACCGAGACGGTGGAGAAGAGATTGGTGGCCACGAGCGCCTTGCGCAGGTCATCCACCTTGCGGCTGTCGTAAAGCTGCCCCCGCTTGAAGCGGGCCAGCACCTCGATGTGCTTTTGGTCGAACGCAAGATCGCCGGCAGTGGTGAAACCGCCGAACCGGCCGCGCGGGCCGACGTCGATCGGCAATGTATAGACACCGTCGCCGGTGTCCTGGTCCAGCAGGATGTCCCGGTCGCCCACATGCGCGAAGGCATAGCCGTTCTCAGGCAGGGCAAGCCCGACTTGCGCTTCGGCGCCCTGCACTCTTTGGGCCACGATCGGATCACCGACCTTGAGCGCGAAGTTGTCCGCAATCAGCGTGGGCGGAACCGTGGGATCCGCCTTCACCACGATATCGGAAAAGACATAGCGCTTGCCGGGCGAGACGGTCATCACCGCCGTCAACGGCGGCTCGCCCTCGCCATTCCGGCCACGTTCCACCCGCGTCTTGATGATGGGCGAATACCAGCCTTCGGATGCGAGCACGGTCTGCATCAAGGTGGCGTCTTCGGACAGGCGCGCGCGCAGCATGGCGATGTTGGCCGCCTTGCCGCCGGCCTTCTTCAGCGCCGAGTGCGACCTGAACTCACTCCTGAGGTCGACATCGGTAAGATCGTCGGCAGCTTCCAATCCGTCGATCCGCGTGGCGTAGGCCACCTCGGTATCCTTGGACTGCTCTTCCGCTTCCGCGAACTGGACGGGCGTCACCTCGAACTGGTCGATCGGCGGTAGCGGCGCGGACAGTTCGGCATCGCGCACCGGCGCCTGGCCTACGGGCGCGGTATTGCCCTCAGCCGCAGCTGGCGTAGCTTGCACATTGCCGGGCTGCGGCGACGACCCGCTGGTCGCAGCTGGGCCGGTCGCTTGAGCCGCCGTCTGCCCAGATTGGCCAGATTGGCCGCCCGCCAGCCGGCTTTCGAATTCCTGGATCGATTCGAGCGGCTTGTCGAGTTCGGGATCGTCCTGCGCATCCAGCTTCGGGATCGACTTGTTGAACTCGTCGTCGGGAATGATCGGTTTGACCTCTGGCAAGGTCACGTCCGCGGGAGGCGCCGGAACGTCCAGCTTGCCCGCCTGCAGGCTGTCATCCTGCGAGGCTTGAGGCTCGGCGCGATTGGGCTGCGCGCTGTCCTGCTGATCCGCCTTCGCCGGTTGCCCGGCAGCCGGAGTTTCGGCCTGATCGGCATCCTGCGCCTGTGCAGGCGCGGCCCATGCCAGCATCATGGCCAAAGTAATCAAACCCGCACCATCGCGCAGGCGCCGGGAACCGGCTCCGTCGTGATGGCTTAGCCTAGGCATGAGCAGCGCGATGAGAGATCCCCCTGTCGAGGCTGGGCAACGTGCCCCCTCGTGCTTTACCGTATCGCATTGCAACAGCGAAAGTTCCCGCCTGCAAGGGGGTACGTAATGGACACCCACGACGCATCAATCAACCGTGGCGTTTCGGATACGGCCTCCGCCGCCACTCATCCTGCCGATTTCGGCGACGAAGCCAACGCACCCTGGGCGCTTTCGGGCAGAGCCTGGTGGCGCGTCTGCCGGCGCGTCTGGGTGATGAGCGGCTTTCATGAGCTGGGCCTGCTTGCCGCCGGGCTTGCCTTCTACTGCTTCCTCGCCCTCACCCCGCTGATCGCGGCGACCGTGATGACCTATGGCCTGATCGGCGATGTGAACACCGTGCGCGAACAGATGCAGAGCATCGTCGAGGTGGTACCGCCGGAAGTCGCCCGCATGCTGGAACAGCAATTGATCCAGATCGTCACCACCAGCCGTGGGGTGACCGGATTTGCATTGGTGATCGCACTGCTTTTCGCGATCTATGGCGGCATGCGCGCCGCAAGCGGCATGATAAGCGCCCTCAACATCATCAACGAGGAGCGCGAGACGCGCGGCATCGTCGCGATGACGTTCCGCGCCGGCGGGCTGACACTTTCCGCCGTGCTCATCGCGTTGACCGGGATCCTGTCGGGAGGGGTCTTCGCGTGGTTGCAGACGCGGGCGAGCGTCTATCTGGGCGATGCCACGCAGACGCTGTTCAACTGGCTCACTTGGATCGCGGCCATCCTGCTGGGCAGCGTCGGCTTCGCGCTGATAATGCGCTATGGCCCGGACCGCCGACCGGCGAAGTGGCGATGGCTCGCGCCCGGCGCCTTGCTGGCGACACTGCTGTGGATCGGCGTTTCGTTCGGCTTCTCGCTCTACGTCGCCTACATCAGCGACTACAACGCGACCTATGGGTCGCTGTCCGCGATCGTCGTGTTCCTGATGTGGCTGTTTCTATCCGCCTATGGCGTGCTGCTGGGCGCCCTGCTCAATGCCGAGATCGAGCGGCAGACCATATGCGACACCACCCAAGGGCCGCCGCTCCCGGCCGGGCAGCGCGGGGCGGTGCTGGCCGATCTGGTAGACGATCGCATTCCCTCGTTCGAGGATCTGCAACGCAAGCGCAATCGCCGCGCGGACAAGGTCCGCCGCAACGCGGATTAGCGCGCGGCGATCTCAAGCGGATGGCGCGCTTCGTCCAGCCGGATCACGAGATCGGCCCGGCCGGGCATTTCGGCGAGTATCACCCGCGTAATCCGCTCGTAATGAGCGATGAAGCGGGCGATCTCCGCCTCATCCATCACCGTGTCTTCCGGCCCGGCTTGGACGGCAAGATCGCGCTCCTGCTCGCTCCGCCAGCGATGGACGACCTCGAAGCCCGGCGCGGCAAGCAGCACCAGCCGATCGATCCGCGCGAAAAGGCGCTGGTACGAATCGCCCAGCATGTCGTTCACCCAACGCCGCCAATGCCCGTCCGCGTCCTCCTCCGCTTCCAGCGCGTTGACGGGATCGGCCAGATCGCTGGTCCGCTGCGGAAAGGCGCCGAGGCACCAGCCTTCCAGCACCAGCACCTGGCAACCCGGGGCAACTATGGGCCAGTCGCGCTCCGGCACGGGATCGTCGCGCGCCTTATCGAAGCGTGGGAGCGCGACGGGGCCGCCGCTCTCCAGCGTGTCGAGCACATCCAGGCCCAATGCAATGTCGTGCGTTCCCGGAACCCCTCGCGTTGCCAGCAGGGGATGGACGTCGCGCGCCAGTGCCTGCCTTTCGGCATGGGTCAGATAGAGGTCGTCCAGCGAAAGCACGGCACTCGCCAGCCCTTCCCTGCCGCACCGATCCTCCAAGGCCCGCGCCAAAGTGGACTTGCCCGAACCTTGTGCCCCGCAGATGCCGATCACCACCGGGCGCCGCCGTGTCGCCGATAAGGCCCCGCGAACCTGAGCCATCACCGCGTCGACCGCGTCGGGATGACACTTGCTCATGAGTGGAACATCGCCGCCTGCCCGTGGCAGCGTCCCTCTCCATCGACAAGATTCCAGACCACCGCGGGCCCGATCTTGAAGCGCCGGCCGTTCGCACTGATGCGAACGCCCGCATAATCGTCGATGAACCCGTGCGCCGTGACCCGATCGAGCAGTGCCTGCCGCTCCTCGCGCAGCGGCGCCTCAGCCGAAAGGCGCGACGGCATACCGACGAAACGTTCGATATCACTCTCGAACGCATCAAGCGCGCAGGCATTACCGAAGAAGAACGCCGGATCCGCCTCCACGCCATGCGCCACCACCGCGAACGGCGCCTGCCAGAGTGCTGCAACCCCATCCTCGCTCGCGGCAACGAGCGGCCGGCCAAGCAGCCTCTCGAAGCTTTCGCCGATCATGGCGATCCGGGTCGCGATCACCGGTTCGCGATAGAGCGAAGGAACAGAACCAGCCGCCGTCATTTTCTTCCGCCGCTCATTTCAATCTCCGGCCAACGATCCCCGCGCCTAGCAGGAGGAAGCGGAATTTTCGACCCGCCAGGCTGCATCGTGCCCGCGATCAGCCCTCACCCCTGTTGAAGCACCCGCCCCTGTGCGACTAGCTATCCACCAACAAGACATACCCACAACATGGGGCCGGTCTACGTCCGCGCCCGAGAGAGGAAGGATAAGCGGATGACCGATATTCTCGGCTACAAGGGCAAGCGCGTAATCGTCAGCGGCTGCTTCTCGGGCATGGGCGAAGCGACGGCGAAGCTGCTCGTGGAACTCGGTGCCGAAGTCCACGGCTTCGATTTCAGGGAAAGCGCCGTTCCGATGGCCTCCTTCACGCAAATCGACCTGCGCGACCCTGCTTCGATCGAAGCGGCTGTCGCCGGCGTCGGCGGCAAGGTGGATGCCCTGTTCAACTGCGCCGGCCTTGCCGGTGGCGGCGGTTTCCCGGCGATCGACGTGATGAAGGTCAACTTCCTCGGCACCCGCCACCTCACCGAACAGGTGGTGCCGCTGATGGGTGAAGGCGGCGCGATCGTCTCTATCGCCTCGACCGGCGGCCTGGGCTGGAGCCGCCGTATCCCGGTTCACATGCAGCTGCTCGCCACCAATGGCTTCGACGCCGGTCTTGCCTGGTGCGAAGCGAACATGGATCAAGTGAGCGAGGGCTATGCCTTCTCGAAGGAAGCCGTGATCGTCTGGACCCAGTTCATGGGCGCGCAGCTGATCAAGAAGGGCATCCGCATCAACTGCTCGCTCCCCTCACCCACACAGACGCCGATGATGGCCACTTTCCACGCCACCTCGGGCAAGGAAGTGGTGGACGCCGCCGCAGAGCCGCTGGGCCGCTACACGACCCCTGCCGAGCAGGCCGGCCCGCTGGTGCTGATCTGCAGCGATCTTGCGGGCGTGGTGAACGGCATCGTCATGCCGGTGGACGGCGGCTTCATGGGCGGCCTTGCCACCGGTCAGGTGGACATCACCAAGATGATGAGCAAGCAGCCCGCCTGATCCCGCTCACCTGAATTGCAAAGGGGCCGGCGAGAAATCGCCCGGCCCCTTTAACGTATGCGTCAACCTGCTAAGGCGGGCGCAAGAACAAGGAGAAGGACCCCCGCATGACCGACGCCGTACTTTACGAGATCGACGCCGAAGGCATCGTCACGATCACGCTCAACCGGCCGGAACTGCGCAATCCGATCTCCGATCCCGAAGTGATCGAGGGCCTGCTGGGCGCGCTGGAGCGGCTGGACACCGATCCCGCCGCGCGCGTTGCCATCCTCACCGGCGCCGGCAAGGGTTTCTCCTCTGGCGGCAACATCAACGAGATGAAGCCGGGCGGCAACGTCAACGGCGGGGAGCCGATCCGCACCCGCCTCAACTACAAGCGGGGCATCCAGCGCCTGCCTCTCGCCTTCGCTGCACTCGAAGTGCCGGTGATCGCCGCCGTCAACGGCGCCGCCGCTGGCGCGGGCTGCGACCTCACCTGCATGTGCGATCTTCGCATTGCCGGCGAAAGCGCGCGCTTCGCCGAAAGCTTCGTGAAGATCGGCCTGATCGCCGGCGACGGCGGCTCGTGGCTGCTGCCGCGCGTGGTCGGTTGGTCGAAGGCGGCCGAAATGGCGCTCACCGGCGACATGATCGACGCCGCCGAAGCACTGGCCTGCGGGCTCGTCTCCAAGGTCGTGCCCGATCACCTGCTGATGGACGAGGCACGCGCCCTCGCCCGCCGCATTGCCGCCAACCCGCCGCACGCCGTGCGCATGACCAAGCGCCTGCTGTGGGAAGGCCGCCGCGCCGATCTGGCGACCCTCCTGGAAATGGCTGCCGCCATGCAATCCGCCGCGCATTCCACCCACGATCATGCCGAAGCGGTAGACGCCTTCCTCGAAAAGCGACGGCCGGAGTTCAAAGGGACTTGAATTTCGATGTGATCGGTTCATATCGCACTCACACCAAAATGTGAGAATGGATACTCCAATGGCAGGCAATGTGATCGAACAGGTCCGCAAGCTCGTCGCCGAAGGCGGCATGAGCAAGTCGGGCCTTGCCCGCGCAGCCGGGCTTCACGCCAACACGCTGCGCGACTGCACCGAGCCCGACTGGAACCCCACCGCCGAAACGCTGACCAAGCTGGAGCGCGTGCTGTTCTCTAACGACGACCGCCAGATGCTCGTCCCCATTGAGGAGATCATCGACGAAGCGCGCAACGGCCGCATGTTCATCCTGGTCGATGACGAAGACCGCGAGAACGAGGGCGACCTCGTGATTCCCGCGCAAATGGCAACTCCGGCGGCAATCAACTTCATGGCCACCCATGGCCGCGGATTGATCTGCCTGACACTTACCAGCCAGCGCGTCGACGAACTCGGCCTCGACCTGATGAGCCGCCACAACGGCACCCGCCACGAAACCGCCTTCACCGTCTCGATCGAGGCGCGCGAAGGCGTGACCACCGGCATTTCGGCTGGCGACCGCGCGCGCACCATCTCGGTCGCGATCGACGGCACCAAGAGCAAGGCCGACATCGTCACCCCCGGCCACGTCTTTCCGCTGCGCGCCCGTGACGGCGGCGTGCTGGTCCGCGCTGGCCACACCGAAGCGGCCGTGGACATCTCGCGCCTTGCCGGCCTCAACCCCTCCGGCGTGATCTGCGAGATCATGAAGGACGACGGCACCATGGCCCGCATGGACGACCTGATCGGCTTCGCGCGCATCCATGACCTGAAGATCGGCACGATCCGCGACCTGATCGCCTATCGCCGCAAGCATGACCGCATGGTCGAGAAGAAGAACGAGATCACGTTCCAGAGCCGCCACGGCGGCCAGTGGCTGGCACGCAGCTATTACAACAAGGCCACCGGCGACGAGACGATGGCGCTGATCAAGGGCCGCATCGATCCTGCCAAGCCGACGCTGGTGCGCATGCACACCCTCTCGATGTTCACCGACGTGTTCGGCGAGGATTCGCCGGAGCGCGGCAACCTGCTGCACCGTTCGATGGAAATGATCGCCGAAGAAGGCACCGGCGTAATCGTCGTGATCAATCGCCAGATCGGCAGCTCCATGTCCAAGGTAATGGACATCAAGCACCAGATTCGTGCCGGCGAAATGCCTGACATCGAAGAACTTCGCGACTATGGGGTGGGTGCGCAGATTCTCGCGGAACTCGGCGTCCACGACATGATCCTGCTCACCAACACGCATCATTCGCTTGTCGCGCTGGAAGGCTATGGCCTGAACATCGTCGATGAGCGCCCCATTCCCTGTGCTTCTGAAAATGCTGCCCCTGAAGGAGCGAACTGACATGGCCCGTTTTCTCATCGTCGAAGCCCGCTTCTACGACCATCTCAACGATCAGCTGATCGCCGGCGCCAAGGCAGCGCTGAAGGCCGCCGGCCACAAGGGCGAAGTGATCACCGTGCCCGGCGCGCTGGAAATCCCGGCCGCCATCTCGATGGCCGACGCCACCGGCGACTATGACGGCTACGTCGCCATCGGCGTGGTCATTCGCGGCGAAACCTACCACTTCGAAATCGTCGCCGGGGAATCGGCGCGCGGCATCATGGCACTGACGATGGACGGCATTGCCATCGGCAACGGCATCCTTACCGTGGAGAACGAGGAGCAGGCGCTCGTCCGCGCCGATCCCGCACAGAAGGACAAGGGCGGCGAAGCCGCCAAGGCCGCAATCGCGCTCTACGACCTCAAGGAGCGCTTCGCCTGACGGAGAGTTGAATGGCTGATACGATCCCGGTCGCAGACCCGAAGGACACGCACCCCTATCTCGGCGGCATTCGCCTGGTGCTGGGCGGCAACGTCTTTGGATGGACAATCGACCGGGATCGCAGCTTTTCGGTTCTCGACGCCTTCTATGAGCAAGGCGGCCGGATGATCGATACGGCCGAGGGCTATTCCAACTGGGTTCCGGGCCACAAGGGCGGCGAATCCGAAGCGATCATCGGCGAATGGCTGGAAAGCCGCGGCGTCCGCACCGAAATGCGGATCGCCACCAAGACCGGCCAGGGCGGCGCGCCCGGCATGCTGGCTCCCGAAAAAGTACGGGCCGCGCTGCAAGGTTCGCTCGAACGGCTGCGTACCGACTATGTAGACCTCTACTATGCCCACCGGGACGACGGCACGACGCCGCTGGACGAAGTCGCCGGCGTGTACGGCGAAATCTTCGCCGCCGGCCAAGCGCGCGAACTGGGCGCATCCAACTATTCGGCCGAGCGACTGGCCGACGTGATCGCGGCGGCAGACGGTTTGGGCGTCCGCCACTTCACCGTGCTCCAGCCCTGCTACAACATGGTCAAGCGTGACGAGTTCGAGGGGCCGCTGATGGCACTATGCCAGGAACGCGGGATCGCCGCCCTGCCCTATTACGGCCTGGCCGGTGGTTTTCTGACCGGGAAGTATTCCAGTGCCGGCGACTGGGAAGGCTCATCACGCGCACATACCCTGGATGCAGCCGTCGCCAATGGCGGCTGGGCGATCTTGGACGACCTTCGCCAGAAGGCCGACCGGATCGGAGGCACGCCGGCACAAATCGCGCTTGCCTGGCTCAACGCACAGCCGACCGTCGCCGCTCCGCTCGCCAGCGCGACCAGCCCCGAACAAGTGCGCGAACTCGCGGGTACGGCCAGCATCATCCATTCTGATTAGCGGAAAAACGCCCCATCCGCGATCACAAGCCGGCCCCACGGAGGCCCTGGCGGATAGATTACTGATTTTACACGAACAGTTTAACAGCCGGCAATTTGCCGCCCTTTAGTCAATCACTCATGGCCTGTACCCAAGTTGGACAATGCCGAATCCCCGGTTTCAAAAATTTCATAATGATGTAGGCGCTTCAGGAGAAATATCCGATCCGACTGTATTCGGCGGAAACTTAACAGAAGCACCACGCCGGGAAAGGCGCGGGTCGTAAACCCAGGCCCAGGGGATGGGGTCCTGTCGAACCATATGGCTCGACTGGCGGAGTAATTGCCGGTGAACATCGAACAGAAGCGCGCTCAACTCATCGAAGCGCTGATCGCAAAACTGCCCGAACTTGAAGAATTTGGCGCGCCGATTGCGGCCGCACATCTCCAGGCGGCGATTGATGGACTGCGCAAGCCCTCCGACACGGAGCAAGATTGCACCGTTGTGGAGTAAGCTACGCAAGACTGACTGCCCTTCCTCATGCCACAACCATTCGCGGAAAGTGCGACGCAGACTTCAGGCAAAGGGTTAATTCCCATCAGCGCCCGAAGCGCCGAAATCCACGATCCGCGTAGTAATTGCTGTAAATAGTATTCGTGATCGAAACCTTTCGACACGATACTATTGCAGCCAGGCGTTTGGTGGGCTCTGGCTTATGGAGAAGACCGATCAACTAATGCGCAGCCGGGCCAAGGCCATCCGGCTCATCGGTATCGCCAATGAACTTCTCGCCATGGCTCGGGAACTCGAAATCGGACAGACCGTCGCGACCGAGGCCACACTCGGGCTGGAACGCGATGGCACCAAGGCCGCGAGCCAGGATCACCCCATCTGGGTGGAACTTGCCCGCCAGACCTATGACGACCGCCGCAGGCGCACCAAGATCTTCGGTTCGGAAGACCTCTTCGGCGAACCGGCGTGGGACATCCTGCTGGATCTCTTCATCGCCACCAAGGAACGTCGCCGCGTTTCGGTGACGAGTGCCTGCATCGGCTCGGCCGTCCCCTCAACCACGGCCCTGCGCTGGATAACCATTCTGGAAAAGCAGGGTCTACTGGTGCGGGAAGCCGATCCGGGCGATGCGCGGCGCGTCTATGTCAAGCTGAGCGCGCGGGGCTATGCCGCGATGCTCGAATACTTCGCCTCTGCATCGCGCTCCGTCGTGCTGCTCGACGATCCCCGTACGGAGTTCTCGGCGGCGCGCTGATTTCCGGTAGCCAACCCGTTCTGCCCCTAGGGTGGGGGACCTGGGCACGGAGCCGATAGAGGCGACCGGGTGGCCGGCTTTTCCTGACCGAAGCCGGTCACCCGGCATCCCATCCTCCAACTCGATCTTCAACAGGCAAGAAAAAGGCCCGGCTCCCTGAGGAGCCGGGCCTTTTCTGTCCAAGCTATTCCGCCTGGATGGGCCGATCAGCGCGCCAGACGGCCAAATGCCGAAGCGCCAGCGAACTTCGCGGCCTTGCCCAGTTCTTCCTCGATACGGATCAGCTGGTTGTACTTGGCAAGCCGGTCCGAACGGGCGAGCGAGCCGGTCTTGATCTGGCCGCAGTTGGTGGCGACGGCAAGGTCGGCGATGGTCGCGTCCTCGGTCTCACCCGAACGGTGCGACATCACGGCAGTGTAGCCAGCGCGGTTGGCGATCGACACGGCTTCCAGCGTCTCGGTCAGCGTGCCGATCTGGTTGACCTTCACCAGCAGCGAGTTGGCCATGCCCTTCTCGATGCCCATGGTCAGGCGCTTGGGGTTCGTCACGAACAGGTCGTCACCCACCAGCTGCACCTTGTGGCCAAGCTTTTCGGTCAGCGCGGTCCAGCCTTCGAAGTCGTCTTCGGCCATGCCGTCTTCGACCGAGATGATCGGATAGGCGCCGCACAGATCGACGAGATAGTCGGCGAACTGGATCGGGCTGAGCGAAAGCCCTTCGCCGCTGATCTCGTACTTGCCGTTCTTGAAGAACTCGGTCGCAGCGCAGTCGAGCGCGAGCTGCACGTCCACGCCGGGCTTGAAGCCGGCCTTCTCGATCGAGGCAATGACGAAGTCCAGCGCAGCGCGCGTGCTGGCAATGTTCGGCGCGAAGCCGCCTTCATCGCCCACAGCGGTGGCCAGGCCCTTCTCGTGCAGGCCCTTCTTCAGGGTGTGGAAGATCTCCGAACCCCAACGGACCGCTTCGGCGATCGAATCGGCGCCGACCGGCATGACCATGAATTCCTGGAAGTCGATCGGGTTGTCCGCGTGCTCGCCGCCGTTGATGATGTTCATCATCGGCACCGGCAGGACATGCGCCGAAACGCCGCCGACGTAGGAATAGAGCGGCAGGCCGCGCGCGTTCGCGGCGGCCTTCGCGACGGCAAGGCTAACGCCCAGGATGGCATTGGCGCCAAGGCGGCCCTTGTTCTCGGTCCCGTCCAGTTCGATCATCGCAAGGTCGAGGTCGCGCTGGTCTTCGGCGTCCATGCCCACCAGTTCCTCGGCAATTTCGGTATTTACCGAATCGACGGCCTTGAGCACGCCCTTGCCGAGATAACGGCTCTTGTCGCCGTCACGCAGTTCCACCGCTTCGTGCGCACCGGTCGAAGCACCCGAGGGTACTGCCGCGCGGCCAAAGCTGCCATCTTCAAGAAGGACGTCGACTTCAACGGTCGGGTTGCCGCGGCTGTCGAGAATCTGGCGGCCGTGGATATCGATGATCGCGGTCATGCTGAGATTTCCTCTTGAACGGCGCCAATGAAATAGGCCTTGGCGCTCTTGAGCGCGTCTTAGCAGGGGAACTTGAGGTTACAAGTTGCGTTGCAGCAAGCAGGACAACTTGTGTTACCCTGTCGGCACATCGCATATAGGCGAAAGACCGGGGTATCCCGAGAGCAAGGAGGATTACGCCATGGCCGAACCTACAAGCGGCACCGGAAACGGAACCGAAAACGCCAAGGGCCACTTCAGCAAGGCCATGGAAGAAGCTCGCGCCGGCGCCATGGCATTGGGCAAGGAAGCCCAGGCTGCCGCCGAAGGCTATCTGGGAAAACTGAACCAGACCAAGAGCGAATGGTCGAGCGAGGCCAAAGTGCGTTCAGAAGACGCAAAGACCAAGGCCAGCGCATTCGCCGATGATGCCAAGGTCAAGGCGACCGACCTAGCCAATCAGAGCAAGGCGAAGACCAGCCAGGCCATGGTCGGCCTGTCGAAGCTGATCGACGATAATGTCGGCCTGATCGACGAGAAGGCCGGCCCCAAGTACGGCGATTATGCGCGCTCCGCGTCCAAGTCGGTATCGGATGCCGCTGCCCGCCTTGACGAGAAGTCGCTGGATGAACTGGGTGAGGATGCGCGCGAATTCGTCCGCAAGAGCCCCGGCGCCGCGATCGGCATTGCTGTGGCAGCAGGCTTCCTGTTCGGTCGCCTGTTCAAGAAGAGCAGCTGATCCAGCCGACTGAGGCGCGAAACGCGACAATGCTCGACCCCACACCGTCCCTCGACCTTGCGGTGGAGGACATCTCATTCGCCCAGGATTTGCGCCTCCTTGCCGAGGAGGCTCGAACGCTTGCGCAGGCGGAACTGGCCTTCCAGAAGACCCGCGCCGCCTATGTCGGCGCGGAAGTCCGCAAGATCGCCCTGTTCGGCGCGCTCGCCGCGGTATTCATCTTCTTCGCCCTGATGGCATTCGTGTTCGGGCTGGTGCTTTCGCTGGCATCGGTGATCGGCCCCTGGGCGGCGACCGCAGTGGGCACGCTTGCCCTCTTGCTGGTTGCGGCGATCCTGGCGCTCAGCGCGCGCGGCCGCGTCCGTCGGATGCGTTCGGCGCTGGGCAACGACGGCCTGCAAGCCGGGGGTGAAAACTGATGGCTGCGCTTGCCCAGCAACTCGCCGAACATCGCGCCGTGCGCGACAGTGCAAAAGCCGTGTTCGATGCCCATTATGCGGCCTTGAAAGCCGATATCGAGGAACGCGGGATCGCCGGCCGCCTTGCCGACGAGGCGATCGACAAGGCACTGGACGTGCTGGATGAGGCTGTCGCCGTCGTGGAGGAACACCCCGCCGTGATCGGCGGAACTTTCACGGCGCTGGTGCTTTGGCTCTTGAGAAACCCCATCCTTGCCTGGATCACCGACATATTCGGCGCATTCTCAGGCAAGGGCGACAATGACGACAGTGAAAAGGAGCCCGACGGTGAGCGACGCTGAAACCAAAAAGCCCGCCCAATCCGCAACCGATGCCAATCTGGGGGCAGTCGTTCCCATTCGGCCGGCATCCGAAACGGACAGCCCGTCCCGCAAGGTGATTGCGTTCGTCAAGAAACATCCGGTTCTCGTCGTCGCGGGCGGTCTTGCCGCCGGTGCCGTCGTAAGCGCGCTTCTGCCCCGCCGCGTAACGCGCAATGCCATGTCGCGCACGATGGAATTCGCCGAAGCCGCCGGCGGCGCGGCCATGCTGCTGGGTCGCAATGCCTCCAACAAGGCGCATGATCTGGGCATCGGCGCCAAGCGCGAAGCAGGCCACATCGCCGATCGCGCGGAAAAGGCAGGCGGCCTCGCAGCCGAACGGCTGGAGCGCTATGGCCTTGCTGCCTTGGCCGCAGCCGGTGCGCTGGGCCGGGCAACGGCGGACAAGGCGGAGAAGGTCAGCAGCGTGGCTGCGACGAAGGCCGGAAAGCTGGGCCATGACGCTGCCGAAACCGCCAGCGAAAAGACCCACCGTTTCGCTCAGCGCATGCAGGATTTCGCTCAGCGCATCAGTCATTGAGAAATTGTTGCTATTGATTTACAGGAGCATTTTGAGCCGTATCGCGCACGCGATCGGCTCTTGCTCTGTGCACCGTCTGGACTTATGGGGACGCTCGTCTCTCCCAAAGGAAAGCGGTCTCTCCCCATGCAGAAACTACACCTCGTGATGGGTGGCCGGGTCAAGGATCCGCGCAGCCTCGAATTCGCCGATCTTGATGCCATGGATCTGGTTGGCGTCTACCCGGACTACGCCTCTGCCGAAGACGCCTGGCGTTCGGCTGCCCAGCGCACGGTTGACGATGCGGAAATGAAGTACGTAATCGTCCATCTCCACCGCCTGCTCCAGCCGGATCAGCCGGAAGCCTGAAAAGGCGCCCCGTCACCGACAGGCGGCGGAAACGAAAAAGGCCGGCTTTCGCCGGCCTTTTCTTTTGCCCTCACCGCGGGAGAAGCGAGTTCAGATGAACTCGATCTTCTGGACGAGGTAGAACTTGTCGCCCGAAGGAACGGTCACTTCGACCTCATCCTCGATCCGGCGGCCGATCAGCGCCTTGCCTAGCGGCGAGTTGTAGCTGATGCGGCCGATCCGGGCGTCCGCCTCATAAGGGCCGACGATCTGGTACTTCACCGGCTTGTCATCGTCATCCAACAGGGTGACGGTGGCGCCGAAGATGATCTTGTCGCTCGAAAGCGTTGCCGGATCGACGATCTGGGCGCGCGTGATCTTGTCTTCCAGATCCGCAATCGTCGCTTCGACCTGGCCCTGACGCTCCTTGGCGGCATGATACTCGGCATTTTCCGAGAGATCGCCGTGCGCGCGCGCTTCCTCGATCGCATCGACGATCCGGGGGCGCTCTTCGCGCAGCGCCTTGATCTCGGCGGTAAGCTTCTCATACCCTTCGGCGAGCATGGGGAGCTTTTCGATACTGGCCATCAAACACTTCCTTCCTGCGGCCTCCCCGCTGCGCGAAAACCAGTCGAGGGAGACTAGTTCCCTGTCCCGTTCCTCAGGTCATTCCCGGGGACTGGGCCGATCCGCAGCGATGTGGGGAGGCTAGATCGATTTCAGCTATAATAATCCTGCAACGAACGCACTTCAAGCTGGCTCCCGCGTTGTGCAGAAATTGCCTGTGCAGCAGCCACGCTGGCGGCCGCTGTCGTGAAGTACGGCACCTTGCCCGTCAGCGCCGAAGCGCGGATCGACTGCGAGTCCTTCAGGCTCTGCCAGCCTTCGGTGGTGTTGAAGATCAGCGCGATATCGCCATCGACGATCTTGTCGACGATGTGCGGACGGCCTTCCGCCACTTTGTTCACCAGTTCCACCGGCAGACCGGCTTCGCTCAGGTACTTGTGCGTGCCTGACGTGGCGACGATGCGGAAACCTTCCTTCACCAGCATCTGGACGGCGGGCAGGATCACGCCCTTGTCGCTGTCCTTCACGGAGACGAACACCGTGCCGCTGTCCGGCAGGCGCATGCTGGCGCCGAGCTGGGCCTTCAGGAAGGCGCGCGGGAAATCGGCATCGATGCCCATAACTTCGCCGGTCGATTTCATTTCCGGGCTCAGCACCGGATCGACGCCGGGGAAGCGCGCGAACGGGAACACGGCTTCCTTGACCGCCATGTATGGGAGGTCACGCTTAAACGGCGGGAAATCGGCCAGCTTTTCGCCCGCCATGACGCGGCTGGCGATCTTGGCAACTGGCTGGCCGAGCGCCTTGGCAACGAAAGGCACCGTGCGCGAGGCGCGCGGGTTGACTTCGATAAGGTAGACCTCACCGTCCTTCACCGCGAACTGGATGTTCATCAGGCCGCGCACGCTGAGACCGAAGGCCAGCGCTTCGGCCTGACGCTCCATCTCGGCAATAATTTCGGCCGGCAGGCTGTAGGGCGGCAGCGAGCAGGCGCTGTCGCCCGAGTGGATGCCCGCTTCCTCGATGTGCTGCATGACGCCGGCGACGACGACCTGGTCGCCATCGCAAAGGGCATCGACGTCGCACTCGATGGCGTCCCGCAGGTACTGGTCGATCAGCACCGGGCTATCGCCCGAAACCTGAACGGCGGTGGTGATGTAGTCGTCGAGCTGCTGCTCGCTGTCGACGATCTCCATCGCGCGGCCGCCGAGCACGTAGCTGGGGCGCATCAGCACCGGATAGCCGATGCGATTGGCGACGTTCACCGCCTCGTCGCGGCTGCGGGCAATGCCGTTGGCCGGCTGCTTCAGTCCCAGCTTCTCGACAAGAGCCGAGAAACGCTCGCGGTCTTCGGCAAGGTCGATCGCGTCGGGCGAAGTTCCCAGGATCGGAATGCCGGCGTCTTCCAGCGTCTGCGCCAGCTTCAGCGGGGTCTGGCCGCCGAACTGCACGATCACGCCGACCAGTTCGCCCTTCTGCTGCTCAACGCGCAGGATTTCCAGCACGTCTTCGCCGGTCAGCGGCTCGAAGTAGAGGCGGTCGGAGGTGTCGTAGTCGGTCGAGACGGTCTCGGGGTTGCAGTTGACCATGATCGTCTCGTAGCCGACTTCGGCAAGCGCGAAGCAGGCGTGGACGCAGCAGTAGTCGAACTCGATGCCCTGGCCGATGCGGTTAGGACCGCCGCCGAGGATCACGATCTTCTTGCGATCGGACGGGTTCGCCTCGTTCTCCGGCTCACCGAAGATCGGGGCTTCGTAGGTCGAGTACATGTAAGGCGTGATCGCCTCGAACTCGGCCGCGCAGGAGTCGATGCGCTTGAACACCGGGTGGACGCCCAGCTTGGTGCGCAGCTGGCGCACTTCCTTCTCGCTGGTCGCACCCGCCATGGCACGCAGCGCATCATGCAGCAGGCCCGAGCTTTTTGCCTGGGTCTCGCCCATGCCGCCGGCAACGCCCACCGAACGCACCGCCAGCGTGGCCAGGCGCTTGTCCGAGAAGCCCATCGCCTTCAGGCGGCGCAGGCCCTGCGCATCGACCGGCAGGCCGTGCTTCATGATATTCGCTTCTTCGGCGATAATCTCTTCGATGTGGCGCAGGAACCACTTATCGTAGTGCGCGATCGCGTGGATCTCGTCGACCGAGAAGCCTTCGCGGAAGGCCTGAGCCGCCACCAGCAGACGGTCCGGCGTCGCCTTGGAGAGCGCGGCGGTGATCACGTCACGCCCGGCGCCTTCCAGTTCGACCACGCGGTTGAAACCGTCGAGACCGGTTTCCAGGCCGCGCAGGGCCTTCTGCATCGATTCCTTGATGTTGCGGCCGATCGCCATGACTTCACCGACCGACTTCATCGCGGTGGTCAGATCGTTCTTGGCGCCCTTGAACTTCTCGAAAGCGAAGCGCGGGATCTTGGTGACGACGTAGTCGATCGTCGGCTCGAACGCGGCCGGCGTGGCGCCGGTGATCTCGTTCATGATCTCGTCGAGCGTGAAGCCCACGGCCAGCTTCGCCGCGACGCGCGCGATCGGGAAGCCGGTAGCCTTCGATGCCAGCGCCGACGAGCGCGAGACGCGCGGGTTCATCTCGATGACGATCAGGCGGCCGTCCTTCGGATTGACCGCGAACTGCACGTTGGAACCGCCGGTTTCGACGCCGATCTCGCGCAGCACCTCGATCGAGGCGTTGCGCATGATCTGGTATTCCTTGTCGGTCAGCGTCAGCGCCGGGGCGACGGTGATCGAGTCGCCGGTGTGGACGCCCATCGGATCGACGTTTTCGATCGAGCAGATGATGATGCAGTTGTCGTGCTTGTCGCGCACGACCTCCATCTCATACTCCTTCCAGCCGAGCAGCGATTCCTCGATCAGCACTTCGGTGGTGGGAGAGGCATCGAGGCCGGAGCGGACGATCGCCTCGAACTCGGCCTTGTTGTAGGCGATGCCGCCGCCGGTGCCGCCCATCGTGAAGCTGGGACGGATGATCGAAGGCAGGCCGGTGGTTTCCAGCACCTTGAACGCCTCGTCCAGGGTGTGCGCCACGCCCGAACGGGCCGAGTTGAGGCCGATCTTATCCATCGCGTCGCGGAAACGCTGGCGATCCTCAGCCTTGTCGATGGCGTCGGCGTCGGCGCCGATCATCTGCACGCCGAACTTCTCCAGCGTACCATCGTTGAACAGCGCCAGCGCGCAGTTCAGCGCGGTCTGCCCGCCCATCGTCGGGAGCACCGCATCAGGGCGCTCCTTCTCGATGATCTTGGCGACCACTTCCGGGGTGATTGGCTCGACATAGGTGGCGTCGGCCATGTCCGGATCGGTCATGATCGTCGCCGGGTTGGAGTTCACCAGGACGACCCGGTAGCCCTCTTCCTTGAGCGCCTTGATCGCCTGCGTCCCCGAATAGTCGAATTCGCAGGCCTGGCCGATGATGATCGGGCCGGCGCCGATGACGAGGATCGAGGAGATGTCTGTGCGCTTGGGCATGGGCTGTCCTGGGGTGTCCTGTGTGTCTTGTATGTCGGACTGGCGGCCTAGGCCACCAGCTCGCCAAACGCCTTGTCCCAGTAATCTGGGCCTTCGGCCTTGGCTTGAAGAATGATCGGGTTGCTGTCCTGCTCCTCGCGGATCACCGCGCGGTATCGGTCAGCCTGGAACTGGTGCATCGAACCGCCGTACTCGCCCTCCGTCGTCGACCAGGCGCCCGTTTCGAGCATCCGATCGATGAAGGCCTTGCCGGCTTCCTTGGCATGCTTGCGCACCTTGGGGCCGAACTTGCGAACGGCCACCGAGATCTTGTCCTCGAAGATGAGCTGCAGTTCACCGTAGGGGTAGAACCGCGGCGCAACCGTGAGTTCGGCAGCCTGTCCGGCAATATAGTAAGCGAGCATGTGGTCGATAAGGTCGGTCATCGTATGGCCCCTTGCCTTTGATGGGTTCCCGGCACCAAGGCCGGGCTCCCGCCTGCATAAGCAAAGGGACATGCCGGGTCGAAATCTCGCTGGTCCGCACCGGCAATGATCGCCGATGCGGGGCACGGCATTGCTGCCGCAGCAAGAAACCGACCCATTGCGCCCATCAGGCCAGCATCCCCACGAACTTTTCGAAGAGGTAGAAGCTGTCCTGCGGACCGGGGCTGGCTTCGGGGTGGTACTGCACGCCGAAAGCCTTCTTGCCCTTGATCGAGATGCCGCAGTTCGAACCGTCGAACAGGGAAACGTGCGTCTCCTCCACGTTCTCCGGCAGGGTCTGGTTGTCGACCGCGAAGCCGTGGTTCATCGAGGTGATCTCGACGACCGCGTCGTCCAGGCGCTTCACCGGGTGGTTGGCGCCGCGATGGCCCTGATGCATCTTCGAGGTCTTGGCGCCGGCCGCAAGGCCGAGCATCTGGTGACCGAGGCAGATGCCGAAGATCGGCACGTCACGCTCCAGCAGCGAGCGGATCACGGGAACGGCATATTCGCCGGTCGCCGCGGGATCGCCCGGGCCGTTGGAGAGGAACACGCCCGCCGGCTGCAGCGCGAGGATCGCGTCGAGCGAGGTTTCGGCAGGCACCACGGTAACGCGCGCGCCGGCCTTCACCAGGTTGCGGAAGATGTTGTCCTTCGCGCCGTAATCGATGGCGACGACGTGCGGGAGGGTATCGCCCTCAGCGGCGCCGAAGCCCTGGCCGAGTTCCCAGGTCGAGCCTTCCCAGCCCTCCTGGATTTCGCGGCTGACGATCTTGGCAAGGTCCATGCCTTCGAGGCCGGGCCATTCCTGCGCGCGCTGGATCAGCGCTGGAATGTCGAACTCGCCCTCCGGGTTATGGGCGATCACCGCATTGGGCGCGCCCTGAAGGCGGATGCGGCGGGTGAGCGCGCGGGTGTCGACGCCGGAAAGGCCGACTTTGCCCTTGGCGGCAAGCCAATCGCCGAACTCACCGGCAGAGCGGAAGTTCGAAGGCAGGGTAACGTCCTCGCGGACGACGCAGCCCACGGCGCCATCGACCTTGGATTCGAGATCCTCGTCGTTGACACCGACATTGCCGATGTGAGGGAAAGTGAACGTGACGATCTGGCCCGCGTAGGACGGGTCAGTCATCACTTCCTGATACCCGGTCATCGCGGTGTTGAAGCAGACTTCACCGACTGCTTCGCCGACGGCTCCAAAGCCGCGGCCCCAGACCACGTGTCCATCGCTCAGGACGAGAACGCCTGTCGCCCCTTCAGGTTTGGGCGCAAGCGTATATGCGGCGTCGGCCATGGTGGGTCGCTCCGTTTACGGCGTTTCTGACTATGTGTGCTAAGGCCCGCCCGCTAGACAGGGTTGTGCACCGCGTCAAGGCGCGACAGGTGCAATTTGGCGCGCGGCTTGCTACTTTTGCGCCATCACCCTTTCCCAAAACCAGCAGAACAGCAGGAAAACAATGCTTCGTGATTCGATCAAGGCCGCCCAGATCACCGCGATGAAGGCGGGCGACAAGCCGCGCCTCGCCGCGGTTCGCCTCATCCTTGCCAAGATCAAGGACCGCGACATCGAACTGCGCACCGCCGATTCTCTTCCGGACGACGATGCCATGGTGATCGACGTGCTGCAGAAGATGGTGAAGCAGCGCCGCGAATCGATCCAGCTGTTCGAAGAAGGTGGCCGTCCCGAGAAGGCCGCCGAAGAGCAGGCCGAGCTGGACGTGATCGAGACCTTCCTCCCCGCCCAGCTCTCCGAGGACGAAACCAAGGCCCTGATCGAAGCCATCAAGGCCGAAGTCGGTGCCGAGAGCATGAAGGACATGGGCAAGGTGGTCGCCGCGCTGAAGGCGCGTCACGGCACCCAGCTCGACATGGGCAAGGCTTCGGGCTGGGTGAAGGCGGCGCTGGCCTGACCTGACACGATACCGGGCGGCAGGACCGTGCTTACCCCTCAATGGCTCGACCAGCTTCGCACGCGGATCACCCTGTCTGCGTTGATCGGTCGCTCGAACTCGCCTCACCAAGGCGGGGCGCGAGTTCAAGGCCTGCTGCCCGTTTCATAACGAGAAGTCTCCAAGCTTCACCGTCAACGACGAAAAGGGCTTCTATCACTGCTTTGGCTGCGGCGCACATGGAGATGCGATCCGCTGGATGACGGACCATCAGGGCCTGTCGTTCATGGACGCGGTCAAGGAACTGGCGGCCGAGGCGGGGATGGACGTCCCTGCCCCCGATCCGCGCGCGGCCAAGGCGGCAGAGAAGCGCGATACGCTTCATGACGTGATGGCCGCCGCGCAAGGCTGGTTCGTGCAGAACCTGTCCTCGCCCGGCGGAGAGGCGGCGCGTGCCTATCTCGGCACGCGCGGCTTCGATGCCCACACCCTCCAACGCTTCGGCTTCGGCTATGCCCCCGAAGGCCGGCAGGCGATGAAGGAAGCGCTGGGCAAGTTTCCCGAGGCGATGCTGATCGAGGCGGGCCTGCGGATCGAGGTGGAGAACCGCGATCCCTATGACCGTTTTCGTGGCCGCCTCATGCTGCCGATCGAGGATGCGCGCGGCCGCGTCATCGCTTTCGGCGGCCGCATTCTCACCAAGGAGAAGACGGATGCGCCGAAGTATCTGAACTCTCCGGACACCCCCCTCTTCGACAAGGGGCGCACCCTCTACAACCTCCACCGCGCCGCGCCCGCCGCGCGCCAGTCGGGCCGGATGGTGGTGGTGGAAGGCTATATGGACGTCGTGGCGATGGCGGCAGCCGGAATCGGCGAATGCGTCGCCCCGCTGGGCACCGCGCTGACCGAGCAGCAGATCGAGATGCTGTGGCGCCATGTCGAGATGCCGGTTCTCTGCTTCGACGGTGACGCCGCCGGGCAGCGCGCGGCGATGCGCGCCGTCACCCGCGCCCTGCCCTTGCTGCGCCCTGCCCACTCCTTGCGAATCGTCCGCCTGCCCGAAGGGCTCGACCCCGACGATCTCATCAAGGCGAAGGGCGCGCGCGTCATGGAAGAGGTGCTGAACTCGGCCAAGAGCCTGATCGAAGTGCTTTGGGAAGTGGAGCGCGATGCCCAGCCGCTTACCACGCCAGAGGACAAGGCCGGCCTGAAGGCACGCCTCATGGCGCATGTCGATGCGATCCAGCATCCCGATATTGCCAGCCTCTACCGGCGCGAGTTGCAGGACCGCTATTCCGAATTCGCCTTCCCCAAGCGCGAGAGCCGCTGGCAGCAGGGCGGCGGCGGGCAAGGTGGCGGCGGTCAATTCCGCCCGAACCAGCAGCGTGGCGGGGGTCGTGGCAACTTCCAGAAAGGCCGCTGGAGCCCGATCCCCGAATCCGACCCCGAATCGCTTGAACGTCTGCGCCGGGCGATATCGGGCGGGTCACGCGATGCCCTGTCCTCCGCGATCCTGGCCGGGCTCATCCAGTGGCCGGATCAGATCGCCCGCCATGCGGAAGCGCTGGCGCGCACGCCCGGGCTCGATCCCCGTTTCGCCTTGCTGCTCGATTGCCACGATGTGAGCCACCGTGTGAACGAACGGCTTGAAAGCGATGTTCTTGCTACCATATTGGCGAATAGTGGCCTGGAGATCCCCGGCACCGCAGAATACTCAGGATTGCGCTTCGGGTTCTTAAATCCCGATACCGGCGCGGATCAGGCGGCAGAGGATCTTGTGCAGGCGATCGACCTCTTGGTGGAGCGCCCGGTTCTGGAGGCGGCATTGGCGCAGGCGACGGCACGGTTCGAAAGCGAGCTGTCGGATGAAGCTTTTGCCGAACAGCAACGTCTCCTCAAGAGAAAGCTGGAATTTGATAGTCGTCTCAGGCAAATGGCGACAAGACAGGCGGCGTCTTCCTGATGGTATAATCGGGACGAATGCACGGGGATACGGCGGAAGAATGAGCAAGAACGACAACACCGGCGATACCAACGACGATGCGCCGCTGATCGACCTCAATGAGGCTTCGATCAAGAAGCTGATTGCCCGCGCCAAGCGTCGGGGGGTCATCACTGTTGACGAACTGAATGAGGCTCTCCCTCAAGACCAGATGTCCACCGACCAGATCGAGGACATTATGGCCGCGATCTCGGAAATGGGCGTCAACATCGTCGAGAGTGACGAAGACGCCGATGGCCAGGCCGATTCGGACGACGATGTCGAGGAAGTCGATTCCGACGATACCGCCCCGCGCATGGTCGTGGACGCGAAGAAGAAGGAAACGGTCGAGCGTACCGACGACCCCGTGCGCATGTACCTGCGCGAGATGGGCGCGGTCGAACTGCTCAGTCGCGAAGGCGAAATCGCCATCGCCAAGCGTATCGAATCCGGCCGCGACATGATGATCCTGGGCCTCTGCGAGAGCCCGATCACCTTCCACGCGATCATCCAGTGGTCCGAAGCACTCAACAACGGTGAGATGCAGCTGCGCGAGATCCTCGATCTCGACGCGATGCTGTCCAAGGAACCCGCGCCCGAAAGCCTTAACGAGGACGGCGAGAGCGACGAGGACGGCGAGATCAGCGAAGCCACCGCCGGCCCCTCTTTCAAGGACGAGGACGATGCGGACGAGGACAACTCGGAAGAGGTGGACGAGGACGGCAACCCGATCCCCAAGCGCCAGGCCGAGGAAGAGGAAGAGGACAACACCCTCAGCCTCGCCCAGATGGAAGCGGCCCTCAAGCCCGAAGCGCTTGAGAAGTTCATGCTCATCACCGAGCTGTTCCAGGCTTTCGAGCGCCTTCAGTCGGAGCGTCTGGAGGCGCTGGCACTTGGCATCGATTTCCCCGCCGCCAAGGAAGAACAGTACCAGTCGCTGCGCGAGGAACTGACCGCGCAAGTCGAATCGGTGAAGTTCCACGCGACGAAGATCGAATACCTTGTCGACAACCTCTACGCCTTCAACCGCCGCCTGACCGCCCTTGGCGGTCAGATGCTGCGCCTGGCGGAGCGTCACAAGGTAAAGCGCGCCGACTTCCTCGAAACCTACGTGGGCCGCGAGTTGGACGACACCTGGCTCACCGACATGTCCAAGAAGGACAAGAAGTGGGCCGCCTTCGCGGATAACGAGGCCGATTCAGTCGAGCGCATCCGTTCGGAAGTCTCGGACATCGCCGCCGCCACCGGCATGGCGCTTCCGGAATTCCGCCGCATCGTCAACATGGTCCAGAAGGGCGAGCGCGAGGCGCGCATTGCCAAGAAGGAAATGGTCGAGGCGAATCTGCGCCTGGTGATCTCGATCGCCAAGAAATACACGAACCGCGGCCTGCAGTTCCTGGACCTCATCCAGGAAGGCAACATCGGCCTGATGAAGGCGGTCGACAAGTTCGAGTACCGCCGCGGCTACAAGTTCTCGACCTACGCCACCTGGTGGATCCGTCAGGCGATCACGCGTTCGATCGCTGATCAGGCCCGCACGATCCGTATCCCGGTCCACATGATCGAGACGATCAACAAGCTGGTCCGCACCAGCCGCCAGTTCCTCCACGAGCAGGGCCGCGAGCCCACGCCGGAAGAAATGGCCGAGCGCCTGTCGATGCCGCTCGAAAAGGTGCGCAAGGTGATGAAGATCGCCAAGGAGCCGATCTCCCTCGAAACGCCGATCGGTGATGAGGAAGATTCGCACCTGGGTGACTTCATCGAGGACAAGAACGCGATCATCCCGGTCGACGCGGCGATCCAGGCAAACCTCAAGGAAACGGTCACCCGCGTCCTTGCCTCGCTCACCCCGCGTGAGGAACGCGTGCTGCGCATGCGCTTCGGCATCGGCATGAACACCGACCACACGCTTGAGGAAGTCGGCCAGCAGTTCTCGGTCACCCGCGAACGTATCCGCCAGATCGAGGCGAAAGCGCTGCGCAAGCTCAAGCACCCGAGCCGCAGCCGCAAGATGCGCTCGTTCCTCGACCAGTAAGTTCGACGGAAAAGAGAGACTTTGAAAACGCCCGCAACCTCGGTTGCGGGCGTTTTCGTTTGCGCTATCGCCGTCCGGTATCCTTGCGCGCGTCGGTGTAGGCCGCGACGGTCGGCGCCGGCGCATCGAGCCGAACCCATAGGGCAACGCCTATAGAGGCCATCACCAACAGCACCGCCAGCGCTTGCGATCCGCGCAGCGAAAGCGGCACGCGCAGCGGCAACAGCGCGCAAACGGCGATGGCCAGCGGCAGAACCGCGACCATCGGCAAGCTCGGCCCAACCGCCTGCAAAAGCGAATAGCCGAGCATCAACGCGTATCCCGTGACTACGCCGGCAACCAGCACACCCATCGCGCGCGCCAGGCTATCGCGATTGAAAGCGCGCAGCAGCGCCACCACGCCGCCCAGAAAAAGCGGCACCGCCAGAACATAAGCCGCGGCCGGAGCGAAAGTCTGAAACGCCACGCCCGCCAGGAACACCGGCAAGACCAGCCCCGCTTCACCCGCCACGCCATCCGGCTTCCGTCCAACCAACAGCGCGGCCACGGCAATGCTCGTGCAGAAGGCCATGATCTGCAGCCTGGGGATCGCGGCAAGGCGATCGTAGTAATTGACCGGACCGTCCGCCCCCGAAAGCAGGTTGAGCGCATAGAGCACGCCAGCGGTCACCACGATCAACCCCAGCATTCGCGTCGCGCCGCCAAGAAATGCGCGCCCGTCGAAACGGCGCAACGCCAGTGTTCCGTAGCCCACGAAACCGACCGCCAACATCGCCCAGCCCCACCACACCGCGTAGTGGACGGCGAACAGCCCGAACACGTCGAAGAACACGATATCGGGCGACTTGCCCGGCAGTTCCGGCGCCTTGGCCATCGCGCGTGCCAGGCCCAGCGTCTGCTCGCCCATCTGCTGTAACGAACCCTGATCGAGATTGGCCGGCGTCGCCATCGGAGAATGATAAAGCCCCGGCCGGCCGATGAACGCGAAGTTCCACGCCGCATAGCCATGCGGCAGCGCCACGGTCAGGTCGGTATCGTTGGGCAAGACGCTATAGATGAACGTCGCCAGCGAAGTTCCCGCCGGATGCGGCGCGGTCAACGCCCAGAGCCGCGCCACGTCCCCATTCATCGCCGAGGTCTGGAACAGGTTGGCCTTGCCCCCTCCTCCACGCGTCTCAAGGTTGATCAGCGCACCGATCCGCTTCGCCTCCGGCGCTTGGCCGAAGAACAGCTGGGCACCGTTGAGCCCCACTTCCTCACCATCGGTCAGCACCACGATCACGTCGCGGCGGCGCTCCTTGTCCAGCGAAAGCGCGCGCATCGTCTCCAGGATCGAGGCGACACCGGCGCCATCGTCAGCCGCTGCCGGGGATCCCCATACGCTGTCGTAATGCGCCATGAGTGCCACTGCCGGCAGATCGCGGTCCTTGCCCGGCAACACTGCAACGATATTGACCAGCGGGATCTGCGCCATCTGCGCGCCGCTACGATGGTTCAGCTTGTCCCGCGCATCCTCCGGGAAAAGCGCCTCCTGCGTATGCACGGCCATGCCGAATCCGCCGAATCGGTTCATCAGATAACCGCGCAGTGCTTCATGTTCCGCCGAACCGCTGGGATGCGGCGCGCGACCGATCTGGGCGATAGCCGTCATTGCCCTGCCAGCCGAAAACGCATCATCAGGGGCATTAACAGGCGCGGATCGCGGCGGTGTCGTCCCCAATACGGCAAGGACAACCGCCAGAAGCAGCGAAACGATCAAAAGCTTTGCCGACTTCACCGCTAACCCCTTCGCAGAAAGGGAGAACATCCGTCCTGCCGCCAAGGCTGTCAATTGCAGGCCGGTCCAACCAGGTGGACGGCAAAGCTTTGAAATGCAGCACGGTTCCGCCCAAAGCGCGTCATTCCGCCCGCATTTCTTCGAAAATCCCGTTCAAATGGCCCACTTCCGGCAATTGCAACCGGTGTTGTCGACAATGGTGGCATTGCGACGAACTCACGACTAAGGGGGTGCGCAAACGACTCCCCGCATCAGGACAGGCAAACCGATCCCATGCGCATTGCGATTGCTTCAGACCACGCCGCCGTCGACCTCAAGGCGACCCTGCGTGAATACCTCATCGAACTCGGCCACGAAGTCGCCGATCTCGGCCCCGAAACCGCCGACCGCGTCGACTACCCCGACTATGGCTACAAGCTGGCCTCGGTCGTAGCTGACGGCACCGCCCAGTTCGGCGTCGCCCTCTGCGGCTCTGGCATCGGCATTTCGATCGCCGTGAACCGCGACCCGGCCTGCCGCTGTGCACTCGTCTCCGAGCCACTTTCGGCCGCGCTGGCGCGTGAACACAACGACGCCAACGTCATCGCCATGGGCGCTCGCCTGACCGGCGAAGACATGGCCAAGGCCTGCCTCGATGCATTCCTTTCGACCGAGTTCGGTGGCGGACGCCACGCCGGCCGCGTCGAAAAGCTTTCCAACCCCGTCTTCTGAAACGGAGAAGCCCGAACATGACTGTAGAAACCGCCATCCGTTCCGCCGGCTTCTTTACTGACGGCGTTGCCGACAGCGACCCCGCCGTCGCCAAGGCCATCGGCCACGAGCTGAAGCGTGAGCGCAAGCAGATCGAACTGATCGCCTCGGAAAACATCGTTTCCAAGGCCGTGCTCGAAGCCCAGGGCTCAGTGCTGACCAACAAGTATGCCGAGGGTTACCCCGGCAAGCGCTACTACCAGGGTTGTGAGCCTTCGGACGAAGTCGAGACGCTGGCCATCGAACGCGCCAAGCAGCTGTTCGATTGCCAGTTCGCCAACGTGCAGCCCCACTCGGGGGCGCAGGCCAACGGCGCCGTGCTCCTCGCCACCGTGAAGCCGGGCGACACCATCATGGGCATGAGCCTCGATGCCGGCGGCCACCTTACCCACGGCGCCCGCGCCGCGCTTTCGGGCAAGTGGTTCAAGGCCGTGCAGTACGGCGTGACCAAGGACACCCACCTGATCGACTACGATGAGGTTGAGGCCCTGGCCAAGGAGCACCAGCCCAAGCTGATCATTGCCGGCGGCTCCGCCTATCCGCGCGTGATCGACTTCAAGCGCATGCGCGAAATCGCCGACAGCGTTGGCGCGCTGTTCCAGGTCGACATGGCGCACTTCGCCGGCCTCGTCGCCGCTGGCCTGCACCCCTCGCCGTTCCCGCACGCGCACATCGCCACCACCACCACGCACAAGACGCTGCGCGGCCCCCGTGGCGGCATGATCCTCACCAATGACGAGGCGCTGGCGAAGAAGATCAACTCGGCAGTGTTCCCCGGCCTGCAGGGCGGCCCGCTGATGCACGTCGTCGCCGCCAAGGCCGTTGCCTTCGGTGAAGCGCTGCGTCCCGAGTTCAAGGACTACGCCGCGCGCGTGATCGAGAACGCCAAGGTCCTCGCCGAAACGCTCAAGGAGCGTGGCGCAGCGATCGTTTCGGGCGGCACCGACACCCACCTCGCCCTGATCGACCTCTCTCCGCTGGGCGTGACCGGCAAGGACGCGGATGAGGCGCTGGAACGTGCAGGCATCACCTGCAACAAGAACGGCATCCCCTTCGATCCGCTGCCGCCGATGAAGACCAGCGGCATCCGCGTGGGTTCGCCTGCCGGCACCACCCGCGGCTTCGGTCCGGAAGAATTCCGCGAAATCGGCAACATGGTCGCCGACGTGCTCGACGGCCTTGCCAAGTGCGGCGAAGCGGGCGACGCTCAGGTGGAGCAGAACGTTCGCGCGCGCGTTGAAGCGCTGTGCGATCGATTCCCGATCTACGAGGACTGATTCAGGAGCCTTAGTGCCATGACCGACCCTGACCGCCCCAACGACACTGGTGATTTCATTTCCGACGCCCGCCATGAGCTGGCCGGAATGCTGCAGGATGGCCTTGACCATCCATCGACCAAGCCGGTGCTGATCTGGGGCGCGGCGGGGGCGGTCGCCGGTGCCGTGCTGCCGTTCGTCTCGATCCCGCTCGGCCTTGCGGTCGGTGCGGGATACCAGTTCTACAAGCGCGTGCGCCCCTGAGCACAAAGCAGACTGTTTCCAAGCATTGAAAGTAACTGACTGAATGCGCTGTCCTTTCTGCGCCCACGACGATTCTCAGGTCAAGGACAGCCGCCCGACCGAGGACAACACGGCGATCCGCCGCCGCCGCCAGTGTTCCAGCTGCGGCGCGCGGTTCACCACGTTCGAACGCGTCCAACTTCGCGAGATCACTGTCGTGAAGAGCGACGATGCGCGCGAGCCGTTCGACCGTGCGAAGATCGAGCAGTCCGTCACCCTCGCTTGCCGCAAACGCGGGATCGAGCGGGAGAAGATCGACCAGCTCGTCTCCGGCGTGCAGCGCCAGGTCGAAACGCTGGGCGAATCCGAAGTCCCGTCGCGCGAAATCGGCGAGATGGTGATGGAAGGGCTGCGCCAGCTCGATTCCGTCGCCTATATCCGCTTCGCCTCCGTCTACCGCGCCTTCAACGAAGCGCGCGATTTTGAGGCATTCGCAGGCACCGTGCGCGATGTCGCAGGTCAAGGTGCTGCAAAGGACGCTGACAATGGCTGACGTGAACAAGCCGGTCATCGTGCTGGTCCGCCCGCAGCTGGGCGAAAACATCGGCAAGGCCGCCCGCGCCATGCTCAACTTCGGTTTGGCAGAGATGCGCCTGGTCGCTCCGCGCGATGGCTGGCCCAATCCCTCGGCCGGCCCCGCCGCTGCCGGTGCGGACGTGGTGCTGGAACACGCCGAAGTCTTCGAGACGCTGGCGGAAGCCGTGGCGGACTGCGCCAACGTATATGCCACCACCGTGCGCAAGCGCGGCGTCACCAAGCCGGTCGTCACGCCCGAACAGGCCGCGCGCGAAGTCCATGAAGCGCAAGGGCGCTCTGCCTACGTGTTCGGCCCCGAGCGTTCGGGACTGGAGACTGAGGATGTCGCACTCGCCCGCGCGATCCTGACGGTGCCGATCAATCCCGAATTCGCCTCGCTCAATCTGGCGCAGGCAGTGATCCTTTGCGCCTATGAATGGTCGAAGGGCGCAACGGCGTCCGGCGAACTCGCGCAGCCCACGCAGGAGGAATTGCTCCCCCCTGCCCCGCAAGAAGAATTGGAAGGCCTCATCGGCCATTTCGAGCAATTGCTCGAACCCAAGAACTATTTCTGGCCCGAAACGCGCGCGGCGGCCAACCGGCTGACCTTGCGCAATCTTCTGACGAAGCCGGGCTGGAATCACCTCGAAGTGCGCACCCTTCGCGGTGTGCTCTCTGCCCTCGGAAACAGCCGTCGCCCGCGAGATTGATGGGGTTCCCCACCAGTCTTGCTTGACATTCCTGCCCGAGCCCGTATGGGGCACCCCTTCACATGGCGCCTGCCTTCTTGACAGGTCTGTCCATTCGGCCCCGCACCCCGGTGAAGCGGCGGCCGCATTCCGCGAAATAGGCGGAATGGTGCGCCCCGGGAAAACATGGATCGCTTCCACAGTGGAGGCGGCAAGCAGAAAAGGAGACGACTTATGTCGAAGCGCAAGAGCGCCAAGTACAAACTCGACCGTCGCATGGGCGAGAACATCTGGGGTCGCCCGAAGAGCTCGGTCAACCGCCGCAGCTACGGCCCCGGCCAGCACGGCCAGCGCCGCAAGGGCAAGCTGTCGGACTACGGTCTGCAGCTGCGCGCCAAGCAGAAGCTCAAGGGCTACTACGGCGACGTGACCGAGAAGCAGTTCAAGGCTACCTACCAGGAAGCCTCGCGCATGAAGGGCGACACCGGCCAGAACCTGATCGGCCTGCTCGAGCAGCGCCTGGACATGGTCGTGTACCGTTCCAAGTTCGCGCCGACCATCTTCGCGGCTCGCCAGATCGTTTCGCACGGCCACATCCGCGTCAACGGCGTGAAGTGCAACATCGCTTCGCGTCGCGTGAAGGTTGGTGACATCATCAGCCTCGGCAACAAGGCCAAGGAAATGGCCCTGATCGTCGAAGCGCAGGCTCTGCCCGAGCGTGACGTCCCCGACTACGTCGCTCAGGACGGCACCGACAAGGTGACCTTCGTTCGCGTTCCGACGCTGGACGAAGTGCCCTATCCGGTGAAGATGGAACCGAACCTGGTCGTCGAGTTCTACTCGCGCTAAGTTTCGGGTCTTTCGACCAGAAATAGGAAGGGCGGCTCTTCGGAGCCGCCCTTTTTTGTTTGTGAGGAATTGTTGCCCTGCGACGAAGTGCCTGAATTTGCGGCGGGATGAGCGAACTGTCAGGGAACCGACACGGATCGCAGGCATTGGACCAGCACCATGTCTCGATTCAAATTCGTCACCCCGCATCACACCGGCAAATGGTACGCCACGCTCGAAATGGCACAGCGCTTCGCCAGCCGCATCGGCGCCGGTTTCCTCGATCCCCGCTCGGGCCGTTTCGTGGCTTATCCCGAAACGACGCTGGAATGCAGCAAGGCCTGAGCTGAAACGGCGGATCCGGCCCAAAACCGGATCCGCCGCTCCAACATCCCTCTTAAAGCCCCATCGCCTGACGAAGGAAGCTGTCGCTCTGCTGCAGGACTTTGGTGCGCGCCGCACTGTCGTCCAGTGAATGCGCAAGCCCCGGGAACGTTACCAGTTCCACCTGCTTTCCGGCGTCCCGCAAACGCCGCTCCATCATCTGCGACTGGCGGACATTGACGTTCAGGTCCCACTCTCCGTGGAACATCAGCACAGGCACCTGGATCGCGGCGGCATTCTGCGCGGGCGACCCTTGCGTCACGTGCGGCCCGGAGCCGATCTGCTGGTCGACCAGACGGTAGTCAGTGCGGGTGACGTGATCCTGCCGCAGGGCGCTGAGATCGGTCACCGGCGCAATCGCCACGATTGCCTTGTAGAGCCCGGGATCAAGCACGCCCGATTGAAGCGCGGCATAACCGCCATAGGACCAGCCGACGATCGCCAGCTTGCCCTTTGCGGCCACCCCGCTCGACAGCAGCCAGCGTCCCGCATCGTCGACGTCACCCACGGCG
Source organism: Novosphingobium oxfordense (assembly GCF_044029435.1). Taxonomy (NCBI): domain Bacteria; kingdom Pseudomonadati; phylum Pseudomonadota; class Alphaproteobacteria; order Sphingomonadales; family Sphingomonadaceae; genus Novosphingobium; species Novosphingobium oxfordense. Next base: position 1,195,600 of record NZ_CP147005.1, on the reverse strand, counting down.
GTTCGCCAGGACTGGAAGCCGTTCTTCTCGAACCACGCCTCGCCAAAGCCTGCCGATCCACGGAAATTCGGCTGAAGCACAGCAAAACCGCGCGCAGCGAAGAACTGCACCAGCCAGTCGAAGCCCCATTCGTCGCGCGAGGAAGGGCCGCCGTGCGGCATGACGATCGCCGGCAGGTTCTTGCCATCGCTGCCCGGCGGGAGGGTCAGGTATCCGGGGATCATCGTGCCGTCAGCCGCTGGAAACTGCACCGGCTTCATCTCGGCCAGCTTGCGTCCTGCAAGTCCGGGCCGCAGCGGCAGGACTTCTTCAAGATGCCGCGATCCCTTGTCGTAAAGGTAGTATCGGCCCGGGTCGACGTCGCTGCCGACGAACGTCACCAGCTTGCTCTCGTCCTCGCTCGAATCGATGAAATCCACCGAAGGCCCGCCGGGCAGAGCCTTGCCCAAAGCCTTCCGCAGTGAGGCGAGCTCAGAGTCGAAATACTCCACCTTGCGATAATCGCCTGCATAGGAAACGCCGACGACCCGCTGCCCCCGGCCCAGGCGAACCAGATCGTCCACTTCGATCCCGGGTTGGCTGAAGACCAGTTCGCGCGCCTTGCTGCCGTCCAGCTTCTCGCGATAGAGCGCCATAAAGCCGTCCTTGCGATCGAAACCGTAGGCGGCATCCAGCGTCGGATCGACCGCAACCGGCTGAAATCCGGTCGTCGAGCCGGAAGCGTTGAAGGTTACCTTGCTGAGCAGGTCCCAAGAGCGCGCATCTTTCGTCCGATAGAAGTAGTTGATGACGTTGGTGTCGTAGCCGCCGCTGGTGGTGGGATTGAGGCCCCTTATCCGAACCGAGCCGCGCCCGTCGGTGATGTAGTCCATCGCATCCGGAACGGGCTTCTCCACCGTCGTGCGGCGCAGCGAGCGGACGTCCACGCTTTCGACACCCAAACCTTCGAGCGAACTGGCAAGGTGGGTGCCGATTTCCCGTTCAGGCACGTACTGGCGCAGCATCAGCACTTCGCCCGGCTTTGCGCCCGTCCAGTCGATGACATCGCCGCCGTACCAAGTGAAACCCAGCGCGCGCGAGCTTTCCGCCGCAGTGACCACCTTCATGGGCCTGCCGTCCAGATAGAGCGCGATAAGCCGGGTGTAAGAGTTCAGGTCCTTGTCCGCGACCGAAACGCTGCAAACCAGTTCGCTGTCCGAAGGCCAGGAACAATGGCGGATCTTCTCCGCCGCGCTGCTGGAGATCACCAGCGTACGAAGCTTGGGGTCCTTGTCGTATTCGGCCACGGCAACGGCCGTGCCGCCGGTGCCGATCGACTGGACCATCGCGATCTTCATGCCGTTGGGAGAGAGGGTTGCGCCGTGCACGGCCTCCCGTGCGCCGAAGAGAGCGGCAACGGTCTCCACACCCTCGACCTGCGTCGGCGCGGCCGCCTGCGCCCCGGCAGCCAGGCAACCGCATACGAGCGCCGCGAGCGAAGCCGACGCAACGAACCTTTTCATGAAATCCCCCCGATCAAAACTGGCACGATAGCGCCGCCTCAATCGGAGGAGAAAGTTAAATTACCGACATCTCAGCCGAAATAATCGCGCCGGAAATCCGCCGCGAAGGCCGCGAAACGGCTTTCGGCGATGGCATCGCGCATGCCCTGCATCAGTTGCTGATAGAACGAAATGTTGTGCTCGGTCATCAGCATCGATCCCAGGATCTCTCCTGCCTTCACGAGGTGGTGCAGGTAGGCGCGGCTGTACGTGGCGCAAGTGGGGCACTTGCAGCGATCGTCCAGCGGGTTGGAATCTTCCGCATGCTTGGCATTGCGCAAGTTGAGGGGGCCATTCCAGGTGAAGGCCTGCCCGTTGCGGCCAGAACGGCTGGGCAGCACGCAGTCGAACATGTCCACGCCGCGCTCCACTGCGCCAACCAGGTCGTCCGGCTTGCCCACGCCCATCAGGTAGCGTGGACGGTCCGCCGGAAGCTGCTGGGGCGCGAATTCCAGCGTGGCGAACATCGCCTCCTGCCCCTCACCCACGGCAAGGCCGCCGATGGCATAGCCGTCGAAGCCGATGTCCATCAGCGCGTCGGCCGATGCCTTGCGTAGCCCTTCGTCCAGCGCGCCCTGCTGGATACCGAACAGCGCCGAATTGGCCGCATGCTCGCCGCCGCTGTCGAAACCGTCGCGGCTGCGCTTCGCCCAGCGCATCGACATTTCCATCGAGCGCGCGATCACGTCGCGCGGCTGGTCGATCTTCGGGCATTCGTCAAAGCACATGACGATATCCGAGCCGAGCAGGCGCTGGATTTCCATCGAACGCTCAGGCGTCAGCAAATGGCGCGAACCGTCGAGGTGGCTGGCGAACGTCACGCCATTCTCGGTGATCTTGCGGAGGTCCGACAGGCTCATCACCTGATAGCCGCCACTGTCCGTCAGGATCGGTCGATCCCAGTTCATGAACTTGTGCAGCCCGCCCAGCCGGGCGACGCGTTCCGCACCAGGGCGCAGCATCAGGTGATAGGTGTTGCCCAGGATGATGTCCGCGCCGGTGGCGCGCACGTCCTGCGGCTTCATCGCCTTCACGGTGGCGGCAGTGCCGACCGGCATGAAGGCGGGCGTGCGGATTTCGCCGCGACGCATCTTGATGACGCCGGTGCGGGCCTTGCCGTCGGTGGCGTGGATGGAGAATTCGAAACGGGGGTTCATGCCCCGCCCGTTATCCAATTCAGAAGCCGTAGACCAGCGAGAAGCGCGAGATCGTGTCCGTCTTCAGCGTTCCATCCGGTGGCGAGGTCTCATGTTCGAACGAATAGGACAGTTTGGCCTTCAGGTGCTTCGACATTCCGGCCTCGATCCCGGTATTCGTCGTGAAGGTGCTGTTGCCCGTCTCGATGTAGGACGAAGCCGTCTGTGTAAACTTCACCGCATTGTCGACGTTCCAGGCGAAATCGAGCGAAGCCAGTGTCGACCACGTGGTTTCGGCCGGATCGGTAACGTAGAGCGTGCGGCGCACGGCCGGCCCCAATTCCATCGAAAGGGTCAGGTCCTTGCGCTTGATCACGCGGTAACCAAGCCCGGTCGAAAGCGAATAACGGTCGTAATACCCCTGGATCTTGTTGCTTTCCCACTGGGTGCGGCCGAAAGTGAACAGGCCGTCGTTCAGCGTGTAGCGCGCCTGATAGCTGGCAAGATACTGCTCACGCGTTACCGTGCCCCGGTCCTTCTGGTAATCGGCGGTGGCCTGGATCGTGTGCTGCCAGTTGATACCCTTGCGATCGAGATTCAGCGCACCGCTGTAGCCGAAATTGCTGGTGTTGCCGGTCGCCCGGAACGCGCCCAGTTCCACTTTGCCAGTCCAGAGTTCCAGAATGTCCGAATTGCGGATGCGCTGGGTTTCCGCATTGGCCTTGGCGGCGAGCTGGCGCGCAGCCTCGTCATTGAAGGCCTTCTGCATCGCCCGGATCTCGTCCTTGTCGTAAGGCTGCGTGTCGATCGCAACTTTCACGACGGCGGCGACGGTTGCCGAATCACCGGTGCGGATCGCCGATTCGAGCATGGCGCGCACGTTCTCCGGCAGCCGCGGCGGACCAGCCGGAACGAAAGGGATGGGCCAGGGATAGGCCGGCAGTTCCACCGACCAGATCGGCACGACGAAGGGCACCACTTCGGGCGCGGGAGGAAGGTGAATGGGGGTCTGCGCCTGCGCCGGAACGGCAGCGAACAGCAACGGCAGACCCATCAAACGCATCGACATAGTAATCAAGTATCCACTCTGGTCCCTGCCCCCTCAGGCCGTCCCCCCTTCAGTCACCCAATTCGGGCAGTTGTTCGTCAGGCGCGCAGACGCCACCCGGTCCGGAAAATCCAGGCTATCAGGACCACACAGGCCGCCAGAAACGCCAGCGTCATTGCCAGCGAAATGCCGATCGGAAAATCGGACTTGCCGTAGAAGCACCAGCGCAACCCGTTCACCAGATAGACCACCGGATTGACCATCGCCACCGAGCGCCAGGGCTCTGGCAGCATGTCGATCGAATAGAAAGTGCCGCCCAGAAAGGTCAGCGGCACCACGAACAGCACCGGCACGATCCCCAGCTTTTCGAAACTGTCCGCCCAGATGCCCAGAATGAAGCCGAAGAGCGAGAATGTGGCCGAAACCAGCAGGATGAAACCCAGCGTGTAGAACGGGTGGACGATGGTGTAGTCCACGAAGAACGTTGCCGTGGTCAGGATGATCGCGGCGAGGATAAGCGACTTTGTCGCCGCCGCGCCAACGAAGCCGATAAGCGTTTCGGCAACGCCGACCGGCGCCGAGAGCAGTTCGTAGATCGCACCGGTGAAGCGCGGCATATAGATGCCGAAGCTGCCGTTCGAAACGCTCTCGCCCAACAGGGTCAGCAACAGCAGGCCGGGCACGATGAAGGCACCGTAGTTGACCTCCGCCATGCCCGATTGCATCCGGCCACCGATCGCCGCGCCAAAGACGACGAAATAGAGCACCGTGGTCAGAACCGGCCCAAGGATGGACTGCATGGCCGTGCGCATCGCACGCATGACCTCACGCTTGTAGATGGTCCAGGTGCTGCGCGCGTTGAAGGCGATCATGCCGCCGCTCCTTCCAGAAGATCGACGAAGATGTCTTCAAGGCTCGATTCGCGGATGTCGATCGCGGTGTAGTCGATGCCCGCCGCGACAAGGCGCTTGGTAAGTTGCGCCACTTCCGCCTTGCCCTGCCCCGATCCGTCACCGCCGCGATAGACAAGTTCCAGACCGTCATCGGCCAGGCTGACGTTCAGTCCCTCCAGAACATCGGGCACGGCGGTCAGCGGCGCGGCCAGCGCGATATGCGCTTCCGTCCGGCCCAGCCGCTTCATCAGCGAGCGCGTTTCCTCCACCATGCGGATACGGCCGTCCTGAATGATGCCCACACGGTCGGCCATTTCCTCGGCCTCCTCGATATAGTGGGTGGTGAGGATGATCGTCGTGCCCCGATCGCGAAGCTGGGCGATCTGCGCCCACATGTCGCGCCGCAGCTCCACGTCGACGCCGGCGGTGGGCTCGTCCAGGAACAGCAGTTCGGGCTCATGCGCCAGTGCCTTGGCGATCAGCACGCGGCGCTTCATCCCGCCTGAGAGCGCACGGATCTGGTCGTTGCGCTTGTCCCACAGGCTGAGCGCGCGCAGGATTTCCTCGATCCGTGCGGGATCGGGCGCCAGGCCGAACAGGCCGCGCGAATAATTGACCGAATGAATCACGGTTTCGAACATGTCGGTCGCCAGTTCCTGCGGAACCAGGCCGATGCGGGCGCGCAAGCGGCGCCAATGGCGCGCCATGTCTTCGCCGAAGGCATCGATCGTACCGCTACTGGGACGAACGAGCCCGCATACCGCGCCGATCAGCGTCGTCTTGCCCGCGCCGTTCGGCCCAAGCAGCGCGAAAATCTCGCCCTTGTTGATCGAAAGGTCTACACCGTGCAGCGCCGTGAAGCCGGTATCGTAGGTCTTTGTGAGACCTTTGATTTCGAGGATAACTTGCATGAGCGCGTGATGCGCGAAACCGATGACGGTTCCAAGTCCTTTCAGGGCAAAAGAATGCTCGAATCCCCGTAGGAGTAGAAGCGGTAGCCGTCCTCGATCGCGTGGGCATAGACCGACTGCATGCGTTCCAGCCCCATCAGCGCGGAAACCAGCATGAACAACGTGGATTTGGGCAGGTGGAAATTGGTCATCAGCCCGTCGATCGCCTTGAAGCGATAGCCGGGGGTGATGAAGATCGCGGTGTCGCCCTCGAACGGGCGGATCACGCCATCCTCGCCCGTGGCGCTTTCCAGCAGGCGCAGGCTGGTGGTGCCCACGGCGATGACGCGATGGCCGGCCGCGCGGGCCGCGTTCAGGCGATCCGCAGTCGCCTGATCGATGCTGCCCCATTCGGCGTGCATTTTGTGATCCTGCGTATCGTCCGCCTTCACCGGCAGGAACGTGCCCGCGCCCACATGCAGGGTCAGCGTCTCCCGCTCGATCCCGGCGGCTTCCAGCCGCTCCATCAATTCCGGCGTGAAATGAAGCGATGCGGTGGGCGCGGCCACGGCACCATCCTTTTCGGCGAACATCGTCTGGTAGTCGCTGCGGTCTGCCTCGTCGGTTTCACGCTTGCCGGCGATATAGGGCGGCAGCGGCATGCGCCCTGCCCGTTCCAGCAGCACTTCGACCGGCTCGTCGCCCTCGAACAGCAGGATCCAGCTGCCGTCGTCCAACCGCTGCTCGGCAATCGCGGTAACGTCGGCGGGAAATTCCACCCGGTCGCCCGACTTCAGGCGCTTGGCATTGCGGACGAAAGCCTGCCAACGGCGCAAGTCCACGCGCTTGTGGAGTGTCGCGCCGATCTTCGCCTCTCCCCGCCGCCCTTCGAGCTGGGCGGGAATGACGCGGGTATCGTTGAATACCAGGATGTCGCCGGCGCGCAGGATGCCGGGCAGATCATGGACGTGGCGATCGACCAATGGGCCCTCGCCGGCCCCTTCCACCACCAGCATCCGCGCGGAATCGCGCGGGCGGGCGGGCCTCAGGGCAATGTTCTCGGTCGGTAGATCGAAGTCGAAAAGGTCAACGCGCATGGCGCGCGTCTAGGCGCGCGCCATCGTTACGTCATCCCCTTTCGGAGAAAATCAGTTCGACTTCGACTTGCTCAGCTGATCGGCGGTGATCGTGGTGGCGGCCGGAGCGGCAGGCGCGGCCGGCGGCGGCGCCTTGTTGTCCGAAGCCATCGAAGCCTGCACGATCTTGGTCGGGTTCGCCGGCGGCTCGCCGCGCTGGATCGCGTCCACGTACTGCATGCCCGAAATCACGCGGCCAAACACGGTGTACTTATGATCGAGCGAGAAGCGCGGATAGAACACGATGAAGAACTGGCTGTTCGCGCTGTTCGGCTCGTTGGTGCGCGCCATTGCCACCATGCCGCGCACGTTCGGGATCGAGTTGAACTCGGCCTGAAGGTCGGGCAGCTTCGATCCGCCCTGACCGGTGCCCGTCGGGTCACCGGTCTGCGCCATGAAGCCTTCGATCACGCGGTGGAAGATGATGCCGTTGTAGAAGCCCTGCTCGGTAAGCGTCTTGATCCGCTCTACGTGGTGCGGCGCCCACTGCGGCATCAGGCGAATGGCGACGCGGCCACCGTCCGACAGGTCCAGCAGCAGCACGTTTTCCGGCTCGTGCGTGATGTCGGTATCGACGAGGACGGAAAGAACCGGTGCAGGTGCTGGGGCAGCCGTAGGGGCCGCCTCCGGAACGGGTGCTTCCTTCTTCTTCTTCGCCAGAGCGGGCGTCGCTGCCAGCGCAAGGCCGATCATGGTCGTGGCAATAGTCAGGCGAAACGTCATCGATTACTCACTGAAGGAAGCCGTGCAGGCTCGCGGCGATAGAGCGCGCGGCCTGACGTGACAATGAATGAATTTGTCGCAAGCGTTCTCAGTAGTCGCCCTGGAGGCCTTGCGCAGCGATGCGGGCGACAACATCCTCACGCACGGCCGGGCTGACGAACCGCGAGATATCGCCCCCGAACGTGGCGATTTCCTTCACCAGCTTGGAAGCGATCGGCTGAAGGCTGACATCGGCCATGAGGAAGACCGTCTCGATGTTCGGGTTCAGCTGCTGGTTCATCCCGGCCATCTGATACTCGTATTCGAAATCGGCAACCGCGCGCAGGCCTCGCACTATAACGGTCGCGCCCTGCTTCTGCGCGAACTTCATCAGCAGCGCGTTGAAACCGACCACAGTCACGTTGTCGATCCCCATGGCCGCCGCTTCGCGTTCCACCATGGCCATGCGCTCTTCAGGCGTGAAAAGCGGATTCTTGGAAGGGTTGGTCGTTACCCCGATGATCAGCCGATCAACCAGCTTGGAACCGCGCCGGATGATATCGGCGTGGCCCAGCGTGATCGGATCGAAAGTGCCGGGATAGACCCCGATGCGCTCCCCCAAACTCATCAATGATCCCTCTCGATGATGTAGCGCGCCACCGCGCGCAGCAGATCGGCTTCCTTGCCGTGCTGCGCCAGATGGCCGATTGCTTGCTCGACCAGCATGCGGGCCTGTTCCCGCGCCCGGTCCGGGCCGAGCAGCGAAACGAAGGTCTCCTTGCCCGCCGCCGCGTCCTTGCCCACGGCCTTGCCGGCGACTTCCGCATTGCCTTCATGATCGATGAGATCGTCGGCAATCTGGAACGCCAGGCCGATGTCGCGGGCATAGCCGCGCAGATGCGTGCGGCCCTCCGGCGGAATGCGCCCCAGGATCGCCCCCATTTCGACGGAGGCGGCAAGCAGAGCGCCGGTCTTCATCTGCTGAAGGCGGGTTACCGTCTGCAGGTCGAACTCGCTGGTTTCGGCAACGAGGTCCATCATCTGCCCGCCGGCCATGCCATGGGCACCGCTGGCATGGGCCAGCGCCTGCACCAGTTCGATCCGGGTGAAGGGATCGGCCGTGGTTGCCGGATCGCTCAACACCTCGAATGCGAAGGACAGCAGCGAATCGCCGGCCAGAACGGCCGTAGCCTCATCGAAAGCGAGATGAACGGTCGGCTTGCCATGGCGTACGGCATCGTCGTCCATGCACGGCAGATCGTCGTGGATCAGCGAATAGACATGGATCGATTCGATGGCGATCGCCGCACGAACGGCAGCCTCGCGCACCACGCCATACATTTCGGCAACCGAGGTCAGCAGCAGCGGACGCAGGCGCTTGCCGCCCCCGATCGCCGCATAGCGCATCGCTTCGAACAAGCGCCCGCGCTGATCGTCCGGAACGGGCAAAAGGGCATCGAACGCACGATCGATCTCGTCCGCAATCGTGGCGAGCCCTTCGGCGAGGAGCTGATCGCTCACCCCGACCTCCGGCACGATATCAGTGTTCCGCCGCGTCGAACGGCTGCGTGGCGGTCGGCGCGCCATCGGGGCCGGCCACGATTCGCTCGATCCGGGCCTGTGCGGCATCGAGCCGCTTCTGGCAGTGCTGGCGCAAACGCTCACCCTTTTCGTAGAGCGTAATCGAATCCTCCAGCGGCACATCACCGCTTTCGAGGCGCCGCACGATGCCTTCAAGCTCGCGCAGCGCGTCTTCGAAGCTCAGACTTTCGATGGTTTCTGTATCCTCGACCATGGCCCAGCAATGGCCTTGCCGCATCGGCCGGTCAAGGGAGCAATCCGCGCTTTCCCGGTTTCCACGTCCGCAGTTGCCGGAACAACCGTCCCTTCACCGGGAAATCGCGGATTTTCCTCGTCATTCCTGGTAAATATAGTCTTTGAAAGTGGACATCGTATCGGTCCAGAATTCCAGCGTATCCAGGAACAGCGCCTGGCTCATCCCGCCCTCGTCCAGATTGAGATCGTACTGGATCACGCAGTCCTTATCATCGTCCACCAGCGGCGTGACGAAGCGATACTTCTGCGCGAACGTGTTCATGGTTTCCAGGCTGCAATGCGTCGCCTCGGTCCACCCGGCGTAGAACTGGACGCTGGAGCAATCGGCACCGTCGGTGCAACCATAGAACGTGATGGAGAAGTTCGAGCCTGAAGACGCGCTCTTGATCAGGGGGTCGCCGGTCGAATCCTTCGACAGTTGCGCCCGGTATCCAGCGTCCTGCAATGCCTTGACGATGCTGTCCGGCGACTTCGCGGTCACCATCGGCGTTTCGGCCTTCGCGTCCTCTGCGACTGGGGCGGCCTGTGCGGAACCTGCCGCCGCCAGTCCGAACGCCATGACGAGAGTTGCAGTGATTTTTCGCATAAATCCCCTGATTTCATTCGGACAATCGCCACTCTTCATGTGACACAACGGGCCCTTGCCCGAAAGTGAAAGTTCATGTCAGGGTCCGTGCCGTCTAGCGCTCCGCGACGGACATGGCTAAGGGCCTCGCATGAGCGGAATCACCCCTGACGTCGTCGAGGCGCATGGCCTCAATCCCGAAGAATACGAGCGCGTCCTGAACGCCCTTGGCCGAGAGCCGAACCTTGTCGAACTCGGCATCTTCTCGGTCATGTGGTCGGAGCATTGCTCGTACAAGTCGAGCCGCTTCCATCTGAAGAAGCTGCCGACCAAGGCACCCTGGGTCATCTGCGGCCCCGGCGAGAATGCCGGCGTGATCGACATCGGTGACGGACAGGCCGCCATCTTCAAGATGGAAAGCCACAACCACCCCAGCTACATCGAGCCTTTCCAGGGCGCGGCCACCGGCGTCGGCGGCATTCTGCGCGACGTCTTCACCATGGGCGCCCGCCCCGTCGCCAACATGAACGCGCTGCGCTTCGGCCGGCCCGACCACCCGAAGATGAAGCACCTGGTTCAGGGCGTGGTCGAAGGCATCGGCTCCTACGGCAACTGCGTGGGTGTGCCCACCGTTGGCGGCGAAACGAACTTCCACAAGGCCTACGACGGCAACATCCTGGTCAACGCCATGACCGTGGGCGTGGCCGAGACGGACAAGATCTTCTACTCGGCCGCCACGGGCCTGGGTAATCCGATCGTCTACGTCGGTTCGAAGACCGGCCGCGACGGCATCCACGGCGCCACCATGGCTTCGGCCGACTTCGATGAGAAGTCCGAGGAAAAGCGCCCGACCGTGCAGGTGGGCGATCCCTTCACCGAAAAGCTGCTGATCGAGGCCTGCCTCGAACTCATGGCCACTGACGCCATCGTCGCGATCCAGGACATGGGCGCGGCCGGCCTCACCTCCTCTTCGGTCGAAATGGCCAGCAAGGGCGGCGCCGGCATTCGCCTGAACATGAACAAGGTGCCCTGCCGCGAAGAGGCGATGACGCCTTACGAGATGATGCTCTCGGAAAGCCAGGAGCGCATGCTCATGGTGCTTCAGCCGGGCAAGGAAGCCATGGCCGAGGCTATCTTCAAGAAGTGGGAACTCGATTTCGCCGTGATCGGCGAAGTGACCGACACCGGCCACATGGTTCTCGAATTCAACGGCGAAGTGGTTTGCGACATTCCGCTCGGCCCGCTGGCCGACGACGCGCCGGAATATGAGCGCCCCTACGTCACGGCGGAGGAATACAAGGCCTGGGCCAAGGTTCCAGCCATGGGCGACGTGGCGGAAAGCGCCGACGTGGGCGCCGACCTGCTCAAGCTGATGGGCACTGTCGACCTCGCCTCGCGCAAGTGGATCTGGGAACAGTACGACAGCCAGGTCGGCGGCGACACGATGCAGAAGTCCGGCGGCGACGCTGCCGTGGTGCGCATCCACAACACGCAGAAGGCGCTGGCGATCAGCACCGACTGCTCGCCCCGCTACTGCTATGCAGACCCCTATGAGGGCGGCAAGCAGGCCGTGGCCGAGACCTATCGCAACATCAGCGCAGTCGGCGGCCTTCCGCTCGCCATCACCAACTGCCTGAACTTCGCGAACCCGCAGCGCCCTGAAATCATGGCGCAGATCGTCGGCTGCCTGAACGGCATGGGCGATGCGTGCCGCGCGCTCGACTATCCGATCGTCTCGGGCAACGTCTCGCTCTACAACGAATTGAAGGCCACCGGCGGCGGTTCGGCGATCCTGCCGACCCCGGCCATCGGCGGCGTCGGCCTGCTGGGCGACCACGAAAAGATGGCGACCGTCGCGTTCAAGAACGCCGGCGACGATGTCTTCGTGCTCGGCGGCCCAGATGGCAAATTGGGCTCGCACCTCGGCCAGTCGATCTGGCTGCGCGAGATTGCCGGCCAGGAAGCCGGTGACGCGCCCAAGGTCGACCTCAAGGCCGAAGCCGAAAACGGCGCCTCGATCCGCGACTGGATCGCAGCGGGCAAGGTCACGGCCGTCCATGACGTCAGCGACGGCGGCCTTCTGGTCGCACTGGCCGAAATGGCGATGGCCAGCGGCCTTGGCGTCGAACTCGACAACGCGCTGACCACGGCGGAAGCGTTCGGCGAAGACCAGTCGCGCTATGTCGTGACCGCTCCAGCCGGCACCGCCCTTCCCGGCACGGTGAAGATCGGCACGGTCGGCGGCACCACGGTCGCCGGCGTCGAAATCTCCGCCCTGAAGCAGGCCAACGAAGCCTTCTTCAAGGACTGGATGGAAGCCTGATCCGGTGCCGGCGGGTTACTCCGGTACCCCGCTGGCCCAGAAACTGTCGTTCAAGCCCGGCCTCACCGTCTGGTTCCATGCGATGCCCGAAAGCGTGCGCACGGAAATCGGTGAGGCCGGGCTTCTGATTCTACCCACGCCTGCGCCGGGCATGCAGGCCGCGCACATCTTCACCGCCAGCCGGGCGGAGATGGCAGAATTGCTGACCCGCCTGCGCCATACGATCGCGCCGGACGGATTCGTCTGGGTAAGCTGGCCGAAGAAGGCCTCCAAGGTCCCCACCGACATTACCGAGGATGCGATCCGCGAAATCTGCCTACCGATGGGCTGGGTGGATGTGAAAGTCTGCGCGGTAGATGCGGTATGGTCGGGGCTGAAGCTGATGATCCGCAAGGAACTGCGCTGAACGACTGGGCTGTCAAACAGCATTTCATAACCAAACGCCGCACAACACACTTCGTCATCCCCGCGAAGGCGGGGATCCCGCTTTCCTTCGAGCCGGACGCAAGAAAGCGGGGCCCCCGCCTTCGCGGGGGCGACGGAGTTTGAGGTGCGAGGTGATCGTTATGGCAGCGGATCGTCAGTCGACGCGCACCGCCCTTCACCCGCCCGTCGACGATGCCAGCACATTCACCGTCAGCGCCAGAATCCCAAGGTTGAACGCAAACGCGAACAGCCCGTGGAACGTCGACACACGCCGCACGCTCGTTTCGGTGATCTCGATATCCGCCGTCTGGCAGGTCATGCCGATCACGAAGGCGAAGTTCACGAAGTCGGAGAAATCCGGCACGCAATCGCCCGGAAAATCCAGCCCCTCATGGTCCGCCCCGTCGCTCGCCGTGTAGTAGAGCCGCGCGTAGTGGAAGGCGTAGATCAGATTGGCGAAAGTCCAGCTGGCAAGCAGCGTCACCACCAGCAGCGCAATTTCTCCGGGCGGCAGACGCTTGCTGTCCAGCACCAGCGTACCGAGCGCGGCCAGCACCACCGAAGTGATCACGCCGGTCAGCATCAACAGCATGACCTGCCCGGCATCGTCGCGCTTGGCCTGGCAGCGCATGACTTCCGCATCGCCGTGGCGCCAGAGCGGCACGCAGGAGAGGACGAAAGCGATCACGCCAAGGTCGAAAGCGGTGATCACCCCTTCCACCTTCGGCAGCACCTGCATCAGCGGCAAGACCGCGATCGCCATCACGCCAAGGAACAGCAGGTAGCGGGGGTGCGACAGCCGGTTGAAGATCGTATTCCGCTCACCGGCCATCGGCATTCCCCCATTCTCAGGCGTCACATCAGACGCGAACCCACTCCTGCTCGTCGATACCGAGCAGGCGCAGCACGCTGGTCAGGTCGCCCCGATCGATCCAGCCGTTGGCCGCCGCGCGCGCCTTGGGCTTGGCGTGGTAGGCGATGCCGTAAGTGGCTGCTTCCAGCATGGGAATATCATTGGCACCGTCGCCGGTTGCAAGGCTGGTGACGTTTCCGCCCAAAGCCTCGACCTCCGCCAGCAGCGTCGCCTTCTTCACCGAACTGTCGACGATCGGGCCGTCCAGCCCGCCGGTCAGCTTGCCGTCCGCCACTTCCAGCCGATTACCGACCACATATTCGAAGCCCAGCTGCGCCGCGACGGGATCGGCGAAGTGGTGGAAACCACCCGTCACCAGCACGGTGCGGCAGCCGAATTTCTTCAGCGTCTCCACCAAAGTACGCGCACCAGGCATCGGACGGATGCGGCTGGCCAGGCATTCCTCGATCGCGTCGACCGAAAGACCCTTCAGCAGCCCCACACGCTCGCGCAGCGCCTGTTCGAAATCGAGTTCGCCCTGCATGGCCCGCTCGGTAATCTCGGCAATGCGCTCCTTCAGACCCGCGAAATCGCCCAGTTCGTCGATGCATTCCTGACCGATCATGGTGGAGTCCATGTCGGAGATGAACAGGCCGGGGATCGTCGGCTCATGATCGCAAACAAGGCCGTCGGTCGGCGCGAAATGGTCGTCCAACGCCTTGCGAAGCGCCGCCGCATCCTCGTCCGGAGAGGCGATCTGCATGGTCCGCTCGCAGAAATCGAGCATGGCCGCCGAGGCGAGGCGCACGCCGCTTTCCGCCATTTCGGCTCGGGCCGCATCGATTCTTGCCGAGAGGTGGTCGGGTTCTGCTATCAGCCGCGCAATGAGCACTGCGAATTCCCTTGAAGCTGCGTATGAAAATTCCACTGGCGCACCTGCCGACGATGGCAGGCCACCGCTCGCGCTCATTGCAGGGCCGACCGCGAGCGGCAAGAGCGATTGTGCCGTAAGGCTGGGGCAAGAGCTTGAACGGCGCGGCCGCCGGGCAGTGGTGGTCAATGCCGACAGCTCGCAAGTCTACGCCGATCTGGCCGTTCTGAGCGCCCGTCCGCTGCCCGACGAGATGGGCGGGATAGAGCATCGCCTGTTCGGTGCATGGGACGGCAGGGCTAGCTGTTCCGCTGCCGATTGGGCCAAGGCCGCGCGTGAGACAATCGCCGAAGTACATGCCGAAGGTGCCGTGCCGATCCTGGTCGGCGGCAGCGGCCTCTATATCCGTACCCTGCTGGACGGGATCGCCCCGGTCCCTGAAATCGATCCAATCGTGCGGGAGGCCGTGCGCGCCCTGCCCACCTCCGACGCCTACGCCGCACTCCAGATCGAAGACCCCGAACGCGCCACCCGCCTTGCCCCCGCCAACTCGGCGCGCATTGCCCGCGCGCTTGAAGTCATTCGCTCCACCGGCAAGCCGCTTGCGCACTGGCAGGCGGAACTGACCGGCGGGATCGGGCACACCCTCTCACTATTTCCTGTCGTACTCCTGCCTGAACGGCAGGCGCTCTACCGCCGCTGCGACTTGCGATTTCAGCGCATGATCGAACGCGGCGCCCTGGGTGAGGTGAAAGCCCTGCTCGCCCGCAATCTCGATCCCGACCTTCCCGTCATGCGCGCCATCGGCGTGCCGGAACTGGCCGGAGTCGTGCGCGGCGAATGGGATCTGGATCACGCCATCGCCCGCGGCTCTCAAGCCACCCGCAATTACGCCAAGCGCCAGTTCACTTGGCTCCGCCACCAGCCTCCGCAAGATTGGGTTAGGCTTGAGTACGAAAATTTCGATCAAAAAACTCTTGAAGATAGATTATTTCAGGTTATGGGGTTGACGTAACATTTTCGTCCCCCTAGAGCCCGCACACGTCCTGCCGTGGAAGTGATGCAGGAGGAGAGGGAGACCCGGCACGGCGTCCGTCGTGTCGGGTCGGTTTCATTATAGTGCGCTAAAAGGCGGACTAAGTGTTGTGTCATGCGGCAAAGAGCGTATCGAGCCGCAACATTCGAAGGCACCCTACCCCCGGGGTCTGCCGAGAGTCGAAAAGGAACGTATTGTGACTGAAGAGCGCAGCGGCGCGAACATCCTGGTCGAAAGCCTGGTCAAGCAGGGGGTCGAATTCGTATTCGGTTACCCTGGCGGCGCCGTGCTACCGATCTACGATGCTCTCTTCGGTGACGAGCGACTTAGGCACATCCTCGTGCGTCACGAGGCTGGTGCGGCTCACGCTGCCGAGGGTTATGCGCGTTCCACCGGCAAGCCCGGCGTCGTGCTGGTCACGTCCGGTCCGGGTGCGACCAATGCCGTCACCGGCATTGCCGATGCCTTCATGGATTCGATTCCGCTCGTCGTCATTACCGGACAGGTCCCCACCGGCCTGATCGGTTCGGACGCGTTCCAGGAAGCGGACACGGTCGGCATCTCGCGCCACTGCACCAAGCACAACTATCTCGTGAAGGATCCGGCGGACCTTGCCGCGATCATCGACGAGGCGTTCGAGATCGCCACCACCGGCCGCCCCGGCCCGGTGCTGATCGACATCCCCAAGGACGTCCAGATCGCAATGGCGCCGTGGCACGAAGGCCCGATCCAGCGCCGCAAGCGCTACGATCCGCGCACCGAAGGCACGTCGGACGAGATTGCGCAGGCGGTCGAACTGATCGCCAAGGCCAAGGCTCCGGTGCTCTACACCGGCGGCGGCGTCATCAACTCGGGCCCGCGCGCGACTGCATTGCTGCGCGAGCTTCAGGAAAAGACCGGCGCGCCGGTCACTTCCACGCTGATGGGCCTTGGCGCCTTCCCGGCCGACCATGCGGACTGGCTGGGCATGCTGGGCATGCACGGCACCTACGAAGCCAATCTGGCGATGAACCAGGCCGATCTGGTGATCTGCGTCGGTGCCCGCTTCGATGACCGCGTGACCGGCCGCCTGGATGCCTTCGCGCCGAATTCGAAGAAGATCCACATCGATATCGACCGCGCCTCGATCAACAAGACCGTGCGCGTGGACCTGCCGATCATCGGCGACTGCGCGACCGTGCTCGACCAGATTCTGACGCTCTGGGGCGACCGCAAGCCGCAGGACCTTGCTCCGTGGAAGGCCCGCGTCGAAACCTGGCGCGAGAAGAAGAGCCTCTCGTTCCCGACCAATCGCAATGCGATCATGCCGCAGCTCGCGATCCAGCGCCTGTTCGAACTGACCAAGGACAAGGATCCGATCATCTCGACGGAGGTTGGCCAGCACCAGATGTGGGCGGCGCAGCACTTCCACTTCTTCGGTCCGAACAAGTGGCTGACGTCGGGCGGTCTCGGCACGATGGGCTATGGCCTGCCCGCCGCGATCGGCGCGCAGCTCGGCAACCCGGACAGCCTGGTCGTCGACATTGCCGGCGATGCCTCGATCCAGATGAACATCCAGGAACTGGGCACCGCCACGCAGTACCGCCTGCCGGTGAAGATCTTCATCCTCAACAACGAGTGGATGGGGATGGTCCGCCAGTGGCAGGAACTGACGTACGAGAGCCGCTACTCGCAGTCCTATTCGGACAGCCTGCCGGACTTCGTGAAGCTGGCCGAGGCCTATGGCTGGAAGGGTATCCGCATCGAGAACGAAGCCGATCTCGACGCCGGCATCCAGGCGATGATCGACTATGACGGCCCCGTCATCGTCGACTGCCTTGTCGCCAAGGAATCGAACTGCTTCCCGATGATCCCCTCGGGTGCGTCGCATGTCGAGATGATCCTCTACGGCGATACCGTCGCCGGTACGATGGACGATGCCGCCAAGGCACTGGTCTGAGACTGCGAGAGATCAGAGAATAATCATGATGCACATTAAGCACGAAGCCGAGGAACGGCACGTCCTGACCGTGACGGTCGATAACGAAGCCGGTATTCTGGCCAAGATCGCGGGCCTGTTCACCGCGCGCGGCTACAACATCGACAGCCTTACCGTGGCCGACATTACCGAGAACCACTCGGTAAGCCGCATCACCATCGTGACGCACGGCCCGCCCAGCCAGATCGACCAGATCCACGCCCAGCTTGAGCGTCTGGTGCCGGTCCACAAGGTGACCGACCTTACTGAGGTCGGCCCCTACGTGCAGCGCGAACTGGCGCTGATCAAGGTGACAGGCGTGGGCGAAAAGCGGGTGGAAGCGCTGCGCATCGCCGGCGTGTTCCGCGCCCGCCCGGTAGACACCACCACCGGCAGCTTCATCTTCGAACTGACCGGCGCGCCGGACAAGATCGACAGCTTCGTGGCGCTGATGCGCGACCTTGGCCTTGTCGAAGTCGGCCGCACCGGCATCGTTGCGATGATCCGCGGCCCCGAAGGGGTCTGACGACACCAATTCCCTCCAGCCGCCTCGGTACTTTGGTGCTGGAATTGAACCACGCGCTGCAAGGCGCACCCAAATCCGGCCTGGCCTCCCTCAATCGACAGGCCCAGGTCCTCGAAAGGATAGTACGATGAAGGTCTATTACGACGCCGATTGCGACATCAACCTGATCACCGAAAAGAAGGTCGCGATCCTCGGCTACGGCAGCCAGGGCCACGCCCACGCGCAGAACCTGCGCGATTCGGGCGTCAAGGAAGTGGCGATCGCGCTGCGTCCGGGCTCGCCCTCTGCCAAGAAGGCCGAAGGCGCCGGCTTCAAGGTGCTTGCCAACGCCGAAGCGGCCGCATGGGCCGACGTTCTCATGATCCTGGCGCCCGACGAGCATCAGGCCGCGATCTACGCTGCCGACATTCATGAGAACCTGAAGCCCGGCGCCGCACTCGCCTTCGCTCACGGCCTCAACGTCCACTTCGGCCTGATCGAACCCCGCGCCGACATCGACGTGATCATGATCGCGCCGAAGGGCCCGGGCCACACCGTTCGCGGCGAATACGTGAAGGGTGGCGGCGTGCCCTGCCTCGTCGCGATCCACCAGGACGTGACCGGCAACGCGCAGGACGTGGCCCTGGCCTACGCTTCGGGCGTCGGCGGCGGCCGTTCGGGCATCATCGAAACCAACTTCCGCGAGGAATGCGAAACCGACCTGTTCGGTGAGCAGGCCGTGCTCTGCGGCGGCACCACCGCGCTGGTCCAGGCCGGCTTCGAAACGCTGGTGGAAGCCGGCTACGCGCCGGAAATGGCCTACTTCGAATGCCTCCACGAGCTGAAGCTGATCGTCGACCTGATGTATGAAGGCGGCATCGCCAACATGCGCTACTCGATCTCGAACACCGCCGAATACGGCGACATCAAGACCGGTCCACGCATCATCACCGAAGAGACCAAGAAGGAAATGAAGCGCGTTCTGGAAGACATCCAGTCGGGCCGTTTCGTGAAGGACTTCGTGCTCGACAACCGCGCCGGCCAGCCGGAACTGAAGGCTTCGCGCATCGCCGCCAAGCGTCACCCGATCGAGGAAACCGGCTCCAAGCTGCGCGCCATGATGCCCTGGATCGGCGCCAACGCGCTGGTGGACAAGGAAAAGAACTGATCGCCATTACGCATTTTCGCGTTTGACGGAATTCGGGAGGCGGCGCAGAAATGCGCCGCCTCTTTTCTTTGCCAACACCTTCTCAGGGAGCAGAACCGATGCGCCGTTCGCATATCGCACTCGCCTTTGCCGCAGCCGCCGCCATCGCAGCCACCGCCGCTGCCCCCATCATCGCCCAGCCCGGCCCGGGTGGCCCCGGCGGCCGAATGGAAACGCTTCACGGTTCCGGCACTCCGGCCGATGTGAAGGCCGGCACTTACGCCGTCGAACCCGCACACACGCAAGTCACCTTTAGCGTCGCGCACATGGGCATCTCGCCTTTCGCCGGCACTTTCTCGGGCGCGAGCGGTTCGATGACGCTCGATCCCAAGAATCTTGGCGCGACCAAACTCAACGTGACGATCCCGACTGCGTCCGTGCAGACGACCAGCTCCAAGCTTTCGGAAGAACTCGTCAGCGCAGACTGGCTTGACGCTGCGAAGTTCCCGACCGCCACTTTCGTCGCCACCTCGGTCACTCCCCGCGGGCCCGAAGCTGCCTCCATCGCGGGCACGCTCACGCTGCACGGCGTCAGCAAGCCGATCACCATCGAGGCCCGCTTCTTCGGCGCCGCGGCTAACCCGATGAGCAAGAAGGACTCCATCGGCTTCCTCGCCCGCGCGCTCATCAAGCGTTCCGACTTCGGCGTGACCAAGTACGTCCCGCTGGTGTCTGACGAAACGGTGCTGGTCATCAACGCCGCGTTCGAAAAGCAGTAAAGTCACGCCGGCGCGGGCCATCATCGACTATTCGTGCGTTTTCGTGCATCCTTCCGCTTCCGGCATAATCGCGAAGGAAGAATGGCATGATGCGCAAATCGACCACGATGATGGCCCTCACCGCAAGCCTCATGGCCCTTTCGGCCTGCTCAACTTCCGGGAGTGACAAAGTGGCCGATGCAACACCCCCTCCCCCGTCGATGGAGCCCAGCTGCGGCGCCGATCAATACAGCGCCTATGTCGGCCAGCCCGCCAGCGATGAAGTGATCGCCGCGATCGCCAAGTCGCGCGGCGACAAGCCGATGCGCGTCATCAAGCCCGGCATGGCCGTCACCATGGACTACATGCCCGAACGCCTAAACGTGCAGGTTGGGGAAGACGGCAAGATCACGGGCTTCAACTGCACCTGATTTCGGCGCGTATTTCGGACGCTGCCATCTTGATCCGGGCCCCTGCCTTGTCCAAGCAATGCCTCAGCCACGCATGAGCGCAGGAATTAGCAGGGGCCCGCATGACCGAAGCCAACGATATCGAACGCGAAGATAGCCTCACCCGCGTGGAGGCGTTTTCCGATGGCGTTCTGGCGATCATCATCACCATCATGGTGCTGGAACTGAAAACGCCGGTATCGGAAGGGCTGACCGCGCTTTGGCCGCTCTGGCCGATCTTCATCGCCTATGTGCTTAGCTACGCCTACGTCGCGATCTACTGGGTGAACCACCACCGCCTGCTCAGCCATGCGCGCGTGGTGACCAGCGGACTGCTGTGGTCGAACATGCTGCTGCTGTTCACCCTGTCGCTGATTCCCTTCTCCACGGCCTATCTGGGCGAGCATCACTTCAACCGCGAAGCGACGCTGCTTTACCTGGTGACGATGCTGACGCCCGCGCTCGCCTACGTCTTGCTGCAAGGGCGGATCGCCGCGACCGGCACACAGACGGCTGCCAGCCGCCGCTATCACAAGGCCTCGCATCGCAAGGGCCTCGCCGCTTCGTTCGTTTATGCCCTCGGCATCCCGCTGACCTTCGTGTCGCCATGGCTCGGCGTCGCCTGCGCGGCGCTGGTGGCAGTGTTCTGGATGCTGCCGTGGAGCGGCCTCGACCGGCTGTTTCTCGACCGGCGCCCTCCCGAACAGCCCTGAGCACCCGTCGGCAAGTTTGTTGCGCGGCGAAGCCGAACGATCGCAACAGGATGCGCCTTTTCGCTTTACAAGCATCCGTCCAATGCGCATAGGCACCCCCATGACCCTTCGTCTTGGCCTTACCCTGCGACTTACACGCCCTTGGGCGTGAGTTGACGCGTCGGTCCTGCGGCGCGCTCGGCGCTCAAGGGGACCCTGCCAGACCGGGCCGAAATTACGGCCCTTCCAGACGAAGACGTAAATCCGAGCGAGACTACCCATGACCATGCTGAAAGACCCTTCGGTCAAGTACCGCCCCTTCCCGCAGATCGACCTGCCGAACCGCCAGTGGCCCTCGCAGGTCATCACCAAGGCGCCGCGCTGGCTCTCGACCGACCTGCGTGACGGCAACCAGGCGCTGATCGATCCGATGGGCGCGGAGAAGAAGAACCGCTTCTTCGATCTGCTGGTCAAAGTAGGCCTCAAGGAGATCGAGGTCGGCTTCCCCTCGGCCGGCGCCACCGAGTACGATTTCATTCGCGGGCTGGTCGATAACGACCGCATCCCCGAAGACGTGCTGGTGCAGGTGCTGACCCAGTCGCGCGAAGACCTGATCAGCCGCTCTTTCGAAAGCCTGGCCGGCGTGCATTCGGCGATCGTCCACCTCTACAACGCCGTCTCGCCGCTGTGGCGCACGGTGGTGTTCGGGATGGAACCGCACGAGATCAAGGGCATCGCCGAAAGCGGCGCCAAGATCCTGCGCGATCAGGCGGCGAAGTATCCGCAGACCAAGTGGCAGTTCGAATACTCGCCCGAGACGTTCTCGACCGCCGAACTCGATTTCTCGATCGAGGTTTGCGAAGCGGTGATGGATGTTCTGCAGCCGACGCCGGAAAACCCGATCATCCTGAACCTGCCGGCCACGGTCGAGGCGGCGACGCCCAACATCTACGCCGACCAGATCGAGTATTTCTGCCGCAACCTGCCAAACCGCGAATCGGCGGTGATTTCCCTGCACACCCATAACGACCGCGGCACCGGCGTCGCCGCTGCCGAACTGGGCCTGATGGCCGGCGCGGACCGCGTCGAAGGCTGCCTGTTCGGCAATGGCGAACGCACCGGCAACTGCTGCCTCGTCACCGTGGCACTGAACCTGTACACGCAGGGCATCGACCCCGAACTGGACTTCTCGGACATCGACGAGGTGATCCAGACGGTCGAATACTGCAACCAGCTGAAGGTCGCCGAACGCCATCCCTATGGCGGCGAACTGGTCTTCACTGCTTTCTCCGGCAGCCATCAGGACGCCATCAAGAAGGGCTTCGCCGCGCAGGAAAAGCGCAACGACGAACTCTGGGCGGTACCTTACCTGCCGATCGACCCCGCCGATCTGGGCCGCGATTACGAGGCGGTGATCCGCGTCAACTCGCAGTCCGGCAAGGGCGGCTTCGCCTGGGTGATCGAGCAGGACCAGGGCCTGAAGCTGCCCAAGCGCATGCAGGCGCACTTCTCCAAGCACGTGCAGAACCTGGCCGACGAGCTGGGACGCGAACTGCAGGCTGCCGACATCTGGGAAGTGTTCCGCGCCGCCTACCGCATCGACGATCCGCAGCACTTCGCGCTGATCGATTACGAAGAAGCCAAGACGCCCGACGGCACCCGCGTCTTCGCCGGCAAGATCGGCGTGGACGGCAAGGAACAGACCGTTTCGGGCCGCGGCAATGGCCTGATCTCCTCGGTCACCGCGACGCTGGCCGAAAGCTTCGGCGTGAACCTTGAAGTGCGCGACTATGCCGAGCACTCGATGGGCAAAAGCTCCGACGCGCGCGCGGCCGCCTATGTGGAATGCGTGACGCCGGACGGCCGCACGATCTGGGGCGTCGGCATCGACGAGGACGTGGCGACCGCCTCCGTCCGCGCCGTGCTCAGCGCCGCGAACGAAGCGCGGATCTGAACCGGACGATCTCGAATGGAAAAGGGCGGCCCTGGTGCCGCCCTTTCTTTTTGCGCGTCGAAGGGTCTCAGTGCCCGATGCGGATTTGGGTGACTTCGAACTTCGGCGTCAGCGCACAATCCGCAACCGGAGCGCCGCGTGCCGCGTGATCCAGACACCATGCGGCCGAAGCGAAGTTCGTGGCGATGGCCGCGCGCACGATGCCGTTGTCCCGCATCGATGCGTCTCCGCCATCACCCTGCGCCGAAGTGGTGATATCGCGGTCGAACAGGACATGCCCGTTATCGATCCGGACCACGCGATAATGCAGGGTGGCCGTGGTCGTGTTGTTACCACCGAGACGAAACGGCGTGGCGCTCCCGCCCCAACTGACCGTGAGGCGCCCCCGCGCCTGCTTG
This sequence comes from Novosphingobium oxfordense, assembly GCF_044029435.1. Classification (NCBI taxonomy): domain Bacteria; kingdom Pseudomonadati; phylum Pseudomonadota; class Alphaproteobacteria; order Sphingomonadales; family Sphingomonadaceae; genus Novosphingobium; species Novosphingobium oxfordense. The sequence goes on along the minus strand of NZ_CP147005.1, from coordinate 1,172,484 downwards.
CCATCGGGCGCAACCATGTTCATGCGCCGGAAACTGTCTTGCAGGGCCGCATTGACGCTGGATCGCTTGGCTGCCCTGATCCAGTTCAGCGCCGAACTGCCGACCGTCGATGGCAAGCCCTCGATCTCGCCAACTTCCAGCGACTGATACAATGGATGTGTCGGCCCGATGGGTCGCGGCGTCTCCGGCGCGAACGGCAGCCCGATGGCGACAAGTGGGATGTCTCCGGAACCGGCCTGCGAAGGCACGGCAGTCGCCAGCAGCAGGCCTGCAAGGATCACGTAGCGCATGGCGCGATCCTGGCCGACGCGGGTATCGATTCGATTAATGCGATCAGGCCCCGTCAGTGGCGACCCATTCTGCCAGATCGGGCGATTGACCGATCAGCGCAAGGCCGTGGGCGATCGAGGTCAGTTCGTTGCCGGTGGCGATCTTGCTTTCCCCGAACCGCTGCTCGAACAGCGCGCGCACGGCCGGGATCAGCGAGGATCCGCCGGTGAGGAAGACGTGATCGATCTGGTCCGGGCGAAGACCCGATCGGGCCAGCGCATCGTCCACCGTCTCGCCGATGCGGTGAAGGTCCGGTGCGATCCAGCGTTCGAATTCGGTGCGGCTGACTTCGGCGTCGATCGTCAATTCGTCGCTGTGGAAGCGGAACGCGCCGTGCTCGTCGCCGGACAACGCGCGCTTTAGCTTGCCCACCGCCTCGTAGAGCCCGAAGCCCAGTTCGTGTTCGACCACCGCGATCATGCGATCGATCGCAGCCGGATCGGTGGCGCCGTGCTTCAACTTGGCCAGTTGGTCCAGCGTCTTGCGGTTGCGCATCAGCGCCAGACGCGACCAGTCGCCAAAGTCAGCAAAGTGACCGGGCGGGATCTCCAGCACTTTGTCGAACGAACGATATGTGCCGCCCTTGCCCAGCAGCGGCAGCACCAGATGGTCCATGATCCGATAGTCGAACCGGTCTCCGGCGATGCCGATACCTGCAGATCCCAGCGGCACGCAGCGCCGCGCCGCGCCGGGCGCTTCCACTTTGACGATCGAAAAGTCACTGGTACCGCCGCCGAAGTCCGCCACCAGCAAGGTTGCCGGATCGGAAAGGCGCGAGGCGAAGCTGAAAGCCGCGCCCACCGGCTCGTAGACGTAGTGGACCGAGCGGCCAAGCATGGCGAACATCGCATCGTAGCGGGTGCGTGCCAGCGCCTCGTCCGGTCGCGAGCCGACGTAGCGCACGGGGCGGCCGACCACGATCCGCTCCGGCAGGTCCCGCAGCGCAATGTCGGCGTGATCCATCAGATGGGTAAGGAAAACCTGCCCCAGTTCCTCGAACTTCATGCGCTTTTCGAACAGGTTGGCCTGATCGAAGGTCGCGTTGGCAGCCACCGACTTGAACGATTGCAGGAAGCGCGAGCCCTGAGGATACTCAAGGAATTCGGCGATGGCCCAAGGACCCGCCTCATGCGCAAGGCCGCCGCGCACGCCTTCCTCCTGCCAGAAGCACAGCGCCGAGCGGAACACCGAACCCGGCCCATCGGGAGCGGCGAACGACACCAGGTCGGCGTCCCCAGCCGCGCCGGACAGCGCGATCACCGAATTGGTGGTGCCAAAGTCGATGCCCACGAAACGACCCGCGACGGTCTCGGCGGCGGGAACGGTCGACATCTTGGCTTCCTTATCTGAAAAACGGCCGGCGCCTATCGCAGCACATCGGCGATCCTGCAACCCGCGAGTTGGCCTGCCTGCAAACGAAAAGGGCGGCCACTGGACCGCCCTTCCCTGCAATTCATTCCCGATCGCGGATCAGTCGCCCGTCAGGATGCGATCGACCAGTTCCTTCACGGTCGGCGTGAAGCCGTTGGAATAGAACGGATCCTGCTTGAACTTGTAGGCCGCGTGGCCCGCAAACATCAGGTTCTGGTCGACCGGGCCACCATGGGCGATGTCCTGAAGCGTCTTCTGGATGCAGAAGCTGCGCGGATCGGCAAGGCGGCCGGTGGTGTAGTCGTCGTGGTCCTTCCACGAAGAGAAACCGCAGTGCGACAGGCAGCCCATGCAGTCGGCCTGATCCTGGCGGATCACGTCACGCTCGGCCGGGTTCACGAAGATGATCGTGTCGTCTGGGGTGCGCAGGCCATCGGTGAAGCCCTGGGCCGACCAGGCGCGTGCGCGGTCGAGGTCCTTCGGGGCCACCCAGAAGTTCTTGCCCTTCACACCCACGTCCAGACGCACGGTATGTTCGCCCGCCTCGACCTTCGAGTAGGGAATCTGGCGCTCCGAACGCGCTTCCAGGCTGCGCAGGAACGGGTTGCGCACGGCCGAGGAATAGAAGCCGGTCGGCGAGAAACGGTGGAGCAGCACATCGCCGGGCTCCAGCGTGCGCAGGTGGTCCTTCCACTCCTGCGGGATCGGGCTTTCCTGCGTCAGCAGCGGGCGGGTGCCGTACTGGAAGGCGATCGAGCCGAGTTCCGGGTTGTCGATCCAGTTTTCCCAGTCGCGCAGATACCAGACGCCGCCGGCCATCACGATCGGCACCGCGTCCGAAATGCCTTCCGCGCGCATGGTTTCGCGCAGGGCCTTCACGCGCGGATAGGGATCTTCCGGCTTCAGCGGATCTTCGGCGTTCGACAGGCCGTTGTGGCCGCCGGCCAGCCAGGGGTCTTCATAGACCACGGCCGCCATCAGGTCCGAAACCTTGTGATACGCACGCTTCCAAAGCGCACGGAAAGCACGGGCGGAGCTGACGATCGGCAGGTAATTGACGTTGAAGCGCGCCGCGATCTCGGACAGCTTGTAGGGCATGCCCGCGCCGCAAGTGACGCCGGCAACCATTCCCTTGGTCTTTTCCAGCACGCCTTCCAGCACGGCCTGGGCGCCGCCCATTTCCCACAGGACGTTGATGTTGATCGCGCCCTTGCCGTTCGAAATCTCGTAGGCGCGGCGCACCTGTTCGACCGCGCCGTCGATGGCGTAGTCGATCAGTTCCTGGTGGCGTTCCTTGCGGGTGAGCGCGCGGTAGATCTGGGGGACGATCTTGCCTTCCGCATCATAGCTGTCCGCATTGACGGCACTGACGGTGCCGATGCCGCCGGCCGCCGCCCAGGCGCCCGAGCTCATGTGGTTGGTCGCGGCAACGCCCTTCCCGCCCTCAACGAGCGGCCAGACTTCGCGTCCACCATAGACAATCGGCTTGAGACCCTTGAAACCCATCTTCTCTTTCAACTTTCCCCCGGCGCGGCGGGTCGATCAGACCTGCCTTATACGCCCTGTGTGACTGACGCTCACCTGTTTTGCGTCGTGGATTTGCCGGATAGTCGACACGGCACGATACTGGCCGGATCGGGCCGCTCCCCGGTGGCTTCGAACTGTGCGAGATAGCCTTGAAGTTCCGGCTTACGGACAAATTCCGTCAAGCGAAAGCCCACCGCGCCAAATTCGCAGAAAAGCAGTTGCGGCGGAATGCCGTGCCTGTCGCTCGACCGATCAGCCTCCACCACCACGACCTTGCCGCCGGGCCGAAGCGCCGGCCAAAGCCGCCAGAGGAAGGCGTAAGGCTCGCTCACTTCGTGATAGACGTGGACCAGGAAGATGCGGTCGAAACTGTTTTCCGGCAGACTGGGATCGTCCACCTTGCCCAGCTTGATGGAGACATTGTCCAGCTGCTCGCGCAGCACGCGCTGGCCCAACCGTTCGTTGGCGGCGTGGTCGATATCCTCGGCCAGCACCCTGCCCTTGGCACCCACCCGCTTGGCGAGGCGAACCGTGTAGTACCCCTCGCCCGCGCCGATATCGGCCACGGTCATGCCCGGCGCAATCCGGGCAAGGTCCATGACGACTTCCGCCTCATGCAAGGAATCGCGCTGGATTTCGCTGCCGAAATCGCTGTCGCTGGCCTTGGAGACCGGACGGTCCGCAACCGGGAAGGCGCGCGCCGTCTCAGGCCGGCCGTCATCCGGCGCCTTCTGGTGGCACGCGCCGAGAGCCAGCAGCAATGCCAGCGTGGCGGTCTGGCCGAAAGTGAGGCGGGGCAAACGCATGCGGCCCTTTAGCGGTTCGGCCCGCGCTTGGCAAAACACTCTGCCGAAAGCGCCGAGCCTGTCCCGCTACGGATCAGTCGACGTCTTCGACCTCGACCTTTTCACCCGTCACGCGCTGGGAAAGCGCGGCGGCCATGAAGGGGTCGAGCGCGCCGTCGAGCACGTCACCGGGCGCCGTCGAGACGACGCCGGTGCGCAGGTCCTTCACCTGCTGATAGGGCTGGAGAACGTAGGAACGGATCTGGTGGCCCCAGCCGATATCGCTCTTGCTGGCGTGTTCGGCGCTGGCCGCTTCCTCACGCTTGCGCATTTCTTCCTCGAACAGGCGTGCCTTCAGCATGCCCATCGCGATTTCGCGGTTCTTGTGCTGCGAACGGTCGATCTGGCTCGCCACGACGATGCCCGAGGGCGCGTGGGTGATACGCACCGCCGAGTCCGTGGTGTTGACGTGCTGACCGCCGGCACCCGAAGCGCGATAGGTATCGATCTTCAGGTCGGCCGGGTTGACCTCGATCTCGAAGCTGTCGTCGATCACCGGGTAGACCCAGACGGACGAGAAGCTGGTGTGGCGGCGCGCCGAGCTGTCGTAGGGGCTGATGCGGACCAGGCGGTGGACGCCGCTCTCGGTCTTGGCATAGCCGTAGGCGTTCTCGCCCTTGATCAGCAGGGTGCAGCTCTTGATGCCGGCGGCTTCACCGGCGTGATAGTCCACCAACTCGACCTTGTAGCCGTGACGCTCCGCCCAGCGCGTGTACATGCGCTGGAGCATCTCGGCCCAGTCCTGGCTCTCGGTGCCGCCGGCGCCGGCATGCACTTCGAGGTAAGTGTCGTTGGCGTCCGCCTCGCCCGAAAGCAGCGCGGTGACCTTGTCATGGTCGGCCCGTTCGGCAAGCGCGGCCAGAGCGGCGATACCTTCGTTGATGGTATCCTCGTCGCCTTCCATTTCGCCCAGTTCGACGAATTCGATGGCGTCCTGCATCTCGCGGCTGATCTCGTTCACCGCGCCGATCGAGGCTTCAAGGCGGCGACGTTCCTTCATCACCGCTTCGGCTTCCTTGGGCTTGTCCCACAGCGTGGGGTCTTCGACGCGCGCGTTCAGCTCGTCGAACCGGCGCAGAGCGCGGTCCCAGTCGAGGAACTTGCGGACCAGCGCGAGGGCCTTCTCGATACGCGCAATGTGGGCCTGCCCTTCGGCACGCATGACTTCAAACTCCCAAGAAACGCCCAAGGCACGAAATGCCGCGCATAGCGCAGTGGCGACGTAAGTAAAGCACGCGCGACTGCCAAGGGCAGAGGAACCGCGTGGGAAGCGGCGCTATTACCTGCTGATGGGGGTGAAGTTCAAGGCTGGAATGAAGTTGCCAGCGTTGTGAATGCCCACCCCGCCGCGACTAGGCAGGCAAGCTGCCAAGTCTTGCGCCCCTCCCGCTTGCGGGAGGGGGAAATTGCGCCACACCTAATCGCTGCGCTGGCACCCCCTCCCGCAAGCGGGAGGGGCGGCGAGACTTGCTGAACGCAGTGAAGCTAGTCGCAGCGGGGTGGGCCCACGCAACGTCAAACTCAGCCCTTCAGCTTCTTCACCGCCTCAAGCGTCAGCTTCACGTGATCGCGATAGTCGAGATCCGAATGGACCATGACGATCTTCCCATCCTGCGCGATCACATAGCTGGTGCGATCGGTCATCCCGGCGGGCGCGCCTTCGCGCTTCAAAGCGACGTCATAGGCCTTGATGACCGCAGGCGTCGCCACGGCCACCGCAAACTTGTCCCGGCAAGCTTCGGTCGAAAACTTCTGGAGCGTCGGCAGATCGTCGTTCGACATGCCGACCACGGTGGCGCCCAGCTTGGCGAAATCCTCGGTCGCATCGGCGAAGGCGTGCGCCTCCAGCGTGCAGCCCTGCGTAAAGGCCTTGGGATAGAAGTAGAGGACGACCGGCCCCTTCTTCAGCGCCGACTTCAGGTCGAAGGACATGACCTTGCCGCCCTTCGCGCCCTGCGTCGAAAAGGCCGGCGCCTTGGCGCCGACCGGCAGCGCCGCATCGGCCGCACCGGCGGTGAAAGCGAGGGCCAGAGCGGCGGCGAGAGCGGGAAGAGTCTTGCGCATGGCGCGCAATCTGAACCTTGAAAGGGGGCCTGTCCAGCCCCCTTCCAGTCCAACCAATAGGCTGAATTTAGCGGGACTTACTCGATGTAGCCGAGTACGGTTCCCACTTCGTAAGTCTCACCGATGGCGGCCACGATCTTCAGCGTGCCCGAAGCCGGTGCCTCCACTTCATTGGTGGACTTGTCGGCTTCCAGAGAGAACAGCGGCTGGCCTTCGGCAACTTGGTCCCCATCGTTGGCGAGCCACTCGGCGATCTGGCCCTCTTGCATCGAGAAACCGATCTTGGGGAGCAGGATTTCAACGGCCATGGTCTTTCTCGATCCTTATGCGAATGTCTTTGTCCGTTGCCTATCGCGCACCCGCGCACCGGCATAGGGCCGAGAGCGTAGGCGCGTGCAGGTTTCGCCGGTACGATTACATCGCCAGTGCCGCGTTTTCTCGCGCGCAGTCCGGCACGGGCAGTGAAGCCCGCTTTTCCGCCAGTTCGGCGCGCGCGGCGGCTACGTCGGCAACGAAAGCCGGTTCGGCGTTGAGGCGGGCGAAGACGGCGGCGGCGACGATGCGGCCCTCCTCTATATCGCTCAGCCAATGGACATTGCAGATCCGGCGGCTCTCACCGAAGGCCCGTCCACGCGCCACCAGTTCACCCGCGCGGTCCGGGACCAGATCGGCCAGGATCAACCCCATGCCGAAGCCGATTGCGCTGTGCCCCGAAGGATAGGAGCCATCCTTGCGCAGCATCGCTTCCTGATCGGGCGTGCAGGTGGCCTTGCCGTTCTCCATGAACGGGCGCGGCCGCTGATAGCGGTTCTTGGTGGGATAGCTGGCCAGGCCGAAGTCCATCATCGACTTCATCAACAGGGCCTGCACCTTGGGCGTCGTCTCCGCGCCGATGCGGAAGCCGGCAGCGCAGGAAAACGTGTCGGTGACTTTCGGCGTGAACAGGTCTGCATCGATCTTCGCCTGTTCCCAGCGCGGCGTGCCTTGCATCGCGATGGCCGCAGCCGCCGCCTCCTCGTCACGCGCCTTGGCCGCGGATCCCGGCGCGGGCGGCGCCGGGTTGAAGAGCAGGCTGTTCGGCGCGCCGCCTCTGGGCAGGTAGCTGCCGTTGCGCATGATCGCTGCCATGGCCGCTCTGGTGGCATCGGTTTGCGACGTTGTTGCCGCAGGCGTCGCAACTTGCGCCTGCCCAATCGCCATGCCGGCCGCGCCAGCCGCCATCACAATCGCTCCGCAGATGCCCGCCGCCAGTTTTGCGTGCTTCATCGCCGATCTCCCTCTTCCTGCTATTCACGCGTTTTTTCAGCGTAAATAGCAGGATTGGAGCGAGCAGCCATCGCCCAAGCGCTGCCGATCAGCGGGTATCGCCCCGGCAATTGCGTCAGTCTGCTACTTTGCCGTCCTCATGCGCCATCCAATGGACGAAGCGGTGGAGCGGATACATCGCATCGTGCGGATTGCCGATCGTGGAAGGCCCTGCCTCGCCCAGATGGACCACGCGCTGGGCGCCGCCCGCCGCCAGCCGGTCGCGATAGTCCGCCATGCGGTCGAAGGGGTAGAATCCCACCGTCTGCGTGGCGACGTTGATCCACTTCACCGCATCATCAAGACTGTCCACGCGCACGACGTTGGCGGTCTTGTTGATCGGGTGGAAGTCGACCGGCTCCTCGGATCGGATGACAAGCCCCTTGCCGTCGGTCCGCCCCCAGACGCCGTATTCGTCGTCCATCAAGGTCATCGTATCGACCGCTTCGCGCATGTCGCGGTCCAGCGGGCGAACGTCGCCGCTCTCCGCCGCGCGGCGGGCGATGTGGTGGTGGAGGCGCTCGCAGAAGCGGTCCACTTCCTCTTCGCTGCCCTCCACGAACTGGAAGCGGCTGGCGACGCAGGCTTCCTGGTTCAGCGTCATGACGTCAGTGGAACAGAGGTCCGCCACGCGGTCCACCGTCGCTTCGTCCACCAGCCCCTCGCGCCCGACCATCGAGATCGAGGTCTTGGGATCGAAGGAAACGAGCTGAAAACCTGGTCCCAAATATTTGATAACGTTGTTGATCGCGTCGCCGCCGCCCCAGGCGACGATCTTGTCGAAATACTGCGGGCGATAGAGTACGCGCTCCGTCGCATCGTCGCCGCCGCGCCAGTAGACCGCCGACATGGAGCGCACGATGGGATGGTTCGCATCGATATCCGCCATGGTCCGCAGGATGGCGACCATGGTGAAGGGATCGGCGCTGCTCATCTTGAACAGGTTCACGCCCTTCACCATCGAACCCTGCGCCACCGACTTCACCGCCACGCCCGGAGAATTGCCCGGCAACACATGGATCAAGCGCGGCGCGAAGGCCCGCACGAAGCTCTTGCGGCCAGTGAAGTCCTGCTTCGGCACCCACTCATCCAGCGCGCGCGGATCGGGGAAGTTCTGCTCCACCTCCGCCATCAGCACGCGCTTGTCGAGATAGGCGGCGGCATGGCGGGCGGTATTCTCGACCACAGCGCGCGGCAGGATATGCGTGCGGCACATCCGCTCGATGCATTCCTGCATATGGTCGTTGTCGGAAGCGGTCAGGCGCTGGCCGGTTTCGACGAGGAAGTCGATGATCTCCGCCAATGGCACGTTCAGCAGCGGCGGCACTTCGGTGCGCGGCGGTACCGCGCGATCGAAGGGGATCTTAGGTGTCGCGAAGGTCACGCCAAGGTCCCGCGAGGTCTGGATCACGTCGGTGCCGTGCAGCACCTCTCCCCGCAGGAAGAACGGAGCCGATACGAGTTCTTCGTTTTCAGCAACTTGCGTCACGGAGTTCATGCTACACCTCGCACGTAAGCGTCGACCGTGCCCGCGCAGCCGATCTTGTCGTCCCCCTCCAGATCCGCATAGCGAACGATGTTGTCGCGGATCGAAGGACCATGGTTGCCGCACTTGCACGGGCCGTAGTCGAGCGAGATCCGGTCACCCGTGATCACCCCGCCCCAGCGGCCATCGAGCGAAAGATCGAAGAACGCGGCGCGACCTTCCATTTCACCTGAAGTGTGGTCCAACGCATTGTCGCCCGACTTGTCGAGCAGCACCGGCACGATCCACGGCGGCACATGATAGCGCCCGCCCTCGCGGCACTTCGGCATGCCGGAATTCAGTTCCTGCATCGAATAATTCTGGAAGTGGCGATCCTCAGTAATGTTGAAGGTATCGAAGACATACTCCTGATAATCATCAGGAAGTTGTGCGCGCTTGAGTCCGCCACCGACGTAGATCGAGTTGTCGGGATCGAAGTCCGCACGGCCGTAACCCGCATCGCGAACCGCCTTGGCGACCTGCCACAGCCCGCTCCACAGGCCCGAAAGCTGGAGCTTGCGATGACGGTTTTCGATGATGAACTGCGCCGTCGCCGGGATGGCATCGGCCACTGCCTTGGCACGCGCGGCCGAGGTTTCCTCGAAAGCGGCGATCTCGTCGGGACGGGCCGTACCCTCGGCGATCTTCTTGCGCATCACCACCATCGAGGTCAGAGATCCCACGGTGATCGGCGGCACCGGATAGTGCCAGCGCGGCGCGGAAGGATCGGCGAAAGCCTCGTACTGCGCCTGGGCGATCGTCGCATTCTTGGGCACGGTGGCAACCGGCGCGCAGCCCACGATCACGCGATCCTGCGCCGGAACCACGCCCGAACCCCAGGCGAAGACGTTGACCGTATCGATCTTCGACCAGTCCATGTCCTTCTGCGACGCGATCAGCATGGCCGACTTGCCGGTGGTGCCGCTGGAGCACGAAATGAAGTAGCCAAGCGCGGCCAGCCGCTCGATCCAGTCGTCGATGCCCTCAACGCCGTCGAGATCCAGCCCCTCGATCGCGTAGGGCGAGATCGTGCCGAGCCACTTGGTCAGCCGGTCCCAGCGCTCCTCCATCAGGAAGCTTTCGGGGTACGACTTGTAGGCGGTGTGCGGGAACAGCAGCGGCACCATGTCGGCGATGGATTCGATCTTCTCGATCCCGGCATCGCGGGCACGCAGGCTGAGCAGCTTGATGCGGTCCTTGCGCTCCTGAAACCGCTCATCGAGCGCGGCGACTTGCGTGCTCCGCAGTTCATCTGCGCTGAAACTGAAACGCTGCGGATCGGCGACCAGCGCCATCAGCTTGTCGGCAGCTTCACCCATTCGATCTCTCCCGATTGTCCTCTCGGCCTGCGGTCACGGCTGGACGCCGGGCCTCGACTCGATTAATAGCATCTTGTGCGTATCATTATTCACGATTCTCTTGGCAGGGCAAGCGAGATCGGTTCCAATGGCCCGATGAGCGAGCCTGCCGACGTCACCGACATCCCCGCCCCCTCCGCAGTCGGCGTCCGCGCCGGCCGGCCGACGCGCGAACAGGCGCGGGCGCGGCACGAACAATTGCTGGACTGCGCGTTCGAGAACTTCCTGGACAAAGGCTATGAGCCCACCACGATCGAAGGGATCGCCGCCGAAGTCTCCATGACGAAGCGCACGGTCTATGCCCGCTATCCGGAGAAAGCCGCCCTCTTCCGCGCTGCCCTGCGCCGGGGGACGGAGCGCCGCGCAGCCAGCCGCGCGCGGATAGAGGCGACGCGGGTGGACGATCTGGAAGCGACCCTGATCAACATCGCCATGCTGCGGATCGAACTGGCCGGCACCGAGCAAGGCGTGAAGATGCAGCGCCTGATCAATACCGAGGCCTATCGCTTCCCGGACATCTTCCAGACCTATTACGATATCGCCGCGCTGCCGACGGTGGAGTTCCTGGCAGGAATCCTGGCCGAAGAGACTGCCGCCGGGCGGCTTGCGGTGGACGATCCGATGCTGGCGGCCAATGTCTTCATGAGCATGGTGGTCAGCGGCCCGGTGCGCTTCCTCGTTTCCGGCAACGCGCTGAGCGAGACTGCAGTGCGCACCCGCGTCGATTTCGCAGTGCGGCTGTTCCTCAAGGGGGCAGAGCCGCGCTGAACGCATACGAATAGAATGGGAGAGCAGGAAAGATGTCCGGAAACACGGATCCGATACAGCCGCCGAAACGCCAGCGCTGCGTCGTAATTACCGGCGCCAGTTCCGGGATTGGGCGTGCCAGTGCCGACGCATTTGCGCGTATGGGTTGGCATGTGATCGGCACCGGACGAGACGAGGAACGGTGCCGCGACGCCGCCGGACAGATCGCGGCGGTGGCAGCCAACGACGGCCGCGTGGACTTCCTTCGCGGCGATTTCACCGAGATGCGCGACGTTCTTCGCGTCGCCTGCGAGATCGGGGCACTGGCGGACCATGTGGACGTGCTGATCAACAATGCCGGTGGTGTGCGCGACGGGCAGTATCGCACGTCAGAAGGGCTGGAAGCGACGTTCGCGGCCAATCACCTTGCGCCGTTCCTGCTGACACGCGAACTGATGCCGCTGCTGGAGCGTGCCGCTGGTGAGCGTCCGCCGGGGCTGGTTCGCGTGATCGCCGTATCCTCGGCCGGGCACGCGGCCTGCCAGGGCATGCGGTGGTACGATCTCAACATGGATACGGCGTTCGACGCCAATGCCGCCTATTGCCAGGCGAAGCTGGCCAACCTGCTGTTCGCGCGGGAACTGGATCGGCGCGTGCGCGATCGGGGCGTGATCTCGCTGGCGATGCATCCGGGCCGCGTCGCCTCAAACTTCGCCAGCCACGCCGACGAGAAGATGCAGGCATGGATGGCCGCCAACGCCAGCGTTTCGCCCGAACAGCCTGCACGCACCTTGGTCTGGCTGGCCACTGCCGTCGAACTGGGCGGAATGGGCGGCCGCTATTTCCATGAACTGGCAGAAGAACAGCCTGCGCCACAGGCGCTGGACGATGCCGCGGCTGCCAAGCTTTGGACGGAAAGTGAACGGATGCTCGATCGCATCCTGGCGACCACGGACTGACGGCGCCCAAGCTCTGGCCAAAACTCTGATCGACCTCACGAAAGTTGCCGCCCCGTTGCCGCTCCATCGGATGATTTCCGATGAGGGCGGCAGCGGGGCAGCGCTTTGCGGCCCGGTCGCTCGTCTTTCCCAGGCGCAGGAAGGGGAGCCCCGCGTCTGTCGCGATTGTTACGTCCGATCGCGACTTCAGTTGGCGATCAGTGGCAACAACAGCACGTATACGCCTTCACGCGAAGGATTACATCTGGACTTCCGGGTAGCGCGCAAACCCTCATGGGCTGAACGGAGGCCCGCGAAATGATCACTCCGAAGAGAGATCGCCCCCAGGAGACTCTCGCTCTTGACCGGAATGGCGCGCGCGCCTCAAGGAACCCCATCCGCCCAAGGAGCCCGACTGGATGACCGCTACCCCCAATGATCGCCCGACCGACAGCCCCAATGACAGACCACGTCGCAGCGCGCTTTACCTGCCCGCCTCCAACGATCGGGCCATTGCCAAGGCGCGCACGCTGCCCTGCGACGTGGTGATCCTGGACCTTGAAGACGCGGTTGCTCCGGAAGCCAAGGATGCAGCGCGTGAAGCGGCGGTGAAGGCGGTTGCGGAAGGCGGTTTCGGCCATCGCGAAGTGGTGATCCGCCCCAACGGGATCGACACCGAATGGGGCGCGGCCGATCTTGCGGCCATCGCCGGATCGCAGGCGGATGCCGTGCTCGTCCCCAAGGTGAACGACCCGGCGGACATCGCACGGTACGACGCGGCACTGTCCGGCGCCGCGCCGGAAATGCAGCTTTGGGCGATGATCGAGACTTGCGCGAGCGTGGGCAACCTGCCCGCCATCGCCGCCATGGCGCAGACCACGCGGCTCTCGCTCTGGATCATGGGCACCAACGATCTCGCCAAGGAAATGCGCGCGCAACTGACGCCGTGCCGCACGCCGTTCCTGCCCTTCCTGTCGATGGCGGTGGCGGCTGCACGGGCCAACGGCGTCAGTATCCTGGACGGCGTGTGCAACGAATTCCGCGATCTCGACGCGTTCGAGGCCGAGGCGCGGCAAGGTTTGATGTTCGGCTTCGATGGCAAAAGCCTGATCCATCCCGCACAGGTCGAGCCCTGCAACGCGGTGTTCTCACCCGGTGAGACCGATCTGGCATGGGCGCGAACGGTGATCGAGGCTTTCACCCTGCCGGAGAACCAGGGCAAGGGTGCCATCCGCGTCGACGGCAAGATGACCGAACTGCTCCATCTGGATCAGGCCCAACGGCTCGTGGCCGTGGCGGAACGGATTGCAGCGGCCGGCTGACGCGAAAAGGGGCGGAAGAACCTTCCGCCCCTCTGCTTTAAGCTTACCCTCCGTGGGCCGGAACCTTGGCGATCTCGCCGGGTTCGTTGGCGACCACCTTCAGTACCGCCGTCCAGGCATCGACATTCTGCTGAAGTGCAGCCGGATCAACCTTGTCCAGCGTATCGTCCGGCGTGTGGTGCAGGTCGAAGTAGTGCGTGCCGTCCTGCCCCAAGTCGATCACGGCCAGGTTCTGCGCCTGAATGATGCCGGAGACATCCTCGCCGCCATCGGCTGCGCCTTCGTGCGGCGTGATGCCCATCGGCCAGAGCGCGGCCTTCACCTTGTCCACCATGGCCTGGTTCTGCGGTGCGGTGCTGAACTTCACCTGCCACACCTTGTCCGCGCCGAAATCGCTCTCCATCGCCAGTCCATGCGGTTCCGACCCGTGCATCCGCACATAGGCCGCGTTGCCGCCGTCGCTGAGGCCCATTTCCTCGTTTCCAGCCCAAAGCACGCGGATCGTGCGCAGCGGTTGCCCATCCTTCTGCGCGGCGAGCGCGGCGGCGGTCACGATCGCGCAGCCGGAAGCATCGTCGATCGCGCCGGTACCAAGGTCCCAGGAATCGAGGTGGCAGGCCACCACGATCTTGGGCAGCGTGGGGTCACGACCCGGTAGTTCGGCGATCACATTGCCCGAAGGCGCGTTGGGAAACGGCTTGCCCGCCAGCGTCAGGTCCATCTTCATCGGCTGCCCGCGCTTGGCGATGCGCGCGATTAAGTCGGCATCGGGGTTCGAGACCGCGCCAGCCGGGATGGCGGTCACGCCCTTCGGGAAGATGGTGGTGCCGGTGTGCGGATTGCGATGATTATCCGTCCCCGCCGAGCGGATGACGATCGCCGCCGCGCCCTTCTGCGAGGCCAGCGCGGGCCCCTTGCGGCGTACGTCGCCATAGGGGCCATAGCCCGACCCGTCCTGCGCAGCGCGCATGGCGTGATCGACGAAAGCAATCTTGCCCTTCAGCGATCCGTCCGGCGCGGCGCGCAATGCGTCCAGCGTCGGGAAATAGACCACTTCCGCCTTCAAGCCGCCCGCCGGGGTCGGCACCGACATGCCCAGCGCCGCAATCGCCAGCGGCTGCGCATAGGGCGCGGTCAGCACTGCCTTCTCCTCCCCGCGCGTCCAGGCGAGCGTGGTGAACGGCTCCACCTTCACGTTCTGGAAGCCCAGCGCCTTCAACTTCGCGTCCGCCCATGCCCGCGCGCGGCCTTCCGCCGGGGAGCCGGCGATGCGCGGGCCGATTTCCGTCGTTAGCCCTTCCACGATGTCCCAGGCGACGCCCGAACCTTCCGTCGGCGTGGCGAATGCAGGAGCGGCGACAAGCGCGGCGGCGGAAGCGGCAAGAAGCGCCGCGCGGGTGAATGAGCGTTGCATCTCAACTGGCTAGCGCGGGCTTTAGGTTCTGCCAACGGGCCCGTAGGAAAAATTCGAAGGGGCCAGAAAAGAGGCTACGTCCCGCCCGTTCGCCTCAGCCACGGTGTGTCTTGAAATCGGACGGCCGAAGCACGATTTTGCTATTTCGTGTCAGGCGGCGCGCCACGCGGGATCGTTACCCGGCCCTGCCCTTGGCAACCCGCGCGCACGCCTGTAGAGCGGCGCGCAAGACACCCGACATTTCGATCTTACAGACTTTCCATCCAGAGGAATCCGATGGCCGCGCAATACGCCTTCGTCATGAAGAGCATGACCAAGACCTTCCCCGGCGCCCAGAAGCCGGTGCTGAACGACATCAACCTGCAGTTCTACCAGGGCGCCAAGATCGGCATCGTGGGTCCGAACGGTGCGGGTAAGTCGACCCTGATCAAGATCATGGCCGGCATCGACACCGATTTCACCGGCGAAGCCTGGGCGGGTGAGAACATCACCGTCGGCTATCTGGAGCAGGAACCGGAACTCGACCCGACCAAGACCGTGCTAGAGAACGTCAAGGACGGCGCCCGCGCGACCGCCGACATGGTCGATCGCTTCAATGCGATCGGCATGGAAATGGGCGAGGAAGGCGCCGATTTCGAAGCGCTCGGCGCCGAGATGAGCGAACTGCAGGACAAGATCGACGCGGTCGATGGCTGGACGCTCGACAACCAGCTTGAAATCGCGATGGAAGCGCTGCGCTGCCCGCCTGGCGACTGGCCCGTCGACAAGCTGTCGGGCGGTGAAAAGCGCCGCGTGGCCCTCACCCGCCTGCTGATCCAGAAGCCGTCGATCCTGCTGCTCGACGAACCGACCAACCACCTTGACGCCGAATCCGTCGAATGGCTGGAAAACCACCTGAAGGAATACGCCGGCGCGGTGCTGATGATCACCCACGACCGCTACTTCCTCGACCACGTGGTGGACTGGATCCTCGAACTCGACCGCGGGAAGTACTTCCCCTACGAAGGCAACTACTCCACCTACCTGGAGAAGAAGGCCAAGCGCATGGAGCAGGAGGACCGCGAGGAATCCGGCCGCCAGAAGGCGCTCAAGGACGAGCTGGAGTGGATGCGGCAGACCCCCGCCGCCCGCCAGACCAAGTCGAAGGCGCGTATCCGCAAGTTCGAACAGCTTCAGGAAGCCCAGGCCGGCCGCAAGCCCGGCAAGGCCCAGATCGTCATTCAGGTGCCTGAGCGTCTGGGCGGCAAGGTGATCGAGGTGAAGAACATCTCGAAGGCGTTCGGCGACAAGCTGCTGTTCGAAGACCTGTCCTTCATCCTGCCGCCGGGCGGCATCGTCGGTGTGATCGGCCCGAACGGCGCCGGCAAGTCCACGCTGTTCAAGATGCTCACCGGCAAGGAAACCCCGGACGAGGGTTCGATCGACATCGGTTCGACCGTGCACCTGGGCTTCGTGGACCAGAGCCGCGATCACCTGGACCCCAAGAAGAACGTCTGGGAGGAAATCTCCGACGGGCTCGACTACATGAAGGTCAACGGCCACGACATGTCGACCCGCGCCTATGTCGGTGCGTTCAACTTCAAGGGCGCCGACCAGCAGAAGAACGTCGGCAAGCTGTCGGGCGGTGAACGCAACCGCGTCCACATGGCCAAGATGCTGAAGGAGGGTGGCAACGTCCTCCTGCTCGACGAACCGACCAACGACCTTGACGTCGAAACGCTGGGCGCGCTGGAAGAAGCCATCGAAAACTTCGCCGGCTGCGCCGTGGTCATCAGCCACGACCGTTTCTTCCTTGACCGTCTGGCGACTCACATCCTGGCGTTCGAAGGCAACAGCCACGTCGAATGGTTCGAAGGCAACTTCGAGGCTTACGAAGAAGACAAGCGCCGCCGCCTTGGCGATGCCGCCGACCGTCCGACCCGCCTTGCCTACAAGAAGCTGACCCGCTGAACTTAGCGATTTAGCTGACAAAGCGCCGACAAAGCGTTGACAAATTTGGGCCGTCGTCCGGGAAACTGGACGGCGGCTTTGTTCATTTTAAAAAGTGATAATATGAATGGATGGCAACAACGCGGTTCACGGATTCGACAGCACGCCTCCTATATCCAATGTCTTAGGATAAGCCGCGAAGGGGTGCGGCAAGTCCGGTTTGGAGACCGGAAATGATTACGAAGGGTACGACACTGAAGACGAAGTTCCTCAAGAGTGCGGGTGTTGCGGGTGCCATGGCGGCGGCCCTCACATCGCTTGCAGCCCCTGCGATGGCTGACGATCGTCCGCGTCAGGGCGCCCGGCCGGAAACGAACGCCCGCGAAGGCCGTGGCGCGCCCCAACCGCGCCCTGCCCCGCAGCAGCAGTTCCGTCCGCAGATGCAGCCTCAGGCCCGCCCGCAAGGCGCGCCTCAGGGCCAGCCGCAGATGCAATCGCAAGGTCAGGCGCGGCCTGCCCATGCATGGTCGGGATCGCGCCCCCAGGGTTCGGCTCCCCAGCAGGGCCAAGCTCCTCAGCAGGGGCAACCTCAGGCCCGTCCGGACTGGAACGGCAATCGCGGAAACGACAACCAACGCCCGCCCCAGAACCAGGGTTGGGCCGGTCGTCCGCAACAACAGCAGGACAATCGCGGCCCGAACGACCGCGGACAGAACGACAGGGGCCCCGATCGCCGTCCGGACTGGGCGCAGAACGGCAACCGCCCCGGCGGACCCAATCAAGGACGTCCGCCGCAGGGTGGATACGATCCTTCCCGCCCGTCTCCGGGTGGCCCCGGCCGCCCCGGCAACATCGCGCCGGATCGCAACCGCCCCTCCTGGCAAGGCAACAACCCGTCGTGGAAGGGCAATCAGCCCAACGATCGGCGCTGGGCCAATGACGATCGCCGCAATGACGACCGCCGCTGGAACAATGATTGGCGGCAGGACCGCCGCTACGACTGGCGCGACTATCGCGACGGCCACCGCGACGTCTATCGCGGCCGGCCGTACTACTCGCCCTATCGCGGCTACGCCTATCGCCGCGTGAGCGTCGGCTTCACGCTGGGATCGCTGTTCTATGGCAGCTCGTACTGGCTGGACGATCCGTACATGTACCGCCTTCCGCCCGTCTACGGCCCCTATCGCTGGGTCCACTATTATGACGACGTGCTGCTGGTGGACGTCTACACCGGCCAGGTGGTCGACGTGATCTACGACTTCTTCTGGTAAGAATGAAGATACCCCCCGAAGCCTCGCTCCGGGGGGTATTTTTTGCCTGCGCTGCCGATTGATCTTGGGCCAAGCTGGGTTAGTCTGCCTTCGATGAGGGGAGATCGACATCCAGACAGCGAAGCGCTTGCGCGGATCGGCGCCGATGTTCGGCACCGTCTAGCCAATCAGCACACCGTTCGTCAGGCCGATGTCGATGCCGCCGAAATCTACATCGTCGAGAATTTCCTGGCCGCCGGCGCCTGTCAACGGCTGACCCGGCTGATAGACGCCGTCGCCTGCCCTTCACGCTTGGTAGAGGAAGACGACTGGGCCGGCTATCGCACCAGCTATTCGGGGGACATCGACCCGAAGGATGCCACCGTGCGCGCGCTGGAGGGCCGGCTCAACGATCTGACCGGGCTGGACACCGCACGCAGCGAATGCGCGCAAGGCCAGCGCTACCTGGCGGGCGAATTCTACCACGAACATTGCGACTGGTTCGATACCGCCGCGAACTACTGGCCGCATGAGGAGGACAACGGCGGGCAGCGCAGCTGGACGGCGATGGTCTACCTGAACACCGTGGAACTGGGCGGGTTTACCGATTTCACCAAGCTGGGCCTGCGCGTCCAGCCACAGCCGGGCACTCTGCTGCTCTGGAACAACGCCTGCCCCGATGGATCGCCCAACCCATGGACGCTGCACGCCGCACGGCCGGTGGAGCGCGGCGTGAAGTACGTCGTCACCAAATGGTATCGCGCGCGCAACTGGCAGTAGCCGGGATCAGTATTCCTCGCCATCGGCGGCGGCCTGGCGCGTATCCAGATACTCGAAAAGGTGGTCGAAACGGCGGTGCAGCCGGATGATTTCCAACTGCGTGCGCAAGTTCACCTCATAGTCGTGCCGCGCAGTGATGCGATCCTTGTCCGACTGGCGGTTCTGACTCATCATGATGACCGGTGCCTGGATCGCCGCCAGCATCGAGAGCATCAGGTTCAGGAAGATATAGGGATAAGCATCGAAGGGCTTCAGCCCCAGCGCTTCGAGCAGGCTGGAGTTCAGCAGCATCCAGACGAACAGCACCACGCCAAAGGCGATGATAAAGCCCCAGCTACCGCCGATTGCCGCCACCTTGTCGGCAATGCGATCGCCGTGGGAGGCATGCAAAGCCGCAAGCTCATCAGCATCCGGACCAACCAACGTGCCCGACGAAATGCGGCCGAGCACGTGTTGGTCTTCAGGGTCAAGTTCGGTCAGCTTTCGCCCGAGAAGCTCTTCGGCGAGTTCCTCGGGCGTTCGCGGATTCTTGCGCATTTTCGCCCCTGATCGTGATGTTACGCGGCCGAAAGGGCCTCCGCGATCAGTTTGCGCGTTTCGGGCACGCCGTAAAGGGCGATGAAGCTGCCCATACGCGGGCCCTGCGGCGAACCAAGCAGGGTTTCGTAGAGCGCCTTGAACCAGTCACGCAGCGTTTCGAAGCCATAAGCCTCGTTCTTGCCGATCTCGTAAACGGCGTTCTGCAGCGTTTCGGCAGAGGCACCCGTCCCGGCCTTTTCCAGTTCGGCGTCGAGCACCTTGAGCGCTTCGGCCTCATTCGCGGTCGGCGCGCGGCGCTTCAAGGTCGGCGCGATGAAGTCGCGATTGGTGGCGAGAGCCGCGCGGACCATCTCGCCCAGTTCGGGATGCGCTTCCGGGCGTGCATCCTCGATATAGTTGCCGAGGTAGGACCAGACCTGCTCTGCCGTCGCATCCGCGCCCAGCACGCCCACAAGGTTCAGCAGCAGCGAGAAAGTCACCGGCACGGTATCGCCCGCACCCTCACCCGTTCCGCTGGCGCGCAGCAGGTGCCAGACGGGGTTGCCAAGCTGCTTGTCGATCGCCTGATCGGTCAGATTGCCACGGAACTGCCAGTATTCGTCGACTGCCTTCGGGATCACGCCGACGTGAAGCTGCTTGGCGCTCTTCGGCTCGCGGAACAGGTAGAATCCCAGCGATTCCTCTGTGCCGTAAGTCAGCCACTGCTCGATGGTGAGGCCGTTGCCCTTGGACTTCGAGATCTTCTCGCCATTCTCGTCCAGGAACAGTTCGTAGATCAGGCCTTCCGGCTTACGGCCGCCCAGGATCTGCACGATCTTGCCCGACTGGGTGACCGAATCGGTCAGGTCCTTGCCGCACATCTCGTAATCGACGCCCAGCGCGTACCAGCGCATCGCCCAGTCGACCTTCCACTGCAGCTTGGCCTTGCCGCCGAACACGGACTGTTCGACGACGGAGCCGTCCTCGTCGGTAAAGCGGATCATGCCCGTAGCCGGATCGAGCACTTCGACCGGCACCTGAAGAACCACGCCACTGGTGGGCGAGACCGGCAGGACCGGCGAATAGGTCTTGCGGCGTTCCTCGCGCAGTGTCGGCAGCATCACGTCGAGGATGCCCTGGTTGCATTCCAGCACACGCGTCAGCGCGGCATCGAAATCGCCCGAGTTGTAGCGGTCGCTGGCCGAAACGAATTCGTAGTCGAAGCCGAAGCGGTCCAGGAAGTCGCGCAGCATTGCGTTGTTGTGATGCGCGAAGCTTTCGTGGGTGCCGAAGGGATCGGGAATGCGGCTGAGCGGCTTGCCGAGGTTCGCGGCCAGCACTTCGGCGTTCGGAATATTGTCCGGCACCTTGCGCAACCCGTCCATATCGTCCGAGAACGCGACAAGGCGCGTCGGCGCACCGCCGGTCAGCGCCTCATAAGCCCGGCGCACCAGTGTGGTGCGCAGAACTTCCTGAAAGGTGCCGATATGCGGCAGGCCCGAGGGACCGTAGCCCGTTTCGAACAGCACCGGCGCATTGTTCGGTTTACCGTTCGGGTAACGCTTGAGCAGCTTCTGGGCCTCCTGGAAGGGCCAGGCCTTGGACACGCGTGCGGCTTCGATCAGGGCTTGTTCAGTCATGCGCGCGCTATGACGCGAAATTGCCGCATTTCGCAAGCGCGAAGCTATGCGGGGAACCACACCAGCGGGGACTCGTTCTGAATCCCTAGGTCGCAAGAGGACGAGTTAAAGCCGTGAAATACGTCGATACCCTGCAAAAGCAGCTCGAAAGCATGGCCGATGGCTTCGTGCAAGCGCTGCCCAGCCTCGTGATCGCGCTGATGGTACTGGTCGTCACCTGGGCCGCCGCCCGCTTTGCCGTGCGCATTGCCGACAAGCTGACCGGGCGCACCAGCATCCGCAACGATCTCAAGCAGTTGTTCGATACGCTCGTCCGGTTGCTCGTGTGGATTTTCGGCTCGCTGATCGCGCTGACGGTTGCGGTCCCCAGCTTCACACCGGCGGGCGCTTTCGCGGGCCTTGGCGTCGGCGCACTGGCCATCGGCTTCGCGTTTCAGGACATCTTCGAGAACTTCCTGGCCGGCGTCCTCATCATGCTCCGCGACAAGATGAACATCGGCGATTCGATCGAGTGCAACAAGATCCAGGGCAAGGTGGAGCGCATTACCCTGCGCGAAACGCATATCCGCCAGTTCACCGGCGAACTGACGGTCGTGCCCAACTCGATGCTGTTCAAGAACCCGGTGCGCATCCTCAATGACGAGCCCGTCCGCCGCGACGAACTGGTGGTCGGCGTGTCCTACGACTGCGATCTGGACCGCGCCGAAACCCTGCTTCGCGATGCGGTAAAGGGCGTCGAAGGCGTCGATTCGAACAAGGCCGTCCTCGTCGTCGCACAGGCGTTCAACTCCAGTTCGATCGATTTTCTGATCCAGTGGTGGGCCGATACCAGCCCGCGCGACATGCGCGTGACCAAGAGCGACGCGATTAAGGCGATCAAGGCCGCGCTGGATGGAGAGGGTATCGAGATCCCCTACCCCTACGTCACCAACACCTTCAAGGAAGCGCTGCCGATCGACCGCGCCCATTCGCAGGACAAGCGCGCGGCCTGACCTTTCGGGCCTCCGGTCCAAAAAAACAACGGCCCGCTCTCAGACAGGAGAGCGGGCCGTTGTTATTGGACCAACTGGATCAGTGGATCACTAAGCCGCCGTATCCTGCCACTGCCAGTCATAAGCCAGCGGCGCCTCGCGAAAGGCAAAGCGGTCGATATGGCGTGCGACCACGTCGGTCAGCTGCTCCACATTGTCGCGATCCTCGCCCGTGATGGCGATGGCAATGCCCTCGCCATCCGCCGCCATCGTCGCCACCGCGGTGGGGAAAGTCACCGTGCCGGTGCTCCCTTCCACTTTGGTTTCCAGCTTGTGGCTCCAGTGCTTGCAAAGCTGCAGCACATACTTCTCGCCATTAGGCGTGGCGACTTGCGCCGCGATCGTGTGGCTCAACCTTCGATCCTTTCGATCTTGCGGGTCGCTTCATCCAGCGCGTCGGCGATCTGGAGAATGATCTCACGGCTGGTGCCTTCCTTGGAAAGGCGATCATGCATCGCGGTCCTCAGCGCATGGATCGCGCGGCGGACGGGAGCGGGATCGACCTTGTCGCGCGCCTCGGCCAGCGCCGAAAGGCGGGCCTTCAGTTCCACGGCCTTTTCGGCGTCGGTTTCGGCCTGCTTGCGGCCTTCCTCGGTCGCAGCGTAGGACTTGCGCGCGCTTTCTTCGGCCTGCGCCGCGATCAGACCCGCTTCTTCCATATAGGTCAGCGCGGGGTAGACCACGCCGGGGCTCGGCGCATAGTCGCCGCCCGAAAGCGTCTCGATCTCGCGGATCAGTTCGTAGCCATGGCGCGGAGCCTCGACGATCAGCGCCAGCAACAGGACCTGAAGCTCAGCCTGATCGAACAGGCGCTTGCGACGTCCGCCGCCCATGCGACCACCGGGACCGAAGCCCCCGAAACCGCCGCCGAAGCCTTCACCCCGGCCGCCGCGACCACGTCCGCGACCGCCCGGAAAGCCGCCCTCGAAATCGTCACCGTCACGGCCGAACGGGCCGCGTTCCATGCCGAAACCGCCGCGACCGCGCATGCCGCGCGGACCGAAACCACGACCACCGAATTCGCCGCCCATTTCAGGGCCAAATCCTTCGCGACCCTCAAACCGCCCACGAGCGCCACGCTCGTCACGGCCGCATCCGCGGCCCCGTCCATGACCATGTCCGCGACCTTCGCCGCGCTTGTGATGGATGTTCATCATTTTCATCTTTCTGTGTGTCTTCATGATGGCCACAAGATATATCTTAAAACGAACTTCGCAAGAGGCTAAAACATATCTTGATGCATTTTTTGATGAAGCAACGGGATTCTGAAGGAAACCGGGCCCGCAAGGTTGCCCCTCCGCGCGCGCTGCGACTAAGACGGCCCCATGGCCGCCCTCGCTCTCCCCGCGCTTCACGCCAGCCACGCAGGCTCCTGGCTTCGCGAAGGGGCTGGCACGACTCGCCCGGTTTCGAAGGGCGAAGCGGTAACAGCCGTCGCCGATACACCCCTGCTGATCCTCAACGCCCCCTTGGTGGCGACCCGACTCGGCTATCCCGATCTTTCGGGGCTGGACCTGCTCGAACTCTTCGCCTTCATTCACCCCGCGCGCTTCGTGGTGCCGACGCCGAAGGGCCTCGCTCACGCGCTGGGGCTCGACGAACCCGCCAGCGATGCCGACGTCCCGCGCCTTTTGCAGGAAGCCGCCGGCGCGCTGCTGGAAACCTGCGAAAGCCCCGCCTGGGCGGAACGCGAAGGCGCGTGGACGGGTCTGCAATCGCTGATCCGCATGCGCTGGCCGTGGTCCACCCTGCTCAGCGCCCGCATTGCCAAGCCCGAGCGCGCCGAGCGCTGGCTGTTCACCCGCCTCCCGGAATGGGAGGAAAGCCCGGAAGCCCCTCAGCCCCGGCAAGTCACGCTCCAGCCCAACGAGGTGCTGCAACGCCTTGCCCAGCTTACCGGCAGCAATGCGGAGCAACGGCAGAGCCAGCGCGCCTATGCGGTGGAGGCGTCCGAAGCCTTCGCCCCGCGTGAGGCGCGCGGCCGCCCGCATGTGGTACTGGCGCAGGCCGGCACCGGCATCGGCAAGACGCTGGGCTATCTGGCCCCCGCCTCGCTCTGGGCCGAACAATCCGGCGGCACCGTCTGGGTATCCACCTACACCAAGGCGCTGCAACGCCAGCTGCGCAAGGAAAGCCGCCGCGCCTGGCCCGAATACCGGCCCGATGGCAGCCAGCCCGTGGTCGTGCGCAAGGGGCGTGAGAACTACCTCTGCCTGCTGAACCTGGAAGACGCGCTGCAGGGCGGGTTTGCCGGGCGCGCCGCGATCATGGCGCAACTGGTCGCGCGCTGGGCCGCTTATTCGCAGGACGGCGACATGATCGGCGGCGACTTGCCCGGTTGGCTGGGCACGCTGTTCCGCCAGCGCGGCATCACCGCCCTCACCGACCGACGCGGCGAATGCGTCTATGCCGGGTGCCCGCATTTCCGAAAGTGCTTCATCGAACGGGCGACGCGCGCCAGCGTGGGCGCGGATCTGGTGATCGGCAACCACGCGCTGGTCATGATCAACGCCGCGCGCGGGCGCGATCAGGCCTCCCGCCCCACGCGCGTGGTGTTCGACGAAGGCCATCACGTCTTCGACGCCGCCGATTCGACCTTTGCCGCCGCCCTCACCGGCGCGGAGGCCATCGAACTGCGCCGCTGGGTGATCGGCCCGGAAAAGAACGCGCGCGGCCGCCGTCGCGGCCTCTCCGCCCGCCTCGCCGACGTCGCCAGCTATGACGAAGCCGGTGCGAAAGCGATCACCGCTGCCGTTGCCGCTGCCGAAGCGCTGCCCGGCGACAGCTGGATGCAGCGCATCGTCGAAGGCGCCCCTTCCGGCCCGCTGGAGGAACTGTTCGCCGCCGTCCGCGCCACCGTCTACGCCCGCGATGAGAGCGGCGGACAGGAGGCGGGATACGGCCTCGAAACCGAGGCGGCCGGGCTCGATGGCGATTTCGTGGAAGTATCCGAAGCCGCGCGCGAATCCCTGGCGGAACTGCGCCAACCGCTGATGCGGCTCAGCCTGCGACTGGAAGCGCTGATGGAGGACGGGCCGGATTGGTTGGACGGCCCCGGTCGAGCCCGCATCGAAGGCGCGCGCCATTCGCTCAGCTGGCGGATCGACTTGCTGGCGGCGTGGGAGGCCCTGCTGGCCCGGCTGGCGGGTCCGGCCGACCCCGAATATGTCGATTGGCTGGCACTCGAACGCTCCGAAGCGCGCGAATTCGATACCGGTATTCACCGTCACTGGCTCGATCCGATGAAGCCATTCGCCAGCGTGGTGCTGGAACCGGCGCACGGCGTCGTGATGACGTCCGCCACTCTGCGCGACGGCGACACCTGGGATCAGGCGATCAAGCGATCCGGCACGCCCTATATCGATGTCGCCCCCAAGCTATCCGAGCACCTCAGCCCGTTCGATTACACCGCACAGGCCGAAGTGCTGATCGTAAACGACATTCCGCGCGGCGACATTCCGGCGCTGGCCGGGGCTTACGGCCGGTTGATCGAGGCATCGGGCGGCGGCGTGCTCGGCCTGTTCACCGCCATCCGCCGACTTCGCGCGGTCCATGGTCGCATTGCCGATCGCCTCGCGCGCGGCGGGCTTCCGCTCTATGCCCAGCATGTCGACCCGATCGACACCGGCACTTTGGTCGATATTTTCCGCGACGATCCCAAGGCATCTCTGCTGGGCACCGACGCCTTGCGCGACGGTGTGGACGTGCCCGGTCACTCGCTGCGACTTGTCGTCATGGAGCAAGTACCATGGCCGCGACCGACAATTCTGCACCGCGCGCGCCGCGTGGCCGGTGGCGGTTCGTCCTATGACGACAGCCTGATCCGCGCCAAGCTGGCGCAGGCATTCGGCCGCCTGATCCGCAGCCGCGAAGATCATGGGCATTTCGTGGTGCTGTCGTCCGCCTTCCCCTCCCGCCTGCTCAGCGCCTTCCCGCAAGGGACCCCGGTGCGTCGCATTTCGCTGGAGGAGGCCTTGCATCGCGTGGCGGCAAGTGTTTCAGGGGAAACCGTGAAGGACGGCGATCCCGCCCGCCCCCCAGTGTGAGCGCATCATCCGCATGAAGACTCTCGGCATTTTCAGGCACGCCAAGTCCGACTGGAACGATGCGCGCCTGCGCGACTTCGACCGCCCGCTCAACAAGCGCGGGCGCAAGGGCGCGGCGCTGATGGGCCTGCATATCCGCGATCACAAAGTGAAGTGGAACCGCATCCTGGCCTCGCCCGCGGTGCGCGCGGCGCAGACCATCGAACTGGCGGAAGAAGCCGCGGGCGAATCGCCGCCCATCACCTGGGACCGCCGCCTCTATCTCGCCAGCTCCGCCACGTTGGTCGACGTGCTGCGCGAACAGAAGGGCGATCCGCGCACGATCATGCTCGTGGGCCACAACCCGGGGCTGGAAGACGTGATCTTCGACCTCGTCCCCGATGACGGATCAAGCCCGATGCGCGATGTGGTGGAGGAGAAGTTCCCCACCGCCGCCTTCGCAGTGATCGAACTCGACATCGAATCGTGGGACGCCATTGCCGATGGCTGCGGCCGGCTCGTCCATCTGACCCGGCCGCGCGATCTGGACCCCGAACTGGGCCCTCAAATCGAAAGTTGATCCAGACGCGCTGGCGCACACGGCATCAGGCCGCTTGAAGCGCGTCGGCCAATCGCGCCCTGATGGAACGCAGACGATCGATGATCTCGCTGTCGAACGCGGCCATGGCAGCAGGCTCGGCGGCGGCAATCTGGACCGGTTCGGCCACCGGCTCAGGTGTCTCGGCAACGCCCGATTGCGCCTCGATAGCCTGGCGCGCGCCGCGCAGCGTATAACCCTCGCGGTGCACCAGCCGATCGATTTCGGCAATCAGCGCAATGTCTTCCGGGCGATAATAGCGCCGCCCGCCGGCACGCTTAATGGGCTGCAACGTGGGAAACTGCTCTTCCCAATAGCGCAGCACGTGCTGACGGACGCCAAGCGCCTTCGTCACTTCCCCGATGGTGCGGAGCGCTTGCGCGTCCTTTCCATCATCGAAATGAGCATCCAAACGGGTTTTCCCCGTACTGCCGGACATGAAACTGGCTCCTTTGGGCGTCGCCGCCCCGCGGGAGCGGCCTCAATCACAATTCCGCGATGCGATCCTTGAGCATCTGGCTGGCGCGGAACGTCATGACCCGGCGCGGGGTAATGGGCACTTCCACCCCCGTTTTCGGGTTGCGTCCCACGCGTTCGCCCTTGTCTCGCAACAGGAAAGTGCCGAAACCGGAGATCTTCACGTTCTCCCCTTCGGTAAGTGCTTCCGACATGTGCTGGAGAATGGCTTCGACCATACCGAGCGATTCGGCCCGCGAAAGGCCGAGCTTCCTGTGAATGGCTTCCGCGATCTCAGCTCGCGTCAATGTTTCCGTGGAGCGCATCAACACCACATCCCCTTCGAGCCCTGACCCCCATTACGATAATATGAAAAAATGAGGGAAAAGCAATGCTCGAGGCGGTAATCACTAAGAGAGTGGCAAGTCGCGCGCGATTTTACATGCGAACGAGGCTCGCCCCCCAGGTAAAGCCGCCACCCATCGCTTCCAGCACGACCAGATCGCCCCGCTTGATTCGCCCGTCGCGCACCGCCTGATCCAGCGCCAGCGGCACCGAGGCGGCCGACGTGTTGGCGTGCTGACCTACTGTTTTCACGACCTTTTCCGCCGGCATGTTCAGCTTCTTCGCCGTCGCGTCAAGGATGCGGGCATTGGCCTGGTGCGGCACCAGCCAGTCGATATCCTGCGAGGAATGTCCGGTTTCCGCCAGCACTTCCTCCAGCACTTCGGCCAGATTGACCACGGCGTGGCGGAATACTTCGCGGCCCTTCATGCGCAGCTTGCCCACGGTGCCGGTGGTCGAAGGACCGCCATCGACATAGAGCAGCTGATTGTGCGCACCATCGGCATGAAGCCGCGTGGCGAGAATACCGCGCTCCGCGCCGTCTTCCTGCTCCTGCGCTTCCAGCACGACCGCGCCAGCGCCATCGCCGAAGAGCACGCAAGTCGTGCGGTCTTCCCAGTCGAGAATACGGCTGAAGGTTTCAGACCCGATCACCAGCGCGCGCTTGGCCATCCCCGAACGCAGCATCGAATCGGCCACGCCCAAGGCATAAAGAAAGCCCGAGCAAACCGCCGCCACGTCGAAGGCGATGCCGCCGCGGCAGCCAAGGTTCGCCTGGACCAGAGTCGCGGTGGCCGGAAACGTCTGATCCGGAGTCGCGGTGGCCAGAACGATCAGGTCGATCGAAGACGCCTCGATCCCGGCCGCCTCGATCGCCTTGCGGGCGGCATCGGTAGCAAGGCTGGACGTGGTTTCGTCTTCGGCAGCGATGTGACGGTTGGAAATCCCGGTACGTTCGACGATCCACTCGTCGCTCGTATCTACCTGTTCCGCCAGTTCTGCGTTGCTGACCGCGCGGCGCGGCAGGGCCGAGCCCGTGCCGACGATGACCGAACGGCGCATCAGGCGCTCTCTTCCTGGACCCGCGGCTTGCGCAGGGAAGTGCCGCCCATGCGGGCAAGGTCGGCGGAGATCCGCTCGGTCACGTTTTCCTCCAGGAGCCGCGCGGTAACCGCCACGGCATTCGCGACGCCGGCGGCATTGGCACCGCCATGGCTTTTCACGACAATGCCGTTGAGACCCAGGAAAACCGCGCCATTATGATTATTGGGATCGAGATGGTGCTTCAGCAGCTCGGTAGCCGGCTTCGAGATCAGGAATCCGATCTTCGAACGCAGCGAACTGGAAAAGCCGCGCCGCAGCAGGTCGGCCACGAAACGTGCCGTGCCTTCTACCGCTTTCAACGCAACATTGCCCGAGAACCCGTCGGTCACGACGACATCCATGTCGCCGCGCCCAAGCTTGTCGGCCTCGGTGAAACCGTCGAATGAAATCGACAGATCGGCAGCGGACGCCTTGAGCATCGATGCCGCATCGCGCAGCATTTCGGTGCCCTTGGTTTCTTCGGTGCCGATATTCAGCAGACGCACGCGCGGCTGCTCGCGACCCGTAGCGACGCGGGCATAGGCAGCGCCCATGATCGCGAACTGCACAAGGTTGCGCGCATCGCACTCGGCATTAGCGCCGAGGTCGAGCATGACAAGGTCATGATCTTCCAGCGTCGGCAGCAGAGCGGCCAAGGCAGGCCGATCGATGCCGGGCATCGTGCGTAGCGTAAGCTTGGAAATCGCCATCAAAGCGCCGGTATTCCCGGCACTGACGGCGGCACCGGCATCACCTGCCTTCACCGCCTCGATAGCGCGTCCCATCGAGGTGCCCTTGGCCCGGCGCAAGGCCTGGCTGGGCTTATCCTCGCCACTGATAACGCCCTCCGTATGGAGGATCTCGGAGCTGGCCCTGAGGTTGGGATGATTTTCCAGCGCGGTTTTGATCCGCGCTTCATCCCCCACCAACAGGAACTTGAAACGTTCATGACGACGGCGCGCGAGCGCAGCGCCTTCAATCATGACGCGCACGCCCTCGTCGCCGCCCATCGCATCGATCGCGATACGCGGCAGACTCATGGCACTCTCCGAGACTCGTTCGTGGTCTTAGACTTCGACCGCGACGATTTCACGACCATTGTAATGGCCGCAAGCGTTGCAGAGGTTGTGCGGGCGCTTGAGTTCACCACAGTTCGGGCACTCGTGGAAAGCCTCGACCTTCAGCGCGTCATGGCTGCGGCGCATGCCACGGCGGGAAGGGGTGGTCTTTCTCTTAGGGACAGCCATTTCGGCACCTGTTCCTGGAATAAATGAATGTCAAAAATGCCGCCGAGACCGTCATTACCGGACCGGCGGCTTGCGAAGGCGCGCCTATAACCGATTTCTCGTGAGTTGCAACCCGTTCCGACCCGACGCATGAACGCGAACAGTTCAAGATCCTGGGAACGGAGAGAAACCCCGCATGATTCTTCAGACGACACTGTGCCTGGCGGCCACTGCCGCCGTCATCACCTTTTGGCACATAGTCCGGATCGGCCAGGTGCGCACCCGGGAAAAGGTGCTTCACGGCGATGGCGGCAACGTCCTGCTGGGCCGCCGCATGCGCGCACAGCTCAATTTCGTGGAAAGCACGCCTTTCGTGCTGATCCTTATCGCCGCCATCGAAATGACGGCCAAGGCAGGCGCATGGCTGGCCATCGTCGGGTCGATCTTCATGCTGGGCCGCGTGCTTCACGCTTTCGGGATGGATTCGGACAAGCCGCACGTCCTGCGCATGATCGGGACGATTATCACCGCGCTGACCCTGCTGGGCCTCGCGATCGTGGCCGTGCTGATTGCACTCGGCCGATTCTGAGCATGTCCGGCCCGAGTCACGCTCGGGCCGGAAGCCACTTCTATATAGCCACTCTATATAGATAGCCGGATCAGGCCGGTAGCCCGCGCTCCAAGGCAGCATCGCTTACGAAGGGATTGGTCCGGCGCTCGTCGCCGAAGGTGCTGATCGGGCCGTGGCCGGGCACGAACGTCACATCGTCACCCAGCGGCCAGAGCCCCTGCGTGATCGAGTTCACCAGATCCTCCAGGTTGCCGCGCGGGAAATCCCAGCGACCGATACCGCCCTGGAACAGCACGTCGCCCACCATGGCGAACTTGCTGGGGGCATGGTGGAAGATCACGTGGCCCGGCGTGTGCCCGGGGCAATGCACGACATCCAGCTCAAGCTCGCCCACCGTCACCTTGTCACCATGTTCCAGCCAGCGGTCGGGCTCGAACGTGTGCGCTTCCATGTTCCAGCGCGGCCCATCGTCGTTGAGCTTGGCGATCCAGAAGCGGTCTTCCTCCTGCGGCCCCTCGATCGGCACGCCCATTTCCTTGGCAAAAACGCCGGCCATGCCGCAGTGATCGAGGTGCCCGTGGGTGACGAGGATCTTTTCCAGCGTCACGCCGGTCTTCTCCAGCGCCTGCCGCAGCTTGGGCAGATCGCCGCCCGGGTCCACGAAGGCCCCGCGCATCGTCTTGGTGCACCAGATCAAGGAGCAGTTCTGCTGGAGCGGCGTGACGGGAATGATCCCCACGCGCATCGGGCGGTCGTCGGCGTTCTCGGTCATGCCTGCGGAAATGGCGGCAAGCCGGACCGAATGCAACGCCTCTAGATTCGCCCGCCCTTCCACACGACACGCCCAACCACGGTCACTTCGTCGAGCCCGCACTCGATCGGGCGATAGGCGGGATTGTCGCTGAGCAGCACGATCCGCCCTGCTCCCTGCATGCCAAGCCGTTTGACCAACACGGCATCGTCCAGCCGCACCACATGGATGCCATCGCGCAGCGGCTGCCAGTTACGGTCGACCAGAATCTCGTCACCGTGCCGCAGAGTCGGCTCCATCGAATCGCCAGAGACAGTGATTGCCGAAAGCATGTCCGGCCGCAGCCCCATCGATCGCAGCCAGCGGGCAGAGAATCGCAGCGTTCCAAAAACTTCCTCGGCATCGGCATGGGCACCCGGGCCGGCCGACGCACCCACGGCCAGACGGGGAACATCCATCCAGCTCGGTTCATCGAGAGATTTTTCCTTCGCCTTGCCAAGCTCCATCTCATCCACCCCGAAGAAGCGGGCCAAAGTGCCGCGATCCGCTTCCTCCAATTTGCGCGGACTGCCTTTCTTAATGAATTGTTGAAGATAGCTCGCATTCTTCCCAATCATGCGGGACAAGGCGGACAAGCTTACTCCCCGCCCATCGGCGAGTTCCAGCAGGCGGGCGCGGGGATCGGTGCTTTCCACAATGTAATCTTAGGTGAAGGAAATTTCCTAGACAAGTAGGATTTCAGTTGGAACATTTAGGGAACACGAGTCACAACCCCGATGGGAGGACACCCTGAAAATGCTCCTGCGCCAGATCGAAAACTTCCTGAGAATCACGCACATGCCCTGCACCAAGTTCGGCCGACTCGCAGCGCACGATCCGCGCTTCGTGGGAGACCTGCGCAACGGCCGCGTGCCACGCGAAAGAACGACCGCGCGCGTCGAAACCTTCATGGCCACTTATCTGGAGACCGGCCATGCGCTCTGAATCTGCCGATACGGCCCTGCCCGATATCACCGTTAATGCGACGCGGGCCGCGATACATCGCGCCTGCGGCACCGAAAAACGCGCCCGCGGCCCCTGGCTGGCGCTGCTATCCGAAGTTCTCACACTGGCGGGGCCGCACGCCGAATTCCGGCACCACGCCGAAAGACCATGGTGCAGCGCCACTTTCTCAGGATCGCGCCACACGATTGCACTGGAATTCAGCGGTCAGCCCGCGATCGACGCGGCCGAGGTGCTGATCGCCGCCCTGCCCGATCACGAATTCACGGTGCCCGGCCAATTGGTCGCCGATGCCACGATCGCGGCGGCCAGCCATGAAGCCGGACCGCCGCCGCGCATGATCGTCGATGTCGAACTGTTACTACTCGACGAAAGCTGAACTCAGTAACCCTGGGAGAGGTCGACCACGTGCGCGAGCGGTTCGTCGCGCACGAATCGGCCCAGATTAGCGAGAAACCGCGCCGCCCCCCGCTGAAACAGCGCATCCTGCGCCCGGCCGGACAAATGCATCGAGATATGGACGTTCTCGCGCGACCAGAGGGAGTGGTCCGCCGGCAGCGGTTCAGGATCGGTCACATCCAGGAACGCGCCGCCCAGATGACCCGAATCGATAGCGGCCAGCAATGCATCCTGATCGATCACGGTGCCGCGCGCGAAATTCAGCAAGACTGATCCCGGCTTCATGGCCGCCAGCTCCGCCGCGCCGAACATGCGATGCGTTTCCGGTGTGGAGGGAACGATCAGGATCACCCAGTCGAACCGCCCCAGCGCGCCGCGCCACTCGTCCGGACCCAGTTCACCTTGTCCTGCGCGGCGACGCGCGACAGTAACGTCCGCACCGAACACGCGCAGGATCTCCGCAATGCGCCCGCCGATCTCACCCGCGCCCACCACGAGCACTTTCGAATCGAGCAGTTCCGCCTTGCCCGGCGGCTCGGCCAGCCATTCGTGCCGATCCTGCGCACGCACGACCTGCCTCCAGCCCTTGGCCGTGGTCAGCATGCCCATCACCGCATATTCGGCGACGCTCTGCGCGTGAATGCCCGCGCCATTGGTGAGTGTGATCCCGCGATCGCGGAACTGATCGAGCGGCAGCCAATCCACGCCCGATGACATCGCCGTGTACCAGCGCAGCTTCTCCATCCGCCCGATCGCCTCTGCCGCCAGCGGAGGACGCACCGGATCCAGCCACGCGACATCGGCCTGTGGCGCCTTGGCGAGCAGATCGTCCTCGCCATCCCACCAGAGCGGTGTCACGCCTTCGGGCAGCTTGCCTTCCAGCAAGGCGCGCGACTGGGCGTTGATAAGGGCAATCGTCATTTGACAGTCTCCGGCGCGGCGTAACATCTTGAACGGGATAGGGATCGGCGAAAGCCGAGCTTGGCAGGGGGAACGAACATGGCAAGACGTGAATGGGCCTGTGCGATTGCGTTTCTGGGGTCGATGGTCCCGCTTGGCGCAATAGCGCAGGACGAAGGCGCGCAAGAAGTGGTCGTTACCGCCATGCGCCGCGACGCGGACGACTATTCCGCCACGATGCCCGCCGTGGGGCTGCGCCGAAAGGCCGATTTCGCCGTGGTGGAAGTCACCGTTTCGGGAGACAGCCGCGACAAGGCGCAGCGCGAAGGCGAAATCTACGACATGATCCGCGGCGCCATAGCCGCCGCGCCGCACGCGGGCGTGCAACTGGCCTATGGCGAGCGCACGCTCCAGCCCCTTACCCCGCAAAACTACCGGCAGCTTTCGCTAAACAACGATTCGCGACCCGACAGTCAGCGCACCAAGTTCCTCGTCAAAGTTCCGCTGACCGGATCGATGGACGCCCAATCGGCGCAAGCGGCAATCACCTCGTTCGTCAAATCGGTGAAGCCGGTCGGGCGCGCACTGATGACCGAGACCGACGATCTGACACTGTCGGTCGTCGCGCCGGACCAATATCGTGGCCAGATCGCGGACGCCATCGCCGCTGACGCGAAGGCGATGGCTGCGCGCCTTGGCACGGGATACGGCGTGGAAATCGAAGGCCTGAACGCGCCGGTCGAATGGGCGCGCTCCGGGCTGTCCGAAGTCCTGCTCTACATGCCCTACAAGCTGACGGTCGTTCCGGCGCGCTGAGCCTCGCTCAGCCCAGCTTCCATTCCCAGCCGAGCGGATCGCCGTCCATCGCCTCCACACCCTGTACGGCGAGTTCGTCGCGCAGCGCGTCCGAGGTGGCGAAGTCCTTCTCCGCACGTGCGGCCTTGCGGCGGGCGAGCACGTCTTCGATCTCCGCCTCGGTGATCTCGGCAGTCTTCGGGCGAATGCGCAAGTCGGCACGACCGGTGCCGAATAGGTCGAGGCCCAGCACCGAATCCATCCGCTCCACTACCGCGCGCTTGGCAGAGGGGTCGACCTTCTTGGCCGCCAGCACGTCCTCCAGCGCCGTCAGCGCGACGGCGGTGTTCAGGTCATCGCCGATCGCCTTCTCGAAAGCCTCGATCATCGGCGCGAGTTTGGGGTGGTTCGGTTCGCCGGCCTCCACATCGGCCAGACGCTCGACCACCATGATCATGCGCTTCAGGCGCACGAGCGCGGCGGCGAGGCCTTCCCACGAGAATTCAAGCTCAGACCGGTAATGCGCCTGAAGGCACATCATGCGGTAGCCGAGCGGGTGGTAGCCCTTGTCGATCAGCAGTTGCAGCCGCAGGAACTCGCCCGACGACTTGCTCATCTTGCCCGAACGCTCGACGAGGAAATTGTTGTGCATCCACACGTTGGCGCCCGAATTTGCGGGCACGTCGAGGCCGCAAGCGTCTTCGGGCTTGCAGCAGAACGCCTGGTTCTGCGCGATCTCGTTCGGGTGGTGGATCTCGCGGTGGTCGATGCCGCCGGTGTGGATGTCGAACGGGAAGCCCAGCAGGTCGCCGGACATGACCGAGCATTCGAGATGCCAACCCGGAGCACCTTTGCCCCACGGCGAATCCCATTCCATCTGCCGCGTCTCGCCCGCAGGCGTCTTGCGCCAGATCGCAAAGTCGGCGGCGTTGCGCTTACCCTCGACCGCTTCGATGCGCCCCTCCCCCTCATCGGTCACGGCACGCGCGAGGCGGCCGTAGTCGGAGACGGTGGAAACGTCGAAGTAGAGGCCGCTTTCCAGTTCGTAGCAGTGGTTTGGTGCGATCTTCTCGGCGAATTCGATCATCTGCGGCACGTAATCCGTCGCGATCGACCACTTGGCCGGCTGACGGATGTTCAGCGCCTTGATGTCCGCCCAATAGGCCTGCGTGTAATGCGCGGCGATGTCCCAGATGGACTGCGCCTGTTGGCGTGCCATCTTCTCCATCTTGTCCTCGCCGGCATCGGCGTCGTCGGTCAGATGACCGACATCGGTGATGTTGATGACGTGGGTGAGCTTATAGCCCGCATGGCTGAGCGTCCGCCCCAGAATGTCTGCAAAGACATAGGCGCGCATGTTGCCGATGTGGGGGTAGTTGTAGACCGTCGGCCCGCACGTATAGACCCGCGC
The DNA here is from genome assembly GCF_044029435.1 of Novosphingobium oxfordense. NCBI lineage: Bacteria > Pseudomonadati > Pseudomonadota > Alphaproteobacteria > Sphingomonadales > Sphingomonadaceae > Novosphingobium > Novosphingobium oxfordense. Next base: position 1,137,027 of record NZ_CP147005.1, on the reverse strand, counting down.
CTCACCGGCGTGGACGGGCTGGAACGGCTCCAGCTGGCGGGTCAGGCTGTTGAACAGCTTCAGAGGCTTGGGTTCGGTCATGACGCAGGGCAATTAGGCAGGAGCCGGGCGCAGTCAAGCCACGCCCGGCATTTAGACTCACTCGAAACCGAGGAACTTTACCTGCTCATCCAGCGCCACGCGCGGGCGGTCGAACTGGTTTACCGGCACATCCAGGCGCTTGCCGATGGAAAGGCCGCAGAACAGCAGGTGCGTCTCATCCGACACGCCGATGTGGTCCTTGATGAGCCGGGCGTAGAGGCCCATCCATTCCTGCGGGCAGGAATCCAGCCCTTCCTCGCGCAGCAACAGCATGATCGTCTGCAGCCACATGCCCACGTCCGACCATTGCGGCGAACCCATGAAGCGCTCGAAATAGCAGACCAGCAGCGCCGGCGCGCCGAACGAGGTGACGTTCTGGTGCATGAACGCCTTGCGGCCTTCACTGTCATCACGGGCGATGCCCATCGCGCCGTACATGAAGCCGCCCAGTTCCTGCAAGCGGCCGGCGTGGCGGGGCGACTGCATCGGTGCGGACCAGTTGTATTCCTCCGGGTCCTGCGGCTGGCTGGCCAGCATCTTGTCCTGAAGGGTCTTGAGCGGTTCGCCGGTCAGCACCGTCGCTTCCCAGGGCTGAAAGTTGCAGCCCGAAGGCGCCATGCGTGCCTTGTCGAGCACGCGGCGCAGGACGTCGAGGCTCACCGGCTCTTCGCTGAATGCGCGGATCGAGCGGCGGCTGAGGACGGCGTCGGTGACGTTCATGAAATTCCCTTCGTTGGCGATGGTTTGCAACCCGGCGCCGAACTTGGGGCCGGTCGGCATATATTCAATACCGACCGGTAGAAAAATCACTCTTCCTCGAAAAGCCCCGCAAGCTGCTCGATCATCGTGCCGCCAAGCTGTTCGGCATCCATGATCGTCACGGCGCGACGGTAGTAGCGCGTCACGTCGTGACCGATGCCGATGGCCACCAGCTGGACCGGGCTCTTGGCCTCGATCCATTCGATCACGCGGCGCAAGTGCGCCTCAAGGTAACCGGCGGAGTTCACCGACAGCGTCGAATCGTCCACCGGCGCACCGTCGGAAATCACCATCAGGATGCGGCGATCTTCCTGCCGGGCGAGCATGCGGTTGTGCGCCCAGAGCAGCGCCTCCCCGTCGATGTTCTCCTTCAGCAGCCCCTCGCGCATCATCAGGCCAAGGTTCTTGCGCGCGCGGCGCCAGGGCTCATCCGCCTTCTTGTAGACGATGTGGCGCAGATCGTTGAGGCGGCCTGGGTGGGCAGGACGGCCATTGGCCAGCCATGCCTCACGGCTCTGCCCGCCCTTCCACGCACGGGTGGTGAAGCCGAGGATTTCCACCTTCACGCCGCAGCGCTCCAGCGTGCGCGCCAGCACGTCCGCACTGATCGCCGCGATCGAAATCGGCCGCCCGCGCATGGAGCCCGAATTATCGAGCAGCAGCGTGACGACGGTGTCCTTGAACTCCACGTCGCGTTCGATCTTGTAGGACAGCGATTGCCCGGGCGAGACGACCACGCGGGCAAGCCGCGCGGCATCGAGCATGCCCTCTTCCTGATCGAAGTCCCACGAACGGTTCTGCTGCGCCATCAGGCGGCGCTGGAGGCGGTTGGCAAGGCGCGTCACCACGCCCTGAAGCCCCTTCAGCTGCGCGTCGAGATAGGCGCGCAGGCGGGTCAGTTCTTCCTCGTCGCAAAGGTCCGCCGCGCCCACCACTTCGTCGAACGCCTCGGTGAAGACCTTGTAGTCGAAGCTGTCGGGAATATCGGTCCACGGGCGGTTCGGGCGAACGGGCAACATGCCCTCCTCGCCATCTTCGCCTTCCTGGCCTTCGTCCATGTCGTCGGAGGTTTCGCCCTCGGCTTCGCTTTCGCCCTCATCTTCGCCCTTGGAAGGTTCGGCGGCAGCTTCGGCGGGCTGTTCCTCGCGCCCGCTTTCGTCGCCGGTTTCGTCTTCCTCGGTCTGCTCGTCGCCGTCCATCTCGTCGGCGTCTTCGGGCGGCAGGTCGACTTCGTCGGCCTGCGTCATCTCAAGGTGCGCGAGCATGTCGAGCGAGAGCTTCTGGAAGGCCTTCTGGTCCTCCAGCAGACCCGCGAGCGCGTCGAAATCGTCGCCCGCCTTCGATTCGATCCAGCGGCGCACCATCTGCACGCCTTCGTGCGCGGCATCGGGTACGGGCTGGCCGGTCAGCCGTTCTCGCAGCAGAAGCGCCAGCGCGGTCGGCACCGGCACTTTGTCCGGCGCATCGGCGCGGGAGATCGGATCGCTGGCGATGCGAGCTTCCAGCGAAGCATCCAGATTGTCGCGCATGCCGGCATAGGCATTGGCGCCCAAGGCTTCGTAACGCACGGCCTCCACCGCGTCATAGCACGCGCGGGCTGAGGGTTCGGACGGGGCATTGCGCCGGTGCAACGCTTCGTTGTGATGGCGCAGTTTCAGCGCAAAGCTGTCGGCATAGCCGCGCGCCTGCATGGCGGCGGCGCGGGGCACGGAGCGGCCCGGCATCGGCAGGCGGAACGTCCCGCCGCTGGCACTGGGGGCGTCCGCCGTCCAGTTGACCTCTACTTCGGCATCGTGGGCGATGGCGCGCGAAGCGCCGGTCAGCGCAAGCTTGAAGCGGTCGACAGGTGTTTCATCGGACATGATCGCTCAATGGCGACATAGCCGCGCGCGCGCAAGACGCTGCAATGCAAAACGCCGGAGGCGCGATGCGCCTCCGGCGTTTGATTTTCTGGTCTTGTGTTGGCCCACCCCGCTGCGACTAGCCTAAGCCTTGCGCTGAAACTCCCCTCCCGCAGGCGGGAGGGATTGGGGGTGAGCCTTAACTTAAACTCAGAGCGACTGGCCGGTCTTGGCCCAGTCGGCCATGAAGCCTTCGATGCCCTTGTCGGTCAGCACGTGCTTCACAAGGTTCTTGATAACCGCCGGCGGCATCGTCGCAACGTCGGCGCCGATGCGCGCGCATTCCAGCACGTGGACGGGGTGGCGGATCGAGGCGGCGAGGATCTCGGTCTCGAACGCGTAGTTGTCGTAGATCAGGCGGATGTCGCGGATCAGGTCCATGCCATCGAAGCCGTTGTCGTCATGGCGGCCGACGAAGGGCGAGATGAACGAAGCGCCGGCCTTGGCGGCGAGCAGCGCCTGGTTGGCCGAGAAGCACAGCGTGACGTTGACCATGGTGCCGTCGCTGGTGAGCGCCTTGCAGGTCTTCAGGCCGTCAAAGGTCAGCGGCACCTTGATGCAGACGTTGTCGGCGATCTTGCGGAGGATTTCGGCCTCACGCATCATGCCGGCGTGGTCGAGCGCGACGACTTCGGCGCTGACCGGACCATCGGTAAGGCCGCAGATTTCCTTGGTAACTTCGATGAAGTCACGGCCGGACTTGGCGATCAGCGAGGGGTTGGTGGTCACGCCGTCGAGCAGGCCGGTGGCGGCAAGCTCAGCGATTTCGGCGGTGTCGGCAGTGTCGACGAAGAACTTCATGGCGGGGGTTCCTGTAATGACCATCTCCCCCGAAGCGCGCCGCCCCAGGGGTGATGAACCTTTAGCGATTCTGGCGCCCCCTATAGGCAAGCGCGCCTTGTCTGAACACCCGCCTAAGTTTGGCGAAACGGTTACGCGCGCTTCAGTGCCGCAATCAGCCCCGCGTCGTTGGTCTGGCTGGGATCCTGACGGATCGACGCTTCGGCGGAGCCGATCTCGTACCAGATCGAATTGTCCGCTTCCAAGGCCAGCGCGTGCGCGGCATCGGTAACGGTAACCCCCTTCAGCGAGGAGATGGCCTCGGACAGCGTGGGATCGGTGGTCTGCTTCATCGCCGCTTCGATCTGCGGCATCATCGCATTGACCAACGCCGGGCCCATCGACTTGCGCAGCAGCGTGGTTGCGGCTGTCCTGCCCCCACGCAGCACTTCGGCAGGGTCATGGATGGCAACCTGCTTCGTCGCCTGCGTCACCAGCGGCGCGGCTGCACCGGCGCTCTGTCCGGCGATGGTGTTCAACTGGTGCTGAAGCTGCATCTGGAAATTCTTGTCGCGCAGCTTGCGGGTCGTGGTCGACCCGGTGCGGGTAAACAGAACCGGCAGCGGAATGCGCGCGACCGGGCTGGTCCAGAAACCGTCGGGCTGCACCAGCCAGGTGAACGCGCGCTCCGAAGAAAAGCGCATCAGGCGGCGCACAGGCTCCGCGTCGGCGGCGCTGCCGCCCGAAAGCGCACCGCCCAGGCCGGTGGTCGCGCAGCCGGAAAGCACCAGCGCGCCTACCGTCAGCAACCCACCCAGCACCGTGCGGCGGGCCATCACAAACTCGTCCTGCTGCCCGACCGATTCAGGCGATCCCCAATTCACCATCATCATCTCCTTCACGTGCCCTTACCTCGATGCCTATATGCATTTCAGATGAAACGCATTCGAATCCTTGTCTTCAATGCCGCGCTGGGCGTGCTCGACTACCGCGTGCCCGAAGGCGCCGTGGTCGAATACGGATCCGTGGTGATCGCGCCGCTCGGCCCCCGTCAGGTTTTGGGGATCGTGTGGGAGGCGGAACGCCTGAGCGCGCAAGAAGTGCCTGAAAGCAAACTCAGACCGATTCTGGAAGTGCTCCCCGTGCCCCCTATCCCCGTGCGGCTGCGACGGCTGATCGAGTGGACGGCGGACTATTACTGCGCCTCGCTTTCCTCGGTAGCGCGAATGTCGCTGGGATCGATGGCAGCTCTGCGCGGCGGCGGAACGACCACCGAATACCGGCTGACGGGCGAGGAACCCGCCCGCCTCACTCCGCAGCGCGCGGCCGCATTGGACGCGCTGCAGGGCGAGCAGGCCTCGATCAAGGAACTGGCGGAACTCGCCTCTGTCTCCGAAGGCGTGCTGCGCGGCATGGTCGGCGCCGGACTGCTGGAGCCAGTGGTGGTCGACCTCGACCGCCCCTACCCCCGCGCGAATCCGGAATTCGCGGTGCCGGAACTATCCGAAGGCCAACAGGCAGCGGCGGACGTTTTCGTGGAAGCGGTGAAGACGCACAAATTCGCGCCCTTCCTGCTCGACGGCGTCACCGGGTCGGGCAAGACCGAAACCTACTTCGAAGCCGTGGCCGAAGCGCTGCGGCTCAATCGGCAGGTTCTCGTGCTGCTGCCCGAGATCGCGCTGACCGAAAACTTCCTGCGCCGCTTCGAACATCGCTTCGGGGTGACGCCGATCCTCTGGCACTCGTCGCTGAAGTCCAGCGAGCGGCGGCGCGCGTGGCGCTCGATCGTTCTAGGGGACGCTCAGGTCATTGTAGGCGCCCGCTCGGCCCTGTTCCTGCCTTACGCGAATCTGGGCCTGATCGTGGTGGACGAGGCGCACGAAATCTCGTTCAAGCAGGATGATGGCGTGCGCTACAATGCCCGCGACGTGGCGGTGATGCGCGCCAAGTTCGAGGCGTTTCCCGTCATCCTCGCCAGTGCGACCCCCGCGCTGGAAACGATGCAGCTGGCCGAGGCTGGGGTCTACAGGAAGATCGACCTTCCCGCCCGCTTCGGCGGCGCGCAAATGCCCGATATCCAGATCGTCGACTTGCGCACAGAACCGCCCGAGCGCGGCAAGTGGCTGGCGCCCCGCCTTGTCGAAGAGATGAAAGCCCGCCTTGAGCGCGGCGAGCAATCGCTGCTGTTCCTCAACCGCCGTGGCTATGCGCCGCTAACGCTATGCCGCCATTGCGGATACCGCTTCCAGTGCCCGAACTGCACGGCCTGGCTGGTAGAGCACCGCTTCTCCAAGCGGCTCGCCTGCCACCACTGCGGCCACGAAGTGCCGGTGCCCGAAGCATGCCCCGAATGCGGCACCGGCGATTGCCTGGTCGCCTGCGGCCCCGGCGTTGAGCGGATTGCCGACGAAGTGGCGGAAATCCTGCCCGAAGCGCGCGTTGCGCTAGTGACGTCGGACACTATGAACACGACCGAGGCGATGAACGAATTCGTCGCCAAGGCGGAAGCCAAGGCGATCGACGTGATCGTAGGCACCCAGCTCGTCACCAAGGGCTATCACTTCCCCGAACTGACCCTGGTGGGCGTGGTCGATGCCGACCTTGGCCTTGAGGGTGGGGACTTGCGCGCCGCGGAGCGGACCTACCAGCAGGTCGCACAGGTCGCCGGACGTGCCGGGCGCGGGGAGAAGCCTGGCGAAGTTCTTATCCAGACGCGCCACCCCGAAGCTTCGGTAATCGCCGCCCTCGCCGCCGGTGATCGCGATGCCTTCTACGCCGCCGAGATCGAGGCTCGGCGCGACGCCAACGCACCTCCGTTCGGCCGCTGGGCGGCGATCATCGTCTCGTCAGAGGATCAGGCCGAGGCCAAGGCCGCCGCCCGCGCCATCGGCGGCACTGCACCCAACTTGCCCGACATGCTGGTGCTGGGCCCTGCCCCCGCGCCGCTCTCGCTACTGCGCGGACGCCATCGCTTCCGCCTGCTGATCAACGCGCGCCGCTCGGCAGAACTTCAGAAAGTGCTGCGAGAGTGGCTGGAACCGCTGCAATTCCCGCGCGGCGTAAGGGTGAATATCGACGTCGATCCTTACAGCTTCGTCTGAGCACCCTCTCGGCGTAGCAGTTCGCGCTTGATCGCCTCGCCGTAGGCATAGCCGCCGATCGATCCGTCCGAACGGATCACGCGGTGGCACGGGATCAGCACCGCGACATTGTTCGCGCCATTGGCAGAGCCCGTCGCGCGCACCGCGCCGGGCTTGCCGACGGCGGCAGCGATCTGCGCGTAAGTCCGCGTCTCGCCGGCGGGAATACGCTGCAATTCGCGCCAGACCGCCTGCTGGAACGCCGTGCCCTGCACATCGAGCGGGATCGCGCGCGACTGCCCGGGCTGTTCGACGGCAGCGACCACATCTCTTGCCACTCGATCGAAATCCTCTCCGCCTTCGATCAGTTCGGCCTTGGGGAAGCGCTCTGCCAGTTCCTCGCGCCCCTCATCGAAGGAAAGGCGGCACACACCCTTGTCGGTAGCGGCGACCAGCATCGGCCCCAGCGTCGTCGGCACGACCGACCAGTGGATTGCAACGCCCGCGCCGCCATTGCGCCAAGCCGAGGGAACCATGCCCAGGCGCTCATCACTGCCCTCGTAGAAGCGGGAGGCAGCACCGAAGCCGGCTTCGTAGATCGCCTCGGTCACGCTCGCACCGCCGCTCAGAGCCTCTCCAGCGCGGTCGAAACGGCGCGCGCGGGCATATTCGGCCGGAGAGAGCCCGACCGCGCGCTTGAACACCCGCTGGAAATGCGTGGAACTATAGCCGACTGCCTCCGCCAGTTCGGCCAGGCCGGGCGCGGTATCGCCCACCTCATCCAGCATCGCCAGTGCGCGGGTCACCGCTTCCTCGTCGCGTGAGACTTCATTGGGCCGGCAGCGCATGCAAGCGCGCAAGCCCGCATGTTCCGCCTCACAGGGTTCCGGGAAGAAGCGCACGTTCTCACGCTTGGGATGGCGTGCGGAGCAGGACGGGCGGCAATAGATGCCGGTGGACAGCACGCCGGTTACAAAGCGCCCGTCGAAAGACTTGTCGCGCGCCAGCACGGCCTGCCAGGCGCGCTCGTCCTCCACAGCGGCGGTCATGAGGTTCACTGTTCGTCTCCCTCTCGTTCAATCCGGGCCGCGAAGCAGCCATAGGCGGCATTGTGCGCGTGAATGCAAGCGATGCGCGGCTCGGCAAACAACGCGGCGATGCCTTCTTCAATGTCGCCGGGGCCGGCCAGCACAGCCCGCACCATCATGCCCTCCGCATCGAATCCCCGCAGCGACATCGTGCGCCCTGCGAACGCCGGAGGCAGCCGATCGACCAACGGTTCTGCCTGCGCCGCACCCTCGCGCACATATATCGCATACGCGGTGCGATAGGGATGCGGCGCTGAACCATCGGTGAAACCGTGGCTGGTGAAGTTCACCAGTAGAACCCGCTCCCCTTCCCGCGCATCCTCCAGACTGACCCGGCACGGATAGCCGGGATGGGCGTCCGCAATCAGCAGCCGGGCGCCGGAACGTCTCAGTTCCGCGTCACTCATGGTAAAATAATGGGTGAAGGAGCCTGCTTCCAGGCCAACGATTCGAAAGGTCACTGCCACACTCCGGTCACGCTTCACCCGAACTTCTGCAGCACCCGAATGATCCGCGCTTCCCGCGCCTTGCTTTCAAACCGCTTTTTTTGGCATTGTCCCCAGGCGCCCACCCGCGCCTTGCATAGTCGCACTATCGTCGCTATGCGCGCCCCGTCTGCGGGCCGGGGGGCACGTTAAAGTCGTGTACCCAAGTGCCTCAGCCCACCCGATGTAAGGATAGGACACGCGTGGAGAATTCCGGCGGCATCAAAGCCAGCTTGCAAGGGCGCTACGCTTCGGCGCTGTTTGACCTTGCCAGCGAGAACGGCGTCGTAACGAACGTCGAGGGTGACCTCGACCGTATCGGCGCTGCGATCAAGGAAAGCGGCGACCTCGCCGACCTGATTCGCAACCCCGAAATCAGCCGCAAGGCAGCCGGCGTGGCCATGGAGGCTGTGGCCGACGTGCTTGGCCTCTCCGCCCTGACGAAGAACTTCGTCGGCGTGCTGGCGGCCAATCGCCGCCTGTCGGCGCTGCCCGAGATCATTCGCGCCTTCTCCGCCATCGCCGCCGCCCAGCGCGGCGAAGCGACGGCCGAAGTCATCTCCGCGCACCCGCTCACCGACGCGCAGGTCCAGGACCTGCGCCAGAAGCTGGAAACGCGTGAGGGCCGCAAGATCAGCGTGAAGACCAATGTGGACGCCGATCTGCTCGGCGGTCTGGTCGTCACCATCGGCTCCAAGCGTATCGACAGCTCGATCCGCACCCGTCTCAATTCGCTCGCCCAGGCCATGAAGGGCTAAGAAAGGCACCACAATGGACATCCGCGCCGCAGAAATCTCGAAGGTCATCAAGGACCAGATCGCCAATTTCGGCACCGAAGCCCAGGTTTCGGAAGTCGGTTCCGTGCTCTCGGTGGGTGACGGCATCGCCCGCATCCACGGCCTCGACAAGGTCCAGGCCGGCGAAATGGTCGAATTCGCCAACGGCGTTCAGGGCATGGCCCTCAACCTCGAAGCCGACAACGTCGGCGTCGTGATCTTCGGCTCGGACGCCGAAATCCGCGAAGGCGACAGCGTCAAGCGCACCAACACCATCGTCGACGTTCCCGTCGGCAAGGGCCTGCTGGGCCGCGTGGTGGACGCTCTTGGCAACCCGATCGACGGCAAGGGCCCGATCGTCGCTGAAAAGCGCGCCCGCGTCGAAGCCAAGGCTCCCGGCATCATCCCGCGCAAGTCGGTGCACGAACCCGTGCAGACCGGCCTCAAGGCGATCGACGCCCTCGTTCCCGTGGGCCGTGGTCAGCGCGAGCTGATCATCGGTGACCGCCAGACCGGCAAGACCGCCGTCGCGATCGACACCTTCATCAACCAGAAGGAGGCGAACGCCGGCACTGACGAGAGCAAGAAGCTCTACTGCATCTACGTCGCCGTCGGCCAGAAGCGCTCGACCGTTGCGCAGATCGTGCGCCAGCTCGAAGAAAACGGCGCGATGGAATATTCCATCGTCATCGCCGCCACCGCTTCGGAGCCCGCTCCGCTGCAGTACCTCGCGCCCTACACCGGTGCCGCGATGGGCGAGTTCTTCCGCGACAACGCGATGCACGCCGTGATCGTGTACGACGACCTTTCGAAGCAGGCCGTCGCCTACCGTCAGATGTCGCTGCTGCTGCGTCGTCCTCCGGGCCGCGAAGCTTACCCGGGCGACGTGTTCTATCTCCACAGCCGCCTGCTTGAGCGCGCCGCGAAGATGAACGACGACAACGGCAACGGCTCGCTCACCGCGCTTCCGATCATCGAAACGCAGGCTGGCGACGTCTCGGCCTACATTCCGACCAACGTGATCTCGATCACCGACGGCCAGATCTTCCTTGAAACCGGCCTGTTCTACCAGGGCATCCGTCCGGCCATCAACGTGGGTCTGTCGGTGTCGCGCGTCGGCGGTTCGGCCCAGACCAAGGCGATGAAGAAGGTTGCCGGCTCGATCAAGCTGGAGCTGGCGCAGTACCGCGAAATGGCGGCCTTTGCACAGTTCGGTTCGGACCTCGACGCCTCGACCCAGAAGCTTCTCAACCGCGGTGCGCGCCTGACCGAGCTGCTCAAGCAGAAGCAGTTCTCGCCGCTGAAGTTCGAAGAGCAGACCGTGTCGATCTTCGCCGGCACCAACGGCTACCTCGATGCCCTGCCGGTTTCGAAGGTCACCGAGTACGAAGCCGAAATGCTCGACTTCATGCACGAAAAGCACGCCGACGTTCTCGAACTGATCCGTTCGACCAAGGACTTCGGCGACGAAGCGAAGAGCAAGACTAAGGCTGCGCTCGACGCCTTCGCCAAGCAGTTCGCCTGAGATTGACCTGATCCTCCGCTTCGGCTGCCTGCAAGGGCAACCGAAGCGGAAAACGGAGAGAAACGAGTGGCTTCGCTCAAGGAACTCAAAGGCCGCATCAACTCGGTCAAGTCGACCCAGAAGATCACCAAGGCCAAGCAGATGGTCGCCGCGGCCAAGCTGCGCAAGGCGCAGGCCGCTGCCGAATCCGCGCGTCCCTACGCCGCGCGTCTCGCCGAGGTGATGGGCTCGCTCGCCAGCAAGATCACGGTCAGCGAAAACAGCCCCAAGCTGCTCGCCGGCACGGGTAGTGACAAGGTGCATCTGCTCGTCGTCGCGAACTCGGACAAGGGTCTGTGCGGCGCGTTCAACTCGAACATCGTCAAGGCCGCACGCATCAAGGCGCACGAGCTGGAAGCACAGGGCAAGACCGTCCTGTTCTACCTGATCGGTCGCAAGGGCCGCGCTCCGCTGCGCCGGGAATTCCCGAAGCAGATCGCGCACATGTTCGACACCACCGACGTGCGCGACCCCGGCTTCAACGAGGCAGAACGCGTCGCCAACGAACTGGTCGCCATGTATGAGGCAGGCAAGTTCGACGTGGCGCACCTGTTCTACTCGAAGTTCCGCTCGGCGTTGCTTCAGGAACCGACCGACCAGCAGATCATCCCCGTTCCCACCCCCAAGGCCGCTGCTGCGACCGCCGGTGTGGATGCAGTGACCGAATACGAGCCGGAAGAGGAAGAAATCCTCGCCGCGCTGCTGCCGCGCTACCTGCGCACGCAGCTGTTCGGTGCCCTGCTTGAAAACGCTGCGTCGGAACAAGGTGCGTCGATGACCGCCATGGACAACGCGACGCGCAACGCGGGCGACCTGATCAAAAAGCTGACCATCCAGTACAACCGCAGCCGTCAGGCCGCGATCACTACTGAACTCGTTGAAATCATTGCTGGCGCGGAAGCGCTGTAAGTAACCGCAGGCAAGGAAACCAAAATGGCCACCGCACCCGTGCTAAACCAGACCGCCACTGGCAAGATCAGCCAGATCATCGGCGCCGTCGTCGACGTCACCTTCGAAGGTGAACTGCCGGCGATCCTCACCGCGCTCGAGACCGAGAACAACGGCCAGAAGCTGGTTCTCGAAGTCGCGCAGCACCTCGGCGAGAACACCGTCCGCACCATCGCCATGGACGGCACCGATGGCCTGACCCGTGGTCAAGCCGTCGCCAACACCGGCAAGCAGATCTCGGTCCCCGTCGGCCCGAAGACCCTCGGCCGCATCATGAACGTCGTCGGCGATCCGATCGACGAGCGTGGCCCCGTTGGTTCGGACATGTTCGCCCCGATCCACGCCGAAGCCCCGGCCTTCATCGACCAGTCGACCGAAGCGTCGATCCTGGTCACCGGCATCAAGGTCATCGACCTTCTCGCCCCTTACGCAAAGGGCGGCAAGATCGGCCTGTTCGGCGGCGCCGGCGTCGGCAAGACGGTTCTCATCCAGGAACTGATCAACAACATCGCCAAGGGCCACGGCGGCGTCTCGGTCTTCGCGGGCGTCGGTGAACGCACCCGTGAAGGCAACGACCTTTACCACGAGTTCCTCGACGCCGGCGTTATCGCCAAGGACGCCGAAGGCAACGCCGTGTCGGAAGGTTCGAAGGTCGCCCTGGTGTTCGGCCAGATGAACGAACCGCCGGGCGCCCGCGCTCGCGTCGCTCTCTCGGGCCTGACCATGGCCGAGTACTTCCGCGACCAGGAAGGCCAGGACGTTCTGTTCTTCGTCGACAACATCTTCCGCTTCACCCAGGCGGGCGCAGAAGTGTCGGCTCTGCTCGGCCGTATTCCTTCGGCCGTGGGCTATCAGCCGACCCTCGCCACCGACATGGGCCAGCTGCAGGAACGCATCACCTCGACCACCAAGGGTTCGATCACCTCGGTCCAGGCGATCTACGTTCCCGCGGACGACCTTACCGACCCGGCACCGGCCGCCTCGTTCGCCCACTTGGACGCAACGACCACGCTGAACCGCGCCATCTCGGAACTGGGCATCTACCCGGCCGTCGATCCGCTCGACTCGACCTCGCGCGTTCTTGAGCCCCGCGTCGTCGGCGCCGAGCACTACGAGACTGCCCGTAAGGTTCAGGAAACCCTGCAGAAGTATAAGTCGCTTCAGGACATCATCGCGATCCTGGGCATGGATGAGCTTTCGGAAGAAGATAAGCTCACCGTCGCCCGCGCCCGCAAGATCCAGAAGTTCCTGTCGCAGCCGTTCCACGTCGCGGAAGTCTTCACCGGCATCTCGGGCAAGTTCGTCCAGCTGGAAGACACCGTGAAGTCGTTCAAGGCCGTCGTCGAAGGCGAATACGACCACCTGCCCGAAGCAGCCTTCTACATGGTTGGCGGTATCGAGGAAGCGGTCGCCAAGGCCAAGAAGCTGGCCGAAGAGGCGTAATCGATCATGGCTCTGCACTTCGAACTCGTCACGCCGGCGAAGCTCGTCCGCTCGGAAGAGGTCCACATGGTGGTCGTCCCCGGCACCGAAGGCGAGTTCGGCGTGCTGGAGGGCCACGCGCCCTTCATGTCGACCGTCGCTGACGGCGCGCTCAAGGTCTACAAGGCCGAAGGCGCGGCACCGGAAGAAATCCGCATCACCGGCGGCTTCGCCGAAGTGGGCGAAAAGGGCCTCACCGTGCTCGCCGAGCACGTCGAGGGCTGATTTCCGACACGGCCTGACAAGGCTTCAGAAAGGGCGTCGCCGGGCAACCGGCGGCGCCCTTTGCCTTTGTGCTTCAGCGCGCGCGCCTTCCGAGTCACCGCCTACGTGCCGTTGGCGCGTGAAATTCCGGCGGCTTTGTGGCCACCCAGGCCACGAAACGGCGCATGGCTTCAGCCTCCAGCAGGGCTTCGGCACGCGGAGCCATGCGGGCCAGCTCGGCATTCGAAAAGGTGGCGTGAATGGTTCGATGGCAGATCGGATGCAGTGCCACCGTTTCCCGGCCGCCCCTGCTTTTGGGAACGGGATGATGCCATTCCACCCGCGTTCCCAGCGCGCGGCCGCACAGCCAACAGGTCTTCGTTTCCTCTCTCATATCGATCCCGAACGCCGCTCCATTAGGAAGTTATCAAAGTTTCAACCTTAATCCTCTGCCCATTCGCACAGGTTGGAGGCTTCGGCCGCCCGACCGGAGCGCTGGAAAGGTTTATTGAAGCATGACCGCATTCGGGCGACGTAACGGCATGGGTGGGATGGGCCAGGGCGCACGTCCCGCGTTCGGCGTGGCCAAGCCGCTCAAGAGCGGCGTCGGCGAAAAGCCCTCGGTTCCCGGCAATGGAGCCATGCCCGGCGGCGACCAGTTCCCGCCGGTGCCCGGCATGGATGCGCCCTCGCCCGGCCCGCAGAACCTGAGGGACGATGCGATGTCCCGCCTGTCCGACCGCGCCAACGCGGTCCATTCGGGCGAATCGGAGCAGAGCAGCTTCGAAGCATCGATCCACAAGATCAAGGAGCAGGTCCTTCCCCGCCTGCTGGAACGCGTGGACCCGGAAGCGGCGGCGACGCTGACCAAGGACGAGCTTTCCGAAGAATTCCGCCCGATCATCATCGAGGTGCTGGCCGAACTGAAGATCACCTTCAACCGCCGCGAACAGTTCGCGCTGGAGAAGGTGCTGATCGACGAACTGCTGGGCTTCGGTCCGCTGGAAGAGCTGCTGAACGATCCCGACGTGTCGGACATCATGGTCAACGGCCCGAACCAGACGTACATCGAAAAGAAGGGCAAGCTGCAGCTTGCGCCCACCAAGTTCCGCGACGAACAGCACTTGTTCCAGATCGCCCAGCGCATCGTCAACCAGGTCGGCCGCCGCGTCGACCAGACCACGCCGCTGGCCGACGCCCGCCTGAAGGACGGCAGCCGCGTCAACGTGATCGTGCCGCCGCTTTCGCTACGCGGCACCGCGATCTCGATTCGTAAGTTCTCCGAAAAGCCGATCACCATCGACATGCTCAAGGACTTCGGTTCGATGAGCGAGAAGATGGCCACCGCTCTGAAGATCGCCGGCGCCTGCCGCATGAACATCGTGATCTCCGGCGGTACGGGTTCGGGCAAGACGACGATGCTGAACGCCCTGTCCAAGATGATCGACCCGGGCGAGCGCGTGCTGACCATCGAAGACGCCGCCGAACTTCGCTTGCAGCAGCCGCACTGGCTGCCGCTGGAAACCCGCCCGCCGAACCTGGAAGGGCAAGGCGCGATCACTATCGGCGACCTCGTCAAGAACGCCCTGCGTATGCGTCCTGACCGGATCATCCTGGGCGAAATCCGTGGCGCCGAGTGCTTCGACCTGCTCGCCGCCATGAACACCGGCCACGATGGTTCCATGTGCACGCTCCACGCCAACAGCCCGCGTGAGTGCCTTGGCCGTATGGAGAACATGATCCTGATGGGCGACATCAAGATCCCCAAGGAAGCCATCAGCCGCCAGATCGCCGAGTCGGTGGACATCATCGTGCAGGTGAAGCGCCTGCGCGACGGTTCGCGCCGCACCACCAACATCACCGAGGTGATCGGCATGGAAGGTGACGTGATCGTCACCCAGGAACTGTTCAAGTTCGAGTATCTGGACGAGACGGACGACGGCAAGATCATCGGCGAATTCCGCCCGTCCGGCCTGCGCCCGTACACCCTGGAAAAGGCCCGTCAGTTCGGGTTCGACCAGGCCTTCCTCGAAGCCTGCCTGTAAGAACCGGGCACCTCACAATTCGCACCCGGTTGACACGAAACCGGGTGCGAATGTGTGTAACCTTGTGCCGTCGCTGCCCCCTGCCCGCGCGAACCGGTCAAGCTGGGCGAGATAGCTAAGAAGCGCGGAATTGTCCGCCTTTCGCTCGGTCGCGACATGCCGTCCGCGATAGATCCGCACCTTCAAAAGACCGAACAAGGCGCGCTGTGCCCGCTCCTCGGCTGTGACCTTTCGTTTTCGCGATCCGTCACCTTGTGCGGGCCTGTCACCTTGCGACGCCGCGCGGTCCCATGCCGTGACGAAACTGCCTGCTCCGGGACGACGGCGCAGGCGATAGGCCGTCTCGCGCGCCATCCCGACGCGCCTTGCGGCCTCGATCACCGAGCCGGTTTCCGCCAGCGCGCCAAGGAATGCAGCCTGACGCGCGGGCGTCCAGCCATCGGTGCGGCGACGCATCGGCACGGGCGAGAAAGCGGGAACCCGAACGTGGCGGGCTTTGCGGCGTGATGTGCGGACCTTCATCCGCAAGGTTAGGCCAGAATTGCCGTATGTAGGAAAGCAGCACCGCCCTACGCGAGCGCCCTAACCACCAGCGAAGCGGCCAGGGTCAGCATCGTCGCACCCACCACCGCATCCAATACGCGCCATGCCGCCGGGCGAGCGAATAGCGGGATCAGCAGTCGTGCGCCATATCCCAGTGCGGCAAACCACGCAAAGCTGGCGCTGGCGGCCCCGGCAACGAAGTAGGGGCGCAGCGCCAGCGGCTGCGCGGACCCGGCCGCGCCCATCAGCAGCAGCGTATCGAGGTAGACGTGGGGATTGAGGAAGGTGAAGCCCGCCGTTGCGGCCAATGCCCGCCCCAGCGAAATGCCCTGCCCACCCGCGACTTCGACGGTGCTCGGCACCGCCATACGGCGCAGCGCCTGAATGCCGTACCACGCAAGAAACACCGCTCCGCCCAGCGTGAGCACCATGGTCAACCCCGGCAAGGCACCAAGCACCGCCCCCACGCCCGCTACGCCAAGCGCAATCAATGTGGCGTCGGCACCGGCGCAGAACAGCACGACCGGGCCCACATGCTCCCGCCGCAATCCCTGCCGCAGCACGAACAGGTTCTGCGCGCCGATGGCCACGATCAGCGCCGCCATCAAGGCGAAGCCGGACAGGAAGGGATAGGCCGCGCCCATCATCGGTGCGCGCCGTCCTTCAAACCGATCCACAGCGACAGGATCATGCCGAACACCACGCCAAGCGTGAGACAGAAGGGGAGAAGCAGGACAGCCATGGCCGGCCATTTATCGCAAGCGCGTAGATGAATAAAACTTGATCGCCTAAGGCTGGTGAAGCATTGCTTCATCATGCTGGACTATCCTGCCTTGGCGGCGGTTTCCGCCGTGGTTCGCGAAGGCTCGTTCGAACGGGCCGCCGATGCGCTGGGCATCACCCCTTCGGCAGTTTCGCAAAGGGTCCGCGGGCTTGAGGAACGGCTGGGCGCGGTGCTGATCGTGCGCGCGCAGCCTTGCGAACCGACGGAGGTGGGCCGGGCGCTCTGCGCGCATTTCGATCAGGTGCGATTGTTGGAAGCGGATCTGGTGCCGCACCTCAACCCGCAGTTCGGCAAAGGCCAAGCGCCGCTGACCCTGAAGATCGCGATCAATTCCGACAGTCTGTCGACGTGGTTTCCGGAAGCGGCGGCGCAATTCATACAGGCCACCGGCACGCTGATAGACCTGATTGTCGATGACGAGGCGCATACCGCCGATCGCCTGCGATCCGGCGAGGTTTCCGCCGTGATCACTTCCGATCCCGAACCGATCCAGGGGTGCAGCACGATCGAACTGGGATCCCTGCGCTATCGCGCCTGCGCCTCTCCCGATTTCGTCGCCCGCCATTTTGCAGAGGGCATCGATCAGGCCAGCCTCTCTAAGGCGCCTTGCCTGCGGTTCGACCGGCGCGATGCCGTTCAATCGCGCTGGGCTGCCGAGTTTCACGGCGCGAAGCTTTCCGCGCCGACGCACTGGGTGCCCTCCACGCAGGGCTTCCTCGATTTCGCGGTACGGGGACTGGCCTGGGGAATGCATCCAGAGCCCTTGGCCCTGCCCTACATCGCGGCGGGAACGTTGGTGGAATTGCCGCCCCGCCAACCGCTGGTGGTACGGCTGTACTGGACGGTTACCCGCATACAGGCCGGATCGCTGCGATCGCTGACCGATGCGGTGCGCCGGGTGGCCTCGACAGTACTGGTTCCGCCGGGATGATGCCCCCCTATCGGGCGAACCAGTCCTTCGCGGAGATGCCCAGAAGCAGCACCGCCCCCATCAGCGTGATGAAGAATACCGTGGTCCACGGCATGAAGCCCACGCGGTCAAGGTCCTTGCGCCTCATGCGGCGGCGGTCGCCGATCCAGGCCACTGCCGCCAGAAAAACGCAGATGCCGCCGGCAACGGCCATGATGAGGTCGGAATCGATCATCTGCCGCCCTTGCCTCCTTGCGGCGGGAAGATAAAGCCCGGCGCGTGAACGCTTCTCCGCAATCCTCATCCCGCCGCACGGATCGGCCGCTGCTGGCCATCGGCCTGCGCCTCATGGCCATGGTCATGCTCTCCACCATGTTCATGCTGATCCGGCTGGCCGGGCGCGAAGGCGTTTCCGCGCCGGAGATGGTGTTCTGGCGGCAGGCGATGGCGGTGCCGCTGATGGGCGGGTGGCTGCTGGCGACCGGCCGGCTGAGCCTATTGAGGACGAAACGCCTGCGCAGCCACGCCATGCGGGCGACGACGGGGACGGTGGGCCTTGTCTGCAATGTCACCGCCGCGATGCTGCTGCCGCTACCGGTGGGCACGACGCTGGGCTTCACCGCGCCGCTGTTCGCGGTGCTGATCACCGCGCTGGTCATGCGCGAACATGTCGGGCCGTGGCGCTGGACGGCGGTAACACTGGGGTTTCTGGGCGTGCTGCTAATCACCCGGCCGGGCCAGCAGGATATCCCGCTGGCAGGCCTTGCCGCCGGGCTTGGCGCAGGCGTGATCGTGGCGATCGTCAGCTTCCAGATCCGCGACCTTGGCCGCACCGAGCAGCCGATTACCTGCGTGTTCTGGTTCTCGTTCTTCGGCGCGCTGTTCGCCAGCGTGCTGCTGCCGTTCTATGGACAGGCGCATGAGCCGTACGTCTGGCTGCTGCTGGTGGCCGTGGGGCTGGCCGGAACGCTGGCGCAATTGCTGGTGACGGCGGCACTGCGGTTCGGAGCGGTCGCCACCGTGGTCGTCATGGACTACAGCGCGCTGATCTGGGCGACGGTCTACGAACGCACGGTATTCGGTGCCATGCCGCCCGCATCGATCTGGCTGGGCGCACCGCTGATCATCGCCGCCGGCCTCATCATCACCTGGCGCGAGCACTATCTGGCCCGGCGCATCTCACCCACCTCCGCCCTCGACGAAGGCGCGACGGAGGAGATCGCGGGGGACGCAGCCGTGCCGCAACCTCGCTGAGCGGAGGGAACCGGCCAGCCCATCGGGCGTTGCCTTTTGCGGATACCGGCTGTGCCATGCCGGTGGTCGCTCGAAAGGAACCGGAAATGGTCAAGAAACTCGTACTCGCCCTTGTGGTTGGCGGCATCGTGGTCTCGGCATCGGCCTGCAATACGGTCAAGGGTGCCGGCAAGGACGTGCAGTCGGTCGGTCAGGCTGGCGAAGACGCCATCCACAAGTAAGCCGAAATGGGCGCGGGCAGCGCCGGCCCGCGCGTGCTTCCCCCTTTCGCCGCCGCGCCCGATCGCCTAGCGATCGGCTATCCGACGCCAATCATGGCGCCGGCCCCAGAAGGATTGCGAAGAGATGATCAGGAAGCTTGTCCTGGTTGCCGTAAGCGCGGGCCTCGTGCTCGGCGCGGCGGCCTGCAACACCGTGCGCGGTGTGGGACAGGACCTCGAATCCGCGGCGAACTCTGTCGACCGCGCGATGTGAGGATCAGGCCTGCCGATCCGTCGGCAGGCCCCCAGCCTTCAGGACCAGAACTCAGCTATCGGTGATATGCGCGGCGACCATCGCCCGCGCGCGCTGCCAGAGCACGAAGCGGCTCAGCAGCACCATCCCCAGCACCAGCCCGAGCATCGCGTCGGTCACCAGCAGGGCAGTGGCTGCATGGTGGCTCGCGTCCATGCCCATGCCGCCGGGGAGGATAAGGCGGCGTACCACGAAAACGCCGGCGATCAGCAGCAGCGCCAGCGGCGACTGGCGCACCATGACGCGGGCATCGTCCCCCTCGCCTTCGACATGAAGGCGCATCAGGCGCGATCGCTGCACGCCGATGGCGCCGCCGATCATGAAGCCGGCGGCAAGGCTGGCCCAGCCGAGCGGCGATGGCATCATCACGCTCAGCGCCAGGCAGACGATCGCCGACACGATCAGCGGCGATATCCAGAGGAGGGGGAGCCGGAGCGGACGGGCTTTTTCCAGATTGCGGAAACGCCAGAGCATCACCGCACCGAAAATCACCAGCGGCAGCCATGCCGCCGTGCCGTTACCGGATCCCCCCATAACCTCAGCTTCCCCCGAACTCGCTCAGCGAGGGCGTCGCCGGCTCACCCGGCGTGCCCTGCCACACGAGCACTGGTTTGCGCGCCGCGAGCGTTTCGTCAAGACGGCGGCGCGGTGCGAAGTGCGGTGCGCTGTGGAGGCTCTGGTCGCCATCCTTGGCGCGCTGGGCAAGGCTGCGCAGCGAACCAATGAAGCGATCGAGGCCGGCCTTGCTTTCCGTCTCGGTCGGCTCGACCAGCATCGCGCCCTTCACCACCAGCGGGAAGTAGACCGTCATCGGGTGGAAGCCCTCGTCGATCAGGCCCTTGGCGATGTCCAGCGTGGAGAAGCCCTCGGCCAGACCGGCGTCGCTGAACAGCGCTTCGTGCATGCACGGGCCGCTCTTGGCGAACGGTGCCGGCAGCAGATCCTCGCACGAACGCAGGACGTAGTTGGCGTTGAGCACCGCGTCTTCGGCCACCTGGCGCAGACCGTCCGCACCGTGGCTGAGGATGTAGGTCAGCGCGCGGGTGAACATGCCCATCTGGCCGTGGAAGGCCACCATGCGGCCGAATGCTTGCGCATGCCCCTCGCCCGCGTTTTCCTCTTCGACGAGGTGGACGCGGCCGTCTTCACCGCGGCTGACGAAGGGCAGCGGCGCGAACGGCGCCAGCGCTTCGGACAGCACGACCGGGCCGGCACCGGGGCCGCCGCCGCCGTGCGGGGTGGAGAAGGTCTTGTGCAGGTTGATGTGCATCGCATCGACGCCAAGGTCGCCGGGGCGCACTTTGCCAACGATGGCGTTGAAGTTCGCGCCGTCGCAATAGACGTAGCCGCCCGCTGCGTGAACCGCGTCACCGATCGCCTTCATGTCAGGCTCGAACAACCCGCAGGTGTTCGGGTTGGTGATCATCACGCCCGCCACGTTCGGGCCCAGCTTGGCCTTCAGCGCCTCTACGTCGACGCGGCCTTCCGGGGTCGCCGGGATCGACTGGACCTTGAAGCCTGCGAAAGCGGCGGTCGCCGGGTTGGTGCCGTGGGCGCTCTCAGGCACCAGAACGACGTCGCGCTTCTCACCGCGTGCGTCGAGCGCGGCGCGGATGCAGAGCAAGCCGCAAAGCTCGCCATGTGCGCCGGCCTTCGGGCTCATCGCCACTGAGGCCATGCCGGTCAGCGTGATCAGCCAGTCGGCCAGCTGCTCGATCACTTCCAGCGCGCCCTCGACCGTCTTCTGCGGCTGGAGCGGGTGAACGTCGGCAAAGCCCGGCAGGCGAGCCATCTTCTCGTTCAGGCGCGGGTTGTGCTTCATCGTGCACGAACCGAGCGGGAACGGCCCGAGGTCGATCGCGTAGTTCTGGCGCGACAGGCGGGTGTAGTGGCGCACGGTTTCCGGCTCGGTCAGGCCGGGCAGCGCCGGAGCCGACTTGCGCAGGAACTTCGACAGGCCGGCTGCCGCCGGACGGCTGGGCGTGTCGAGATCGACGCCGCACTTCTCGGAAGAACCGAGTTCGAAGCTGAGCGCTTCTTCCAGCATAAGGCCATAATCGCCCGAGGCGGTCTTAAAGGTCGTGCCTTCGCCGGCTTCGCCCCCAACGCTACCAATGCTGGGGCGCCAGCCGCTTGCGTTTACCGCGTTCATGCCAGCACTCCTTCAAGCTCACGGGCAAAGGTTTCGATATCCTCGTCGGTCACGGTCTCGGTCGCCGTTACCAGCAGGCCCTTGTGCAGATCGCCGTTCTCCGGGAACAGGCGGCCGAGCGAAACGCCGCCCAGCACCTTGCGATCGGCGAGGTCACGGACCACTTCGCGGGCGTCGCGCGTCAGCACGATCGTCGCCTCGTTGAAGTAGGCGTCGTTCAGCACCGTCACGCCCGGCACCTTGGCCAGACGTTCGATCAGGGTCTGCGCCTTGTCGTGGTTCACGGCAGCCAGCTGGGCCAGGCCTTCACCGCCCAGCAGGGTCAGGTGAATGCTGAAAGCCAGCGCGCAGAGGCCGGAGTTGGTGCAGATGTTGCTGGTCGCCTTCTCGCGGCGGATGTGCTGTTCGCGTGTGGAGAGCGTCAGCACGAAGCCGCGCTTGCCTTCGGCGTCCACGGTCTGACCGCAGAGACGGCCCGGCATCTGGCGCACGAACTTCTCGCGGCAGCCGAACAGGCCCAGGTACGGACCGCCGAACTGCAGGCCGACGCCGATCGACTGGCCTTCGCCCACGACGATATCGGCACCCAGCGCGCCCGGCGCCTCGATCATGCCCAGCGCGACCGGCTCGGTGACGACCACCACCAGCAGCGCGCCCTTGGCGTGCGCAGCATCGGCAATCGCGGCGAGGTCCGGAATGCGGCCCATCACGTCGGGATACTGGACGACGACGCAGGAGGTCTTGTCGTCGATCTGGGCGATCACGGCGGCGTCATCGGCTTCGGCCACCAGTTCGGGCTTCAGCGAGACGATGTCGTCCTCAGTGAACTTGGCCATCGTGCGCACCACTTCGGCGTAGTGCGGGTGCAGGCCGCTCGACAGCACGGCGCGCGTCTTGCGGGTGACGCGGCTGGCCATCAGGATCGCTTCCCAGCACGCGGTCGAACCGTCGTACATCGAGGCATTGGCGATGTCGGTGCCGAACAGACGCGCGACCTGCGTCTGGAACTCGAACAGCACCTGCAGCGTGCCCTGCGCGATTTCCGGCTGGTAGGGCGTGTAGGCGGTCAGGAACTCGCCGCGCTGGATCAGGTGATCGACCGAGGCCGGAACGTGGTGGCGATAGGCGCCCGCACCGATGAAGAACGGTGCGGTACCGGCCGAGAGGTTCTTGGCCGCCAGAGCGGACATGTGCCGCTCCACCGCCATTTCGCTGGCGTGGGCGGGCAGGCCTTCGATCGGGCCGGACAGGCGGGCTTCGGCGGGAACGTCGACGAAGAGATCGTCAACGCTGGCGGCGCCGATGACGCCGAGCATCTCGGCACGGTCGGCCGGAGTCAGAGGAAGGTAGCGCATGGGGTTTCCTGCTTCATTGTCCTCCCGGCACGGGGAGGTGCCAGAGGGAATGGGGACCTGAAAAGGCTGACGGAGGGGATTCGCGGCTTAGCGCGACTGTCGCACCTGGGGGCGAGTCCCCTCCACCGTCCTGCGGACGGTCCCCCTCCCCGTTTCGGGGAGGACTGGACGTCAGAGGCTTTCGACATATTCCTTGTAGGCCGCCTCATCCATCAGCGCTTCCAGTTCCGAAGCGTCCGACAGGGTGATGCGGAACAGCCAGCCGCCCACTTCGGCGTCGGTGTTCACCAGTTCCGGCTGGTCGGCCAGAACTTCGTTGGCTTCGGCGATGGTGCCCGAAACCGGGGTATAGACGTCCGAAGCAGCCTTCACGGAGTCGACCACGGCAACCGAGTCACCCTTGTCGAAGGTCGCGCCTTCGGCGGGCAGGTCGACGAACGTGATGTCGCCCAGCTGGCCCTGTGCGTAGTCGGTGATGCCCACGGTGCCGAGGTCGCCCTCGATTTCGATCCACTCGTGTTCCTGCGAGAAATAACGGGTCATGGGAGAATTTCCTCAGCGGTGATAGCGGTTGGGGACGAAGGGCATGGCTGCGACTGTGGCGTCGAGCTTCTTGCCCCGCATTTCGATGGAAAGGGCGGTGCCGTCCGCAGCGCGTGCCGCGTCGACATAGGCCATGGCGATGGGGTGCTGGAGCGAGGGCGAGAAACCGCCCGACGTCACCACGCCCACTTCCTGTTCGCCATGGAAAACCTTGGCGCCTTCGCGCGCGGCCTGACGGCCTTCAAGCTTCAGGCCGATGCGCTTCTGCGCGGTGCCCTCAGCGAAGTCGCGCTGGACGCGGTCCGCGCCGGGGAAGCCGCCTTCAAGGCGGCGGCGCTTGTTGATGCCGAAAGCAAGACCGGCTTCGACCGGGCCGCGTTCCGGGTCCATGTCATGGCCATAGAGCGGCAGGCCGGCTTCCAGGCGCAGCGAATCGCGCGCGCCAAGGCCGATCGGCTTCACTTCGGGCTGGGCCAGCAGCAGGTCCGCCACCTCGGCAGCGGACTCGCCGGGGATCGAGATTTCGAAACCGTCCTCGCCGGTGTAGCCCGAACGGCTGATCCAGGCATCGACGCCGCCCAGCGTGAAGCGGCCGCCCTTCATGAAGGTCAGCGCCGAAAGCGGGTATTCACCCTCAGCCACGCGTTCCAGTGCAGCGAAGGCCTTGGGGCCCTGCAGCGCCAGCAGCGCACGGTCGTCGAGGTGATTGAGCGTGATGTCGTCCGGCAGATATTCGCGCAGCGTGCCGATATCGTCCCACTTGGTGGCGCCGTTGACGACGAGGTAGAAACCGCCCGGCCAGCGGGAGACCATCAGGTCGTCCAGAATGCCGCCGTTCTCGTCCAGCAGCAGCGAATAGCGCACGGCGCCCAGCTTCAGCGTGGAAAGATCGATCGGCAGCGCGGCTTCCAGCGCGGGCTCGACATCGGTCTGCGAGCCCTCTTCACCGGTCACCAGCAGCTGGCCCATGTGGCTGACGTCGAACAGGCCGGCGTTCTCACGCGTCCAGAGGTGCTCGGCCATGATGCCTTCATACTGAACGGGCATCATGTAACCGGCGAATTCGACCATGCGGCCGCCGTGGTCGCGGTGCCAGCCATCCAGCGGCAGCAGCATCGGGGCCAGTTCTTCGGGTTCCTGATCGGAATCGGAAATCGGGTATTCGCTCAAGACATGACTCCGCACAGTTCGGTACACCATTCCAGGTGCCCCCTCTGTCACGGAAACCTGAGAGCTTCCCCCAGAGGGCCCGAAATGGACCATACCGGAGTTACACCGTCGGCGGCCTCACCCTTTGGGATGAGACACTTTCCAGAGTCTCGCTATCGACGCGGCGCGGTCCTTTTGCCTGAGAGATTCCGGGGCGGTTGCTCCTTCGGCGCCCACCTTTCCGCGTATGCGAATCGGCAGGTCTCTCCCGCGCTGTCAGCGATGCCCTGACCCTTGGGTGACAGGTGCGTTTGTGTCAACGCCGGTTGCGCTGCGCTGCGACACTATTTCCCCGAGATGCGTGCAAGCCGTGAGGTGAACCCGGCACCACCCTCGTCATTGCGAGGGTGGCTTGTTGGGCGAGTGGGGATCCCTCCCCGCTCAATCCCCTGCCCGGCGCAGCGCGCGCATCATCGCTTCATGCTCATGGATGAAGCGCCCGCGCGTCTTCTCGGCGCTCAGCGCGAAGATCACGTCGGCAAGGCGGCGCACGGAGATCGAGCGGAACTTGGCAAACCGGCCGTGCAGCACGATGGCGTCCGCCACCGGGTTCAGCACTTGCGCCATGCTCTCCAGCGGGCGGCTTTCGCTGCGA
This sequence comes from Novosphingobium oxfordense, assembly GCF_044029435.1. Taxonomy (NCBI): domain Bacteria; kingdom Pseudomonadati; phylum Pseudomonadota; class Alphaproteobacteria; order Sphingomonadales; family Sphingomonadaceae; genus Novosphingobium; species Novosphingobium oxfordense. Next base: position 1,111,976 of record NZ_CP147005.1, on the reverse strand, counting down.
TGGCCGCGCAGCAGGCCGGGGCGCAGGATGTCGAGCCGGCGGAAGCCCAGCTTGTGAACGGCGTCCTCGATATCGCCCTTGGTGCGCAAGTAGAGATTGCGGCTCGCCCGGTCGGCGCCGACCGAGGAAACGAGGATCACATGCTCGATCCCGGCGGCGCGGGCGGCCTTGGCCGTTTCCAGCACCAGATCGTAATCGACGGCGCGAAAGGCCTCGTCGCTGCCCGCCGCCTTGCGCGTGGTGCCCAGCGCGCAGACCAGAACCTGTGCGTTGGCGGCGGCGATCAAGGTCTGCCACTGCGGCGTATCACCCACCAGCACTTCCATTTGCGCGCCTTCGGGCAGCGGCACTTCGCGCCGGGCGACGCCGATCACGCGCACGTCGCTACGGCCGATGCTGCCGGCGATTACCGCCTGCCCGACCAGCCCGCTCGCCCCGACAAGGCAAAGACGGCGTGCAGGCGTTCCGGCTTCAGACATTGCGCAGGCCCTCCGGCGTCGATCCGTAGATCTGCGCGTGGCAGGCGATGGCGTAGCGATCGGTCATGCCGGCGATGTAATCGGCGATGTGGCGGCTGCGCTCCGGCTCATGGCGCGGCAGGCCGTCGATCCAGCTTTCCTCCATCAGCACCGGCTCCTGCGAATAGGCGGCGTAGAGTTCGGCGATCAGCGCCCGCGCGCGGCGCGCGGTTTCGAGCTGTTCGGGGTGGTAATAGAGCTTCTCGTACATGAAGCGCTTGAAGACACGCTCGCCCTCTTCCACTTCGGGCGAGAAGGTGACGAGCTGACGGCCGGCGGTGCGCACATCGTGCACGCTTTCGATGCCGATCAGGTTGGCCTTGGTCTGGGCCAGCAGATCGTTGACCATGAAGCCGATCTGGCTGCGGATCAGCTCCGCCAGCTGGCGACTGCGCGCCACGCCAGGGAAACGCCGCTCGACCTCGCGCCAGCGGTCCACCACGAAGGGGTGCGCAAGCAGTTCGTCCAGATCGAGGAAGCCCGCGCGCAGGCCATCGTCGATATCGTGGTTGTCGTAGGCGATATCGTCCGACAGCGCCGCCACTTGCGCCTCCAACGAGGCGTAAGAGCCGAGTTCGAGGTTGTAGGCCGCGTCGAGTTCGCCCAGCGCCCAGTTCGGATTGGTGACCGGCCCGTTGTGCTTGGCCAGCCCCTCCAGCGTTTCCCACGTCGGGTTCAACCCGTCATGCTCGCAATAGGGGCTTTCGATCCGCATCAGCGTACGCAGGCAGTTGGCGTTGTGGTCGAAGCCGCCCGCCTTGTGGAGCGCGGCGTCCAGCGCCTCTTCCCCCGCATGGCCGAACGGCGGATGGCCGATATCATGGGCCAGGGCCAGTGCCTCGGTCAGATCCTCGTCCAGCCCCAGCAGCCGCGCGATCACGCGGGCGACTTGCGCCACTTCGAGGCTGTGCGTCAGGCGCACGCGGTAGTGATCGCCATCGGGCGCGATGAAGACCTGCGTCTTGTAGCGCAGACGGCGGAACGCGATGGAGTGGACGATGCGGTCACGGTCGCGCTGGTAGGCGCTGCGCGGACCGCGCGTGCCGCCGTCCTCGACCGGATATTCACGCCCGCGCGTGCGGGCCGGATCGGATGCGTAAGGGGCGAGGGTCAAGCTTGGTCTATCCCGAAATAGGAATTTCTTGCCGCCCCCTAGAGCATTTTCGCCGCCCGTGGAAACACCTGACTCGCGGGCGGATCATTGGACGAGATTCAATGGGCTAGGCCGGTCTTGCACAATGCGGCGGAGGTGGTGGTGACCAGGATCACCTCCCGGTCGTCCACCGACTTCACCGCGTGGATCCAGGCGCCGAGCGTGGGCTTTTCACCCTCCAGCTTTTGCAGCTTCACGATCTGGATCAGGTTCAGCCGCTTCATCATCCGCTTGGTCATGCAAGTGGCGACACGGTTGGACATGCCGTTTTCCACCAAGGCGGAGTGCAAGCGCCAGGCCGCATAGAAATGCGCGCCGACGACCAGCACCACGACAAGGCCCACGAGCAACAGGATTCGCTTGAGAATACGCATGCCGCGCGGCTTAGCGGGTCCTTCTCAATCCGCCAGCGCCTTGTTGATGTCTTCGACCATCTTCTTCGCATCGGCCAGCAGCATCATCGTCTGGTCCATGTAGAACACGTCGTTATCGACGCCCGCATAGCCTACGCCGCCCATCGACCGCTTCACGAAGAAGATCGTCTTGGCCTTCTCCACATCGAACACCGGCATGCCGTAGATCGGTGAGGTCTTGTCGGTGCGCGCAGCCGGGTTCACCACGTCGTTCGCGCCGATGATGAAGGCCACATCGCACTGCGCGAACTCGCCGTTGATGTCTTCCAGCTCGAAGACTTCGTCATAAGGCACGTTGGCTTCGGCCAGCAGCACGTTCATATGGCCGGGCATGCGGCCCGCCACCGGGTGGATCGCGTACTTCACGTTGACCCCGTGCTTCTTCAGCTGGTCCGCCATCTCGCGCACCACATGCTGCGCCTGCGCCACGGCCATGCCGTAGCCGGGGATGATGATGACGTTCTCCGCCTCCTGCATCAGGAACGCCGCATCCTCGGCAGAGCCGCGCTTCCATGGGCGCTGTTCCTTCGCCGGGCCGCCGGCCCCTGCGCCATTCTCGGTACCGAAACCGCCGGCGATCACCGAGATGAAGCTGCGGTTCATCGCCTTGCACATGATGTAGCTGAGGATCGCGCCGGACGAGCCGACCAGCGCGCCGGTCACGATCATCGCGGTGTTATGCAGCGTGAAACCCATCGCCGCCGCCGCCCAGCCGGAATAGCTGTTGAGCATCGAGACCACCACCGGCATGTCCGCCCCGCCGATCGGGATGATCAACAGGAAGCCGATGGCAAAGGACAGGACGGTGATCGCCGCGATGACCCACAGCGACTGGTCCTGCGTGAAGTAGCCGACCAGGCCGATGATGAGCGCCAGCGTGCCCAGGTTGATGACATGGCGCGCCGGCAGCAGGATCGGCGCTCCGCTCATCTTCCCGGCCAGCTTGAGGAAGGCGATGATCGAGCCCGAGAAGGTGATCGCGCCGATGGCGATACCAAGGCCCATTTCCACGCGGCTTTGCGGAAAAATCTGGGCCACGGCACCCTCGGCCGCTTCCGCAATGCCGAAAGCCACTGGATTGAGGTAGGCCGCCAGCCCCACCAGCACCGCGGCAAGCCCGACCAGCGAGTGAAACGCCGCCACAAGCTGCGGCATGTCGGTCATCTTGATCTTGCGGGCGATGACGAAGCCGATGCCGCCGCCGATGGCAATAGCCACAGCGATCTCCGGCAGGCTGGCGATCTCATGCGTCAGCAGCGTCGTCACCACGGCGATGCCCATGCCGACCATGCCATAGCGGTTGCCCCTGCGGCTGGTCGCCGGTGAGGAGAGACCGCGCAGCGCGAGAATGAAGCAGATACCGGCAATCAGGTAAGCGACCGCCACCCAGGGGTTCACGGCGTGCGCCTCCATCACTTCGTCTCCTTGGAGGCGAGGCCAGAGGCAGGTTTATCCTTCTTCTTGTACATCGCCAGCATGCGCTCCGTGACGGCGAAGCCGCCGAAGATGTTCACGCTGGCCAGCACGACTGCGCCCAACCCCAGCCACTTGGCGAGCGGAGAGCCCGAAGCCGCACTCGCCACCAGCGCGCCAACCACGATTACGGAGGAGATCGCATTGGTCACCGCCATCAGCGGCGTATGCAATGCCGGGGTAACCGACCAGACGACGTAATAGCCCACGAAGCAGGCCAGCACGAAGATGGACAGAATCGAAACGAAATCCATGCCTTACTTGTCCTCCCCGGCACGGGGAGGGATCGGCTGACAAGCTACCGATGCGATGAAAGCCGTTGCTTCATCCGCATCACGCAGCACGTCGGACGCCGGAACCCGGATCACCCGCAAACCAATTTCCTGAAACCATGCATCCCGCTTCGCATCCCGAGCAGGATTATTCCCCATGTCGTGACAACTGCCGTCCACTTCGACGACCAGCCGGGCGTCGTGACAGTAGAAGTCGGCGACGTAATTTCCGGAGGGGTGCTGACGGCGAAACTTCAGGCCTGCCGGTTTCTGCCGCAAACGCTGCCAAAGCAGGACTTCGGGCAAGGTCATTTCCCGCCTCAATCGCCGTGCTCTGCGCGCCGCCCCGCCGCTCCCCTGAAGCACTCAGATCCTCCCCTGCAAGGGGAGGTGGCAGCCCGCCAGGGCTGACGGAGGGGTGAAACCGGTTCGGTAGCGCACGACGGAGAGGCTGACACCCCTCCACCACCCTTCGGGCGGTCCCCCTCCCCTTGCAGGGGAGGAACTGCGGCGCCCGCGAACCCTCACCCCAACAATCTCTCATTCACCACCTTGCCGCCCTGCGTCAGGCGGATGGCATTGCCGATTTCCTCGTCCAGCACCGGCTTGCCCTGCTCCTTGTCCCAGAATGCCGAGACGAAGTTGAACAAGTTGCGCGCGAACAAGGCAGAGGAGTCCGCCGGAAGATGCGCGGGCGTGTTGGAATAGCCGACGACCTTCACGCCGTGCCGTACAACCACCTGATCCGGCTCGGAGCCCTCGACATTGCCGCCCTGCGCGACCGCCAGGTCGAAGATCACGCTGCCGGGCTTCATCGTCGCAATCTGCGCGTCGGTAATCAGGCGCGGGGCGGCACGGCCGGGGATCAGCGCGGTGGTGATCACGATGTCCTGCTTGGCAAGGTGGCCGGAAACCAGTTCGGCCTGCGCCTTCTGGTATTCCTCGCTCATTTCGGTGGCATAGCCGCCCGAGCCCTCACCCTCGATCCCCGCAACACTCTCGACGAAGATCGGCTTGGCGCCCAACGACATGATCTGCTCCTTCGTGGCCGAGCGTACGTCGGTGGCGGAGACTTGCGCGCCAAGCCGCCGCGCGGTGGCGATGGCCTGCAATCCGGCGACGCCCACGCCCATGACGAAGCACTTGGCCGCCGTCACCGTTCCCGCCGCTGTCATCATCATCGGAAAGGCCCGGCCGTAGAGGTTGGCGGCAACCAGCACCGCCTTGTATCCGGCAAGGTTCGATTGGGAGGAGAGGATGTCCATCGATTGCGCGCGAGTGATGCGCGGCATGAATTCCATCGCCAGCGCTTCCAAGCCCGCCGCCGCATAGGCATCGACGCGCGATCGTCCCTCGTTTGGCCCTCTGCCGAAAGGATCGAGCCCGGCGACCACCCATGCGCCGGGCTTTGCGCCCGAAAGCAGCCCCGCATCCGGGCCTTGCACGCCAAACACGATATCCGCGCCGGAAACCGCCTGCTCGACAGTGCCGACCTCGGCCCCGGCGGCAGCATAGTCCGCGTCGGAAATGCTGGCAGCCAGCCCGGCCCCGCTCTCCACGGCCACCGTGGCGCCCAGGGCGATGAGTTTCTTAACGGTCTCCGGCGTAGCCGAGACCCGCGTTTCACCCGCCGCCCGCTCTTTCAGGACGGCGAAGCGCGTTGCGCCCGCCACCGGCGGCTCAGCGCGCGATGATGCTGACGACGACCGCCACGATCACGACGATAATACCGGTGCCCCAGCCCGCCGCCTTGACGAAGCTGTTATAGGTTTCAGTCGCCGTCTTGATGTCCGTGCCGGAAGCCATCGATCTATCCCCTGTACGCCATCCCGATCGAGCCGATCCGGATTTGCGATCGTTTTGAATTCTTTCGCAAGGTCTAACGAGGGCAGAGCCATCGCTCAAGAGCGAAGCGGCGGTGACTGGCACTTGTTTCAGGCGATATTGGATCGTTCAGGCGATCGCTTTAGACGTTCAGCACGGGGCGCAGCCTTAATTTGGTCTTTACTGCTTTGCCCTAAGACGCTTACGTCAGAAGCAGGAGGCGATGGAAGCGGGCGTGACGATAGCTGAACCAGAACAGCGCCTGCTCATGCTGATCGACGATGAGCCTGCGCAGAGCCGCCTGATTTCGGCGCTGGCAGCGCGCGAAGGCTGGCGCACGCTGATCGCACGCGATCCGGAAACGGCAATCGCGACGCTTGGCACGCGCCAGGGCATGCAGCTTTCCGCGATCATCCTGGACCAATGGGTGCCCGGCGAAGACGCCTGCGCTCTGATTGCGGAACTGAAATCGCGCCGCCCTGCACTGCCGATCCTGATGCTGACCGCCAATACTTCACCGTTGCTGGCGGTGGAAGCAATGCGCGCCGGGGCGACCGACTATCTGGTCAAGCCGATCGCGCCGGACCGGCTGATGCACGCGCTGCGGTCCGCCACCACACGCGAATCTCCGCGCGACGAACTGGCGCCGCTGACGGAAAAAATGCCCTCCAACCCCGATTTCGAATCGATGATCGGGGCCTCTCCCAATTTCCGCAAGGCACTCGCCGTCGCCGCCAAGGCGGCGCGCGGACATGGGCACGTGCTGGTGGAAGGCGAAAGCGGCACCGGCAAGGAAGTGCTGATCCGCGCCGTCCACGCCGCCAGCCCGCGTGCGCGCAATCCGCTGCGGATGGTCAACATCGCCGGACTTGCCGCCAATTCCATCGAATCGAACCTGTTCGGGCATGAGAAAGGCGCCTTCCCAGGCGCTTTCGAACGCCAGGTCGGCGCGCTGCAACATTGCGATGGCGCTACCCTGGCGCTCGACGAGATCGACCGCCTGCCGATGAGCGTGCAGGAACGTCTGCTCGAATCGATCCGCAAGAGCGACGTGCGCCCGATCGGTGCGCGCCATTCGTTCCGCATCGATCTGCGCATCATCGCCGCCAGCAACATGCCGCTGCAGGACCTTGTCGAGGCCGGCGAATTCCTGCCCGAACTGCTGGAAGCGCTTTCGCCCACCAAGGTGGAACTTCCGCCCCTGCGTGAGCGGACGGGCGACATTCCCGCCCTCACCCGCTTCTTCCTGGCGCGCATCGGGGAGCAGCCGGGCCTGCGCGAACTGGGCATTACCGATGGCGCGCTCTCGCTGCTGGCAGCCTACGACTGGCCGGGCAACGTGCGGCAATTGCAGGCCGTGCTGTTCCGCGCGGCGGTGTTCTGCGACGGCGACGCGCTGACTTCGGACGATTTCCCGCAATTGCTCTCCATCCTCGGCTCCGGCCCTTCTACGGTGGCAGGCAATCCGCGTCAGGAAAGCTCCGGCGTGATGCTCTACACGCCCGACGGCCACTTGCGCCCGCTGGAAGAGATCGAGGCCGACGTGATCCGGCTGGCCATCGGCCTCTATCGCGGCCGCATGACCGAAGTCGCACGGCGGCTGGGGATCGGGCGATCCACGCTCTACCGCAAGCTGACCGAACTAGGCATCGACAACGCGGCATAATAGACGACCCCGGAGCCTTGGCTCCGGGGTCGCCGCCCCTTGCGGGGCTGCCCCCAAGGGGAATGCCGGTTACAGCGCTTCGAGATAGACCTGCGGCACGCGATAGCCGCGCTTGGACATATACTTCACGTACTTGCCGCGCTCCTGGAACAGTTCGCTGGCATATTCGCTGTAGGCGTCGCGCTGGTCCTCGATATCGGTGGCATGGCGCAGATCGCTGGCGAGTTCCTTGCGGGTCTCGTTCACGTTGATGCGGTAATCGTACCACTTGCTGTTCTGGATGCCGCCGATCGGGCTCTGGATGATCCGAGCCTCTTCGCCCTGGGCGACCTTCTGTTCATACATCATCGGCTGAACCGCCATTGCGGCAGTGGCCGGAACGATGGCCATCGCAACGAGGGCGCTGCGGAAAAACGTCTTCTTCATGGGACTTCTCCCTTCGCTTTCGTGTGGTGGATTCGAGGGAGAAACGAGCCCACGCGCATTTTTCGTCACGCCAAGAGACGAACCGGGCGATGGAACGGATAATCCGAAACGGTTCTAAATCATGCGTTTACGAGGCAACACAAGTCCGCCGCCGGTTCATCGGCGGGCAAGCTGCGGTTCATCCGCCGGCCAGCTTTGTCGCTGATTTCTAGCGGGGAAGCTGCGCGAAATCGGTCAGCGCGGCATCGCGAAGGCCCCGCCAGACGTGGACCGCCTGCACCGTCTCTCGCACGTCATGCACGCGCAGGATGTGCGCGCCGGCGTCCATCGCCTTGATCGCCAGCATCAGCGAGCCGCCCAGCCGGTCGTGCGCCGCCGCCTCGTTAGAGAGCGCGCCGATCATGCGTTTGCGGCTGGCGCCGACATAAAGCGGATGGCCCAGCGCGTGGAAGATGGCGAGGCCGTTCATCAGCGCTAGGTTCTCCGCCACGGTCTTGCCGAAGCCCACGCCGGGGTCGAGCAGGATGTTCTCTGCCCGCACGCCCGCTGCCAGTGCCTCATCCCGGCGCTGTTCCAGCCAGTCGTACACGTCCAGCACGACATCGGCGTAGTCGCCGTTGGAGTGGAGATCGTCCGCCTTGCCCGGCGCGTGCATCAGCACCACCGGCGCGCCGGATGCGGCCGCCAGTTCCAGACTGCGCGGATCGTAGCGCAGGGCCGACACGTCGTTGATAATATGCGCGCCGGCCGCCAGCGTCGCCTCCATCACCGCCGGGCGGCGCGTGTCGACGCTGATCGCCGCGCCCATCGCCGCAAGCTGCTGGACCATCGGGACCACGCGCTTGATCTCGTCCCCTTCCCACACCGCGCCGGCGCCGGGTCGGGTCGATTCCCCGCCCACGTCGATCATCGCCGCACCCGCTTCCAACATGGCGGCGGCGTGCGAGAAGGCGATGTCCGGCTTGTCGAGGAAAGAGCCGCCGTCCGAGAAGCTGTCCGGCGTCATGTTGAGAATGCCGGCAACCTGCGGCTGTTCGAGGCGGATCGTGCGCTCACCACACTGAAGCGGCGGATGAACCTTCTTGAAATTGGCCCACTGCAGTTCCGCCACGGCTGCCAGATCGGCCGGAAGCGCCGCCAGTGCGGCGGGCACATCCTGCGCGCCAAGGCGCTCACGAGAGAGAACTTTGCCATTCTCGCGCACGATCAGCGCGAAGCGGCTGGCCCAGACCAGCGATCCGCCAAGGCGGACGGCGTCACCCTCCTCGCTCTGCGGGCTTTGGGCGAAGGCGATCGGCTGGATGTAGATCTGGCGAGTCATGCGTGGCCCTTAGCGTTTGCGCGGGCCACGCAGAACAGGTTTCGAGGCCCTGCCCATTACCTCTCGCTAAACTTCGGGGGGACGCAGTCCTGCCCCCTCGTCGAGCCCGATCAGGGCTCGGTTGCGAGGATGTAGAGCTGGCGGATGGCGTCGATCGGCTTGACCTTGCCCTCATGCTCCAGGTGCCAGAAGGTCCAGCCATTGCACGAAGGCGCGCCCTGGAGTTCCTTGCCCAGCCCGTGGATCGAACCGATGGTCTTGTCGGCCACCAGCGAGCCATCGGCGCGCACCACGGCGCGGAAGCGGTTCTTCTTGTCGGAAAGCACGGTGCCCGGCGCGATCCAGCCGGTTTCGATCAGGGTGCCGAACGCCACCTTGGGCGCGGTGCGCTTCGACTGCATGGTCTTCAGCGCGCTTTCGTCCAGCGGCAGCGCCATTTCGATGCGTTCCAGCGCGGCGTCGCGATAGTCGCCCTCACGCTCGCAGCCGATCCACTCGCGGCCGAGGCGCTTGGCAACCGCGCCGGTGGTGCCGGTGCCGAAGAACGGGTCGAGCACGACGTCGCCCTCGTTGGTGGTGGCCAGCATCACGCGATAGAGCAGCGATTCCGGCTTCTGCGTCGGGTGAACCTTGCGGCCGCCCTTCTTCAGACGTTCCGCACCGTTGCAGATCGGCAGCACCCAGTCCGAACGCATCTGCAGTTCGTCGTTCAGCGTCTTCATCGCGCGATAGTTGAAGGTGTACTTCGACTTTTCGCCCATCGACGCCCAGATCAGCGTTTCATGCGCGTTGGTGAAACGGGTCCCCTTGAAGTTCGGCATCGGGTTGGCCTTGCGCCACACGATGTCGTTGAGGATCCAGAACCCCATGTCCTGCATGATCGCGCCGAGGCGGAAGATGTTGTGGTACGAACCGATCACCCACAGCGAACCCTCGGGCTTGAGCACGCGGCGCGCTTCGGTCAGCCAGTCACGCGTGAACTGGTCATAGGCGGCGAAGCTGGAGAACTTGTCCCAGTCGTTGGTCACGGCATCGACATGGCTGCCGTCCGGGCGCGAAAGGTCGCCGCCAAGCTGGAGGTTGTACGGCGGATCGGCGAAGACCATGTCGACGCTGGCGTCGGGAATGGTGCGCATCGCCTCGATGCAGTCGCCCGGGATGATCTGGCCGAGGGGCAGCAGTTCCTTCGGCGTCGGCGCGGGTGCGCGAGCGCGGATCTTCTGCTTGACGAGTAGCTGGCCCATGTTTGCTCCGGGGAATTTGAACTGTGGATTGACTCCCCAATGAGTCTTTCGCGATTCACCGTCAAGCCGCGACTCGCCGGATTCCCTTGTGATTCACCTGTTCAGCAGTATGGAACAAAACGAATCCGACACAAGATATCGAGTCATGAGCGAATCGCATGACTCTATATCTTGGGGTTTGCGACTCGTGAGAGTCGGCCAGATTTTTTTATCAACACGGCGGCCGGCGAAATGCACAGATGCGTTTTTGAACGCCCCCGAACTGCCCTGCGCCAGATGAGATTCAAACCAGCCCGTAGTCCACGCCCGTCATCTGGACACTGACGTCCCAAAGCCTGCGCGCAGCCTCCGGATCGGTGGCAGAAGGCTTCCGTTTTGCGATGCCCGAGGGGCCGGACATCTCCCGCATCCCCTGCGGGCCATAGTACTCACCGGGCTCCACGACACCCGTCGCTGCCTGCAGCGTGGCCCATGCCCCCTCCTCCGCACTGTTGAGCATCCAGCCCATGATCGGGAACATGGCCCGGAACGCCAGCCAGTGCCGGCCCAGATCGGTTGAAGCGACGCCGGGGTGGCAGGCCACCGCCGTGACCGGCGATCCGGCCGCGCGCAGGCGACGATCCAGTTCGTACATGTGCAGCAGGTTCATCAGCTTGCTGTCGCCATAGCGCTGATAACGGCTGTAGCTGCGGCGGGCGTCCAGGTCGTGCCAGTCGATCTTGCCGCGCCGATGCGCGAGGCTGGCGGTGATCACCACGCGCGAACCCGGCACCTCAGCCAGCTTGCCCAGCAGTAGCCCGGTCAGCGCGAAAGTGCCCAGGTGGTTCACGCCGAACTGCAACTCATGCCCCTGCACCGTGCGCTCCAGCGGCGGCACCATGACGCCGGCATTGTTCACCAGCACGTCCAGCCGGGGCTCCTCCCTTGCGACGATGGCGGCGCATTCCCGCACGCTGGCAAGATCGGCCTGATCGAGCGGCACGAAGGAGAGGTTGGCACCGGGCACTTCCAGCCGGATGTTCTCCATCGCCTGCCGCGCCTTCTCCTCGCTGCGGCAGGCTAGCAGGACGCGTGCACCTCGCGCGGCCAGTACCTTCGTCGTCTCGTAGCCCAGCCCCGTATTGGCACCGGTGACGTGGAAGCACTTTCCCGCCTGCCCGCCGACATCGGCTGCAGTGAAGCCCTTCAAAGCGCCATCTCCAACTGGGCGACCGGGGCGAAGCTGCGGCGGTGGTGAACGGTCGGTCCGTGAAGGCGCAGTGCCGCAAGGTGCTGGGCAGTGCCGTAGCCGGCATTGCGTTCCCAGCCGTAATGCGGGTGGACCTGCGCCAGATCGCGCATCAGCCGGTCGCGGTGTTCCTTGGCAATGATCGATGCGGCCGAAATGCAGGGCTCGATCGCGTCCCCGCCGACGATGGCGCGGGCGTTCCAGCGCCAGTCCGCAGTGCGGCCGTGCGGCGTCATGTTGCCATCGATCAGGACCTCGTGCGGGTCTTCCGCCAGTTCGGCGCAGAGCGCGGCGACGGCGCGGGTCATCGCCAGCATGGTGGCGCCGAAGATGTTGATCCGGTCGATCTCTTCCACGTCCACCACGCCCACCGCCCAGCGGCAGCGGCGCTTGATCGTCGCTTCCAGTTCGGCCCGGCGCTTGCCGGAAAGCTTTTTGGAATCATCGAGTCCCGACGGCCGGGGCTTGCACAGCACGACCGCGCCCGCCACAACCGGACCCGCCAGAGGGCCACGCCCCGCCTCGTCCACTCCGATGATCAGGCGGCCAGCAGGGGATGAAATCGACGTGACCAAAAAGCTAGCCTCCAGACTTTTTCTTGTAGCGGTATCGCCCGTCGCCATCGCACTCGCAAGCTGCGGTTCGGCAGCCTCCGGGGATAAGGCCTCGGCCGCCGCCACCGGCGGAACGCCCTTCAAGGTGGCGCAAGTCGCCTCGTTCGATGAGCCTTGGGCGATGGACATCGACAAGGCCACCGGGGCCATGATCGTCACCGAAAAGAAAGGCAAGATCCGCCTGCGACTGGCCGACGGCACGATGGGCGAAGTGAGCGGTGGGCCGACGGTCGCCTATGGCGGCCAAGGCGGGCTTGGCGACGTTATTTTCGCACCCCCTCAAGTCCAATCGGGACAGACCGGCAAGACGCTAGACGGCCGCGTGGTCTACCTGAGCTGGGCCGAGGCCGGCGACGGCGACACGCGCGGCGCGGCCGTGGGCAAAGGCACCCTCTCCTGCCCGCAGCCCGCCAGCTGCGCGCTTCAGGGGCTCAATGTGATCTGGCGGCAAGTGCCCAAGGTGAGCGGAGAGGGCCACTATTCGCATCGCCTGGTGTTCTCGCCCGATGGCAAGTACCTGTTCGTCAGTTCGGGTGAGCGGCAGAAGTTCACGCCCGCGCAGGACCTTGGCACCAACCTTGGCAAGATCGTGCGCCTGCTGCCGGACGGCACGCCCGCGCCGGGCAATCCCTATGCGGACAAGCCGGCGCCGACCAACCAGATCTGGTCCTACGGCCACCGCAATGTCCTTGGCCTCGTATTCGACGACAAGGGGCAGCTCTGGGATCTGGAGCATGGCCCTGCCGGCGGGGACGAGATCAATCTGGTGAAGCCGGGCCAGAACTATGGCTGGCCGCTGGTTTCCGATGGCGACAATTATGACGGCAAACCGATCCCGCGCCACAAGACGCGGCCGGACCTTGCCGCCCCCGCGATCAGCTGGAACCCGGTGATCGCCCCGGGCGACTTCATCTTCTACACCGGCCAGCCGTTCCCGCAGTGGCAGGGCCAGTTCCTGATCGCCTCTTTCAGCGTGCCCGGCCTCGTCCGCGTGCGGATCGATGGGGAGAAGGCGGTTGAGGAAGCGCGCTATCCGCTCGACAACCGCATTCGCGAGATCCAGCAGGGGCTGGACGGTTCGGTCTGGTTGCTGGAGGATGGCCCCGCGCCTGATTCCGGCCACTTGCTGCATCTGACGCCGAACAGCTAATCCGACATTAGGCGAATTGAATCGACAAAGGCGCGCGCCAATCCTATCGGCGCGCGCCATGTCCGAAACCGTCCCTGACTCCGCCACTCTGATCCCGCTCGACAATGTCGATCCCGCGCTCGTCGAAGCGCTGCTCGACCGTGCGTTCGAACCGGAGCGACACAAGCGCACCGCCTACAAGGTGCGTGAGGGGACCGACTGGCTGCCCGGCCTGTCCTTCGCCGCGCTCGACAGTCACGAGATGCTGGTCGGCTCGATCCAGTGCTGGCCGGTGGCTCTGAACGATCCGGACGGGCGCGCGCATCCGCTGATCATGGTCGGCCCGGTGGCGGTGCTGCCCGAATTGCAGGGCCACGGCTTCGGCAAGGCGCTGGTTTCGGCCAGCCTTGCCGGGATCGACGCCCGCGCACCGCTGCCGCAAGTGCTGATCGGCGATCCGGACTATTACGGCCGGTTCTGGGGCTTCACCAACGAAGGCACCACGGGCTGGACCCTGCCGGGGCCGTTCGAGCAGCATCGCCTGCTGGTCCGCTGCGACAATCCCGCCGTGCTGCCCCGCGAAGGGATGCTCGGCCCCTGGCTGCGATAAATAGGTCCCCAAGCGTTAAATCGCGGGAAGATCCCGGCTGGACCTTGGCGCACGAGCCCCTATCTGGCATCGCGAAGCCATGCCTTATGACGTGCCGCCCGATCTGAACGCCCTGACGCTCGCCGAAGCGGCCGAGCTGGTGGCGGCGCGCAAGCTGCCGCCGGTATCCGAATGGTCACCGGCCCAGACGGGCGACAGCGAAATGCGCATCCTGGCGGACGGGCGCTGGTTCCATCAGGGCGGCGAAATCCGCCGTCCCGCCATGGTCCGCGCCTTCGCCTCCCTCCTGCTGCGCGACGGCGATGGCCAACACTGGCTGGTGACACCGGCCGAAAAGCTCTCGATCGAAGTGGAGGATGCCGCCTTCATCGCCACCGACGTGCGGGCGGAAGGCGATGCGCTGGTTTTCCGGCTCAACACCGACGATATCGTCATCGCCGGACCCGATCACCCGATCCGCAGCCATGGCGATCCGGAAACGCCCGCGCTCTATCTTGCCGTCCGCAACGGCACCGAGGCACGGCTCAACCGCAGCACCTACGGCCAGCTTGCCGAGATCGCGCTTGCCGATGGCGGCCTGACGGTGACCAGCCAGGGCGCAACTTTCGATCTGGTGCCCGCATGAGCATTCTGTTCGACCGCCTGCGCCCCCGCTTCGATGCCGCGCACCGCGAAGCGCCGCCCGAACTCTGGCTCGATCCCCGCATCGACGAGATACCGGAATTCAAGCCCGCCGCCGTGCTGGTGACGCTGACCGAGCGCGACAAGCCCGGCACCTTGCTGCTCCACCGCCCCTCCACCATGCGCGCCCATCCCGGCCAGATCGCCTTTCCCGGCGGCCGGCTGGACGACGGCGAAACCGCCATCGAGGCAGCGCTGCGCGAAGCGGACGAGGAACTGGGCATCCACCCGCGCGATGTGCAGGTGTTAGGCACCAGCGACGTCTACCGTACCGGCAGCGGGTACGAGATTACCCCGGTGCTCGCAGTGATCCCCGCCGACCTGCCGATCCACCCCAACCCGGCCGAAGTGGCGCAATGGTTCGAGGCGCCGGTGAGCTTCCTGCTCGATCCCGCCAACCAGCAGCAATGCACGGTAGAATGGGAAAACCGCCACCACCGCTTCGTGGAGATCAACTGGCACGACCACCGCATCTGGGGGGTGACCGGCGCGATCCTTCACAATCTTTCCCGCAGGCTGAACTGGAATGACTGACACGCTTCCTGACCGCATCGATCCCGTCTGGATGCGGCGAGAGGACATGGTGGCGCTGGTGGAAACGCTGGGCGCGCAGAATGCCCGCTTCGTTGGCGGTTCCGTGCGCGACACGCTGCTGGACCTGCCGGTGAAGGACATCGACATGGCCACCACGCTGGAGCCGGACGAAGTGATGATCCGCCTTAAGCGGGCCGACATTCACCGCGTGCCCACCGGGATCGACCACGGCACCGTCACCGCCGTGCTGCCCGGCGGCCCGGTGGAGATCACCACCCTGCGCCACGACGTTTCCACCGACGGCCGCCGCGCCACCGTGGCGTTCGCGGAAGACTGGCCAGAGGATGCAGCGCGGCGCGACTTCACGATCAACGCGCTCTACGCCGATCCGCTGACCGGCAAGATTTTCGATTACTTCGACGGCCTGGCCGACCTTGCCGCCCGCCGCGTGCGCTTCATCGGCGATGCCCGCCAGCGCATCCGCGAGGATCACTTGCGCATCCTGCGCTACTTCCGCTTTCAAGCCCGGTTCGGATCGCAGCCGGCCGACGCGGAAGCCGAAGGCGCCTGCGCCGAACTCGCCGCAACGCTGAAGGGCCTTTCGCGCGAACGCGTGGGCATGGAGATGATGAACCTGCTCGGCCTGACCGATCCCGCACCGACGGTCGCGCGCATGGCGGATCTGGGCGTATTGGCGGTGATCCTGCCCGAAGCCGATCCGGCCGCCCTCTCCGCGCTGGTCGCGGCAGAGCAGGCACAAGGCATCGGCCCCGATCCGCTGCGCCGATTGGCCGCACTGCTGCCCGCGCAACCGACGCTGGCCGAACATATCGCATCGCGTTTCCGCCTGTCCGGCGCCCAGAAAAAGAGGCTTTCCACCGCCGCCGCGCGCGAGGCGGAGACCGGCGATGCCCGCGCCCTCGCCTACCGCCTTGGCCGCGAAAGCGCACTCGACCGGCTGCTGATCGCCGGGGCCGATGTCTCCCCGCTCGACGGCTGGGACATCCCCAAATTCCCGCTCAAAGGCGGCCAGATCGTCGCGCGCGGCGTCAGCGCCGGGCCGGAAGTGGCGCGCATGCTGTACCGCGTGGAAGACCGCTGGATCGCGGAAGGCTTTCCCGATGCGGAGCGTGTTGACGCCCTGCTCGATGCCGAGCTGGCGGAGCAGAACTCGTGAACCTCGGCGAACTTTCCGAATTCCTTTACCAGAAGCCACTGCTGGCGCTGACCATCGTGGCGATCCTCGTCTCGGTCCTCGCCGGCATGCTCACCGTGCGCTATCCGCGCCTGAGCCATGGGCTGCGCAACACCGCCTACCTTGGCCTTACCGCCGCGCTGCTGCTCACCATTGCCAGCCTTGCCGGAAATGCCCGGCGGTCCGACGCGGCGCTCTGGCTCGATCAGGTGCGCCCGGCCGCCGTGGAAGGCGCGCAGACCGTGCTGCCCCTGCGCACCGATGGTCACTTCTGGGTGGAAGCGCAGCTGAATGGCGAGCCGGTGACCTTCCTGATCGACACCGGCGCCACGTACACCGGCATCTCGCAATCCGCTGCGAAGCGTGCGGGGATCGTGCCCGACGAAGGCGATCAGGGGGTGATGCTCGACACCGCCAACGGCACCATCGTCGCGCGCATGGCCACCGCCAGTTCCTTGCGCTTCGGCTCGATCGAGGCAACCGCGCTGCCCGTCGCCATCGGGCCTGACAGCGAGGTGGAGACCAATGTGATCGGGATGAACCTGCTTTCGCAGCTGGGATCGTGGCGGGTGGAGAACAACCAGCTTATCCTCGTGCCCAAGCCCAAGGCGGCTAGTTAAGGGCCAAGTTTCCTGCGCCCCGCATGGGTGCCTTGATGACGGCGGGTGTAGGCCCATCGGCCGTGCATGCCCTCAAAAGTCGGCGCACTTTCACCGCTTGCACTCCGTCGTCCCCGCGAAGGCGGGGGCCCCGCTACCTTTTGCCTCGCCGCAGAGGAAAGCGGGGTCCCCGCCTTCGCGGGGACGACGAGGTTAGTGGCTGGAGGGTAAGACAGGTTATCGGCCCCGCCTCGCCCCAAACCCGCATTACCCCTGGAACTTGTTATCCCGCGGGAAGCCGGTCGGCGGCAGGCGGCCAGCAGCACCACGTGCGACTTTCCAAAGGCCCATGTCCTTCTCGGTCCGCGTGCGGCCGGAATCGCCGCCCATGGTCCAGGAAAGCCCGTCCTCCAGCTTCAGCGTGACAAGGTCGGACAATCCGCCGTCGCGATAGCGCTGGAGCGTGACGCCCTGCCCCTTGGCCATCAGCGGCAGTTCCTCAAGGCTGAAGATCACCAGCTTGCGATTGTCGCCAACGACGGCAACGTGATCGTGTTCGGCGGGAATCTCCCGCACGATCTTGAGCTGGACGCCCGGCTTGGTGGACATGACCGCGCGGCCCTTGCGGGTTTCGGCCAGCAATTCCTCGCTCTCCACCGCGAATCCGCGCCCGACGTTGGAGGCGAGCAGGATCTGCGACTTCGGCTTGTAGACAACCGCCGCGATGATGTGCGCATCGGCATCGATATCTACCATCGTGCGGATCGGCTCACCGAACCCTCGCGCACCCGGCAGCTTATCCGCACCAACGGTGTAGAAACGACCGTTATCCAGCGCGATCAGCACCTTGTCGGTGGTCTGCGCGTGGAAGGCGAAAGCGGGGCCGTCGCCTTCCTTGAACTTGAAATCGCCATCCAGCGGCACATGCCCCTTGGCGGCGCGCACCCAGCCACGGGCCGAGAGGATCACCGTCACCGGCTCCTTCTCGATCATCGCGTCCATGCTGAATTCGACCGTGGGCTTAGCCTGCGCGATGGTCGTGCGGCGACGACCGAGCACGGTATCCTCCGCATATTCCTTGCGCAGGTTGGTCAGGTCGCGCTTCAGGCGGGTGCGCTGGCGGGCCGGGCTTTCGAGCAGCTTGTTAAGCTCGTCCTGCTCCTTCAGCAGGTCCTCATGCTCCTTGCGAAGCTCCATCTCTTCCAGCTTGCGCAAGCTGCGCAGGCGCATGTTGAGGATGGCTTCGGCCTGACGGTCGGTCAGTTCGAACTCGGCCATCATCACCGGCTTGGGCTCATCCTCGGTCCGGATGATCTCGATGATCCGGTCAAGGTTGAGGTAGGCGATGATGTAGCCGGCAACCAGTTCCAGCCGCGAGGCGATCTTTTCCAGCCGGTGGCGCGTGCGGCGCAGCAGGATGTCGATCTGGCTGTAGACCCATTCGGACAGCAGCAGCTTCAGCCCCATCACCCCCGGCGTGCGATGCGAATCCAGCACGTTGAGGTTGAGCGAGAAGCGGCTTTCCAGATCGGTGAGCTTGTAGAGGCTCTCCTTCAGCATCTCCGGATCGACATTGCGGCTCTTGGGCACGAAGACGATGCGGATCTGCTCGTCGCTTTCGTCGCGCACGTCTTCCAGGATCGGCAGCTTCTTGTCGCCGATCAGCGCGGCAACCTGCTCGATCAGCTTGCCCTTGGGCAGCATGTAAGGGATTTCGGAAATGACGAGCTGCCACTGGCCGCTGCCCAGCCGCTCGATCCCGGTTTCTTCCCAGTTGCCTGCCCCGTCCTTGCCCGTGGAGAAACGGCCGCGCACGCGGAAGGCGCCCTTGCCGGTCTCATAGGCGTGGCTGATCGCTTCGGGGCTATCCACCACCAGGCCGCCGGTCGCGAAGTCCGGGCCGTGGAACACCTGCATGAGTTGCTCATGCTCGGCCTGGGGATTGTCGATCAGCATCATCGTCGCATCGATGATCTCGGCGACGTTATGGCTGGGGATCGAGGTGGCCATGCCCACGGCGATACCGGTCGACCCGTTCGCCAGCAGGTTCGGGAACATGCCGGGGAAGATATCCGGCTCGCTCTCTTCACCGTTGTAGGTGGGAACGAAATCGACAGTGCCTTCGTCCAGCCCGGACATCAGGTGGATCGCCGTGCGCGTCAGCCGCGCCTCGGTGTAGCGATAGGCCGCCGCATTATCGCCGTCGATATTGCCGAAGTTGCCTTGGCCCTGCACCAGCGGATAGCGCAGCGAGAAGTCCTGCGCGAGGCGGACCATCGCGTCGTAGACCGAGGCGTCGCCATGCGGGTGGTACTTACCGATCACGTCGCCGACGACGCGGGCGGACTTCTTGTAGGCGCTGGCGGGATCAAGCTTCAGCTGCCGCATCGCCCAGAGCAGGCGGCGGTGCACCGGCTTCATCCCGTCTCGCAAGTCCGGCAGCGAGCGGGCCGTGATCGTCGAAAGCGCGTAGACGAGATAGCGCTGCGACAGCGCCGCATCGAAAGGCGCGTCGACGATGGCGTCGAAAGGATCGGAATCTTCGTCGGTCGTGGTCACCATGCCCGGAACCTAGCAGCGCCCCGCCCGGTGCCAAGTCGGATTCCCGTGTTTTCCAGAGCTTGGTTTCCCGATTCGTTCCGATTTATCGAGATCAGCCGATCTGCATGTCCCGCGATTCGCCGGGGATGCGTACTTCCAGCCCATCCAGCGCGTCGGTCAGCTCGATCTGGCAGGACAGGCGGCTGGTGCGGGTGACGCCGGCGGCAAGGTCCAGCATGTCTTCCTCGTCGTTCGAGGCGGGTTCCAGAACGTCGAACCATTCGGGAGAGACGATTACGTGGCAGGTGGAGCAGGCCATCTGCCCCTCGCACGTGCCCTCAAGCGGCATGCCGCATCGCTGCGCCAGGGCAAGCAGGCGCGTGCCCGGTTCGGCCTCGGCCGTGATGGACGCACCTTCGGCGGTAACAAATCTGACGTTCAACAATTCAGACTCCCTGCGCCGCTGCTGCGGCATCGATACGTGCGCAGGCATCCCCGATTTCCCTAAGCTCAGTATATCTCCCGAATCCCAAACGGATAGAGCTTTTGGCCTGCCTGTCGGAAAGGCCCAGTGCCTTCAGCACATGGCTAGGCCTGCCGGAGCCGCTGGCGCAAGCGGAACCGGCCGAAAAAGCCACGTCGCGCAAGTCAGACATCAGCCGTGCGACATCAAGCCCGTCCAGCCGCAGATTGAGGTTTCCGTGCCAGCGATGTTCGGCGGAACCGTTCAGCGTCCAGCGGGAGAGCACCTCACGCGCCCGTGCCCAGAGCGTTTCGACGTGGGCGGCGTCTTCCTCCATGCGTCGGGCCGCCAGTGCTGCCGCCGCACCGAAACCGGCGCAGAGCGCGGGGCTGAGCGTGCCGGAGCGCAACCCCTGCTCCTGCCCGCCGCCGTGGATCAGCGGTTTGAGATCGATCCCGTCGCGAATCCAGAGCGCGCCGATGCCCTTGGGGCCGTAGAGTTTGTGCCCGGAGATTGCGATGAAGTCCGCTCCCGCAGGCGGAGCGATCTTGCCGGCGCCCTGCACGGCATCGCAGAGGAACAGTGCCCCGGCGCGGTGCGCGGCTTCGGCCAGAGCATCCACGGGCTGAACCGTGCCGATCTCGTTGTTGACCTGCATGACTGCGACGATTCCGGTCGTTTCCGGGATTGCCGCCGCAGGATCGACCAGCCCCTCGGCATCGACCGGCAGGATCGCCACCCCCGGATCGATGACGCCCGCGGTATCGAGCACCGCAGCATGTTCGATGGCAGAGACTGCCAACCTGCTCACCCCGCTGCCGAACAGGGCAAGGTTGATCGCCTCCGTCGCGCCCGAGGTGAAGACCACCCTGCCCCCCGGCGGCAGCAATGCGGCAACCTGCTCGCGCGCCACTTCGACGATGGCGGCAGCACCGCGACCGGGGCGATGCGGGCTGTGCGGATTGGCGAAACCGACGCCTTCAGGTCCACCAAGCCACGGCAACATCGCCTCCCGCGCTTCGGGGGCGAGCGGCGTGGTGGCCTGATAGTCGAGATAGATCACCCGTTCACCTGCGCCCACGCCTCGGCAAAGGCATCGAGTTCGGCCGGCGTCGTGTTCCAGCCGATGCTGACGCGCACGGTGCGGCGGGCTAGGTCCTCATCGATGCCGAAGCCCTTGAGCACCCGGCTCTGCTTGAGCGTGCCCGAGGAACAGGCGCTTCCCGCAGAGATCGCAAAGCCCATCGCGTCCATCCGGATCAGCATCGCAGTCGCGGCCAAGCGCGGCGCGGCGACGGCGAAGATGTGCGAGCATTGCACGCCCGGCTGAATCACCTCTCCATACCGGGACAGCGCATTCTTGAAATCGAAGCGCTGCTCCGCCGTGGTCGCCCAATCTTCCAGGCCGCGTGCTTCCAGTGCCGCCGCAAAGCCCAGCGCACCAGGCAGATTCTCGGTCCCCGCGCGATAGCCGCGCTCCTGACCACCGCTCGGTTCCAGCATGGCGAAATCCTTCACCAGCAGCGCGCCGATGCCGATTGGGCCGCCCAGCTTGTGCGCCGAGAGCACCACCATGTCCGCATCCGGAAGCGCCGCCTTGCCGGCCGACTGCGAGCAGTCCGCCAGAAACAGCCCGCCCGCCTCTCGCACCTGCCGGATCAGCGGATTGTCCGCGTAAGGCAGCAGAATCGTGCCTGTCTCCGAATTGATCGACTGGATAGCGACGACCGCCCTGCCCGGCTGCGCCAGTGCGGCGGCCAGTGCCTCGGGATCGACCTCTCCCTCGCGCATCGGCAGTTCCTGCGCATCGGGCGCGGCGCGGAACACGGCATCGTGCTCCACGGCCGAGACCAGCCGCCGCTCTGCCTTCGCCCGGCCAAGGCCGATAGCCAGCGCCTCGCTCGCGCCGGAGGTGAAAATCAGTTCACCCTGCCAGCCGAGCGCCTTTTTCACGCGATCGCGCGCGTCCTCCAGCGCGGCGCGGGCAGCGCGGCCGGCCTTGTGGGGACTGGAGGGATTCGCCCAGATCGCAGCCCCTTGCAGCCACGCATCGCGCGCCTCGGGCATGATCGGAGTGGTCGCGGCGTGATCGAGATAAGTCTGTTCGGGAGCCATTGTTTGCAAAAGTTGTTTTCGGGCGGGTTGTTTCTATATAGCCATCCATTCGTTTTCCACTCCCGTGAGTGCCGATGCGGCAAGTCGCCCCCGGTATTTCGCGGGAGTTTCAACAGGTCAGGCCCGCAAACACATGCCCGCAGTCATCTTTCCCGGACCCGAAGGCCGCCTTGAAGGCCGCTTCCAGCCCGCAACGCGCCCGCGCGCGCCCGTGGCGATGATCCTTCATCCGCACCCGCAGGCGGGCGGCACGATGAACGACCGCGTCACCCAGCACCTTTACAAGGCGTTCGTGGCACGCGGCTTCGCCACCCTGCGCTTCAACTTCCGCGGCGTCGGCCGCAGCCAGGGCAGCTTCGACAACGGCGTGGGCGAACTTTCGGACGCGGCAGCCGCGCTCGACTGGGTGCAGTCGATCCATCCCGAGGCTTCGACCACCTGGATCGCCGGCTATTCGTTCGGTGCGCTGATCGGCATGCAGTTGCTGATGCGCCGCCCTGAGATTCGCGGCTTCATCTCGGTGGCCCCGCCCGCCAATATGTACGACTTCTCGTTCCTGGCGCCCTGCCCCGCCTCGGGCATCATCATCCAGGGCGCGGCGGATACGGTGGTCACGCCGAACGCAGTGCAGAAGCTGGTCGACAAGCTGCGCACGCAGAAGCACATCACCATCCACCACGACGAGATCCCGCGCGCCAACCACTTCTTCGAGAACGAGGTCGACGACCTGATGCGCTCGGTCGACAACTACCTCGACATGCGCCTCTCGCCGGACTGCCCAATCAAGTAATCGGCGGAAAATCGCAATATGAACGCAAAGGCGTCGGAGGGTTACTCCGGCGCCTTTTCCTTTGCGGCACCGGCCAAGGTCTCACCGCCCGTCGTCGGCAAAGTCCAGATCGCGACGTTCACCGCCATCACCGCCGCCAGCACGACCATCAGCACCGCCTGCTTGCGATAGCCGCCGCGCCGATGCAGCGCGAACGCCCCCAACAGCAGGGCGACGATGGTGAGAACGAGCAGGGAAAGCGCAATATCCATCGTTTTCCCCTAGCCCAGCACGATCCAGCAATCGAGCGGGTTTGACACACGGCCCACCGCTCGCCAGTTTCGCGGCCCATGAAGAACCAAGTCATGGGAACCGCGCCCCTCTCGCGCCGCACCACTCTCCAGCTTCTCGCCACCGGAACCGCTGCGCTGGCACTGCCGGGCGCCCGCGCGCTCGCCGCCGCGCCTTCGGGCCAGAAGGCCGCTTCCGAACTGCTCAATTCGATCGCCTGGAACCTGATCGCCCACGCGCCCGAGAGTGCCACCAGCCTGGGCGTCGATACCGGCGCGCATGCGGGCCTGCGTTCGCGGCTTGAGGATCGCTCCTTCGCGGGCCGCAATGCCCTGGCGAAGACGCTGCGCGCCGATGTCGCCCGCGTGGAAGCCTTCGACACCACCGGGCTCGACCATGCGGACCGCACCAGCCTTGCCGTGATCCGCAGTGCCTATCGCACCGCGCTGGATGGTCTGGCACAGCCCTATGGCGACGTGGCCGTGGGCGGCTGGCGCAATACGCCCTACGTCGTGATCCAGAACGTGGGTGCCTATCTCGACACGCCCAAGTTCCTCGACGCCGATCACCCGGTGAAGAATGCGGCGGATGCCGAGGCCTACGTCTCGCGCCTTTCGCAGTTCGACACGCAGCTTGATGGTGAGCTGGAGCGCATGCGCGCGGCGACGGACAAGGGCCTCGTCCCGCCGGACTTCCTGCTGGACCGTGCCATCGCCCAGATGGAAAGCACCATTGCTGAGGCGCGTAACAACGGTGGCGGGCTGGTATCCTCGCTCGTCGGCCGCACCAAGACGATCCCCGGCAACTGGGAAAGCCGCACCAAGGCCATCGTCTCCGGCGAAGTGGTGCCGGCACTGGAGCGCCAGCTTGCCGAACTCAAACGCCAGCGCGGCCTTGCCAAGAGCGATCCGGGCATGGGCGCACGCCCGCATGGCGACGAGTTCTATGCCTGGGCCCTGCGCGCCAGCACCACCACGACCGTTCCGGCCGAGGAAATCCACCAGCGCGGGCTGGAGGAACTGGCCGCGCTCCACGCCCGCATGGATCCGATCCTGAAGTCGCTTGGCTACACCACGGGCACGGTGGGTGAGCGCATGACGGCGCTGGGCAGCGACAAGCGCTTCATGTTCTCCGAAGGCGATCCGGGCCGGGCGGAGATCATGGCCTTCATCCAGAAGCGAGTCGACTGGATCCGCGCCCAGATGCCGCGCGCGTTCCGCGATCCGGTTTCCGGCAAGGTGGAAGTGCGCCGTCTGCCGCTCTCCGAAGAGCCCGGCGCGCCCACGGCGTACGGCGGCGGCGGATCGAAGGACGGTACGGTGCCCGGCAAGATGTGGATCAACCTGCGCTCCACCGACCTGCACCGCAAGTACGACCTGCCCACGCTGGTCCATCACGAGGCGATCCCCGGTCACGTCTGGCAGGGCGAATATGCCAACCGCCTGCCGCTGATCCGATCGATGCTGGCCTTCAACGCCTATTCGGAAGGCTGGGCGCTTTACGGCGAACAGCTGGCCGACGAGCTTGGCGCCTATGACGACGATCCGGTCGGCCGTCTGGGTTACCTCCAGTCCATCGCCTTCCGCGCCTGCCGCATGGTGGTGGACACCGGCCTTCACGCCAAGGGCTGGAGCCGCCAGCAGGCCGTGCAGTTCTTCGTCGAGAAGAACGGCAGCAATGCGGACGAGATCGCCAGCGAGGTGGACCGCTACTGCTCGTGGCCCGGCCAGGCCTGCGGCTACAAGATGGGCCATTCGGAGATCAACCGCCAGCGCACCCGCGCGCAGCAGGCCCTGGGTTCGGCTTACGACCTGCGCGATTTCAACCAGGCCGTGGTCGATGGCGGCAACGTGCCGCTGGACGTGCTGGCGACCAATATCGACGAGTACATCGCGGGCGTGAAGGCGCGCTGATCGCTCCGCCGCGCTCACGGGGCACCATGCCTCGCGGGCGCGGGCAGGACGTAGGCAGAAGGAAGCGTAACGGGCAGGATCGTCGCGCCGTGGACGCCGGGTCCGAATCCGGCCCCAGCCGTGCGCGGCGCCCTGTACCTTGCCTCCCGAAACGCAGCCCACCGCGGCTCAGCCAAGGAACACGTCCATGTCCATCTTCGGCTCGATCAAGGATGCCATTTTCGGAAAGAAGAAGGCCGCACCGCCCCCGGCGGCAGCGGCGCCCGCGCCTGCCCCGGCCGCACCTGCACCGGCGGCCGCCGCCCCACCACCGCCGGTCGCGGCAGAGCCGGTGGATGTCGATGCCGTGCTTACCGAACTGGCTGCCGGCAAGAACCTCGACTGGAAGCATTCGATCGTCGATCTGATGAAAGTGCTCGACATCGATTCCAGCCTGGAAAACCGCAAGGAACTGGCGAAGGAGCTGGGCTATACCGGCGCGCTGGACGGTTCGGCCGAAATGAACCTGTGGCTGCACAAGGAAACGCTGCGCCAGCTTGCAGCCCATGGCGGCAAGGTGCCGGCCGAAATGCTCGATTAGCATTTCCGGCGATGTCCAAAGAAAAGGCCGCCCTGCTTCTGGCAGGGCGGCCTTTTCTTTGCGTGGCGATGCCGTTCAGCTCTTGCCGAACAGGCCCTTCGCCATGTCGGTGATGTCATCGATCACGCTGCCGTCACCGTCCTTGTCGAGGAAAGCGGTGAACTTCGAAGGATCGCTGGAAACCATGCTGGCGAACTGCCCAAGCGAACCTTCACCGCCGATCGACGAAATGATCTGCTGGATCGTGCCGACGCCCAGGCCGGTCTTTTCCGCTGCCAGTTGCGCGGTATCGCCTTCCTGCTGATGCGCGAAGCCGAGAGCGGCGATCGCCTTTTCGGCCGTGGCCGGGTCGATGCCCAGCTTGCCGGCAAGGTTCTCGACATCGGGGTGATCGCTGACCTGTCCGAGAATGCCGTCGAAAATTCCCATGGTGCAGTCTCCTTGATGGATGCGCAGCGAATATGGATGCAAACGATGACGAACGGAAGGCTTTCCGCAGACACCGTCAAACCGCACGCGATCAACGCCCCGGATTGCGAGCCGTGACGATCCAGGCCGCGCCATCGATCTCTACAGAGCGCTCTCCAGGGCGCGCGGCAAATGCTGAGTGAACGGCTTCTGCGGCGCGTTCGCGAATGTCGTCCGGCTGGTCCGCCAGAGCGCGAGAGAGCGGCCCCACCTCGAACGCCATGTTCACGGCATCGGCCACCGCAGCATCGCGGTTATCGCCCAGCCCAAAGCTGATGGTGTGATCGAAGGCCCGCATTGCGCAGTCCACGAAGCCCGCATCAGCCAGGATCCCTTCCACCCGCGCGCGATCGCCGAAAGAGAACGGACCCGGCGCGTCCGCCGGCGGCGGCGCGGATGGTGGCACGATGCCCTTGATCGCGCCCATCGGCAGGCGAACCCAATCGTTCTCCGCCGCGCTGCGCCAGCAGACGAAAACCAGGCGACCGCCGGGCCGCAGGGAAAGGCGCATATGGGAAAATGCTGCAACAGGATCGTCGAAAAACATCACCCCAAAGCGCGAGTAGAGCAGGTCGAAAGTCTCCACCGGCAGCGGCGCGACGCTGACGTCCGCGACATCGAAGGTGACTGGGAGGTTCGACGGCATCGTCTGCCGCGCCCGCCCCACCAGCGGTGTGGAAATATCGAGCGCAAGAACATGCCCGCGCGAGCCAACCTGCCGTCCGATCTCGAACGTCTGCGTCCCCGCCCCGCAGCCGACGTCGAGCACATGTTCCCCGGCCTGCGGCGCGGCAGCCCCCAGCGCGGCATCCCCGAACGGCGCCAGCATGACATCGAGGCGGGCTTGATTGGTCACCCAGCGCTCCCCGCTGGTGCCGTTCCAATCGGACACTTGGTAGACGTTCCTGCGCGTCATTACCGCTCCTTAAAATTGCTATTGCGCGTTAATATCAACTTTAAGGAGCATTTCAAAGCGCCGAAACGCCTCCTTTCCCGAACAGCAAAAAGGGCCCCGAAGCCATCGCTTCGGAGCCCCCTTTGTTTGCACGCGCTTGCTTGCGTTAAGGCCGATCAGGCCGAAACGGGCGCAGCCTTGCGAACGCCTTCGTCGACATGCGCTTCGAACTGGGCGAAGTTGTCGATGAACTGCTTCACCAGCGTCTGCGCGGTCTTGTCGTATTCCGCACCGTCAGCCCAGGCCGCACGCGGATCGAGCAGCTTGGAATCCACGCCCGGAACCGCAACCGGAATCTCGAAACCGAAGTTCGGATCTTCCTTGAACTCGGCGGTGTTCAGGCTGCCGTCGAGCGCGGCATTCAGCAGTGCGCGGGTGGCCTTGATCGGCATGCGCTTGATGCCTTCCATCGTGGCCTTGCCGCCGGACCAGCCGGTGTTGACCAGCCAGCACTTCACGCCGCCCTTGGCGATACGCTCCTTCAGGAGGTTGCCGTAGACCGACGGGTGACGCGGCATGAACGGCGCGCCGAAGCAGGTGCTGAAGGTGGCTTCCGGCTCGGTGACGCCGATCTCGGTACCGGCGACGCGCGCGGTATAGCCCGAGAGGAAGTGGTACATCGCCTGATCGGGCGTGAGACGCGCGATCGGGGGCAGTACGCCGTAAGCGTCGGCGGTCAGGAAGATGATGTTCTTCGGAACCGGGCCGAGGTTCTTCTCCGACGTGTTCGGGATGAAGTCGATCGGGTACGAACCACGGCTGTTTTCGGCCAGCGAGTTGTCGTCAAGGTCGATCTGGCGCGTCACCGGATCGATCACCACGTTTTCAAGGACGGTGCCGAAACGCTTGGTGGTCGCGAAGATTTCCGGCTCGGCTTCGGCCGAGAGACGGATCATCTTGGCGTAGCAGCCGCCTTCGAAGTTGAATACGGCAGTGTCCGACCAGCCATGCTCGTCGTCACCGATCAGCGTGCGCGAAGCGTCGGCCGAAAGCGT
Source organism: Novosphingobium oxfordense (assembly GCF_044029435.1). NCBI lineage: Bacteria > Pseudomonadati > Pseudomonadota > Alphaproteobacteria > Sphingomonadales > Sphingomonadaceae > Novosphingobium > Novosphingobium oxfordense. The sequence continues at coordinate 1,083,986 of NZ_CP147005.1, read as the reverse complement.
GGTCTTGCCGGTGCCGGAAAGGCCGAAGAACACGGCCGTGTCACCCTCGGGCCCGATGTTGGCGGAGCAGTGCATCGGCATCACGCCGCGCGTGGGCAGCAGGTAGTTGAGGATGCCGAAGACCGACTTCTTCATTTCGCCCGCGTAGGACGTACCGCCGATCAGGATCAGCTTCTCGGTGAAGTTGACCGCGATCACGGTTTCGCTGCGGCTGCCGTGACGCTCAGGATCGGCGCGGAAGCTGGGCAGGTCGATGATCGTGTATTCGGGCGCGAAACCTTCGAGTTCCGTTTCCGTCGGGCGCACCAGCAGCGTGCGGATGAACAGGTTGTGCCAGGCGAATTCGTTGATGATGCGCACATTGACGCGGTGCTCGGGCTGCGAACCGCCGAACAGGTCCGCAACATAGAGCGTATCCTTCTCGGCCACGGCCTTGAGGAAGTCCTCCTTCAGCGCAGCAAAGTGCTCCGGCGTCATGGCGACGTTGGTCTTGCCCCACCACACCGTGTTCTCCGTCTCGGCATCCTTGACGATGAACTTGTCCTTGGCCGAGCGACCGGTGTGTTTGCCGGTGGCGACGACGAACGGACCGTCGACACTCAGTACGCCTTCTCCATTGCGTACTGCGTGCTCGACGAGCGGCGCCGTTCCCAGATTCGCGAAAATTTCCGCGCTGGTTTCAATGCCTTGTTTGGCGAGCGGATAGTTAAGGGTAGCGGTCAATGTCATCTCCTCCATTTTCAGGCACCGATCGAGGGGGATCGGCCGGTACCCGGACATTTTTTCGCAAGACTCGGGGCGCGCTTAATCGCCGCCCTCTTTTCCGTCAAATCCACAGGAAAATAAACCAATCGGGTTGCGACGAACGTGATCTCTTTTGCGTCCGGAACGGAGATTGTCAGCCTGTCACGGTGCCGCTAGGCCTATGCAGGAAGCGAAAAAGAGGACCTAATCAGCCCCATGGCCGAGCCATCGACACCGCCCGGGCACGGCGAGCCGCCTCGCAGTGAAATTTTGCGCAGCGAAATTTTGCGCAGCGAGGCATCGCGCGGCGATACGGCGGCGCGTCCGCAAACGATCGCGCTGGTCGACGATGATCGCAACATCCTCGCCACGCTTTCCATCAGCCTCCAGGCCGAAGGCTTCGTCACCCGCGTCTATACGGACAGCGAGGCCGCGCTGAAGGCCCTGCTGGACAATCCGCCCGATCTGGCGATCTTCGATATCAAGATGCCGCGCATGGACGGCCTCTCTTTGCTGCAGGCCCTTCGCGCACAATCGAGCCTGCCGGTAATCTTCCTGACGTCGAAGGACGAGGAGCCGGACGAAGCGCTGGGCCTGGCCATGGGCGCTGACGATTACATCACCAAGCCCTTCAGCCAGCGCCTGCTGGTGGCGCGTATCCGTGCCATCCTGCGGCGCAGCGAACTGGCGCGCGCGCCGGCCGACGCCGCGCCGGACGAGAGCCTGCCCGAAACCGTGGTGCGCGGCCGCCTGCAACTTGATCCCGCGCGCCATCAGGTCTCGTGGCAAGATCGACCGGTCTCGCTGACGGTCACCGAATTCCTGATCCTAGAAGCGCTCGCCATGCGCCCGGGCGTGGTCAAAAGCCGCAACCAGCTGATGGACGCCGCCTATAGCGAGGACGTCTACGTAGACGACCGCACGATCGACAGCCACATCAAACGCCTGCGCCGCAAGTTCCGCGCCGTAGACCCCGAATTCGCCGCGATCGACACGCTCTATGGCGCGGGCTATTCCTTCACCGATGGCTGACCATCTGCGCGCGCATCGCTCTCCTCCGCGAAAGGCTTCGCTGCGCAACCGCATCGGCCTGCCTTGGCGCGTCTCGCTCACCGCGCGCATCCTTGCCGTCAACGTCATCGCGCTGGCCCTCCTGGCCGGCAGCCTGTTCTACCTCGACAGCTATCGCCGCGAGCTGCTGGACGAACGCTATCGCCTCGCCGCATCGCAGGCAGAAATCGTCGCCCACGCGCTCTATGCCACGCGGGCGGACCAGCGCCGCGAGTTGATCGGCCGCATCGGATCGAGCGAGGCGCTGCGCCTGCGCCTGTTCGACGCGCACGGAAAGCTGGTGGCGGACAGCTTCAAGCTCGCCCCGCCGTCCTACACCTTGATCGACCCGGCCAGTGAGCCCTGGCTGCAGGACGCCGCCCGCGCGCTGGACCGCAGCATGGACTTCGTGCTCGGCTCGCCGCCGGTGCCCCCCTACCACGACAATCCGGATTCCGACGCGCGCGCATGGCCGGAAATTGCCGCCGCGCTCGCCTCCGGCCGTACCGAAGTCAGCCATGAGGCCGCGCCGGACCGCACGCCGGTGATCATCGCCGCCACTCCGGTGGGCAAGAACGGCGATGCCCTGCTCGTCACCCGCAATGCCCGCGACATCACCGAGAACGTGCGCATGGCGCGCCAGACGCTGGCGATCATCGTCGGCGGCGCACTGGGCGTCTCCATCCTGCTGTCGCTGTTCCTTGCCCGCACCATCGTGGAACCCTTGCGCAAGCTGGTGCGCGCCACCGTCCGCGTGCGGCTGGGGCGCGACCGCAGCGTCGTCGTCCCCCGTCTGCCCGACCGACGGGATGAAATCGGTCTGCTCGCGCGCGCCGTCTCGGATATGAGCGGCGCCTTGCGCCAGCGCATCGACGCGGTCGAAAGCTTCGCCGCCGATGTCGCGCATGAGCTGAAGAACCCGCTCACCTCGCTGCGCAGCGCACTCGAAAGCCTGGACCGGGTGGAAGACCCCGGGTTGCGCCGCCAGCTTATCGGCATCGCCAAGGACGATGTGCGGCGGATCGACTTTCTCGTCACCGAAATCGCCGATGCCAGCCGCATCGATGCCGAACTCAGCCGCACCACCTTCGAGCCGGTCGACATGCTGCGGCTGGTCCGCGCCCTCGTCGCCGAGCGTGAACAACGCGGCGTCAACGGCAATTGCCCGGTCGAGATCGTCGAGGCCGCCGGTACCGATGTGCATGGCCCCGGCCAGCTTATCGTACCCGGCGATGCCGGCCGGCTGGAGCGCGTGCTCCAGAACCTGCTGGACAACGCCATCTCGTTCTCCCCCGGCGGCGCCCCGATAGAGGTCTCGTTGGCCCGCGAAGGCCAGCGCGTCGTCATCGGCGTATCAGACCATGGCCCGGGCATTCCGGAAGCCGCGCGGGAACGCATTTTCGAACGCTTCCATTCGCTGCGCCCATCGGGGGAGGAATTCGGCAAGCACAGCGGCCTCGGCCTCGCCATCGCCCGCACCATCGTCGAAGCCCACTTCGGCAAGCTGCGCGCGACCGACCGGACCGATGGCGAACACGGCGCCCGCCTGGTGTTCTCCCTCCCCGCATGGCAGGGCGAATGACGATGACTTCGCCGCCCCTCGTCCGCCAGACCACTTGCGTCGCCATCGACGGCCGCGCGATGCTGATCGAGGGCCCTTCCGGCTCGGGCAAGTCCAGCCTCGCGCTGGAGCTGATCGACCGGGGCGCGGTGCTGGTGGGCGACGACGGCGTCCTGCTCACGGCCACGGATGGTCGTCTGCTGGCCCATCCGCATCCCAATACCCGCGGCCTGCTGGAAGTCCGCAATCTTGGCATCATGGCCTTTCCTTGCGTCGAGGAAGCGCCGGTGGTGCTGATGATCGCGCTCGATCCGCAGGCCCCGCGCTTCATCGACGCTGCGGAGAAGACAGAGATCGCCGGAATCGCGCTTCCGCTGGTACGCCTCTGGCCGCATGCGGGGCCATTGGCGATCAAGGCGGAACTGGCACTGTCCCACTTTGGCAACAGGGTTTGCTGACTGTACTGCCGCCCCCTTCCCTTTCCGATCCGCCCGGCGCAAACAGGCGCGCATGAACCTCGATTCCCCCGAATCCGACCAATTGTCGGAAACCGGTGCCGTGTCCGACCGACAACGTGTGCTGCTGGTTACCGGCATGCTCGGCGCCGGCAAGACCACGGCATTGCGGGTTCTTGAGGACCTTGGCTGGGAAATCATCGACAACTTCCCGGTGCGCCTGCTGGAACGCCTGATCGAAAGCGCGCCGGTGGCGGACCAATCGCCGCGCCCTCCGCTGGCGATCGGTTTCGACTGCCGCACACGTGGCTTCGACCCCGATCGCGTAATCGCGCAAGTCAGGGCGCTCAGCGAACGCGGCGATGTCGAGGTGAACACCCTGTTCCTCGACTGTTCGAGCAAGGAACTGGAACGCCGCTTCAACGAGACGCGCCGCCGCCACGCCCTTGCCGTCGATGCGCCGGTGGACACCGGCATTCGCGCCGAGCGCGAGTTGCTGGCGCCGCTGCGCCGCTGGGCGGACCTGCTGGTGGAAACCACCGAGTTTACCTCCAACGACCTCCAACGGGTGATTCGCGAACGGTTTTCCGCCGAAGCGCCGGACGATCTGACGCTTACGGTCTCCAGTTTCGGCTTCTCGCGCGGGATGCCGCCGCTGGCCGATCTGGTGTTCGACATGCGCTTCGTTGAAAACCCGCATTGGGATCCGGAACTGCGCCCGATGACCGGGCTGGATGCCCCAGTAGGCAACTACATCCGCCGCGATCCGGCCTTCGACGAAGCGTTTGCCCGCATTCGCGACCTGCTGTTGCTGCTGCTTCCGCGCTACCGGGCGCAGGGCAAGGCCTATGTGCATATCGCTTTCGGCTGCACCGGCGGCCGGCACCGGTCAGTATACACAGCCGAACTCATGGCTGCGGCCTTGCGCGAAGCGGGATTTTCGCCCACATTGTTGCACCGCAACCTGGGCTCGCGAGCAGCCGATCTTCTGGAAGGAGGTCAGCGGCGTGAACGATAAGCATACCCCCCGGGAACAAAGTACCTGGTCGCCCAAGCAAGAAAAAGTTCGGAGCCCGTTTCCAGCATGATCGGCATGATCCTGGTAACTCACGGCAATCTCGCCGAAGAGTTCGTACACGCGATGGAGCACGTCGTCGGCGATCAGTCGGCGGTAGCGACTGTCTGCATCGGCCCCAATGACGATATGGAGCGCCGCCGCAGCGAAATTGCGGACGCAATCGTCGCGGTAGACAGCGGCGAAGGCGTCATCATCCTTACCGACCTGTTCGGCGGCACCCCCTCCAATCTGGCGATTTCGCTGATGGAAGCGGGCCGCGTGGAAGTGATCGCTGGCATCAACCTGCCGATGCTGATCCGTCTCGCCAAGGCGCGTGCCTGCATGTCGGTACGCGAAGCCGCGGCCGCCGCGCGCGATGCCGGGCGCAATTACATCACGATCGCGAGCGAATACCTGGGACAAGATGCCGCATGAATGATTGCAGTGAGACCGTTCTGATCGTCAACCAGCGCGGGCTTCACGCGCGCGCCAGCGCCAAGTTCGTGAACCATGTGGCCGAACTGCCCGCTTCCGTACTGGTGAGAGTGGGCAAGGACGGTGTGGAAGCCGCCGGCAATTCGATCCTCGGTCTGATGATGCTGGGCGCCGCCAAAGGCGATAGCATCGAAATTTCCTGCACGGGTGACGGCGCGCCACAAGCGCTGACCGTGCTCGCCACCCTCGTCCGCGACGGTTTCGGCGAAGAATAAGGGCAGTCCTTTGGCCGAGCGCCGCACAATTACCGGATTTTCGAACCCGCTGGTCAAGTTCCTGCGCTCCTTGCGTGAGAAGAAGCACCGCAAGCGGGAACAGCGATTCCTTGCCGAAGGCCTGCGCCTGCTGACCGATGCGCGCGAATGCGGCATCGTCCCGGAAATGCTGGTCATGGCGATCGGCCGCGATCCGCACCCCCTGCTCGACGCGCTGGAAGAAGCTGTGGCCGCTGCCGGCGGCGACATCGTCGAGATGGATGTGGAGATCCTTGCCAAAGTCACCGGCAAGGACAACCCGCAGGCCGTTGCCGGCGTTTTCGCAGAGTTCGATACGCGCCTTGCCAACCTGGACCGCTCGGCGGCGCCGATCTGGCTGGTGGCACAGGCCCTGCGCGATCCCGGCAACCTCGGCACCATGCTCCGTACCGGCGACGCCGTGGGAGCGGGCGGGCTGATCCTGCTGGACGACTGCGCCGATCCTTTCTCGGTTGAGGCGGTTCGCGCCAGCATGGGCGCGATCTTCACCCAGAAAATTGCGACCGCGCGCTGGGATGAGTTCCTGCCTTGGCTGCGCGGCGGAGAAGGCCAACTCGTCGCCGCTTCGCTGCGTGATCCGACCGACTATCGCAAGGCGCCCTACGCGGCACCGTGCTTCCTGATGGTGGGCAACGAATCGCAAGGGCTGCCGCAGGAATATGAGGAAGCCTGCGACCTGCGCGTGACGATCCCGATGCTCGGCCGTGCGGACAGCCTCAACGCAGCCGTTGCCGGAGCCGTGCTGGCTTATGAAGCACTGGCGCATCTGCGTCCGGAGGCCTGAAGGGCAGAGGTTTCCAGCGGACATTTGCCGGGAATGACGCTGAAATTTAGCGAAAACCTCTCATCAGCTTGCCTGCAGCCCCGCGATAGCGACAGCGCGGCAGTTGCAGAATAGCCCATTTCACCTCGTCATTGCGGGCGAAGCGAAGCAATCCAGACCGGCACTCGTCTGCCCTGGTTTGCTTCGCTTCGCCCGCAATGACGAAAGGGCCGAGCCGTGTTCGCTGTGAGCGCGTCCCGACAGCCCAATGTCAGCCTAAACCATCGAGCCTCCATCGATTTCCCTGCATGCCAGGGCTTGCACGGGCGGTTTCCCGAGCTCCATGTTCATCACAGCCTCAGGTCAGCCGTGCCAGAACTGCGCCATGTTTCGTCACGCTTACCTGCCGGTCGCCTGCGCGGCGACGCTTGCCGCCTGTTCGGGCGGCAACAGCGACTCCCAATTTGCCCGCAGCAGTTGGCGTTTCACGCTGATCGACGGGCAGCGCCCGCAAGCGGATGGCGCGCGAATCGCGTTCGAAGGCCGGAAAATCGGCGTGCGCGTGGGCTGTAACCAGATGGACGGCCCATGGCATGTCGATGACGACCGCCTGATTGCCGGTCCACTTGCACTCACCGAGATGAGTTGCCCTACCCCGGCATGGGATCAGGAGAAAGCGATCGGCGCGCTTCTGGTCGCGACGCCGCGGTTGACCATCGACAACAATCGCATGATCCTGCAATCGAGCGGCCATACCGCCGAACTGCAGCGAGAAACCAGCGTTGCCGGGAACGACAAGGCCCCCGGCAAAGGAAGCTGAGGCTTACTCGGCCGCTTCGGCGCCCTCTTCTTCCATTTCGCTCGAAAAATCAGCCAGCTGCGCGCCCTGCTCGGCACCATGTTCCGAATAACGCGGCATCGCCTCGACAGCCGCGACTTCGTCCGAAATCTCGCGCTTGCCGATCTTGATGTGCTTTTCAGTCAGCCGGCGTGCCCGGCTCATCACGTTGCCTTCATAGGTCCGCGCAAAGTCGTTGAAGCTGTTCACCGCACGGCCAAGGTGCACGCCAACCTTGCCGAGATCGTCCTGCGTCTTGGCCAGGCTGTCGTAGAGGTCGCTGCCAAGCTTGCCGATCTCGCGCGCTTCCTTGGCGAGCCCCTCCTGCTGCCAGACCTGCGCAATGGTGCGGCAAATGGCGACAAGGTTGGTCGGGCTCGCCAGCAACACGCGGCGTTCGAAGGCATAGTCCCACAGGCTTGAATCGTGATCGAGCGCGGCGGCAATGAAATGCTCACCCGGAACGAACATCAGCACGTAGTCCGGCGCGTTCTCGAACTGGCTCTGATAGCTCTTGTTGCCCAGCGTCTGGATGTGATTGCGCATCGACGCGGCATGCTGGTCAAGGAACGCCAAGCGGCGCGTTTCATCATCCGCTTCAAAGGCATCCTGATAGGCGTTGAGCGAGACTTTGGCGTCGATGACAAGCTGCTTGTTGCCCGGAATGCGCACGATCGCGTCCGGACGAAGGCGCCCTTCATCCGTCTCGATCGAATGCTCGGTCACGAAATCGGTATGCTCGGTCAGACCGCATTGTTCGAGCACGTTCTTGAGCTGCTGCTCGCCCCAGCGACCACGTGCCTTCGGGGCATTGCGTAGCGAGTTGCCGAGGCGGACAGCCTCGGCCCGCACCTGCTCCTGCCCCACGCGCAGCGCCTCGATCTGCCCGGTAAGCTGGCCGAACGCATCGACCCGCTTGGCCTCCAACGCAGTGACCTGTTCCTCGTAGCTCTTCAGCCGCGCACCGACGGGTGCCAGCAAAGTGGCAATCCGCTCGGCATTGGCCTTCTCGCTCTCTTCGAAACGCGCACCGGCACGACTGAGGAACGCTTCCTGCGCACCCGCCAGCACTTTGGCCCCAGCGTTTTCGAATTCCTTGCGCAGCGCTTCCTGCGCTTCGATCAGCAAGCGCTTCTGCTCGTCGAAATTCGCAGACTTCTCACGCAATGTCGCCAGCTCCGAAGCAAGGTCGCGCTGCTCCCGGCGCAGCGCATCGACCAGCGAGGCATGTTCGGTGCGTGTATTTTCGAGAATCAGGGTGAGATCGCCACGCGTGCGTTCGAGCGCAGTGCCATGTTCGCCACGCAGTCGCTCTACGGCTTCGCCGTGGCTGCGCCGGACGAGTTCCATGGCTTCGGCATGGTCAACGCGGCTGCGATCAAGGGCGTGGGAGAGATCGTCCGCCCGGCTTGCGCGTTCGCTGGCCGATGCGAGGTCGCGAATCGCGGCGCGGAACTTCTCATCAAGTTCACGCGCCTCCCGATCGCGGGATTCGTGCCGATTTCGCCATTCCGCGACAGGTCTGGAACCGAAGAACCAGCCGGCCCCAAGGCCGACAACGAGCGCGAGAATGGCGAAGACAGCAATTTCCATTCCGGCAGCATATCCGGAACATTCAGGGAACGCCAGCCCTCAGACCGGCTTTTCCCCAATGTGCGAAATCAGGCCGCCTTGCGCAGCTTGTCCAGCTTCTTGAGCGCCATCTGGCGCTTCAGGCGCGAGAGGTGATCGATGAAGAGAATGCCTTCGAGATGGTCCATCTCATGCTGCAGGCAGGTGGCCATCAGGCCGTCCATGTCCTCTTCGTGAACCGTACCGTCAAGGTCCTGCCAGCGAGCGCGGATGCGCGAAGGACGTTCGACGTCGGCGAAGATCTCCGGCACCGAAAGGCAGCCTTCCTGATAGACGGTGTGCTCTTCCGACGGATCGAGGATCTCCGGATTGATGAAGATCCGGGGTTCCTTCTTGGTCGGCTGGTGGGTGTGGTGGTGGCCGCCATGGGCGCTGCACACTTCCGGCTCCGCATCTTCATCATCGGGCTGAAGATCGATCACGAGAACGCGCAGCGGCACACCCACCTGAATGGCGGCAAGGCCGATGCCCGGCGCGTCATACATCGTCTCGAACATGTCTTCGACAAGCGTCTTGAGCTCGTCGTCGAACTTTTCGACGGGGACCGAAACCTGCTTGAGACGCGGATCGGGAACTTCGAGGATTTCACGGATAGCCATGCGTCGCAAATAAGCGCGATGGCCGATTCTCGCAAGATGGACGCTTCGATGACAGTGATCGGCGAAGCGGGACCTAGGCGACGGGCCGCCTGGCGCGGATCGCCTGAGCCAGCGTGCCCTCGTCCAGATAGTCCAGTTCACCGCCCACCGGTAGCCCGTGCGCAAGCTGAGTGATGCGCACCGGAAGTCCTTCAAGACGCTCGGCAATGTAGTGCGCCGTGGTCTGACCTTCGAGCGTGGCATTCATGGCCAGGACGACTTCGTCGATACCGCCTTGCTCCACGCGCTGAAGCAGGCTGTCGATCGTCAAATCTTCCGGACGCACGCCGTCGAGCGCGGAAAGGCGGCCACCGAGGACATGGTAGCGGCCGTTGAAAAGCCGCGCGCGGTCCAGCGCCCAGAGGTCCGCCACTTCCTCTACCACGCAGAGCGAGCGCGCATCTCGGCGCGGATCGGCGCAGATGCCGCAGGGGTTGGTGGTGTCGATATTGCCGCAGGTCTGGCACTCGACGAGCGCTTCGCGCACCCCTGCAAGCGCGTCGACCAATTGCACCAGCGACGTCTCCCGCCGCTTGATCAGCCACAACACCGCGCGACGGGCGGAACGGGGGCCGAGGCCGGGAAGGCGCGACAGCGCGGCGGTAAGCGTCTCGATCTCTTGCGATGCCATGGCGCCGGAGATAGGGCCTCCAAAGCCTTAGAGGAAGCCTTCTGGAGAATTCCCCACACCATGCGCATCGTCTTCATGGGAACGCCCGAATTTGCGGTGCCCGCACTCGTCGCGCTGGTCGAGGCCGGGCATGAGGTCGTGGCCGCCTACAGCCAGCCGCCACGCCCCGGCGGCCGTCGCGGCAAGGAACTGACGCCCTCGCCCGTCCACAAGGAAGCCGAAGCGCGCGGCATCGAAGTGCGGCATCCGGTTTCGCTCAAAAGCGTGGAAGAGCAGGAAAAGTTCGCCGCGCTTGAGGCGGATATCGCCGTGGTTGCCGCATACGGCCTGCTTCTGCCGCAGGCGGTACTGGATGCGCCGCGGCTGGGCTGCCTCAACATTCACGGCTCCATCCTGCCGCGTTGGCGCGGGGCGGCGCCGATCCAGCGGGCGATTCTGGCGGGTGATCCGACGACCGGCATTACCATCATGCAGATGGAAGCCGGCCTAGACACCGGGCCGATGCTGGCGACGTTGCGCACCACCATCGACCGCAAGACGGCGGGCGAGCTGACCAGCGAACTCGCCGAGAAGGGTGCGCAACTGATGGTCGGCACGCTGCGAGATCTGGCGGTACACCGAGCCGTTGCCCAGCCGGAGGATGGCGTCACTTACGCGAAGAAGATCGACAAGGCCGAGGCGCGACTCGATTTCACGCAGCCCGCCGAGCAGGTGGAGCGGCAGGTTCGCGCTTTCATGCCGGCGCCGGGCGCATTCTTCGAACTCGACGGTGAGCGGTACAAGGTGCTGGCAGCCGATCTTGCCGGCACTTCGGGAGAGCCGGGTACTACACTCGACGATGCCCTCACCGTGGCCTGCGGCGAAGGCGCGATCCGGGTCACACGCATCCAGCGCGCGGGCAAGCCGGCGATGGAAACGGCCGACCTGCTGCGCGGGCGTCCGATTCCTGCGGGCACGCGTCTCGGCTGAGTCTCAGGTCCGCACCGGCAGGTGGCGCACGGGCGGCGGCTCGTTCGCCCAGCGCTCCTGCGCGTCGCGGACTTTCTCGGCGGCCTTCGCCCAGCCTTCGGGCGACTTGTCGCGCACGCGGATGTCGAAGGCATCCGTAGCGCGAAATTCCAGGACTTCGGCGCCTTCCGGCCCGGCCAGATAGGCGTAGGGCACTTCGCTGCCAACGAAGAAACCGTCACCCGCCGCCAGCGTCTCGGTGCCGAGTTCGACGCTGCCGGCGACGATGTAATAGAGGCAATCGCAATCGTGGCTGTGCAGCGGCAACGCGAAGCCGCTTTTGAGCTGGAGCCGGGCAAGGCTCATCCCCGGCCGGCGATAGGGTACGTCCACCAGTTCACCACTTTCCGGGCCGGCGCCAGCAAAGAGCGGCAGCGCGGCGATCATGTTGGGCGCTTCACCGGCAAGGGTCATGCAGCCGCATTCGTTCAGCGTGGGCGCATCGGTGCCCCGGAATATCTCGAAACGCGGTCTTTCCTCAGCCATCCAACGCTCTCCTGTCATGCCTTCCGTCAAGGATGCGCCGCTTCCCCACGCACGCCAAGCCGTTTGCAGAGCCCGCGCAGTCCTGTATCGGCGGCGCGATGACCCGCTTTGCCCTTACTCTCGAATTCGATGGCCGCCCGTTCATGGGGCTTCAGCGCCAGTCGCACGGCCCCTCGGTGCAGCAGAGCGTCGAGGATGCGGCTTTCGCTCTGACCGGCCAGGCCACGATCATGCATGCCGCCGGGCGCACCGATGCAGGCGTCCATGCGCTGGGCATGAAAGCGCATATCGACATCGAAAAGCCGTTCACGCCCTTCCAATTCATGGAAGGCATGAACGCGCGGCTGCGCCCCCATCCGATCGCGGTGGTTGCCTGCGAGATCGTGCCGGACGACTGGCATGCGCGTTTTGCCTGCATCGGGCGCGCCTATGTCTACCGGATCGTCAACCGCCGGGCGCCGCTGACGCTGGAGCGTGGCAAGGCGTGGCAGGTGGCCAAGCCGCTGGACGAGGTTGCCATGCACCGCGCCGCGCAGTCGCTGATCGGCCTGCACGATTTCACGACGTTCCGTTCCGCCCACTGCCAGTCCGGCAGCCCGATCAAGACGCTGGACCGGCTGGATGTGCGGCGGGAGGGCGAGACGGTGCTGATCGAGGCCGAGGCGCGCAGCTTCCTGCACCATCAGGTCCGGTCGATGGTGGGCTGCCTGGCGCTGGTGGGCATGGGCCGCTGGAAGGAACACCAGATGGCCGAAGCGCTGGAAGCGCGGGACCGGCAGGTGCTGGGACTGAATGCTCCGCCGGACGGGCTCTATTTCGTGAACGCGGTCTACCCCGCCAACTGACGCGCGCCGCGCAAGGTGGCACGCCGGTTGACACAGTTGACACGGTCCTGGTGAAAAACCGGCCTTTCGCGCCGAAAGTGTCACCTTGGCAGCGAAAAGTGTCACCTTGCCGGGGAGACCTGTCACTTTCAGATGGCGAACCGTCACCTTGTGCGTGGCGCAGGTCACTGCGTTTCGCCCTCACAAGGCGTCAGCAAGATGGCATCCAGGGCTGCAGGTCGATGAGACATGCCAGCATGCTTACGCGCACCGCTGCAGGTAGGAAAACCGGGCTGCGCGGCGCCCGCAATGCCGTCCGGCGGGCTAGAGCAGTTTCCGGTCCGATTGCATCGGACCAACTGCTCTAAGTTTCTGGTTTTCCGCGTTTTCCGAGTCATCAGGTGATTCCACCTGATTAGAAAACGCTCTAGCAGCCGGTACCCGGATACAAAAAAGGGAGGCCGCAGCCTCCCCTTTTCCTAAATCGTCCGGCGCGGGTCAGGCCTTGCCGACAACGCTTTCCGGCAGTTCCGTGCCGAATACGCGCTGGTAGTATTCCGCCACCATCACGCGTTCCGTCTCGTCGCACTTGTTCAGGAACGAGAGGCGGAAGGCGAAGCCCACATCGTTGAAGATCGCGGTGTTCTGCGCCCAGGTGATGACCGTACGCGGGCTCATCACGGTCGAGATATCGCCGTTCATGAAGCCCTGGCGCGAGAAGTCGGCCACCTTGACCATGTTGGCGATCGTCGCGGCATCCACCTGCGGCACCTTCTTCGTGACGATGTCCGTCTCGACCGGCTGCGGCAGATAGTTGAGGCCGACGACCAGATTCCAGCGGTCCATCTGGCCCTGGTTGATCTGCTGGGTACCGTGGTAGAGGCCCGAAGTGTCGCCAAGGCCCACCGTGTTCGCGGTGGCGAAAAGGCGGAAATGCTTGTCCGGGCGGATCACGCGGTTCTGGTCGAGCAAGGTCAGCTTGCCTTCCGTCTCCAGGATGCGCTGGATCACGAACATCACGTCCGGACGGCCCGCGTCGTATTCGTCGAAGACGAGCGCGACCGGGTGCTGGAGCGCCCAGGGCAGCAGGCCTTCGCGGAATTCGGTAACCTGAAGACCGTCGCGCAGCACGATCGCGTCACGCCCGATCAGGTCGATACGGCTGATGTGCGCGTCCAGGTTGATGCGGATGCACGGCCACTTCAGGCGCGCGGCCACCTGCTCGATATGCGTCGACTTGCCGGTGCCGTGATAGCCCTGCACCATCACGCGGCGGTTGTAGGCAAAGCCCGCCAGGATCGCGAGGGTGGTGTCCGGATCGAAGACGTAGGTTTCGTCCAGATCGGGCACGCGTTCATCGGCGACGGAGAAGGCAGGCACCTTCATGTCGATATCGATGCCGAAAGTCTCGCGAACGTCGACTTCGATGTCGGGAGCGGCAAGGACGGTGGTTTCGCGGTTGTCGGGCTTCATGGTCTCTGACTCAGTCATCGTGCGTACCGGGTAGACAAGCGGGCGCTGCACCGCAACAGGCTTTGACCATGGAATGACATCGGGCGGGCCAGTATTTCGCGTCAGACCCGGAACTTGGGCGGCAGTGCGAAAAGATCGATGAAGCGCGCCGCCGTGGCGGGATTGCCGTCGATCGCCAGCTTTCCGCCCGCTTCCTCTACCGAGCGCTTGCCGTAGAAGACCGGGAGAAAATCGGATGCAGTGGCGGCCGAAAAGCGCAAGTCCGGCTCGATCGCGCCCTCCCCCGCCGAACGAACCTCCAGCTCACCCTGACGCAGTTGCGCCGCGAATTTCTGGTCGCCGATGTCAAAAGCCGCCAATAGCGAAAGATCGCCCGCGCGCGGCCGGTCGATCAGGGCGCGCAGCGACAGCATCAGCGAAACCGGCGTGAACGCCAGCGCGGGATCGTGACCGGGAGAGCGCAGCCCCCAGCGTACCAGTTCCAGCAGCACCGGCTCCAGCCCGTGGCCCCACTCGGTAAGGCCATACACCTGCACCGATGCCGGCGGCGCCAGTTTCGTGCGGCGGACGATTCCGGATGCCTCCAGCGAGCCCAACCGCTCGGTCAAGACTTTGGCGCTCAGCGTCGGCAGCGCGGCGCGCAGTTCGTTAAAGCGGCGCGGTCCCAGCAGCATCTCGCGCACGATCAGCAGCGACCAGCGTTCGCCGATCAGCTCCAGCGCCAGCGAACCGCCGCAGGCATCCTCATACCAGCGGCCATGCCGCCCCCCATTACGCACGCCTGACTCATCGGCCTTGCACGCGTCCTTTCCTCGCTTCGTCGTCACTCTAGTTTCATTTTGTAACTTCATAGTTGCTTTTTGTAACCCATCAGCGCAGCGTTAGGCAATAACGATTCGCCGCAAGAGAACCGGCGGCAATCACTTCGCAGGTCCGCTCGATTGCCGACCTGTGTTATGGCCATCAGTGGGAGAAAGCAGATGCCTGTGTGCGACAACGCAGCAACGGTAGTCAGCGGATTCAACAACGTGCCCCCTCCGGTGCGCGGCGTGGTGCGTGATTTGCGCATCCGCTGGGCGCTTGAGGAGATCGGCCGCGATTACCGGATGGAGCTGTTCGATGCGATGACGCCGCGCAGCGACGAATATCGCGAATGGCAGCCCTTCGCGCAGGTTCCCGCCTTCGACGATGGCGAGATTCGGATGTTCGAAAGCGGCGCCATCCTGCTCTACCTTGGCGAACAGGATCCGCGCCTGCTGCCCATCGCTTCCGCCACGCGCTGGCAGGCGATCACTTGGCTGTTCGCCGGGATGAACAGCGTTGAACCGCATGTGCTGCAGATCAACGCGATCGACATATTCTACGTGAACGAGGCCTGGGCCGCGCAGGCCCGGCCGGGCGCGGTGAAGCTGGCGGAAAAGAAGCTAGCCGTGGTCGAAAAGGCGCTGGCGGACCGCGATTGGCTGGCCGGCCCCTTCACCATCGCCGACATCCTGATGGTCACGGTGCTGCGCTGCCTGGACCATACGGACATGCTGGCCGCCTTCCCCGCGCTTGCCGCCTACAAGGCCCGCGCCGAAGCCCGCCCGGCGTTCCGCCGCGCCCTGACAGAGCAACTGGAAGCCTATTCCGCCCCCGCAGGAGAGTGAACCATGGCCTACGTCGACGGTTTCGTGATCCCCGTGCCGCTTGCCAACAAGGACAAGTTCATCGCGCACGCCCGTGAATTCGACGCCTATTTCATCGAATACGGCGCCACCCGTGTCTGGGAATGCTGGGGCGATGATGTGCCCCACGGCAAGCAGACCGACTTCCACCGCGCCGTGGAGGCGAAGGAGGATGAGGCCGTCTGCTTCAGCTGGATCGAATGGCCGGACAAGGAAACGCGCGACCGGCAGATGGGCCTGCTGATGGAGCTGATGAAGAACGATCCGCGCTTCGATCCGAAGAACAACCCGCCTCCATTCGACGGTGCACGCATGATCTTCGGCGGGTTCCAGCCCGTCGTCGTGGTGGGAGAATGACCATGGGCAATCCTGTCGGCAGCTTCATCTGGTACGAACTGCTCACCACGGACATCGACGGCGCCGCCGCCTTCTACAAGGCCGTGGTGGGTTGGACGATCACGCCCCATTCCGATCCCGATGCCGGCGGCATGGACTATCGCATGGTCCAGCGCAGCGATGGCGGCATGGCCGGCGGCGCGATGCAGATCACGCAGGACATGCAGATGGGCGGTGCCCGCCCGTGCTGGCTGCCCTACCTCAATGTCGATGACGTCGATGCCGAAGTGCACGCCATCGTTGCGGAAGGTGGGCGCGAGCAATTGCCCGCCTTCGACATGCCGGTGGGCCGCATCGCCATGGTCGCGGACCCGCAGGGCGTGCCGATCTACCTGATGAAGCCGGTGCCGCCCGCCGACAATCCCGATGCCACCAGCGACGTCTTCTCGGTTACGGAAGCCCAGCACGTACGCTGGAACGAACTCGCCAGCCCAGACCAGGCCGCCTCCATGGCGTTCTACGGCAAGCACTTCGGGTTCACGTTCGACGACAAGATGTCGATGGGCGACATGGGCGATTACTGCTTCATCGGCCACCACGGGCAGACCCTGGGCGCCATCATGCAGCGCCAGAGCGACCAGCAGCCGGCGATCTGGCTGTTCTACTTCGGCGTCCCCTCCATCGCGGCGGCGAAATCGGCGATCGAGAACAGCGGCGGCACGGTCCTGATGGGCCCGCACGAGGTTCCCGGCGGCGACTGGATCGTGGTCGCCACGGACCCGCAAGGCGCGGGTTTCGGCCTTGTCGGTCCGAAAGGCGACTGAACCATAACGCCCGCCGATCAAGGCTTGACGGCGAGCGTTTGTTCCATAATTGTTCCACCCGCATGCACTTGAAGGAGCACGGGAATGGCCGACTATACCTTCTACACCAACCCCATGTCGCGCGGCCAGATCGCCCGCTGGGCCTTGCATGAGGCCGGCGCCGATTACGACCAGGTAATCATCGACTGGAAGGACAAGCCCGAAGGCTTTGCCGCGATCAACCCGATGTGCAAGGTGCCCACGCTGGTCCACCATGCCGAAGGCGGCGACCGCGTGGTAACGGAAGCGGCCGCGATCTGCCTCTACCTTGCCGAAATGCACCCCGAAGCCGGCCTGCTGCCCAGCGACACGGAGATGGCGGACTATTACCGCTGGACCTTCTTCGCCGCCGGCCCGGTGGAACAGGCCATCACCTCGCGCCACTTCAAGAGCGAGCCTACGCCCGAGCAGGAAATGATGGCCGGCTGGGGCAACTTCGACCGCACCATGAACGCACTGGAAAAGCATTTCGATGCCAACCAGTGGGTCTGCGGAGACCGCTTCACCATGGCCGACGTCTACGTGGGCAGCGCGGTGGACTGGGGGCTGACGTTTGGCACGATGCCGCCGCGCACGGCCTTCGTCGCCTATGCCGAACGGCTTCAGGCGCGCGATGCCTACAAGGCGGCCAAGGCGGTGGACAACACCCTGATCGGGGAGATGAAGAAATGACCGCCGCCTCTTCCGCGAAGAACAAGGTCTGCCTCTGGTACGAAGGCACGGCCGAGGAAGCGGCGAACTTCTACGCCAGCGTCTTTCCGGATACGCGGGTAACGCAAGTCGTCCGCTCGCCCGCCGACTATCCGGACGGCAAGGCCGGGGACGTGATCACGGTCGAATTCTCGGTGATGGGGATCGAGTGCATCGGCCTGAACGGCGGCCCGATTTTCAAGCATAGCGAGGCGTTCTCGTTCCAGGTCGAAACACAGACGCAGGAAGAGACCGACCGCTACTGGAACGCCATCGTCGGCAATGGCGGCGCGGAAAGCATGTGCGGCTGGTGCAAGGACAAGTGGGGCCTTTCCTGGCAGATCACGCCCAAGGTCCTGTCCGACGCGCTCACCCTGCCTGACCGCGCGGCCGCCAAGCGCGCGATGGAGGCGATGATGACGATGCGCAAGATCGATATCGCCACGATCGAGGCCGCGCTGGCGGGAGCATCTGCGTGAATCCGGGGCCCAGTCTGGAACTTTTCGGTCATCCCTTCTCGTCCTACACGTGGAAGGTCCTGATCGCGCTCTACGCCTATGAAGTGCCGTTTGCCTTCCGCGTGCTCGACGCCGAGCATCCGGAGAACGCGGAAGTCGTCCAGACTGCGGGGCCGCAGGGCAAGTTCCCGGTGCTGCGCGACGGGGAAAACCTGCTGTTCGAGGCGAGTTCGATCCTCGAATATATCGACCGCCATCACATCACGCCCGGCACCCTAATCCCCGAGGATCCCGATGCCGCGAATGCCATTCGCATGCTCGACCGCGTCTTCGACAATTACGTGATGAACGTGATGCAGGTCGTGGTGGATGAGTACATCCGCTCCGCCGAAGCACCGGACCTGGCCCGCTGTGCAGAGGCGCGAACGAAGCTGGAGCGCACGTACGCCTGGCTGGAAGGCTGGCTGCGGTTCTATCCTCGGATGGACCACATCACCTTGATCGAATGCGCCGCCGCGCCGTCGCTGTTCTATGCCGACTGGGTCCATCCCATCCCCGAAGAACTGCCGCGCCTGAGGCAGTGGCGCACGCACCTGCTGTCCCTGCCGGCAATGGCCCGCTGCGTGAACGATGCCCGGCCGTTCCGCGCCTATTTCCCGCTTGGCGCGCCTGACCGGGACTGAGAACGACGAAAACGGAGAGAATGCCCGTGAGCGAGTCCGAAAACGAACTGACGATCACCCGCTATATCGACGCTCCCGTAAGCGAAGTCTGGGACGTGCTGGCCAATCGCCAGGAAGAGTGGTGGTGCCCCCGGCCCTGGCGCGTCGAGGTGGACGAGCAGGATAAGCGCCCCGGCGGCGTCTGCCGGATGACGATGTACGGGCCCGACGGCGAAGTGGCCCCGCAGAACGGCATCTACCTCGCCTTCGACGAAGGCCGCCGTTTCGTGACGACCGATGCGGTTACCGGCGATTTCCAGCCCGCCGGGCCCTTCATGATCGGCATCTGGGAAGTCGCGCCCGAAGGCAGTGGCACCCGCTACACCGCCCGTGCACGGCACTGGAATGCCGAAACCATGAAGCAGCATGCGGAGATGGGCTTCGAACAGGGCTGGTCCGCCTGCGCCGATCAACTCGCCGAAATCTGCGAAGGCAAAGCTGCTTGAGCCGTGGAGCCGAGGGCGGCTGCGCCTGCGGCCAAGTCCGTTACCGCCTGCTGGACGATCCGATCGTCGTTCACTGCTGCCATTGCCGCTGGTGCCAGCGCGAAAGCGGAGCATCCTTCGCGCTTAACGCCGTGATCGAGGCAGACCGGGTGGAATTGATCGGCGAGACCGCGCCCGAACGGATCGACACGCCCTCGCTCAGTGGAAAGGGGCAGGCAGTCCTGCGCTGCCCCAGTTGCAAGGTTGCACTCTGGAGCCATTACGGCGGTGCCGGCGACAAGGCGGACTATATCCGTGTCGGCACGCTGGACGATCCGGACGCCTGCCCGCCCGACGTCCACATCTTCACCGAAAGCAAGCAGCCTTGGGTCGTCCTGCCCGAAAGCGCGGAACAGTTTCCGATCTTCTATTCGGGCAAGGACGTCGTGCGCATCTACGGAGAGAACGGCGCCGCGCGATGGGGCATCCTTCGCGGGCGCTGAACGAAACTTCCGATCGAGCGGGTGCGCTCAGGCGAAGGCATGGGCCTTTTTGAGCACCTGATAGGCCTCCACCACGGCCTGAAGCCGCGTGGTATGACCGTGATCGCCGCCGTTGTGGTCGGGATGGTACTGCCGCAACAGGCGGGTGTAACGCAGGCGAAGCGTCTTGCGATCGATATCGCCATCCAGCCCCAACACGCCCAACGCGCGGCGCTCGTCAGGAGTAAACCGTGCATTTTCGGGCTTCCTGTCGGCGTGACGCTGGCGGACATGCGCCCTTGCCCGCCCGCTGATCGCTTCCAGCGGGTCGGCGAAATCGGCCCAGCGCGGTGCATCGTCCACCCCCGCATCGGGCCTGAACGCACGCGTCTGCGTCTCCCAGCCATGAAGCGGCGATTGGGCGCGGAAGATCTCATCCGCATTCATGCCTTCGAAATAGTCGTAGCCCGAATTGAACTCACGCACATGGTCCAGGCAGAACCAGCGATAGTCGCCCGGCCCGTCGAAACTGGATGTGCGCGCGCCCGGCGCGCGGAATTCGCCTGCCTCTTCGCAACCCGGCCAACTGCATGCGTGCCCGCCGGATTCGATCCTGCCATGAAATCTAGAATGTCTCACCGGCTTCCAGATGGGGGATTGAGCGCCTAAATGGAAGCCATGACCGGACCTCTCGAACAGGAAATGCGGCAGTTGCTCGCAGCCGCCTTCGCCCCGACCCAGCTCGACGTGATCAACGATTCCGCCACCCATCGCGGCCATTCGGGCGACGACGGCAGCGGCGAATTGCACTTCACAATCGAGATCGAATCGCCGCAATTCGCCGGCGTTTCGCGGCTTCAGCGCCAGCGTCTGGTGAATGCCGCCCTCGGCGACATTCCGGGCAACCGCGTCCATGCGGTGGCGATCAAGGCCCGCGCTCCGGGGGAGTGAGCGCCGCTCGTTAGGCCCCCACACTTTTCAAATATCCCGTCGCCCCTGCGAAAGCGGGGGCCCCGCTTCCTTTTCTCCACGCCGCGAACACAAGCGGGATCCCCGCCTTCGCGGGGATGACGAGACTTAGCCCAAATCATACTGAATTCGGTGCTGAGCTAGCTAGCCCAGCCACTCGATCCACGCGCCATGCGCGTGCGATCGGGCGAGCAGGTGCCATTCCTCGCCGCCCGGCCAATAGCGCACCTTCACGCCATGGCCCAACAGCGTGCGATCCGCCTCCACCGCAATCCACGCCAGCGGCTTATCCGGACTCGCCTTCGCTCCCGCCGTTTCCATCGCGCGAACGATCCGCTCGCGTTGGTCCTCAGGCACATACTGCATGACGATCGAGTGCATCAGCACTCGCGTCACGCCAGACTCCTGCGGCAAGGCAAGCTGCTGCTCCACGAAATCGGCCGCGTTCATCTTCACCAGATCGGGCGCACTCTCCTCCGCCGCCGCAATCGCCGCATCCAGCCGGGCAAAGCGCTCAGTATGCTCGGGCCAGATATAGGCCCGCAAGCGCCCAGCCTGTGCAGGATCGGCCAGGTCCACCGGCGCCACGTCGCAGCCTTTCAGCGACGCAAACGAAAGCGCAGCCGCAGGGGGCGGAGCGCCGCGCCATTTGGGCGCGAAAGTCATGACGGCGTGCTCAGGCCCGACCTTCACTCCGCCCAGATCGTAACGATAGCGATCCGACATCAGGTTGATGCCCGCGCTCGCACCGATCTCCAGACATTCGAAGCGGCCCGGCAGGCCCTGCCCCGCCAGCCACAACATGGCCGCGATAAAATTGGACGAGCGACCGGCCTCGTTGGTCTGCGGCGGCCCGTCCAGCCACGGCATCAGGTCCTCGGACCGGCGTTGCGCCACGTCACCGACGATCGCGGTATCGTCCGCAGACTCGCCTGCGTAAATCGGCGCCAACGAAGGTTCCGCGCCTGACTGGTAGAGTGCATGAATCCCGCCGGCGGCGCGCAAGGGCACGGCGTCGGCCAACGGCGTGCCCGGCCATTCCCGGATTCGCGTCAGGAATGGACCGGCATCGGCCTCGCCCAGCACGGCAGCCAGCGCGGCGACGATGCGCGCGGTAATTGGCGCGCCGTTCTTGCGGCAATAATCGACCTGATTGGCGAAAGCCTCGGCCACGTTGCCACCAAAACCACCGGCGAAACCATCGGTGAATCGTTTCTCGTCCTGTGCCATGTTGCCCTTTCGTCACTTGCCGCCTAAATGCGCGCACCATGCCGACAACCTTGACCTTTGCCGTGCCTAAGGGCCGAATCCTCGACGAAGCGCTGCCGCTGATGGAGCGTGCAGGCGTCGTGCCCGAGGCGGAGTTCCACGACAAGAAGTCCCGCGCGCTGTCATTCGCGTGCGAAAACAGCGACATGCGCCTGATCCGCGTGCGCGCGTTCGACGTGGCGACTTTCGTGGCGCATGGCGCAGCGCAAGTGGGCATCGTCGGCTCGGACGTGGTGGAAGAATTCGCCTATCCGGACCTCTATGCGCCGGTGGATCTCAAGATCGGTCATTGCCGCCTTTCCGTGGCGGAGCGTGAAGGCGAAGTGGGCGGTGCCCTGCCCTCGCACTTGCGCGTCGCCAGCAAGTATCCGAACCTCACCCGCCGCCATTACGAAAAGCTGGGCGTTCAGGCCGAAGTCGTCAAGCTGAACGGCGCGATGGAACTGGCGCCCTCGCTGGGCCTGTCCAGCCGCATCGTCGACCTCGTTTCGACCGGGCGCACGCTGAAGGAAAACGGCCTGGTGGAAACCAGCCGCATTCTCGACATCTCCGCACGCCTGATCGTCAACCGCGCGGCGCTGAAGACCGACGAGCGCGTCGGCGCGCTGGTGGAGCGTTTCCGCGCGCTGGTCGCCGAAGCGAAGGCCGCCGCCTGATGCAGCGTCTTTCCAGCAAGGACGCCGGGTTCGCCGAAGCCTTCCAGCGTGTCGTCGCCGACCGCCGCGAAAGCGCGGTCGATGTCGCGCGTGACGTGGCCGATATCCTTGCCGCCGTGCGCGAGCGCGGCGATGCGGCGCTGGCCGACTACACCGCGCGCTTCGACGGGCATGACCTCGACCAGAGCGGCTGGCGGATCGATGCCGAGACCTGCCGCGCGGCTTTCGAGGCTCTCACGCCCGAACTGCGCGAGGCCCTCGAACTCGCGGCGGAGCGCATTCGCGCCTATCACGCCGCCCAGCTTCCCGAAAACCGCGACTACACCGATGCCGCCGGCGTGCGCCTTGGCGCGGTATGGCGTGCGGTGGATGCCGCTGGGCTTTATGTTCCGGGCGGACGCGCGGCCTATCCTTCCTCGATGCTGATGAACGCGATCCCCGCTAAGGTCGCGGGTGTCGAGCGTCTCGTCGTCGTCACCCCCACGCCGAAGGGCGAAGTCAATTCGCTGGTTCTTGCCGCCGCGCATCTTGCCGGTGTCGATGAAGTCTGGCGCGTGGGCGGTGCCCATGCCGTTGGCGCGCTGGCCTATGGCACCGAGCGGATCGCCCCGGTCGACGTGATCACCGGCCCCGGCAATGCCTGGGTGGCCGAAGCCAAGCGCCAGCTCTACGGCGTCGTCGGGATCGACATGGTTGCCGGGCCCAGCGAAATCCTCGTGATCGCGGACGCGCAGAACGATCCGCGCCGCATTGCCGCCGACCTGCTGAGCCAGGCCGAGCACGATCCGACCTCGCAGTCGATCCTCATCACCGACGATGCGGCCTATGCCGATGCCGTGGCCGAAGCGGTGGAACTGGAACTTGCCGCCCTCGCCACCGAGGCGACGGCGCGCCAGTCGTGGAACGACTACGGCGTGATCGTCGTGGTCGAGAGCTTCGACGAGGCGCCTGCGCTGGCCGATGCCCTCGCCGCCGAGCACGTAGAGATCGCCACTGACGATCCCGAAAGCCTGTTCCGGAAGATCCGCCACGCCGGATCGGTGTTCCTGGGCCGCATGACTCCCGAAGCGGTGGGCGATTACGTCGCCGGACCCAACCACGTACTGCCCACCGGGCGGCGCGCGCGGTTCGCATCGGGCCTGTCGGTCCTCGATTTCATGAAGCGCACCAGCTTCATCCAGCTCGACCAGGCGGCGCTTGAGGCCATTGGCCCCGCCGCCGTTGCCCTTGCCGATGCCGAAGGGCTTCCCGCGCACGCGCGCTCCATTTCCGTGAGACTTTCCCAATGAGCAATTCCCAATGAGCACGCCGAAGCCCAATTCGAAGCAGGCCCGCTCCGCCGCGCGCCTTGCTGCCGTTCAGGCCCTCTATCAGTTCGAGATGGAAGGCACGCAGCAGGCCATCCTGCTCGACGAATTCCACCGCCACCGGCTTGGCGCGGAAATCGACGAGGACCAGTACGCCAACGCCGAAGTCGCGTTCTTCGACGACGTGGTGAAGGGCGTGATCGCCCGCCGTGACGAGATCGACGAACTGCTGTCCGGCAAGCTGGCCGAAGGCTGGACGCTGGCCCGTCTCGACAAGACCATGCTGCAGATCCTGCGCGCCGGCGCCTACGAACTGCTCGCCCGCGCGGACGTACCCACGGGCGCGGCGATCGGCGAGTACCTCGACGTTGCGCACGCCTTCTTCGACGCGCGCGAGGCGAAGTTCGTCAACGGCGTGCTCGATGCCGTTGCCAAGGCCGTACGCTGAGCTTTTTTGCGCAGCATGACGGTGCACTCCTGATCTCGACAATGGGCCCTGCGGGGCCCATTGTTATATCATGACCCGCGAATTCGCCTTCATCGAAGCCCTGCGCGCCATTGCCGTCAGCCCGGCCGCGCGCGGCCTTGCCGACGATGCGGCCGTGCTGGAGATCGGCGGCGAAAAGCTGGTCCTGACCATGGACACGCTGGTCGAAGGCATTCACTTCCTGGCCGACGATCCGCCCGAAAGCATCGCCTGGAAGCTGGTGGCGGTAAACGCCTCCGACCTTGCCGCAAAGGGTGCCGAGCCGCTCGGCTGCCTCAAGTCCCACGCCTTGGGCGAAGACGAGTGGGACCGCGCGTTCCTGAGCGGAATGGAGCAGGCCTGCCGCCATTTCCACCTGCCGCTGCTGGGCGGGGACACCGTGCGCATGCCGCGCGGATCGGCGCGCAGCTTCTCGCTCACCGCCATCGGCCGCGGGCTTGAGGATGTGCCCGTGCCCACCCGCAGCGGTGCACAAGCGGGCGACGTGGTCTGGTGCAGCGGCACGCTGGGCGATTCCGGGATGGGCCTCGCCCTGCTGTCGGACCGGGTGAAGGACGTCAGCCCCGATCACGCCTGGCTGATCGACCGCTATCGCCGCCCAATGCCGGAGCCGGCGCTCGGCGTCGCGCTTGCCCCGCTGACCACCGCGATGATGGACGTATCGGACGGGTTGCTGATCGACGCGCGCCGCATGGCGGATGCAAGCGGCGTCGCGATCCATTTCGACGCCGCCGAAGTGCCGCTGTCCCCGGCTTACCGCGCCGTCGCCGGAGAAGATGTGGACCAGCGTATCGCCGCGATGACGGCAGGCGACGACTACGTCCTGCTCTTCACCGCGCCGCCGGTAAACAGCGCCTACCTGCGCGCCGCCGCCAAGGGCCTCGATACCCAGATCCACGCCATCGGCACGGTGAGGGAAGGCAAAGGCATCGTTCTGGAATGGAAAGGCGCGCCGATTTCACTGCCGGACCGCCTTGGCTATCAGCATTAGGCGTCCCCGCGGGTTTGCGCGGCAACGATTCCGTTGACGGTTATTCGCGATTTTCACACGGAAGCTGCCGGTCCGGACACGCCGACATTGTGATCATATGATACTTCATGCATGCTGCCGGTTATGAAGCCGCCGCCTTCCAAATCTGAGCGCATGGAGATCCGCAAGCTTTGGGAAACCGTGCCGTACCTGGCTTTTATGTGCCTCAATATCAGCGCGGACCCGATTATCTGATCGCACACGCATGCTTCAATTGCAGGAAGTCATGGAAGTTGCCTGAAGAAAGCACAGCGAATTGTCCTCAGTGCGGGAACTCAATGAACTGGATGGGACGGGCGTTCAAGGCGCCGAAAATGACCGATACTGAGCAATGGAGGAAGGTGGAACGGCTCTGGAGCGCTGGTTTCCGCTTTCATCCTAACACCGGTTGGCGTGACGTTGCGCCCTATCCCGACCGCCTTCGCGATGTTGAGGCCTTTATCCGCCAGAACCTAAAGCATCCTTTTCGCGTATCTGCCTAGGGTCCGCTTTCCCCGACATTTCGGTCATGAACGTCGAGACCTGAAACGCCGAAAAGTGGACGCTCGCTCAAAGCCTCGCTTGCCCCTGCAAGAAAAGCCTCTCACCGACAAAATCGACTTCGGACAAAGGCGCTTGCCAGTAATCCCCCTTGTCTATAGCCCTTTACGCCTAGAACGGGAAAACCCGTCGAAATAGCGAATGTTCGCATTGGGAAAAGGGGGCGTTTTGTGAATCCAGTCACGATCGCAATTATCCTGGGTCTTCTTGCCATTCTCTACGGCTTCGTCACCAGCAGACAGGTGCTGGGTGCTCCGGCCGGTTCCGAAAAGATGCAGGAGATCGCCGCCGCCATTCAGGAAGGCGCGCAGGCGTACCTGAAGCGGCAGTATTCGACGATCGCCGTGGTCGGCATCGTCGTCGCCATCATCATCTCGCTGACGCTGGGGCATGTCTCCGCCATCGGTTTCGTCATCGGCGCGATCCTTTCGGGCGCGGCCGGGTTCATCGGCATGAACATCTCGGTCCGCTCCAACGTGCGCACTGCCGCCGCCGCGCAGACCGGGCTGCAGCCGGGGCTGACGCTGGCCTTCCGCGCGGGCGCCATCACCGGGATGCTCGTCGCCGGTCTCGCCTTGCTCGCGATCGCGGTGTTCTACTGGTATCTGACCGGCCCCGGCGGCCACACCGTCGGCGGCGAAGACCGCACCGTGGTGCAGGGGCTGACCGCCCTCGCCTTCGGCGCATCGCTCATTTCGATCTTCGCGCGTCTTGGCGGTGGCATCTTCACCAAGGCCGCCGACGTCGGCGCCGACCTTGTGGGCAAGGTGGAAGCCGGCATTCCGGAGGATGATCCCCGCAACCCCGCCGTCATTGCCGACAACGTCGGTGACAACGTGGGCGACTGTGCCGGCATGGCCGCCGACTTGTTCGAGACTTACGTCGTCACCGTGGGTGCCACGATGGTGCTGACCGCGTTGCTGATGAAGGGGCTGGACAACCTGTCCGCCCTGATGGCGCTGCCATTGCTGATCGGCGGCGTCTGCATCGTGACTTCGATCGTCGGCACCTATTTCGTCCGCCTCGGCTCATCGCAGAACATCATGGGGGCCATGTACAAGGGCTTCCTGGTGACGGCGGTGCTCTCGATTCCCGCGATCTGGTGGGCGATCACATATACCCTGGGCGACATCGGCGCCGAGATCGGCACGACCGGGTTCTCCGGCCGCACGCTGTTCTATTGCGCGCTGGTCGGCCTCATCATCACCGGGCTGATCATCTGGATCACCGAATACTATACGGGCACCGGCTATCGCCCGGTCCGCTCGATCGCCAAGGCTTCGGAAACGGGGCATGGCACCAATGTGATCCAGGGCCTTGCCATCAGCCTTGAGGCGACTGCCCTGCCGACGCTGGTGATCGTCACCGGCATCATCGTCGCCTACCAGCTCGCCGGGCTTCTCGGCATTGCCTATGCGGCGACTGCCATGCTGGCGCTGGCGGGCATGGTCGTGGCGCTGGACGCCTATGGCCCCGTCACCGACAATGCCGGCGGCATCGCCGAAATGGCCGGTCTGGACGACAGCGTTCGCGAAAAGACCGACGCTCTGGACGCGGTGGGCAACACCACCAAGGCCGTCACCAAGGGCTATGCCATCGGTTCGGCCGGGCTTGCCGCGCTGGTGCTGTTCGCTGCCTATACGACCGACTTGCGGGAGTTCTTCCCCGATCTCGACGTCGATTTCAGCCTTGAGAACCCCTACGTCATCGTTGGCCTGCTGTTGGGTGCGTTGCTGCCCTATCTGTTCGGGGCGATGGGCATGACGGCCGTGGGCCGCGCGGCGGGCGACGTGGTGGTGGACGTGCGTGAGCAGTTCAAGGCCAATCCCGGCATCATGACTTACGAGTCCAAGCCGGATTACGCGCGGACGGTGGATCTGGTGACCAAGGCGGCGATCAAGGAAATGATCATCCCCTCGCTGCTGCCGGTGCTGGCGCCGATCGTCGTCTACTTCGTGATCGGCTTCGTCGCGGGCGTGGAGAACGGCTTTGCGGCGCTGGGCGCACTGCTTCTGGGCGTGATCGTCGGCGGGCTGTTCGTGGCGCTTTCGATGACTTCAGGCGGCGGCGCGTGGGACAATGCCAAGAAGTACATCGAGGATGGCCACCACGGCGGCAAGGGGTCCGAAGCGCACAAGGCCGCCGTCACCGGCGATACCGTGGGCGATCCCTACAAGGATACCGCCGGCCCGGCCGTCAACCCGATGATCAAGATCACCAATATCGTCGCCCTCCTGCTGCTGGCGGCACTGGCGGCGGGTTGATCGATCCACACTCTGGCAATGGCCCCGGTGGAGCGATCCGCCGGGGCCATTCCTTTTTCCGCAGCCGCGTTAGCGTTTCCTTGAAGCCGTGCGGTTAAAACCATTGCCCATGCACAGTTCCTCCCCCCTGCTGCGCGACGAGATTGCCGTTGAACCGGCCGTGGCTGGCGCCGGGGAAGGACGCATCACGGACGTGCCGTGGCGGGCAATGGAAGGGGAAATCGCGGCATGGGATGCCCTTGCGCAGCGCGCCAGTGAGCCCAATCCCTTTTTCGAAAGCTGGTATCTGCTGCCCTCGCTCCGCCACCTAGGCAGTGCGGAGTGCGTGAGCCTGCTGCGGTTTGAGTGGAACGGCCGCCTTGCGGGCCTGCTGCCGATCGTCCGCAGCCGGCGCTATTACGGCTGGCCCGTGCCGAACCTTGCCGGGTGGCTGCATGCCAATGCCTTCCTGGGCACGCCGCTGGTCGAACGCGGCGCGGAAGTCGCCTTCTGGCAAGCCGTGCTGCACTGGGCGGACACGTCGTGCGGGGCTGCGCTATTCCTGCATTTGCGGGCCATGGCGCTGGATGGGCCTGTCCATCGCGGATTGCTGGCGGTGCTGGGTCCGCGCGCGGCGGAGATCGTGCATCGCGAGGAACGGGCGCTGCTGCATTCGGCGCTTTCGCCCGATGCCTATCTGGAAGGCTCGCTCTCAGGCAAGAAGCGCAAGGAAATCCGCCGCCAGTGGAACCGCCTTGGCGAACAGGGCCATGTCACGATCGAGCGATGCCGGGATGATCGCGAACTGGAGCAATGGGCGCGCGAATTCCTCAGCCTAGAGGCAGCCGGCTGGAAGGGCCTGGCCGGATCGGCACTTGCCAACATGGATGCCACCCGCCGATTGTTCGGTGAAGCGCTGGCAGGCGCGGCGGCACGCGGACGGCTGGAACGGCTGGCGATCAGGCTGGATGGCAAGCCTATCGCCATGCTGGCGACATTCGTGACGCCGCCGGGCGCGTTTTCCTACAAGACGGCGTTCGATGAGCAATTCGCGCGCTTTTCACCCGGCGTGCTGCTTCAGCGCGAGTACCTCGACATGCTCGACCGGCCCGAGATCGATTGGACCGATAGCTGCGCGGCGGAGGACCATCCGATGATCGACCATATCTGGCGTGAGCGACGCGCCGTGGGGCGCCTGTCCATCGCCATTGGCGGCCGCTTGCGCCGTGCTCTGTTCCACCGTTTCGTGGCCGCCGAACTGGCGCGCAATCCCGCAGGACCCAGCGCATGAACGTGCTTTCCCCGCCCCATCGGCCGATCTTCGACACCCCGGCGCGCGATGCCTTTGCCCGCGACTATCCCGAAGTGCCGCACAAATTGGCCCACGGGCTGCGCAGCCATCCCCTGCTGGAACTGGAAGCGCTGGCGCAACTGGCGGAATGGGTTCCGCCTAGTTCGGTCGAATACAACTTCGGCAACCAACCGCTGGGGGTGGATGGCAAGCCGGAGCCCACCGGCATCCCCATCGGCCGCACCATCCGCGAGATCGAGACGACCAATTCCTGGGCGGTGATCAAGAATATCGAACAGCATCCGGACTATGCCCGCCTGCTGGAAGACCTGCTTTCCGAACTGCGCCCGATCATCGAGGTGCGGACGGGGCGGATGCTGAAGCTGCAAGGCTTCATCTTCGTCACTTCGGCCGGCGGCGTAACGCCCTATCACTTCGACCCCGAGCACAACATCCTGCTGCAAGTGCGCGGCCGCAAGGTGATGACGCAGTTTCCGGCCGGCAACGCTCGTTTCGCGCCGGATGAAGTGCATGAGACCTATCACACCGGTGGCGGACGCGAACTGAAGTGGCGCGATGAACTGCTGGAGGGTGGCCGCGAGTTCGCGCTTCAATCGGGTGAGGCCGTTTTCGTGCCGGTGATGGCGCCGCATTTCGTGAAGAACGGCGCCGAGCCGTCGATCTCGCTCTCGATCACCTGGCGGTCCGAATGGAGCTTCGCCGAGGCGGATGCGCGGGCGTTCAACGGCGTGCTGCGAAAACTGGGCTTGAAGCCGAAAGCGCCGGGCCGTTGGCCGGTGCGCAATCACGGCAAGGCCCTAGCTTGGAGATTGTTGCGAAAGGTCAGGATCGGGCGGTAACGGCGGTCCAGCCCCCTAAATCCCGATCCACGCTACCTCCCCTCCCCGTCATCCCGCGAAGGC
Source organism: Novosphingobium oxfordense (assembly GCF_044029435.1). NCBI lineage: Bacteria > Pseudomonadati > Pseudomonadota > Alphaproteobacteria > Sphingomonadales > Sphingomonadaceae > Novosphingobium > Novosphingobium oxfordense. Next base: position 1,053,719 of record NZ_CP147005.1, on the reverse strand, counting down.
GGGGATCCCGCTTGTTCTTGAGAGGTAGCGAGAATGAAGCGGGGCCCCCGCCTTCGCGGGGGCGACGAACTAAAGCTAGCGCTTAGAGCCGAAAAAAGGGGAGAGCCGTGCGCCCTCCCCCTCGTCATCACTTCGCCGACTTCACCCACTTCGCCACCTGCTCGCGCTGGCGCGGGCGGTTGGCGATGCGTTCCTTCAGCGCGGTCAGCGCCTGTACCACCGGCTTGGCCTCGTCGGCCGGAAGCGTGGCGGCATGGGCTTCGACCTTGCCGACCATCGCCGGATCGGTGCTGCCAGCAACGATGCGCGCGAAGAAACGGGCGCGGCCGGAATGCTCGATCAGTGCATCCACCTTGTCCTGATTGGCGCGCACGAAGTCGAACGCCATTTCCGAATGGCCACGGGCGACCGAGGTGATGATTTGCGATGCGCTGGTGGCATCGGGCGTGCCCGAGATCGCCAGTGCCAGCGATTCCTTTGCCAGCGCTTCGTCCTTGGCGAGGCCGAGGTTCGAATAGTACATCTGCCGCTCGACGAAGCTGGTCGCCCCGGCCGCCTGCTTGCGCAGCAGATCCCAATCGGCGCGGTTGGCATTGGCAGCCGCGACTGCAAGCCAGGTGCCCTTCAGCGGACCGTCCAGCGACTTGGGATCGGCGGCAAGGCCCTGAAGACGGCGACGCGCCTCCGCCACCACGCGCGGATCGCCGACCGAGCCCAACGTCTCGATCAGTTGCGCGCGCAGCTTGGTATCGACCAGCGGCTCACCGGCGACCGGATCGAAGCCCAACTTGTCGAGACGTGGCGACCAGAGCTTCGAGATACGCGCGCCCAACGCCGTACGGGCCGGCTTGGCGGCATCGCCATCGAGCAGGCCGTAGACCGATTGCCACTGCGCGGCCACCTTGCCGGCCAGCGTCGCGTCCCCGTTGCCCGGGAAGGCCGCAAGGAAGTCGAGCCCGACGGACATGTCCTGATACCCCGCCAGCGCCAGCGAGAGATTGTCGCGCGCAAGGCCGTACTGGTCGATCGGAGCGAACGTGCCGAACGCACCGACCAGCGCCTTGACCGCCGGAGCCGAATAGAGCGTGCGGTAATAGCCAAGCTGCCCCGCGTTCACCAGCACCGGCCCGCAGCCCGGCAGCATCACGCTCTCGCTGCGGCCTGCCATCAGGTGGCGGACCGGCTGGGCGTCACCCACACGGACGAGCAGCGGCATCGGCCAGAGCGGCGCTTCGGCCGCGCGCGACGCCGGATCCAGCGTGAAAGCGTCCTGCGTCAGTTCCAGGCGCGTCTGGCCGCCCTTGCAGGCCACGGTATTGACGCGCAGCAACGGCACGCCCGGCGTATGCGTGAACGCCTCTGCAATGCGGTCAACGTCCTTGCCGCCGGCATCTTCCATCGCCGCCCAGAGATCGCGGCTGGAGGTGTTCGAATAGGCGTGGCGCTTCATGTAAAGCTGCATGCCGCTGCGCCAGGTATCGGGGCCCACGTAGTCTTCCAGCATGGCGATTACCGCCTGCCCCTTCTGATACGTGATCGAATCGAAGGCCTGCTCCATTTCGGAGACGGTGCGCACCTTCTGCACCACCGGGTGCGTGGTGGGCAGCGCGTCCAGCGCCATGGCGCCTTCGCGGCCGTCGATGCCGCCAAGGCTCCAATTCCATTCCGGATGGAAATGATCGGTCACCTTGTCCGCCATCCAGCTGGCGAAGCCTTCGTTCAGCCAGATATCGTCCCACCAGGCCATCGTCACCAGATCGCCGAACCACTGGTGCGCGGTTTCATGCGCCTGCACCGAATAGATCGACTGCACGCCACTGGGGCTGGTGGTGGCGGGATCGAGCAGCAGGATACGCTCGAACGTCATGATCGCGCCCCAGTTCTCCATCGCGCCGAAGAACTGCGAGGTGCCGGGCGCAGCGATGTTGTCCAGCTTGGGCAGTGGGAACTTCACGCCGAAATAGTCGTCGTACCACGGCAGTATCTGGGCCAGGCCCTCCCGCGCATAGTCGGCCTGCTTGCCGCTGCCGGTGGGCGCGACGATGCCGACATCGACGCCGTCCGCCGCCTTCTGCGACGAACGCTCGAAATCGCCCACACCGAAGAACAGCAGGTACGAACTCATCTTCGGCGTGGTGCCGAAAGTCACGCGCTTCAGGTTGCCGGGAAGCATTTCCTGCCCCTTCACGGGCATGTTGCTCAGCGCCATGCGATCGGCCGGGACTACGGCCGAAAGGTCGAACGTGGCCTTGTAGCTAGGCTCGTCGAAGCTGGGCACGAAGCGGCGGGCGTCGGGCGCCTCGAACTGGGTGAAAAGGCCGCGCGCTTCCTTCCCGGTGCGCTTGTCCGGATAGTCGAGCGCGAAGAGGCCGGAAGGCTGCGTGCCGATCTTGCCCGAATAGGCCACATCCAGGCGGTACTGCCCCGGCGCAATCGTCTTGGGCGCGGCGAAGCGCAGCGTCTGGGCGGCTTCGTCAACCGTGGTGGTCAGCGTCACCGCCTTGCCGTCCGCGCCGACCAGCGATGCGCTGGCAACGGCAAGACCATTGCCGTGCAGCATCAGCGCGTCGGTGGCGGAAAAGACCGTGACGTCGATCGAGACTTTGCCGGTGAAAGTCAGCGCCTGCGCATCGGGGGTCACTTCGATGCGATAGTGCGTCGGGCGCGCATTGCGCGGCAGATCGCTGGGCACGCTCTCAGGCAGCGGGGCGACGGCGGCAACGGCGGCAACGGCTGGCGTTGCAGGCGCGGCGGCGGCGAAAGCGTGGGCGGAAACGGCGAAGGCAACCACGGCACCGGCCGTGGCGAGGGAACGCAAGGAAGAACGCATGGGGGGCGAAAGCTCCGGAAATCGCGTGGGGGCTGAAGCGCGGACGAATGCCGCACCAGTCATGCGCGCGTGGTAGCGCGAAGCACCATGCGGCACCACCCGTGCCCATGTCGTTGGTCGATTGCTGTCGGCGGTTGGTGTCCGGATTGGGAACGGACAATGCCGAAGGGACAAGATCACGGGACAAGCACGGGACTTTCTGCAAGCCTATCAACACCGAAGTGCGACTCGGAGCCTCTTTGAATGACCAGGACCGTTCACGGCATTGCCATCGCGTCGATGCTTGCCGCCTTCATGATGTCGACGCCCGTCATGGCGCGGGACTATTCCAATCTGTCCGATCTCATCGGCCTGCGCGCCAACTCGGCGGAGCGCGAATTGCAGGATCGCGGGTACAGATATCAGACCGGTTACGACGGAGACAGGAACGCCCACGCCTTCTGGTGGGACGGCAAGCACGACCGCTGCGTGGAAGTGAAGACACGCAACGGCCGCATCCGGTCGATCGACGATGCGAGTGCCAAGGATTGCGGGAAGAAATCCGGTTCCGGCACCGGCACGGCGGTCGCGGTAGTGGCCGGCGCCGCGTTGATTGCGGCGCTGGCGGCAGCGGCGTCGAACAAGTCTGCCGGCAAGAAGACGACGGATAGCACGCCAACGGATACTGGCACGCCGGTGGATACGGCGACGACTGCGCCGGCGGCCTCCGATGCGGTCACCGTTTCCGACATGAATGGCTGGCGCGCTTCGAGCGCCGACGTCGAACTCAAAAATCGCGGCTTCACCAATGTCGATGCGATGCAGTCTGGCAGCACATCCTACACGATCTGGTATCGCAGGGCTTCGAGCCAATGCGTGCAGATGACGACGGCCGAGGGCAAGACCACGGACGTGCGCGATATCGGTACACATCCGAAGTGCAAGTGATCTGGCACTGTCTAGAACGCTAGAAGGAAGCGGGGTCCCCGCCTTCGCGGGGACGACGGGGTTTTGATTTCGAAGAGGCCTGCTTTCCAAAGACCGGGCGGGATATGCAGCGCTATCCGTTGGGGTGGTAGAAGTCGAAAATCGTCTGCGCCACGGCCGCGCTGACGCCGGGCGCGCGTTGCAGGTCTTCCAGGCTGGCCGCCCTCACCTTCCCTGCCGTGCCGAAATGCAGCAGCAGGGCGCGCTTGCGGGCGGGGCCGATGCCGGGAATCTCGTCCAGCGGGCTCGCGGTGATGGCGCGGCTGCGCTTGGCGCGGTGGGCGCCGATCACGAAGCGGTGCACTTCGTCGCGCAGGCGCTGGAGATGGAACAGCAGCGGCGAATTGACCGGCAGCATCTTCTCGCGCCCGTCGGGGAAATGGAACACTTCGCGCCCGTCGCGCCCATGGTGCGGGCCCTTGGCGATGGCGATCAGGTTCACGTCCTCGATCCCCAATTCCTCCAGAGCATCGCGCACCGCGCTCATCTGGCCCTTGCCGCCATCGATCAACACCAGATCGGGCCAGGTGCCGCTCTCGCGCTCCGGGTCTTCCTCCTGCACGCGGCCGAAGCGGCGGGTCATGACTTCGCGCATCATCGCAAAGTCGTCGTTGCTCTGCGCCTCGCGGATGTTGAACTTGCGGTACTGGCTGGTCATGAAACCCTCCGGCCCCGCCACCACCATCGCGCCCACGGCCTTGGCGCCCTGGATATGCGAGTTGTCGTAGACTTCCACGCGCTGCGGCAGGTCCGGCAGTTCGAGGAATTCCGCCATTTCGCGCCAGATCTTCGCCTGAGAGCCACGCTCGGCCATGCGGCGATCCAGCGCTTCCACGGCGTTGCGCATGGCCTGTTCGATCAGGCGGCGGCGATTGCCGCGCTGGGGCACCGAGATCTCGACCTTGCCGCCGGCCAGTTCGCGGAATGCCTCTGCCATGAGTTCGGCCTCGGGCAGTTCGCGATCGACCAGGATCGTCCGCGCGGGCGGCACTTCCTCGTAGAATTGGGCCAGAAAGCTCTGGAACACTTCTTCTTCCGACAGTCCCTCGGTGTGAGTGGGGAAGAAGGCGCGGTGGCCCCAGTTCTGGCCGCCGCGGATGAAGAAGGCCTGCACGCCGATCTGGCCGTTCTTGCAGGCCATTGCGAAGATGTCGGCGCTGTCCATGCCCTCTGCATTGATCGCCTGGCTGCCCTGGATGAAGGTTGCCGCGCGCAGACGATCCCGCAGCATCGCGGCGCGTTCGAAGTCCAGCGCTTCCGCCGCCTCGGCCATCTGGCTCTCGATCTTCTTCTGCACGGCGTTGGACTTGCCGCCCAGGAAGTCCTTCGCCTCCTGCACCAGTTCGTCGTAACCCGCCTCGTCGATGCGGCCCACGCAAGGCGCCGAGCAGCGCTTGATCTGGTAGAGCAAACAAGGCCGGTCGCGGCGGGAGAAGAAGCTGTCGGTGCAACTGCGCAGCAGGAACAGCTTTTGCAGCGCGTTGATCGTGGTGTTCACCGATCCGGCGCTGGCGAAGGGGCCGTAGTAATTGCCCTTCATCTTGCGCGCACCGCGATGCTTCATGATGCGCGGAAAATCGTGATCCGCGCGCAGCAGGATGAACGGAAACGATTTATCGTCACGCAGCAGCACGTTGTAGGCGGGGCGAAAGCGCTTGATCAGCTGCGCTTCCAGCAGCAGCGCCTCCGCCTCCGAATTGGTGGTGACGATGGTCATGCTGCGCGTCTGGCTGACCATGCGTTGCAGGCGGATCGGCAGCCGTTCCCACTGCGTATAGTTCGCCACGCGGTTCCGCAGCACCCGCGCCTTGCCTACGTAGAGCACGTCTCCACGCGCATCCTGCATGCGATAGACGCCGGGCTTGGCCGGCAACGTGCGCACGGTATCGCGGATCGCCTCTACCCCCAGTTGGAGGTCGGGCTGGTCTGAGCCGCGCAGGGTCGTGGTCGCATGCTCCTCATTGAAGCGTGCGGTGCCCTTGGGGTGTTCGGGAGTTCCGGCAGGTGTTCGCGCCATCCCCGCCAGATAGGGTATCGCGGCCGGATCGGGTAGACCCGGCCGCAATCAATCCTCAGAGTTTGTCTTGAAAATGCCGGAATGGGCATTTTCGATGCGGCACCCGCTTCCTCAGAACATCTTTCGCAGATCGATCCCGATCACGCGGCCTTGCGGATTGCGATAGGCCGGCTGATAGGCGGTCGGCACCACGCCATTGTCGTCGGTGACCTTCTGCCGCGAATTGAGCAGGTTGTCGGCCACGAACGACACGCGCATACCCTTGAAGAACGGCACTTTCTTCACGAGTTCGGCATTCCGTCCGATATCCGCAAACACGCGCAGGTTCACTTCGAAAGTGCTGCCAAAGCGCAAGTCCGAACTGTCTGGCATGCCCGTGCCGTTGACCTTGCTGGGCGCATCCCATTCGCCCTTCAGGCGAAGGCCGTAGCCGTTCACGAAGACGCCGCCTTCCGCCTCGATCACATGGCGCGGCACGCCGCCGGCGGTGAGCGCCTCACCATTCAGCTGATCGAGCACCGGCACACCATCCGCCAGCTTCACGCGGTCCGTGAAGCGCCAGGTGTGGTAGATCGAGAAGTTCCAGCGCGCGCCCTGCGGGCCGCGGCCACCACCCATCATCGGGGGTGGACCGCCGAAACCGCCGCCACCACTGCCTCCGCCGCCGCCGCCAGAGTGGTTCCCTCCGCCCGAGCCGCCACTAGAACCACCGCCGCTCGGCGGCGGTCCCCCCGGAGGCGGTCCGCCGAAACCGCCGGGGCCACCCTGCTGCTGCGGACCAATGTTGCCTGACAGGTTGAGGCCCCAGCGAATGCGCGAACTCGTCTCTTCCTGGAACGTGACCGGCCGGCGATCCAGCGCGATCAGATTGCCTTTCACATCCCGCGTCACCCGATCCGGGAATGCCGCTTCCACCGCCGGAGTGAACATCGGAAATGCTTCGGAGACATCGTTCGAACGATTGTGGAAGTATTCCACCAGCAGGTTGGACCGCTGCATGAAGGGAAGCTGCCAAGTCCCGGATATCTTGATGTCGCGCTGCTTTTCCTTGACCAGATCGGGATTGCCACCGCTCTTCACCGTCACCAGCGCGGTCTGACTGTTGGTGAAGTCGTAGACGGTGACGTTGTAGGTCTGCACCACCGGCGCGCCCAGTTGCGTCAGCGTGGGCGCGGCTTCCTCGACGATGTAGCTTGCCTGAAAACTCAGCTTGCCCGTGGGCGCCCAGGTCAAGCCGCCGCTCCAGTTATAAAGCGTGCCGAAATCGGAAAGGTGGTCCAGCCCGCCGCTCAGGTTCAGCGTGATGTCGCCCACCGCGCCCAGCACATCGCTGCTGCGGCTGGTTAAAGGCAGCGCAAGATTGAGCCCGCCCGACAGATCGCCGCGCGTCAGGCGCACCGGATCCATGGCGGACGCGGTGTTTTCGCTGGTGCTGTGCGTATAGTCGTAGCCGCCCTTGAACGTCAGGCTGGCATCGCCGGCCGGCAACACGAAAGGCCGGCCCGACAGCGTCGCGAGCGAGGACAGCGTCGCCGTTCGGTTCAGCGCCTCGTCCACGCCGTCACCCGGCGTCAGCCCCGATGTGCTGCTGCGCTGATCGCTGTCAGTCTCGGTAATGGTGTAGCTGCCGTCGTTGGTGACATTGAAGTTCCACGCGCCCAGCATGCGGGTGTAGCCCAGGCCTGCCTGGAACTCGTTCGTTTCCACCCGCGTCTCCAGCGGATCCGGCTGCGTGGGCAGGTTCGAATCGCTGTCGTTCAGGCCGGACCAGCTATTGGTGACCGAGTGTGTGAAAGTGCCGTTGGTGGTGAACGAGCCATCGAAGCCGTCCTTGCCAAGGCCCTGCGTCATCGTTCCGTTGAGGGTAAATTCGGAATCGGCGGGCGCCAGGCTGCGATAGCGCGCGGGATCGGGCTCACCCGGCGCGGGCGCGGTCCCGTCTGCCTGCTTCACGTCGCGCTCGTTCTCGGTGAGCATCGAGGTGTCGGTATACTTCGCAGTGACGTTGAAGCGGCGCGGCCCGGCCACCTTGAAAAGGCCGGTTTGCAGTTCGTAATTGTCGTAGCCGCCCTCGGTCGGGCGGTTGTATTCGCCGGCCACGGTGGTGGCGGCGAACTTCTTCTTCAGGATGATGTTCACCACGCGCTGGTTGGCCGGATAGCCGAACCGCAGCGCCACTTCCTCCGGCATGATTTCCAGGCGGCGGATCGCCTCCGGCGGAATGTCGCGCATCTCACGGAAACTGGTAATGCGCTGGCCGTTGACCAGGATCACCGGCCGCCCGTCGCCGCGGCCGCGACCGCTGTTAGTCTGCGGGGAAATCGCGTCGATCAGGTCGCTGATGGAATTGACGCCATATGCGGCGATGTCATCCTCATCCAAGGTTTCGATCGGCTTTTGCGGCACGTCGAGCTGACCGTCGATGCGGGTGGCGGTGACGACGATCTCGTTTTCTTTCACGACCACGCCGACGGGCGCACCTTTCACGGCCGTTCCGGCGGAGCCGGCAAGGCCCGCATCAGAGGCTTGCACCGCCTCCGGATTCGCCGGCGTTCCGGAACTTTCCTGGGCCGATGCAAGGGCAGGCGCCATGGCCGACAGGCTGACGCCCGCCGCCAGGGCGATCGTGTGAACGCAACGCAAGTCCGGTCTCCGCCAAGAAGAAAGAATGTATTTTTAGGAAGCCCCAAAACCCCGACGCGCTGATGCCGCGCGTGCGAAATGCCCGCAAGGCGGGTGCGGGTAACATTTTGTCGCAAGGGCGAAGTTGGAGCGGACGTGGAGGGGAAAGTCAGGACGTCAAAACAAGCCCAATTTCGCCGCGTGTCTGCCAAGGCTTCCAATTTCGACGAGTCGAAGCTATGTCGCGCCGCAACGACAAAGCTAGAATATGGATATTGATCGCCGATGGCGAAAGAAGAACTCCTCGAAATGCGCGGCCGTGTGGTCGAACTGCTCCCCAACGCCATGTTCCGTGTGGAGCTTGAAAACGGTCACGAGATTCTCGGCCACACCGCGGGCAAGATGCGCAAGAACCGCATCCGCGTTCTGGTTGGCGACGAAGTGCTCGTCGAACTGACCCCTTACGACCTTACCAAGGGCCGTATCACCTACCGCTTCATGCCCGGTCGCGGTGGCCCCGGTCAGTACTGAAGCCGCGTTCCCGGCAATGGGGCCCGACAATGGGGGCGCCATCGCATCGCGCCCTGACGCTTCGGCCCCTGCCGCGTTGGCCCCTGCCACGTCGGTAAGCGCCTCCGGCGATCCGCTGCTGGTCCTCGCTTCGGCGAGCCCGCGTCGGCGCGAACTGATCGGGCGGCTTGGCGTGACTCCTCACGCCGTAATCGCCGCCGATATCGACGAAACGCACGATCCGCGTGAGCATCCGCGCGCCTATGCCCGCCGCATGGCGCGGGAAAAGGCGCTGGCCGTTGCCGCCGACCACGCGCACATCCTTGCCGGCGACACCGTGGTAGCCTGCGGGCGCCGCGTGCTGCCCAAGGCAGAGGACGAGAAGACAGCGCGCGAATGCCTTGCGCTGCTGTCCGGCCGCCGTCACCGCGTGCTTTCCGCCATCGCCCTGAAATCACCCGACGGCACTCTGCGCGAGCGGCTGTCCGAAACGATCGTCTGCTTCAAGTCGCTCTCCAAGGACGAAGTCGAAGCCTACATCGCCGGCGGCGAATGGCACGGTAAGGCCGGCGGCTATGCCATCCAGGGCAGCGCCGAAGGACTGATCACGTGGATTTCCGGCAGCCATTCCGGCGTCGTCGGCCTCCCCCTCTATGAGACCCGCGCGCTGCTCAAGGCGGCGGGATTTGCGATTGGCTGAATGGCTGGTCGAAGACGGGATCGGCGAGAGTCGCGCGGTCCTGGTCGATAAGGGCGAAGTTCTGGCCGCCAGACTCGAATGGGATGGCGGCCTGAAGCCCGGCGAAGTGGCCGATGCCGTACTCGCATCGCGTGCGAAGGGATCGAAGCGCGGCACCGCCCGCTTTCCCTCAGGCGAGGAAGCGCTGGTGGACGGCCTTCCCGCCGACGCCAGCGAAGGCGCATCGCTTCGCCTGATCGTCACTCGCGCCGCCGTTGCCGAAACCGGCCGCCTGAAGCGCGCGCAAGCGAGGCCGAGCAACTTGCCGGCACGACCTGCCCCCTCCCTTGCCGAATCGCTTCGGGCCACAGGCCTGTCCGTGCGCAAGCTGCGCGCATTCCCGGACGATCCCTGGCCCGAATTGTTTGCCGAAGCCTTCTCGGGCGAAATCCCGTTCGATGGCGGAGCGATTCTGGTGATTCCCACCCCGGCGATGACATTGATCGATGTCGACGGCACGCTGCCGCCCGCCGCCCTCGCCCGCGCTGCCGTTGCGGCAATTGCGCAAGCCATCGAGCAATTCGACCTCGGCGGCTCGATCGGCATCGATTTCCCGACGCTGGAGCGCAAGGACGATCGCCGTGCGGTGGATGAGGCTTTGGCCGCCGCGCTCGACCACTGGCCGCACCAGAGCACGGCGATGAACGGATTCGGCTTCGTGCAGATCGTCGCCAAGCTGGAACGCCCGTCGATTCTCCACCGCCTGCGCCACGATCCTGCCGGCGCCTGCGCGCGCCTGCTGCTGCGCCGGGCCGAGCGCGTGGCCGCCCCCGGCACGCTGCTGCTCACCGCCCATCCGCGCGTACGCACAAAGATTTCGCCCGAATGGGAAGCGGAGCTCGCCCGCCGCACCGGCCGCGCCCTGCAATGGCGGGAAGACGCCACGCTTGCGCTGACGGGCGGATTCGCGCAGGCGATCACGTCATGACCAAAATTCGCAAATGCCCGATCTGCGGCAAGCCACGCAGCGAGGAACACACGCCGTTCTGCTCCAAGGGCTGTCGCGACCGCGATCTGCTGAAGTGGCTGGACGATGGCTATGCCTTGCCGGGCCAGCCCGCCGATCCCGATCTCCCCGATTTCGAGCGGCCAAATAATTTTCCACAGGACGATTGAGGCAGAGTTGTCATTTTAGGGTTGCCAAGGTCCGCCGCCTTCGCCATAGGCCCGCCACCGACAAGGCGCGGACGCTTCGGCACCGCACCGAACCAGGGATGCCCGGGTAGCTCAGTTGGTAGAGCACATGACTGAAAATCATGGTGTCGGCGGTTCGATTCCGTCCCCGGGCACCACTTCCTTCACCGGAAGTGGTGCCTTTTTCTTTGCCCCCCCCCGTCAGGTTCCTTCCCCTTCAGGCCCGTCTGCCCTTACGCGTCATGATCCATGCCAGCGCGAACGTGGCCACCAGCGGCCCGATCCAATCCACCCACTGATCCAGCGTGGTCCAGACGCGCAAATCGAACGGCCCCCACCACGGCATGTTCGCGCGCAAGCCGCCGCCGAAATGTTCGATCCAGCGATACTCCGCCTGTGCGATCTCCCGCCCCACGAAATAGGCTGAGGGGATGGCGGCGCCTGCCCACCAGTTGGAAAACAGGCGCGCGATGAGGAATTGGATCAGGAGAGCGGCGACAGGGTGCTGGAGATAGTTCATACCCCGCAGCGTACGCCTCGCCCCGGCTTGCCGCAAAGCCCCGAAAAGCATGCAGCGAGCCCAAAAACCGGGAGCCGGAACCCGCCATGCCCCGATATTCTGCAAGGCATGCAATTGCAAAAAACTGCAATTGGTCACAAATTGTCGCACTTGCGAAATGGCGGCTTGCGCAGTTTCCCGAATGCATCGATAGCTCGCGCACCTTTCGATACGCGGTGTGCACCTTGAAATCGACCAATCTTTCGACGCTACCGGCACTTCCGATGCGCCGGGCCACTCTGACGCTGCTTCTCGCCTCGCTCCTGGCCGGCTGTTCGGGCCATGGCGCCAAGGATCAATCGAAGCCGCCGGCGCAAGTGGGCTATATCGTCGCCGCGCAGTCGACGGTGCCGGTGGCGGTGACGCTGAGCGGTCGCACGGTCGCTTACGAAACCTCCGAAGTGCGCCCGCAGGTCACCGGCGTGATCGCCAAGCGGCTCTTCACCGAAGGCAGCTACGTCAAGGCGGGGCAGCCGCTCTACCAGATCGACCCCAGCCTCTATCGCGCAGCCGTCAACCAGGCCCAGGCGGACCTCACCAGCGCGCGCGCCACGGCGGAAGCCGCCGGTGCCAAGGCTGAACGCTACAAGCCGCTGGCCGACATGGAAGCGGTGGCCAAGCAGGACTATGCCGATGCGCTGGCCACGGCCCGCTCGGCCCGCGCCTCGATCGCGCAGAACGCCGCCTCGCTCGATACCGCCAAGACCAACTTGCGCTTCACCACCGTGCCCGCGCCGATCAGCGGCCGCATCGGCCGATCGCTGATCACCGTCGGCGCACTGGCCAGTGCCAGCCAGACCGATCCGCTGGCCGTGATCCAGCGCATGGATCCGATCTATGTCGACATGCAGCAGTCGGCCGCCGAAATCACGGCCCTGCGCCGCAAGCTCTCGGCCGGCGGCGTCCTTTCCGGCAGCACCACCGTGCACCTGAACTTCGATGACGGCACCAAGTACGCTTATGCCGGCACCGTCCAGTTCTCCGAAGTCACGGTGGACGAAGGCACCGGCACCGTCACCCTGCGCGCCAAGTTCCCGAACCCCGATGGCCTGCTGCTGCCGGGCCTGTTCGTCTCGGCCGTGTTCGATCAGGCCAACGACCCCAACGCCTTCCTCGTGCCCCAGAATGCCGTTCAGCGCGATTTCGACGGTTCGGCTTACGTCATGGTCGTGGGCGACGACGGCAAGGCCGCCCGCCGCAAGGTCGTGGCGGACCGTACCAGCGGCGCCTATTCGGTGGTCACTTCCGGTCTCCGCAATGGCGACAAGGTGATCGTGCAGGGCCTGAACGGCCTGAAGCAGGGCACCGAGATCAAGGCGGTTCTTTCCACCACCCCGCAAGAGGTGAAGCCGCAGGCCCACAAGCCCGGCGAAGCTGGCGGCGCCGGCGGCGCTGGCGCCAAGGGCCACTGATCCTCCCATGTCGCGCATCTTCATCGACAGGCCGATCTTCGCCTGGGTCCTCGCCATCATCGTCATGCTGGCCGGTGCCGGCGCCTTGGCCTTCCTGCCGAACGAGCAGTACCCGGACATCGCGCCCGCGCAGGTCAACATCCGTGCGACCTATAACGGCGCCTCGGCCGAAACGATCGAGAACAGCGTCACCCAGATCATCGAGCAGCAGCTGACCGGCATCGACGGCCTGCTCTATTTCTCGTCGCAGTCCTCCAACCGCGGCCAGGCCACCATCAGCGCGGTCTTCGCCAAGGGCACGGACCCTGACATCGCGCAGGTGCAGGTCCAGAACAAGGTCCAGTCCGCCCTCTCCCGCCTGCCGCAGGCGGTGCAGAGCCAGGGCGTGACCGTCACCAAGTCCAACCCCGACCAGCTGCTGCTGGTGGCGGTCTATGACTCGACCGACGGCCGTTCGAACCAGGACGTTTCGGACTACCTCACCTCCAACATGCAGGACCCGCTCTCGCGCCTGGAAGGCGTGGGTGACGTGAACGTGTTCGGCGCGCCGCACGCGATGCGCATCTGGCTCGATCCCAACAAGCTGGCCGCCGTATCGCTGATGCCCAGCGACGTTACCTCGGCGATCACCGCGCAGAACACCGAAGTCGCCGCCGGCGAGATCGGCGGCCTGCCTGCGCCTCAGGACCAGGCGATCGACGCCATCGTCACCGCCGGTTCGCGCCTGCAGACGGTCGATCAGTTCCGCAACATCGTCCTGAAGACGAATACCGACGGCTCCTCGGTCACCATCGGCGATGTTGCCCGCGTGGAGATCGGTGCGGAGAACTACAGCACGATCAGCCGCATCAACGGCCATCCCGGCGCCGGCATCTCCATCTCGCTCTCCCCCGGCGCCGACGCGCTGGCGACGGCAGAGCGCGTGAAGGCGGAGATGGACCATCTCGCCCAGGGCATGCCCGATGGGCTCGACTACACTTACGGCAACGATTCCACCGCCTTCATCAAGCTTTCGGTTTCCGAAGTCGAAAAGGCGCTGTTCGAGGCGATCGTGCTGGTCGTCATCGTGATGTTCGTGTTCCTGCAAAGCTGGCGCGCCACGCTGATCCCTGCGATCGCCGTGCCGGTGGTGCTGCTGGGCACCTTCGCGGTGTTCTACGTTGCCGGGTTCACGATCAATACGCTGACGCTGTTCGGCCTCGTGCTCGCGATCGGCCTGCTGGTCGACGACGCGATCGTCGTCGTCGAGAACGTCGAACGATTGCTGGAAGAAAACCCGGGCATGTCTGCCCGGCAGGCCACCATCAAGTCGATGGAGGAAATCCAGGTCGCGCTTGTCGCCATCGCGCTGGTGCTTTCCGCCGTGTTCCTGCCGATGGCCTTCTTCGGCGGATCGACCGGCGTGATCTATCGCCAGTTCTCGCTGACGATCGTCGTCGCGATGGTCCTCTCGGTACTGGTCGCGCTGATCCTCAGCCCGGCGCTGACGGCAACACTGCTGAAGGCCAAGACTCACGGCAAGGAAGAGCCCAACTGGGTCGATCGCCACATGCCCTGGCTCGCCAGGATCTGGCATCGCTTCCACACCGGCTTCAACGGCGGCTTCGAGCGGATGACCAATGCCTACGGCCGCCGTGTCGAGCGCGTGGTCGAGCATAAGTGGCGCTGGGTACTGCTGTTCCTTGTCGCCTGCGCCGCAACTTTCATCCTGTTCAAGCGCTTGCCCACCGGCTTCCTGCCGAACGAGGATCAGGGCTCCATCATGGTGCAGTGGCGCCTTCCCGCCGGTTCGCCCCGCACGCGTACCGAGGAAGTGCAGCGCCAGATCGAACAGTATTTCGCGAAGTACGAAAAGGACAATGTCGCCAGCATGTTCACCGTCTCCGGCGGCGGACAGGGCGCGGCGGGCCAGAACACCGGACAGGCCTTCGTCACGCTGGTCGATTGGGACAGCCGCCCCGGCTCCAAGAACACGGCCGACGCCATCGTCCAGCGCGCCAACGGGGCTTTCCGTGGCCTGCGCGACGCTCAGGTGTTCACGCTGGTTCCCGGCGCGATCCGCGGCCTTGGCGCATCGTCGGGCTTCACGATGGAACTGCAGAACCGCTCGGGCATGACGCGCGCCCAGTTCCAGCAGGCGCGTGACCAGTTGCTGGCCAAGGCTGCCGCCGACAGCCGCCTGACCAATGTGCGCCTGAGCGACCTTCCCGAAGTCTCCACGCTGAAGATCGCCACCAACACGCGCGCCCTGACGGCCTATGGCCTGACCGCCGCCAATGCGAACTCCACGCTGCAAACGGCTTGGGGCGGCACGTACGTGAACGACTTCCTCGACAAGGGCCGTGTGAAGAAGGTCTACGTTCAGGGCGATGCGCAGTTCCGCTCACGCCCCGAAGACCTCGCACGCTGGTTCGTGCGTGGCACCAGTGGCCAGATGGCGCCCTTCTCCGCGTTCTCGACGCTGAGCTGGTCCACTGCGCCTAGCTCCACCTCGCGCTTCAACGGTCTTCAGGCTTACGAGTTCTCCGGCACGCCCTCGCCCGGCGTCAGTTCGGGCACGGCGATGCAGATCATGGAAGACCTTGCCAGCCAGATCCCCGGCACAGCCGTCGCATGGTCGGGATCGTCGTATCAGGAGCGGCTGTCCTCCGGTCAGGCGCCGGTTCTCTACGCGCTGTCGCTGCTGGTGGTGTTCCTTTGCCTTGCCGCGCTCTACGAAAGCTGGTCGATCCCGATCGCGGTGATCCTGATCATCCCGCTCGGCCTGCTGGGCGCGATCCTGGCGGTGACGCTGCGCGGGCTTGAGAACGACGTCTATCTCCAGATCGGCCTGCTTACGACCATGGGCCTTGCCGCCAAGAACGCGATCCTGATGATCGAATTCGCCGAACAGGCGGAAAAGCAGGGCAAGCGCGTGATCGAGGCAGCACTGGAAGCCGCGCGCATCCGCCTGCGCCCGATCCTGATGACCAGCTTCGCCTTCATCTTCGGCGTGCTGCCGCTGGCTGTGGCGAGCGGCGCGGGCGCCAACAGCCGTATCGCCATCGGTACGGCTGTGGTCGGCGGCATGCTGACCGCCACGCTGCTGGCGATCTTCTTCATCCCGCTGTTCTTCGTGATCGTGCGCCGCAGCGTGCGCGAGGGCGTGGCAGCCGCGCGCCGCTATCTGCGCAAACGCCGCACCAACCGGGGAGACGCCGCATGATCCGCTCCCGCATTCTGAAACTGGCGACGCTCACCCTGCCCGCCATGGCGCTGGGCGCCTGTTCGCTGGCCCCGAAGTATGTGCAGCCGGCGCTGCCCGCTCCGGCGTCCTGGCCGGTGGGCGATGCCTATCTGGCGCAGAGCGAGGCGAACCTGCCACTGGTCTCCTACACGGAGATTTTCCGCGACCCGCATCTGCAGAAGCTGGTCGAACAGGCCCTCACCAACAACCGCGACTTGCGGGTGGCGGCGGCCAATGTCGCAGCGGCCCGCGCGCAAGTGCGTGTCACCCGCGCGAACCAGTTGCCCGCGATCGGCGTGACCGGATCGGGCACCCGAACCGAGGTGAACGGGCCGGGAGACGCCACCGCGCTCTCTCTCAAGGGCGGCATTTCCAGCTTCGAGATCGACTTCTTCGGCAAGTATGCCAGCGCCACGCAGGCGCAGCGTGACACCGCGGTCTCCACCGAAGCGGCCGCGCGCACCGTCCGCCTCGGCCTTGTCGCCGATCTGGCGCAGGCCTGGGCGAACTACGCGGCTGACAATGATTTGCTGAAGATCGCCGAAGCCACCGCCGCCAATGCCGATCGCTCGGTCGCGCTGACCGGCGCGCGCCTCAAGGGCGGCGTTTCTCCGCGTACCGATCTGCGCCAGGCCGAACAGGTCCTGGAAACCGCCAAGGGCGACCTCGCCGCGCAGAAGACCGCGCTGGCGCAGGACGTGAACGCGATCCGCCTGCTGGTCGGCGCCGATTTCGACGAGGGCCTGCTTCCCGGCGGTATCGACGAGGTCAATGCCTCGCTCGCGGTGCTGCCCGCCGGCACCAGTTCGCAAGTCCTGCTCCGCCGCCCGGACGTGGTGGGCGCCGAATACGACCTGCGCGCCGCCAATGCCGATATCGGCGTGGCGCGGGCCGAGCTGTTCCCCTCGATCTCGATCACCGGGCTGCTTGGATTTGCCAGCGGCTCGCTGTCCTCGCTGTTCGACAAGGGCGCCTTCTCGGCCACCGCCGGTGCCGATGCCAGTTGGTCGATCTTCAACGCCGGCGGGAAGGCAGCGAATGTCGATGTGTCGAAGGCCAAGCGCGATGCCGCGCTGGCCACGTACGAAAAGTCGATCCAGACCGCCTTCAGCGAAGTGGCCGACGCATTGGCAGATCAGGGCACGCTGGACGAGCGCCTGCGTGCCGCCAGCGCCTATACCAATGCCGCAGCAGACACCGCGCATCTGACCGAGGCCAGCTACAAACAGGGTATCAGCAGTTCGCTGGACAACCTGGACGCACAGCGCAGCCTCTACACCGCGCGCAAGCAGGAAATCGCCGTGCGCCTTGCCGTCGCCAGCAACCGCGTCACGCTTTACCGCGTGCTCGGGGGCGATCAGGCGACCGCGCCCGAGCAGCCGTAACTCAGGCGAAAATCGGGACGATCTGTGGCAGGTCCACGGTCGTCCTGATGCCCGGCGCCGCCGCGCAAACGGCGGGAATCGCATTGACCGGACGATGCGCGGTCAGGCCCGGCGTGAAGGCGGCATAGTCCTCCGGCGCGACGGGGAACATGATGTCCATCCGCACCGGCGCATCGCCGCTCGTCGTCACCCGCCAGCCCGATTCGCGCAGATCCCAGTCGTGCTCGATATCCGTCGTCACGTACCAGTTGGCGCGGAACCGCATCACCGGCTCGCCCTTGTGCAGGCACGTGATCGTCGTGCGCATGGCGCCGACCGTGCCCGCCGGCACGGTGCCGGCAGCGATGGTCAGGTCCTGCTTCGTGGCCGATAGCTCTCCGAACGCCTCTATCGCGTCGATCGTCAGCCCCATGGCATCGGCGACTTGCGACAACGAGCTGCCGAAATCGCCTTTCAGATGTTCGGCCCGGCGCTGATCGAACGGCGCCATTTCCGCGCCGAAGCCCATGATCTGGAACAGCATGTCCGGCGAATCGCGGCTGGAGACATCGGCAAACTCATCGATGGTCAGCACCCCGTGGCGCCGCTCCAGCGACAGCAAGGGGATCGCAAGCGCTTCGGTAATGAAACCCGGGCTCGATCCGGTGGAATAGACCGAAGTGCCACCCTTGGCGCAGGCGGCTTCCACGCGCGTGCGCAGCTCCTTGTCGATCAGGCGGGGGTTGTGGAAGTCGCCGCGCGTGGTGACGACGTTCTTGCCCGATTCCAGCAGCGCGCAAAGCTCGTCCCAGTCAGTGCCCTGCCGCATGTAGAGCACGCAGTCGGCATCGAGCTTGAGGATATCGTCCAGCGAATTGGTGGCCTTCACGCCGGTCGCAGGAAGGCCGCAAAGCTCGCCCGCGTCCTTGCCCACCTTCCCGGGCGAGGAGACCCAGAGGCCCACCAGTTCCATGCGCGGATGCTCGATCACGGTGCGCAGCGCACGGCTGCCGATGTTGCCCGTGGCCCATTGCACCACGCGCCAGGTCTTTTCCTGCATTCGCCACTCTCCCGATTTATCGCTCCATCTCGCCAGTCACTGCGAGACACGGCAATTCCCGTATGGGGACCAAGCTCAAACCGCGATCAGGGCGCGATCCAGCCCACCGTCTCCTGCTGCGGATCGTAGGATTCCGCCTTCCAGCGTACCGACCCGAACGGCCGCTCAAGCTGGCGGCGCACCCGCGCACCCTCGCCGCGACGATGGAACGCGTCGGCCGCCGCCTGAACGGCAAGATCCGCCTCGGTAAAGCGATCGCGCAGGCGCAGGTAATCGCCCCAGGTCGGGCAATGATACCGCTCCGTCCAGAGCGCCGGATTGGCGATGTCGCGCGCTATCGACCATGCGAAGGCGCCGTTGCGCTTGCGCATGGACTGCATCTTCATCATCGCCGCATAGAATTCGCGCGCATGGATGGGGTCGACGTCGTAATCGACCTCGATCACCACCGGCCCGGACCGCAGCGTCAGCGCCATGCCCACTTCGGGTTCATGACCCAGCGGCGCTTCGGACGTGCCGCTCAGCGCATCGCGGGCAATCGGCAGGACGAAACCCAGCAGCGCCGTCGCCGCCACCGCCACGCCCGAAGCGAGTATGGCGTTCGCCACGCCCGTCTGCTGCGCCACCTGCCCCCAAACCCATGCCCCGATGCCGATGCCGGCGGTGATGGCAGAGGAAAACAGCGAAAGTGCCCGCGCCGTCACCCAGCGCGGCGCCGAAAGCTGCACGGTGACATTGAGCATCGCGATCGTCAGGATGTTGCAGGCGCCCACCACCAGAAATGCCGCACAAGTCAGCAGCAGGGCATGGCTGAACCCGATCACCGCCAGCGCAACGCCGGTGCCGATCGCGAAAATCCGCACCGCCAGTTCGGTGGATATCGCCTCACGAATGCGGCTGACGAACAGCGCCCCGGCGACCGCACCCACACCCTGCGCGCCCAGCAGCAACCCGTAAGTCGCGGCATTGCCGTGCAGCAGGTCACGCGCGATCAACGGGGCCAATGCGGAGGCCGTCGCGGTCGAAAGTCCGAAGGTGAGCACCCGCAGCAAGGCGGTGCGGATGGCCGGGGCATGCAGCGCATAGCGCGCGCCGCCCAGCATTGCCCGGTCCATCCGCTCGGGCGGCAGGCGGGAGGGAATATGCCGACGGCGCCAGAGGAAGAACGCGAACAGCAGCGGCAGGTAGAGCAGCGCCGTCATTCCGAAGACCACGCGCACACCGTAAAGCACGACGATCAGCCCGCCCAAGGCCGGCCCGAAACTGCGCGCAACGTTGTAGCTGATCGTCCCCAGCGCCACCGCTGCGGGTAAGTGCTCGCGCGAAACCTGCTCGGGGATCGAGGCCTGCCAGGACGGCGAATAGAGCGCCACGCCCGCACCGATCAGCGCGCAGAACGCCAGCAGCAGCCACGGCGTCACAAGGCCCAGAAAGGCAATCGCCGCCAGCGTTGCCGCGCAGATCGAACTGAACGCCAGCCCGCTCATGGCGATGCGGCGGCGGTCGAACATGTCGGCGATGGCACCGGCGGGCAGCGTCACCACCATCAGCGGCAGCATCATCGCGCTCTGCACGAGTGCAACCATCTCCGCCGAACTGGTGAGCCTGGTCATCTCCCAGGCCGCGCCGACGCCCAGAAACAACTGTCCGAAATTGGAAAACAGGCTGGCGGTCCAGATCCGCCGGAACGTCGGTTCCCGCAAAGGCGCAAAGGCGCCGCCAGCGGATGCAGTCTCCATCGGCTCCTGGCTTGCCGGCACGCATTTCCCCTTCGTCCTGTCCCTTCGCAATGTTGGGTCGGTCCAACTGGCTACGTCAAGCGCGGCCGCTCCGCCGCCACGATCTATTGTTCCAGCTGCAAAGGTTGACGGGGTGAACATGAGCCACGATATACTTTCAAATGAAAGCAATCGCCGCTGCGATAGGACAGCCCCCTCCAATTGCAATTCCCCCGACCTGCCAGCATGACCTCGGCAAACGGCGCCACATATCACGCGCCCGTCTGGGAAATTGAGGAGATCCGATCGTGACCGAAGCCTGGATCATCGACACTGTCCGCACGCCGCGCAGCATCGGCAAGATGGGCAAGGGTGCGCTTTCGCAAATGCATCCCGAACACCTGTCCGCCACCGTGCTTGCCGCGATCAAGGAGCGCAACGCGATCGACACCGCCGATGTCGATGACGTGATCTGGGGCGTTTCGGCCGCGATCGGGCTTCAGGGCGGCGACATCGGCCGCATGGCCGCGCTTGATGCCGGCTACGATGTGCGGGCCGGCGGCGTCACGCTCAATCGCTTCTGCGGATCCAGCATCACCGCCACCAACCTTTCCGCCGCAATGATCATGTCCGGCATGTCCGACCTGATGGTGGCCGGCGGCATGGACATGCTCTCCTACGCGAATGCCCACGGCATGAAGATGCGCGAGGCCGGCGTCGGCAGCGCGGGCATGGGCGCGGGCAATCCCCGCCTCCAGGCCAAGCATCCGCAGACCAACCAGGGCATCGCCGCAGACGCCATCGCCGCGATGGAAGGTATCACGCGCGAGGAACTGGAAGCGCTCGGCGTCGAAAGCCAGCGCCGCGCCGCCATCGCCATTGCGGAAGGCCGCTTCGACAAATCGACCATCGTCGTGAAGGATGACGAGGGCAACGTGATCCTCGATCACGAGGAATACCCTCGCCCCGACACCACGGTCGAAGGCCTCGCCCAGCTCAAGCCCGCGTTCGAGATGTTCTACAACATGCCCTCCGCGCCCGGCGGCAAGACCTATGTGGAACTGGTCAACCAGGTCTATCCGGACCTTGACGTGAAGCCGATCCACCATGTCGGCATTTCCTCGGGCGTAGTGGACGGCGCTTCGGCAATCCTGCTCGCTTCCAAGGATTATGCGGAAAAGCACGGCCTCAAGCCCCGCGCCCGCATTGTCGCCATGGCGGAAATCGGCGATTGCCCGACGCTCATGCTCAACGGCCCGGTGCCGGCGGCCAAGAAGGTTCTCGCCAAGGCCGGGCTTACCAAGGACCAGATCGACGTCTGGGAAGTGAACGAGGCTTTCGCCGTCGTCGTCGAAAAGCTGATCCGCGATCTCGATCTCGACCGCGCAAAAGTGAATCCCAACGGCGGTTCCATAGCGCTAGGCCACCCCATCGGCGCGACCGGCGCGATCCTGATCGGCACCGCGCTGGACGAACTGGAACGCACCGGCGGGCGCTATGGCCTGATCACCATGTGTGCGGCAGGCGGCATGGCCCCTGCCATCATCATCGAACGCATTTAAGTCATTACAAGGAGATACGTGTGGCCACCGAGGCGGAAGAGAAATTGACGGGCAAACTTGGCGATGTCCTGAACGACAAGACCGAGAGCCCGCGCCGCCAGGTGAGCCTGCGGTTGACGGTGATCGCACGTCTACAGCGCAATAACTTCGACCGGCTTGTTACCGAACTGAGCGTCACGCGCTCGCAATGGACGATGATCGCAGTGGTCGCGCGCTATCCGGGTTCGACCCAGCGCACCATCGCCGAATACCTGGAGATGTCGGAAGCCTCGGCCGGGCGTCTGATCGACCGGCTCTGCGCCGATGGCCTGCTGGAACGGCGCGATCGCCGCGACGACCGCCGCGCCCGCTCAGTCTACGTCACCGACGCCGCGCATCCTCTGCTCGACAAGCTGGGCCACATCGCGTCAGAGGCCGAAGCGCGCATGTTCAACGGCTTTTCTGACGAAGAAGCTAGCCAACTTCGCGACTACCTCAGCCGCATTTATGACAACGTCAGCCGCGGCTGACGTTCCTTTCTACATTGCGCAAATTCACAGTGCGCAAACGAAGAAGGGCGGCACCGAAGTGCCGCCCTTTTCTGTTTCCAACCGATTGGAAGGATTACTTCGCCGAAGCGAGGTCCTTCTTGGTCAGCGAGGTGGTCAGCTTGCCCTGGGCATCGGTCAGGCTGGTGGCCGGAACGGTGATCAGGCGGCCGTTGAGGATCACCTGCGGGTTGCCGTCGGCAGCAACGCGGTAGATCGGGGCGATGCGGGTGCCGTTGGCGGCATAGAGCATCTTGCCGGCGCTCAGGTCGACCGGAGCGGCAGCTTCTTCGGTCACGGCGCGAACAGACTGGTTGGTTTCAGCGAAGGCAGCCGGAACGACGGCGAAAGAGGCGATCGAAGCGACGGCGGCAAGGGCGATGAACTTCTTCATGGGATACTCTCCAAAACATTGAAGCGGGGTCATCCCGCGATTTACTCACCTAGGTTAGTAATTACTCGCCTAGGTGTCAATTGCGATTGCCGCAACTGCACAAACTTTTTTCGCAACCATCGCCGTAGCGCGGTTTCGCGGGTCGCCATGCCTGTCGCACCGCAGCATGCAAAGATCGCACCGGCGAATCCGGCCGATGATCGTCGGTACGATGGCGGTAGTGTTGCCCCGGAACACCTTTGCGCGCACATCGAGGAAGACCGGTGCGAGGGGGCGGAAACCCCGCCGTTCGTGCCCTACCGACACGATAAAACGTAAGATAATTGGGGACTGGCAGATGCCGACAAAGGTCATGCAGGGCGTGCGCGTCCTCGAAGTGGCGCAGTTCACGTTCACGCCCGCCGCCGGCGCAATTCTGGCCGACTGGGGCGCGGACGTCATCAAGATCGAACACCCCGTGCGCGGCGATACGCAGCGCGGCTTCCTCAACATGGGCGGCGTCCAGCTCGATCCGCTGCGCCATACCCTGTTCGAACACCCCAATCGCGGCAAGCGCAGCGTGGGCATCGACCTGTCCACCGAGGAAGGCCAGGAACTGCTCTACGAACTGGCCAAGCAGTGCGACGTGTTCCTTACGAACTACCTGCCGCAAGTGCGCCAGAAGAACCGTTTCGACGTGGAGCATATCCGCGCCGCCAACCCGAACATCATCTACGCCCGCGGCAGCGCCTGGGGCGACAAGGGCCCGGAACGTGAAAAGGGCGGCTTCGACGGCACGGCGTTCTGGTCGCGCAGCGGCATTGCCGACTGCATGACCCCGCCCGAACTGCCCGGCCCGCTCTCGCAGGGCATGCCCGCATTCGGCGATTCTATCGGCGGCATGTTCATCGCCGGCGGTATCTCCGCTGCGCTGTTCCACCGCGAGAAGACCGGCGAATCCGCCGTGCTCGACGTCTCACTGATGAGCACCGCCGCCTGGGCCTCCGGCGCCAACATCGCGCAAGCGGTAGAGACCGGCGTGATCACCAAAAACTCGATGCCCAGCTCCGGCGGCGGCGCGAAGAACCCGTTCATGGGCAACTTCTGGACGTCCGACGGGCGCACGATCAACTTGTGCATGGTCAGCCCCACCGGCCTGATCCGCGACACGTTCGAACATATCGGCCGCCCCGAAGCGGCAGACGATCCGCGCTTCCAGGACGTGCTCAGCCTGATCGAGAACGCCAAAGCCGCCAGCGACATCCTGGTCGAGGCCTTTGCGGAAAAGCCGTTCGCCTACTGGCGCCAGCATCTGAAGACGCTGAAGGGCCAATGGGCACCGATCCTCAACCTGCTGGAACTGGCGGGCGACGAGCAGGCGCTGGCCAACGACCTTCTGGTCGAGGTTGAGGCGGCGGACGGCGGCGAGCCGCTGAAGCTGGTGCGTGGCCCGGTGCAGTTCAACGGAGAGGCGCTGGAAACCACCCGCTCACCGCAGGCATCCGAACATACCGAAATCGTGCTCATGGAAATGGGCGTCGAATGGGACAAGATCGAGGAACTCAAGGCCAAGGGCGCAATCGCCTGAGATCGGGCATCTGACCAGCCTGCCGATCAGCCTGTTGAAACCAGAATACGAGGAATTGGGAAAATGAAGCCTGGAACCCGTCTCAAGAGCGCCGCCTGCGACACCGAAGTCATGGTGATCCGCTGCGCCGACGGTACGATCGAATGCGGCGGCGCGCCGATGGGCGAAGCGAAGCCCGCAGAACCCGCCCCGCTCGCCGCCGACTTTTCGGCCGGCACGCTGATGGGCAAGCGCTACGTCGATGCGGACGGCAAGTACGAACTGCTTTGCGTGAAGCCCGGCAAGGGCTCGCTCTCGGTCGATGGCGTGGCGCTTGTCACCAAGGACGCCAAGCCCCTGCCCGCTTCGGACTGACCCGCATGAACATCGCGCTTCTTCTTGAAATGGCGGTGGAGGCCGCGCCGGACCGCGTGGCGCTCGTCTGCGATGGACGGCGCTGGACTTATGGCGATCTGCTCGATGCCGCGCGCGGCGCCTTCGAGCTGATCCGCCAGAGCGAGGTGGAATACGTCGCCCTGCTCGACGAGAGCAGCGAGGCGGCGGTGATCGCGGTGTTCGGCGCGGCGCTGGCCGGCGTGCCCTATTGTCCGCTGAACTACCGCCTGCCGGATGCCGATCTCGCCGCGCTGCTCGGCCGCGTGGCGCCCGCACTGGTGATCGGTGACGAGGAACGGATCGTCCGACTTGCAGGCGATCAGGGGCACACCGTGTTCTCGCGCGAGGAATTCGTCCTCAAGGCGCAGGAAACCGTGCCGGCCGACGACGCGCGGGAATACGATCCCGGTGAAGGCGTTGCGATCCAGCTCTTCACCAGCGGCACGACCGCCGCGCCGAAGGCCGCGATCCTGCGCCATTCCAACCTGCTGGGCTATATTCTCGGCACGGTGGAATTCGGTTCGGCGGATGAGGCCGATGCCGCGCTGGTCGTGGTGCCGCCCTATCACATCGCCGGTATCTCGGCCTTGCTCTCCTCGATCTATTCGCTGCGCAAGATCGTGATGCTGCCCAACTTCTCGCCCGAGGGCTGGCTGGCACTGGTCGCCAGCGAAACGGTCACCAATGCCTTCGTGGTGCCGACCATGCTGGCGCGCATTATCGACGCCATGGAAAAAGGCGCGAGCGGAGAGGTTTCCTCGCTGCGCGCGGTTGCCTATGGCGGCGGCAAGATGCCGATCGAAGTCATCCAGAAGGCGCTTGAGCGCTTCCCCACTGCGGGCTTCACCAACGCCTATGGCCTGACCGAAACCAGCTCGACCATCGCCCTGCTGGGCCCGGACGATCACCGCGAAGCACTGGCATCGAGCGACCCGAAGGTTCGTGCCCGCCTCACCTCGCTCGGCAAGCCGATCCCGACGGTAGAGATCGAGATTCGCGGCGAAAACGGCGAAGTCCTGGGGGTTGGCGAGCCCGGCGAAATCTACGTTCGCGGCGAGCAGGTCTCTGGCGAATACAAGGAAAAGAGCGCGCTCGACGCCGAGGGATGGTTCCCCACCCGCGACGCCGGCTTCATGGATGAGGATGGATACCTGTTTCTCTCCGGACGCGCCGATGACGTGATCGTGCGCGGCGGCGAGAACATGTCGCCGGGTGAGATCGAGGACGTTCTCCTCACGCATCCGGCCATCGCCGATGCCTGCGCCTGCGCGATCCCCTCGGTGGAATGGGGCGAGACGGTGGGCGTCGCCATCGTCACCCGCGAAGGACACGATCTGCCGTGCGAGACGGAACTGAAGGATCTCGTCCGCGCGCGTCTGCGTTCCTCGCGCGTGCCTGAAAAGGTCGTGTTCGTCGCGGAGCTACCCTACAACGAGATGGGCAAGCTGCTGCGGCGCAAGGTCAAGGAAGTCCTTGCCGACTGACGCTGAAACTGTCGGCCCGGCGATCCCGCTGGCTCGCTGGGCCGACCGGCAACTGGAAGCGCTTGCCCGCGATTTCGCGCTGCCGCGCCTTGCGGGAGCCGCCCTTCTCGGCGAACGCGCTGCGCACGGTGATTATCGCATCGCCGGGTGCGTTTCGGCAGGTCTTGGCGGCAGCCGCCTCATGCCGACGTGCGACAACAACTCGTTCGCACTGACACTGATCCGCGAGATCGACCGCGAGCTTTTGCCCGCGCTGTTCGGCGATGCCGATCTCGACACCCATGACGCCGCCGCCATTGCTGCAGCCGTGCTGCGCAGCGACGGTAACGCCTTGCTGGAAACCGGGCGCTTGCTGGGCCTGCCCGTCGCCCTGCTGGACGAAGTGCCCACCTCACCGCCGATCGAAGTGATTGCACGCGGTCCGCACCGCGAGCGCCCCATCGCACATCGGCCCTTGGTGGTGGACTTGTCCGCCATCTGGGCCGGTCCGCTGGCCGGTCACCTGCTCTGGCTGGCAGGCATGGAGGTGGTGAAAGTCGAGAGCCGCACCCGACCGGACCTGATCCGCCGCGACGATCCCGCGACGTTCGATCTCATCAACCAGGGCAAGGCCAGCGTGCTGGTCGATTTCGCGAGCCGCGCGGAGAAAGCCCGCCTGGTCGAACTCATCCGGCAGGCCGATGTCGTGATCGAAAGCTCTCGCCCGCGCGCCTTGCGCCATCTCGGCATCGATGCCGAAGCGCTCGTGCGCGAGGTACCCGGCCTCGTCTGGCTCTCCGTCACCGGGCACGGGGCGCAAGGCAATCCGGCGGATTGGGTCGGGATAGGCAATGACTGCGGTGTAGCGGGAGGGCTCTCCCGTGCTTTGGCCGAAGCGATCGGAAAGCCGGGTTACGTAGGGGACGCGATTGCCGACCCGCTCACCGGCATCACCGGCGCCCGCGAAGTTCTGAAGGCCTTGCATGAGGGCGAAGCTCGACGCATCGGTCTTTCCATGAGCGCAATCACAGCCATGGCTCTGGACGAGGAACAAGCTTTCGACGCCGAACTGCTCAACGCCGAGCTGCGCGCATGGGGCGAAAGCATTGGCCACCGTTTTCCCGCGCTGGAACGCCGCGCGATGACTGCGCCGGTCAGTCCGATCGGGGCGGATACCGCGCGTTATCTTTCGGAACTCACACCGTGCTGATCCGCAACGCCGATGTTTACGAGCATGGCGCTGCGGACTTGCGCATCGTGGCCGGCACCATCGCTGCTATCGGCCAACTCGCGCCGCTTCCCGACGAATCTGTGATCGAGGCGAACGGCGGCGCACTGCTGCCGGGCCTTCACGATCATCACATTCACCTTGCCGCACTCGCCGTGCGAGCCGCCTCGGTCGATTGCGGGCCACCGGCCGTGAGCAATCGCGAAGGACTGGCACGCACGCTCGACCGCGCTGGCAAAGGCTGGTTGCGTGGCTTCGGCCTTTGCGAAAGCGTGCTGGGCGGCGAACTTCCCGATGCCGCCATGCTGGACCGAATGGTGCAGCATCGCCCGATCCGATTGCAGCATCGCACCGGCCGCATGTGGCTGTTCAACAGTCCCGCGCTGGATGAGCTTCTGGCGGGCCGCGCCCCGCCACCGGGCCTGGAACGCGTCGGCGGGCGTTTCACCGGCCGCCTCTTCGACGAGGATGCTTGGTTGCAGGCAGCATTGGGCAGCACGCCCCCCGATTTTGCGGAAGTGAGCAGCGAACTCGCACGCCATGGCGTGACCGGTATTACCGACATGTCGCCCCGCAACGATGCAATCATCGCGCGGCATTTCGCTTCGCAAGCGGCGACCGGGCATCTGCGCCAGAATGCGGTGCTCGCAGGGCAGATTTCGCTGGCCGATGCCCCGCAGGATGGCTGGCGTCTTGGTCCTGCCAAGCTGCACTTGCACGAAGCGGCGTTGCCGGATTTCGACACCACCTGCCTATGGATCGCCAGTGCCCATGCACAGGGCCGCGGCGTAGCGGTGCATTGCGTGACGGAAGTCGAACTGGTGTTCACGCTCGCGCTTTTCGAAGCGGCGGGAACGCTGATCGGTGACCGCATAGAGCATGCATCGATAGTACCACGCGAACTCGCCGCTCGCATGGCATCGCTGGGTTTGTGGGCCTGCGTGCAACCCCACTTCGTCCATGAAAGCGGCGATCGCTATCTTCGCGACGTGGAGCCGCGTCATCACAGCGATCTCTATCGTCTGTTTACTCTGCGCAACGCCGGCATTCCCTTGGCCGGCGGTAGCGATGCCCCTTACGGAAACCCAGATCCCTGGGCCGCAATGAAGGCGGCGGTGCTGCGCAGAACCGGCACTGGAACGCCGTTCAGCCCAGAGGAAGCCCTGTCGCCGGAACAGGCGCTCGACCTGTACCTCGCCGATCCGCTCGACCTGTCGCGCCAGCGTCGGATCGCAGTTGGCGAGGCGGCCGATCTCTGCCTGCTGGATCGCCCTTGGGCCGAAGCGCGGACACGGCTGGATAGTGCCGATGTGCGCGCCACGTTCGTCTCAGGGCAGCTCGTCCACCACCGCGTCGACGAGGCCCCAATCGAGCGCCTCCCGCGCGCCAAGGCGTCGGCCTGACAGCACCATCAGCAGCGTCCGCTGGCGCCCGATGCGGCGGCTCAGCGATACGCAGCCACCCGCTCCGGGCAATATTCCCATCGCCAGTTCGGGCAATTGGAACCACGAACGCGGCGTAGCGACGATCCGCGCGGCAAATGCCGCCAGTTCCAGCCCTGCACCGATACAGGCGCCATCGATCCTTGCTTCCAGTCGATCCCCGCACAATGCGGCTTCCCGCGCGGGAAGCGTAAGCCCGCGAATGCGATGCGCCTCGGCAGGATCGGTAGTGGTGCCGAACTCCGAAAGCTCGGCACCAAGACTGAAAGCCTTTCCCTCCGCACGAAGCACCACCCGCCGGATCGTTGTATCCATGTTGACGAGGGCGAATGCCTCGTGGAGCGCGTCGCGCATCGGCCGGTCTATCGCGTTACCGGCTTCCGGCCTGTTCAGCGTCACGGTCAGTTCCGCGTCGGCGCGATCCAGCAAGACCATGCCTTCCCCGCCACCTGCGCCGCCGCCCCGCCTCGCCAGCCAGCAGCGATGCGACTCGCTACCCTGGAGCGTCGCATAAGCCAGCGACTCGACGTTCAGTGCATCCTCGATCGCCAATGCCGGGATTACGCGCAGAGCCTGCGTCACCACAGCGGCGGCCAGCGGCTGCGTCTTCGCCGCGAGGGCTAATTGCGCAGCATCGAAGCGAGGTTCCAGCACGGCATCGAGTCGCGCAGCCAGGGCATGATCGCGCGGCCCGATCCCGATTACCGGACACGGCGGCAGGCGGATTTCCGGGAAATCACCCGACTCGCGTGCCAGATCCACGAAAGCGATCGGCGCTACTTTCGCGTCCGACTCGGCCAAATCCGCCGCCGCAAATGTCAGATCATCCACGCGCATTTTTCGAACAATTCGCTCCCGATCAGGCACTTGCAGTTGGAGCGAGCATGGCGAGATGACACAGGCTTGACCAGCCCGGCCCGCTAAAATCACATTTCAACGCTGAACACATGGTCAAAATTGGCGGAATTTCGCGATATTTCCCGTTCACGTAAGTCAGCGCAACTTATCGTCAGTGCGAAGCCTATTGCACCCCTCCCGAAGCAATGATAACCAAGCTTAGCAAAAAACGAGTCAGGCTCAGTTTTTAGAGATCCGACTCGGGAGAGAAGTGAGTTCATCACACCACACTTGAGGGAGGAGAGACCTCATGCCTGGAAAGACCACGTCATCGAACAAGGCCAAGATCGCACGCCGCGTGATCGAAGTGCTCGAATATTTTGACGATGCGCATCGCGAAGCCACGGTCATGGACATCGTGCGCCGCTATAACCGCCCGCAGTCGAGCACGTCCGAACTGCTGTCGAGCCTCGTCGAACTCGGCCTGCTTCACAAGGACCCCTATTCGCGTGCCTACAGCCTCACCCCGCGCGCCGCGCTGATCGGCACTTCGGGACAGCCCGAGCTGGTGCGCGATGGCCGCGTGGTGCGCCTGATGGACCGCCTTGTCGCCCAGACCGGCCTTTCGGTTGCGCTTCACGCGATGGTCGGCCTGGACGTCCAGATCGTCAACTGGCGCCACGGCCCCCGCGCTCTTGCCGCTACCCGTGAGCTTTCGGGCGGCATCAAGGAGCCCCTGGCACAGAGCGCGGCCGGTTGGCTGATGCTCTCGACCGTTGCCCGCCAGCGCTGCGAAGGCATGGTTCGCCGCCTCAACGCCGAAGCGGAAGAGATGCACAAGTTCGCTTTCGCCGACATGATGACCCGCATCGATGCCTGCCGCGATCCGCGCTATGTGTTCGGCCCGGCCGGTTTCGGCAGCGGCGCGGAATCGCTCTGCGGCCTCGTCCCCCGGCAGCCCGAAGGCCACCCGCTGGTGATCAGCCTGGTCTATGGCAAGGACGACAAGGTGAACCCCGAAGCACTGCTCCAGTCGCTCAGCGACGCCATGCGCAAGTGCCTGCCCGATCCGGCGCAGTTCGCCGAACCGGAACAGCTGCCGCACGCCGCCTGATCCACCAAATCCTGAACGGGTCGCACACCGTTACGGAATGGGCCCCGCGAGATCGCTCGCGGGGCCCTATTTCGTTTCGGTGCAGTGACTTGCAGCCGGAGCGGGTTAGACTTCCTGCTTCTGCATCCGGGCGGTGCGGTCGGTATCCTCATGCCGCATGAACATCTTCATGATGTCGCCTGAAGTTACGGGCCGGGTTTCATGTTCTTCGACCGGACGCTCACCGGCCGAGGACTTCGGGCTGGTATCGACGCCCTCGGCCTTCGCCTTTTCACGCAGCGCGCCGACCGTCAGTTCCTCGCGCGTGAAGTGCTGGAACGGATCGAAGCGAAACCAGCGCATCGCATTCTTGTGCGTGATCTTGTCGATCTGCTCGTCGGTCAGATGGTTGATCGAAGGCCAAAGGTTCTCCGGCACTTCCGGCCAGAGCGTATCGGAATGCGGATAGTCGCATTCATAGGCGATGTTGTCCTCACCGATGAACTTGATATTCTGCAAGCCGAAGGCATCGTCGATGAAGCAATTCAGGAAGTGCCGCTTGAACATCTCGCTGGGCTTCATCTTCTGGAAGCGCGAATTGGTCCAGGCCTTGTGCCGCCAGTTCGAGAAGTCCGCCCGCTCGGTAAAGTAGGGCACCCAACCGATCGAGCCTTCCGAAAGCGCGATGCGCATGTCCGGATACTGATGCAACGCCTCAAGCTGGAGCCAGTCCGACGCGGCATAGGCGATCGACATCGGCATGGTCGAAATCCATGCCTCGATCGGCGTTTCCATCGAGGCATGGGGCGCCGGATTGCCGCCGCCGATGTGGATGCAGATCGTCATGTCGAGATCGTTGATCGCCTTGTAGAACGGGTCCCAATAGGCGTTGTGGATGCTCGGCAGGCCCTGACAGGTGGGGTTCTCGCTGATCGAGACGGTGTGGCAGCCCTTGGCCGACACGCGCTTCATCTCGGCGATCGTCGCGTCCATATCCCAGGTCGGAAGGATCGCGCAGGGGATGAAACGGCCCGGATAGGCGCCGCACCACTCGTCGATATGCCAGTCGTTATAAGCGCTTACATGGACTTTCGCGAGTTCGCGATCGGGTACGCGGTGGAGGCGGCCGCCGGCAAAGTCGAACACCGAACCGAAGTTGAGCGACGAGGCGACGCCGTTGACGTCCATGTCCTTGATGCGTTCGTGCACGTCATAGCAACCGGCGCGAAGCTGATCGAGCGAGGTCGGCTCCATGCCGTATTCCTCGAAAGGCCGGCCGACCACGGCATTCAAGCCAACCGAGGGGAACTTCATCCCCTGATAGACCCACAGATCCTTGCCGTTCTCATCCTGGATCAGCTTCGGCGCGGATTCGAGCGCGGCGCCGGAAAGGTGGTTTTGAAACAGGTCAGGCGGTTCGCTGATATGATCGTCGACACTGATCAACACCATGTCGTTCATTTGCATGACGGCACTCCCAAAGTTGCCGGGCCGATCGGCTGCCGGCGGGCGCATCTTTAACGGCGCCTTGACCGGGGAAGCTACGCCTCCCCTCCCCAAGCGGCCAGCACGCGTTTCCAGCTATCGCGCCTGCGATTGCGTGGCACGGACGATTGAACGGGGCGGCGAGGTATGATGTTGACGAGGAAACACGAAAACCAAAAGCCCCGGGGAAAGCCTGAAATGAACTTCGACCTCACCGACGAACAGGGCATGATGCGCGACACGTTCGCGCGTTTCCTCGACGAACATTCCAGTTCCGCGCGCGTACGCAAGGCGCAGGAATCCGGCGGCTTCGATCCCGAATTATGGTCGGGCCTTGCCGAACTCGGCGCATTCGCGATGCGCGTGCCTGAAGAGGCGGATGGCATGGGCCTTGGCCTGTTCGACGCCGGCCTGCTGATGGAAGAAGCGGGCCGCACGCTCGCCTCCGGTCCGCTGGCCGAAGCATTGGTAGCGACGCGCGTGCTGGGCCTCTTGGGCGGCCAGGAAGACCTTCTGGCAAACGCAGTCGGCGGCGAAGCAGTGGTCACCATCGCCATGCAGGATATCGCGCAGTTCCCCAAGCAATGGGTCGCCGGCGGCCTGGTTGCCGACGCGGTTGTTGCCCGCAAGGGTGACGAGATCGTACTCGTCACGGTGCCCGCGGATGCACGCATAGCGGAGCCAACTCTGGCCTCCACGGCTATCGCCGAACTCGATCTGGCGGCGCTGCCGACCACCGTGTTGGGCAACGGCGATGAAGCGCTCGCGACTTTCGCCGCCGGTCTCGAGGAATGGAAGATCCTGATCGCACTCGCGCTTTCCGGCCTCAGCCGGGCGGCGCTGACGATGGCGGCGGAATATGCGGGCGAGCGCAAGGCATTCGGCGTGTTTATCGGCACATTCCAGGCGCTGTCCCACCCGATGGCGGACCTGATCTGCGAGATCGATTCCGCCAAGTTCCTCGCCTGGAAAGCCATGCGCTCGATCGCCGACGGCGAGGCGGCAGCCGGCGCGCAAGTGTCACTGGCCGCGTGGTACGCCTCGGGCGCGGCGGGCCGCACCGTGCGCCATGCCGTGCAGACCTTCGGCGGCATCGGCCTCACCACCGAGCATGACGTCCACCTCTACAACTTGCGCGCCAAGGCGTGGCCGCTGGTGGCGGGCGATCCCGAGGACTGGCTGGCCGAGGCCGGCCGCCGCCTCTACGCCAACGAAAAGGCCAGCCTTCCCGATGTGGGCGAAGTGCCGGTCGAGTTCGATCTCGGCGAGGATGCCCGCGCGATCAAGCAGGAAATCCGCGAGTTCTTCGCCAAGAACGTCACCGACGAACAGCGCGAGAAGTTCCACTTCTCATGGGAGGGCCACAACCCGGTCATCCACAAGCAACTGGTCGAAGCGAACCTTGCCTATCTCCAGCTTCCCAAAGACGTCGGCGGGCGTGGCCTGAACCCCTACGCGGTTACCGCTGCCCGCGATGCGTTCGAGGAAGAAGGCTGGAGCAACCCCGTTGCCGGGGTTTCGCAAATGGTGTCACTCATCATGCATCGCTTCGGCACCGACGAGCTGAAGCGCGATGTGCTGTCGAAGGTGATGGCCGGCGATGCGATCTGCTCGCTGGGCTATTCGGAACCGGGCTGCGGGTCGGACGTCTTCGCCGCGCAGTGCAAGGCCACCCAGCTTGAGGACGGTTCCTGGCGCATCGACGGCACCAAGATGTGGACCAGCGGCGCCAACCTGACCGACTATGTGCTGATGCTCTGCCGCACCGATCCGGATGCCCCCAAGCACAAGGGTCTGACGATGTTCATCGTCCCCCTGAAGGCCGAGGGCGTCACCGTGCAGGCGGTGCACACCTTCATGGACGAGCGCACCAACATCACCTTCTACGACAACGTCAAGATCCCGGACACCTGGCGCCTGGGCGAGATCAATGCCGGTGGCCGCACGATGGCGGCCAGCCTCGAACTCGAACACGGTGGCGGCTTTGCCAAAGTCCAGCGTGCGATGCTCGAAAACGCGGTGGAACTCTGCAAGGAAATTCCCGTGGCCGGCGGCGGAAAGCTGATCGACACGCCCAAGGTACAGGCACGACTGGCGCGTACGTACGCCAATGTGCTGGCCTCCGAATTGATCGCCTACCGCGCCAACTGGACGCAGGTTCATGGCAAGGGCAACGGCGCCTATGGGCCGATGGCGAAGATGTTCTCCTCCGAACTGTTCATCACCGACTCGCGCGATCTGCTCGACCTGACGGCGCCTTATTCGCTGGCCAAGCGCAAGGGCGCGGCCAATGCGCTCAACCTTGCCTATCGCCATGCCCATGGGACGACGATCTACGGCGGCACCAGCCAGGTGCACCGTTCGATGATCGCCGAAAAGGGCCTCGGCCTGCCGCGTTCGCGTAATTGAGGAGGTGGATACGATGACCGAAGAAGCACCGCACCTGCTCACCGAAGACGTGGACGGCATCCTGATCGCCACGCTCAACCGGCCAGACAAGCTGAACGCCATCAGCCGGCAGATGATGGACCTCCTGACCGAAGCCGTGCTGCGCTTTCGCGAAACGCCCGAACTGAAAGTCATGCTGATCCGCTCAGCCGGGCGCTATTTCAGTTCCGGCGCGGACTTGCGCGGCGGCAACCAGAACATCGTCTCGCCCGTCTCCACCGGCGGCAGCGCGCGCGGCATTCGCGAGAACCACCGGCTCAATCTCAACAACATGCAGCAGCTGTGGGATGAGATCGAGCATATCGAGAAGCCCTTCGTCGTCGCGCATCACGCCATGTGCGTGGGCGGTGGGCTGGAAATGAGCCTCTCGTGCGATTTCCGCCTGGCCGCCAAGAGCGCCGCCTATGCCTTCCCCGAAGGCCTGTTCGGCGTACTGCCGGCCTCGGGCGGCGTCTCTCGCCTCACCCGCATCTGCGGCCCGCACTGGGCGCGCTGGCTGATCATGGCGAACAAGCCCGCGCCGGCGGACATGGCGTTCACCATGGGCCTGGTCCATCAGGTCTACGAGGATGAGACGTTCGAGCAGGACGTCATGGATTTCTGCCGTCACCTGACCAAGCAGAACCCGGAGCAAATGGGCGCCGCCAAGGTTGCCATCGAACTCAGCGCCGAAGTCGGCCGTGATTCCGCCCGCCACATCGAGCGCATGGCCAACAGCGCGCTGATGCTCAATCCGGACTATATCCGGGGGATGGAAGAGTATCTGAAAGGCGTGGGCGGGAAGAAGAAGTAGCGGAGGAGCACGCCCAGCCTATTTCTAACCTCAGCATTGTAACTCAAATCACTCGTCGCCCCCGCGAAGGCGGGGGCCCCGCTTCCTTTGGCCTTGCCGATAGAAGAACAAGCGGGATCCCCGCCTTCGCGGGGATGACGGGACTGGTGTTGGTGCTGCCTTATCCAAATACGAGAGCGCGCCAGACTGAACCCGAACTGCGCCGTTAGCCCGCCGCGCGCTCGCGCGTATCGCGGATTGCCAGTTCCATCAGCCGCGCATTGATCTCCAGCAGGCTCTCATCCCGACGCCCCGGCAGAGTGCCGAGAATACGCCGCAAGCGCCTGTCGGTGGCCAGAGTGATAGAGCGCTCGATACCCGTCATCAGCGTCGTCGCCATCAGCACGGCGGTATCGCCCAGCACCCCGCGTGGGTCCATCTGCGCGACGAACAACCCGATCAACGGCCGGGTTGAATTCACACGCTGGTGCATGATGCGCACATCGAACTGATCGGCCAGAGAGTTGCGCAAGTGCAGCAGGCCGGTGTGCCGCGCCCAAAAGGCGTGATAGGCCCGCACGAATTCCACTGCCCGGTCGTGAAGCTCGTCATCGGCCCAATATTCGCGAACCAGCGCGAAATATTCGTCGTGCGCAGAGCCCATCACGGGCTCCAGCACGGCGAGCAGCAGTTCGGTGAAATCGGTAAAATAGTTGTAGATCGACGTCATGCCGAGCCCGACCGCACGGGCGACAGCACCCAGCGTCACCGGCTCGTCGGTCTTCTCGACAAGCTCGATGGTCGCCGCAAGGATGCGCTCACGGGTGACACGCCCCTTGCGGCCGAGTCTCTGCCCGTGGAGGTTGTGGCTGATCGCCGCCCCAGCGTCGTTGACGGCAGTGGCAAGGTGGGGGGGGATTGCCGGGATGGACGGATCTTCCGCCCGATCGCCGGTCTCTCCCCCTGCCCCGCCCTGGTTCTCTCCGGTGTCGCTACCCAGAAAGGCCTCGTCCGAACCGTCAGGCCGCGGCCTGGCCGACGGGCCAGGCGAGGATCTTGACGTCGGTGAACTCTTCAATGCCTTCCACACCCCATTCGCGGCCCATGCCGCTTGCCTTATAGCCGCCGAACGGGATGTCGCCAGCTATGCACATGCCGTTGTTGACGCTCATCGAACCCGTGCGCACGCGCTTGGCGATATTGATGGCCCGGTTCAGGTCGCCCGAGCTGACGCCGCCCGACAGGCCGTAGGAGCTTTGGTTGGCGATGCGCACGGCGTCCTCGTCATCCTCATAGGGGATGACGACCAGCACGGGGCCGAAGATCTCTTCCTGGGCAATGCGCATGTCGTTGGTAACGTCCACGAAGCAGGTCGGCTCCACGAAATAGCCGCCACCCTTGTCCGGACGGATATTGCCGCCTGCCAGCAGGGTCGCGCCTTCTTCCTGGCCAAGGTCGATGTAGCTCTTCACGCGCTCCATCTGACGCTTGGAGATCACCGGGCCCATGATGTGCGCGGGATTGGCGATATCGCCCCAGTTGTCGCCGAAGTTACCATAGGCGCCCTTGAGGATGGCCTTGGCTTCTTCATAGCGGCTCTTGGGCACCAGCAGGCGCGACTGCACGGCGCAGCCCTGCCCGGCGTGGAAGACCAGCATCGCCATGCCCACTTCCATCGCGAAGTTCGGCGCGTCGTCGAGCACGATCTTGGCCGACTTGCCGCCGAGTTCGAGGAACACGCGCTTCAGCGTGGGCGCGCCCTGCTCCATGATGCGCTTGCCGACGCCGGTGGAGCCGGTGAACGAGATCAGGTCCACGCGCGGATCGGTAACCAGCATTTCTCCCGCCAGCGCCGGATCGGCACCGAAGATCACGTTGATCACGCCATCGGGGAAACCGGCTTCCTTGGCCAGTTCACCGAAGATCGCGCCCATGCCCGGGGTATCCGGCGCGGGCTTCAGGATCACGGTGCAGCCGGCCAGCAGCGCGGCGACCATCTTGCCGATGTTCACATAGAGCGGCACGTTCCACGGCGTGATCGCGCCGACCACGCCAACCGCCTCACGCACGCCGACGCGCTTGTGGATCATGCCGAAGGCGGGCTTTTCGCCGTAGTCCTTTTCCCACTCCAGCTGGTCGAAGACGCGCATGTAATCGTCCCAACCGTCGAGAGCCATGTCCACGTGGGCGCGGTTGACCGCACCCTGCGCCGCGCCGGCTTCGTACATCGCCAGCTCGCCCAGACGCGGGCGGGCAGCTTCGAACAGTTCGCGATACTTCTTCACCAGCGCCACGCGCTTTTCAGTGTTGGTCGACCAGTCGGTATCGTCGAAAGCGCGGCGGGCGGCGGCGATGGCGGCGTTCACGTCATCGGCAGTGGCGTCGGCGGCCTTGCCGACAGGCTCGCCCGTCCAGGGGCTGATCACGTCGAACGTGGCGCCGTTGCTGGCACCGCGCAGTTGTCCGTCGATATAGAGCTTGGCTTCGGGAAGAGTGGTCATGTTCGGGTCCTTGGCGGAAACGGTTTGTGGCGCGAGATCGGCGACGGTCGTGGCGGCAGTCATGCGTGGCGCGCCCCGACAGAGACGTGCAGCACGCGCACGTCTGGCGGCAGGTCGAGCACCGAGCGGAATACGCCGGTGACGTTTTCGGTCTGCGAGATCGGCCGCGTGCGCAGGTCGATCCCCTTGGCGGCACAGCCACCGTGGAAGCGCATCGCGGCGTCCTGATCCCAGCCGGGATTGGTCTTGCCCGGCTCATACATCGGCCCGGCGCGCACGGTGGTGACGCGGATGCCGGCAGGCTCCAGTTCTTCCACCAGCGCCTCGGTAAATCGTTCGAGGCCGGCCTTGGTGGTCTGATAGAGCGAAAGCATCACGAAAGGCACGGCGATGGATTCGCTGCCCACGTTGATGATCTGGCCGCCCTTTTCCATCATCGGGATCGCCGCACGGCAGCAGTAGATCGGGCCGTTGAGGTTGGTGGCGATGATGCTGTCGATCTGCGCATCGGTTGCCTCGGCCACGGTGAACGGTTCGTAGATCGCGGCATTGTTGATCAGCACGTCGATCTTCGGGTGCTTTTCGGCAATCGTCGCGAAAGCCTTGCGCACGGAATCGGCGGAGGCGACGTCGCATTCCACCGCCATGGCAGTGCCGCCGATCTCGTCAGCGACTTCCTGCACCTTGGACAGCGTGCGACCCAGCAGGATCACGGTTTCCCCTTCACTGGCGAAACGCCTTGCCAACGCACGGCCAAGGCCGGCACCGGCGCCAGTGATCACGATCGTCTTACCCACGCATCCTCCCGCTTTTACGGCTTTCGAGTACCGGTGCTTGCCGGCACGATTTCCCAAACTCTAACCCCTGTGCAAGCCGCTGCCTATCGCAGCCACGATGGTTCGCGGGGACCGTCCCCACGATACCGCACAGGCTCTCAAATCAATCCGAAGTCATCCTTGCGCCGAGGCATCCTGGCCGCGGTTGCGCGTCAGGTTGAGGCGCATCGTTTCCAACACATCCAGCAGTTTTTCCATATCCTGCTCAGTCACGCCTTCCAGCGCCAGATCGGCCGTCTCTTCCGCCAGAGGCTGAAGCTGTTCCAGCAGTTCGTTGCCCCGCGCCGTCAGATAGAGCCGCCACGCGCGCCGGTCGGCCGGATCGGCCCGGCGCTCCACCAGACCAGCATCCTGCATCCGGTCGATCATGCGCCCGGCCGTGATCGGCTCCACTTCCAGAATTTCGGCAAGCCCGCCTTGGTTGATGCCTTCCATGCGGTGAAGCACGCTCAGCACCTGCCATTGCGGACGGGTTACGCCGATCGCCCTCGCCCGCTCATCGAAAGAACGGCGCATCAAGCGCGCCACTTGCGACAGGACGGTGCCGATCTTGCGTTCCATTACGCCCTAAATACTATGCTTGCTTAGTATTAGCGAGCGAAATTGCCTGAGCCGCCGATGCAACGCCCCGGCGCTGCCGTCACGATTTGGACATGTCCACGATCAGGCGGGAAAGCGTCTGCTTGGCGATCTTCCAGCCATCGGCCGACCGCACATATGTCTCATGATAATGGCCATAACCGGTCAGCGCGAACGTGTCCTTGATGACGCGGTCCTGCATGGCCCAGATCACCTCGGCGCTGTCGCCGTGGAACGTGATTTCCGGCGAATGGATCTGATGCGCGGTCTTGGCATCGGCCAGCGAATGGCGAACCATCGAGACGAACGTGTCGCGTCCCTTTTCCAGCGTGCCGCCGGCCGGGCGCGTGTCGATCTCGCAATCCTCGGTAAAGAGCGCGGCCCAGCCGTCCCAGTCCTTGGTGTCGAGCAGGCGGCAGTAACGGGCCTTGAGATTGCAGATTTCCAGCCAGTCACCGAAATCGAGTGCCTGTGTCATGCGCTTCTCCCCTCTCGTCTCAATCGGACCTTCTCAGCCCGGACTGACTTCCGTTTCCAACCGCTCGGCCGCCAGCTTGCGCAAGTCCGCCGTCTTGATCTTGGCGCTGCCGGTGGTCTTCAGATCGCTCTCAGCCACGAACAGCACGCGGCGCGGCACTTTGTAACTGGCAAGCTTTTCCTTGGCGAAATCGCGAATTGCCCCAGCATCGGGCCGCGCACCTTCCACCGCGACAACGCAGGAAACCACCAGTTCGCCCAGCAGATCGTCGGGCACGCCCACCGTCTGCACCATCTTCACTTCCGGATGGGCGCGGATCACTTCGTCGATCTCGATCGGGGATACATTGGCACCGCCGGTCTTGATGATGTCGTTCAGGCGGCCTTCCCAGAACAGGCGGCCCTGCTCGTCGATATAGCCGCCGTCCGCCGTGCGCAGGAAGCCTTCGCCATCCAGCGATTCGTCCAGCGGCACACCGATATAGCCAAGCATCAGCGTCGGGCCCTTCACGGCAATCTCGCCGCGCTCGCCCAGTGGCATCGTCGCGCCGGTCATCGGATCGACGATCTTGATCGTGGAGCCGGCCGTCGGCACGCCGTGCGACTTGCCGGCGATCTCTTCCGCCGTGCCCGAGGCGAAGACCGAGATCAGCGTGAACGTCTCGGTATTGCCGAAGGCCTGTGCCGGCTCACGCCAGTCGGTATCGATCGTCGGATGCTGCGCGCAGGGCGTCAGCGCATCGATGTAATGCATCGCCGAAAGATCGACGCTGTCGTAATTCGAGGCAGCCATGAGCTGCGCCCACTGGTGCGGCCAGGCGAGCATCATCGAGGCCTTCTCGGCCTCCATCAGCGCCAGCGCTTCTTCGGCATCGAACCAGCGCTGCAGCACCAGCGACCCGCCGCAACCGAGCGTGCCGCCCAATGCCATCGAGAAATTGCCCGACCAGAAGAAGCCGTTGGCCGACCACGTGCGCGGCGGCACCTTCACATCGTACCACTGCGGCCAGCGCCAGAGTTGCAGGCAGACGCCGCGATGCGCCGAAAGGATGCCTTTGGCCTTGCCGGTGGAGCCGGAGGAGAAGAACAGCACGCCGGGATCGCTCGGCTGCACGGAGGCGGCGGCGGCATCGACCAACGCGGGATCGACATCGTTTCCGCGCGCGAGGAACGTGCTCCAGCC
This sequence comes from Novosphingobium oxfordense, assembly GCF_044029435.1. NCBI lineage: Bacteria > Pseudomonadati > Pseudomonadota > Alphaproteobacteria > Sphingomonadales > Sphingomonadaceae > Novosphingobium > Novosphingobium oxfordense. Next base: position 1,012,793 of record NZ_CP147005.1, on the reverse strand, counting down.
TTCGATCGCACCGAGGCCTTCGTCGCTGTCGATCACCGCGAGATGGCGCAGGAACGGGAACTTGGTGGAAGCGACTTCGCCCGGCTTGGCGGTGCCGATCTGCGGTTCGAGATCGACAAGGGTCTGCGCGAAATCTTTCTTGAGCACGCGGCGTTCGAGCAGCAGCACCGAGCAGCCGCCCATCTGCAACACGGTTTCTAGTTCAGCGGGCGTGAAGAACGTGCTCACCGTCATGGCGACGCCGCCCGCGAGTGCGGTGCCGAAGACGCCGGAGAGGAATTCCAGCCGGTTGGTCGCCAGCACGCCGACGCGGGTGCCCTTACCGACGCCGCAAGCGACGAGCGCACGGGCGACTTCCATCGAGCGCGCCCAGAGGTCGTCGTACGTCCAGCGCTCTACCTTGTCGCCAAGGTGGATCACCGCCGCTTCGGAGGGGCCATAACGGCGCGACACTTCGCGAACGAAGCCGCCCAGCGTCAGCGGGCCGATGCCCTGCTCTTCCGCCAGCGGGATGCCGCGTGCGATCGACAAGCCTTCGGTTACCTCGACCATGCGTTCCTCATTATCCTGACGGGACTGTTTCGCCCCTGCTCCCATGGATGCTCTGGCGCGGCGGGCGGCTCCCTCAAACCGCCCGCCGCACCGGCTGCATCAGGCGTTCACGTCGACGATGTAACGGCCAGTGACCTCACCGGACATGAACTTGCGAGCAGCCTCGATGGCGTCGCCCAGGCCGATGGTCTGGCCGATGGTTTCGAGTGCGGCCGGGTCCAGATCCTTGGCGAGACGGTCCCAGGCCTTCAGGCGCTTGGCCTTGGGGGCCATGACGCTGTCGATCCCCAGCAGCGAAACGCCGCGCAGGATGAAGGGCATGACGGTCGAAGGCAGGTCGAAGCCCTGCGCCAGACCGCAAGCGGCAACCGCGCCGCCGTACTTGGTCTGGGCGATGGCATTGGCCAGCGTGTGGCTGCCGGCCGTATCGACGACACCGGCCCAGCGCTCCTTCTGGAGCGGCTTGCCCTTTTCGGCGAGTTCAGCGCGGTCGATGATCGTCTCTGCGCCCAGCGACTTCAGATAGTCCGCCTCGCCCGGCTTGCCGGTGAGCGCGGCGACCGAGTAGCCCAGCTTCTTGAGGATCGCGATAGCGACCGAGCCGACGCCGCCGGTGGCACCGGTGACGAGGATCTCGCCCTGATCCGGGGTCACGCCCCAGTCCACCAGCGCATCGACGCAGAGCGCGGCGGTGTAGCCGGCGGTGCCGATCGCCATGGCCTGCTTCGGCGTGAAGGCCGAAGGCAGCGGCACCAGCCAGTCGCCCTTCAGCTTGGCCTTCTGCGACAGGCCGCCCCAGTGCCCCTCGCCCACGCCCCAGCCGTTGAGCACGACGGTATCGCCGGCCTTCCAGTCGGCATGGCTGCTTTCGGTGACGGTGCCGACAAGGTCGATCCCCGGCACCATCGGGAACTTGCGCACGACCGGCGAAGCGCCGGTGACGGCCAGGCCGTCCTTGAAATTGAGCGTAGAGAACGCAACGTCGATAGCGACATCGCCCTCAGGCAGCGCGGTTTCGTCAAGCTGCTGGAGAGTGACCGTCTGGCCCTCGTCGGTCTTGTCGATCACGATAGCGGAAAACATGGCATACTCCCTCAAGGGCTGCGTTAGAGCCCGACGATGCAGGCCCTAGCTGAAAGGGAATATGCGCCGCTGCGTCAATGCCGCCACCCCACGCCATCGCCTAGGCGAAGCGGCATCATGGGCGGGGTATCCGGCAGGCTGTCAGCCGCCCGGTGAAACGCCGTGAGCTGCCAGCAGGTCCGCCACTTTCGGAAACGCCTTGGCGCGCATCGTGCCGTACATCGAAAGCCGCAGAATCTCGCGCGAATAGCGGCGCGACAGTTCCCGGCGTTCGCCCTCGTCAGCGGCATGGGCGCGGGCAAGGATCGGCCAGAAGAACACCCCGGCCAGGTTCATCACCGAATAGACTTCGAAATCGATGCCCGGCTCCGCCAGTTCGGTGCCTGCGAAGCGGCCGAGCGAGCCGCAATACTCGCGCCAGAACGGATCCTGCGCCGGGTTGGGCGAGGCCAGGACCTGCTGGAGCCAGACGCGGCAGATATCGGGATTTTCCATCGCGAAATCGCACAACCGCTCAGTCAGCGCGACTACGTCGACATCCTCGACCCGGCGCTCTCCCACAGTCTCGGGATCACCGAAAACGGCATGGAACAGCTTGTCGGAGACCCACTGCATGGTCGCCTCGATCAGCTTCTCGCGCGTTTCGAAATGCTGGTAGGCGGTGCCGCGATTGACGGCGGCGAGATGGGCGACGGCGGAGAGGCTGACGCCCTCAGGCCCGTCCTTGGCCAGCAGGTTCGCAGCGGCATCGAGGATAACCGCGCGCGTCGCGACCGGGTCGCGCGTCCTGCGCCTGATTTTCGCCTCCATGCTCGCCCCTCTCATTATCAAAGGGCGAGCATAGCGGCAGGCTTACTAATCGACAATGTTGATCAGCTTGACCTCAGAGGAAGGCTTTCACCTTTTCGAGCACCAGTTCTGCGTGCTCCTTCCGGCAGATCAGCAAGTCCGGCATATAGACGTCTTCCCGATTGTAGACCAGCGGGCTGCCGTCGATGCGCGAAACGTGGAGGCCCCAGCCTTGTGCGACAGCGGCAGGTGCGCAGCTGTCCCATTCGTACTGCCCGCCGGAATGGAGGTAGATATCCGCCTCTCCGCGCAGGATCGCCATGGCCTTGGCCCCGGCCGATCCCATCGGGACGAGTTCGGCACCGATGGCTTCGGCCACGCCGGTCGCTTCCTTGGCCGGACGCGTGCGGCTGACCACCATGCGCAGCCGCTCAGGCGCGGGCGGCACTTCGCCCGGCTGGTCGGAGCGAAGGACTACACCCGCACCGGGAAGCGCGACCGCCCCCAGCACCGGCTCGCCATCCACCGCCATGCCGATATGGACGGCCCAGTCGGCCCGTTCCTCGCCATATTCGCGGGTACCGTCGACCGGATCGACGATCCACACCCGCTCCTTGGCCAGACGCTCGGCATTGTCCTTCTCCTCTTCGGAGAGCAGCCCATCCTCGGGCCGCTGCTCGCGAAGGGCGTGGCAGAGGAACTGGTTGGCGGTCTGGTCCCCCGCCTTCCCCAGCGACTTGCCCGAGAACAGGCCGGAGGCCCGCACGTCGAGCAGGATCTTCCCCGCCACTTCGGCCAGATGTGCTGCGAGATCGCCGTCGTTCAGGCTCATCAGGCGTCTCCCAGCAGCGTGTCGACGATCAGGTTCGCAGCGTCTTCCGGCGAGATCAGCGTGGTATCCACGCGGATTTCCGGATTGCGCGGCGCTTCATACGGGCTGTCGATACCCGTGAAGTTCTTCAGCTCACCCGCACGCGCCTTCTTGTAGAGGCCCTTGACGTCGCGTGCCTCGGCCACCTTGAGCGGCGTATCGATGAACACCTCGAAGAACTCACCTTCGGGCAGCATCGAGCGCACCATCTCGCGGTCCGCCTGGAACGGTGAGATGAAGGCGGTGATCACAATCAGGCCCGCATCGGTCATCAGCTTCGAGACTTCGCCCACGCGGCGGATGTTCTCGATACGGTCGGCCTCGGTGAAGCCCAGATCCTTGTTCAGACCGTGGCGCACGTTGTCGCCATCGAGCAGGAAGGTGTGCCGGTTCATCCGGTGCAGCTTCTTCTCGACAAGGTTGGCGATGGTCGACTTGCCCGAGCCCGACAGGCCCGTGAACCACAGCACCGCCGGACGCTGGTTCTTGAGACCAGCGTGCTGCTTGCGGTCGATGTCCACGGCCTGCCAGTGCACGTTCTGCGAACGGCGCAGCGAGAAGTGGATCATGCCAGCCGCCACCGTGGCATTGGTCATCTTGTCGATCAGGATGAAGCCGCCCAGCGTGCGGTTATCGGCATAAGCCTCGAACACGATCTGCTTGTCGGTGGTCAGTTCCGCCACGCCGATCGAGTTCAGCTCCAGCGTCTTGGCCGCCAGCTTCTCCATCGTGTTGACGTTGACTTCGTACTTCGGCTCCTGAACCGTCGCCGAAACCATCTGCGTGCCGACCTTCAGCCAGTAGGCACGGCCGGGCACCATGGCCTCATCGGCCATCCACACGAAAGTCGCCTCGAACTGGTCGGCAGTCTGCGGCGGATTGTCCGCGACCGAGATCACCGAACCGCGCGAGCAGTCGATCTCGTCGGCGAAGCAGACGGTGACCGACTGGCCCGCAACCGCTTCTTCCAGATCGCCGTCATAGGTGACGACGCGGGTGATCGTGCTGGTCTTGCCCGAGGGCAGGACGCGGATCTTGTCGCCCGCCTTCACCGAGCCAGTGGCGATCAGGCCCGAGAAACCGCGGAAGTCCAGGTTCGGACGGTTCACCCACTGCACCGGCAGGCGCAGCGGCTTGTCGGCATCGACCGAGGACAGAACCTCGACCGTTTCGAGATGCTCGACCAGCGTGATGCCCGCGTACTGCGGCGCCTTGTACCACGGGGTCTTGTCCGAAAGCGTGGTGATGTTGTCGCCCTTGAAGCCCGAGATCGGCAGAGCCGTGAAGCTCTCGATCCCGATTTCCCGCGCGAACTCGCCATATTCCTCGACGATCTTGTCGAAGACTTCCTGGCTGTAGTCCACCAGGTCCATCTTGTTGACGGCCAGGACGATGTTCTTGATGCCGATCAGGTGACACAAGTACGAGTGGCGGCGCGTCTGCACCAGCACGCCCTTGCGCGCATCGATCAGGATCACCGCAAGGTCGGCGGTGGAGGCGCCGGTCACCATGTTGCGGGTGTACTGTTCGTGGCCCGGGCAGTCGGCAACGATGAACTTGCGCTTCTCGGTGTTGAAGAAGCGATAGGCCACGTCGATGGTGATGCCCTGCTCACGCTCGGCGGCGAGGCCGTCGACCAGCAGCGCGAAGTCGATTTCCTGGCCCTGCGTGCCGACCTTCTTGGAATCCGACTGGAGCGCGTCCAGCTGGTCCTCGAAGATCATCTTCGAATCGTAGAGCAGGCGCCCGATCAGGGTGGACTTGCCGTCATCGACGCTGCCGCAAGTGATGAAGCGCAGCATCGTCTTGTGCTCGTGCTGGACGAGATAGGCGTCGATGTCGTCGGCGATCAGCTGGTCGGTGACGTAGACCGCTTCCTTGGTTTCGATATCGGCCATCAGAAGTACCCCTGCTGCTTCTTGACTTCCATGCCGGCACCGCCGGCGTCCTTGTCGATGGCGCGGCCCTGCCGCTCCGATGTGGTGGTGAGGAGCGTTTCCTGGATCACTTCGGGAAGCGTCTTCGCCTCGCTCTCCACCGCGCCGGTCAGCGGGTAGCAGCCGAGCGTGCGGAAGCGGATCGAGCGCTCCACGGGAACCTCGCCCGGCTGGAGCGGGAAGCGCTCATCGTCCACCATCAGCAGCATGCCGTCACGCTCCACGGTGGGGCGCTTTTCGGCGAAGTAGAGCGGCACGATCGGGATGTCGTTCAGGTGGATGTACTGCCAGATGTCCAACTCGGTCCAGTTGGAGATCGGGAAGACGCGGATCGATTCGCCGCGCGCCTTGCGGGCATTGTAGAGGTTCCACAGCTCCGGGCGCTGGTTCTTCGGATCCCAGCCGTGCGAGGACGTGCGGAACGAGAAGATGCGCTCCTTGGCGCGGCTCTTCTCCTCGTCGCGGCGGGCGCCGCCGAAGGCCGCGTCGAAACCGTACTTGTCGAGCGCCTGCTTCAGACCTTCGGTCTTCCACATGTCGGTGTGGAGCGCGCCGTGGTCGAACGGATTGATGCCCTTTTCGATGGCTTCGGGGTTTTGATAGACCAGCAGTTCCATGCCGCTCTCACGCGCCATCTTGTCGCGCAACTCGTACATCGCCTTGAACTTCCAGGTCGTGTCGACGTGGAGCAGCGGGAACGGCGGCGGCGAGGGATAGAAGGCCTTGCGGGCAAGGTGCAGCATCACGGCGCTGTCCTTGCCGACCGAATAGAGCATCACCGGCTTTTCAGCCTCGGCGACGACTTCGCGGATGATATGGATGCTCTCGGCTTCGAGGCGCTCCAGGTGCGTGAGTGTCTTCATCAGGTTTCCTCTGCCGGGGCGCGTGCCCGTTGGCTGTTTCCTCTGGTGCTGTCCCAAACCGAATCGCAGGGATGACATTTCCGCGAACCTCCCATATGGGAGGGGTATGGCTCTTACCAGCAACGACGAGACTGATCTCCTGATCCCACTCTTTCAGGGAAGTGCCGAAAATCCGCGCTTTTCGACATTTCTGGAAAGATTGCGCCGTCGCACCCAAGCCGATTACGTCAGCCTGATCCTTCGCATGGGCGATGGGCCGCATGCCGTAATCGTGGAAAGCTACGCCGGAATCGACCTCAGAAAACGCGCCCGCGAGTCGGAAACGCAAGGCCCGTTCTACCTCGACCGTTACCTCTACGATGGGCTGCGACCGGGCCGCGTCTATTCGATCGGGGAGATGATCGATCATGACCCCGTTGCGCGCGCGGATCGCAACCGCCGCATGGCGAAGCTCGGCATCGGGGATGAGCGGGTAGTACGGATCGCTGGGGGCGAGCGTTACAGCGCATGGCTGATGATGGCCCGCACGCGCGAGTGCACGGCCTCCGACAGCGCCTTGCTCTCCAGCCTGGCGCCCTATGTCGCCATCGCGGTCGAAAACCTCGTTTCGATGGACCGCGAGCGGATGGCGGCGCGGATCAACGCCATGGGGTTGGAGCGCACGGGCAAAGGCTGGATGCTGCTCGACGCCGAAGCGCGGGTGGTCGCGGCCGATCCTGCGCTATCGCAGTTCTGGCAGGAGCACTGCGGCGCCGCTTTGCGCCCCGGCGAGCGTGTGCTGGGGCTCGATCTCATGGCAGAGCGCAAGCTGGCCGGCGTGGCGGCGGAAATGGCGCAGGATCGCTCGTTGACGGCACGGCCGCTGTTGCTGCGGGAGAAGCCGCATGTAGAAGCACTGTTGATGCCGGCCGAAGAAGCGGCGGAACAAGCCCTTGCGGCACCGGCCCTGCTCGCACTTTGCACCCTTCCCCGCGCACTTTCCGGTGATGGTGCGGACCGACTGGCCGAAGTGTTCGACTTGCCCCGGCGCGAGGCGGAACTGGCGATGGCGCTGGCGGACGGCCACTCCATCGCCGAAGCAGCGGAGCGCATGGGCCTGACTTTGGAAACCGCGCGAAACTACTCCAAGCGGCTCTATGCCAAGCTCGGCGTGCGCGGACAGGCGGAATTGGTGCGGCTGGTTTACGAGAGCAGTGCGGTGATGGGGTGAGCAACCAGACTTCGGCTTGCATATCCCAACCATCGGCCTCCCGAGACAAACCCCGTCGCCCCCGCGCAGGCGGGGGCCCCGCTTCCTTTTGCCAAGCGCGCGAAGAAAAGCGGGGGCCCCGCCTTCGCGGGGACGACGGGGTAATAAATTGTCAGGTTGGCCGTGATGGGCCGATAGCCCATACCCAAACCATCAATCGCTGAGCTTGGCCTCCATCGCCGCGATCTCGGATCGCAGCCACATCGTCTCGGACAGGTTCTTGCCGCCGGAAGCTGCCAGCAGTGCCTCGTGCGCCGCCTTGCGCACGGTGAGCACCGCCGCATTGTCCGGCTCGGCACTGAGCGCAATATCGGTCAGATGTACGGCCTCCAGCGGAGTCCCCGCATCCAGCTTGTCCTGCGCCCGCTCCGCCAGTTTCGCCGCGCCGCCCGCCAATTCGACGAGATCGACATCCACACTCGAACGCGGCACGCCGTAGAGCGCGGTGGTGCCATCCTCGTAGTGGAGCCAGCCCGAATACTCGCGCCAGATCGACTTGACCGCCCAGGCGGCCTTGCCGTGGAATTCGCCGATCTCCAGCCCTACCGGCCAGGCGAATTCGCGCATCAGCGTGTGGACGTCCTTGCCTGCTTTCATGCCGCCGAGCGTGTAGTCGCGCACGAACCTGACGGCCGCGTGCATCTTGTCGAGATCGGCACGGATGCGTTCCGCACCGCGAATGGCCTCGCCATGGCCGGTGACGATGATCTCGGCGCCGAGATCGCGGATCGTCTCCAGCGACTTCAGGTAGTTCCGCACCAGACGCGGCTTGTCGCCGCGCAGAGTGTTGAGGAACGGCATCGAGAGCCAGACCGGACCGAAGACATTGCCGGTGAAGGCGATCTTTTCCTTGGGCATCCAGACCGTCAGCGAGTCGATCGTCTCGCCCTCTGGCGTGGAGATCAGCTCGAAAGTACGGCCGCCCAGTTCGATGGTCAGCTTGCGGTCCACCAGAATGTCGGGAACCACATTCGGCGCCGGCTTGGGTGTGCCGCCGCGCTTGAGCGTCGATCCCCAGAGCTTGCCGCTCCTCGGCCCGAAGAAGGACTGGAGGCCCATCATGTCGCCCAGCGCCTCATTGAAGCCGGGTCCGCCGACGACTTGCGTGCCGTCCTCCAGGAATTCCGGCACGCCGCCGTAGTGATCGGCATGGCTCTGGGTGAGGATGATGAAGGCCAGCGGGCCAGTGCGCGGCGGCGTCAGCAGGCGCTTGGTCCGCTCCGCATTATCCATGAAGCCGGTGTTGACCATGACGTCGCCCTCGGCCGTCGTCACGAGGTAGGCGTTCGAGATATCGTTCGCCTGGAACACGAAATCGGTGATCGCGATGGCTTCCGCCTGCTCGTCGCCCGAGCGGACGAGCCCGGCGAGCTTCGGCCCGGCGTCTTTCACTTCGCTCATCTCAAGCCTCCTCGATGCCGATCATGACTTTGGCGGACTGCGGCGTTGCGGCGATTTCCAGGCCCTTCATGATCTCGCTGAACGGCAGCTTGTGGCTGATCATCGCTGCAATCTTGTCCTTCAGGCGCGGCATGGCGGCGATCACATCGGGCATTTCGGTGGGATAGCCGACCGCCGTGGTGATGGTCATCTCGCTGGTGAGCATGCGCCCGACCGGGAACTCGATGGGCCGCATATAGGCCGCCGTGATGACCAGTTTCGCATGGAACTTGGCCATCATGATCACTTCGGTCAGGATATTCGGCGCGCCCGCTGCGTCGATGAAGGCATCGGTGCCCACGCCCACGCGGCCATAGCTCGGCACTTCGCCGTGAAGCTTCGCCAATTCCGCCCTCAAATCCACCTTGCTGGGATCGAGCGCAGCCTGCACGCCCAGCGCCCGCGCGCGTTCCAGCCGTTCCTCCGACAGATCGAGCGCGACAACGTCGGTCACCCCGCGATCGATCAGCCAGAGCAGCATGCCAAGGCCGATCGGCCCGCAGCCGAACACCACGACCTTGTCGCCGGGCTTCACGTCCGCCCGGTTGACGCCGTGCATGGCGACGGCCAGCGGCTCGCACATGGCGGCAACGTCGTAAGAGATGCCCTCGGGGATCGGGAGGATCGAGTCGCCAAGACGCGCCTCGCGCACTAGCAATTCCTGCGTGAACGCACCTTCCGGCCCGCCCGAACCGATGTTGCTGGGCGTCATCATCGGGTTGACGATCACCGCATCGCCGACGGCAATGCCGGAGACTTCAGCGCCCACTTCCATCACTTCGCCGGCGCCTTCATGGCCCAGCGCGGTCTCTACGCCCGGCGGAATGCCGCCCATCTTGATGTAGGACAGGTCCGATCCGCAGATGCCGACCGACTTCATCTTCACGACCACATCCTTCGGCCCCGCCGTCGGACGTTCGTAAGCATCGACGCGGACATCGCCGACGCCGTGGATCTTGAGCAGTTCCATAGCTTCTCTCCTCATCCGGCCGCTTAGGGGCGGACCATGTAGCCGCCGTCGATGGTGACGGTCTCGCCCGTCATGAACGAGCTGGCGTCCGAACACAGATAGGCGCCGATGCCTTCGAAGTCCGCCGGATAGCCGGTGCGCTTCATCGGGATCGTCGGCGCGAAGTGCGCGGCGACCGCATCGGCGCGCGGCCCTTCGCCCATCATCGGCGTCATGATCAGGCCGGGCGCGACGACGTTGGCGCGGATGCCCAGCGGCGCGAGTTCGATGGCAAGGCAGCGCACAGCCGCCGCAATCGCAGCCTTAGAAGAGGCATATTCCATCTTGCCCGGCAGGCCCTGGAACAGCGAAAGCGATCCGCAGGCGACAAGGCTTCCGCCGCTCTCGTCACCCGCCTCGACCCGCTCCTTCATCAGCCGCGCACCTTCACGCAGCGTGAAAAAAGCACCGTGGAGCGCGGTGTTCTGGAATTCATGCCAGTGCTCGGTCGGCATCTCGAACACCGAGTTATAGCGTGGGCTGGCGCCCGAGTTGGCGAAAACGCAGTCCACCCGGCCGAAATCCGCCATGACCTGCTTGTAGCCTTCGACGATGTTCGCTTCCTGCGAAACGTCCACCTGATAAGCGATCACCTTGCCCGCACCGGCCGCTTCCAGTTCGGCCTTGGCCTTGGCGCTCTTCTCGGCATTGCGGGCCCAGATCGCCACGTCGCCCCCCATTTTGGCGACGCCCATGGCAAAGCCGAAGCCGATGCCGCCGTTGCCGCCGGTCACCACCGTCACCTTGCCCGTGCAGTCGAAAAGGCCCTTGGCCATCATTCTCTCCTCGATCCCGTTACCGACCTTCTTGCCGGCACTTTCGTTGGCGCGATGTTTCCCGACACCGGCCTTGTCCCGCAAGCGTGGGGGGCATAGAAATCAGGCCTTATCCAAGCGTCAGGGACACGAATTCGGGCCAGAGACCCGATAGAGCCCTGAGGCGTCCGGGAGAATGAGAGATGCCCGTCAGCACGGCCGCCCCGCTGCCGACCATGACTGTCGATGCCGCGCTTTCCGCGCCGGGAATCCATGCCGAAATCGTCCGGTTCGACATCCCCGAACCCACCGACACCCGCCACGCAGTGGGCGCCGGATACCATGTGAACTTGTGCCTCACGCCCCGCCCGCTGCAATCGCGTGGCGGCTATCGCGAGCGCTGGGGGCCGCACCGGTTCGAGCGGCTGGGCGACGTTTTCGCGATTCCTCCCGGCGAGTCGCTCTACATTCGGGGCGGCAGCGGGCGGCAGGCCTCGCTGGTCTGCACGATCGACGCAGCACTGGTGCACGAGTTGTTGGGCCGGGAACTGCCGTGGGACGATGCTCACCTCGCCGCCGCGCTGGACATAGGCAGCGCGCAAGTGCGCGCGCTGCTGTTCCGCATCACCGCCGAAGTGCGCCACCCCGGCCTTGCGTCACGCCGGATGCTGGAACTGCTGGGCGGCGAACTGGCCATCGAACTGGGGCGATATGGCCTGGAAGTCTCCGAAAGGCCGATGACCGGCGGCCTGTCCGGCTGGCGCCTGCGCCTGATCGAGGAGCGCTTGGCCGGAGACCTGACCGCGCCCTCGCTGAAGGAACTGGCCGATTCGTGCGGCCTTTCGGTGCGCCAGCTCACGCGCGGGTTCCGCGTCAGTCGCGCCTGCTCGATCGGCGACTATATCGAGCAGCGCCGCATGGAGGCGGCCAAGCGCCTGCTGATGGAGGGGGAAAGCGTGAAGACGATCGCCTTTTCGATGGGCTTCGCCTCGCCATCCAGCTTCACTTTCGCGTTCCGCCGCGCGGTCGGGGCCAGCCCCAGCACGTTCCGCCAGCGGCAGGGACGCGCCCTGGCCTCGACGTCGGTCGCGGCGTAAGGCTGCTGCCGGTCTTGACCCGGATTCGACATAACGGCCCGATCTGACGCGCCTGCCGCATTGCCAATCGGCCCCGTGCGCAGGCTATCTCGTATCCATGAGGCCGCCGCAGCGGCCCGCACAGAGACACGGGAAAGAGGATCACGCAATGGCCGAGCAACTTACGGCGGACCAGATCGTCGGCGACGCCCTCGTCGAGCAGGCGATGAAGGACACCGGCATCGATGCCTTCGACAACGATACCTGGCGCGAGGGCTTCGACGTCTTCGTAAACGACTTCAACGCCGGGATCACGCGCGGCCAGTACACCGAAGGCGGCATCGCCCGCGCCACCGCCGATACCCTCCACTACTTGCGCGGCCGCCTGAAGATTTCGGACTATCTGCGCCAGAACCCGGAACTGCTCACCCGCCCGGTCGAGCGCCCCGTCTTCGTGATGGGCGTGCCGCGCACGGGCACTACGCTGCTGTCCAACCTGCTCGCTGCCGATCCGGCGCGCCGTTCGCCGCTTACCTGGGAAATCGACGATCCGGTGCCGCCGGTCGCCTCTAAGGACCTTCTCACCACCGATCCGCGCGCGCAGGCCCGTCTGGCGCAGGAAAAGGCGATGCTGGAAGCCAATCCGGCCATGGGCAAGTACTATCGCGGATCGGCCGTCTATCCGAACGAATGCGTGTTCTTCATGGCGCATGACTTCAAGACGCTGATGATCGATTCCAAGGGCAAGCTGCCGGAATACAAGGAGTTCATCTTCTCCTGCGACATGACCAGCGCCTATGAGTACCACAAGAAATTCCTCCAGGTGCTCCAGCAGAATGCCGGCGGGGTCTGGAACGTGAAGAAGCCCAGCCATGCGCTGTGGCTGGAGACGATCTTCAAGGTCTATCCCGATGCCCGCGTGCTCTGGGCCCACCGCGATCCGTTCACCGCGACGGGATCGCTCTGCTCGATCATCTCGCTCAGCCACATGGCGCACATGGGCAAGCCGGACACGGCGTGGCTCAAGGAAAACTACACCTGGCAGGCGGCGGAGCACGCCAACCGGATCATGGATTTCCGCGACAAGCATGGCGAGGACAAAGTGATCGACGTCCACTACGCGGACATGACCGCCGATCCGATCGGCACGATGAAGAAGGTCTACCAGCAGCTGGGCGACGAATGGACCGCCGAGGCCGAGGCCGGCATCCAAAAGTGGGTGGACGACAACCCGCAGGACAAGTTCGGCAAGCACGAATACAAGCTCGCCCAGTACGGCATCGAGAAGGCGGAGCTGGAGCCGCTCTTCGAACGCTATCTGTCGCGCTACGACGTGGCCCGCGAAGGCTGATCGAGGGCGCCGCTCGGCTGAAATCCGGCATGAATCCGGCACAAACCGACACCCGCCCAATACACCTCGTCGCCCCCGCGAAGGCGGGGGGCCCGCTTTCTTTCCGCCACGCACGCAAGAAAGCGGGATCCCCGCCTTCGCGGGGGCGACGTGGTTAGGTGCAGGCGCAAGATTTTAGGAGAGACTGATGCTCGAAGGCCGCCACTACCAGAACGCCTATGTCTGCGACAATCTGGAAGCCGGGATCGATATGTTCCGCGGGCGCGGACTGACCCGCGAACCGATGATCATCCCGGTCGACCAGCAAGTGCTCACGCCGCAGGGGCTGAAGCGCCAGAAGGGCCGGATCTGCTTCATCTGGATCGGCGAACTCCAGATCGAACTGATCGAGAACGAGATCGACGAAGTGGGCATCTACGCCAATTGTTTGTCCAACGGCGGCCCGCTGCGCTTCCACCACATCTGCTTCGGCGTCGACGACTGGGCCGATTTCCGCAAGCGCGTGGACGCTCAGGAATTCCCGCTCGCCATGGAACGGCCCGAGGGCGACGATCCCAACGCGCTGAAGTTCCTCTACCTCGATGCCCGCAAGGTCTTCGGACACTACATCGAATATACCTGGATGCCCGACGCGATGTGGCAGCAGATCAGGAAAATGTGACCGGCATCGTGCCGTCGGCTCGTACGGCGGCGCGTCCCACCGACTCCCGCGCCATGCGATAGGCGGTGGGGTCGGGAATGTTGAGCCGGGCTCGGGCCGCGTCCAGCGGCTCGGCAAGCAGGCGTTCGTAATCCTCGCCGGGTAGCCACGCGGCGTTCTTTCCCCGAAGGTAGCCTTCGCGGATCGCGCGCCGCACCTGCTTGCCTCCGCGTACGCGCAAGGACTTGAACGCGCCGCCCACCGCGATGAACGCCCAGCCAAGCCCGCGCGTCTGCGCATAGGAAAAGGCCACGAGGCAAAGCTCTCCCAGCGGCTCGTCGGCGCGATAGCCAGTGAGAATGTGCCAGATATCGTGCGTGTCACGCATGCGGCGGCCGTACCAGAGATAGGGATGGCGCACGTTGAGATCGACGCCGTCGATCTTGCTCACTTCAGCCAGACCCGTCGCAGAATAGCCCGTCGTGCGCAGGAATTCGGCGTAGGCCGCGCCCACGGTGCCCTCACCGAATTGTGCGACGAAGGCCGGGTCGGAGAAGCGCTCGGCCAGTTCCACCCGCTCATAAGCGAGGCGCCCGCCATCGGCGGTGCGCAGCAGCCGCAGATAACCGGCCTTTGCCGTACCCGCATTGAGCGCGCGCATGATGCGGAAGACCTGCTGCGTATCGTTGGCATCCGCCAGCAAGCGGCGCAGCGCCTTGAAGGCGGTAGCCCAGTCGCGACGGTCAGGGATCACGGTGGAGATATCCGATGTCATCATCCGTTCCTTGGCAAGAAGCCGATAACGGTATTAATATGAGCAAAACTCATATTCTGAAACTCGCGTTTGCAACCACCGCCCATGATCCAGAAACCGCCCGAAAATCCGCCACTCAAGACGCGCAGCCCACGCCAGGGCCGCGCCGTGCACAAAGTCGAACTCATGTTGGAGGCGGCCATGCGGTTGCTGGACGACAAGGGGTATGAGGCGTTCACCACCAATGCCGTCGCCGAAACGGCAGGCGTCAGCATCGGCACGCTCTACCAGTACTTCCCGAACAAGGAGGCGATCCTGGATAGCCTTGCCGATCGTGAGATGGCGGCGCTGTCGGAACGGATCCTGACCGTTCTGGCCGACAAGGCCATGGTTTCGGTGCGCGAGCGCGTGGGCCTGATCGTGCGCGCCGTTACGACCGCCTATGGCGACCGGCGGCGCGTGCACCGGCTGCTGATGGAGCGGTCACTAGCGCGGGGAACGCACCGGATGGCGCCGCTGCTGGACCACCTGACCACCCTGCTCTCCTCCCCTTCCGGCCCGAACGCTCCCGGCAGCGAGCGCAAGCTGACGCGCGGCGAGGCCTTCGTGATCACCACGGCTTTCGTCGGCGTGCTGCGCGCGATGATCATGCGCCCCGAATCCGCGCCCAGCGACGCAGAAATCGAGGATGGTCTGGTGCGCCTCGTGATGGGCTACGCCGATCTCACCAATCCAGTCGAGGGCGGCTCGATTCAGGTCGGCTCGATTCAGGCAGGCTCTGGAACTACCTCGCCGTAAAGCGTGGTGCGCTGCTTCAAGGTGCGGCCGACACTTTCGGCAGCCTCGCGCAGTTCGGCGATCGTCACGCCCTGGCCATGCGCTGCACCCGCCGCACGGCTGATGCTCTCATCCATCAGCACACCGCCAAGGTCGTTGGCGCCGGCCGCCAGCACGGCGGCGGCGCCGTCCATCCCCAGCTTCACCCACGAGCACTGGATCGAGTTGATCGCCCCGCTCAGCGCCAGACGCGCCACTGCGTGCATCATCACCGCCTCACGCCAGGTCGGCCCCTTGCGGCATTGCCCGCGCCGGTAGAACGGCGCTTCCATATGGACGAGCGGCAGTGGCACGAACTCCGTGATCCCGCCCGTATCAAGCTGGATATTGCGCAGCGCCAGCAAGTGACGCGCCCAATGCTCGATGCCTTCAAGATGGCCGAACATCACCGTGGAGGTCGTCGGCAAGCCCACGCGATGCGCGGTGCCGACGACATCGAGCCATTCCTGCGTCGTCAGCTTGCCGGGGCAGATCTGTTCGCGAATGTCGTCGCAGAGGATCTCGGCCGCCGTGCCGGGCAGTGAACCCAGCCCTGCGTCCTTGAGCATCGCCAGATAGTCCCGCACCGGCATGCCCAGCGTCCGCGCGCCTTGACTGACTTCGAGCGGTGAGAAGGCATGGACGTGAAGGTTCGGGCAAGCCTCCTTCACCTCACGCAGGATCGAAAGGTAGGTTTCGCCGGTATAGCTCGGGTGGATGCCGCCTTGCAGGCAGACCTCCGTCGCCCCGCGCTCCACCGCCTCACGCGCGCGGCCGGCAACCTCGGACAGGTCCAGATTGTACGGCTTGTCGCGGAACCCGGCTTTGCTGCTGGTCTTGGAGAAGGCGCAGAACGAGCAGGTATGGGTGCAGATATTGGTGTAGTTGATGTTGCGGTTTACCACGTAAGTCACGGTATCGCCGCTGACTTCCGCCCGCAGCGCATCCGCCGCCGCAACCACCGCCTGCGCCGCCGCTCCGCGCGTGGTGAAAAGTGCGACGATTTCGTCCTCGCTCAATGTCGCCCCGCTCGCCGCGCGGTCAAGGATGCGGTGGAGCGAAGCTGCGACCGGGCCATCGTGATGACGTCCGAGCGGCGCGCGGACGCTGCCCGGCGCATGTTGATCGGCCAGCCCCGGGCTCCAGACGCTGTCGCGCGCCAACCCTTCGGCATCGGCGTGACGCAGCACCGCTGGACGGATCGCCGGATCGAGCCATGATCGATCCTCGCTCATGACGAAGCGCGGATAGACGGTCAGGCGCTCAACCAGCGGCAGGCCCTTGGCGGCGCAGATGGCCCGCAGCCGTTCCACTTCCGGCCAAGGTGCCTCGGGATTCACATGATCGAGCGTGACCGGCGAGATGCCACCCCAATCGTCGATCCCGGCGTCGATCAGTTCGACCAAGCGCTCGTCATTGAGATTGGGCGGCGCTTGCACGGAAACCTCGTCCGGCAGCAGGATGCGCGCGGCGGCGACAATGCGCAGGAAATCGGCCTCGCTCGCCTCGGGCGCTTTCGCCATCTTCGTGCCCGGCTTGGGGCAGAAGTTCTGGACGATCACTTCCTGCAAATGGCCATGTTCAAGGTGCAGATCGCGCAGCGCGATCAGCGCGTCGATCCGCTCCTCCGCCGTCTCGCCAATGCCGATCAGCACGCCGCTCGTCATCGGCACCCGCGCGCGGCCGGCCGCAGCGAGCGAGGCTATCCGCACAGCCGGCTCCTTGTCGGGCGAGCCGTGGTGGCACATGCCCTTTTCCAGCAGCCGCTGCGACGTGCTCTCCAACATAAGGCCCGCCGATGCCGAAACAGGGCGGAGCATTTGGTAGTCGTCCTCCTCCAGCACGCCGGCATTGACGTGCGGCAGCAGGCCGGTCTCTTTCAGCACCAGTTCGGCGCAGTGGCGGACGTAATCGATAGTGCGCGTGAAACCCCGCTCCGCCAGCCATTCGCGCGCGACGGCATAGCGGCGCTCCGGCGCGTCCCCCAGTGTGAACAGCGCCTCCCGACACCCCGCAGCGACGCCGGCGCGGGCGATCTCCAGCACTTCCTCAGGCGTGAGGTAGGGCGCTTCCAGTCGCGAAGGCGTGGTGGCGAAGGTGCAGTAGTGGCAGACGTCGGTGCAAAGCCGCGTCAGCGGGATGAAGACCTTGGGCGAATAGGTCATCCGCGCCGGGCCATTCGCGTCGCGCCGTGCCCTTGCGCGGGCAGTGACCTCCTCCAACGGAGCGCCCAGCAGCCATGCCTTCAGCGTGTGGCTATCATCCTGCATCTGCTCACCCTTCAGATGCCCGCGATGGCAAGCACCTCCTGCGCGAGCCTTTCCCTATCGGCGGCTTCGCGCATCATTGTCTTCGTCACGGTGACCTTCAGGCCCCGTGCCTGCAAACCAGAGACATCGGCCTCATCGGCATGATCGATCAAGAGGTGGTCGAGAAGATCGCTGTAGTGATGGGCGATGGCGTGGTTGCTGACGCCATGCCCACGTTCCGCCAGCATCTTGGCGAGCGGGCCTTTCACCGAGGTTCCGCCGACAATCGGCGAAACCGCGATCAACGGAACCCGCCGCGCCGCGAATGCCTCTCGCACGCCGTCGACCGCCAGGATCGGATCGACGCTGAGGAAAGGGTTGGAGGGGCAGATAACGATGGCGGCAAGGTCTTCCCGCGCCAGTGCCTCGGCCAGACCGGGCGATGGTTTCGCGCCGGGCGCACCCTCGAAGCGCACATCGGAAACGGGTGCAGTGCATTGATCTCCCACGAACCAGCGCTGGAAGTCGGTCCACCCCGCGTCGGTCAGGACTTGCGTGCGAACGGGATCGTCACTCATCGGAACGACCTTGTGCGCGATGCCGAGTTCCCCGGTCAGCCGCGCCGTCACTTCAGAAAGCGTCTCACCTTCGCGCAGTCGCCATGAGCGGGCGATGTGCATGCCCATGTCTCGGTCGCCGAGGTTGAACCAGCCCTCTTCCCCCAGCGCGCGGAGCATGGCCATCGTCTGCCACGTCTCATCCTTCACGCCCCAACCACGCTGGGTATCGTTGAGCCCGGCCAGTGTATAGGTGACGGAATCTATGTCTGGACAGATAGTTAGGCCAAGATGCTCGAAATCGTCGCCGGTATTGACGACGAGCGTCAGATCCTCCGGCGCCATGACGGCCGCCAGACCCGCCGCCAGCTTCGCGCCGCCAACGCCGCCCGAAAGCGCGAGAATATGCTCGCCGCTCATCGGAACATGTCCTGCTCGATAGGCCGCAGCCCGCTGGCCGCGCCCGACCCGTCTTCCTCGGTAACCCAGCGCTCGCAGCCGCGAACCAGCGCGACCGGGGTACCCTCGTCGCCCTCGCCCATTGCCAGCGCCGCCATGGCGGCAACGGAGTCGGCAATGCCGATCACGGTTGCCTGAAGCGTGCGGCCATAAAGGTCCTGCGCGCGGCCGCGGCGATCCTCCAGCACGGCCAGCCCAGCACAGCCTATGGCGGTACCCAAAGTGCCGATCCGCCAGGCCCGCCCCATCGAATCCGCGATCACCACGCCGATCCGAACTTCAGACATTACCTGAACTTCGCGCCGCAACGCCCGTGCGGATGCATCGGGATCGAGCGGCCAGAGCAGCACGCGCCCTGCATCGCCGCCCTCTACATTGGAAGCATCGATGCCCGCGTTCGCCAGCACATGCCCCGAACGATGCGCAGCAATCACCGCGGCCGGGGTGCGGCGCAGGATGTGAGAACTTTCCTCAAGTATCGCTTGCATCATCTCCGGCTCACGCCCGGTTGCGCGCGCAAGCTCATGTGCTTCCTCAGAAGCCGTGAACGTGTCGAGATCGCGCGTGCGGCCCTCCACCTTGGAGACGATCTTCTGCGCCACCACCAAGATATCGCCATCGCGGAACCGGTCGCCTTCAGCCTCAAGGCTTACGCATATCGCTTGCGCAATCGACATTCCGGTAGCGAACATGGGCAATCCGGCGAGCGGTCGCACGGTCAGTTCTGGATTTCGCTTCATCGATCCTCCCGAACGCCTGTCTAGAGCCGCCACGCTGGAAACGACAATGACAACGACCAAGAATTCGCGGGAGAGATAATCTGATGGCAGCAATCGCGGTGATCGGCGGAACCGGTGCGCTCGGCAAGGGTATCGCGCGAAGGCTCGTCAAGGCGGGGCATCAGGTGACCATCGGCTCGCGCACGGCGGACAAGGCCCGCGCGACGGCGGAGGAACTGGGCGCCGCCGGCCATGCCGAGAATGGGGAGGCGGCCAAGGGCAAGGACGTGGTGATCGTCGCCGTGCCGCACGCATCGCAGGGAGATACCCTGCGGCAGATCGCCGGCGTCGTGGGCAATGCCGTGGTCGTCGATACCACCGTGCCGCTGGTGCCCCCCAAGGTCATGCGCGTGCAGCTTCCCGCAGAGGGCAGCGCCGCCATGCAGGCGCGCGAACACCTTGGCCCGGACGCCCGGCTCGTCACCGCGTTCCACAATGTCTCGGCCCATCACCTCGACAGCGACCATGCGATCGACTGCGACGTGCTGGTCTTCTCGGACGATGTGGAGGCGCGCCAGACGGTGGTGGACCTTTGCCCCGGCATGGGCCTGCGCGGCCTCTCCGGCGGCGCGCTGGCCAATTCGGCGGCGGCGGAGGCGCTGACCTCGATCCTCATCTACATGAACAAGACCTACAAGGCCGACGGGGCCGGAATACGCTTCACCAACCTTACCGCAGCGCCTGAGGTGCCGTGAGCTGCTGGGCGCTCATCCCGGTCAAGGCGCCCGGGTTGGGAAAGACCCGGCTGGCCTCCGCCCTCGATCCCGACGAGCGCGAGGCGCTGGTCTGCGGCATGCTGCGTCACGTGCTCGACACGGTGAGCGGCTGCCGCGCCATCCAGCGCGTCTGCGTGCTGGGGCCGGCGCGGCCCAATCTGGGCAGCAAAGTGCTGCGCTTCGACGATCCCGGGCCGGACCTCAACGGCGCGCTGGAAAGCACGATGTCGGCGATCACCGCTGCCGGGCCGGAGCGGATCGTGGTGCTTCCCGCCGATCTGCCCTGCCTGAGCCTGGCCGATGTCGAACGCCTCGCCACGCTGCCCGCCGATACGCTGGGCATTGCGCCGGACCGGCACCGCACCGGCACCAATGCGCTCTCGCTGCCATTGCCGGCAGGGATATGGTTTCCTTTCTCCTTCGGTGAGAACAGCTTCTCAACCCATTGTGAACAGGCGAAAAATCACGACCTTACCGTGGAGACGATCCTCTCCTGCGGACTGGAGAAAGATATAGACGACCCCCTCGATCTCGCTGATGCTGTTCGCGTTTTAAGGCGCGTCTACAACCCGGCAATCGACGGTTGGCCACGCTCCGGAGGCCGAAAACGGCCCATTTGAAGGGAGAACGGGTGTGGATGGCTCAGTCATCGACCTGACGGGAAAAGTCGTGTTCGTCACCGGCGGCGGCGGCGGGATCGGACGTTCCGTCGCGCTCTGCATGGCCGATATGGGCGCGGATGTAGCGATCCTGGATGTGATCCCCGAACGCTGTGAGCAGATGACCGAACTGGTCGAAGCACGCGGACGACGCGCACTCTGCATCACCGGCAATGCCATGGATGTTGAGGTCGTGCAGAACGCCGTCAGTGAGGCGGCGCGCCATTTCGGGCGGCTGGACGTGCTGGCGAACAACGTCGGCGGCGTGACGCGGCGGCCCTTCGCGGACCTTACCGAGAAGAACTGGCGCCGGCATATCGACCTCAACCTCGTGTCCAACCTCGCCGCGACACAGGCCGCGCTGCCGATCATGATCGAGAGTGGAAACGGCGGATCGATCATCAACGTCACCAGCATCGAAGCCTCTCGCGCGGCGCCGGGCTATGCCGTCTATGCCGCGTGCAAGGCCGGCATCAACAATCTGACGCGCACGCTGGCGGTGGAACTGGCCCACCACGGCATCCGCGTGAACGCCATCGCGCCGGACTACACGGTGACGCCGGGCACGCGCGGGCAGTTCGCCGGGCCGGTCGATCCGGAGCTTTGGTATCGGCCCACTCCTGCGCAGGAAGAAGCGATCCGTCGCCGCATCCCGCTGGGCCGGGCCGGCATCGACGAGGAGTGCGGGCGCGTCGCCGTGTTCCTCGCCTCCGACCTCGCCAGCTACGTCACCGGCACGATCATCCCGGTCGACGGCGGCACCTGGGCCTCTGGCGGATGGGTGCGCAATGATCGGGAAGACTGGGTACTGCCACCCGAAGCGTCCGCCTGAAATTGAACGCCTGAATTCGAACGCCTGAATTCGAACGAACGAAAGAGCCAAGCATGACCTTCACGCTCAGCACCAGCCTGCCCTTCGACCGGGTCGACAAGCCGCAGGAATACGGCACCATGGAAGCCGTGCACGAGATTGCACGCACCGTGGAAAAGGCGGGCTTCTATGCCGGCACCGTCACCGATCACCCCGCGCCCTCAGCCCGCTGGTTGGATGCGGGCGGCCACTATGCGCAGGACCCGTTCGTCATGCTCTCCATGCTGGGCGCGGTGACGACAAAGCTGCGACTGCAGACCAACATCCTCGTCCTGCCCTATCGCAACCCCTTCGTGGTGGCACGTGGGGTATCGACGCTGGACCACTTCACCAATGGCCGCGTGATCCTGGGCCTTGGCGCGGGGTACATGAAGGCGGAATACAAGGCGCTGGGCGTCGATTTCGACAGCCGCAACGACCTGATGGACGAATACATCACCGCCATGAAGCTGGCCTGGACGGGGGAGGACTTCACGTTCGAGGGCACCGGCTACACCGCGCTCGGCAACCGCATGCTGCCGACGCCGGCGCAGAAGCCCAATCCGCCGCTGCTGGTGGGCGGCAATTCGAAGCGCGCGCTGCGCCGTGCGGCCGAGATGGGCGATGCCTGGCACCCCTTCTTCGTGCCCAAGTCAGTGACGGACACCGCCCGCACCGCCAATCTGGAGGGTGACGAGGATATCAGCGAAGCCATCGCCTACATGCACGCCCATGCCGAGAAGATCGGCCGCGCGGAGCCGCCGAAGGTCATCGCCTCGTCCACTTATTCGATCAAGCAGGGCTGGAGCGCGCAGGAAGCGCTGGACCACTTCGCGCATCTGAAGTCGCTGGGCATTCATGGTGCCGGGGCGACGGTCTATGCCGAAACGCGCACGGAGTATTGCGAGCTGGCGCTGAAGTTCGGCGAGGATGTGATCGCGAAGATCGATTTTTGACGGTTGGGGCCGGCATACGCCAGACCCAACCGATCAATCCAAACACCCCGTCGCCCCCGCGAAGGCGGGGCCCCGCTTCCTTCTCGCCGCCGATGAAGAACAAGCGGGATCCCCGCCTTCGCGGGGATGACGAGGTTCTATTGGGCTAGTTTAGCGGTCATTGGGCGAACGCCCGCGTTCGCCTCAGGCCATCGCGCCGGTAATCGCCTCGTGGAAGGCCTTCACCGCAGCCGCTTCGTCGCCGTTCCACACCGCGCCCGAAACGGCGAGGAAATCCGCGCCCGCCTTCACCAACGGCGCGCAGTTCTCAGGCGTGATGCCGCCGATGGCGACGCAGGGGATCTCGAAGATCGCCTGCCACCATTCCAGCAGGTCCAGCCCGGCCATGTGCTTCACATCCTTGGTGGTCGTGGGGAAGAACGCGCCGAAGGCCACGTAGTCCGCGCCCTCCTCACCCGCGTCCATCGCGAGATGGCGGCTGTCGTTGCAAGTCACGCCGATCTGCGCATCGCGGCCAAGGGCATCGCGCGCTTCTTCGACCGAGCCGTCTTCCTGCCCCAGATGCACGCCGTCCGCGCCAAGGCGTTTGGCCAGGCTGGCGGAATCGTTGACGATGAAAGCAACGTCGCGGGCGGCGCAGATCTTCTGCAACGGCTCTGCCAGGCGTGCTGCCTCATGCTGGTCCACGTCCTTGACGCGGAACTGGAACGCCGCGACCGGCCCGGCGTCCAGCGCGCGGGCAAGGCGATCGGGAAAACCACCCGTCACATCGAGGGGCGAAATCAGGTAAAGCTGCGTCGGTTCGCGTTCGTTCTCTTCCATGTGCGCGCACCTAGCCTTTCACGGGCCTCAGGAAAAGACTTCCTCTTCGAAGTAGGCATCTTCGCGCTCACGATTGACGGTTCGGAGCGCGGCCACCGCAAACAGCACGATCGTCAGCCGCAGAACCGCGTGCAGCGCTTCTGCGGCGGTGTCGAGACTCCACCCCGGCGCGGTCAGCGCAAGATAGATGCCGGTTGCGGCGGCGAGACTTACCCAACCGATCAGCACGCGCACCAGAACGCGCGACGGCCGCCAGACCAGCGTGACCGCCAACGCGAAACCGATCAGGATGTCGACCGCCATCGGCATCGGGATCAGCTCCGTGCGGAAGGCGTCGGCCACCAGCCAGAAGGTTTCGCCTGCCAGCAGGGCAATCGCCCGGCGCAGCATCGGATCGAGCGAGGGACGGAACAGCGCGATCAGCTTCGTCGCCACCAGCGCGGCGAAAAACGGCGGCAGAATCAGGACCAGCGCGTTCTCCGGCAGGAAAAGCGGCGCGACCTTCACTGACGCCGCAGCCGCGATCCAGAGCAGCGTCGGACCTCCAAAGCCGGTCGATTTCGTGAAATTGGTCATGGTTTCCCCGATGGTAACAACAGATCCTAACCATCTCGTCCGCCGCCGAAAAGCACCATTCGTTCGGGGCAGGTTCAGGCCCGGCCGATAGGTTTCGCAATGGCATTCGGAACCGCAAGTCCGTTCAAGCTATGTGGGAGGAACATGAAAAGACGCGCCGCGACGCCCGCCCTTTCGCCCATCGTTGCGATTGCCCTGATGGCCTTCGCCATGGCCGGATGCCGTATCATTCCCGATGGCGGAGGGGCTTCGGACGCCTTTCCCAAGCCGCCTTCCCGCCCTGCGCAGACCTATCCTCGGCAGCAGCCCCCGCCAGCGCCGCCGCCTGCCCCTGCCTACACGCCGCCGAGCGATCCGGTCGAGCCCGTGTCCGAGCCCATATCGGCACCGGCACCTGCTCAGCCATCACGCCCCTATCAAGGCCCACCACTGGCCTACACACGCATTGGCGAGACGGTCTTCGTCGATGGCCCCAAGGTCACGCCGCTTTCGCTGATCGAGGACAGCCGGTGCCCGCAAGGCGTGCAATGCGTCCAGGCCGGGCGGCTGAGGCTGCGCATCCGTGTCGATCTCGGCTCCGGTTCGCACAAGATCGACCTGACGCTGGGGCAGCCGGTGCAGGTCGCGGACGGCACGCTGGAACTGCGGGACGCGCAGCCCGGCCCTGTCGCCGGAAGCAAACCCGCGCCGTTCGCCTATCAGTTCGGCTTCCGCTTCATGGGCGGCATCTGAAACGGAAAAGGGCGGTAAAACGGAAAAGGGCGGCGCCCTGCGGCACCGCCCTTCCCTGTTTTGTGATCGAGTGGATCAGGCTGCCGTTGCGGCGGCAACCTTCTGGGTCGAACCCTTGTAGATTTCGTCGATCGCGTCGCTCAGCGCGGCGTCGAACTCGGCGTCGCTCATCTGCGAGCGCAGGTCCTGCAGCAGCGCACGGCTGAAGCTGGCGATGATGCCCTTGTTCTTGGCCAGTTCGGCGCAAGCTTCGGGACGCTCATAGCCACCCGAAAGCGCGACCACGCGCAGCACCTTGGGATGCGAGACGAGCGGATCGAACGTGCCCGGCACGATCGGCAGCGAAAGCTTCAGCATCACCTGCTGGCCTTCCGGCAGCGCGTCCAGGTTCTTGAGGATTTCGGCGAGCAGGATCTTGTCGCACTCGGCGCGGGTGGCGCTCTTGATGTTCACCTCAGGCTCGACGATCGGCATCATGCCGTGCGAAATGACCTGCGCGGCGATCTCGAACTGCTGCTTGACGACGGCGGCGATGCCTTCCGCATTGGCCGAGTTGATCACCGAACGCTCCTTGGTGCCGAACACGCCCAGCGCCTTCGAACGTTCCAGCAGCGCGTCCAGCGTCGGCATCGGCTTCATCAGCTGCACGCCGTTCGCTTCGTCCTCAAGGCCCTTGTCCACCTTGATGAACGGCACCACGCCCTTGGCGATCAGCGCCTGCGGGGTGGGAATGCCGTTCACTTCGCCGTCCATCGTGCGTTCGAACAGGATAGCGCCGAGAACCTTGTCACCGGTGAAAGAAGGCGACGAGATGATGCGCGCGCGCATCTGGTGGATCAGGCCGAACATCTCTTCTTCGGTCGACCAGGCGCCTTCTTCGATGCCGTAGCCCTTCAGCGCCTTCGGCGTCGAGCCGCCGCTCTGGTCAAGCGCGGCGATGAAGCCGTTTCCGCCGGCTATCTTGGCCGTCATCTCAGAAAATTCCATGGGTTTCTCCTCCTAGATTTGCTCCGGCGAACCGGAGCGAAACGGTTTGTCCGCGCCCTCAGGGCAGCGGGTGGGCGGCCGCGTGGCGCATCACCCGCGCCATCGCGCGGCGGCGCAGCAGGCCGCTCAGCAAAGTGCGGGCCGGCACGTCGATCCAGCGCACGCAAAGCCATGCGATCGCAAGGCACAGGCCAAGGAACACGAAGGCCATCAGCACGGCATCGTAATGCAGATCGTCCTTGAAGTAACGCATCGGCTCGATCACGGCCCAATGCACGGCGTAGAGCGCGAAGGACACCTCCCCCACGAACCAGGCCATGCGCGCGAAACGGCGCGAAGGCTCCACGCGCGATCCGCACCAGACCAGCAGCGGCGAAAGTACCAGCGCGCAGACAAGGTCGTATTCGGTGGTGGAAATGAACTGCGGATCGGCCATCAGCATGGCCGCTATGGCGACAAGGCACGCAACGCCAGCCCATGTCGCCGGGCGGTGTTCGGGCTGCGGCAGCTTTGCGATCAACATGCCGATTCCGAACGAATAAAGCGTGCGGGCCAATGCGATCGACCATTCGTGCCAGACCGCGCCGATGTTGCCCGATCCGTTCTCCAGCACCGCCGGCACGAACCACGCGGCGGACAAGGCGCAGACCACTGCCACGCCCAGGCGAGGCAAACGGAACAGCAGCACGATCATCGCGAAATTGGCGACCAGTTCGTAGAACAGCGACCATGCCGGCACATTCAGCGGAAACAGCGTGTTGGTCAGCGGCGACGGCAGCATGAGTGCATTGATGCCGGTGCTGATCAGAATGGTCTTGAGGCTCAGCGAAGTGTCGCCGCCGCTGTGGAGGCGGGCAAGGCCCACCACCGTCGTCAGCGCGACGCCGACGAGGAACAGCGGATAGAGCCGCACCAGGCGCTTCAGCATGAACTCGCCCGTGCCCATGCCTGCCTGCCAGCGTGGCAGGTAGCTGGTGGCGAGCACGAAGCCCGAAAGCGCGAAGAAGAAGTCCACCGCCACGTAGCCGTGCGGGGCCTGCGAAATGTTGAAGTGGAACAGCGCGACGGCAAGCGCGGCGATCCCGCGCATGCCGTCGAGCGTTACATAGCGGCCGTGCCAAGGCGGGCGCGGGGCTTTCCAGCCCTGAGCATCAACGGGATTCGCAGCAAGGTGACCCGATGTGCTCATGTGCGCCGCCCCAGCCCTGCCCGATCAGGCTTCGAGAGCCGCCACGCCGGGCAGTTCCTTGCCTTCCATCCATTCCAGGAAAGCACCGCCGGCGGTCGAGATGTACGAGAAGTCGTTCGCTACGCCCGCATGGTTGAGCGCGGCAACGGTGTCCCCGCCGCCCGCGACCGAGACCAGCGAACCCTCGCGGGTGAGCGCCGCCGCCGTCCGGGCCAGGGCCACGGTGGCAGCATCGAAGGGCACAGTCTCGAACGCGCCGAGCGGGCCGTTCCACACCAGGGTGCGGCAGGTCTTGAGCACGTCTCCCAGCGCTTCCACGGCGAGCGGACCGACATCGAGGATCATCTCGTCCGCAGCGACTTCGTGGACGTTGCAAGTGCGCAGGCTGGGCGGATTGGCGGCGAATTCCTTCGAGACCACCACTTCGTAGGGCAAGTGCACGGTGCAACCGGCTTGGTCGGCGGCCGCGAGAATCTCGTTCGCAGTGCCGGTCAGGTCATGCTCGCAGAGCGACTTGCCCACGTCCACGCCCTTGGCGGCGAGGAATGTATTGGCCATGCCGCCGCCGATGATGAGGTGATCGACCTGGGTCACGAGGTGCTTGAGCACGTCGAGCTTGGACGAGACCTTGGCGCCGCCGACCACGGCCGCGACGGGCTTCTCCGGCTTGCCCAGCGCCTTTTCCAGCGCTTCAAGCTCGGCCTGCATCGAGCGGCCGGCATAGGCGGGCAGCACGCGGGCAAGGCCCTCGGTACTGGCGTGGGCGCGGTGGGCGGCCGAGAACGCGTCGTTCACGTAGAAATCGCCGTTCGCGGCGATCGCCTGGACGAGTTCGGGATCGTTCTTTTCCTCACCCTTCCAGAAGCGGGTGTTTTCGAGGATCGCGATGTCGCCCGCACGCAGGATGCCGACCGACTGCTTGACCACGTCGCCCGCCACTTCCGGCACGAACATCACTTCCTTGCCGAGCACCTTCTCGACCGCGCCGACCACCATCGACAGCGACATGCTGGGCACGCGCTCGCCCTTGGGGCGGCCGAAGTGGGCGAGCAGGAGAACCTTGGCGCCCTTTTCGGCGAGTTCCAGAATCGTCGGGGCGGCGGCGCGGATACGGGTATCGTCGGTGACGACGCCGTCGTTCATCGGCACGTTGAAGTCGACGCGCACCAGCGCGACCTTGCCGGTCACGTCACCAAGGTCATCAAGGGTCTTGAAAGCGCTCATCGTTCGATCCTTATCTTGTGCTCGTCGTGCAGCGAAGACCCGTCATCCCAGCGAAAGCTGGGACCGCTGGCCGGTTGCGACCAACTATCGTCAGGACGTCCTGCTGCAAGGTGGCGTTCACGGCCAGCGGTCCCAGCTTTCGCCGGGATGACGAGGTCGTGTTATTCAGCACTGCGCCGCGAAAGCCCGTGAGGGCTTCCGCGGCGACAGCAAGGACGGTGGATCGCTTTCGATCCACCGTCATAGTCATTGTCAGAGCAGGCCTGCCATCACGCCGGCCGTGTCGACCATGCGGTTGGAGAAGCCCCACTCGTTGTCGTACCACGACAGGACGCGGACCAGCTTGCCTTCGAGAACAGAAGTCTCAAGGCTGTCGATGGTCGACGAGTGTGCGTCGTGGTTGAAGTCGATCGAGACCAGCGGCTCTTCGGTGTAACCGAGCACGCCCTTGAGTTCGCCTTCGGCCGCTTCCTTCAGCAGCGCGTTGACTTCCTCGGTGGTGGTGTCGCGCTTCGGCACGAAAGTCAGGTCGACGACCGAGACGTTCGGGGTCGGCACGCGGATCGACGAACCGTCGAGCTTGCCCTTCAGGTCCGGAAGAACGAGGCCCACGGCAACGGCGGCGCCGGTGCTGGTGGGGATCATGTTCATCGCGGCGGCGCGGGCGCGGCGCGGATCCTTGTGGATCTGGTCGAGGATCTTCTGATCGTTGGTGTACGAGTGGATCGTGGTCATCAGACCGCGCTCGATACCGATCTTCTCATGCAGAACCTTGGCAAAAGGCGCCAGGCAGTTCGTGGTGCACGAGGCGTTCGACACGACGACGTGCTCGGCGGTCAGTTCCTTGTGGTTCACGCCGTAAACGACCGTGAGGTCCACGCCCTTGGCCGGGGCCGAGACGAGAACGCGCTTGGCGCCCGCGTCGATGTGCTTGCCGGCGCTGGCCTTGTCGGTGAAGAAACCGGTGCATTCCAGCACGATGTCCACGCCCTGCGCGGCGTGCGGCAGGTTCGCGGGATCGCGCTCTGCCGTCACGTGGATGCGCTTGCCGTTGACGACCAGATCGTTGCCGTCAACTTCCACGGTACCTTCGAAAGTACCGTGGACGCTGTCGCGCTTGAACAGGAGAGCATTGGCCTTGGCGTCCGCCAGGTCGTTGATCGAAACCAGCTCGAGGTCATGGTCCGTGCGTTCGAGAATGGCGCGGGCGACATTGCGCCCGATGCGTCCGAAACCGTTGATCGCAACCTTGGTCGCCATAGGTAAATTCTCCTGTTTACACGCTAAGCTTGTTGAGGATCTTCGGGACGATCGCCTCGACGGTGAAGCCGAAGCGAGCGAACAGGTCCTTGGCCGGGGCCGAGGCACCGAAGCGGTCGAGACCGATGTTCAGGCCGCCATTGCGGCTCTGTGCGGTATAGCGTTCCCAGCCCATGGTGACGCCGGCTTCGATCGAGACCTTCAGGATCGATGCGTCGTTGGGCAGGATTTCATGGTGGTAGGCTTCATCCTGGGCCGCGAAGAGTTCCATGCACGGCATGGACACTACATCGGCACCGATGCCCTGCGATTCAAGCTCCGCACGGACCTTGACCGCCAGTTCGACTTCCGAACCGGTGGCGATCAGGATCACCTTGCGCTCTGCCTCTGCATGGCGAAGCGTGTAGGCGCCGCGGGCCGAGAGCATGTCGCCGGTCTTGCGCAGCTGCGGCAGGTTCTGGCGGGTAAGCGCCAGCACCGAAGGCGTATCCTGCGATTCCAGGGCGACGTTCCAGCACTCCGCCGTCTCGATCACGTCGGCCGGGCGGAACACGTAGAGGTTCGGGATCATGCGCATCGACATGACATGCTCGACCGGCTGGTGGGTCGGACCGTCTTCGCCAAGGCCGATCGAATCGTGGGTCAGCACGTAGATCGCGCGGGTCTGCTGCAGCGCCGACAGGCGGATCGCATTGCGGCAGTAGTCCGAGAAGATCAGGAAGGTGCCGCCGTAGGGGATCACGCCGCCGTGCAGCGCCATGCCGTTCAGGGCAGCGGCCATGCCGAATTCACGGATGCCGTAATAGACGTAGCGGCCGCCGTAGTTGTCCGGCGTGAACGGGTCCTGGCACTTGGCCTTGGTGTTGTTCGAGCCGGTAAGGTCGGCCGAGCCGCCGATCATCTCGGGGATCGCCGGAGCCAGCACGTTCAGCCAGTTTTCCGAGGCCTTGCGGGTGGCGACGGTGGATTCGCCTTCCAGCCATTCAGCCAGCTTGGCGCGGATCGCGTCGGTTTCTGGCAGCTCGCCGGCCATGCGACGGGTGAATTCCTCACCCTTGTCCGAAGCGGCCAGGCGGGCGAACCATTCGGCGTGGGCCTGCGCGCCAGCTTCGCCCAGCGAACGCCAGTCGGCCAGGATTTCGGCGGGCACTTCGAACGGAGCCGAGGTCCAGCCCAGATATTCGCGGGCAGCGGCCACTTCCGCCTCGCCCAGCGCGGAACCGTGAACGTCGTGGCCGCCCTGCTTGTTGGGGGCGCCCTTGCCGATCACCGTCTTGCAGGCAACGAGCGTGGGCTTGTCCGAAGCGGCAGCCTGGCCCAGCGCGCGTTCGATGTCGGCGAAGTCATGGCCATCGCACTCGAACACGTCCCAGCCCGAAGCGCGGTAGCGCGCCGGAATGTCTTCGCTGGTCGAAAGCGAGGTGTCGCCATCGATGGTGATCTTGTTGTCGTCCCACAGGACCTTCAGGCGGCCCAGCTTCAGCGTGCCGGCCAGACCGATGGCTTCGTGGTTGATGCCTTCCATCAGGCAGCCGTCACCGGCGATCACCCAGGTCTTGTGGTCGACCAGATCGTCGCCGAACGTGGCGTTGAGCTGACGCTCCGCCATCGCCATGCCGACGGCCATGGCCAAGCCCTGGCCCAGCGGGCCGGTGGTGCACTCGACGCCTTCGATCAGGAAGTTTTCCGGGTGGCCGGCGCAGACCGAGCCAAGCTGGCGGAAGTTCCGGATGTCGTCCATCGTCGGGCTGGCATAGCCGGTCAGGTGGAGCAGCGAGTAGATCAGCATCGAGCCGTGGCCGGCGGACAGCACGAAGCGGTCGCGATCGGCCCACTTGGGCTGTGCAGGATCGAACTTCAGGAACTTCGAGAAGAGGACGGTGGCGACATCGGCCATGCCCATCGGCATGCCGGGGTGGCCGCTGTTGGCGGCCTGTACCGCGTCCATGGAAAGCGCCCGGATGGCGTTGGCCATCGGCGCGAGACGGTCGGCTGCAAGGGTCATCGGGTGGCTCCGGTAAACGGAAAAAGGAACGATTCGGCTTGCCGACCCCCTTTAGGGAGAGGCCAGCGGGCGTCAAGTTCACCCGCACCGCAATCATGCGTGGCCCTCGGACCATCGCGTGGTGGCACAAACTCTTCGTTTCGTCGAAGCAATTGTCGGCAAACCGTGCGGATTTCTTGCCTTTTCGCGGTTTCGCGGTAACCGAGTTCCATGAATGAAGTATCGATCGGCCAGGTCGTTGAACGCATCGAGGCGGCACTTGCGCGCCTCGACAAGGCGATCCCCGAAACAGTAGAGCAGCGGGCGCGCGATGCACGCCTGCGGACCACGGTGGAACACGCGCTGGGCGAACTCGACGAGCTGCTGGCGAAACCGGCGGCGCGAGATCAGCGATGAGCAACGTCAACCTCACCATCGGCGGGCGCAGCTTCACCCTGGCCTGCGCGGACGGGCAGGAACCGCATGTCGAATACCTCGGCCGCCTGATCGACGAGAAAGTGGCCGCAGCCGGCGCCGTCGGCCAGACCGAGACGCGCATGCTGCTGTTCGCGGCGATCATGCTGGCGGATGAAGTGCATAACTTGCGCGAAGCGGCTGCCGCTCCGGCGGTTTCCGCGCCCCCTCCGGCGCCCGAGCCGGCTCCAGCCCCCGCTCCGCCCCCCGCTTCGGCCCCAGAATTTCCGCCGGAAATGGCCGCACGGCTCAGCGCAATCGCCGAACGCATCGAAAATCTCGCCGACCTCCTTGAGGGATCGGCCAAGACCTCCTAATTAGGGGGGGACGGGATCTGCCCGGCACGAGCCGTTCGAACATCCCTGAGGCTATAAGCAAATCCAAGGGGGCTGTCCCTGTCTGGACCCTGGTCCGGAATACATGGTCCCCACCTGACGTGAAGGCGTCAGAGGATTTCTAGGCAACCGACCCATGGTGGACCCGTCACCCCCTCCCCAAACGACCCTTTCGGGGGCTTAACCCAGCCCCGCGGAAACTCGCCCTTTCCAACATATGTCATGTTGGAAATCCAACATGCCGAAAGAGACCGCAGGTGTTACTGTGCGGCTCCGAATGCCAGGAATGGGATCACCGGTGGATTCGTCACCCCCTCTCTCCCCCGCGACCGAAAAGACCGCGCTGCGCCGTAAACATCGCGCGGCACGGGCCGAACATGTTGCCGCCCTCCCGCAGGGGCTGCGCGCGCTGGTGCTGAACCGGCCGCCCGCACCCGTGGCCGAGATGATGCCGGAGGGGCTGACCATCGGCCTCTACGCCCCGATCGGCGATGAAGCCCCGGCCTTCGGCTGGGCGCGCTGGCTGTCCGAAAACGGGCGCAGGGTCGCCCTGCCGTGGTTCGAATCGCGCGAATCGCCGATGAAGTTCCGCCGCTGGGACAATCCCTTCGACGAGGAACAGCTGACGATCGGCCCCTGGGGCGCACTTCAACCGCTTCCCGAAAGCGATCCGGTGGTTCCCGCCATCGTCATCGTGCCGCTGCTGGCCTTCACGGCGGAAGGGCATCGACTGGGCCAGGGCGGCGGCCATTACGATCGCTGGCTCGATGCCAATCCCGACGTGCCCGCAATCGGGCTTGCCTGGGATTGCCAGTTGGCCGACACCCTCCCCATGGAACCGCACGACCGCATCCTCGACGCGGTGGTGACGCCGACCAGAATATATGAGGGAGCGATCTGACCTTGCGAGAGACACCGACTCTCAGAATCCCGCTCGGCGTGTTGGGGCTGTTCGCCGTCCTGATCGCCTATGGCCTTTTGATCGCGCGTTATCTGGCCCCGGTGATGGCCGAATGGCATCCGCTGTTCCAGACGCCGGTCTACGTCACTCTAGGTGTCGTCTGGATATTGCCGCTGAAGCGGTTCCTGATCTGGATGGAGACCGGGCGCTGGGGGTGATTCCCCGGCGCTTTTTATTTTCGTCTCGCGATTCTTTTTTGGCCGCCTCGCCGCCTGTCTTCACGCTGACATGAGTCGCGCGGACAAAAGAAAAGGCCGGGGGTTAACCCGGCCTTTTTCGTTTCATTGCTTTACCACTTCCCGTGAAGGAAATGGCGCGAGTGACGGGGCTCGAACCCGCGACCTCCGGCGTGACAGGCCGGCACTCTAACCAACTGAGCTACACCCGCGCAGCAATGTATGTGAGGCTTTCAGACTACCTCAAGTCGCTGGATTACCAGCATTTTCCCAAGTGGCGCGAGTGACGGGGCTCGAACCCGCGACCTCCGGCGTGACAGGCCGGCACTCTAACCAACTGAGCTACACCCGCGTTCTTGCGGTTGCGTCCGCTTGGGAGCCGCGCCTCTATGGCAGGTGCCCCACCCTGTCAACGGGAATGACCCGAACAATGAAAAGTTTTTATCCACACCCCGAATTTTCTCGCGGCATCCACACGCCGCCCTGATCGGCGCCGATCGACGTTAACCATATCTTGGCGACTGGAATTGCACGAAATGTCCCGTCCGCACGAGGACGGCAGAGGATTGTCTCGATGAAAGCAGGCCGCCGGTTCCATCTGGCCATGGCGCTCACGCTCGCAAGCGGTGCGCTCGCTTCCAGCCAGGCGCATGCGGAAATGCGGATGGAAGCCCCCGTGGCGACCGCCAGCGCCGTCTATGTAGAACGGACCGGCCCCGCCGCCTCCCGCCGCCTGGAGCCCGCCAGCCGCCTCATGCGCGGGGATCGGGTCGTCACCATCCTCACGTGGTCCCGCACGGGCGGAAACGGCAGCTTCGTCATCACCAATCCGATGCCCACCGCGCTCTCCTATGAAGAGAGCGCGCAGGACCTTCAGGAGGTCTCCGTCGACGGCGGGCGAACCTGGGGCCGCATCGGATCGCTGAGAATCGGCAACCGCCTCGCAACGCCCGAGGACGTCACCCATGTCCGCTGGCGCATTCCTGCGCAGAGCGCGGCGCGTGGACGCGGCCAGATAACCTACAGCGGCATCGTGCGCTGATTCAGGCTCAGCAGCGCTCGTACTTCCAGTTCCGGCGCTTGCCTTCGGAAATCCACTCGACTGCCTGAGCCATGCGCTTCGTGCGCGTGGCCTCCGCCTTGGCCTCGGTAATCCATTCCAGATATTCGCGCTGCTGGGACGGTGAAAAGGCATCGTAATGCCCCTGCGCGGCCGGAGAGGCCGCCAGTGCCGCCGCGAAGTCATCCGGCATCGGAATTTCCGCCTTGGGCGCGCGCGGCGCGGCACGCTTCAGCGCGGTGCCCTTTTCCAGCACCCTCGCCTCAGCGGCCTGCAATTTTTCGATGAGTTCGCTTTCAGACGGCAGATCGCCGATCGCGGCGATTCGTCCGAACTGGCCCATGGCATCGCCCTGTCGCCCGTCTCCGTGGATGACGAAAGTGCAGTGCGCCTTGAACGCCGCCATCCCGGCAACGTTCTTACCTTTCACCAGATAGTGCGGCATGCCCCATTTGATGGCCTCTTCGGCCTCGGGCAGCGCGCGGTGCGCGATTTCGCGCAAGTGGGTTAGGATCGGGCGGGCAAAGTCCGCGGCCTTTTCGATATAATCGTCGACGCGCGGATCCTTGCCCATGAATGCCCTCTCCCGGTTTAGCCTGCGAGAATCAGCGCCGGCGCCTCGATCAGCTTCTTGAGGTCCTGCGCGAAGCTGGCCGCATCCCAGCCATCTACCACACGGTGATCGCAGGACATCGAGATATTCATGATCTTGCGCTTCTCGATGCGCTCCACGCCATCGGCGCCCTTCACGAACATCGGCCGCTCGACGATGCGATTCGGACCGATGATCGCAACTTCGGGACGATTGATGACCGGCGTGGTGGCTACGCCGCCCATCGGCCCGAGCGAAGTGACGGTGATCGTCGAACCCGAAAGCTCGGACGACTTGGCGGAACCGTCGCGCGCGGCATTGGCAAGGCGGCCGATCTCGGTGGCGAGCTGCCACAGGTTGCGATCCTGTGCGTCGCGGATAACCGGCACCATCAGGCCCGCCGGAGTCTGCGCCGCCATGCCCAGATGGACCGAGCCGTAGCGCGTCACCACGCCCGCCTCGTCATCATAATGCGCATTGAGCATCGGGTACTTGGGCAGCAGCTTACAGATCGCCGTGATCAGGAACGGCAGCATCGTCAGCTTGGGTCGATCTCCCCGCCCAGCGTTCAACTGCGCGCGCGTTTCCTCAAGCGCCGTCACGTCGAATTCCTCGACATAGGCGAAGTGCGGGATCTGGCGCTTGGACGCGGCCATGTTCTCGGCAATGCGGCGACGCAGACCGATCACGCGCACCTGTTCGTCCTTACCCCGCATACCGGCAGGCTGGAAACCGCCCGAGGCATTGTAGGACAGGAACGCGTCGAGATCGCCGTGCCGCACGCGGCCGTCTTCGGCAGGGCGGACTTCGGCCAGATTGATGCCCAGGTCCGACGCGCGCTTGCGAACGGCCGGGCTGGCCATGACCTTTGCATGAACTGCGGCCGGTGCCGGTGTCGATGTCGGCGCGCGCGTTTCTGCAGGCTCAGCCGGAGCGGGCTTGGGCGCCGGTGCCGGTTCGGGGGCAGCGACAGGTGCCGAAGCCGGCGCAGGAGCCGCCTCCACAACGTCCACCTCCACTGAAGCAACCGCTGCAACGGTCTCGGCAGGCCTGCCACCGTCAACCTCGTTACCCGCGCCTTCGACCTCGATCACCACCAGCGGCGATCCGATCGCGATCACGTCACCCGCCTCGCCGGCCACTTCGACGACCACGCCCGAAACCGGGCTTTCCATCTCGACCGTCGCCTTGTCGGTCATCATGTCCGCAACGCGGTCGTCTTCCTCGATCCGGTCGCCGATCTTGACGTGCCAAGCGACGATCTCGGCCTCGGCAATGCCCTCACCGATGTCGGGGAGCCTGAAAGTATAGCGTCCCATCAAATCAATCCTTCAACAGACGATCGACCGCCTCGCCAATGCGGACGGGACCGGGGAAATAGGCCCACTCAAGACTGTGCGGGTAAGGCGTATCGAAGCCGGTCACACGCTCCACGGGGGCTTCTAGGTGGTAGAAGCAGCGCTCCTGCACCAAGGTCACCAGTTCGGCGCCGAAGCCGGACGTGCGGGTTGCCTCATGTATCACCAGGCAACGCCCAGTCTTTTCCACGGACTTTTCCACAGTCTCCAGGTCGAGCGGGACCAGCGTGCGCAGATCGATGATCTCGGCATCGACGCCCTTTTCGGCCAGCACCGCCTCGGCCACGTGGACCATGGTGCCGTAAGTGACGACGGTCAGCGCCGCGCCCTCACGCACGATCCGCGCTTTGCCGAGCGGGATCGAATAATAGCCTTCGGGCACCATGCCGAGCGGATGGCCCTTCCAGGTCTTGGAGGGGTGATCGTAATATCCGTCGAACGGGCCGTTGTAGATGCGCTTCGGCTCGAAGAAGATCACCGGATCGTTGTCTTCGATCGCGGCGATCAGCAGGCCCTTGGCATCGTAGGGGCTGGCCGGGATCACCGTCTTCAGGCCGGAAACGTGGGTGAACAGCGCCTCGGGGCTCTGGCTGTGCGTCTGACCGCCGAAAATACCGCCACCGAAGGGCGAACGCACGGTGATCGGCGCGATGAATTCCGCCGCAGAGCGATAGCGCAGGCGCGCCGCCTCGGAGACCAACTGGTCCATGCCGGGATAGATATAGTCCGCGAACTGGATTTCCGGCACCGGGCGCAAGCCATAGGCGGCCATGCCGACGGCGGCGCCGATGATGCCGCATTCGTTGATCGGCGTATCGAATACGCGGTTGCGGCCATACTTCTTCTGAAGGTTGGCCGTCGCGCGAAACACGCCGCCGAAATAGCCCACGTCCTCGCCGAAGGTCACCACATCGGGATCGCGCGCCATCATGATGTCGAGCGCGTCGTTGATCGCCTCGATCATATTCATCTGCCGGGTCGGCGCGTCGTGGAGGCTGACCGAATCTTCCTCAATCATCATGATCAGTCCTTCCAATCCGGGAACTTGCTCTGCCGCTCGCGGATCGCCCGATCCGCCTGCTCTTCAAGATGCCAGGGCAGTTCCTCGAACACGTCCTCGAACATGGTGTGGAACGGGTGATGCAGACCGTGGCCCAGGATGCCGTTCTTCTCGGCCTCCTTGGTGGCGGCCTTCACCTGCTCGGCCGCTTCGCGGTCCATTTCGGCGTGCTGCTCCTCGGACCATTCGCCCAGCGCGATCAGGTGCTTCTTCAGGCGCATGATCGGATCGCCCAGCGGCCATTCCTCACGCTCATGCGCGGAACGGTATGCGGTGGGGTCGTCGGACGTGGAGTGACCCTCGGCGCGATAGGTGAAGTGCTCGATCAGCGTCGGGCCCTGGTTGGAGCGGGCGCGGTTGGCGGCCCATTCCATCGCGGCGTAGACGGCGAGGATGTCGTTGCCGTCCACGCGCAGGCCGGCGATGCCATAGCCCGCCGCGCGTGCCGCGAACGTGGTGCGCTCCGCCCCGGCAAAGCCGGAGAAGCTGGAAATCGCCCACTGGTTGTTGACGATATTGAGCACCACCGGCGCGTTGTAGACCGCCGCGAACGTCATCGCCGCGTGGAAATCGCCCTCTGCGCTGGAGCCTTCGCCCACGAAGCTGGTGGCGATGCGGGTGTCGCCCTTGATCGCGCTGGCCATCGCCCAGCCCACCGCCTGCGGGAACTGCGTCGCCAGGTTGCCGGAGATCGAGAAGAAGCCGTAGTCCTTGGCCGAATACATGATCGGCAACTGGCGGCCCTTCAGCGGGTCCGCACGGTTGGAGTAGATCTGGTTGACCATCTCCACCAGCGGATAGCCGCGCGCGATCAGGATGCCCTGCTGGCGATAGCTGGGGAACACCATGTCATCCGAAGCCAGCGCATGGGCGCAGGCGATCGACACCGCCTCCTCACCCGTGGACTTCATGTAGAAGCTGGTCTTGCCCTGGCGCTGGCCGCGATACATGCGATCGTCGAACGCGCGGGTCAGCGCCATCGAGGCGAGCATGCGGCGCAGCGTTTCGGGATCGAGGTTCGGGTTCCAGGCGCCCACCGCTGCGTCGTTCTCATCCAGAACGCGCACGAGGTCGAGCGTCAGCGGCCAAGTCTCGCTGGCCGGGCAGCCCTCGTCGGGCCGCGCCAGCTTGCCGGCTGCGGGGATTTCCAGGTGCGAATAATCGACCGGATCGCCGGGCCGGAACTTCGGCTCGGGGACATAGAGATCGAGGGGCGGCAGGTTGCCGCGCGACTTTCCTGTACGTGTCGGGCCTTCGGCCATCTTGCTTCCTCTCCCGCCTTGAATCGGGCCGGGAAGAGTGAAGCCGCGCTGAAAACAAAGGTTAACAGCGCGTTTCAAAATTCCACGGTCAGGTCACAATATTTCAACCAAGGGTAATGTCAATACAATCTCGATGGGCCGTCCCTAAGGCCCATTACACCGCGACAGGCGCGGCGATATGGGCCTGCGGTGCATAGCCGGAGACGGCGAAATCCTCGATCCGATAGTCGAAGATCGAATCGGGCGTCCGCACGATATCCAGCCGCGCCTCACCCGAAGGCGTGCGCGACAGTTGCTCTTCGACCAGGCTGGCGTGGTTGAGATAGAGATGGACATCACCACCCATCCAAACGGCCTCACCCGGCTCAAGGTTGCACTGCTGCGCGAACATGCGGGTCAGGAGCGCCAAAGACCACATGTTGAACGCGAAACCGAGGCCAAGATCGCAGCTGCGTTGATAAAGGATGCAGGACAGCCGGCCATTGGCGACATGGAACTGATAGGTCTTGTGGCAGGGCGGCAGCGCCATCGCATCCAGTTCGGCGACGTTCCAGCCCTCGATAATGTGGCGGCGGCTGCCGGGATTGCTGCGCAGACTCTCGATCACTTGCGCGACTTGGTTCACGCCTTGCGCGCGCTTACTATAGAGTCCGTCACCGGCCGGCTCATAGACCGGCCAGTCTACCCACTGCTTGCCGTAGACCGGACCCAGATCGCCCCATTCCTTGGCGAAACCCTCGTCCTCGACGATGCGGCGGGAGAAATCGGCGCGGGCAATGTCCTCCCCGGTCGCCTTGCGATAGCGATCGAGCGGCCAATCGGTCCAGATTTCCACGCCCTGCGCGCAGAGTGAACGGATGTTGGTGTCGCCCGTCAGGAACCACAGCATCTCGCGGCTCGCGGTCTTCCAGTAGACGCGCTTGGTGGTCAGCAGCGGCATCAACCCGCCCGAGAGGTCGAACCGGATCGTCGCCCCGAAGATGGAGCGCGTGCCAACGCCAGTGCGATCGATGCGCTCGTCGCCATGCTCCCAGATCTGCCGCATGAGATCGAGGTACTGCCATTCCCAATGGCGTCCGGCACCGGACGAGGAAGGAGCGGCGGCTTCGAGCAAGCTTTCAGTCATGCCCATGACCTAACCTTGCAAGGCGCGAAGGGGAAGAGCGTGCAAGGCCCGCCTCCCCGGCCGAGCAACTTTACGTAATGGTCAACGCCGCCGCGCGGCGATGCGACAATCTATAATGCAGACATGACCGCCGCCCCCGAACGCAAGACTGTCTCGCACTGCGCGCTGGCCCTTCAGGGGCTGATCGCGCTGGCCGCGATGGCATTTGCGCTCACCCCGGCGCGCGGTGGTGCCGCGCTCTATCTGCCTCTCGCCGGCGCCCCCGCCGAAGCAGTGGATTGGGCGCGGCGGGAGCATGCCGGCTATCTTGCCGCAGGCCCTTACGCCGGCGCTGCTTTCGTGCGCGTGCCCTCCCCCGCCGCGACGCTTTCCGCCTTGCGCCAAGGCGCGCTTCTTTTCGCCGTACCGGAATCCCTGTGCGGCACATCCCCCCGCAACAACCCGGCCTCTTCATCATGAACCAACTCGAAGATTTGCGAAGCAAGGGGGCCCGCGGGCTTCTGATCGTCTGCTGGCTCAGCGTGCTTGTTACCCTGGGCGGCCTGCCGTTCGTCCAGACCGGCCTTGCCCCGGTGGTGGCAGCGGTGCTGATCACGATCGTCCCTACATTACTTGTCCTGGCCGGCGGCAATGGCGCGCAGGCCCGCATGGCGCTGGGCATCACGCTGCCGCTCTATCCCGCGACCCTGCTGTGGCAGTGGTCCGGGCAGGAATGGATGGTCGATCTCCACATGATCTTCTTTGCCGCGATCGCCATGCTGGCGATCCTGGCCGACTGGCGCCCCATCCTTGCCGCCGCCGCGATCACCGCCGTCCATCACCTGCTGACCAACTTCGTGGCGCCGACACTGGTGTTCCCGAACGGCGGCGAACTGGGCCGGGTGATCCTGCACGCCGTGGTCGTCGTGCTGGAAACGGCCGTGCTGGTGATGATCGCCGCTCGCCTCGAAACACTGATCCTTGAGCAAGCCGCCGCCCATGCGGAGCGGGAGCGCGTACAGGAAGCCGCCGCGCGGGAACGTGCCCGTGCCGCCGATGCCCAGCGCGTGGTGATCGAACAGATCGGCGAAGGCCTTCGCTCCCTGGCCAGCGGAGATCTCTCCTTGCGCCTCGCCCGCGAATTCCCGGAAAGCTACGAAGATCTGCGCGGCTTCTTCAATGCCGCCGCCAACGATCTGGACACCATCGTCCAGAGCGTCAGCGAAGCGGCCCGCCAGATCGAAACCGGATCGCGCGAGATCAGCACCGCGACCGACGACTTGGCCCAGCGCACCGAGCAGCAGGCCTCCACGCTGGAAGACATCGCCAACACCCTGCGCCAGTTGAACGTCACCGTGCAGGAAAACGCCACCAGCGCCCGCACCCTGCAAGGCAATGCCGCTCGTGCCCGTGACGATGCGCAGGCAGGCTCCGCCGTAGTGGACAGCGCCGTTTCCGCCATGAGCGCGATCGAACAATCCGCGCATGAGATCGCGCAGATTGTCGCCCTGATCGACGGCATTGCCTTCCAGACCAACCTCCTCGCCCTCAACGCCGCGATCGAGGCCGGACGCGCTGGAGAAGCAGGCAAGGGATTCGCCGTCGTCGCTTCGCAAGTGCGCGCCCTCGCCCAGCGGTCCGGCGATGCGGCCAATCGCATCAAGGGCCTGATCGACACTTCCTCGCGTCAGGTCTCGCAAGGCGTCAAGCTGGTGGGCCGGTCGGGCGAAACGCTGGAAACGATCGTCACCGACATTTCGGAAATCGACGGCGCCGTCGCCCGCATCGTGCAGGTCTGCGAGGAGCAAGCCAGCGAGATCGGACGAATCAGCGAAAGGGTCGGAAATCTCGATTCCGCGACCCAACACAACGCCGCAATGGTGGAAGAAGGCACTGCCGCGGCCCGTCATCTTTCCGAGGAAGCGCAAACAATGGCCCGAATAGTCGCGCATTTCCGCGTTTCCGGGGCCGCTCCCGAAAAAAACGCCGACTTGTCCACAGGAGGAAATCGCCGCGTCGCATGAAAAGCGATTTTGGCCCCTTGCCACCCCGTGAGTCGCCCTATATAGGCGCGCTCCTGCCCAGGGCGGTCTTCGGAACGCCCACCGGTCGGGGAATAGCTCAGCCTGGTAGAGCACTGTCTTCGGGAGGCAGGGGCCGGAGGTTCGAATCCTCTTTCCCCGACCATTTTCACCCTCGGGTGAGCAGAACAACCCGGCGGAAACGCCGGGTTTTTTGTTGCCTATCGCACGCGCAAAGAAAAAGG
This sequence comes from Novosphingobium oxfordense, assembly GCF_044029435.1. Taxonomy (NCBI): domain Bacteria; kingdom Pseudomonadati; phylum Pseudomonadota; class Alphaproteobacteria; order Sphingomonadales; family Sphingomonadaceae; genus Novosphingobium; species Novosphingobium oxfordense. Next base: position 970,960 of record NZ_CP147005.1, on the reverse strand, counting down.
CGAAGGTTCCATCAGAACCTCCGCCTGCCAGTGACGCTACTGCGTTCGATCAGCCCTTATGGTTCTCGGGCCGTCCATCGGGCAGCGTCAGCCCTTCCAACTGCTTGTCGGTCATATTCTCCACAAAGGCGGGCGACAGCTTGCGCTCAAGCCGGCGGCACATGTCGGCCTGCTTGATCAGCCCTTGCGAGGCCGAGCGCAGCGCATTGCGATCCAGCGGAACATCGCCGGAAAGGAAATCGCGCACATCCTTCTCGGGAATCCCCATATAGCGCGCCATCACGCGCTGTCCGCCGACCGCGTCGACTGCCTGGGCAAAAATGGCGAGCTGGATATCCGGTTTCTGGGGCATGAGCAGGCCATCACAGGGCCGCGCGGCCAAGTCAATCGCAGCGTCCCCGGCTTTCCGGCCCAGCTTTCTAACTCGACTTTATCCGCCGCGCAGAAGCTGCACGCCCCAATCGCGCTCGAACAGATAGAGCAACAGCCGCGCCGCTTCTCCGCGCGGGCCGGTAAGGCCGCCGTCGCGCTCTATCAATAGACGCGCATCGTCGTGGGCCAGCGGCAACAGCTTGGTGATCTGTTCAAGGCTGGCAATGCGGAACGGTGTGTCACCCGACTGGCGCGTGCCGAGCAGTTCGCCGCCGCCGCGCAGTTGCAGATCCTCTTCCGCCAGCCGGAATCCGTCCTGCGTCTCGCGCATCAGGGCCAGTCGCTGGCGGGCGGTTTCGCTGAGTTGCTGGCCGCGCAGCAGCAGGCAAGTCGATTTCTCACTGCCGCGCCCCACGCGCCCGCGAAGCTGGTGAAGCTGGGCCAGGCCGAAACGCTCTGCCTGCTCGATCACCATCAGGGTGGCATTGGGCACATCGACGCCGACCTCGATCACCGTGGTCGCCACCAGCACCGAAGCCTCGCCGCTGGCAAAGCGCTCCATACCGGCATCCTTTGCCTCAGGCTTCAGCTGACCGTGGACCAGCACGACGCCATCCCCGAACCGCTCCTTCAGCGTCGCATAACGTGCCTCGGCCGCTGCCAGATCGTCGTTCTCGCTCTCGCTGACCATCGGGCAGACCCAATAGGCCTGCTGCCCGGTCTCGATATGCCGGGCGATAGCGCCCACGACATCACCCATGCGCTCCACCGAAACGACGCGCGTGTCTATGGCCTGACGGCCCGGCGGCAGTTCGTCGAGCTTGGAGACTTCCATCTCGCCGTACTGGGCCAAAGTCAGCGTGCGCGGGATCGGCGTGGCGGTCATCGCCAGCGTGTGCGGCGTGCGCCGCCCCTTGCGCGCCAGCATCAGCCGCTGGCCGACGCCGAAGCGGTGCTGCTCGTCGATCACCACAAGCGCGAGATTGCGGTAGGAAACCGTGTCCTGAAAGATCGCGTGAGTGCCGACGACGATGTTGATGGAGCCACCGACCAGCCCCATCAGGATCGCCTCGCGCGCCTTGCCCTTGTCGCGACCGGTCAGCAGGGCGACTTCGACACCGGTGCCCTGAAGCATCCGCGTCAGCGTCTCATAGTGCTGGCGCGCAAGGATTTCCGTCGGCGCCAGCATCGCCGCCTGCGCCCCCGCCTCCACCGCGATCAGCATCGCGTTGAGCGCCACCACGGTCTTGCCTGCGCCCACGTCGCCCTGAAGCAATCGCAGCATCGGCGCCTGCTGCGCAACGTCGCCCTCGATCTCGGCAATCGAGCGCTTCTGTGCACCGGTCAGCCCGAACGGCAGCTTCAGCTTAGCACGCAGCGAGCCATCGCCTTTCAGCGGCGTGCCCGACTGGCGGCGGTTGCTCTCGCGCACCAGCATCAGTGCCAGTGCATTGGCCAGCAGCTCGTCATAGGCCAACCGATCGCGCGCCGCAGCGTGGACGCCGCGATGCGCCTCGATCACGGCCTCACGCCAGGCCGGCCACTTCATCTTGTCGTAGAGGCTGGGCTCGATCCATTCCGCCAGCTCCGGCAGCACTTTCAGCGCCTGCTGGACCAGCCCGCCCACGCGCCCCTGCGTCAGTCCTTCCGACAGCGGGTAGATCGCCTCGCAAAGCTGGCCGACCGGCGCGGCACTGTCTTCGGAGACATGTTCGGGATGCACCATCTGGAGCATCTGGCCGTACTGGTCCAACCGCCCGGCCACCCAGCGCGTCTCGCCCACCGGAAGCTGCTTCTTCGCCGTGTAGGATGCACGGCCGAAGTAGGTGATCGTGCAGACATTGCCGATCGAATCCTCGGCCAGCACGCGGAACGGGCCGCGCCCGGACGAGGCGCGATGTTCCCGCACGGTAAGCTGGACGATTACGTTCTCGCCCACGCTCGCCTCGTCCAGATTCGTCACCGCGCGCCGTTCCACGAAACGATCGGGCAAGTGATAGGCAAGATCGCGCAGGCGCGTGAGTCCAAGCTTTTCCAGCGGGCGCTTGAGCTTGGGGCCCACCCCGTCGAGGGAATCGGTCTCGGTAAACAGGCAATTGAGTGCTTCGGGCCGCATGGTCAGCCTCTTAGCGTGACTATGGCGCGTTTCGCCAGACCGCGAGGGAACGCTTTTGCGGACAGCCACGTTGGCATCATGACCCCAACAGCAAAGGAGAGCCGACCATGCTCGTACCGCACGGAACCGTTTTCGCGATCGTCGATGGTGAGAACTTCGAACTCTACCGCAACTCCGGTGCCGAAGCCGTGCCCAAGTTGACGACGATGAAGCCCCCTTCGCTTGAGGCCACCAATTTCAGCGCCGGCGCGCGCCGAAGCGATGCGCCAAAGCGCCATCAGGCCCGCACCGGCGACGGCAGCAACGACTCGCTGGACGAAAGCGCCCATGCCGCCGCCGTGGCCGGATGGCTGAACCAGCAAGTGCTGGAGGGCGAGATCGCGGAACTGGTCATCGTCGCCGACCCGCGCTCATTGGGCGAAATGCGGCGCCATTATCATAAGGAACTGAAAGCCACGCTGCGCGCCGAAGTGCCCAAGACGCTGACGGGCAGGCCCGTCAGCGAGATCATCAAGGTGATCCAGCGCTAGTACCCAAAACCTTGCTCATGCCCGCGCCGTATCGTAACGGCGCGGGCATGACCGAACTCACACCTCAGAGGCAGGGCCGGCTCGCCCGCCTCAAGTTCCGCGCCTGGCATCGCGGCACGCGCGAGGCCGATTACATGATCGGCTGCTACTTCGACAAATTCCACGCCCAATGGTCCGATGCCGAGATCGACCTCTTCGAGACGATGATCGAAGAGGAAGACGTCGACATCATGGCATGGGCGCTCGGCACCCAAAGCATTCCCGAGGAATATCGCGGCCCCTTGATGGACCGCATGATGAAGCTCGATTACGTCGATATCCCGCGCTGATCTTATAAGGACACTGGCGGCGGCATGGCCGATTTCCAACGCATTCTCTCGGCGACCGCGCCGCTTACCCTCTCCTCGGTAACGCGCGGCGCCCAGCCGCTGGTTATGGCGGACCTTGCCCGCGCGGCGGCAAGTACGAGCGCTGGAGGCCGGGCAGTCTTCATCGCCGACAACGAAAGCGCCATGCGCGCCGTGGCAGAGGCCGCGCAGTTCTTCGCGCCGGAACTGGACGTCGTCGAATTCCCCGCCTGGGATTGCCTTCCCTACGACCGCGCCAGCCCTGCCCTTTCCGTCAGTGCCCGCCGTCTGGCCGCGCTGCACCGGCTCCAGCAGAAGCGCAGCGGCCCGCAGCTGCTGGTCACCACGGCCAATGCCGTGCTCCAGCGCGTGCTCACGCCGTTCCGTATCCGCGAATCGGTGCGCCTGCTGAAGCCCGGCGCGGAAATCGGCCATGAAAGCCTGATCGCGCTGCTGCGCCGCCAGGGCTACCAGCGCAGCGACACCGCCATCGACGCGGGCGAGTTCGCGGTGCGCGGCTCGATTTTCGATATCGTGCCCTCCGGCCTTGAGGGTGGCCTGCGCCTCGACTTCTTCGGAGACGAACTGGAAACGCTGCGCCTGTTCGACACCGGCACCCAGCGCTCCACCGGCACCGTCCCCGACCACCTTCTGCTCCCCGCGAGCGAGGCGCTGGTCGACGAGGACAGCGTCAAGCGCTTCCGCAGCCGTTATCGCGAGATGTTCGGCGCCAATGCCACGGCGGACCCGCTCTATCAGGCGGTCAGCGACGGCCGCCGACTTGCGGGCATGGAGCACTGGTTGCCGCTCTTTGAAGAGCGTTTGGTCACGCTGTTCGATCACCTGTCGGACGACGACCTGCTGGTGATCGACAGCGCCGCGCTGGGCGCCACGGACGAGCGGTTCAACGACATTGCGGACTATCACAAGGCCCGCCTCGAAACCTCCGGCCAGAAGGCGGGATCGTACCGCCCGCTGGCGACCGACGCGCTCTATCTGGGGCGCGAGGAGTTCGAGCAGGCCGTCACCGCCTTCCCGGTCCATCGCGCCGATCCTTTCGCGCAGCCGGAAACCAAGACCGTCATCGACTTCGGCTTCGGCAATGCCCGCGACTTCACGCCCGAACGCGCACGCGGCGACAATGCTTATGAAGCGGCGGCCAAGCATCTGCACGCCGTCGCCAAGACCGGCCGCAAGGCGATCCTCGCCGCCTATTCCACCGGCAGCCGTGCCCGCCTCGTCTCCATCCTCGGTGAAGCTCAGGGTCCGGAACCCAAGCTGGCGGAAACCTGGCAGGAAGCGCTCGGCCTTGCGGTTCAGGGACGCAGCGCCGCGCTGGTGCTGCCGCTGGAGACCGGCTTCACCAACGATTCGGTCGAAGTCGTCACCGAGCAGGACATTCTGGGCGACCGCCTTGTCCGCCGGAAGAAAAAGAAGAAGGATTCGGACGCCTTCCTCGCCGAACTGGCGGCGCTGACGCCAGGCGACCTGATCGTCCACATGGACCACGGCATCGGCCGCTACGAAGGCCTGCAGTCGATCCCGGTCGGCAAGTCGCCCCATGACTGCGTGATGCTGACTTACGCGGGCGGCGACAAGCTTTACATCCCGGTTGAAAACCTTGACGTCCTCTCGCGCTACGGCAGCGAGGCGGAAGGCGTCGCGCTGGACAAGCTGGGCGGCGAGGCGTGGCAGAAGCGCCGCGCGAAACTGAAGGAACGCATCCGCGAGATCGCGGGCGAGCTGATGAAAACCGCCGCCGCTCGCGCCCTGCGCACCGCGCCGGCCCTGCTGCCCGAAAAGTCCTCCTACGACCAGTTCGTCGACCGTTTCCCCTGGCAGGAAACCGAGGATCAGGAGCACGCGATCGAAGACGTGCTGGGCGACCTTTCCGAAGGCAAGCCGATGGACCGCCTCGTCTGCGGCGACGTCGGCTTCGGCAAGACCGAAGTGGCCCTGCGCGCCGCGTTCGTCGCCGCCATGGCCGGCCAACAGGTCGCCGTCGTCGCCCCGACCACCCTGCTCGCCCGCCAGCACTACGCCAGTTTTGCCGACCGTTTCAGCGGCTTCCCGCTGGAAGTAGGCCGTCTCTCGCGCCTCGTCCCTGAAAAGGAAGCCAAGGCCACGCGCGACGGGCTGACCGCCGGCACCACGGACGTGGTCTGCGGCACCCACGCGATCCTCTCCAAGTCGGTAAACTTCAAGCGCCTCGGCCTCGTCATCGTCGACGAAGAACAGCGCTTCGGGGTCAACCACAAGGAACGGCTCAAGCAGCTGCGCACCGACGTCCATGTCCTGACGCTCACCGCCACGCCGATCCCACGCACGCTGCAGATGGCGATGAGCGGGCTGCGCGAACTCTCCACCATCCAGACCCCGCCGGTCGACCGCCTTGCGGTGCGCACGTACGTGATGGAATGGGACGATATGGTGATGCGCGAGGCCCTGCTGCGCGAACACCATCGCGGCGGCCAGAGCTTCATCGTCGTCCCCCGCATCACCGACATGGCCGAAGTCGAGGAATGGCTGGCCAAGAACGTGCCGGAAGTGAAGTACATCTCCGCCCACGGCCAGATGAGCGCCGGCGAAGTGGAAGAGCGCATGAGCGCGTTCTACGAGGGCAAGTACGAGGTGCTTCTGTCGACCACGATCGTCGAAAGCGGCATCGACATTCCGCGCGCCAACACGATCATCATCCACCGCGCCGACCGCTTCGGCCTCGCCCAGCTCTACCAGCTGCGCGGACGCGTGGGCCGTTCGAAGCTGCGCGCCTATGCCTATCTGACCACGCCGGCCGGCCGCGCGCTCTCGGAAGTCGCGGAAAAGCGCCTGAAGGTACTGAGTGACCTCGATTCGCTCGGCGCCGGCTTCCAGCTTGCCAGCCATGACCTCGACATTCGCGGCGCCGGCAACTTGCTGGGCGACGAACAGTCGGGCCATATCCGCGAGGTGGGCTTCGAACTCTACCAGTCGATGCTGGAGGACGCGATCCTCGAAGCCCGCGCGGGCGGCGTCGGGCTGGAGAAGAATACCTCCGGCCTGTCCCCGCAGATCACGGTCGAAGCGCCGATCATGATCCCGGAGGACTACGTGCCCGATCTGGCGGTCCGCATGGCGCTCTATCGCCGCCTCAACGATGCGGACAGCAAGGACGAGATCGAATCGCTCTCGGCAGAGATGATCGACCGCTTCGGCCCGCTGCCCTCCGCGACCTCGAACCTCATCAAGCTCATCCAGATCAAGCGGCAGGCGATCGAGGCGCATATCGCCAAGATCGACGTGGGCCCGCGCGGCACGCTCGTCAGCTTCCACAACGACAGTTTCCCGAACCCGGTGGGCCTCATCGCCTATGCCGAACGGCTTGAGGGTACGGTGAAGCTGCGGCCGGACAACAAGCTGGTACTGACGCGCGCTTGGGGCGATCCCAAGAGCCGCCTGAACGGCTTGCTTCAGCTGACCAAGGGCTTGGCTTCGGTTGCGCGCAAGGGATAGGTCGCGCTAGCCCACCCCGCTGCGACTAAGGCAGTAAACTGCCAAGTCTCGCTGCCCCTCCCGCAAGCGGGAGGGGCAGCGAGACTTGCTGAACGAAGTGAAGCTAGTCGCAGCGGGGGGGCCGGCCCAACGCCGACAACAAACCCTACCCAGCCGCCCGCGCCAGCTTGGCGAACATCTCCACGCTCATCGGCTGCGCACGCAGGAACCCCTGGAAATAGGCACAGCCCTCACGCGCGGCGACCTTGCGCTGGGCCTCTTCCTCGATCCCCTCGGCAATGACCTGAAGGTCGAGCGCCTTGGCCATCGCCACGATGGCGCGCAGCACGGCCACATCACGCTTGTCCGTCGTCACCCCATCGATCATCGACCGGTCGAGCTTGAGGTAATGGATCGGCAGGACCTTCAGATAGCGGAAATTGCAGAACCCCGCCCCGAAGTCGTCCAGCGCGATGCGGATGCCCTGTGCGGAGAATTCCGCCATGATCTGTGCGGCTTGCGCGATATCGCCGATCAGCGCCTGCTCGGTCACTTCCAGCGTCAGGCGACGCGGCGCGAAGCCGCTGGCCCGAACGAGATCCAGCATCTGGCGCGTATAGTTGCCGAAGGCGAGGTCCGCCGGCGTGACATTGATGGAAAGACGCAGGTTCTTCGGCCAGGCTCCGGCAGCGGCCAGCGCCTTGGCGGCGATATGACGCGAGAGCGGTGCAACGTGATCCGCCCGCTCCGCAATCGCGAAAAGCGCGCCTGCGCCGATGCGGCCGAGTTGAGGGTGCTTCCATCGCGCAAGCGCCTCCGCGCCGGTCAGGCGATCGTCCGTCAGGCTGAACTGCGGCTGGAACAGGATCTCGATCTCGTCGCGATCGATCGCACCCAGCAGATCGGCTTCGAGCTGCGCAGCGGAATGTCCCGGCGGGCTGGCTTCACCGTCCGCCCATGCCAGCATCGTGCCCTGCTGGTCGCGCACCGATTCCAGCGCAAGACTCAGCCGATCGATCATCGAATCGACACTCTCGTCCGCCAGCGTCCGCACCAGCGCGATGCGCGGAGACAACCGCAGCACGCCAGAGGGCACCGTCACCGGCTTGGAAATGGCGCCGGCAAGCTGGTCGGCCACGAGTTGCCATCGCTCCCGACTGCACGCTTCATTTGCAACCAGCACGAAGGAACCACCGCCGGCGCGCGCCAGCAGCCATTGCCCATCCAGTTCCTCTCCGGCGAAATGGGCGATGCGGCTTGCCACTTCCGCCAGCGCGCCGTCGCCCGCATCGGCGCCATAGGCCATGTTGATCGCATCCAGCCGGCGCAGGCCCAGCAGCATCGCGTGAACATGCCCGCCGCCCGATTCGCCGCCCGAACGCCATCCCGCCACGCGCTCTCGCACGGCTTCGAGGCCGGGAATCCCGGTCAACCTGTCTTCAAGCGCACGGGCCTTGCCCTGCGGCGCCCCATCCCTTCTCGAGCCCATGGCCGCCTCCTTAGCGCAACGCCCTTGCCAAAGCCTTCAAAATTCGAAAGGTCCCCCGGAAGGATGACGGAGGCGCAGCGGTTGCGCCTTTGAAGGATTTGAAAATGAGCAAAGAACCCCGGCTGGCCCTTGTCGTCTCGGATAGCACCAAGGCGCAGGAAGGCGCAGAGGCGCTGCGCGATGCGCACGATTGGGTCAGCCCGGAAGAGGCGGACGTGCTCGTCGTGCTGGGCGGCGACGGCTTCCTGCTGCACGTGCTGCACGAAATGCTGGACCGTGACAGCATCAAGCCGGTCTATGGCATGAACCTGGGCACCGTGGGCTTCCTGATGAACGGGCCGCACGATCATATCCCGATCATCCATCGCGTGACGGAAGCGCACCGCGTGCCGGTGACGCCGCTGCGCATGTACGCGGTCAGCAACGATGGGCGCGAATTCAAGTACTACGCGATCAACGAAGTCTCCCTGCTGCGCGAAACGCGCCAGACCGCCAAGCTGGAAGTCCGCATCAACGGCCGCGTGCGCATGGAGGAACTGGTGGGTGACGGCGTGCTGGTGGCGACGCCGGTGGGCTCGACCGCCTACAACCTCTCCGCAGACGGCCCGATCCTGCCGCTGGGCGCACCGATGCTGGCGCTGACGCCGCTCAGCCCATTCCGCCCGCGCCGCTGGAAAGGCGCGATCCTGCCCGAAAGCGCCGAAGTGGAATTCCACGTCAACGAGTCCGAGAAGCGCCCGGTGGCCGCCGTTGCCGACCAGAAGGAAGTGCGTGACGTGAAGTCCGTGCGAATCCGGGCCACCAATGAAAAGGAACTGACGCTGCTTTTCGACCCCGGCTTCACGCTGGAGGAACGGATTTTCGCCGAGCAGTTCCAGGTTTAGGGCCCGCGTAAAACCGCGCCTTTCCGGGCTCTTTCACGTGCGCCCGTCCGTTGTGGAAAACTTTTCGCAGCATTTTGGTCAAAGTCAGGGTTGCCAATCCCGATGGCACTGTTATAGGCGCACCCCTGCCCGGCGGTGGAAACACTGACAGGCTGCTCCCCGATAGCTCAGCGGTAGAGCATTCGACTGTTAATCGAATGGCCGTAGGTTCGAATCCTACTCGGGGAGCCACTTCTTTCTGAAGGGCTCAAAGTGCACAGCGCTCATTGATTACCCTTCCGCCCGACGGTGGAAACACCGACAGGCTGTTCCCCGATAGCTCAGCGGTAGAGCATTCGACTGTTAATCGAATGGTCGTAGGTTCGAATCCTACTCGGGGAGCCATTCCTTTTCGCCGCTTCCCAAGCTGGCCGCGCCATTCCCCCATTCCACAGTATCGCCCTTCCCCCCACCACCTGTGGTCGGGAAACCACGCTCCTGCGTTGAAATTGCGCTGACATTGACAAGCAAGGTCGCGCGCCTATGCACGCCGCTATTGCAAGTCAGTCGCATTATCATAGGAGTCAATCAGTGATCGTCACGCAGGGGCCGAAGTCTAGCGATAGCACACATCGCACCGGGATCATGAGGGGCGCCTCGCGCCTTGCTCTGGCAGTGCCGCTGGCGATCGTCGCCGGCATGGCATGCACATCGGCCGCCTGGGCCGACGAGACCGACGAAAGCACGCGCGACCGTGAAATCGTGGTGACCGGCCAGGCACAGCCTTACGCGGTGGACGCACAGAACAGCACCACCCGCCTCAACCTCTCGCTGCGGGAAACGCCGCAGGCGGTGACCGTCATCACCCGTGCCCAGATCGAGGACTTCGGCCTCAACACCGTTGACAGCCTACTCCGCCGTGCGACCGGCGTGAACGTCGACAGCGCCGAAACCGACCGCACCTATTACAACGCGCGCGGCTTCGACATCGTGAACTTCCAGTTCGACGGCATCGGCCAACCGCTCAGCTACGGGCTCCAGAACGGCCAGATCGACACCTCGATCTTCGAGCGGGTGGACATCGTGCGCGGCGCCACCGGCTTGCTTTCGCAGACGGGCAACCCTTCGGCCGCGATCAACTTCGTGCGCAAGCGCCCGACCAAGGAACTGGGCGGCACCGCCAGCCTCAGCTACGGCTCCTACAACGAGATCCGCGGCGACGTGGACGTGAACACGCCGCTGAACGAGGATGGCTCCATCCGCACGCGCTTCGTCGGATCCTATGAGGATGGCGATTCCTACCTCGATTACTACCATACCTCGCGCCTGACGCTGTATGGCGTGGCAGCCGCCGACCTTGGCCCGGATACCGTCGCCACCGTCGGCTATTCCTGGCAGGAAAGCGATCCGCGCGGAGTCAGCTGGGGCGCCCTGCCCTTCACCAATGCCGATGGCACGCCGGCGACCTATGCCCGCTCGACCAATTCGGCGCAGCCCTGGTCGACCTGGTACTCGCTGGACCGCAACCTGTTCGGCGACGTGACGCATGACTTCGGCAATGGCTGGGTCGGCAAGGTTTCCGTGCTGCGCCGTGCGCGCAATCAGGATTCCAAGCTGTTCTACGTCTATTACAGCGGGGATACGCTGGTCGCCTATCCCGGCGCCTATCTCGACAAGCTGCGCGAGACGACGGTGGATGCCAACATTACCGGCAAGCTGAAGATCGCCGGGCGCGAGCACGATGTGGTCCTCGGCGTGAACTACGGCGAATCGCGACTGGTCGAGCAGGAATCGTTGGATGACGACGTGATCGGAACGCCGCTGCCAGGCAACACCGCGTTCGAAGGCAGCTTCCCCTATCCCAACTGGGGCGACTACAGCGTCACGGCCGACTACACGACCAAGATCACCAGCGCCTACGGCCTTGTCCGCCTCTCGCTGGCTGATCCATTGAAGGTCATGCTCGGCGCCAACGTCACCAATGCCAAGCGTAGCGGCACCAGCTACGACGCGCCTTTCGACTTCGACAAGACGAAGTTCCTGCCCTTCGCTGGAGTGACCTTCGACCTGACCGGCAACCTGACCGCCTATGCCAGCTATGCCACGATCTTCAGCCCGCAAGTCTACCTGACGGCCGACCGTTCGAATATCGCCCCGCTCGAAGGCAAGACCTATGAGGCCGGGATCAAGGGCGAATGGAACGGCGGCAAGCTCACCGCCGCCGTCGCGGTGTTCAAGACGCAGGAAGACAACGTGGCCGAAGCGGTCGGATTCAACGACGAGATTCTCCAAACGATCTATCAGGGCGTCGATGCCAAGTCGCACGGTGTGGAAGTGGATGTGGCGGGCGAAGTCTTCGCCGGCATGCAGGTTTCGGGCGGCTATGCCTGGACCGATATCGAGGATGACGAGGGCAACAATGCCCGCGCCTTCATCCCACGCCACACCGTGCGCCTGAACGCCAGCTACACCCCGCCCTTCCTCGATGCGCTGCGGGTCGGCGCCTCGGCCCGCTATCAGAGCAAGATCCACAACGACTATATCGAGCAAAGCGACTACGCGATCGTCGACCTGATGGCACGCTATCAGGTAACCAGGAACGTCTCCGTCGCGGTCAATCTCGATAACCTGACCAACGTGAAGTACTGGACCAGCCTGCAGTGGGACCAGGCCTATTACGGCGCGCCGCGTACCGTGCGCGGCACGCTGGGCGTCAGCTTCTGACATAGAGAAAGGGGCCGCGGCACTACGCCGCGGCCCCTTCGATGTTCTCCAGTAGACGGCGGTCGTTGCAAGTGCAGCGGCCGCCGTTTCCTTATGTGCCTCAGGCCAGTGCGCCGTGGCAGTGCTTGTACTTCTGGCCGGAGCCGCAGGGGCACAGCGCGTTGCGGCTGATCGGCAGGTCAGCGTAGGGATTCTCGCCCGAAGCACCAGCACCGACGCCGGCCTGCGGGCTGCCCGCCAGCGAACCGAACAGTTCCGGCATCAGCGCCGAACCATCGCCATCCGCCGAATTGTCGATGCCGGTCAGCGGATCGATGTGGCCGGTCAGGAAATCCGGCAGTTCGGGAAGCTGAACCGGTTCCGGGATCTGCAGCTGGCTGACCGAGAGAATGCGGGTCACGTCCTCGCGGATAGTTTCCAGCATACGCTCGAACAGGCCGAAAGCCTCGGCCTTGTATTCGTTGATCGGCGTCTTCTGGGCATAGGCACGCAGGAACACGACCTGACGCAGCGCGTCGAGCGTGGCGAGGTGCTCCTTCCAGTAATGGTCGATGCGATCGAGCAGGATCGACTTTTCCACCTGACGCCAGATCGCCGGATCGTCGCCCGCCATCTTGTCGTTCATGTGTGCCTCGGCCATGGCGGCGATGCGTTCCTCGACCAGTTCGGGGTCGATGCCGTCCTCCTCGATCCAGGCTTCGAGCGGCACGTCGAGCGCAAGCATTTCGGCTGCCTTGGCCTTGAGGCCTTCGACATTCCAATGCTCGGGATAGGAACCTTGCGGGCAGGCATCGGCAACGATGGTGTTGACCGTATCGGTGCGCATGTCGACCACGACATCGTCGACCGTCTCGGCATCCATGATGTCCGAACGCTGCTCGTAGACCACCTTGCGCTGGTCGTTCATCACGTCGTCGTATTCGACGACCTGCTTACGCACTTCGTAGTTGCGCGCCTCAACCTTCTTCTGCGCGGTCTCGATGGCCTTGGACAGCCACTTGGAACCGATCGCCTCGCCATCGGCAAGGTTGCTGTTCATCATCTTGGCGAACAGCGTGTCCGGTCCGAAGATGCGCAGCAGATCGTCCTCAAGGCAGAGGTAGAACTTCGAAAGGCCCGGGTCGCCCTGACGGCCGGAACGGCCACGCAGCTGGTTGTCGATGCGGCGGCTTTCGTGACGCTCCGTACCGATGACGCAAAGGCCCCCGGCAGCAAGGACGAGGCGCTTCTGCTCGCCTACTTCGGCCTTGATCTTGGCGATGGCGGCATCGCGCTCAGGCCCTTCGGGCATGTCGCTCAGCTCGTCCTCGACGCGGAACTCGACGTTGCCGCCCAGCTGGATGTCGGTGCCGCGACCGGCCATGTTGGTGGCGATGGTCACCGCGCCAAGGCTGCCCGCCTGTGCGACGATGTGCGCTTCCATCTCATGGAAACGCGCGTTGAGCACCGAGTGCTTGACGCCTTCCTTGTTGAGGAAGTCCGACAGCAGTTCCGACTTCTCGATCGACACGGTGCCGACGAGGACGGGCTGGCCGATCTCGTGCTTTTCGCGGATCAGCTTGGCGATGGCGCCGAACTTGTCGAGCGTGTTCTTGTAGAACTCGTCTTCCTCGTCGATGCGCTGGATGGGCACATTGGTCGGGATGGTGACGACGTTCATCTTGTAGATGTCGTAGAATTCGGCCGCTTCGGTGGCGGCGGTACCGGTCATGCCCGAAAGCTTCGGATACATGCGGAAGTAGTTCTGGAACGTGATCGACGCCAGCGTCTGGTTCTCAGGCTCGATCCGCACGCCTTCCTTGGCTTCGACCGCCTGGTGCAGGCCGTTGGACCAGCGGCGGCCGTCCATCATGCGGCCGGTGAACTCGTCGATGATGACGACCTTGTCGTCCTTCACGATGTAGTCGGTATCGCGCTTGAACATGACCACGGCCTTCAGGCTCTGGTCGAGGTGGTGGACCACCTGCGTGTTCTCTACGTCGTAGAGGTTCGAGCCGACCAGCAGGCCGGCGGCTTCGAGCATACGCTCCGCCTTCTCGACGCCGTCCTCGGTCAGGCTGATGTTCTTGGTCTTCTCGTCCGCCTCGTAGTCTTCCGGCACGAGCTGCTTCACGACTGCGTCGACCTGCATGTACAGTTCGGACTTGTCGTCGGTCGGGCCGGAGATGATCAGCGGCGTGCGCGCTTCGTCGATCAGGATCGAGTCGACTTCGTCGACGATCGCGAAGTTGAAGGGGCGCTGCACCATCTGGCTGCGCTCATGCTTCATGTTGTCGCGTAGGTAATCGAAGCCGAATTCGTTGTTGGTGCCGTACGTGATGTCGGCGCCATAAGCGTCTCGGCGTTCGTACTCGTTAAGGTTCGGCACGATCACGCCGACGGTCAGCCCCAGGAAGCCGTGCAGCTTGCCCATCTGCTCCGCGTCGCGGCGGGCGAGGTAGTCGTTGACGGTAACGACGTGGACGCCCTTGCCTTCCAGCGCGTTGAGGTAGGTGGCGGTGGTGGCCACCAGCGTCTTGCCCTCGCCCGTGCGCATTTCCGCGATTTCGCCGCGATGGAGCACGATGCCGCCGATCAGCTGCACGTCGAAGTGACGCATGCCGAACACGCGCTTCGATGCTTCGCGCACAGTGGCGAAAGCTTCGGGCATGATCTGGTCCAGCGTGCTGCCTTCGGACAGCTGGTGGCGGAACTTGGCGGTCTGCGCGCTCAGTTCGTCATCGCTCATGGCTTCAAGGACAGGCTCGAAAGCGTTGATCTGGGCGACGATCTTGTCGAGCGACTTGACGTAGCGGTCGTTGGACGAGCCGAAAATGGACTTGGCGAGTGCGCCGAACATGGCGGGAATCCCTGTTTTCGTTTTAAGTCATGAAAGTCGGATATGCGCGCAGCCGCCCTTGGCGGAGCGCGTGAAAAGGTTTCGCGAAGCTGCGAATGAAGCCGGCGCGCTTACTCGCGCGCGCGGTCTATCCCGGTCAGGACTGCCGGAACCGCCAGCGAAACCGGCGCCGCGACAAGCGGCGGGGCATGGCGGCGGGTGTTGCGCAGGCCCGGTTCGGGCAATTGCGCAAGGCCGACCGGCGCGCGGGGAGCCTTTGCGGCAACGGCGGCTTCGATCAGCACGACCTGCAGGCTGGCCACCTGCGACGCACGCGCTTCGGCAGGGCCGATCTGTGCGGCAAGGCCCGTCAACAGGGCCAGCAAAGTCAGGATCAGGCGATTTGCCATGGCGGATCAGATAGGGGCCGCTTTCCGCCCTGTCCACACAAGAGAGCGCCGCAGCCCAATTTACGCACGGAAGATCGCCGTAAGGCTTGCAGGTTATATTGCCGCTACGGCGACTATTGACCTGTCATAGCCATGCGCTAGGCACCCGCCATGGCCTATCCCACCTCTCCGCTCGCCTCGCCCTTCCCCGCCATGCCGCCGATCGCCGGCGTCACCCCGCACGTAGTGCGTGCCGGGTACAAGGATTGGGGCCGATGCGACCTGACGTACGTGGAACTGGACGAAGGCACCGCCGTAGCCGGTGTATTCACGAAGAACCTGTGCTGCTCCAGCGAAGTGGAACTGGGGCGTGACAATGTGAAGCAGGGCCATGCCCGCGCGCTTGTCGTCAACGCCGGCAATTCCAACGCCTTCACCGGCTATCGCGGGCGCGAGGCGGTGGAGCAGATCATGGACCAGGTCGCCGCCCATATCGGCTGCCCGCGCGAACAGGTCTTCGTTTCCTCCACCGGCGTGATCGGCGTGCCGCTACCCAAGGACAAGGCGCGCGAAGGCGTGGAGAAGGCTCTCACCGCCGAGCCCTGCTCGTGGGAAGAGGTAGCCAACACGATTTCCACCACCGACACGTTCGCCAAGGGCGCGACGGCGACCGCGATGATCGGCGATACCAAGGTCACTCTTGCCGCCGTCATCAAGGGCTCGGGCATGATCGCGCCGGACATGGCGACGATGCTGGGCTATATCTTCACCGATGCCGCCGTGGAGCCTGCGTTCCTTCAGGAATGCCTCTCCGCCGCGAACTTCCGCACCTTCTCTTGCATCACCGTCGATTCGGACACCTCGACCAGCGACACCGTGCTGGCCTTCGCCACCGGCAAGGCCGGCAACGCGCCGATCTCCTCGATCGCCTCGCCCGGCGCCCACGCTTTTGCCGCCGCGATCCATGATGTCTGCCGCCAGCTTGCCCACCTTGTCGTGCGCGACGGCGAAGGCGCGCAGAAGTTCATCGAAGTGGCCGTCTCCGGCGCCGTCTCGGACGAGAGCGCGAGGCTGGTCGGCATGGCCATCGCCAACTCGCCGCTGGTGAAGACCGCCATTGCAGGTGAGGACGCCAACTGGGGCCGCGTCGTCATGGCCGTGGGCAAGGCGGGCGAGCCGGCCGACCGCGACAAGCTCTCCATCGGCTTCGGCGGCACCTGGGCCGCGCGTGAAGGCCTGCCGCTCGCCGACTACGACGAGGCCCCCGTCGCCGCCCACCTCAAGGGGCAGGACGTCACTATCGAGGTCGATCTGGGCCTTGGCGAAGGCGCCGCCACCGTGTGGACCTGCGACCTGACCCACGGCTACATCTCGATCAACGCCGACTATCGCAGCTAAGGGGGCGGAGCCAAACGATGACCACACCCGTGTTCACGATCTGGGGTCGCCTGAACTCCCACAACGTCAAGAAGGTCGCCTGGTTCGCCGAGGAACTGGGCCTCAATTACGTCCGCCACGATATCGGCGGCCAGTTCGGCTATACCGAGGAATACCTCGCCAAGAACCCGAACCGGCTGGTGCCGATGATCGAGGACGGCAAGCTCTCGCTCTGGGAATCGAACGCGATCCTGCGCTACATGGCCGCCGAATACGGCGGTGAGCGCTGGTTCCAGCGCGATCCCATCGACCGGGCGCTGGCCGACCGCTGGATGGACTGGCAGATCACTTATGCCGACGCGCAGCGCGTACCGTTCCTGGCGATGGCCCGCACCCCGCGCGATCAGTGGGACATGGCCGCCATCGAACGCGACGTGAAGACCTGCATCGCCCACCTCACCGTCCTGGAACGCACTCTCAGCAAGCAGCAATGGCTGTCCGGCGGCCAGTTCGGCATCGGCGACATTCCCATGGGCGTCTACGCCTACACCTGGTTCAGCCTGCCGCTCGACCAGTTCGGGCTGGAGCGCCCCGAATTCCCGGCACTCACCGAATGGTACGCCCGCATCCGCGAGCGCAAGGGCTATGCCCAGCAGGTCATGATCCCGCTTACCTGACCCCCACACCAAAGGCCTCCCGCATGATCACCCCCACGCTTCACACTGCGGTCGAAACGATCATGCGCGAGGTTACCCGCGATGTGATCCTGCCGCATTACCAGTCGCTGACGAGCGAGCAGATCATCAGCAAGGCGGTGAACGACGTCGTCACCGTGGCCGACCGGCAGAGCGAGGCGATCCTGACCGAACGCCTCACCGCCCTGCTGCCCGAAGCCGCCGTGGTGGGCGAGGAAGCGACCTTCGCCGACGAGAGCGAGTTGCTGAAGCTGAAGGACCGGCTCTGCTGGATCGTCGATCCGCTGGACGGCACCAACAACTTCGCGTCCGGCAAGGCGCCGTTCGGCATGCTGATCGCGCTGGCCGACAAGGGTGAGACGCTGGGCGGCTGGATCCTCGATTGCCTGACCGGCCGCTTCTGCCACGCCTCTACCGGCGGCGGCGCCTGGGTGAACGGCGAACGCCTCAGCGCCCGTGACACTGGCGAGCAGCCGCCCGTCGCCGCGATCTCGCTGATCTTCACCGAAGAATCGCGCCGCGAACGGATCCGCACCGAAGTTGCCCCGCACTACCGTATAGTCGACATCCCCCGCTGCGCCGCCGAACAATACCCCCGCCTCGCGCTGGGCCAGAACGACGTGGCCATTTTCGAACGCACCCTGCCCTGGGATCACGCAGCCGGCGCACTGTTCCTCAACGAAGCCGGCGGCATGGCGGCGCGCCCCGACGGCAGCCCCTACCGCGCGGACGAGATCGAGCGGAAGGGCCTGATCGGCGCCGCCTCGCCCGCCCTCTTCGAAGACCTTGCCCAGCGCCTCGCCGCCCTGGAGGCCTGATCGCCCAAGGCGACACTTTGGCGCAAGGTGACACTCCGGTTGACACAGTTGACACGGTACTGAGGCAAAAGGTGTCACCTTGCGCCAAAGTGTCGCCTTGAACGCCCGATCTGTCACCTTGCGAGCGGCACAGCCCCGGATTTCCAACGATTTCAAAGAGCTTTGCCACGCCGAAGAGTGGCAGATCACTACGATGTAGGAAAATCGCTCTCCCCTGAAACGACGGGGGCGCCGCCTTGACCGTCCGGGCAAGCCGGATGAGACTTGAAGCCGCATTTCACAGGCGGCTTCGGATGCGTATCCCCCTCTTTCTGCTCGCAAGTTTTCCATCGCTGGCGCTCGCCGGGGTTGCCGAGGCCGCGCCCCAGCCTCTGGGCACGATCTGGCAGAACGGCCGCGATGCCGTGGTCGTGACCCCCTGCCCGCCCGGCGGCGACACCGACGCCTATTGCCGCGCCGTCGAAGTTCGGCAGGGCGAAAAGGTTACGCCGCTTGGCACGGGGTATATGGTGGTGACGCCCTTGTGGATCGCAAGTTCGCCGGCCTCGACACCGACCCTCGTGGTCCTCGGCGACAATGGAGGCTCAGGCAGCCTTGGCGACCTGTTCGTCATCAGCCTCACACCCGAACTTGCGATACGCCGGCTGCGGGACGAACGCATGGATAGCGTGGCGGTGCGCTCGGACGGCGCCTCGCCCGCGTTCGAACTGCCTTTCGATATCGAGTTCTTCAATGGCGCCCCGCACGCCGGGGCAGTGATCGTGAAGCTGCCGGTTCGCTGGAAAGCAGGTCCGCAAGGCGGCGATTTCGCGCTCGATTTCAGGGCCATGGTCGGCCCGCCACCATCTGCCGAACAACTGGAGACCCAAGCGGCGGCGATGCGCCAAGAACTGGCTGAATGGGCAAGAGACAAGCACGCAGTCACCCGACTCTATCCGCCGGAAGCCAGCGCGGGCACTCCGGTGACCGTTCAAACCCTTGCCGATCTGGTTCTCTCGGGACACGCCGATCTTGCGCGGGACCTGCTGCACCGCGCCTGGCCCCGCAACGCTGGACATCGGCTTGAAGGGGAAAACGCATTCTGGACCGCGCTGTGCACCGTGATCGCCCGTCACCCACTGTGGAAGCGACTGGCCCTCGACCAGCTACCTCACCCCGAATTGATTATCGTCGTAGCTAGGGCGCAGATCCCATCTCAATAGGCCAAAGCCGACGCGCAAACCCTCTCAAAGCTTGAAAATCGCGGCGCTGTCCAAAACCCACGTCATGGGCTTTTTGTCGCTATCGAGCGCAGGACTGAAACGTGCCTTGCGAACCGCGTCGCAGACAGGTTCATCGAACCCCTTGTCGGCGTAGGATTGAACCACATGGCATCCAATGACCGCCCCGTTGGCATCGACGATGACGACAAACGGTACGCGCCCCTCTTTGCCAAGCCGAGCCAGTTCTAACGGATATCGCTTGAGCACATCGGCCGTGAAAGCCATCGGATCCAGCAGCTTGGGATACTTGGAAATCCGCCCCTTCATCGTCGGATCGACGCCCCAGCCCGAATAAAGATCGTTCACGCATCGATCCAGATCGGCCAGTGCTTCACCCATGCTTCCGGTTTCCAGCATCACGTTCATGTCGCCTGCGGAAATGGCGACACGTTGCACTGCACCGGCGGTCTCGACGCCCGGCAAGCGGATTTCTGAACTGTTCCCGCCAAAACGGGTGCGCAGGATGATCGTCGCGCCGAACTGCGAATTTTGCGCCGACAGAGGCAAACCTCCGTCGATCGGCGCGCCCGGCACGAAAGCGACGGTCACCGGCACGTCCGGCGCGACACCTTCCACGGGATAGCCGGACAAGGTGACTTCCGCACTGCTGGTGCCGAGATGCGAACGGCTTAGCCGCAGCAGAACGGGCCTGTCGGCCGCCCCGAAACGCCGATAAACAGTGCAGGCGTCATTTGCCTCTTTCAGGTTCCACCCGGAGGACGGCTGCAGCACGACTTCCTGCGTTTCGGAATGCGCAGCGCAAGTCAGGGACAGAGCGCCCAGAAAACCCACCCATCGAAATTTCTGCAGCACCTTCATCATGTTCCCCCACAATATCCGCGACTTATCCGAATTGCCGCCCCGCTGGCAAACTTCTGCTACACTTCGATGTCTTCGGCCGGAGCGGGCAAAGAAAAACCCCCTCGGCATCGCTGCCGAAGGGGGCTTTTCCGTTTACTGCTTGGGGAAATCGGTACCCCGGCGAACCCTTAGAGCGTTTGATCCGATTACATCGGGCCAAATGCTCTAAGATTTTGGTTTGCCGCGTTTTCCGAGTCATCAGGTGATTTCCACCTGATTAGAAAACGCTTTAGAGTTCGCCTTCGAGCCAGCCCTTCAGCGCGCTCTTGGGCGCGGCGCCCAGCTTCTGCGCGACGGCCTTGCCGTCCTTGAACAGCACCATCAGCGGGATCGACTTCACGCCGATCTCGGCCGGGATGCCGGTGTTGGCCATGATGTCCATCTTGGCGATGGTCACCTTTTCGCCCAGCTCATCGCTGATTTCTTCGAGGGCGGGGCCGATCATCTTACAGGGGCCGCACCAGTCAGCCCAGAAATCGACAAGAACCGGCTTGTCCGACTTCAGTACGTCGGCTTCGAAACTGGAATCGGTAACAGCGATGGTCGCCATGAAATTGAACTCCTCGGGGGTATCTCGGGTTGAACGCAATCTAGGGACGAATTGTTGCGTGGCAACGTCCCCGTCCGCATAGCTTTACTGAGGCGGGGAAAAGTCCGGCTTGTGCGCCGCCAGCACATCGGACGGCACTTCGATCAGGCGCGGGACGGACGTGTAGAGCAAGGCGACCTCCACCGCGCGGCCCGGAAAGGCCACATCCAGCGCGGCGGCATAGGCCGCCATCTGCCGCAGGACGCCCCTCGGCACCTGATCGAGCCGTTCCGGCGGACGACGCGCGGTCTTGTAATCGACCAGGCGCACGCGGCCGGGCTCCACCACCAGACGGTCGATCGTGCCGGCCACCACCTGCCCGCCGACAACGGCGGCCACCGGCACTTCGGCCAGGCTTTGCGGGCCGAACAGCTCTGCCCATTCCGGCTGGTGGATCACCGCCAGGGCACTGTCCAGCATGGCCTGACGCATGGGCTCGTCCATGTCGGCCGCATTGCGGGCCAGCCACTGCCAGCCCGCTTCCTCGCGCGCGTCTACGGAAACGTGCGGCAGGCGCTCCAACAGCTTGTGCACCAGCGTACCGCGTCGCAAGGCATCGCGCCCGGCGCCCGGCGGGAACGGCGGATCGGGCGCATCTTCCTCACCCAGCGCGGATGGTGCCAGCGGACGCGGCGGGCGCGGTTCGGCAGGGGCGACGCGTTCCAGCCAACGCGGCAGCGGTTCGCGCAGCGGCAGTTCGGCGGATACCACTTCGGCCGACAGCGGCGCGGGCGGCGTTCCGTAATCGCAACGGCTGCCCCAGATCGCGTCCTCCGCTTCCGCCCCGTCCTCGAACAGCGTGCGCAGGCGCGCGAACCAGCTTTTCTCCGCAGGGCCGTCGGTGTCGCGCTTGCCCAGTGCGCCGCCAACGAACAGCGCTTCCTCGGCGCGAGTCATGGCGACGTAGAGCAGGCGCCAATGCTCCTGCTCGTCCCCTTCGCGGTTTTCGGCGATCTGCGCGGCGATGCGGCCGACTTTCTCGTCCTTCGAGAGCGGCGGCAGCGGCAGTTTGCGGCGCGCCTCGCGCGGGTCGGCGAGTTCGAAACCACGCTCGCGCGCGGCTTCGGGATTGCCGGTGGCATCGGCCAGGATGACGATCGGCGCTTGCAGGCCTTTCGACCCATGCGCCGTCATCACGCGGACAAGACCCTGCGCGGCATCGGCCTCTCGCTTCAACTCGCCGTCGCCCGCATCGAACCACGCCAGGAAGCCCGCAAGGCTGGGCGTGTCGGTCATGACATAGGCCTGCGCGGCGTTGACCAGTTCGTCGATCGGGTCGTTCGCCTCGCTACCCAACCGCGCGACCAGCTTGCGGCGTGCCTGCCACGGGCCGACCAGCAGCCAGTGCAGCATCGCCTGCGGCGGCGCATAGTCGGCCAGCGCCAGCAGTTCGCCCAATTGCTGCATGGCCATGCCGATTTCGGGGCCGGATTGGGTGCGCAAGTGATCCCACAAGCGCACGTGCCTCTCACGATGGCCGAAGCGCAGCAATTGCTCCTGGCTCCAACCGACCAGCGGCGAGACGAGCAGGCTGGCGAGCGTCAGGTCGTCCAGCGGCTGCACCGCAAAGCGCAGCGCGGCGATCAGGTCCTTCACCGCCAGCGGCGCGCCCAGCCGCAGACGGTCGACGCCCGCCACCGGCACGCCCGCCGCATGAAGCCGCGCGACGATCAGCCCGGCCAGTTCCTTGCGCTGGCGCACCAGCACCATGATGTCGCCCGCATGGGCGCGGCGCGGCTTGCCCTTGTGCAGCGCAAAGCCGGGGCCGGTGGGATCGAGCCACGCCTTGACCTGCCGGGCGATCCGCTCCGCCATCTGGCGATCCGGCCGGGAAAGCCAGTTGGGCTGCGCGCCGTCATTGTCGTCGGTTTCGAGGGGTTCTTCTTCGTCCACCTCTTCGGCCACCGGCTGCCACAGAGCCACATAGCCGGGGCGTTCCTGCCCGACGTGGCGCTCGGCCGGACGGTCCAGGCCGAAGTTGCCGTGGCCGATGCCGCCGATGGCCTCGTCCACGAAGTCAAGCACCCGCTGCGCGGTGCGAAAACTGCGATCGAGGCCGAGTTCGACAAGGCGGCGCGGCACGATCCTGCTGCGCAGCATGTCCGCGTTGTCCGCCGCATCGTCCATCAGCCCGCGCACCCGGTCCGCCGCGCGGCGGAAGTTCTCCGGGCTGGTGCCCTGGAAGCGGAAGATCGCCTGCTTGTAGTCGCCCACCACGAAGAGCGTGCGCATCAGGTCGAGGTGCCCACTATCATGCTGGCCCTCACCGGCCCAGAACTCCTCCGCCATGGCGAAGACGATGTCCCACTGCGCGGCATTGGTGTCCTGCGCCTCGTCGACGAGGATATGGTCGAAGCGGCGATCCAGTTTGTAGCGGATCCAGTCGGCCGAAGCCTGTCCGCGCAGCAGATCGGCCGCGCGGCGAATCTGGTCGTCGAAATCGATCAGACCCTCGCGCTGCTTCGCCTCGTCCCAGGCGATGGCGAAAGCGCGGCCAAGGCGCAGCGCGGGGACGAGCCGGTCGGCCAGCCCCAACAGCGCCTTCACCTCGCGAATGCGGGCAAGGCACTCGCCCACGCGCATGGCATAGCCTTCGTAATCCGGTTCGAACTTCGCAAGGTTCTTGGCGCTGCGGACCGTGTCGTCCTTGGTGAACAGCGCACCGTAGATATCGTCCACCTGCTCGGCGCGCTTGGCCGGCGAGTGCATCAGCCAAGGCACCAACACGTCGGTCGCCTTGTGCGCGGTGGCAGTGTTCCATTCGGCCAGCACTTCGCAGCACCGGCGCAGCGAGCGCACGTCGAACTGGTCGTCCGCGCACATCGCCGCCAACATGTCCTCGCCCGCATCGCCGGGCAGGCCGAGCAGACGCAGCACATGATCGCGCATGTCGCCCGCCTGCCACGATCCCGGCCCGAACCAAGCCTCGCGCGCGTTCGCGCAGCGCAGCAGGAAGTCCATCACCGAATCCGGCCCATGCCGCAGCGAAAGCTGGGCGATGGCACGCAGCAATTGCGGATCGCCCAGAGCGGCCTCTTCGGCCTCCACCAGCAAATCAGAAAGCACCTGCCGCGCCAGCAAAGTGCGCTCGCGGTCTTCCATCGGGCGGGTGCCAGGAACGAGCCCAGCCTCCAACGGGAAGGTCGCCAGCAGCCATTGCGAGAAGGCGTGGATGGTATCGATGCGCAGGCCCCCGCCCGGGCAATCGAGCACGGCCGCAAACAACGTGCGCGCCCGCGCCATCGTATCGGGATCGGTGGGCGCGCCGATGGCATCGAGGCGCAGGAACAGTTGCGTCTCTTCCAGCCGCACCCATTCGGCCAGCGTGCCGTTGATGCGCGCCGCCATTTCGGTGGCGCCGGCTTTGGTGAACGTCAGGCACAATACCTGCGAAGGCGAAACGCCCTCCTGCAGCAAAAGCCGCAGCACGCGCGAGGACAGCACCTGCGTCTTGCCGGTGCCAGCCGAAGCCGAAAGCCAGACGCTGTCACGCGGGTCGACCGCCAGCATCTGGTTGCCGTGCAGCGGATGGACGGTAGCGGGCCCGCTCATGCGCCCTCTCCCGACTTGGGCTCGGGACGACCGCCAAGCGAGGTGATCCACTCGTCCAGCCGCATCAGCTGGTCGTAATCGGCATAGGAGCCCAGTTCCGGGTTGAGCCGTGCCGTGAAGGGCTCGGTGCCGAGGATCCAGCGGTCCAACGCGTCGTTCAGATAGTCCTCGGTATGCGGCATGAACTCATCCGGCAGCACGCCGGTGCGCTTGTTGCCTTCCTTCAGCGGGGTGGTGGTGTAGCCGATGGTGTCCCGTTCCTTGGCGCTCTTGGCCATCGACCAGTATTCGAACGCCTCCGCCTCGCCTTGAATCACTTTGTCGGCCAGGTCCTTGAACCCGCCCGCCTCGGCAATCATCGCCACCAGGCCGAGTTGCAGCGCAAAGCCTTCCTCCACGCGGCGCGTCGTCGGCGGGGAGCCGGTCTTGTAGTCCACCACCGCCAGCTTGCCGTCGGCCAAGCGATCGAGCCGGTCGGCGCGGCCATGCACACGGATTTCGCGATAACGCATTTCGCCGCGCGCCTCGGTCGCGATCACGCGGCGGCCGTGCGTCTTGTGCGCCAGTACGAGGTCGCGGAACGTATCAAGTGCGGCGGAAAGGCGCGGCCACCAGAGTGCGCGCATCAATGGGTGCGCGTTCTTCTCCACCAAGACCTGCTGCGCGATCATGTGCAGCCCATCGACCGGCTCCCCGGCCTTATGCCAGCGTTCCATGACCAAGTGCGCGACTTCGCCCTTCCATGCCGCGCTCGGCTCCGCATCCAGCGCATCGAGGCGCGACAGGCCAAGGATCGCATTGGCGTAGAATTCGTAAGGATCACCGCGCAGTCGATCGAGCCCAGTGACCGACAAATCGACGCGGCGCTGCTCCACGCTAGGCATCGGTTGCGGGCGCGGATGGGCCGGCACGGGCACGGCATCGTCGATCATGCGGGCAAGGCGCGGCGCCTCGCTCTCGACATGGCGTTCCGCTTGCTCGCCCAGCAATGCCTTCACACGCAACACGAAGCGCGAAGGAATCACCGGGCCGCCTGCATCGCGCAAGGCCCAGCTCAGCACCACTTCGGGTGCGCCCAATGCTGCGGCAAGGTCATGCGCAGCAAGGCCGATGCGGAAGTCCGCCCCCGGCACGCCCAATGCGCGCAGCACGGCGGGTGGCAGGAGTGCATCCTGCGACGGAGAGGCGGGCCAAGTGCCCTCCACCAGTCCGCCGCAGATCACCAAATCGGCGCGGCTCATGCGCGCTTCCAGCAGGCCGTAGATCGATACGCGCGGATGCCCGCCCCACGGCGGACGCACGGCGGCGCGGTCCATCACGTCGCGCAGCGTGGCATGGAGTTCGCGCGGATCGAACAGCGTACCCGCCGATGCGGCAGCGGCGCGCAGATCCTCGACCATGGCGCTGAGCGCGCGGCCGTCCGCGCCGGACCAGATCGCCTCTCCGCAAAGCTGCTCCGCCGCATCGACCAGCTTGCCCAGCATCATGTCGAGCGGGTCGCCCTCCGCCAGCGCGAAAAGCGGCGCCAGCACGGCTTCGACTTCGCCCCACCACTCGCCCAGTTTGCGCGCCTCGGCAATTTCCGCCAGCGCAGCAAGGCCGCCGCCGGGGCGCGGTCCGCGCAGTTCGCGGTCCAGCTTACGCGCGGATTCCAGCCAGCGTGCGCGGCCCTCGCCCGCGCCTGCCAGCGGATGGACCAGCAAGGCGATCAGTGGCACCGGTGCGGCCTGATCGGCCATGACTTCGGCCAGCAGCAGCATGAGCCGCCCGGCCGCCGTCTGCGAAAGCGGCTGGCCGGCAGTATCGTCGGCCGCAATGCCCCAGCGCGTGAGATGCGCGACGACGCGCGCGGCAAGCCCGCGATCCGGCGTGATGACCGCAACGCGGCGCTCCGGCACTTCCAGCGCCTCTCGCACCAGAATGGCGATGGCCTGCGCTTCCTGTTCGGGATGCGGGCTTTCCATCAGGCGCACACCCGGTAGGCGGCGCTTCTCCACCGGCAGGTCTACCCACAGCGTCGATGCCTGCGGCGGCAGGAACAGGTTTGAAATCACCGTACTGCGCGACGGCGGCGATGCGCCCGGGCCGGAGCGATGCCATGCGGAGACTTCCTCGCGCGAGACGCCCATGCGGTTCAGCAGCAGCTTCAGGTGATATTGCGGATGCGTTACCGCGTCATGCGCGCCGAACGGCGGATCTTCGGGCTCGGCCGGATTGCCGGCAGTGCCAAGCTCGTCCCACACGTCTTCCGGCAGCGAAAGGTCGAAGTCCGGCAGCACCACGCTGCCTTCGGGCAATTCGCTGACGACGCGCAGCATTTTCGCCAGCGCGGGCGAGGCGCTGGTAACGCCGGCCGCGACGATGGGGAACGGCGGCGGCGCGGCGCGCCATTCGTGCGCGGCATGCTCGAACAACTGGTTGCGGCGTTCCGGCGCGTCGATCTCGCCGCGATCGGCCAGTTCCGCCAGCCAGTATTGCTGCACTTTCAGGAAGGTGCGCGTGTTGTCCGTCCAGTGGCTGGCGAGTTCGCCGACGACACCGATCACGCGTTCGCTCATCAGGTCGAGCGGAGCGATCCCCTCGACCAGCAGGCGATCCATCGTGCGGCCAAGTTCCCAGGCGCGCCGCAGCAAGGCAGCACCCTTGCCGGCCTCAGCGCCGTCCACATCGCGCAAGTACTGCGCAAGCCGCAGCCAGCGGCGCGTGGGATCGGCGGCGGGTGCAATGTCCGCCGCGCCCAGCGGATCGAGCAGCGGACCCAGCGTTTCGTCAAGGTCGAGATCGCCCACCACCGCCATGCGCGGCAGCAGCAGGCCGGGCTTTTCCACCGCGCCGGCGTGGCGCACGAACGCTTCCGTCACCGTACGCACCGCGCGGCGGCTAGGCAGCAGCAGCGTCAGCCGGGCGAAGCCGAGTTCGCCCTCTCCATGTCGTGCGGCCAGCCCCGCCACCAGGGCATCGGCGAAACCGCGGTGGGCAGCAATGGAATAGACTTTCCGCCCGGCCCTGTCAGGCACGGGTCAGCCATTCCTCGGTGGGCTTGATCATGTCCGGCGAGCCCACTTCGAACCACAGGCCGGTATGGACGATGCCGAACAGCCGCCCTTCCTCGATCGCGCGCGTCCACAGCAGGTTGGTCGAGAACGGCCCTTCCGGCGCGTCGCGCAGCAGGCGCTTGGAAACGATCTGGATGCCCGAATAGATGAACGGCGCGACATAGCCCGGCTTGCGGCGGATCACATGGCCCACGGTATCGAGGTGGAAGTCGCCCTCCCCCCGGTAGTTCATCGCGCGCGGGTGCGGCACCAGCAGCAGCAGCGCATCCATCTTGTCCTCATCCCACGCCAGCGAGAGTTCGTGGAACACGTCCACCGGGCCATCGAGCCAGATGTTGTCGCTGTTGAGGCAAAAGAAAGTATCGGGCAACAGCGGGGCGGCCTTGACCATGCCGCCGCCGGTTTCCAGCAATTGCTCACGCTCGTCGGAGACGGCGATTTCCGGGCCCCTGCGGCGGACCTTCAGGTGCCCTTCCAGCGCATCCGCCAGATAGTGGACGTTGACCACGGCCTTGGCGATGCCGGCCGTGTCCAGCTTGTCCAGCGTATGGTCGATCAGCGACTTGCCGGCCACGCGCACCAGTGGCTTGGGCTGGGTGGCGGTCAGCGGGCGCATCCGCTTGCCGATACCGGCGGAGAGCACCATCGCGGTATCGCTGGCGAGCGGCGTCTGGTTCATGCCGTAAAGCTCCCGCCGTTGGCTGCGCGCAGTTCGTCGGGCACGTTGGCATCGAACCAGCGCGCCACCGGCTCCAGCGCCGGGTGGGCCAGATCGCGTTCAAGCTGGGCCCAGACGCGCGGGATCAGGTCCAGATAGCGCGGCTTGCCGTCGCGCTTGAACAGGCGCACGAAAATGCCGACGATCTTGGTGTTCCGCTGCGCGCCAAGGCGGGCGTAATCGGCCAGGAACGTTTCGCCGTCCATGCCGGTGGAGCGCAGGTAATGGTCGAACATTTCGGCCTCAAGCTCCGGCGAAACGTCGCGGCGGGCGTCCTGCAGCAGCGAGACGAGATCGTAAGCAGGGTGGCCGACAAGTGCGTCCTGAAAGTCCAGCAGGCCCTGCTTCTCCAGCGCGCCCAGCAGCATGATGTTCTCTGCATGGTAATCGCGCAGCACGGTGACGCCGGGGCGCTGGCGGGGCAGCATTTCGCCCAGCACGCTCTCCCATGCGGCAGTAAAGCCGGCGGCATCGACGTAGAGATTCTGCGCCGGCGCATACCATTCCAGGAACAGCCGCACCTCGCGCTGGTACTCGCTCATCGAATAGTCGAGGAACGGCCCGGGCGGCAGCTTGTGGAGCTGCACCAGCGCATCGACCGCGCCCTTGTAGATCGCGCGCTCGTCATCCGGCCACTGGTCGATGTAGTCGCGCATGCGCGCATCGCCGAAGTCTTCCATCAGCACCAGCCCGCGATCGGCCCGCTCGGCCAGGATGCGCGGTGGGCGCATGCCGTTGGCGTCTAGCCAGCGCGCGGCGCGCAGGAACGGCTGCGGGTCTTCCGTAGGCGGCGGTGCGTCCATCAGCATCGCAGATTCGCCGTGCGACCCGCGCACGCGGAAATAGCGGCGGAAGGAGGCATCGCCGACCAGCGGTTCGACAGCGGCACCGTGCCATCCGGCATCGGCAAGGAAAGGCTCAAGGCCCTCGGGGAGATTAGCGGGAATCGTGCTCATTTCGGGATTCGCCCTAGAGCATTTTCAAGTCAGGTGGAAACACCTGACAACTCGGAAAATGCGACAAACCAACAACAGGGGTCGCCGGTCTGACGAAGTCAGAACGCAAGGCGATCCCGCCAATCCGCCCCCCCTTCGACAATGGCGATCCGTCCCTCTTCCGCAACTTCCAGCGTAATCGAGAGGCAGCCCGGCTCATGCGTGAAGCCACCGGCATGGCCGGGCCACTCCGCGATCAGCGCGGCGCCCTGCCGATAGTCGTCCAGCCCGATCTCGTCCGCCTCCGACGGATGGGCGAGGCGGTAGAAGTCGGCATGGACCAGCGGAAGGCGCACGGCCGGGGGATCGTAGACTTCGACAATCGCGAAGCTGGGCGACGGCACTTCGCCCTGATGCCCGAGACCTGCGATAATCGCGCGGGCCAGCGTGGTCTTGCCGGCGCCAAGGCCGCCCTCCAGCGCCACCACGTCGTCGGGCCGCAGGACTTCGGCAATGGCGCGACCAAAGCGGTCCATCGCGGCGAGATCGGGAAGATCGATTTTCATTCGGGCAGTTCCGCCACGGCGCTGGTCCCCTTGCCACGTTCGGACAGCAACCGCAGCGTGCCGCCATGCGCCTCGACCAACTGGCGCGCCAGCGGCAGGCCAAGGCCCTGGCTACGCTCAACGCTCTTGCCGTCCGCGCTCTGTTTCATGCCGTCCAGCGCGAGCGCAAGGCTGCGGCTGTCCATGCCCTGCCCGCGATCCTGCACGAGGATCTGCACCACGTCCTCACCCTCGGCCGACTTGCGCCGCGCCATCTGCACGAGGACGCGCTGCCCCCGCGGCGAAGCGGCAATGGCATTGTCGACAAGGTGCCCGACGGCACGCGCCAGGCGGCGGCGGTCACCCTGGAACGGGCGCAGCAGGCCATCGGCGCGCAAGTCCAGCACCAACCCGGCGCGTTCTAGGCGCGCCGACCGCTCCTCCACCACCGCGCGGATGAAGGGCATCGGGTCGATCTCTTCCTTCTTGAGCGGCAGCAGGCCGGCCTCGCTCTGCGACAGGTCGAGCAGGCTGTCGATATGCTCGCCAAGCTGATCGACCGAGGCGAGGATGGCGGCGACATATTCGTGCCCACCGGGATTGAGATCGCCGCCCACGCCGGCTTCCAGCAGTTCCGCGAAACCGCCGATCGAGGTGAGCGGCGTGCGCAGTTCATAGCTGATCTTGGCAAGGAAGCGCGTCTTGATCGCATCCGCCTCGATCAGCGCCTCGTTGCTTTCGCGCAGCGCGGCTTCGGCCTTCTGCGAATCCGTGATGTCCAGCACTGCCAGCAGGCCATTGCCGTCCGGCAGCGGCACGCCGGCATATTCGAGCATGCGGCCGTCCGCGAGGGCGATGCGACCACCCTTCTGCGCACGGTCCAGCGCGGCGGCGCGCACGGCGTTGCCCACGGTCTCGACTTCAGCCGGGCGCTTGAGGCGTGGGCCGATCTTCTTGAGCAGCGCTTCCACGTGCGGATGCGTGTCGAGGAAGTCCGTCTCCAGCCCCCAATCGGCGGCAAAGCGGCGGTTCCAAAGCTGCACGCGGCCATCGGGCGCGAAAACGGCAACCGACTCGTACAGGCTGTCGAACATCGCCGTCCGCGTGCGCAGCAGCGTGTCGCGCACGGCCGAAAGGCGCAGTTGCTCGGTGCGATCCTCGGCAATCAGCAGCAAGCCGCCATCGGGCAGCGGTTGAGCAACGATGCGCAAGTGCGTGCCGTCCGAAAGCGTCCAGGCTTCCTCATGGCTTTCGCTGGAGGCGAACCACGCGCCCTTCTCTCGCCGCCATGCCGGGAAATCGCGCACTTCGGGGACGCGCCCGGCATCGCGCGCGGCATCGAGCAGGCGCTCGAACACCGGCGGGTCCTGAAGCGCGTTCTGGTTCAGCTTGAACAGGCGCTGGAACGGCTGGTTCGCGAAGCTCAGGCGTTTGCGGCCATCGAACTGGGCGACGCCCGCCGAAAGCTGATCGAGCAGTGCGCGCTGTGCATCGCGGAATGCGCGGAAGGAGCGCGACATTTCCTCAAGGTCTTCGATGTCCACCGCGTAACCGGCAACGCCGTCATCACCCAGCGGCAAGTCGCTGACGCGCATGGCGCGGCGTTGGCCGTCGATCGTGGTGGAAACGATGCGCTGGATCGGCGCGCCCTTCTGCGCGGCGATGCGCGCCACTTGCGCCGGCGTGACGCCGTCGACGATCTCCACCAGCTCGGTGCCCGCAGCGACCACGCCCTGCGCGCTTTCACCGCTGACTGCGGTGACGTAGGCCGAGTTCACCAGTTGCAGTTCGCCGTCCGGACGGCGGAACCACATCGGCATCGGCGCCGCCTCGATCAGCGAGACCAGCGCGGTGAAATCGCCGCGCGCGCGCGCAGCCTCGTCACGCAGGCGGACCAGTTCGCCCTCACTGTCCGAAAAGTCGAACAGCCAGACCAGCGCGGCTCCACCGGGCGAGACTTGCGGATCGGCCAGATGGCCGCGCAGTGCCAGCGAGCGCGCGGAATTGCGTGGGGTGACCACCATGCGGAACGGCGCGGCGGTCTTCTGCGTGCGGCGCACGGCCTCAGTCAGTTCGGCCAGCTTGTCCGTCGGCAGGCCGCGATCTCCGCCGTCAAGTTCGGACAGGAACTGCGGCACCGTCTCGAAACCCAGCCATTGCGCGACGCGTGGCGGCCCCTCGATGCGGCCGTCAGAGCGGACCAGCAGCGGGATCGCCGGCGATTCTTCCACCATGCGGGCCAGCCGGCGCGCGGAGCGAAGCTGCGCTTCTGCGCGTTTCTGGCGGCTTCTTGCGGAAAGCACCGCCCAGGCCGCCGCCAGCATCCATGCGGCGAGGAGCAGCCCGATGATGAGGGGGACGAAGCGTTCGTGATCCATTCGCTTCAGGCTATGCTTGCCCCAGCCTGCAAAGACAATGGGGAGAGTACCGTGGTGCCGGTACTCTCCCCATGTTGTTCGCGGGTTAGGTATGGTCTTTGACGCTTCTTTTCCCGTCATCCCCGCGAAGGCGGGGATCCCGCTTGTTCTGCGGGCACGAAAGAAAGGAAGCGGCCCCCCGCCTTCGCGGGGACGACGGGATTATGTGGCGATCTGTATAGATCGACCGCAAATCCCGCCTCCAACCCAATCAGTAGCGGTAGTGGTCCGGCTTGAACGGACCGGCTTCCGGCACGCCAATGTAGTCGGCCTGCTTCTTCGACAGCTTGGTGAGCTTCACGCCCAGCTTGTCGAGGTGCAGCGCGGCAACCTTCTCGTCGAGGTGCTTGGGCAGCACATAGACTTCGTTCTTGTACTCGTCGTTTTTGACGAAGAGTTCGATCTGCGCGAGCGTCTGGTTGGTGAAGCTCGACGACATGACGAAGCTGGGGTGGCCGGTGGCGCAGCCCAGGTTCACCAGGCGGCCCTTGGCGAGCACGATGATCTGCTTGCCGTCCGGGAAGGTAACCAGGTCGGTGCCCGGCTTGACTTCCTTCCAGTCGTAGTTGTCGAGCGCCGAGATCTGGATCTCGCTGTCGAAGTGGCCGATGTTGCAGACAATCGCCTTGTCGCGCATCGCTTCCATGTGCTCGCCAGTGATGACAGCTTCGTTGCCGGTGGCGGTCACGAAGATGTCGCAACGCTTCACGGCGTCTTCCATGGTGACGACTTCATAGCCTTCCATGGCGGCCTGAAGGGCGCAGATCGGGTCGATTTCGGTGACCATCACGCGGGCGCCGCCGTTGCGGAGCGAGGCAGCCGAACCCTTGCCGACGTCGCCGAAGCCGGCGACGCAGGCAACCTTACCGGCCAGCATCACGTCGGTAGCGCGACGGATCGCGTCGACCAGCGATTCCTTGCAACCATAGAGGTTGTCGAACTTCGACTTGGTGACCGAATCGTTCACGTTGATCGCGGGGAACGGCAGCTTGCCGTCCTTGGCGAGGTGATAGAGACGGTGAACGCCGGTGGTGGTTTCTTCCGAAACGCCCTTGATGGCCTTGACCGAGGCGGTCAGGTAGCCCGGACGCGCCTTGAGGAAGGCGTTCAGTGCGCGAACGAATTCGATTTCTTCAGCGTTGGTGGGCTCGAACAGCGGCTCACCGGCTTCAACGCGCGCGCCCCAGAGCGCGAACATGGTGGCGTCGCCACCGTCGTCGAGGATCAGGTTGGCGGTCTGGTCGGGGTTTTCGTCGGTCGACCAGTCGAAGATCTTGCCGACGTAGTCCCAGTAATCGGCCAGCGATTCACCCTTGATCGCATAGACCGGGATACCGGCGGCGGCGATGGCGGCAGCGGCGTGGTCCTGCGTCGAGAAGATGTTGCAGGTGGCCCAGCGCACTTCGGCGCCGAGAGCGACCAGCGTCTCGATCAGCACGGCGGTCTGGATCGTCATGTGCAGCGAACCGGTGATGCGTGCGCCCTTGAGCGGCTGCGACGCGCCGAATTCCTCGCGCAGCGCCATCAGGCCGGGCATTTCGGTTTCAGCGATGGCGATCTCGGTACGGCCGAAATCGGCGAGCGAGATGTCGGTAATGGCGTAGTCGGGGGCGGTGGTCGTGGCCACGGGCGCTAACTCCTGGAAGTGTTGCCTTTACGGCCCCCACACCGGGATGGCGAAGGGTGCCGCGATGGTGCCGTCCCTACCCGCTCAGTCAGCTCAAAGCAAATATAAAGATATCTTTATATCCGATTCTCGAAAGCTCTTGTCGCATCGTTCGCGGACACGAGAAAGGGGCGGGAGACCGCACTCCCCCGCCCCTTACCGCATCGCTTCGACTGGATCGAAAATCCGCAGCAGGCGGATTTCGGCGGCACCGGCCCACTCCCGTCCCGAAGAACACGAGAAGGTCCGGGGGACCTTCTCACTGAGGGGGCCGACCTCCCATCAAGGGTACACTAGTGGGAGGTCGGGTGGGGGAGTGGGCCGGTGCCGCGCAGGAAAATGCCCCGAATGGGGCATTCTCCCACACCCTTACGCGAGATCGAAGCGATCGGCGTTCATGATCTTCACCCACGCGGCCACGAAGTCCTTCACGAACTTCTTGCCCGCATCGGCGGCAGCATAGACTTCGCTCAGTGCGCGAAGCTGCGAGCTGGAACCGAACACCAGGTCGGTCCGCGTCGCAGTCCACTTCTGCTGGTTGCTGTCGCGATCGGTGCCAATGAAGGTTTCGTCCGCCTCGTCATCCACTTGCTTCCACGCCGTCTTCATGTCGAGCAGGTTGACGAAGAAGTCGTTGGTCAACTGCCCTTCGCGCGTGGTGAAGACGCCGTCCTTCGACCCGCCGAAGTTGACGCCCAGCACGCGAAGGCCGCCGACCAGCACCGTCATCTGCGGGGCGCTGAGGCCCAGCAGTTGCGAACGGTCCACCAGCAGCTCCTCGGTGGGGACATTGTACGGCACCTGGAGATAGTTGCGGAACCCGTCCACGCGCGGCTCCAGAACGGCAAAACCGTCAACGTCGGTCTGTTCCTGCGAGGCATCGACGCGGCCCGGCGTGAACGGCACCTCGATCGGGGTGCCGGCATCGGCCGCCGCCTTCTCGATCCCGACGCCGCCGCCAAGCACGATCAGGTCCGCGATCGAGACGCTGCCGCCGGATCCAGCCTTGATATCCTCATAGACCTTCAGAACCTTGGCCAGCTTGGCGGGTTCGTTGACCTCCCAATCCTTCTGCGGGGCAAGACGGATGCGCGCGCCATTGGCGCCGCCGCGATGGTCGGACGAGCGATAGGTCGATGCGGAGGCCCATGCGGTGGACACCAGTTCAGACACCGACAGGCCCGAGGCGCGGATCTTGTCCTTCAGGGCAGACACGTCACCGACGGTCGAACCGCCACCCTTGGGCAGCGGATCCTGCCAGATGAAGTCTTCAGCCGGCACTTCGGCGCCCAGATAGCGCGCCTTGGGGCCCATGTCGCGGTGGCAGAGCTTGAACCAGGCCTTGGCGAACTGGTCTTCCAGCCATGCCGGTTCGGCGCGGAACCGCTCGATGATCTTGCGGTATTCCGGGTCTTCCTTGAACGCCATGTCGGCGGTGGTCATCATCGTCGGCAAGCGGCGATCCGGGCTGTGCGCGCCGGGGGCCATGTCTTCCGGCTTCTGGCCAATCGGCTGCCATTGCTGCGCACCGGCGGGGCTGCGGACCAGCTCGTAGTCGTAATCCAGCAGCATGTGCAGATAGCTCATGTCCCACTTGGTGGGCGTGGGCGTCCATGCACCTTCCAGGCCGGAGGTGATCGTGTGATCACCATAGCCGCTTTCATGCCCGCTCAGCCAGCCGAGGCCCTGCTGCGCAATATCGGCACCTTCGGGCTCGGCGCCGACCTTGGCGGCATCACCCGCGCCATGGCACTTGCCGAAGGTATGGCCGCCCACGGTGAGTGCGGCGGTTTCGACATCATCCATGCCCATGCGCGCGAACGTCTCGCGAATGTCGCGGGCCGAACCGAGCGCATCGGGATTGCCACCCGGGCCTTCCGGGTTCACGTAGATCAGGCCCATCTGGATCGCCGCCAGCGGGTTTTCCAGCGCCATCTCACGCTCCGGCTGGATGCGCGTTTCGGCGCCCTGGCCGACCCATTGCTCTTCCGTGCCCCAATAGACCGCGATCTCCGGCTCGAACACGTCAGCACGGCCGCCACCAAAGCCCAGCACCGGCGCGCCCATCGATTCGAAAGCGACGTTGCCGGCCAGGATCATCAGATCCGCCCAGGACAGCTTGTTGCCGTACTTCTGCTTCACCGGCCAGAGCAGGCGGCGCGCCTTGTCCAGGTTGGCATTGTCCGGCCAGGAATTGAGCGGGGCGAAGCGCTGATCGCCGGCGCCGGCACCGCCGCGTCCGTCACCGATGCGATAGGTGCCGGCGCTGTGCCAGGCCATGCGGATCAGGAACGGGCCGTAGTGCCCATAATCCGCCGGCCACCACGGCTGGCTGTCGGTCATCAGCGCGGTAAGGTCTGCCTTTACCGCAGCAAGATCCAGCGACTTGAAGGCAGTGGCATAATCGAAATCGGGGTCCATCGGGCTGGGATCGGCCCCGCCCTGCCGCAGGATGTCGAGGCTGAGCTGGTTGGGCCACCAGTCACGGTTGGTACGTCCGAGGAGCGATCGCACGGGTTCGCCGTGCATCGGGCAGCCACTGGTCTTCGCGTCCATGGATTTTCTCCTTGTTGATCCTCTTCCCGCCCCTTTTTTGGATCCTCTTCCGGGGTTGGGGTCCTTTAAGTCATGGAATGGCGGGAGGCAGACAGGCGCTTATGCAAGCCGCAGGAGCCTGCTGGAACGAAGCGCCGAAAATCCTGAGGTCCCTGGCCGTGGGCAATCTCCCGGAATCGTCTGCCGATAGCGGGACATTGCCAGAATACGTCATGCGATCAAAGGCCGCGCTGTACTGATGTTCATGCAAATTTCCGATTATCAATCGAGGCGGACTAGATGAGGGCAAAGTATCGCCCTTCGGTGCGACCTGACGATGACAAGGCCTGATCTGCTCATCCCGCGCAGGACACAGTCCGGCGGCGGCACCAAATGGCCCGATCCGAAATGTCTTTCGGACTTATTCCTGTGAATTTCGGTTGGCGGGGTATTTTCCGCCTCCTGCCGCGCTCGGTGGTGACTTGGGGCAGGAGGCGGAAAATGGCGACGCAGGAGAACCGAAGATGCTTCAGGTTCTTGCGACGCACTCCCTTGCGGGCAGACGAACAATCATCTGCCGCGAAACGCCTGGAAAGACGGGCGGAAAAACGGGCGGAAAAAATTGAGCAGTGCGGTGGCTCGCCATTGATCCAACGATGAAATCCGGGACAACGCCTGCCGCCATCATGTCAGCCTTATCAAGCACAACGCATGCCCTGACACGCGCTGTCGCCGCCAAATATTGCATGGATAAGACAATCATCGCAATGAACAAGTCAACACCGCTCAAGCGAATGCGAAATAAAATGGCGGACAAATTTCGAAAAAATGGTTAGCGCCCCGTAAACAAAAACAAAAACGTCGCACTCTGGTAGACGCCTGTTGTTCGCTTCGGCCGGTCTAGGGCAGCACGGCCTGCAGCAAAAGTATGAGCACGCCCGCCGCCACCGTGTAGCCAAGGCAGATCGGCACCGTGCGCTTCAGCGTCTCCCCCTCCCGCCCGACAAGGCCCACCGTCGCCGTGCCGGCCACTATGTTGTGGGGCGCCATGATGTTGCCGATTGCGGAACCGACGCTCTGCCCTGCCAGCGCCAGCCCATAGGGCAGCCGCACCGCATCCGCCGCCGCGACCTGGAAGTTGGCGAAGATGATGTTGGAAGCGGTTCCCGACCCGGTAACGAAGGCACCCAGCGCCCCCACCAGCGGCACTGCCAGCGGCCAAAGCCGGCCGAACAGCGTCGTCGCGCCGACGGCCAGCGCGTCGATCAAGCCGCCATGCACCATGAACCGTGCCAGCGTCAGCACGGCGACCAGCGCGAGGGCGACCGGCGGCATCCGGCGCGCCGCCGCAACCATGGACGCCCCCATCACCGAAGGAGAGGATCGATGCACTATCGCCGTCGCCAGAAAGGCCACGAAAAGCATTGTGCCGGGATGGTAGAACGGCAGCATCACATCGCCAAAGCCAGTGCCGTACGTCCACTCGATCCGGTTCGCGCGCAAGGCGGTGCGCAACGGATCGATCAGCCGACTGGCCAGGATCAGCAGGACCAGCACCACGTATGGCAGGCCCGCCATCACCACCGCCTTCGCGCCCGGCCCAGCCTTGGTAGAGGCCGCCCTGCCGCGCCGCAGCCACGCCGCGAACAATCCGCCGCCCAGCAATGCTCCGCCCAGCGTCGGCAGTTCCGCCCCGGTAAGCGCGGCAATCAGGGCGGCGGCGGCAAAGAAGCATGCCGCGGCGATCAAGGCGATCCTGCGCGCATGCGGCAAGCCGGACCGCACGGCCCCGCCGGCGCCCTGCTCCATCGTCGCATAGTGGACGACGAAAAACGTCATCATCCAACCCAGGCAGGCATGTAGCAGCAGGATTTCCAGCGACAGCCGCCGCTCATCCAGCATGGCCGCTTCCAGCAGCGGAACCATCGGCGCGCCCACCGCCCCGAACGATCCGCCCACCACATGCCCCAGCAAGGCCACCAGCACCGCGCGCGGCGCAGGAATGCCCAGCGCCACCAGCATCGGCGCGACAATCGCCACCGGGGTACCGAAGCCAGAGGCGCCTTCCAGGAACATCGCGAAGAACCACCCCAGCAACAGCGCCGTCGCCGCCGGATCGCGGGAGATCGAGGAAAGCCACTCACCGATCACCGTCGTGGCGCCGACGCGGGTCTGGTATTCGTGGATAGAAAGCGCGGGAAAGATGATCCAGAGAATGGTCGCGGCGGTGAATGCCGCCTCCAGGATCGGCCCGGCCAGATCGGCCGGCGTCTCTCCGAACTGGAAGGCGACAACCGCGACGACCGCCGCCGTCACTGCCGCCAGCGTGCCCGATGCCGCCGCCGACCAGCGCAGGACGATCATCAGCACCATCAGGACGAGAATGGGAAGAAGCGCAAACCCCGCCACGGGTCAGTTCCGGCGTTCGACCCGAACCGGATAAAGCGGCGCACCGGTATCCTCGAACGCGCTGATGTTGCCGATGGTGGTGCCCGCGATCGCCGACATGGCCTCACGCGTGAAAAAGCCCTGGTGCCCGGTGATCAGCACGTTCGGGAACGTCATCAGCCGCACGAAGACATCGTCGCGGATCACCTGTTCGGACAAATCCTCGAAGAAAAGGTCCTCCTCTTCCTCGTAGACGTCGAGGCCGACGAAACCGATCCGCCCGCTTTTCAGCCCGGCAATCACTGCACGGGCATCCATCACCGCACCGCGGCTGGTGTTGATGAGCATCACGCCGGGCTTCATCGTTCCGATCGCCTCCCGATTGATCAGGTGGCGCGTATCCGGCGTGAGCGGGCAATGGAGCGTGATGATGTCGCACGTCGCCATCAATTCCTCACGCGGGACGTAGCGGCCGCCGATCTCCGCCAGTTCGGGCGTCTCGAACGGATCGCTGGCCAATACCTCGCACCCGAAACCCTTGAGTATGCGGGCGACGTTGATGCCGATCTTGCCGGTGCCGATCACGCCCGCCACCTTGCCCTTCAGGTCGAAGCCCAGCAGCCCCTCCAGCGCGAAGTTGCCTTCCCGCACGCGGGCGTAGGCCTTGTGGATCTTGCGGTTCAGGCAGAGGATCAGCGCCACGGCATGTTCGGCGATGGCATCGGGCGAATAGGCCGGCACGCGGCCGATCTCCATGCCGAAATCCCGCGCGGCATCAAGGTCCACATTGTTGAACCCGGCGCTGCGCAGCGCGATCAGGCGAACGCCCTGTTCGGCCAATATCGCCAGTTCCTCCCGCCCGAGGTGATCGTTGACGAACGCACAGACGGCGTCGTGCCCGCGCGCCAGATCGGCGGTGGCCGCGCCAAGCCGGGATTCGTACCACGAGAAACGATGGCGCCCGCCAGCATCCTCGTTGGCCTGTTCCAGGAATTCACGGTCATAGGGGCGCGTGCTGAAAACGGCGATCTTCACGCAAGTTCTCCTGAAGTCATGAAGAATTTCAAGGGAGACGGTTCATGACCTTACAATCCCCGGCGACGCTGTCGATTGCCATCGACGATGTGTGCTGGCCGCAAGCCGATCCGATCGGAAAACGCTTCGACCTGCCTGTCAGGGGGTGGGTTTCACCGCGTCGATCACGGTGAGATGTTCAAGCGGCTCCGCCCCCACGCGCGAGTCGGTGACCAGGATAGTGGCCCCCGGCGACAGCGCAGCCTTGACCTTCTCATAGAAACCGCGCGGCAGGCGCAGGCGGTTGAGCACGGCTTCGTCTACCACGCGCCCGTCATCCTCGGCATGGCCGGGCAGGCCGACATAGACCCATTCCGGCTTGCCGTTGCGGGTGATCAGCGTGATCACGTGGCTGCCGTGATCGTCGTCCGCGATCTCCGCCACGCTGCGGCCGATCTCGGTCCCGTTGCGCAGCACGACCACGCGCTGGTCCAGCTTCGACACGATGATCGAAAGCGGCCCTTCGCGCTGCAATTCCGGTTGCCAGCGGTATGGCTCGCTGCCGTTCAGCGGAAGGTGGGAGGTGGGCCGCCCCTTATTGTCGAAAGGGACAAGCAGGCTGTTGTCGCTGGTGCGCATGTGCGTGGCGGCGTCACCCTCCACCACCACGGTCACGCCCAGCTTGGTGATCGAGAACAGTTCGCGCGCGAATTCGTAAGGCATGTGCACGCAACCATGGCTTTCGGGATAGCCCGGTAGTCCACCCGCATGCAGGGCCACGCCATCCCATGTCAGCCGCTGCTGATAGGGCATGGGCGCATTGTTGTATTTGCTGGACCGGTGCTTCGCATCCTTCTGAAGGATCGTGAAGACACCGGTGGGCGTTGCATGGCCGTCCTTGCCGCTGGACACCGTGGTGGCGGCGATGCGCACGCCGTTGCGGTAGACCAGCGCGATCTGCTTGGAGAGATCGACGTAGACCATCACCGGTCCGGAAGGCGAGACGGTGGGCGCCCAAACCCATTCACCGGGCTTGAGATGCTCCATCCGCCGCGCGAATTCAGCAGGCGATGTCGCCTTGGCACCCTGCGCGAGTGCCGGACCCGCCCAGTTCGTAATTGCCAATACCAGCGACGCGGCCAAAATCCGTGACTTGCCGGGCTTCAGCCCCGTTCCTGCTTTCATCCGGTCCTCTGCAAATCCACGCCGAAACCCGTTCCCTCAGCGCACTTTGCCGCGCTGCACGAGATTGACGATGGCAAGAAGGATCACCGCGCCGAAAAAGGCAATGATCAGGCCGGTCAGAGAGAATTCCTTGACCGATCCGCCGATGCCGAACCGATTGGCAACGAAATTGCCGATCACCGAACCGACGCAACCGACGACGATGTTCCAGAGAATGCCCATCGACGCATCACGGTTCATGACAAGGCTGGCCAGCCAACCGGCAACACCACCCACGATCAACGCGATAATCCAGCCCATGCCTACCTCCTGAACTCGCCCAGCCGCCCAAGACCATCCCGGACGCACCGAAAGTCCTGAATTACGAAAGATCATCGAATTACGAGCAGAACACGTGCCGCGCAGACTGCGCCCTGATCTTGCGATCGTCAATCGATACTGCGCATTTTCACTTGGATTTCCAAACTATCCGCGCAGAACTGCCCGCCTGATCGCCATCAGTTCGGGGCCGCGCAGCGCAGATTGCTTCACCGCAGGCCGCGCTCGCACCTCACAGGCTGAACGCCCAAGAAACGAAAGAATGGCAAGAGAAATTCGGGTTCGAAATGCGAAACCCCGAAGAACAGCACGAGGCGAATTCCTTGCGGAAAGCGCCTTCGGCATGTTTCTGAGTGAAGCCCGCCTTGCCTTCGTCACGATCCAATGCCAAGTTATTTCATGGCATTAAGCTTGCCACGCCGGGCGTTGTATATTGCCCGGCCATATATTCTCCCAAGCGCCGTCCCGCTGCGACGGGCCTGAAAGGGATCCTGCCGGCCTTGCATTGCCGGATCGCCGTTCGATCACCGCTTCCGTCCCCCCGGGAGGTTCGATGCAGACTGACACGCTTCGCAACTGGCATGCCCTGGATATCGGCGAAACCCTTGCCACACTGGAAACCGGGCCAGACGGCCTGAGCGAGGAAGAAGCCGCCCGCCGGCTCGCCGTCCATGGCCCGAACGCCCTGCCCGTCACGCGCGGCAGAAGCCCGGTGCTGCGCTTACTGGCGCAGTTCAACAATGCGCTGATCTACTTCCTGCTGGCCTCCGCCATCGCCGCGCTGCTGCTGAACCACGCGATCGACGCGCTGGTGATCGTGGCGGTGGTCGTGGTCAACGCGGTGGTCGGCTTCGTGCAGGAAGGCCGCGCCGAAAAGGCGTTGAGCGGGATGGAAAGCCTGGTCTCCGACCATGCCCATGTCGTGCGCGCGGGCATTCGCGAAAGCGTGGACGCCAGCACGCTGGTGCCCGGCGACGTCGTGATGCTGGAGGCGGGAGATCGCGTGCCCGCAGACTTGCGCCTGATCCGCGTGCGCGGCCTCGCCATAGAGGAAGCCGCGCTGACCGGGGAATCGGTAGCGGCGGAGAAAGTGGAAGCGCCGGTGGAGGCCGATGCCCCGCTGGCGGACCGTACGCCCATGGCCTATTCAGGCACGCTCGTCGCGCGCGGGCAAGCGAGCGGGGTCGTCGTCGCCACCGGCACCGGCACCGAGATCGGCCGCATCAGCAAACTCTTGCGTGCCGTGCCCGAACTGGTCACGCCCTTGCTGCGCCAGATCGACGGATTTGCCTCTCGCCTGACGTTGGTGATCTTCCTGTGCGGCGTGGCGCTCTACTTCTTCGCGGTGACCTTCCGCGATTTCGACAAGGTGGACGCGCTGATCGCCGTGGTCGCCCTCTCCGTGGGGGCGGTGCCGGAAGGGTTGCCCGCCGTCATCACCATCACGCTGGCCATCGGCGTTCAGCGCATGGCTGCACGCAAGGCGGTGATCCGCAAACTGCCGGCGGTGGAGACTCTGGGCGCTACTTCGGTCATCTGCACGGACAAGACCGGCACCCTCACCCGCAACGAGATGATGGTAACCCGCGTGATCGCCGGTGAACGTGAACTTCGCGTCGATGGTGCCGGTTACTTGCCGGAAGGGACGATCGCGCCTCTCTCCGGGGACGATCCCGAAGCGGCAATTGCCTCCGCCGAAGACATCCTGCGCTGCGGCGCACTCTGCAACGATGCGCATTTGCGACTGATCGACGGCGCCTGGACGGTGACGGGCGACCCGATGGAAGGCGCGTTGATCGCGCTGGCCCGCAAGGCGGGGATCGATGACGATCGCCTCCGCCGCGAGTGGCGGCGTATCGATGAAATCCCGTTCGATGCCACCTATCGCCTGATGGCGACGCTCTGCCGCGACGATGCCGGGCGCAACACGGTCTTCGTGAAGGGCGCGCCGGAGGCGGTGCTGGCCCTCGGCGGATCGGCGGAACTGGCCGAAGACTGGGATCGCGGCATCGCGCGCGCCGCCGACCAAGGGGAACGCGTACTGGGCTTCGCCATGCGCGCATTGCCCGAAGGCGTCGACCGGCTGGACTTCGCGCTGCTGCACGGCGCGACGATGCTGGGCCTAATGGGCTTCATCGATCCCCCGCGCGAAGAAGCGCGCGTGGCGATTGCCGAATGTCGCTCCGCCGGGATCGCGGTGAAGATGATCACCGGCGACCATGCCGGAACCGCGCTGGCCATCGCGCGGCAACTGGCGCTTGCGGACGATCCCAAGGCGCTGACCGGCACGCAGATCGAGGCGATGAGCGACGAGGAACTGGCAGAGGCCGTGCCGCGCACTGCGGTCTTCGCGCGCGCCAGCCCCGAACACAAGCTGCGCATCGTGCGCGCGCAGCAATCGCGCGGCGCCATCGTCGCCATGACCGGGGACGGGGTGAACGACGCCCCTTCCCTCAAGCAGGCCGATGTCGGCACCGCAATGGGCGTCGCCGGCACGCAGGCCGCG
The DNA here is from genome assembly GCF_044029435.1 of Novosphingobium oxfordense. Taxonomy (NCBI): domain Bacteria; kingdom Pseudomonadati; phylum Pseudomonadota; class Alphaproteobacteria; order Sphingomonadales; family Sphingomonadaceae; genus Novosphingobium; species Novosphingobium oxfordense. Next base: position 927,404 of record NZ_CP147005.1, on the reverse strand, counting down.
CGAGAGGCGGCGGAGATGGTACTGCTGGACGACAACTTCGCCTCGATCGTCGCCGCCGTGCGCGAAGGGCGCACCGTCTACGACAATATCCGCAAGGTGATCGCCTGGACCCTGCCGACCAACGGGGGAGAGGCGATCGCCGTGGTGCTGGCCATCCTCGTCGGCTTTGCCCTGCCGATGACGGCAACGCAGATCCTCTGGATCAATCTGGTCATGACAGTGACGCTCGGCCTCGTCCTTGCGTTCGAACCTGCCGAGCCGGGGATCATGGAGCGCCCTCCCCGTCGGCGCGACGCTCCGCTGCTGTCCGCCTTCCTCCTCTGGCGCGTGATCTCCGTCTCGGTGCTGTTTTCCGCCGTGCTGCTGGCCATTTTCTTCGGCGCACAACGCATGGGCGACACAGTGGAGGAAGCGCGCACCATGGTAGTGAACATGCTGGTGATCGCGGAAATCGCCTTCCTGTTCAACGTTCGCTACCTCCACATGCGATCGCTGAGCTTCACCGGCCTGCAAGGCACGCCGGCAGTGCTCTGGGCCATCGCCATCGCCGTCGTGGCGCAATTGGCGTTTACTTATGCCCCGCCGCTGCAGAAGATATTCCACACGCACCCGCTCTCGATCCGCGACGGCGCCGTGCTGATCGCGATTGGCGTGGCGATATTCTTCGTGCTGGAAGGCGAGAAGGCGCTGATGCGCAAGCTCGGCTGGTTCGAGGAACTGCTCTAAGTTTTTGGCTTTCCGCGTTTTCCGAGTCATCAGGTGATTCCACCTGATTAGAAAACACTCTAGCGCCTCGCCGAAAGACGCCGAACCTTCAGGCCGGGATCGCCGCCGTCGAGAATGGCGAGAGGACGGACCAGCCCAAAGATTCGTAAAGCGCGCGCCCTTCCTCGGTCGCGACCAGCAATTCGGGCGCTGCCGTCGAGACCCTGTGCCCCTTCAACGTGTGCATGACGATGTTGCCCAGGCCCTTCCTCTGGTGCCCGGGATCGGCCACGATCCGATCGTAGATGAAGACGCCCATCGCCTCCACGGCATAGCCGCTGGCCGCCAGCGCATCGTCTTCGGCCACGATGCGCACGGCGGTGGTCGGCCCATCTCGGTCGATCTGAAGGCGGTAGCCGTTCGGCAGCGGCCTTGACGCCGCCTTCGGAGCTTGCGCGATCATGAAGTAGCCTTGCGGCTGGAGAACCCATGCAGGCGTCAGCTCTGCCAGCAGATCATCCGCCGCCCCGCAGAGCTTCAGGAAATGCTGCGGTTGCGACACTTCGCGGCCGAGTGCCCGCAATCCGTCACAGCGCTGCGCGAAGACCCATCGGCGCCTCTCTGCGGGCAAGTTCGTATCCACCCGCAGCCCGCCTCGATCGGCGAGGGGCAAAGGCAGGCCGCGTCCGATCGATCGGGCAGCCAGCCACGCAGCGATCAGGGCATCATGTGCAGGAGCCTGGGTCATTCAATCGGCGGGAAGCCGCACGACCAGAGTGTCCGGCCGAACCCACGATAGCAGAGAGGATGCCCGGCTGCCGACCGTCACCTGCCGCAGGCCGCCGCCGCCCTGCGTGCCCAGCGCGACAAGATCGGGCTCATAGTCCTCGATCGCCTGCCCGAACGCCGTCTCCGGCTCTCCATTGGCAAGTATCGGCTCGATGCGTCCCGGCGCGATTCCGGCGAAATCGTCGGAACCGAGGAATTCGGCCATTCCGGCCTCTGCGCGGGCCAGCGTCTCCTCGCGCACATGCTCGGCCACGCCCCAGCCTTCGAAGCCGACATGGAAGACATGGACCACGCGGATCGCCGCCTGCGGGAACAGCCGGGCTGCCGCCAGGATCGCCGCTTTAGACGCCGCGCCGAAATCGGTGGGAATCAGGATGCGCCGATAGAGCCCGCGCTGGCGCTGCTTCACCACCAGCACCGGCACGTCCGCATGGCGGATCAGGTAATCGACTGCGGTGCCCAGGAAATAATCGGAAATCTGATTGTAGCGCGCCACGCCGGCGACGATCAGCGCGCCCCCTTCCTCCACCGCGGTTCTGGCGATCGTTGCCGGCGGCGAGCCTTGCGGCAGCAGTATCGCGGCGCCATCGCCAAGGTCCGGCAGGGTTTCGCGCACGCGGTGTTCCAGTTGCCCGGAACTCAGCCCGGCGTGCCCTTCGGACTTCACGACGTGGACCACTTTCACGGGCCTGCCAAGATCGCGGGCCAGTTCGAAAGCCCGGTCCACGGCGCGGTCGCTGCGCGCGCTGAGATCGGTTGTGGCGATGATCGGGCCCTGCTGCATCCTGGTTCTTCCGATGAAAATCGATCGCTCTCCAATGACCTATCGCATCTGCGGAGCGAGGTCACGCTTGCAAGTCCGCCCCGCGAATGGTTGCATCCCGGTGCCCCGAAACGCCGGCAGGGAACAGCATGACCGAGGAACCCCACCCCATCGGCCGCAAGCAGGCGCTGGTGACCTATGCGATGCTGGCGGCGATGGCCTTCGAACTTGCCGGCCTGTTGTGGTCAGCACGGTGGGTGCAGGCCGTGCTGGTCGTCGCCCTGATGCTGGTGATCGCCTTGCCGGTGATCCATCGGCGCGGCGTGATCGCCATCGTTCCGGTGGAAATCCAGGTCTGCACCGTGATCTTCATTTTCGCGACGCTGTTCCTGGGCGAGTTTCGCGATTTCTACGGCAGGTTCTGGTGGTGGGATCTGGTACTGCACACATGCTCGGGCGTGTTGCTGGGGCTGCTGGGTTTCCTCCTGCTCTATCTGCTGAACGAGACGGAGGCCGTGGACATGGCCCTGCGCCCGGCGTTCCTGGCATTCTTCGCCTTCTGCTTCGCGGTGGCGCTGGGCGCCCTATGGGAAATCTTCGAGTTCGCGATGGACCAGATCTTCGGGATGACCATGCAAAAGCCGATGCTGGGCGATCCATCGGGGCTGACCGACACGATGTGGGACCTGATCGTCGATACCATCGGCGCGCTCATCGCCAGCTTGGGCGGCCTGATCTACCTGCTGCGCGCCCGCAAGGAGGGGCGAAAGGATTGGCTGCACCGGTTCGTGGAACGCTATCCCCGGATGTTCAACTAGAGCGTTTTCTAATCAGGTGGAATCACCTGATGACTCGGAAAACGCGGAAAACCAGGAACTTAGAGCGGTTGATCCGATGCGATCGGATCGGAAACTGCTCTAACCGCCGATCACGTTGTATCCGCTGTCGACATAGACGGTCTGCCCGGTGACGAAGCGCGCCTTCGGCCCCAGCAGGAAGGCCGCCATGTGACCCACCTGCTCTATGGTCACCAACTGGTGCAGCGGCGCCTTGTCCGAGGCGAGACGGATCAGCTCGTCCAGATGCGAAAGCCCCGATGCGGCCCGCGTGCGCACCGGCCCGGTGGACAGGGCGTTGACGCGAATGCCCTGCGGCCCAAGCTCTTCCGCAAGGTAACGCACGCTGGCCTCCAGCGCGGCCTTCACCGGCCCCATCAGGCCATAGCCGGGCACGACTTTCTCGGACCCGTAGAAGCTCATCGTCAGGATCGAACCGCCTTCCTTCATCAGCGGTTCGGCATGGCGCGCCAGCCGGATCAGCGAGTGGCAGGAGACGTCCATCGCCGTGCAGAACCCTTCCACCGAACTGTCGACGACGCGGCCGTGAAGGTCCTGCCGGGGCGCGAAGGCGATGGAGTGGAGCAGGAAGTCCAGCCCACCCCAACGCGCTGCGATCTCGGCGAAAAGTGCCTCCACTTGCGCCGGGTCGGTCACGTCCAGCGGTGCGAAGATCGGCGCTTCCAGTTCCTGCGCCAGCGGTTCCACGAAACGGCGGGCCTTGTCGTTCTGGTAGGTGACGGCCAGTTCCGCGCCATCGGCGCGCAAGGCTGCCGCACAGCCCCAGGCCAGCGACTGGTCGTTCGCCATGCCCACGATCAGTCCGCGCATCTGCCGCCTCCTTCGTGTGAAGTGCTATTCGTGTCGCAATGCGTCGATAGGATTGAGGCTGGCCGCCCGTCGCGCCGGGAAGTAGCCGAAGATCACCCCGATCGCCGCCGAAACCGCGAATGCGCCAAGGTTGACCGCGGGATCGAATATCCATGGCACATTCATCAGCGGCACCGCCACCGCCACCACCAGTTGGGCCAGCACCAGCCCGATCAATCCGCCCAGACAGGACAGCACGATCGCCTCCACCAGGAACTGCATCAACACCTCGCTCGCCACCGCGCCGATGGCAAGGCGGATCCCGATCTCCCGCGTGCGCTCCGTCACCGAGACGAGCATGATGTTCATGATGCCGATCCCGCCGACTACAAGGCTGATCGCGGCCACGGCGGCAACGATCTGGGTCAGCATCGTGGTCGTCTGCGTCAGCGTGTCCGATATCTGCTTGGTGTCGAAGATATTGAAATCGTCTTCCTTGCCCGCCGTGATGCGGCGCCGTTCGCGCAGCAGGTTGGTCAGCGTCGACTGCACCTGCTCGCTGGAATAGTTGTCATCGATGCCGACCAGGATGGTCCGGATCGTGGTGGTGCCCAGATAGCGCCGCTGCACGGTCTTGAGCGGCATGATCACGGTATCGTCCTGATCGCCGCCGAAGCCGGCCTGCCCCTTGGTGCTGAGCAGGCCGATCACGTCGCAACTGACATTGCCCATGCGGAAGCGCTTGCCCACCGGATCGGCATTGCCGAACAGGTTGCGCGATACGGTGGAGCCGATGATGCACACCGCCTTGCCGGCGGATTCCTCATCCGCCGAAAAAAGCCGCCCTTCCTGCAGGGGCCAGGGGGAGATCTTGAAGTAGTCCGACGTGGTGCCGTTGATCGTGGTGGACCAGTTCGCACCTTCGAAGATCGCGGTCGCGCTGGAAGAGACGGAGGGCGCCACCGCCGTCACCCCGCCGACCTGCTGGCGGATGGCCGCGATATCGGACAGTTCGAAATCGCGCGGGGTAGAACCGCCGCCGCCGCGCCCGAAGCCCTGCCCAGGGCGAACCTGCAGGATATTGGTGCCCAGCGCCGCGATCTGCTGCGTCACCGCCGCCGTCGTCGCCTTGCCCAGCGTCACCATCGAGACAACCGCGCCCACGCCGATGACGATGCCCAGCATCGTCAGCAGCGATCGCAGCACGTGGCGGCGGATGGAGCGCAGGGCGAGGAGGAAGATCGTGCCCAGCATCAGCCCGGTGCCCCCGTTTCGGTGTCGGAAACGATGGCGCTGCCCTGATCGATGCGGTCGATCAGGCCATCCTTGAAATGGACGATCCGCCGGGCGAATTCGGCCATGTCCGGCTCGTGGGTGACCATCAGCACGGTGATCCCGGAATCGCGGTTGAGCGTGGAAAGGAACTCCATGATTTCCACCGATCGCTGGCTGTCCAGGTTGCCGGTGGGTTCATCCGCCAGCAGCACCTCGGGATTGGTGACGATGGCGCGCGCGATCGCCACGCGCTGTTGCTGGCCGCCGGAAAGCTCGCCCGGAGTGTGGCCCGCCCAGTCGGCAAGGCCCACCCGGTCCAGCGCATCCAGCGCCATCTTGCGACGGTCCTGCTTGGCGTCTCCGCGATAGAGCAAGGGCAGTTCCACATTCTCCAACGCCGATGTGCGCGCCAGCAGGTTGAAGCCCTGGAATACGAAGCCAAGGTGCTTGCGCCGCAGCAGCGCGCGCTGGTCGCGGTCCAGCGTTTCCACATGGTGCCCGTGGAACCGGTATTCGCCCGAAGTCGCCACGTCGAGACAGCCGAGGATGTTCATCATCGTCGACTTACCGGAGCCGGACGGCCCCATCACCGCAACGAAATCGCCCGCCACGATGTCCAGGTCCACGCCCTTCAGCGCCCGGAACGCCGTCTCGCCGCTGCCGAAGACCTTGGTTATCCCGCGCAGGGAGATGATCGGGCCGGTGTCGGCCATCCCAGCCTCAGCTTCCGCTCGATGCAAGCTGGCCGGTGATGACCTGCATGCCGGGCTTGAGATCGCCGCCGGTCACTTCGGTCTGCTGGCCATTGCTGGAACCGGTGACGATCTCCACCGCCTGCGGCTTGCCATCGGCGCCCAGCACGTAGATCGTCCGGCGCGATCCGCGTTCCAGCGTGGCGCTCTTGGTGGCGGACTGGCCACCGCGCCGCGGCGGGCGGAAGCTGATCGCCTCGGTCACACCGCCGGACTTCTTGCCGGCGCTGGTCGTCTGCGGCGCGAAAGACAGCGCGGCATTGGGGACCAGCAGCACGTCGTTCTTGTCCGAAGTGACGATCTCCGCCGTCGCGGTCATGCCCGGGCGCAGGCGGAAATCGGCGTTGGCAACGGAAAGATCGGCCGCATAGGACACCACCTGCCCGCTGGAACTGGTGGTTGTCGTCGAAGACGAACTGGACGATGTGGCGGAAGATACCGTCAGGTTGGAGCCGATCTCCACACGGGTGATCTTGGCTGGAAAGGATTCGCCGGGGAAGGCATCGACCGTGAAAGTTGCCGCCTGCCCCTGCTTCACGGTGCCCACGTCCGCCTCGTCGATCGCGACTTCCAGCTTCATGCTGCTGAGATCTTCGGCAATCACGAAAAGCGTGGGCGTGTTGAACGAGGAAGCGACCGTCTGACCGGGATCGACTTCGCGCGCGAGCACGACGCCGGACACCGGCGAGACGATCAGCGCGCGGGAGCGCTGGGTCTGGCTCTGCGCCAAAGTCGCGCGTGCGGCCTCCACATTGGCTTCCGCCGTCTTCACCGCCGCCTGCGCGCGCTGCACATCGGCACGGCCGGTCTGCAATTCGGTCCTCGACGGAACCTTGCCGCCGGACAGCCGCGAAACTTCCTCAAGCCGGGCAAGTTGTGCCTGCGATTCCGCCAGCGTGGCCTTGGCCTGCGCGACCTGGGCCTGATTCGCGTTCATCTGCGCCGTGTACTGGCGGATCTGATCCTCGATCTGCTCGGGATCGATTTCGGCGAGGACCTGCCCCTTCTCCACCCGGTCGTTCACGTCGACCAGCACTTTCACGACAAGGCCCGAAAGCTGAGAGCCCACCGTCACCTGATTGGTCGGCGCCAGTTTGCCGGTGGCGGAAACGGTGGTGACCAGATGGCCCTTTGCCGCCTTGGTGGTGGCGTAGCTCGCCTTCTCGCCGCCGCCGAAGCATTGGGAGAGCAGCAGGGCCAGCAGGACCACCAGCGCCAGCGCCGTCCACGGCACCCACTTGCGCTGCCAGATCGGGCGCTTGTCCGTGCCCAGGAATTCGTCGAGGGTCTGGTCGGCCATGCTCAGTTCGTTCCCTCTGGCTTTTTGACGAGCGCGGTATAGTCGGCATCAGGGTCCCAGCCCCCGCCGAGCGCGTTGTAGAGCGAGATCACCGCAGCGGCGCGATCGGCATGGGCCTGAACCAGCCCGTTGCGCGCGGAAACCAGCGCCGCTTCCTGCGTGTTCAGCGTGGTGAAGTCGGTAAGGCCGGAGCGATATTGCATCCGCGCCAGCAGCGCCGAATTGTTCGATGCGTCCAGCGCTTCGGCAAACTGCTTCTCCCGCGCTTCGGCGGACTGGAGCGCGACAACCGCATTCTCGACATCTTCCATCGCGGTGAGGACGGAGGACTTGTAGGCCGCAAATGCCCCATCCGCCGCCGCCTGGCTGGAGCGGACCTGCGCATTCAGGCGGCCGGCGTTGAAGATCGCCTGGCTGATCCCGCCGAAAAGGCCGCCGGTGATCGTCTCGAACAGCCCGCCGACGCTGGCGGCATTGGTGTCGAGGCTGGCCGAAATATTGAACTGCGGATAGAGCTGCGCCTTGGAAACACCGATCTGCGCCGTTGCCGCGGCAAGGTTGCGCTCGGCGGAGCGCACGTCGGGCCGCTGGCGCAAGACGTTGACCGGAATGCCCGCTCCAAGCTGGCTCGGCCCTTCGGGGATCGGTTGCGGCGCTTCCAGCAGCGAACGCAGCGCGCCGGGGGCCTGCCCGGTCAGCACGCCGATGCGCGCCACGGCGGCACTGTACTGCTGCTCATACTGCGGGATCGTCGCCGCCGTTTGCGCACGGCTGGCGCGGGCCTGCTGCTCGTCCAGTGAGGAAACGAGGCCCGCCATGACCCGCCAGCGGGCGATCTGAAGGTTCTCGTCCTGAATGGTCAGGCTGGCGCGGGCATTGTCGATCTGCGCCTGATAGCCGCGCACCAGGATGTAGTTGCGGGCGACTTCGCTCTCCACCGAGAGCAGCGTCGTCGCGTAATCGAAGCCGGAGCCTTCGAACTGCGCTTTGCTGGCTTCGACTTGCCGTCGATTGCCGCCGAAGATGTCGAGCTGATAGCTGGCGTCCGCGCCCAGCGAGAAGCTGGTGCTGCCGCCGCTGCCCGCCACGACCACGGTGCCGTCCGGCTGGGTAAGCGTGGTGCCGCCGCCCTTCAGCGGCTCCGTCCGGTTGACGCTGCCCGATGCGGAGACCGAGGGAAACAGCGCCGCCCGGCTGATGACCAGCGATTCACGCGCCTGCCGCAATCGCGACAGCGCCTGCGCAAGATCGAGGTTGGAGGCCGCCGCCTGATCGACGAGCTGGGTCAATACCGGGTCGTCGAACGTCTGCCACCAGCGCGTCAGATCCTGGCTGGAAGGCGGCGCGGTGACCGACCACTGGTCCGGCACGCCCAGTTCGGCCGCGCTCTTCGGTGCATAGTTCGGCCCCACGGCGCAGCCTGACAGCAGGCTTGCGGAAAGCAGACCGAAAACTAGCGGAAGCGGAAGGCTTCGGACGATTGCGGCTCGCAAGTTCGCGGGACTCCGTCAGTCCTGGGGGAGCGGCAAGGTGTCCTGTGTTTTGCCTTTCCGGTCAAGGCGAAAGGCCGCAAATTAATTGTTGCAGTGTGTATCAGGCACAAAAGTAAAATGGCCGGCGGAAGGACCGCCGGCCATGGAAGCGCATCAGGCCACCGCGTTTTCCAGCGTGCTCATATCGATGACGAAACGATAATGCACGTCGGACTTCTCCATGCGTTCGTAGGCATGGTTGATCTCGTCCATGCGGATCATTTCGACTTCCGGCAGGATGTTCTTTTCGGCACAGAAATCGAGCATTTCCTGCGTTTCGGCGATGCCGCCGATCAGCGAACCGGCCACGCGGCGGCGGCCGAAGATCAGCGGGGTGGTGATCGGTTCGTCAACCGGGCCGATCTGGCCGACCAGCACCAGGCTGCCGTCCACGTCCAGCAGCGGCAGATAGGGGTTCAGGTCGTGCTTCACCGGCACGGTGTCGATGATGAAGTCGAAGCTGCTGGCAGCGGCCTTCATCGCTTCGGCATCGCTGGAGATCAGCACGCGCGCGGCGCCAAGATCTAGCGCGTCCTTTTCCTTGCCGGGCGAGCGGCTGAACACGGTGACGTCCGCGCCCATCGCCGCGGCCAGCTTCACCGCCATGTGGCCCAGTCCGCCAAGGCCGATCACGCCCACGCGGCTGCCTTCGCCCACGTTCCATTCGCGCAGCGGCGAATAGGTGGTGATGCCCGCGCAGAGCAGCGGTGCGGCCTTCGCCACGTCCAGCCCTTCGGGCATGGTCAGCACGAATTCCTCGCGCACGACGATATCGCGCGAATAGCCGCCCTGGGTGACTTCGCCGGTCACCTTGTCGCGGCCATTGTAAGTACCCACCCAGCCGTTGCGGCAATAGTTCTCGTGGTCGCGCTCGCACTGGTCGCAATGGCCGCAGCTGTCGACGAGGCAGCCGATGGCCACGGTGTCGCCCACCGCATGGCGCGAAACTTCGGGGCCGACGGCGGTGACGCGGCCGACGATCTCATGCCCGGGAACGATCGGGTAGACGCTGCCGCCCCAGTCGTTGCGCGCGGTGTGCAGGTCCGAATGGCAGACGCCGCAGTAGAGAATTTCGATGGCAACGTCGTTGCCGCGCAGTTCGCGGCGATCGAATTCGTAAGGGGCGAGCGGCGTCTCGGGAGACTGGGCGGCATAGCCGATGGTCTTCATGGGAAATCCTTGGAAGGAGAAATGGCACGCGAAGGAGAGATGTGCCGCAATGCAGCATTGTCTTTATAGGGTTGCGCCGCGCAAACGAAAACCGGAGGAAATCTCAATGCAATCATGATAGAGCTTCATGAATGCAACGCGAACACATGGCCGACCTTATCGCCTTCATCGCCGTCGCCGATGAAGGCAGCTTCACCCGCGCCGCCGCCAAGCTGGGCACATCGCAATCGGCACTGAGCCACACGATCCGCCGGCTTGAAGCGCGGCTGGGCGTCCGCCTGCTGGCCCGCACCACCCGCAGCGTCGCGCCCACCGAGGCCGGCGAACGTCTGCTGGCCAGCCTACGCCCGGCCTTCACGGAAATCGACCAGAGCCTCACCTCCATCAGCGAGCTGCGCGAACGGCCCGCCGGTACGATCCGCCTGACCACGACCGAGCACGCCGCGCACGAACTGCTCTGGCCCTCGCTCCGCCCCTTCCTCGAACGCTATCCCGAGATCAATGTGGAGGTCAGTGTCGATTCTGGCCTGGCCGACATCGTCGCCGATCGGTTCGACGCCGGCATCCGCCTGGGCGAATCCGTGGCGCGGGACATGATCGCGGTGTGCATCGGGCCGGAAATGCGGCTGGTGCCCTATGCCGCGCCCGAATACATTGCTCAGCGCGGGTTGCCGGAAACGCCCCACGATCTTTCCCGCCACCAGTGCATCAACTTGCGCTTCCGCACGCGCGGCAATCTCTACGCCTGGGAATTCGAGAAGGACGGCCGCGCGCTCAATGTGCGGGTGGACGGGCAACTGACTTTCAATTCGATGCCGATGATCCTGAAGGCCGCACTCGACGGGGCGGGTGTTGCCTTCATGATGGAATCTTATGCCCGGCCCTATGTCGAATCCGGGCAGCTGGTTTCCATGCTGGAAGACTGGTGCCAGCCCTTCCCCGGCTATCACCTCTACTATCCCAGCCGCCGCCAATCGTCCGCAGCATTCCGCCTGCTGGTGGATGCGCTGCGCTATCGCGGCGGCTGAGAAAGCAATCTGGATCAGCGGCCGGTGGTCGCCATCAGTTCCGGCGGATAGCGATCGCCCTCCACCACGATCGCGTCGGCAGCGGTCTGGAGTTCAGACAGTTCGCTGGCGGAGAGTTCGACATCGGCGGCGGCGATGTTCTCCTCCAGCCGGTGCAGCTTGGTGGTGCCGGGGATCGGCACGATCCAGGGCTTGCGCGAGAGCAGCCATGCCAGCGCGATCTGCGCGGGGGTGGCGCCCTTGCTATCGCCCACGCGCTTCAGCAGATCGACCAGCGCCTGGTTCTTTTCCATCGCCTCCGGCGTGAAGCGCGGCAGGCGGGCGCGGAAATCGCCCTCCGCCAATTGGTTGGAGGCATTCATGGCACCGGTCAGGAACCCTTTGCCCAGCGGCGAATAGGGGACGAGGCCGATGCCCAGTGCCTCGCACGTATCCAGAATGCCGTTGGTTTCCGGGCCGCGCGTCCACATCGAATATTCGTTCTGCAACATCGCCACCGGCTGCACGGCATGGGCGCGGCGCACCGTCTCCGCCGCTGGTTCGGACATGCCGAACCAGCGCACCTTGCCGGCATCGATCAGGTCCTTCACCGTTCCCGCCACATCCTCGATCGGCACGGCGGGATCGACACGGTGCTGGTACAACACGTCGATCACATCGATACCCAGCCGCTTCAGCGAGGCATCGGCGACCGCGCGGATCTGCTCCGGCCGGCTGTTCAGGCCCTGCATCTCTCCATCGACGATGTTGAAGCCGAACTTGGTGGCGATCGCCACCCGGTCGCGCACCGGGCGCAGCGCCTCCCCCACCATTTCCTCATTGGTGTAGGGACCGTAGACTTCGGCCGTATCGAAGAAGGTGACGCCGCGATCGACCGCGGCGCGGATCAGCGCCACGCCGTCTTCCTTGCGAACCTTGGTTCCGTATCCGAAATCCAGCCCCATGCAGCCGAAGCCGATGGCCGAAACGTCCGGACCGATACTGCCGAGTTTGCGCGTCTTCATGCGAAATCCTTTCACGTGATGCGCCCGGGGCCGAGCCTCGGGAAGCGCTGCAAATCTAGGGTATCGTGCCCGGGAAGATTAGCGCGGGCAATCCGCAAGCAGCCATGAGCATGGCTCATCAATCGGCCGGCATCTCGATCGGGCGGCGTCAGAGTCCGCCGGGCAGGACTTCGCGCGCGAATTCGCGCAGTACGGCGGCCAGCGCCTCCAGCCGTAGCGGCTTGGTGATGTGCGCCTGCATCCCGGCATCCAGCGCAGCCACCGTATCTTCCGGGAAGGCATTGGCGGAAAGCCCGACGATCGGCAATTCGCCCGCGCCGATCCCCGCCTCCCGCAAGACGCGCGCGGCTTCGTGCCCGCCCATGCGCGGCATCTGGATATCCATGAGGACCAGCGCGTAAGGCTCCGCCTCCCCTCGCGCGGCCATGATCCGGGCGACGGCTTCCTCGCCGTCCTCCGCAAATTCATGCGGCACACCCAACCGGTCCAGCATGGCGGCGGCAACCATGCGGTTGACCTGATTGTCCTCCACCACCAGCACGCGGCCGGCAAGGCCCAGTTCCTCGCCCCCCGCTTCCTCGGCCCCGCGCTCGTCCGCGCCGAAGCCCATGCGCAGCGGCAACCGCAAAGCAAACGTGGCGCCCTTCCCGGCGATGCTTTCGACATCGACCGAACCGCCCATCAAGGTCGCCAGCCTGGCGCAGATCGCTAGCCCAAGGCCAGTGCCGCCGAACCGTTCGTGGATGGAGGAATCGGCCTGGGTAAAGCCGTCGAAAATGCGGTTCTGGCGGTCCCGCGCGATGCCGATGCCGGTATCGCTGACAGCGATCAGCAATTGCCGCCCACCGCCCGTCCGTTCCACCCGCGCGGCCAGCGTGACCTTGCCCGCCTGCGTGAACTTGATGGCGTTGCTGAGCAGGTTGTCGAGGATCTGGCGCAGGCGCAGCTTGTCCCCCCGTATCCATTGCGGCACTGCCGGATCGATCGCGTCTTCCAGCGCGATCTCCTTGTCGGCGGCGGCTTGGCGGAACATTTCCAGCGAGCCGCCCAGCAGATCGCGCAAGTCGAAATTGCGCTCCACCAGTTCCAGCCGCCCGGCATCGATCTTCGACAGGTCCAGGATGTCGTTCAACAGGCTCATCATGTTGCGCCCGGAATCGAGGATCACTTCTACCTGCTTATGCTGCTCGCCCGGCAACCCCGCGCGCTGGAGCAGTTCCGCAAAGCCCAGCACCGCGTTCATCGGCGTGCGGATGTCATGGCTCATGTTGGCAAGGAAGGCCGTCTTGGCATCGGCGGCGGCGCGGGCCTCGTCACGGGTGCGCAGCAGTTCGTTGCGCAGTTCGGCTTCCTCGGTACGGTCCGCAAGAACGCCGAACAGCCCCGCCGGCCGGCCGCCCTCGTTCGGCTCTACATGCGCCACAACCTCGACATAGCGCAGCGCCCCGTCCGCACGGTGCATGCGGGCGGCGAAGCGGCACGGCGTGCCATGCTCGCGCGCGGCCAGGATCGCGGCGGAGACGATCGGGCGATCCTCCTCCACGTAATAGCCCAGAACTTCCTGCGCCGTGGGTGTCTCGCCCCGTTCCGCGCCGTGGATGCGGAACAGCTCTTCCGACCACAAAAGCTTGTTGGTGGCGAAATCCAGCCGCCAGTGGCCGACATGGAAAGTCGCCTCCGCCAGCATCAGCAGGCGATTGCTTTCGTTGAGGTTTTCCACCGCCAGCCGGCGCTGTTCTGCCACCCGGGCGACTTCGCCCGTCGCCCGGTCCACCTCGCGTGAAATCGTCGCCTCGCGCCGTACGAAATGGCCTAGCAACAGACCTAGCAGCAAAGTCACCAGCCCGCCCCCCAGCAGCACGCTGAGCGGCTCGTTCGACAGCGTGCGGTCAACGAAAGAAGGTAGGCTGGTCCAACGCAAGGTCCAGCGCCGGCCCGCGATATCCACATTGGCCATGCGCACGAAAAGCGGGTTTTCGCCGATCGCATCGGCACCGGCCGAATAGAGCAGGTGGGCGGGATCGGCACTGTCCCCATCGAAAACTTCCAGCGCGAAGTCCTGTCCCTGCCGCGAGGTGAGCCCGGCGAATATTTCGTTCACGCCGATCGGGGCATAGACCCAGCGAAAGCCGTTCTTTTCGCCATCATGACCATGGGCGGAGCGGCCCAGGGGCAGGATCAGCAGGAAGCCGGGTGCCGGCGGATGGTTCTGCAACAGCGCGATCGGCGCCGTCATCGTCAGGGCGCCGGTGCTGCGCGCCCGTTCCAGCGCCTCTCGCCGGTGCTTCTCGAAACCCAGGTCGAGGCCATAGATCTTGCGATTGCGCTCCAGCGGGGCGACCAGCGTGACCATGAAGTGTTCGGAACGCGCGGCACCGGGCGGTAGCGGGGGAAGCGCCATGCCGTCCCGCGCGGCATTGGCGGCAAGCCGCGCAAGATCCTCCGGCCCCGCAGCCTCGATCGTGCCGATGCCGCGCATGCCGGTCAGATGCCGCTTGATGCCGGTGGCAGCCACGTAGTCGACCCAGCGCCGCTCATCCATTTCCGGACTGACGGTGAGCACGCCCGCGGCCCCGTCCAGCGCCTGCGAATAGATTTCGAAACGACGGTCCAGCGCCTGCTCGGTCTCGTTCGTCAGCGCGAAGAAGCTGGCATGGGCCCGCGCGAACTGCTGCTCCGCGCTGTGCTTCCACAAAGTGAACGTGGCGCCGATGGACAGAGCCAGGCAGATGGCGACGATGCCGGTGACCCCCCGCATCGGCCGCGTCCGCCACCGCAGCGACACGGGCGAGCGGGGTGAGAACAGCAACGTCGGCAGAACCACCGCAACGCCCAGCACGTCGCCAAGGTACCAGGTCCACCAGTTGCGCAGCGCCTGCGCCGCATTGACCTGCCCTTCCAGCGCCAGCAGGACCACACCGTTGGTTGCGCCGATCAGGCATGGAGCGAGCACGACCAGGCCAAGGAATGCCGCCGTGCGGCGCAAATCCGTCAGTTCGACACCAGCCCGGAAGTGACGCCGCAGCAGCGTGGCGGCGACAAACGCCTGAAGGCAGGCGCCCAGTCCCAGGACCAACCCGGTGGTCAAGGCATCCGGGAAAGCGGCCCGGACCGGACCATTCGCCAGCGCGGGCCAGAGGTTGATCGCCAACGATCCCAGCCAGACCCCCGGCCAGCAGCGCCGTCCCCAAACCAGCAGCCCCGCCAGGGCCACCCCCGAAGCGGGCCAGATCAAGGTTGCATAGCCCGGTGGAATGGCAAGGTCGCGCCCTACCGCTCCGCCCAGCGTATAAGCCACGGCGATCGTCGCGATCCGCGCCAATAGCTGGCCGATGGAGCCATTTGGCGCCTTATTGCGCGAAAGGAACCGAGCCATGCCCGTCATGACCGATCCGTACCGCGATTTCGGGCGCCACCTTGCCTGTTGCAGAGTGCTTTTCCCCCGGTATCATTGCCCTACCGGTCGACAGTGGCGAACTGAATGACATGGTGTCGCAAAATGGAACGATCCGGCAGATAATGCCGGACGGTCGCGCTGGAGTTCGATCATGTTGGAGACTGCCGACCCGCCGCTCATCGATGAAGCGGAACTTGCGCAATCGCTGGATTCGCTGGGTGAGGAACGGCTTGTGCCCATTCTTCAGGCTTTTGCGGCAACGGTCGTCGGCGAAGCCGGGGACGTGGTGAACGCCGCCTCCGCGCATGAACCCGATCGGGCGCGGCGAATGGCCCACGCGATCAAGGGCGCGGCCTTCAACCTGTCTGCCACTCGCCTGGCCCGCGCGGCCGAGGCGGTGGAGAAGATGGACGCGTCGGCAGACCTTTCCCCGGACGCGCCCCTGTTTGCCCAGCTGACCGCAGCCGCGCGCGAAACCGGCGATTGGATCGCGCTGCGGTTTCCAGAGTTAATCAGGCCAGCGTAAGCAGGGCCGACATACTTTGGGGCTGCCGCCATGGCAGCCCGCCCGTCTGCCCATCTCTCAGGCCACCTCTCAGGCCGCCCCTCAGGCCGCTTCGTCCGCTCCGTGGCGCAGCGCCAGCAGGGCCTGCGAACGGTTGTGCACGCCCAGCGCCCGATAGATCGCCGAAAGGTGCGACTTGATGGTCGGCTCGGTCAGGCCCAGGCTGTAGGCGATCAGCTTGTTGGACTTGCCCTGCGCCAATTCGGACATCACGCGAAGCTGCGCGGGCGAAAGCCGCCCTATCGGCCGTTCGCCCTGATCCTCGCGCTGGGGGAACCAGGTGCCGCCTTCCAGAATGACGGCGATCGCCGATTTCATTTCCGCCAGCGGCGCAGTCTTGTTCAGGAAGCCCCGCGCGCCCAGCATCGCCGCCTTGGCGGGCAGATCGGACGCGGCGTTGCCGCTGACCACCAGCACCGGCAAGCGCGGCGCAACGGCCTGGACCGCCGCAAGGTTGGCAAGGCCCTGACAGTCCTTCAGCGCAAGGTCCAGAAGCAGCGCGTCAAAGCTTTCCGTGCGCAGCAATTCCTGAATTCCAGCCAGCGTTTCGGCCGTGGAAATCAGCATGGAATTGTCAACTGCGTGAACAGCCGCGGTTAACGCCGAGACACAAATCGGGTGATCATCGGCAATTATCAGTCGTCGAATCAAGTAAGCCCCCCTGGTGTTCCCCATCGCGCAACTGCCCGGTGTTCCGCGAAAATCCGCCCCTTAATCGCTGTGTACATCCGAAAGTATGTTCGATCCAGTAACGATTGCATACCTTGGTATGAACCGATGCAGATGGAAAGGTTTCGCTAACCAGCCCGGTTCACCTCACGAGGTATGACTTACGCGCAAACCCGTATTGCATCCAGCATCGCCGTCCTTGCGGCCGTGCTTGCCGCCCAGCAGGCCCAGGCCGCAAATGTGGCGGCCGGGACGCTGATCCAGAACACCGCATCGGCCAGTTTCACCACCGGAACCGCCACCCGCACGGTGGATTCGAACACGGTCACCGTTAAGGTGGATGAGCTGCTGGACGTGACGGTGGTTTCCAAGGACAGCGCGCCGGTCTCGATCGCTTCGGGCAGCGCGGTGCTGACGTATCAGCTTACCAATACCGGCAACGGGCCGGAGGCGTTCAACCTGACCGCCAACCCCACGGTTTCCGGCAACCAGTTCACCACCACGGTCACCTCGATCGCTTACGACAGCAATGGCAACGGCGTTTACGATGCCGGCGTCGACACCGTGCTGGCCGCCGGCACGGCGACGCCCTCGGTCGATCAGGACAAATCGCTCACCCTCTTCGTGATCGTCACCGGCCCCAATGCCATGACCGATGCGCAGACCAGCAAGGTCAACCTGGCCGCCAGCGCCGTTACCGGCAGCGGCACGCCGGGCACCACTTTCACCGGCAAGGGTCAGGGCGGCGGGGACGCCGTAGTCGGCGCATCGGGCGCCAGCGCCAATGCCAACGGATCGCTGGTGGCCAGCGTCGCCAGCGTCGCGCTCGTGAAGTCCGCCATCATCGCAGATCCGTTCGGAGGCACCCAGCCTGTGCCGGGCGCGACGGTGACCTACAAGCTGGTCGCCACCATCGGCGGCAGCGGATCGATCGCCGACCTGCGGCTGACCGACGTGATCCCAACCGGCACGACCTACACCGCCGGCACGCTGAAGCTGGACACCACCACGCTCAGCGACGCGGCCGACAGCGACGCCGGCAAGGCCTCCGCCAGCGGCATCGACGTGCTGGTTGGCACGGCGGCAGCCGGCAGCACGCATACCGTCACTTTCAACGTCACCATCCAGTAAGGGTCGCCAAGCGATGAACCGCAACATTCTTGCCTCCGCTGCCGCTCTCGCGCTCGGCCTTGCGCTTGCCGGTCCGGCCATGGCGGCCGAGCCCGTTTCGCTGAAGGGCGATGTGCAGGTCGAAAAGACCGTGACCGAAAACGGCGCCACGAAGACAGTGCTGGCCCCGCCGACCACCGTCGTTCCGGGCGACAGGCTGCTGTTCACCACGCGCTACAGCAACGATGGCGACAAGCCGGTCGACAACTTCGTGGTCACCAATCCGCTGCCCGCGCCAGTGAGGCTTGCGGCAGATGAAGGCGGCTACGACGTCTCGGTCGATGGCGGGAAGTCCTTCGGCAAGCTGGCCACGCTGACCGTTGCCGATACCGCCGGCGCACGCCGTGCCGCGCAACCTGAAGACGTTACGCATATCCGCTGGACGCTGGCGCATCTGGCGCCGCACGCGGCGGGCGCGCTGGAGTATCACGCCGTGGTCCGCTGACCCCGGCGAGGGATTTCCGCCACGGGCCGCGGGCGGGGGTAGGCGCGGCCCATCATACTTGAAGGAACTTCGTTCATGACACGCACCAGCTCCCTGCTGGGTGCGGTGAGCTCGCTTGCGCTCGTCGCGCTCGGCTCCAGCCCCGCTTTCGCATCGGGGACCACGGCCGGCTCCACCATTCAGAACACCGTGACGGTCGGCTATCAGGTCGGCGGCGTCGCCCAGACGTCCAAGACCGCGTCGGACACCTTCACGGTGGACCGCAAGGTCAACGTCACCGTTACCGAAGTAGGCAGTTCGGCCACCGTCGTCTCGCCCGGCCAGGTTCAGGCGGTAAGCACGTTCAAGGTCACCAACCTGTCGAACGACACGCTCGATTTCGCACTCACTGCTGCGCAGCAATCGGGCGGCAGCGCGGCCTGGGGCGGCACCGACAATTTCGACGGTTCGAACGTGAAGATCTACGTCGACAATGGCGACGGCGTCTTCACCTCCGCCGACACCCAGGTCACCTATCTGGACGAACTGGCCGCAGACGGCGCCAAGACGATCTTCGTTGTGATGGATATCCCTGCGACGCAAGTCACCGGCGATATCGCCACCGTCGTGCTCACGGCAACGGCGCGGGCCGGCGGCACGTCGGGATCGATGGGCGCGGCGCTTACCACCAGCGCAACCAACACCACCGGCGTCGATACCGTGCTGGCCGATGCGGCGGGCGCAACCGACGCCGCCAATGACGGCGCGTTTTCGGCCAAGGATGACTTCAAGGTCAGCGCCGCCGCGCTCACCGTGCTGAAGACCAGCCGCGTGGTCAGCGATCCGGTCAGCGGGACGACCAATCCCAAGGCCATTCCGGGCGCGACGATCGAATATTGCATCTCCGTCGCCAACGCCACCGGCAGCGCCACGGCCACCAATATTGCGGTGAACGACCCCCTGCCCGCGAACGTGACCTACGTCACCAGTTCGACGCTGCTGAACGGCACCGTCACCGGCAGCACCTGCAATGCGGACGGCACTGCAGGCGGCACCTTCGCCAGCAACACGGTGACCGGCACCCTCTCGGACATCGCGGCGGGCGTCACCCGCACGCTCGTCTTCCGGGCCACGATCAACTGACGGCCACGGACTGACAGGCGGGGGCCGGTGCAATACGGAACGATCTTCAAGCGGGTAGCAGCGTCCTTCGGGGCGCTGCTGTCGCTTGCTTTCGTTCAGCCTGCGCAGGCCACCACCATCTCCAACATCGCCGCCAGCTATTGGACGCAGGACGGGCAGCAGCGCGTGGCCCAGTCCAATGCGGTAACTTTTGACGTCGTGCCCACGGCCGCGACCATCGAGACCTATCGCCCCGTCTCTTCATCCTCGCTCTCCACCCCGCTCGCCGCTTCGACTTGCGGCGGCACGGCAATCTCAGGCTCCGGTGGGACGAGCGGCGCCAGCACGCTGACCGCGATCGCCAGCGCCAAGTCGTTCCACATCGGCGAAGACCTGGTGATCCGCATCGCCGCCGCCAGCGCGAATGTCGATGCCGCAGCCGTCGATTCCATCGTCGTCACGCTCACCACCTCACAGGGCGACCAGGAAGAGATCACCATTTTCGAGACCGGCGTGAACACCGGCGTCTTCGCAGGCTCGATCCCCACCAGCGCAATTCCGCCCTCGCCCAAGGCGAACGACTGCAAGCTCAGCGTCTCCAACGACGATACGATCCTGATCGCCTATCGTTCGGCCACCACGCACCAGACGATCGCCAGCACCCAGGTATCGGTTCTGGCAGACCCTTACGGGATGGTGTTCGACAGTCAGAACGGCACCGCCGTTTCCGGCGCGAAGATCACGCTGGTCAATGCCGATACCGGCCTTCCCGCCACGGTCTATGCCGACGATGGCGTCACCTCGTGGCCCTCCACCGTGATCTCGGGCGAGACCATTACGGACGGCGCCGGCAACAGCTACACGATGCCGGCCGGTGAATATCGCTTCCCGCTGGCTCCGCTGGGCCATTATCGGCTGCAGATCACTCCGCCGGATGGGTACAGCGCGCCTTCTACCGTCTCCCGCACGGTGCTGAGCGCCTATACGCGCCCCGACGGCGAGAACATGGTGATCGAGGATGCGTCCTTCGGCGGGGTGGTGACGCTGTCCTCCCCGGCTCCGGTGCGCATTGATATTCCGGTGGACGCCGCCGAAAGCGCCGTTTCGCTGACCAAGACCGCCTCACGCGCCAGCGCCAATCCGGGCGACGTGGTGTTCTACACCGTCACCGTGCGCAATTCGGACGCCAGCCGCGCCAAGTCCGGCGTGGTGCTGGTGGACACGCCCTCGGCCTGGCTGCGGCTGCGTAAGACATCGATCCGCGTCGATGGTGCGAAGGCCACGGACGGCGCGGTGACCATCGCCAATGACGGCAGCCGCCTGACCATCAACCTCGCCGCGATTCCCGCCGGCGGCACTCGCACCGTGGTTTACGCGATGAGCGTGCGCGGCGATGCGCCGGCCGGTCAGGCGGTGAACCTCGTCCAGACCACCGACCTGCTCGGCGATGTCGAGAAGGCTAGCGCCGTGGTCAAGATCGAGAAAGACACGATCGGCTCGCGCATGACCGTGATCGGTCGCGTCAGCGCCGGGGATTGCACCGTAACCTCAACTCGGCAGGGCATTCCCGGCGTCCGGGTGATGTTGGAAGACGGCAGCTTCGCCGTCACCGACGCCGATGGGCGCTTCCACTTCGAAGGGCTGACGCCCGGCACGCATGTCGTGCAGGCAGAACCCGATACGCTGCCCGCTGGCGGTCGTTTCGTCGATTGCCGCCGCTCGGTGCGCAGCGCGGGCAAGGCCAATTCGCTGTTCGCCATCGGTCAGGGCGGCAGCCTTGTCACCGCCGATTTCTACGCCATCGTGCCGGCAAGCGCCCTTCCCGCCCCGGTCGATGCCAAGGCCCCTACGCCGACCGAACCCGCTCCGGGCGGCGCCCCCGTACTGGACGACGCCAAGGCCGCAGGCGGCGGTATGGACTGGCTGGCTATGGGTGACGGCCCCATCGATTTCCTGTTCCCCGCGCCCGATCACAACCCGCGCGCGCCTGCCATCCGCGTGGTGATCCGCCACAAGCCCGGCCAGAAGGTGGACCTCACCGCCGCCGGCAAGCCGGTGCCCGCGCTCAGCTTCGATGGCGTGAAGAAGTCCGCCGATGGCCGCTATGCCGTCAGTATCTGGCGCGGCGTGCCGCTCGATGGAGAAGTGACGCATCTGGCCGCTACCGTGCGCAATGCCGATGGCTCGGTGGCCGCAGAACTCGCCCGCGACGTCCATTTCGCCGCCGCGCCCGCCCATGCGCAGATCCTGCGCGAGCGTTCGCATCTGGTCGCCGATGGCCGCTCGCGCCCGGTGATCGCGCTGCGCCTTACCGACCGCAAGGGCAACCCGGTGCGCGCGGGCGTTTCCGGCGCGCTTTCAATCAACGCGCCTTACGAAAGCGCCGCCGCCATCGAACGGATGCAGCAGCGCCAGCTCAGCGGAACCGGAAGCACCTCCCCCACCTGGACAGTCGAGGGTGACGATGGCGTGGCGCTGGTCGAGCTGGCGCCCACCATGGTCTCCGGCCCGCTGCACCTGACCTTCACCTTAGCGGACGGCGAAGTTTCCACCACGCAGGACCTTGAAGGCTGGGTGATCCCCGGCGACCAGAAGTGGGCGCTGGTGGGCCTTGCGGAAGGTGCCGTGGGATCGCAGTCCATCGCCGATGCCATGCAGCAGAGCGGCAAGTTCGACAGCGATCTTGGCAAGCACGCCCGCACCGCGTTCTATGCCAAGGGTCGCGTACTCGGCAGCTTCCTCGTCACCGCCGCCTATGACAGTGCCAAGCAGCGCGACGATCAGGTCCTGCTCGGCACCATCGATCCCAAGGCCTACTACACCGTCTTCGCGGACGGTTCGACCCGCCGGTTCGACGCCGCCAGCCGTGACAAGCTCTATGTCCGCATCGAAAGCCGCACGTTCTATGCGATCTACGGCGATATCGAAACGGGCTTCGACCAGACGCAGCTTGCCCGCTACGTCCGCACCGCCACCGGCGCCAAGGCCGAGGGGCGCTTGGGCGCGGTCCATGTGCAGGGCTTTGCCGCCAAGATCGAAACCAGCCACCGCCATGACGAGATTCAGGGTGCGGGCATTTCCGGCCCCTACAGCCTCGCGTCGAAAGCGATCGTCGCCAATAGCGAGACGGTGACGCTGGTGGTGCGCGACCGTTTCCGTTCCGAACTGGTGGTCGAAAGCACGCCCCTCACTCGCTACCTCGATTACGACGTTGACCTGCTGACGGGCACGATCACCTTCAAGGAACCGGTGCTGAGCCGCGATTCCGAACTGAACCCGCGTTTCATCGTCGTCGACTACGAAGTGGACAGCAATCTGGACCACGGGCAGTGGAACGCGGGCCTGCGCGGCGATGTGACTGTGGCGAACGGCGCGCTGCGCCTCGGCGCCTCGGCCATTTCAGACCGCGACGGGGATACGCATACGGAGATCGGCGCAGTCGATGCCCGGTTGCGCTTCGGCGCCCGCTCCGAACTGCGCGCCGAACTGGGCGCCAGCCGCGCGAACGACCAGACGTCCGAGGCGTGGCTGGTCGAAGTGGAGCACCACACCGGCAAGCTGGACATGCTGGCCTATGCTCGCTCGATCGATGCCGACTATGGCACCAACCAGCAGTCCATCGCCGAGCGCGGCCGCCGCAAGTTCGGCGTGGATGGCCGCTATACGATTGCCGAGGGCCTCAGCCTTACCGCCAGCGCCTGGCATGACGAAAGCCTGACCGATGCCGCCCGCCGCGATGCCGTGAAAGCGCAAGTGAACTGGCGCAACGGCCAGACCGACTTGCGCGCCGGCGTCACCGCACTCGCCGACCATCTGGCGGACGGCACCGACGGCAATTCCGCCGTGCTGGAATTCGGCGCCACCCGCCGCCTGATGGGCAACCGCCTCGAACTCTCCGCCGATTCCAGCATGCCGCTGGCCCGCACGGACTCGATCGACCTGCCGACCCGCCACCGCCTGGGCCTGCGCTATGCGGTTACTCAGGACATCCGCGCCACCGGCAGCTACGAAATCGCGCTGGGCGATGCCATCGATGCCCGCACGCTGAAGGGCGGGATCGAGACGGCGGCCTGGACCAATGCCCGCCTTTCCGGCGGCATGGGCTTTCAGGACATCGGCGAATACGGCAACCGCGCCTTCGCCGCCTATGGCCTGGCCCAGAGCCTGCCGGTGACCAAGAGCCTGACGCTGGACGCGACGGCGGACGGCAACCGCACCGTGGGCGGCGTATCGGCCAGCAAGATCATCAATGCGGCCCAGCCCGTTACCAGCGGCGGCCAGATCAGCACGTCGGACGCGCTGCTGTTCGAGGATTTCACCGCCCTCACCTTCGGCGCGGCATGGCGGCATGAGCGCTGGTCCGTCACCGGCCGTGCCGAATGGCGCGACGGCGAAGTGACCGATCGCAAGGGCCTGACCTTAGGCGCGATCCGTCAGTTGGGCGAAGGCAGCGTGGTCGGCTCCGGCGTGACGTGGACCCACGCCAAGGCGGAAGACGGCACGATCAGCGAAGTCACGGACGCCGCGCTCTCGCTCGCGCATCGCCCGGCGGAATCGCCCTTCGCCGCGCTCGCCAAGCTGGAATACCGCAGCGACCGTTCGGTGGTCGGCACCGCCGGCAATGCGGACGCCGCAGGCAACAGCGCGCTTTCCGCCAGCGACAATGCCACCGCGCGCCGCCTGCTCGCCAGCCTCTCTACCAATTGGTCGCCGCGCGGTTTGGTTAACGCAACTTTGGTTAATGGCACTGTAGGGAAAAGCATGGTGCACCGGATGGAGGTCGGCCTGTTCGTAGGGGGACGCTACAGCTTTGACCGTTACGCCGATTTCGATCTGGCAGGCTTCACCGCCGTCGCGGGCCTCGATCTGGGTATCGGCATCGGTGCTCGGGTCTCCGTGGGAGGCACCGCCACCGTGCGCCGCGCATTCTCCGAACACACCACCAGCTTCGCGGTCGGCCCGCAGATCAGCATCGTGCCCACTCAGGACATGCTCTTGACCATCGGCTACAACGTCACCGGCTTCCGCGACCGCGACTATTCGGCCGCGCGCAGCACCAACAAGGGCGTGTTCGCCACCCTGCGCGCCAAGTTCGACAAGAACAGCCTGGGCTTCCTGGGGCTGGGCCGATGACCGCGCGCCTTCTCGCTCTCTTCTCCGCGCTTCTCGTCCTGCTGCTGGCCGGCACCGCGCAAGCGCAAAGTGCGACGGCCGCATGGTCGAGCCTTGGTGTCTCCAACGGCGGATCGGTGGGCACGTCTACGTCGATCACCGCCAGCGATGGCACCGCGGTCAGCACCGCATGGAGCACCACGGTCGGGGGCTCCGGCACGTTCGCCGTCGCGTCGGGCTACAACAACTATGTGGTCTACAACACGGGATCGGTCGGCAGCGTCAGTCCGAACCTGCTGCTGAACTTCGACGCATCCCGCTTCGATGCGAACAACAAGATCACCATGGACATAACGCTGGGCCGCAGCGTGACCGGGCTGGCGTTCACACTGGCCGATGTGGACCGCGAGACGGGCAGCGGCAACACGTACAATCAGGACGCAGTGGCGGTCTATTACGACACCGGCAACGGGACATTCGTGAACGCCGCCGGCACCTCGTACTGGACGAACGGCAGCGCCGTCACCAGCACCTCGACCGGCTGGTACGGAACTGCCCAATCCGCAACGACTTCGCAGAACGGCAACATCGCCTTCAACTTCGGCACCCTTGCCGTGAAGCGCATCCGCATCGTCTACAACAGCTACGCCGTCTCCGGAAACGGCAACCCCAACGCCCAATACATCGCGTTGTCCGGCCTGAGCTTCAACGGCAAGGGCGCGGATCTGTCGCTGACCAACACGCTGCAGACCAGCAATCCGACCGCCGGCAGCCTCGCCACGTTCCGGCTGACCGTGAGCAATGCCAGCACGTCCACCGACACGGCGACCAACGTGAAAGTGACCGACAGCCTGCCGGACGGCTTCACTTATGTCTCGTCGAACGGCACCGGCTCGTACAACGCCGCCACCGGAGTCTGGACGGTGGGATCGGTCGCGCCCGGCGCCAGCGTCAGCATCGACATAACCGGCACCGTCAACGCCAGCGCGGGCGCTATGCTGACGAACATCGCTGAAATCACCGCCAGCGACCAGAGCGACCCCGACTCCACCCCCGGCAACGGCGTTGCCAGCGAGGACGACTACGCCAGCGCCACGCTGACCGTCACCGGCAGCCGCGTCGCGGGCACGCCGCCCACACTCTCCTGCACGGCGGGAACGGTGGTGTTCGACTGGAGCAACCGCGCCTGGACGGCGGGCAGCACCAGCAATTCCTATTCGTTCGACACGCTGGGGACGATCAGCTTCGCGCTGGCCAATCAGGGCACATGGCTCAGCAGCTCGACTTATGGCGGCCAGTCCCCGGTGCGGCAAAACGTCGTCAACGGCGGCCTCAACGACTATGCGCTGTTCGAGATGGTCAACATGCCGAGCGTGAGCGCCGAGGCGACGACCACGATCACTCTTCCCACCGCCCTGCCCGGCGCGCAGTTCAAGATCTTCGACGTCGATTACTATTCCGGCCAGTTCGCGGACCGGGTGACGGTGGAGGGCCGCTACAACGGTGCGACCGTCACCCCCACGCTGACCAATGGCGTATCGAACTACGTGATCGGCAATAGCGCCTATGGCGACGGCCTCAGCGACGACGGCAGTTCGGACGGCACCGTGACGGTCACGTTCTCGCAGCCCGTCGACACGATCATCGTACGCTACGGCAACCACTCTGCCGCGCCCAGCGATCCCGGCCAACAGGCCATTGCGCTGCACGACATCACCTTCTGTCGCCCCAGCACGACGCTGGACGTGAGCAAGACCAGCTCCGTCGTCAGCGATCCGGTCAGCGGCACCAGCAATCCCAAGGCGATCCCGGGCGCGACGGTGCGCTACTGCATCCTCGTTTCCAACACCGGCAGCAGTGCGGCCACCAGCGTGACCGCCACCGATCCGATCCCCGCGACGCTCACCTACGTTGCCGGCAGCATCTATTCGGGCAGCGACTGCGCCAGCGCCACTACGGCAGAGGACGACAACGATACCGGCAGCGACGAAAGCGATCCCTACGGCGCGTCCTATGCCTCAGGCACGGTCAAGGCCAGCGCACCGACGCTGGCGGCGGGATCAAGCTTCGCGATCAGGTTCGATGCGACGGTGAATTGAGGGGACGCGGGCCTAAGGCCCAACCTCACCAACGACCGACCGGAACCTCCAGCGTCAGCGGCCGCGCGTAGGAGACGTCTTCCCGGTCACGACTGCCCTTGATGTAGCCGCCCGCCTTGAACTGCGGCAGATCCAGGATCGAGGCGTCACCCGCGATCAGCAGGTCCACCGTGCAACGGCGCAGGACGATGCGCCATCCACCGTCGCGCTTCTCCAGCCGGTCGATGTAGCGGCCATTGATGAAGCGCACCGTCTTCCCGTCCGGATTGAGCAGACCGACAAGCACATAGCTTTCGGCATGGGCGACATCGCCGTCGATCTCGCAATTGTGCGTGGTGATGTTGTGCAGGCAAAGCTGACAGCCGCCCGCGTGGATGGCATTGGCCCATTCGGCATAGGCCGGCCCTTCGTTGACCGCCGAAGCCCCATGCTCATCCACGCCGTCCGGGTGATAGGCCGCCGTCAGCAGCTCCACGTCAAAACGGTCGTGCCCGCGTGCGTGGCTGTGCACGCAGTCCTCGATCGCGCGGCGGTCCATGAGGTAGCGCACATCGCGCGCAAGCTGGTCTATCTGGTTCATGGCAGGCTCTCCGGTCAGCGGATCTGGGCAGGGTGGAATTGCAGCGGCTCCACGCCGTGCAGTTCGGCGGCGGTCGGCGGCACGCGGCCCTTGTCGGTAAGGCCGTACTTGCGCGCGACCTCCGCGCCGACCAGCGTCTTGCCGCTCATCCCGGCAAGGTAGGGATCGTTGTAGAGTTCCCAGATCACGTGGCCGGTGAATTCCGGGTTCTCGCAATGGCCTTCCAGATGGCCGTACTTTGCGGGGTCGGAGGCGATGATGCCCTTCAGCCGGTCGGTCAGCAGCGCCCCCATCCAGATCGACACGGCAGACACCTCGGTTCCCGCGTGGCGGAAGTCGGCGGCCATGTCGAAGGCCATCTTGTCCATGCCCACCTTGTGCGCGCCATAGGCCGGGCCAAGCGAATAGTGCGCTGCGCCGGAGGCGGAGGTGAAGACGATCAGCCCGTGATCGCGCGGCGTCATCGCCCGCGCCGCGTGCCAGCTGGCGACATAGCCGCTGCGCACGCCCACATCGATCAGGCCGGAAAGCTTCAGCGGCTTTTCCCAGAACTCGCCGGGATCGGTCAGCTCGTCATGAATGGCGGCGGCGTTGTTGACCAGGATGTCGAGGCGACCCTCGTCCGCCAGCAGCCGATCGAACAGCGCGGCCACTTGCGTATCGTCCGAATGGTCGCACGGCACCGCCACGCCCTTGCCGCCGGCCGCGGTAACCGCCTCCGCCGTCTCGTAGATCGTGCCCGGAAGCGCGTGATCGGCGGAGGACTGGCTGCGCCCGGTGACGTAGACCGTGCAACCGTGGCTGCCCAGCGCGATGGCGATCCCCCGCCCCGCGCCCCTGCTCGCGCCCGTCACCAATGCGATGGGTGGCTGATCGGCCATGCTCTCTCCCGTTCTTGTTGAACAGGTGTTTAGCAAATCGAGAGTGGGCCACCAAGCGGGAGCCGAAGGGCATCCCCGGGGCGGTGAATCCGCCTTGTCAGCGCATTCCGGCAGAGGGCCCGAAATGGGCGTTCAATTCGTAGCTTCCCGCCAGGAACAACTGGCGGACATACGTGATCGGCTCCGCCCCGCGCCATGTGCGACGCTCGATGCAAAGGCACGGCGCGCCGCTGCCCACGCCCAGCGCCTTGGCCTCCGCGCCGGTCGCGGCAGCGGCGGTGATCCGCGCGTCAGCCTCGGTCCACGGCACATGTTCCAGCAGCCAGCCACCGGGCGAGGTGAACTCGGCCTCGACGATCTCCGGCACGGCAGCGGCATTCACGAAGCGATGCTCCCACGCCATGGGCGCGTCGTCCGCGAAATGGACGCCCGAAAGCTCCAGCAGCGGCACGTCGCCATCCACATCCCACGCTACCGAGGCATCGGCCGCACGCACCAGCTTGCGGCGGGCCAAGGTGAATCGATAGACCTGCCCGCGCGCGGCGACTTCAGCGCCAAGGTCGGGAATGTCCATCGCCATCGAATGCACGCGCGGCCGGGCGACGAAGGTGCCCGCTTTGCGCCGCCGCTCGACCAGACCGGCAGCGGACAGCGCTGACAGCGCCTTGTTCACTGTCATCCGCGCGCAGCCGTAAAGTTCCATCAGTTCCTGCTCGGTCGGCAGGCGCTCGCCGGGCGCCAGCGCGCCCGAGAGGATGCGGCTTTCGAAATCGTGCCGGATGCGTTCGGAAAGAGTCATGCGCAGAGTCGGTCCAGGGTCTTCCGGTAGCGTCGGACGATCCCGTCGCGTGCGTGATGGCGGCCATCGCTAACCACCTGTTTCCCAAAGCGCCAGACGCAATCGATGCCCGCCCGGCCCGAGGCGAAGACCAGCCCGTCCAGCAGACGATCCTCGCCCCGCGCGCAAAGCGAGGGATGATCGAGATCGAGCGAGAGGGCATCGAACGCCCGCCCAACGGTCAGCCCCACCTCCACGCCCAGCGCCTGCGCACCGCCCTTCAACGCCGCCTGCCAGATCGCCTCACCAGTGGAGGGCCTTGCCGCATCCGCCAGCAGATTGCGCTTTCGCAGGGATAGCCGCTGGCCGTATTCAAGCAGGCGCATTTCCTCCACCGAATCGATCAGCACATTGGAATCGCTGCCGATGCCATAGGCGCCGCCCGCCGCCAGCCAGTCCGCCATCGGGAACAGGCCATCGCCCAGATTGGCCTCGGTAATCGGGCAGAGCCCCGCGACAGCGCCGCTGAGCGCAAGCCGCGCAGTCTCTTCCACGGTCATATGCGTGGCGTGAACAAGGCACCAGCGGCGGTCCACTTCCGCATGATCGAGCAGCCATTCCACCGGACGCTGCCCGCTCCATGCGATGCAGTCCTCCACCTCGCGCACTTGTTCGGCGATGTGAATATGGATCGGCCCCTCTCCGGCCATCGCTTCAAGGCGCAGGAGTTCGTCGGGGCACACCGCGCGCAGGCTGTGCGGCGCCAGGCCGACGACCGCCTCGTCCAGCCCGGAAACCGCTGCGCGCGCGCCTTCCAGCAGACGCGCGAAACCGTCGAGGTCGTAGATGAAGCGCCGCTGCCCGTGGTTCGGCGCCAGCGCGCCGAAACCGGAATGCGCGTAGAACACCGGCAGCAGCGTCAGCCCGATGCCGGTTTCCGCCGCCGCTCCGGCAATCGCGGTGCACATGCGCGCGGGATCTGCATAGGCGTGGCCATCGGCATCGTGATGCAGGTAGTGGAACTCGCCAAGGCGAGTGAAACCGCTCTCCAGCATCTCCATCGCCGCCAGCGCCGCCACGGCGTGCAGGTCCTCCGGCGTCATGCGATCGAGGAAGCGGTACATCACCTCTCGCCACGTCCAGAAGCTGTCGTCGGTGCTGCCGCGCTGCTCGGCAAGACCCGCCATGCCGCGCTGGAACGCGTGGCTGTGCAGGTTGGGAATGCCCGGCACCACGCAGCCGTGTCGCGCATCGTCGGCAGCCGCCGCAACGCCCGACTCGATCCGCGCGATCCGCCCGTTCTCCACGGTAAAACGCACGTCGCGCGCCCAGCCATCGCCGAGCAGAGCCCGCCCGGCATGAAGCGTAAAGGCCTGGCGCGATGGGGTCTGAGACATGCAGCACTCCGTGTGAGGTTCTTTTTGTCTATACATTATCCAGAGGCGATGCAATAAGACCTGCCGAGAGAAGGACTGGCCGAGGAACACACCGCCCCATGCGCTGCGACACGATCTGGACCGATGCGCGCCTCGCGACGATGGCTGGGGCCGGCGCCGGAGCCGGAGTCGGAGCCGGAGCTAACGACGGACTCGGACTGGTCGAGCAAGGTGTGATCGCGGCAACGGACGGCCGGATCGTCTATGCCGGCCCCGCCACCGAAGCTCCGGATTTCGAGTCGGACGAGACCATCGCCTGCGACGGCCGCTGGATCACCCCCGGCCTGATCGACTGCCACACCCACCTGATTCACGCCGGCAACCGCGCGCGCGAGTTCGAACTGCGGCTGGCCGGCGCCAGCTACGAAGAGATCGCCCGCGCCGGCGGCGGCATCGTCTCCACCATGACAGCCACGCGCGCCGCCAGCGAGGACGACCTCGTCGCCAGCGCCCTGCCCCGACTGGACGCACTGCTGGCCGAAGGCGCGACCACGGTGGAAGTGAAATCCGGCTACGGCCTGGACCTCGGCAGCGAAATGCGGATGCTGCGCGCCGCCCGGCGGCTGGGTAGCGAACGTCCCGTTTCGATCGCCACCACTTTCCTCGGCGCCCACGCCCTGCCGCCGGAATTCGCGGGCGATCCGGATGGCTACATCGACCATATCTGCGACGTGATGCTGCCCGAAGTCGCGCGAGAGGATCTTGCCGATGCGGTGGACGCCTTCTGCGAAGGCATCGGCTTTTCGGCCCAACAGACAGAGCGGCTGTTCACCGCCGCGCAGGCCCACGGGTTGCCGGTAAAGCTCCATGCAGAGCAGCTTTCGAACCTTCACGGCGCGGCTCTCGCCGCCCGGTTCGGCGCGCTTTCGGCCGATCACCTCGAACATCTGGACGAGGGCGGGATTGCCGCCATGGCGTCATCCGGCACGGTCGCCACGCTGCTGCCCGGCGCCTATTACTTCACGCGCGAAACCGTGCTGCCGCCCATCGCCGCCCTGCGCGCCGCCGGTGTGCCGATCGCGCTGGCGACCGACTGCAATCCCGGCACCTCGCCGCTCACTTCGCTGCTGCTGACGATGAACATGGGCGCAACGCTGTTCCGCCTCACCGTCGAGGAATGCCTGCTCGGCATCACGCGCCACGCCGCTCGCGCGCTCGGTTTCACGGACCGGGGCACGCTGGAGGCCGGCAAGCGCTGCGATCTGGCGATCTGGGATGTCGAACATCCGTCCGAACTTGTCTATCGCATGGGGCTGAACCCGCTCCATGCCCGCATCTGGAGTGGTCAATGAACGAAGTGCTGCTAACCCCCGGCACGGTGAGCCTCAGGGATTGGCGCGCGATCTATCGCGGCGCCGGCGTGAAGCTCGATTCCACGTGCATGCCGGTGATCGCCGAAAGCGCCGCCGCCGTCGCCCGTATTCTGGCCAAGGGCCAGCCGGTCTATGGCATCAACACCGGCTTCGGAAAGCTGGCCAGCGTGCGCATCGGTGACGAGGATCTCGCCACGCTGCAGCGCAATATCGTGCTGAGCCATGCCGCCGGCACCGGTGAGCCTTCGCCCGTTTCGGTGATCCGCCTGATGATGGCGCTGAAGCTCGCCAGCCTTGCCCAAGGCGCCTCGGGCGTGCGCGTCGAGACGGTGGAACTGCTGGAAGCGATGCTCGCCAAGGGCCTGACGCCGGTGGTGCCCTCGCAAGGGTCGGTCGGCGCCAGCGGCGACCTTGCCCCGCTTTCACACATGGCCGCGACGATGATCGGCGTGGGCGAGATCTTTGTGGGCGGCGCTGATGGCTATGGGCGCCTGCCCGCCGCCGAGGCACTGGCTCAGGCCGGCCTCGCCCCGGTCGAACTCGGCGCCAAGGAAGGGCTTGCGCTGCTCAACGGCACCCAGTTCTCCACCGCCAACGCGCTGGCCGGACTGTTCGAGGCAGAGCGCCTGTTCCAGTCCGCACTCGTCACCGGCGCCCTCTCGACCGAGGCGGCCAAGGGCTCCGACACGCCGTTTGACCGCCGCATCCACGCGCTGCGCCGTCATCCCGGCCAGATCGAAGTGGCCGACGCCCTGCGCGCGCTGATGGAAGGCTCCGCAATTCGCGCCAGCCATCTGGAAAATGACGCGCGCGTGCAGGATCCCTATTGCCTGCGCTGCCAGCCGCAAGTCATGGGCGCCGCGCTCGACGTGTTGCGCCAGGCCGCGACGACGCTTGAGATCGAGGCCAACGGCGTTTCCGACAACCCGCTGATCTTCCCGGAAGCGGACGAAGCGCTCTCTGGCGGCAACTTCCATGCCGAGCCGGTGGCCTTCGCGGCCGACATGATCGCGCTGGCCGTCTGCGAGATCGGCTCGATCTCCGAACGCCGCGTGGCGATGCTGGTGGACCCAGCGCTGTCCGGCCTGCCCGCGTTCCTGACGCCGCGCCCCGGCCTCAATTCGGGCTTCATGATCCCGCAAGTGACGGCCGCCGCGCTCGTCTCGGAAAACAAGCAGAAGGCCTATCCGGCCTCGGTCGATTCGATCCCGACTTCGGCCAACCAGGAAGACCACGTCTCGATGGCCGCCCACGGCGCGCGCCGCCTTGTCGGCATGGTGGAGAACGCCAGCGCGGTGCTGGGCATCGAACTGCTCGCTGCCGTGCAGGGCATCGACTTCCACGCCCCGCTCGCTTCGAGCAAGGCGCTGGAAAAGGCCCGCGAATGCCTGCGCGCCGAAGTGCCGACGCTGGAAGATGATCGCCACTTCCACCCCGACATGGAAGCCGCCAACCTGCTCGTCCGCTCGGGTGCGCTGGTAGACATCGGCGGCGATCTGCTGCCGGGAATCGCATGACGAGCTTCACGCTCCATCGCGGGGAGGCGCCGCTGGTCGTCGCCTTCCCGCATGTCGGTACCGATCTGGCCGATGTCGGTCCCGCGTTCCGCTCGGAATGGCTGGCCCGGCGCGATGCGGACTGGTGGGTGGACGATCTCTACGCCTTCGCGCGCGCGCTCGGCGCAACGACGATTGCTGCACGCGTTTCGCGCAGCGTGATCGACCTCAATCGCGATCCCTCCGGCGCCTCGCTCTATCCGGGGCAGGCGACGACGGAACTCTGCCCGACGACGACGTTCGACGGTGAGCCGCTTTACAAGACCGAGGGCCCAGACGAGGCCGAAATCGCCCGCCGCCGCACGCTCTGGTTCGATCCCTACCATGCCGCGCTTGCGGCGGAGATCGAGCGGCTGCGCGCCATTCACGGCAAGGTCGTGGTCTACGACGCCCACTCGATCCGCAGCCATGTGCCGCGCCTGTTCGATGGCGAATTGCCGCAATTCAATGTTGGTACCAACCTCGGCCAGACTTGCGACCCGGCGCTTTCCGCTGCCGTCATCGAAGTCTGCGCCGCGAGCGGGCTGAGCTTCGTTCTGGACGGCCGTTTCCGGGGCGGCTGGACCACGCGCCACTACGGCCAGCCCGCAAGCGGCGTCCACGCGATCCAGATGGAACTCGCCATTCGCGGCTACATGGACGAGCCCGAAGTGCCCGACGAAGCCAACTGGCCCGTCCCCTTCTCGGCCGCACGCGCAGCCGCCCTCACCCCGATCCTGCAAGACGTGCTGAAGGCGGCAATCGCCTTCGCGCAATCCTGACCTGAGGAAACACAATGACCCGCCTCGACAACAGCCGCGTCATCAAGCCTGCGACCGGCACCGAACTTTCCGCGAAATCGTGGCTCACGGAAGCCCCGCTGCGCATGCTGATGAACAATCTCCACCCCGATGTGGCCGAGCGGCCCGAGGAACTGGTGGTCTATGGCGGCATCGGCCGCGCCGCGCGCGATTGGGAAAGCTACGACAAGATCGTGGAGACCCTGCGCCGCCTGAACGACGACGAGACGCTGCTGGTCCAATCCGGCAAGCCGGTGGGCGTGTTCCGCACCCATGCCGATGCGCCGCGCGTGCTGATCGCCAATTCCAACCTCGTGCCGGAATGGGCGAACTGGGAGCATTTCAACGAACTCGATAAGCGCGGCCTTGCCATGTACGGCCAGATGACCGCCGGTTCGTGGATCTACATCGGCACGCAGGGCATCGTTCAGGGCACCTACGAGACGTTCGTGGAG
Source organism: Novosphingobium oxfordense (assembly GCF_044029435.1). Classification (NCBI taxonomy): domain Bacteria; kingdom Pseudomonadati; phylum Pseudomonadota; class Alphaproteobacteria; order Sphingomonadales; family Sphingomonadaceae; genus Novosphingobium; species Novosphingobium oxfordense. The sequence continues at coordinate 893,104 of NZ_CP147005.1, read as the reverse complement.
ATGGGCCGCCAGCACTACAATGGCGATCTTTCGGGCAAGTGGCTGCTGACCGCCGGCCTTGGTGGCATGGGCGGCGCGCAGCCGCTGGCAGCAGTGATGGCCGGCGCATCGTGCCTTGCCATCGAGTGCCAGCCCAGCCGCATCGAAATGCGCCTGCGCACCGGCTACCTCGACGTCGCCGCCAGCACCATCGAAGAAGCCATGGCCATCATCGAGAAGGCCAATGCCGAGAAGAAGCCGGTCTCGGTCGGCCTGCTCGGCAACGCGGCGGAACTGCTGCCCGAGATGTTCGCGCGCGGCATCCGCCCGGACCTGCTGACCGACCAGACTTCCGCCCACGATCCCGTCAACGGCTACCTGCCCGCCGGCTGGAGCGTCGCCGAATGGATCGAGAAGCGCGAGCGGGAGCCCGAAGCTGTCGCCAAGGCAGCCAAGGCATCGATGGCGGTCCACGTTCAGGCCATGCTGGACTTCCAGGCTGCGGGCGTGCCCACCACCGACTACGGCAACAACATCCGCCAGATGGCGAAGAACGAAGGCGTGGAGAACGCGTTCGACTTCCCCGGCTTCGTGCCCGCCTATATCCGCCCGCTGTTCTGCCGCGGCATCGGGCCATTCCGCTGGGCCGCGCTCTCGGGCGATCCCGAGGATATCTACAAGACCGACGCCAAGGTGAAGGAACTGCTGCCCGACCACGCGCACCTGCACAACTGGCTCGACATGGCGCGCGCGAAGATCCAGTTCCAGGGCCTGCCCGCACGCATCTGCTGGGTCGGCCTGGGTGACCGTCATCGCCTTGGCCTGGCCTTCAACGAGATGGTCGCGAAGGGCGAGCTGAAGGCCCCGGTCGTGATCGGCCGCGATCACCTAGACAGCGGCTCGGTCGCTTCACCCAACCGCGAGACGGAAGCCATGCGCGACGGTTCGGACGCGGTTTCGGACTGGCCGCTGCTCAACGCCCTGCTCAACACCGCCAGCGGCGCGACCTGGGTTTCGCTGCACCACGGCGGCGGCGTCGGCATGGGCTATTCGCAGCATTCGGGCATGGTGATCGTCGCCGACGGCACCGAGGCTGCGGCCAAACGTCTGGGGCGTGTGCTGTGGAACGACCCGGCGACTGGCGTGATGCGCCATGCCGATGCGGGATACGAGATCGCGTTGGATTGTGCGCGGGAGAAGGGCTTGGATCTGCCGGGGATTCTCTGATCGTCGTCAGTACATACCGACGGTTAGATCACAAAACCTCGTCGTCCCCGCGCAGGCGGGGACCCCGCTTTCTTCTGCAACGTAGCAAAGAATAAGCGGGGCCCCCGCCTACGCGGGGGCGACGGAGTTGGATTTTGAAAGCCGGTTCTCAGCTTCACCATCGCTTGCCTGGCAGAAGACCATTCAAAAGTCGCAGTGCGCGCGCGGCGGACAGGCAAGGCGCAACGCAGACATTCCGCGGGTCTGGGGGATCATCCCCCAGTATCCCTTCTTAAAAACTTGCGAGCCACTCCGCGCGCTCAACCTCGCTCAGCGGCAGTTCCACCGAGCGCCCTTCCGCAGCCGATTGCTGCGCCGCCTCGATCACGGCCATCACGGCAAGCGACTGAATCGGCGGCACCGGATTAGCCGCCCTGCCCCGCGCCGCTTCACCGACAAGACGATAGAACTCGCGCTGATCGCCGCGTTCGGCGGAAATGCTGCGCGGTGCGCTATCGGCCGTGTGCAGCACCAACGGATCCAAATCCTCGCCCCAGCTCTCCGCTCCGGGAGTCATGCCGGAGAGAAGCTGACTCTCCTGCGCGTCGATGCCCTGCTTCACGGCACTGCCGCTGGTGCCATGCACGATGAAGCGCGGCACGCCGCCCGAAACCAACATCGAGGCGTGGAGGATCGCGCGCTTGCCGCCGAATTCCAGCACGACATGCGCCCAGTCATCGCTGCGCGCGCCCTCGCGCTGGAGGGCGAGCGAGGCAGTTACCCGATCCGGCAAGCCCATCAACAGCAGCGCATGATCGGTGAGGTGCGGGCCAAGGTCGAACCATACGCCCGCGCCCGGCCCGGCATTCTCGCGCCAGCGGTCGCGGACTTGCGGGCGGAAGCGGTCGAAGTGGATTTCAAGGTGCGCGGGATCGCCCACCAATCCGTCGTCGATGGCCTTGCGTACCGTGGCGAAGTCGCTGTCCCAACGGCGATTGTGGAACACCGTCAGGTTACGAGCGGACTCCTTCGCCAAGGCCAGAAGCGCCCGCGCCTCAGCCAAGTCCAAAGTGAAGGGCTTGTCGACGACGACATGCTTGCTCGCCCGCAAAGCCGCCGCTGCCAGCGGGAAATGCGTGTGGTTCGGCGTGGCGATGACGACAAGGTCGATATCCGGATCACGCAGCAGCGCATCCGGATCATCGAAGACCGTCGCCTGCGGGAACCGTTCACGGATAGGCTTCGACCGCGACGTGGCGACGGCATCGAGCGAAAGGCCCGGCACCGCCGAAATCAGCGGCGCGTGAAAGGTTGCCCCGGCATAGCCGTAGCCGACGAGGCCAACCCTCACGATGCCTGGCTGATCACTCATGCGGCGCGTATTCGGCCTTCCACATGCTCGCCGCAATGCTTTCGCGGGTGAGCGCTTCGGGCTCGGCAGTGGCAAGGCCTTCAGCGACGGCCTGCTCGGCAACGGCGACGGCGATTTCCAGCGCCACTTCGCGCAGCGCGGTGACCGGCGGCAGAAGGCCCTCGTCGCCCTCATGCAGTTCGCCAAGGCGGCGCGCGGCGGCCATGAACATGCCGTCACTGACGGTGGTGGCGCCGCTGGCCAGCGCGCCCAGCCCGATGCCGGGGAAGACGTAGACGTTGTTGACCTGCGTGACGCCGGCAATGCCGAACGGGCTGCCGGTGCCGACGATGGCCTTGTTGTCCGTCCATTCCAGAATGTCCGCCGGATGCGCTTCGGCGCGCGACAGCGGGTTGGAAAGCGGGAAGACCACCGGCCGTTCCACATGCTGCGCCATGATGCGGATCGCACGCTCGTCGAAGGCCGACTTCTGGCCGGACGTGCCGATGAGCACGGTGGGCTTCACGTTGGCGATCGTGTCCTGAAGCGAGATCATGTTGGAGCCGGACAGGTTCCAGCCGGCGATATCCGCCGGGTCGTGCGCCAGCTTTACCTGCTGCGGCGGCAGGCGCGGAATGTCGGAGAGGATCAGGCCGTCACGGTCCACCGCCCAGATCTTCGCGCGGGCATCGGCCTCGCTCAGCCCTTCGATCTGCATGGCCTGCACCAGCATTTCGGCCACGCCGCTGCCGGCAGCGCCCGCGCCGAACAGCACCACGCGCTGCTCGGTAATCGGCACGCCGGTCTTGCGGATGGCTGAAAGCAGCGTGCCTACAGCGGTGGCAGCGGTGCCTTGAATGTCGTCGTTGAAGCTGAGCAGGCGGTCGCGGTAACGGCCCAGCAGGTCGTAAGCGTTCTTGCCCGCGAAATCCTCCCACTGGAGCAGCACGCCGGGGAAGCGATCGTTCACGGCGGAAACGAAGGCCTCCACGAAATCGTCGTAATCCTTGCCGCGCACGCGGGGCGCGCGCCAACCGATGTAGAGCGGGTCTTCGCGGCGGGCGTGGTTGTCGGTGCCCAGATCGAGCAGGATCGGCAGCACTTCGGCCGGGTGGATGCCGGCGCAGGCGGTGTAGAGCGCCAGCTTGCCGATCGGAATGCCCATGCCGCCGGCGCCCTGATCGCCCAGGCCCAGAATACGCTCGCCATCGCTGACTACGATCACCTTCACGCGGTCATAAGCCGGGTCGGCCAGGATGTCGTCGATGCGGTTGCGGTTGGGATAGCTGAGGAACAGGCCGCGCGGGCGGCGGTAGATCTCGCTGAAACGCTCGCACCCCTCGCCCACGGTCGGGGTGTAGACCAGCGGCAGCATGCGCGGCAGGTCGCTCTGCACCAGCGCATGGAACAGCACTTCATTGGAGTCCTGAAGCTCGCGCAGGAAGGCGTAGCGCTGGAAATCGCTTTCCTTGTCCTCCAGCGCGTTACGGCGCCGCTCGATCTGGCTTTCCAGCGTACCCACGTGCGGGGGCAGCAGCCCGTGCAGGCCGAATTCGTCGCGCTCATCCTCGGTGAAGGCCGTGCCCTTGTTGGTCAAGGGATCGGAGAGCAGCGCGCGGGCGGCGGCGTGACGGGTGGGGGACATCGGGCGACCTTTCTTCAGACTTTTAGACGCCCGGCCGACATCGACTGCGCTGCCGGGGGAAGACAGCGCCAACAAGCCCACGGGGGGATCGGCACGAGCTCGCGGAAAGGTCGATAGACCGCCCGCGATGCCGTGTCACGCCGTCACCAGTGCAATTATTGCACCAAAGGTTACTCCACCCCCGCCAGTTGCGCAGACTGCACGCTACCCGTGTCCAGATCACCGCGATTGGCGATGACGGCGCGGAATTTCTCCATGTCGACAGCCCTTTCCCAGCGCGACACGATCACGGTCGCCACGGCATTGCCGATGAAGTTGGTAAGGCTGCGGCATTCGGACATGAAGCGGTCCACACCCAGGATCAGCGCCATGCCTGCCACCGGCACCGAAGGCACGATGGAAAGCGTGGCCGCCAGCGTGATGAAGCCCGCCCCGGTAACGCCTGCCGCCCCCTTGGACGACAGCATGGCGACGCCCAGCAGCAGCAGTTCCTCACCCAGCGAGAGGTGGACGTTGCAGGCCTGCGCGATGAACAGCGCCGCCAGCGTCATGTAGATATTGGTGCCGTCCAGATTGAAGCTGTAGCCGGTGGGCACGACAAGGCCGACGATCGGGCGCGGGCAGCCTGCACGCTCCATCTTCTCCATCAGCAGCGGCAGCGCGCTTTCGGAAGAGGAGGTACCCAGCACCAGCAGCAGTTCGGTCTTGAGGTAGGCCACCAGCGCGAAGATCGAAAAGCCCGCCAGTCGCGCCGCCGTGCCCAGCACCACGAAAACGAACAGCGCTGATGTGAAGTAGAATGTCGCAACCAGCCCCGCCAGGTTGGCAAGGCTTTCGACGCCGTATTTGCCAACGGTAAAGGCCATCGCCCCGAACGCACCGATCGGGGCCGCCTTCATGACGATCGACACCAGCTTGAAGAAGACCAGCGAGATCGTCTCCAGCAGAGACAGCGCCGGCGCGCCGCGATCGCCCAGCATGGCCAGCGCGATGCCGAACAGGATCGCCACGACCAGCACCTGCAGGATGTTCCCCTCCGTCATCGAGGACAGGAACGTCTCCGGTATCATCGCCATCAGGAAGCCGGTGAGCGAAGTCTCATGCGCCTTCTCGGAATAGAGCGCGACCTTGGAGGCATCGAGCGTGGAGGGATCGATGTTCAGCCCATGGCCCGGCTGCACCACGTTGGCGACGATCAGGCCGACCACCAGCGCCAGGCTGGAGAAGAACAGGAAGTAGGCGAAAGCCTTGGCGGCCACGCGCCCCACCGACTTGAGATCGCGCATGGAGGCGATGCCGGTGGTGATGGTGAGGAAGATGACCGGCGCGATCACCATCTTCACCAGCTTGATGAAGGCATCGCCCAGCGGCTTCAGCGCTTCGCCCGTATCCGGCCGGAAATAGCCGATCGCCACACCCAGCGCGATGGCGACGAGGACCTGGAAATAGAGGTGGCCGTACCAGCGTTTCGGCTTGGCACTCTCACCCGGCTGGGATGAAGCGATATGCATGGACCCGTCTTATGCTCCTTGGCGCCGCGCATCCCACAAGAGGCGCGGTCGTCGGCGGACCCTGTGCGATTTGCCGGTCGGTTCCAAGCGGTTTTTGAGTGGGGATGGTGGTAGGCGCTTACCTGCCGCGCCTACCCGCGCCGGGTTGTTCCGATCCCACCTCTTCCCCCGCCTGAAAAACCCGCCGTCGCCCCCGCGAAGGCGGGGGCCCCGCTTTCTTTCTTCGACGCTGCGGCGCGTGCGACGTTGCAGGAAGGAAGCGTCATCCCCGCCTTCGCGGGGATGACGGGGAGTTGGATGTCATTCGATAATCAGAAGCAATCAGGCCTGTCGGTTCACGCCAGCCGTGTCTCGATCGGCAAACCGTTCTTCAAGGTCAGCGTCACCGGCGTGCGCTCCGCAATGTCTGCAAGACGGCTCTTCTGCTCATCATCCAGCCCGGTGATGGTCAGCGTGCGGGCGATGTGCAGGTCACCCTTCCCGCCCTTGAGCGCAAGATCGACGGTGAGATCGCCAAATTCCCACCCCTTGCGCGCGGCATACATCTTCAGCGTGATCGCGGTGCAGGCGCCCAGACTGGCGAGCAGCAGGTCGTAAGGCGCCGGCCCCACCCCCTGCCCGCCAAGCGAAGCGGGTTCGTCGGCAGTGATGGCGTGGCCGTTCACCACGATTTCGGTGCGCCAGGGGGTCTGGCCGATGGTTGCGGTAGCTTGCGTCATGGCCGGGACTCTCAGGCAGGGAGCGGAATGAAGTCGGGTTCGTTCGGTACAGTGCCGAAGCGCTGGGCCTTCCAGTCGTCCTTCGCCTGTTCAAGACGATCCTTGGACGAGGAGACGAAGTTCCAGAAGATGTGCCGCTCTTCCGGCAGCGGTTCGCCGCCCAGCAGCATCAGGCGAGTAGGCCCCTTGGCGCGCAGCACCAGTTCGGCGCCTGGCTGAAAGACCACCAGTTCGGCCTCACCGAAAGTACCGCTCTGCCCCACGACCTCAACCGCGCCGCTGACGACGTAGATCGCACGCTCCACATGCTCCGCCTTCAGCTGATAGCGCGCGCCGTCCAGCATCACGATGTCGGCATAGATCATGTCCGAATAGGTCTTCAGCGGCGAAGTCATGCCATCCGAAGTTCCCGCGATCAGCGTGAAGCGCGTGCCGGCGTCCTCGCTTACAGGCATCTCGTCCGCCTTGTGGTGGGCGAAACTGGCGTCGATCTCCTCGGACTCCTTCGGCAGCGCCACCCAGGTCTGCAAACCGAACAGCTTGCCACCTGTGGCCCGGATTTCCGGCGAAGTGCGTTCGGAATGGACGATGCCGCTGCCGGCGGTCATCCAGTTGACCTCACCGGGGCGGATCGGCTGGACCGAGCCCAGCGAATCCCGGTGCAGTATCTCGCCCTCGATCAGATAGGTCAGCGTGGAAAGGCCGATGTGCGGATGCGGGCGAACGTCGAGGCCTTCGCCGGAGCGGAAAACCGCCTCGCCCATCTGGTCGAAAAAGATGAAGGGGCCGACCATGCGGCGCTGCGCGACGGGCAGCGCGCGGCGCACCTTGAAGCCATCGCCAAGATCGCGGACCGAGGGGAGGATGACGAGGTCTACGCCTTCGACGTCGGAAGATTGCACAGTCATGGATGGCTCTCCGAAAGAAGTTGGGCCGGAAGAAAGAAGGGCGGGCACCGGATGGGCACCCGCCCCTTTGTTATCAGGCTTTTATTATCAGGCTGCGTCGACCAGGACGATCTCGCTGTCCTCGATCGCGGTCACCCGCAGTACGTCAAGGTCGCTGATCGCGGCGCCGTCACGGGCATTGACCCGAACGTCGTCGATCTGCACCGCGCCGGTGGCGGGAACGAGGTAACCCTTGCGGTCCTTGCCCAGCGGATACTCGGCAGTTTCACCGGCCTTCAGCGTGGCCGCCACGACCTTTGCGTCGGTGCGGATCGGCAGGGCATCGTTGTCGTTCTCGTAACCCGAAGCCAGCGTCACGAACTGGCCCGAACGCTCACCCTTGGGGAAGGGACGCGAACCCCAGCTGGGCTCTTCGCCGTTGCGGGTGGGGATGATCCAGATCTGGAAGATGCGGGTTTCCACGTCTTCCATGTTGTATTCGGAATGCTGGATCCCGGTGCCTGCGCTCATCACCTGAACGTCGCCGGCCTCGGTACGACCCTTGTTGCCCAGGTTGTCCTGGTGGGTGATCGCACCTTCGCGGACATAAGTGATGATTTCCATGTCGCGGTGCGGGTGCGGCGGGAAGCCGGTCTTCGGAGCGATCACGTCGTCGTTCCAGACGCGCAAGTTGCCCCAGTGTACGCGGGCCGGATCGTGGTAGCCGGCGAACGAGAAGTGATGCTTGGCGTCCAGCCAGCCATGGTTGGCACCGCCGAGGCTGTCGAAGGGGCGAAGTTCGATCATGGTCCTAAATCTCCTGTCTTGGCGGAGATGCCGGTGAAGTCCGGTGTCCGCCTTGTCGAAGACCCATATATCCCTTGCCATCTTTCCTGATCAGAGGGATAAAATCGACTGAACTGTTCTATGGAGTTGATAAGTGAGCAATCCGGGTACGCCCACCTTCGACCAGCTTCGCATCTTCCTTGCCGTGGTGGATACCGGCAGTTTCGCAGGCGCGGCGCGCAAGCTGAACCGCGCGGTTTCCGTTATCTCTTATGGTGTCGCCAACCTTGAGGCGCAACTGGGGCTGATGCTGTTCGACCGTGAAGGCACGCGCAAGCCGCAGCTTACCATCGCCGGCCGCGCCGTCCTGGCCGAAGCGCGCGGCGTGGCGGAAGGAATCGACGGGCTGCGCGCCAAAGTGAAGGGCCTGCTGGAAGGGCTGGAGGCCGAAGTCGACCTGGCGGTGGACGTCATGTTCCCGGCCGAACGGCTGGGCGTGGTGCTGCGCGCTTTCGCGACCGAGTTCCCCACCGTCCAGCTTCGCCTGCATGTGGAGGCGCTGGGCGCGATCACCGCGATGGTGCTGGACGGCAAGGCGGCCGTCGGCCTTTCCGGCCCGCTCTTCGCGGGCGTGCAGGGGTTGGAGAGCGTGGCCACCGGCTCCGTGGCGATGATCCCGGTGGCAGCGCCGGATCATCCGCTGGGCCGCATGTCCGAAATCGCGCCGGGCGCCGGGCGCGAATATACGCAGCTGGTCCTCTCGGACCGCTCCCGCTTTACCGAAGGGCGCGACTTCTCGGTGATGAGCCCCAAGACATGGCGCCTTGCCGATCTTGGCGCCAAGCATGCCTTGCTGCGGCAGGGCATCGGCTGGGGCAACATGCCCTTCCCGATGATCGAGGCGGATCTGGTCGCCGGCACGCTGGTGCGTTTACAAATGCCGGATCAGCCGGGCGGCACGTATCGCTTTGCCGGTATCTGGCGCCGCGATGCACCGCCGGGCCCGGCCGCCGCGTGGCTGGTGGACCGCTTCGTCGCCCAGTGCGACACGGACATGAACGCCTTCGAACTTCCCGATATCTGACAGGGGCTTTTGCCCCAATCACAAACGGGGTCAGAAACGGGGCCGCAAACGGGACGGTCAGAGTAAACGCTTCGTACATCAAGAACCGCCGCAATATTGCAACACCAGTACGCAATCACGATTGAAGTAACGAATCATCCGGACGCGCGGGACGCACCTTCGTTTCCGGATATTTTCGAAACAGAAGATCGATAGCGCTCGGAAAGTCCCATTTTTACAATACCGGTATATTCCCGTAGACTAGCGTGACAGCAAATACGGGCCGGCGGTGCGGCCAATCGAAATCTCGAACGGAGCGGCCCGGATGAGAAGTAAGCGGCACGCCTGGCACACCCCCGGCAACCTGACCGGATGAAACGAATAGCCCTGGCATCGTCGATGCGCGGGCCAAGTTCGGCGCCGTCCCAGGACAGGCACTGAACACCTTGGGACCGGCGGCGCCCTACCCCCCGCCATGCCGCCGGTCCCATTTTCCTTCCGATCCCGAATGGAGAAGGACCCGATCATGGCCCATGTCGCCGCCGCAGATGGCACTCGCATCTTCTACCGCGATTTCGGCCAGGGCCGCCCCATGGTCTTTTCCCACGGATGGCCGCTCAATTCGGATGCGTGGGACGGGTCCATGCAGTTCTTCGCCAACAGCGGTTTCCGCGTGGTCGCCCATGACCGGCGCGGCCATGGCCGGTCCGACCCCAGCGCCACCGGCAACGACATGGATACTTATGCCGACGATCTGGCTGCAGTGATCGAGCATCTGGACCTTACCGACGCGGTTCTTGTCGGCCATTCGACCGGCGGCGGAGAGATCGTCCGTCACGTCACCCGCCACGGCACGTCGCGCGTGGCCAAGCTGGCGCTGCTCGGTGCCATCACGCCCTTGCTGGGCGCGGTGGATGGGAATGCAGACGGCGTACCGGTCGAAATGGTCCACCGCGTGCAGAAGATGCTGATCGACAACCGGTCGCAGTTCTTTCTGGACTTTCCGGACGTCTTCTTCGGCATGCACAAGGGCGGCGGGGCGCCGCATAGCGAGGGCTGGCGGATGGCCTTCTGGCAGCAGGGCATGTCGGCCGACATCAATGCGCTCTACGCCTGCGTGGAACAGTTCTGGGTATCCGACTTTCGCGAGGAGATGAAACGGATCACCCTTCCCGTGCTGGTGGTCCACGGCACCGGCGACGAGGTCGTCCCGTTCGAGAGTACCGGCCGACGCTCTGCGGAAATCCTGCCGAATGCAACGCTGATCACTTACGAAGGTGCATCCCACGGCTTTCCCAAGACGCATCAGGAACGGCTGAATGCCGATCTACTCGCTTTCGTGCGCGGCTGACGACGACTTTTCCATTTTATCGAACAAATCAATTCATTTTATCCGGATTTTCAGAAACCCATATCCCCGGCATTCCTTGCTCATCGAAGGACGCCGGCAAGAGGAAACAAGCGGCGCCCTCAACTGCAACAGTAGGGAATATCGCCATGAACACTCTCGCTTCCAACGCCCCCGCCTCGACCGAAGCCCGCCTCGTCCGCGTCCTGCCGCTGGTCGGCCGCGTGCTGATCGCCGCGATCTTCATCCTCTCCGGCCTGTCCAAGCTGGCCGCACCCACCGCGACGATGGCCTATATCGCCTCGGTCGGCCTGCCCTTCCCCGCCGTCGCACTGGCCGGCGCCGTCCTGATCGAAGTGGTCGGCGGTCTGGTGCTGATCTCCGGCTACCGCCTGCGCACCGTTGCTGCCGTGCTCGCCGTGTTCAGCCTGGTTACCGCGCTGTTCTTCCACAACAACTTCGCGGACCAGAACCAGTTCATCCACTTCTTCAAGAACGTGGCAATGGCCGGCGGCCTCCTCCAGATCGTCGCCTTCGGCAAGGGCCGTGATTGAATTGTCTGATCCGAAGATCGCCAAAGGGGCGATCTTCGGGTTCGGCACCGGCCCACTCCCCCACCCGGCCACCCATCAGAATACACTCGTGGGAGGTCGGGTGGGGGAGTGGGCCGGTGCCGGACGATCCGAAACGCAGTTTCGGATCAGACCACGAACGGGCGGTTCCGAAAGGAGCCGCCCTTTTCGCATGCGCGCCTTCTTCCCCTCGGCCCCGCGAACGTCTATCTGGGGCGCGCGACTACAAGAACCGACCAGATCCCCGTGACTTCGCCCTCTCCCGGTGCCGGCCTTGAAGCGGCATTCCTCGCGCACCGCGATGTGCTGCTGCGTTTCCTGCGCGCACGCGGCGCGGGCGACGCGGCGGAGGATCTGCTGCACGAAGTCTGGCTGCGCATCGCCGCCAGCAAGTCCGGCCCCGTGGCCGCGCCGATCGCCTACCTGATGCGCACGGCGGACAGCCTGATGATCGACCGCTACCGATCCCAGCGCCAGGCCGAAAAGCGCGACCGCGACTGGAGCGACAGCCATACCGACGCCTCCACCGGCGTCGCCCCCGAACCCTCGCCCGAACGCCGCGTCGCCGCCATGCAGGAAGCCGCCAAAGTCATGGGCGTGCTGGACGGATTGGGCCCGCGCGTCGCCCGCGCGTTCCGCCGCCATCGGATAGACGGCATGGCCCAGCGCGATGTGGCCGCCGAACTGGGCGTCAGCCTCAGCACGGTGGAAAGCGATCTTCGCCTCGCCTATCGGGCGCTGGGCGAATGGAAGGAACGACACGGATGAGGCTGGTGGCCCACGTCTCCGTCATCCACGCAGAAGGAGCGCGTGATGAGTGACGAGATGATCCGCGAGGAAGCGGCCCGCTGGGCCGTGCGGACCGGCGAGCCCGGTTTCGACGACTGGGACGGCTTCATGCTCTGGCTGGAGGCCGATCCCGCGCACGCCCGCGCCTATGACGCGGTGAACGCCGCCGTGATCGACGCGGTGGAACTTGCCGCGGCCCAACCGGCGAACGACGTGATCGACGATGTTCCCGTTGCCACCCCCACCCGCCGCGTCTGGCTGGGCAGCGCCATCGCCGCCTCGCTCGCGCTGGTGGGCGGCGTATGGCTTTGGCAGACCCATTCGCGCGAAATCTATGCGGTGGAGACCGCGCCGGGCCAGATGCGGACGGTGGAGCTGGAAACCGGCACGCGCATCGATCTGGCCGGCGGCACCACCGTTCGGCTGGACCGCAAGGACCCGCGCTATGCCGTGCTCGACAAGGGGCAGGCGCTGTTCACCGTGCGCCACGATGCCGCGCGCCCGTTCCATGTCGAGGCGGGTGACGCCACACTGGTGGATCTTGGCACCGTGTTCGACGTGTCGCGCGATGGCACGCACCTCAGCGTCGGCGTGGCCGAAGGCGCGGTGGGCTTCAATCCCAAGGGAGAGAACTTGCGCCTTGCCCCCGGCGACCGGCTGGTTGCGGATGCGGGCAAGGTCACGGTGGGCCACGTGCCGCCGCGCGAAGTGGGCGAATGGCGCGATGGCCGCCTGACCTTCGACGCAACGCCGCTGTCCGAAGTGGCCGCGCGCCTCACCCGCGCCACCGGCGTCACCTTCACCGCGCAGCCCGGCGCGGAAACGCCGGTTTCCGGCTCCATCCTCGTCACCCCCATTCACGACGATCCGCAGATGATCGGCGCGCTGCTGGGCCTTCAGGTCCGTCACGAGGGGCAAGTCTGGGTGATCGGCCGCCCCTGAACCGATGCGCCGGGCCCTGCTTCTTGTTGCGACGGCTTCGCCCGTAGCGCTTTTTGGCGTGGTGCTTCTTGGCGTACCGCTTCCCGCTGCCGCGCAAGCGCCTGCGCAGATGGCAGCGGTGGCGACGCGCGAGGGCGCCATGGGCGATGCCGCCATCGAACTGGCGCGGCAGACCGGCACCAGCATCATCATCGCCGATCCCGCGCTGGCCCGCCGCCGCATTCCCGCCCTGCGCGGCCGCATGGCCACGCATGAAGCCGTAGCGCGACTGGCCCGCGCGGCCGGAGCCCGCGCCGTACCGGTGGGCCCGGCCGCATGGCGGCTGGAAGCAGCGCCACCGCCGCGCCTTTCCGTACCCGTTCCGCCGCCCCGCCCAGCACCAAAGCCCGCGCCGGAACCGGCTCCTCAGGCCATCGTCGTTACCGCCACCAAGCGTGACTTGCGGCTGGAACAGGTGCCCGCGCAAGTCACCATCCTCAGCGGAGACAGCCTGACCGCCGGCGGTGTCGGCGGCAGCGAGAAGATCATTCGCCGCCTAGCGACGGTCGCCTCCACGCATCTCGGCAGCGGGCGCAACAAGCTGTTCATTCGCGGCATCGCCGATTCCAGCTTCACCGGGCCGACGCAGGCCACGGTGGGCCAGTACCTCGGCGACATGCGGTTGACCTACAATGCGCCGGACCCGGATCTGCGCCTGTCGGACCTTGCCCGCGTGGAAGTGCTGGAGGGGCCGCAGGGCACGCTTTACGGCGCCGGTTCGCTGGGCGGGATCATCCGCCTGATCCCCAATCCGCCCGAGTTCGACCGCACTGGCGGCTCGATCATCCTGGGCGGCGCGCTGACGCAGCACGGCGCGCCTTCCACCGACCTCAGCGCCACCGTGAACCTGCCGATCGCGACGGACACCGCCGCCTTCCGCGCCACGTTCGATACCGCCAGCTACGGCGGCTACATCGACAAGCCGCTGCTGGGCCGCAAGAACGTCAACCGCACCGATGTGCTTGCCGGCCGCGCCGCCTTGCGCGTGAAGCTGGCGCCGGACTGGACGGTGGACGTGATGGGCCTTGCCCAGTCCATCGGCGCGGACGACAGCCAATATGCCGACCGCGATGGCAAGCCGCTGCAAAACTCCGCCCGCGTGCGCGAAGGGTCGGACGCCGACTATGCGCTGGGGCAACTGGTGATTTCGGGCCGGATCGGCGGGCTGGAACTGCGCTCCACCACCGGGGCGGTGCGGCAGAACCTGCACGAACGCTACGACGCCAGCGAACCCGATGGCGCTCCTCGGTTGTTCGAACAGGCCAACGCCACGCGCATGATCGCACATGAAACCCGGCTCTGGCAGCCGGAGCGGCACGGTTTCGGCTGGCTGATCGGCGCCAGCTACACGCACAATCGCACCACGCTGACCCGCGATTTCGAGGAACTTTCGCTGCGCAGCACGTCGACCGGCGTGCGCAACACGGTGGACGAGTTCACCCTCTATGGCGAGGCGAGCCTGCACTTGCGCGGGCCCTTCACCGCCACTGCCGGCGGCCGCTTCACGCAGGCGCGCCTTGGCGGCGATGGCGAGGACGTGTTGCCGCAAGTGGCCTTTGCCATGGCGATGAGAGGCGTGACCGCGAAGCGGAATTTCACCGCCTTCCTGCCCTCCCTGGCGATCCACGCGGAGTTCTCTCCGCAGGATCAGCTCTATTTCCGTTATCAGCAGGGCTTCCGCCCCGGCGGCTTTGCGATCGAGAGCGACTACGTGCGCCGCTTCCGCAACGATCGCACCGGAACGATAGAGATCGGCGCGCGCCATGGCCGCGCCGGGGTAAGCCCGTTCGATCTGACCGTCAGCCTTTCCTACACGCGCTGGCGGGACATTCAGGCGGACTTTACCGACAGCGCGGGCCTGCCCAGCACCGCCAATATCGGTGACGGCCGCGTCTGGTCCGCCAGCGTTTCGGGCGGGGTGCAACTGGTGCCCGGCCTGCGCCTGGAAGGCGGCGCCGCGTTCAATCACAGCCGGATCGACAAGCCGGAGCCGGGCAACACGCTCAAGTACCAGTTCGCCGCCGGCGCCCTCGATGCCTTGCAGATGCAGGTGCCGAACATCGCCCGCTTCGCCGGCCGCGCGGCGCTGGCCTGGAACCACGATCTGGACGACGATCTCGCCCTCTCCGCCAATGCCTGGGCAAGTTACCTCGGCAAGTCGCGGCTGGGCATCGGGCCAGACCTGGGCATGTTGCAGGGCGACTATTTCGACAGCGGGTTCGATGTACGCGTGGGCACGCCGGGCTATGGCGTGACGCTGGGCGTGACCAACCTTGCCGACGAGCGCGGCAATCGTTTCGCACTGGGCACGCCGCTGGCGACCGGGCGTGAGCAAGTGACGCCGCTAAGGCCGCGCACGGTGCGACTGGGCTTCGACGCGAAGTTCTGACGGACGGCGCCGCGTTGTAGGTCAAAGCGACGACATCAAACGCGCCCTCTCAAAACAAAACTCCGTCGCCCCCGCGAAGGCGGGGGCCCCGCTTCCTTCTCGCCCCGCCCGCGAAGAACAAGCGGGATCCCCGCCTTCGCGGGGATGACGAGGTTTGTTCGGGATAGGTACGTCGAGGCTCGAAACAGCCGCTCCAATCTTTTTTCAAGGCCAGCCCCGCTAGCCTCCGTCTCTCCCTTCGAAATCGATCTGAAGGGACGACGATGCCTCGCTACCTGCCCGGTTACCTCTTGGCCTCCACCGCGCTCCTCGCCGTAGCGAGCGTTGCGCATGCCGAGGATGTGACCACCAAGAAGACCACGCCGCTGCTCACCTCCACCATCAAGAACGGCGCGGCGGACGCCATCAACGTGACCAAGGACGGATCGGTGGTGCTGACGTCCGGCACCGCGATCACGATGGACAGCAACAATTCCGTGTCCAATGCCGGCGCGATCACGATCACCAATTCGGACGGTGCCACCGGCATCCGCGTGGTGGCGGGGACCAGCGGCGACATCGTCAACACCGGCACGATCACCATCGATGAGACTTACACCCCCACCGATACCGACAAGGACGGGGACCTCGATGGTCCTTTCGCGCTCGGCACGAACCGCACCGGCATCAAGATCGAGGGCAATCACACCGGCAAGCTGACGCAGAGCGGCACGATCGCGGTGGAAGGCAACAATTCCACCGGCATTTCCATCGGCGGCACACTGACCGGCAACTTCACGCATGACGGCACCACCACCGTGGGCGGTGACAACGTGGTGGGCGTCAAGGCCGGCACGATCAACGGCAACGTCCGCTTGGCCGGCTCGGTCGGCGCGCAAGGCCTCAATGCGGTTGCCGCCCGGTTCGACGGGGACGTCAACGGCGCGATGGTCGTGCAGGGCAACATCGCCTCCACCGGCTATCGCTACAACACCTCGCCCGCGGACCCGTCGAAGCTGGACGCGGACGACCTGCTGCAAGGCGGTTCGGCGCTGGTGATCGGCGGCAACGTCACTGGCGGCATCGTGCTCGCCGTGCCGCCCAAGGACACCGACCCGAACAAGGCCGATGAAGACGGCGACGGCATCGATGATGCCAAGGAAGGCTCTGCCAAGGTCGCATCCTACGGCAAGGCCCCGGCCATGGTGATCGGCGCGGCCGACCGCGACGTTGCGATCGGCGCGGTGGCCGGCACCGCCAGCGGCTTCGGCTTGCAGATCGAAGGCGGCGTGGAAGGCAACGGCGTCTACACCGGCGTGGACGGCAACGGCCTCGTCATCGGCGGGCTTGGCGGAAAGGTCACGATCGCCAACGGCGTGGGCGTGACAGGCTCGGTCGCCGCGACGTCGAAGGACGCCGCCGCCACCGCCATGCGCTTCGGCGCGGGCGCCAGCACTGCGCAGGTCCAGAACGGCGGCACCATCTCCGCCAGCAGCGGCAACACCGCCGCCTCGATCGCCACGGCGGTCAAGATCGACGCCGGCGCCAGCATGCCCACGCTGCGCAACTCCGGCACGATCAAGGCGGTAACCGGCGAGAACGGCACCGCCATCGCCATCCGCGATTCCAGCGGCACGCTCAACCTGATCGAAAACAGCGGCACGATCTCCGCCACCGGCGCCAAGGCGGACAGCGGCCGCAACGTGGCCATCGATCTTTCGGCGAACACCGGCGGCGTCACCGTGCGCCAGACGCAAGTCGCATCGGGCTTCGCCGCCCCTGCCATAACCGGCGATGTGAAGTTGGGCAGCGGTAACGACACCTTCTCCATCGCCGACGGCACGGTGACCGGCAATGTCACGTTCGGTGGCGGCAATGACACGCTGGCGCTCTCCGGCGACGCGGTGCAGACGGGCAAGGTCACGTTCGGTTCGGGCAATGACGCGATGAGCCTTGCGGGCACCTCGCGCTATGTCGGCACGGTCGATTTCGGCGGCGGGGCGGATACGCTGACGCTTTCGGACACGGCCGTATTCTCGGGCGCGTTGGCCAATGCGGGCAATCTTGCGGTCAAGGTCAACGGCGGCGTGCTGGACGTGAACAAGCCCGCCGCGATCGGCTCGCTCGATGTCGGCGCCACCGGCGTTCTGGCCGTGACGCTAGACAAGGCCGCCGGGCTCGGCTCGGCCTACAACGTCGCGGGCAACGCCACCTTCGCCAAGGGCGCCAAGCTTTCCATCCGCCTGGCCGACGTTTCGACCGCGGAAGGCAGCTATCAGGTGCTCACCGCCGGATCGCTGACCGGCCGCGACGTGCTGGAAACCTCCACCGACCTCGTGCCCTACATGTTCAAGGCCTCGCTCAACAAGGACGCGCCGGCCAACGCGATCGTGGTCGACGTCGCCCGCCGCACGGTGCAGGAACTGGGGCTCAACCGCTCGCAGGCATCGGCCTATAACGCGATTTTCGCCGCGATCGGCAAGGATGACGCGATCGAGAAGGTGTTCCTGGGCGATACCAATGGCGACGCCTTCCGCGAACACGTGGCCCAGATGCTGCCAGATCACGCCGGTGGCGCGTTCGAGGGCATCAGCATGGGTGCACGCACGCTGATCCGTCAGCTTCAGGATCCGCAGGGGCCCGTTTTCGGCGATTCCCGCTTCGTCACCCGCCTGAACCTGTCCTTCTGGGGCAGCGACAAGAGCGCCGGGCAGAGTGCGTCGTACAATCTGCAAGGCTATGCCATGTCGCTGGGCGGCGAATATGCCACCGGCATCGGCTACTTCGGCGGCACCGTCTCCTACTTATGGAACCGCTACACGCGCGGCCCGGCCAGCGAGATCAAGTCGAACTCTTGGGAATTCGCCGGCCACTGGCGCGGAGAGAGCGGCCCGATCGCCGGCTACGCTCGCGCATCGATCGGCCGCGGTAGCTACGACAGCGAGCGTACGTTCGCCGGCACCGCCGGTACCGAGACGGTCAAGCGCACGATCAATGGCGACTGGAACGGCAACTTCGTGACCGGCGCCGCCGGCGTCTCCTACGAAGGTGGCGGCAAGTACCTGTTCTTCCGCCCGGCCGTCTCGATCGACTACGTCCGCCTGAAGGAAGACGGCTACACCGAAAACGGCGGCGGCAAGGCGCTGGACCTGACCGTGGCATCGCGCACCAGCGACGAGTTGGGCGTGAACGGCGGCATGACCGTGGGCGTCGATTTCATGACTGCCGCCGGACGTGACGACAACTGGTTCCGCATGGAAACCGAGGGTGGCTGGCGTGAAGTCGTCAGCGGCGGGATCGGCGCCACCACCGCGCACTTCGAAGGCGGGCAGGACTTCCGCCTTGAAGGCGACGATGCCTCCGGCGGCTGGTTCGCGCGCCTGCGCGCCATCGGCGGCACCATTGGCCTGACGATGATGGGCGAACTGGCGGCAGAGGATCGCCACGGCAATACGGACCTGTCTTTGCGCGGATCGGTATCGATCGGCTTCTAAGCCGACCGACCGATCCGTGCGCGGCGCGTCGACGCCCCCCACCCCGCCCAAGTCGACGCGCCGCATTCCCATCCTGTAAACCGCCCCGGATTTCCGTCCGGCGCGGTTTACAGCCCGCTGCCGATGTCCGATGCTGCATGTTCACCCAATGGCAGCAATCGAGGCAAATCAATGGGCAAGCTGGTCGACGGCGTCTGGCAGGATGTCTGGTACGATACGAAATCGACCGGCGGTCGTTTCGTCCGCAAGGATTCCTCCTATCGCGATTGGGTGACCGCCGATGGCGCGCCGGTCCATGAGGGCGGACGGGGATTCAAGGCGGAAGTCGGCCGCTATCACCTCTACGTCAGCCTTGCCTGCCCCTGGGCCCACCGCACGCTGATCCTGCGGGCGCTGAAGGGGTTGGAAGCGATGATCGACGTTTCCGTGGTCAACTGGCTGATGCTGGAACGCGGCTGGACCTTCGACCCCGCCCCGGGCGTGGTACCCGACATCGTCAACCACGCGCGGAACCTATACGAAGTCTACGTAAAGGCGGACCCGCATTACACCGGCCGCGTCACCGTGCCGATCCTGTGGGACAGGCAGACCGGAACCATCGTCAACAACGAATCCTCCGAAATCATCCGCATGTTCAACTCCGCCTTCGACGCGCTGGGCGCGCTGGCGGGCGACTATTACCCCGAAGCCCTGCGCGAAGAGATCGATGCGGTGAATGCGCGCATCTACGACACCGTGAACAACGGCGTCTACAAGGCCGGCTTCGCCACCGAGCAGGAAGCGTACGAGGACGCCGTGGCGCAACTGTTCGCCTGTCTGGACTGGCTGGAGGAACGCCTGTCACGCAGCCGCTGGCTGGTGGGCGATACGATGACGGAGGCGGACATCCGCCTGTTCACCACGCTGATCCGCTTCGATCCGGTCTATGTCGGCCACTTCAAGTGCAACCTGCGCCGGATCGCGGACTACCCCAACCTGCAAGCCTATCTTCGCGATATCTACCAGACGCCGGGCGTGGCCGGCACGGTGAACTTCCAGCACATCAAGGGGCACTATTACCAGAGCCACCGCACTATCAACCCGACCGGAATCGTGCCGGTGGGGCCGCTGCTGGACCTCGATTCGCCGCATGGGCGGGGATGAACCCTTCGCTCGCAATGACGAAAGGTAGGTAATGGGGGAACTGCGGCCCCTTACCCCGCCGCATCCGTCAGAAAGGCGCGCGGCTTGATGTCGCGCATGGCAAGCGTGGTGGTGAAATGACGCACGCCGGGAAGCCTGCGCAAGCGGTTGCGCAGCAGATCGTCCAGTTCGGGAACCCCGGCGGTGGCGACTTGCAGCAGGTAGTCGAAATCCCCCACGGTGGCGTGGCAGGCCAGCACCGCCGGCTCGCCCTGCACGGCGCTTTCGAACGCCTCATGCCGGTCGAACTCGATGGAAACCTGCACGAAGGCGCTGGTCGAAAGACCGATCCCCGCCGGATCGATCACCGCGCGATAGCCGGCGATCACGCCCGCCTTTTCCATCGCCTGCACGCGCTTCCAACTCGGCGTCTTGGACACGCCAGCCACTTCGCCCAGACTGGCGAAAGACAGCCGCGCATCGTGTTCCAGCGCGCGCAGCAAACGCATGTCCACGGGATCGAGATCGGGCATGGAACGAATGTTCTCCAAAATTGCAATTGCCTTCTAATCCGTTCTCCCGATGCCCGCAATTGCCGACCAATCAAGACCAATGTTTCAGTCGCGCGGTGCTATCGTCCTCGTCCCAAAAGCGCACGAAGGGGAGAGATTATGGATCGCGCCAAGGTTTACGAACAGTTCGGGGCGCCCGCTTCGCTCGATTATGAGGTCTATCTGAAGACCGACAGCCTGCTGGCCTGCCAAAAGCCGTGGGACGCACTGTGCAACGCCGATGAATTGCAGTTCCAGATCGTCCACCAGGTCGAGGAACTCTGGATGAAGCTGATCGCCTGGACCGTGCTCGATATCGACGAGTGCATCGCCGCGAAGCGGGCCTTGCGCGCCCACACGCTGCTGGGCCGCTGTCACCGCCTGATGCGGCTGATGACCGCGCAGCTTGACCTGCTGGAAACGATGTCTCCGCGCGAATATCAGGAAATCCGGCTGCAGCTGGGCAATGGCAGCGGGCAAGAATCGCCGGGATTCCGCATCCTGCTGCGCATCATTCCGGAGCTTTGGCACACCTTCGACAAGGCCTACGTCGCCGGTGCCGGCCGCACCGTGCGCGATATCTACGACCAGGGCTTCGCGCATGACGAAGCCTATCTGCTGGCAGAGGCGCTGATCGAACTGGACGAACTGTTCGGCAAGTTCCGCTGGCACCACATCTTCCTGATTCACCGCTCGATCGGCATGGGCTCCGCCTCGCTCAAGGGCCGCTCGGTCGATCTGCTGCAAGCGGGCGCGAAGCATCGCTTCTTCCCGGCGCTATGGGACGTTCGCGTGGAAATGACCGACGATTGGGGCCACGACTATGGCCGCGTGCGTGACAGCATATCCTGTCCGGGGACCAAGGCTGACGCTGCATGAGCGAGGTGCGCGGCCTGTTCCATCTGCCCGAAGGCGGCCCTTACCTGCTGGCCCATTCAGTCGGCTGCCAGCCCCGCTCCGCCATGGACGTGTTGGGGGCCGGAATGCTGGAACCCTGGCGCACGGCGGGCGGTGGCGCCTGGTCGCGCTGGCTGGAAACGATCGAGACTTTCCGTGCGGCCGTCGCCACTCTGCTCGGCGTCGATCCGGCGACCGTCGCCCCGCAAACCAGCGTTTCCGCCGCGCTGTTCACGCTGCTCTCCGGCCTTGCCCCGCAACCCGGCAAGGGCGTGGTGCTGCTGAGCGAGCAGGCGTTCCCGACCATCGGCTTCGTGCTTGCCCCCCTCGTCCGGCTTGGTCTGACCGCACGGTTCATTCCGGCACGCGAAGACCCTTCCGATCCGGCCACCTGGGAACGCCATTTCGACGGATCGGTGGCGGCAGTGATCGCCATGCACGTCCATTCCAACACCGGGCTCGTTTCACCGGTGGCGGAGATCACGGCCCTGGCCCGGCGTCACGGAGCCCTCTCGATCATCGATCTTGCTCAGTCCGCCGGCATCCTGCCGACCGCGTCGCGGGAATGGGGGGCGGACGCCCTGATCGGATCTTGCGTAAAATGGCTCTGCGGCGGCCCCGGCGCGGCCTATCTTCAGGTGCGCGAAGGCGCGATCCCCGCACTCCAACCGCTGGACGTGGGCTGGTTCGCGCATGAGGAGCCTTTCGTTTTCGACATCCACGACTTCCGCTATGCCGCCGACGCACGCCGGTTTCAGGGCGGCACGCCTTCGATCGCACCTTTCGCGCTGGCAGCGGAAGGCATCCGCACGGTGCTGGAAATCGGGCCGGAGCGGATCCTCGCCAACAATCGCGACTGCATCGCCGCGTTCGAGGATGAGGCAAGCCAATCGCTCGACTGGTCGGCGCGGAGCGGCACGCTCTGCCTCGTCTGCGATGATGCGCCGGGCGCGACTGCGGCGCTTTCGGCGGCAGGCTTCGCTCACGACTTTCGCGGCGACATCCTGCGCGCCTCGTTCCACGCGTGGAACGCGCCGGACGAAGCAGCCGCCCTTGCTCGTACGCTGCGACAAGCGGGAGTGACCTTCACCCCCGCCTGCTAAAGTTGTCAGGTGGTCTGTCCGCCATGCCGAAGGGCATAGTGGACGGTGTAGCCCATGTGGTCCGAAAGCATCGACCCGTCAGACTCGGTGCCGAAGGGAATCTCGACGCCCAGCGGCATCAGTCGCGCTGCGCCGCCATCGAAGGTAAACTGCATGTCGCGTGCCTTGTGGTGGATCCACTGGGCGTCCGACAGCCGCGCCATGCCCGACGGATCGGCATCGAAACGGCGGCTGAGTGCATCTTCCCGCTCGGCGCCGGGCACCTTGTCCAGCGCGCCGTGCAGCATCGCAATGCGGTCCGGCCGCTGGCCCTGGTTGAAGTCTCCTGCCAGGATCGTCGGCACGCCGTCCGCCCGCAGCCGTGAAAGCACGCTGCCCAGGAACACCGCCTGCCGTTCATAGGCAGCATCGCTGCGGGCCGAACTGGTGCCCGATGCCTTGCGGCAATTGAGATGCGTGGTGGCCACCCGCACCGAGCCGCCGCCCGGCAGCGCCAGTTCGGCGACCAACACGCCCTTGGCGGCCAGGCAATCATACCCTGCGCAATCGGTGGCGGGAAAAGCCATGCGCTCGATCTGGCGGATCGGCAGGTCGGACATCAGCACCAACCCGCTGTCCACTTGCGCGGAGCCCGTCTCGCCCAGAAGCCAGGCCCGCGTCAGCGCCTGTTCGACGGTCGGCGCTGCGCGGTTCTGCGGGCCGACCGCCACGTAGGCATAACCGGCCGCCCGGGCGATCGCCTTGGCTTGCGGGATGAAAGCTTCCTGCAAGACCACCACTTGCGGCTGGCGGCCGATGCGGCGCAGCTGGGCAAGACGGTCGCCGATCGCGGCAAGCGCCTGCGGGCGACCGCTGGCCAACGGCCAGGGCAAGCCCTTCACATTGTAAGTCATGACCGAAAGGTCGCTGGGTATCGCGGCGGGGACCACGATTGGCCGCGCCATTGCAGTGGCCGTGGCCGGTTGCCCACCCAGGGCTTCCACCAACAGGAAGACGATTGCCGTCATCGCGAACAGCATGCCTGCCCATTGCACCCGTCCGCCAGACGTGCGCTTCATCGCCGCGCGGGCAAGCTGCGCCCCCGCAGCCCCCGCACCTCTATATCCGAACATTGTCGCTCCCCATCTCGGGTTTCCGCCCGCGTGTGCGACTAGGGCATCGAATTTACGCCGTGATGATGAAACGGCGTCAGTTCGATTACGCCCCGCACATTCCGGCAGGCTTTCCCGATGACGCCGCCGCGTCCGGCGATCCGGAGTTGAAGAAAACGAAGAAGCCCTATTTTACCGGGGGCACCCGGCTGGCGACCATTTCGGTGCGTTTGCGCTCGATGGACCAGAGCACGCGATTCTGCCCTTGCTCCCAGCCGATCGCCTGTCCGTCAGTGGGCAAGGCGATGGTGGTGACATGCTCAAGCACGCTGCCCTTGGCGG
Organism: Novosphingobium oxfordense; assembly: GCF_044029435.1. Classification (NCBI taxonomy): domain Bacteria; kingdom Pseudomonadati; phylum Pseudomonadota; class Alphaproteobacteria; order Sphingomonadales; family Sphingomonadaceae; genus Novosphingobium; species Novosphingobium oxfordense. The sequence goes on along the minus strand of NZ_CP147005.1, from coordinate 869,299 downwards.
GCACGCGCATCACGTACATCTCCGGGCGGTCGTGCCCGGTCACGTAGAGCAGGCCGTCGTCCCCCCATGCACCGCCCGATGCGCTGCGCGGGGAAAAGCGTTCCAGCACGCTGTCGGGAAAAGTCCAGAGCGCCGTTTCGTTCAGCCGATCGTCCAGCCGCACCACCGTCGTCTCGCGATGGTCGCGCCCCGGCTCGCCGCCCTTGCCATCGTAATTGGCGTAGCAGGCATACCAGGCGCCGGCGTGGCGGGTCACCCAGGTCAACGACCCATGGCCGTGGCCCAGCGAATGGGTGCGGCGCAGCTTCAGCGTCGTGGCATCGAACCACAGGATCTGGCTGGACATCGGCACGTTGGGATAGTTGGATGCCGCGCAGACCAGATCGCGCCCGTCCAGTTCGCAGGAATTGAGGTGCGGGAACTGCGCCGGATCGCCATCCCAGCGGGCCACGCGCTGGCCGGTCTTCGCATCATAACGGCCGATTTCGTGATTGCCGATGGCGTAGACCGAACCATGCCCGGCCGTTGCGCCCTGCCGCGCTTCCTCGGCCGGGATTCGGCGCAGTTCCTTGGCGGCCAGAGACGGCTGTGGCTCCACAGCGGGCTGGAGCGCGGCGGCGGCAAGCAGAAGCAATAGGGTCATCAGAATTTCGCCTGCATGCCGGCATAGACCGTGCGGCCATAGCGGTCGTTGGGGACGGTCCAGTCGCGCATGGAACCGGGGTAAAGGCGGACGGGTTCGTCGGTCAAGTTGCGTCCCTCCAGAAACAGGCTGAGGCGGGGTGTGACGGCATAGCCGGTGCTCATATCCAGGCGGCGAAGCGCGGCCCTGCTGCGGATGCCGGGCACTGCCGCGCCCGCCGTCAGCGGTGCCGGGGTTCCCGCCAGCCAATCCACCGCGCCGCCGAAGCGGCCATGGCGATAAGCGATCCGCGTTCCCAGCATGAGACGCGATTCGTAGGGAGAGCGCGTTTCCGTACCGTCCCTCAGGCGCAGCCATGCATCAGTGCAACGCGCGGTCAGTTGCAGCGCAAGCCCCGACAGCGCACCGGGCAGGAACGCCAGCCGCTGGCCCCAGCGGGCCTGAACTCCGGCGATACGGCCGCGCTGGGCGTTGACGGGCTGAAGCACGGCCAGATTGTCGTAAAGCTGGCCATTCAACTGGACGCCACCCGTCAATTGCGATGCGGTGACGTAGACCGGATCGCGCTCCGTCTGGGCGAACAGGCCCAGCCCCAGACTGCCGCCTTCGGCATAGGACCAGTCCCCCGCAAGCTCCAGCGCGTCGCCCCGCCCCGGCACGAGATCGGGATTGCCCAGCGAAAGGCGCGCGGCGCGATGGTCCAACATGCCGCCCGGCGACAGCTCGATGAATTCAGGCCGATCCACCCGGCGATGCCATGCGGCGTGCACCGTAAGGCCGGGTGCCGGATCCATCGCCAGAGACAGCGACGGCAGCAGATCCCCAAAACTGCGACGGCGGTCCAAGGCCCGTACGGACAGCGCCGATTGCCCAAGATCGTCAAGGTGGAAGCCGACCATGCGCAACTGCGTATGCTCGTAAACCACGGCCGGCGTCACCGTCACCGCCCCGAAATAGAGTTGCGCGGCCGTATGCGCGGCAAACACCTTCTGCTTCATGCGGAAATCGCCCATCAGGTCGCTCCCCAGCGTGGAGGACACGTCATTGGGCATGATCGCCGTGCCGGACACCATTCCCCACGGATCGCCGCCGATCGACGAGAAGCCGAGGCGAGGTCGGAAGGCTCCTGCCTCATCGAACATGCGGCGCGTCTTGCGATAGTCGGCACCGAACACCAGCGTGCCCGCACCGCCCAGATCGCGGCTGACCTCTCCCCTGCCCTGCCACGCCCTTTCGAACCGCCGCTGGTGGAACGCCGCATCCCCGCCCGTCATGGCAACCGGCGGCAGGCAAGCCGGCGATGCGATGGACCGATCGCCGGATCCGAAATCCGAAGCATATCCTCCACAGCCCAGCATCGCCGCCATCTCGCCGACCGGCCGCGCGGTGTCGCCTCTGCGATAGGCAAACCGCAACCGGCCGAAATCGCCCGCACCGGCAAAGCGCAAGGCGACGATTTTGTGCCGGAACGCGCCATCGGGCCCTAGCGTCGATCGCTGAAAGGCGGCCGGGAAAGCGGCAGCAAAATTAGAAGAATCGGCCATCCGCGCCTGGAAGCGCCATCCGGCCTGTTGCGGCGTCCTTCCACCGGCAAGGTCGATCATGCCGCCAGCCGATCCCGGCCACCGGGAACGCGCCGCCTCGGTCCAGCCGATGTCACCATCCCGAAGCCAGTCACCACGCCCGTCATCCCGGTGCGAACCCGGCAGCCGCGCATCTCTCGACAAGTCGTCGCTCTCGGCCGCGCGCGCCTCTGTATCGGCCGCGCCTGTTCCCATGGCGAGCGCCGCCGCGCCGCCCAGCAAAATGGCTTTCATGTCCGGTCCCCCGCCGAACCGCAGTTCGGCCCCGCTGCCCCACTAGGCCGTAAACTCATAAACGGCACCATCGAGGCGCCCAAATGGCGAACAACTCGGGCCGAAGGGATCGCCGGGCGGGCTGGTTGCCCGTCCAAGGTCGCTTTGGTTCGAGATGGAAGCCATTTGGGCGTCCCTTCGGGATTTACCTTGCGGTGAACTTCGTTTGACCAAAATGGCCCATCGCTGCGTCAGGAAGCCTTGAAATATGGACATATTCCCGCGCCTTCCTTCCTGACGCTGAGCCATTTTGCCTCAAACCTCGATGGTGCCGTTTATGAGTTTACGGCCTAATTCGGGGGCTCGTCTAATTCAGCCAGATGACGGCACGATCACCGTTTCGTGATGGTTCGGCGACAATCGCCGCCCCTTGCCGGGAACCCTGCACCGCACTGGCGGCTTATCTCGGCGAACAGGATTGTGCGAAGGACTGGGCAATGGCCGCACGCGCATATTGGCAGGGACAGATCAGGCTCGCGCTCGTTTCGATTCCGGTCGAGATCTACCCCGCGACGCGATCGGGCGCCGCGATCCAGTTCCACCAGATCCACGAACCCAGCGGCAAGCGCATCCGCTATGAAAAGGTTGCCCCCGGCGTCGGCCCGGTCGACCGCGACGAGATCCTCAAGGGCTATGAGGTGTCAAAAGGCAACTACGTCCTGCTCGACGAGGAAGAGATCGAGGCGGTCCGGATCGAGAGCCGCCGCACGCTGGAACTCGTGCAGTTCGTGGAGGCGGACGAGATCGACGTGCTCTACTATGAAAAGCCCTACTTCGTCGTCCCGGCGGACGATCTGGCGGAAGAAGCCTATATCGTGTTGCGAGAGGCACTTCGCTCCAGCCGCAAGGTGGGCATCGGCCAGCTGGCCGTGCGCGGGCGCGAGCAATTGGTTTCGCTGAAACCCTGCGGGCACGGCATGGTGCTGGAAGTGCTGCGCTATGCGGACGAGGTGAAGAAGGCGCAGGGCTACTTCCGCGAGATCGGCGATGCGAAGCCCGACAAGGACCTGCTGGACCTTGCCACCACGCTGATCGAAAAGAAGACCGCGCCGTTCGATCCCGCCGAGTTTCACGATCGCTACATCGATGCGCTCCACCGCCTGATCGACAAGAAAGCCAAGGCGAAGACGAACCGGCGGGTGCTGGAAGATGTCGAGGAGCCGGCCTCGTCCGACAAGGGCAATGTGATCGACCTGATGGCCGCCTTGCGCAAATCGGTGGGGGATGGCGACACGCCGAAGAAGAGCGCGCCCAGGAAAGCGGCCGCCAAGAAGCCGGCGGAAAAAAAGACCGCCACCGGCCGCAAGCGGGCCTGAGGCGTGGCCACGCGCAAGGCCGAGCCCAAAACCGGGCGCAAGACCGGGCGCAAGATCTCTGGGGATCCGCTCGCCACTTACAATGCCAAGCGCGATTTCGCGAAGACCGCCGAACCGGCGGGCAAGGCGCAGAGCAGCGCCGGCGGCAATATCTTCATCGTCCAGAAGCATGCGGCACGCCGGCTCCATTGGGATTTCCGGCTGGAAGTGGACGGCGTGCTCAAGTCCTGGGCAGTGACGCGCGGCCCCAGCGCCGATCCCGACGACAAGCGCCTTGCCGTGCGGACCGAGGACCATCCGCTGTCCTACGCGGGGTTCGAGGGGCGCATCCCGCAGGGCGAATATGGCGGCGGCACGGTCATGCTGTGGGACAAGGGCACATGGGAACCGATCGAGGGCAAGAGCGCTGCCGATCTCGACGACGGCCACCTCCATTTCCGCCTCTACGGTGAGCGCATGAAGGGCGAATGGTTGCTGGTCCGCATGAAGGGGCGTCCTGGCGAAAAGCGCGAGAACTGGCTGCTGCGTAAAGTCGCCGACGGGGACGAGCTCACTGGCGACAAGCTGGTGGAGGAAGGCCTGACCAGCGTGCTGACCGGCCGCACGATGGCCGAGATCGAGGCGGACAAGGCCGGAACCCAGTCCCTCGCGGGCAAGAAGGGCAAGGCTTTCGCGGAAAGCATGGCGAAAGCTGCCGAGCACACTCAGGCGAAGAAGGCCAAACCAGCGAAGCGCGCCATCACTCGCTCCGCCGCACTACCCAAGTTCCGCAATGTCCAGCTGGCGACGCTGGTGGACGAGGTGCCCACCGGCAACCAGTGGATGCATGAGATCAAGTTCGACGGCTACCGCGCCCTCATCGCCGCTTCCGCAGACAAGGTCGTGGTCCATACGCGCAGCGGGCTGGACTGGACGGACAAGTTCGTGCCGCTTACCCGCGCCATCGCAGCGCTGAACCTGCCGCCTGCGCTGATCGATGGAGAGATCATCGCGCGCGGGCAAGACGGCAATCCTGACTTCTCCTCGCTGCAATCCGTGCTCAAGCGCGGCCATGGCGCGCAGGGAGAAACGGATGCGCTGGAATTCCACGCCTTCGACTTGCTCGAAATCGATGGAGAGGACATCGCGGATCGTCCCCAGATCGAGCGCAAGGAGCGGCTGGAGGCGTTGCTCGCTTCCGCGAAACCACCCGTCTTCGTGGCCGATCACCTGCTGGGCGCCGGCGAAAAGCTCTATCGCGCCATGTGCCAGGCTGGCCAGGAAGGCGTGATCGCCAAGCGCATCGACGCCGCCTACAGCGGCCGCCGAACCCGCAACTGGGTCAAGGTGAAGTGTTCGCGGCGGCAGGAATTCGTTGTGACCGGGTGGACCAGATCGCGCGCCAAGGGGCGGCCATTCTCGTCGCTGCTGCTGGGGCAATACGATGGAAAGACGCTGCGCTATCGCGGCAAGGTCGGCACCGGCTTCGATGGACGGCTATTGGAAGATATCGCGGAGGAACTGCGAAAGCTGGACCGCAAGACACCCGCGCTGGAGGTGGACAAGGCTGACGCCCGCGGCGTCGTTTGGGTGGAACCGACACTCGTCGCCGAAGTGGCTTTCGCCGAACTGACCGCCGAAGGGCGCGTGCGCCATGCCACGTTCCTGGGGCTACGCGCAGACAAGGCCGCCACCGACATCATCGAGGAGAAGGCACAGCCCATGCCCAAGGCGAAACCGGCGATCGAGATCACTCATCGCGATCGCATGATCTTTCCCGAAAGCAGCCAGACCAAGGGCCAGCTTGCCGACTATTACGCCGAAGTCGCGCCGCTGATGCTGCCCTTCGCTGCCGGCCGTCCGATCAGCCTGGTGCGATGCCCGCAGGGGCGCGCGAAGAAGTGCTTTTTCCAGAAGCATGACAGCGGCGCCTTCGGCCCCACCATCCACCACGTGCCGATCCGTGAAAAGAACGGCGCGACCGAGGAATACATCTACGTCAAGGATGCCGACGGCCTGCTGACCTGCGTGCAGATGGGCACGATCGAATTCCATGGCTGGGCCTCCCGCGCGGAAGCGGTCGAAAAGCCCGACCGCATGATCTTCGACCTCGACCCCGACGAAGGGCTGGCCTTCGCCGATTGCCGCAAGGCCGCACAGGAAATCCGCCGCCAGCTTGCCGACCTGGGCCTCGTCAGCTTCGCCATGCTGTCAGGCGGCAAGGGCGTGCACGTGGTCGTGCCGCTGGCACCGGGGCACGACTGGAACGCCCACAAGGACTTCGCCCATCGCTTTGCCGAAGCCATGAGCGTGGCCAATCCCGATCGCTATGTCGCGACGATGAGCAAGGCCAAGCGCAAGGGGCGGATCTTTATCGACTGGCTGCGAAACCAGCGCGGCAGCACCGCCGTGCTGCCTTATTCCGCCCGCGCCCGGGCCGGTGCGCCGGTGGCGGTGCCAATCGGTTGGGACGAGTTGGGCGACATGAAGAACGCCCATCCCTTCTCGATCGATGACGCGGAAACATTGCTGGAACGTGCCGGATCGCTGCACGGCTGGGGGTTCGCGGAGCAATCCCTGCCTGCGTTCTGAAGCGGTCTGGCGGAAAATCCCTCTGGATCGCGAGCGCTGCCTTGCAGGCATCCCCTCCTCCCTTCACGGGAAGGGCGCGTTCGCTCGCAATGTTCCCTGTACTCAGTCAGGCGCCGTCGTTCGGCGCGACGCCCTGATGTCTTGCAAGCTTACCTGGCGATCAGCGCGCTGATACGGTGCGAAAAAGGATGACCGGGCGTTGCGCCGCGCGCGATTTGAGTAAACATGCCGTTTTCGAGCAGTGAAAGGCGCGCTTCCAGAAGAGGAACATCCTCTCCTTTACGAACATCGATGTGCATGTGCAGCTTGCCGTTGAATTCAAGACTGATAGCGGCCGCCTCAGGAAATTCCGCGTGCAGCATCTTGAGGATTTCATCGAGCTGATCCGTCAAGTTTTTTGCGTCGGATTGTGCAGGAAGTGCGCCACCGTCTATCGAATATATGCGTGCATCTTTTGACATATGCCAAAGGACCCCTGTTGATTTGCACAAACGATCTTAACTGAATTCCCTTAGGGAAGAAGGCTATATTTTGACTTTCATCAAAGATTTTTTCCCCAGCAAGCAAGCTTCTGTCGGGGTTGGAGACTTTGACATTTTGCGCCTCGCCAGCCCGCGACTCGGAGCGGCTTTTGCCCCGAATCGGGATTTTTCAGGCTCGATGCGCCATGACCACGGCGCGGTTTTGCCGGTTCGCCTCGAACCGGGCGAGGTCGGGATCGCCCGCCAGGATCGCGGCGATGATCCGCCGGCGCCCGTCCCGCCAGCTTTCGAAACCGATGCCGGCCACTTCGACCACCCGGCCGCCTTCGCCGGAGGCATGGTGCAGCGTCACGCGGGTCAGCATCTCGAAAAGCGGGCGGCGAACCATCTGGAACAGCAGTTCCTGAAACGCCTCTTCGAACTCGCCGAATTCCGCCATGCTGCGGTAGGTCGCGGTCTCTTCGCCCAGCGCCTGCAACCGCGCCCGCAATGAAGTATCCGTGCAGCGCGCCGCCGCCGTCGCCAGTTCGGTGAACAGCAGCGAGGTCATGTCCAGCGCTTCCTGATAGCCCGCCGGATGCATCCGCATGTAGGACGAGAGCGACCGTTCCAGCGCGGCATCGTCCGGCCGCGCGCCGTAATAACCGCCGCCGGGGCCGCGCCGCACTTCCAGCAGCCCCTCATGCTCCAGCACCCGCGCGGCCTGTTGCAGTGTGACGATGCCCACTTCCAGTTCGCGCGCCAGCTGGTGCAGTGCGCCCAGCAAGGTGCCCGGCGCGCAGGCGAAAATCCGGTCGCGCAGGGTTTCCGTCGTGCGCGCCACCAGATTGGTCCCCTTGCGCCGCCCCGGTGTTCGTTCCACTCGCCCCTCCAATACTATGCATAGTATTCCGATTTTCACGGTATTTTCGGCTCATTTTCGGCAAATTCAAGTCAATTGACCACGTATATTTGCCCTCATACCCTCCTCCCACAACCGAGCGGCCCAAGGCGCCGCCACTGGAGAGGATTGAACGAGGATGGGCTTTCAACATCCTGACATCTCGGCATTTCCCGAGATCTCATTGGTCATTGGCGACGAACGTGCACGCTCCGGCAGCGGCGCCGATTGGGGCCATGTCTACCCGGGCACCGGCCGCGTCACGCGTGAAGTCCGCCTGGCCAGCCCGGCCGACGTCGACCGCGCCGTCGCCGCCGCCAAGGCTGCGCAGCCGGCATGGCGCGCCCTGCCCGGCGACAAACGGCGCGACCTGATGTTCCGCCTTGCCTCGGTGATAGAGAGCAAGGCCGCCGAAATGAGCCCGCTGCTCACGGCAGAGAACGGCTCTATCCTGATCGCCGGCGGGCACATGAGCCTCGATGCTGCGCAGAAGTTCCGCTATTACGGCGGCTGGGCGGACAAGATCGACGGGCGCACCGTCTCCACCTGGGGCGGCCCTGCGCACGACTACGTGATGTATGAGCCTTACGGCACGCTGGGCATCATCGTCCCCTGGAACGGCCCGCTCTTTGCCGCCACGATGGTGATGGCCCCTGCCCTTGCCGCAGGCAATTGCGTGGTGCTGAAGGCGCCCGAGCTGGCGCCGTGGTCGCTGATGAAGCTGATGGAAGCCATCCACGAAGCCGGCTTCCCGGCGGGCGTCGTCAACCTCGTCACCGGCGGTCCGGACGTGGGCGCGGCGATGGTCAGCCATCCCGGCATCGACAAGATCGAATTCATCGGCAGCGGCGCGACGGCCAAGAAAATCCTCTCCAGCGCGTCCGAAACGCTGAAGCCCGTGGGCCTGGAACTCGGCGGCAAATCGGCAGTGGTCGTGTTCGGCGATGCGGACCTGCAAGCGGCCGCCAAGCGCGGGCTTTCCGGGGCCGTCAGCGCCAACGGACAGGGCTGCGTCAACGGCACCCGCCTCTTGGTGGAGCGCTCCGTCTACGAACCCTATCTCCAGATGCTGCAGGCCATGGCCGGGCATGTGAAGGTAGGCGATCCCTTCGCGATGGACACCTTCATGGGCCCGGTGATTTCCCAGACCGCGCTCGACCGTATCGACGGCATGGTTCAGCGCGGTGTCGAGCAAGGCGGCGAAGTGCTCTGCGGCGGCGCGCGGATGGCGGGCGATCACGGCGAAGGCTACTTCTACCCGATCACCGTCCTCGCCGGCGTTGCCCCGGCCAGCGAGATCGCCCGCAACGAAGTGTTCGGCCCGGTCCTCGTCGTCACGCCGTTCGACAGCGAGGAAGAGGCGATCGCCCTCGCCAACGACAGCGATTACGGGCTCGGCGCCTATGTCCACACCACCAATCTCACCCGCGCGCACCGCGTCGCCGGGCGGATGATGGCAGGCCAGGTGCAGGTCAACGGATCGGGCGAGGCGATGACGCCCTGCGTGCCCTTCGGCGGCATGAAGCATTCCGGACACGGCCGCTTGGGCGGGATCGAGGGCCTGCGCGAATTCCAGCAGGTCCGCAACGTCTGGGTCAACCTTCAGGACTGAGGAGAAGGTCATGGCACTGCTAGACCCCATCGAACGCGGCACCCGCGGCCTTGAAACCGAGGCCGAAGTCACCGGCCGCACCGCCAACCAACCCGCAACGCTGTTCGAACAATCGTGGCGCGATTTCGTCTTCGCCGAAGTCTGGACCCGTCCCGGTCTGCCGCGCCGCCCGCGATTTCTGGTGGCGATCGCCAGCGCGGTCACGTGCGGATTGCAGGACAGCCAGATCGACGATTTCGTGCGCGGCGCATTGCAGACCGAAGCACTGACACTTGCCGAACTGCGCGAGGCGGCATTGCACTTGGCCGTCTACGCAGGCTGGGGCAACGGCGGAAAGCTGGACCGCGCGGTGACGCGTGTGGCGGAGGAACTCGGCCTGCCACCCGCCGAAGTGCCCGCGATCTGCCCCGACCCGTGGGACCCGGAAGTGCGCAACCAACGCGGGCATGACGAATTCGCGCAGGTCATGACCTTCCCGCCCGGCCCGCCGGCCACGCCCTATCTGGAAGGCATCAACAACTTCGTGTTCGGAGAAATGTGGTGCCGTCGCGGCTTGGACGAGCCCTCGCGCCGCTGGATCACGCTGGTCGGCGTCTGCGAGTCCGGGGCAGAAATCCCGATCCGCAGCCACATCCACGCCGCGATGGCGAGCGGCAACTGCCAGCCTGCCGAGATGCTGGAATTCTGCCTCCAATACGGCACTCATGCCGGCTGGCCCAAAGCCTCGCGCATTCAGGGCGTGGTGCTGGAGATGATCGACAAAGTCGCGAAGGGGCTCCCCTGGCATGCCAAATGACAAAATTTCGACGGGCTTCATCGGCCTCGGCTCGCAGGGCGGCCCGATGGCGGAGCGAATGCTGGCCGCCGGATACGAATTGACCGTCTGGGCGCGACGGCCGGAGGCGACCGACGACCTCGTCGCGAAGGGCGCACATCGTGCGGCCTCGGTCGCCGAACTTGGCGAACGCTGCCAGCATATCGGCGTCTGCGTGGTGGACGATGCCGGGGTTGAACAAATCTGCGCCGAGCTTCTTCCCGTGATGAAGCAAGGCAGCGTCCTCGTCATCCACTCCACGATCCTGCCGCAGACTTGCGAGCGACTGGCGGCGCAAGCCGAAGCGCGCGGTATCGCCGTGCTCGACGCGCCTGTCAGCGGCGGCGGCGCAGGTGCGGCGGCGGGTACTTTGACCGTCATGTGCGGCGGCAGCGAAGAAACCTTCGCCAAGGCGCTTCCCGTGCTGGAAAGCTTCGCAGGCAAGACGGTGCTGCTCGGCCCGGTCGGTTCCGGCCAGCGCGCCAAGATCGTCAACAATGCGCTGATGGCGGCCAACATGGGCCTTGCCCACGCGGCGCTCTCATTGGGCGAAGAACTGGGCATCGACCGGGCGGCGCTGGCCGATCTGGTCAAGCACTCCAGCGGTCGCAGCTTCGGTTTCGAAGTCTACGCCCGCCTGCCCTCACCCACCGCCTTTGCGCATGGCGGCAAGCTGCTGCGCAAGGACGTGGATCTGCTCGGCACGATCACCACGCCCGACAATGCCTTGGCCCACGCCGCCGATCCCTTCCTCGACGCGGCGCTGGCCGCAATGGAGCAAATCACCCCATGAGCGTGATCTTCAAGACCCTGGACATGACCGGCAAGGCCGCCGTCGTTACCGGCGCCGCATCGGGCCTTGGCCGGATGACCGCGCTGAAACTGGCGGAGGCGGGCTGCGATCTCTGGCTGGTGGACGTGAACGAAGCGGGCCTCGCCGAAACTACCGAGCTGCTCGCCCCGCATGGCCGCAAGGTCGGCAGCGAAGTGGCGGACTTGTCCGATCCCGCCGCCTGCCAAGCCGTGATCGCCCATGCGGTGGAAAAGTTCGGCCGGCTCGACGCGCTCTGCAACGTCGCCGGGCTGATCTACCTCGCCAACACGCCGCAGATGCCGCAAGCGCAGTACGAACGCACCATCGACGTCAATCTCAACGCCCCATTCTTCCTCTCGCAAGCGGCGATCCCGCACTTGCTGGAAGTGAACGGCGCGGTCGTCAATGTCGCCTCCTGTGCGTCCTACATCGGGGAGGCCTATGCCGCCGCCTATTGCGCCAGCAAGTGGGGCCTCGTCGGCATGACCAAGGCCATGGCAATGGAATTCCAGAAGAAACCCATCCGCATCAACGCTGTCGCGCCCGGCGGCATGATCACCAATATCGCGACCAACTTCACCCCGCCGGAAGGCTGCGACTTCGAACTGCTCAAGCGCTTTTCGGGCCTGCGCGGGCAAGTTGAGGTGGAAGACGTGGCCGACCTTGTCGTTCTGCTCGCCTCGCCCGCCGGTCGCGGCTTTCACGGCGCCTGCCTCTCGCTCGACGCGGGCATCACGGCAGGCTGACAGGAGACAATTGCAATGACTTTCTCACTGGACCAGTTCCGCCTCGACGGCAAAGTGGCGGTCGTCACCGGCGCGGGCGGACGCGGCAATTCCATCGGCCGCGCCTATGCGCTTGGCCTTGCCAACGCAGGCGCTTCGATCGTCGTAGCCGACCTTAACGGCGATGGCGCCAAGGCGGTGGCGGACGAGATCGTTGCGGCCGGCGGCAAGGCCGTGGGCGTTCAGGTGGACGTTTCGGACGAAACCTCCACCCTGGCGATGGGCGCCGCTGCCAAGGAAGCCTTCGGCGGCGTCGACATCCTGATCAACAATGCCGCGCTGATGGTCGACGTCAGCTACGACAATTGCGAGACCATCGGCCTCGGCGCCTGGAACAAGGCCTTCGCGGTGAACCTGAACGGCGCGCTGCTCTGTGCCCGCGCGGTGATCCCCTCGATGCGCGAGCGCGGTGGCGGGCGGATCGTAAACCAGACCTCGGGCGGTGCCTTCCCGGCGACCGGGCTCTACGGCATCACCAAGCTGGCCCTGGTCGGCCTGACCACCTCGCTGGCCAAGCAATTCGGCAAGGACGGCATCACCTGCAATGCCATCGCGCCGGGCAACGTCACGTCGGACGCGGGCAAGATGCTGGTGCCGGACGATTCGCCGTTCATCCAGTTCCTCAACATGACCTGCGCGCTGCGCGCCCGCGGCGCGCCGGACGAATTGGTCGGCACGGCGCTGCTCCTTTGCTCGGAAGCGGGCGCATGGATTTCCGGCCAGACCATCCATGTCGACGGCGGCTGGGTTCTGCGGCCGTAAGCTCCGAAAACGGCGCAATAAAGAACAACTTTCGCGTAACAAATTGTGCGAGGGACGCAATCATGTCTTGCGTTCCTCGCCAAATCCTGCTGCCTCCCGCCGATCAAAACATCACGGTAGAGAGGCAGCGATGAACTTCATGACCCGGCGAAAGCCGCTCGTCCCGGCGGGACAGACCGGCAGCGGCCTGAAGAAATCGCTCGGCTGGCCGCACCTGATGGCGCTGGGCGTCGGCGCGATCATCGGCACCGGCATCTACACGCTGACCGGCGTGGCTGCCGGCCTTGCGGGCCCGGCCGTAGTGCTGTCCTTCGCGATTGCCGGCGCGGTCTGCGCCTGCGCGGCGCTCTGCTATGCAGAGATGGCCAGCCTGACCCCGCAAGCTGGCAGCGCCTATACTTATTCGTACGTCGCGGTGGGCGAAGCGCTCGCGTGGGTGATCGGCTGGAGCCTGATCCTCGAATACACCCTCGTCTGCTCGGCCGTTTCGGTCGGCTGGTCCGGCTATGCCTCGGGCCTGATCCGGCAGGCCGGATGGGGCGTGCCGGACTCCTTGCTGGCGGGCGGCGTGATCGACGTTCCGGCGATCTTCATCGCGCTGGCCGTCACCGGCGTACTGCTGGCCGGCACGCGAGAGAGTGCGACGCTGAACTTCATCCTGGTCATCATCAAGATGATCGCGTTGGCCGCCTTCGTGGCGCTGGCCCTGCCCTCGTTCGACCTTGCCCACTTCGCACCCTTCGCCCCGTTCGGCTTCGGCGCCACCGATATCGACGGCAAGAAATTCGGCGTGATGGGCGCCGCCGCGATCATCTTCTTCGCGTTCTACGGCTTCGACGCGATCTCCACCGCGGCCGAGGAAGCCAAGAACCCAAAGCGCGACCTGACCATCGGCATCATCGGTTCAATGGTGATCTGCACGCTGGTCTATGTCGGCGTGGCCGCCGCCGCGCTGGGCGCGGTGCACTTCACCCTCTTCGCGCCGAGCCCGGAGCCGCTGGCCTTTGTGCTCAAGAGCCTGAACCACCCGGCCGCCGCCGCTTTGATCGGCATTGCCGCCGTCATCGCGATGCCCACCGTCATCATGGTGTTCATGTTCGGCCAGAGCCGCGTGTTCTTCGCCATGGCTCGGGATGGGCTGCTTCCGCACGGCCTATCCACCGTCAACAAGCGCGGCGTTCCGGTTGCGGTCACCGTGCTGACCGGCCTTGTCGCCGCCGTGATTTCCGGCATGATGCCGCTGGACGCGATCGCCTCGCTGGCCAATGCCGGTACTCTGGCTGCCTTCATCGCCACCGCCATCGCGGTGATGGTGCTGCGCCGCCGTTCGCCGGAACTGGAACGCCCCTTCGTCACGCCATTGGTGTGGATCGTCGGCCCGGCAACGATCCTTGGCTGCGCCTATCTCTTCACCAGCCTGCAATTGCGGACGATCGAGTTCTTCGTTGCCTGGAACGTGATCGGCTTTGCGATCTACGCCGTCAGCGGCACGCTGCGCGAGAAGGCCGCGCAGGCCTGAGCCGACTTGGTCGGCGGCGAGCAGATCGCCGCCGACATCGGCAAGACACGCGCCGCATACCGCCATCGAGCAGCACTGCGCGCGGCTGTCGGGAAAATTGCCGGAATGCTGGGCGAGATCAGTTCTGAATAGTGAACGGGATCTCTACAAGCCCACGCACCATCACCGGCTGCCCATCGCGGCGGGTGGGCGACCAACGCCAGCGACGCACGGCAGAAAGCGCGGCGTTGTCGAGCCGGTCGAAACCGCTGCTCTTCGAGATCGATATATCGGCCACGGTGCCGTCCAGACCCAGCACCAGCGCCAGAACCACCGTGCCCTGTTCGCGTTTGCGACGCGAATCGATCGGATAACGGGGCGGCACGGCGGAAATCATCTTGGATGAAAGATCGCCGGCATTCTCCACGCGCGGTGCCGGTGCAGCCGGCGCGGGGGCCGATACCGGCGCGCTGATCGGCGAACTGGCGACGGTGGCCACCGCAGGCACCGGCACGGGTACCGGCGACGTGACGATGGGCGGCGGATTGTTGACCAGCACGATCGGCGGCGGCGGCGCCACGATGGGCGATGGCGGCGGCGGCAGCACCGGCTTGGGCTTCGCCTGTTCAGGCGGAGGCGGCGGAGGGGGCGCGCTCAGGTCCGCGACCACGATGTGCTGGCGCGGCGGCTTCTGGAAATTGACAACGTTCATCGCCAGGATCGTCGCCAGCATGCCGGCGACCACCGCGAGCGAGGCAGCCATCGCCGGGACATTGGCGCCGCGCGCCTCGCCATAGCGGCCGGTGGCCTGCCAGGTGGCGGCAACCGCCTGCGGCATCGCGATAACTTCGGCTGCACCGCGCGGGGCGGCGGGCTGCGGCCGCGCAAGCGGCGCCGATTGCGGATACGAAGCAAGTCCAGTCAAAGTAGGATTCCCCTCCGGAACGACGAAACCGTCCCGGCTATTGCGAGTCATTCTCATAGCCATAACAATGCGGCTCGTCGAGATGGTTTCCGCTTCATGTCTGACGCAGGCGCCCGAGCGATGCGAACAGCCTTTCCGGTCAATGACCTGTCATCGGGAAACGATCGCCAGCTCAGAGCTTATGGCTCGCAGCCCAAGAAGGCTCTGGCGCATCGGCTGCGATGTGATAAGGGCCGTTCTGCTAATGCCTCGCAACAACGAGAATTCGCACTCCATTTCTGATCAAGCATTTTCCAAGTGGGCATTTTCCGAGTGGACCCTTCCGAGACCAAGACCCTTCCCCGCAAGAAGTCGCGCAAGTGGCGGAATTGGTGGGTCAAGCAGTTGCACACCTGGCATTGGATCAGTGCCGCCATCTCGCTGGCGGCGATGCTGTTCTTTGCTCTGACCGGCATCACGCTGAACCATGCGGCCTCGATTCCCGCGAATCCGGTGGTTACCGACAGCAGCGGCCAAATCCCGCCCGCCCTGCTTTCCACGCTGAAGGCAAGCAGCGACGATGCCCCCCTGCCCGCCCCCATCGCCGCGGCGGTACGCAAGGCCGTGGGCCTGGACGCCAGCGGCAAGGCCGGTGAGTGGTCGGACAGCGAGGTCTATGTCGCGCTGCCCCGCCCGGGCGGCGATGCCTGGGTCAGCATCGACCGGGCAAGCGGCAAGATCTCCGCCGAAGTGACCGATCGCGGCTGGATTTCCTATCTCAACGATCTTCACAAGGGCCGCAATTCCGGCTCCGCCTGGTTCTGGTTCATCGACGTCTTTGCCGTCGCCTGCGTGCTGTTCACGGTAACCGGCCTCTTCCTGCTTCAGGTTCACGCGCGCCACCGCCCGTCCACCTGGCCCATCGTCCTTGCCGGCGTGGCCCTTCCGGTCGTGCTCGCCCTCGTCTTCATCCATTGAAGGATCCACCGATGCGTTTGACTTCCATGATCCTGCTCGGCGGCGCGGTTGCCGTTCCGGCCTCGGCCGCCACGGTCACCGTAACGATCCCGCAGCTGAAAGTTGCCGAATACCACAAGCCCTATGTCGCGGTCTGGCTGGAGCCGGCCGGCGGCGGCGCCCCGCGCACCATCGCCGTGTGGTACGACCTGAAGAAGAAGGGCAACGAGCCCGGCACCAAGTGGCTTGCCGACCTGCGCGCCTGGTGGCGCAAGGGCGGCCGCAGCATGGCCCTGCCCGCCGACGGCGTGAGCGGTGCTACGCGCGGCCCCGGCGCGCAGACGATCCCGCTGCCGCGCGACCTGAAGCCCGGCGCCTACGTTCTGAACGTGGAAGCCGCGCGCGAAACCGGTGGGCGCGAACTCGTCACCCTGCCGATCTCCGTGCCGGCCAACAACGCCAGCGCCAGCGGCAAGACCGAACTCGGCACTGTCACGATTTCTCGATAAACGGGGGTTTTCCAGACATGAAAGCTTATGCAACCGGGCTGCTTGCCGCAGCCGCACTTTTCGCGCTTCCCACCACCGCTTCGGCCCACCGCCAGTGGCTGCTTCCCTCGGTAACAACGCTGGCCGGCACCGACGGCTGGGTAACGGTGGACGCGGCGGTTTCGAACGACCTGTTCGATCCCGATCACTTCCCGATGCAGACCGACCAGATCCAGGTCACCCAGCCTGACGGAAGCAAGGGCCAGATCCAGAACGCCGCCACCGGCCGCTATCGTTCGATGTTCGACGTGCAGATCGACAAGGCCGGCACCTGGAAGATCGGCACCGCTTCCAGCAACCTGGGCGGCACGTTCACGCTGAATGGCGAGACCTGGCGCGTCGGCGCCCGTCGCGGCCCGCCCGCCGGCGCCCCCGGCATGCCCCCGCGCGGCCCCGAAGGCGGCGAGCGTCCGGCCGGTGCTGGTGGTCCTGGTGGTCCTGGTGGTCCGGGCGGCCCCGGCGGTTTTGCACCGGCCAAGTCCGTCGCCAGCGCGGCCGAGATTCCGGCCGGCGCCACCGACATCAAGCTGACCGAAACGATCAACCGCAACGAGTTCTTCGTCACCGCCGGCGAGCCGACCACCACGGTCCTCAAGCCCACCGGCAAGGGCCTGGAATTCGATCCGGTAACGCATCCCGACGATCTGGTCGCCAACGAGCCCGCGCGCTTCCGCTTCCTGATCGACGGCAAGCCCGCAGCCGGCCTCACCGTCACCGTGATCGCGGGCGGCAAGCGCTTCCGCGATGGGGAGCATGCGCTCACCCTCACCACGGGCGCCGACGGCACTGTAGAGGTCAAGTGGCCCTTCGCCGGCGTCTACTGGTTGAACGCCACCGCGACCGACAACCACGCGTCGGACAAGCGCGCCGCCGAGCGCCGGATGAGCTACACCACGACGCTGGAAGTCCCGGCGCCCTGATGGACCGCCCCTGATGCGCATTGCGCTTCCCGCGCATATCGATGCTCATGCCTTCGCCGACTGCGATCCATCGATCGCGGTCGGCGAACTGCATGGGGAGACGATGGGCACCACGTGGAGCCTGCGCTTCCCCCTGCGCGACGGAGCCGATCCTGCGGCGATCAAGACGGCCGTGGCAGCCCGGCTGGAAGCCATCGTCACGGAAATGAGTCATTGGGAGCCGGAATCGCTGCTCTGCCGGTTCAACCGCGCACCGGCCGGAAGCTGGATCGCCCTGCCCGACGATTTTGCCCGCGTGATCCACGCCGGCCTCGCCATCGCCGAAGCGAGTGCGGGTGCATTCGATCCCGCCATCGGTCTCCTAGTGGACCTCTGGGGCTTCGGCCCGCCAGGGCCGCAACCCCGGCCCGGTGATGGTGCTTTGGGCGCCGCACGTGCCGCCTCTGGCTGGACGCGACTGGCGTGGGAGCCGGGGCCCCGGCGTCTGCGCCAGCCGGGCGGGCTTGCGCTGGATTTTTCGGGCATCGCCAAGGGCTATGCCGTGGATGCCCTGGCCGATCTGCTGGCCGGCATGGGCATCGGCCATGCGCTGGTGGAAGTCGGCGGCGAACTCGTCGGGCGCGGCGTGCGTCCCGACGGGGAGCCTTGGTGGGTCGATCTGGAAACGCCGCCGGGCCTTCCCGATCTGCCCTTGCGCATTGCGCTCCATGGGCTGGCCGTCGCCACCTCCGGCAATTACCGGCGGGGAGATCATACCATCGACCCACGCAGCGGCAGGCCGGTTGCGAACGGACTGGCCTCGGTCAGCGTTCTTGCGCCGAGTGCGATGATGGCGGACGGCTGGGCTTCGGCGCTGACCGTGCTGGGCCCGGTGGCCGGCCCGGAACTGGCAGCAAAGCGCGGCCTTGCCGCGCGCTTCGTCACGATCGACGGAGGCCTCGCCAATGAGATGCTCAGCCCCGCGCTGAGCGCCATGCTGGCCGATTGAATCCATCCCCCTCCTTCGAATGCTACCAATGGAGACGGCATCCGCGATTCAGGATTATAAGGTCTTGTAGATTCTGCCGAAGCCTCGTTCCGGATAGGTTTGCCAGCAGTGTAAGCGCAGGGAGGTGATGCGGGTGACAGCATATTCGAAGATCGAGGCGCCCCGGCGGGATCGCGAACTGGACCGCCGGCTGCTTACGCTCGACGATGCCCTCGCGCTCGGCAACGATCGGGCGATGGCGCTCTATGCTGCACATCTCAACCGCTACATGCTGCAGGTCTACGATATCCTGGGTCTGCGCAACATGGACGTCATGAGCGCGCAGGGCTGCGAGATCGTGCTACGCGACGGGCGGCGCATCCTGGACTTTTCCGGCGGCTTTGGCGTGCTCGGACTGGGGCACAACCACCCGCGCGTGATCGCGGCGGAGCAGCGCTGCCATGACGAACTGGTGATCGATTCCATCAGGGTCGCCCCGCACAAGCTGCAAGGCGCGCTGGCCCGCAACATCGCGCAGTTCCTGCCCGAACCGCTCGACGTTTCGTTTCTCACGGTGTCCGGGGCGGAAGCCAACGAAGCGGCAATGAAGCTGTGCGACCGCGTGCAGGCGCCGAAGGGCAAGACCAAGTTCGTCTGCATGCGCGGGGCCTTCCACGGCAAGACGCACGGCCCGCTCTCGCTGACCACCGCAACCGATGTGCAGACCGGTTTCCTGCTGGGCGTGCCGGCGGAAAACGTCGTCTATTGCCGCTATGGCGACATCGCCTCCGTCCGCGAGGCGATCGCGCGCGAGGGCGGCAAGGACAATGCGATCGTCGCGGTGATGGTCGAAACGCTGCGCGGCACTTCCTGCGAATCCCCGCCGCCCGGTTACTTCAACCAACTGGTCGATCTCTGCCGCGCGAACGACATCCTGACGATCTTCGACGAAGTGAAAGTGGGCATGGGCCGCACCGGCCGGTTCTGCGCCTTCCAGCACGAGGATGCGGTGCCCGACGTCGTCACGCTGGCCAAGACGCTGGGCGGCGGCAAGCGTGAGATGGGGGCGATGGTCACCTCCCAGGCGCTGTTCGATCAGGCCTATGGCAATGAGCAGGACGCCAACTTGCACGTTTCCAGTTTCTCCAGCCTTGGCGAGAGTTGCGCCGTCGCGATCGAGACGCTGAACGTGCTGGAGGAAAAACGGCTGATCGAACGGGCCGGCGCCATGGGTGCCCACTTGCGCGCCGGGCTGGAACGGCTTCAGGCCAAGTACCCGCGCTGCATCACGTCGCTGCGCGGCAAGGGATGCTTTCAAGCCATCGAACTCAATTTCGGGCAGGTCATGGCCGCCAAAGTGCTGGATATCCGCAAGAACGTGCTGTTCGTCACCTGGGAAACGGTGCTGGTGGGGGCATTGACCCGCGAACTCTATGAGCGTCACGGCATTCTTGCCCACTTCCAGCCGGGCGCGCGTGACCTTATCCATTTCATGCCGCCCTATGTCGTGACAGAGGAGCAGATCGACCGGCTGATCGTCGCGCTGGACGATGTGCTGGGACGCGGCATTGCCGACGCCACCGTGCGCTTCGTCTACAAGAATGTCAGGCGCGTGCTGCGGCGATGACGGTTGCAGTCACAGGTGCCATCGCCTGGAGCGGCGTGCGGCTGGTCGTCTTCGATCTGGATGGCACGCTCTACGATCAGCCGCCGCTGCGCCTGGCCATGGCCCGCGAACTCGGGCTGGACTGCCTGCGCAGCCGCAGCACGCAGACCTTGCGCACGCTGCGCCATTTCCGCCAGGTGCGTGAGAGGTTGGGCGAAGGGCACGGCACGACCGATTTCGCGGCCGAGCAGTATCGGCTCACCGCGCAGCTCTGCCGCCAGCCCGAACGCGATGTGCGCGCCTTGGTGGAAGAATGGATGGAGCGACGCCCCCTTGCCCACCTGCCTCGTTACAAGGCGCGCGGGATAGACCGGCTTTTCGCCGCGATCCGCGCCAGCGGCCGCACCATCGCGGTCTGGTCCGACTTTCCGGTCGTGGCCAAACTGGCCGCGCTGGGCCTTGCCGCCGATCACGCGATCTGGGCCGGCGATGCCGGCGTCGGCCGCCTCAAGCCAGACCCTTCGGGCCTGCGCGCCTTGATGGAGCGCGCCGACGCATCGCCGCGCGAAACGCTGGTGATCGGCGACCGCATGGATCGCGACGTGCGCGCGGCGACTGCTGCCGGCACCCGTGCCTTGCTCCGCTCCCGCCGTCCACATGGCCGGGCGGCGAGTTTCCGTCACTATGACGATCCGGTCTTCGCCCCGCTTCTACGCGGGGCGAACTGAAGGAGAAGGTTGCCGTCGTTCCTCCGGCTTGCCGCGCGTCACCAGCAGCCAGACGATCCCGAACAGCGCGGTGGGCAGCCAGAGCACAAGATGGGCAAGCAGGATCGTTGCCGTCGCCACCTCCGCCGCGATGCCCAGTGCCACGAAGACAAGGACGCCGAACACCTCGAACGAGCCGAAATGGCCGGGCAAGGCTGGAACCAGCGTGCCCAGCGTGGCGACTGCGAACGCCGTAAGTGGCTTTAGCCAGGCGCCCGCCTCGCCCCCCAGGCTGAGCCACGCACCGATCATCACCAGGCTTTCCAGCAGCCAGAGGCCGATCGAAAGCAGCAGCATCCGCGCCATGCGGCGCGCCTCTCCGATTACGCGCACGGCCTCCGCCACCGATCGCACGGCAGCGGCAAGGCGGACGACCGGCCCGCGCGGATAGCGGCGCGCCGCCATTTCCGCGAGGCGTGCCAGCATGGCAGGCATCGCCAGCACCGCCACGCTCACGATCATCGCCGCACCCGCCGCCAGCCGCAGGCGCACCATCGCCTCATGCGGCAAGGACGCATCGACCAGCCAGAGCGCAAAGGCGGCGATGACCAGGATCGCCACCAGGTCCAGAACCCGCTCGACGATCATCGCCGCCACCACCAGCCCGGCGGGCAAGGCGAACCGGCGATGGAACCACCAGACGCGAAACACATCGCCCAGCCGCAGCGGCAGGATGTCGCTGATGCCGAAGCTGGCAATGAAAGGGGCGACGGTCGTCTTCAGCGAAAGGCCGCTCCTGCCGTCCGGATCGAGCAGGAACCGGAAGCGTGCGGCGCGCAGCACGAAATCCAGCGCGTAGGCCAGCAGGGCCAGAACCAGCGGCGACCACGTCGCCCGCACCATCAGCGCGGCGACCTGCGCCATGTCCACCGTGTGCCACAACAGGGCCAGGAAGGCCCCGCCCAGCACCAATCCCGGCAGCACGCGCAGCCACTGGCCGTGCCAGCCCGCGCTTATGGCCGGCTCCGCCTTCACGAGCGCTCCTCTACATGGCGGACGAACAGCGTCGCCAGCGTGGTGCGGCTGGAAATGCCCAGCTTGCGGTAGATATTGTGCAAGTGGATGCTCACGGTGCCTTCGGTAGAGCCCACCGCCGCCGCGATCGCCTTGTTGGAGAAGCCCCGGCACACCAGTTCGCTGATTTCGCGCTCCCGCGGGGTAAGGCTGGCGATCGCTTTCGGTACGTCGATGCCGCCGTCCTCCCGCGCGCGGGCGACGAGGTCTTCCGGCAACCATTTGCGCCCGGCGCTCACTTCATCAAGGCAATCGACCAGCGAGTGC
The DNA here is from genome assembly GCF_044029435.1 of Novosphingobium oxfordense. NCBI lineage: Bacteria > Pseudomonadati > Pseudomonadota > Alphaproteobacteria > Sphingomonadales > Sphingomonadaceae > Novosphingobium > Novosphingobium oxfordense. Next base: position 847,316 of record NZ_CP147005.1, on the reverse strand, counting down.
GCGGCATAGTCCTTCAGCAAAAGCCCCCAGACGCCAAGCGACAGGGCCTCGGCGATCTGGCTGCCGCTCATCGTCGCGGAAAGGAAGATCACTCGAACCGGCCAATCCTGCTCGTGAATGACCTTGAGGATGGCCATGCCCCCCACATCCGGCATCGTCACGTCCAGAATGGCGATATCGGGCCGCTGGTCACGGATCACGCTGAGCGCCCTGATCCCGCTGCCGGCGGCTTCCAGCAATTCCACACCGTCCGTGGCGCGCAGCAGGTCGGCAAGGCCGCGCAGCAGCAACGGGTGATCGTCGGCAACGACGACGCGCCGGCTCATGCCGCCAACTCCCCGACCGGGATCACCATCGTCACTTCCAGCCCCGGCGTGCCGCTGCTCAGAAACATCGATCCGCCCAGTTGCAGCACGCGTGCCCGCAGCGAGACCGAACCCTGCCCGCCGGAGACGCAGAGGCCCGTGCCATTGTCCACCAGCGTCAGGTGCATCGCCCCGCCTTCGTGACCGGCGCGGAGCCGGACGCTGGAGGCCGAACCGTGGCGGACCGCGTTGGACGTGGCCTCGGAAACAAGCTGCACGATATCCTCCACCGTGCGCCTTCGCAGATGGATCGGCGCGCCCTGCCAATCGAACGGCACGGCCACGCCCCACTTGCGTTGCAGCAATTCGGCCTGCTGGCGCAGTTCCTCGGCAACGTCGACCGGGCGCTCTGCACGCGCCTCTCGATGATCCTCTACGAAATGGCGGATGCGTCGCTGCTGTTCGGTCACAAGGTCCTCTATCTCGCGCACATGCCGCGCCGCCTCCTCCGGCGTCAGGGCGCCTGCACGGGCGGAGAGCGCGCGCAGTTTCAGGCTGGTTGCGGTCAGATCCTGCAGCACGCTGTCATGCAGGTCCTGACCCAGCCGATTGCGCTCCTCCGCCCGCACATTGTCTGCGTGGCGGGCGACGAGATCGATACGCTCCAGTTCGGAACCCGCACGCGTGGCGATGATATCGCAGAGCAACGCGGCGTCCTCCGGCCGGCAGTCGGGATCGGCGATCAGGATCGAACCGCGAAAGCGCAGACCGGAAAAACCCGCCATCACCGCAAAATCGCGCACCGGCACCGAAGGCAGGTCGAGATGGTTCAGCAAGGTCGCGAAAACATCCGCCTCGCCCCGTGTAAGCACCCGTCCCTCGCCGCGATCGAATACGCCGGTCCGTTCCACCTCTACCCGGTCCCAGACCACCGAATTTTCCAGCGCGGTCAACGCAACGCCGCCCCCGTTCCAGGCGGCCACCACTCCATCGGGCCGGTCATGCTCGCGCCAGACCACCATCATGTGGCGACTGCCGGTTACGTCCCCGGCATGGCTGCACAGTTCGCCCAGCCAGGCACGACGGCCACCCAGCGCGCGCTCCATCGGCCATTTGGCCAGCCGCGCCAGTCTTTCCCGACTGTTCTCGCGGTAGGCACCGAAGTAACCGAGCATGATCGCGGAAAGTAAAAAGTAGGTGGAACGCGCAATCAGCACGTTCAATTCCGACTCTCCGTCCAGCGTATCGGGAATTCCTACTGCAAAAAGCGCGATCTCCAGCAATAACGCGCCCAAGATTGCACCGATGAACCCCCAGCGCACCGTCATCGCCATGAGTGTGAATGGCAGGAACGAGAAGAACGGGCTGGTCAATTCATCCGTCAGGAAGGCCAGCCAGCCGAGAATTGCGGTATCGGCAACGTGAAACAGGAAATGGATCGGGCTGTCGACCGGACGGCGGACGGGCGCGACCAGCAGGACCAGCGAAAAGACGAAGTAGAACCCCAGTATTTGGCGCGCCTCCGGCAGTAGACGCCCCGGGCGCGTGGGATCGAGGTAGATCGCAAGAATGGCGAAACAGGCCGTGACCACCCTGCCCAGCGCGATCAGGCGATTGGGATCGGTGACAAGCAGCGCATTGCGCGCCAGCGTCAGGCCGGAAAAAGTCCAGTCCGCAGCACGATCCGTTCGGCGCTTCGCTATTCGCCTGCTCCCTGCACGACTGCTCATGCCCCGGCCTCCGCAAACACGGCCCGCCCCCCGAGCCTGGCGTCTTTCGGCCGCAGGATAGCACGGAGCGGCAAATTGTTCGGCCTTCATTCGAGGGCGCCGCCCTCGCCTTTTGGAGGGATCGTCGATCAATTTCGAGATGGCCCGGCGGGACGACGTGCCGCCGGTAAGCCGCCGCCTTACATCCCGCATCCACCGCGTCAGCAGATTGCACCGAGCCGACAGAACTTCTTGGCCAGATCTGTCGTAAATTTGCAAATGCAACAAGCGGAATTACTAAGCACACTTACAAATATGGTGCGGTGTGTTTCAAAAACGAACGTAGTGCAGAAAAGATTCGGGAAACTGCGGTAGATGACTTGCGCAATCTTTCTTAGAATGATTGTTCTATGAAGATCGCATCAACAAAAATTCGGGCAACAGGTTAAAAACATGACAGACGTGGCTCTACTCGAACTCGCAGCCGACATCGTGACGGCACATGTCTCCAACAATCCGGTATCTCCGGACGAATTGCCCAAGCTGATCCAGTCGGTGTACGGGTCTCTGGCAAAGTTGGGCCAGCCGGAAGAGACGGTTGAAGAGAAACGCGCTCCGGCGGTCTCCATCCGTTCTTCGGTCAAGTCCGATACGATCGCCTGTCTGGAATGCGGCGCGCGCCTCAAGACGCTGAAGCGCCATCTCGGTTCCGAGCATGGCCTTACCGCCCAGGAATATCGCGCACGCTGGAACCTGCCCGCAGACTATCCGATGATCGCGCCGGACTATGCAGAAAAGCGCAAGGCGATCGCTCTCGAAATCGGCCTTGGCGCCAAGGGCGGCCGTAAGAAGGGCCCTGCGAAGGGCGCAGCAAAGAGTGCAGCAAACGCTACCGCATCGGCACCTGCCCCGGCAGCGGAAACCAAGCGCCGTCCGCGCAGCAAGGCGGAATAACATCAAGGCCGGCGGGGGCGAAGAAGCTGGTTCTTCGCCCCCGCCGCCGTTCATTCGCGCAGGCGGGTTTCCGATAGATCGAGTTCTCGCGTCAGCTTGCGGATGGTCTCGCTGCCGACGCTCCGGTTGCGGATAAGTTCAGCCAATGCCGATCGTTCCGCCTTCAGCCCGACAAGGCGAAAATCGCGGAACAGGCGCTCCTGCGCGCGCACCGCATCCCGCTCATCCTCGCTCAATCCCTCGATCCGCTCACGATAGAGGTCCATCACCCGGCCGCCCGCCGCTGCATAGCGATCGGCATCGCCGCGGGTTTCGGCCAATTGGTGCTGGTGACGTTCGATAGCGGAGATCGCCGCTTCGGCAGTGGCAACGCGGGCAGCATCCTCCTCGGCCTGCTTCGAAGGCTCGGCCGGCATCGTCAAACCCTTGAGCAGCACCGGCAGCGCCACGCTGGCCACGATCAGCGAAACGATGATCACGCCGGCGGCAAGAAAGATCGCAAGATCGCGCGCCGGGAACGGCGAACCGTCGTTCAGCGCCAGCGGCAGGGTCAGCACGCCCGCCAGCGTGATCGCACCGCGCACGCCCGCGAAGGACATCGCCGCGACCAGCCGCCAGTTCGGGCTACGCACGTCGCCGCGCGCCTGCCCTTTGCGCAGGATCGTCAGCTTGAACGAAACCCACACCCACACGAAGCGCAGCGCGGCAAGGCCCAGCACGATCGCTACGACATAGAGCGCCAGCCAGCCCGGCTCGACATGGCCGGTCACCGCGACAGTGCGCTTCGCCCCTGCAAGAATGCCGGGAAGCTGTTCGCCCAGCAGCACGAAGATGATCCCATTGAGCGTGAACTGGATGGTGTCCCACACCGAATTGCGGCGCATCCGCGTGACTGCCATCGCCTGCCGCGAAATCTCCGCGAAGGTCATCGTCACGCCGGCGGCCACGGCGGCCAGAATGCCCGATGCGTGGAATTCTTCCGCCAGCATGTAGGAGCCGAACGGGATCAGCAGGCTGACCAGGATCTGCGATCCGGTATCCTCACCCCAACGGCGCGTCACCCATGCCTTCGCGCGGGAAACGGCCACCGTAACCGCGACGCCGATGACAAGGCCCATGCCCGCCACCCACAGGAAGTTCAGCGCCGCATCGCCGGCAGAGAACGTGCCGGTGAGTGCCGCCGCCACCGCAAAGCGCAGGCAGACAAGGCCCGACGCATCGTTCAGCAGCGATTCCCCTTCAAGGATGTGCATCATGCGCTTGGGGATCGGCACGCGCGCGGCGATGGCCGAAACCGCGATCGGATCGGTAGGCGAAACCACTGCGGCCAACGCAAAGGCAACCGCAAGCGGCATCGCCGGGATCATCCAGTTGATGAACAGGCCCATGCCGATCACGGTCGTCAGCACCAACCCCAGCGCCAATTCGACCACGGTCGAGACGTCCTTGAACAATTCATCCTTGGGAATGCGCCAGCCATCAAGAAACAGCAGCGGCGGCAGGAACAGCAGCAGGAACAGCTCTGGATTGAGCGAAACGCGGTAGGAAGTAGAAAGGCCGATCACGCCGCCCAGCAGGATCTGCACCAGCGGGGTCGGGATCGACCATGGCAGCATCCTTGAAATCGCGCCGCTGACGACCACCGCCAACAGCAGGAACAGAACGACCGAAACGGACTCCAAACCTCAATCTCCTTCGCTTTTCGAACCGGGGGACCATGGGGGTGCGGGGCCGTGATTGCAAATCCGGATGGCGCTTTTCTGCGCCTTTGCGGTGGCCCGCAACACTTTGAAACGAGAACCGATTTGCCGAAGTATCGATAGTCCGCCCCAGCCCTTTTCATCCTGCCGTCACCGCGAATACATGGCGCCTTTGCACGATTACTCGAAGAACCCTGCCCTTCATGTCATGGGATTGACGGGATGTGCGCTTGCCTCATTCTTTCCAGCGACTTTGCCTGAATGGATCGGCACCGATAGCCATTTCGTCGATGCAGGCCGCCCATCCGGCCCATGCCCATTCGTTGGCCGATGCGGTTAAGCTACCCTGCCGTGTCCTCGCCTTGCCGCGATTCGACATGGAACAGGAGAGCACCAGCATGCCTCAGGATCGGGTCACGGTTGTCGTGCCTGCATTTCATGCCTCCGGAACCATCGAACGGACGGTCCGCTCCGTGTTCGGCCAGCCGCAAGTGGATGTCCGCCTGATCGTCGTCATCGATGACGAGGACGGCATGACCGAGGCCGTGCTTGCCGACCTCCCCGATCCCCGGCTTTCGGTCATGACGAACCCGGGCAACCTGGGCGCGCAGAAATCCCGGAACCGCGGGCTCGATGCGGTGGATAGCGAATACGTCATGTTCCTCGACAGTGACGACTTCGTGATGGGAGACCTGCTGCACGGGCTGACCACTGCGCTGCGCCAGGGGCGTGACGGCGAAGGCGCGGACATCGCCTTCGCGCCGTGGCTGTTCTACGACGAGGGGCTGAACCAGGCCAATCGCCGCAAGCCCACTTATACCGGCGCCGCCGATCTGCTCGACCGCTGGCTGGTCCGCCGGCAATGGACTCCGCCCTGCGCGCTGCTCTGGCGAACGGAATTCCTGCGCGACATCGGCGGATGGAACGAGAGCGTACGTCGCAACCAGGATGGCGAAGTGGTGTGCCGCGGCGTGCTCGCCGGCGCGCGTATCGCCCATTCGGCACTGGGCTGCGGAGTCTACGTGCAGCACGATTCGCCGTTCCGCATCTCCGGCAACCGCTCCACCTTCGGCGACCTTGCCGAAGTCGCCGAAGCGCTCCTGCGCCAACCGACCGACCGGCTGCCCGAGGCCGAACGGCGCAAGATCCTGGGCGACTATTTCTACTGGCTGGCCGACAGCGCCTTTCGCCGCGGCGACCGCGAGGCAGGCCGGCACGCCCTGAAGCGCGGAGAGGAACTGGGCGGCGAATTGCGCCTGGATGCGCGGATACCCCGTTTCGGCGCGGCGGTCCTCGGCCTGGAAACCTATCGCGGCGTGTCGGCATGGGTGCGGGGCGCAAACGACCGATGACCGCGTCGCCCGCGCCGTCCGCCTCTCCCGCCCGCGAACACCATTGGGACGCCGTCCGGGGCGGCCTGATGCTGCTGGGCATCCCCTATCACGTCGCGCTGGCCTATCGCCCCGGCCGGGCGTGGATGGTGCCGGTGATGGAAGGCGATCCGCTGATGACGGATCTGGCGCATGTCATCCATATCTTCCGGATGCCGGCGTTCTTCCTGATCGCCGGCTATTTCAGCGCACTCCTGCTGGTCCGCCGCGACGCCCGCACCTGGCTGCGCGCGCGCTTCGTGCGGATCGGCGTTCCCCTGCTCGTGTCGATGCTGACCATCGTTCCAGTGCTGAACCTGCTGGCCGCCTCCGTGCGCGTAGACAACCTTCCCGGCATCCGCGCGCTCTATCCCACCACCGGCACGGTGCTACGGCATCTCTGGTTCCTGGCCGTGCTGCTCTACCTTCAGTCGCTGACCGCGCTTGCCTGCACCGCATGGCCCGGACTACGCACAATGTCTCTCGCGGGCCGGTGGGAGCGGCTGGCCGGGCAATGGTTCATCACCTTCTTCATCTTTGCGGCATTCGGCACGGCGGCCTACTCCGCGCTCGTGCTGGGCGCGGCACATAAGGTGACGAACGAGGATGACATCGCGCAGGGACTGTTCCGCCTGACCGACTTCGTAGCCGCGGTGCCGTTCTTCGTCATCGGCATGGCCCTGCACCGTGCGCCGGCAGTCCGCACCGCCTTCGATCGGCCCTACGCCCCCATCATGGTGCTTACAGCGATCGCAACGGGCGCGGCGATCTATGCGGATCACCACCGCGTCTGGACGATGGAGCGGACTTTCGCGGGATTTGCAGCCTTGGGCTGGGCGCAATGCCTGATCGCACTGGGCAGGACGTTCTTCCATCGCGAGAGCGCCGCGATCCGCACGATCGTCGATTCCTCGCTGGTCGTCTATCTGTTCCACCTGCCCATCGCGATCGCCCTCACCATCGCCGGTTATCGCGTGCAATGGGGCATATGGGTGGAATGGTCGCTGATCAGCGTCCTGACGTTCCTTGCGGCATTTGCGATCTGGCTGGTGATACGCCGCGTGCCGCTGCTGAATTTCCTCTACGCCGGTGTGATACCGCCATCCCCGGCCGGCATCCTTCGCAGCGAACCCGCCAAGGATACCGCCTAGAGCAGTTTCCGATCCGATTGCATCGGATCAACTGCTCTAAGTTTTTAGTTTGCCGCGTTTTCCGAGTCATCAGGTGATTCCACCTGATTAGAAAACGCTCTAGCCGCTGCGCAGGGGCCGCTGGCGGAAGCGTTCGGGCAGCAGGTTCGCGGCCTGTCGCAGCATTTCCGCCATGGCCTGTCGCCCTCCCGGTGTGCAGGCCTGCGCCGCCGCCGCGCCGAAGTAACTCGCCGCCAGCGCAATGGCGATCACCATGACCGTCGGCAGGCCCTTGCCGATCAGCGAGACAACGCCCCAGGCGAACACTCCTCCCAATAGCGAAGGCAGCTGGACGAAATACATGAAGCGCTGGGGAACCGGCGTGCCCAATGTCGCATACCAGTAGAGCATCGGCGCAGTCGCCAATTGGCCGATGAAGTAGGCCCGCGCCACGCCTTCCGCCCCCCACCGAACGCCGATGATGAAGCTGACGATGCTGACCGTGCTGGAAAAGATGCCCCAATACATCATGCGCCGCGTGTTCCCGGTGCTGATGTAGAGCCACGCCGCCGTATTCGGCACGCATTGCACGATGGCGGTGAGGCTGAGCCACAGGAAGATCGGGCTGGCCGCCGCCCAGCGCTCACCCAGCAGGAACGGGATCAGCCGGTCGCTGCAGATCGCGGCGGCCAGGATTCCCGGCATCGATCCCAATGCCAGCGCCCGCAGCGCCAGTTCGTAGACGCGCCGATAGCGCGCCGGCTCATCCCGCACACGGCTGAGCACGGGCAGCATGATCCGGGCCAACGGCTGGTTGATGTTCTGGAGCGGGAACAGCATCAACTTGTAGCTGCGATCGTAGAGGCCCACGGCATCGGCCCCCTCCACTTTGGCGATGATCACATTGTCCAGATTGCGCGCGAAGAAGTTGACGAGGTTGAAGCCCGTCAGGTTGGCGCCGAAGACAACCAGCTTGCGAACGCCGGCGAACGTTGCGCCAAGACGTGGACGCCAGCGGCAGGCCCGCCACATCATCGCCGTGCTGACCACGGCATTGAGGAAGATGCCCAGCCAGATCGCCCAATAGTTCCTGAGGATCAGCGCGGCGATCGTGGTCAGTACCAGCGTCATGATCGAGACGACGATGTCGTTTATGCTGAGCGCGTGAAACCGCATTTCCCGGTTGAGCAGCGCCTGGTGCTGCAGCTTGAGCCCGGTGACCAGAATGGTGAGGCCCGTCGCCGCCGTGACGTATCCGGCGCGCGCGTCGCCGTAGAACGCACCGGCCAGCGGTGCCGCCGCCACCATCGCCAGTGCCGCCACGATCGAAACCAGCACGTTCAGCCAGAACAGGGCGTTGGAATGTTCGAAATCAAGTTCCCGCGCCTGCACCACGGCTTGCGTGAACCCCAGGTTCTGGAATGTCAGCACCAGTCCCGTCAGCGGCGCCACCATGGCGGCAACACCGTAGTCGGAAGGGGAAAGGATGCGCGCAACCACGATCGTGGTCGCCATCGTCCCGAAAATCTTGACGATCTGGGCAATTGCAGTCGATGCCAGCCCCCGCGTCGCATGGCGGCCGATGCCATTCGTGCTGGCGCCGTTCATGCTGGCCATGCCCGCCTATCCGGCAGTGATCGTGAACAGGCCGGGCATTACCCCACCTCCGGAGCTACATCGGCCAATGCTTGGTCTGCCCGTGCTTGACCGCGTCGTCCGTTTTGCCAATGCGTTCAAGGCCATCACCTTCTGGAAGCTGCGATCCGTTACGACCCAGGCCTTGCCCGGCCGCAGCAGCCTAGCCCATGGACTTGCGCAGACGCCATCACTCCAAGGGGGCCTTCTTCCGGCGATCCGGGCACTCATTCGGCATCAGAACGCCCGTTGCACTATCCCCAATGGATCCGACATGACCCATTGGAGGAGCACTCGCGCGCAAACAGGGGTAACCCTTTTGAGCTACCCCTGAGATTGCCTCATTCTTCGCCGGTCGCCGTAACCGGGCCGACCCGCAAATTGTTCTGAACGTGGCCCACGCCGGAAACGTCGTCAGCAAGATCTTCGGCGCGGCGCTTTTCGGCACGGCTGCCCACGGTGCCGTCCAGAGTCACCTCGCCATCAGCTACAGCGACACGGATATGCGTGGCATCAATGTGCCAATCGTTGGTGAGGCTGTCGTTGATATCCTCGCGAATACGCTCGTCGGACCGTGTATAATCGCTGGGGCCCCGCCCGCGATGATCCTTCTCGCGCCGATGCGCGGCGCTTTCGTCACCGAACCAGCTGGCGATCTCATCCCCCGCACGCTTCAGGAAACCGCGCCGCTCGCCATAGTCGCGCCAATGGCCATATTCGTCGTGCGAAAAGCTGAAGGTCGGCCGATAGCTATTGCTCGGATGCATGCCGCCACTGATCGCTCCGTGGCGTGGATAGAGATCGTGCCCGCCATAATCCTCGCTGGTGAAGTTGGAGAAGCTGCTGCCGGAGGCGCCATCGAAGCTGTGTATGGGATAAGCGCTTTCCCGCATCGGCCGATCACCCGTGCCCCATCCCGAACTTGCGCGCGGATCGGAAAGCGAACCGTCTGGCGCCATGCTTCGGGAATCCGGGCTATATTGCCCTTCGATCTCCGGCCTGCGCTCCATGGATCGGGGATCTTCGTTCGGATCGCGAAATCCGCCGGCCTGCCGCGAAGGACCGTCCTGCCATTGCCCGGCCTGGCGCGGCATGTCCCACCGGCCATCGTCCTGCGGGCGGCCCGGCTGCTGGTTGCGAGGGTTCGAATCGCGCTGATTCATGGCTGCTCTCCTCGATTGTGTTTCGACATGGCGCACGCAATCGGGCTGTTGCCCGGCGCGGATCATGCTCCAACAAGGAAACGCGGCAGCTCGGCAATCTATCCCCTGCCTGCCGCCCAAACGGTCGATTCCGTCGCAGGTCTGCCCGATCGAACCCGCCGGACCGTGGCCAAGGCGAACTGGACGCCCGCGCGACCCCAAAGGGTCGCCCACCGTTCTAACTATGAATGTGAGGAAGGGTGGTAGCGGAGGAGGGACTCGAACCCCCGACACGCGGATTATGATTCCGCTGCTCTAACCAGCTGAGCTACTCCGCCATACCAAGGCCACCGTGGTGGCTCTGCATGGTGCCTGGGGGAGCGCCCCGGGCAGGTGGCGTCCTCTAGGGGCAAGGTTGCGCCCGGTCAACACCCAAAACGCGCATCAGCCACGAAATTTCACAAGCCGGATATCGCGCCACAATCCCTCTTCCCAGGCGTAAAGCCCAAAGCCCCGAAACCGGAAGTTCACAGCACGAAGTTGCGGCGCCAGTTCCGCCTGCAGTGCGCGCGCCTGTGCGGGCGGCACCTTATTCTGGATGGTCACGTGCAAGCGCAGCGGGCGACTGTCCTGATCGGTGAGCAGGCCATGCATGCGTTCCGCGATTCGCGCGTGCAGGTCGACCATGGCGGGGCTTTCCACCGCAAGCGCAGTTCCGTGATCCAGCTTCATCAGCCCGGCGATTCGCGCCGGTGGAGGTGATGCGCGCGCCAGATCGGCCAGAACTTCGCCCAGTTCCGCCTCCACCGATGGAGGTAGCGCATGGAACAAGGTGACGTGAGCGCGCAGCCGGTTCCGCTCCGCAGGATAGTGCGCACGGCGCAGCGCATCGGCCCAGCCGAGCACATCGGCAGGCAATTCCGCGGTTACCAACAGCGGCGCGCCGGGCTTGTGGGGGCCGCCGAGGATTTCGCCGCCGCGATTCGCATTTACCATTTCGGGAGTTCCCTGCCTCGTTGCGGGACATGCGCCATCATAACCCTCCCTTCCAATTGCACGACATTCCGGCCTGCGGCAAAGTCCCTGCATCCAGCAAACCGATTGGTCGCGCGCCAAGGGAGAAGACCATGCGCACATTCTGGATCATCGCCACCGTCATCCTCCTGTGGAACCTGGTGGGCGACGCCGCCTACCTGATGCAGGCCAGCGCCGATCTCGACGAACTGGCCAAAAGCGATCCCGTGACGGCGCGCGCCTTCATGCAGATGCCCGGCTGGGCTTGGGGCGCCTATGCGGTTGCGGTTAGCAGCGGCACGTTCGGCGCCATCCTGTTGCTGATGCGGCGCGGCTGGGCCTGGGCCTTCTTCGCACTGTCGCTGACGGCCGTGGTGATCCAGTTCGGCTGGACCTTCCTCGATTTCGGGCTGCTGGGACTCAAGGGCCCCTCCTCCGCGATTTTCCCGCTGGCGATCGTGGCCATTGCGATCGCGTCGCTTGCCTATGCGCGGCGCAAGAAGGCCGACGGCACTTTACATTGAAGTTGGGTGGGAAACCGGGCGGGGCGGCGCAAGGCCTGCCCCGCTCCTGACATCTGGCTCAAATCTCGCCGCGGGCGCGGCGGATGGCGAACCACTTCTTCACGTTCTCGTTATGCTCGGCCAGCGTCGAGGCGAAGGCATGGCCCCCGGTTCCATCCGCGACCATGTAGAGCGCGCCGGTCTTGGCCGGGTGCAGCACCGCCTCGATGGAGGCCTTGCCCGGATTGGTGATCGGATACTTCGGCAGGCCGGCCATCGAGTACGTGTTGTAATCGTTCACCGCGCGGATTTCCGACTGGAGGATGCGGCGCCCCAGCGCCTTGCCGCGTGTGATTGGATAGATGATCGTGGGATCGGCCTGAAGCGGCATGCCGATGCGCAGGCGGTTCGAGTAGAGGCCCGCGACCATGCGCCGTTCGGACGGCTTGCCGGTTTCCTTCTCGACGATGGAGGCCAGAATGATCGCCTGCTCGGGCGTCTTCACCACCAGGCCGTCGTCACGCTTGTCCCACAGCTCCGCCAGCGTGCGGCTCATGGCCGCCTGCATGCGGCGCAGCACGTCCTGCCGGCTTTCGCCGTTACCGAAGGAATAGCTGTCAGGCAGCACCGTGCCTTCGTCCGGTACGGCGATGTCTCCGGTGAGCTGCTGCTGCGCCATCAGCCGTTCCTGCACCATGATCGAGGGCATGCCCTCCGGCACGGTGACGAAGCGGCGGATCACATCGTCGCTGGAGATGATCGCCATCACGCGCGATGCGCTGGCGTGCGCGGGGATGGCGAATTCGCCCGCCTTGATCTCGCTGCCGCCGCCGAACACGCGGGCACGCAGCGTGAAGCCGGTGGCAGAGCGGATCATGCCCTGCTTTTCCAGCCGGTCCGCCACGGTGGCGAGGCTCGCCCCGTTGGGAACGATGAAGTGGGAGTCCTTCGCGAGCGGGCCGGAACCATACCAGCCGCCCACGAAGGACCATAGAACGATCACCGCCGTAAGGCCGATGGCCGCGACGAGAAACCAGTTGCGCCGCGAAATCATCGCCCCTTACGTCCTTCGGATCAGTCGATCTTGCGCATCACCAGGCTGGCGTTGGTGCCGCCGAAGCCGAACGAATTGTTCAGCACCGCGCGCACCTCACGCTTCTTCGCGACGTGCGGCACAAGGTCGACGCCTTCGCAACCCTCATCCGGGTTGTCGAGGTTGAGCGTGGGCGGAACGATCTGGTCGCGCAGCGCAAGGATGCAGAAGATCGATTCGACCGCGCCCGCACCGCCCAGAAGGTGGCCGATGGCCGACTTGGTCGAGCTCATCGAAACGCTGCCGATGGCATCGCCGAACAGGCGGCGCACGGCGCCGAGTTCGATCGTGTCGGCCATCGTCGAGGTGCCGTGGGCGTTGATGTAGTCGATGTCGGCCGGGGTCATCCCGGCCTTCTTCAGCGCCATCTGCATCGAACGGTAAGCACCGTCGCCGGTGGGTTCCGGGGCGGTGACGTGATAGGCATCGCCCGAAAGGCCATAACCGATCACTTCGCAGTAGATCTTCGCACCGCGCGCCTTGGCGTGTTCGTACTCTTCGAGCACGAGAACGCCGGCGCCTTCGCCCATGACGAAGCCGTCACGATCCTTGTCGTAAGGACGGCTCGCCTGTTCGGGGCGGTCGTTGAAGCTGCTGTTGAGCGCGCGGGCCTGTGCGAAGCCGGCAATGCCGATCGGGCAGACGGTCGATTCGGCGCCGCCCGCCAGCATGATGTCGGCATCGCCGTCCTTGATCATGCGCGCGGCATCGCCGATCGAGTGCGCACCGGTCGAGCAGGCCGTGACGACGGCGTGGTTCGGACCCTTGAGGCCATACTTGATCGAAACCTGACCCGAGATCAGGTTGATCAGGCGGCCATGAACGAAGTGCGGCGAGACGCGGCCGGGGCCCTTTTCGGCCAGCACCAGCGATTCGCTTTCGATGCCCGGCAGACCGCCGATGCCCGAGCCTATCGAGCAGCCGGCCATCAGCTTGTCTTCCTCGCTCATGTCGGTGAGGCCGGCGTCTTCAAGCGCCTGCCCTGCGGCATCGATACCGAAGACGATGAAGGGATCGACCTGGCGCTGGACCTTGTGATCGACGCGCTTGTTGGCATCGAAGCCATACTCGTGATCGGCCGGCTTCACCTCGCAGGCGATCTGGCACTTCTGGTCCGAAGCATCGAACTTGGTAATCGGACCAGCCCCGCTCTTGCTCGCAAGGATGTTGGCCCAGGTGGTCTCCACATCAGCCCCAAGCGGGGTGACCAGACCAAGACCGGTTACGACGACGCGACGCATTCACGCTCTCCAAAACTCAAACATGCCGAGATTCATGCCTCAGGTAATACCATCGGCAGAAACGGCAACAGGCCCGCCCCCTTAGAGGTCGAGCCTGTCGATTTCAATCCGTGAGTGATCGTGCGACGTTCCGGCCGAAACCGGAAACGCCATGACGACCAAAGGGCGGATCAGCCCTTGTTCTCTTCGATGTACTTGATCGCATCGGAGACGGTGCTGATCTTTTCAGCTGCATCGTCCGGGATCTCGACGCCGAATTCTTCTTCGAACGCCATGACCAGCTCGACGATGTCGAGCGAGTCAGCACCCAGATCGTCGATGAAGCTTGCTTCTTCGGTGACCTTGTCGGCTTCCACGCCGAGGTGCTCGACGACGATCTTCTTAACCCGATCGGCGGTATCGCTCATGTGAATAGACCCCTTCAAAAATCGGTCAGCATTGTATCTCGCCAGCCGCCCTAATGATTGGGCGGGGCGCTGGCAAGCCTCGCGCGCAAGTTGGTGCCGTCGCGCAAGGCATCGCAGGCGTCCTTATCGACCCATCGGGCGCAATTCCAGTCCCTATCGCAGGGACTGTGCCGTCGGGGCGGAATTCTCCACGGTCATGGAAACGCCACGTAACCGCAAAGCTGGGAAACGAAAAAGGCTCCGGCGAACCGGAGCCTTTTCTCTATGCGTTCAAGCGGGCGCTCAGTTCTGGGCGGCCGGCTGCACGGCAGGCTTCTGAGGCTCCACCACGCGCATGTGCAGTTCGCGAAGCTGCTTGGGCTCTGCCGGGGTCGGCGCGCCCATCAGCAGGTCTTCGGCGCGCTGGTTCATCGGGAACAGCGCCACTTCGCGCAGGTTCTGCGCGCCGCAAAGGAGCATGACGATGCGGTCCACACCGGCCGCCATGCCGCCGTGCGGCGGGGCGCCGTACTGGAACGCGCGGTAGAGGCCGCCGAAGCGCTCCTCGACGTCGGCCTTGGTCAGGCCGACCATCTCGAACGCCTTGACCATCAGTTCGGGCGACTGGTTACGGATCGAGCCCGAGGCGATTTCGAAGCCGTTGCAGACGAGATCGTACTGGTACGCCTTGATCGTCAGCGGGTCCTGCCCTTCCAGCGCTTCCATGCCGCCTTGCGGCATCGAGAACGGGTTGTGCGCGAAATCGACCTTCTTGTTGTCCTCATCCCATTCGTAGAACGGGAAGTCGACGATCCAGCACAGCTCGAAGCGGTCCTTGTCGATCAGGTCGAGCTGCTCGCCGGTGCGGATGCGGGCAAGGCCGGCCAGCTTGGCAGCCTGCTCTTCCTTGCCGGCGGCGAAGAACACGCCGTCGTTCGGGCCAAGGCCCAGCGCGGCGATCAGCGCGGCGGTCTTTTCCTCGCCATGGTTCTTGGCGATCGGGCCGCCGGGGACGCCGTCCTTGATGTTGATGTAGCCAAGGCCCGAATAGCCCTCACCACGCGCCCAGACGTTCATGTCGTCGAAGAACTTGCGGCTGCCCGCGCCCGCACCCGGAGCCGGGATCGCACGGATCACGCCGCCATTGGTGACGATGCCGGCGAAGATGCCGAAGCCCGATTCGACGAAGTGCTCGGTCACGTCCTTGATGATCAGCGGGTTGCGCAGGTCAGGCTTGTCCGAACCGTAATCCAGCATCGACTGCGCGTGCGGAATGCGGCGGAACTCACCGGCCGGGGTGACCGGCTTGCCTTCGGCGAAATCGGCGAACACGCTCTGGAGCACCGGCTCCATGGTTTCCCAGATCTCTTCCTGCGTCACGAAGCTCATTTCGAGGTCGAGCTGGTAGAATTCGCCCGGCAGACGGTCTGCGCGCGGATCTTCGTCACGGAAGCAAGGCGCGATCTGGAAGTAGCGGTCGAAACCGGCGACCATCAGCAACTGCTTGTACTGCTGCGGCGCCTGCGGCAGCGCGTAGAACTTGCCGGCGTGGATGCGGCTGGGCACCAGGAAGTCGCGCGCGCCCTCGGGCGACGAGGCCGTAAGGATCGGCGTCGCGTATTCGGTGAAGCCGATGCCTTCCATCTTGCGGCGCATGTCCGAGATGATCTTCGTGCGCTTAACGATGTTGGCGTGCAGCGTTTCGCGGCGCAGGTCCAGGAAGCGATAACGCAGGCGGATATCCTCGGGATATTCCTGCTCACCCGCGACCGGCATCGGCAGTTCCTCTGCCTTCGACTGGACAGTCACGGCGCGGGCATAAACCTCGATCTCGCCGGTCGGCAGGTTCGGGTTCACGGTGGAGGCGCTACGGGCCTTCACTTCGCCTTCGATGGTCACCACCGATTCGACGCGCAGCGAATCGAGCAGCGCCAGCGCGGGGCTGTCGCTGTCAGTCACGATCTGGGTGATGCCGTAGTGATCGCGCAGATCGACGAAGAGCACGCCGCCGTGATCGCGCTTGCGATGCACCCAGCCCGAGAGGCGGACGGTCTGGCCGACCTCGGCAGCGGTGAGGGCACCGCAGGTGTGGGAGCGATAAGGATGAGTCATGGCGGGCTCGCGCTTCTCTTCGTCTGAAACAGGTTGCAAGCCGAGCCCCCTAGTCGAGTGGCCGGATTATTTCCAGATGCGGAATTGCCGGGACGGATCGAACAGACGCACGGGCCCGCTTTTGTTGCACCGCCGCCACCGCCACCTGCCGCCTTAATGGCGCTGAAGGACTTGGCGGTAACCCGACATCAACCATTACCGCATATTCCGGGCCCAAAGGGTCACACGGAGAAAGACAATGCTGGCGGACGTCACGATCGACGGCAGGACGGAAAGCCAGTTCCGCCTCGCGATCGAGGCCATGTTGCGCGAAGGCGGCGCTGACGAAGCAGCGCGGATCCTGAAAAGCGAACTGGCATGGCTGGCCGGTGACGATCACCCACTGCCCGGGCAGTTCCGGGCCATCGCCGCCGAAGACCTTGAAGTCACCGGGTGGGAAAGCCTGATCGAACGGATCGGCGAACTGGACGGCCCCGGCGACCCGATCACTGCGATCGGCGTGGACGTGTGCGGTATGCAGGCAGGCCTGGGGGCAACGCCGGTACTGGCTTTCGAAACAACCTATTATACCGATCAGGCCTGGGGCTTCTCCCATGCCGATCGCGCGGGCATCGGCGCGGGTTACCAGGGCACGACCAACGCCTGGCAAGGCGCGTTCGAAGACATCGACGACACCCTGCGCGTGGCCGGACTGGACGACCTCAACGCCGTGATCGCCGCGCTGGAAACTCATTGCCGCAGCGGCGAAGCCACTGTCGAGGAAAGACAGGCCTTCGTGGTCGGCGCCTGCTATCTCGCCGTGCTGATTCATCAGGCGGTTCGCAACAAGGCCGTTTCCGACGGTCTGCCCCGCCCGATGGCAGTGCTGGTCGGGAGCAACGAGGCCTATCCCTGGTTCGAGGCCCCTGCCGTTACCGCGCGCGATGGCCGCGACTTTTTCGCGGCGCATCAACCGTCCACTATCGAACAGGCGATGCGCCGTTCCGCCACGCCGCCGATTTCCTTCGGGCAGGAAGCGGCGCCGCGCCGGCCAATCGATCTTGGCGCGCATCCGTCCGAAATGCCGAAGCCGCTGTTCGAGGTGGAGCGGGCGCCGTTCGCGCCGCCGAGTTCGTTCAGCCCCGCCCCTCTGGCGCCGGCGCCTCTGGCATCCGCGCCTCAAAATTCGGGCCCGCTGAATCTGTCGGCTGCGAATCCGCTGCCGCTGAACCCGGAATCGCCTTTCGCGCCGCTCGCACCAGCGCCCACTTTCGCGGAATACTCCGATTCGGAAGACGACGAGGACGAAGGCGACGACGCACCGGCACCCACCTACATCCAGTTCCCCGACGCGCCCTATGCCGATGCCGGAGGCTGGGAGGACGAGGTCGAGGCGATCGAGGCGGCCGAAACGCCGTTCGAAAATGAGCCCGAGCAGGACCTTGACCCGCAGGATTACGCGCCGCTCAACGCCGTCCATTCCCCGCCGCAGCCCGCTCCGGTCGAGGAGGAGGAGGCCCTTCACCTGCCGCCGCCGGGCATCCACGTGACCGGCACGCAACTGCGCCGCCGCTTCGTCGATCGCGAAACGATCGTCATCGAGGAAGAGCGTCGTCCCGGCCTGCTGGAACGCCTGTTCCGCCGCAGATAGTCACTCCTGTCGAAATTCTTCGACAAAACTTGGGGCCCGGGCGGGTTGGGGAGATTGATCCCCTGCCCCGTTCGGCGTAACGCCGCAGACACAATGATCATTCACCCGCTTATTACAAAGACGGAAGAGCTCGCCGCCCTGTGCGAACGCCTCGCGAAATCGGATTTCGTGACGGTCGATACCGAGTTCATGCGCGAGAACACCTATTGGCCGGAACTGTGCCTGGTCCAGATCGCCAATACCGAGGAAGCCGCCGCCGTCGACCCCAAGGCCGAAGGCCTTGATTTGTCGCCCCTCCTCGACCTGCTGACCGACAATGAGGATGTCCTCAAGGTCTTCCACGCAGGCGGGCAGGACGTGGAAATCATCTACAACTTCACCGGCCGCACGCCGCATCCGATCTTCGACACGCAGATCGCGATGATGGCGATCAGCCAGTCCGAACAGATCGGCTATTCCAACCTTGTCGAATTGTGGCAGGGGCTGACGATCGACAAGGGCGCCCGCTTTACGGACTGGTCGCGCCGCCCGCTGACCGAGCGTCAGATCGAATATGCCATCGGCGACGTTACGCACCTCGCCAAGATCTTCCCCAAGATCCTGAAGCGCCTGATGAAGACCGGGCGCGGTGTGTGGCTCAATCAGGAAATGGAAAAGCTGGCCGATCCGGCCAACTACCGCAACGACCCGACCGAAGCGTGGAAGCGAATCAAGGCCGCCGGCCGCAATGCCGCCATGCTAGGCCGCCTGAAGGCCATCGCCGAATGGCGCGAGATCGAAGCGCAGGGCAAGAACATCCCGCGCGGCCGCATCGCCCGCGACGAGACGCTGGCCGATATCGCCAGCCACCCGCCCAAGCAGCAGTCGGACCTCGCCAAGGTACGCGGCCTTTCGCAGGGCTGGAAGGACAACGACATCGGCAAGCGGCTGATGAACACCATCGCCAAGGCCCAGCCGCTGACCGAGGATGAAATGCCCCCGCGCGCGCCGCGCGGCGCACCGCTTGGCAAGGAAGGCTCGCTTGTGGCCGACCTGCTGAAGCTGCTGCTGAAGATTCGCGCGCGTGAGATCGACGTTGCCGCCCGCCTGCTGGCGCGCAGCGAAGACCTGGAACTTCTGGCTGCCGGCGTGCGCAAGAACCTGCCGATCCTGGAAGGCTGGCGCTACGAAGTGTTCGGTCACGATGCGCTCGACCTGGTCGAAGGCAAGCTGGCCTTCGCCGTGGAGAACGGCAAGCTGAAGATGACCCGTGTCGAGGACGTGGAAAACGTCGAGGACGCGCCCGCCGGGGAGTAAATCCCTTTTGCGTATCCCTGCGGAGCCGGCTACGCCTCCGCGGGGATCGCACCATTGCATGAGCAAAGCAAAACGGGCCAAAGCAAACGGTTGGCGAAACAGGGCTCTTCGTGCGATAGCCCTCGCGTGACCGTTTATCAGCCCACGCTCAAGCAGCTCCAGTATCTCGTCGCGCTTCACGAGCATGGCCACTTCGGCCGTGCCGCCGACGCCTGCTTCGTTTCGCAGTCCACGCTTTCGGCAGGCCTGCGCGATCTGGAGGCGCTGTTGGGCGTCACGCTGGTGGAACGCACCAAGCGCGCGGTACGCTTCACCCCGCTGGGCAACGCGGTGGTCGAAAAAGCGCATCGCATCCTGCGTGAGACGGAGGAACTTTCCGACCTGGTGCAGTCCAGCGGCAAGCCGCTCTCGGGCGAAGTGCGGATGAGCGTCATTCCCACGATCGCGCCGTTCCTGCTACCCCGGATGCTGCCTCGCCTGCGCCGGGAGAGACCGAACCTGAAGCTGTTCCTGCGTGAGGAACCGAGCCAGGCCGCCATCGAATCGCTCCACCACGGCCGCGCCGACTGCGTGCTGCTGGCCCTGCCCTATGCGACGGGTGAAGTGGAAAAGGAGACGATCGAACTGGACGCCTTTTTCGTGGCCTTTCCCAACGACGATCCGCGCAACCCGCCCGAGGAAGTGGGGCCCGACATCATCGACGAGCATCGCCTGCTGCTGCTGGAAGACGGGCACTGCCTGAAGGACCACGCGCTGGCGGCCTGCAACCGCCCGGAGCTGCGCGCCTCCGCCACGATGATCGGCACCAGCCTGCATACGCTGGTGCAGATGGTCGACAATGGACTGGGGCTGACGATGCTGCCGGAAATGGCGATCGACGCGGGTATCCTCAACGGCACCAATGTGGTGGCGCGCCCGCTGATCTCTCCCCACGCCAACCGCGAGATCGCGCTGGTCTGGCGCAAGAATTCCCCGCGATCGGATGAATTCCGTCTGCTGGCGGATGAGCTGCGCGCGGGCTGATCCGCACTATACTCCCGCCACTACCGACCCCAAAAACACCCCGTCATCCCCGCAAAGGCGGGGATCCCGCTTGTTCTTGAGAGGTCGTACGAAGAAAGCGGGCCCCCTGCCTTCGCGAGGGCGACAGTATAATGTGCGGGGGCGAACTACAAACCCCATCAGCCGCGCAAACCTCAGCCCCGGCGGCGCAGCCCCTGCAAAGCCATGCCGACCGAAGCGATGGCAATGCCCAGCATCGTCACACCGGTCCATGCCCAGTGGTGCCACACCACCGTTGCCGCGCCCGAACTGGCCGCGCCTGCTAGGAACATCGACGACATGTAGACCGTGTTGATGCGCGAACGCGCTTCCGGCCGCAGGGCGTAGATGATGCTCTGGTTGGAGATCTGGCTCGCTTGGATCGCGAAATCCAGCAGCAGCACGCCCACCACCAGCCCGACGATCGAGGTCCAGAACGCGAAGACCAGCCAGGAAACCAGCGTCAGCGCACTGGCTGCCACGATCACCATGTGCGGGCCGCGACGATCCGCGATGCGGCCGGCGATCGGCGCCGCCAGCACACCCGCCGCGCCCAGCACGCCGAACAGCCCCGCCACTTCCGAACCGAGCCCGAAGCGCGGCTCCTGCAAGTGCAGCGCCAGAATCGTCCAGAACACGCTGAACACGCCGAACTGAGTGCACTGGGTCAGCGTCGCCAGCCGCAGCGCGGGAAATTCACGCCACAGACCCCAGAGCGAGGCCAGCAGCCCGCCGTAGCCCATGCCCGCCGGCTTCGGCCGACTGCGCGGCAATTGCCACGCCATCAGCCCCGCCGTGCCCAGCGCCAGCGGCACCGCCAGCCAGAACATCGCGCGCCACCCGAACTGCGCGCCCACGAAGCCCGCCAGCGTACGGCTGAGCAGGATGCCGCAGAGCAGCCCGGCCATCACCGTGCCGACTACGGCCCCGCGCTTGTCTTCGGGCGCGAGATTCGCCGAAAGCGGCACGATCTGCTGCGCGACCGAGGCAAGCAGGCCCACCACTAGCGAGGCCATCAGCACCATGGCTCCGGTCGGCGCCAAAGCCACCAACGCCAGCCCGACGGCCAGCGCGAGGCACTGGAGAACGATCAACCGCTTGCGTTCCAGAAGGTCGCCCAGCGGCACCAGCAGCAGCAGGCCCACGGCATAGCCCAGTTGCGTCGCCGTCGGTACATACGTGATCGCCGCACCCGGAACCTCACGCTCCATCAGCCCCAGCATCGGCTGGCCGTAATAGATGTTGGCGACGGTCAGCCCTGCCGATGCGGCCAGCGCGAAAACCAGAGCACGACCGAAGGCGCGCTCCTTGGGGGCACGCGGCTTCGGGTTCCTGAACTGGGCGGCAAGCAGGCAGAGGGAGGCGGTAATGGGATTCATCCTTACGATTGCGTCCCCCCGGATCTACGACAGCCCCTGACGCGCAGACACGCTTGAGCCAAACGCAACAAGCGCACGTTTAATGCCGTATTTTGCAATGAAGCGCGATTGTCGGGCCTTATCGGCGCCTTCAATCCATGTGCTTAAGGCCGACCCGCAGGTAATCCCAGCCGGTAATCAGCGTCAGCACGGCCGCGCCCCACAGCGTGGTGAGGCCCACGGTATGCGGTACGTTGATCTCCAGCGCGCCGATATCGACGTTCCACCAAGGCATCGCCGCGCCGAGAATCAGCGCGCCTAGCGAGATGAGCTGGAACGTCGTCTTCCACTTGGCCAAGCGGCTGACCGGCACCGAGACCTGCAATCCACCCAGGAATTCGCGCAGGCCCGACACCGCGATCTCACGCACGAGAATAATCAGCCCGGCGATGACATGCATGTCGCCCACATAAGGGCCGGTCAGGATCCCCTGTGCCGTCAGCACCAGAATCACCGCCGCGACCATGATCTTGTCGGCAATCGGATCCAGAAAAACGCCCAGCTTGGACACCGTTCCGCTGGACCGGGCCAGGTAGCCGTCGAAATAATCGGTGATGCCCATCAGGCAATAGAGCCCGAAGGCCAGCGCATAGCCGAATTCCCATCGCGGCCACCACAGCAGGAAAGCCAGCAGCGGCATGGCGAAGATGCGGGAAAGCGTGAGAATATTCGGCAGAGTCAGCATCGCGTTACAGGCCATAGCCGCGATATGCGCGTTTGAGAATGCAGGAGTGAATCTTCAGGTCCATTCTTAGCCCAGTCCCAACAAAATGCCCTTTCGGGCCCGATCAGGGGTTGTGCCCTCGCCCTATGACATTAAGTGTCCCGCAAAGAGAGTGAGGCCGCCGATTTTTCTTACGACATGACAACGACGTCCCAACTCATCCGCGCGAAGCGCTTCCTGCCGCTGTTCGTGACCCAGCTCCTCGGCGCGTTCAACGACAACCTGTTCAAGAACGCCATGGTGCTCTTCGTGGTCTACGGGGTTTACAACTCCGAAGCCGCGGAAGCGCGTTTCAGCGCGCTGGCGTCGGCAGTCTTCGTGATTCCCTTCTTCCTGCTTTCCGCACTGGCCGGCCAGCTTGCCGACATGCGCGACAAGGCGAAGATCATCCGCGTGATCAAGTTCTGCGAGATACTGATCATGCTGGTGGGCGGCACGGGCCTCGCGCTCGCCTGGCAGCACATCGCGCTGCACACGCTGGCGATTCCGCTGATGCTGCTGGCACTGTTCGCCATGGGCATCCATTCGACGTTCTTCGGCCCGATCAAGTACGCGATCCTGCCGCAGCACTTGCGCGAAGGCGAAGTGCTGTCCGGCACCGGCCTGGTCGAAGCGGGAACTTACATCGCGGTGCTGGCCGGCACGATCGTGGCAGGCTGGATCAGCGTGGACCATGCCGCGATCACGGTCGTGATCGTGGCCGGCATCGGCTACCTCGCCGGCCGCAAGGTTCCGCCGGCGCCGCCCATGTGCACGCCCGAACCGCTTGATTTCCATGTGATTCGCGCTTCGGTTCGACTCGTGCGCACGACATTGAGCGACCGCCGCGTGTTCCTGGCGGTCTGCTCGATCAGCTTCTTCTGGGCGATCGGCACCGTGCTGTTCATCCAGTTCCCGCCGCTGACCAAGAATATCCTTGCCGCCAGCAAGGAAGTGGCCAGCCTGTTCCTGGTGATCTTCTCGGTAGGCGTCGCGATCGGCTCCATGGCCATCAATGCACTGCTGAAGGGCACGGTTTCTGCCCGTTGGTCGCCCATTTCGGTGATCGGCATGGGCGTGTTCCTGATCGCCTTCCAGGAAGTCTGCTCGATCTGGCCGCCGCATGGCGGGCCCGATGCGCTGATGAACGTGGGAACTTTCGTGGTCCAGCCGCTGGCCCTGCCCCTGCTCGGCTCGCTGCTGGGGATCGCGGTGTGTGGCGGCATGTTCGTGGTGCCGCTCTATGCGTTCCTGACCACGTTCGTGGACAAGTCGCAGACCGCGCGCACGATCGCGGCAAACAACATCGTGAATTCCGGCGCGATGGTGGTGGGAGCGCTGTTCACCGGCGCCATGACCTTCCTGGGCCTGCCGGTCGTGCAGCAGATGATGGTCGTTGCCATCGCCTGCGGTGCATCGGCATGGCTGGGCTACCTGCTGTTCCGCGCGGAACGGGCCGCCCACGCGGCCTGAGGCCGCCGCCCGCCGGGGCGACTATCCTTGATCGAGGCCGAATTCAGGTAATGAAGACGGTGATCGCAACCAGCGATGCGCAATAGGCCGACAGGAAGCCGCGCCAGTCGCTGCCGTTGAGGCGCCACGCTCGGCGTGCCTCGGCATTGTCAGCAGCTTCGACATCGGCGGGGAACCGCGCCGTGGCAACATGAGGTGGGAGCGAGCGCCGGAACGGATGTCCGGCGGCCTCGCTGGTGAGGACGAGCGCTCTACGTTTCATGTTCATCATGGACGCGAGATTAAGTTTTTGTTTACCTTCGTTCCAGCACTCGAATTGGCACATCCCAAAACGGGACGGACTTGATGCTCCAGCGCCTTTCAAACCTTTAACAACGCACGAAAACCCACGGAAAAGGGCCGCCCAATGGACGGCCCTTTACGAGGCATCGCCAGCGCTGCGCGAATGCCTCACCTCTCTTTAGAGGGATCCCTTCCGGGCAGGTGTCAGATCCGGTCGCCCAGCGCGCCCTTCACCTTGCCGATTCCCTGCTGCAGCTCACCCTTCTTTTCCTGCGCCTTGCCTTCGGCCTGCTGCACGGGATCGTTGCGCAGCTTGCCGGCTGCCTGCTTGGCGTTGCCGGCGATTTCGTTGCCGAGGCCCTTTGCGGTGTCCTTG
Organism: Novosphingobium oxfordense; assembly: GCF_044029435.1. Classification (NCBI taxonomy): domain Bacteria; kingdom Pseudomonadati; phylum Pseudomonadota; class Alphaproteobacteria; order Sphingomonadales; family Sphingomonadaceae; genus Novosphingobium; species Novosphingobium oxfordense. The sequence goes on along the minus strand of NZ_CP147005.1, from coordinate 822,803 downwards.
AGCTGACCCATGTTCATTCTCCTTGGTCGTGCGCGGCGCGGTTTGCCGCTGCATTCACACCTGAAGAACCGGACAGGCCCGCTTTCAGTTGCCTTCGCTGCGCCGGGCCGTGCCGCTACAGCGATACGAGGAAATCAGCCTTCCGCCAGTGAGAGGACGTAGGCCCACTCTTCCGGCGTCACCTCGGAAACCGAAAGGCGCGAATACTTGACCAATTCCATATCCGTCAGTTTGGGATCCGCTTTCGCTTGGGCCAAAGTGAACGGGCGCGCCAGCTTGCGCACGGGCTTCAGCTTTACTGCCGCCCACTTGCCATCGGGATCGCTGGGATCGGTGAGGCCGGACTGGCTGATCGTGGCAATGCCCACGATCTCCTTGCCGATGTTCGAATGGTAGAAGAACGCCTCATCCCCCACCTGCATGGCGCGCAGATTGTTGGCGGCGCGGTGGTTGCGCACGCCGTCCCAGGTGCCCTCACCCTCTTTCACAAGGTCGTTCCAGCCGTAGGCATCGGGTTCGGACTTCATCAGCCAATAGCGCTTTGCCATGTCGAGCCTTTCGAATTTCGATTTGGAACGAAAACTTCTATGGGGGCGGCATAGCGATTCAATCGGCCCAGACAACACCGGTGATTCGGCACCCGCCGAACGCCGCCCCCGGACATTGTCCAACACGCCCTGCGCGCCGACCCGTTTGGAAGACAATGATGAACCTTGCCCAGATTCCCGTCCTCAGCCTCGAATCCGATCGCGCCGAATTCGCCGCGCGCATCGGCGAGAGCTTTCGCACATTCGGTTTCGCCATGGTGCGCGACCATGGCATCGACCAGGCGCTGATCGACCGCGCCTGGGAACTGACCGCCCAGTTTTTCGCCCTGCCCGATGACGTGAAGCGCAAGTACTTCATTGCCGGCCAAGGCGGCGCGCGCGGCTACACGCCGTTCCGCACCGAAGTGGCCAAGGGCGCGACCGAGAAGGATCTGAAGGAATTCTGGCATGTCGGCCGCGATCTGCCCGCCGGCTCGCCGTTGGCCGGTTCGATGCCGCCCAACGTCTGGCCGACCGAGATCGAAGGCTTCCAGGAAACCTTCACCGAACTCTACGCCCAGTTCGACAAGGCCGGGGCCGAAATCCTTTCCGCCATCGCCGTCGATCTTGGCCTGGACCCGCGCTGGTTCGATCCGGCGATCGATGACGGCAACTCGGTCATGCGCCTGTTGCACTACCCGCCGGTCGGCGAAGGTGCCAATGGTCAGGGGGGCGGCGCTATCCGTGCCGGCGCGCATGAAGACATCAACCTCATCACCCTGCTGTTGGGCGCACAGGAAGCCGGCCTGGAACTGCTGGGCAAGAATGGCGAGTGGCTGACGGTCGCCCCGCCCGAAGGCGCAGTGGTCATCAACATCGGCGACATGCTGCAGCGGCTGACCAACCACGTCCTGCCTTCCACCACCCACCGCGTGCGCAACCCCGAAGGCGACCGCGCCACGCACAGCCGCTATTCGATGCCGTTCTTCCTGCACCTGCGCAGCGACTTCCCATTCAAGACGCTGGAACAGTGCATTTCGGACGAGAACCCGGATCGCTATCCGGAGAGCATCACCGCCGACGACTATCTTCAGGAACGCCTTCGCGAGATCGGTCTGAAGGCCTGATTCACGCGCACCTCCAAAAGTAAACAGCCCGGCGCGACACGCTTACGACTTTAGTCTGATCGCGCCGGGTTGAAAAATTTAACCAAAACTTCAACCCAAACCCGCTATGCAGCCACATGGGTAGCCGTTCTGGGGGGACATATCCCGTGAAGATTGCACTGGTCGCACAGCCGGAAAACGCCGGCGATGATTTCGATGGCGACCGCCAGATCGACGTGATCGCGCTTGGCATCGTTACCGCTGCGATCCTGCTCTTCGTCGCCACCGGCAGCGAAGTCGGCCCCGATGTCGTGAAATCGCTGCTGGGCCACGGGCCCGGGCCAGACAACTTCATCCTCAACGCCTTCCTCCTGAACGTCGCCATCATCATCTTCGGATGGAGCCGCTATCGCCAGCTTTGCGAGGAAATCCAGCTTCGCAAGAAGGCTGAGCATCAGGCCCGCCGCCTGGCGGAAACCGATCCGCTGACGGGTTTCCTCAATCGCCGCAGCTTCAACGATGCAGTGAACATGATGGTCCATGACGCGGCCGCCACCGCCGACCGCGCGGTGACGCTGATCATGATCGACCTAGACAACTTCAAGCAGGTCAACGACTTCAACGGCCACAATACGGGCGACCGGCTGCTGCAGGAATGCGCCAAGCGCATCACCGCCTGCCTGCCCGCACAGGCCCACGTCAGCCGCATCGGCGGCGACGAGTTCGCCGTGGCGGTGGAGTTCGACCGCAACCGGCCAGACCGGATCGACGGCATCGCCGCCTCTCTAGTGGAAGCCATCGCCCAAAGCGCGACGATCAACACCATCAGCATCGAGGTTACCGCCTCGATCGGCCTCGCCCGCAGCGACAGCCATGCCAAGAACGGCACGCCGCCGGATGCCCGCGCCCTGCTGGAGATGGCCGATATCGCCATGTACCATTCCAAGCGCCAGGGCCGGAACAGCTACTTCTGGTTCGAAGCGCCGATGGCGGACGAGATGCGCTTCCGCAACGAGCTGGAATACGGCATCCGCAAGGGCATCGCGCGCGGTGAGTTCGTGCCCTTCTACGAACAGCAGATCGACCTCCAGACCGGCGAACTGACCGGGTTCGAGATGCTGGCCCGCTGGGATTCGCCCCAGTTCGGCATCGTCTCGCCCGATATCTTCATCCCGATTGCCGAGGAAATCGGCGTGATCGCGGAACTTTCGGAAAGCGTGATCGCGCAGGCCCTCGAAGATGCCAAGGCCTGGGACCCGAAGCTGACGCTGGCGGTCAATATCTCGCCGCTCCAGTTGCGCGATCCGTGGTTTGCCCAGAAGCTGCTCAAGATCCTGCTCGAAGCCAGCTTCCCGCCGCACCGCCTGGAAATCGAGATCACCGAATCGTGCCTGCACCAGAACCTGGCGCAAGTCCGCTCACTGATCACCAGCCTGAAGAACCAGGGCATCACCATCAGCCTGGACGATTTCGGCACCGGCTACAGTTCGCTCGCGCAGTTGCGCAGCCTGCCCTTCGACCGCATCAAGATCGACCGCTCGTTCGTTTCCAGCATTGCCGAAAACAAGGACAGTGCCGCTATCGTCCACGCCATCGCCATGCTGGGCAAGGGCATGGACCTGCCGATCACCGCCGAAGGGATCGAGAGCGGTGACGTGCTGGAGCAACTGCTGAAGTACGACAAGATCAAGGGCCAAGGCTACCTCTACGGCCGCCCGCGCCCGGCCGGCGAACTGGCCGAATGGCTGGGCAAGATCGGCATCGTCGCCAGTGGTGACGTGGCCGAGGAAGTTCTGTCGATCACGCAGCGTGGCGAGCCCAAGGCCAGCCACGGCTGATCTGCGATCGCTAACGGCCTGACCTCTGCCGATCACATCAACCAACTTCGCCAAATTGAAATTCGTCGCCCTCGCGAAGGCGGGGGCCCCGCTTCCTTCTGCGGGGGGCAAGAACAAGCGGGATCCCCGCCTTCGCGGGGATGACGAAGTATGAAGCAGCCAGCCTTGGCTTAGACATCGCCCGTCCCAAGCCCGCCATCGCACTGGACCTTGGCCTTCCGAACGCATACATCGCGCGCATGCGGATCGATTTCACCAAGATGCACGGGCTGGGCAACGATTTCGTCGTGCTCGACGGACGCACAGGCGGCTTGCCGCCGATGGATGCGGCGCTTGCCGCCGCACTGGCAGACCGTCACACCGGCATAGGCTGCGACCAGCTTATCCTGCTTGCCCCGTCCGATTTTGGCGATTTCCGCATGCGCATCTTCAATGCCGATGGCAGCGAGGTGGAAGCCTGTGGCAACGCCACCCGCGCGGTGGGCCTGCTGCACGGCCGGTCCGCCACCATAGAAACGCTGGGCGGGCTGCTCGCCACCACACCGACCGATAACGGCATTTCCGTGGAAATGGGCAAGCCGCACTTCGGCTGGCAGGAAATCCCGCTCGGCTATGCGATGGACACCCACGCGATGCCGGTCGCCTGGGAAGAACTGGTCAATCCCATCGCCGTCAACGTCGGCAATCCGCATGCGATCTTCTTCGTCGAAGACCCGTATCAGATCGATATGGTACGCCTTGGCCCGCTGGTCGAGAACGATCCGATCTTCCCGGAGCGCGTGAACGTGAACGTCGCCGCCGTCACCGCGCGCGATGCGATCACCCTGCGCGTCTGGGAACGCGGTGCCGGCCTCACCCGCGCCTGCGGCACCGGCGCCTGCGCCACCGCCATCGGCGCGATGAAGCGCGGTCTGGTCGACCGCAAGGTCACCGTCAGCCTGCCCGGCGGTCCGCTGGTGATCGAATGGCGTGAGGACGATGTGATCGTGATGACCGGCCCGGCCACCGAATCGTTCCGCGGCTCGTTCGAACTGGCGGATTACCTCGATCCCGCCGGCGACATTCCCGACAAGGTCGACGCTTGACTGTCGAAGTCCATTCGCTCGGCTGCCGGCTCAATATCTCCGAAAGCGAAACCCTGCGCGGCCTGCTGGGCGGCGCAGAAGACCTTGTCGTCGTCAATTCCTGCGCCGTCACGGCAGAGGCCGTGCGCCAGACGCGTCAGGCGATCCGCCGCGCGCGCAAGGAACGGCCGGACGCGCGCCTGATCGTCACCGGCTGCGCCGCCGAAGTGGAGCGCGCCATGCTCGCTGCCATGCCCGAAGTGGACGGCATCGTCGCGAACACCGCCAAGCTGGACCCGCGCGCCTGGAACGTGCCCGCTGCGCCCAAGCCGCCCGCACAGCGCACATATACGCGCGGCTTCGTGCAAGTGCAGAACGGCTGCGACCATGCCTGCACCTTCTGCGTGATCCCGCAGGGACGCGGCCCCAGCCGCTCCTGCACGATTGCCGGAGTGCTGGCCGACATTGCCATTCACGCCGAGCGCGGCGTGCAGGAAGTGGTCCTCACCGGCGTTGACCTCACCTCGTGGGGCGGCGATTTAGAAGGCTCTCCCCGTCTTGGCGCGCTATGTGAAGCTATCCTCGCGCGCTTCCCCACCCTGCCCCGCCTGCGCCTCTCCTCCATCGACGGCGCGGAAGTGGATGAGACACTGTTCGAGCTATTGGCAGGCGAACCGCGGGTGATGCCGCACGTCCACCTCTCGCTCCAGCATGGCGACGACCTGATCCTCAAGCGCATGAAGCGCCGCCACAGCCGCGCCGACGCCGTGCGACTGGTGAGCGATCTCAAGACCCGACGCCCGGATATCGCGGTGGGCGCCGACCTGATCGCCGGCTTCCCGACCGAGAGCGAAGAGGCCCACGCGGCCAACCTCTCGATCGTCGCGGAACTGGACGTCGTGCACGGCCACGTCTTTCCCTATTCGCCGCGTCCCGGCACGCCCGCCGCGCGGATGCCGGCGGTGGACGGGCCCACCATCCGCCGCCGCGCCGCCGAATTGCGCGAGATGATTGCCGAAACCCGCGCCCGCTGGCTTGCCGGTCTGGTCGGCCAGCCGCTATCGGTGCTTGCCGAAAGAGGCGGCACCGGCCATGCGCAGAACTACGCAAGAGTCCGCGTGCCCGAGTCTGTTCCGGCCGGCACGCTGGTCCGCGTCACGCCCGCAAGGGTAGTCGAAGGAATACTGGAAGCATGAGTACCGACGGCCAGAACCCTGAAACAGTGGGGGCCGACCGCGACTGGTCCGATCGCCTTTTCGGAGGCTTTCGCAAGACCACCGAACGCCTGAGCGAGAATCTCTCCGGCATCGTCGGCAAGTCCACTTTGAACGATGCACAGCTCGACGATATCGAGGATGCGCTGATCATGTCGGACCTTGGCCCACGCGCCGCCGCCCGCATCCGCGCGCGCCTTGCCAGCGAACGCTTCGAACGCGACGCCGATGAACGCGCGATCATGGAAGTCGTCGCGCGTGAGATCGCGGAAATCCTGCGCCCGGTCGCCAAGCCGTTGGACGTGGTCGCCTTCCCCCGCCCGCAAGTCATCCTCGTGATCGGCGTCAACGGTTCGGGCAAGACCACCACGATCGCCAAGCTGGCGCACTTGTTCCAGGAGCAGGACTACTCGGTCATGCTCGCCGCCGGCGACACCTTCCGCGCGGCCGCGATCGGCCAGTTGGCTGTGTGGGCGGACCGCCTGGGCATCCCGCTGGTCAAGGGCCCCGAAGGCGGCGATCCGGCCTCCATCGTGTTCGACGCGGTGAAGGCGGCGACCGAACAGGGCATCGACGCGCTGATCGTCGACACTGCCGGCCGCCTGCAGAACAAGCGCGAACTGATGGACGAACTGTCCAAGATCCGCCGCGTGCTGGGCCGCCTCAATCCGGAGGCGCCGCACGACGTGGTGCTGGTGCTGGACGCTACCAACGGCCAGAACGCGCTTTCGCAGATCGAAATCTTCAAGGAAGTGGCAGGCGTTTCCGGCCTGATCATGACCAAGCTGGACGGCACCGCGCGCGGCGGCGTCCTCGTCGCTGCGGCGGAGCAATACGGCCTGCCCATCCACGCCATCGGCGTGGGTGAAAAGATCGACGACTTGCGCCCCTTCAATCCGGACCTGCTGGCCCGCGTAATCGCGGGGATCGCCTAATGAACGCCGAAACCACACCCGCCGAAAAGCCCAAGTCCAGCTGGATCAACCTCGTCGTCGATTTCGGCCCGCTGCTGGTCTTCTTCCTTGCCTACAAGCACTTTTCACCGGCCGGCGAAGGCAACCCGCTGGCGACGGTGGCCGCCGTGATCAAGGGCACGATCGCCTTCATGATCGCGACCGTGTTCGCCCTCGGCCTCTCCAAGTGGCGGCTGGGCCATATCTCGCCCATGCTGTGGCTGACCACGGTGCTGATCGTCGGCTTCGGCGCGCTCACCGTGATCTTTCATGATGCCTTCTGGATCCAGATCAAGCCCACCGCCGTCTACCTGATGTTCGCAGGCGTGCTGTTCTTCGGTCTGTGGCGCGGCAAGCCGATGCTGAAGGTCCTGCTGCAGTCCGCGTTCGAGGGACTCAACGATGAAGGCTGGCTCAAGCTGTCGCGCAACTGGGCGTGGTTCTTCCTGTTCCTGGCCGTGTTGAACACGCTGCTGGTGTTCACCGTCAGCTTCGATGCGTGGCTTCAGGCCAAGCTCTGGGGCTTCACCGTGCTGTCCTTCGTCTTCACCTTCTCGCAGCTTCCCATGGTGCTGAAGCACGGCATGGGCGAGACTGCGAAGGAAGAAATGATCGAGAACCCGCCGCACGATTGAGCGGCGGGTTTTCCCGACACCTTTAGCCGACCGATCGGCAATCCTTCAGCAGCAGAATGTGATCGGTCGCGCTGAATTTGTCGAACTGGCCGCTCATCTTGATGCTCTTGCCGGGCTTCAGCTGAAGCGTGAAGGCGGCCTGCCCCTTGGCCATGACGCAGGCGATGTCGGTCTTGAACGCCGCTTGCCCCGGCAGTCGCAGCGCCTGCTCATAAGGATGCGGGATCTTGTAGGTGACGATATAGTCGCCGCGATCCTTCGCAATCTCACCCACCATACCCTTGATGATGAAGGACTTCCCTTCATAACGCAGCGGAATGGCCGCCGCATTGCGCTCGGTATCCTTTGAGATCTGCTGTGAGAGCGAGAGTGCGTCCATCTCCAACGGCGGCGCGGTGCTCACCGCCTTCATCCCGCTGGACGCTGCCGCCAGACCCGCCTTGCCGCCTTTCAGGCCGCCCAACATCTCGCACATTTCCGTTTTCGCGGCTTCAGCGGGCACAGTCTGGCCGCCGCGCAGCTTCGCATCCATCAGGACCGTGCCCTGCCCGCCGGCACTCGTCGCCGTGATGGTGATCGGGAAGGCGCGGACCTTGCCGGTCTGCGGCTGTTCGATGAGCATGGAGCCATCCTCAGCCTCAGCCACGATGATGTCATAACCCTTGGCCGCTACGATGCCGCGCATCTGGCCGATCGCGCTGGCTGGCGTCAGATCGGGAACGGTAACGCTTGCCGTGAAGCGCATCCCGCTCAGGATCGAACCGGTCTTCGTGAAAGTCTCGTCGCAGCTTGCCGCGTGGGCAACCGACGGAAGAACAAAAGCCGCACCTGCGGCCAGCAAACCAAAGCGCATACACCCCCTCACACCTGAGAAGTAAAGTTGCGCTTTATCAGACCGATAGGCATTAAAAATATGACAATTCCCGTCAGGCCGACCTTTCCGGGCCGGCACTGACGGGATCTTGAATCAGATTTCCAGCTGGCTGCCCAGTTCCACCACGCGGTTGGTGGGCAGGCGGAAGAACTCCATGGCGCTGGCGGCATTGCGCATCATCCACGCGAACAGCTTTTCGCGCCAGATCGCCATGCCGGGCTTGGCCGAAGGAACCAGCGTCTGGCGAGAGAGGAAGAAACTGGTCTTCATCATCTCGAACGGACCGCCGCAGACCTCGTAATGCGCCAGCGCCGCGGGAACATCGGTCTCTTCCATGAAGCCGTACCGCAGCGTCATCCGGTAGAAGCCCTGCCCCAGATCGGTCATCGAATAGCGCTCTGCCGGCTCCACATAGGGTACGTCCTGCACTTCGACCGTCAGCACCACCACGCGTTCATGCAGCACCTTGTTGTGCTTGATGTTGTGCAGCAGCGCCGATGGCACGCCGGCATTGGTGGAGGCCATGAAGATCGCCGTGCCCGGCACGCGCGCGGCGGAACCGTGCGCGCTCTTGGCGAAGACGTTCAGCGGCAACGCGGCCTCGGTCATGCGCTCGCGCATGAGGCGGCGGCCCTTGTTCCACGTCGTCAGCAGGGTGAAGGCGATGCCGCCGATCATCAGCGGGAACCAGCCCCCGTCCTTGATCTTGGTGGCGTTGGCCGCGAAGTAGGCGCCGTCCACCACGAAGAAGGTGACGATCACCGGGATCGCCTGCCAAGGCTTCCACTTCCACAGCACGAACAACAGCACCGTCATCAAACAGGTGTCGATCAGCATCGCCCCGGTCACCGCGATACCGTAAGCGGAAGCGAGGTTGGACGAGTTCTGGAACACCAGAACCAGCACGATCACGCCGGTCATCAGTGCCCAGTTCACGAACGGGATGTAGATCTGGCCGACTTCGTGCTCGCTGGTGTGACGGGTAGAGAGGCGAGGGATGAAGCCCAGCTGCATCGCCTGATGGGTGATGGAGAACGCGCCGGAGATCACCGCCTGGCTGGCGATGAAGGTGGCGCAAGTCGCCAGGATCACCAGCGGCAGGCGCAGGCTTTCAGGGGCGAGGTGGAAGAAGGGGTTCTCCATCGCCTCTGCCGCCGCCGCGTCGTCCAGGCCCAGGATCATCGCCGCCTGGCCGAAATAGTTGATCAGCAGGCACGGCATCACGAAGCCGAACCACGAAAGACGCAGCGGGCCGCGGCCGAAATGGCCCATATCCGAATAGAGCGCCTCGGCCCCCGTCACCGCCAGTACGACCGAACCGAGCGCCAGGAAGCCCAGCATCTTGTCGGTCATGAAGAACTGGATCGCGTACCACGGGTTCAGTGCCACCAGCACGTGCGGCAACTGCACCAGGTGATAGAGCCCCAGCACTGCCAGTACCGTGAAATAGACCACCATGACGGGCGCAAACAGCGCGCCGACTTTGGCGGTACCGCTCTTCTGGATCATGAACAGTGCGACCAGCAGCACCAGCGCGATCGGCAGAACCGCCGGCGACAGCCGCGATTCGACGACCGTCAGGCCCTCAACCGCCGAAAGCACCGAGACGGCCGGCGTAATCATCGAATCGCCGTAGAACAGCGAAGTCGCGAAGACGCCCAGCAGCACCACCAGCGGGCCATAGCGCGACTTGCGGATCGCGCCCGAAATCAGGGCGACCAGCGCAAGGCTGCCGCCCTGCCCCTTGTTGTCCGCGCGCATCAGGATGCCGACGTACTGGATCGAGACGACCAGCGTCATCGACCAGAAGATCAGGCTGACCACGCCAAGGACGTGCAGTTCGTCGATCGCCAGCGGATGCGGGCCGACGAAGGTTTCGCGGAAAGCGTAAAGCGGGCTGGTACCGATGTCGCCGAAGACGACACCGACTGCGCCAAGCGCCAACTTCGTGATATTTCCGGAGCCATGCCCTCTGGCAGGCGTTTTCCGGCCCGTGGCCGGATCGATCACTGTCGGGACCTCACCGGTATCCGAACTTGCATCACTCATTCCAGCGCCCCGTAATGGCCTTGTCGGATCATGATTTCACGTCGCGACAAGGGCCCGCCGTTAGCAGCATGCCACGGGGCAGGCAACGATACTTAGCGGGTCGTTCACCGTGGAGACAGCGCTGTCCCCGAATCTGAAGGGCTGGCCTTGGCAGGTCCCGAATCGGCACCTCCGGAATTTGCAGCTCCCGATTCGGCAGGAGCAGCCGGCGAACCGCCTTGCGTGACGATAAAGGCGTCCAGCCTTGCGATCTGCTGCTCCAGCACGGGTCGCCACTTCGCATCCTTGGGCGCGCGGGCCAGCAGGTCGGCCCATATCGCCCGCCCTTCGGGCAGGCGGCCCGTCTGCGCCATCGCAAGGCCCATGAAGAACGGCGGACCGGCAGCATCGGGATCGGATTTTTCAGCGCGGCGGTAGGCATAGGCAGCGGCCGGCGTCAGTTGCCCCTCGGCATGCGCCACAAGCGCGTTGCCCAGCGACAGCCACGCATCGGACCGATAGGCCCGGACATCGGGATCGGGCGAAGGCTCCACCGGTTCGTTCTCGACCGTGCCGCGCAGGACTTCGGCAGCGTCGGCATATTCGCCATGCCGGGCGAGGCCATCGGCGATCACCACCCAGCGGTCGCGCGGAGGAATGCCGCTTTCGCTGAAGGTGGCGCGCGCCTGCGCGAAGAATTCGCCCATTTCGCCGGAGCGCCCCTGCTCGGCATCCTTGGGCGCACCGGGCTGCCCCGGCGAGCCTTGCGCGGCATAGCCGGCTATCCCGAGGGCCAGAGCCGCGGCAATGGCCTCCGTCCCGCCCTTCGGCGCCTTGAAAACGAAGACCGCCAGCACGAAAGCGGCGATGGCCAGCAGGATCACGAAAACCCAGGTCATGTCTGCTCTCCCCGGCCGAAGCGTTTCCGCAGCAGGAGGAAAGCCAGCGTGAGCAACCCCAGCGGCAGCGCGAAAAGCGGCCAGGTGAGCGCGGTCACGCGCGGGGCATAGCTGACATAGTCGCCATAGCGTTCGACCAGCCAGGTGCGAATCGCCTCCGGCTCCTCACCCGCCGCGATGCGTTCGCGGACCAGGCTGCGCATCGAACCGGCGATCGGGGCATCCGAGTCGGCGATGGATTGCCCCTGGCACTGAAGGCAGCGCAAGGTCTCCATCAGCGCCTGCGCCTTCTGCTCCTTGGCGGGATCGTCCAGCTGGCGGTAGGCGTAGGGCGCGGTGGATTGCTCCTCCTGCGCCAGCGCAGGGCCGATCGCCCAAAGGCCCAGAACGGCGAGCAATGCGGCGAGAAAGCCCCTCACTGTGCCGCCTCCGCCAGCTTTTCGAGGATCATCGGCACCTGGTCGGCACGGATCTCGCCGATGTGCTGGTAGCGAATCACGCCCTTGCCATCGATCACGTAAGTCTCCGGCACGCCGGAAGAACCGAGCGCGAGTTGCACCTTGCCATCATCGTCCGCACCGATCCGCTGGTAGGGATCGCCGTTCGTCTTCAGGAAGACCTGAAGGTCCTCCGCCCGGTCGCGCACCGAAATCCCCTCGATGGGCACGCCGGCGCGGGCCAGCGCGGCAAGCTGCGGTGCTTCCACGCCGCATGGCACGCACCACGAAGCGAAGATGTTGACCAGATGCGGCTCGCCGTCGGTGATGGCCTTGCTGTCCAGCCCGGCGCGGCCGGGCAAGGCGGGCGGCAGGTTGAAGGCCGGCATCGGCTTACCGATTAGCGTGCTGGCCACATTGGTATCGGCCGGATTGCGCAGCTGCACCGCGACCAGCACCACGAAAGCGCCGAACAGGGCCAACGGCAGCCAGATCGCCCAGCGTGGGCCGCGCACGCGCGCCTCAGAAGACGAATCGGTGCTCACGAGTACCTTCCTGCCCTGCCCTGCCGTTCGCGGCGGTATTCGATCTTGTCCTTGGCGATGATGCGGCGAAGGTCTGCGGCGACGCGCCCGATCAGCGCCAGCAGGCCACCCAGCGCGATCATCAGACCGCCCAGCCAGATCAGCGGGACGAACGGCTTCCACCACAAGCGCAGCTGCCAGCGGCCTCCCTCAGCCTCGCCGCCCAGCACCGTGTAGAGCTGGCCGTTCCAACGGGTGAGCAAGGCCGATTCGCTGGTCTGCTGCGGCGGCGCCCAGAAGCTGCGCGATTGCGGAGACAGCTGGACGACGCGGCCATCGTCGCCGTAACGGACCAGCAGCCGCGCTTCCAGCGCGGTCCAGTTCGGGCCGGCGACCGGCTCGATGGCATCCAGCTTGATCTGCCAGGGGCCGACTTCGGTCGCCTCGCCCGGATGGATCGCCACCAGCTTCTCGACCGAAAAGGCACTCTCGCTGCTCATACCCAGCAGGGAAACGGCAATGCCGCAATGCGCGATCACCATGCCCCAGACCGGCAGCGGCGTGCGGCGCAAGTTGCGGCCCTTCAGCGGCAGCACGCTCGCCCAGAGCAGGCCAAGACCCAGCGCGAAGCCGATCGTCGGCAGCAGCGGCGCCCCGCCCAGCATGACCATCAACGCCACGCCCACGACCACCAGCATCGCGGGGATCACCAGCATCTTGCCGACGCGGCCGAAGCTGTCACGCCGCCAGCGCAGCAGCGGCCCGATCGCCAGAACCACCAGCATCGGCACCGCGAACAGCGCACTCATCGGGTTGAAGTACGGCGGGCCAACCGAAACCTTGGCGCCCATCGCCTCCGCCAGCAGCGGATAGAGCGTGCCGAACAGCACGATGCCCAGGATCGCCGAAAGCATGACATTGTTGAACACCAGCGCGCCCTCGCGGCTGGTGACGGCAAAGCGCTCGCCCTCCGTCACCGTCGCGGCGCGCAGGCCGAACAGGGTGAGTGCGCCGCCGATATTGATCGCCAGCAGCGCCAGAATGAAGCTGCCGCGCTCCGGATCCACCGCGAAGGCATGGACACTGGTGAGAATGCCCGAGCGGACCAGGAACGTGCCGATCATCGACATGGAGAACGCCACCACGCCCAGCATCACCGTCCAGGTGCGCAGCGCATCGCGCGATGCCAGCACGCTGACCGAATGGAGCAGCGCCGTCGCCGCCAGCCAGGGCATCAGCGAAGCATTCTCGACCGGATCCCAGAACCACCAGCCGCCCCAGCCCAGCTCATAATAGGCCCAGTAGGAACCGGCGGTGATGCCGATCGTCAGGAATATCCACGCGCCCAGCACCCAGGGCCGCATGGCCTTGGCGAAAGCCGGGCCGACTTCCCGCGTCACCAGCGCACCGATTGCGAAACTGAAAGCGACCGAAAGCCCGACATAGCCGAGATAGAGCGTCGGCGGATGGAAGGCGAGGCCAAGGTCCTGCAGCAGCGGGTTGAGGCCATTGCCCTCCTGCGGCACCGGCGAAAGCCGCTCGAACGGGTTGGAGGCGATCAGCAGGAAGGCATAGAAGCCAAGACTGACGAAAGCCTGCCCGGCCAGCGTCGCCAGCATGGTCGGCTCTGGCAGGCGACGCTCGATCAGCGCGACCAGTCCGCCGGCGAGCCCCATCACCGTAACCCACAGCAGCATGGATCCTTCGTGATTGCCCCAGGCCCCGGCGATGCGGAACACCAGCGGCTTCATCGAATGCGAATTCATCGCCACCAGCTTCACCGAAAGATCGGTGACGGCGAAAAGATAGATCAGGGTCAGAAACGCGAAGAGCGCCAGCAGCCCCTGCACCACCGCCACCGGCCGCACGATACCCGCCAGCGAGGCGCCGCGCGGCGTCAGCGCCAGTGCGCCCGCAACCAGTTGCAATCCGGCTAGCGCCGCCGCCAGCCACAACGCGGCAAGTCCGATTTCTGCGATCATTTGGTCTCGCGCATGACTTGCTGGGCCTGTTCCTTGCTCATGTCCTGCATTTCGCGCGGGACGTAATTCTCGTCATGCTTGGCGAGGAGATTGTCGGCCACGAAGGTACCGTCCGCTCCCATATGCCCTTCGGCGACGACGCCCGATCCCTCGACGAAGAGCGAGGGAACGATGCCCTTGAAAACGACCGGAACGCGCGCCTTGCCGTCCCCCACGACGAAGGCGATGGTCACGCCATCCGCCTCGGTCCGCAGCGATCCGCGCTCCACCATGCCGCCCAGCCGCACGCCGCGATCGCCTTCGGGCGGATTGGCGACGATCTCGCTCGGCACGTAGAAATAGCTGGCCTGATTGCGCAGCGCCCAGGCCGCCAGCAGCGCGGCGGCGATCAGCACCACCAACGCGACAACCAGCAGTACGAGACGCTGGTGCTTGGCCTTGATTACCGTTCCGCCGCCGATGCTCTCCCCCGCCATGGTCAGCGTTTCCTCGCCTCATCCCGGCGCTTTTCCGCGCGTTTCATCGTCAGCAGCGACCAGGCGACCATCGCCAGCGCCGCCCCCACGCCCACGACATAGGCGGCGACCACGAAGGTCCAGGGGTCCATCGCCTCGCGCATGAATCAGTATCCTTCCGAGAGCGCCTTGCGCCGCAGCCGCGCCTCGGCCTGCTGATTGGCCAGGATCGCGCGCATGCGGGCCAGCACCACGCCGGCGAACAGCAGCGTGAAGCCCAGCATCGAGAACAGCAGCGGATAGAGGAAAGCCCCCGCCATGGCCGACTTGCCCATGGTGATCGACGGGGCCTGGTGCTGGCTCTGCCACCAGATCACCGAATAGTGAATGATCGGAATGTTCACCGCGCCCACCAGCCCGAAGATCGCCGGAGCCTTGTTCTGGCCGCCATCGGCCGCCTCGCTCGCCTGCGAAAGCGCCATCCAGCCGAAATAGAGGAACAGCAGCACCAGCATCGAGGTCAGGCGTCCGTCCCACACCCACCAGGTGCCCCAGGCAGGACGGCCCCAGAGCGAGCCGGTAATCAGGCATACCGCCGTGAAAACCGCGCCCGGCACGGCCGCCGCGCGCGCGGCGATGCCGGCCAGCGGATGGCGCCAGACCAGTTCGGTAAAGCTGGCACCCGCAATCGCCATCCAGCCCGCCATGCCCAGCCAGGCGGCGGGGACGTGGAGATAGACGATGCGGACGGTTTCGCCCTGAAGGCGTTCAGCGGGCCCGAAAAACAGACCCCAACCCAGCGCGACAGCGGCGATCGCCGCGCCCGCGCCCATGCAAAGCGGCATCAGCCATCGGGCGATGCGCAGGAAGCGGGCGGGATTGGCAAAGCCGTGCATGACAGCCGCGCTTCTATAGTGCGTGGAGAAAGGAGCAAGTGAACTTGATCGCAGCGCAAGGCTTATCACCCGCGAGATCGCCGCAAAGGCCGGTCCATCGCCGGGGAGAATATTTCAGATGGGAAAATGGGGCGATTGATGGGGTTCGAACCCACGACCTCCGGTACCACAAACCGGCGCTCTAACCAACTGAGCTACAATCGCCACACAAGGAAGTCTGCACGATGGCGGACTTCGAAGATACCGACCGGAGCGCTGTGCGGCAACCGGTGCGGAGGCGCGCCATTTGCACAAGCTGCGCCTCCTTGCAAAGCAAAAATGCATGAAGGCCGCTAAAAAATCCGAGCACCGCGCAAGTCCTGCAATTTTCCCGCGCTATTGGTGCCGCTAGGGTCCGCCTCCATGAAGGCTCCCGGCGAATCATCTTCCGACATCCTGCTGGCCATTCCCGGCATGCAGCGATTCCCGTCCTCGCGGCTCGACCTCTTCGTGAAGCGCGAATTCCTTTCTGCGGCCGAATGCGATGAACTGGTCGCCATGATCGAGACGCAGCACCGCCCCTCCACCATCGCGAACTACAATGGCGACGACGTGTTTCGGACAAGTTCGACCTGCGACCTTGACCCGCAAGTGCCAGCCGTGGCCGCTCTGGCAAGCAAGCTGGCTGCGCTGTCCGAGATCGCCCCTGCTCACGCCGAACCGCTGCAAGGGCAGCGCTACGAAGTCGGCCAGGAGTTCAAGGCTCACACCGATTACTTCGAACCGAACAACAGCGATTACGAAAAATACTGCGCGATTCCCGGCCAGCGCACCTGGACCTTCATGGTCTACCTGAACGATGTGGAGGCCGGCGGCGCCACCCGCTTCAAGGTGATCGACAAGCTGATCCAGCCAGAGCGCGGCAAGCTGGTCGCCTGGAACAATCGCCGCGCGGACGGCAGCCTGAACGCCGCCACGCTCCACCACGCGATGAAAGTGCGCAAGGGGCGAAAATACGTGATCACGCAGTGGTACCGCGAACGCCCCTGGGGGTAGGTCGAGGGGAGGGAAACACCCTCCCCCCACACATCACTTGGGCGCGCGGAGCACCGCGCAGGCGATTCGGCCGCCCGCATTGCCGGCCGGCTGGCTGGTGTAGTCGTCCGGATCGGCGTGGATCACCAGCGCCGTGCCATCAGCGTCGACGATGGACTTCGGACCGGGCGTGATAGTCACGCCGGTATTCAGAACCTGGGTCTTCAGCACGCCATCAGGGCCGACATGCTGGTTGGGCATGTCACCGCCGTGCGGGCCACCCATCGACATCAGGCCGTGCACGGGATCACCCGCGGTGAAATGGCCGCCGGCGGTCGTGAACTTCGCACCCGATTCGCAAAGGCCCTTCTCATGGAAGTGAAAACCATGATCGCCTTCGGGCAGCCCCTTCAGATCGGTGGTCACCAGAACCCCGGTCGGCGTCTGCTGGACCGTCACCGTGCCCAACGCCTGCCCGTCAAGGCCGATCACCTGGGCCTGAATGGGGGCCGTAGCAGGCGCGGCGGCGGCCATCGCGGGGCCTGCGGCGAAAGCGGCAATGCCGAGAACGAGGGAAAGACGAGTCGATGATCGGTGCATGGCGATTCTCCGTTGCGGCCCGTTGCAGGCCCTTCTCCCGGCCAGACGCCAAACCACGGCCCGCGCCCCAGTGCCGAAGGCCCGCAGACTAACCCACGGCACGGGAAAGGCAATTGTTTGCGAAGCATTCGCAACTTGCGAAGTTTCTAGCGTAGGTTCCGCCCGCTCAACGCACGAGGCGCGTCGGTGATCCCAAGTTAACGATCCTCTGGCAGAGTCCAGGACGATAAGACCGGTCGCCAAGGACAATTTGCATGAATGCTCCGCTCGCCAGACTCTATTCGAGCGTACAGATGCGCCGAGAGGTCGCATCGGATGAACGTCGCCGCGAGCAACGGCACGCCACCCGTTACACCGCGTGGATAGAATCCTCACGCGGTGACCGCGCAGACGCGGTACTGACCGACGTTTCGCTCCATGGCTGCTGCGTTTCCGGGGGAGCAACCTGGCTGCGGCAAGGCGCATTTGTCAGTGTCGCGGTTGGCGATGGACAGGCACTCAAAGCCGTGGTGCGCTGGATTCGCGGCGATATGGCCGGCATGGAATTCCTGCACGCCGTTCCGCACGGTGCCCGCGAATGGCACGAATTGATGGATATCACTGGCTAATACCCCGCCGCCTTGCGGTGCAGCATCCCATCCGGACAAACAAAAAAGGCGGCCCGCAAAGGCCGCCTTCTTCGTGTTCGTGAAGCTTGCTTCGCGCTCAGTTCTTCTTGAGCGAGAGGCCGCCGAAACGCTTGTTGAACTGGGCCACGCGGCCGCCGTCCTGAAGCTGGGCCTTGCCGCCGGTCCAGGCCGGGTGCGAGGTCGGATCGATGTCCAGAACCAGCGTGTCGCCTTCCGAGCCCCAGGTCGAGCGGGTCTGGAAAGTGGTGCCGTCGGTCATCTGGACGGTGATCATGTGGTAGTCGGGATGCGTATCGGCCTTCATGTCGTATCTCTCTTCGCATATGGCCGGTTCCGACCGGCCTGCTTGGGAAAGCGGCGCCCTTACACGGGAGACCCCGAAAAAGCAAGGGGCCCCATAAATGCAAGGGTCAGGCAAGCCTCCAACTGGAGGCTATACCGTCAGGCGTCGGCGATCATCGCGGTGAAGTTGACTTCGCAAGTCACCTTGTCGCCGATGGAGGCCTTGCCCCAGAACTTGCACACGCGCGAACGCTTCTGAACGAAGCCGGCGCGCAGGTCGAGCAAGTTGCCCGGCGTTACCGGATTGCGGAACTTCGCTTCCTCGATCGCCATGAAATAGACGAGCTTGCCGCTGCCGGCGAGCCCGAGCGATTCGATGGCCAGGATCCCTGCCGCCTGCGCCAGCGCTTCGATCTGAAGCACGCCAGGCATGATCGGACGGCCGGGGAAGTGCCCCTGGAAGAAGTCCTCGTTGAAGCTCACGGCCTTGACCGCGTGGATCTCGTTCTCATCGAACGAGACCACACGGTCGACCAGCAGCATCGGGTAGCGATGCGGCAGCGCCGCCAGGATCTTCGCGGTGTCGTACACGAATTCAGTCGACTCGCTCATCGCCTGCCCGTCCTGCTCTTAGCGGCCCGAAGGAGCCGGCTGCTGCGGCGCCTGCTGGGCGGCCGGAGCAGTGGTGTTGATCGTGGTCAGCGCACCGTTCAGCGCGGTCAGCACGTCGGTGGTGATGTCGAGGGCCGGGTCATAAGCCAGCGTCTGGCCGACTTCGACGAGCACGTTGGCGCCGCGCTTGGTCATCGCCGGCTTGTACAGGCCCTGCAGCTGCTGCTGGATCTGCTGGCCGACATAGGCCTGGTTGCGCTGGATCTGCACCTGCTGGCCCTGCAGTTCCTGACCGGCCTGCTGTTCCTTCTGCTGGTAGGCCTGGATGCGGCCCTGCAGCGCGGCGTCGGGCTGCTTGCCTGCCAGTGCCTTCACAGCGGTTTCAAGCGACTGGGCTTCGGGCTGAAGCTGGGTCGACAGCTGGTTGCGACGGGCTTCGAAAGCCTGGACCTGGCCCTGCAGCGCCTGGTTGGCGGTGCGGCAGGCGTTGCATTCCTTGGCGATACGGTCGAGGTCGACGACGGCGACCTTCGATGCCGGAACGGCCTGCGCGAAAGCCGGCGTGGCAAGAGCGGCAAGAGCCAGGCCCGAGGCCAGTGCGGCGGACTTGAGAATCTTGGTCATCAGAATTGCGTTCCCACGTTGAAAGTGAAGGTCTTGGTATCGTCGCCAGGTTCCTTGAGGAGAACCTTGGAAATATCGATGCGGAACGGCCCGAAGGGCGAGTTCCAGTTCACGCCGAAACCAACGGCGACACGCGGGTGCCAGGAATTGCCGTAATAGGTTTCGGTGAAGTAGCTGGTCGAGCCCACTGCGGTATTCGCCGCACCGGTCGTCGGGTCGACGGCGTTGGTCGTGGTGGCGCCGTTGGCATCCGTATAAAGTTGGTTGCCGTTGGAATCGCGACTGCCGACGAAGCAGCCCGTGGTCGGCTTGCAATCCGTGATGAGGTCAGGCGTCTTGCCCCCCCATACGGCGCCAGCATCGACGAAGATCGACGGACGCAAGCCCATTTCGCGCGCGCCCGACCCCAGCGGGATCTCCAGTTCGGCGCGGGACATGTAATAGTACTTGCCGCCCACCGCGTCGTCGTTCTTGCCCGTCTGGTCGGTCGTGCCGTCGGTTGCCACGGAGTAATAGCGACGAATGACGCGCGGGCCGACGCCGCGGATGCCGAAGCCACGGATCTGCGGCTCGCCCAGGTAGAAGCGATCGGTCAGACGAATATCGTCGCCGCCCCAGCCGCTGATGGCACCGCCTTCACCCGAAAGGGAGAAGATGAACCCCTTGCCCAGCGGCCAGTACTTGGCGGCGTTGGCACGGATGCGCGCATACTTCACGTCGCCGCCAAGGCCGGCGACATCGAGGTTGATGCCCGCGGTAACGCCGCGCGACGGGCGCACGCGGTTATCGAGCGTGTCGTAGATCAGCGATCCGCCGACGATCGAGCTCAGACGCTTTCCGATCGCCTCGCAAAGGTAGCGGCTCGCACGGATAGGATCGCAAGTGTACTCGCCCTGCGAATTGACCGAATAATACTGGCTCTTGTCGACCGACACGTCATCGTAATTGAGCGTGTAGCGAGCGATCGCCGTAAGGTATTCGGTCAACGGAACGCCAGCACGAACCTGGAAGCCGGTCGTGGACTGCGAATAGTTCGTGTTACGATCCGAGTTGATATAGTTGAAGCTGTTGTAGTCGCGGCGATAGATATCGACGCCCAGCGACACGTTCTTGTCGAACAGGTACGGCTCGACGAAGTTCGCCTCGACCGACTTCGAGTAGGACGAGTAGCTGCCGGAAAGACCAACCGTCTGACCACGGCCGCGGAAGTTGCGCTGCTGGATCGAAGCCTGGAAAATGAAGCGCTCAAGGCTGGAGAAACCGGCCGAAAGCTGCAGCTGCCCGGTGGGCTTTTCCTCTACGTTGGCTTCCAGGATGATGCGGTCGTCCGCGCTGCCCGGCTTCTGCTCGACCTCGAACTTCTCCTGGAAGTAACCGAGCGATTTGATGCGGTTGGTGGAGCGCTTGACCTGCAGCGAGTTGAACGCATCGCCCTCGGCGATACGGAACTCACGGCGGACCACCTTGTCCTGGGTCAGCGTGTTGCCGTTGATGTCGATACGCTCGACATAGACGCGCGGCGCTTCCTGGATCACGAAGGTCAACCCCATGGTGAGGTTGTCCTTGTCGCGATCGTACTGCGGCCGCACATCCGCGAAGGCGTAGCCAAAGGCGCCGGCGGTGTCGTTCAACCCGTCGATGGTGTCTTCCACCGCCTTGGCGTTGTACCAGTCGCCCTTGTGGATCGTCAGGTTCCTCGCCAGCTTGTCGCCGTCGAAGTCGCGCAGTTGGCTCTCGACCTTCACGTCGCCGAACTTGTAGCGCTTCCCTTCCTCCACCACGTACGTGATGATGAAGTCCTTCTTGTCCGGCGTCAGCTCGGCCACCGCCGAAACCACGCGGAAGTCGGCGTAGCCCTGCGTCAGGTAGAACTGGCGCATCTTCTGCTGGTCGAACGCCATGCGATCGGGATCGTAGGTGGTGTTCGAGCTGAAGATGCGGCTAAAGCGCGCCTGCTTGGTCACCATCTGCGCGCGCAGTTCGCCGTCGGAGAACTGCTCATTGCCCAGGATGTTGATCTGGCGGACCTTGGACTTGTCGCCCTCGGTAATCTCGAAAACGATATCGACGCGGTTCTGGTCGAGCATGACCATCTTCGGCTCGACCGTCGCGGCGTAGCGGCCCTGGCGCTTGTACAGCTCGATGATGCGGGCAACGTCGGCGCGGATCTTGGAGCGCGTGAAGATCTGGCGCGGGGCGACCTTGATCTCCGGCAGGATCTTGTCGTCCTTGATGCGCTTGTTGCCTTCAAGGATGATGCGGTTGACGACCGGGTTTTCCTTGACCGTAATGGTCACCGCGCCGTTCTCGTTCGAAATCTGCGCGTCGGCGAAAAGCTCCGTCGCATAGAGATCCTTCAGCGCGGCGTCGGCGTTTGCCTTGGTATAAGGCTGGCCGACACGCAGCTGGATGTACGAAAGCACCGTCTGCGGCTCAAGACGTTCCGCGCCGACCACCTGGATCGTCTGGATCGTCTCCGCGACTTCCACGGGAGCGGCCGGAGCGGCCGTCGGCGTGGCCGGAGCTGTCGCCGCCTTGGGCGCAGCGGCGGCTTTCTGCGCGAAGGCTACCGTGGGCACGCCAGCCAGGATCGTAGTTCCCAGCAGCATGGCAGCAATCTGCGGCGCGCGGCGAGCGTCAATGCTGCGACCCATTTCCCATCCCATCATTCAAGCAAGTTCCCGTATGCGCTTACGCGAGGCTCTACAGAGTGATCCGCCAGGCACCTGCCTCCCCGGCAGGCAATCGCGCCCGTCTGCCCGATGGACGACGTCCAATCAAGCAGTCAATCCCGGCAGAAATGTGATCTTGGAAGATTTCTCCAGGCTATCCCCCGAAAATCGGGAGCGAAGCCAGATCGTTGACCGTAACGAACAGCATCAAGGCAAGCACGAATGCCACCCCGGTGCGGATCGCCCATTCCTGACTGCGTACGTCCAACGGCTTGCGACGGACCATTTCGGCCGCGTAGAAAGCCAGGTGCCCGCCGTCCAAGCCTGGGATTGGCAGGAGGTTGATGAATGCCAAGTTAATCGAGATCATGGCCGCAAAGAACACGAAAGCACCCCAGCCAAGGCTGAATTGCTCGCCCGAATACTTGGCCATCTTGATCGGCCCGCCCAACTCGCGAACCGACCGGTCGCCAGTGACGATCTGGCGGATTCCCGTGACCATATTGTCCACGATCATGAACGTGCGATCGACGCCGAGACCAAGCGCCTCTACCGGGCCAACCTTTTCCACCCGGCCCATGCCCGACTGGACACCGATCCGCCCGATCTTCGTGCTGCGCCCCTGCTTGTCAGGCACGACCTGACTTCCGATGGTGAGCGGAAGGACATGCGCCACATCCCCGCGCATCACGGTAACGGTGGTCGCCTGCCCCGGATGGGCCGCGACGATCTCCTGCACCTGACGGAAACTGGTTACGCCGGTATCGCCAACCGCGACGATGCGATCACCGACTTCCGCCCCGGCCGCGCGCGCCGGCGAATCCCCCTGGAACCCGCTGACGATGGGCGCGATGAAATCGACGCCGAGATCGCCCAGCGTGGCCTTGTTGCCGAATTCGTCACTCACTTCCTCGGAAGCGAGGGTGACGGGCAACGTCGTTTGCTGACCTTCGCGCAGGACAGTCACCTTCACCGTCTTGCCGGGGAAGAAATCGGTGTGCTGCGCCACGTCCATGGCGCTTTCGATCCGCACGCCATTGATGGCGGTGATCCGGTCGCCCACTTGCACGCCCGCCGCCTGTGCCGCGGAATGCTCCGCAAAGCCGGCCACCTGCGGATCGGCAACCAGCTTGCCATTCGCCCAGGCAAAAACCGCGAGGATGAGCACGCAGACAAGGAAGTTGGTCAGCGGCCCCGCGAAAACGATCAGCGCACGCTGCCACAGTGGCTTGACGTGGAACGTCTGCGCACGCTCTTCGGGAGTAAGGCCATCCTCCGCCGCACTGGGCGCGGAGGCAGGGTTCATGTCCCCGGCGAATTGCACGTAGCCGCCCAGCGGCAGCGCGGACAGCTTCCAACGGGTGCCGCGCTTGTCGGTCCATCCGGCGATTTCCTTGCCGAAGCCGATCGAGAAGGCATTGGCCTTCACGCCGAACAGACGACCGACAAGGTAGTGCCCAAGCTCGTGCACCAGCACCAGCGGACCAAGCGCGAGCAGAAAGGCGAAGATCGTCGTCAGCAGATTGGGCGATCCGGTCAAGTCAGGCAAACTCCATCGGACCCGCGCCAACTGGCTGCCGATTACCGGCTCAGGCGGGTCCCGTTACCATGCTTGCCCTTGCGCGGGCCTCCGCGTCAACCGCCAGCACGTCGTCGAGACTGGCAGGCGCGGGCGGCGCGTAGGCGCCCAGCACTTCTTCCACTTGTGCCGCGATCCGCGTGAACGGGATCTGACCGGCCAGGAACGCCGCCACGGCCACTTCGTTGGCCGCGTTCAGCACTGCCGGGATCGCACCCCCTGCTTCCGCCGCCGAACGGGCAAGGCGCGTTGCCGGGAAACGATTTTCATCGGGCTGGCGGAAAGTTAGTTCGCCCACCGCCGCAAGATCCAGCGGCGTGCAAGGCGTGTCCATGCGCGCCGGCCAGGCCAGTGCGGAGGCGATCGGCACGCGCATGTCGGACGGACCCAACTGCGCCAGAGTCGATCCGTCGCGATATTCGACCATCGAATGCACGACGGACTGCGGATGGACGATAATCCGCAGCCGGTCGAGCCCGACGGGGAAAAGATGGTACGCCTCGATCAGTTCGAGGCCCTTGTTGAACATGGTTGCCGAATTGACGCTGATCTTCGCGCCCATGTCCCAATTGGGGTGCTTGACCGCCTGCGCCGGGGTCGCCGCCTGAAGCTGTTCCCAGCTCCATTCGCGGAACGGCCCACCGCTGGCAGTCAGCGTGATCGAGCGGACTTGTGCGATATCGTTGCCCTGCAGGCACTGGAAGATCGCGTTGTGTTCCGAATCGATCGGCAGCAACGTTGCGCCATGGCGGACGACGGCGGCCATCATCACTTCGCCGGCCGAGACCAGCGCTTCCTTGTTGGCAAGCGCGATCACCCTGCCCTGCTCGATCGCCGCCATGGTGGGCGCAAGGCCCGCGCAGCCGACGATCGCGGCCACGGTCATGTCGGCACCACGCGCAGCAGCCTCCACCAATGCCTGCGGTCCGCCGGCGGTGGCGATGCCCGTTCCGCCCAGCGCATCGCGCAAGGCCGGCAAGCGTGCCTCGTCCGCCACGACGGCAAGGTCGATGGCGAATTCGCGGGCCAGCTTCGCCAGCTCGTCAACGTTCGAATGCGCCGTCAGCACGCTGACACGCCACTCCGCCGGATTGCGGCGCACAAGGTCCAGCGTGGACGCACCGATCGAACCGGTGGCGCCAAGGATGCAGATGGTCCGCTGGATCGTCATCGCGCTTACCTCGGGTGCAGCAAAATCATGAGCGCGAGCAGGAACAGCACCGCCAGCAGCCCGTCCGCCCGATCGAAAAAGCCGCCGTGGCCGGGAATGAAATTGCCCGAATCCTTCACGCCGGCACGGCGCTTCAGCCAGCTCTCGAAAAAGTCGCCAGCCTGCGCGCAGATCGCCACGAACAGCCCGATCAGCAGGCAGGACGCAAACAGCGGCAGCGGGTCGGCGGTCAGATACCAGCATGGCTGCGAACCGAAGCACGACGGGCCATCGGCCGCATTGCCCTGCACCAGGATCGAGATCATCCCCTCCTGCCAAAGCCGCGCCGCGCCGAACAAGACCAGCGTCGCACCCAGAATGCCGCCCAACAGGCCGGACCAGGTCTTCGAAGGACTGATGGCCGGCGCGATCTTCGGCCCGCCCAGAGTACGGCCGGTGAAATAGGCACCTACGTCCACGCCGATCACGGTCATCACCACGGTCAGCACCGGCCCCAGACTGAACGCCGGGTTGCGCAGGAACAGCAGCATCGCCGCGCCGACGCCAATGTAGAACATACCGGTAAAGTTCATCAGGCCGCGATGCATCGGATCGTTCATCGCCGCGCGCGACAGCCGGACCCATTCCCACAGCACGCCCAGTGCAATCGCGCAGACGAAGGCCGTCCACACCGCCCCGCCCAGCCAGAGCGCCGTGCCGGCAACCGCCAGCATGACCACGGCCGAAACGGTCCTGACGCCAAGATCGGACTTCTTTCGAGCGGGTTCAGCGTCCACCATAGCGACGCTCCCGCTGTGCGAATTCTTCCAGCGCTTCGCGCAAGTGGTCGACGTTGAAGTCGGGCCAGAGCACGTCGGTGAACAGCATCTCGGCATAAGCCGCCTGCCAGAGCAGGAAGTTCGAGAGGCGCACCTCAC
Organism: Novosphingobium oxfordense; assembly: GCF_044029435.1. Lineage (NCBI taxonomy): Bacteria > Pseudomonadati > Pseudomonadota > Alphaproteobacteria > Sphingomonadales > Sphingomonadaceae > Novosphingobium > Novosphingobium oxfordense. The sequence goes on along the minus strand of NZ_CP147005.1, from coordinate 797,271 downwards.
CCGATGTGCGGATCAGCAGATCCAGCGGCGGCAGGTCCGCCGTGTCCAGTTCCGCAGCAATGGTCTCGGGCGTGATCGGGCCCTTTTCCGCCGCCTTGGTGGCGGCGCGGGCGATCTCGTCCTGCGAACCGTAGTTCAGCGCCACGGCCAGCGTGGTTCCGGTATTGCCCGCCGTGCGGGCCACCGCGCCTTCGACCAGTTCGACGACGTCGGGCTTGAACGCCTTGTAGTCGCCGATGATCTTCAGCCGCACTCCCGCCGCCGCGAACTCGTCGAGGTCGGAGAGGATGAAGCGCTTCATCAGGCTCATCAGGTCGGAGACTTCTTCCTCCGGCCGGCGCCAGTTCTCGGTGGAGAAGGCGTAGAGCGTCAGCGCTTCCAGCCCCAGTTCGCGGGCACCACGCACGACGCGGCGCACCGCCTCCACGCCGCGCTGGTGGCCCAGCGCGCGTGGCAGGTGACGCTTCTTCGCCCAGCGGCCGTTGCCATCCATAATGATGGCAACGTGGCGCACGACTGCTGGTTCACTCTTCGCCATCAGACATTCCCCCAAGCGCGGCCGAACAGCCTCACTTGCCGAGGATTTCCTTCTCCTTGCGGCCGAATTCCTCGTCAAGCTGCTTGATGATGTCATCGGTCAGCTTCTGGACTTCGGTCTCGGAGCGCTTGCGCTCGTCTTCCGAGATTTCCTTCTTCTTCTCGTCCGCCTTCAGGTTCTCGATCCCGTCGCGGCGCACGTTGCGCACGGCGACACGGGCCTTTTCGGCGTAGGAGCTGGCGAGCTTCGCCAGTTCCTTGCGGCGTTCCTCGGTCAGATCCGGGATCGGCAGACGCAGCGTGTTGCCGTCATTGATCGGGTTCAGACCCAGGCCTGCCGAACGGATCGCCTTTTCGACGGGGCCGATGTTCGACTTGTCCCACACCTGCACCGAAAGCATGCGCGGTTCGGGAGCGGAAATCGTGGCGACCTGCGTGATCGGCGTGTTCGCGCCGTAGACGGTGACCATGATCGGCTCCAGCAGCGCGGTGTTGGCGCGGCCGGTGCGCAGGCCCGAAAGATCGTGCTTCAGCGCATCGATCGCGCCCTTCATGCGGCGTTCGAGATCCGCCTTGTCGTACTTCGCCATGGTTCAGGCTCCTTTCTGCACGATCGTCTTGGTTCCGCCCCCGGCGAGAACGGTGGCAAGGTTGCCCTTCTCGCGGATCGAGAACACGACGATCGGAATATTGTTGTCGCGGCACAGCGCAACGGCGGATGCATCCATAACCTGCAGATTGTCTGCAAGAACAGTGTCGTAATCGACAGTATCGTAACGCTTGGCGTCGGGATTCTTCTTCGGGTCGCTGTCGTAGACGCCGTCTACGCTGGTGCCCTTCAGCAGCGCGTCGCACTGCATTTCGGCGGCACGCAGCGCGGCACCCGAATCGGTGGTGAAGTAAGGCGCACCGACGCCGGCGGCGAAGATCACCACGCGGCCCTTTTCCAGGTGACGCTCCGCACGGCGACGGATCACCGGTTCGCACACCTGGTCCATCTGCACGGCGGACTGCACGCGGGTGTGGACGCCAAGCTGCTCGAGCGCATTCTGCATCGCCAGCGCGTTCATGACGGTGGCCAGCATGCCCATGTAGTCGGCCTGCGCACGGTCCATGCCGCGCGCGGCGCCGGCCATGCCGCGGAAGATGTTGCCGCCGCCGATGACGAGGCAGACCTCAAGGCCGGTTTCCTTCGCGGCCTTCACTTCCTTGGCCAGTTCGGCAACGAAATCGGAGTCGATCCCGAATTGCTGGTTCCCCATCAAGACTTCGCCCGACAGTTTGAGGAGGACGCGCTTGTAGGGGGATGAACTCATGGCCGCACTTCTCCTCGGGGGCTGGATGGCCCCGGCTTTAGGAGCGCGCGCCGAAATTGCCAAGGGGTTGGCTTGTGGATGAGCGTGGATCGGCGCAGCAAAGGCTCTTTCGAACGCCCGCCGGAAAATCGATCAATTCCAGATGTCGGCCAGTTCCCGCTCACGCGCGTCGTAAATTTGCTGCGCCTGCGCCACCACGACCATGCGCCGTTCCGCCCAGTCGATCATCGCCTGCAAAGCATCTAGCAGTTCTCGGCCCAGCGGGCTGATCGCATAGCTGACCGTCACCGGAACGGTAGGAACGACATGGCGCAGCACCAGCCCATCCCGCTCCAGCGAGCGCAAGGTCTGGCTGAGCATCTTCTGCGAAATCCCGTCGATCCGCCGCTTCAGCGCATTGAAGCGCATTTCGCCATTGCCGAGAGTCGTCAGAATCAGCACGCTCCACTTGTCGGCCACACGATCGAGCAATTGCCGCGTCGGGCAATTGGCGGCGTAGACGTCCGGCGCCCGCTGATCCTGAGGACTTGCGGGACCATCGGCGGTTTCCTCCGGGTAACCCGGTGCGATAAAGGTGCCTTCTTGCATGGGCACGCTCGATAGCACACCTGGTCACCATTGGATACCTAGTGGAGAATCGATATGAAGATTGCAGTCCTTGGCGCCAGCGGCCGCGCCGGATCGGAAATCGCCAAGGAGGCCGCCGCACGCGGACATCAGGTGCTCGCCATCGCGCGCAATCCGGACAAGATCCCCGCAATCGACGGCGTGACCGCCGTGGCCGGCGACGCTTCCAACGCCGAATCCCTCGCCGCCCTGATCGCCGGCAACGACGCGGTGATCAGCGCCCTGCACTTCGACGTTCCCGCCGAAACCCTGCTTGCCGCGGTGCGCAAGGCCGGCGTACCGCGCCTTCTCATCACCGGAGGCGCCGCCAGCCTTGAAGTCGCGCCGGGCGTGCGCGTGATCGACGACCCGGACTTTCCCGAGGCGTGGAAGGGCGCGGCAATGGGCGGCATCACCTTCCTCGACGCACTCAAGCAGACCGACGATGTGGACTGGACCTTCTTCTCCCCCGCCGCACTGATCTTCGAAGGCCCGCGCACCGGCAGCTATCGCCCCGGCACCGACCAACTCGTCACCGACGATGCGGGTGAGAGCAAGATCAGCTTCGCCGACTACGCCATCGCCATGGTCGACGAACTGGAAGCCCACAAACACAGCCGCGCCCGGTTCACGGCCGCCTATTGAGAAACGCCATGCGGGCGGCCCCACGCCGCCCGCACCTTAGGCGGATCAGCGCTCGAACCGACCGGACCTGATGAACGCCGCAACCTGATCGCCGACCTCACGGTTGTTGACCATCAAGGTATGCGAGACGGGCAAGGTGATGTGATCGGCCATCCCGGCCAGCCTGGTCGAAGCGACCGAAACCTTGCCGTCATTCGGCAAGGACACGATCCGACGCGTCAGGACCGGATCGAGCGAGCGATTGCCGGCAATGATGCCCAATTCGAAGTCCACACCGGAAAGGACTGCCTCATCGGCCGCGCTGCGGCGGGTCACGAGATGACGACCCGCCGGGCCCAGCACCATCCGGTTCATCCGCAGCCGAGACAGCAGATCGGCCCATTCGCTTCCCCCGTGGGGCGGCGCGAGCATTACCACCCGCCCCAACCCGTCCGGCCTCGCCGCCTTCATCAGGGCACGAGCGACCAGGCCGCCCAGCGAATGGGTCACGATATGAAGGGGGCCGTCGAATTCCGCACGAAAGCGGATGAGGCGCGATCTCAGCCGTTCGGCGATATCCGGCACCGATGTCGTCAGGCTGGCATAAGTCGGGGCGCACGTGCGGTATCCCGCGCGATCGAACTGCCGAACAAGCGCGCGCATCGACAGGCCCGTGCGGCTGTGCCCATGCAGAAACAGAATGCCTGCTTGTCGCGCGTCCGCGAGAGGGGCCGGAATGGGACTTGATCGCTCCATGGCCGACAGGATTTGCCGGAAAAGCGTGGTCTGTCCAACAGATGCATCGCGCACCCGGGGCAAAGGACACGAAAAAAGGGCCGGGAAGCCAACGCTCCCCGGCCCTTTTTCTTTTCGGTAACCCGTGAAGGATCAGCCCCGAAGAATCAGCCTGCGACGGCAGCAGCCACTTCGGCTGCGAAGTCGGTGACTTCCTTCTCGATGCCTTCGCCGAGCTGGAAGCGGACGTAGTCCTTCAGCACGATCTTGGCACCGGCTTCCTTGCCGGCCTGGTCGACGACCTGCTGGATCGGGGTCTTGTTGTCCATGACGAAGACCTGCGAAAGCAGCGCGTTTTCCTTGGCGTACTTGGCGATCGCGCCATCGACCATCTTGGCCTGCACGGCTTCGGGCTTGCCCGATTCGGCGGCCTTTTCTTCGGCGATCTTGCGCTCGCGAGCGATCAGGTCGGCGTCGAGGTCTTCAGCGTTGAGGGCCAGCGGGAAGGCAGCGGCGATGTGCATCGCGATCTGCTTGCCGAGCGCTTCGAGAGCTTCAGCCGAAGCTTCCGATTCGAGAGCGACGAGAACGCCGATCTTGCCGAGGTTCGGCGCAGCAGCGTTGTGCATGTAGGGAACGACGAGGCCCTGAGCGACTTCGACGGTCTTCAGGCGGCGAACCTGCTGGTTCTCGCCGATGGTCGCAACGTTGTTGGTCAGCGCGTCGCCAACGGTCCCGCCGGTCGGGTAGGCAGCGGCCTTGAGTGCTTCCACGTCGTCACCGGCAACGCCGAGCGCGACTTCGGTGGTCTTGCGGACGAAGTCCTGGAACTGGTCGTTCTTCGCAACGAAGTCCGTTTCCGAGTTCACTTCGACGGCAACGCCCTTGGTGCCGGTGACGGCAACGCCGACCAGACCTTCGGCAGCCGTGCGGCTGGACTTCTTGGCGGCAGCGGCCAGACCGCGAGCGCGCAGCGCGTCGACGGCGGCTTCGAGATCGCCACCGGTTTCGTCCAGGGCCTTCTTGCAGTCCATCATGCCGGCGCCAGTGCGCTCGCGCAGGTTCTTCACGTCAGCGGCGGTGTAAGCCATCGCTCAAATCCTCTTGTTTGGTGGGACCGTGCATCACGGCCTTTAAATTACCAGGGTCGCACTGCGGCCCAAAAATGAACGCGCGCCAGGCCCATTGGACCCGGCGCGCGACAATTCCATGACGAAAAAGTCGTCGCCGGACCTATCAGGCCTCGACTGCTTCCTCGACCGGCACGTCCATGGCGCCGATGTCGGCACCGCTCTGGACGAGCGCGTCACGGCCACCCTTGGTGGCAGCCTGGGCGATCGCGTCGCAGTACAGGCGCACGGCGCGGCTGGCGTCGTCGTTGCCCGGGATCGGGAACGCGATACCGTTCGGGTCGACGTTGGTGTCGAGCACGGCGATGACGGGGATGCCGAGGACGTTGGCTTCCTTGATCGCCAGCGCTTCCTTGTTGGCGTCGATCACGAACATCACGTCCGGGATACCGCCCATGTCGCGGATACCGCCGAGCGACAGCTCAAGCTTGTCACGCTCGCGGGTCAGCTGAAGGACTTCCTTCTTGGTGAGACCGGCGGTGTCACCCGAAAGCTGCTCTTCAAGAGCCTTGAAGCGCTTGATCGAACCCGAGATGGTCTTCCAGTTGGTGAGCATGCCGCCCAGCCAGCGGTGATTGACGTAGTGCTGACCGCAAGCGCGGGCGGCCTGGGCGATCGGCTCCTGAGCCTGGCGCTTGGTGCCGACGAACAGCACCTTGCCACCGGCCTGGACAGTGGCCTGCACGAATTCGAGAGCGCGCGCGAAAAGCGGCACGGTCTGCGACAGGTCGATGATGTGGATGCCGTTGCGTGCGCCGAAGATGTACGGCTTCATGCGCGGGTTCCAGCGGTGCGTCTGGTGACCGAAGTGAGCGCCGGCTTCGATGAGCTGCGACATGGTGACGACAGGTGCCGCCATAATATAATTCCTTCCGGTTCGAACCTCTGGAAAGCAGGAACCTGACGGAAGTCCGTGGACTAGGGCCGTCAAAGCACCGGTATGTGCGCTTTCCATGTGGATTGCCCGATTCGCATGAGGACCGCGAATTCGATCCCCTGCTTCGAGCGGGGCCGCCCTTAGTCCCGTTCGACGGCGAAATCCAGCCCAAATCGCGTCATTCCGCCGAACGCAGGCGACCAACGGATCGTCGCATGGCCGTCATGCCGGCGAAACCACAGGCTTTTCACAGCTTTTCCACAGAGACACCCACATCGCTGCCCGCATGACTGGCGCCGAGGGTAAACCGCAAAATCCGGAAAGCACGGCGCGGAACGCCGGACAGCCTAGCTGTGCAATGCGCGACTTGGTTGAAGTCCCCGCGCGCGCCTGAGGAGGGAGAAGAATGGAGGCCGCCCCTGTTCGAACCTTCGAAACAGAACTTCCGGCGTATTCGGTTCGAGCCTGCGGCGGCCCATCCGGTGCGGGCCTGCGGCGGCACTACGGCAAATTCCGTGCCATTTTGAGACGGTTTGAGACCATTTTTGCCGCCCCGCCCGGTCCGAAGCGGAAATCCCCTAAAAAGCGATGTGCTTACAGCCGCTTAACCGGTTCGGCATTTTCGTCTTGACAGAATTCGAACAAAAGAAGAACAAATGGCCAGACGGAACATTGATAGAACAAGAGTCGGTTTTCCACAAGCCGAGACTCCGGCCCCATCGGCGCCGATGGCTCGAAAGGATTGATCATGACTGCATTTGCTGCCTGCCTCTTCGCCGTTACCGCGCTGGCCTCGGCACTCGCGATCATGGCGACGCTGCGCCGCTATGGGCACGACGCGCTTGCGCTCCCGGCCCGGCTTGCCGCCTGCCCGGAAACGCTGACGATCCATTGGGCCATGGTGGAACGCGTGACGGTGCCCGCGCTTGGCGCGCTCCGTCGCGATCGCGTTACGCGTCGCCGTCTGTCGGCGGAACAGCGTCCTGGACTGGACTGGCCGTGCGGGGAACTCGCCGCCTGAACTTCAGGTAAGTCGAGAGGCCGATCGGAATCAGGGCGAGATAGACGATGGTGATCAACGCCAACGTCCACCAAGGCTCAAGCCAGAGCGCGGCGACGGTCATGCCGACCAGGGCAATGACGAAAAGGCGCAAGCTTGCTGGCGGACGCATGCGAGACCAACTGAGCGTCGGCAGGTTGGATATCATCAGGAAAGCCATCAGCACCATCCACACGCCGACCAGGACGGGATTGGCGAAGATGGGTTCGCGACTGGCGATCCACAGATAGAGCGGCAGGAAACCGAGCCCCGCACCAAGCGGTGCGGGAACTCCGGTCAAAAAGCCGGCCTGCTTGTGCGGTTGGTCAAGCATGTCCATCCGCGAATTGAAGCGGGCAAGGCGCAGCACGCAGCAGATCGCGAAAGCCAGCGCGGCAATCCAGCCCAGGCTTGGCAGCTGATGCAGCGACCAGAGATAGACGATCAGCGCCGGCGCGACACCGAACGAAATCGAATCCGCCAAGCTGTCCAGCTCGGCGCCGAAACGCGTCTGCGCCTTCAGCATCCGCGCCGCACGGCCGTCGATGCCGTCCAGCACACCAGCCAGAATGACGGCGTAGACCGCCCGCTCATAATCATTGCCAATGGCGAAGCGAATGCCGGTCAGGCCCGAGCACAGCGCGGCGGCCGTAATAGCGTTGGGCACGAAGGCCCGTACCGAGAGCCCGGCACCAAGGCGGCTGCGGCGATCCAGCCGGGCCGCCGTGAAGTCGCCGGACTCGTCGGTCACTGGGAAATACCCTCGATCACCGGGGCCGCGCCGATTTCGGCAAGCACGGTTTCACCGGCAACGATGCGCTGGCCCATCAGGACCTTCGGCTCGGTGCCGGCGGGCAGATAGACGTCGACGCGGCTGCCAAAGCGGATCAGGCCGATGCGCTGGCCGGCGGCGATGATGTCGCCCGGCTTCACGAAAGGAACGATGCGGCGCGCGACAAGCCCGGCGATCTGCGTGAAGCAGATGCGCTGGCCGTCACCGCGTTCGATCAGGATATGCTGGCGCTCGTTCTCTTCGCTCGCCTTGTCGAGGTCGGCATTCATGAAACGGCCGGGGATATAGATCACCCGGCGTACGGTGCCGCCGATCGGCGCACGATTGATGTGCACATCGAACACGCTCATGAAGATCGAGATGCGCGTCACCGGCTCGGTCGACATCGGCTGCGATCCGCTGCCGTCTTCCACCGTCAGTTCGCGCGGCGGCGGCACTTTGCCGATCAGCGTGACGAGACCGTCTGCCGGCGCGACCACGAATCGATCGTCCTGCGGCGTGACGCGCACGGGATCGCGGAAGAAGGCCAGCACGCAGAGCGTCAGGACCGCGAGCGGCCAACCGACCCACGGGCCGACCAGCAACCACGCGACGAGCGCGACTACGCCGGCGATGGCGCCGAACTTACGACCCTCGGGATGAATCGAGGGCCAGTTCCAGGACGCTTCACCGCGTCCCTGATTATCAAGAATGTCTCCGGGCATCGCCTTCCTCTAATGACAGAGCACCACTCCCGCAATGCCGGGAGCCCGCAATCCGTTCCCGGCCTGCGTACAAGTCCTTGGGACAAGGCACATTGTGAGTGCAGATGCAGCCTCACGCAGTTCCTGCCGGATTGCCGATTGATTTATGGGGTCCCCGAAGGGAAAGCTCTCATCGAGGAGGCTGGTGGTGGACAGGGCTGGATTCGAACCAGCGTACGCTTGCACGGGCAGATTTACAGTCTGCTGCCTTTAACCACTCGGCCACCTGTCCACACCAGTTGCTGGCGGCGGAAAACCTATCCCTGAGGAGAGGAACCCGCAGTGTTTCGAAGCGCCGTTGCCAGTGCCTCGCTGCCGAGGAGGGCGCCTATGTAGAACCTGGCCTTGCCTGTCAATGGGGGTACTGGCAGGAGCGGCACAGATTTTTCGAAAAGGATATTTTTCATGAGCAATCGTAGCGACCGGGACGGCGGAAAGCCCGGAAAGGCGCTGCGCGGGCGCGCTGGCCGGATGAAGAACGGGCGCGGCAGCGGTCGTGCAAGCACGGGAATGGTGCGCCTTTGGGGCCGCCACGCCGTGGAAGCAGCCCTGAAAAACCCCGACCGCCAACATAGAAAGCTGTGGGCAACTCGCGAAGGAGTCGAATCTCTCGACGGCGAACTGCCTTCGGACTTCCCGGTGGAATGGGCGCAGCCTGCGGATCTGGCCCAACTCGTCGCGCGCGACGCGCCGCATCAGGGCTTGGTGCTCGAATGCGAACCGCTGGACGACATCTTCATCGACGATGTGCTGGATGGCGATCCCTCGCGCCCGGTGGTCGTGCTGGACCAGGTGACCGACCCGCACAACGTCGGCGCCATCATGCGCTCGGCCGTCGCCTTCAATGCCTGCGCCATCGTCACGCAGGACCGCCACGCCCCGCCTGAATCGGGCACGCTGGCCAAGAGCGCGTCGGGCGCGCTCGAAATTCTTCCGTGGGTGCGCGTGGTGAACCTTGCGCGCGCGCTCGAAGAGATTGCCGAGGCGGGCTACTGGCGAATCGGCCTGGACGGCAACACCGAGACTACGCTGGGCAACGCCCTGCCCGCCGGTCCCGTCGCACTGGTACTCGGTGCCGAGGGGGATGGCATGCGTCACAACATCGCCCAGCACTGCGATGCGATCGCCAAGCTGCCGATCAACGAAGCGATGGAGAGCCTGAACGTCTCCAACGCGGCCGCCATCTCGCTCTACGCCGTGGCGACCAGACCCGCTTCCTGATTCGCGGAAACGGGCCGCTGCAACAGTATTGCCGGCAACAGGGGACACGACATGACTTCGACCGAAAGGCGCAATCCGCGCCGCCGCCTGCTTGCAGGCCTCGTGGTAACCGGACTGGCAATGCTGGCAGCAGCCTGCATCTTCGTGCCGGGCAAGTTCACGTCACAGCTGGACCTCAGGAACGATCGCAGCTTCCGCTTCGCCTATGCCGGCGAGATCGTGATGCTGCCGCTGCAGAAGTCCAAGCAGGCGGCCTTCGAGCCCGAAGCCTGCCACGACGACAACTATGACGAGCATCCTTGCACGCAGGACGAACTCGCCGCCCAGAAGAAAAGCTGGGAAGAATCGCGCGCGCAGAAGGAAAAGACCGACGCCCAGGCCGCCAAGGCGCTGCTCGGCGGCATCGATCCCAGCGATCCGCGCGCGGGCGAGGAAGTGGCAACCAAGCTGCGCCGTCAGGTGGGCTGGAACAAGGCGGTCTACAAGGGAGACGGCCGCTTCGACGTCGATTTCGCCATCCAGGGCAAGCTGGACCACGATTTCGCCTTCCCGACGATCGAGGGCTTCCCGATGGCCAATGCCTTCGTGCAGCTCTCGCTGCGTCAGGACGGCAGCGTGCGCGTGGATGCACCTGCGTTCGGGCCCTCACAGGGGTCCGGCAACATGATGGGCGCCATGCTGGCCGGCATGAACAGCGATGCCGGCAGCGAAGCGGCCGAAGCCGGCAACACGGCCGAGGCCGACGGTACCTTCACGATCACGACCGACGGCGCGATCCTTGCCAACAATACCGACGAGGGCCCGCAGAACGGCCCCAATGGCCGCGTGCTAAGCTGGAAGGTGAATGCGCGCACCCCGGCGGCACCCACCGCGCTGGTCAAGCTGAAGCCCTGAAGCCGCGGCCGAGGGGCTCCAAACCGGCGCCCCTCCTACCCCGCCACACAATCCAAATGAAAAACGCCGCGCCAACCGGATGGTTGGCGCGGCGTAATGATTTCAGCCTGCAAGGCGCGACAGGCTGCCGGAACGCTGCTTAGTTGACAGCGTCCTTAAGGCCCTTGCCGGCCTTGAACTTCGGCTGAGCCGAAGCCTTGATTTCCATGGGTTCGCCGGTGCGCGGGTTGCGACCGGTCGAAGCCTTGCGCTTGGCGACCGAGAAAGTGCCGAAGCCGACCAGGCGAACTTCATCGCCCTTCTTCAGCGCGCCGGTGATGGCGTCGAAAACGCTTTCCACTGCCTTGGTTGCGTCGCTGCGGGTCAGGCCGCTCGAGTCTGCGACCGCGCCGATGAGATCGTTCTTATTCATTATGGGTACCCCCTAACCTTTCAGTGGAAACAGGATGTGATGGGATAAATTCTGGATTCGCCTCTAAGCGGCACGGAATTGAGCGGTTTTTGCTGGCGCTGTCAAAGCCTAAACAAAGCCGAAACGCGCAGTTTATCGTGTTTTTCCGCCACTCAGATGACGTTTTCGACAATTGCGATGACCGGACACCCCGATGGAAGGGAGCAGGCACACCGAACCGACGGACCTGTGCGGCTTTTCACGGCCGTCTCCGCCCCTCTTTCTCTGATTCGCCTCATGAAATCAGGGAGGTGGAATTTCCGATGGGAGACAGTCGAATTTCCGACAGGCACAAAAAAGGCGGTTCGAATGATCGAACCGCCTTTCCAGCTGCCCCGCCCTTCGGACGGGACGCAGAACCAGGGCTTATGCCTTGGTGTCGTTGACCCGGCGCTCGGCGATGCGGGCGCGCTTGCCGGTACGACCACGCAGGTAGTACAGCTTCGCACGACGCACGACGCCGCGACGGACGACGGTGATCGAATCGATGTTGGGCGAGTAGAGCGGGAATACGCGCTCCACGCCTTCACCGAAGCTCATCTTGCGGACGGTGAAGTTGGAACCCATGCCACGGTTCGAGCGCGCGATGCACACGCCCTCGTAAGCCTGGACGCGGGTACGGGTGCCTTCGACAACCTTCACGCCGACGCGGACGGTGTCGCCCGGACGGAAGGTCGGGATATCCTTGGCGGCCTTGGCAATTTCCTCGGCCTCGATCTGCTGAATCAGGTTCATGAACCTAAGTCCTCGTTTTTGCGCCGCGCACCAGAGGCAGACTGGCCCCGAACGTCACTGCGACGTTCCCAAAGGTCCGGCCTGCGTGACCGTGTATCTTCCTCCGCCCGTTGTTTCCGCCAGGCGGCGATCTTCGCATGATCCCCCGATCGCAGCACTTCAGGGATCGTGCGCCCTTCCCACTCGGTGGGCCGGGTAAACTGCGGGTATTCGAGAAGACCGTCCTCGAACGATTCCTCGGCCCCGCTGGAAGCCGCGCCCATTACGCCGGGAAGCAGCCGAATGCAAGCATCTAACAGCAGGATTGCCGCGGGTTCGCCGCCCGAAAGCACCGCATCACCGACCGACATCTCCTCCACGCCACGCCCTTCGAAGATACGCTCGTCAAAGCCTTCGAACCGGCCGCACAGGACGATGACGCCCGGCCCATCCGCCAGTTCGCGCACGCGCGCCTGGGAGATCGGCTTTCCGCGCGGAGTCATCGCAATGATCGGCGCATCGGGATTGATCGACCGCGCATGGTCGATGGCGGCGGCCAGTACGTCCACCTTCAGCACCATACCCGCGCCGCCGCCGGCGGGTGTATCGTCCACGGTGCGGTGCTTGTCGGCCGCGAAATCGCGGATGTGGACGGGGTTCATGACCCACTTCCCCTCCGCCAGCGCCCTGCCCGCCAGGCTGATGCCAAGCGTGCCGGGAAACATTTCCGGATAGAGGGTGAGAACGGTGGCGTTGAAAGTCATGTGAATATGTCTGCTTCGGGATCGGGCACGTTACGGCGTCCCAGATAGACTGCGCTGCTGGCTGTCAACACCCCGCCGACGAAACCGCCCATTGCGAAGGCCAGGCCCCAGAGGCCGGCATCGCGATCGCGCTGACAATTGCCCGCCCGGCATTGCGAGGGTGCCGCCATCAGGCTTACCGCCAGCACAAGCAGGAAAGGCAGCGCCAGAAGCCCCGGCAGCGGCCCTGCGGCAAGCAGCACGATCTTCCAACGCCGCCAATGCCGCCGCCTGCGTGCAAACAGGCCCGCCACCACCGCCGGCGCGACCAGGAACGCGATCAGGACGGCGAGCAGCAGCATCAAAGCGGCTCCCATACTTCGGGAGGCAGGAAACCACGGTCGGCGGCGATCTCTTCGTGCAGCCATTCGCGCAGGCGTTCGATCTTGCGCACGCCCACGCGGCTTTCCGAATGGACCAGCCATTGCGCTGGCCCTGTGTAGTAAAGCGTCTCAAAAGGCTGGACGAGGCGCCCCGCTTCCAGATCCGCCCGCCAGAACAGCGGAGACATCAGCGCGATGCCGAAACCCTCGCGCATGGCGGTCGCCTCCTGAAGCTGGTTGTCGAACACGATGCCCGTACGCGGCGGTGGCGGCGTGCCCACCCCAACGGCCGCGAACCACCCAGCCCACCAGCGGTCGTTCGGGGCGAACCGTTCGACCGTCAGCAGGTCTTCGGGTTTCTCGATCCGGTTCTTTTCGAGGAACGCCGGCGCACAGATCGGCGTGAAGTGCTGCCGGAACAGGAATTCCGCCCGCAGCCCGTCCCACTTGCCGAAACCGACCCGTAGAGCGGCATCGTATGGCGAGGTGGCGAGATCGACGACCTCATTGCTCAGCGACAGACGCACCGCGATATCGGGGTGACGCAGTTGAAAACGCCCGATCCGCTCGCTGAGCCATGTCGCGCCCACCGAGACCGAGGCATTGAGCGAAAGCACATCTTCATCCTCGCCCCACACCGCCGCGAAAGCATCGGTCATCGAGGCGAAAGCGCCGGTCAGCGTGGGCAGCAACCTGCGCCCGACATCCGAAAGGCGCACCCGGCCCTTCTCCCGCACGAACAACGGCTTGCCGACGCGGTCCTCCAACTGACGAATCTGGTAGGAGACCGCTGCCTGCGTCATCCCCAGCTCCTCCGCCGCGCGAGAGAAGTTCTCGTGGCGGCCTGCGGCCTCGAAAGCCCGTATGGCGGTGAGTGGTGGCAAGCGGTCCATGCCGCAACGATAAGCCAGCCTTATGACCTCTGCCAGAGGCTTTGTTGGCGAAGTGCCGCACAATCCATCAGATTCCAGTTATCCGATGGAGGAACCGGACAATGCAGGATCAACACTTCATGCAGCAGTGGAATACCGGCCATGACCGGTTTTCCGAAGATTTCGATCACCTCGCCCGCAAGCTGCTCAAGGCAGTTGGCAGCGTCTTGCGCGGCGGGCACCACGGCGATCAGGGCGAAGAAGCCCGGGATCCGAACGGCAAGTGCCCCGCCTCACGGGAATCGCTTCTGGCACGCAGGGCAAGGCTGACGGGGATCGGCATCCTCGCCGGAATTCTGGCCGGATCCAGCCTTGCCATGGTGGCGCCGCTGGTGGCCGCACTGGACTGCCCGCAGCACGCCAATCAAATATGCGTGCGGACCGCGCTGGCGTGAGCGACGACCCCAAAAGCAGAAAGGCCGCCCCGAAGGGCGGCCTTTCCTTTATTCTTCCGCGAAGGCGGCGTTGACGACCAACCGTTCGTGATCCCACTCGGGAACTGCGGCGGGAGTCATCGGCACCATGAAGCGGCGCCGTTTCCCGTCCTCACCCATAGGGCGCTCGATCTCGATCACGTCACCGGCACCGAAGTTCTCGATGCCGATGCAGATGCCGAGTTCGTCACCCGCGTCGGAGACGACGCGCAGGCCCAGCAGGTCGGCGTGATAATACTCGCCCTCCGCCAGTTCCGGCATCGCCGAGCGCGGAACGGTCAGCGCGGTGCCGCGCAGCTTCTCGGCGGCCGTACGATCCGGCACTTCCTCGAAACGCGCGATTGCGCCGCCCTTGCCGTCATCGCGCAGCTTGGCGAGCGTGAGTGTGGAATCGTTGAAGGCGCGGTAGCGCTTGAGCGCCGCCACGCCTTCACCGAACAGCTTGAGGCGAACCTCGCCCGTCACGCCGTGCGCGCCGGTAACGGCAGCAAGCGTGACAGGGCGGTCTTGACCAGCCATCTGGATCGAACCTGAAGCTTAGGCTTCGGTCGATTCCTCAGCAGCTGCTTCAGCCGGAGCTTCTTCAGCGGCCGGAGCGGCAGCAGCAGCGGCAGCAGCTTCTTCAGCTTCACGCAGCTTCTCAGCCTTTTCCTCAGCGCGGTCCTTGGCCTTCTGGCCCGGCTCGCCCTTCTTGGCGTTCACGGTAGCAGCGCGCTCCTTGATGCCGGCCTTGTCGAGCAGGCGGGCAACGCGGTCGGTCGGCTGGGCGCCAACGCCGAGCCAGTAGCGCACGCGGTCTTCGACCAGACGGACGCGGTTTTCGTCGTCCTTGGCGAGGATCGGGTTGTAGGTGCCGACCTGCTCAAGATACTTGCCGTCGCGCGGAGCGCGCGAGTTGGAGACGACGATCTTGTAGTAAGGACGCTTCTTCGCGCCACCACGCGACAGACGGATCGAAACGGACATTGTTCTACCTTTCCTTCAAATCTTCAAAAATTACTTCTTAAGAAACTTGCTGAGATCGGGCGCGCCGCCACCTCCGCCGAGGCCGGGAAATCCACCCGCCCCGCCGAGACCGCCTAGGCCGCCAAGGCCGCCGGCTCCGCCAGCACCCCCCATGCCGCCATCGCCGAAGCCGCCCTTGCCGAACATCGCAGCAAGGCCCTTCAGGCCGCCCATCTTCTTGATCTGCTTCATGGCCTTGGACATCTCCATGTGCATTTTCAGCAGCTTGTTGACGTCCTGGACATTGGTGCCCGAGCCATTGGCGACGCGGATCTTGCGCTTGGCGTTGAGCAGCGCGGGATTGGTGCGCTCCTTCGGCGTCATCGAACCGATGATCGCATCCATGCGCAGCAGCACGCGGTCATCCATGCCCGACTGCTGCATCGCCGCCTTGGCCTTCTTCATGCCCGGCATCATGCCGGCCAGCGCGCCAAGGCCGCCCATCTTCTGCATCTGCTTCAGCTGGGTGCGCAGGTCGTTCATGTCGAACTTGCCCTGCTCCATGCGCTTGGCGAGTTCTTCGGCTTCCTCGACCTTGACCGCTTCGGCCGCCTTTTCGACGATCGAGACGATATCGCCCATGCCAAGGATGCGGTTGGCAACGCGGCTGGGGTGGAAGACCTCAAGGGCCTCCATCTTTTCGCCGGTGCCCGCGAACTTGATCGGCTTGCCGGTGACGGCCCGCATCGACAGAGCCGCACCGCCGCGCGCGTCACCGTCCATACGGGTGAGCACGACGCCGGTAAGATCGACTTCGCCGGAGAACGACTGCGCAACGTTGACCGCGTCCTGACCCGTCAGCGAGTCGACCACGAGCAGCGTTTCACGCGGATTCGCGATGGCGGCAACCGCCTTCATCTCGTCCATGAGCTGCTGGTCGACGTGGAGGCGACCGGCGGTGTCGAGCAGCAGCACGTCCACGGCCTGGAGGCGGGCGGACTGCATCGCGCGGGTGGCGATCTCGGTCGGCTGCTGGCCGGCGATGATCGGCAGGGTGGCAACGCCCACCTGCTCACCCAGAACGCGAAGCTGTTCCTGTGCGGCCGGACGGTTGACGTCCAGCGAGGCCATCAGGACCTTCTTGCCCTGCTTCTCCTTCAGGAGGCGGGCAATCTTGGCGGTGCTGGTGGTCTTACCCGAACCCTGCAGACCGACCATCATGATGACGACGGGCGGAACCGCTTCCAGATCGAGTTCGGCGGTCTCTTCGCCGCCAAGCATCTCGATCAGCGCGTCATTGACGATCTTGACGACCTGCTGGCCGGGCGTGACCGACTTCAGGACCGAGTGGCCGACAGCCTTTTCGGTGACCTGATCGATGAAACGGCGCACGACAGGGAGCGCGACATCGGCTTCGAGCAGCGCGATGCGCACTTCGCGCATGGCATCGCGGACGTCCTGCTCCTTGAGCGCGCCGCGACCGCGCAGCTTGTCGAAAACGCCACCAAGACGATCAGACAGGCTGTCAAACATGCCAAACTCCTCATCGACGGAATTCACCGCCAGAACGCCAAAAACGCCGGTGGGCGAAACCTCGCTGACCGGCGTGACGGAAATCTTATGCGAAAAACGCCGGCGGACGAAACCTCGTCGGCCAGCGTATCGCGTTTCCGCGAAACTGATATGTCGAAATAACCGTCTTCGAGCAACCTTGGAAGGCTATTTCGGTGAAATGGTGGAGCCTAGCGGGATCGAACCGCTGACCTCCTGCATGCCATGCAGGCGCTCTCCCAGCTGAGCTAAGGCCCCAATCATTTCATCAGATCGATCCTGGGAGGTTCGATCCGTTTCCCGTGTTTCGGCCGGTCGTTGATGACTTGCCTCCGCTTGGGAGGCCGCCCTCTAGATTGGGTTCTCCGGACTGGCAAGAGGAAATTTTCATGGACCTGTCATTTTTCCGACAAGGCCCGGGAGACAGGCCGAAAACCCGCGCGCGTGCCTACTCGATTTCCCTCCATCATCGCGGGAAGCGACATGGACCACGCAATCCGAGGGTGATTTCCGCCACCGTGAATTGCTTCGATGCGGAAAGAGAATTGCCATCAACACAGCGACTTATCTTCCCGGAGACTCCATTCGACGCAGACATCCGTCACCCCCGCGAAGGCGGAGATCCCGCTTTCTTTTTCAGCAAAGCGGAGACGCGGAGACGAAGAGAGGTCGTGCCGAAACTCCCTTCCTCGCCTCTACCTGAAAGAAGCGAGACCCCCGCCTTCGCGGGGGCGACGATGCAGGAGGGGGCGATAAAGGGGACGGCAGTTCAAGCGGTGCCATCAGGCCAAGACGCGCAACCGGGCCCAGAGCTGCAATGGCGCGGATTAGAGAACTCGCGTTGCCTGGCCAAGCCTCAGCATATCCGCAAAAAGAAAGGGCGCGGTCGCCGAAGCGCCGCGCCCTTTCCAGATAACTCGATCCGAGACTTACTCGTCGCGGTCACCATCGTCGTCACCGCCGCCGATGCCGAGATCGTCGTCACCGCCGAGGTCGACGTCGTTGTCCGGCGAATCGCCGTCGTCGTCGATGTCCAGATCTTCTTCGGCCAGATCCGAATCCTCGGACTCGACCACTTCCTTCTTCTGGATTTCCTCATAGGGAATCGGCTGCTTGGACTTCAGCACCGGTTCCGGGTGCCACGAATGGCCGCACTCGATGCAGGTGACCGGGTCATCCTTGCCCAGGTCGTAGAAGCGGGTGCCGCATTTCGGGCAGCCGTGCTTGGCGCCCCACTCAGGCTTTGCCATGAAATGTCCTCATATTGCCCGCCCGAAGGGTACGGGCGTGAATTCCGTGTCTTGATGGGAGGCCCAGCGCGCAAAATCAAGCGTACCGGTCGCATCAGGGCGCGCGCCTTGCCATAGGCCGCACCCGCTGTCAAAAGCCCGGCGATTTTGCGCCCCTCCAGTATCGAGAGAAGCACGCCTGTGAGCCACGACACCACCACCCCCATGCGCCCCCGCCGTTTCCTGCCCGCCGGGCCGTTGAAGGGCAAAATCCGCGTGCCGGGCGACAAGTCGATCAGCCACCGCTCGATCATGCTGGGCGCCCTAGCCGTCGGCGAAACCCGCGTGACCGGCCTGCTGGAGGGTGAGGACGTGCTGGCCACCGCCGCCGCCATGCGCGCGATGGGCGCCACGGTGGAACGCGTGGGAGACGGCGAATGGCGGGTGAGCGGCGTGGGTGTCGGCGCCCTGCTCCAGCCCGAAGGCCCGCTCGACATGGGTAATTCCGGCACCTCGACCCGCCTGCTGATGGGCCTGGTCGCCAGCCACCCGATTAATGTCAGCTTCACGGGTGACGGCTCGCTTTCCAAGCGCCCGATGGGACGCGTGATCGATCCGCTTTCGGAAATGGGCGCCAGCTTCGAGGCCAGTGAAGGCGGCCGCCTGCCGCTGATCGTACGCGGCGCCTCGCCCGCCGTGCCGATCACCTACCGCCTGCCCGTCGCCTCCGCACAGGTGAAGAGCGCCATCCTGCTCGCCGGCCTCAACACCCCCGGCATCACCACCGTGATCGAGCCGGTGCCGACGCGCGACCACTCCGAACGCATGCTCAAGGGCTTCGGCGCCGACCTCAACGTCACTGTCGAGGCCGACGGCACCCGCGTCATCACCATCAAGGGTGAAGCCGAACTGAAGCCGCAAGTCATCGACGTGCCCGGCGACCCCTCCTCGGCCGCTTTCTTCATCGTTGCCGCGCTGGTGACGCCGGGCAGCGAAGTCGTGATCGAAAACGTCGGCCTCAATCCCACCCGCGCCGGCCTTGTCGAAGTGCTGCGCCAGATGGGCGGCAGCATCGAGTTCCTGAACGCGCGCGAAGTCGGCGGCGAGCCGGTGGCGGACCTGCTGGTCAAGCACTCGCAGCTCAAGGGCATCGAAGTCGATCCCGCGATCGCGCCTGCCATGATCGATGAGTTCCCCGTGCTCTTCGTCGCCGCTTCGCTGGCGGAGGGCGTTACCGTCACCAGCGGGCTGGACGAGCTGCGCGTCAAGGAATCGGATCGCCTTACCGCCATGGCCGTCGCCCTGACGCTGGCCGGCGCCCAGATCGAGGAGCGCGAGGACGGCCTCGTCATCACCGGCACCGGCGGCAAGCCCCTGCCCGGCACGGCCAGCGACGCGCAGGTCACCACCCACCTCGACCACCGCATCGCCATGTCGATGGCAGTCGCCGGCCTCGTCAGCAGCGGCGGCGTGGAAGTGGACGACACCCGTCCGATCGCCACCAGCTTCCCCAATTTCGAGGACTTGCTGGCCAGCCTCGCCGGATAAGGGCATTCTCTCAGGGAGGCAGCACCAGCACCCAGCTTTGGCCGCTGCCTCCTTGACGGGAGCGCGCATGATCCTCGACCTGCCGCAATGGCTCAGCAACATCCTCGGCTTCGCCGGCACCGCCTGCTGCATCATCGCCTACGCCTACATCACTTATGAGGATGAGCCGAACCGCTACCTCCAGCACGGGCTGAACTTCGTCGGCGCGGTGCTGCTGCTGGTTTCGCTGATGGTGAACGTGAACCTGCCTTCGATCGCGATGGAGGGGCTGTGGGCACTGGTGGCCGGCTGGGGACTGGTGAAGGCCTTCCTGTCGCGCAAACGCGCCTGAAATCGACCCATTGGTTCTCACTCCCGATTCGCCCGGTTACCATTCGACAAGGTTCGCGCGCCTAGCTTCTTCTGAGAAGGGAGGCAGTCATGGAGTCGAGTTGGGCGCATTTCGCCGCGCTATGCGAAAACAGGAACAGCCTGCGCCGGTGGCTGGCGGCCGTGCCGCTGCCCTTGCTGGCGGCGCTTACCCTGATCCTGCCGCTGATCGGTGCCAGCCTTGGCCTCGCCGTGGTCATGGTGGCGTGGCTCGCCCGCGATTCCGGGCGCTTCGAGCGCGAACTGATCGAGATCTACGGCGCCGACAGTCCGGAACTTGCCCCTGAACTGGCGAATCGGGAAAGCACCACCGCCAGACGCGAAACCTGACCGCTCGAACCGCCCCGGCCTTGCCTCTCCGGCCCCGAGCGGCCATGAGCCGGGCATGATTATCGCCGTCGACGGACCTACCGCTTCGGGCAAAGGCACGATTGCCAAGGCCCTCGCCCACCATTTCGGACTGCCCCACCTCGATACCGGCCTCCTGTATCGCGCGGTCGGCCGCCAGTGTTTTCTCGATGGCGGCAACCCCGACGATCCGGTGGACGCGCTGGCCGCCTGCGCCTTCCCTGAAGGCCTGCTGGCAGACCCTGAGCTGCGCTCCGAAGCGACCGGCGGGCTGGCAAGCCGCGTCTCGATCCACCCCACCGTCCGCCAGGCGCTCTACGAACGCCAGCACGCCTTCGCCACGCGGCCCGGCGGCGCGGTGCTGGACGGGCGCGACATCGGCACGGTGATCGCACCCGAAGCCGAAGTGAAGCTGTTCGTCGTCGCCTCGGTGGAAGCACGCGCCCAGCGCCGCTTCCTCGAAATGCAGGCCCACGGCCGCGACGTATCGCTGGAAGCCATCACCGCCGACCTTGCCGCGCGGGACGAGCGCGATCGCAACCGCAAGGACGCGCCCCTCGTGGCCGCCGCCGATGCCGTGCAGATCGACACGTCCGACCTCAAGCGCGAGGAAGCGATCGCCGCCGCCATCGCCGCCGTGGACGCGCTTCGCACCGATTGACCGGCTCGGGAATGCGACGAAAAGCCGTCGCGCCTAAGCCCATCCGGCGCCAAATTCCTTGCATTTCGCCCCTCATGCGCGTAGGGGCCGCCGGTCTGGAGAACCGCAAGGTTTGAAGGACGCCGTGGACGGCATTCGGCCCCCACGGCGGTCGGCCCTTTTGGCCCGGGTTTCGCATGGTGCGAAGCGCGGAGGAAAGACCGGCGGATCAAACCGCCAGGCCGGAAAAAACTAAACAGGAATCAACCTTTAATGGCTACTTCTGCCAATCCCACCCGCGACGATTTCGCGAAGATGCTTGACGATCAGCTCGGCGGCGTCGCCGACGACGGTTTCGAAGGCCGCGTTGTCAAGGGTACCGTCACCGCCATCGAAAACGACAAGGCCGTCATCGACGTGGGCCTGAAGAGCGAGGGCCGCGTTGCCCTGCGCGAATTCGCCCGTGGCGAAGGCGAGCACGGCCTGAAGGTCGGTGACGAAGTCGAAGTTTACGTCGACCGCGTCGAAAACGCCGACGGCGAAGCGATGCTGTCGCGCGACCGCGCCCGCCGCGAAGCCGCGTGGGACAAGCTCGAAAACGAATTCGGTGAAGGCAAGCGCGTCGAAGGCGTGATCTTCGGCCGCGTCAAGGGCGGCTTCACCGTCGACCTCGACGGCGCCGTTGCGTTCCTCCCCGGCTCGCAGGTCGACATCCGCCCCGTGCGCGACGTCACCCCGCTGATGGACGTGCCGCAGCCCTTCCAGATCCTGAAGATGGACCGTCGCCGCGGCAATATCGTCGTGTCGCGTCGCGCCGTCCTCGAAGAAACGCGCGCCGAACAGCGCAGCGAGCTGATCGACAAGCTGAGCGAAGGCCAGGTTATCGAAGGCGTCGTCAAGAACATCACCGACTACGGTGCGTTCGTTGACCTCGGCGGCATCGACGGCCTGCTCCATGTCACCGACATGAGCTACAAGCGCGTCAACCACCCGAGCGAAGTGATCGCCATCGGCGACACCGTGAAGGTGCAGATCATCCGCATCAACCAGGACACCCAGCGCATCAGCCTCGGCATGAAGCAGCTGGAAAGCGATCCGTGGGAAGGCGCAGCCGTCAAGTACCCCGTGGGCGCCAAGCTCACCGGCACCGTCACCAACATCACCGAATACGGTGCGTTCGTGGAACTGGAAGCCGGCATCGAGGGCCTTGTCCACGTTTCGGAAATGTCCTGGACCAAGAAGAACGTCCACCCCGGCAAGATCGTCTCGACCTCGCAGGAAGTCGAAGTGGTCGTTCTCGAAGTCGATTCGGACAAGCGCCGTATCTCGCTCGGCCTCAAGCAGGCTCAGCAGAACCCCTGGGAAGCCTTCGCTGAGAAGCACCCCGTTGGTTCGACCGTGGAAGGCGAAGTCAAGAACGCGACCGAATTCGGTCTGTTCATCGGCCTGGACGGCGACGTGGACGGCATGGTCCACATGTCGGACATCGCTTGGGGCATCTCGGGCGAAGACGCGCTGGCTCTGCACCGCAAGGGCGAGCAGGTTTCGGCCGTTGTTCTCGACGTCGACGTCGAGAAGGAACGCATCAGCCTCGGCATGAAGCAGCTTGAGCGTGGCGCTCCGGCCGCTGGCGGCGTTGCCGCGACCGGCGGCAGCTCGCTGCGTCGCAACGAAGTCGTCACCGTCACCGTTCTCGAAGTTCGCGACGGCGGCCTGGAAGTCCAGGCTGGCGACGATGGCGCCACCGGCTTCATCAAGCGTTCGGACCTCGGCCGCGACCGCGACGAGCAGCGCCCCGACCGCTTCCAGGTCGGCCAGAAGCTCGACGCCATGGTCACCGGTTTCGACCGTTCGAAGAAGCCGACCTTCTCGGTCAAGGCTCGCCAGCTTCACGAAGAAAAGGAAGCTGTCGAACAGTACGGTTCGTCGGACTCGGGCGCTTCGCTCGGCGACATCCTCGGCGAAGCCCTCAAGAACCGTTCGTAAGCCGAGCCCAGGAATGCAGGCGACATTTGCATCGCAAATGGCAGTCTGCATTCCGCTCGGGGCGAAGGCCGGCCAGCGGGCGTAGCCCGACTGACGTCACGGGATTTACTCCCGTGACGGCCCCGCCACCCGAACTGTCGAGCTTCACCGCGAGGTGAAACAGTAAAGGCCCGTCCGGCCCATTCTCAGGAGTGGCCGGGCGGGCTTTTGCTTTACGGGCTTCACCCGGCCTTTCGCACGGCGCGATGAGGGACTACATCGCCACTCGCCAAGGAGAGTTCCGATGCTCGAAGTCCACCAGTTCCCCTGCCTCAGCGACAACTACGGCTATCTGCTGCACGATTCCGCCAGCGGTGAGACCGTCTGCATCGATACGCCCGATGCCGACGAGTACCTGAAACAAGCCGCCGCCAAGGGCTGGCAGATCACGCAGATCTGGAACACCCACTGGCACCCGGACCACGCGGGCGGCAACGGCGCCATCAAGGCCGCCACCGGCTGCACGATCACCGCCCCCGAAGGCGATGCCGGCAAAATCGCGGGCGTCGACCGCCGCGTCGATCAAGGCGATCAGGTGAAGATCGGCGACTGGACCGCGCAAGTGATCGACGTGGGCGGCCACACCCTTGGCCACTGCGCCTACTACCTGCCCGAAGCGCAGATCGCCTTCGTCGGCGATTCGGTCTTCGCGCTTGGCTGCGGGCGCATGTTCGAAGGCACCGCGCCGCAGTTCTGGGAAAGCATCCAGCGCATCAAGGCTCTACCGGCCGAAACCATGCTCTACTGCGCGCACGAGTACACCGCCTCGAACGCGAAGTTCGCGGTCCATGCCGATCCGGACAATGCCGAACTGGCCGCCTATGCAGAAGATATCACCCGCGCCCGCGCCGCCGGCATCCCCACCGTGCCGACGAAGCTCGGCCGCGAACTGCTTACCAACCCGTTCCTGCGCGCCGACGATCCCGCCCTTCAGGCCCGCTGGGGCGGACACGGCGCGGTGGAGACTTTCGCCGCCCTTCGCGAAGCCAAGAACACGTTCTGAAAACTGATTAACCCATGACCTTTCGCAAGTTCGCCCCTCTCCTCGCGCTCGCCACCTTGCTGGCGAGCGCCGCTCCGGCCATGGCATCCAGCATCATCGTCACCTCTCCACAGGCCCTGCCCGCCACGCATGACGTGCCGCGCGTGTTCCTGGGCGGCAGCATCGACATGGGCAGCGCCACCGACTGGCAAGCCGATCTGATCAAGGCCCTGTCGAACGACAACGTGGTGATCCTCAACCCGCGCCGGCCGGACTGGAACCCGGCGTGGAAGCCCGAGGCCAGCGAACCCGAATTCCGCCGTCAGGTCGAGTGGGAACTCGGCGCACTGGAGAGCGCCGACGTGATCGTCATGTACCTCGCGCCCGGCACGCAAAGCCCGGTGAGCCTGCTGGAACTCGGCCTTCACGCCCGCGACGGCAAGCTGGTGGTGCTCTGCCCCGATGGCTTCTGGCGCAAGGGCAACGTCGACATCACCGCCGCGCGCTATGGCGTGACCCAGGTGGCGACGATGGACGAACTGCTGGCGGCGGTGCGCCAGCGGGTCCACGGTTGGAAAAAGTAAGCCGCCGGTTCATAGGGCGGACCGCAGGCCAATCCCGGCGAACCAAAGGCCAATCCGCGGCTGGTCTGGAATGCCCACGCCCTCTCCCAAAATCCACCGTCATCCCCGCGAAGGCGGGGATCCCGCTTTTTCTTGCGAGGTATGCACGAAGGAAGCGGGGCCCCCGCCTTCGCGGGGGCGACGAAGTGATGTGGGGTTAGGTTGGGTCCGAGCAGGCCGTGCGAGGGCGAGCCGATTGAACGCCTCACCTCACTCGTAAACGATGCTCACCTTGCCCGCCGCCTCAGCCGCAACCCGGCGCGCGGTGTCGGTGTCTTCCGCCAGCGCCAGCGCGATGCCCATACGGCGGTAGGGGCGCGTCACGGGCTTGGCGAAGACGCGCAGGTCTACTTGGGCACCCGGCGTCGCCAAGGCGTCTGCAAGGCCCTCGTAGGCGAAGGAATCGCTATCCCGGTCGGCCAGGATCACGGCCGAGGCGCTGGCGCCGTAAAGCGTAACCTCCGGGATCGGCAGGCCCAGGATCGCACGGGCATGGAGATCGAATTCGGACAGGTTTTGCGAGATCAGTGTGACCATCCCGGTATCGTGCGGGCGCGGCGAAAGTTCGGAGAAGATCACCTCCTCGTCCTTCACAAAGAACTCGACGCCGAACAGGCCGTAGCCGCCCAGATCGTCCACCACCTTGCGCGCCATATCTTGCGCGGCGGCAATGGCGGCAGGCGCCATCGGCGTCGGCTGCCACGATTCCTGATAGTCGCCCCGCTCCTGCCGGTGGCCGATGGCCGGGCAGAACGAGACGCCCTCACGGCTGCGCACGGTCAGCAGCGTGATCTCGTAGTCGAACGCGACGAATTCCTCGACGATCACCCGCTTGCGGTCGCCGCGCATGTTGGCGACGGCGTAGTCCCACGCCTTCTCCAGATCGGCGGCATCGCGCACCGTGCTCTGGCCCTTGCCCGATGAGGACATCACCGGCTTGATGACGCAGGGCAGCCCGGTGTGCTCGGCACCCGCCAGCACTTCGCCCAGGCTTTCGGCATAGCGATAGCGCGAGGTGCGCAGACCCAGTTCGACGGCGGCCACTTCGCGGATGGCATCGCGGTTCATAGTCATCTGCGTGGCGCGTGCGGACGGCACGACGCAGAAGCCTTCCGCCTCCACTTCGGCCAGCACTTCGGTGCGGATCGCCTCGACCTCGGGCACGATGAAGTCCGGCTTGTGCTTCTCGATCGCGGCGCGCAGGCGGTCGCCGTCTAGCATCGAGAAGACCTCGAAACCGTCCGCCACCTGCATCGCCGGCGCGCCTTCATAGGCGTCGCAGGCGATGACTTCGCAGCCCAGGCGCTTGGCCGAAATGACGAATTCGCGCCCCAGCTCGCCCGAGCCGAGCAGCAGGATCTTCGCGGTATATGCCATGGCGGCCGTTCCTTTCGGTTGGGGGTATCTCGGAACGCTAGAGCAGCGTCCCGGAGAGAATGGCAAGCGCAATGCTGAAATAGATCACCAGACCCGTAACATCGACCAGCGTGGCCACGAACGGTGCGGAGGCGCTGGCCGGATCGAAGCCGAGCCGCTGCAGCGCGAAGGGCAGCATCGAACCCGCCAGCGACCCGAAGGTGACGATGCCCACCAGTCCCGCCGAAACGGTCGTGGCAATCAGCACCCAGTGCTCGCCGTAGTCGTAGAAGCCGAGCTGCTGCCACAGCGCGATGCGCGCGAAGCCGACCACGCCGAGGATAGCGCCCAGCACCATGCCGGCGGGCA
This sequence comes from Novosphingobium oxfordense, assembly GCF_044029435.1. Classification (NCBI taxonomy): domain Bacteria; kingdom Pseudomonadati; phylum Pseudomonadota; class Alphaproteobacteria; order Sphingomonadales; family Sphingomonadaceae; genus Novosphingobium; species Novosphingobium oxfordense. Next base: position 771,114 of record NZ_CP147005.1, on the reverse strand, counting down.
ATTCGCGCAGCGCCACGCGCCACCAGTCGCGTAGGCGCACCTGCCCGACGGCGAGCGCGCGGATGATCAGCGAGGTCGCCTGGCTGCCGCTGTTGCCGCCAGAGCTCATGATCAGCGGGATGAACAGCGTCAGCACCACGGCGCGCGCCAGTTCGTCCTCGAAATGCTGCATGGCGCTGGCGGTGAGCATTTCGGAGAGGAACAGCACGCTGAGCCACCCGGCCCGCTTGCGGATCATCGCGAGGAAGCCGGTTTCGAGGTAGGGCTTGTCCAGCGCCTCCACGCCGCCGAACTTCTGCACGTCCTCGGTATGCTCCTCGACCAGCGCGTCGAGCACGTCATCCACGGTGACGATGCCGAGCGGACGGCCCTCCTCGTCCACCACGGGCAGTGCCAGAAGGTCATGACGGCGGATCAGGTTCGCCACTTCCTCGCGATCGGTATCGGGCGCGACGACCACGGGTTCGCGGTCGCGTCCGAGATCGAGCGCGGGATCGTCAGGCTCTGCGGCGATCAGGCGACGCAGCGAAATGGTCGATTCGAGCCGCCCCGCCTTATCGACAAGGAACACCGAATAGACCGTCTCACGGCTGCGTTCGACCGTGCGGATCAGGCGCAGCACATCACCCACAGTGGCATCGACGGGCGCGGCGACGAACTCGGTCGTCATCATGCCGCCGGCGCTATCCTCCGGCCATGCCAGCAGCTTGGAAAGCGAGGTCCGCACATCGGGCGCCAGCGCGGCAAGGAAGCGCGCAGCCAAATCCTCGTCCATCTCCGCCAGCACGTCGGCCGCGCGGTCTTCCGCCATCTGCGAGACAAGCCGCACCGCGCGCGGGAACGGCAGCAGTTCCAGCACCTCCGGCGCGCAGGAAAATTCCGGCCGGTCCAGCGCCGCCACGGCGCGCACGTCCGCCATGCGGCCCAGCTTGGCAGCAGCCTCAGCGGGAGACAGCGCCTCCAGCATCTCGACGATATCGGCAATGTAGAGCCCGCGCTTCACGGGCCGGGGGCCGGCCATCACGCCGGCGAGCAGGTCGTTCACCATCATTCAAACCTTTCGTCCGCACGACCCGGGCGGACGATGGCCAGCGAGAACTAGCCAGCGCCCGTGGGGCGTGCGGTCCTACTGGAACTGTCGCTTGACATGTCCTCGCTTCCTGAAACTTGCGCGGCGCGTAAGGCCGTGCGGGCGCTCCTCTGATCCCAAACTGGATCGAGGTCAACCACGATTACGCATCGCCGCCGATTGCTTCTCGCAACGGGACAACAAAAAAGCCTCCGTGCCCGGCACGGAGGCTTTCTTGTTCGATAGATCGAAGGCTGCTTGGGATCAGATCCCGGCAATCGCCTTGTCGACCAATACCTTGTCGGCGTCGGCCGAGTGGTTGGCCTTGATCAGTTCGCCTGCGGCCAGAGCGGCAGCTGCAGCGGCCTTGCGGCGCAGGTCGGTGATCGTAGCCAGTTCCAGTGCCGAGATCTTCTCTTCCACCATCTTGTGACGGCGGGCGATCAGTTCGGTGGTGTCGGCCTCAGCCTTGGCGACGATCGCTTCGGCTTCATGCTGAGCGTGCTCCAGCATGGCCGCGGCGTCCTTTTCGGCGTTCGCGATCTTGTCGGCATATTCCTTGCGCAGGGCTTCCGCCTCGGCGCGCAGGGTCTTTGCCTCTTCGAGGTGCGCCTTGATCTGGGCGATGCTCGAATCGAGCCCGCCGGAGATCAGCTTGGGCACGCCCTTCCAGATCATGATCAGGATGAGCACCAGCATCGAAGTGCTGACGACGGCAACCGGCGGGGCGACGCCCAGCAGCGCGGGTTCCGCGTGCTCGACGGCGACGTGCGCGGTCGGCGCGGCACCGGCTTCGTGAACGCCTGCGTCGGCGCCCGTTTCAGCAACAGTGTTCTCAGCCATGAGCCAGGCTCTCCTTCACGGCGCTGCGCACGGCGGTCTCGTCCAGCGAGAGGCCGGCAACGCGGCTGACGATATCACGCGTGGCGTCGGCGGCAACGCTCTCGATCTCGGCAGCGGCCGAACGGCGTGCCTCGTCGATGCGCTTTTCGGCGGCGGCCAGATCGGCGTCGATGCCGACCTGCGCGGCGTTCAGACGCTCTGCGGTGGCGGCACCGGCCTTGGCACGGGCCGAAGCGATGAGGCCCTGGGCCTGTGCGCGGTTCGCGTTTTCACGCGTGCGCCAGGCTTCCTCTTCCGCGTCGGCGCTCTCGCGCAGCTTTTCGGCGGTAGCGAGGTCCTCGGCAATCTGCTTGTCGCGCGATGCGACGGTGTCCATCACCTTGGGCACCATGCCGCGTCCAACGACGACGAAGGTGATGGCGAAGAAGATCAGCATCCAGAAGATCTGGCTGGCGTAATATTCGCCAAGCTGTGCGATCTGAGGCATGGGTCACCCTGTCCCGAGGTAGCCGGTAGAAATCTTGCATCCGGTGGCCCGGCCGCGGCACCAAAGGGTTCGCGCGGCCGGATCGGATCAGTGCGCTAGTGCGATCAGGCGAAGATCAGCAGCGCGGCAACGACGAACGAGAGCAGGCCGAGAAGTTCGGCGCCCGCGAAGCCGATGAACAGACGGCCCTGCTGGGCGTCGGCAGCACCGGGGTTGCGCAGCGCGCCTTCGAGGAACTTCGCGAAAACGTTACCCACGCCGATCGAGGCGAGACCGCAACCGATCGCGGCGAGACCGGCACCAAGCAGCTTTGCAGCATCTGCTTCCATTACAAAAACTCCCTTTGGAAAAGTCTGATAAGAGACTGAAAATCAGTGAAGGTTCTCGGCGTCGTTAAGATAGACGCAGGTGAGAAGAGCGAAAACGTAGGCCTGGATACCGGCAACCAGCAGCTCAAGCGCGCAGATGCCGACCATCAGGATGAAGCTGGGCAGACCGGCGATGGCGAACAGGCCGATACCGGCGTTGCCAGAGCTGATCACGAAGCTCGAAAGCACCTCAAGAAGCACGTGGCCGGCCATCATCGCAACGAAGAGACGAAGGCCAAGGCTGAACGGACGCACGAGGAAGGAGATCAGCTCGACCACGAAGATCAGCGGGATCATCACCACCGGCGTACCATGCGGCACGAACAGCGAGAAGAAGTGCAGCTTGTGCTTGGCAAAGCCCACGATGAGAACGATCGCGAACGAAAGCACCGCCAGAACACCGGTGGCCGAGAAGTGGCTGGTGAACGTGAAGGCGTGCAGGCCCAGGACGCCGAGCGGCAGCAGGCCCAGGAAGTTCGCGAAGAGAATGAACATGAACAGCGAGAAGATGTACGGAACGTACTTCTTGCCGCCAGGGCCGACGTTCGCGGCCAGCATGCCGTCGATGAAACCGGTGAAGGTTTCCACCGCCATCTGCCAGCGACCGGGCACCAGCTGGCGCTTCATGCCGCCGGCGACGAACACGATCAGCACCACGGTTGCGATCGCCATCCACAGCGCGCTGTTGGTGAAGGCGATGTTGTATCCGGCAATGTTCCAATTCGCACCGGCCAGCGTTTCAAGCTGGAACTGGTGCATCGGATCGAGCTTAGCTTCGGCAGCCACGCGAATATCCCTGTCGCCAATGAACGACAGCGCCCTTATCCACCCCCCTTTGGGTCAATCTGGGCGCTGGTTCGAATTCCGTATGATATTCCTGAAGGCGACGAAGATTCCGAGGAACAGCATCACCATCAGACCCCAGGGCGATGTTCCGGCGAAGTGATCGATCACCCAGCCGATGAACAGGCCGCCGATGACCCCGCCGAGCAATTCGGCCAGAACGCGGTTACCGGCACGATATGCATCGTCGGTTTCCACGCCTGCGGTCGGCTTGTTGCGCTGCTCTTCACGATCGCGAAGGGCTTTCAGCCTTTCGTCGAGCCGTTCCAGGCGCGCATCCTCGCCAACGGGGTCCCGTGCAGGTGGCTCGTCGTTCATGTCAGGTCCTCCTCCATCAAAGGACGATTGACGCGTTCAACGGCTCCCTGCCGAGGGCGCCGCCCCCTTAGGGTGGGGCTTATCCCGAGTCAACCTTGGCAGGGCGCTGGCTGCGCCTCTTGTTCACACGCATTCCCGTGAGCCCAAGTACCCACGGGAACACAGCATTCGCCAGGAAAAGGAAAAGCGCAAGGGCGATACGCGAGTGGGAGTTTCCCCGGCCGAATGCGAATCACTGCTGTCAGAGGCCCGTCACAACCCTGTCGAACGGGTGTCGGAGTGTTTCATCGGCGAGACGGCTCACGAGAATTTGAACCGCCCTCTCCACGGCTCCAGCCCGCTCCCCCACCCGGCCTCCCCCACAGGTAGAATTTGGGAGGCCGGGTGGGGGAGCGGGCTGGAGGCGCAAGCCTCCGACGGATGTCGGAGGCGCACCCAACAAAAAAGCCGGCACCGCCTCTCAGCGATACCGGCCCGAAACCTTACTTAATCCTGCGCGGCACCCTTACGGGCAGCGCGGATCCCGCTGGGGCGCCGCGCCGGTGCGGGTCTGCCACGAGCCGTCGGGGGCCTGGTACTTCTCCCCGGGGCTGGTCTGCGAGATCAGGCGGCAGGCAGTCGCGAAGGCATATTCCTCGATCGTGCCCTTGCCGGATGCCTTCTCGGTATAGATCGCGCGGCGCTTGTTGTTGAGGTCGCGCACCATCGCCTGCACGGCGGCGGACTGGCTGCCGACGACGCCGAGGTAACCATCGCGCTGTTCACCCACCTGACCGGCGGCACGCGCGGCGGCGTAAGCCGGGTCGCGCGCTTCCTGGGCGCTGGCGACGCCGGCGCCCAGAACCAGGGCAACCGCACCAATGAGCGCAACGGGACTGCTGAAACGGATCTTGGTCATCAGAATACGCCTTCGTTGTCCTTGATCGTCTTTTCCGCGTCTGCGGAAAGCTGATAGATCACTTCCTGCCGGATGTTGACATTGAGTTCGATCACGATCGGCTTGTCGGGCGCCGTAACCTGAATGCAGCCCGCCAGCATCGGGACGAAAACCGCCACCATCGCCACGGCGCGAACGGCGCGCCTGCCGGACCGGGAAGCGGAATGCTGCGAAAACGAGTGGGCGATAGACTTCATCGCCGGGCTTGTCGCAGCCGGAACGCTTCCGGTCAATTGCGGGCCGATCATGGTTTTTTCTCGCTGTCTGAAGGCTGAATGGTGTTGTGTGCGGGACCAGCCGTGGATTTCGCGGCAGCAGCTGCCGCTGCGGCGGCCTTCGCCTGCATGGCGGCCTCGACGCTCAGCAGGCGGGGATCCTTGATGTACGTGGCATCGTAAAGCGAGCGCATGTTGCCGAACAGGCTCATGAACGGCGCCTTCACGTTGACGATGAAGTGGATCGGCAGCTTCGCCACCTGCTTGGTGATGAAGTTCTGCGAGGCGCCCTCCCCCTGGCTCAGCCCGTCGAAGCTGATCCGGGTGAGGATATCGCCCGAGAGCGAACCGTCGAGGCCGATCTCCATCTGCCGGTAATCGACCGACTTCAGCGCCCCAAACGCGAAGTTGCCCATCGCCGACAGGTCCTTGTAGGTCAGTGCGCCGATATAGCTGACATTGCCGCCCGGCGCGCGCGAACGCAGGTAGCCATTGTCGATCCGGCCGCCGTTCTCGTCGAACACCAGCGGAAGTTCGCCATCGAATACGCCGGTGGCGTTGATATTGCCCACTTCCAGATGCTGCACGAAAGTCGCGGCATTCAGGCCCTTTACGGTCAGCTTGTAGCGCCGCGTCTCGGACGCGCCGATCGTCATGGTCGAAGGTTCCAGCGTCAGCGTGCCGTCCATGAACGGCCACTGCGCGCCGTTGACGCGCAGCAGGTAGCCGGGCTCCATCTGGAACGAGAGCACGCCGTCGGTCACTTCGATGCCGGGGTTCATCGAGGCCAGCTTCAACTTCTGGTCCGGCGCGGTGACGAAGCCCAGCAGGTCGGTGAAGACGACATCGCCCGACAGCCCCTTCACCGGCCCGAACGGCGCGGCGAAGGCCAGCGCGTCGGTGGAGAAGCGGCCGTGGCTGGTCACCTTGTCGGCATTCCAGTCGATCCGTCCGCTGCCGCGCACGGTGCCTTCCAGGTTGGAGACGATGCCCGTAAGCAATCCCGATAGTTCGCTGACCTGCACCTTGTTGTCGAACAGGATGCCGTCCACCGCGAGGTCCGCGTGGCCCTTGGCGGCGTTGAGATCGTGGACGATATCGGTGCGCACGACCACGCGGTCGCTCGTCGGCTCCCGCATGGCCGCTTGCGCGGTGATTACGCCGTTCTGGAGCCGCAGTGTCGCATCGCGCGCGATCATCGGCTTGAAGCGCGGCACCTGTTGACGATCGACCAAGGTGAAGTGCGCATCCTCGATGCCGAGCACGCCGCCGGCATAGCGCCAGCGCCCGGCAGTCTGGTGCAAGTCCAGCGGAACGGCGGCAAGCATCACGTCGCCCTCATCGAAAGCGCCGCCGATCTCCTTGCCGATGGTCGCGTCCAAGTGGGCGATGCGAAAGCGCGAAGGCGCATCGGCCGCGCCCAGTTCCACCGCCACCGACTTCGCCGTCAGCGCGCCGGACTTTCCGGGGAACTGCGCATAGCCGAGCGGACCGCTGGAAACGCGGATGCGGGTGCCGCCCATGCGGCCGGTCACGTCCAGCCCGGGCAGTCCGGCGGTGATCGAAAGCCCGCGCGCATCGTTCGCGACGATGGTCCTGCCCCTGGCCGGGCAAACCGAGAGCTGCCGCTTGTCGATCGTGACATTGGCCAGCGCCAGCCGGTCGAACGCGATTGTCGTGCAATGCGGCCAGAGCAGGATCGCACCGTCCGCTGCCCAGCGCCCATCGATAGGCAGGACCAATCCCTCCGCCCGTCCGCCCGGCAGCGCGCCGGAAAGCCGCGCCTCGCCCGCGAAAGTCATCGCGCCATCGGCCGATTGCGTCAGCGAGAGGTGCGGCAGAGCCAGCCGCGAATCGCCCGCGCGGTACTCCGGCATCATCACGCTGAGCGCGAGGCGGCCGTTCGCAGCGGTTTCCATCCGGCCGGAGACTTGCGGCAGCCCCTGCCCGGCGCTTGCGAAGTTGCCGGTGATCACCGGGCGGCCTTTCCCGAACACCGCCTGCACGCGCGACAGGGCGAGCAGCGAAGCACCGCTGGTTCCACGCCAGTTGCCGCGCGGCACCACCAAGCTCCAGCGTCCGGCATCGCGGCGCAGGATCACATTGGCATCGAGCTTCGATCCACGCGCCTCGCGAGCAAGGGCGGATCGGATCCCGTTCGCCAGCGGGGCGGCCAGCGTGCCCTCCCCACTCTTCGCCAGATCGGTCAGCGCCCGGTCGGCCATGGCACCGGGGACGATGCCGGTACCGGTGGCATCTCCATCGATGTCGATATTCACGAAACCGGGATCGGTGCGCACTTGCCCATCGAAGCCCAGCGAGGCCGCCGCGGCCTGCGGCGTCGCGATCCCGCGCGCGGCCAGCTTGTAGGTGGCGGTCAGCGCGCGCTTGCGGAACGTGAAGCGCCCCGAAGCGGTGAGCCCCTCCACGCGATTCTCCGCCATCCGCCCCGCGCCGCCTTCCAGCCCCAGCCGGCCCTCCACGCCATCAAGCGTGCGGTCCACCGTCAGATCCAGTTGCACAGCCGACTTGCCCGCGCGCAGTGCCTGGGACGGACAATCGAGCCCGTCCATCCGCAGCGGCCCGGTGAACGTCGGCTTTTCGCCTTGCACGCGCAGCTTGCCGTAGAGCGTCGTGCGCCCCGCCGCGCAGCCCTGATAGGCGAGTTTCGGCGAAAGCACCGCCAGCGCACCGTCGAACCCGCCGCGCAAGCCCCCTGCCCCGTCGATCTTCGCGGCGATGCGGCCATAATCGCTCTCGATCAGCGCACGCCCGTCAACCAGCGCCACGTCATAGTCGGGCAGCGGGTGATCCTTGTCGCCCCCACCCGATTCGAGCACTTTGTCCAGCGCGCCGAGGCTCAGCTTACCGTCGTGCAAGCTGCCGTAGAGGCGCGGACGCACCAGCGTGATTCGGCCAATCCCGGGGATGCCCCAGGCCATTTGGGTCGCCACGCGCACTTCGTCGATGGTCAGGTCCGGCCGCCTGGGATCGCCGACCACGACATTGCGGATGATCTCTTCGGAGGGCGAGATCTTCACGATCTTGTAGCGCGCCGGCAGGCCCATCTGTTTCAGCTGATCGGCGATCAGGTTGTCCGCGATATGCTCGCGCATCAGCCATGCCGCGCCAAGCGAGGCAGCGAACAGGCCCAGCACGCCCAGCGCACTCGCCGCCGCCACGCGCCGACGGGCGCGCGAGGGGCGGTCTGGCTCCGCCGGGGCTTCGAACTGGTCCTGCACCTCAGACATTCAGATCGTTCACTTGCGCGCCCACGCCGGGAAAGGCAATTGTCCGTGACGCTTATGCCCGATCAGGACAGTCTCTTCGATGAACCGGCCGCATGTGACGCCGGAATCTCCACGCCGGACGATGGCCCGGCGCGCCGGGAAACGGGCAACGATCCCAGCGGGCATCGCGGACGGCTGCGCAAACGGCTGATCGAAGGCGGGGCGGAAGCTCTGGCAGATCATGAAGTGATCGAACTCCTGCTGATGCAGGCCGTTCCCCGGCGCGACATGAAACCGCTCGCCCGCAGCCTGATCCAGCGATTCGGATCGCTGGCGGCAGTGCTGCAAACCGATCCGCGCACATTGGCCGCCCACCCCGGAATGGGCGAGGCGACTGCGGCCGCTCTGCGGATCGTCACCGTCGCCGCCACTCGCCTTGCCCGCCAGCGCGTGCGTGAGAAGCCGGTGATCGGTTCGTGGCAGGTACTGGTAGACTACCTGACCATAGACATGGCGCACCTGACACGCGAACGCGTGCGCGTGCTCTACCTCAATTCCAAGAACATGCTGCTACTGGACGAGATGGTGGGCGAAGGCTCCATCGACGAAGCGGCGATCCACCCGCGCGAAGTGATCCGCCGCGCGCTGGACCTTGGCGCCACCGGGCTGATCCTGGTCCACAACCACCCCTCCGGCTCGCCAGAGCCCAGCCGCGCGGATATCGAGATGACGCATCGCATCGCCGCGGCCGGGCGCATCCTTGGCGTCACGGTTCACGATCATGTGGTGATCGGGCGTGAGGGCCATGTCAGCATGCACGCGAAAGGCCTGATATAATGTGCGTCGCCGCCGTCGCCTGGCGCGCCCATCCCGACTGGCCGCTGGTCGTCGCCGGCAATCGCGACGAGTACCACGCCCGCGCCTCCGCTCCGCTGGCGCACTGGCAGGACGGCTCCGGCGTGATCGCCGGGCGCGACCTTGTCGGCCACGGCACCTGGCTGGGCCTGACCGAGGCGGGCCGCTTCGTTCTCGTCACCAATTACCGCGTTCCCGAAGGCGCCCAGCCCGGCTGCCCCTCACGCGGGGTGCTCGTTACCGACCTGCTGCAGGGCCGCGCACCGGAACCGGTCGAGACGATGAACCCGTTCAACCTCGTAGAGGTTGCGGGCGGCAAGGCGCGCTTTCTCACCAATTACCCGGGAACCGAATTGCGCGTGCTGACACCGGGGATCCACGGCCTTTCCAACGGCGGCTTCGACTTGCCGTGGCCGAAGACCCGCGCGGTGGAGCGCGCCGTGGCCGACTGGCTGAACGCCGGCGAGGCCGATCTGTCGCCGCTGCTGGATGCCCTGCGCGTGGAAAGGCCTGAACGCCGAACCGCCCGCGCGGAAGACGGGCCGGAGCCGCGCTTCGCCCCGGTGTTCATACGCGACTTCGTCTACGGCACGCGGTGCAGCACCGTGCTCGCGCTTTCCCGCACCGGGCACGGCCGGATCGTGGAGCGCAGCTTCGCGCCCGATGGCAGCGTGACCGGCGAAGTCACCATCGCTTTCGAATGGCCGGAAGCCGCATTGCCCTGACTGCATCCATTACCGCTTCCACAATCAAAGCCCGAAACTCCGATTTTGTGAGAAAGCGATCCTTAGTATTTGGCAAATATGCAAGAACGATGAGCCACCGCCCCGCCAGCGCGACAAGAATTTTTGCTTCCATGCTGCTTCTCGCCGGAATTTCCGGTTGCGCCCGATGGCAGCCGGAGACCGGCCATGGGCTGGCCACGCTACCGCCAGCCTGCCCCCTAAAACGCGGCCCCGTCGTTGCGAATTTTGGTGAGGCGGGCATGGCGGGCGTCTATCAATTTGTGACGCAGGACGCGCCGGATAGCGATATTGCGGCCTTCCTGACGGCAAGCAAAACTGCCGGCTTCGACGTCATGCTGATAACCCTGAACATCAATGGCAAAGACACGCTGATCGCAACCGGCCACGAAATTCTGCGAACCCAGGATCAAACCGATCGTGAGTTCGCCCTCGCCTGCTCATTGGGACACGGCAAAGTCTATCTCACCAATGCGCGCTACGACCCGCGTGATCCGACCGGCACCAAGCGCGTCGGCTAAGTCGCGCCGATAAGAATTGCCGCGCGGATTATTGTAGCGCAGCGCAAGGCCTCAAGAACAAGCGGGATCCCCGCCTGCGCGGGGATAAGGGGTTGACCGGCAAGCCCAAGTCTCTCGACCCTCCCGCTTGCGGGAGGGCATGGTTCCGCCTCGCCCGAAACTTTAGCCATTCCCTCTCCCGCAGGCGGGACGGGGAGCGAGACTTGGCAGCTTGCTGCCTTAGTCGCAGCGCGGTTGGCCAATGCAACGCCGCAACTCAGCACGCCCTCTTGGCAAACATAACGCCCCGCGCATAAGGTGATACTTCCCCCAGAGCAGGAACCCGCCCCGCCGGCATGCACGGTCTACCCAAGCCTCATCGAATTCTGGCTCGCTCTTCCGTCGGCCTCGCCGCGCTGCTGATTGCCGGTTGCTCCACGCTTCCTCCGCCACGCGCCCAGGTGACTTGCGCCCAGACCGTACCGCCGGCCATTACATTCTCCGCCAATGGCGCCATTGCGACGACGCGGCTGAAAGTGCTCACCTACAACATAGAGGGCCTCGGCTGGCCGGCGCGCAGCGGCCGGGCGCGCTATCTGGAGCAGATCGGGGAGCGCCTTGCCGCCATGCGCGCCGACGGTACCGGGCCGGACATCGTGCTGTTCCAGGAAATGTTCAGCGACGCGGCGAAGCGCGCGGTGAAAAGCACCGGCTATCCGGCGATCTACTCCGGCCCGCACCGCACCACGCGCGCCAAGGGCGCCACGCGCGACTATCTGCCCGGCCATTCCAGCCTGACGCGGGGAGAGATCGGCATCCATGTCTTCGGCAGCGGCCTCGCCATCGCCTCCCGCTATTCGATCCTCGACTATAGCCGGCGCGCCTATGGCCGCAGGTCCTGCGCAGGGTTCGACTGCCTTTCGAACAAGGGCATCGCGCTGGCCCGGATCGACATTCCCGGCGTGCCATCGCTGATCGACGTCTACGACACGCACATGAATTCGCGCGGCGCGTCAGGCGCGCCGGCGCCGCGCAACCTTTCCGCGCACGACCGGCAGGCGCAGGAAGCATCGCGCTTCATCGACGAGACGCATGATGACGAAAACCCGCTGATCTTCGGCGGCGATTTCAACATGCGCCGGTCGGAGCCGCGCTGGGAGAACTTCACGAAGTATCAGGCGCTCGATCTGGTGCATCGGATCTGCATGAACCCGGCCTCCGGCTGTGACGTGAAAATGTCGTGGGACGGGGACGAGCCCTGGATGGACACGCAGGACCTGCAATTCCTCTGGACCGGCGAAGACGTGCGGGTCCGCCCGGTAAAAGTGGAAGCGATGTTCGATGGCAGCCCGGGCAGCCCGATGCTTTCCGACCATGACGGCTTCATGGTGACCTACGAATTGCGCTGGAAAGCGGCACTCACCCGCTTGCCGGCATGCGGACGGATGGCCGGCCGCGATCGGCGGCCGCGTTTTCCTAACCCGCCCGCGCCTGTCATATCTTCGAAATGACGACTTTTCGAAACGGTGGCCGTTTTTCGACTTTTTTGGACCCTTTCGGCGGCCCGAAAGGAGCGATGCGGTTTTCGTTTCAGGACCGTGTCAACTGTGTCAACCTGACTGTCACCTTAGGTGTCACCTTGCGCCGGGATGCAGCATTTCGAAGGAGCCATACCCCCTCGCTCCCGTTCATCCCCCTTGCCATTGAAGCCCTGCCCGCCTAGCGGCACCCGCGTCAGCCATAGGAGTCGAACATGGTCCCCCGCTACGCCCGCCCCGCGATGACCGCGATCTGGGAGCCCGAAGCCCGTTACCGCATCTGGTTCGAGATCGAGGCCCACGCCGCCGTGAAGATGGGCGAGATGGGCACCGTGCCCGCCAGCGCCGGCCAGGCCCTCTGGGACTGGTGGGCCAAGAGCCCGACGATCGACGTCGCCGCGATCGACGCGATCGAGGCCGTCACCAAGCACGACGTGATCGCCTTCCTCGACTGGGTTGCCCAGCAGGTCGGCCCCGAAGCGCGTTTCATGCACCAGGGCATGACCAGCTCCGACGTGCTGGACACCACGCTGAACGTCCAACTGGTGAAGGCTGCCGACATCCTGCTGGAAGACCTTGATGCCCTGCTCGCCGCGATCAAGCGCCGCGCCGAAGAGCACAAGTACACCCCCACCATCGGCCGCAGCCACGGCATCCATGCCGAGCCGGTAACCTTCGGCCTGAAGATGGCCGAAGCCTATGCCGAATTCTCGCGCTGCAAGAAGCGCCTGATCGCCGCGCGTGAGGAAGTCGCGACCTGCGCGATCTCCGGCGCCGTCGGCACTTTCGCCAACGTCGATCCCGCCGTTGAGCAGTACGTCGCGGACAAGATGGGCCTGGAAATCGAGCCGGTCTCGACCCAGGTGATCCCGCGCGATCGTCACGCGATGTTCTTCGCGGTGCTGGGCGTGATCGCCAGCTCGATCGAGCGTCTGGCCATCGAAGTGCGCCACCTGCAGCGCACCGAAGTGCTTGAGGCGGAAGAATACTTCGCCCCCGGCCAGAAGGGCTCGTCGGCGATGCCGCACAAGCGCAACCCGGTGCTGACCGAGAACCTGACCGGCCTGGCCCGCGTCGTCCGCTCGTCGGTGACCCCGGCGATGGAGAACGTGGCGCTCTGGCATGAGCGTGACATCTCGCACTCCTCGGTCGAACGCTTCATCGGCCCGGACGCCACGATCACGCTCGACTTCGCGCTCGCCCGCCTCACCAGCGTGGTCGACAAGCTGCTCGTCTACCCTGAGCGCATGCAGAAGAACCTCGACCGCATGGGCGGCCTCGTCCACTCGCAGCGCGTGCTGCTGGCGCTGACGCAGGCCGGCCTGACGCGCGACCAGTCGTACCGTCTGGTGCAGCGCAATGCGATGAAGGTGTGGGAATCGGACGGTCAGCTTTCGCTGCTGGAACTTCTCAAGGCCGATCCCGAAGTCACGGCGGCGCTGCCCGTCGAAGTGATCGAGGAGAAGTTCAACCTCGATTACCACTTCAAGCAGGTCGATACGATCTTCGCGCGCGTTTTCGGTAACTAAGCCGGCCGCCGACACTTCCCATGGCCGCCAATCGCGCTTAGCATTGCGCGATTGGCGGGACCAACTTGCAGAGCCACCTGCAGGAATTGCCGGAGGAAGCATGAATATCATCCGCACCGTGCTGTGGATCGCGATCACTGCGATCCTTGTCGCCTTCATCGCCATGAACTGGGCCAAGGTGCCGGTGAACTTCTGGCCGTTGGACAATGGCAATTACATTCATTTCGAATGGCCGATCGGCGTCGTCGCCCTGCTGTTCTTCGGCTTGGGCATGCTGCCGGTGCTGCTCTACCTGCGCGCGGTGCGCTGGCGGCTGAACCGCCGCATCGCCACGCTGGAAAATTCGCTGCGCGCCAGTTCGATGCCGTCGATGACGGCACCCGAAGCCACCCACGCCCCCACCCCTGTTACTCTAGATCCCACCCCGGAAGTCTGATCCCATGAACAACAATCCCGTCTATCTCGCTCTCGACCTGCCCCGCCTTGACGCCGCAGAGGCGCTGGCCCGCAAGGTCGCCGGGCATATCGGCGGGATCAAGCTGGGGCTGGAATTCTTCTGCGCGCACGGCCACCACGGCGTGCATGAGCTGCACAAGCTGGGCCTGCCGATCTTCCTCGACCTTAAGCTGCACGACATTCCGAACACCGTGGCCGGCGCCATGCAGGCGATCCACGTGCTGCAGCCGTCCATCGTCACCATCCACGCCGCCGGTGGCCGCGCCATGATGGAAGACGCCAAGGCTGCCGCGGGTGAGAATACCAAGGTCGTGGCGGTTACCGTGCTCACCAGCCTCGACGGTGACGACCTTGCCGCCATCGGCGTCCACGACGAGCCCCATGCACAGGCCATGCGCCTTGCCGAACTGGCGCACTCCGCCGGGCTCGACGGCATCGTCTGCTCCGGCCACGAAGTCGGCGCGATCCATAACCAGTGGAAGGACGGCTACTTCGTCGTCCCCGGCCTGCGCCCAGACGATGGTCGAAATGGAGGCGGAGCCAATGGCGATCAGAAGCGCATCGTCACCCCGCGCCAGGCGCGCGACGACGGTGCCAGCGTGCTGGTGATCGGCCGCCCGATCAGCCGAGCCGAAGACCCGCTGGCCGCCGCCCGCGCGATCGAGGCAACGCTCTGACGCAAAGACGCGTCCGGAGCCAAGGCTGACGCGCCGCGGCTCCGTCTCTCCGTTCATCCCCCGGAAATGCACGGTTCAGCGCCGGGCAACCTCCGGGGAAGCAGACCGTTGTTCCGGTCCTGATGGCCCGATGGCGATGAATGGAGAGTGCGACTATATGAAATCCCCCCGACTGCTCGCTGCTGCCGCGTTCACCGCGCTGGCTCTGGCTTCCGCCCCCGCCGCGATGGCGCAGCAAACCACCCCCGCGATCGAAGCCGGGCACACGCTGCTGACGGTCAGCGCCGAAGGCTCGACCACCCGCACGCCGGACATGGCCAGCTATTCGGCCGGCGTCACCACGCAGGGCAAGACCGCCAGCGAGGCGATGGGCGCCAATTCGCAGGCGATGGCCCGCGTGATCGCCGCGCTGAAGAAGGCCGGCGTGGCGGACAAGGACATCCAGACCACCAACCTCAGCCTCAATCCCGTCTATGCCGAGCCGAAGCGCCAGCCCGACGGCAGCTTCTCCGGCGAGCCGCGTGAGATCGTCGGCTACCAGGCCACCAACACCGTCAACGTGCGCCAGCGCAAGCTGGCCGACACCGGCAAGGTGATCGACGCGCTGGTGACCGCCGGCGCCAACCAGGTCAATGGCCCGGACTTCACCCTGTCCGAACCCGCCGCCGCGCAGGACGAGGCCCGCGTCGACGCCATCAAGACCGCCCGCGCCCGCGCGGACCTCTACGCCCGCGCCGCCGGCCTGCGCGTGGTGCGCATCGTCTCGATCAGCGAGAGCGGCGGGTTCTCGCCGATGCCGGTGATGTATGCACGCAAGGCATCGATGGACATGGCCGCCGCTGCCCCGCCAGTCGCCGCCGGTGAGCTTCAGATGTCGGTGAACGTTACCGTCCAGTTCGAACTGGCTCAGTAAGAACGAAAAATCGAATCACGCGAAGGTGCAATTGCTATGCCCCTTCGCGTGATTGCGCGAAGTTACCGAGCCCGCGCTCAATCCAGCATCATGTCCTGCGACTGGATGTTGTAGCCGACCAGCGCCATGCGCCCGCCGTCGCCCTTGCGATAGACGAACTGTTCCACGCCCGAGCCGTGCTCGAACACGGTCTCCATCGTCAGCGTGACGAAAGTGCCTCCAGTGGTGGCATTGGCGTTCCATCCCACCTGCTTGCTCGATCGCACTTTGCCCAGCTTGCGATGAACCGCATCGATCAGCTTCGCGAACTGTGCCTGCTGGGTCGCGCTGCGCAACTGGGGATCGGCGTCGTTCCAGATTTCCTGCGTGCGGCCGGCATCGAGCGCGCGATGGAACTTCGCCACTTCCAGCCCGGCGTCCGCGAAGGACTCCTTCATGCCGCAGCCTGCCAGCATTGCAGCAGCGGCAAATGGCATTAGATAGCGGGCCAGTCCGTTCATCATGCGTCCCCTAAAGTACTGGGGCCGCAATCTAGGCCAGAAAAACGACATGCCAACAGCGGCGATCAAGATCTGCGGGATAAGCACGCAAGACGCGTTGGAAGCCGCCATTCGCGCGCGCGCCGATCATGCGGGCTTCGTGTTCTTTTCCAAGAGCCCGCGCAATGTCACTCCGGCCGAGGCTGCACTGCTGGCCGCGCGCGCCGAGGGCCGCATCGGCCGCGTCGGCCTCTTCGTCGATGCCGATGACGCCACGATTGCCGAAGCCATGACGAGCGCCCGTCTGGACGCATTCCAGCTTCATGGAAGCGAGAGCCCCGAACGCGCTGCCCAACTGCGCTCGCGCTACGGTGTGGCAGTGTGGAAGGCGCTTTCGGTCGCGACGGCAGAGGATGCCGCGAAAGCGACTGCCTATGCCGGTGCCGTCGATCTGGTGCTGTTCGATGCCAAGACACCCAAGGGCACGCTGCCGGGTGGCATGGGCCTGAGCTTCGACTGGAGCCTGGTCGCCAACTGGAAAGGCCCGGTCGCCTGGGGGCTTGCCGGCGGCCTTACGCCGGACAACGTGGCCGAAGCCGTGCGGCTGACCGGAACGCCGCTGGTGGACACGTCCTCCGGCGTGGAAAGCGCGCCGGGCGTGAAGGACCTGGACCGGATCGACGCTTTCACGCGCGCCGTCCGCAGCGTTTAACCCGCACCTCTGGCACATCGCGCAAACGAGAAAGGGCGGCCCCCTCATGGGCCGCCCTTCCCTGGCTTACGCTCGCAAAGGAGCGATTCCGCTCAGTTGCCCCCGGCCCGACGCCTCGGTGGCGAATTCGGGCCGGAAGCAGCCAAATCAGAACTTCACGCCAACGCCAACCAGGCCGACGTCTGCGTCGGGGGTGTTGTCGCCAACGAGAAGGTGCTTGTACTCAGCCTTGGCGTAGAAGCGGTCGTTGAGGCCCTGCTCAACGCCACCGCCAACAGCAACGGCGCTGTTGCCGTACTTGCTGAACTTCGACTGCCAGGTCGAGTTGGCATAGAGCTTGGTGGTCGGGGTAACCTTGTAGCCAACGCGGCCACCGGCGCCCCACGAAACGCGGGTGTCGCTGGTCAGGATCTTGTCTGCCGAACCTTCAACGCCCGCGAAGAACTTGCTGCCCAGGTCGTAGTCGTAACCGACGGCGACGCCTGCGACTGCTTCGCTGTCGCTGCCGTCCCAGATGATGCCGGTGCGGGCTTCGACGCGCGCTTCATTGGCCAGAGCGGGGGTGGCGGCGGCCGCAGCGACTGCGGCGAGCGAAACGAGTGCGATACGCATGTTTTTTCTCCAGTATTTTCCCCGGCCCTCACCGGGGAGCCGCCCGCTGCGCCTCCTTTCCTTTCGCTCAGATGAACGAAATAATTCATTATTACCCCAAAACGTCATGAAACTGCCACTTACAGACACTATATTGCCAATATCGTTTGCGTAATTGCATGCTTTGCAATTGAAAACGAACGGTCCATCCCCATGCAAACGTTTATCGGCGAAGGCGCTGGACTTGGCCGCCCCGCTCTGCCAATCGCCCGGTCATGACCACGCACGCGCCTGTGAACAGCTTTCGCGCCATGCCCGACGAGACCGGCCACTTCGGCCAGTTCGGCGGTCGCTACGTCGCCGAAACGCTGATGCCGCTGATCCTCGATCTGGAAAAGGAATACCGCAAGGCGCAGCAGGACCCCGCGTTCTGGGCGGAATTCGATGCGCTGATGAAGGACTTCGTCGGCCGTCCCAGCCCGCTCTATTATGCGCCGCGCATGACGGACTATTTCCGGGCGCAAGCGCCTGCCGGCAAGGGTCCGAAGATCTACTTCAAGCGCGAAGAGCTGAACCACACCGGCGCGCACAAGATCAACAACTGCATCGGCCAGATCCTGCTGGCCATCCGCATGGGCAAGAAGAAGATCATCGCCGAAACCGGCGCCGGCCAGCACGGCGTCGCCACCGCGACCGTCGCCGCACGCTTCGGCCTGCCCTGCAAGATCTTCATGGGCGCCAAGGATATCGAACGGCAGAAGCCCAACGTGTTCCGCATGAAGCTGCTGGGCGCCGAAGTCGTCTCCTGCGAAAGCGGGTCGCAGTCTCTCAAGGACTCGATGAACGACGCGCTGCGCTACTGGGTCGCGAACGTTCACGACACCTTCTACATCATCGGCACCGCCGCCGGCCCGCATCCTTACCCTGAGCTGGTGCGCGACTTCCAGTCGATCATCGGCAAGGAAACGCGCGAACAGATGCTGGAGAAGGAAGGCCGCCTGCCCGACATGCTGGTGGCGGCCGTGGGCGGCGGATCGAACGCGATCGGCCTGTTCCACCCCTTCCTCGACGATCCCGACGTCCAGATGACCGGTATT
The DNA here is from genome assembly GCF_044029435.1 of Novosphingobium oxfordense. NCBI lineage: Bacteria > Pseudomonadati > Pseudomonadota > Alphaproteobacteria > Sphingomonadales > Sphingomonadaceae > Novosphingobium > Novosphingobium oxfordense. The sequence continues at coordinate 752,714 of NZ_CP147005.1, read as the reverse complement.
GAGGCAGCGGGCCACGGCATCGACACCGACAAGCACGCCGCGTCGCTCACCGGCGGCAAGCCCGGCATCCTGCACGGTAACAAGACCTATCTGCTTCAGGACGAAGACGGTCAGATCACCGAGGCGCACTCGATCTCGGCCGGTCTCGACTATCCGGGGCTTGGGCCGGAACACTCGTGGCTGCATGAGAGCGGCCGCGTGAACTACGTGCCGATCACCGATACGCAGGCGCTCGACGCGTTCCAGCTCTGCTGCGAGTTGGAGGGCATCATCCCCGCCCTCGAAAGCTCGCACGCGCTGGCTGCCCTGCCGCAGCTGACGGCGGAGATGGATGAGGACAAGCTGCTTGTCGTCAACGTTTCGGGCCGCGGCGACAAGGACATCTTCACCGTCGCCGAAGCGCTGGGTGTGGAGCTTTAATCTATGACCCGCTTCAACACTGCCTTTTCCAAAGGCCCCGCGCTCGTCTGCTTCATCACCGGGGGTGACGGCGATACGGCCGCCAATCTCGACGCGCTGGTCGCGGGCGGTGCCGACGTGATCGAACTCGGCATGCCGTTCACCGATCCCATGGCCGACGGCCCGGCGATCCAGGAAGCGAACATCCGCAGCCTCGACGCCGGTACCAAGACCGCCGACGTGTTCCGCATCGCCGGCGAGTTCCGCGCCCGCCACGCGCAAGTGCCGCTGGTGCTGATGGGCTACGCCAACCCGATGATCGCGCGCGGTGCGGACTGGTTCGCGGACGAATGCGCGAAGGCCGGCGTGGACGGCGTGATCTGCGTGGACATCCCGCCAGAGGAAGACGCCGAACTCGGCCCGGCCCTGCGCGAAAAGAGCGTTTCGCTGATCCGCCTTGCCACGCCGACGACCGACGCCGCGCGCCTTCCCGCCGTGCTCGAAGGCTCCTCGGGCTTTCTCTACTATGTCTCGGTGGCGGGCGTTACCGGCATGCAGCAGGCGGCACAGGGCTCGATCGAGGATGCCGTGGCCAAGCTGAAGGCAGCCAGTTCGATCCCCGTCGCGGTGGGCTTTGGCGTGCGCACGCCCGAACAGGCCAGTGCCATCGCGAAGGTGGCGGACGGCGTGGTCGTGGGCTCGGCACTGGTCGATCTGGTCAAGCAGCACGGCACGGACGCCCCGGCCCATCTGCGCGAACTGACTGCCGCGCTGGCGGAAGCGGTCCACACCGCGCGCTGACATCCAGAACTTCGTCCCTAAACTTCGTCATTGCGAAACGCGTGACGAGGACGCAATCCGTGCATCGCGGCGGCCGACAAGGCTTGCCGCGATGTGCTTTTCCAGACGGGTGCCATGAAAGACTTCGCCGTTTCCGAAGACCCACGCGTCCAGGCCCAGCTTGACCGGCTTGCCGCGCTGTCCATACCGCAGGGACGTCTTGGACTGGAGACGATCCTTGCCCTGCTGGAACGGCTGGGCAATCCGCAAAAGCGTCTGCCACCCACCTTCCATGTCGCCGGCACCAACGGCAAGGGATCGACCTGCACCTACCTGCGCTTCATGTTGGAGACGCAGGGGCTGAAGGTCCATTCCGCCACCAAGCCGCATCTGGTCCGCTATAACGAGCGTATTCGCCTTGGCGGCAAACTGATCTCAGACGAAATGCTGGCCGACCTGCTCGCCGAAGTGCTCGACGCGGGTGAGGATCTGGGCCCCAGCTTCTTCGAAGTAACGACAGCTGCGATCTTCCTGGCTTTCGCGCGCGAACCGGCCGATGCCTGTGTGATCGAAGTCGGCCTGGGCGGTCGGCTGGATGCAACCAACGTGCTCGAACACCCCGCCGCATGCGGAATCGTCACGCTGGGCATCGACCATGAGGCGTTCCTGCTGCGGCCCGAAGAAGGCGCGCCGGAAGAACCGCTCGCCCGCATCGCCTTCGAGAAGGCCGGCATCGTCCGCAGCCCCGCGCCCGTGGTCACGCTGTCCTATCCGCAAAGCGCCGAACTCGAAATCGAGCGCGCCGCGCTTGCCGCCGGAGCGCCGCTGCACATGCGCGGGCGCGATTGGGACGCGGCCGTGGGTGACGTGATCGAATATTCGGACCGTCACGGCGAACTGGCCTTGCCGCTGCCTGCCCTGCCCGGCACGCATCAGGCCGAAAACGCCGCACTCGCCGTGGCCATCCTGCGCCATCAGGACCGCGTGACTGTATCGCCCGAAGCCATGGCAGAAGGAATCCGCGCCGCCCGCTGGCCGGCTCGGCTCCAGCGCCTTTCCCATGGCCCGCTGACGCGCCATGCCGGTGCGCGGGAGGTCTGGCTGGATGGCGGTCACAATCCCGACGCCGGCCTTGCCATTGCCCGCCATTTCGCCGGACAGCGCCTGCACCTTGTCATCGGCATGCTGGCGAACAAGGATCCGCGCGCGCTCACCGCGCCGCTGGCGCAGAGCATCGCCAGCATTCGCGCGGTGCCGGTGCCGGGTCATGATTGTCATGGCCCGGAAAGCTTCGGCTCCGTTGCACTCGCGGCGGATAGCGTGGGTGATGCCCTGGCCGATCTGCCGAACGATGGCCTGCCGGTGCTGATCGCGGGTTCGCTCTACCTTGCCGGCGTCGTGCTGAAGGGCAACGACGAAGTGCCTGACTGAGCCTTAGCCCAACTTGCCGAACGGCAGTAGCTTCAACGCCAGCGCAGCCGCCGCCTTTCCGTCGTTGGCGCGCAATGCGGGCAACATGGCGATGGCCGCGCGCTTCACGATGGCGTCGAGCGGCGTCGGCGCCTGCGATGCGGCCGCCGCTTCTGCCAGCTTGCGCGTCTGCGCGACGGAACCATGGTCGCTGCGGATCTGCAACAGGGCCGCCATTCCCGGATAGAATGCCCGGTTGCCGCCGAAGTCGATCGCCCGCGACATTGCCGACATGCCCTGATCCTTGCGTGCGCCCAGCGCGGTGCGCGCAAGGAAGCCGCCCAGTTCGTCCACCGCGCCAAGGTGCCAGGCGGCGATCGCCATCTGCACTTCGGGATCGCGGGGATTCTGCGCCAGAAGCCGCTGAAAGACGTCGAAAGAGGCGCGCACATCCGTGCGGCTATGCGTGAGCTTGCCCCGATAGCCGATGGCCACGCCCCGCTGGAGCGCAGCCTCCCGATCGCCCGGGCGGGCGGCGAGAGCCCTGTCGGCCCCGGCGATGGCCTGACCGATCAGTTGCAGCGCCCGCGCCTTGTCATCGGTGTTGAACGCGGCGGTGGTGAGAATATCGCGCGGGGTTTCGGCAGCCATGGCGGCAGCCGGCGCCGCAGCGATCAGCCCGCAAGCGGTCGCAAAGGCCGCCCCGCGCATTGGCATGAGTGCAAGGCAAATCGTTCGCAGCATGCCACTTTCTCCTTTCGCGTCGCCCCACTCCTGATGAAAATCCCTTCGGTCAGGAAGGATCCGCCTCCAGCTCGGAAACGTCTTCTCCCGCCGTGCCCATCGCCTGATCGACCAGTCCGGTGCGGCACATCCACCAGAACAGCACGATGCCCGGCAGCGATGCGACGGTGGTGAGCAGGTAGAAGTTCACGTAGCCCATCGCCTCGATCAGGGCGCCCGCCGTAGTGCCGGTAAGCAGTCGTCCGACCACGCTCGCCGCCGCCGAAATCAGCGCGTACTGCGCTGCGGTGTAGCGAAGATCGCAGAGCGCGGAGAAATAGGCGATCACCACCACGCCGCCATAGCCCGATGCGATGTTCTCGAACCCGATCGCGCCCGCCATGCCCCAGTTGCTGTGTCCAGCGGCCGCGAGCGCCGCAAAGCTGAGGTTGGAGGCGCCCATCAGGATCAGCGAGACCATGACCGAGCGCTTGAGGCCCATCTTCGCGAATGCCACGCCGCCGATGAACACGCCGATCAGGTAAGCCCAGAAGCCGAGGCCGACGTCGTACAACGCGATTTCGTCATTGGAGAACTTCAGATCGTCGAACAGCAGGCGGAACGTCAGGTTCGCCAGCGTATCGCCGATCTTGTGAACAAGGATGAAGGTCAGGACCAGAAACGCGCCGTTGCGGCGGAAGAACTCTGCAAAAGGCCCCGCGATCGAATTCCACACTTCGACCACGCCGCGCTTTTCGACCACGACCTTACGGCGTTCCGGCTCCCCCAGAAGCGCTGCGGTCAACATCGCAGGCAGAGCGAAGAAGGCGCAGGCGGCATAACCCACGCTCCAGCCATGGCGTGCGGAGAGCACCAGCGCCAGTGCGCCGGCACCGGCAGAGCCGATGCGCCAGCCATACTGGCTCATCCCCGATCCGGTGCCCAGCTGGTAAGGCTTCAGCGTTTCGATGCGATAGGCGTCGATCACGATGTCGAAGCTGGCACCCGCCACGCCCACCAATACGGCGGCAATGATGGTTGCACTGATATCGGCCGCGGGATCGACGAAGGCCAGGTTCAGCACCGCCGCCATCACGAACAGGCCGCAGACCATCATCCATGACACGCGCTGGCCCATCTGGCCGATCACCGGCAGGCGCACGCCGTCGATGATCCAGGCCCAGAAAACCTTCAGGTTGTAGACGAGGAAGGCCAGCGTGAACGCGGTGACGGTCTTCTTGTCGATCCCGTCCTGCGCCAGGCGCGTGGTCAGGGTCGCGCCGATCATCGCGTAGGGAAAGCCGGAAGACAGGCCCAGCGCGAAGGAAGCCAACGATTCCTTCTCGAAATAAGGCTTTACCGAATCCCAGACGCCGCGACGCTGTTCGATGCTATGGGCGTCCACGCAGTGCTCCCGAAGTTCCAGACACGCAAATATGCGAATTTGCCGTAACCTAGCGTGGCCTTGGCGCAAGGGAAGGCTGGATGAAGCGACGATCAACAGGTATGGGCGGGCGAATGTCCAAACCTCCTTTTAAATCCGGCGGCCCGAAGCGTGGCGGCGGCGGCTCGCGCGATGGTTCCTTCCGTGACGGCCCCCGTGGCGGTTCTCGTAGCAGCGGCCAACGCGGCGGCGCCCGTGGCGATGCCCCCCGTGGCGACGCTCCGAGCGGGCGCGGCGCACGGGGCGACAGTCGCCGCGAAGGCCAGCGCGACGATGCTCGCAGCGATGCGCGCGGTGCCGCCCGCGGCGAACGCCCCGCATTCGGCCGCGGCCCACGCAACTCTGCCGACAGCAAGTCGTTCGGCAACAAGCCCTATGGCGAACGCAAGTCCGGCGAATACCGCAGCGATGACCGCCCGCGCGGTGATCGCAACCGCGACGATCGGGCCCCTGGCCGCAACGAAGGCCAGCGCGGCGATCGGCCCACGTACGGCCGGGGACCGCGCAAGGCCGACGACGGCAGGTCGTTCGGCGAAAGGCCATCCGGTGGCAGATCGTCCGGTGGCCGCTCAGGCGAACGCGAAGGCGGTGATCGTCCCCGCAGCGCTCGCCCCTACGGCGAACGATCGCGCGACGAGCGCGGAGGCAATGAACGCTACGGCAGCGACCGCTACGGCAATGACCGTTACGCTGGCGCCGCTCGTTCCGATGAGCGCCGCAATGACGAGCGTCGCGCCCGCCCGGCCCGGCCCGTTCGCACCGCACCGCGCGCCGCAGCGCCCACGGCCAAGACGCCCGGCATGCCCGTGCGCGAAGGCGAGCGCATTGCCAAGCTGCTCGCCCGCGCTGGCGTCGCCAGTCGGCGCGAGGCGGAGCGCCTGATCATCGAAGGCCGCGTGCGGCTGGGCGAGGATCTGATCGAAACGCCCTCCACCGTGCTGCCTAACCTGCGCGGCGTGACCGTGGACGGCAATCCGGTGAAGGACGCGGAAGAAACCCGCCTTTTCATCTTCCACAAGCCCTCTGGCCTCATCACCGCCGAGCGCGACCCGGTAGGCCGCCCGACCATCTATACCGCCCTGCGCAACGCCCTGCCCGAAGGCGCGGGCCGCGTGATGCCGATCGGCCGGCTCGACCTCAATACCGAAGGCCTGCTGCTGCTGACCAATGATGGCGAATTCAAGCGTCAGCTGGAACTGCCCGCCACCGGCGTACCGCGCACTTATCGCGCACGCACGTTCGGAGACATCACGCAGGACCAGCTTGAAGACCTGATCGAAGGGATCGAGATCGAGGGCGTGGTCTACGGCAAGATCGACGCCAACATGGAACGTCGCACCGGCCGCAACCAGTGGATCGAAATGACCCTGACCGAAGGCAAGAATCGCGAAGTTCGCCGCGTTCTCGAACATCTGGGTCTTCAGGTCAGCCGTCTGATTCGCACGTCCTACGGCCCGTTCCGCCTGCTCGATCTGCCCAAGGGCATGGTCGTCGAAGTCAGCGAGCGTGAGCTTGAGAACTTCCGCCGTACCCTGCCGGACGCGAAGGCATGAAGCCGGCAAACGCACGTACGGGCCTGCGCATCGTCGCGGGCGAGTGGCGCGGCCGCAAGCTGGCGACGCCTGAGGGCGATACCACGCGCCCGACGGCGGACCGCACGCGCGAGACGCTGTTCTCGATGCTGGCGAGTCGTCTTGGCACGTTCGAAGGGCTGAAAGTGGCCGATTTCTTCGCGGGATCGGGCGCTCTCGGCCTAGAGGCTCTGTCACGCGGGGCGGCGCATTGCCTGTTCGTCGATCAGGATCCCGCCGCGATCCGCGCGATCCGCACCAACATCGCCAATTTGCAGGCGCAGGCGCAGAGCGACGTGCGGGCAAGCTCGGTCATGTCGCTGGGGCAGGCGAAAGACACGCTCGACCTCGTCCTGCTAGACCCGCCTTACGATACCGGCGCAGGGGCAGTGGCGATAGACAAGCTGAACCGGCTCGGCTGGATCGGCGAGCAGACGTGGGTCACCCTCGAAACCGGGCGCGACGAAAGCGTGTCGATCCGCGGCTTCGAGGTTGAGTCCACGCGCGACGTCGGCAAGGCGCGGCTGCATATCCTGCGCCGCACCGCCTGATCGCCCATATACCTGACGGCGTTACTTCTTGTGGGCCGACTTGGCCTTCTTGGGCGTGCTGCGGACTACCCCGATCTGGCTCGGGTTGATGCAGCTGTCCTTCACCGTAGCCGAGCAGACCTTGTAAGTCTGGCCGTCGATCGAAACCTCGGTCGGCCGGCCACGACTGTCGCGCGCGGTCACGTCGGCCTTCTGTTGGGGAGGCGGAGGCGCTGCCATGGCAGCCGTTCCGAGAGGAGCCGCGACGACGGCGGCAGCAAGCATAAGCAAGTAACGGGACATCCGGTTTTCTCCAATGACGAGACGAATCCCGCCCGGTGAAATTCACCGGACGGGTTCTGGTTCCCGCCAACAAAGATAGTTCTGTTTAAATTTTCACAGATCATTTGCCGCCGCGATTGCGGCAATTGTCCTGAAGTTTCTTCGTGCAGACCGGATAGTCCTTTTCCATCGCCGTTGCCGGCGGCGGAGTAAGCGCCCCCTTGTAGGGTCCGCCCTGATAGTTTTCGTCCGCCGGCATGGCGGGCGGCACCGACTGGCCGGCCGCCTGCGGGTCCGGTACGCCGGTAGTCGGCATGCCCTCACCCGGCGGGTTCGCCTGCGCCATCGGCGTGGACGGCTTCTGTCCGTTGAGCTGCTGGGCCACGGCGGTCCAGGCGATCTTCTGTTGGTCCGGGCTCATCTTGTAGATCTGGCCGCGCTGATCGGCCGTCATCGCCCAATAGCCTTTCTGCTGCTCGCCAGACAGGCTCCAGAAGTAGGCTTTGTACTCCGGCGTCCACGAATCGTAGTCGGCTTTCATGTCGGCCGGCCAGGCATCGTAAGTGCTCTTCTGGTCGGGTGTCATCGCACCGGAATCGGAAGGCGCGGCGGGCGATGGTGGCGCCTCGGGCGCGGGGGCGACATCGCCGGCGGTGCTTTGGGCCTGGATGGGGCCGGACAGCGCGGCGAGTGACAGAACAGCCGCCCCGGCCAACAGGGAAATACGCATGGCATCTCTCTCCGTATGATCGTTATGCGAAAGCGACGCCCGGTGCCGGGGATTGTTCCGCCGATGCGACGAAGCGGCCTTGCGCCGCGATGCCCCGTTCCCTAGATGTTCACGGGTGAACGATCTGCAATCCCCCATGACTGACCCCGCTTCGGACCCGCTTGTCGAGGGGCTGAACCCGCCCCAGCGTGAGGCGGTGCTGACCACCGAAGGTCCGGTGCTGATGCTGGCAGGGGCCGGCACGGGCAAGACGGCGGCGCTTACGCGCAGGCTGGCGCATCTCGTCCGCAGCCGCCTTGCCTGGCCCAGCGAGATCCTTTGTGTCACGTTCACCAACAAGGCTGCGCGCGAAATGCGGGAGCGTGTGGGCCACCTGATCGGCCCCGCTGTAGAGGGGATGCCCTGGCTGGGCACCTTCCACGCTATCGCCGCCAAGATGCTGCGCCGCCATGCCGAACTGGTGGGGCTTCAGCCAAACTACACGATCATCGATACCGACGATCAGCTTCGCCTGCTCAAGCAGCTTATCCAGGCCGAGGGGCTGGATGAAAAGCGCTGGCCCGCGCGCCAACTGGCCGGTTGCATCGATCGCTGGAAGAATCGCGGCCTCAACCCCGCCGATCTCGATGCCGGCGAGAACGAGGCCTATGCCAACGGGCGGGGCCAGAAGTTCTACCAGCTCTATCAGGACCGCCTGAAGACGCTGAACGCCTGCGATTTCGGCGACCTGCTGCTGCACATGCTCAACATCCTGCGCACCAATCGTGAAGTGCTGGAGCAATACCAGCAGCGCTTCAAATACGTGATGGTGGACGAATATCAGGACACCAACCAGGTCCAATACTTATGGCTGCGGCTGATCGCGCAGGAGCGCAAGAACATCTGCGTGGTGGGGGATGACGACCAGTCGATCTATTCCTGGCGCGGCGCGGAAGTGGCCAATATCCTTAAATTCGAAAAGGACTTTCCCGGCGCCAAGGTGATCCGGCTGGAGCAGAACTATCGCTCCACACCGCAGATCCTGGCCGCTGCCTCGGGCCTGATCGGCGAGAATACCCAGCGCCTGGGCAAGACGCTGTGGACCGAACGCCATCCCGGTGAGAAAGTCCGCGTGATCGGCGTGTGGGACGCGCCGGAGGAAGCACGCCGCGTGGGCGACGAGATCGAGCGGCTGGAACGCGAAGGCGCCCCGCTCGATCAGGTCGCCATCCTCGTGCGCGCGCAGTACCAAACGCGTGAGTTCGAAGACCGCTTCATCTCGATCGGCATGAAGTACCGCATTATCGGCGGCTTCCGCTTTTACGAGCGCGCCGAAATTCGCGACGCCCTCGCCTATCTGCGCGTAATCGCTCAACCTGCAGACGACCTTGCGTTCGAGCGGATCTACAACGCCCCCAAGCGCGGCCTTGGCGCCAAGGCGCTGGAGGCGCTGCACACCCTCGCCCGCCGCCGGGCCATCCCGCTGGCCATGGCCGCGATCGAGATTGCCGATACCGACGAACTGCCCGCCCGTGCGCGCAACACCTTCCTCTCGCTGATGCGCGATTTTGCGCGCTGGCGCGATCTGTCGGGCACCGAGAACCCGGCCGACCTCATGCGCACCGTGCTGGACGAGAGCGGCTATACGGATGCCCTGCAGGCCGAAAAGACACCGGAAGCAGCGGGCCGCCTCGAAAACCTGGTCGAACTCGCCCGCGCCATGGAGGAATACGAAAGCCTGGGCGACTTCCTCGAACACGTCAGCCTCGTGATGGACAACGATGCGGCGTCGGACGAGGAGAAGGTCACGATCATGACCATGCACGCCGCCAAGGGGCTGGAGTTCGACAACGTGTTCCTGCCCGGTTGGGAAGAAGGCGTGTTCCCCTCCCAGCGCGCGATGGACGAAGGCGGCCTTGCCAGCCTGGAGGAAGAGCGCCGCCTCGCCTACGTTGCGATCACCCGCGCACGGCGCAAGTGCACGATCCTGCACGCCGCCAATCGCCGCATCTATGGCCAGTGGACCAGTTCGATTCCCTCTCGCTTCATCGCGGAGCTGCCGGACGACCATGTCGAGGCGGAAACCACGCTTTCCGGCGGTGCCTCGCTCTGGCGCGCGCAGTGGACGGAAATGGCCGATCCTTTCGCCGAAGTGGCCCGCGCCCAGCCTGCACGGACGATGACGCGCGGCCCCGGCTGGCAGCGCGCCGCAGCGCAGGAATACGATCCCAAGCCGCGCCGCATCGCCGAATCGACGCGCAGCGCCGCCAGCTTCGCCGCCAAGCCCCGCACCGATATCGCGATCGGTGCACGCGTCTTCCACGAGAAGTTCGGCTACGGCAAAGTCACCGGGCAGGAAGGCAACAAGCTGGAGATCGATTTCGAGCAGGCCGGTGCCAAGCGCGTGCTGGACAGCTTCGTGAAACCCGCCAGCGAAGTGTGAGCGGGCCTCAGGCCAGATATCAGATCACACCGGGAACCAGTCGCGAACGCACTTTCGCCGCATATTCGCGATAACTTGGATCGATGCGGAGGACCTTCTCCTCCTCATCGGTGCGCATCCACAGCAGGATCCAGGTCAGCGCGTAGATCGCGACGTTCCACGGCGACAGGTAAAGCAGCAGATAGCCGACGTGGTTGACGATATAGGCCATGTACATCGGATGGCGCACCAGACGATAGAGACCGCCACTTTTCACGCCGCGATTGGCCGCCACCAACCCGAAACTGCGCCGCAGCGAAAGCTTGGCGATGATCGACAGCGCAACGCCGCCGACGATTAACGTGGTCGAGACGATATCGGGCGCCAGTTGCACGCCGTTCGGCACGACCAGCAGCGCCGCACCGGTGCCGCCGAAGCCCAGCAATACCGTCTTTAGCCCCGTCGCCACGTCACCCGGTCGCTGCAGCAGGATCAGCGCCACACCCAGCAGCTCGGCAATCAGAAACACCAAGAGCTGCGGATGCTGCGGTATGGCCGGCAGCATCCGCCCAACCACCAGATAGGCAAGCAAAAGCAGAAATGCACATTCCGCAAAATGGATCAGGCGAGCCAGTGTCATCGAAGTCCCCCACCCAACCGAAACGGTCGGGCACGGATAAATTTCTGACTGAGTGCTGGTAAACAGCCATTTAAATGGTTTGCAGGATCATCCGAACGTACGAGCGTTTAGGTTTTGCAAACCATCGCGAACTCCATCCGGCAGCTGGGGGATGCCCGCCCATCTGCTTCATGCCAGCAATACGCGCCCGTCCTTGGGACCGTGGACGCAATCTTCCGCCGGTACCCCCCAGTGATCTGACGCCTATTGCCCGTCCGGCGCTGCCTCGATCTGCGACAGCAGTGGATCGGGCCCGAAGGTGGCCGAACCGTCCGGCGCAAAATCCATGATCGCCTCGCCCTGGCGTGAACGCGGACGCCATGCCGGCAGCCCCGCCCCGTTGGGATCCCCCGTCTTCGCGAAATTGGCGACATAGGCGCTTATGGTCCGGCCCATTTCGTTGTCGCGCTCGCTGGTGGCATCGCCGTACTTGACCGCCTGCGTGCCTAGGAAGAAGGGAATGTCACTGGCATGCGCCGCACCCTTTTCCCCCCTGCCTTCGGCCGACAGCGAAGTGGCGACATAACCGAAGCGGTATTCCCAGACCGGAACGCCCTGATCGGCCACCAGCCCCGAAATCTGGCGCGCGCCCGCGATCATGCCGCCGGTGACGCCGCCAATATCATCGCTGGTGGCGCCAATGATCATCGGCACCTCCCGAAATTCGGCCGAGGCATAAGCCTTGCGCTGGTCCACCGCGATGCGTCCGTCCGGAAACGGGCTCGCGAAAGTGCGCGGCGTATCCGACGGCGCAAAAAGCGCAGCGAGGTTCAGCCCGTCCACCACATCGTCCGCCGACAGCGCGCGCAGCTTGGCCACGACCTCCGGATCGTCAGGCGCAATGCCCTTGCCTTCCGCAAAGCGCAGGCCGTCCGCTTCGGCCGAGGCGAGATCCGGGTCGGCCAGCGGCGTGCCGTCCCCTCCGGACAGAACCACCGCCTTGTCGAACAAACCGTTGGCCATGGGCGAGGTGACGAGGTTGTGCACCGACATCCCGCCCGCGCTTTCGCCGATGATCGTCACATTGTCGGGATCGCCGCCGAATGCCTCTATATTGCGCTGAACCCAGGAAAGCGCGGCAATCTGGTCGAGATAGCCGTAGTTGCCCAGCAGGCCGTCATCCTGATCGGCCTTGGTCAGCGCCGGATGGGCAAAAATGCCGAACCGGCCAACGCGATAGTTGAAGCTGAAGAACAGCACGCCCTGCCTGGCCAGCTCAGCCCCGGAATAGGTCGGCGGCGAGGCCCCGCCGTTCACGAAACCGCCCCCGTAGATCCAAACGACCACCGGCAGCTTGCCCTCCGCCTTTTCCGGCCGCCAAATATTGGCATAGAGGCAGTCCTCCGCCGGCGGGGTGCCAAGCGGGGCAGCATCGCCATCGAACGGCTTCTGCATGCAGTCATGGCCGTATTCGTCGGCCTTGCGTACGCCGTCCCAGTCCGCAGCGGCTTGCGGTGCACGCCAGCGAAGGTCTCCCACCGGCGGCGCGGCGAAGGGAATACCCTTCCAACTGATCACACCGTCTGCAACGATGCCTTCAAGACTGCTGTTTTCCACCTGAACGACGGTCTGCGGATCGGCCTGGGCGCCGCAGGCCGCGCCGAGGCAAAGCGATAGTGCCAGAACCAGTTTCGCGCCTCTGCTTCCGGACCGCATCCGCCAAGTCTCCTGCCTCGATGCCGCAAATCTGGCACAGCCGGGCTTCGCGCATCAAGCGCGATACCGATAAAGGGCATGAGATTGCCCCGCTAAATATCTGGAAATGCAAAACGGGGAGCCGATGGCTCCCCGAAATCTGCATCAGGCCAGCGCGGACACGCCGAGGAATTCGGGGATCGGGCCATTCCACCCGAAGTCCGTCGTTTCTTCCTCACGCTGACGGTTGCGACGGCCATCGCTACGAGCCGGCTTGGGTGCCGACCGCGCTTCGCGCTCCGGCGCGCTTGCCCGCGCGGGACGACGTTGGGCCCGCTCCTCACGACGTTCCTCGGGTCGCTCTTCACGGCGTTCGGTACGCTCACGCTTTTCGCGGCGCGGCTTCTCTTCGCGCTCGGCCGAGCGGGTCGACGCGCGCGAGGAACGCGCAGGCGCGGCCTCCGCACCATCCAGCGCCACTTCGAACACCGGAATCTTGCCGCCGGTCAGCTTCTCCACGCCTTCAATCGCCTCAGCATCTTCGGGCGCGACAAGCGTGAAGGCGCGGCCCGTGGCGCCGCCACGACCGGTGCGACCGATGCGATGGACGTAATCGTCCGGGTGCCAGGGCGTGTCGAAGTTGAAGACGTGGCTAACGCCCTTCACGTCGAGGCCGCGCGCGGCAACATCGGAGGCGACCAGGATGTTGATCGCGCCATCCTTGAAGCCCTGCAGTTCGGCCAGACGCGCGGGCTGGTCCATGTCGCCATGAATTTCGCCTGCGGCAAAGCCGTGGCTCTTCAGGCTCTTGGCCAGTTCGCGCACCGTGGTCTTGCGGTTGGCGAAGATAATCGCCGTGGTGACGTTGTCCGTCCTCAACAGGTGCCGCAGCACCTCCCGCTTCTTCCGCGACTGGACCGCCACCTTGTGCTGGACGATGTTGGTGTTGGTCGAGGCCGGACGGGCGACTTCGATATACTTGGGGTTCGACAGGAAGCGGTCCGCCAGCTTCTTGATCGGCGGCGGCATCGTTGCCGAGAACAGCAGCGTCTGCCGGTTGGTCGGCAGCTTCGAACAGATGCTTTCGATGTCGGGGATGAAGCCCATGTCGAGCATGCGGTCCGCCTCGTCGATCACCAGCATTTCGCAGCCGGTGAGCAGGATCTTGCCGCGCTCGAACAGGTCCATCAAGCGGCCGGGCGTGGCGATCAGAACGTCAACGCCTTCCTGCAGCGCCTTAACCTGGTCCCCCATCTGCACGCCGCCGATCAGCAGCGCCATCTTCAGATCGTGGTTCTTGCCGTACTTCTCGAAATTCTCGGCAACCTGCGCAGCCAGTTCGCGCGTCGGTTCGAGAATCAGCGACCGCGGCATCAGCGCGCGGCGCCGGCCATGGGCCAGAATGTCGATCATCGGCAGCACAAAGCTGGCGGTCTTGCCCGTGCCGGTCTGCGCGATGCCGATAAGGTCCTTCATCATGAGGACCGGGGGAATGGCCTGTGCCTGAATCGGAGTCGGTTCGCTGTAACCCGCGGTTTCCACCACGTGCAGCAATTCGTCAGACAGGCCGAGATCGGCAAAGCTCATAGGCAGACTGGTTTATCCGGAGTTCAGGGAAGCACGGGTATTCGCCGATTTCGCCACTGCCGATGTTACCATCGCCAATGCTGCCATCAAAGCATCGCAACGAGTGCGGGCCGAAGCCTTTCGCGCGGGCCGAACGTATACCTGCGCGGCCCTTTGCCCGAACCGCCCCGAAAGTCAAGGAAATCCGCGTAGGCGGGGCGATTTAACTGTCCCGCTCAGCGATCGGCGGCAACGAGCTGGCGAATGCGGGTCAGCTTGCAGTTGGATCCGCTGCGCGAAAGAAGCGTATCGCGATCCACGCAAAGCTGCCCATCCGGCGATCGGGAGAGCAGGAAACCGGAATAGAATGCACCCGCGCGGCAGGCTCGCTCCAGTTCCGCGCTGATGATCCGGCGATCACGCATGTAGAGCAGCAGATTGCGCTGACCGTCCGGCTGCACGCCCGCAATTCCGGCGATTGGCAGACACTTGCCGATCTTGCGCTCCGCATAGTGCGGAGCCCGTTGGGGCAGCGAGATGGGATCTTCGCCATCGGGCGGCGCCGGCAAGGGCATGCGCGGGGAAATCCGGATGGTCATGCGCTGCTCGATCCGGATTTGCCAGGCGTCCCCCGCCTCTCGTCCCTGAAAAGCGGAAATGGCGAACGGATGAACTCCGGTCGGATGAGCCCCCACCGAATCGGCCCAGCCTGCCGGCCAACCGCCGGCTGCATCGTCCTCCGGCGTGGCATAGCCGGCCGAATCGGGCTGAACCGCCTCCTTCGGGTGCGACGAATCACCCTTGTCCCGGTCGCTTCCGCCTGCCGCCGGGAACAGCAGCATGAGCGGATATAACAGGACTGACGCTAGATTCATGAAAAGAGCTGATCCCCGAACGGCCTGGAGCGCAACAAGGCCGCGCCCCTCCCCTTAGTGCTGGAGCTTGAACCACCGCTTAACCCAAACGGCAAGCCGTCCCGGCTGCAAACCACGTGAAACCAACAGGCGGCTGTGCCATATCGCCCGTATGACGATCACCGAAAGCCCCACCCAGGCGCCCGCCGCCCACTCCGCCGATGCATTCCTGGCCGAAGCCGCCGCGCTGCTGGGCCCGCGCGGCCTTACCGCCGATGCCGATCTGCTGGCCCCCTGGCTGACCGACTGGCGCGGCCGCTTCACCGGGAAGGCGCTGGCCATGGCATCGCCGGCCACCACCGAAGAGCTTTCGGCGCTGGCCGCACTCTGCACCCGACACGGCATCGCGATCGTCCCGCAAGGCGGCAACAGCGGCATGTCCGGCGGCGCCACGCCCGATCAAGGCGGCCACGCCCTCCTCGTCTCGTTGCGCCGCATGGCAACGGTTCGCCACTTCGACGCCGAAGCGCGCCAGATCACGTGCGAGGCAGGCGTGGTGCTCCAGAACCTGCACGAAATCGCCGAGGCACAAGGCCTGCGCTTTCCGCTCTCGCTGGGCGGCAAGGGCTCGGCGACGGTCGGCGGGCTGATCTCCACGAATGCGGGCGGCACGCAAGTGCTTCGCCATGGCTCCATGCGCGCACTGGTGTTGGGGCTTGAGGTCGTGCTGGCCGATGGCCGCGGCTATTCGATGCTCACCCCGCTCAAGAAGGACAATCGCGGGTTCGACCTCAAGCAGTTGTTCATCGGCTCCGAAGGGACGATGGGCATGGTCACCGCCGCCACTCTGAAGCTGGAGCCCGCCGTTGCCGAACGCGTGGTGATCTGGGCCGGCGTGCCCACGCTGGGCGCCGCGCGCAAGCTGCTGCTCCATTGCGAGGATGCCGCCGGCAATGCGCTGGAAGGGTTCGAGGTGATGCCGCAGGCCTGCCTCGACGCCGTGTTGGAACACATGCCCGACGCGCGCGCGCCGCTGGAAGGGCGCCATGGCTGGCACGTGCTGATCGAAGTCGTCGCCGACCGGACCGCCGCCGACACTCTGCGCGACCGCTGCGAGGCGATGATGGCCGATGCCTTCGAGGCGGAAATGCTGGAAGACGCCACCATGTCCACCAGCGAAGCGCAGGCAGAGGCCATGTGGCTGCTGCGCGAATCGGTTGCCCCGGCGGAACGCGCGCGCGGCCCGGCCGTTCAGCACGACATCTCGGTCCCCGTCGAGAAGATGCCCGACTTCGTGGAGACCACGGCGCCGATGATCGAGGCGAAGTGGCCCGGCACCGAAGCCGTCGCGTTCGGACACTTGGGCGACGGCAACGTGCATTACCACGTGATCGCCCCCAGCGTGACCGACGGCGCCGCCTGGCAGGCCCACGAAGGCAAGGAAATCAGCCGTTACGTCCACGATCTGGTCACCGAATGGGGCGGCTCGATCTCGGCAGAGCACGGCATCGGCCAGCTCAAGCGCGACGAACTGGCGCGCCTTGGCGATCCGGTGGCGCTGTCGATCCTGCATGCGGTGAAGCAGGCGCTCGATCCGCAGGGCCTGCTCAACCCCGGCAAGCTGATCTAAGCGACTCGCCGGATATCCCCGTTTCGGCCCGGGAGCGCGCTTGCGTGCGCTCCCTTCGCCTTATAAAGCGGCGCTCTTGGAAATTTCCCAGACTTGCGGAGAGTATCGCAATGGCCACCGCGCCGCAGAATCCTGCCCTGCCCCTGTTCTACAAGGACCTTGTGCCGCTGAATTCCCAGCAGCACGCCAGCTGGAAGACCCGTTCGACCGACAAGGCCACCTGGCTGGTCGGCGTAAACTCGGTGCCGCTGACCGTTGAGGAATTTCCGCAGGCCCAGCGCCACTACCCGATCATCTTCACTTCGGGTGAGAATCCGGTTCCGCTGATCCTGATGGGCATGAACGAAGGCGTGAACGTCTTTGTCGACGATGAAGGCATTGTCGGCCAGCCGGTCTACATCCCGGCCTATGCCCGCCGCTATCCCTTCATGCTGGCACGTCTGCGTCCGGACAGTGAAGAGCTGTCGCTCTGCATCGACCCGTCGAGCGACCTCGTCGGCGAGATGGAAGAAGGCGAAGCCCTGTTCAACGAAGGCGAGCCGACCGACGCCACGAAGAACATGCTCAAGTTCTGCGAGAACTTCGAGATCGCCGGCACCAAGACCGCCAACTTCATGGCTGAGCTGGCCAAGCACAACCTGCTGATGGAAGGCGAGCTGAACATCGACATCGGCACCGGCCAGCCCTTCACCTATCGCGGCTTCCAGATGGTGGACGAAACCAAGCTGCGCGAAATGCGCGGTGACGTGCTGCGCCAGTGGAACCAGAACGGCATGCTGCCGCTGATCTACGCCCACCTCTTCTCGCTCGACCTGGTTCGCGACATCTTTGGTCGCCAGGTTTCGCAGGGCAAGGGCCCGCAGATCCCGGCCAACGCCTGACCTTAAACCGGCTTTTCAAGCCGGGAGATCCAATGGGGTGAGAGATTTTTGACATTTTTGTCACACTCTCACCCCAATCTGTGTCAGCTTTTATCCACGGCCTTGCAAAGTCGTTACACTTTGCTTCATTCTAAGGGTTGAATGTCGGCCAAGGTTTGCTAAGTTGGCAGCGCCTGATCGGCGCTACCCTCATGGCCCGGTCGGGTTGGTGCACATCGTGCACCTCCTCCCTGAACCTTGGCCACCTCGCGCATCGCGCGAGGTGGTTTTTTAATGTCTTGGGCAAACCTGCGGTTTTGGCGACACTTGCCCCGCGAAGGCCTTGGCCAGCCGCGAATGGTTAGCCGCGAATCATTCCGCAGCCTGATCCCAATCCTTCCCGCCCAATTCGCTCACGCCCGCCGCCAGATGGCGAACCAGCCCCGTCAGCAGTTCGATCGTTCCGGGCAAGCCAGACCCTGGCTCCGACAGGTGCGAATCGAGATAGCAACTGCGATCCACCTCCAGTTGGATGGCGTGGATCCCCTCCCCCGGAACGGCATGGCGTTCCAGCACATAGCCACCGGCATAGGGCCGGTTATGCGCGGCAATCGCGCCATGCGCCGCAAACCAGGAAAAGGCGCCCGCGATCAGGCTGCCATGACAAGTGGCCCCAAAGCGATCCCCGACGACGAATCGCGGCGGCTCTCCGCCTATCCGCGCAGGCAGGGGCGGCATCGAATGGAGGTCCAGCAGCAGGGCCGCCCCCCACCGATCGCGCAAGGCGGCCAGATGCCGCGCCAGTGCGTCGTGATAAGGCTGATGGATGCCTTCTATACGCGCGGCAAGATCGGCCCGCTCGTGCCGCCTGCGCCATAGCTCACCCACGCCGGGCAGGCGCCGGGGAATCAGCCCGAGCCCGCTGCGCGCGCGCCGGCTGGGCAGGCCCGGCGATTCGGGGCGGGCAGCGCGACCGAACATGTCCCAATCGATATCGTCAGGCGCGCGATTGAGATCGATCATCGCCCGCGGCGCTTGTGCCAGCAGGAGACCGGCACCCGTCTCACGCGCAACCGCCTGGGCGATCCGATCCACGTAGCGATCCTCCAGCCGCAGGGCGACCGAATCGGGATGGCGCAGATCGTCCAGCAAGGCGCGCGGATAGGCCCGACCGGCATGCGGCACGGCGATCAGCACGGGAAGGATGGAAGGCTCCGCCCCTTCGAAAGTGAAAGCCGGTATGCCCGAAGCGCCGGGAATCCAGCCCCCGGACTGTTTTTGCGAATCGCTCTCGCCGGAACCCGATACCATCCCCCAAAACTGGCGCTTCGCCCCGTGCAAGTCAAAGCGTCCCGTATCCGGTCACCCGCTTTTTCCGGACGAGAATTTTAACGGGTTAAGCGCTATGTCTATGGCCTTAACCAGCGCGACGCGCTGTCTACGAACGATTCAGGACATAACGCCGATGATCCGCATCCTGCTTGCCGAAGACGACCAGGCCATGCGCACCTACCTTGCCAGGGCTTTGCAGAACGCCGGCTACGACATTACTGCCGTCGACCGGGGCACTGCCGCACTGCCCCTGCTGGAACGCGAGCATTTCGACCTGCTGCTTTCCGACATCGTCATGCCCGAGATGGACGGAATCGAACTGGCGCAGCGCTGCGCCGACATTTCGCCCACTACCAAGGTCATGTTCATCACTGGCTTCGCCGCAGTTACCCTGCGCGCCAGTCGAGAGGCTCCGCACGCCAAGGTGTTGTCGAAGCCGTTCCACTTGCGCGACATCGTGATGGAAGTGCAGCGCGTCTTCGGCCTGTCCGAGCACGCGCAGCTCTAACGCGTTTCATCCACAGGCAATCCACAGGCACGAAAATCGGAAGCCGAAGTTTTTTGAAAAAGCGGGTTGCCAACCGGATGGGTCACCGTTAGAGGCCCACTCCACCGAGCGGCACACCACGCCGCTACGGACTGACCGAATGGTGCGGGCGTATAGCTCAGTGGTAGAGCACTATGTTGACATCGTAGGGGTCGCAAGTTCAATCCTTGCTACGCCCACCATTCGAGAAACCCCGGAAATCCTCGGATTTCGCGGGGTTTTTCTTTGTCCAGCCCACACCCGCAGTCCCCTCGGATGAGAAAGTGTCGGGAGCCAGTCCTCGCGGACTGAGGGGCGGCCGCTAGACCGCTACCCGAGTGAAATCACTCCCGCCCCGGCCAACCTGTCCCGGCTTCGCGATTCCGAAAAAGGCGATTGGTCCAAAACGCAACTGCGTCACCACTTTTAGCGCTTGCGGGCAACACTCCGACACGGAACATCAAAGGCAACGCCAATCGCAAAAGGCAACGGCAGCCATGTTCGACGAGATTCGCGCCGAAATGGCCCGGCGCAGCCGGCCTGAGCGCGCCAGCCTGACGGCGGAGATGCACAGCCGAAAGCTGCCGCCCTTCTCCGCTCCCGCCCGCCTGATGCAAATCGTGTTGCTGGCCAGCGATGCCGAACTCGATGCCGCAGCCGTCCACTTCGATGCCAAGGGCGCCCGTCACGCGGTGATCGACCTGGGCGGCGCCACGCTCGTCTGGGAACGCCACAGCGAGTTCGCCACCTACAACTTCATCATTACCGGCGCTTTCGATTCGCCATTCGATGAGGAGGCCTTTGCACCATTCATCGCACCATGGCTCGACCGGATGCCTGGCGCGATCATCCGCTCCAGTTTCCTGGCAATCTGCCGCACCGGCGATCCCGGCCGGCTTCCCCAGCATCTGGAACAGTGGTTCGACGCCAACGATCTGGTCGTCTGCGATGTTCATGCCGGCCATGCGCGAATCTGGTCGGACTTCCGCCTCCACTCCGGTTTCGGTCGAATGTTCGTGGCCGTGCGCGATGACGATCCGCGCCGCATCCCCGCCCTTGCCCAGTCGCTGCTGGAACTGGGCAATTATCGCAAGCTCGCGCTGCTCGGCCTGCCCGCCGCGCAGGAGCACGGCCCCGAACTGCGGCGGATCGAGGAAAGCCTGGCCCGGCTGAGCGCCGATATCGACCATGCCGTGCGCCCGCGCGAGGAACTGCTCCACGCAATCGGCGAACTTGGCTCCCGAATCGCACAGATCGCCGCCACCACCCGCTATCGCATGAGCGCAACCGCCGCCTATGCGGCGATCTGCGACGACCGCGTGCAGTCGCTTGCGGTCAGCGACGTCGGCGGCGGGCAGACGCTGGTGGGCTTCACCCAGCGACGCCTCCACCCGGCCGTGCAGACATGTGCCAGCTTCGTGCAGCGGCTTGACGATCTGGCCGGGCGCGTCACCTGGACCGCCGAACTTCTGCGCACGCGCATCGATACCGAGATCGCGGCGCAGAACCGCGACCTGCTGGCCTCGCTCGATCGGCGCAATGCCATGCAGTTGCGCCTGCAGCAGACGGTCGAGGGCCTCTCCGTCGCGGCGATCTCTTACTATACCGTCAGTCTGGTCGGCTATCTGGCCAAGGCCTCGCACGCGGCATGGCATTGGCCCGATTACGAATTGGCCACCGGCATCAGCGTGCCCTTCGTGGTCGCATTCGTCGCCTGGACCACGCACCGGCTGCGCAAAGCACATGAGGATCATACCGAAAGCTGATCGAGCCGCCTGACGATGCACCACCCATCATGCCAGCCGATCATGCCGCACCATGCAAGCGCGCTGCCGCGCATTGCGCGTCGCCGGGCCGATACCTGCCTTGCTAACCGCTCCGCCGCTGCCTAAGAGACGCCCAATTTCTATCCCCAGGGGAGTCTTCAGGAATGGCGAAAATCAAGGTCAAGAACCCCATCGTCGAGATGGACGGCGATGAGATGACGCGGATCATCTGGCAGTGGATCCGTGAACGACTGGTCCTTCCCTACCTCGACGTTGATCTCAAGTACTACGATCTCTCGGTCGAAAAGCGCGACGAAACCAACGACCAGATCACGGTCGATGCCGCCAACGCCACCAAGGAATTCGGCGTTGCCGTGAAGTGCGCGACCATCACGCCCGACGAAGCGCGCGTGACCGAATTCAACCTCAAGAAGATGTGGAAGTCGCCCAACGGCACGATCCGCAACATCCTGGGCGGCGTCGTGTTCCGCGAGCCGATCGTGATCTCGAACGTTCCCCGCCTGGTTCCGGGCTGGACCGACCCGATCGTTGTCGGCCGTCACGCGTTCGGCGACCAATACAAGGCCACCGACACCCTGATCCCCGGCGCCGGCAAGCTGCGCCTGGTGTGGGACGGCGAGAACGGCGAGAAGATCGACCTCGACGTGTTCGACTTCCCGGCTCCGGGCGTCGCCATGGCGATGTACAACCTGGACGAATCGATCCGCGACTTCGCACGCGCCTCGTTCAACTATGGCCTCAACCTCGGTTGGCCGGTCTACCTGTCGACCAAGAACACCATCCTCAAGGCCTATGACGGCCGCTTCAAGGATCTGTTCCAGGAAGTGTTCGACAACGAGGGCTTCGCGCAGAAGTTCAAGGACGCCGGCATCATCTACGAGCACCGCCTGATCGACGACATGGTCGCCTCGGCGCTCAAGTGGTCGGGCAAGTTCGTCTGGGCCTGCAAGAACTACGACGGCGACGTGCAGTCGGACACCGTTGCACAGGGCTTCGGCTCGCTGGGCCTGATGACCTCGGTCCTGCTCTCGCCCGACGGCAAGACCGTCGAAGCGGAAGCCGCCCACGGCACGGTCACCCGTCACTACCGCCAGCACCAGCAGGGCAAGGCGACTTCGACCAACCCGATCGCCTCGATCTTCGCCTGGACGCGCGGCATCGCCTATCGCGGCAAGTTCGACGAGACGCCGGAAGTGGTGAAGTTCGCCGAGACGCTGGAGCAGGTCTGCATCGAAACCGTCGAAAGCGGCAAGATGACCAAGGACCTCGCCCTGCTGATCGGTCCGGACCAGAACTGGATGACCACCGAGCAGTTCTTCGAGGAAATCGTGAAGAACCTCGAAGCCAAGATGGCTGCCTGGGCCTGAGCCCCCAACTCAGATTCGGCGTCTGACTGGACCTGAGTTCGAAGAAAGCCCTCCGCCTGCAAAGGCGGAGGGCTTTCTTTTGTCAGCGACAGGCTGGTGAGCATGGGCGCCTCACCAAACCGCGTTTCTGTCGTATTTTTCCACCGTCGCCCCCGCGAAGGTGGGGGTCCCGCTTTCTAGCGGTCAGGCTGAGACGTCTGCCGGGACGGATCGGTCCGCGCGCCTGAAGAAGAACAAGCGGGATCCCCGCCTTCGCGGGGATGACGGAGATTATTTACGCAACCGGTGCAGCAGAACGATCCTGTCCTGCCGGATCAACGGGCCAAAAGCCTCAGCCCATCAGGCGAAGGCTTCCTCGCCCTCCAGCTTGGTACGGTGCATCAGCCGGCCGCTATTAGCCGGATACCAGGTGGCGCGGTGCATGGTTCCGGTGTTGTCCCAGATCACCGTCTCGCCCAGCGTCCACTTGTGGCGATAGACGAAGCGCGGCTGCGTCGCCCAGTCACGCAGGCGGACCAGCAGTTCCTCACTCTTGGCCCAGTCCATGCCGACCACTTGCTGCGCCGTATTGCCCAGCACCAGCGACTTGCGCCCCGATTCGTGGGTCCAGACCAGCGGCAGCGTATTCTCCCCGCGCGACTTCCACGCCATGAGCAATTCGTAGCTCGGCTCGGGCTGGTGATAGAGCTGCGACCGCCAGAGCGAATGAACGACTTGCAGCCCCTCGATCGCGGCCTTGTCCTCTTCGGGCAGCGCGTCATAGGCTGCGTAGGTATTGCAGAACTCGGTATCGCCGCCCTCTTCGGAGAGCTTGCGGCTCGACAGGATCGAGGCGCGGATCGGCACTTGCGACATGGTGCCGTCGATATGCCAGAAGAACGCGCCCTTCAGGTAATCGGCGTTCGGATTGATCCGCGTGTCCATCGTGATCGGATAGACATTGTCGCCATCCTTGCCCGCCTGCTCATGCACTTCATGCGCGAAAGTGCCGAGGGTCTTGGTGAAGGCGATCTGCTCATCATCCGTGAAATTGGACTCGGGGAACACCAGCACGCCGCGCGCTTCCAGCAGGTCGCGGATTTCCGCGGCCCGGCTGCCGGACAGCAGCGTATCCTTGTCGGCCCGGATCACCGCACCAATCTCGGGCGCGGCATCGGAAACGTTCCAATGGGCGGATGGAATCGAAGTCGTTGCCATCGAATGCTCTCCCAGACGCTCTGCGGCGTTCATTTGCTGAACATTCGTACAGCACGCTTGCAAGCAGCGTCAAGAACTGCCCCGTGAGCCATAAAAGAACCCGCCGGACCCGAAGGCCCGGCGGGTTGCAAAGGATGGCTGGACGGCGCCCCCCGACGCCTTTGGTGCCAACCTTATTCGAAGGGTTCTTCGCCCTCGAGCTTGGTACGGTGCATCATGCGGCCGCAATTCGGGTCGTACGCCTCGGCGCGGTGCATGGTGCCGGTATTGTCCCACATGACGAGATCGCCGACTTCCCATTCGTGGCTGTAGGTGAACTCAGGCCCGGTCGCCCATTCGCGCAGACCGTGGATGATCATCGCGCTTTCCAGCGCCGACTTGCCGATAACCTGCGCAGAAGTGCAGCCGATCACCAGGCTCTTGCGGCCGGACTTGTGCTTCCACACCAGCGGCAGTTCCTGCTCACCGATCTGGGCATAGCCCTGAAGCTTGGCGAGGCTGGGTTCCGGCTCATAGTAGAACAGGCTGGCCCAAGGCCCGTGAACCACGCGGTACTGCTCGTATTCGGCCTGCTTGTCGGCCGGCAGATCCTCGAACGCGGCGTAGGTGTTGGCGAAACCGGTGTTGCCGGTGCCCCTGGGGCTCGGCACGCGGCAGGAAAGCAGCGAGGCCAGGATCGGCACGTCGTTGCGGGTGCCATCGATATGCCAGTAGAGCGAACCCTTCAGGTACTCTGCCGCCATCGGGTTTTCCTTGGCGTCCAGCGTGATCTTCGAGATCACTTCGTCACCGCCCTTGCGCTCCGGCGCGAATGTGCCGAGCGTCTTGGTAAAGGCGATCTGCTCTTCATCGCTGAAATTCACTTGCGGGAACACCAGCACACCGCGCGCTTCCAGCAGTTCGCGAATTTCCGCCGCGATCTCGCCCGAGAGCAGTTCTTCCTTGGTATTGAGAACGCGGCTGCCGATCTTCGGCTTGAGCGCCTCTGCCTTCAGCTGGGTCTTGGTCGCGACCGACATCGTGCAAACTCTCCAAACAACATTACGCCGCCGTGCAGCGTTCGGAGAGGGCGATATCATGGACTGAACGCCTGTTCAAACAAGCGTGGAGTGCCGCTGCAATCAATCGCCAGCGCGCGTTTCGCCGGACAAGTCGCGTGTCAGGGCTTCGCTTCGAGCCGGTCCAGCCACGATTCGACCGTAGCCCGGGCCTGCGCATGCCCATCGGTGACGCCAAGCCCCTCTTCCATGACGATGCAGCGGCCGATCCCGGCCAGCATCAGCGCAAGGCCCGCCGGATCGAACCCTTCCAGCACTTTCAGGCGATCGCCGAACAAGTGCTCGATGATTTCCACCTGGCGCTTGCGCATGGCGACGCTGTGCTCCGCCATCTTCTCACGCACGGCGGGGCGATGGTTGGCCAGCGCCATGAATTCCAGAGACATCGCAGTGCGGCTGGTATCGACGAAGAAGCCCCAGAGCGCGCGTACGGGATCGTCGCTGGCCAGTGCCTGCTCGATCATCGCGTCGCTATCCGCCGCGCCCTGGCGGCAGACTTCCAGCAGCAGATCGTCGGTGGTGGGGAAATAGTAATGCACCAGCGAGGGCTTCAGTCCTGCACGGGCCGCCACTCGGCGCGTGCTGGCGGCGGCATAGCCTTCGTCCCGGATCAGGTCGACCGCCGCTTCCACGATACGCGCCCGCGTAGCCGACGTTTCCGCCCCGATCCTGCGTACTGCCCCTGCCATCTGAACTCCTTTGAAGATCGGCATGCGTAGGGCCAGCCGAACACAAGATCAACCGAGCCCGACTCACTTGCCTTTTGTTCCCGTTATGTTCACAATGTTGGAATGCGAGTCCACAAGGGCAGAGGGGCCGTCTCCGGACAGGCCAGCACGCGCTTCAACCTTCACCAGCGGGAGGCCGATGGCGACTGGCTGGACGCGTCGGCCGATATCGACGGCGAACCGCCGCCGCTGCGCACCACGGTAACCGAACTGACGCCGCGCACGATCCTGTCCTTCAACAAGTCGCCGGACGTTCCGTTCGACCGCTCGATCAATGCCTACAATGGCTGCGAGCACGGCTGCATCTACTGTTTTGCGCGGCCCACCCACGCCTATCACGACCTGTCGCCCGGCCTCGATTTCGAAACGAAGCTCTTCGTGAAGCCGCAGGCGGTAAAGCTGCTGCGCGAAACGCTGGCGAAGCCCAGCTACCGCCCTGCCCCCATCGCCATGGGCACCAATACCGATCCTTACCAGCCGATCGAGGCGCGCTACGGGCTGACGCGCCAGATACTCGAACTTTGTCTGGAAGTGCGCCATCCGGTAACGATCACCACCAAGTCTGACCGGGTGGTGCGCGATCTGGACATTCTGGCCGAACTGGCGCGCCACAACCTGACCCACGTGGCCGTATCGGTCACCAGCATGGACCCGGCGCTCTCCCGCCTGCTGGAGCCGCGCGCGGCTGCCCCTGCCAAGCGCCTTGCCGCGCTGGGCAAGCTGGCCGAAGCGGGCGTGCCCACGCACGTGTCGGTGGCACCGGTGATCCCGGCGATCACCGACACCTATATCGAAGGCATTCTGGAGGCCGCGGCGGAGCGCGGAATTCGCAGCGCGTCGTGGATCATCGTGCGCCTGCCCCACGAAGTCGCCCCGTTGTTCCGCGAATGGCTGGACACCCATTTCCCGGACCGCGCCGGCAAGGTCATGGCGACCATTCAGTCGATGCGCGAAGGGCGCGACAACGATCCGCAGTTCTTTTCCCGCATGAGGCCCGATGGCGTGTGGGCACAAGTGTTCCGGCAGCGCTTTGCAGTGGCGATGCGGCGGCTGGGCTTCGGCAAGCCGCAAGTCGCGCTCGACTGCTCGCAATTCCGGCCGCCGAGCAGAGACGGGCAACTCGCTCTGTTTTAGACAAAAGCCCGTTCCTTTGCGGTCGTGTCGGCGTTCCGCGCGGCCGCCTAGGGCTTGCCCATGAGCAAGGGCCCCATGAGCAAGGGAGGGTGCGATGTCCGATAACCCGATAGTCATCGAAACGCGTGGCGCGGTCGAGGTGGTGACACTGAACCGCGCAGAAGCGCTCAATACGTTTGACGAAGCCATGACATTCGCCTTGCGCGAATACTTCACGGAGTTGCCCGATCGGCAGGACGTGCGCGTAGTGGTGCTGCGCGCCGATGGCCGGCATTTCAGCGCCGGGCTGGACCTTGCCGGGTGGGACAACGACCGTTCGCGCGGGGCGTTGCAGCATTGCTGGCACCTTCAGCGCTCGATCGCCGGGCTGCTGGAACTGATGCGCGCCTGCCCGCAGCCGATCATCGGCCTGGGCCATGGCGCCGCCTGCGGGGCCGGCTTCTCGCTGCTGCTGGCCTGCGACATTCGCTACGGCACGCCGGACCTCAAGATGAACGCCGCCTACATCAAGGTCGGCCTGGGCGGATGCGATCTGGGATGCAGCTACTTTCTGCCGCGCATGGTCGGCGCGTCGGTAGCGGCGGAATACATGCTGACGGGCCGCTTCATGGACGCGGAAACCGCGCTGCGCCACGGCTTGCTGGGCATGATCGTCCCGCGTGAGGATCTGCTGGACCGGGCACTGGCCGTCGCGGATGAGATGCTGGCCAATGCCCCGATGGGACTTCGGCTGACCAAGGATGCGATCAACCGCAACCTTGACGCACGCTCGCTATCGGACGCGATGGCGCTGGAAGACCGGCAACAGGTGATGATGCTGATGAGCGAGGATTTCGCCGAGGGCGTCTCCGCCTTCCGCGCGCGCCGCGTGCCCGAATATCGGGATCGCTGAAGCGCCGCCGGCAACCGGACCGGGCTTGGCGTGTTCTCTCCTCCATCGAACGGGACAGGACAGGAGGCCCGACATGGAGGAAAGGATCGTGGAGACCGATCGCGCGCCGGAAGCGCCGGTCCATACCACCACCGTCATTCGCGAGCGTGGCTCCGGCGGCGGCGCGGGTATCATAATGGCGCTGGCGCTGCTGATCGCGGTGATCGGCGGCATCTACCTATTCAGCCGCCAGAGCGCGAGCGAGAGTGCCCGCGACAATGCCGTCGCCAACGCCGCGCAGGATGTCGGCGATGCCGCGAACAAGGTCGGCGATGCAGCGAAGGATGCTGCCGACAACCTTAACCACAAGGATTAAGGATCCCGCCTCAGGCCGGTAGCGAGTAATCGGCATAGAGGCGCCGCAGCGCCTTCTTGTCCAGCTTGCCGCTGCCGGTGTGCGGCAGTTCCTCTACGAACTCGATGGCGTCGGGCAACCACCAGCGTGCCACTTTGCCGGCCAGATAGTTCTGCAGGTCGGCCGCTGCGAGGGTAACGCCCGGCTTCCGCACGACCGCCAGCAAAGGCCGCTCATCCCATTTAGGATGCGGAATGCCGATGGCGGCCGCCTCCAGCACGTCGGGATGGCCGACTGCGGCGTTTTCCAGCTCCACCGAACTGATCCACTCCCCGCCTGACTTGATCAGGTCCTTGGTGCGGTCGGTCAGGTGCAGCGTGCCGTCGGGCGCGATCGTGGCGACGTCACCCGTCCCGAACCACTGGGCGCTATCGACCGCATCGTCTTCGGCCCGGAAATAGCGCTGCACGGTCCAGGGGCCGCGCACCTGCAGCGCCCCCGAAGTGTCGCCATCATGCGGCAGCTCCCGGTTCGGATCGTCCAGCGCGGTCACTCGCACTTCCGCGCCGTAGAGCGGCCGGCCCTGGCTGGACTTGACCGCCACCTGCTGCTCGAACGTCATCCCGTCCCAATCCGCCGGCTCGTAAGTCACCGTGGCGATGGGCGAAGTCTCGGTCATGCCCCAAGCCTGCACCACCCGCACGCCCGCGCGCATTAGCCGCTCGACCACGCTGGCCGGGACCGACGCGCCGCCGGACAGCACTTGTCTAATCGGCGGAAGCTCGCCCCCGGTCCGCTCCAGATGTTCGAACATGGAGAACCACACGGTGGGCACACCCGCCACGTGGGTCACCCCCTCCTCGCGCATCAACGTGCAGAGCGCATCGGGGTCGTTGGTCTGGCTCCAGACCATCTTCGCCCCGCTGGCGGCACAGGCCCACGGCAGCCCCCAGTTGTTGGCATGGAACATCGGCACGATCGGCAAGACCACCGAGCGCGGCGCTAGATCCAGCGCAGAGGGAGCGATCATCGCCAACGTGTGCAGCACTTGCGAACGATGGGTGTAGACCACGCCCTTCGGCTGCCCGGTGGTGCCGCTGGTATAGCAGAGCATGCAAGGAGAGCGTTCGCACCCGGTCGTCCAATGCGCCTCGCCATCCTCGCAGGCGATCCATGCGTCGAAATCCATGCCCCATTCGATCGAATCGAAGCAGATCGCATGTTCCAGTTTCGGGCAGAGCGGCAGAAGGCGTTCCACGATGGGGCGGAAGGCAGCATCGTAGAACAGCAGCCGATCTTCGGCGTGATTGACGATCCAGGCAAGTTGGTCGTCGAACAGGCGCGGGTTGACGGTATGGAGCACGCAGCCCGCGCCGGTGATCCCGTACCACGCGGCGAGATGGCGGCCATGGTTCATCGCCAGGGTGGCAACGCGCTCACCGGGGTAAATGTCGATCCGGCGGAGCGCCTGCACCAGCTTCAGCGCATCGCGGCGAATGCCGGCCCAGTTGGTGCGCGTAACGGCACCGTCCGCCCAGCGGGTGACGATTTCGCGATTGCCGTGCTCACGCGCGGCGTGATCAATCAGACCCGATACGCGCAGGTCCCAATCCTGCATGTCGCCTGGCATAGCCGTCTCCCGCCATGCCGCCGATGTTATGAGGTCTCATGCCCCGGAGGCAAGACGGTCCTTCCACGATCCGTCGCAAAGTCCCGACACTATTGTATCAATTCGGGATTCCGGTCAGCCGCCCGCGTTATGCGGCCCGCCGCAATCCCTCCGGCCCGCGACGCGCGATCAGCGAAATGTTGGACAGGCCCTCTACACTGGCAAGCTGTTCCGCGAAGTCACCGTCCAACGCAAAGTCGCGGCCGAGTCGCACTTTCTGGGTGCGACCGCCGCCGATGTGCAGCGTCGCCACCACCTCTCCGCAGCCCGCAGGCCCCGGACGCATCAGCATGGCCAATTCCTGCACCGCCTCCACTCGATCGATATCGAGCGACAGGAACATGCGCGCATCCGCCTTCACTTCCGCCAGCGGGCGGGCGCCGCGCACGGTCACACGCGGCGGTTCGTCCGCGCTGGGGCTATCTAGTTCGACGTTGAGGAGGACGCAGGCACCCTCCTTGGCCCATTTCACGAAGTTCTCCACCATGCTTTCCTCGAAGCAGGAGGCGGAGAAGTTGCCCGACTGGTCCGAGAAATCGGCCATGACGAAGTCCTTGCCGCGCTTGGTCTTTCGGCGCTGCACGTTCTCGACCATCGCCGCCATAACCGCGCCGGCACGACCTGCCCCGCTGCCGCCGGCCATCAGGCTGGAGTACGTGCGCGCGCCATTGGCCGAAGCCACCGCGCGGTATTGCTCCACCGGATGGGCGGCGAAATAGAAGCCGAAGTTCTCGCGCTCCTTGGCCATCTGGTCGATGCGGCTCCACGGCTCGGCATCGACAAGGCGCAGGCCCTGTTCGACGTGATCGTCGCCGCCGAACAGGCTGTTCTGGTCCGAGTTACGCTCTCGCGAGGAACGGTCCGCCTCGGCCAGCAGCGTATCGGCATTGGCCAGGACCTTGGCGCGATTGGGCTCCAGCCCATCGAATCCCCCCGCCGCGGCCAGGCTTTCGAGCTGGCGGCGGTTCATCGATCCGGCCGGGGCGCGGCGGAACACGTCGTCCAGACTCTCGAACTTGCCGTTGGCTTCGCGCTCGGCGACGAGCGCGTCCATCGCCTTCTCGCCCACGTTGCGAATGCCCGCCAGTGCATAGCGCACGGCGTGGCTGTCCGGCGTTTCCTCCA
Organism: Novosphingobium oxfordense; assembly: GCF_044029435.1. Classification (NCBI taxonomy): domain Bacteria; kingdom Pseudomonadati; phylum Pseudomonadota; class Alphaproteobacteria; order Sphingomonadales; family Sphingomonadaceae; genus Novosphingobium; species Novosphingobium oxfordense. The sequence continues at coordinate 722,071 of NZ_CP147005.1, read as the reverse complement.
CGCAGAATTCGGCTTCGGACATGTTGATGTCCGGCGGGGCCAGTTCGATGCCGTTGCGGCGCGCGTCGTCCACGAAGATCGCCAGCTTTTCCGACTGGTGCATGTCGAAGCACATCGATGCGGCGTAGAATTCGTGCGGGTAATGCGCCTTGAACCACGCGGTGTGGTAGGCGAGCAGTGCGTAGGCAGCGGCGTGGGACTTGTTGAAGCCGTAGCCGGCGAACTTGTCGATCAAGTCGAACAGTTCATTGGCCTTGGCCGCATCGATCCCGGAAACTTCCTTGCAGCCATCGACGAAGCGCTGGCGCTGCTTGTCCATTTCCGCCTGGACCTTCTTGCCCATCGCGCGGCGCAGAAGGTCTGCGTCACCCAGCGAATAGCCCGCCAGGATCTGCGCGGCCTGCATGACCTGTTCCTGGTAGACGAAGATCCCGTAGGTCTCGCTCAGGATGCCCGAGAGCTTGTCGTGCGGATACTCGATCGATTCGAGCCCGTTCTTGCGGCGGCCGAACAGCGGGATATTGTCCATCGGGCCCGGACGGTACAGCGAGACGAGCGCGATGATGTCGCCGAAGTTGGTAGGCTTCACTGCCGCCAGCGTGCGGCGCATTCCTTCCGATTCCAGCTGGAACACGCCGACGGTATCGCCGCGCTTCAGCAGTTCGTAGACCGCCGCGTCATCCCACGCGAGCGTGGACAGGTTGATGGTGATGCCGCGCCGTTCCAGCAGGTCGCACGCCTTCTTCAGCACCGACAGCGTCTTCAGGCCGAGGAAGTCGAACTTCACGAGGCCGGTGTCTTCCACCGACTTCATGTCGAACTGCGTCACCGGCATGTCGGAGCGCGGATCGCGGTAGAGCGGCACCAGTTGCGCCAGCGGACGGTCGCCGATGACCACGCCCGCGGCGTGGGTAGACGAGTTGCGCGGCAGGCCTTCCAGCTGCACGGCAAGGTCGACGAGGCGCTTCACCTCATGGTCGACGTCGTATTCGCGGCGGAACTCGGCGACCGGTGGATCCTTGGTCACGCCGTGCTGCTTGCGGCCGTGCAGCGCCTCGGTCAGCGTCCACGGGTCGGTCGGATGGTTGGGCACCATCTTGCAGAGCCCGTCGACCCGGCCGTAACCCATCTGGAGAATGCGGCCGCAATCGCGCAACACCGCGCGGGCCTTCATCTTACCGAAGGTGATGATCTGGGCGACGTGATCGTGCCCGTACTTGCGCTGGACGTAGCGGATCACCTCGCCGCGACGGGTTTCGCAGAAGTCGATGTCAAAGTCAGGCATCGAAACACGTTCCGGGTTCAGGAAGCGTTCGAACAGCAGGCCCAGCTTCAGCGGATCCAGGTCGGTAACGGTCAGCGCCCAGGCGACCAGCGATCCTGCGCCCGAACCACGGCCCGGGCCGACCGGAATATCGTTGTCCTTCGCCCATTTGATGAAGTCGGCAACGATCAGGAAGTAGCCGGGAAAGCCCATGCCGACGATGATCTGCACTTCGAAATCGAGGCGCTTGGCATAGTCGAGGAAATCCTCGGTAACGCCGCGCTCGGCCAGTTCGCGATAGGCAGCCTCGCGCTCCTCGCCCTGAAGGGCCATGGCGGCATCGAGCTCTTCCTCGGTCACGTCCGGCCAATAGGGCGCCAGGCGGCTGGCAAGGCCGGCGCGCGAATTGTCTGCCAGCATCCTCGCCTCGCCCTCAAGGTCGCCGGCAAGGCTGGGCAGCAGCGGCTTGCGGCGCGGCGGCATGTAAGCGCAGCGCTGCGCGACGACGAGCGTGTTGGCCAGCGCTTCGGGCAGGTCTGCGAACAGCTCCTGCATCATCTCGGCCGGCTTGACCCAGCGTTCGGATGAGGATCGCGGACGCTCCGGCGCGTCGACTTGCGTGGAGTTGGCGATACAGAGCATCGCGTCATGCGCTGGGTGGAACTTCGCCTCGGCATATTGCGCGGGGTTGGTGCCCACCAGCGGGATATCGCGTTCGTAGGCGAGTGCGATCAGGTCTTCCTCGCTCTCGTCCTCCACTTCCTCGCCCGTGCGGGTGATCTCGATATAGAGCCGGTCACCGAACAGCGATTGCAGCGTGTTGCAATAGCTCTCCGCCGCCTCCGCCTTGCCGGCTGCATAGAGCCGCGCCAGCGCGCCCTCCCCGCCGCCGGTCAGGCAGATCAGGCCGTCGGTATGGCCACGCAGGCTGTCCAGTTCGACATGGGCGTCCAGTTCCAGCGGCCGGTCGAGGTGCGCGCGGCTGACCAGATCGCACAAGTTGAGCCAGCCCGCCTCGTTCTGGGCGAACAGCGCCAGCCAGTCGATCGCGCGGTCCTGCCCTTGCGCCACCGCGCCGGGGCGGCCCACGGCCAGGAAAGTACCGACGATCGGCTGCACGCCCGCGCCCTTGCACGCCTGTGCATAGGTGGGGGCGCCATAAAGCCCGTTGCGATCGCAGATTGCGGCGGCGGGGAACTTGCGTTCCTTGGCCAGCTTGGCCGCGGCCTTGGGATCGATCGCCCCGTCCAGCATCGTGAAACTCGAAAAGATGCGCAGGGGAACGAAAGGTGCATGGGCCATCGGCCGAATTTAGGCATTGCGCCCCCACCCGATCAAGGCCCCCGCGCGATCAAAGCAGGGGCTGGGGATAAGCCGGGGGATAGGACCGCGCTGGCGCTACAACCGCCGACGGCGAACCGGACCGCAGATGGGCCAGAAAGCCTTGAAAGCGATCAGAAACAAGAGCATCGTCGGCGCCGCAACTTCATCGAGTCCGGCTTGCCCGAATTGCCGCCCCCACTTTCGGAATATCGGCCAAAGTTCCCGCAAGTCCCGTTCATGTTCCGGGCCGCGCACAATTCGTGCCCGCGCCCTTCGTCCATTTCCGTGGCCGTACTGGGAGACCTCTGAATGAAGTACGCCTATCTTGCCCTCATCCCCCTGTTGCTTGCGCCGGACGGCCTGCTGCCCGATGAATTCGCAGCGATGGCCCAGCAGCAACAGAACCGACCGGGTTCGTCGCCGAACGCCAAGCCGCCCGGCGGCGGCGGCAATGCCGCGCGCCCTCCCAGCGGGGGAGGCAACGCAACTCGTCCGCCAAGCGGAGGCGGCAATGTGCCCCATCCCCCCAGCGGCGGGGGCAACGCCACACGCCCGCCCAGTGGCGGCGGGAACGCAACGCGCCCGCCAAGCGGAGGCGGAAATGCAACCCGTCCCCCCAGCGGCGGTGGCAACGCCACACGCCCACCCAGTGGCGGCGGGAACGCAACGCGCCCGCCAAGCGGGGGCGGAAATGCGACCCGTCCCCCCAGCGGCGGCGGGAATACAACGCGGCCTCCCAGCGGAGGGAACTACCAGCGTCCGCCGAACAATGGCCGTCCGCCGGTCGTGAAGCAGCCGCATCGCCCCGGCACCGGGCGCCCCAACACATTCCGGCCGATGCATGCGCCGCCCTTCCGCTATCCGCACGGGTATTCCTATCGCCGCTGGCAGACGCGCATGATCCTGCCAGCCATCTTCCTGTCCTCGGCCTATCTGTTCCAGGATTATGCGATGATCGGCGTCGGCCCGCCGCCGGTCGGCTATTACTGGGTCCGCTATGGCCCCGATCTTCTGCTGGTGGATCGCCGCACCCGCATGGTGGTCGACGTGATCTACGGCGCCTTCTACTGACCAAACGAAACGGGGCGATGCCATGCCGGCAGCGCCCCGTTTTCATGTCCAAGAATCGGCGCGCTGTTCAGAGCAGCGCGACGATATCCTTTTCCAGCGCCTCCGGCTTATCCGTGGGCGCATAGCGGCGGACCACCTTGCCATCGCGGCCGATCAGGAACTTGGTGAAGTTCCACTTGATCGACTTGCTGCCCAGCACGCCCGGCGCTTCCGCCTTCAGCCACTGCCAAAGCGGCGGCGCATTGTCGCCATTCACCTCAACCTTGGCCATCAGCGGGAAGGAGAGGCCGAAGTTCACTTCGCAGAACTCGGCAATCTCGCCGGCATCGCCCGGTTCCTGGCCGCCGAACTGGTTGCACGGGAAAGCGACGACCTCGAAACCCTGCGCGCCGTGTTTGCGCCAGAGTTCCTCCAGCCCCTTGTACTGCGGCGTGAATCCGCACTTGCTGGCGGTGTTGACCACCAGCAGAACCTTGCCCGCCCGATCGGCAAGGCTGATGCTCTCACCATTGGGAAGGGTGGCCGTGAAGTCGGCGATCGTGCGCGGATCCTTGCTCAACCGGCGTTACTCAGGCGTCTTTGCTGGGAAAGTCGGCCCGGCGGGACAGGGCACGAATCTCGCCGATGCGGAACATACGATCACCGTCCTTCTGGATGGCGTAATCGTCCTGTTCGTTCTCCGGCAGGCTCATCACGAAATTGATGAGCGCGACCACGGTGCCGCGGCGGATCACCTTCAGGTTATGGAACAGGCCGCCCCCGTCCGCGCACTTGTGCAGTTCCGCCGAATCTTCCCAGTGGAACCGTTCCGGTCCGGAGCTTTCAGCCCGGATGGTGGACGGAATGTCGCTCATGTTCTGCGATCCTTCTGTGCGCTAGTATTCTATCGTATCTGGTATGCGAAATCACGGAATTCAACGAGAGTTCCGCTTTCGTATCGGGGATACCCACAAGAGGGATACCCCGTCGGCTGCGATAGCATCCGGGCGATAGGGAATCAGGCCAGCACGCCTTCGTGCAGGCGCACCACCCGGTCCATCGCCGAAGCCAGTCGCTCGTTGTGCGTGGCGACCAGCGCGGCACTGCCCTGCCCGCGCACCAGTTCCAAGAACTGGGCGAAGACCTTGTCTGCCGTCGCCTCGTCCAGATTGCCCGTTGGCTCGTCCGCCAGCACCAGACGCGGCCGGTTGGCCAGCGCGCGGGCAACCGCCACGCGCTGCTGTTCGCCGCCCGAAAGCTTGCTGGGCCGATGTTCCAGGCGCTGACCAAGGCCAAGCGCGCCCAGCAGTTCCTTCGCCCGCTCCTCGCACTCGCCGCGCGGCTTGCCGGTGATGAGCTGCGGCAGCACCACGTTCTCGATCGCGTTGAAATCAGGCAGCAGGTGGTGGAACTGATAGACGAAACCGATGTGATCGCGCCGCACCGCCGCACGCTGATCCTTGCCCAGCTTCGAAGCATTGATGCCGGCAATCTCGATCAAACCGCCAAAGCCGCCCTCCAGCAAGCCGATGGCCTGAAGCATGGTCGACTTGCCCGAGCCTGAAGGGCCCAGCAGCGCCACGATCTCTCCCGGCTGAACATCCAGATCGACACCGCGCAGCACGTCGATGGTGACGCCGCCCTGCTCGAAACTGCGGGTGAGGCCTTTGAGGCGGACTACAGGATCACTCATAGCGCAGCACCTGCACAGGATCGGTGCTCGCCGCCTTGTAGGCCGGATAGAGCGTGGCAAGGAAACTGAAGATCAGGGACATTACGCAGATCACCGCAACCTCGACGGGGTCGGAGCGGGAGGGCAGCTCGGTCAGGAAGCGGATCGACGGGTCCCAAAGGTTCTGGCCCGTGACGATCTCCACCGCATGGACAATCGGCTGACGGAAATAGAGGAAGATGAAGCCGATGATGACGCCGGCCACGGTGCCGAGCGCACCGATGCAGAAGCCGGTCGTCACGAAGACCTTCAGCAGCGAGCGGCGCGTGGCGCCCATCGTGCGCAGGATCGCGATGTCGCGCGTCTTCGCGCGCACCAACATGATCAGCGAGGAGAGGATGTTGAACACCGCCACCAACACGATGATCGACAGCACCACGAACATTGCCACGCGCTCCACCGCCAGCGCTTCGAATAGCGATGCGTTGATGGTCTTCCAGTCGGTGACGACCGCGCGGCCGGCGAGCTTGCGCTGAACGGGGGCGAGGATTTCACCGACGCGATCTGGGTTGGTGGTCGTCACCTCGATCATGCCCACGGTATCACCCGTCAGCAGCAGCGTCTGCGCATCGCGCATCGGCATCACCACGAAAGCATTATCATAATCGTAGACGCCAATCTCGAAGATCGCGGCCACGCGGTAGGAGATCTGACGCGGCACCGTGCCGAAGGGCGTGGCGCGGCCCTGCGGGTTGATCACCGTGATCATGTCGCCCACTTGCGCGCCCAGGTTCTGCGCCAGTTGGGTGCCGATCGCGACATTGTTGCTGTCCGGCCGCAGGTCGGCAAGGTTGCCGGTCTTCACCTTCTCCTTCAGGCGGCCGATGTCGGCGGGCGTATTGCCGCGCACCAGGATCGCCTCCACCCGGCCGTTGAAGCTGGCCAGCAGCGGCTGCTCGATCAGCGGCGATGCCCGAACGACACCTGGCGTGTCCTGAACGTCCTTGAGAACGTCCTGCCAGTTGTCCAGCCGGCCGCCATAGGCCTGGATGATCGCATGGCCGTTCAGCCCCACGATCTTGTCGAAGAGTTCGGCGCGGAAACCGTTCATGACGCTCATGACGATGACCAGCGCGGCGACGCCGAGCATGACGGCGACCAGGCTGATGCCGGCGACCAATGCGATAAAGCGCTCACCCTTGCCGGGCAGCATATAGCGCTTTGCGATGGTCCATTCGAATGGGGACAGGATCAAGCGACGGGTCCGTCTGAGATCGTAGGATAGGGCGGCATTAAGGCTATGCGAGGGGACTGGCAAGCATGACCGCTGGCGGCCTGCACGGGTGAATTCCCGTGGCTGAACAATACGTGAAGCGTTTTCGCGTTCCCTGCCCCGCCGCGAATCGTCCCGGCCGCTCCCATCGCTTTCCGGCATCGTCATCAGGCGGTCATCTTCGGCGCGCAAACGCCCAGCCTGAGGGCGCATGTCCGTGCCGTTACAAGGCGGTTGCGCTTCGTGCGCCCTTCACCCCTTGCAATTCCGGCCGATCCGATCCAAATGCGCGCCAGATATTGACGCGCCAACGGGCCGGAAAAAACACCCATGAACCTGACTCACCCCTTCCATGACGCCGACGGGGACAAGCTGCGCGAAGAGTGCGGCATCTTCGGCGTAATCGGCGCTCGTGAGGCGGCGAATATCGCCGCCGCCGGGCTTCACTCCTTGCAGCATCGCGGCCAGGAAGCGGTGGGCATCACCAGCTTCAGCGGATCGGAGTTCCACTCCTACCGCGGCCTCGGCCATGTGGCGCAGGTGTTCTCTCAGCGAGAGCTGGACACCCTGCCCGGCACCATGGCTTCCGGCCATGTGCGCTATGCCACCACCGGCGGTTCGGGCCTGCGCAACGTGCAGCCGCTGTTCGCCGATCTTGCCGACGGCGGCTTCTCGATCGCCCACAACGGCAACATTTCCAACGCGATGGCGCTGAAGCACGATCTGGTTTCGAAGGGTTCGATCTTCCAGTCGACCTCCGATACCGAGGTGATCATCCACCTCGTCGCCACCAGCCGCTATCCCACCCTGCTCGACCGTTTCGTCGATGCTCTCCGCATGGTCGAAGGCGCATACTCGCTGATCTGCATGACTGCAGAGGGCATGATCGCCTGCCGCGATCCGCTGGGCATCCGCCCGCTGGTGATGGGCCGCATCGGCGATGCCACCGTGTTTGCCTCCGAAACCGTGGCATTCGACGTGATCGGCGCCGAATTCGTCCGCTCGATCGAGCCGGGCGAGATGGTTCAGGTGGACCACAAGGGCACGATCTCCAGCCATCGCCCCTTCGGCAACCCTTCGCCGCGCCCCTGCATCTTCGAGCACGTCTACTTCAGCCGACCCGATTCGGTGATGGACGGCCGCTCGGTCTATCAGGTGCGCAAGCAGATCGGCATGGAACTGGCCAAGGAAGCGCCCGCCGCTGCCGACGTCGTCATCCCGGTTCCCGACAGCGGCGTGCCTGCCGCCATCGGCTATGCCCAGCAGTCCGGCATTCCGTTCGAACTGGGCATCATCCGTTCGCACTATGTCGGCCGCACCTTCATCCAGCCGGGTGACGCGGCCCGCCATGCGGACGTGAAGCGCAAGCACAACGCCAACCGCGCCGTCGTGGAAGGCAAGAAGATCATCCTGATCGACGATTCGATCGTGCGCGGCACCACCTCGCTCAAGATCGTCGAGATGATGCGCGATGCCGGCGCCGCCGAAGTGCACATGCGCATCGCCAGCCCGCCGACCGAGCATTCGTGCTTCTACGGCGTCGACACGCCGGAGCGTTCGAAGCTGCTGGCCGCCAACATGGACATCCAGGCCATGGCGGACTTCATCAAGGCCGACAGCCTGGCCTTCGTCTCGATCGACGGTCTCTACCGTGCGGTGGGTGAGGAAAAGCGCATCAAGAAGTGCCCGCAGTTCTGCGACGCATGCTTCTCGGGCGAATATCCGACCAAGCTGACCGACTTCACCGACCGTTTCGCCACCGAGCTGACCGCAGCGTGAGCGACGAAACCGGGGGGAAGCCCTTCGCGGGGCAGGTGGCGCTTGTCACCGGTTCCAGCCGCGGCATCGGTGCGGCCACGGCCGTGGCGCTGGCGGAAGCCGGCGCCCACGTCCTACTGACCGGGCGCGATACCAAGGCGCTGGAAGCGATCGAGGAGCAGATCTACCAGTCGGGCGGCGCGGCCACGATCGCGCCGGTAGACCTGGTGGAGCCGGACGGTATTGCCCGCCTTGCCACCGCCGTCTCGCAACGCTGGGGCAAGCTGGACATCCTGGTCGTCAACGCGGCGATCCTGCCCGAACTGACCAGCGTGGCCGATATCGACCAGCGCGCCTTCAACAAGGCGCTGACCACCAATGTTCTGGCCACGCAGGCGCTGATCGCGAACTTCGATCCGCTGCTGCGCAAGAGCGAGGACGCGCGCGTGATCGGCATGACCAGCACCGTCGCGGAAAAGCCGCGCGCGTTCTGGGGCGCCTATGCCGCCAGCAAGGCGGCCGGCGACGTGCTGCTGGAATGCTATGCGGAAGAAACGCGCAACACGTCGAAAGTGCGTGTCGCCATCGTCAATCCCGGCGCCACCCGCACCGCCATGCGCGCCCGCGCCTATCCGGGCGAGGCACCTGCCTCGGTCAAGGCCCCCGAAGTTGTGGCCGAACGGCTGGTGGCCTTGCTTGGCGAACAGTTCCCCAGCGGACATCGCGAAGCCGTTAACCAAGCCGCGTAACCTCCCGGTAACCGCGAAGGCGGCAATTTGTGCCGGACGGCGCCCATCCGCGCCGTCCAAGCCAAACGGGTACCGGTACGATGATCAAGACCGAACAGCCGCCGCAGGATCCGCCGCAGCGCTATGAGCTGGCCGCGCAGGAAGACCGCAGCGCGCCGCGCGTGCGTATTTCGATTCCCGCCAGCTTCCGCGCTTCGGGCGCGAAGGGATTCCAGACGGCCGTGCGCGACCTGTCGCTCTCCGGCTTCTCCACCACCGCGATCAGCCGCATCCATCCCGGCACTTACTGCTGGCTGACCCTGCCCGGCATGGCAGCCCTGCCCGCGCGCGTGATCTGGTGGCAGGACGGCCTTGTCGGCTGCGCCTTCGAACAGCTTCTCAGCCCGATCATCCTCGAATCCATCCTTGCCCGCTGGAGCGGCGCCGGCGGCTAAAGCGAGGATACCGCGGCGCATCGGCCGCATGTCATTCGTCCGACGTGGTGGCACGTTCGTAGAATAAGCGTCGATCTTCCCGCCTTTTGAAGAAGATACGCCTCCCAACCGAGCCGGAGCAATCCGCGCAGGATGGGAGACAGCGGTGGAGCAGCGTGAGGCCGAGGAACTGGCCCGGACCCTCGAAATGTGGGCTTCGCTAGGTCATGACACCGCAGCCGGCACAACCATGCTCCAGGCCGCCGCCGCCCTTCGCGAACAGGCCGCCCTCATCGCCTCCCTGCGCACCCGCATCCACGACGACAAGCACACGACCTGCTGTTGAAACGGCTCGCAAGCAGGTCGCCCAGGATCTCATGTATTTGCGCAAAGGCCCCGCCTGCTCGTTCCCGATCCGATCGGCGTACGCGCTTATCTAGGGCGAGGCCGGGCAGGAGTATGCCCGCAGATATGTCGCGTCCCAACAGCGGAGAAGGGAATCGAGAACCGCCAGGTTGGGCGGCCACGTGACGGCCAACGGCTTGCCGTTGCCGTCGAAGGGATGAAATTCCAGCGGCTTTGACGTTCCCGCAAGCCTGACCCGTGCGCTTTCAAGACCGGGCCGATCGCGCCGCAGGAATGCCAGAGTACCATCCACATAGATGTTCCAGGCTTCGGCCATTTCCCCGTCAGGCTTTTTCCGGGATTGGTCGAAAAGGGCAATCGCCCGTCGATAGTCGCCGGCGTTCGCCCGCATCTGGCCTTCATGCCAGGTAAGGATGGTGTCCGATTTTGCGTTCAACGTCCGCCAATCCCGGATCAGATCGGCCGCCGCAGTGAAACAGCCGTTCCTCGCCAGTTCACGCCAACCGGTCGCCCCTTGGTCAAAGGCTTGCTGATCCAGGGCAAGGAGCCTTGTCCGATCTACAGCACATCGGCTTTCGTCAGAAGCGGCTAACGCAGAGGTTGCGGGCGCGAGCATCGCGCATGCGAGCACCGCGAGCGCGGCGCGAAGGAAGCACGGTCCGGCGTTCATGCCGCCACCCTAGCCTCGTGCCACCGCTCAACCGAGTTAACGGGATGCAAGGGCGCGAGGCGGGCCGCACGCAAAAAACGGAGATCGCCGCGCTAGGCCTTCACCAGCGTCACTTGCGCCACATCGATGCCGCCGCCCAGGAACCCGCCTTCGCAATACATCAGGTAGAAGCGCCATAGGCGAACGAAGCGCTCGTCAAAACCGGGTGGCAGCCGCCCTTCCGCAACCGCCGCGTCGAAGTTCTCGCGCCAGTTGCGCAGCGTGCGGGCATAGTCCTGCCCGAAGCCCTTGCGATCTTCCCACGCCAGCCCGCGTTCCACGGCCAGGCGGCGGAACTCCGTCTCGTTGATCAGCATGCCGCCCGGGAAAATGAACGTCTGGATGAAGTCGGCGCTGCGGGCGTAGGATTCGAAAATCCCCTCGTCGATCGAGATGTACTGGATCGCTGCCCGGCCACCGGGCTTCAGATTCTGCGCCACGCAGTCAAGGAAGTCCGGCCAGTACCGACGGCCAACCGCCTCCACCATCTCCACAGAAGCGATGCCGTCGTACAGCGCGCCACCGTTCTGGGTGGCAACGTCGCGATAGTCCTGCTTGCGGAAATCGACCGAGCCGACCTGCGGCTTCCAGCGCGTACGCGCATAGGCAAGCTGTTCGTCCGACAGGCTGATGGCGTCCACGGAGACTTGCTCGCAATCGGCCAGGAAGGCGGCCAGCGTGCCCCAGCCGCACCCGATCTCCAGCACCCGTCCGCCGGGTTGAAGCCCCAGCCGCCGCCCAATGGCGACGATCTTGTTCGATTGCGCTGCGTCCAGCGGCGTAACGAATTGCGCCAACGCATTCGGACCGCTGCCCGGCCGCGCGTAGATCGCGCTGGAATAGAGCATCGTGTCGCCCAACCAGGCTTCGTAGAAATCGTTGCCCAGATCGTAGTGCGCATGGATGTTGCGCAGCGAACCGGAGCGGCTGTTGCGGCGCAGCCAGTGGATCATGCGCGTCACCAGCCGCCACGGCCCCCGCGCGCGGCCGGCATCGCCAAGGCTGCGGGCATTATCCATGAACAGCGCGAACAGCGGAACCGGATCGGGGCTGTCCCACTCGCCCGCATCCCACGCCTGATACCAGCCGACCGAGCCTGACGTCGCCAGCCGCAGCAGCGCGCGCCAGCTTTTCAGTTCCACTACGGCATTGAAACCGGGCTCTCGCCCGCCCAGAATACGCGTCTCTCCCGAGGGTAATGTCGCCTCTATCGAACCGCGCCCCAGCCCGGCATCGATACGGTCGAGAATCTTCGTAACGCCGCCCGACCACAACTTGGCAAGCCATTGCGGGCCGACGCCAATGGCGCGGCCGCCGTCCACCAGTTCTTCACCTCTCCCGGATGCATGCGCGTTCATGATTTCGGATATGATACCGAATTCGGCCAAGGGCAATTGCCTATACTGCCTAGTTGTTTGTCTTAATCCCCTGCCACGCAGCCAAGGCCCGTTCGCGCCCGTCGCGATGCTCCACCAGCTTCGCTGGATAGGCCTTGGGGCGGACGGACGGCGCGGGATCATGGATGTCCTCGTCTGACAAGTCGGCCAGTTCGGGCACCCATTCGCGGATATAGGCGGCAGCGTCGAACTTCTCGGACTGGCTGAGCGGCGCCATGATGCGCACGAACATCTGCGCATCCACGCCGGAGCCCGCGCTCCACTGCCAGTTCACGCTGTTGGAGCCATAATCGGCATCGACCAGCGTGTCCCAGAACCACTGCTCCCCCTCGCTCCAGTCGATCAGCAGATGCTTGATCAGGAAGCTGGCGGCGATCATCCGCACGCGGTTGTGCATCCAGCCGGTGTGCCAGAGCTGGCGCATCCCGGCATCGACGATGGGATAGCCGGTCATCCCGCGCTGCCACGCCTTGAGGTCCGTCTCAGCCCCCTTTCCCGTGCGCCAGTGGAGATGCGCGAAATCCTCCTTGGCGGAGCGGCTGCCATAGTCGGGCAGCATCAGGATCACGTTCTGCGCATAGTCGCGCCAGCCCAGCTCTCCCAGAAACGTGCCGACCGAGCCCCCGGCATCGGCCACGGCGTGCCAGGCCTGCGCGGGCGAGATCTCGCCGAAATGGAGGTGGGGGGAGAGGAACGAGGTACCGTCGACCGAAGGCAGGTTGCGTTGCGCCTCATAGCGGGCGGCTTCCTCGACGAAGGCGTGCAGCCGCTTCTTCGCGCCCTCTTCCCCCGGCTGCCACATGTCGCGCATGCCGCCTGCCCAGTCGGGCCTGGTGGGCAGGAGGTTCCAGTCCTCCAGCCGGTCGGACTTCGGCCACTTCGCCGGCGCGTCGATCTTCTGCGGTCGGCGCAAGGGATCGTGCGGGGGCATCCGATCGTTCAGCGACCGCCAGAACGGCGTGTAGATGCGATAGGGATTGCCCGATCCATTCAGCACCGATCCCGGCGGGGCGAGGTAATTGCCGTGGTGCAGGTGCAGGTCCACCACCTTGGCCACCGCCTTCTCCGCATTGCGCCACCACGGTTCGTAGTGGTGCAGCGCGTGGACCTCCCGCGCGCCGGTCTCGCTGGCCAGATCGGCCAGCACATCCTCGCACTTGCCCCGGCGCAGGATCAAGCGGGAGCCCTTTTCACGCAGCGCCTCGTCCAGACTGGCGAGCGAATGGTGCAGCCACCAGCGGGAGGCACCGCCCATGCGGCGGTGTTTCGGGGTGTCGTCGTCCAGCACATAGACCGGAATCACCGGTCCTTTGCTTGCGGCCTCGACAATGGCAGGCTGGTCGGACAAACGCAGATCGCGTCGCAGCCAGACGATGACAGGAGTATGCATGGTGCCGGAACGCGTATCGATCATGGCCGTTCCCTAACCGCATGAGCCCTTTGCCCAAAACCCCAATCCTGTCTCGCCACCGCATCGATCCGCGCAAGGCCGCGATCGTCGCCTGCCTGTGCTGGACGGGCTTCGCGTTCTTCACCTGGGCGGTGCCGACCGGCCATACGCAGTATATCGACCGGATCGGCCTGCTGTTCTGGCGCGCGGGCGACTTGCGACCGCTCGGCCCGGTAAAGCTGCTGGAATGGGTGCGCGATCTTACCGCATTGGGCGGATCGCTCCTCATCACATCGTTTACGACGATGGCGGTCGTCGCGCTGTTCTGGCTGAAGTGCCGACGCGAAGCCGTGCTGCTGGCACTGACCGTGCTGACCGGCAGTGTGGTCAACACCCTGCTGAAGGCGCTGTTCGGCCGCCCTCGCCCCGAAATCGTGCCCCACCTGACCGAAGCGGGCGGCGCCAGCTTTCCCAGCGGGCACAGCTTCAATTCGGCATCGACCTATATCGCCCTCGCCCTCGCCTTCGCAGCGCTCAGCCCGCGCGCTGGGGTTCGGCACACGCTGATCGCGGCGGCTATCGTGTTGAGCATGATGATCGCGTGGAGCAGGGTCTGGTTGGGTGTCCATTGGCCCAGCGACGTGATGGCGGGCTGGCTGGGCGGCGCGGCCTGGGCCTTCACTGCCAGCGCCCTGCTCTATCGCCCGGCGCAACGCGTGGCGGCGATCACCCGCCCGGACAGCCCGGAACAGCCGTAGGCACATCCACCCCCACGTTGAAGTTGCGGCGCACGGCGGGCCCGGTGAAGCGCGCGTCGCCGAAAGTCACGCGGGCCGTGCAGCCGTGCCGCTCTATCCGCGCCATCGGCAATTGCGACCAGGCCAGGAACTTCGCCGCCTCTGGCGTCGCCTTGGCGGCAGCTACGACCAGCGGATCAGCCATATTGTCCGCCACCGGCGCACCGCTTTCGATCAGTTTCGTGAGGCTACGCAAAGGATCGTAGCGACCGAACGTGACCTGCCCCTGCTGCCGCCAGATGACGTCCCGACGCCAGAATGCCAGTGGCTCGGGAGAGGCGAAGATGCGATCGGGTGCGGCATGGGGTTCTCCCACCGAGGGCGCGCGCCATGCGAGCACGGAAAGGCCGATGTTCAGCGCGATGAAGGCGGCCACTCCGGCCAATGCCGCCAGCGCGGGACCGCCTGCTCCGGCGTGACCTTGTTTCGCCCGGCGACGGCTCAGCCAGATTCCCGCGCCCAGCATCGCGAGCAGCCAGGGCGAGAGGATGAACAATCCGTCGGTATGGAACCAGTCCCCGCTCATCGGTGAGAGCAACTGGATGGCATAGACGTTCTGCAAGTCGAGCAGCGGATGCGTGACCGCGCCCAGATAGCAGAGTGCCACCAGCCAGCCGAAGTGCATTGGCAAGCCGCTGCGGAACACCGCTCCGCGTCGCACTTGCCAACGGTCGATCAGCCAGAGCAGCCCGGCCAGCAGCGGCGGCATCAGCAGCACGCCGCCGACCAGTCCATGCGTGAAGCCGCGATGCATCGCCAGCGGCGCCCATGGCGACCAGCCGAAGAACACATCGATATCGGGCATGTTGGCCGCCATCACACAGGCCGCCAGCCCCTTGCGCGTGCGCCGCTTCAGCCCGGTTGCGCCGAGTGCCCAGCCGACCAGACTGTGGGTAAGATTATCCATAGGAAGCAGTGTCTTGCATCGATGGCAGGAGAGCGGAAGCGATTATCGGTGCGAGGAGTAATATCCACGCAATGCGCACCGCTCGATTGCCTCGGAGAAAAACACTATCAAGCGCCCCAAACACCTCGTCGCCCCCGCGAAGGCGGGGCCCCGCTAGCTCTTGCCGCGCCCGCAAAGAAAAGCGGGGTCCCCGCCTTCGCGGGGATGACGGGTTTGGCGGCGTTGAGCCTGGATCGGCCACGTTTGGATTAGGGGTGCTGGACGAAACGCCCCCAACTCACCCTGCCGGCGTCGCCTCCACTACCCAGGTCTGGCCCTTGCCCAGCAGCTTGCCGAGGTCTGCGGTCTTGCCCGCGATCAGCTTCGCGCGCTCCTCAATCACGGCGCTTTCGAAAGTCGGCGCGGGATCGTCGTAGATCACGCCCAGCGCCATCGGAAACGGACCGAACGGCATTTCCACCAGCATATGCGCCAACCCCCGGTTGCGCACGTTGTGCACCGCCACGCCCGCCGCCTGCCAATCGCCATCCACGACATCGACCACCTTCAGCGAAAGCGTGTCCAGATCGAGCGCCAGACCCTTGGTATCCTTGGCAAATAGCAAAGGTGCGCCGTCACGCAGCATGATCTGATTGTCCGCCGCCACCGCCTTGGCAGTGAAGTCGTCGAAGCGGTCCTTGTTGTAGACGATGCAGTTCTGGAAGATCTCGATGAACGCCGCGCCCCGGTGTTCATAGGCGGCCTTCAGCACATCCGGCAGGTCCTTCGACACGTCATATCCGCGCGCCACGAACCGGGCGCCCGCCCCCAGTGCGAAAGCGCAAGGCAAGGCCGGGCGGTCCACCGATCCCACCGGCGAGGTGGGCGAACTGGTGCCGACCCGGCTGGTCGGCGAATACTGGCCTTTCGTCAGGCCATAGATCTCATTGTTGAACAGCAGGATCTGGCAATCGAGATTGCGGCGCAGCACATGCATCGTGTGGTTGCCGCCGATCGACATGCCGTCGCCGTCGCCCGTCACCAGCCAGACGTCCAGATCGGGATTGGCCAGCTTGATCCCGGTGGCGAAGGCCGGAGCGCGGCCGTGGATCGTATGGAAGCCATAGCTTTCGACGTAATAGGGGAAGCGGCTGGAACAGCCGATGCCCGATACGAACACGGTGTTCTTCGGATCGGCGCCGACCATCGGCAGAGTGCGCTGCACTGCCTTCAGGATCGCGTAGTCTCCGCAGCCGGGGCACCAGCGGACTTCCTGATCGGTTTCCCAGTCCTTCAATGTCGTCTGGATCGGGGTCATGTCGTTCATGAACTGCTTCTCCCGTTAAACCTGCAAGTGCGGCTCCGTTTAGGGCTGCTCCACTTCCGGTGCGGGCAGTTGGGTTTCGTTTACCGCAACCTCTCCGCCCTCATTGTCGGCAATGCCATCGAAGAATTTGCCGATCGCCACTTCCAATTCGGCGATGGCGAAAGGCTGGCCGCTGGTCTTCGCCAAGGGCACCGCATCGATCAGGAACTGGTCGCGAAGCACGGTCTTGAACTGGCCGGTGTTCATCTCCGGCACCAGCACGTTGTCGAAGCCTGCCAGCAGTTCGCCCAAGTTGGCCGGCAGCGGCCAGACGTGGCGGACGTGGACATGGCTGACGTCCAGCCCCCGCTTACGCGCGCGCCGCACCGCCTGATGGATCGGCCCAAAGGTCGATCCCCAGCCGACGACAACAAGCTTTCCGCTCGCGTTGCCAAGGCAGACCTCCTGCGCCGGGATGGTCTGCGCCACGCCGTCGATCTTGGCCTTGCGGGCATCGGTCTGCTGCTGGTGGACATCGGGAGCGTAATCGATGTTGCCGGTATCAAGCGCCTTCTCGATCCCGCCGATGCGGTGCATCAGGCCGGGCGTACCGGGCTTGATCCACGGGCGCACACCGCGCTCGTCGCGCTTGTAGGGTAGCACTTTGCCTTCGGGATCGTTGCTTTCTTCCAGGAATTGCGCGGGAAACGGCGCGAACGTCGCCGGATCGGGCACTTTCCACGGCTCCGACGCATTGCCGATATAGCCATCCGTCAGCAGGATCACCGGCGTCATGTACTGCGTGGCGATGCGGCACGCCTCTATCGCGCATTCGAACGCGTCCGCCGGGGACCGCGCGGCGACCACCGGCAGCGGCGCATCGCCATTGCGGCCATAGACCGCCTGATAGAGATCCGACTGCTCGGTCTTGGTCGGCAGCCCGGTGGACGGGCCGCCGCGCTGCGAATTGACGATGACCAGCGGCAGTTCGGTCATGATCGCCAGCCCCATCGCCTCTCCCTTCAGGGCAAGGCCGGGACCGGACGAGGATGTGACGCCAAGCTGCCCGGCGTAGCTGGCGCCGATGGCGGCGCAGATCGCGGCAATCTCGTCCTCCGCCTGGAAAGTGGTGACGCCGAACTCCTTCATCTTCACCAGATTGTGCAGCACGGCCGATGCCGGCGTGATCGGATAGCCGCCGAAGAACATCGACAGCCCGGCCAGTTGCGCACCCGCGACCAGCCCCAACGAGATCGCCTCCGCCCCGGTGATCGTGCGATAAAGGCCGGGCTCGGACGGCACCGGATCGATATGCAGCTTGCGCAGCGGGCCGGCCAGTTCCGCCGTCTCGCCATAGGCATGCCCGGCATTGAGCGCGGCCACGTTGGCCTCTGCCAGTACCGGGTTCTTGGCGAACTTGGCGTTCAGCCAGTCCACCAGCGGCTGCCGGTCCCGGTCGAACATCCAGAGCGCCAGCCCCAGCGTCCACATGTTCTTGCAGCGCAGCGATTCCTTATTGCCAAGGCCGAAGGGCTTCACCGCCTCCAGCGTCAGCGCGGAAATGTCGAAGGCCAGAACGTCCCACTTGGCAAGGCTGCCGTCCTCCACCGGATCGGTTTCGTACTTCGCCTTTTCAAGGTTGCGCTTGTTGAATTCGCCCGTGTCGATGATGACGAGGCCGCCGGGCTTCAGCGCATGGATATTGGTCTTCAGCGCGGCCGGGTTCATCGCCACCAGCACGTCCGGCGCGTCGCCTGCGGTGGTAATCTCGCTGGAGCCGAAATTGATCTGGAAGGCGGATACGCCGAACAGCGTGCCCTGCGGCGCGCGGATCTCGGCCGGGAAATCGGGGAATGTGGCCAGGTCGTTTCCGGCCAGCGCGGTGGACAGGGTGAACTGCCCGCCGGTCAGCTGCATGCCGTCACCCGAATCGCCCGCAAAGCGAACGACGACGGCTTCTACCGGGTGATCCTGTTCAGATGCGCCCTGATGCGGCGCTCGCGAGTTAGGTGAGCCTTGATCCGACAACACTGTCGCCATCATCGTCCTCCTCCGGGAGTACCGTTCTGATGCCGGCCGATTTGTCTCCCGCGTCCCAGACTATGCCTGCTTAGTATCCGTGCAAAACAGAAAAACTCTCAAGTGGGAAATCCCGAGCCTGCCCGTTTCGTTCCCGGAAGGGTTACCGGGGATGGAACCATAAATCGCGCTGGCTTTGCGCGTGGGCTTGGGCCATTGTGCCGGCCATGCGCTCCGAACCAGCGATCCATAAGCAGATCTCCGCGACGAGCCTCCTTCTGACAATCTGGATACCTTTCCGACGATGAACGATTTCGCGTCCCTGCCTTACCGCCCCTGTGTCGGAGTCATGCTGGTCAATTCCGACGGCAAGGTCTTCGTCGGCAAGCGAATCGACACCAAGGAAGGCGACTGGTGGCAGATGCCGCAAGGCGGCGTAGACGATGGCGAAGACCTGAAGGACGCCGCGCTGCGCGAGCTTTGGGAAGAAACCGGCGTGACCGAACAGAACGTCACGGTGCTGTCCCGCACGCGTGAGGAACTGCTGTACGACCTGCCGGACGAGCTGATCGGAAAGCTGTGGAAGGGCAAGTATCGCGGCCAGCGCCAGACCTGGTTCCTGCTGCGCTTCGAAGGCAGCGACGAGGCTGTCGATCTGGAAGCCCACAAGCCGGCCGAATTCAACGACTGGAAGTGGGTTGAGGCCGAACTGCTGCCCGACCTGATCGTGCCGTTCAAGAAGCGCGTCTACCGTGCCGTGCTGGAAGAGTTCCGCGCGCTGATCTGAATCGCGCAGCTTGGCGGGAGCGGCCTGATCGACAGGCGCTCCCGCTCAAAACCTTCAGTTTTCCGAGACCACCGGCTTGGGCGCAACCGCGTCGGCGCTGACCATGCGCGGTGCGCCGACCTTGGAGATTTCCGCCGCAAGCTGCTGGGTTTCCGTGCAATCCTTGCCGCACAGCGTCTGCAGGCGTGCCAGATTGCGGCCGGCCTTGTCGGTCGCGCCCTTTTCGGCGAGCGCGATGCCTTCGCCGGCGATCGCTTCCAGATTGCGCGGATCCGACGTCAGCGCCACGCGGTAATAGTGCAGCGCCTTGCCCTGAAGGCCCTGGCGGCGCGTGGCATCTGCCAGCGCGAGAAGAACGGTCACATTGCCGGGCGCTACCGTCAGCGCCGCTTCATAGGCATCGATAGCGGCATTGACGTTGCCGGACGCAACGGCGGCGCGGCCTTCGCTCAGCAGAGTGCCCGCACGCGGGTCGATCGCGGCAGCGGGCTGCGAGAAAATGGCGCTGGATGAAACGGCGACAACGAGAGAAAGGGCAATGGCAACAGGCGTGTAACGCATCAACAGGTCCTTGGCCGAGGGCTTCGTCCTCATCATGACGCCGACGCTATCACAGCCGGTGGAAGCGCGCGACGAAAAAGCCGTCTGTCCCGCCGTGCCACGGCGAAAGACGAAGCCCTTCCCCGCGCGGCGTTCCGGCCGGCAGCACCGGCATTTCGGCGCGCCAATCGGCGTGGCGGCGCAGGAAGCCGACAGCCTGATCGGCGCCTTCCTCGTCCAGCAGCGAACAGGTGACGAAGACCAACCGCCCGCCCGGCCGCACCAGTTCGGCGGCCACGTCCAGCAGGCGCGACTGGATCGCGGCATAGCGGGCAAGCTGTGCCTCGGTCAGCCGCCAGCGCGCTTCGGGATTGCGGCGCCAGGTGCCGGTGCCCGAACACGGTGCGTCGACCAGCACGGCATCGGCCGCACCGGCAAAGCGCTGGAGCGCCTGCATTTCCTTATTCGGATTGAGCAGCACCGTCTCGATCCCGGTCGCCCCGGCCCGTTCGGCACGCGGCGCAAGGCGTGAGAGGCGCGTGCGGTCCGCATCGGCGGCGATCAGCGTGCCGGTGTTTTCCATCGCGGCGGCCAGCGCGAGGGTCTTGCCCCCTGCCCCGGCGCACAGGTCGATCACCGTCTCACCCGGCTGCGCGGCCACGACTTCGCAGGTCAGTTGCGATCCGGTGTCCTGCACTTCGATCGCGCCCTGGAGATAGGCTTCGGACTGTTCGATGCGGGTTTCGGGCGGATAGCGCCAGCCGTGCACAGCCACCGAACGCTCCCCGCCTTCCGGCATGTCGAGCGGCCCGGCCTTGAGTGTGTTGACGCGAATGTCGAGCGGCGCGCGGTCCAGCAGAGTCGTAGCGTCGGCTTCGGAAACCCCGCTGGCGGCAAAGCGATCGACCAGCCAGTGCGGCGCGATGCCGGCTTCGGCCACCGGTTCACCGGCAACGATGATCGCCGGTGCATGGCCCGATCCATCGAACAGCGCCGACAGCTCCGGATCGTCCGTCGCGACGCGCAGCATCGCCGCGCGCCCGGTTTCCGGCACTTCACCGCAGGCGCGGATCGCGCGGTAGGTCAGTTCGCGGACCGCGCGGCGGTCCTTGCTGCCGGCAAAGCGGCGCGTGCGGAACCAGTCCGAAATCAGCCGGTCGGCAGGCGCACCATTGGCGCGCGCCGCCGCGATCACGAGGTCCAGAACCTCGATCGCCGCCTGAACGCGCGCGCCCGGTGTCATGCTTCCCGCCCCGTTCTTGCCGGAATCAGCGCGAGGGGTAGTTCGGCGCCTCACGCGTGATGGTCACGTCATGGACGTGGCTCTCACGCAGGCCGGCATTGGTGATGCGAACGAACTGCGCACCCTTGCGCAGATCTTCGACCGTGGCCGAACCGGTGTAGCCCATCGCCGCCTTAATGCCGCCGACGAGCTGGTGGATGACGTCCTTGGCCGGGCCCTTGTAGGCCACCTGGCCTTCGATGCCTTCGGGAACCAGCTTCATCTGGTCCTTGATGTCGCCCTGGAAGTAGCGGTCGGCCGAACCACGGCCCATCGCGCCTACCGAACCCATGCCGCGGTACGACTTGTAGGCGCGGCCCTGGTAGAGGAACGTCTCACCCGGCGCTTCCTCGGTGCCCGCCAGCATCGAGCCGACCATGATGGTCGATGCGCCGGCGGCCAGCGCCTTGGCAGCGTCGCCCGAAGTGCGCAGACCGCCATCGGCGATCACCGGCACGCCAGACTTGTCGGCCTCTTCGGCGGCATCCATGATCGCGGTCAGCTGCGGCACGCCGACACCGGCGACGATGCGCGTGGTGCAGATCGAGCCCGGCCCGATGCCCACCTTCACGCAGTCCGCACCCGCGTCGATCAGCGCACGCGCTGCTTCGGCGGTGGCGATGTTGCCGGCGATGACCTGCGCCGAGTTCGACAGCTTCTTCACGCGCTCAACCGCGAGCGCCACGTCCTTGTTATGGCCGTGGGCAGTGTCGATCACGACGACGTCGCACTCGGCGGCCAGCAGCGCTTCGGTGCGGGCAAAGCCCTTGTCACCCACGGTGGTGGCGGCGGCGACGCGCAGGCGGCCGGCGGCGTCCTTGGTCGCGTCCGGATAGGTGACGGCCTTCTCGATGTCCTTGACGGTGATCAGGCCGACGCAGCGGAAGTCGTTATCGACCACCAGCAACTTTTCGATACGGCGGGCGTGCAGCAGGCGGCGCGCCTCGTCCTGATCGACGCCCAGCTTCACCGTGGCGAGGTTCTCGTGCGTCATCAGTTCGCGCACCGGCTGTGCCGGGTTGGCGGCGAAGCGCACGTCGCGGTTGGTCAGTATGCCGACCAGCTTGCCCGTAGCCTCAACCACCGGGATGCCGCTGATGCGGTTGGCCAGCATGATCGCCTGTGCCTCTCCCAGCGTGGCGTCGGGCGAAATCGTGATCGGGTTGACCACCATGCCGCTCTCAAACCGCTTCACGGCGCGGACCGCGGCGCACTGTTCCTCGATCGTGAGATTGCGGTGCAGGACGCCGATGCCGCCCAGCTGGGCCATGACGATCGCCATGTCCGCTTCGGTCACGGTGTCCATGGCCGAGGAGATGACCGGGATGTTGAGGGAAATGTCGCGCGTAAGGCGCGTGCGGGTATCGGCCTGGGTGGGGACGATATCGGACTTGGCGGGACGCAGGAGTACGTCGTCGAAAGTAAGTCCGAGGGGAATGTCCATGTGCGCCACCATTATCTTGTCGGGGGAGAATCGTGGCGGCTCATGTAATCAAAGGGTGGCGCCAGTGCTAGCCCCCATTTTGCCTGCCAGGCCTCATTTTCCCGTGGGCGGAACGGGGCTGGATGCGGGCGTGGGGGCTGGTGCCGGCGTGCCCTTCGGCATGCTGCTCACGGCGCTTGCCGGAACCTTGCGCAGATCGCCGAACCAGCGGCCAAGTGCCGAAAGAAGCTTAACATCGTCCACCGCGCCGCCCAGTTCCAGCGGGTGCGCCATGTGCACCAGATCGTCGCTGGGCCGGTGATAGTCGCTATCGAAGAAGGCGCGCATCCGCGTCATGTCGCCATAGGCAGTGGACACCAGAACGGCCGGAATGTCGTGCTGCGCCAGTGCCCAGCCGTCCTGCCGGCGCACGTAATCGTTCGCCTCGTCGCTGTTGACCACCTTGAATTTCTCGGACTTGGCAACCTTCACGATCGTGGCGTCCAGCCCGGTCATTCCGCGCCCGACGATGGCGAACGGCGTGCCGTGCGGGGCAATGGCGTTCGAATCGATGTTGAAGGCCGCCACGATCTGGCGCAGCGGCAGCGGAGGATTCTCCGCAAAGGCATGGGCGCCGAGCAGCCCCAGCTCCTCACCCGTGGTGGCCAGGAAATAGACGTCGCGGTCCAGCTGCGGCCCGCGCGACAAGCGGCGCGCCACTTCGGTGAGCGAGGCGACGCCGCTGGCATTGTCTATCGCGCCGTTGCAGATCACGTCCTCTGCCGGCGGGGCGCCGCACTCGCCGAAATGGTCCCAATGCGCCAGGAACAGCACCGCGCCGGTATCCGGGCGGCGGCCGGGCAGCTTGCCGATCAGGTTATGCGTGCGGATCGTGGTTTCGCGCGTGGTCGCCTCCATCGAGGCGGTCAGATCCAGCGGGACCGGCGCGAAATCGGGCTTTTCGGCCAGCTTCTCCAGCCCCAGCAGCGTCTGGCCGGTGCCTTTCAGCAGGACCGTCATAGCCTCTCGGGTAATGAAGGCTTCCAGATCGCCGCCCAGCGAATCGTTGGACAGCGCATAGCCCGAGCGCTTGCGCCGCGCCGCCACCTGATCGAGGCTGCGGTCGCCATCCAGCACTGTCAACACGGCAGAGGCGCCCATCTCCAGCAGATCGTTCTGCCGCTGGCTGTCCGGTGTGTTTCCATCCAGCACCACCGCAACCCGGCCGGCCAGTTCGGTGCGCGAATAGTCACGCCCGCGCCCCTTGCCCACGAACAGCAGCGGCACGCTGCGCACCAGGCTGCGCTTACCGGAGGTGAGCACCAGGATGTCCTTGGGCGTGACCAGGCGGCCGCCCTTGCGCTGGAACTGCGCGGAAGATGCCGCCGGCTCGCGCGCGACAAGCATGACCGGAGCGAACCATTCATGACCGGGATCGTTGGTGCCGGAGGTCAGACCGATGTCGAACCACTGCTTGCCCAGATAGCGCAGCGTCTTCGCCTCGCCATCGGTGCCGGGTTCGCGGCCGTCGAAATCGTCGCTGGCCAGAACCGCGATCTGGGCGCGAAGGCGGCTGGCGATGTCCTGATCCGCGCGGGATGTCGACGCAGAATGAGCAATACCGGCGCCAAGGAGCGCAGCCAGCGAAGCCGCGCCCAAAGCCACCGCTCCGACCGTTCGGCCCATGCTCGCCTTGAAACCCCTGTTCATCGTTCCGCACCCTATACGCGCGAATTGCACCTGCGGTTAACGAATCTCACCCAGCCATCGGAAGCGATGCGATTTTTCTGGCCAGCGTGCCAAAGGAACCACAGCGCGCCTTTTCGATTGAACAGAACCGGGCCGCGCGATTAGGCTTCGGCCTGAGGGATCTGACAGAAGGGACAGCGGACGGATGCGGCTCGACAGGTTCAACCCCGACAACATCCGCGTAACCCAGGGCGGCAGCCGCTTTCCCGGCGGCGGCGGCGGCAAGCTGGGCTGCGGCACGCTGGTCATCGTGCTGATCGGCATGTTCGTCTTCGGCGTCGACCCGCAGCAGATGCTGGGCACGATCGAGAACGTGCAGCAGCAGGTGCCGCAGCAAGGGGCCCCTGCCCAGCCCGGCGAAACGCAGGATCCGGCGAAGATTTGCGGCCAGAACGAATATGCGCTGGAAGCCTGCAACGCGCTCAGTTCGCTGAACCAGACGTGGGAACCGCTGTTCAAGCAGGCCAACATCACTTTCGACCAGCCCGAACTGCACTTCTACAACGGCACCGACCGTTCTGGCTGCGGCGCGGCGCAGGCGGCGATGGGGCCGTTCTACTGCCCCGCCGACCAGGGCATCTACATCGATACCAGCTTCTATGACGAACTGGATCGCAAGCTGGGCGCCAAGGGCGATTTCGCGCGCTACTACGTCGTCGCGCATGAATACGGCCACCATGTCCAGCACTTGCTGGGCCTCGATTCCAAGGTCCGGCAGGCGCAGCAGCAGAACCCGTCGCAGGCCAATGCCCTGCAAGTGCGCATGGAGCTTCAGGCGGATTGCTATGCGGGCGTCTGGGCCGGCAAGCACAAGGACCGGATCGAGCCGGGCGACATGGAGGAAGGCATGACCGCCGCCAGCGCCATCGGCGACGATACGCTGATGAAGAACGCCGGCCAGCGCGTCAGCCCGGAAAGCTTCACGCACGGCTCCAGCGCCCAGCGCATGAAATGGCTGAAGCGCGGTCTGGACACCGGGAACGAGGACGCGTGCGATACGTTCACCGACCTGTAAGCATCAGTAATTCGGGCGGGTGCGACCGTTCGGCTGCCATCCATGCGACGATCTTCGCATGACCACTTGAGGCACGCCTGCACGCTCGTGCGCACTCCGCATTCAGGAGACGATCATGCGCCACGTATGGACTGCCGCCGTCTTGACCGCCCTGCTGGCTGGTCCTCTGATCACCTCCCCAGCCGTCGCCAAGCAGCGCCCGATCACCCATTCGGAACCCGATGCGGTGGACATCGCCAAGACGCCGGCAACCGACCTCAATCTCGACAAGACCAAGATCCCGCCCCTTCTGCAGGCCGCGACGCGGGAGCCCTATACGCTGGTTGGCATCAAGACTTGCGCCCAGATCTCTTCCGCCGTGCTGGCGCTGGACGATGTGCTGGGGCCGGATGCCGATCTGCCATCCGATCCGGGCGGCTCGATCAGCACCGGGCGCGTCGCCAAATGGGCGGTCGGCTCGCTGATCCCCTTCCGCGGCCTGATTCGCGAGATATCCGGAGCGAACGCGCAGGACCGTGCCGTACTCGCCGCGATCCGCGCAGGCGTTGCCCGCCGCTCCTTCCTGAAGGGTGTGGGCCACGTCAAGGGCTGCAAGTATCCCGCCTCTCCGGCGACGCCCGCGATCATCAAGGCCCATCTGCAAAGCCAGGAAAAGGACCGGAAGCGCGACGGCAAGCAGGATGATCGCACGACGGCGGACGACACCAAGCGGGACGGCAGTACCGTCCCCACCACCTCTACCCCCGTCGTACAGAAAGTGCCCTGAACGGCGTAGCCGGCGGGGACATCCCACCGGCCAGACCGTTTGAGCATTCAATCGTTCCAGGCGTTAGCCGCTTCGGTACGGGCCCGGTCGGCTTCGGCGCGTGCCCGATCGACTTCGGCACGGGTCCTTGCCATCTCCGCATTGAGTTCGGCGGTGATCTCACTGCGCATTTCGGCCGAGAGATGGCGGTTCGCGGCCACGGCGGCGCGGGCATCGGCGATCGCCTTCGTGGCCTGCAGGGATGCCTCGGCAGCCTCCCTCGGCGTGCCCGTGCAGATCACCGTGGACGAGGCGCCGCGGCTTGAGCGCGCCTCGCTGCGGGCGCTGTCTGCCGGGCAGCGGCTGTCGATCGTCATTTGCTGATAGACGCGCGATCCGTCCGCATTGCGCGCTACGATGCGAATGGTCTGCACCTTTCCATCGGAAGAGACGCGCTGCTTCACTTCCGGAACGCCCCGCATGGCTTGGGCAACGCTTGCCTGCACGGAGCGGGCGATGGCGCGATTGAGCGAAACGGATGCCGGCGGCTCGGGCGGCTGCGGCGGCACAGCCGGCACGGGCGGCATCGGAGCGCCGGCGACGTGTTGCGGCAGGGCCGGAGCCTCGGGCGCTTCGGGAGCGGGCGGCGCCATGGGCGCGGCGGGAACCGCACCAAGGCCCACCTCGGCCGATCCGACAGTGTCGGAATCGACAGCATCGGGATCTACAGGGCGGATGGCCTGAGCCGGAGCCACGCTGCGCGCAGCAGGCGCAGCAGGCGCAACGGGAGCCTCGGGCGCTTCCGGAACCTTGGGTGCATCCTCCATCGCGGCGTAAGTCACCGTGGCGGTCAGCGGCACCGAAACGATGGCCAGCGCAAAAAGGCTACGCGCGGCAACCTTGCGCGCGGGGGAGACTTCCGCCCGGCCAAGCGCCTTCAGCCGTTGGATGATCGGCTTTTCCCCCGCCAGCGTGCCGGCCATCGGCGCGGCCAGCGTCAGCCGCGTGCCGGCCGCGAAGCTGGCGATCAGCCGGCCATAGCGTGCCCGCATCTCTCGCCCGCAGCCGGCCATGACCCGTGCATCGCAGGCCGCTTCCTGATCGGAGCGCAGCGCGCGCCACGCCGCCCAGCCCAGCGGGTTGAACCAGTGCAGCGCGAACAGGGGCTGCAGCGCCATGATCGCAAGCAGGTCGTTGCCGGCGTGGTGTTCCAGTTCATGGGCGATCGCGAAATCGGACGATTCCGAATCCACGCCGGCCAGAAAACCCTGCGGCAGCGCCACGAACTTCTCGAACACGCCGAACGCCAGTGGTGCGGCGGCGGCGGGGCTTTCGAAGATCTTCACGTCCCCGGAACGGGCCACAAGCCGGGCCTGTCCAAGAATCTCCTGCCGCATCAGGTGATAGTTCCAGAACCGCCATGCCAGAAAGACGGCCGCACCGCCCAGCCAGACCGCCAGCAGCAAGGCCGCCCAAGGCACATGCGCAAGCAGGCCGGGATCGGCCGCTGGCACCGCCGCCAGCGGTTCCGCGATCGGCGGCGCGGACGTGGTGGCCGTGGCCGCCAGCGTCATCGACGCGCCCGCGGTCATGTCCCCCACAGATGCGGCCGGAGCCGCCATCTGCCCGGCAACCGCCGTGGCCGGCTCGGCCGCGATAGAAATGTGCGGGATCAGGCCACGCGGCAGCGCCAGCGGCGGCAGGATCAGCCGGATCATCGGCAATGCCCACAGCGCATAGGCGGCCGCCGGGCCGAACCAGCGCGCCACCGGGCGGCGAACCATCAGGATCAGCGCCATCAGGACGCCGGTCATCACAAGCGTATCGACAAGCCACTCGGTCATGACTTGAGCTCCTTCAGGAGTGCCTCGATTTCGGCAATGTCATCTTCGGTCAGCGCGTCCGCATCGGCAAGATGCGCGAACAGCGGCGCGGCGCGCCCGCCGAACAGGCGGTCGACCAGACGGCGGCTTTCGGTGCCGACATAGGCCTCCCGCGCGATCCGGGGGGAGTAGAGGAAGCGCTTGCCGTCCGGCTCGGTCGCGACGGCCTGCTTGGCCACAAGGCGCGACAGCAGCGTCTTCACTGTGGCCAGGCTCCAGCCGCGCGGCACGCAGACCTTTTCGCACACTTGCTGGGCGGTAAGCGGGCTGCGTTCCCACAGCGCCTCCATCACCGCATGTTCGGCGTCCGAGATACGCTCAGGACTTTCGGACTCGTCCGACATCCCACTCTCCATCGTTTACACACGTAATCGACTACGTTTGTAAACATGAACGTCAGATGAATTTTCGTCAAGCCGCCCGGCTACTTCACAAGGATGCCGATCATCACTGCAATGCCCAGAATGACCAGGAAGGCGTTGAACCCTACCAGCAATGCAGCCGGCAGCCGTGGCGTATCGGTTTCCGGCGCCGGGGCCACCGGCCGTAGCTGGCGCCATATGCCGGCCACGAAACAGAACTCTGCGAACAGCAGCAACATGATGGTAGTGGTCATGACCAGCCACTGGCTTACCACGCCCTGCAATAAGGCCCGTGCGCCGATGCCGGATGCCAACGCGCCCAGCCCGGTGCGCACCCAAGCCGCATACGTGCGTTCCGCCGCCAGGATCGTACGGTCTGCAGCGAGCACCGTGCGCCGGTCGGCCGTGTCGGCCTGCTTCTCGACATTCTCGGCAACGCGGCGGGCGTCTTTCGCGATCTCACCCGCCAATTCGCCTCGAGGAGTGTCGCTCATGACGGCTCCCCTTCCCGGTGCATTCAGCCTGCGGACTTGCCCAGCTTGCGCAGGCCCAGCGCAACGGCCAGCATGAACACGCCGCGCATGAAGAAGCTGATCGCGACCATGATCGCCAGGAAGCCAATGGCCGTTCGCGGGCTGGAGATCAGCAGCAGCACGCCCAGCACCACGTCCAGCGCGCCAAGGAACAGGCGCCAGCCCCGGTCATGCCGCGCCTTGACCGCGAAGGCGATCTCGAACCCGCCGGAGATCAGCAGCCATGCCCCGATCGCCCAGACCAGCGTAATCGCGCCGGCAACCGGATTGAACAGCACGTAAAGGCCCGCGAGCAACCCCAGCGCGCCCAGCAGGATCTCCGTCCAGCGTGCCCGCTTCGACATCGAATGGATGCCCGCCGCGATCCCGGCGACGCCGTAGACGCACAGCATGAAGCCGATCAGGAAACCGGTGGCGAAGCTGGCCACCACCGGATTGGCGACGACGATGATCGAAACGAAGATCAGCAGCAAACCGTAGGCCAGCACCCAGCCCCAGCCGAGCGGCGGAGAACCGAGATAGGGAGGGGCCAGAGGATCGGCAAAAGCACTCGGGTCGGTGTGTGAGGTCGTCATGCAATCGACTCCTGTTCCCGTGCAATGTTGCCCAAGTAATGCGACGGAGTGGTTTCGGTTGCAATGCAATTGGTTGATCAAATAGCGGCGCCAACGTCCTGCTTATCGATGCGCGATGCTCGAACCCGGCGATATCGCCGGCATTTATAGATCGGATTGTTCCGGGCTTGCCTTGGCTGCGCGGCACTGCGAGCCGCACATCCAGCCGGGCAGCCCGATCCGGATTCGTTCAGACCGGAAAAAGAAAACCGCCGGCGAACAGAAGTCCGCCGGCGGCCATCAATATCGTTCCGGGAGCCACGGCGCCGAAGCGCCGGTTCCCCGGCAATGCCGTCAATACACGCGCGCCTTGGGCTTGATGTACTCGGCATCGTCGGTGAGCGTGTATTCGTGGACCGGGCGGTAATCGAGGCGGATTTCGCCGCCCTTGCCGCCCCAGCCGTTGAACCAGCCCACGGTGTGCTTCATCCAGTTCGCGTCGTCGCGGTTCGGGAAGTCCTCGTGCGCGTGGGCGCCGCGGCTTTCCTTGCGCGCCTGGGCGCCGTGCAGCGTGACCGAAGCCTGCGAGATCAGGTTGTCCAGCTCCAGCGTTTCCACCAGGTCGGAGTTCCAGATCAGGCCGCGGTCGGTAACCTTGATGTCCTGCATGCGGTCATAGGTCTTGGCGAGCTTTTCCTTGCCTTCGACCATGAGTTCGTCAGTGCGGAACACGGCGGCGTGGGCCGACATGGTGCGCTGCATCTCGGTACGGACTTCCGCCGTCGGCGAATCGCCGTTGGCGTTGCGGAAGTGGTCGAGACGGGTAAGCGCGAGGTCGGCCGAATCCTTCGGCAGTTCCTGCTGCGCCGCGCCCGGCTTGACGATTTCCTTGAGGCGGTGGCCGGTTGCACGGCCGAACACCACGAGGTCGATCAGCGAGTTCGAACCCAGGCGGTTGGCACCGTGGACCGAGACGCAGGCCGCCTCGCCCACCGCGAACAGACCCGGCACCACGGTGTCCGGATTGCCATCCGGGCCGATGGTGACGACTTCGCCGTGGTAGTTACAGGGAATGCCGCCCATGTTGTAGTGGACGGTCGGCACGACCGGCAGCGGCTGGCGAGTAAGGTCCACGCCCGCGAAGATCTTGCCGCTTTCGGTGATGCCCGGCAGACGCTCGCCCAGCACCTTGGGATCGATGTGATCGAGGTGCAGGTAGATGTGGTCCTTGTGCGGGCCGACGCCGCGGCCTTCGCGGATTTCCAGCGCCATCGAACGCGACACGACGTCGCGGCTGGCAAGGTCCTTCGCGGAAGGCGCGTAACGCTCCATGAAGCGCTCACCCTCGGAGTTGGTGAGGTAGCCGCCCTCGCCGCGCGCGCCTTCGGTGATCAGCACGCCCGCGCCGTAGATGCCGGTGGGGTGGAACTGCACGAATTCCATGTCCTGCAGGGGCAGGCCGGCGCGCAGGACCATGCCGCCGCCGTCGCCGGTGCAGGTATGGGCCGAAGTGGCGGTGAAGTAGCTGCGGCCATAGCCGCCGGTGGCAAGCACCACGGCCTGCGAACGGAAGCGGTGGATCGAACCGTCATCCATGCAAAGCGCGATCACGCCGACGCACTTGCCGCCGTCCATGATCAGGTCGATGGCGAAGTATTCGATGAAGAAGTCCGCGTCGTACTTCAGCGACTGCTGGTAGAGCGCGTGCAGCATGGCGTGGCCGGTACGGTCCGCGGCGGCGCAAGTGCGCTGCACCGGCGGGCCTTCGCCCATGTTCTGCATGTGGCCGCCGAACGGGCGCTGATAGATCGTGCCGTCGGCGTTGCGGCTGAAGGGCACGCCGGCGTGCTCCAGCTCGTAGACCGCCGCCGGGGCTTCGCGCACCATGTATTCGATGGCGTCCTGGTCGCCCAGCCAGTCCGACCCCTTGACGGTATCGTACATGTGCCAGGTCCAGTGGTCCGGCGTGTTGTTGCAGAGCGAGGCGGCGATGCCGCCCTGCGCCGCCACGGTGTGCGAACGGGTCGGGAAAACCTTGGTGATGCACGCGGTCTTCAGGCCGGCTTCGGCCGAACCCATGGTGGCGCGCAGACCCGAGCCACCGGCGCCGACGACGACGGTGTCATAGGTATGGTCGATAATCTTGTAAGCAGGCGCGGACATTATGCATGTGCTCCCAGCGCGAGGCGAACGATGCAGAAGACGCCGAAGGCGATGCCACCGCAGGCGGCAAGGTTCAGCGCCGCGATGCAGGCGAACTTGTTGGCGTGCTCATGCACATAGTCTTCGACGAGGACCTGAAGGCCGAGACGCGCGTGCCAGAACGTGGTGACGACCAGCAGGATCATCGCCACGGCAGGCACCGGGCGAACCAGCCATTCGACGACCGAAGCATAGCTGAGGTCAGGCAGCATCACGAACGAGGCTGCGAGGAAAAGGCCGGTCAGCAGGTTGCCGATCGCAGTGAAGCGCTGCAGCAGCCAGTGGTGAACGCCGGTCTTGGCCGAGCCGAGGCCGCGCACGCGGCCGATGGAAGTTCCGTTACCCATGTTCCGTTCCTTCAGCGAAGCAGCAGGAGCGCCCAGAAGGCGACAGTGACGACCACACCCATGACCGGGGCCAGGATCGAGAAGGTCTTGTTGGCCTTCAGTTCGAAGCCGGCGCCGATATCGAGCACGAAATGGCGCAGACCGCTCATCATGTGCGAGAAGAAGGCCCAGGAGACGCCGACGAGCACGACATAGCCCGGAATCGAAGTCATGCACTTGGTGAACTGCGCGTAAGCTGCGGGGCCGCTGGCCAGCGCCCCCAGCCACCACAGCAGCAGGCCGAGGCCGGCAAATGCCATGCCATCGCCCGTCACGCGGTGCAGAATCGAGACGAACATGTGAGGGCCCCAACGCCAGATCTCGAGATGGGGCGAAAGCGGACGGTTCCTGGTGCCGTCTTTGGCCATGGCTCTTTCGAATCCTTTTTGCCTTTTAGCAGCCCCTGAGGCTGCCCCTGTCGAGAAGTCCCCTTAGACAAATCGCGGCTTGGCGCAAGTTCCGCGAAGCACATCGCGAATGCATCGCACACAAGCGGCTTTTCGTTCGGCACATCGGCCCGGCGGCTCGGGCCGCCTCACCCGGTCGTGTGCGCGAACGTCCTGCCACTGGCCTTGTCGGTCCCCGCGGCCTAAAGCCCAGCCCTATGACCAGCCCTATGAATCGTCGCATGAACATCATCGCGCCCGCCCTGCTGCTGGCCGCCTGCTCTTCCGCGCCGGGCGCCGCCGCGCAATCGGAAGACACCGCCGGGGACGATGCAGCGGGCAACGCAGACGCCTCACAGGCCCGACTCGTCGCCGCCTGCAAGGGCCATGACGGTTGGGCGGACGCCGCGCCGCCCGCGCATCTTTTCGGCAATACCTGGTACGTCGGCACTTGCGGCATCACCGCAATCCTGATCACCGGAAAGCAGGGCCACGTGCTGATCGACGGCGGTGTACCCGAAGCGGCCCCGCTGGTTCTCGCCAATATCAAGGCGGCGGGCTTCAAGCCGAAGGACGTGCGCTGGATCCTCTCCACGCATGAGCATTTCGACCATGCCGGCGCCCTCGCCGCGATCCAGCGCGCCACCGGCGCGCGCGTCGCCGCCCTGCCGGCCTCCGCCGAAGTACTGGAAAGCGGCAAGGCCAATGCCGCCGATCCGCAGTTCGGCCAGTTGGACGCCTTCCCGCCCGTTCACGTCGACAAGCGACTGACCGATGGCGAGCGGGTGACGCTGGGCAATATCACGCTCACCGCCCACGCTACCCCGTCCCACGCCGCAGGATCGACAAGCTGGACCTGGCGATCCTGCGATGACGCCGGCAAGTGCCTGAACATGGCCTATGCCGACAGCGTCAGCGCGATCTCCGTCAAGAGCTACCGCTTCACCGACCACCCCGAGCGTATCGCCGCCGTCCGCCAGGGCTACGCGCGAATCGCCGCCCTTCCCTGCGACCTGCTGATTACCCCGCATCCCGGCGCCAGCGATCTTTTCGCGCGTCTTGCGGGCACATCGCCGCTGGTCGATCCCACCGCGTGCCGCACTTATGCGGCCGCCGCCACTACCCGCTTCGACCAGCGCCTCTCCGAAGAGGGCAAGCCCGAAGCGAAGGAGACCCATTCGTGAGCTGGAAAATTACTGCCTTCGCCCCCCGTTCCGTGATCGAGGGCGCCCTTGTCGCCCACGAGGACGCCTTCGACTGGGATCCGGAGATCGTCATTTCCGGCAGCGAGATCGCCGAGGACAAGCCGGACGACTGGCAGCTTGAAGCCTGGATGGCGCACAAGCCGGGCAAGACCGAGAAGGACGCGCTGGCCGCGCTGTTCACCGGCGAGGCCCCCGCCTTCACGGTGGAGGAACTGCCGGAAACCGACTGGCTGGTCGCCAGCCAGGAAGGCCTGGAGCCGATCCGCGCCGGCCGCTTCTATGTCCATACCCCGGAATATCCGCCGCTGGATGAGCCCGGCATTACCGACTTCGTGATCCCCGCCAGCCAGGCCTTCGGCACCGGCCAGCACGCCACCACGGCGGGCTGCCTGGAGATGCTGACTTATATGAAGTCGCGCGGACTGATCATCCGCAACCATGCCGATATCGGCACCGGCACCGGCCTGCTCGCCTTCGCGGCGATGACGCTCTGGCCCCGCGCCCGCGCCACGGCGAGCGACATCGACGCGGTTTGCGCCACGGTGGTCGCCGACAATGCCGATGCAAACGGCGTGCCGCTGGGCGGCCGCCCCGGCGAACTGGTGATGACCATCGCCGACGGCATGGACGCGCCGCTGCTCGACGTGCGTGGCCCCTACGACCTAATCATGGCAAACATCCTCGCCGGTCCGCTCGTCAGCCTGGCACCGGACTTCGCCAAATCGCTGGCGCCGGGGGGACACCTTCTGCTCGCCGGTCTGCTGGAAACGCAGGAAGCATCGGTACGCCGCGCCTGCCGCCGCGCCGGACTT
Source organism: Novosphingobium oxfordense (assembly GCF_044029435.1). Taxonomy (NCBI): domain Bacteria; kingdom Pseudomonadati; phylum Pseudomonadota; class Alphaproteobacteria; order Sphingomonadales; family Sphingomonadaceae; genus Novosphingobium; species Novosphingobium oxfordense. The sequence continues at coordinate 687,835 of NZ_CP147005.1, read as the reverse complement.
CGGCTCGTCGCGCGGCTGGTCAAGGGCGACTGGTCTATCCTCTGGATGCGCGCACGCCGGTTCTGAACCAAGGCACTCTCACCTTGCCGGGCCTGCGAACAGGTCCGGCAAACCACTCAGGCCCGGCGTAGCTCCAGCCCCGGGCCTTGCGGGCCTAGGCGCATCATGCCCATCAGGTCCGCCGCGATCGGCGCATCGAACGCGAAGCCGGCGCGATCCTCTACCACCCAGCGCACCGTCCCCGTCACCCGGGGATTGCCGGCCAGCGACAGCACCAGTCTGACGCCCTTTTCCAGCAGATTGCGCTCCACCACCAGCTGACATCCCTCTGGCGAGACGTGCTTTGCCAGCGCGGTCGCGTATGGGGATATCCCGAGGGCCACGTTCACTTCTCCAGGTCTTGCGGCATCAACCGCTTCATAGGGAAGAGTAATTAAGAAAGGTAAACGCTCCGTTAATACCTTCGCAACTTTTCTAACGCAAAAATACTTATATTTTACAGTTACTTACGTAATATAGCCAAATCAAAAATTAACTATGTTTCGTAAGATGGAATTAAGGGTTCCAAACAAGAATTGAGCACCAAGGGGGGCTGGTAACAACAGCTCATGAGGCCAAATATGCTTCGTACCGAAATCGACCGGCCTGCGGTCGTTGTGGGACCCCTGGGTGAAGCTCTCGACCGCAAGAGCCTGCCGCCGCGTGATACCCTACGCTGGGTTGCGCGCCGGAAGGCCGAGGTCGTGGCTGCCGTCAACGGGGGCTTGTTGACGATCGCCGAGGCCTGCGAACGCTACGATCTCACGCTCGAGGAACTTGCCTCGTGGCAACGCGCTGTGGAGCGCGAAGGAATGGCAGGGCTGCGCGCCACCCGCGTGCAGCACTACCGACAGGTGCACGAACGTAAGTCCCGCCTCTCCTGAGCGGAACTACGCTGCGGCACCCTTGCGCCGGCTCTGTCCCCCCGGCGTTGACCAATGGGCCCGGTCCGAGAACCTTGGACTGATATTGCGACCCGTCAGCCGGCGGCTTCGACGATCCGGGCCCATTCCGCCTCATCGATGACCTTGATGCCAAGGTCCGCCGCCTTCTTCAGCTTCGAACCCGCGCCGGGGCCTGCCACCAGGATGTCGGTCTTGGCGGAGATCGACCCCGCCGCCTTGGCCCCCAGCCGTTCGGCCTGTGCCTTGGCCTCGTCCCGGCTCATCGTTTCCAGCTTGCCGGTGAACACCACGGTCTTGCCCGCAACCTCGCTCTCCACCGTTTCCACGACATATGGCGGCGGCGAGACTTCGGAGAGGATATCCTCCCACACTGCGCGGTTGTGCTCTTCGTGGAAGAAGTCGCCCAGCGCCTCCACCACGGCCGGGCCGATGCCGTCGATCGAGACGAGTTCCGAATAGGCGTCGCTGGCGGCCTGCGCGGCTTCCTCGCCCACCTGCTCGCCCACAGCCTCATGCGACTTCTCGGCAATCTCGCGCAGCGCCGGCAGCGTTTCGAAACGCTTGAGCAGATCGCGCGCCGTCACTGCGCCGACATGGCGGATACCCAGGCCGAACAGCAGCCGCGCGGCATCGGGCTGGCGCTTGTTTTCCACCGCTGCCAACAGGTTGTCCACAGACTTGTCCTTCCACCCATCGAGCGCGAGGATCTCCTCGCGGCGCTTGCGCAGGCGGAAGATATCGGCCGGGCTTTCCAGCCAGCCCTTGGCGAAGAACTCGTCGATGGTCTTCTCGCCCAGTCCCTCGATATCGAGGGCGCCACGGCTGACGAAGTGCTTCAGGCGCTCGGTCCGCTGGGCGGGGCAGATGAGCCCGCCGGTGCAGCGCACATCCACCTCGCCCTCCTCAGCCACGGCTTCGGAGTGGCATTCGGGACAGTGATCGGGGAATGCGAAGGCCGGTCGCTCCACCTCGCGCGTCAGGTTGTCGACGATCTGCGGGATCACGTCACCCGCACGCTGGAGCACCACGGTATCGCCGGGGCGCACGCCCAGGCGGCCGATCTCGTCCCGGTTGTGCAGCGTAACGTTGGTGACGGTGACGCCGCCCACCAGCACCGGCTTCAGGCGCCCCACCGGGGTCAGCTTGCCGGTGCGCCCCACCTGGATGTCGATCGATTCGAGCGTCGTTTCCGCCCGCTCGGCCGGGAACTTGTGCGCCAGCCCCCAGCGCGGCGCCTTGGCGACGAAGCCCAGGCGCTGCTGCCAGTCCAGCCGGTCGATTTTGTAGACGACCCCGTCGATCTCGAACGGCAGGTCCGGCCGCCCGTCGCGGATCGCGCGGTAGGCGGTGAGCATTTCCTCGACCGTCTGGCAAAGCCGGAACTGCGGAGAAACCGGCAGGCCCCAGCTTTCGATGCGGCGGATCACCTCATGCTGGCTCGCCCCCGGCACATGGCTGGCAGCGCCCCAACCGTGCGCCCAGAAGCGCAGCGGGCGTTTGGCGGTGACGGAGGCATCCTTTTGCCGCAGCGATCCGGCGGCGGCGTTGCGCGGGTTGGCGAACTGGCGAACCTTGCTCTCGTCGAACGCCTCACCCTTTTCTTCGGCCAGAGCGCGCGCCTCGGCCATCAGCGTCTCGTTGAGCGCGTGGAAGGCGGCCTTCTCCATGTAGACTTCGCCGCGCACCTCGAACACTTCGGGAATGTCGTCACCGACCAGTTCCTGCACGATGTCGGCGATGTGGGCGACGTTGGACGTCACGTCCTCACCCACCTGCCCGTCGCCGCGCGTGGCGGCGCGCACCAGCTTGCCGTTCTCGTACCGCAGCGAGCAGGAAAGGCCGTCGATCTTGTCCTCTGCCGTCACCAGCACCGGCTCCTCGGCGGAGAGCGAGAGGAAGCGGCGGACGCGGCCGACGAAGTCTTCCACTTCCTCGTCCGTGAAGGCGTTGTCGAGGCTCATCATGCGAACTTCGTGCCGCACTTTGCCCAGCGGCGATGCGGCAACGTCGTGCCCCACCTTGTTCGACGGCGAATCGGGCCGGATCAGATGCGGATAGGCCGCCTCAAGCTCCGCATTGCGGCGCACCAGCGCGTCGTACTCGGCGTCCGTGATGTCGGGCGCGTCCTCGGCGTGATAAAGCCGGTTCGCCCTGTTGATCTGGCGCGCCAGACGCATGAGTTCATTGGCGGCCTCAGCCTCGCCCGGAAGGTCCGGCTTCGAAAACAGATCGGAATTTTCGCTCATCGCCCAGCCTATGCCGCAAGCCTTTGCCCGGTGGTAGACCACAAGGTGACACGGTTGACACTGTTTACACGGTTCAGGCGAAAAACTGTCGCCTTGCGGGTCGAAACCGTCACCTTGCACGGGCATCTGAACGTGCAAGGTGACACTTTGCGCAGCCGCCTGTCACCTTGTGAAGCGGCTTCGGTGCGCAGAGCAATGGAGATCGGGAAAGGCATCACGCGCGCGAAGCTACGCGCGTCGCGCCTTGTAGGAAAATCCGCCATGGGAGGCCTGCCGGGCGGCTGACCTATGCCGGCCTGTTCTTCTTCGCGCCGATCCGCGTCGCGGCATGGGGCGGCATGAAGGGCATGGGGCGGCGCGGCCGCCGTGGTGGCCGGGACGGGCAACCGCATCGGCAGCTGACCCGTCCCGAACTTTGAAAAAGGCGGCAGTGGCGCGTGCCGGGCAAGCCGGAACGCGCCACTGTCCCGTCATTCGCTTACGGTCACATCCACACGGCGGGCCTGCGAATTGGTATCGCCGTTGCCAGTCGTATCGGCAGGCTTGATCATCTTGATCGATGCCGCCGGGATGCCGGTATCCACCAGCGCCTTGCTGACTTCCTCCGCACGCCGCTTCGAAAGCGCGGCATTGGCCGCCGGATCCCCGGTCGGGTCGTTATAGCCCGAAACGGCCACGAAGGAGCCGGGGTGCGTGTCGATATAGTCCTTCACACTGCTTGCCGCGGTGGAAAGATCCTTGGTCACATCGGATTTGCCCACGGCGAAGAACACGCGCAGCACCGGCCGGCCATTGGTCACTTCGCTGACCATGCCGGAACCCGTGGGGATCGCGGCGGTTGGCGTGGGTTCGACCATGGGCGCGGTTTCGACCGCATCCGTGGTCGGCGCCATCACGGTAGTCGTGGTTTCCTTGTGGCCGCACGAACGCAGGGCCCAGATCAACGCAATCACCACCAGCGCGGCCAGCAGAAGCGGCAACCACTTGCCCATCCCGCCCGACGCGGCGCGGGCCGTTTCCTCGAAAGCCGGCGATGCCGCCGTCGGGTGCGCGCCCAACAGGCCGGAAACGCCGGGCGGCAGCGCGGCGTTGATCGACGCCCGCTCCCCATTCAGCAGAGTGGTCACTTCCGGCAAAGTGGGCGTTGAGCCCAGCATCTTTCCGATGCCGCCCGCCGCGAGCAGCCCGCCGACGCCCAGCAGAGAGCGCACGCTTTGCGGCGCAATCCCGAAATGGCCGGCAAGGGTGGACACCAGCCCGCCGAAACTGGATCCGAACAAGTCCGGAAAACCGCCACCATGCTGCGGCAGCGCCGGGTCGGTACCAAGATGGTCGGTCAGCGCGGCCTGATGGTCCAGCGGGTTGCCGCCGGCAAGGGCGGCCTTGATCATGCTGAGGACCCCGCCACCACCGCCGGCCGTGACGCGGCTTGCCATTCCGGCGAGGACGACGGGAATGATCCCGGTTAGAGCGCTGCCGGTGGCCTGCGGGCTTTCGCCCAGTTTCGCCGCCAGACTATCGACAGTTCCGGGCGCAATGGCCCCGCGAATGGTGTCGAGTAGAGCCATATTCTTCTCCTCTTTCGGCACCCCCCGATTTTTCAAGACAGGCCGCCCTCTTCCGGCGAGGCCAGCCCGGCACCTTAAGTGGAATCTCTTATCGTAAAAAATTGAGCAATCGGTACTTGTACCGACAAGGACGATCCAAATGTGTAAAAATCACATTCGATTTAAAATTCGATCGACCTTCATATATTTAAACAAATGCGCAGAAATACATACTTTTTATTTTCTGCCGCTTTTCATGGCATTATGCGCGCTAGACCCGGCACAGCCGCACCTTCGACGCGCGCCGCGCGCGCCGGCATTCAGCGAGAACCATGAAATTGCGCGATATCCGCCCGGCGAATGGGGCGACGGTTACGCCCGTTCCAGCAGACGGTTCGCCTGCGCCCGCGCTTCCGCAGTGACTTCCGCGCCGGAGAGCATGCGGGCGATCTCTTCCTGCCGTTCCGCATTGCTGAGCGGGGTGACCGAAGTTCGCGTGACCGTACCTTGCGAGGACTTGGCAATCATGAAGTGCCGATCGCCGCGCGCCGCCACTTGCGGGCTGTGCGTGACGGCCAGCAACTGCCCGCCCGCGCCGCTGCCATTCGCCAGCCGGGCCAGGCGTTCGCCGATGGCATCCGCCACCGCGCCGCCCACGCCGCGGTCGATCTCGTCGAAGATCACCGTCGCCGCGCCGCCCTCTTCCGCCAGCGCCACCTTGAGCGCGAGGATGAAGCGCGAGAGTTCGCCGCCCGAGGCGATCTTGGCCAGCGGCGCGAAATCGGCGCCGGGATTGGTGCTGATCAGGAATTCCACCTGATCCATGCCCTGCGCGCCCCAGCGATCCTCCGGCAGTTTCAGCACCGAGGTCTGGAAGCGTGCGGCGTCAAGCTTGAGCGGGGCCAGTTCGGCGGCAACCGCCTTGTCCAGCCGCTTGGCGGCGGCGCGGCGCAAGTCGTGCAGCGCCTCTGCCTGCTGGCGATAGGCCAATGCCGCCTTCTGCGCGGTGGTCTCCAGCGCGGCAACATGCCCTTCCCCGCCCTCGATCGCGTCCAGCGCCTCGCGCATTTCGCGCATCTTTTCGGGCAGGTCGTCCACCGCGCACATGTGCTTGCGGGCGGCGGCGCGCAAATCGAACAGGCGGGTTTCGATGCGGTCCAGCTCGTTGGGATCGAAAGCCAGCGCCTCTGCCGCGCGTTCCAGCTTTTCCTCGGCCTCGCCCGCCTCGATCAGGGCGCGGTCGAGTGCACCCAAGGCATCGGCCAGCAAAGGATGCTCGCCGGCGATACGGTCCAGCCGGCGGGCAGCGCCGCGCAGATTCGCCAGCGCCGAATCGGAACCGGTCCAGAGGTGTTGCAGGGCCGAGAGATCGTCGGCCAGCTTTTCGCCCTTCTGCATATCGGCGCGGGCGTGAGCGAGTTGCTCCTCCTCCCCCTCTTCCGGCGTCAGCGCGTTGAGTTCGGTGAGGTGCGCCAGCAGCAGGTCCTGATCCTCGGCCGCCTTGGCCACTTGCGCGCGGGCAGCGTCGAGCGCGCCCTGCGCGGTGCGCCAGGCCTTCCACGCAGCCTCCACGCCAGCCACATCGCCACCGGCGAACCGATCGAGCAGCATGCGGTGCCCCTTGGGGTTCACCAGCCCGCGATCGTCATGCTGGCCGTGAATTTCGACGAGAACCGGGGCAATCTCCCGCAGCAGCGAAACGCTGACCGGCTGGTCGTTCAGGAAAGCGCGGCTGCCGCCATCGGCGCGGAGCTGTCGCTTCAGGATCAGCGGCTCGCCCGGCTCGATCTCAAGATCCGCCTCGTCCAGAACGCTGCGCACCACGGCGGGCAGCGCGGCGAATTCGAAGCTGGCAGTTACGCTCGCGCGGTCCTCCCCGGCGCGAACAAGGCCGCTGTCAGCCCGATTGCCGATGACGAGGCCCAGCGCGTCCAGCAGAATGGATTTGCCCGCGCCCGTCTCACCCGTGAGGACGCCCAGCCCCCGCGCGAAATCGAGATCGAGCGCTTCGATCAGCACGATGTTGCGAATGGCGAGGCGTGTCAGCATGTTCGCGTTGCGTTCTAGCGAAAAGATTTTCGCCCGTCACGCCCTATCGCGTTGGAGCATTTTCTAATCGGATGGAATCATCCGATAACTCGGAAAATGAGACAGACAAACGAAAGATAGAGCGTTTTCTAATCAGGTGGAATCACCTGATGACTCGGAAAACGCGGAAAACCAAAAACTTAGAGCAGTTGATCCGATGCGATCGGATCGGAAACTACTCTAGAGCGTGACCCGGTTCGGTATGACCGGATCTCGCTCTATCCCGATAACGAAAACGCCGGCCGGCCGATGGGGCCGACCGGCGTCGAATCTCGTCCAAAGGCGTGCCCGTCAGGCTGCGACGTGCTTCGGCGCGTAGCGGTTCATCAGCTTGTAGGCGCGCTGATACCACTTCGATTCGGGATAGTTCGTTTCCAGCACGGCAGCGGCCTTCTGCGCCTCTTCCGGGATGCCGAGCGAGAGGTAACCTTCCACCAGGCGGAACAGCGCTTCGGGCGCGTGGCTGGTGGTCTGGAAATTGTCGACCACGTTGCGGAAGCGCAGTGTGGCGGCCAGCCACTTGCCGCTACGCTCGTACGAGCGGCCGATGGTCATTTCCTTGCCGGCCAGGTGATCGTTCACAAGGTCGATCTTCAGCTTGGCGTCGGCCGCGTAAGGCGTGCCGGGATAGCGGCGCATCACGTCGGTCAGCGCCTGCTTGGCCTGCTCGGTGGTCTTCTGGTCGCGCGTTACGTCGCTGATCTGCTCGTAGTACGAGATCGCGATCAGGTAGTAGGCGTAGGGCGCGTCCTTGTTGCCCGGATGGATCGAGAGGAAGCGCTGCGCCGACTGGATCGCCTTGTTGTAATCGCGCGCGGCGTAGTAGCTGAACGCGCTCATCAACTGGGCGCGGCGGGCCCAGGGCGAATAGGGGTGCTGACGTTCCACTTCGTCGAACAGCGCGGCGGCGGCCTTGGTCTGGCCCTTGTTCAGGCGATCCTGGGCAGCCGCGTAAAGCGTATCAACGTCACGCGCGACATAGGCGGTATCCTTGTTCTTATTGCCCCGCCCGGCACAGCCGGCGGTGAGAACGAGGGCCCCGGTAGCGGCGGCAAGGAGAGCGATCTTGAAGCGCGAACGTTCGAACATGGGGCCGGTCTATAGACAGCGCTTTGCTGAACGCCAAGTGAAGTTACACGCCCTTACACTTTGATCTTCGATCGGTTTGGAAATCCGGCGCCCCGGCGGATTTTGCGCCGCCCCCGCAAGTTACGCCGCGCACACGATCGGGCCGGGAAAAGCGCCGGTGTCATTCCGAATGCGCCGGCAACGCATTTTCAACCAAGGACTTGGCGGATTAATGGGCAGTTCGCCATTGTCTGGCCGCGCTGCCCTGCCATAGTGGCACCACATGGCCGGCACAAATGCACTTTCCTCCCCCGTCATGTCCGATGCGCTCGTGATCCTGGGCGCTGCGGGCATCGTCATTCCCGTGTTCAACCGATACCGCATCACCCCGGTGATCGGTTTCATCCTGGTGGGCCTGCTGGTCGGCCCGTTCGGCCTGGGCCGGCTGGTGTTCGACCATCCGTGGCTGTCCTGGGTGACCATCACCGATCCGGACGGGCTGGAGATATTCGCCGAATTCGGCATCATCCTGCTGCTGTTCTCGATCGGGCTGGAGTTGTCGTTCGCGCGCCTCTGGGCGATGCGGCGCTTCGTATTCGGGCTGGGATCGCTGGAACTGCTGCTGATCGGCGGGTCGATGACCTTCATCTTCGCCACGCTGGGGCAGGGAATCTCCGGCGCGATGGCGCTGGGGCTGGCGCTGGCGCTGTCCTCCACGGCGCTGGTGCTGAAGATCACCGATACCTCCAGCCCGGTCGGCCGCGCGGCGCTGGCCATGTTGCTGTTCGAGGATATCGCCCTGGTCCCCATCGTCTTCATGCTGGGCGCACTCGCCCCGCATGCCAAGGGCGCGGGGATGGACGGGCTGATCCACACACTGGTCTGGGGCACCGGCGTCGTCATCCTGCTGCTGATCGCCGGGCGCTTCCTGCTGCCGCCCCTCTTCGCGCAGGCCGCGCGGACGAAGAGCCCGGAACTGTTCCTCAGCGCCAGCCTGCTGGTGGTCATCCTCGCCTCGCTGGCGACCGCCGCAACCGGGCTTTCGCCCATCGTCGGCGCGCTGGTGGCAGGCCTGCTCATCGCCGAGACGGAATATCACACCGAAGTCGAACAGATGACGGAGCCGTTCAAGGGCCTGGCCCTCGGCGTGTTCCTGATCACGATCGGCATGCGGATCGACTTGCGCGTGGTGTGGGAGAATCTGGGCCCGATCCTGATCGCGACGATGGGCGTGATGGTGCTGAAGGCCATCGTCACCAGCCTGCTGCTGCGCCTGATGGGCGCGCGGCGCGGCACGGCGACGGAGACCGGCATCCTGATGGCCAGTCCTTCCGAAACCACGCTGATCGTGCTGAGCGCGGCAGGCGCGGCGCAGCTGATCCAGCCGGGCACCGCGATGTTCTGGCAGATCGTTACCGCGCTGGGCCTTACCATCACGCCCGCACTGGCCAAGATGGGCAAGATCATGGCCCGCCGCGTGGAGCGGCTGGAGGCTCCGCACCAGCCCGCCGAAGCCACCGACAAGCCGCCCACGCTGATCGTCGGCTTCGGCCGCGTGGGCCATCTGGTGGCGGACATGCTAACGCGCCATGGCCGCCCCTATCTGGCGGTGGACAGCAATTCCGACCTCGTCACCGAAGGCCGCCGGCTGGGCTACACCGTCGCCTTTGCCGATGCCGCACGGGGCGATGCCATGCTGCGGCTGGGCGTGGCGAACGCGGCGGCCGTGATCCTGACGATGGACGAGCCGGTCTCCGCCCAACGCATCGTGCGCAAGCTGCGCGCGGACTTCCCCGACATGCCGATCATCGCCCGCGCCCGCGATACCGTTCACGCCGGCGTCCTCTACCGCGCCGGGGCGACCCACGCGGTGCCGGAAACGCTGGAAAGCTCGCTCCAGCTATCGGAAGCGGCGCTGGTGGAAATCGGCGTGGCCATGGGCCCGGTAATCGCCTCCATCCACGAAAAGCGCGACGAATTCCGCGAACAGATCATGGAACAGGGCGGCCTTTCGCAGAAACCCGCACTCAAGTCCGGCCAACTGCGCGAGGCCAATACGAACTGACCGGCTGCAAGGCGGCCATCGGAGGAAACGCATGTCGATCACCGGATCCGCCCCAGGCCCGATGCGAAACCTCGCATGGCTGGCGCTTCCAGTATTCGGCATCGCGCTCGCCAGACTGGCCTGTCACAGCCGCTTGGCGGAACGGCATCCGCGGATAACCGCGCTGCTGTTCGTATGGATCACGGCCGATACACTGGTGCTGTCGCTGATGGCCCGCACCGGAGACCACCCTCCTTCGCGCGAAGCCGTGCTTGCCCGGCTGGCCAGCGCGGCGCTGATCGTGCTGCTTGGTGCGCCGCCGGCAGTGCGCGATGGCCTTGGGGCGATGCCGGCCATTCCCGAGGCACTGGCGATTACGCTGCTGCTCCATACCGGCTGGTCGCTGCTGCGCGCGGGTAAGGCTTGGCGAGCCAGCGTTCCCGGCGAGCGCTGGCGCATGGCGGCAATGCAAATCCTGCCCGAGCGGCTGCTGCGCCTCGCCATGGCCGAAGTGACCGTTCTTCGCATGGCGCTTGCCGGATGGGGCGCAAGGCCGGACGTACCCGGCGGTGCCCTGCCCTTCACGTATCACCGCCATCTCGCGCCAATGATGGGCGCACTGCTCGCCCTGCAAGCCATCGAAATCGCCGTGCTTGATGTGGTGCTGCGATTGTGGAGCCCGCGCATCGCGAATGTGCTGCTGGAATTGGGAATCGTGGCTCTGCTCTACTTCGTGGGCCTGATCCGATCGCTGCGACTGCGTCCTATCCTGCTGACCGATAAGGGATTGCGGGTTCGCAGCGGCCTGCTTGTCGAGCGATGCGTGGCTTACCGGGACATTGCCGGACTCGCACCCGAAATCTCGGCAGCCGAAGTCAAGTCCGGCGCCACGCACAACATGGCGCTGCTGGCATGGCCTAACGTGGTAGTAAGGCTTGCCAGCCCCATTGAGCGAAAGCCGCTGCTGCGCGCTAGGCCGCCGATCCGGGCGATTGCCTTTCGCGTGGATGACCCGGCTGCCTTCAATGCCGCACTGACTGCGCGCCTGCGTTCTGAAAACCGTTAACAAGCGCGCGAAATTGCGCCACAGGCTGGCCGTTTTGCAGGATATGCGATGACCGAAGACGAAAACCAGCCACTGGACAGAGCCCAAAGGCGGTTGCTGCGGCGCGTTTACAACGGGCGGACAGTGCCCATCGTGGTCGATGGCACGCCGTTCCTCACGTACAAGGAAGCCGCGAAGTATCTGGAATCGCTGCCGCCTGAGCAGCGCGAGGCGGCCTATGCGGTGATGAAGACCTTTGCCGGAAACCGGAAAGGCGAAGCGGCTACGGATTGATCGGCTGGTCCAGATAGTCCCCGATCCTTCGCCACAGTTCCAGCTTCGCGGTCTTCGGCATGCTGGCATGCGCGCCGCTGGAGGATGGCAGGTCGATCAGGGCCCAGCGGCTCTCCTGCCCGGTCAGTTGCCGGCGCCCGTCGCGGGCCGCCTTGCCGCCGTTGAAGCCGATCGCGCGCAAGTTCGGCAGCGTGGCGGCGAAGGCGGCAAGGTCGCGGTGCGTCGCGTCACGGATCGCAGCGTCCAGACTGCCCTTGCGTCTGGCGCTTTCGATCACGTCCCACAGCCCCACGCCATGCCTCTGCAGCGCGGCCAGCCTCTCGGCATAGGGCATCGCGGGCAGCGCGGTTTCGCCCAGCACTTCGCCGATAAGCCACCAGAAGGCGTTGCCCGGGTTGGCGTAATATTGCCCTGCCGCCAATGACTTCTCGCCCGGCAGGCTGCCCAGCAGCAGGACCCGCGTATGCCCGTCCACGCAAGGCGGGAAACTGGTTTTGACGGCGGCGGCAGGTGCGGCCGATGGCGTTTCACGGTTCATGCGAGGCCGCCCTCACGGCGCGCCGAAGCGCGGCTCGAACACCGACCATCCGGTGCGCTGCACCAGCCGCTCCAGCGCAATCTGGCCCAGCTGCGAATTGCCGCTTGGGTTGAGGCCGGGCGACCAAACCGCGATGCTGGCGATCCCGGGCGCCACCGCCAGGATGCCACCGCCCACGCCGGACTTGCCCGGCAGGCCGATGCGATAGGCAAAATCGCCCGAATTGTCGTAGTGCCCGCAGGACATCATCACGGCATTGATACGCCGCGCGCGTCGGGCGGTGATCAGGCGGTGGCCGTTGGACAGGCCGCCGTCCATCAGATAGCGGCCGGCCAAAGCCAGTTGCCGGCAGCTCATCGCCAGCGCGCAATAGTGGAAATAGGTGCCCAGCACGAGGTCCACCTCACCCTCGATATTGCCGAAGGCGCGCATGTAGTTGGCCAGCGCCTTGTTGCGAAAGCCGGTGTCCTGTTCGGCACGCGCCACCGCTTCGTCTATGCCGATGCTGTCGTCACCCGCTAGTTCGCGCACGAAGCGCAGCATCTGGCCGATCGCCTCACGCGGTTGGTGGTGGCCCAGCAGCACGTCGGTCACCACGATGGCCCCGGCATTGATGAACGGGTTGCGCGGGATGCCATGTTCGTTTTCCAGCTGGACGATCGAGTTGAAGGCGCTGCCCGAAGGTTCCCGCCCCACGCGTTTCCAAAGCTGGTCCCCCACCGCGCCCAGTGCCAGCGTCAGCGCGAAGACCTTGGAGATCGACTGGATGGAGAATGCCTCCTCCGCGTCGCCCGCAAGGTGCGTCTCGCCCTTTGCAGTGACCACGGCGATGCCGAATTTTTCGACCGGCACTTGGGCCAGCGGCCGGATATAGTCCGCCACTTTGCCGCGATGTTCCATGCCGCGCATCTCGGCGGCGATCTCGGCCAGGATGCGGTCAAGGCTGTCCATGGTCGAAATTCCCCGGATCGATAGGATGGCCGGCGACGTCCGGTCGGGTTCCCTCTGCCGCAACCGGGTGGCCCGGGCAAGCGAGAGAGGGACAATCGGACTATCCTAAATTGCTGCCGGGTCAGCCTGGCCACTCCGATGGAGAAACCGGCGGTGCCACCCTGATGGCCTTCGGGATTATAAAGTCCTGTAGATTCTGCCGCCCCCCGAATGCCCGTAGACTTGCTCCCTTGGATGGGCCCGTTTGAACGGAAATGTGGGGAGCGGTCTCGCGTGGCGACACAGCTATCGACGGCAAGCGAAACGATATCGGAACAGGGCCGCGCAACGCTTCGGCGGGACCGGAAGGCCCGGCGCGACCTGCTGACGCTGGGGCAGAGCCTTGCGCTTGACGAAGCGACGGTGCGGGACCTTCATGCCGCCCATCTCGACCGGCATGCCATGCAGTTCCGCGCGGCGCTGGGCCTGCGCGAGATGGATATCGTCAGCGCACAGGGCTGCGAGATCACGCTGCGCGGCGGGCGGCGTGTGCTGGATTTTTCGGGCGGTTTCGGCGCACTCGGCCTGGGCCACAACCATCCGCGCGTGATCGCGGCGGAACGGCGCTGCCATGAGGCGCTGGTGCTCGATTGCATCAAGATCGCGCCGCACAAGCTGCAAGGCGCGCTGGCCTACAATATCGCGCGTTTCCTGCCCGAACCGCTCGACGTCTCGTTCCTTGCCGTCTCCGCGGCGGAGGCGAACGAGGCGGCGATGAAGCTGTGCGAACGTGTGCAGACGCCGAAGGGCAAGACCCGGTTCCTTTGCGTGGACGGAATGGAAGGCGAGGATGCAAACGGCTCCGACGGGCTCCGGATGGGCGGGTTCCAGATGGGCGTGCCCCGGGAAAACCTGATCCATTGCCGCTATGGCGACATCGCTGCGCTGCGCGAGGCGATCGAGCGTGAGGCCGCCAAAAGTGAGGACGGCGGGCAAAACGCGATCATCGCAGTGATGGTGGAGACACTGCACGGCGCCTCCTGCGAGACTCCGCCGCCCGGTTACTTCCACGACTTGGTCGAGATCTGCGCCGCAAACGACATCCTGACGGTGTTCGACGAAACGAAAGTGGGCATGGGCCGCACCGGCCTGTTCTGCGCTTTCCAGCATGAGGACGCGGTGCCCGATATCGTCACGCTGGCGAAAACGCTGGGCGGCGGCAAGCGTGAGATCGGCGCCATGGTCACCTCCCAGTCGCTGTTCGACAAGGCTTACGGCAATACGCAGGACTGCAACCTGCACAGTTCCAGCTTCTCCGGCATGGGTGAGACCTGCGCCGTCGCCATAGAGACGCTGAACGTGCTGGCCGAGGAACGCCTGATCGAGCGGGCCGGAGCAATGGGCACCCACTTGCGCGGCGGGCTGGAGCGGCTTCACGCCCGATATCCCCGCCGCATCACCGCGCTGCGCGGCAAGGGGTGCTTCCAGGCCATCGAACTCGATCCGGGCGTCGACGTCGCCACCGTCGCGGGCGCGCTCTACGAACGGCACGACATCCTCACCCACTACCTGCCCGACGCGCCGCGCGTGCTCCACTTCATGCCGCCCTACGTGGTGAGCGAGACGCAGATCGACCGCCTGCTGGGCGCACTCGACGCGGAAATCGACGCCATCGACCGCGAAGCGAGCGAAGGGATGCCGCACTGATGGACATGACCGCATCGACAGCCCTGCCGAAAGGCGGGCCGGCCTTCGACCGCGAAACGGCCGCAAGCCGGAGCGGCTCGGCTGCCCGGATCGCGTGCATGCTGCTGATGGCCGTGGCCTTGGCGATGTTCGCGTTGAACATTCATCACGGCATCGGCGTCTATCCCGACAGCACGCGGTACATGGGCATCAGCCCGGTGCCTTACGACGCGCCGGTCTATCACTGGATGCTGGTGGGCGGCCACGCGCTGGGCCCATCGCTGATGACCGTGGCCGCCGTGCTGGCCGCGCTGTTCCTCTGCACCAACGTCCTGCTGATCTTTGCGCTGGTGCGGCGCGCCAGCGGGGATTGGCGGTTTGCCGCCGCGGCCACCGCGATCATCATTCTGGCCCCGCAATTCGTCACGCTCCACTCCGGCGCGATGTCCGAAGCGCCGTTCATGACCTTCATGATGGCCACCATGTGGTTCGCCTTGGACTACTTCCAGCACGGCCGCCGCCGCGACCTGCTGCTGGCCTCCATCCTGCTGGGCGTGGCGACGCTGACGCGCTTCACCGGGCCCCCGCTGGGCGCAGCGATCGCGCTGGTGATCCTGGCCCGCCCCGCGGTTCCGCTGGGCCGCCGCGTGGTCGATTGCGCGCTGCTGGCGCTGGCCGGTGGCGCCCTGTTCTTCGGCTGGGTTGTCTGGAGCACCGAGACCGTGGGCCACTCCATCGGCCGCGATCTGGTGTTCTATGGCAACATGGGGGCGCGGCAGTGGCACAACAATCTGGAAACGCTGGCCGCGTGGCTGTTTCCCGATGAGGTGCCACTGCCGCTGCGCGTCGCGCTGCTGCTGGCGGTGATCGGCTTCGCGGGCTGGCAGAGCCTGCGGCAATGGCATCGCTGGCGCTTGTCGACGGCGGAGAGCCCGGACCTGCGGGCAGCGTTCTCGCTGGTGCTGGCGATCTTCGTGGTCGCCTACCTGGCCTTCGTCTGGCTTTCCACGTCGCTGGAGGCCAACCTGTCGCTGAACGGGCGCTACGCGCTGCCGGCCTATTTCGCCTTCATGATGCTGCTGGCCGTGGAGGCGAGCGCGCTGGACCGTAGTGGCAAGGGCGCGCGCAAGAGCGAGCGCATCGTGCTGGCCGCCCTGGCCGTGCTGGCGCTGGCGGTGATGGGATCGCACACGGTGCGCTCCGCCGTGCGCACGCATCAGGTCTATGCCAAGGGCTTTGGCTATTCCGCGCGCATCTGGAGCGAATCGCCGACCATCGCGGCGGTCCGCACCCTGCCCGCCAATGCCGTGATCTATTCGAACGGCCCCGAAGTGATCGCCCTGCTGGACGAGCGCGCCGCGCTGGTTTCCCCGCATGAGCGCCAGCTCCGCACCGACCGGCCGGAGCCGGGCAACCCCGCCAGCCGCCAGATCGACGCGATCCGCGCGCGCGCCGCGGTGGGCGACGTGCCGGTCTATCTGGTGATCTTCGACAATGTAGACTGGCGTTTCTACCTCACGCCCGAGGAGACGCTGGTGCGCGATCTTTCGCCGCAAGTCGTGACCCGCCTCACCGACGGGCGCGTCTACCGCGTGCTGCCCGCGCCGGCACAGCCGGTGCACGTACAGCCCACGCCGGCACAGCCGGTGCACGTACAGCCCGCGCCGGCACAGTCGGTGCACGTACAGCCTGCCCCGGCGCAGCCCGTTTCAGGCCCGCGCCCATGATCGTCCCGCACCGCATCGCTACCACCGCCGCTTCATCTGGCTCCAGCCCGGCCTAATGCACCAGGAGAATCCGCAGATGCCCGCTTCCGTGTCCATGGAGAGCCGTACTGCCCGGCTGCGCGATTATCTCAGCCTTGCGCGGTTCGATCACATTTCCAAGCACGTGTTCGTCATCCCGGGCCTGATCCTGGCTTATGCCCTGCGCGAACCTTCGCTGCTGGACGCGCCGCAGCGGGTGGTGATCGGCTTCATCGTGGCCATTGCGATCGCGTCCGCCAACTACGTCATCAACGAATGGCTGGATCGCGAGTTCGACGCGCATCACCCCTCCAAGCATCATCGCAAGGCGGTGTCGCTGCAACTCTCGCCCGCGCTGGTCTACCTGGAATATGCGGCCTTCGCGATCGCCGGCCTGCTGCTGGCGGCGTGGATGGGCCGGCCGTTCTTCATCTGCGCGCTGGTGTTCCTGATCTCCGGGCTGGTCTACAACGTGCGGCCGATCCGATCGAAGGACCGGCCGTTCCTGGACGTCATTTCCGAATCGGTGAACAACCCGATCCGCCTGACGCTGGGCTGGCTGATGCTCGATCCCACCAGCATGCCGCCTGCCAGCCTGTTGCTGGCCTACTGGACCGGCGGCGCCTTCCTGATGGGATCCAAGCGCCTGTCGGAATATCGCGACATCACCGCCAGCGTCGGGATCGAGACGCTGAAGCGCTATCGCAAGTCGTTCGGCGGCTACACGGCGGAAAGCCTGATCGTCAGCTGCCTGACTTACGCGATGCTATCCTCGTTCTTCCTGGGCGTGTTCCTGATCAAGTACCGCATCGAATACGTGCTGGCCTTCCCGTTCATCACCGGGCTGTTCGGCTGCTACCTCTGGCTCTCGATGCTGCCGGACTCCATTGCGCAGCGGCCTGAGCGCATGTTCCGTTCCCGCCGGTTGATGACGATGCTGGGCGTGAACATCTGCGTGCTGCTGCTGGTGACGTTCTGGGACGTGCCCAGCCTCGATTCGCTGACGGATCGCAGCTTCACGCCGGTGGACATGGTGGATGGCCCGGGCAAGTAGGATGCACGCGCGCCCTTCCCGCATCGCCCGGATCGTCGGCCCGTTGGTGGACACGCTGGTGGACGAACAGTGCGCCACCGTGCGTGAGGATGCGCGCGCACAAGTCCGTGCCTATATGCTGGCCACGCTCGCCGCCATGCCGGATTTCTTCCGGTTGGGCTTTCACATCCTGGCCTACCTGTTCGAATTCACGCCGATCCTGCATGGAGAGCGGCGCTTCTCACGGCTGGTGCTGGCGCGGAGGCAGGCGCATGTCGCCCGCTGGCGCGGATCGTCGCTGGGGCCGATGCGTTCGATGATCGCGTTCTATGCCAGCTTTTCCGCCTATGGCCTCTATTCGGCCGCCTACCCCGCCGCAATCGCCGAAGGGGGCAGGATCGCCGCATGAGCGCCGATGGCATCGAACCGGCCAAACGCCGGACCAGCGAGATCGAAACCGCAGACGTAATCGTGATCGGCTCCGGCCCGGGCGGCGCGGTCAGCGCCACCGAACTGGCCTGCGCCGGGCACGCGGTGCTGATGGTGGAGGAAGGCGCGCACGTGCCGATCGCCCAGATGCCCCACTTCTCGCGTGATGAGATGCTGTTCAAATATCGCAATGCCGGGGTCAGCGTGGCGATGGGCGGCAGCAAGCTGGCCTGGGTGGAAGGCCGCTGCGTGGGCGGCGGCAGCGAAGTCAATCGTGGGCTCTATCACCGCACGCCGGACTATATCCTGGACGACTGGCGCCGCAGCTTCGGCGTGGACGATCTCGACCTTGCCGGCATGACCCCGCATTTCGAAGCGTGCGAGCAAGTCGCGCTGGTCGAATACGTGGCCGGGCGCCCGTCCGAAATGTCGCAGATGCTGCACCGGGGCGCGAGCGCCAACGGCTGGCACGCGATCGAGACGCCCCGCCTGTTCCACTATCGCGGGGACGGCAGCGGAGAGCGGCAATCGATGTCCGCCACTTTCGTCCCGCGCTTCCTGGCCGCCGGAGGCCGGCTTTCTCCCTCCACCCGGATCGACCGCCTGCGCCGCGCCAACGGCATGTGGATCGCCGAAGGCAGCCGCGCCGATGCGTCGGGCACGCGCCGCCCGGTCAGCTTCCGCGCGCCCGTGGTGATCGTCGCCTGCGGGGCGGTGCAGACCCCCGCGCTGCTGCGCCGTTCCGGGCTGACACGCAACATCGGCAACTCGCTGCGCTTCCACCCGATGGTCAAGGTGGTCGCCGAATTCGACCATGAGGTGAACCGGCCGGGCGATTCCGATCCGGTCCACCAGATCAAGGAA
This sequence comes from Novosphingobium oxfordense, assembly GCF_044029435.1. Classification (NCBI taxonomy): domain Bacteria; kingdom Pseudomonadati; phylum Pseudomonadota; class Alphaproteobacteria; order Sphingomonadales; family Sphingomonadaceae; genus Novosphingobium; species Novosphingobium oxfordense. The sequence continues at coordinate 669,334 of NZ_CP147005.1, read as the reverse complement.
TTCGAACCGCGCTTCGGCATGGGCTGCTCGATCAGCAATCCCGCGATGCTGGGCATGGCGCTGGCCGGGCGGGAAGATGCATGGAGCCTGATCGCCGAACGCTGGCGGTCCATGGGCATCTACTACGTCCAGAGCGGCGTCGGCACCGCATCGGTGCGCAACATGCCCGGCTTTCGCGATCCCTTCGTGCGCATTCGCTTCGCGCAGGAGGAACTGCGCGTGCTGGCGGAGGGGCTGGCACGGCTGGCGCAGGCGCTGTTCGCGGCGGGCGCGCTGCGCGTGCATCCCTGCGTCACCGGCTATCCCACGCTCCATTCGCCCGCCGACATCGCCCGCCTGCCCGAACTGCTGGCGGCGGCGGACGGCGCGCTGACTTCGGTGCACGTCTTCTCCTCCTGCCCGATGGGTGAGGACGAGCGGCGCTGCGCGGCCGATTCCTTCGGCCGGGTCCATGGTGCCGAGGGGCTCTACATCGGCGATGCATCGCTGCTGTGCACGCCCACCATGGTCAATCCCCAGGGCACCGTCATGGCCGTGGCGCACCGCAATGCGCAGGCGATGATGGCGCATCGGTTCCACTAGCATGGCGCAGCACCTGATCGTCGGCGGATCGGGCTTCATCGGCGCCCGCCTGGCCGCACGGTTGCACGCGCGGGGCGAACGGGTGCGCGTGCTGGATGTGGTGGACGATCCCGCCCGCCCGGCCGAAATCGAATTCGTGCCCGGCAGCGTCACCGATCCCGCCGCCGTTTCCGCCGCGATGCGTGGCGTGGACGTGGTCCACCACAATGCCGCGCTGGTCGCCCAGTCTGCGGCGGGGCGCGACTATTACCGCGTGAACGAGGGGGGCGCCGCGATCGTCGCCGAAACCGCCGTCCGCGCCAAAGTGCGCATGGTCGTGCATCTCAGCACCACGGCGGTTTACGGCCTGCCCCCGAATGGCCCGATCACCGCCGCCACCGTGCCCCAACCCATCGAGGACTATGGCCGCTCCAAACTGGCGGGAGAGCGGGCCATGCAGGCGATCTGCGACGCGGCGGGCATTCCGGTCGTCACCATTCGCCCGCGCGTGACGCTGGGCGCCGGGCGGCTGGGCATCTTCGCCATCCTGTTCGACTGGATCCGCGCCTCCCGCCGGGTCTACGTGATCGGAGACGGCCATCAACGCCAGCAGTTCATCCATGTGGACGATCTGATCGACTTCCACTTGCACGCCGTTGCCATGGGCCGGCCGGGCACGTGGAATGTCGGCACCGACCGCTTCGGCACCTTGCGAGAAGATCTGGGCGCGCTGATCGATCACGCCGCCTCCCGCTCACGCGTTACCGGGCTGCCGGTCGCCCCGTCGACGGCGGCGCTGCACGCTCTGCACAAGCTGGGCCTCTCTCCGCTGACCGCCTGGCACTATCGCACGTACCACCGGGATTGCCATTTCGACGTGGCCCCACTGCTGGCGACGGGTTGGCGACCGCGTTATGCCAATTTCGACATGCTTTGCGAAAACTACGACTGGTTCCTGGCGCAGAAGCCCAGCGCGGTGGACCGTGCCGCCTCACCCCACCGCCGCATGCTGGAACAGCGCGCCCTGCGGGTGCTGAAGGCGCTTTCCTGAAACGACCGAGGGCGCCGACACCAAGTGCCGACGCCCTCCGCCTGAACTTCACAGGATGGCAGGATCAGCCCGCCAGCGCGGCCTTCACCGCGGCGATGGCGTCGGCCGCCTTGTCGCCGTCCGGACCGCCGCCCTGCGCCATGTCGGCACGGCCGCCGCCGCCCTTGCCGCCCAGCGCCTCTACGCCCTTGCGGACGAGATCGACGGCGCTGATCGTACCGGTAAGGTCATCGGTGACGGCTGCGGCGATGCTGGCCTTGCCCTCGTTCACCGCGACGATCGCGGCGACGCCCGAACCCATGCGCTGCTTCGCCTGATCAAGCAGGCCGCGCAGTTCCTTGGGATCGAGCCCGTCCAGCACCTGGCCCGAGAACTTGACGCCATTGACCTCTTCATCGGCCGCCTCAGCCTTCGCGCCGCCGCCACCGAGGGCCAGCGCCTTCTTGGCTTCGGCCAGTTCGCGCTCCAGCTTGCGGCGTTCCTCGACCAGCGCGGTGACGCGGGCCTCGACCTCTTCGGGCGTGGTGCGCAGCACGCTGGCAGCGCTCTTCAGCGCTTCCTCGCGGCCGACCAGCCACTGACGTGCACCTTCGCCGGTCAGCGCTTCGATACGGCGCACGCCGGACGAAACTGCGCTTTCCGAAACGATGCGGAACACGCCGATGTCGCCGGTGGCGCGCACGTGGGTGCCGCCGCAAAGCTCGACCGAATAAGTGCGCTCACCCTCGGCGCTCTTCGCGGTAGTGCCCATCGACAGCACGCGGACTTCGTCGCCATACTTTTCACCGAACAGCGCCATGGCGCCGGCCTCGATGGCGTCTTCCGGCGTCATCAGGCGGGTGAGAACCGGATCGTTGGCGCGGATTTCGGCGTTCACTTCCGCCTCGATCGCGGCGATATCCTCGGCCGAGAGCGCGGTGGGGTGCGAGAAGTCGAAGCGCAGACGCTCGGCAGCGACCAGCGAACCCTTCTGGGTGACGTGGCCGCCCAGGCGGTTGCGCAGCGCGGCGTGCAGCAAGTGCGTGGCCGAGTGGTTGGCGCGCACGGCATCGCGGCGCGCAACGTCGACCGTCAGGTTGACGGCATCGCCCACCTTGATCGTGCCGGCCTCTACCGTGCCGCTCATCGCATGAAGGCGACCAAGCGGCTTCGACGTGTCGGACACCGCGATCTTCAGGCCGTTCGCGCCTGCAATCGTGCCGCGATCGCCTTCCTGTCCACCCGATTCGCCGTAGAACGGCGTCTGGTTGGTCAGCACGACAACCTGCTCGCCAGCGGTGGCGGACTGGACTTCCTTGCCGCCCTTCACCAGCGCCACGACCTGGCCTTCGCCGGTGGTCGAGGCATAGCCGGTGAATTCGCTGGCGCCTTCGCGCTCGGCAATGTCGAACCAGACTTCGCTGTCCGCAGCCTGGCCGGAGCCCTTCCAGGCGGCGCGGGCGGCGGCCTTCTGCTGGGCCATGGCGGCGTCGAAGCCGGCACGGTCCACGGCGATGCCGCGCGAACGCAGTGCGTCCTCGGTCAGGTCGTAAGGGAAACCGTAAGTGTCGTAGAGCTTGAACGCGGTCTCGCCCGGAAGCTCGCCGCCCTCGCCCATGTCGCCGGTGGCTTCGTCCAGCAGCTTGAGGCCGTTGGCCAGCGTGCGGCGGAACTGAACTTCCTCGCGCTCCAGCGTTTCCTCGATCAGCGGCTGCGCGCGGCCCAGTTCCGGATAGGCCTGGCCCATTTCGGCAACCAGCGAAGGCACCAGACGGTGCATCAGCGGATCCTTGGCGCCCAGCAGGTGCGCGTGGCGCATGGCGCGGCGCATGATGCGGCGCAGGACGTAGCCGCGACCTTCGTTCGAGGGCAGAACGCCATCGGCCAGCAGGAAGCTGGTGGAACGCAGGTGGTCCGCGATCACGCGGTGGCTGGCGCGCTGCTCACCCTCGGCGGCAACGCCGGTCAGGCTTTCGGACGCAGCGATCAGCGCCTTGAAAGTGTCGATGTCGTAGTTGTCATGCACGCCCTGCATGACCGCCGAAATGCGCTCAAGGCCCATGCCGGTATCGATCGAAGGCTTGGGCAGGTTGCCGACGATCTCGCCAGCGGCCTGCTCGAACTGCATGAACACGAGATTCCAGATCTCGATGAAGCGGTCGCCGTCCTCTTCCGGCGATCCCGGAGGGCCGCCCCAGATGTGGTCGCCGTGGTCGAAGAAGATTTCCGAGCACGGGCCGCACGGGCCTTCGTCGCCCATCGCCCAGAAGTTGTCCTTCGTGGGGATGCGGATGATCTTCGATTCCGGCAGGCCGGCGATCTTCTTCCAGAGGTCGAAGGCTTCGTCGTCTGTGTGGTAGACGGTGACGAGCAGCTTCTCGACCGGAAGGCCCCATTCCTTGGTCAACAGGGTCCAGGCGTGCGTGATCGCCTGTTCCTTGAAGTAATCGCCGAACGAGAAGTTGCCCAGCATCTCGAAGAAGGTGTGGTGACGCGCGGTGTAGCCGACATTGTCGAGATCGTTGTGCTTGCCGCCGGCGCGGACGCACTTCTGCGAGGATGTGGCGCGCGGCGCGAAGGGCGTTTCAAGACCGGTGAAAATGTTCTTGAACGGCACCATGCCGGCATTCACGAACATCAGCGTCGGGTCGTTATAAGGAACGAGCGGCGCTGACGGAACGGCCTCATGGCCGTTCTTGGCGAAGTAGTCGAGGAAGGACCGGCGGATCTCGTTGGTCGTGTGCATGATCGCGCCGATAATGCAGCCGCGCGGCGGCGGCAAGCGGGTTGCAACGGTCAGACTGTTCGGGAATTGCGATATCTCGTCCTGCGTGGCGGGAACGACACCCTTGTTGGGCTTAAATCGCCTTGGGCGCGGCTGTACTTGCCACCGGGGTGAAGCGGTGTTCCGTTCGACAGCGCTTGCGAAAAGAAAGCGGGGCCCCCGCCTTCGCGGGGGCGACGAAACGCTTTAACGTCCAACGCAGTTTGTCGCCGAACATTATGACTGCAAAGAAAAACCCCAGCCTTGTGGGGCCGGGGTTTTCTTATCTCTAGCAGAGATCGCCGAACTTATTCGACGTCGTCGTCCTCCGACGGGCCGACCATCATCTCTTCGGCCAGACCGTCGGTCTTGGCGCGGATCGCCTTTTCCAGACGCTCGCAGACTTCGGGGTTCTGCTTCAGATAGGTCTTCGAGTTCTCACGACCCTGACCGATACGGATCGAGTCGTAGGAGAACCATGCGCCCGACTTCTCGACGATGCCGGCCTTGACGCCGAGGTCGAGGATTTCGCCGATCTTCGAGACGCCTTCGCCATACATGATGTCGAATTCGACCTGCTTGAACGGCGGGGCGACCTTGTTCTTCACGATCTTGACGCGGGTGGCGTTGCCGACGACTTCGTCACGATCCTTGATCGCACCGGTACGGCGGATGTCGAGACGGACCGAAGCGTAGAACTTCAGCGCGTTACCACCGGTGGTGGTTTCCGGGTTGCCGTACATCACGCCGATCTTCATGCGCAGCTGGTTGATGAAGATCACCATGCAGCGCGAACGGCTGATCGAACCGGTCAACTTGCGGAGCGACTGGCTCATCAGGCGGGCCTGAAGGCCGACGTGGCTGTCGCCCATCTCGCCTTCGATTTCGGCGCGGGGAACCAGAGCGGCGACCGAGTCGACCACCAGCACGTCGATCGCGTTCGAACGCACCAGCGTATCGACGATTTCCAGCGCCTGTTCACCGGTGTCGGGCTGCGAGACGATCAGTTCGTCGATATTGACGCCCAGCTTCTTGGCATAGACCGGGTCCAGCGCGTGTTCGGCGTCGATGAACGCGGCGGTGCCGCCAGTCTTCTGCGCTTCGGCAATGCAGTGCAGTGCCAGCGTGGTCTTGCCCGAGCTTTCCGGCCCGTAGATCTCGATCACGCGGCCGCGCGGCAGGCCGCCGACGCCCAGAGCAATGTCGAGGCCGAGCGAACCGGTGGAGATCGCTTCGACCTGCATGGTCTCCTTGGAGCCCAGCTTCATCGCGCTGCCCTTGCCGAACGCGCGGTCGATCTGCGCGAGGGCGGCTTCCAGCGCCTTCTGACGGTCCATCGCTTCCTTTTCCTTGCCTTCCTGGATCAGCTTGAGCTGAGCAGCCATTTCACTTCCCCTTTGCTACCGGCCTGACCAGAAAGGTCAACGTCATGGGGAACGATGTATCCTCTTTGTTCCAGTAGAACAAGAGGGGAACTTTGGCTATTTTCCGATTTTTAATGCCGCGCCATGCGCGCCAGAACATCCCCGACTTTTTCGGAGAGCTGCTGCACCGAGAACGGCTTCGGCATGAACCACGCATTGGCGATGCCGATTTCCTTGCGCAGCTGCTCTTCCGCATAGCCCGACATGAACAGCACCGGCAGTCCGGGCGCAATGCGGCGAACCTCGCGCGCCATCGCCGGACCGTCCAGCGTGGGCATCACCACGTCGGACACCACCAGATCGAACCGGCCGCCCTGCTGGACCAGTTCCAGCCCCTCCTCGCCATCGCGCGCGCACGTCACCTGATAGCCCTGCCGCGTGAGCGCGCGTTCGGCGACGATGCGCACCGGATCCTCATCCTCCACCAGCAGGATCGATCCGCCGCCGGCCCACTGGCTGGGCGGCGCCTCATCCTTGATGGCCGGCACGCTCGTCTCGCCGGGCGCCATGTGATGCACCGGCAGGTAGACCACGAAGCGCGTGCCAAGGCCCATTTCGCTTTCCGCGAAAATGAAGCCGCCGGATTGCTTGACGATGCCGTAGACGGTCGAGAGGCCGAGCCCGGTGCCCTTGCCCTGCTCCTTCGTGGTGAAGAACGGTTCGAATATCTTGCCCAGATGCTCTGGCGGGATGCCGCTGCCGGTGTCCTGCACGATCAGCGCGGTATAGTCGCCCGCCGGAATGATCTCGCTGCGCATGGCCCGCACGTCGGTGGTGGTGACGCGGTGGGTGGCGAGCGTCAGCGTGCCCGAACCGTCCGAGCCCTTTTTCATCTGCATGGCGTCGCGCGCGTTGACCGCGAGGTTGACGATCACCTGCTCCAACTGCGTCGGATCCGCGCGAACGGGGCCGAGATCCCGGTCATGGGTGACGACGAGCTGGATCTTCTCGCCGATCAGGCGGCGCAGCATCTGCGAAACGTCCGCCACCACGTCCGGCAGCTGGAGCACTTCGGGCCGCAGCGTCTGCTGGCGCGAGAAGGCCAGCAGCTGACGCGTCAGCGAGGCGGCGCGGTTCGAGTTCGCGCGGATCTGCTGGATGTCGTCATAGTCCGAATCGCCCGGCGTGTGGCGCATCAGCATAAGGTCGCAGGTGCCCAGGATCGCGGTGAGCACGTTGTTGAAATCGTGCGCGACGCCGCCGGCCAACTGCCCCACGGCCTGCATCTTGGTGGCCTGCGCCACCTGCCGCTTGAGGCGCGTTTCCTCCGATGTGTCGGTCAGACCCAGCAGTACCGCCGCCTCGCCCAGCCCGCGCACGCCGGCAAGGCTGAGCGAGACCGGATCGTCGGGCAGTTCGGCCAGCCGCACGGCGATATCGCCCGCTGCCGAGGGCCCCTGCGCAAAACGACGAATCGCTTCGGACAGCGCGCGCTTGTCTTCCTTGGTGACGAGGTCGGTCGGATACGTCGGCGGAACGTGTCCTTCGCGACCCGCCGCCCGCATGAAAGCAGGGTTGGCGAACAGCAGGCGCCCGTCGCGGTCGGCCATGGCAAGGCCGAGCGGAAGCTGACTGAGCAATGCTTCAAGATGCGGCGCGGCGGTGCCGCTGCTGCCGCCTGCCCCGATGCCCTGCCCGGCCTCCACCACCAGCATCAGCGCCGGCGTGGTATTCGGATCGGGATCGCCGGGAAGATCGGGATCGGCCACCGGCACGTGATAGAGCACCAGCGGCCCGCCGCGCCCACTCTCGCGCGCCCAGCCGATCCGCTCACCCTCTTCCTGGCTGAGCAGCGACACGAAATCGAGCCCGGTCATGTCCGCCAGCGCATCGCCGGTGGCGCGCTGGGCGAAACCGGCGCTGGCGGCGCGGATGGTCCCGTCCGGATCGACCAGCGCGGCGGATATGCCGGCGCGGGTCAGGCCCTTGCCCAGCTTGCCGTCCACCTGCCTGGCCATGTCGCCAACCAGATCGACCGCGCTGACCGACTGGATACGCCAGACCAGAAAATCCTCGCCCCGGCCGGCGCGGCGCACTTCGATGCGCCAGTCGGCCTCGGCACCGCTCGCGCTGCCGTTACCGATCGCGGCGTGCACTTGCGTCACGCCCTGCCCGTCCCGCCAGACGGAGCGGACCAGTTCGGCAACCTGCTCATGCGCGGCGTCGCCCATCGGCAGGCGCGAGGGATCGTGGCCGGCGCCGAACCACGTCTCGTAGCTTGCATTGGCGCATGTGAGGCGGCCGGCGCGGTCCGTCAGCGCGATGGCCATGTCATCGCGGTCGATCGCAGCGACAGTGACGGACCAGTCCGGCAGGGCAAATTCCGTTTCGGCAACGTCCACCCGGCGGTTGGAGATCATCCAGGCAAGGCCCGCCAGGACCAGCAGCGCGCCGGCCAGAATCGCGGCCAGCAAACCGTCCCCGCTTACCAGCCAGACCAGCGCGACGCTCACCGCCAGAGCCAGCCCGATCACTCCCGCTTCGGACAACCTGCCGGTGTGCTGCTGGCCTGCGTTCATGCGATCCCTTCCCTGTCGGCAGCCCTTTCAGCGGCCTTTTCCTCCGCCTCGGTTGCCACTGCCCGGAACGGCGCGCGATTGCGGCGCGCGCGATGCTTGCGGCCGATCCAGTAGCGCCAGAACCATACCGTGAGGAAATAGCTGACGACGGCGGCGATCACCGACTGGATGAACAGCCCGATGACAACCGCAGGCGCGGTGTCGGACAGCATCCAGCCGCGCCACTGCGCCAGGCTCGCCCCCTCCCGCACCATCGCCTCCACCGTCGCGATGTCGGCATGGTAGCCGAAGCTGTTCCCGATCGCCACGGCCACCGGAAGGATGATCAGCAGCGTCGTCACCGGATTGGAGATGAAAGTGATCGCGGCGGCCAGCGGTATATTGCCGCGCACCGGCACGCACATCAGCGCCGCGCCAACGATCTGGACGCCGGGAATCAACGCGAAGATGCCGATGAACATGCCCACCGCCACACCGCGCGGCACCGAGCGGCGGGTGAAGCGGAACAGTTCCGGCCGGCGCGTGAACGGCGCGGTAAAGCGGTTCGCCTCCAACTGCGCGTGCGTGGGCATCTGGCCGTGCAGCCAGGCGCCGAGACGGTGGAGCAGCGCGCTCACCCGTGTTCGCGCAGGATGCGGCCCTGTTCCCGCTTCCAGTCGCGCTCCTTGATCGTATTGCGCTTGTCGGCCGCGTTCTTGCCCTTGGCGAGCGCAAGCTCAACCTTGGCGCGGCCGCGTCCGTTGAAATAGACCGACAGCGGCACCAACGTCATGCCCTTGCGCTCTACCGAGCCTTGCAGGCGCGCGATCTCACGCTCCTTCAGCAGCAGTTTGCGCGGACGCTTCGGCGTGTGGTTGAAGCGGTTGCCATGGCTGAATTCGGGCACGTTGGAATTGACCAGCCAGCACTCCCCGCCCTTGATTTCGGCATAGGCCTCGGCAATCGAGCCCTCACCAAAGCGCAACGACTTCACTTCGGTACCGGTCAGGACGATGCCGGCTTCGAAGACCTCGTCGATGTGGTATTCGAAGCGCGCACGACGGTTCTCGGCTACGGACTTCTTCTTGTCGAATGTAGGGTGCTGCGGACGTGCCATATCGAAGCGGCATTTAGGGTTTCCCGCGCAAAAAGGAAACGTCCGTTTAAACGATTTGCGACCGTATGGACGCCGGGCCGCACGGATCGCCGCCGCAAACACGCCAATCGCGCTGCAAAACGGCCCATTCTTCGCTCAAAACTCGGCAAAAGGCAGAGGATAACAAGTATTTAATCGCGCTGACGCGGCGCCAACCCCTTGCCGTTTCATATGGGCATGGAAATAGCTGCCGAATTCCAGGGGGAAATTACGAAGATGAAGTCACGTATGCGCTGCGCGCAAGCCATCCTGCCGGTTGCAGCGCTGGCGGCGTTCTGGTCGGCTCCGATCCTTGCCGCGGTGGAGCAGCCGGCCACTGCGCCGGCCCTGTCCGGCCCGCCGCCGCTGGATGCCTATGGCGAACTGCCGCGCGTGGAAGATGCGGCAATCTCCCCCGATGGCCGCAACATCGCCAGCGTCTCGCAGATCGAGGGGGATCGTCGCGTCGCCGTGATCGACGAGACCGGAAAGGTCGTCTTCAACACATCTTCCGGCAAGGCCAAGGTGCGATCGATCAAATGGGCGGACAACGATACCGTCCTGCTGACCAACAGCGCCACGGTGCCGGTGTTCGGCTTCACGGCGGCCAAGTACGAACTGTACGGCACGATCATCTTGCCGATCTCCGGCGGCGGCGCGGCGGGCATGGTGTTCAGCAAGAACAAGAACATCGCCAATACCACGACCGACCAGTTCGGCATCCGCACGATCGGCGGCAGGACGGTGGGCTTCTTCGGCGGCATCGCGCTCGACAGTTCGGCCGGCGGCGATCCGCAGTTCGTCCATGGTCGCACCACGCTCTATGCGGTAGACATCAAGACCAACCGCCCGCGCGTGGCCGCCCTCGCCCCGGCAGAGGATCACGGTCGCGACTGGCTGATCGACGGATCGGGCCAGATCGCCGCCACGCTCGATATCGACGAGAACAAGGGTTCCTGGAGGATCACCACGCCCAAGGGCCCGGAACTGGCGCGCGGTGTGGACCCGACCGGCCATGTCAGCCTGATCTGCTTCGGCAAGGACGGCAGCACCGTCCTCTATTCGATCCGCGACAAGGAAAACATCACGCGCTGGTTCGAGGTCCCGCTGGCCGGCGGTGAGGCTCGCGAGATTTTTTCCGAAGACAAGATCGATCGCATCTTCACCGATCGCAGCAACGGCCGCCTGCTGGGCTATCGCCTTGGTGACGACACCTCATCCACCGTGATGTACGATCCGGCCCAGCAGATGGCGTTGACCAAGATCTTCAAGGCGTTTCACGGCCGCGACCCGCATCTGATCGACTGGACGCCGGACTTCAAGAAAGTGCTACTTTCCACCAGCGGCAACGGCGACAGCGGCACCTGGTATCTGGTGGACGTGGCCGGCCGCCACGCCGAACCGATCGGCTCCGAACGCCCGGACATCGCGCCCGAACAGGTGGGGCCGATCTCCGTGGTGAAGTACAAGGCGGCCGATGGGCTTGAGATGGATGGTGTGCTGACCCTGCCGCCGGGCAAGGAAGCGAAGAACCTGCCCGTCATCGTCTTCCCCCACGGCGGCCCGGCGAGCGAGGACAAGCCGACGTTCGACTGGTGGGCCCAGGCCTTCGCCTCACGCGGGTATGCGGTATTTCAGCCCAATTTCCGCGGCTCGACCGGGCGGACTGATGAGTTCCGCCACGCTGGCGACGGCCAATGGGGCCGCAAGATGCAGACCGACATTTCGGACGGCCTTGCCGAACTGGTGAAGCGCGGCGTGGTCGATCCCAAGCGCGCCTGCATCGTCGGCGCCAGCTATGGCGGCTATGCCGCACTGGCAGGCGTCACGCTGCAACAAGGGCTCTACCGCTGCGCCGTTTCGGTGGCGGGGATCGGCGACGTGCGGATGATGTACGATACCGACCTTCAGGAAAGCGGCGATTCGCAAATGCTGCGCAAGAACCTGCGCGCGCAATTGGGCGAGCCGTCCGGCTACGACGCGATCTCCCCCCGGCCGCTTCGCAGCCAAGGCCGATGCGCCGGTGCTGCTGATCCATGGCAAAGACGACACCGTCGTCGCCTATCGCCAGAGCACGACCATGGCCGATGCATTGAAGGACGCCGGCAAGCCCTACGAAATGGTCACGCTCGCCAGCGAGGACCACTGGCTGTCACGTGAGGAGACGCGCAAGCGCATGCTCTCGGAAACGATGCGCTTCGTGCAGAAGTACAACCCGGCGGATTGAGGGATATGCTGCGCCTCTCCTACGCCCTGAGACTCAGCGCGGTGACGGTTTGCGCAACAATCGCCCTCGTTGCGGTGTTTGGGAGTTTGGCATCCTACAGCAGGCTCGGAAAAGGACGGGCACAGATGCAGGCGAATCTCGCCCATTTTCGAGCGGCCGGCGGCTTTGTCATGCAATTCCGTGCGGCTCATCAGCGCTATCCCACCAAGGACGAGTTGAACCGATGGACGCGCGGAAAGGGTATCGAACAGTGGGCAAGCACGCTGAGCGGAGATTCCTTTGGAGGCGTTTCGGTTGTATGTACGGACGCGCAACCTGAGCACGATTTTGCACCTCCATCATCGGACACTTACATCCTCAGCAGATGGCGTGGCGAATGGTTCGACTGCTACAGCCTGCCTTCCAGGACAAACAACATCGTCCACCCGCTACCCGGCGAAAACGCCAGATCCCATGTACTACTTTGGACACTCGCAACCCTGATGCTGCTTGTCGGATGGCTGATTGCCCCCTCCCGTCGGCGCCGACTATCGCGAGCTTGATATGGTGCTTCAACAAAAGCCTCGGAACAGTGGGCGGATCAGGATCGGATGGCTGGCGATTGCGCTCTGCCTCGTGGCATTCATCGGATGGTTCTGCCGGATGACGATGGCGATCAGCCATGACAAATCGATAAATTCCGACCTTCAGCGGCTCTGGGATAATCCGCAGGGCCTGCCGCTTGGGGTTGCAGTCCCTGCAAACAATCGCTGGATGCCAAATGCTTTCGTCGCAGACAGGTCTTCAGGCGAGTTCAGAAAAGTCAGTTTGCTGATCCTGGATGACCACTATCGAAGCACGGACCCTGCTTACCTCTCGGAAAACGGGGTAATCGGGGGCGTAATCAGCGGCAACGTCCTATGCTCGATCCCCGTCCAATCGCTACGGAACAATATCGAACTCGATCCGGCTGTCCGCAAGCTGATCGAAGCCGAATGCCCGAATACGCGCTAGCTCCACATTCTTGTCATCCAGCACGATCGAAGTGCTTGCCCTGCCCAGTTCTGGATCATCTTTCCTGATCTCTTCCCCACGCACAGCGATCCCAGCTTGCGCTGGTGTGACGACGTTGTGTGCGAAAACAAAAAGGGCGCCGGCTCGCACCGACGCCCTTCCCTATTCCGTAGAACAATCCGCTCAGACGAGGCCGGCGTGCACCAGCGCGTTGTCCACGGCCTTGCGGGCCTTGTCGCCGCAGGGGACCAGCGGCAGGCGCAGTTCGTTCTCGATCCAGTCGTGGACTTGCGCCAGCGCATACTTGCACGGGCCGGGCGAGCTGTCTTCGAACATGGCGTAGTGCAGCGGGTAGAGCAGGTCGTTGAGGCGGCGTGCTTCCTCAAGGTCGTTCGCCGCACAGGCGGCCTGAAACTCGGCGCAAAGCTTCGGCGCGACGTTCGCGGTTACCGAGATGCAGCCCACGCCTCCCGCCGCGTTGAACGGCAGGGCCAGTTCGTCGTCGCCTGAAAGCTGGCAGAAGTTCTTGCCGATGCCCATGCGGTGGTCGGTCACGCGCGAAAGGTCGCCGCTGGCGTCCTTGATGGCGACGAAACGATCCGGATAGCGACGGGCCAGCTCGATCACGGTTTCGGGCAGCAGGTCGGTCACCGTGCGGCCGGGCACGTTGTAGAGCACGATCGGCAGGTCGTTATGCTCGGCCAGGTAGCTGAAGTGGGCCAGCAGGCCCTCCTGGCTGGGGCGGTTGTAGTAGGGCGCCACCAGCAGCGCGGCCGATGCCCCGCACTTCTTGGAGAAGTTCATGTGCAGCAGCGCGTTCATCGTGTCGTTGCTGCCGCAGCCGGCAATCACGGGCACGCGGCCGGCCGCCTGCTCCACGCAGAGTTCGATCACACGGTGGTGTTCGGCATTCGACAGGGTCGAGTTTTCACCCGTGGTGCCGCAGGGTACGAGTGCCGATGAACCCGAATCAATCTGCCAGTCCACCAGCCGCCGAAAGGCCTGTTCATCGAACGCTCCATCGCGAAATGGTGTAACAAGAGCAGGAATAGACCCCGAGAACATGGACTTTACCTCAGCTGGCGTTCATTCATCGGACGATCGGTCCCGACGTTCAGCGCCTGATAAGGAGCCTTTTCCCCAAATGTCCAGCATGCAGCGTGCCGCCCCCCTCATCCTGCTTGCTTCGACGTTCCTTTCCACGCCCCCTGCGTTGGCGCAGGACGGCCGGGAATGGGACATCGCCAAGGCGCAGCAGATGCAATCGCACGACATGAGCGTGCACCAGTCCATCGACCGCTGGCGACAGCTTACCGCCAGCGACGCCCTCGATTTCGGCACTTATTCCAATTTCCTGATGACCTATCCCGGTTATCCGCTGGAAGACCGCCTGCGCGGCTATGCCGAAAGGGCGCTGACCCGCTATCCGGCGGATGCCAATTCCACGGTCGCCTTCTTCACGCGCTTCCCCCCGCTTTCGAGCGAGGCGGCGGGGCGCTACGCCGTGGCGCTATCGACATTGCAGCGGTCCGACGCCGCGCAGAAGGCCGTGGCCGCCTGGCGCGCAGGCAGCCTGGCGCCGGATGACGAGGCACGGCTGATGTCGATGTACGGCTCGCGCTTCACCCAGGCCGACCACGATGCCCGCATGGACGAACTGCTGTGGCAAGGCGCCACCGATCAGGCCGAGCGGCAGATTTCCTTCGTTTCCACGGCCAATCGTCCGCTGTTCATGGAGCGGCTGTCGATGCTGCAAGGCTCCGCGCCGGGCACCATGGGACTGACGCTGACGCCGCAGATGAATGCGGACCCCGGCTATATCTATGCCCGCGCGGTGCAAGCGCGAAAGTCGGGCAATCTGCCGGGCGAGATCGCGCTGCTGTCCAACCGCCCGCCGCTGTCGAAACCGGTGCCGGAGCCGGAAAAGTGGGTGCGCGAACTGCTGAACGCGGCGCGCGGCGCCGGTTCGGATTCGGCAGTGCGGATCGCCAGCTCGATCGACGATGCCTTCCCGCCGGGCACCGACATCTCCAAGCTGTCGTTCCGCCTGCGTGACGATTACACCACGCTGGTCTGGCTGGGCGGCACCAAGGCGCTGTGGTCGCTGGGCGATGCGCGCCGTGCCGCACCGCTGTTCTACCGCTATGGCGCCGCCGCGCAGACGCCGGGCACGCGGTCAAAGGGCTTCTACTGGGCCGGCCGCGCGCTGTCGCAGGCGGGCGATGCCTCCGGCGCGAACCGCTATTTCGAGATGGCGGCCGCCTATCCGCAATACTTCTACGGCCAGCTGGCGCTGGAACGATTGGGCCGCCCCCTGCCCGATCTGGACACCAAGCCGCGCGGGATGCCCACCTCGGCAGAGCGCAGCGCCTTCATGGCCAAACCGATCACCAAGGCCGTGCGCGACGTTGCCCGCGATGCCGACTGGAAGACCGGCGTGCAGTTCTTCAAGGAAATCTCCGACCAGGCGCAGAGCGAGGCGGACCACGTGCTGGTCGCCGACCTGGCGCGTGAGATCGGCCGGCGCGACCTTGCGGTGATCCTGGGCCAGAGCGCCCATGCCGATGGCTACGGCGATTTCGGCCAGATCGCCTATCCGATGATCCCGACGCCGCCGGGTGCGGACTGGACCATGGTGCACGCCCTCACCCGCCAGGAAAGCCAGTTCGCTCAGAACGCCTTGAGCCATGCCGGTGCGCGCGGACTGATGCAGCTGATGCCGACCACCGCGCGTGAGCAGGCAGGCAAGCTAGGTCTATCTTATGACGACAGCCGGCTGGTCAGCGATCCCACCTACAACATCCAGTTGGGCGATGCCTATTTCGCGCGGATGCGCAATTACTTCGGCGGGTCCTACCCGCTGGCCATCGGTGCCTACAATGCCGGCGCGGGCAACGTGAACAAGTGGCTGGCCGCCAACGGTGATCCGCGCATGGGTTCGGTGGACTGGGTGACCTGGATCGAACAGATTCCGATCTACGAGACCAAGAACTACATCCAGCGCGTGCTGGAGAATGCCGTGGTCTATCAGGCGATGTATCCGGAAAAGGCGGGCAGCCGTAGCAACATGCCGTTGAGCCGATTGATGGGTAAGAACACGCCGGGTTGAGGTTGGCGGGTGACGCGCTGCCATCGAATAGCAGCGCATCACCCGAGCCCACTAACCTCGTCGCCCCCGCGAAGGCGGGGGCCCCGCTTCCTTTTTCCTGCTGCCGCAAGAACAAGCGGGATCCCCGCCTTCGCGGGGATGACGGGGATGTTCGAACGAGATCGGGGAGTCACTGGGCTGGTCCGACCCAACCCAACCCAACCCAACCATGCAACGCCTAAGGCCGTCGATCAGGCCTGCTTGAGGCGATACAGTGCAGAGGCGTGCGAGCGCAGCTTGGCGGTCACGCGGCCCTCGCTCACGCCAAGGTCCTCGCCCTTCCACAGATCACGCACGGTTGCGCGCTGAAGGCCAAGCTCGCGCAAGGGCACGCTTACATCCAGCGGCGCATCGCCGGTGTTGAACAGCGCGAGATAGCGATCCTCACTCCCCTCGGCCCATGCCGACCAGACGCGGGTGTTGTCGGCCAGGAAATGCGGGCGGTTGCCGGTGCTGTGCTGGTTCACCGCCAGAACCTCCCGATTGGTGAGCAGCGCCATGGTCGCATCGTCGATGCCGCGCAGATCGCCGCCCATGATCAGCGGCGAGCGGGCGATGGACCACAGCGTCATCAGCGTCTGCTGCTCGTCGGGCGTGAAGCGGCTGCTGCGCTCGCCAAGGGCAATGCGGCCCAGCGGCAGCATGTCCGCATCGGGCCAGGAACCCGGCCCCGCGAAGGGAGACCAGTTCTCCAGCCGCGTGAACTGCGCGAAGAGTTGCGGCCATTCGTCCCAGAAATCGTCCGAAATGCGCCACATCTGCGCATGCTTGCGTACCTCGCTCCCGCGCGGCACCGGGGTTTCGCCGGGGGAGAGGCTAAGCACGATCGGACGGCCGCAACGGGCGATCGCCTTGGCAGCCGCCTCGATCTCCGGCGCGTGGGCGTCGTAGGGGCGGCTCATGTCGTCCATCTTCACGAAATCCACGCCCCACGAGGCATAGAGGCGGAAGATGCTGTCATAGTATTCCTGCGCGCCGGGCTTGCTCATGTCGACGCCGTACATGTCGGGATTCCACGGGCAGATGCTGGACGTGTCGGCAATGTCCTGCGCGCGGTAGGACGTGCCCAGGATCGGCAGATTCTTCTCGACCGCCAGCCGCGCGATGCCACGCATGACGTGGATACCGAACTTCATGCCCATCGCATGGACCTTGGCGGCGAGTGGCGCGAAACCCTTGCCGCCCTTGGACGAAGGGAACCGGTTCGGCGCCGGGACCAGCCGTCCGTTCGCGTCCAGCGCTGGGACCGGATGGGCGTTGTAGGTATAGCTGTTCGCTTCCGGCTCGTACCACTGGATGTCGACGGTGAAGACGTCGTAGCCGAAGGGCAGCAGCCGATCGCGCATGATCGCGGCGGTTTCCAGCGCCTGCGCCTCGGTAATCGTGCCCGCGAAGCTGTTCCACGAGTTCCAGCCCATCGGCGGACGCGGCGCCAGCGTGGCGCCAGGCACAGTCGGCAATGTGCCGACGCCTTCCGCTGCAACGGCGCGCGCGGCAAGGCCGGCGAACGGCGTGGCGGCGGCAGCGATCAGCGCGGAGCGGCGTGAGATGTCCATGATATCCTCGATCCCGAATGGTTTGCGCTCTTTTGTCGGACTAATTAACCCGATGCAAGCCGTGGAGAAGCCCCTCCTCCTCGGCCTCTCCCCTTGGCCCCACCCGCGACGCCGGATAAGGCTCAGCCGATGAAACCCGCAGGTCCCCCGATCACGCCCGCCGGCATGGCGAAATTGCGCGCCCGCTATGACCATCTGCTCGGCAAGGAGCGGCCGGAAATCGTCGAAATCGTCTCGTGGGCAGCGGGCAATGGCGACCGTTCGGAAAACGGCGACTATCTCTATGGCCGCAAGCGCATGCGCGAGATCGACCGGGAACTGGCCTTCCTCGCCCGCCGCATGAAGGCGCTGCGCGTGGTCGACCCGCGCGAGCAAACCGATCGCGCCAAGGTCTTCTTCGGCGCCACCGTCACGATCGCTGACGAGGACGACAACCACAAGACCGTCACCATCGTCGGCGATGACGAGCAGGACGCTTCGAAAGGCCTGATCGGCTGGAGCGCGCCCATGACCCGGGCCCTGCGCGGTGCGGCCGTGGGCGACCTTCGCATGGTGCGCCTACCCTCCGGCGAGAAGGAATGGGAAGTGATGGAGATCGCCTACCCGACTGCCTGAGGCGGCAAGGGTTCCATTTTCCACCTAGATTCCGCTTGGCCGCACCGGCGGCGCCATGGCACCATGCTCAGCAAGCTTAGGATCGCACCGACACGCATCGGCGCGGCCAGAGAGGAGCAGGACATGGCTGGCATCGGCATTGAAAATCTTCGCGAAGATCTGAATTTCGGCGCGCGCGTCACGGGCGTGACGTTCGAGACGCTGCAGGACGAGTCGGTCCGCCAGCAATTGCGCGACCTCTTTGTTGCGCGCGGCGTCATCGTCTTCGCCGACATGGAGCCCACCTCGAAGATGCAGGTGGCGCTCAGCCGCGTGTTCGGCCCGCTGAAGGACCACCCCACCAAGACCACCAAGCGCGACGAAGAAACCGGCGACGATGCCGAAGGCGTGATCGACATGCACTACAAGCCCAGCGACGAAGTAGCGCGCGGCGAAGGGCTGGTGGAAATCGGCGGCCAGATCCTTGCGCGCTTTTCTCCCTGGCATTTCGACCACTGCTACAACGACGAGTTGAACTACGCAGGCGTGCTGCGCGCACCAGTCAATGCGCCCGAAGGCGGCCGCACCGGGTTCATGGACGGCGTGGAACTCTATCGCCAGTTTCCCGAAAGCCTGCGCCGTCGGCTGGAGGGGCACAATGTCGTCTACACGCTCGACACCCGCCTCTCGACGATGAAGTACGGCGTGGATTTCACGCCGCTGACCGAGCACAGTTCCACCCCGCAACTGCTGGCCGAGGCCGCACGTTTTCCGCGCGCGATGCACCCGGCGGTGTGGAAGCGGCGGACCGGTGAGAAAGTGCTGCACTTCGGCCCATGGATGGCCGTCGCGCTGGAGCATCACGAAGATGCCGACGGCGACGCCCTGCTGGATGAGGCTGCGCAGGCGA
The DNA here is from genome assembly GCF_044029435.1 of Novosphingobium oxfordense. Lineage (NCBI taxonomy): Bacteria > Pseudomonadati > Pseudomonadota > Alphaproteobacteria > Sphingomonadales > Sphingomonadaceae > Novosphingobium > Novosphingobium oxfordense. The sequence goes on along the minus strand of NZ_CP147005.1, from coordinate 650,494 downwards.
TCAACCGCCTTGGAACCGGCACCAGCGCCTATTGGCATGACTGGAAGCCCACCGACATGGTGATCTGGGACAACCACCGGATGCTCCACGCGGTAGAAGGCTGCGACGCGCGCTACGAACGCCGCACCCTGCGCACCACGATCAAGGGCGACTACGGCCTCGGCTATTTCGAAGACGGCAAGAAGATCGGCGAAGTCCTGCGCGAAATAGCCTGAGGCGCTTGACGGGCGGGAGAGCGCGCGGCCAGAACGCCCCTATGGGGGTTCGTCTTGCACCGGTCGCGCTTTGCTGCGCGCTTCTTCTTTCGCTGAGTTGCAAGCAGCAGTCGACTGCATCGCCGCTGGCCGATGCGACCGCTTTTGCGGCATCGGCAACGCAACCGGCAGGCGAGGCGCTGCGCCTTCAGGGCTATGTCAACGACGCTGCCGGCGTGCTTTCGGAAGAGGAAGAAAAACGGCTTTTCACCAGCCTCCTTCGACTGGAAAAGGAGACAGGCCACCAAATGGTTGTGGCCACCACCTCATCGCTCGGCGGCAAGGAAATTTCGGCCTACTCGCTTGCGCTTGGCAGACGTTGGGGGATCGGCCGCAAAGGGATCGATGACGGAGTGCTCATCCTGCTGGCGCCGAACGACCACAAGGCCCGCATCGAAGTCGGCTACGGGCTGGAACGCGCCCTGCCGGACTCGCTTTGCAAGAGGATCATGGATGAGGACATGATCCCGGCCTTCCGGACCGGCGCGTTTGGCTCGGGACTGGAAAAGGGCATTACCGCCCTGTCGCAGCACCTTCACTGACGCCTTCGCATCGACGCGAAACCATGCCATGAGCGCGCCTCGATGAAACGCATGTCCGGTCGCACGCTCAGTCTTTTCGCCCTGCTCGCTATCGGCGTGGCCGGCACCGTGCCTGCGCTCGCCCGCGAGAGTCTGGGGATTTACGCCACCTGGGGCGCGTTTCGCGATCCGGTTGTGCCGCGCTGCTATGCCATCGCCATGGCCGAGCCCAACCAGTCCGCACGTGAGTATCAGCCCTTTGCGGCGGTGGGCTCCTGGCCGCGCCGAGGTGCGCGGGGGCAGCTTCATTTCCGCCTCTCGCGCCGGATCGCGCCGCAGTCGACGATCACGCTCAACGTGGGCGGCCAGCGCTGGCAATTGACCGGCGGTGGCGGGGATGCCTGGGCGCGCAATGAGGGCGACAATAGCGCCATCGTCGCGGCCATGCGCTCCGCCCCGCGGATGACGGTGACTGCCACCGACCTCAGGGGCAACCGCTTCGTCAATGCATGGCCGTTGGCGGGCGCAGCGTCTGCCATGGATGCCGCGCTGATCGGCTGCGCCAAGGTTCAGTAACAAGTCCTCCCCGGCATGGGGAGGGGGACCGCCCGAAGGGTGGTGGAGGAGAGTTTCTCCAAGGCGCGACCACCGCGTTAGGCCGCGAATCCCCTCCGTCAGCGCTTCGCGCTGCCACCTCCCCGTATCGGGGAGGACTAAGGCCTCGTGGCCCCTGCCCTTCCCCGCATTAGATGTTTATCAGAACCGCACGCCCACGCCGGCCATCACCTGATGGCGATCGAGGTCGAGGTCGAAGCGCTGGCCGTCCGGAATATCGTCGCGATAGTCCAGTTCGCCCTTCTCGTAGTTCGAATAGCGGTATTCCAGCTTCACGAAGGCGTTGTTGCTGATCGCCTGCTCCACGCCGGCACCGATGCGCCAGCCGTCCGCATCGAGGTCGGTCTTGGTATCGACCGTGCCCACCGCGTTGCGCACGTCGAACTTGGCGTTGGTGTAGCCGCCCTTCACGTAGACCATCGTGCTGGGCGCGACCACGTAACCGACACGTGCGCCGACATAGAGGTCACGGTTGGTCTTGACGTTGCCGATGCCGAAGCCTTCGAAGTCGCCATCGTTGAACTTGGTCTTAGCGGTGGACCAGGTCACTTCCGCTTCCGGGCCGACGACGAAGTTGTTGATGCGGAAATCGTAGCCCGCGCCCACGCCGAAGGCGAAACCGTCGATCGACTGGTCGTTGTCGATATTGGAATCGTCGTCCACGCTGCTGCCCGCCTTCGTCACGTCGTACCCGGCAAGGGCTTCGACGTGGAAGCTGTCGAACGGCTGCACAGGAGCCGAATCCTGCGCGAAAGCGGGGGCGGAAATCAGTGCGACGCCGGTACCGAGGCAGAAAAGAGCCTTCTTCATGTGTTCGATCCAGTCCTAGTTTCTTGAGCAGGTCTCGCCTGCCGGGACTGGTCAAATGCCTGTCGCAAACGCTCGGTTTCCCTGAACCTAACATAACGAAATTATTGATGTTTTTCAGCAACACTGTTGCGATAGCTGGAGCGCTTGGCGCGTCGGGCCGGAGGAACCCGTCAAGGTTTGCGTGTGTTCGCGCAGGCGGGCGTACGCCTGCGTCGCGCGGATCATGATGCAGCCATCTTCCGCTTTTGCCCCGAATGCACTATATGGCGCGCCAATCATGACAGACACCATTTCCAGCTCTGCCGGGGCCGGCCCGATGCCGATCCCCGGGCACATCGATCCCGTTCCGGTGCCGCGCCCCGGCATCGTCGAAGGCGTGACCCCGCGTGAGGACGGCCGCACGGACCTTATCGGCCTGCCCAAGAAGCGCATTGCCGAACTGTTCGAAGGTGCCGGGCTAGACGCCAAGGCCGCCAAGCTGCGCGCCAAGCAGGTCTACCACTGGCTCTACCACCGCGGCGTCACCGAGTTCGAGGCGATGACCGATATCGCCAAGACCATGCGCCCCTGGCTGGCCGAACGCTTCGTGATCGGTCGCCCGGAAATCGTGGAGGCCCAGCACTCCAGCGACGGCACCCGCAAGTGGCTGCTGCGCACGGCCGACGCGCACGATTTCGAGATGGTGTTCATCCCGGACGCCGATCGCGGCACGCTCTGCGTATCCTCGCAAGTCGGCTGCACGCTCAACTGCCGGTTCTGCCACACCGGCACGATGCGCTTGGTCCGCAACCTGACGGTGGGTGAGATCGTCGGGCAGGTCATGCTGGCGCGCGATGCGCTGGGCGAATGGCCCAAGGGCCGCATGGACTTCGCCTTCTCCAGCGGCGTGGACGGCGCCGAAGCGGCCGAAGCCGATGACGACGGGGGCGACTACTCCGCCGACGGCCGCCTGCTCACCAACATCGTGATGATGGGCATGGGTGAGCCGCTCTACAATTTCGACGCTGTGCGCGATGCGCTGAAGCTGGTGATGGACGGAGAGGGCCTGGCCCTTTCGAAGCGCCGCATCACCCTCTCCACCTCGGGCGTGATCCCGCAGATGGCCCGCTGCGGCGAGGAGATCGGCGTGAACCTGGCCGTCTCGCTCCACGCGGTGACCAAGGACGTGCGTGACGAGATCGTGCCGATCAACAAGAAGTACGGGATCGAGGAACTGCTCCAGGCCTGTGCCGACTATCCGGGCGCTTCGAACGCGCGCCGCATCACCTTCGAATACGTGATGCTGAAGGACAAGAACGACAGCGACGACGATGCACGCGAACTGGTGCGCCTGCTGAAGCAGTTCAACCTGCCCGCCAAGGTCAACCTGATCCCGTTCAACCCCTGGCCCGGCGCGCAGTACGAATGCTCGACACCGGAGCGGATCCGCTCGTTCTCGGACATCGTGTTCAAGGGTGGTATCTCCGCCCCGGTGCGCACCCCGCGCGGACGCGACATCGATGCGGCTTGCGGCCAGTTGAAGACCGCCGCCGAAAAGAAGAGCCGCGCCGAACTGGAGCGCCTCTATGCCGAGAAGGAAGTGGCGCTGGGTTAATTCGTCGGCGCCCCGACCTGACCTCATCCTTCGTTTAGGGCCGCAAAGAAAATACGCATTTGGCGTAGGTTCGCTGCGGCCCTAAGCATTACGGGATCTGAGGAAGGGACCGTCATGACCGAGACCGTGAGTGAACACAGCGACAGTCTGATCGGCATGATCCACGTGCCCGGCGGCACTTTCACCATGGGATCGGAGCGTTTCTACCCGGAGGAAACGCCGCTGCGCCGCGTCTCGGTCGATGCTTTCTGGATCGACGAAACGACGGTCACCAACCGCCAGTTCGCCCGCTTCGTGGAAGAAACCGGCTACGTCACCGTCGCGGAGATCGCGCCCGATCCCAAGGACTATCCCGGCATGCCGCCGGAGATGGCGCAGCCCGGATCGCTGGTGTTCCACAAGAGCGCGACACCGGTAGACACCTCCAACCCCGGCAACTGGTGGCGTTTCGATTTCGGCACCTCATGGCGCCATCCCTATGGCCCCGACAGCGACCTCGACGCGCTGGAGCTTTGGGACCATCCGGTCGTGCAAGTCAGCCACGCCGATGCCGAAGCCTACGCCAAGTGGGCAGGCAAGGACCTGCCGACCGAGGCCGAGTGGGAATTCGCCGCGCGCGGCGGGCTTGAGGGCGTGGAATATGCCTGGGGTGACGAACTCGCGCCCGAGGGACAGATGCTTGCCAACTACTGGCAGGGCCTGTTTCCCTTCGCCAACCAGTGCCTGGACGGTTGGGAACGCACTTCGCCCGTGCGCAGCTTCCCAGCGAACGGCTACGGCCTCTACGACATGATCGGCAATACCTGGGAATGGACGCGCGATTGGTGGGCGGACAAACCGGAAGCGAAGAAGTCCGGCGGATCGTGCTGCGCTATCAGCAATCCGCGTGGCGGCAAGCTTAAGGACAGCTTCGATCCAGCCCAGCCCGACGTGCGCATCGGCCGCAAGGTGCTGAAAGGCGGATCGCACCTTTGCGCCGCGAACTACTGCCAGCGCTATCGCCCGGCCGCGCGCCATCCCGAGATGATCGACACGGCCACCAGCCACATCGGCTTTCGCTGCGTGGTCCGCGCCCCGCGCTAGAGCAGTTTCCGATCCGATTGCATCGGATCAACTGCTCTAGGATTTTGGTTTGCCGCGTTTTCCGAGTCATCAGGTGGCTCCACCTGATTAGAAAACGCTCTAGGATTTTGGTTTGCCGCGTTTTCCGAGTCATCAGGTGACTCCACCTGATTGGAAAACGCTCTGGGCGTCAGGGCGGCCCCGGACGCCACCCCTAAAACGCATCGGCGCGACAGGATGGACCTGCCGCGCCGATAAGCCCCACGATGGAGACCCCTGTTTAGCGCCCCAAACAGGGGCTTCTATCAGCGAGCGTATGCCAGCGTTGCCGGCCGCGCGATTTCCTCTGCGGCGGGAACGTATTCCGGGGTTTCGCGGAAATCGCCGGTCTGGGTGACGAGGCCCTGGTTGACCGCCCAGATCGCCGCTTGCGTGCGGTTCTGCACCATCAGCTTGCGCAGGATGGCCTTGACGTGGACCTTCACGGTCGCCTCGCTGATGTCCAGACGATAGGCGATCACCTTGTTGGGATAGCCCATCACCAGGCAGCGCAGCGTGTCGATCTCCCGATCGGAAAGCAGTTCGCTGAGCTGGACCTGCACATCCGCCTGTCCTTCGGCGATGGCCTGCTTCTGCGGCAGGTGCTGCAGCAGCGCGCTGGGCAGAACCTTCTCGCCCTGATTGACCAGTCGCAGCGATTCAATCAGCGGTTCGGCGCCGATTTCCTTCAGCAGATAGGCGTGAGCGCCGAACTGGAAGGCATCGACCATTTCGCCGAATTCGAACTCATCGGCCAGCAATACGGCCCGCATGTAGGCGTGACGATCCTTCAACGTGGACAGGCAACTCAACAGATCGTCGCAATGCCCCATGTCGAAAATGGTCAGGCCCAGGTTTGCGCCGGCATTTTCCGCCAGCAGCTCGTCACAATCCCGGTAGAAGCGGCTGCAACGAAACTCGCACTTGTCGAGGATCTTGCAGATTCCCTCACGAACCAGCGAATTGAATCCCACAATGGAGACACATACTTCATCAAACTGCGCCATCGTCTTTCTCTCCTGAATCCTGGAAATACGGACGACCCAAGGTATGCTTTTTGATTGAGGCGATTAAAAATCGCCAACACTATTGCAGGAGGGTGGACGCAGGCGGGCAAAATCGCCCGGCATGGCCGAAAAGAAGACAAATTAGACATTCGGTGGATGACCAGACGGATCTGGTGCCCCCCTCCTATGCCCCTTCATACCCCACAGCATTAGGTGCAGTCCCTTAGAACATATCCAGGAGTTCAAGTCGAGAGCCCTCGATTATGGAGAAAACAGCGATGCCGAATTGGCACACAACATAAAATCCGCGCATATCCAGCGGTTTAGTTACTGGTTTCAACATTTTCACTGGCAGTAACCTTAGAGAAACCGCAGATTTCCGGACTCCTCTACCCCGAAATAGGTAGAATCGCGATATTATCTTTTAAAATCAGTTAGATATGGTCATTTGTGCAATTGCGCACACAACCCGACCGGGTTAGATTTGACCCAAATTCCGGCTTTTGGGCCTCGAGAGGCCTACTCCATATCATCCTAAATGAGGGAATTCGGGCGGCGACTCGGACTTCCTGTGCGACCGGCAGAGCCGCCACCCCCGCCTCCCGAGTGATCGGAGCGAAATAATTCGCTGCCGAAAGCGCGCGTTAAGGCGGCATTTCACCATTAGGAGGATGCTCGATCTTAGCGGAGCGTCATTGCACCCAAAATGGCGACATCGGCTCTTGCCTTCGCCATCTTTAGGGCGTGGCCGGACATCGTCGGAGGCCGGCCGGGTCATCCCGCGGGCAAAACCCCGGCTGACCTTTCAGTTAACTTGGCTGAACTTTTGCCGCGGCGCAGCAAATTGAAGCGCGATGCAGCATGCCAGGCGGTGATCCGGAAAGCGGGAAATCGTGCCTCAATGCGGGCGCCACTCGTCGTCGCGCCGAAGTATTGGCGCGCGTTTTTAAGTCATGAATTGAGTAATACGATTTTGTTCGGGAGCACCGGCACCTCCCCGGTATCCGGCATGTCAGACCCTGCGAACAGATACCTGCAAGGTCAGCGCTCGATCGCCCTGACCAACACGAAGGCTTCCGCCGCTTCGGCGAATACGCTGGATCCGCGCAGGCGTGCCAGCGCCTCGATCGTCGTCAGCGAGCGTTCGTCCGGAAATGCCTTCACCTGGCTTTCGAACATGCCGAAAGCTTCCAGCTTGCGCGTCAGGGTTGCGGCAATGTCGATATGGACGTTCGGCACGAAGGCCGGCGTCATCGGCGCCGCGTACCAATTGGTTTCAGACAGCGTTTCGTAACACAATATGCGCGAGGGCACCCGCCGGTCACGCGGGCGCGCGGCCACCATCGCGGCCAGGAACGCCAGTTGATGATCCGCGTGGATATCGCCCAGGAACGGCAGGAACAGCGTATCGGGCCGCACCTCGCGAACCAGTTGCCCCACGGCGGCATTGAGGTCCGCCGCCGCCATCGTATCGAGCGCCGCCGCCGGCAGGCCCAGCATATGCACCTGGCTGACGCCCAGATGCGCGTGCGCCCGCCGCATTTCGGCCTGCACCTGCAGCACGGATTCCTCGCTGAACTGGGGCGGCCGGCCGCTGGTGACCACTGCCACCTGCACGTCCAGCCCTTCGTCCGCCATCCGTGCCATGGTGCCGCCGCAGCCCAGCACTTCGTCGTCCGGATGCGGTGCGATCACCAATACCTTGCCGTAATGCCGCAGTCCCGTACCGGGGCGCCCCGCCATCGCTAACCCTCCAGGATCGCGTGGAGCGGCGGATGTCGGCCTTCGATCTCCCACTCGACAAGGTCGAGCAGGCCCCGCCCCGTCTGCACCGTCAACACTTGCCCATGGCGGGCGACGATCTGGCCGGGCATCGCATGATGCTGTTCCGCACCCTGGACCGGCCGCGTGGCCCAGACGGTGATCCGGCGATCGCCCGAACGGGTGAAGGCCCCTGGATAGGGCCGCCCCACCGCACGCACCAGACGATCGATGCTGGCAGCCGATCGGCGCCAGTCTATCGCCCCGTCCGCCGGCGTGCGCCGGGTCGCCCAGGTGGCATAGCGCTCATCCTGCGGCGTGCGTGGCTGCTCCCCCGCAGCCAGTCGGGGCAGGACGCCGCGCAGCATGGTGCGCAGTGCATCCATGTGCTTGTCGTAAAGGCCCTGCGCCGTCTCGTCGCGCGCCACGTGGAAGTATTGCTGGGCCAGAATGTCGCCATCGTCTGTGCCCGCACCGATCCAGAACAGGCTGGATGCCGAAATCGGTTCATCCAGCAGGATCGTCCAGGGGATCGCCGCGCGCCCGCGTAGTCGCGGCAGCGGCGCCGGATGATAGCCGATCGATCCCTTCGCGCCGATCGCCAGAAAATCCTGCCCGCAAAGCTGCGACCACCCGACCACGAACACGTAGTCCGGCCGCGCCGCGCGGACCAGCAGCAGCGTTTCGGGATCGTTGGTGCGCGCCACCGTCGCCAGCTTGGCCCCGGCCTGAGTAGCGTGCGGCCGGATGTCCACCAGGTCCGAATGCCGCTTGAACAGTTCTTCCGGCAAAGTGACCGCCAGGGGAACGCACCAGCCCGCCGCGGCGGCCAGTTCCTCCATCAGCACAGCGGTGCTGCCCACCGCGCCGACGACGACGGCCCGCAAGGGATCGTTGGCCATGACCGCGTCAGCCTGTGGCGACTTGCGAAGGACCGGTCTTCCCATCCCTGGGAATGGCGCCGGACGCTGCCGAGCCCGCCGGCGCGAGGTCCGCCGATGCCGGGGAGCCATCTATCGCATCGTGGCGGTTCCACGGATCGCGCAGCAGGTCCATCTCGTCCAGAAGCTGGTGGTTGACCTTGCGCACGTCATAGACCTTTTCGGCCAGATCGCGGGACCGTGCGCCCATGCTGGCCACCAGTTCGGGGTCGTCGATGAAGCGCTGCATCGCCGTGCGCAGGGCATCGGCATCGCGCGGGGCGACAAGGAAGCCGTTCTCCCCCTCGATGATCGGATCGCGGCAGCCCGGCATGTCGGTGGTGATGACCGCGCGGCCGGTCGCCATCGCTTCAAGGATCGTGCGCGGCAGCCCTTCGCGATAGTAGGACGGCAGCACGAAGACCGAACAACTGGCAAGATAGGGCCGCACGTCAGTCGTGCCCGGGATGAACTGCACCGGATACTGGCGCGAAAGCCGCGCGCATTCCACTTCGTCTATCCCGGTAGGGTTGGCATGTTCGTAGTGACCAAGGATGCAGAATTCGACATCGGGATGATCGCGCCGGATCACCGCCGCCGCCTCCAGGAATTCCTGTATCCCCTTGTCGCGCATCAGGCGCCCGACCAGCAGGAAGCGCATCCGCCCGCGCGGCAGGGGCGCAGCGGTGAAGCGCTCAAGATCGACGCCCGATCCCGGCACGCGCACCACGTTCTGGCGATCGCTGACGATGCCAAGGTCGATCATGTCCTGCCGATCGTCCGAATTGAACACGAAGACGCCGCGCGAACGGCGCACCGCCTCTCTATAAAGGCGCGCGACGGAGCGGCGCAGCAGGCGGCGATGCGCGCTCGCCTCGCTGAACACATAGCCCAGGCCTGACATCATCGCGAAGAAGCGCGGCACGCACATCAGCCGCGCGGCGATGCCGCCGTAGATGATCGGCTTCTGGGTATAGGCCAGCACGAGGTCCGGTTTTTCCGCGACCATCAGCCGCGTATAGGCCGCCAGCAGCCCGATATCCCCTAGGATACTGGTGCCGGTACGGTCCATCGGCACGATCCGGAATGCCACGCCCCAGTTGGCGAGATCCGCTTCCACCGCCGCGTTGCCATCGGGGGCGACGGCGACGACATGGTGCCCATTGGCCTTCAGTTCACGCAGCAACGCCCCCCGGAAATTGGTGAGCGAGTAGGCGAGACTGGACAGGACGAGAACTTTCATAACGACTTCGAAGCCCCCCCGGGGTGAATGATCAGCATGAAATGCAAGGCCATTTCTACGGCCATTCCGAATGCCCCAATCGATCCCCACTATGGCCCCAATGATGGGCGCGCGCGCGCCGGCCGCAAAGCTTCTAATCGGCTGATAGCCCTTAGAGATGATTTCCGACGATTTAGGGATGAGCGAGAGACGGCAGACCCAAACCATTTGGAACATGCTGCATGCCCGCAAGTCGAATCCACCACCTAATTCCTACGTCTGTCGGCAATTTCGGCTGATGACTTCATGAATACATGCGCGCCACCAAGTTCACCGGTAGACAAGCAAGACCTGCGGGGCCGGAACATCCGGCATCGCAGGCGAACCACTTCGCCACGAGCAACCCGCGAAGGCAGATGTCATGAACCAAACCGTCGCCGGAAGCGCGGCCTCGAAAATGACCGGCGGCTCCGCCAACACGTTCCTGCGCGTGCGGAAGCTGGGATCGAGCAATGCGCGCTCCCGCTCCTCGATCGCGCAATTCAGCCTGCGCCGCACGTTTCGCAATACCGTGCTGATGCTGCTGGACTTCACGATCCTGGGAGCGACGCTGGCGCTGGCCTTCACCTTCATCGGGCGCACCGGCTTTCCGCGATCGGACGGCCATCTTGCCGCCGTCCTGGCCTTTGCCGGGCTCGCCATCGGCTGCTTCTATATGACCGGGCTCTATCGGCGGAGCTGGCGCTACTTCAGTTTCTCGCACGCGATGCATCTGGCCTTGCTGACGATCCCCGCCTTCGGGTTGGGTTGGGCGGCGATCCTGCTGGTTCCCGGCGTGCAGGCGGAACGGCCGCAACTGGCCGCCATCGCGCTGGCGCAATGGCTATTCGCGATCACCGCCCTGCTCGCGGTGCGCGGCGCCCGGCGCGCGCTGCGCGAAAAGCTTTCGGAAACCGCCAAGACCCAGCCCGCCGCCGCGCAGGGCCGCGATTTGCGCCGGGCGCTGCTGGTCGGCTCTCCCGACTGGGCGCTGTCGATCATCGACGTGCTGAAGCGGGAGAGCACGCCCACGCTCTCCATCGTCGGCATCCTGTTGCCCGCCGCCAACGACACGCTGCTGCGGATCGCCAAAGTGCCGGTACTGGGCACGCATGAGGACATTGCGCATGCGGTGGACGAGCTGGAGCTGCAGGGCCGCCGCCCTTCGCTGGTGATCGCCTGCGACGACGGCACCGACCTTTCCAACCGCGAAATGGCGCGGCTGACATCCCGTTCCCGCCAGATGGGGTTGGAACTTTCGCGCATCCGCGACGGCTGGAGCCACATCCTCCAGCGCGGCCACGGCGCCGCGCCGGACGAGCTATCGGTGAAGGACTTGCTCGGCCGCAGCGAATTCACGCTGGAGGGTGAGCAGATCACCAGCCAGATCACCGGCAAATGCGTACTGGTGACCGGCGCGGGCGGCACCATCGGCGGCGAACTGTGCTGGCAGCTTGCCAGCTTCCGCCCGTCGCGCCTGGTCCTGCTCGAACATAGTGAATTTCATCTTTACGCCATCGAGATGAAACTGCGCGAGCAGTTCCCCGATCTCGATGTCCAGCCCGAACTCTGCAACGTGCGTGAGCGGGATGACGTGCGCCGGGTGTTCGAGAAGCACCGGCCGGTGATCGTCTATCACGCAGCGGCGCTGAAGCATGTGCCGATCGTGGAGACCAACCCCTGCGCCGGGGTCCACACCAATATCCTGGGCACCCGCATCGTTGCCGACGCGGTGTGCGAGTATTCGGTCAAGGCGATGGTCCAGGTCTCCACCGACAAGGCGGTGAACCCGGTGGGCATGATGGGCGCCACCAAGCGGGTGGGCGAACTCTATGCGCAGGCGCTGGACATGTGCGGCGTGGACGACAGCGAGGCACCGCGCTTCATGACCGTACGCTTCGGCAACGTGCTGGGATCGAGCGGGTCCATCGTCCCGCTGTTCCACCGCCAGTTGCGCGAAGGCCGCCCGCTCACCGTCACCCACCCCGATATCGAACGCTTCTTCATGACCGTGCGCGAGGCGGTGCAGCTGATCCTGCAAAGCAGTTCGGCCGCGCTGGCCCAGAATACCCGGCGCGGCACGATCTTCGTGCTCGACATGGGCAAGCCGGTGCGCATCGTAGACCTCGCCTACCGCATGATCCGGCTCTACGGCCTCCAGCCCGAGATCGACGTGCCGGTCGAATTCGTGGGCCTGCGCCCAGGCGAGAAGCTGTTCGAGGAACTGTTCGACATCTGCGAGGAGCAGTTGTCCTCCGGTATCAAGGGGATCTTCGAGGCACAGTCGAAGCCGATCCCCCTGCCCTTCATATCCCGCTCGATCGACCGGCTCGCCCGCGCAGTGGAGCTGGGTGACCATGTGGAGGCGCGGCGGATCACCCATACCCTGGTCAAAGTGCCGAGCGGCAGCGCCGGGTTCGAGCTGATCCAGAATGAAGCGCTGACCGGCCCGCGCGGTTCGGGCGAGCCGGTTAAAGTCTGAAATCCCAGGGAGGCATCATGACTCTGGCCGATTCCGGCGCTCTTGCCGCGGCGTGCTCCGACTATTCCGGGCACCATGAGGAAACACCGCTGCGCAGCCTCTGGCCGCGGCATGAGCCTGACGAGATCGAGGCGGTGGCCGCGGTGCTGCGTTCGGGCAGGGTCAATGCGCTGGTCCATGGCGAGCATAACCGCGCCTTCGCGGCGGAATTCGCCCGCTATGTCGATGAAGCCGCCCCGCCCGAAGCGCTCTGCATCGCCAACGGCACGCTGACGCTGGAAGTGGCGCTGCGCGCGCTGGGCGTGGGTCCGGGCGACGAAGTGATCGTGCCGGCGCGCAGCTTCTTCGCCACCGCCAGTTGCGTGCTTGCGGTGGGCGCGCTGCCGGTCTTCGCGGATGTCGATCCGGTCAGCCAGAACATCGATCCCGCCTCGGTCGAACGCATGATCGGCCCGGCGACGCGGGCCGTGATCTGCGTCCATCTGGCCGGCTGGCCCTGCGACATGGATGCCTTGGCCGCACTCTGCGCCGATCGGGATTTGAAGCTGATAGAGGACTGCGCGCAGGCACATGGCGCCGTGTGGCGCGGTCAGCGCGTGGGATCGTTCGGCGATGCGGCCTCATTCTCGTTCTGCACGGACAAGATCATGTCCACCGGTGGCGAAGGTGGACTGCTGCTGTTCCGCAACCACGATGCGTGGGAATGCGGCTGGTCGATCAAGGATCACGGCAAGGACTGTCGCAAGGTCCACGAAGGCGGCGGCGCCCCCGGCGCGTTCCGCCATATCCACGACCATCTCGGATCCAACTACCGGATGACCGAAATGCAGGCGGCGTTGGGCCGTCGCCAGCTTGGGAAGCTGCCGCTCTGGCTGGCCGCGCGGGCGCGCAATGCGCGCATTCTGTGCGACGCTCTGGCCGATCTGCCCGGTGTGCTGCTGCCCGAACCGCCCGCCCATGCCCGCCACGCATGGTACAAGTTCTATGTCCAGCTGGCCGACGAAACAGGCGACCGACGCGGGCACGTGTTGGAACGGCTGATCGCGATGGGTCTGCCCGCCGCCACCGGATCGTGCCCGGACATGAGCCGCGAGGCGGCGCTGGACGGCCTGCCGATCCGCCGCGACGGCCCATTGGAACAGGCCGCGCGCCTGGGCCGCCGCACACTTATGTTCCCGGTGGACCACACCCTGGGCGAAGAGGCGATGGCCCGCATCGCCCACGGCCTGCGCGCCGCCATTGCGGAGGCGTCATGATCGATCGCGCCTGGCGCCCGCAGTTCATCGTCATCGGCGCGGTCAAGGCGGCCACGACGTGGGTTCAGGCGCGCCTTGTCGAAAACCCGGCGATCTTCATGCCGCCGCCCGAGCCGCACTATTTCAGCAACGAGTTCGCGCGGGGCGAGGACTGGTATCGCGGCTTTTTCGAGGAGCGACCGGAAAGCGCCTATGTGATCGGCGAAAAATCGGCCGACTATCTTGCCCATCCGCTGGCAGCCCGGCGCATCGCCGCCACCCTGCCCGACGTGCGGCTGGTCCTCCAGTTGCGCGATCCGGTCGAGCGCGCCTATTCGGACTACAAGATGTTCTACCGGCGCGGCACCGTGAAGGGGCCGCCGGAAGACTATCTGGCCACACCGGACAGCCCCTTTCCGCGCTTCCTGCAGGACGGGCTCTACGCCTGCCACCTTTCGCGCTGGTTCGATCTGTTCCCGCGCGACCAGATCCTGGTCTACCTCTACGAAGAGGTCGTCGCGGATCCGGCGCACATCGTGGACGCCGTTTCGCATCACATCGGCGTCGATCCGGTTCACGAAGCGGAACCTGCCACGCGGGAGAACAGCAGCCGTTCGGCCATCCTGCCGCTGCCGCTGCGCCGGGCGCTGGCCCCGTTGAAGAGCAGCCTTCGCCCCCTGCGCGGCCATCCTGTGTTCGAGGGCATGCGATCGCTGCTGGCGCGCGAAGTGGCCTATCCCCCGCTAACCCCCGCACTGCGCGCGAGGCTGCGCGATTTCTACGCCCGCGACGTGGAGAGCCTGGAGGCGATGTCGGGGCTGAACCTTGCGCGCTGGAAATCGCCCACGCGCAACGTGCCCGTGGCGTAAGAACCCGCCACCGCAAAATCCCCTCCCCTTCCGGCGTGCTCTTAGGGAGAGCCTCCGGCACCCCTGAGGGACGGTGAGCTAGCCCTTAATAACCAAGGAAATTTGACGTATCTTCCGTAATCTGGAGGCGATGATTCCTGGATCTGGCCTGAGGGAAGGCGGATCGTTCCAAGGTTGTCGGGGAGCGTATCATGGCAACACTGCGCAATTGTCCGCGTTCTGGGCGTCCGCATTCGTGGGCCCGTGCATGGAAGTCGGCCATCGCCATACCGCTGGCCTGCTGTCTGATACCGGCATCGATGTTGGGCGGCTGTTCGTCGCCGACAGGATCGATGCCCACGCTCGCATCCACTCCGGCAGGTCCCTACCGGGTGGGTGCGGGCGACAAGCTGCATATCGTGGTCCAGGATCTGGATGCCGCCAACGGCGACTACACGGTGGAGGACACCGGCGCGATCTCGCTGCCCTATATCAAGCAGATCACCGTCGCCGGATTGTCCTATCGCGAGATCGAACAGGGCATCGCCGCCGCCCTGCTGAGGCAGGGGATCATGAGCGGCGATCCCGTGGTCAATGTCGGCGCGGTGGAGCTTCGCCCGTTCTACGTCACCGGCGAAGTGAACAAGCCCGGCCAGTTCCCCTATCGCCAGGGAATGACCGTGCTGTCCGCGCTGTCCGCCGCCGGCGGCTATACCTATCGGGCCAAGACTGGTGAGGTAGCCATCACCCGCACGGTCGACGGCAAGGAGATGACCGCGAAGGCGGTGGAAACCACGCCGGTCCTGCCGGGCGATACCATCCGCGTCTACGAACGCTGGTTCTAGGCGCGTGAAGCCCCGCCATCTAGCGCTCGCCGCCCCGGTTCCGCTGCTGCTGGCAACGCCGCAGCAGGCCTGGGCACAGGCGAAGGAAATCGGCTCCACCGCGCCCGCCGTATTCGCCAACGATCCTGACTATCGCGTGCTTCCGCTCCACCTCGGCTCGCTGAACGTGACGCTGGGCGGAGAGGCCGATGTCCTTTACGACAGCAACATCTACGCCTCGCCGAACAACGCGCAGGACGATGTGCGTTTCGACATATCTCCCCGCGTCGCCATCGCCACGCAGCCGGCGCCGGTGACGTTCGAGCTGAACGCCAGCGGCACCGTCCGCCGCTATGCCACCCATTCCACGGAAAATTCCGAGAGCTGGCTGGTCGACGGCGATGTGCACTGGCAGACCGGGCCGACATCCAACCTTTCCGCCAGCGTCTTCTCTCGCCGATCGATCGAAGACCGGTCCGACCCGGAAGCGCGCCGCAACCCGAACGCCGGCCCGCGCCGGATCGACAGCCTGGGCGGCGTCGTCTCCTATCACCGCGTCGCCACGCGCACACTGCTGGACGTTCAGGCGGACGTGACCAAGTTCAACGCCCTGTCCAGCATCGATTCCGATCGCGACTTCACCGCCTATGCCGGGCAGGCGACGTTCGGCCTGCGCGTCACCGGCAGGGCCTATGCCACCGCCACCGCCTTCGTTGCCCGGCGCGATTTCCGGATCGACCTGACGCCCAGCGGCGACAAGCGCAACACCACCACGTTCGGCGGACGGCTGGGCATCGATTTCCAGCCCGGCGGCGTGCTGGAGGGCGGCCTTTCGGTGGGCGTGTTCCGCCACAATCCGGACGACCCGTCCACCCCCGGCCACACCGGCCTGTCGGTGGCGGGCAACCTCACCTACCACCCCACCCGCCGTACCGCCGTGCTGCTCGATGCCTTCAACGGCGATGTCGCGACGTTCCGCGTCGGCGCCACGCAGCGTACCGACACGATCACCAAGCTGAGCGTGCAGCAGGAAATCCGCCACAATCTCTATGGCACCCTGTCGGTCGGCTATCGCAAGACCAAGTACACCGGATCGGGCATCCACGAAGAGACGGTCACGGGCGGCGGAGAGCTGGAGTATCTGGTGTCCCGCAATATCTCCGTGGCCGCCACGGCCGGCTACGGCTCCCGCAGCAGCGACAGTTCCACGCTGGAGTTCGACCGCTTTCGTGGCGGTGTGGCACTGCGCGTAAGGTTCTGAAAGTTCGCTTGGAAAAGGCCCAAAGGGCATTTTCGGTGCGGCACCGGCCCTCAACCGCGCAGCCTCCCATCAAGGATACACTGATGGGAGGTCGCGTGGTGGAGCAAGACGGCGCCGCCAAATTCGCCTAAGGCGAATTTCCAAACGAACTCCGCCTGAACCTCATGTCAGTTCATCGTAGATCGTCCGGATCGCATCGACATGCCGGGCTTGCGAGAACCGTCCCCGCGCCGCCACCGTCGCATCCTGCCGCATCGTCCGGGCCAAAGTCGGGTCCGCCAGCAAATCCGCCGCCGCACGCGCCATCGCGCGCGGATCGTCGGGCGGGCAGAGCACGCCGCAGCCCTGCCGCAATGCCTCCGGATTGCCGCCTGAATCGGTAGCCACGACCAGCGTGCCCACCAGCATCGCCTCTACCAGCGTGCGCCCCAGCGGCTCATCCACGGCGGGGACCAGCAGCAGGTCGCAGCCCGCCAGCCAGGCATGCCCGGGCGACCGATATCCCATGCGGACCACCCGCGCGGGCGCACCCACGGCAGCGATGCGATCGTCCAGTTGCCGGTCCAGTTCGGTTTCGCGCGGTTCGCCGAACATCGCGCCCAGCACGGGCCGGTCGATCTCGCGCCCCAGTGCCTCCACGGCCTTTACGAAGGCCAGTGGGCGCTTGCGCTCCACGAAGCTGCCGAAATAGCCGCAGATCACCGTTTCCGGCGGACTGCCCGTCTCCTCCAGGATCCGCTTGCGCATCGCCTCGCGGTCGGCGGTGATCGATACGTCGAAGGGGCTGTGGATCACCCGCGCCGTCCGCGCGGCACCGCGACGCCCGCGTGGCAGCGCGAAGGCGGAAACCGCAACGATCCGATCCGCCAGCACCGGCGCCACATAGCGCAGCCCGCGCGCGCCAGGATCGCCGCGATGGTGCCAGACCAGTCGCGCGCCGGCCAACCGCGCCGCCAATGCCCAGCTGGCATGGCTGCGCCCGTCGTTGGTGTGGACGATATCCACCCCGCGTTCCTTCAGGAAGCGCACGCGGCGCGGCAATCCCGCCAGCGTTCCCAATACTTTGCCAATGCCGATACTGCGGCCGGGCACGAAAGGCCGCGTCGGCCGCGCCGGGTCCGGGCATTGGGCAATGCCCGAAAAGAACGCGGCAAGCCGCCCGTCCGGCACTTCCGGCACGACGATCACCTCGATCTGCGCAGGGTCCAGCCCGTCGATCAGCCCGCGCAGCGAGACATGGCTGCCGCCCAGCGCATCGCCCGCCAGCGGATAGCACACCGTCGGCCGCTGCCTGTGCACCGCGACCGGCGAGGAAACGCCCTCGTGCAGCGCGGGACCCTCAAGTGCTGGGTTGGCATCCAGCGCCTTCACAGACCAAGCACCTTGTTGCGATAGGCCAGGAACTCTTCGAAGTTGGGAACGCCGTTGCGATTGGCATCGCCCCAGGCATCGGCAACCTTCGGATTGGCGCCGATCGTGACTTCCCAGTTATCGTCCATGCCGTCCTTGTCCGCATCGGGATAAGGCTGCCCGGCGGTCTGCGCGGGCATCACCGGGGCCGGCTGGCCGATCCGGCCGGAGCCGTGCTCCACATCGTAGACCACCTGATCGTCGATCGAATCCCGCGGAAAAGCGCCGGACTTCGCCAGTACCTGACTATAGGCGTTCGTGGCGGAAAGCGGGTTGATCGTCAGCGCACAAGGCGGCTTGTTGACCAGTGCCTGCTCCGCCTCCTGGTTCATGTCCTGAAACGCACCGACAAAGCGATTGTCCCACGAATAGATGATCGCGGCGCCGCCCTTGGACGTGCTGGTATCGCGGGCGATGCCCACGGTCAGGTTGGTGGTGTTCGGCCCGCCGATGAAGCTGTTGCCCACGAAAGAGACCGGCGTGCCGCCAAACAGCTCCCACACTTCGGCAAAGCGCGACTGGGCGTTGTAGAAAATGTTGTCGACCACTTCGAGGCACGAGTTCCGGGGGAAATTCACGTCCGGCATGCGGTCCCCGTTGTGTGCGCAGAGGTTGTTGATGAAGCTGAAGTGCTGCGCATCGACGGGATCGCTCGCCAGCAGCGCGCACTTGTCATGCGAGGGAATGCCCCAGGCGAAGATCGAATTGCTGACGGTGATGTAATCGTTGTCCGCATAGCCGTTGATCAGCTCGTCCCGCGCCCACGAAGCGCTGACGTGATCGACCAGCACTTTGCTGGAATGCTCTATGGTGATGCTGTCTTCGGACCCCCGGCTTCCGCCCGGCAGGTCTGCGCGTACGCGGATGTTGCGGACGACCACGTCATGGGTGTTCTTGATGACCAGCGGCGTGCGGCCTGCCGGCGCGCCGGCGTGGGCCAGCACGATGCCGCTGCCCGGCGCGGTCTGCCCGGCGATGGTGAGATAGGGCTGCTCGATGATCGGCGGCGTGGTGGTGAAGCGGATCACCCCGGCCACGCGGAACACGCAGACGCGCGGCCCTGTGGCCGTGACGCAGGCGCGATAGGAGCCTGAGCCGGAATCGGCCAGCGTCGTCACATAGATGATCCTGCCGCCGCGGCCGCCCGCGCTGGATGCCCCCCAGCCCACGGCGCCGGGAAAGGACTTGGTGCCGGACGGGATGGATACCGTGGGCGGCTGCGCGGCTTCCAGCCGGGCACCGCCGGTCGGCACCAGCGCATAGGCCACCAGTAGCAGCATCCCCAGTATCACGACCGGCAAGACCAGCTTGCGGCGCGCCGTTCCCTTGCGAACTGCCGTCATCTGCCCGCTCCTACGCCCTTGTTTTCGACAAGCCCCGGGCGTGTGGCAGGCGCCGCGCGGCCTTCCTCCCCCCTGCCGGTGCCCGGCATGTATCCGTATCGCCGCAGCAGCGGCGCAGTGATCCAGGAAACCAGCCGCCGCGCCATCTCCGGCATCTGGCGCTGCCAGACGTGATCCTCGCGGATGACAAGGCTGGCCTGCATGCGATGGCGGCTGCCGGCCACCTGGTGCCCCGGCCGCAGCACTTCGGAAAGGCCGTCCGCTGCCGCGCCCGGCAGCAACGGGGCGCATCGGGCGCGGATCGCCTCCAGCACGGCGGGCGGATCGGCAACGAAATCCTCGTAACGCACGCGGATCGTTCGCCCGTCACCCCATCGCCGAACCAATCGCCAGCACAGCCATTCGCAGACCAGGTTCACCATCGACCAGCGCAGCGCCACGTAGAATGCGGGTTTGGGCCGCAGTTCCCGCTGCACGCCTGCCTCAATCCGCTTGGGATGCGGGCGCGACATCGACCAGGCGACCGCGCGCGGATCGCGAACGAGGTGGATCACGTGCAGGTCGATCCCCGGCATCGATGCCAGCGCGAGTGCCCGCCCCGGCAACTTGCTGGAATCGAGCACATAGATTTCGCCTTGCCCGGCTTGCGCCGCCACGGCTTCGAGCAGTGCGCGATTGGCCTGGTGATAGCGATCGCGCGAGGCCGGCAGGAACCGCGCGAAAACCCGGCGCGATGCGGCCAGGGCTTCCATGCGCTGCTGAAGATCGGCCAGCCGGTCCAGCATGTCCTGCGCTTCAGAACCGCCCGCGCGTGCCATCACGCTGCTCCAGAACGGGCAGGCGCGCACGGTGGCGCCGCACGCGCAGTATTCGCCGTTCTTCCAGGCATGACGCGCCAGCGCGGTCAGTTCGCCGGCACCGAACACGTCCGGCCGCATGCCCAGCGCGATATCGAGAAGCGTCGAACCGCTGCGCCCGTAACCGGCTACATAAATGACCCTAAGCTTGGTCTGGTCGGACGGGTGCTCTGACAAGCCGGCCTCTCGACAATGATGTTCAATGGAACGGGGCGCATGGTGACGAAGTCCGGCGGACGGGTCCGGCGGTTACGCACGTTGCCGGAACCCGTGGGAGTTCCCGTTCGCGACGACCGGATACCGCACGCCTCGCGCGCTGCTCTGGCCAAGAGTACCGACCGGTAACACACACAGGCAAGTCACCAATTCGGGATGCGCCCCTCGCCGGATGTCCTGTAGGGGGTACCAACTTTGCGCAGGGGCCTGACCATACTTGTCTTTGCCTCGACCGCGCCTGCCTACCATCATCGTGGCATGGCTATACCGGTTCCGAACCAGGCCCCTGCCCTGTCCGCCCGCGCGATGCTGGCGGGGGCGGATGTGCGCCGCGTGCCGCAGATCCTCTCGCAGCGTTGGCTGCCGAACATCCTGACGCTGGGCATCATCCTCTCGGCGCTGACCCTGCCCTGGCGCGTATTGCGGCCGCCCATCGCCAACGTCACCCTGTCCGATGTACTCCTGGCCGGCTGTACCGTCGCGCTGGTGTTCAAGGGCCGGCTGCGCCTGATGATGCTGGGCCCCTACACGGCGATGTGGATACTGGGCCTGACCACGATGCTGGCGGCGCTGCTGTTCTGTTCGCTCTACCACAGCGAATTCGTGCGCTGGCCGGTAGTGGGCTTCCAGTACATCTTCGCGCTTGTCGTCGTGCCGATGACTTTCGCCAGCTTCAGCAGCCGCGTGCTGCACCGCTGTATCATCGCCTTCATCATCGGCGTCGCCATCTCCCAGGTGATCGGCTTCTACACGATGATGCATTACGAGCGCACCAGCCTCGATTCGGTGATGGGCGTGGGCTACGTCACCGGCAACGGGCGGCTGGGCGCGATGTCGGGCGAACCGAACCCGAACGGCGCGCAGTGCGCCTATGCCATGGTCATGATGATCCACGCGGTGATCGCTCGGCGGCTGCACTGGGGATGGGCGCTGGTGATGACCGTGCCGATCGGCTGGGGCCTGCTGGCCAGCGCCAGCTTTACCGCCTTTACTGCCGCGGCGATGGGCGTGATGTGCTTCCTGGCGCTTTCGCGCATGTCCAACCTGATCCGTTTCGGCCTGCCGGTGGTCCTGCTGGCCGCCGCGTACTTCAGCCTGGGCGGCCCGGTCCCCGCGATCTTCGAAAAGCGCGTGGGCGACGCCCTGGTCACCGGCGATGCCGATAAGGCCGGCACGTTCGTCGGCCGCGCGGCGCTGATCAAGGAAGCCTGGGGCCTGGCCAACCACAACATGCTGATCGGCCTGGGTACCGACCGCTATCGCAAGGCCAGCGCCTTTGCCGCGCCGGTCCACCAGCTGCACCTGCTGGTCCTGAACGAGGGCGGCATCATCGCACTGCTGGGCCTGTGGACGCTGCTGGGCGCGCTGGTGATGACCGCGATCATGATCCTGCGCGAAGACCCGCTGGATGGCGGCGCGGCGCTGGCGCAAGTGGCGATCCTGCTGCTCTACACCACCGCGCTGCCGCACATGTATACGCGCGTGTGGTTCGAACCGATGCTGATCTTCCTCACCTACGCCCTTGCGCATCGTTCCGAGGCGCGCGAACGCCAGCGCTTCTTCGGCAGCGTACTGGCACGGGCATGAGCGAGGTCCGGACCGAGGGTGGAGAGGTCGCCCTGAAACTGCCTTTCGCCGCCCGCATGTGGCAATCGTGGTGCGCATCCACGCTGATCCGCCCGCGCATCGTCAGCATGATCCACCTGCTGTCCGGCAATTTCGGATCGGGCATGTTGATGGTGGCGGCGCTGTCGCTGGCCACCCACGCATTGGGCAAGGCCGAATTCGGCGTGATGGTCGTGGTGCTCTCCATCGGCCGCGTGTGCGAGCGGCTGGTGCGCTTCGAATCGTGGCAACCGCTGGTCCGCTTCGTGGCGGCGGAAGAGGATAACGGCTCCGTCGACCGGCTGGCCCGGCTCTACGCCTATGGCCTGAAGCTGGACCTTGCCTCCGCCCTGGTGGCCGGGCTGATCGCGATCGTGCTGGCCAAGCTGGCCGGCGCCGCCTTCGGGCTGGGCGAAGGCCATGTCGGGCTGGTGGCGATCTATGCCCTTGCCATCGTCTGCAACCCGCGCGGCATGGCCAGCGCGGCGCTGCGACTGGGCGGACGGTTCCGCACGCTGGCCTATGTCCAGCTAGCGTCCAGCCTGTTCCGGCTGGGCGCGTCGGTCCTGCTGCTGCACGCCCACGCCGGGCTGACCGCCTTCGTGATACTCTGGACCAGCGCCCAGATCCTGGATTCGCTGCTGTTCAACGTGCTGGGCTTTCAGGCCTTGCGCAAATCCGGCATCCCCAGCCCGCTGGGCGTAAGCTGGCGCGGCCTGGGCGACCAGTTCCCCGGATTCCTGCGCTTTGCCATCTCCACCAACGTCTCCTCCACCCTGCGCACGCTGACGCATGAGGTGGATACGCTGATGGTGGGCTATTTCGCGGGCGCGGGCGCGGCCGGGCTCTACTACCTCTCCCGCCGGATCGCCAAGTTCGCGCAGACCGCGGGGGACATGATCCAGACCGTGATCTATCCCGATCTCGCCCGGATATGGGCCAGGCTGGACCGCAAGGCACTGGAACGGCTGGTGCGCATTCTCCAGACCGCGCTGGCCGGGATCGCGCTGATCTTCATCCTCGCCTGCATGGCGGTGGGCCGCCCGGCGCTGGTGCTGTTCTTCGGGGACGATTTCACCGACGTCTACCCGATGCTGTTCACCCAGCTTTTCGCGGTGGCGCTGACCTTGCATGCCGCGCCGTCCCGCTCCGGACTGCTGGCGATGAACCGGCCCACTTACGTGCTGGCCGTGGCGACAGTCTCCACCGTGCTGTTCTTCACCATAGCGCTGCTGCTGATGCCCAGCCAAGGCGCCATCGCCGCCAACTATGCCCATGTCGCCTTCGGCCTTTCGACCGCGCTGTTCCTGGATATCGGGCTCTGGCGCGGGCTGGCCCGCCAGCGCGCCACGGATAAGAACGATAAGGGCAAGAACGATAAGGGCAAAAGCGATAACGGCAGCCCGGATGGCGCCGACGCGGCCGAGGGGAGCCAGGCATGACATCGCTCGCCTGCCTGCCTGACGATGCCGCAGCCGATGCCACTCATGACGAACCCCATGACCGGAACGATCGCGAAAGCCCCACCCCGGGGCCAAGCCTGAAAGTCTGGTCGATCCTCAACAGCCTGACCACCGGCGGGGCGGAGATGCTGGTCTCCAATCTCCACGCCAATTTCACCGCCCACGGCGCCGGCTCGACCGTGGTGGCGCTGTGCGATGCGGCGGCGCTGGGCAATTCCCCGCAGACCGAGGCGCGGCTGGCGCGGGACATCGCGGCAACCGGCAGTTTCGTCTCGCTCGGGCTGGACGGGCGGCGCGGCATGTTCGCCGGGGCCCGTGCATTGCGGCGCCTGCTGCGCGCCGGCCGGCCGGACGTGATCCATGCGCATACCGCGCGGGCCCTGCCGATGATCGCGGTTTCCGGCTATCGCGGCGCCGTTGTGTTGACCCATCACAACAGCCGCCTGTCGTTTTCGCCCCGCCTGTTTCGCGTGTTCGATCAGGTCGTGACCCACTACGTGGCGATCAGCCACGAAGTGGCCGCCATCTATCGGCAGCACTCCCGCCGACCGTTCACGCTGATCGCCAATGCCCCCGCCGCCACTTTCGCCGCCGCCGCGCCGCGACAGGCCATGGCAAGCCCTTTGCGCATCCTCAGTGTCGGTGCGATTTCGGACCAGAAGAACTACCCCCTTCTGGTCGAAACCGCACACATGCTGCGCGGCCACCTTCGCCAGCGCATGCCGAACCGGCCGCTGCCGCGCTTCCGCATCGCCGGGGGCGGCGGCGATCTGGAGGCGATGCGCGCCCTCGTCCTGCGCCACGGGCTGGAGGGCATGGTCGATTTCCTGGGTGAACGCCACGATGTGCCCGCACTGCTGGCGGACAGCGACGTGTTCCTCAACACATCGAGATATGAGGGAATGTCGGTCGCCATCCTGGAGGCTTTTGCGTCGGCGCTGCCGGTGATCGCTACCGACGTGCCGGGCAACCGCGATCTGGTGGAACCCTATCGCAACGGCCTTGTCGCGCCCGAACGCGGGCACCAGCTCGCCGGTGCGATCGCGCGCCTGCTGGAAACGCCGGGCCTGTACGAACGCCTTTCGCAAGGGGCGCTGGCGACCGGCCGGGACTACACGATAGAGGCGGCCACGGCCCGTCATGTCGCGCTCTATGCGGCCCTTCTGCCGTGAAACCGGGCCAATGACGCTCCAAAGGTATTAGCCTGATTGCCCCGCCTCCCCGTCCGATGCGCTTTTTGTTTCGTCAGCGCGGCGGGTCATAATCAATTCAATCTGCCGAGGGGGGCGTTCCCCGGGCTTTACCTTTCCGGAGGGCCAAGATGACTTCCGCACTCGTTCCCGACGTGCCGCAATACGCCCGCGTAAGGCGCCCCCTGCCATACGGGCGATCGCGAAACGATCAGGCCCCGGTCGCGGAAGGACAAGTCTCTCTCAGAGACCTGCTGCGCATCTTCCTGCGCTATCGCACGATGATCCTGCTGATCGTGGGGATCACCACGCTGGCCGTGGTCGTGCAACAGCTGCTTTCGCCCACGCTCTATCGTTCCAGCACCAACGTTCAGGTCGAACTGATCGACCAGGTGGGCACCAACCAGGCGGACGTGAATTCGCGCAATGCCGAACGCGTCGCCAACGCGGTGCGCCTGCACCGGTCCGCATCGGCGGCGGAACAGGTCATCAAGGATCTCAACCTGCTGCACAATCCCGATTTCCTGAAGGAAATGGGCAACCCGAACCTGACCGGCAAGCCACTGCTCCAGGCCGGGATCAACAAGCTGACGTCGATGATCACCATCGATTCCGAAGCCGGATCGGATCTGATCGAAATCGCCGTCATCGCCCGCTCGCCCGAGCTGGCTGCCGATATCGCCAACGAGATCCCGCCAGCCG
Organism: Novosphingobium oxfordense; assembly: GCF_044029435.1. Classification (NCBI taxonomy): domain Bacteria; kingdom Pseudomonadati; phylum Pseudomonadota; class Alphaproteobacteria; order Sphingomonadales; family Sphingomonadaceae; genus Novosphingobium; species Novosphingobium oxfordense. The sequence goes on along the minus strand of NZ_CP147005.1, from coordinate 625,214 downwards.
TCCGCGCCCTGCGCGGCGCGAAGTCCAATGAACGGCGCGGCGAACTGCTCGCCTCGCTGGAACAGGAACAGCAGGCGCGCGGCCGCACCGCACAGGCATCCGCGCAATTGGTTGCCGATTTCCGCACCCGCAACCGCATGCTGGCCGGTGCCGGCACGGATGAGGATCTGGCGCAAATCAACCGCATCGCGGTGCAGAGCGCCGCCGCAACCGCCGCCCGCGATGGCGCTGCCGCGCGCAGCGCCGGCATCGCCCGCGCATCGCTGATGCAGAGCACCGCCACCGCAACTTCCGCCGCGCTCAACACGCTGGAACAGCGCCGCGGCGAACTGGTGGGTGAAGCGTCCAAGCTAAGCACCAGCCTTGGCCCCAATCACCCCGACGTGAAGCGCGTCAATTCGCAGCTCGCCCAGATCGACAAGAGCATCGCGCAAGAGCAAGCCACGGTTCAGGCGGCGGCCCAGGCCGATGCCGATGCCAAGGGCGCGCAGATGGCGCAGATCGCGCGTAGCGAAGCCGATGGCGATTCCGCGCAGGCTTCCCGCCTTGAAGGCATCGTCGCAGGCCTAAGCTCCATGGCCTACAAGAACACCTCCAATCGCGTCGAACTCGACAAGCTGCTGCGTCAGGCCGAACTGGACGACGATGCCTACAAGTCGATCTCCGCCCGCATCGAACAGGTGCGCGCGCAGATGCAGATGGAAGGCGTGTCCTCCTCCGTCGTCTCGCCCGCCGTGCCGAACTACGATCCGATCGCGCCTACCCCGCTCAAGATGGGCCTTACCGCCTTCGTCGGATCGGGCATCCTGGCGCTGATGATCGCCTTCCTGCGCGACTTCCTTGACGATCGCCTGCGGACCATGGCGCAGATCCGCCGCCAGTTCGGCCTGCCCACGCTGGGCATGCTGCCGCTGCTGCCCCGCGACATGCCTGTCGATCCCAAGGACAGCCCGGTCATCACCGAACCGCAGTCGCTCTTCGCCGAAGTTGCCCGCTCGACATATACCGAAGTGCGCGGGCTGCAGCGCAGGGCCGGCGTGCAGGTGGTGCTGGTCACCTCCCCGCTGCCGGGCGACGGCAAGTCCACCGTCTCGCTCACCCTCGCCGCCGCCGGTATCGCGCTGGGCGAGCGGACGGTGGTGCTGGACCTGGACTTGCGCAAGCGCGGCGCACTGCAACAGCTGCAGAACGAAACCTCCGCGCCGGACCTTGTGGACATCGTCTGCGGCCGCGCCGAACTGGACAGCCTGGCGATCCCGCAGAAGGGCAATCCCTACGATGCGCCCGAGGCGACGGTTACCGGCGAAAGCGTTGCCAACCAGATCGTCCTGCTCAGCGCCAAGGAACCCGTTGCGGAACCGGCCGTGCTGCTGTCGTCCAACCGCCTGCGCACGCTGCTTTCGCAGCTTCGCGAACGGTTCGACCTGGTCATCATCAATGCCCCGGCGACGTTGGCGGTGCGCGATGCCCGCGCCATGTGCAATTTCGCCGACCAGACGGTGATGGTGGCGCGCTGGGGCCATACCACCGGCGACCAGATGCGGGCCGCGCTGGAATCGCTGGACGACAGTGTGGGCGGGATCGTCTTCGACCAGGTCGACTATGCCGAACATGCCCGTCGCCGCTACGGCGACTCCGTGCAGTTCTATGCGAATTCGGCGACCTATTACTCGTCACCGGTGCCCACGCACGAAGCATGGGCCGCCCGCGTCCGCCGCTTCTTCCGCGGCCATTCCTGGCGCCCGTCGGAAGTCTGACCGACGCAACGCAGCGCCACGGGAACGCGAACGGGGACACGGGAAAGGGATCGAAACGGCAATGCGACGCCTCGCCATCCGGGCACTCGGTGCCGCATTGCTGATCCCCACCCTGCCGCTGCTGGCCGGACTGGCACTGGGCGTGCGCCTCTCCATGGGGGCGCCCGTGCTGTTCCGGCAGCAGCGCGCCGGCCTTGGCGGGCAGCCGTTCACCCTGTTCAAGCTGCGCTCCATGCGGGAGGCGAACGGACCGGACGGCCGGCCGCTTCCCGACGAGGCGCGGGTGACCGGCTTCGGCCGCTTCCTGCGCCGCAGCCGCCTGGACGAACTGCCGGGCCTGTGGAACGTCGCGCGGGGAGACATGACTTTCGTAGGCCCGCGCCCGCTGCTGCCGGAAACGATCGCCGCTCTGGGCACCCGCGGAATGGCGCGCGGCCACGTCAGGCCCGGGCTTACCGGCTGGGCGCAAGTCAACGGCAACACGCTGCTCTCTCTGGATGAGAAGATCGCGCTCGACCTCTGGTACGTCGATCATGCCGGGCCCATGCTGGACTTGCGCATCCTTGCCCGCACGGCGTGGGTGATGATCGGTGGGGAGCGGCGACGGCCCGCCGCCGCGCTGGTCTCAGGCGCCGACTGAGCGCGTCCCCGCAATCTCGAAACGCACGTCGTCCAGCGTTTCCACCACCGCATCGGCGGCATGGCGCGCGGTGGGCGGATCGCCGCGATGAATGCGCCCTTCGCGCAGGACCTGTACCGTGCGCCAGCCCCGCGCGCGGGGGGCGATGAAATCCTTGGCCGCATTGTCGGCAATGTAGACGTGATCGTATGGCGCCCGGGCCGACCAGCGCTCCACCAGTTCGAAAGCCATGGAATGCGGCTTTCCGAAGCCGGCCGGCAGCATTCCCGTCAGCACCAGCCGCCCCAGCCGCGCACCCAGCCCTAGCGCGCCCACCTTGCCGGCCTGCATCCGCGCCGGCCCATCGGTGATGAGGGCACCGGAAAGCCGGTCCACCTGATCCAGCAGCCGCGCGGCATCGGGCGCCAGTGCGATCTTCGGGCGATGCCGGCGATAAACCTCCACAAGATCGGCGATCGCGACGCCTACCCCGCCCGCACCCAGCGCCAACAGCGCATGGTCGAAGATCGAACCGCGCACGCCTTCGTCCAGCAGCCGCGCGCACTCGTCCGCAAAGCCGATGACGCCGTGCTGCGTCTCCAGCTTATGACCCACTGCGGCAAAGCCGCTGAGGGCGAAGTCCCGTTCCAGGTAGAGCGTGTCGTCCAGATCGAAGACGACCACGCAATCGCCCGGCAGGACGATCTCATCCACGGAACACGGCCGCGTCGTAACGCACCATGGTCACGCCCTCGCGCCAGTCGGGGCTGGCGCATTCGGGCTGATCGGCCAGCATGGCCAGCAGGCTTTCGGCGAAGCGCCCGCCGGCATGATCGGCCAGCGGATAGCCTCCGCCAAACCGGGCATTGATCTCGAACACGCAGGGGCCGCGCTGGGGATCGTCGATCAACTGGAAACACAGCACGCCCCGTGCGCCCGGCAGCGCGGCGGCAACCGCCTCTGCAATCGCGATGAAGCGCGGATCGCGCGTGGTGCGGCCCTTCTCCACTTCGCCGCCGCGTACCGTCAGGCGCAGATGCGGAATCGCCGAGAGCATACGCCCCGCCGCATCTATGTAGATGTTGACGGTATATTCCGGCCCGCGCAGCAGTTCCTGCACCAGCATCGGTTCGGGATAGACCCCGGCAATGTCCTGCGGCCCCTCCAGCACGCCGATGCCGCGACTGGCGCTGCCGCCCACGGGCTTGACGAAAGCCGGCCAGCGCCAGTCTTCGGGCGCGGCGCGGACCTGCTCCAGCGCTGCCGTGCGCGGCACCGGAACGCCGGCACCGGCCAGCACGTCTATGGTCCGCTGCTTGTCGCGCACCACGGCGATCGTTTCGGGGTCGCTGACGTGAACGCGCGTGCCCAGCGCCGCGAAGCGTTCGCGCGCTTCGGCCAGCACTTCCAGTTCGGTGTCGATCGTCGGAACCAGCAGGTCGATCCCCTCGCGCGCGCAGTAACCCAGCAGGTGATCGACGTAAGTCGGGTCCGTGCAACGCGGCACGGCGAAAGCGGTATCGGCATCGAGGCAGGCAGCGCTGAGATCGGGCACGAAATCGCAGGCATGGACTTGCGCGCGCATGTCCAACGCCTCGGCCGCGCGGCGGAAGCAATGCGTCAGCGCCACGCGCCGCCCGGCGGACGTGAACAGGATGCGCATGGGCCTGCCGCTCACCGCCGCGCCTCCGCCGCTGGCCCGGCCGGGACAGGCGAACGACGCCGCTCCTTTCCGGTGGCCATGACCGTCACCAACAATTGGTCCCACCGCGCCAGCACCGGTTCGGGCGCGAAACGAGCCATGGCTTGCGCCGCTGCGGCGCCCATGCGCTGACGCTCAGCGGGATTTTCGATCATCTTTGCAAGAGCCTCTCCCAGCGCCGCCGGGTCTTCGGACGCGACCAGCACGCCGCTGCGCCCGTTCTCCACCATGTCGGCCGGGCCGAAGTCACAGTCGCTGGCGACAACCGGCAGGCCGGCGGCCATCGCCTCCCCCAACACATTGGGAAACCCTTCGTAGCGCGAGGACAGGACGAACAGGTCGCACTCCGCCACCCAGCCGCGCGGCACGGAACTGAGGCCGGGCAATTCCACGCGTCCGCCAAGGCCCAGTTCGGCGATCCGCGCCTCCAGCGCGGCACGGTCCGGCCCCTCGCCCCGGATCGTCAGGCGCCAGCCGGGAAAGCGCGGGGCGACGGTCGCGAAAGCCTGCAGCAACAGGTCGAAGCCCTTCTGGTGCGTCAACCGCCCTACCGCGCAGATGCGCTGCCGTTCATCGGCGGCAGGCAGCACATCCGGCCGGGCCACGGGATTGGGAATGGTCACCAGCTTGCGGCGCACCGCCGCCGGGAAGCAGCGGCGCACCGCGTCGGTCTGGCAGACGATGGCGTCGGCCCGGCGATAGAGCAGGCCCAGCGCGCGGTTCCACAGCGGGTGCGCGTCCTGCCGTTCGGGATTGTTGCGCTCTGCGCAGACCAGCCGCGTGCGGGTGCCCAGCGTCGCCAGCGCGGCGATCAGGTTGTTCTTGGTCAGGAAGGAGATCAGCACCGCCGGCCGCTCCGCCGCGATCACCTGCCGCAGCGCAAAAACGCGACCGGCCATACCCAACGCGCCGGCGCTGCCGCCCAGCCGGTGCAGCGCCGCTTCCGGTGGCAATCGGTGATAGACCTGATCCCCCGGCCGATCGAAAGCGATTATGGAAACGCGATGACCTGCCGCGCACCAATGCCGTGTGAGTTGGGCGATAACCTGCTCCGCCCCGCCCGCCCCCAGCCCGGAGGCCAGGATCGCGATGTGCAGCGGTTCGATATCTTGCACCAAGGGCAGCCTGCGCGCTTTGCTTCTGACCGGCCGAAACTAGCGCAAGGGTGCCGCGCCCGGATCTGGTCATGCGGTCTAACCCTTTATTGGCGAAGGGATCTGGCGCACGGACGGACATCCCCCCGCGGCTTCATCCAGAGTGGTTACGCCCTAATCGCGCTCGCTGCGGAGGCGGCCGATCCCTCACAATTGCGCCGGATCGAATGGCCACGGGGGAACCGATGATGCCGGATGAAACGCAGGGCATACCGGCCCGTTGGCGCTTGTTGCCGCTGGCCGGCTATGTGTTGATCGCCATTCTGCTTGCGGGTCTGGCCGGGCGCATCATGTCCGCCCCGCTGGGCCGGGACGAGAACCTTTTCATTACCGTTTCCGCCCTTTCCAGTAGCGCCGACATCTATCGCGACCTTGGCTACAACCACTTGCCGCTGCTGCCCTGGCTGCTGGGCAGCCTCTACTGGATTACCGGGACCGGGCATTTCCTGATGATGGGCCGGCTGCTGGTGCTGGTGGGCTGGGTCATGGCCATCGGCGCGATCTGGTTCATCGCGCGGCTGACCCGCGCGGGCTTCTGGGGCTTTCTGGCCCCCTGCGTGCTGCTGCTGGGCAACGTGCTGCTGCTGGGCGCGCCAGGCACGCTGGCGACCAACAATTTCCTGCCGATCCCCTTCGCCCTGTTCGCGATCGGTTTCCTGATCTGGGGGCTGGATGAAGAGCGCCCTTCCGCGCTCTATTGCCTGATCGCGGGCATTCTGGCGACTTGCGCCATCGCCATGAAGGTCAACTACATCTTCCTTGCCCCCTTCATGGCCGTGACGACCGTGCTGGCGCCGGCTTCGCGCCCGATCGGCCGGCGGCTGATGCTGGGCACGCTGCCGCTGGCGCTGGGCGGGCTGTTCGCCGGCCTGCCGGTGTTGCTGACGATGGCCAGCGACCCGCAGGCGTTCTTCGCCCACACCTTGCGCTATTTCACGCAAGTACAGCCCGCCTACTGGTCCCACTCCACCGAACCGCGCGTGGTCGGGGTCACGCAGAAAGTGTTGCTGGCGGAAGATATCTGGACCGCCAATGCAACGCTGCTGACGATGGCCGGGATCATCGCGCTGATCGCCCTGCCGCTCCTGCGCGGCGGCATGCGCGACGGGACGCGAACCGTGCTGGCCTGGCCGGTGATCCTGACCGCCGCGCTGGCAGCGATGGGCTTCATCATCGCCTTCGTGCCCACGCCCTCTTTCCCGCAGTATTTCGTGCCGCCGATCCCGTTCCTGCTGCTGCTCCTGCTGTTGCTGCGCGCACGCGTAGCACCGATGGACCGCCCCGCGGCCGACGCGGTGCTGGTGGCACTGGTGCTGATGGCGCTGCTTTGCGCGCTATCGCGACTGGGGCCCGGCCTGGTCTCACTGACGCGGCCGCCCCATTGGGAGACGGTATCGCTTCACCGCGACACCCGTACCCTTGTCCGTGAGGCCGGTTTTTCGGGCGGCGAGCAGGCCGTCACCCTTTCTCCCGCGATCGCGCTGGAGGGCGGCCTCACCGTCCCGCACGAATTCGCGGCGGGCCAGTTCGTCTACCGCGTGGGAGACCTGATCGCGGCGGCGGACCGGCCCTACTACACCACCACTTCGCCCACGCGTCTGGTGGCGTTCCTGGATGCGGCCCCGCCACCCGCAATCCTGGTGAATGGGGAGGAGCCGCTTGAGCAACCCCTGGCGGACTATGCCCGCGCGCGCGGCTATGCGGAGTTCGCCAGTCACGGAAAGCATCGCCAGCTGCTGCTTTTCCGCCGCCCGGCCCCGTCGACGGTCGCGGCGAAATAGTGTTGGGCAACGCCCCCCTCTTCCACCCGCTCAGGTGAGCATTTTCAACGCAGCGCTTAGCCCTTTGGTGCCCCTGCTGGCTAAAGCTGCCTAACCCCGATGCCCATTTCGCCGGACACCCGCTCTGCCCTTACCTTCGGGGCATCCAGCGGAGGATTTCGCCAGAAATTTCCGTGTCCGGAGAAACCGTTATGAAAGTCGTCCTGCTTGCCGGAGGGCTTGGCTCGCGCCTTGCCGAAGAGACGGTTCGGATCCCCAAGCCCATGGTGGAAGTGGCCGGGCGCCCCATCATGTTGCACGTCATGGATATCTACGACCACTGGGGCCACAACGATTTCATCGTCGCCTGCGGCTACAAGGCCATGGCGATAAAGAGTTTTTTTCAGGCGCTGCACCTGATGACCAACGACTTCACCGTGGGCATCGGCAATGGCGAGATGGCGCTGCGCCCCACCTCGAAAGTCGACTGGCGCGTCTCGGTGGTCGATACCGGGCTGGCGACGATGACCGGCGGGCGCATCAAGCGGCTGAAGTCGTGGCTGGATGACGAGGCTTTCATGGTCACCTACTCCGACGGGGTGGGCAACATCGACATTCCCGCCTTGCTGGAATTCCATCGCTCGCACGGGAAGCTGGCCACGGTGACGGCGGTGCAGCCGCCCGCCCGCTTCGGCAACCTGGAACTGGGCGAATGCGCGGGCAACGGCGGCCGGGTGGTGGAATTCACCGAAAAGGTCATCAAGTACGAAACCTGGATCAACGGCGGCTTCTTCGTGTTCGAACCCGGCGTGCTGGATTACCTGACCGGCGACGAGGAGCCGCTGGAACAGGCCCCGCTCACCCGCCTTGCCCACGACGGGCAGCTGATGGCGTTCAAGCACAAGGGCTTCTGGCACCCGATGGACACCGTGCGCGACCGCGACACGCTGGACCGGCTGGGCACGCAGACACTGCCACCGTGGATGGATTTCGAGAACGGTCAGCCGGTGCTCAGCACCGATGGCCCCAAACTGCAACATGCCTGAACAGGGCTCTCTGGATCAGGCGCTTGTCGCGGCATACCGGGGCAAGCGGATTCTGGTGACTGGCCATACCGGCTTCAAGGGTGGCTGGCTGTGCCTCCTGCTCAGGCGACTGGGCGCTGAGGTTTCCGGGATCGCCTTGCAACGCCCCCCGCAAGGCCCTGACTTTTTCCACACCGTCGGCCTTGGGGAACTGGTCGACCACCGGATTGCCGACATCCGCGATGCCGCCGCCTATGGCGCCGCGTGCCAAGGGCTGGAGCCGGATCTGGTGTTCCACCTTGCCGCGCAGGCGCTGGTGCGCCCGTCCTATGCCGATCCGGTGGAAACCTTCGCCACCAACGTCACCGGCACAGCCGTGGTGCTGGACGCCGTGCGGCGCATGCCATCGGTGCGCGGCGCGATCGTCGTCACCAGCGACAAGTGCTACGACAATCGCGAGTGGGAATGGCCCTATCGCGAGAATGACGCGCTGGGCGGGGCCGATCCCTACAGCGCTTCGAAAGGCTGCACCGAACTGGTCGCCGCAGCGTTCCGGCAATCCTACTTCGGCGATCCTACCGGTTGCCAGATCGCCACCGTGCGCGCAGGCAACGTGATCGGCGGCGGCGACATGTCGCTGGACCGGCTGCTGCCCGATATCGTGCGCGCAACCCTGGCCGACACGGCAGTGACGATCCGCAACCCGGCCAGCGTGCGGCCATGGCAGCACGTGCTGGAACCACTGACCGGTTACCTGATGCTCGGCGCGAAATTGCTGGGCAGCGATGCCGCGCACTACGCCACGGCCTTCAACTTCGGGCCCAACGCGGACGGGTTCATCGACGTGGAGGCGCTGGCGCGCCAGTTCCAGCATTCGTGGGGGCCCGGTGTGGCCCAGATCGCCTTCGGCCACCGGCCCGACGACCCGCATGAGGCAGGCATGCTCACGCTTGATTCCAGCAAGGCGCAGGCCCGGCTGGGCTGGCGGGCGCGCCTCACCACCGAACAGGCGGTGGCGATGGCCGCCGAATGGTATCGCGCCGCCACCCGCAGCGGACCGGACATGCGTGCCTTCAGCGAAGCGCAGATCGCCCGATACTTCGGAACTTTCGCCCTTGCCCCATCCCGGCAAGCCCAATCCTTCGAGGGGACAGCAACAGCATGCGCGTGAACTACGGCCAGACCGTCCATGGCGAGGAAGAGATCGCCGCCGTCGTCGAAGTTCTGCGAACCTCGACCCAGATGGGCCCCAAAGTGCGCGCCATGCAGGAGCAGGTTGCCGCGCTCTTCGCCAAGAGCCACGGAATCATGGTCAATTCGGGCTCTTCGGCGAACTACCTGGCGGTGGAATTGCTGAACCTTCCCGAAGGCAGCGAAGTCATTACCCCCGCACTGACCTTCGCGACGACGGTGGCCCCGATCGTGCGGTCGCGCCTTGTCCCCGCCTTCGTCGATTCCGCGCCGGGCACCTACAACATCGACGTCGACCGGATAGAAGCGATGATCGGGCCCGAAACGAAGGCGATGATGATCCCATCGCTGATCGGCAACCTGCCCGACTGGGATCGCATCCGCGCCATCGCCGATGCCCACGGGCTGATCGTCATCGAAGACAGCGCCGATACGCTGGGCGCCACCCTGCGCGGCACCAGCACGGGCACGCGTTCGCACATCTCCACCACCAGCTTCTACGGATCGCACGTGATCAACGCGGCCGGCAATGGCGGCATGATCTGCGTTTCGGACGAAGACCTTGCCCGCCGCGCGCTGCTGCTGCGATCGTGGGGGCGGACGAGTTCGCTCCATGTCGATTCCGAAAGCATCGACAAGCGCTTCAACGTCGCGCTGGACGGGATCGACTATGACGCCAAGTTCCTGTTCGACGAACTGGGCTTCAATGTGGAGCCTTCGGAAATGGGCGCCGCCTTCGGCCTTGTCCAACTGGGCAAGCTGGAACACAACATCGCCGCGCGCGAACACAACTTCCGCCGCCAGTACGACTTCTTCAAGCGGTTCGAGGATTGGTTCGAACTGCCCCGCCAGCATCCAGCAGCGCGTACCGGCTGGCTGGCCTTCCCGCTGACCATTCGCGAAAGCGCGCCGTTCACCCGCACCCAGTTGCAGATCTGGCTGGAACAGCGCGACATCCAGACGCGCCCGGTCTTCACCGGCAACATCCTGCGCCAGCCGGCCATGCAGGGGGTGACCGTGAAAGCGTCGCCCGATGGCTATCCGGTGGCCGACACGGTGATGAAGGGCGGCATCCTGCTCGCCTGCCATCACGGCCTGACCGAAGCCCACATCGATTACATGCACGAGAATTTCGAGGCTTTCGTCGCATCGCTATCCGCGTCCTCCCGTTTCGAGGCGGCCAATGCCTGAGCCGCTCCGCCCCACCGGAACCGGCGGCAGCGACAGCCGGACCGGACCAGTCAACCAAGGGTGGCCCCGGTACTGCCATCTGACGAAAGGGAAGTGACCGCCCGGATTTCCGGGCTGCACGGAAAGGGCCGCGTCGTGGGCAATTCGGTTTCGTTGGTGACGGGGGCAGCCGGCTTCATCGGCTCTCACCTCGCCGCGCGCCTTGTTGCCATGGGCGATGAAGTTCACGCGCTCGTCCGCCCTACCACCTCGCTCGTGCGGCTTGCCCCCCTGGCCGGGCGCCTGACGATCCATGCCACCGACTTTGCCGACCGGCGCGTCCTGCAGGAGTGCGTCGCCGCGATCGCGCCGACGCGGGTATTCCACCTCGCCGCCGAAACGCGCATGCCCGCCACGCCCAGCCCCGCCGCCGCGCGCGAGACGCTGGACCATTACATCGGGCCGCTGCTCAACCTTGTGGAAGCGCTGTCCGCCCTGCCGGTACCGCCCACCGTCATGGTGCGTGCCGGCACCATCGCCGAATATGGCGACGCCGCGCTGCCCTATCGCGAAACCGGCGCCGCCCGCCCCACCACGCCCTATGGCGCCGGGATGCTGGCAGCCACGCACTATCTGGCCATGCTGGCGCCCACGCTGCCATTTCCCGCCATCACCGCAAGGCTGGCGCTATGCTACGGCCCTGCCCAGTCGCCCAGTTTCTTCGTGCCTTCGGTGATAGAGGCGGCGCTGTCCCGCCGCCCGGTCACCATGCAGCGCCCGGATGACCGGCGCGATCTGCTGCACGTTGCCGATGTGGTCGACGCCATCCTGCGCATCGCCGAACGCGCCCCTCGCGACTGCCCGGTGGTGAACGTGGGGTCTGGACTGGCGCCCGCCATGCGGGAAGTTGCGGATCGCATCGTCGAACTCGCCGGCTGCGACCCGGCCCTTGTCATCGCGCGCGCGGCGCAGCCGGGGGATCGCCCGGTGGAACTGCGCTTCGCAACCGAACTGGCGCAAACGCGCTTCGAATGGACACGGCAGATCGCGCTCGATGACGGGCTGCGCCAGACGATCGCGGCCGAACAGCACTTGCGCAGCCTGGCAGGATAGAGCGGTGAACGGCGAGCCCAAGACCCTGGTATCGATCCTCGTACCGGCCTTGAACGAAGAGCAGAACGTCGTCCGCTGCTACGAAGCGATCGTGCGCGTCTTCGAGAAACTGCCCGAATACAGCTACGAGATCATCGTCACCGACAACCATTCGACCGACCGGACGTTCGATCTGCTGGAAGAATTGGCGCAGAAGGACCGGGCGCTGAAGGTCATCCGCTTTTCGCGCAACTACGGCTATCAGCGCTCGCTGCTCTGCGCCTACAAGGCGGCCAGCGGCGCCTGCTCCATCCAGCTCGACTGCGACCTTCAGGATCCGCCGGAATTGATCCCGGAGATGCTGCAACTCTGGCGGATGGGCCATCAGGTGGTCTACGGCATCCGCCGCAGCCTGCAGGACGGTTTCGCGGTGGCGACGGCGCGGCGTGCGTTCTATCGCTTCATCACCTGGATCAGCGACGACGAACTGCCGGTCAATGCCGGAGAGTTCCGCCTGGTGGACCGCCGCATCCTGACCGAACTGCACAAGGTGGACGATGCCTCCCCCTATCTGCGCGGCTTGATCAGCGCGATGGGCTTTTCCCAGATCGGACTGGAGTACGACCGGGCGGATCGCGCCGCCGGGCAGAGCAAGTTCCCGCTGAAATCGATGATCTCGCTGGCGGTGGACGGGGTGCTAAACCATTCGCTGCTGCCGCTGCGCTTCGCCTCGATCTCCGGCATCATGATCGGCCTGCTGACGCTGCTGCTGACCTTCGTCTACCTCGTCGGCCGGATATTCCTGGGCCAGCACTGGCCCGCCGGTTTCGCGACGACGACGATCCTGCTGCTCATGTCGATCTCCATCAATTCGATCTTCATGGGCATCCTGGGCGAATATGTGGGCCGCCTGTTTCTTCAGGCGAAAAGCAGCGCCAGCCCCATCGTCGAGACACGGCTGAACTTTCCCGAAGTGGTCACCCTCGTCGCGCGGGAAACACGATAAGGCGCGTCAGCACGAACAACAGCGCCGCATAGGTGCAGACGGCAAGGCCCTGCAGCAGCGCGCTGCCGCCCAGCCCGGCCGCGCGGCCTGCCGCGATCGTGCCCAGGTTGGCGCCGTAAGCGATCAGGAACACCACCACGTAGCGCACCATCTCGTTGCCGCTGGGCCGATAGCGGGCGCGGAAGGTCAGAGTGCGGTGCAAGGCCCAGGAGATCGGCAACCCCATCGCAAAGCCAGCGACGTTGGCCGCATAGTCCCCCAGCCCTGCAAACAGCCAGCAGAGGATCAGCCCATAGCCGATCGCCGTGTTGAGCGCGCCCACCGCAATGAAGCGCGCCAGCGTCGCCAGTTCGCCGCGCAAGTCCATCGTGCGGGGCGCCGCGGGCTTCATTCGGCCGCCTGAGTTGCTGCCTCGATCTCGCGATCGTAGAAGGCGCGATACCAGTCGGCGAAGCGCTGCAATCCCTCTTCCAGCATCACCTTGGGGTGATAGCCCGTCAGCGCATTCAGGCGGCTGACGTCAGCATAAGTGGCGGTGACGTCGCCCGGCTGCATCGGCCGCATGATCTTGATCGCCTCACGCCCCAACGCCGCTTCCAGCGCTGCGATCATGTCCATCAGCCCCACCGGACGGCTGTCACCGATGTTGAGCACCCGATGCAGCGGATCGAAGGCTCCGCCGCCCGGCGGATTGTCCAGCGCGCCGATCACACCATCGACGATGTCGTCGATATAGGTGAAGTCCCGCGCCATCTTGCCTTCGCCATAGACTTCGATCGGCTCTCCCGAAAGGATTTTGCCGGTGAAGCTGAAATAGGCCATGTCGGGCCGCCCCCACGGGCCATAGACGGTGAAGAACCGCAGCCCCGTCTGCGCGAAGTGGTAGAGGCCGGCATAGGCATGGCTCATCAGTTCGCAGGAACGCTTGGTGGCGGCATAGAGCGAGACGGGCGAAACCGTGGGATCGTCCTCTGAAAACCCGCTGCCCGCCAGCGGCCGATCGCCATAGACCGAGCTGGAAGAGGCATAGACCAGATGCTCGAACCCCGGCGCGTGGCGGCAGGCCTCCAGCACGGACAGGTGCCCCGCCAGGTTCGAATGCTGGTAGGCGAAAGGATGCGACAGGCTGTAGCGCACCCCCGCCTGCGCGGCGAGGTGAACCACCCGGCGCACGCCAGCCTCCCGCACCAGCGCCGCCATCGCTTCCGCATCGGCAATGTCCATGCGGTGGAACGTGAAGCCCGGATGTCCTTCGAAAGTCGCCAGCCGCGCTTCCTTGAGCGCGGGGTCGTAATAATCGTTCAGCACGTCGAGCCCGATCACACGCTCTCCGCGCGCCAGCAGGCGATGGGCGGTGGCATGCCCGATGAAGCCGGCGGCCCCCGTGACCAGAATGGGGGCAACCAGGGCGGGGTTCGCCCCCGGATCGGGGCTGAGATCGCTGACCTTGTCGAGTTCGTTCACAGGACGGAGCTCCCTTACGCCGCAATACGATGCGGGCATGTGGCGATGCCTTGAAAAGTGCTGGGCGATTCCCTTGCGGGCAATCACTCCTAAGGCCATCGCCAGCGGTCATCGGAGAGCGGGTGGCACCCCCTTCGACGTAAGAATTGCCGCCCTCACCCGGCACGACGAGCGAATAGACTTAAGAGTTGGCGGGGACGATTCGTGGTAATTGACCCGATATATGGGAACGGGAACACTCATTTCGACGTTCAGGAGACGGGCCGGGACCTGTCGAGCGCGGTCGTTACCCAACAGGTTGCCTTCCCCGGAAAGGCATGGAGTTCCGGCGTTGTCCCAGCAGGCGATCCGACCGCTCGTTCACATCGGCTTTCACAAGACCGCCTCAACGCTGCTCCAGCGCACGCTGTTCGCCCGTTCCGACCTTGGCTTCGAACGGCCCGGACGGGATCGCTTCCACCTCCAGGCCGATTTCATCCGCTACGGCGCGTTCGACGAGATGGACCCGAAAGTGATCGAGGCTTACCACCGCGTCGCCTACGAGGCGCGCACGCGCGGCCGCACGCTGGTCCTCTCGCACGAGCGGCTTTCAGGTTATCCGGGATCGGGCGGGTTCGATGCGCGGATGATCGCGGACCGCATCAAGACCTGCCTGCCCGATGCGCGCATCCTGGTCTTCGTGCGCGAACAACGCTCGATGCTCTATTCCTACTACTTGCAATACATCACCGACGGCGGATCGCTGTCTTTCCAGCGGCTGATCAAGCCGATCCAGCCCAAGCTGTTCCGCAAGCCGGAATTCGACCTGCGCACTTTCTCCTACGTGCCGCTGATCGAATACTATCGCACGCTGTTCGGGCCCGAAAACGTGCTGGTCATCCCCTATGAGACGCTGCACGCGGAAACCTGGCGGATCGCCGTGGAGATCGCGCGTTTCTGCGGCCAGTCGACCAGCCGGATCAATACGGACATCTTCGGCGACATGGCCAATTCCAGCATGCCGATCATGATGCAGCTGCTGCGGCGGCACCTGAACGGGCTGATCTACCGCAACCAGTTATCGCCGCATGCGCCGATCAAGTTCAATCCGTTCGATCGCTGGTATCGCCGCATCCGCCCCCTGTTCGAGCCGACGCGGCTGGTCGATGCGCCGTTCAAGCGGCGGCTGAAGCGCCAGATCGAACAGATCGCCGGCGATCGCTATGCCGAAAGCAACTTGCAGCTCCAGCGCATGACCGGGCACGACCTGTCGCGCTACGGCTATCGCCTGCCCGAAACGGCACCCGCGCCATCGTCGCGCACGACAACGCAGACCGGCACGGTGCCGGTGCGTTCGGGCGCGGTGATGCAGGCCACGGGCTGACCCGCCTCTCCAGCGACCTTCGCGCCCCTCAGGCCGCGCCGATGCCCTGAAGCTTCATGTGCAGGGTGTGGTGGTCGAACGGCTTGATGACGTATTCGTCGGCGCCGGCCTCGATCCCCTTGCGGATATCGCCGTTTTCCGAATTGGTGGTGCAGAACACCACCTTGGGGCGGTGCGCGCCCTGCATGCCGCGCAAAGCGGTCACGAATTCCAGCCCGCCCATCAGCGGCATGTTCCAGTCCAGCAGGATCAGGTCGGGCATAGCCGCCATGCACTTGCTCAGCGCTTCCTCGCCGTTCTCCGCTTCGAACACGGTGTAGCCCAGCGCTTCCAGGATGCGGCGCGACACCTTCCGGATCACGCGGGAATCGTCGACGATCAGGCCGCGGCGGCCACGCGGCGCTTCCGGTTCGACGGCGGGCTGCACGACCTGCACGGGTGCTTCGCCATCGTGGCGCGCGGGCGCCGGGGAGCGCTTGATCAGACCTTCAAGAATGACACTTACTCCCTTGGGCGTTTTCTAATCAGGTGGACCACCTGATGGCTCGGAAAACGCGGAAAACCCAACCTCAGCTCACGCGTTCTCGTTGGCCTGAAGGATCTTGGCGACCTTCTTGGCCGTCTCGATCACTTCTTCCTTATCCTCCGCCACCGGCTCCGGCCGGGGCAGCGATTCGACGTTGATTTCGGACGGCGTCATGCGGACGTGGATGTAGGGCATCCAGATCTCGCCGAATTCGGCCTTCTGGTACCACAAGTCCACAACGTCGTAGGAAACCCAGAATCCGCTGGGATCCTGCAGCCTCACGCCCTCGCCGATGCGGGGGACGGCGGCGAACCGCACGGTCTCCTGCGTCTGGCGCGTCTCGTTCTGGACTTCGATCTCGATCAACGCACGGTCTCCTCGCTTGTGCGACAGGCTAGGGGGAAATCCTTGCTGAAAAGGAAATTTTACCAAACACACGCGCACGAATTGCCGCATCGCGCCGATGGACGGGTTTCCGCACCCTTGAATGGCCGCCTCCTATACTCTTGGTTAATTTATTACGCCGCATAAGCCCCGGGCAGAGGCTGAGGTCTTGGGGGCCTACCATGGACGAATTGCTCGAAGACTTCGTCGCCGAAACCCGCGAAATGCTGGAAGCGCTGGGGGGCGAACTGATTTCCTGGGAGGAAGACCCGGGCGATCGCGCGCGCCTCGATTCGATCTTCCGCTTCCTCCACACCGTGAAGGGCAATTGCGGCTTCGTTGACTTGCCGCGCCTGGAAGCGCTGAGCCACGCGGCGGAAGACGCGCTGGCAGATGTACGCGCCGGGCGTCGCACCGCCGATGCCGCGTTGGTCAGCGGCGTGCTCGCCGTGATCGACCGCGTGGGCGACATGGTGGACGCCATCGAAGCGGGCGAGACTTTCCCCGAAGGCGGGGACGAGGCGCTGACCGCCGCGCTGCAACCCGCAGCCTCCCCCGTGACCGCCCTCGTCGCCCCCACCGCGCCAGCAAGCGCCGCCGGATCGCGCACCGCCCAGCCCCAGCGCACGATCCGCATCCCGGTCGAACTGCTGGACAAGGTGATGAGCGGCGTTTCCGACATGGTGCTGGCACGCAACGAGCTGGCCCGTCACTTGCGCGAAGGCCAGGTGGAGCCGCAAGTCCACGAACCGTTCGACCGCCTCTCCGCCATCATCGCCGACGTGCGCGATGCGATGACGCGCACGCGCATGCAGCGGGTGGAAAGCCTGTTCTCCGGCCTGCCCCGCATGGTGCGCGATCTAGCCTCCGAGCTGGGCAAGCAGGTGCATGTGGAGATCGCCGGCAACGAAGTGGAACTGGACCGCGAGATGGTGGAGATCATCCGCGATCCGCTGACCCACATCGTCCGCAACGCGATCGACCACGGCATCGAAGTGGTGCCGCTGCGCCGCGCGGCGGGCAAGGCGGAAGTCGGCCGCCTCACCGTCTCGGCCCGGCAGACCGGCAACAAGATCCTGATCGACATCGTCGACGATGGACGCGGCATCAACGAGAAGCGCCTGATCGAAAAGGCCGTGGCCGCCGGCATCGTCGATGCGGCAGAGGCAGCACACCTCTCCCGCGCCGAAGTGTTCGACCTGATGTTCGAGGCGGGGCTGTCCACGGCGGAAACGGTCACCGCGATCTCCGGGCGCGGCGTCGGCATGGACGTGGTGCGCGCCAATATCGAGCGGATCGGCGGCTCCATCGAGATCGATTCGACGCCCGGCATGGGCACCCGCGTCACCCTGCGCGTGCCGCTGACCTTGACGATCATTCCCGCCGTTACCCTAGGGATCGGCCAGCAGCGCTTCGGCATCCCGCGCAGTTCGGTGGAAGAGATCGTCCACCTCACCGAAGGCACGCTGGAGATCGACGAAGTGGGCGGCGCCATGCTCGCACGCATTCGCGACCGCCGCCTGCCCTGCCTGATGGCCTCGCACGTGTTGCGGCTTTCGGACGATGGACCGGACGCCACCCGCCCGGTGATCGTGCTGCGCCACGCCGGCGGCTATTTCGCGCTGATGGTGGACGAAGTGTTCGGGCACGAGGAACTGGTGATCAAGCCGGCCGCGCCCGCGATCATCGCCACCGGGCTCTACGCCGGAACCACGCTCACCGATGACGGACATCCGATCCTGCTGCTGGAAGTGAGCGGACTTGCCCGCGCTGGCGGCCTTGCCATCGATGCCCTCGAACGCCGCGCACGGCTGCCGGACACCGGTCCCGCCCTGCCGCGCCGCACGATGCAGGTGCTGCTGTTCGACGCGCTGGACGGTACCCGCCGCGCCATGCCGGTGGGCGTGCTGGACCGGCTGGAGGAAGTCTCCCCCGACGCCATCACTATCGAGGGGGGCCGCAAGCTGGTGGTGATCCGCGAAAGCATCCTGCCGCTGGACGGACTGGAAACCGCTGGCGAAGTCGGCACTACCTTGCGTCTACTGCGCCTGACCGACGGCCATGGAGAGATCGCCTATGCCGTCAACGAAGCGCTGGAAATCCGCGACGTGGATGCAGCCGTGATCGCCGGCGGCGGCGCGGAGGGAGAGGATCCCATCGTACTGATCGACGGTGTGGCCACGCGGATCGTCGCGCCGTACCAGTTGTTCGCGCGCCATTCGCGCAATCCGTCGCGTGTCGTGAAGCCGGTCTGCCGGCTGCCGGCGGACGATACCTGGATCCAGAACTTCGTGCGCCCGATGGTGGAGGCGGCCGGTTACCGCGTGGTCGCCGCCGATACGCCGGACGATGCCGATCTCGCGATCCTGGCGCATGATGTGGAACCCGCCGCCGCAACCGCCCGCGAAGTCATCCGCCTGCGCGCCGATCCCGGCGCGACGGACGACTCCAGCATCTACCGCTACGACCAGGCCGCGCTGATGGGTGCGCTGCGCCGCCACGCCGGGAGGGCCTGAGCATGAGAGAGCTTCTCGTCGTCGTAACCCTTGCCGGCCGCCGGATCGCGCTGCGTTCACGCGATGTGCAATCGGTGATCGAACTGGACGTCATGACCCCGGTACCTTGCGCACCGCCGCATGTCGCGGGCCTGTCCGGACTGCGCAGCCGCGTGCTGACGGTGATCGACGGCCGCCGCGCGCTCGACCTCGGTGACACCGAACAGCGCGGCGCAGGCGCCCCGGCCGCCGTCATCGTCCACGAAGGCCATTCCTACGCGCTGCTGCTGGACGAGGTGGAGGACGTGACCGAAGCCTGGAGCGAACCCGAACCCGTCCGCGCGCGGATGGATGGGAATTGGACGATGATGTCGCACGGGCTTGTCGAAACCGCGCTGGGGCCGCTGCTGGTGGCCAATGTCGCAGCCCTGATCGCCGGTCCGCAAAATGAAATTCTCGGCCTGACCGAGGTTGTTTAAACTCTTGGTTACGTAAAACGACTAGTATCGGGCTCTGGGGACAAGGAAGCGAAACATGAAAACCTGCCTGATCGTCGATGACTCGCGGTTGATCCGCAAGTTCTCGCGCCAGTCGATGGAAGCCCTGGGCTTCACGGTCAGCGAAGCCTGCGATGGGCAGCAGGCAATGCTGAGCTGCGAAGTGGCCATGCCGGACGTGATCCTGCTCGACTGGAACATGCCGGTGATGAGCGGCATCGAATTCCTGCGCGTGCTGCGCCAGACCGGCCATTCCAACCAGCCCAAGGTCGTGTTCTGCACCACCGAAAGCGATTCGGCGCATATCGAAGCGGCCATCGCGGCGGGGGCCGACGAATATGTGATGAAGCCGTTTGACCACGATACCCTGCACATGAAACTCCAGCTCGTCGGCGTGGCCTAACAGGTTTTCTGGGATGCCCCTGCCCTCGCTGCGCCGGCGCAATGCCCGCGTAACGCTGCTGCCGCCGGTGCGGCTGATGATCATCGACGATTCGCTAGTGGCCCGCACCGCGCTGAAACGCATGGTGGAAGGCGCCGAGGGGCTTGAAGTCGTCGGCATTGCCAGCAATGCAGAGGCCGCGCTGGAAACCCTGCGCACCAGCCGCGTCGACGTAATTCTTCTCGATCTCGACATGCCCGGCATGGGCGGGCTGGAGGCACTGCCCCGCCTGATCGAGCGCGCACGCGGCGCGCGGGTGCTCGTCGTTTCCTCGCTCACCGTGGACGGTGCGGCCGACACGCTTTCCGCACTGGCGCTGGGCGCGGCGGACACCCTGCCCAAGCCCGTCGCGCGCGGTTTCCACGGGGACTATCGAGATCTGCTGCTCGGCAAGATCCGCGAACTGGGCCTTGCCGCCACGCCCGCACCCCATACGCTGCGCCGTGAAACTCCGCCGCCGGTGAAGCGGCGCAAGCCGGC
Organism: Novosphingobium oxfordense; assembly: GCF_044029435.1. Lineage (NCBI taxonomy): Bacteria > Pseudomonadati > Pseudomonadota > Alphaproteobacteria > Sphingomonadales > Sphingomonadaceae > Novosphingobium > Novosphingobium oxfordense. The sequence continues at coordinate 605,087 of NZ_CP147005.1, read as the reverse complement.
CGGCAACGCCGCGCACAAGCCTGCCGAAGTGCTCGCCATCGGTGCCTCCACCGGCGGCGTTCATGCGCTGGCCAGCCTGTTCGCGGCGCTGCCCCGGCAGTTGGGCGTGCCGGTGGTCATCACCCAGCACCTACCGCCAGCGATCATCCCCTATTTCGCGCGCCAAATCCGCACCGCATCCGGTTGCGAGACGCTACTGGCGGAAGACGACATGCCGCTGATGCCGGATCACGTACTGATCGCGCCGGGCGACGCGCACATGGCCTTCCGCCGCAAGGGGGACAGTCTGGTCGTGCGCCTGGACCATGAGCCCGCGCCCAGCGGCTGCCTCCCCTCGCTCGACGTGATGTTCGCCTCTCTTGCAGAAGAAATGGGCGACCGCACTTTGGGTGTCGTGCTTTCCGGCATGGGCCGGGACGGTGCCCTCGGCGCGGCGCGCATCGTCTCCGCCGGTGGCGCGATCCTGGCGCAGGACGAGGCCAGCTCCGCCGTATGGGGCATGCCGCGCGCGGTGGCGGAGGCCGGCCTTGCCAGTGCCGTACTGCCGCCCGAGCAACTCGCCCAGCGCGTGATCGCCGGAATCGGAGCGCTGTCATGCAAGTGAGCCTCGCCTCCGAACGGCTGCTGGCCGATCTGCTGAAAGCGCGCACCGGGCAGGAACTGCCGGACAATCGCCGCTGGCGCATCGGCTCCGCACTCTCCGGCCTCTGCCGCGAATATGGCATCACCAGCATAGACCAGTTGATCGCCACCTTCTCGCCCACGCGCCAGACCACGCTGGCCCGGCAGATGGTGGAAGCGCTGCTGAACAACGAAACCTATTTCTACCGTGATCGCGCGTTCTTCGATTACTTGACCGGACATGTGCTGCCCGGTCTGGCCGAGACGCGGGCGGAAACCCGCACGCTGACGATCTGGTCGGTCGGCTGCTCCACTGGGCAGGAAGCGCTGACGCTGGCGATGATCTTCGCCAGCCAGGAAGCACGCTGGGCGGGCTGGACGATCTCGATCCTGGGCACCGACGTTTCGAGCTCGGTGATCGAGGTGGCACGCAAGGGCTGCTACACCCCGTTCCAGATCCAGCGCGGCCTTGCGATGGGCGAGATGATCAAGTGGTTCGAGGAAACGCCCCAAGGCTGGCGCGTACGCGAACGCCTGCGCCGCATGACCCGGTTCGAGGAACACAATCTGCTCGATCCGCTGCCCGTCCTGTCCGGCGGCCAATCGCCGACGTTCGACGTGGTGCTGTGCCGCAACGTGCTGCTCTACTTCGATGCGGAAACGCGTGAGCGCGCCTTCGCCCGCGTCGCGTCGGCACTCGCACCCGACGGCTGGCTGATGCTGGGCGCTGGTGAGACGACGTACGGATTGACCGACCGGCTTGCTCCGGAGCGCGGCGCCCCCGGCTTCTTCCGCCACGCGAAAGTCGCCCGCCGCACGCGCGCCGCTTAAGTCTTATTTAAGCGTAATTCCCTAGGCACTTGCTCCATAGTTTGCCGACATCTTCTAGGGGGAAGAGTGCAATGACCGATATGGCTGCCGCGCAGAAGCGCGACTGGTTCTGGCGCCGGTCCATCGTCACCAAGATTCGCATCATCATCGGTATCTTCCTCGTCATGTCAGTGACGATCGCCGGGGTCGCGTCGATCGCGCTGACCAAGGTGAAGGACGATGCCTCGCTGACCGCGAAGCTGCACGATTCCGCGCTCGGCGCTGCTGACGCCTGGAGCGACATTGCGCAGGCCATGCAGCAATTGGACGCTGTCCGCGCCAAGGACACCGGCATCGATGCCGCGCAAGTCACCGCCACCCGCGCGCTGGTCAAGTCCGCTTCCGAAAAGCTGGGACAGGCGCGCCTCGCCCTCGACAATGCCGATCCCGGTATCGATCTGCTGTTCGATCACCTCACCCCCACCCTCACCGCCTTTGACACGCAGCTTGCCGCCCAGCAGAACGGAGCCGCCGGCGATCCGTCCCTGGCAATGAGCGACATTTCGGGTCAAGTCGCACAGATCAAGGACGTGCTGGCGCAGCGCACGAAGTCCATCGAGGGCAGCCGCGACAGCTTCATCGGCTGGACCGAGCTGACGATGTTCATCTTCGCCGTCGTCGCCGCGCTCAACGGCATTTTCGCCCTCATCATCACCCGCCGCAACATCACCGGCCCGTTGGCCGACATGGCCGACGCGATGGTCAAGCTGGCAGAGGGCGACCGCGAGATCGACGTGCCCGGCACCGATCAAGTGAACGAGATCGGCGACATGGCCCGCTCGCTGGAAACCTTCCGCCGTGGCTACTTGCGCCTCGACAAGATGCGCAAGGAAGCCGCCGCCGCCGCCGAAGCCGAGATCGCCCGCCAGGAAGACCTGCGGCTTGAGCGCGAGATGGCGCGCGACCAGCGCAAGAAGATCGTGCTCGATCTGGCCGAGAAGTTCGAACAGAGCGTGGGTGAGATCGTCAGCGGCGTCGCCTCCGCCTCCAGCCAGTTGCAGTCCACCGCGACCTCCATGGCGAAGTCGGCCGAACATGCCGCCACCACCACCAGCGAAGTGTCCAACGCGATGGGCGAGGCTTCGGCCGGCGTCACCGCCGCTGCCGCCGCCAGCGACGAATTCGCGATGTCGATCCACGAGATCAGCCGTCAGGCCGCGACTTCGGCGGAACTGGCCCGGCAGGCCAGCGAAACGACGGCCAATGCCGATGCCACGATCGCCAAGCTGGCCGTTTCGGCCGAACAGGTGGGCCAGATCGTCAAGCTGATCCACTCGATCGCGCAGCGCACCAACCTGCTGGCGCTCAACGCCTCGATCGAGGCGGCGCGCGGGGGAGAGGCCGGTCGCGGCTTTGCGGTCGTCGCCGCAGAGGTCAAGGAACTGGCCGCGCAGACCAGCAAGGCCACCGACGAAGTGGCCGCGCAGATCGGCGAGATTCAGGCCTCCACCACCGGCAGCGTCGCCGCCCTGCGCGCGATTGCGGAAGACGTGGCACAGCTTGAGGCCACTTCGGTCTCGATCGCTGCCGCCGTCGATCAGCAATCGGTCGCGGGTCAGGACCTTGCCCGCAGCATCGACCTTGCCGCGCGCAGCACCGACGATGTGACCGGGCGCGTGGAAGACGTGCGCGAAACCTCGCTGGCGACGGGCGCGGCGGCATCGCAAGTGCTATCGTCCTCCACCGAATTGCAGCTTCAGGCCGCGATCCTCAAGAACCAGGTGGAGCGCTTCCTCGGCTCGATCCGCAGCCCGGAAATGCCGGACGATCGCATTCCCACCTACCCCGCCCAGCACGACTGGGAACGCGAAGTGGAAGCGGCGGAATAAGCGCCGAAAACGGACAGACGCCGGGCGGGGCCAATGGCCTTGCCCGGCCGGCTTTCGGGCGATAGCTGAAAGCCATGCAGTTCACCTTCCGCGCCGCCCTTCTCCTAACCGCTATCGCCGCGCCCGCCGCCGCCCATGCCGCCTCCGACGACATGGCCCGCTGGAAGGCTGAGGCCGCGCGCGTCACCATCACGCGCGACGACTGGGGCATTGCCCACGTCCACGGCAAGACCGACGCCGATGCCGTGTTCGGCGCAATCTACACGCAGGCGGAAGACGATTTTCCGCGCGTGGAGGCGAACTACCTCACCGCGCTTGGCCGCACTGCCGAAGCCCAAGGCGAAAGCGCGATCTGGCAGGACCTTCGCCAGCGCCTGTTCGTCAATCCGGAGCAACTGAAGGCGCAATACAAGCAGAGCCCGCAATGGCTGCGCGCGCTGATGGATAGCTGGGCGGACGGGCTGAACTATTACCTGGCCACCCACCCCACCGTGAAGCCGAAGGTGCTGACCCGTTTCGAGCCGTGGATGGCGCTCTCGTTCACCGAAGGCAGCATCGGCGGCGATATCGAGCAGATCTCGCTCACCAAGCTTCAGGGTTTCTATGAGCATCGCCGCATTCCGCCCACCGCGCTGGAAACCGGCGCGCTGATGCGGGAACCCAGCGGCTCCAACGGCATCGCCATCGCGCCCGCCAACACCGCGAACGGCCACGCACTGCTGCTGATCAACCCGCACACCAGCTTCTACTTCCGCGCCGAATTGCAGATGACCAGCGACGCCGGGCTCAATGCCTATGGCGCGTCCACCTGGGGCCAGTTCTTCATCTATCAGGGCTTCAACCCGAAGATCGGCTGGATGCACACCTCCTCCACGGTCGACAATATCGACCAGTTTGCGGAGACCATCGAAAGCAAGGACGGGCGCACCCTCTACCGCTACGGCAATGAGCTGCGCCCCGTCGAAACACGGGAGATCGCCCTCTCCTTCCGCCAGCCGGACGGCACGATGGGCACGCGCAGCTTCACCACGTATCGCACGCATCACGGCCCCATCGTCGCCGAGGACGGCGGCAAGTGGATTGCCGAGGCGCTGATGTGGAAGCCGATCCCGGCGCTTCAGCAAAGCTGGCTGCGAACCAAGACCAGCGACCTTGCTTCCTACATGAAGGTCGCCGAAGCGCAGGCCAATTCCTCCAACGACACGCTGCTCGCCGACGCCAATGGGGAGATCGCCTATCTCCACCCGCAGTTCGTGCCGCTGCGCGACAACCGCTTCGACTATCGCGATCCGGTCGACGGTGCCGATCCCGCCACCGACTGGAAGGGCCTGCACACGATCAAGACGCTGCCCAACGTGCTCAACCCCAAGGTCGGCTGGGTGCACAACACCAACGATTGGCCGTGGGATGCCGCCGGGCCGGATAGCCCCAAGGCCGCCGATTTCCCGCGCTACATGGATCAGGTGGGCCCCAACTATCGCGGCGTCCATGCCGACGAAGTGCTGACCGGCAAGCACGACTTCACGCCCGAGCGTCTGATCGCCGCCGCTTACGACAGCCATCTGCCTGCCTTCGCGGTACTGCTGCCACAGCTTGCCGCCGATTACGACGCCCTCCCCGCCGCCAATCCGCTGAAGGCCAAGCTCTCAGCCCCGATCGCCCTGCTGCGCGGCTGGGATTGCCGGTGGGGCTATCAGTCGAAGGAGACCACGCTGGCGGTGTTCTGGGGCGATACGCTGGGCGGCAAGTTCAACGCCGATGCCAAGAAGGCGCGGCTGAACCTGCCTGACTTCATCGCCCAGCGCACCACGCCCGAGCAGCGCCTGGCCGCGCTGTTGGAAGCGGTGGACCGGCTGACGCGCGACTTCGGCGGCTGGCAGGTCGCCTGGGGAGAGGTCAACCGCTTCCAGCGGCTGGACGCCGCGATCACACCGCATTTCGACGATGCGCAAGCCTCTCTGCCGGTGCCTTTCACTTCGGCGATCTGGGGCTCGCTCGCCTCGTTCGGGGCCAAGCCTTATCCGAATACGACCAAGTACTATGGCACCAGCGGCAACAGCTTCGTCGCCGTGGTGGAGTTCGGTCCCAAAGTGCGCGCCTGGGCGGTGAGCGCCGGCGGGCAGAGCGGCGATCCGGCCTCTCCCCACTTCCGCGATCAGGCGCAGCGCTATGCCGATGGCGCTTTGCGGCCGGTTTACTTCTACCCGGAAGATCTGGCCGGGCATACCACGCGGACATACAAGCCGGGCGAGTGAGACCCGCCACTCCAAACGACCGTTTGACGTCCTTTTTTGCACAAAACACTCCGTCGCCCCCGCGAAGGCGGGGGCCCCGCTTCTCTTGCGCCACGCACGACGCCCGAAGAACAAGCGGGATCCCCGCCTTCGCGGGGATGACGAGATTGATAGGGCGATTGTCTTTCTGATCTCAGCCTAACGTCACTGAGTCATCGCGATAGCCCCAACACCAACGCCAACACGAAAAGGCCCGCGGATCGCATCGATCCGCGGGCCTTTGCTTTACCCGAAGGCTATGTCAGCGTCGGTCAGGCCACCGAGGAGAGCCGCGCCGAACCGCGATACTCGCCGGTGTCGAAACGCGCCGCCTGATCGTTCAGCGAGGTCGCCTCGGTCGTCAGGTTGCGTGCAGCGGCAGAGGTTTCCTCCACCATCGCCGCGTTCTGCTGGGTCGAGTGGTCCATGGTCGAAACCGCCACGCTGATCTGGCTGATCGCGGTGGACTGCGCCTGGTTGTCCTCCGCCATCTGGCCCAGCAGCTTGTGCACTTCGCCGACGCCGCCCGAGATGTGCTCGAACGCGCCATCCACGCGCTGCACCGCATCCACGGCGGTGACGATGTCGGTCTGCGTCACGGTAAGCTGATCGCGCGCGCGCTTGGCCTCTTCCTCGGCCCGCATGGCGAGTGCCGAGACGAGATCGGCCACAACCGCGAAACCACGACCGGCATCACCCGCACGGCCGGCCTCGACCGCCGCGTTCATGGCAAGGACGCGGGTCTGGAAGGCGATCTTGTCCACGCCCTCGATCACCTGGTCGATGCCCTTGGCACTCAGGCTGACGCGGTCCATCGCCGCGACCGCCTCACCGGCAACCGCACGGCCGCCCGCAACGGTGGTCAGCGCTTCGTCGGCGCGAGTAACGGTCTGTGCCGAAGCCGTGGCCGATGCCTTCAGGCGCTGGTCGATCTGCACCAGTGCGGCCGAAGTTTCTTCCAGGCTGGCGGCATTGGCTTCGGTGCGACGGGCAAGGTCTTCCGATGCCTGCGCGATTTCCATCGAGCCCGAGCGGATGCCCCCGGCGCTGAGCGCGACGGCACCGATCATACGGCGCAGTTCGCCCAGCGCGGCGTTGAAGTTATCCTTCAGCGCGGCATAGCCGGCCGGGAACGGCACCTTGATCTCGGCGGTAAGATCGCCGCGCGTCAGGGCATCGAGCCCTGCGCCCACGGCGCTGGTGACGATCTTCTGCTCTTCGGCAGCGCGATGGTCGGCCTCGGCCCGGTCGGCAGCAGCCTGACGGAACACGTCGGCAGCGCGCGCCATGGTGCCGATCTCGTCCTCACGGTCGAGTTCGGGGATCGTGCAGTTCTCGCCCTTCGCCAGACGGTCCACGGCATCGCTCAGCTTGGCCATCGGGCGGCCGATGATGCCGCCGGCAGCGAAGAACAGGCTGGCCAGAACAGCACCGACGATGACCAGACCACCGACAACCAGCTGCCAGCCGATCGAGCGCGCCGGCGCCGAAACAGTGGCTTCGGGAACGTCGAGCACCAGGGCCCAGGTGGCATTGAGGTTGTCCAGCGCAATGGGCAGGATCACGCGGCGCGTCGCCACGCCGCCGATTTCCAGATTGGGCAGAACCTTCGTCTCACCCGTGGAAAGCGCCGCCTTCACATCGTCAAGGCCGGGCTCGGCATAAGCCTTGCCCAGCACCGCAGCATCGGGGTTCGCCACCCAGGTCGCCGCGGAGGACAGCAGCATGACATGACCGGTGCCGAACGGCTTCAGTGCGCCAAGGCGCTCCGAAATCGTGCCCAGTTCCATATCCACGCCGACCACGCCGATCACCTTGTCGCCCGAACGGACCGGCTGGGTGATGGAAGTCATCAGCACCTGCTTGCCGTTGAGGTCATAGGCATAGGGATCGACCAGCGCGCCCTTGCCGCTGTCGAACGCCTGACGGAAGTACGGCTTGTCGAACGCGCCTGCCTCATTGTTGGGCTGCATGGTCAGCGCACCGTTGCTCTTCACCCAGTAGGGCGAGAAATTGCCGTTGGGCGCAGAGCCTGGAAGGTTGCCCTTGCCGGCCTCCGGGCCGTCCCACTGGCCGGGGGTGATCATCACCCAGCTGCCCAGTGCGGCCTTCGATTCCAGCAGATCGGTCTTCAGCACCGTCACGGCAATGCCGCGATCGCGCGTGCCGCTGGCGTGCATCTTGCCAAGGGCCGAGCTCATGGCGCGGGCGGTGGCTTCGAACGTGGCGAAGTCGGCCTTCACCTGATTGCCTTCGGCCTTGGCCTGGGCAACGGCGGCATCGTCGGACAGCTTGCCTACGGCATTGCCCGTCTCGAAGACGACGGCGGAAAAGCCGAGCAGGAGCAGCAAGGCGATCGCCAGTCCGGCGACCGTCATCAGCTTGCCCGCTATGTGCATGCGGCGGAACAGTTCAGTCATTGTTCTAGCTCCTGCAAAACGGAGGATCAGAAGCCGGCGCTGACGGAAAACAGCGCGGCGCCGTCGGCCTGGTTGCCGTGGCTGAGGTTGGTATCGATGTAGGAAATGCCGAAGGTCAGCTTGCTGACCGCCACGTCGGCGCCCAGCGACCAATCGTAATAGCCGCCCGGCTTGGGGCTGAGCGCACCCTTGCTGCGGCCGCCATGGGCGCGCAGCGTCACCGGGGTGCCGGGAACCGGCGCAGCCGCTTCACCGAACAGATAGAGGTGATCGCCGCCCAGCGCCGACTGGTCCCAGCTATAGCCGCTGCCGATCGTCCCGCGCACCGGGCCGAAGTCATGGGTCAGCTTGGCGGTGGTTTCGAAATACTCGATCTTCCCGGTGCCTTCGCCGCCGGGATAGCTGTAGTAGGCCAGGGCCACGTCAAGGCTGGTGTGCTTGGCAAGATTGCCCGCCCAGCCGCCGTAGAGATCGACCTCGGTAGGGCCGTAACGGTCACCCATGCCAAGGGACGAACCCCAGGTACCGACGTAGACGCCGCTCTTGTGCGCCAGGTTGATGGTGCCCTGGATCGCGGGATCCTTGCCCGTGAGCGAGATGCCACGAAAACGGTAATCGCTGATCAGGGTAACACCGCCAGAGACGGTGATGGCGGGGGATTCTTCCTGTGCATGAACGGGGGGCGAAATCAGAACTACGATCGGAGCGAGCCCCGAAAGAATGGCAAAACGCATGAAAGTCCTCTTCCGGGACGTTGGCAGACATGGCCATTATAGGAGGACTTTTCCCGACACTGTGTCGGACGGACTGAACTCTATCGCACACAACCCGGCGCCGCGCGAATATCGCGGTGAATCCAATACGTTATAGGATATCTGCCCTATCGTGGGCGCAAGGAAAATGGCGCGACAAAGGCAGGAACGCGGCGAACCGCATGCTTCAGAGGTAGTAGAGAAGACCTGTCAGGCTCAACACCGTGGCGACTGCAAGGGCGACGAGCATGAACCGCAGATCGTACCGGATCCGGCTGCGGACGTCCGCTTCCATCCCGTCCAGTTCGGCAGCACTGGGCGTGCGGATCTCGTCAAGCTCTTCGTCCAAGGGCGATCTGGTCATCGGGTGTCCTAACGACCGGAATGCTAACACTTCTTCCGCCGGTTGGCGATTCTCGCCGGAACTGGGCGATGGAGCCCGAAACTAGGAGGCACGCCATCTTCTCCGCCCGCCTTGGGGTGCGGGTGGCAATGCCGAAAAACGATGGCGGAAAAGGTGGTGAGCCCTGCTGGGTTCGAACCAGCGACCTACTGATTAAAAGTCAGTTGCTCTACCGACTGAGCTAAGGGCCCCCGTTACCGGGCGCTGTCGTGAACGGCAGCGGAAGGGGTCACCTAGGGGCAGGCCGGGCCTTGGTCAAGCGGGCATGAAGGTGGTTTATCGTCAGACCTGTCAATGGATCGCGCCAGGTGCCCGCAATCCGGCGCGCGGGGCCGAGTACGAAGTCGCGTGAGCGGAATGCAGGATGGGGGATAACCAGGCTTTCCATGCCTTCTCCCGCCGCCCACGGGCCGCCGTCCCAAAGCACGATATCGAGATCCAGCACGCGCGAACCCCAGGCAGCGCCCATGCGGCGGCGGCCGAACTTGTGTTCGATCTTGTGCAGCTTGTGCAGCAATTCGTCCGGATCACGCTTACTGCGCACCAGCGCCACGGCGTTGGCATAGCGCCGGCGCGAAGGGCCGATCGGCGCGCTTTCGATCACCGGGGAGGCGGCCAATACCTCGTACTTGCCGTTATCCAGCGCATCCAGCGCGGCGGCCAGCACTTTGCGCGGGCCGCCGTGGCGCGGATGGCGCATGTTGGAGCCGAGCGCGACAAGATACCTATGCTTTGCCAAAATGCCCGGCTCCCCCAAATGCGTTTGTTCAGATGTCCTGCGCGATGCGCGTATAGAGCTGCGGGCGGCGATCGCGGAAGAAGCCCATGCCGGCGCGGTGCTTGGCGGCGCGGGCAAGATCTAGCGTGGAGACCAGCACGCCGGTCTCCTCCTTGCCGAACTCCGCGACGTAATCGCCCCATTCGTCGGTGATGAACGAGTGGCCGTAGAAGGTCTGCTCCGTCCCACATTCCGATTCGACGCCGATGCGGTTAGCGGCGATCACCGGCATGCAGTTCGATACCGAGTGACCCACCATCGCCCGGCGCCACATGCGGCTGGTGTCCAGCGTGGCGTCATAGGGTTCGGAGCCGATGGCGGTGGGATAGAACAGCAGTTCCGCGCCCATCAGCGCCATCACGCGCGCGCATTCGGGATACCACTGATCCCAGCACACGCCGATGCCTACCTTGGTGCCGAGAACGTCCCACACCTTGAATCCGTCGTTGCCGGGGCGGAAGTAGTACTTCTCTTCGTAACCCGGGCCGTCCGGAATGTGGCTCTTACGATAGGTGCCGATGATCTCTCCATCGGTGCCGATCATCGCCAGCGTGTTGTAGTAGTGGTGCCCGTCGCGTTCGAAGAAGCTGGTGGGGATCACCACCTTCAGCTTCGCCGCCAAGGCCTTCATCGCGATGACCGAGGGATGCTCGTTCGTCGGACGGGCGATCGCGAAGAGTTCCTCTTCCTCGGTCTTGCAGAAGTAGGGGCCGGAGAACAGCTCGGGCGGCAGCACGATCTGCGCGCCCTTGGCGGCGGCTTCCTCCACCAGCGTGGAGACGGCGGCGATGTTCTCGCCCTCGTCGGCGGAATTGAGCGCGAGCTGGAGCGCGGCAACGGTAATTTCGGTCATGTGCGGGCCCCTATCAGCCTCGCTTGCGGAACAGAAGCGTCATGCGGTCACTCTCGCCGATGGCGAGGTACTTGGCGCGGTCCTGATCCTTCAGCGCCAGCGTCGGCGGCAGGGTCCAGACGCCGTCGGGCCAGTTGGCGCTGTCCTTGGGATTTGCCTCGATCTCGGACGTGCCGACAAGGTCGAAGCCCTGCGCTTCCATGAACTTGATCACGTCCGCCTGCTTCAGATAGCCCTTGGAGCCATCGGCATAGGCGTCCGGCGCATCGGCCTTGGCGCGATGCTGTTCAATGCCGATCAGCCCGCCGGGCTTCAGCAGATCGCGCATCGCGGCGAATTCGCTGGCGGCGATGTTCCAACGCAGCAGGTTGTGCAGCATGCGCGGCACGATGATCACGTCGAACGTGCCCTTCTCACCCGCCGGGATCGATCCGGTGGTATAGGCTGCGAAACGGTCCGCCGGCAGGCCGGTGAATTTCGCCACGTCCGCAGGGTATTCGCCCGCATCCTTGCGGATGTTCGCCTGCGTCTCCGGCTTGAAGGCCGGGCTGTCCGGGTTGTAGTAGAGGCCCACCAGATGGCCCTGCTGGCCAAGGTAAAGCCCCAGCAGGCGCGAATACCACTCCCCGCCCGGCGCATATTCGCCCACCTTCATGGTCGGGCCCACGCGGAAGAAGCTGAGCGTTTCCACTGGATGGCGATACTTGTCGCGCGCCCGATCCGCCTCGCGCAGCGGGTTGGCGGCGGCCAGTTCCAGCAGCGCCTCGCACCCCTTGCAGGCCTGCGCCTCGGTCTTTTCTTCAGCAGCCGTTGCGGAAATCGGTGCGGCGAGCACGCCGAGGAACGTCGAAAGGGCGATCAGGGCGCGGCGCATGGCGAGTCTCCAGAATGTGAGGCTGAATGTCAGGCGTATCGTTGCGGTGAAGGTAGTTGCCTCTCTGCCAATGACAAGCCGCCAAAGTGTACCTATCTAGCGACCAAATTCCCCCTCATGAGGATCAAGGTACCAATGGAAACGGCAATCGTTGCAGGCGGATGCTTCTGGTGCACCGAAGCGGTGTTCCGCGACGTTATCGGCGTAGACTCGGTCGAAAGCGGCTATATCGGCGGCACCGTCGCCAACCCCACCTACAAGCAGGTGTGCGAAGGCACCACCGGCCATGCAGAGGCGATCCGGGTCAACTACGATCCCTCCGTCCTCTCCTACGGCGATCTGTTGGACGTGTTCATGGGCACGCATGACCCGACGCAGCTGAACCGCCAGGGCAACGACGTGGGCACCCAGTACCGCTCCGCCATCTTCCCGCTGGACGACGCGCAGGCCGCCGAGGCCGAAGCCGCCCTCGCCCGTTCGAACGAGGACAACGGCGGCAAGGTCGTCACCACGATCGAGGGCTTCGCCGACGGCAAGCAGAACGACGCGTGGTATCCGGCTGAGGACTATCACCAGGAATACTGGGACGGCGAAGGCCAGCGTAACCCCTACTGCCTGGCGGTGATCCCGCCCAAGCTGATGAAGCTGCGCAAGAGCTTCCAGAACAAGGTCAAGGGCTGAGACAATATCGGCGCCGGTCCATGGGATCGGCGCCGATTTTTATAGTACGGGCTAGAACCGAATTCCCGGCCCCCGTCCGAAATTCTCAATCACTCACTCCGTCGCCCCCGCGAAGGCGGGGGCCCCGCTTTCCTTGCGCCATGCACGACGGCGGAAGAACAAGCGGGATCCCCGCCTTCGCGGGGATGACGGGAATTGGGAGGGCAGGCCTACGGGATGATTCCCGGCGCGGCTTGTTGACGCCCCCGACCACGGTTAACCCCGCTTTTACCAGTAGCGTCCATCCCTGTCCCACCGCGAGACAAAGCGAAACGGAAGGTTTCCAAACCCTCCGGCGCAAGTACCTAGTCTCCCCTGATTCCTTCTATCTTGGCGAACCCCACCGATGTCTCGTTTCAGCAAGCTTTCCCTGTCCGTCGCAGTTGCGGCCGTGGCCTTTGCGGCCAGCCCGGTGCTGGCATCGTCCGACATCGCGGGAATAGACGTGCTGAAGACCTGGAACCTGGTGGTGCTGGGCGATCTGACCTCCTCTTCCGAGGTTGAGGGCCGCACGTTCGTGGGTGGCAATCTCGACGGCAATGCCTCGAACTACCAGATCACCGCCCTGCCCGCCTCCAGCACGGGCACGCCGGGTCTGACCGTGGTGGGCGATGTCAACGGCGGCTACAAGAACCTGAACAACGGTTCGGGCGCGGTCGTCGGCGGTAACGTCAACAGCGGGCTGAACCTCAACGGCGCCGCGCAGACGGTGCTGGTGGGCGGCACGATCAGCAACACCAACGTCAACAACAACACCGTCAATTCCGGCCTTGCCGCCAGCAACCCGCAGTTCACGCAGGACCTGGCGCAGCAGAAAAGCCTGATATCCACCTCGATGGAGAGCCTGAGCCATTCGATGAGCACGCAGGCGGCCAACAGCCAGCTTTCGATAAGCGGCAATACCGGCACTTTCACCGCCCAGCCGGACAGCAGCGGCGTGGCCGTGTTCAACATCTCCGCCGCCGACCTCGACAAGATCGGTGAGATCAAGTTCAACCTGAACGGCGCGGACACCGCGATCGTCAACGTTTCCGGCACGTCCATCAAGCTGAACGACAACTTCCTCGGCGGCACCCAGAACCTTGGCGAACACGTTATCTGGAACTTCTACGAGGCGGACGACCTGTCGCTGACCACCGCCTGGGGCGGATCGGTGCTGGCCCCGGGCGCGGCGGCCACTACGTCGAACTATATCCAGGGCTCCGCCGTATTCGGCAGTCTTGTCCAGAATGGCGAGATGCACGTCGGCACCTATACCGGCGGCTACACCGTTCCGAGCGATCCGAACCCGCCTTCGACGTCCGGCGGCAGCACGTCCGTTCCCGAACCGGGCGTACTCTCGATCTTCGCGCTGGGTCTGGGTGCGCTGCTGTTCCGCCGCCAACTGGGCGGCCTGCTCGGCCGCCGCCGCAAGGCGGGCTGAGCGGCTTTAAAGCTGCAGCCAGTCCCGCCGCCAGACGCCCTGGCTTTCCCGGCGCACGCCGCTGCCACACCTATGGCAGTTGCTGATGTAATGGGCGCCGTCCCACGTCACGTCATCGTGGACGGGTTCGTGGCGGTTGAACAGGCAACGGAAGTTGGAGCTTATCCACTGCACCATCGCGACTACTCCCCAAGAGAGTTCACGTAAGACCGCGTGGCAATCCTGCAGCGCGGAGCAAGCCACCCCTAGCCCACATCCGTGCGCATACATGACAGAGCATGGCGAGTCGCCGCAATGCTGATTCTCGGTAGGAATACGCAATAGGGACGACGGTCTTCCCGCCGCCCCTCAGCAAAGCCTTAGTCTTTCTGCCAGCGCCCAACGAAGAAGCCGTCCAGGCCGCCCTCGTCCGCCAGCATTCCCGGATCGGTGCGCAGCCAGCCTTCGGCCGTCGGCGCGAGGCCGGCGGGCAGTTCATCGGCGCCGATCGGCACCGGCGCCAGCGCGACTTTGGCGGCCTGCGCCTCACCCTCTTCCGGCTCCATCGAGCAGACCGCGTAGACCAGCTTGCCGCCCGGCTTCAGCCATGTGGCCGCGCGTTCCAGCATGGCGGTCTGGATCTCGGTCATTTCCGCGATCTGGCGCTCGCCGATGCGGTGCAGCACATCCGGATGGCGGCGCGCGGTGCCGGTGGCGGTGCAGGGCGCGTCCAGCAGGATCGCGTCGAACTTCTCCTCCGGCTCCCACTTCAGCGCATCGGCCTGCACGATCTCGGCCGTAAGGTCTGTACGCTTCAGATTGTCGCGCAGGCGTTCCAACCGGCGCTTGGACAAGTCCAGCGCAGTCACGTCCCAACCGGCGGCGGCCAGTTGCAGCGTCTTGCCGCCGGGGGCGGCGCAAAGGTCCAGTGCTTTGCGGCCCTCTCCCGCACCCAACAGGCGCGCGGGCAAGCTGGCGGCAAGGTCCTGCACCCACCAGGCGCCGTCCTTGAACCCTTCCAGATGCTCGATCGCGGTGCCGCGCGACAGGCGGACATGGCCCGGCATCAGCGAAATGCCGCCCAGCCGTTCGGCCCATTCCTGCGTCTCGGCCGGATCGCGCAGCGCAAGATCGAGCGGGGGCGGCGCGGCCAGACCGGCGGCCATGGCCATGCCATGCTCGCCCCAGCGCTCCATCACCGCATCGGGCAAAGTCGGCACTTCGGGCAGCGCCACTTCACGCTTGGTCAGGGTGGAGAACACGCCGTGGGCAAGGCGGCGCGGGCCGCCCATCAGCAGCGGCAGGCCGGTGGCGATCACGGCATGCGCGGGCGTTTCCAGCCGCAGCACTTGCACCAGCATGATTTCCAGCACCGCGCGCGCCTTGGCATCGTCCGCCAGCGGCAGGCGCGTGGCGGAATTGATCAGTTCGTCCAGGTCGGTGCGCCAGCGCAGCACTTCGCCGGCAATGGCGCGGGCCAGCGCCCGGTCGGCGTCCCCGCTCACACGGGCAAGCGCAGTGCCTGCCGCCTGGTCAAGCGTTTCACCCCGCCGCAAGACGGCATCGATAAGGTTTAGCGCGGCACGGCGCGCGGGAAGGCCGGGAATGTCCATCGACGGCCCCTATAACGGATTGCGTTTTTACGCCACCCACACCACATGGGCCGGATGACCGAACGCGCCACCAAACGTCCCGAAGGCTTCAAGAAGCCCGCCCACTGGACGAACGACCCCGCGCCCCAACCCTCTCCCCAAGAGGCGGCCAAGGCGGATGAGGAAGACCCGGACGGGATCTCCCCCACCCGCTATGGCGATTGGGTGCGTAACGGGATCGCCGTCGATTTCTGAGGGCGGATTGAAGGTACGGGTATGATTTCCGGGGCTTGGTAACCCGGGATCACCAGTTCTGCGCCATCGGCGGCAGCCGCTCCACCAGAAAATCGATCCACGCGCGCGTCTTCGCCGCCGGACGCCGGGTGCGATGGGTAACGGCGTGAACCGCGCCCAGATCGATCAGTTCCATGCCCAGATCCAGTTCGATCAGCCGTCCGTCGGCAATCGCGCAATCGACGAAAAAGCGCGGCCCGTAGACCAGCCCCATCCCCGCGATCGCCGCCTTCGCCAGCACTTGCCCGTTGTTGGCATGAAGCGATCCCCGCACCGCCACCGGCCGACTGCCGTCCGCACCGAAACCCCAGCGGGTAGTGCCGGTCTCCCCGCTCAGCGTGTACCCAAGACAATCATGCGCGGGCAGATCGTCGATCGAGACCGGCGTGCCGCGCCGCGCCAGATAGTCGGGCGATGCGCAGATGGACATCCGCACCGGCGCCAGCTTGCGCGCGACAAGGTTGCTGTCCGCCAGCTTGCCGATCCGCACGGCAACATCCCAGCGCTCCTCCAGCAGGTCCACCACCCGGTCGTTGAGGCCCAGTTCGATGGTCACCTGCGGGTGAAGTGCATGGAACGCGGTGACGAGATCGACCAGATAGGCATTGCCGAACGCGGCAGGGCCAGACACGCGCAGCAGCCCCTCGACGGAGGCGGACTGCGCCATGGCTTCGGCATCGGCTTCCTCCAGTTCCGCCAGAACCCGCTCGGCCTTGTCGAGATAGGCCGCCCCAGCCTCGGTCAGCGCAAGGCGACGCGTGGTACGGTTCACCAATGTCGCGCCAAGGCGCTGTTCAAGGGCGTTCAGGTGCTTCGCCGCCATCGCCGGAGACATCGAAAGCTCCCGCGCGGCAGCGGAAAGCCCGCCCAGCCGAATGGCGCGCACGAAAACCTCGATCCCTTTCAGGCGATCCATTCAACACTCATGGTTTAAAATCATTCAATGAATGACGATATTATCACCATGCGGGCGAAGGTCTAGATCAGGGCTCGAAAGGATCAGCCCCCTATGACCAACACCTCTTCCAGCACCGCCCCCTACGGCGCTCTTGTCCTCCGCGTCACGCTCGGCGCCGCGTTTCTGGCGCACTTCGCGCTGAAGCTGTTCGTGTTCACTCCCGCCGGAACCGCCGCGTTCTTCGGCAGCATCGGCCTGCCGCCCGCGCTGGCCTACGTGACGATGGCGGCCGAACTTGCCGGCGGCCTTGCACTGATCGTGGGCTTCAAGCCGCGCATCGTGGCGCTGGCCTTGATCCCGCTGCTGCTCGGCACGATCTTCACCGTGCACGGAGCCAATGGCTTCTTCTTCGATTCCAAGGGCGGCGGCTGGGAATATCCCGCATTCTGGTCGATCGCCCTCCTCGTCCAGGCCCTGATCGGTGACGGCGCTTTCGCGCTTTCTCCCACCCGGTCAGGCCGGACCGTCTGAAAGGATTTACGCCCATGACCCGCCAACCCAGCTTCTTCATCCCGCACGGCGGCGGCCCCTGCTTCTTCATGCCCGATCCGCAGGGCAACTGGACGACGATGGCGGAATTCCTGCAATCGCTGCCCGCCCGCCTGCCCGAACCGCCCAAGGCGATCCTGGTCGTCTCCGGCCATTGGGAAACGGATGGCTTCGCCTTCACCGGCGCGCAGAACCCGCCGCTGCTGTTCGATTACTACGGCTTCCCCGCGCATACTTACGAGCTGCGCTTCGATGCCCCCGGCGCACCGGGCCTTGCGGCCCACGCGACCGAATTGCTGCAAAACGCCGGCTTCACCGCCACCGTGGACGCGCAGCGCGGTTACGACCACGGCGTGTTCATCCCGCTGAAGGTAGCCTGGCCGGAGGCGGACGTGCCGGTGGTGGAAATGTCGCTGGACCGCTCTCTCGACCCGGCCCTGCACATCGCCGCCGGCAAGGCGCTCGCCCCGCTGCGCGACGAAGGCGTGCTGATCGTCGGTTCGGGCATGAGCTTCCACAACATGCGCGGCTACGGCAATCCGCAGTCGACCACGTTGTCGCAAGCATTCGACGAATGGCTGACCACCGCCGCCACATCCGATGCGCAGACCCGCTCCGAAGCCTTGGCGCTCTGGGCAGAGGCGCCCGGCGGTCGCTTCTCCCACCCGCGCGAGGAGCATCTGCTACCGCTGATGGTCGCGGCGGGCACATCGGAAGCGGCGGGCGAGAAGGTCTGGTCCGACCTTGTGCTCAAGACCGCGATTTCCGCCTTCAGGTTCGATTGAATGTGAAAGGGGGCAGGCTTCGGCCTGCCCCTGATCAATGCAGCATTTCGCAGCGGTTCCGCCCGCCGCGCTTGGCGGCGTAGAGCGGGCCATCGGCGGCGGCGATCCACTCTTCCACCGTCTCCACCGCATCCGAAAGCGGCGCGATGCCGAAGCTGGCGGTGATGTGGATGACGCGGCCATCGGCCAGCGGGATCGCGAGCCCGGCCAGCGTCTCGCGAAACCGCTCCACCGCTTGCAGCGCCTCGAAAGCCTCCGTCTCGGGCAGAAGCACCGCGAATTCCTCACCGCCCAGGCGCCCGAGCAAGTCCACCGGGCGCGACGCACCGACGACGGTGGCCACCATCTCACGCAGCACGGCATCGCCCGCCGGATGGCCGTACGTGTCGTTCACCGCCTTGAAATGGTCGATATCCACCAGCGCCAGACAGCACGGCCGGTGATAGCGGCGGAACCGCGCGATTTCCTGCTCCGCCTTCTCGATAAAGCCGCGCCGCGTCAAAGCGCCGGTAAGCTGGTCGCGCTCGGCAATGTGGCGCAGTTGCAGCTCGTTCATGACGATGCGCGCGAAGTTGGCGAGGATATCCACTTCACCCGGCGTGAAAGTGCGCACCTTGTCGTCGATCGCGCAGAGCACGCCCACGTTATAGCCATCGGGGGTGAGCAGCGGGATACCGGCATAGCTGCGAACATTGGGATCGCCGATTACGAAGGGATTATCCGCGAACCGGTTGTCGAGCCGCGCGTCGTCGATCAGAAACGGCTCCGACTGGCGGATCGCATGGGTGCAGAACGAGACATTGCGCGGCGTTTCGCTGACGCCCAGCCCGCTGCGCGCCTTGAACCACTGGCGATCCTGATCGATCAGGGTGACGGCCGCCATCGGCACGCCCAGCACCGTGCGCACCAACGAAACCACGTTCTCGAAAGGCTCTTCCGGCGCGGTGTCGAGCACCTCCAGTCGCTGTAGCGCTGCCAGACGGCCGGGTTCATCGTTCAGTTTCGCATCATGCAGCATGGTCCGATCCCGATCGCCTCCTCGATCCGACTCCACAGGGAGCTAGCTCTCCGGGAAACCCCCTAGACCATCATTAAAAATCTGAAAACACCCGGCGCGATGGAGAATATGTCGCATCGGTCATTTCTGGCTATTCGTATCGGCCTACGGCTGGATTTCGATGGGCGTGCCATCACCCACGGCTGCCCACAACAGCTCGATCTCGGCATTGGAAACGGCAATGCAGCCATCGGTCCAGTCGCCCACCGCGCGCCCTGCCATGCCGTTGGGCTGGCCGTGAATCATGATCATGCCACCCGGCGAGCGACCACGCTCCGCCGCATAGGCGGTGTCCGCCGGATCGGGATAGGAGATATGCAGCGATAGGTGATAGGCGCTGTTCGGGTTGCCCCAGTCGATCGCATAGCGCCCTTCCGGCGTGCGTTCGTCACCCTCGAAATGCTTGGGGCCGTCCGGCCGGTCGCCAAGCTGGATGTGGTCGATAACGTGGACGATCCGCCCGCCGGACCACAATTCCATGCGCCGCTCGCTCTTGAGCACGCGGATCAGGTCTACCGGCGGGAGCGCAGATGGGGGAAGCGAGGGCTGGGCATCGACCGTGCCAATGCCCAGCAAAAGCAGAAGCGGCGCGAGTTGTAGCCCGCGCCGCATCCGATCAATCCAGGAAGGGATCGCGTACGAGGATGGTGTCCTCGCGCTCGGGGCTGGTCGAAACCAGTGCCACCGGGGTTTCGATCAGTTCCTGCACGCGCTGGATGTACTTGATCGCCTGTGCGGGCAGATCGGCCCAGGAGCGGGCGCCGGCGGTGGTGCCCTGCCAGCCGTCCATTTCCTCGTAGATCGGCTCGACATTCGCCTGGTCGGCGGCGTGGCTGGGGAAGTAGTCCAGCACCCGAGAGCCATTTGGGCCGTTGAGGCGATAGCCGGTGCAGATCTTCACCTTCTCGAACCCGTCGAGCACGTCCAGCTTGGTCAGCGCAATGCCAGTCACGCCGGAGATCGCGCAGGATTGGCGGGTAAGCACCGCGTCGAACCAGCCACAGCGGCGCTTGCGGCCGGTGACGGTACCGAATTCGTGGCCACGTTCGCCCAGGCGCTGGCCGGTCTCATCCTCCAGCTCGGTCGGGAACGGGCCCGAACCGACGCGGGTGGTGTAGGCCTTGACGATGCCCAGCACGAAGCCGGTGGCCGAGGGGCCAAGGCCCGAACCCGAAGCCGCCGTGCCTGAAACCGTGTTCGAGCTGGTGACGAAGGGATAGGTGCCGTGATCGACGTCGAGCAGCACGCCCTGCGCGCCTTCGAACAGGATGCGGGCGCCGGCCTTGCGAACCTTGTTCAGACGCTTCCACACCGGCTGGGCGAACTGGAGCACGAACGGCGCAATCTCGCGCAGTTCGTTGATCAGCGCTTCACGATCGACCGGCGGCTGGCCGAAGCCGGCGCGCAGCGCGTCGTGATGGGCGCAGAGGCGGTCCAGCTGCGAATCCAGCGCGTCCAGGTGCGCAAGGTCGCAGACGCGGATGGCGCGGCGGCCGACCTTGTCTTCGTAAGCCGGGCCGATGCCGCGACCGGTGGTGCCGATCTTGCCCGAACCGGCAGCGGTTTCGCGCAGGCCGTCAAGGTCGCGGTGGAGCGGCAGGATCAGCGGGCAATTGTCCGCGATCGCGAAGTTCTCGGGATTGATCTCAACGCCCTGGCCGCGCAGCTTCTCGACTTCGGACTTCAGGTGCCACGGGTCGAGCACCACGCCATTGCCGATGATCGACAGCGTGCCGGTGACGATGCCCGAAGGCAGCAGCGAAAGCTTGTAGACCTGTTCGCCCACGACGAGCGTGTGGCCGGCGTTATGGCCGCCCTGGAAACGGACAACGGCGTCAGCCCGGCTTGCCAGCCAGTCGACGATCTTGCCCTTGCCCTCATCGCCCCACTGGGCGCCGATCACAGTTACGTTGGCCATGGATACACTCCGCCACCCTGCCAAGGTGGATCCAATAACGCCCTTCGACAGGACTCGGCGATATGGATTTTTAGTGGGGCAATGGCGCCCCGGCTTTTCGTGGGCGCCCTAAGAGCAAGGCGGGCCGCTAGTCAAGCCCGCACCTCTCGCCCAGTGCCGTCGCACATCGGTGTGACGTGCCGATTACCAGTCGATACACTTGATTGCTTGCACCCCGCCGCTGCGATGGGAAACCATGGATGCAAGACCATGGGATTTTGCGACTATGATGAAACGCCGGATACCTGCCCTTGCACTAATCGGTGCGTTGCTGCTGACGACGGCGACTGCCGTACCGGCGCAGGACCAGAAGCAGGAACGGGCGACGAGCTTCAGCTATGGTGCCGATTCCCTGCAAACGCTGGATTTCTGGCCGGCCGCCCACAAGGGTCCTGCCCCGCTGATCCTCTTCGTCCACGGCGGCGGATGGAAGCGCGGGGACAAGGACAACGCCACCGGCCCTTACAAGGTCACTCACTACACCGGCGAGGGATATGCCTTTGCCAGCGTCAACTATCGCCTCGTGCCCGACGCAACGGTGGAGCAGCAGGCGCAGGATATTGCCGATGCGCTGGCCAAGTTGCTCAAGCAGGCGAAGGCGCTGAACATCACGCCCGGCAAGGTCGTGCTGATGGGGCACAGCGCCGGGGCGCAACTTGTCGCGCTGGTCGGCACCGATCCGCGATACTTGCGCAAGGCCGGGCTTTCCTATGCCGATATTGCCGGGGTGATCCCTATCGACGGTGCCGCTTACGATGTCTCGGCGCAGATGGCGGACGGCCCGCGAATCATGCAGCAAACTTATGCGCAGGCCTTCGGCACCGATCCGGCCCGGCAGCGCGCGCTTTCTCCGACCATGCAGGCCGCAGCCCCCAATGCACCGGCTTTCCTGCTGCTCCATGTCCAGCGGCCGGATGGCGTGCGACAGGCCGAAGCGCTGGAGGCCGCCTTGCGCAACGCCGGCACCCAAGTCGAACGCAAGGGCTTCCCCGGAGAGGGCCTGCGCGGGCACATGGAAATCAACCGGCGCCTGGGCGATCCGGACTATCCGGCAACCGCCGCCGTCGATGCGTGGTTGGCGCGCGTGTTCGGGAAATAGCCCGAAAGGCCGGGCGTCAGAGCGCCACGGCCTCTCCGCCCTGCAACACGTGCGAGCAGCCGAGCGACACCGGATCGTCGCTTTCCGCAAGCGCCGCCACCGTCACCCAGCCCACCGCACGTTGGCGGGCAGCCAGTGCCACGTCGTGGCCGACAGGCAGGAACAGGCGCTGCGGCGCCTCGGCCTTGCCTGCCAGCAGGTCCACCAGCGGATCGGGATAGAGCGAGAAGCCGGTCGCCGATTCCGGATGATGGCCCGTCTGGCCGAGAATGCGGTAGGTGCCGCCGCGCCCCAGGCCACCGGCGATGCCTTCGGCATAGATCATGAAGCCAAACCACGACTGGTATTCGAAGCCGTGCCGCTCCGACGGATCCAGCGTGAGCCGCGCCTTGCCGGCCACACGCGCGGCAATTTCCCGCAGGCCGGAAATGCGGCTGGCAAGCGCGCCAGAAGCATCGAATTCCGCAAGTCGCTCGATCGCGCTCTCAAACGGGCCCACGGCATAGAGCAGCGGCAGGTAGGCCTCGCCGCCCACGTCCACCAGTCCACCCGCGTCCTTGGCGTCCAGCATCTGGCGCACGGCCTCGATATTCGCGACGGGCAGCGGCAGAGCCTCAGCCGAAAGCGTATCGACCAGATCGGGCATGGTGAAATCGACCGAAATGCCGGTGGCACCGGCGGCGGTCAGCGTCTCGATCGCCAGCTCGACGATCTCGGCCGCGGCGGCGACCGAATCGGTGCCGATCAGCTCGGCACCGAGTTGAAGCCGCTCACGGCGCGGATCGAGGCCGTCGCCCTTGATCGTGCAGACCTGCCCCGAATAGGACAGGCGCAGCGGACGCGGCGCTTCGGCCAGCCCGGTGGCGGCGATGCGCGCCACTTGCGCGGTCATGTCCGAACGCAGCGCCAGCATCCGCATGGAAGCGGGATCGACGAAGCGGAACATGCGCCGCACTTGCACGCCCGCCATGCGGTGCGCCAGCGCCTTCTCGAATTCGATCAGCGGCGTCTCCACGCGCTCATAGCCGTGGCTCGCCAGCACATCATGCGCGGCACGGCGCACGGTTTGCGAGGCCCAGGCCTGCTGCTGAAGACGGTCGCCCAGTCCTTCGGGCAAGAGATCGCGGTCGTTGTCCTGCATAGCGAGGGCGCCCTTAGCCCGGCGGGCACCGAATGTCGAATGCCCGGTGCGATTGTCGCACCGAAACGAATAGCTGCGACAATTTGCGTGAAATTTCCTGTCAACATTGGCCGTCCATCCGGCTATTCCACCGCCATCGTCTGGCGGGACGAACATTCGAATTCACAGCCCCCATCCATTGCGTGGGCTGGTCCGTCAGGCGTGGGTCGCGATCGAGCGGCCCGCCGGCGCCCAGCCTTTTTCCGCGAACAACGGTAGAGGTCGATGCGCAAGATTTCCCTGATACTGCTTCCACTGCTGCTCTTGCAGACGCCCGCCCACGCCCAGATGGGCGGCGATATGGGGGGCATGGGTGGAATGGGCGACATGGGTGGCGGCGGTGGCGGCGGCCCTGGCGGCGGTCATGGCGGCCCTCCCCCCGGCGGCGGCGATGGCGGCGGACGCCCGCGCGAGCCCAAGCCGATCTCCCGCGCGCATTACGACAAGGTCGTCACCGCGATGTTCCGGGAGGCCGATACGGACCGCAACGGCATCGTCACGCTGGACGAGTTCCACGCCTATATCGACGCGCGCCGCGACACTGCGATCAAGGCGCGCTTCGCCAAGGTCGATGCCAATGGCGACGGCAATATCTCCATGGCGGAATTCAGTGCCTGGCAAAAGCAGATGGGCTCCGCCGCCTCTGATGAACGTAGCGCTTTCGGCGACAGCGGCGATCAGATCGCGGATGCCATCACGCCCCGTTTCGGCAAGGACGACGACGACCGGATGTTGGCGGCCATAATCGAGCCGATCTCCGGCACGGTGATCGCCAAGGCTAACACCAACTATGATGCCGGCGTCTCGCTGGAGGAACTGCTCGCCTACGAAGGCGCGAAGTTCGACGCGGCGGATACGGACAAGGACGGCTACCTCTCCACGCAGGAACTGCGTCCGAAGGGACGTGGCGGCCCGGGTGGAATGGGTCCGCGTGGCGGGCCGCCGCCGATGGGCGCGCGGTAACGGCATGGGGGCGGCGAGCCCCCTTCCCTGAGAACAGAAGCCGGGATTAGGGAGCCACAGCTGGTCGCGAGGGAGTCGTTGCAGTTCCGATATTCAGGTATCCGGAATACGTGCTGCCAGCTCCCGGCAAGCGAACGATCCCCCGACTTCTCTGGACCAGGGCAGGCAAGGGTTTACTCGGCCCGCAGACATTCTGACGTGTGCGATCCAAAACACAGCTCCACTGGGCGCCACCATTGCCTTCCGCGCTCAGCGATACCGTGCGATCCTTAGGCAAGAAACTCGCCATGCGCGGTTGTGGCGGCAAATCGCGTACTGGCTCCTGCAGCGGCTCCGAGAGCCGCGCATGCAAATTTCCAACCAGAACCAGCACCAGATCGCTGGACGAAGGCGATGATTTGCGGACGTTATCGGCCATCGCCTGTTCAAAGGCCGGTCCCGGGAGCATGGCGAATGGCTGGACGGGTACAACGCCGCGAATGAGGCCTTTCGCTTTCATCTGACGCAGGCGCCCCAAAAGAAGAACCATCGCTTCACTGGATCTGCCATCCTTCAACGAACCGTGCCAGAATGGACGCTGAAGCAACTGCCTCATCGCATCATCATCATCATTCGCGGACGCGAGAAATGCGTTGATGGCTTCTGCATCATTCGCGGGAAGTTCGAGCGCAATGACCGGCGCTCGCCCCACGTGGGCCGCCAAGCAGGCAAGATCGGCGAAGATCGCAGGCGTTTCGCTGGTGCCGTGATGCTCGCCTACGACCACCCACTCAACCGACTTGTCGGAGAGAATTTCGGTCGCGCCGGGAATGGCCGCACAGGGCGGTGCAGCACCCACTATCGCAGCGGCCAACAGGAAAGCAGCGGGCATAGAATCTCCGGACTCGGCACCGAATGGAAGCGGAACATGATTCCGGGAACGGTCGCACAACATCCAGTTAAATAAAGAAAAGGGGCCGGCACCCGAAGATGCCGGCCCCTTCCGTTGGGAGCTTTAATCCGTCAGATCAGACGAACTTGAGCGCCTTTACCGTCTTCACGCCCGGAAGCGCGGTGGCCGCCTTCAGGACGTCCTCCGGCACGGCGCTGTCGACCGAGAGCAGCAGCACCGCCTCGCCACCGGCATCGCGGCGGCCGAGGTTGAAGGTGCCGATGTTGATCGCATTCTCACCCAGCAGGGTGCCGATGCGGCCGATGAAGCCCGGGGCGTCCTCGTTGACGATGTACATCATGTCGCCAGCCAGTTCGGCCTCGACCTTGATGCCGAACAGTTCGACCAGACGCGGTTCGACGTTGTTGAACAGCGTGCCGGCCACCGAGCGCTCGCCCGCTTCGGTCTTCACCGAGACGCGGACCAGCGTGTGGTAGTCGCCCTCGCGCTCGGTCTTCACTTCGCGCACTTCAAGGCCGCGTTCCTTGGCAAGGAACGGCGCGTTGACCATGTTCACGGTGTCCGACTGGACGCGCATGAAACCGGCCAGCACGGCAGCGGTGATCGGCTTCTGGTTCAGTTCGGCAGCGGCGCCCTCAACGTGGATCGAGATCCGGGGAACCGAATCGCGGGTCAGCTGGCCAACCATCGAACCCAGCATTTCAGCCAGCTTCATGTAGGGCTTCAGCTTCGGCGCTTCCTCAGCCGAGAGCGACGGCATGTTCAGCGCGTTGGTGACGCCGCCGTTGACCAGGAAGTCAGCCAGCTGCTCGGCAACCTGAAGCGCCACGTTGACCTGCGCTTCGGTGGTCGATGCGCCGAGGTGCGGGGTGCAGATGAAGTTCGGCGTGCCGAACAGCGGCGAGTCCTTGGCGGGCTCGGTCTGGAACACGTCGAGCGCGGCACCGGCGACGTGGCCGTTGTCGAGCATGGTCTTCAGGGCCGCTTCGTCGATCAGGCCGCCGCGGGCGCAGTTGACGATGCGCACGCCCTTCTTGGTCTTGGCCAGGTTCTCGGCCGAGAGGATGTTGCGGGTCTGGTCGGTCAGCGGCGTGTGCAGCGTGATGAAGTCCGCCCGTTCAAGCAGAGTGTCGAGATCGACCTTTTCCACGCCCATTTCCACGGCGCGCTCAGGCGTCAGGAACGGATCGAAGGCGGCGACCTTCATCTTCAGGCCAAGCGCGCGGCTGGCGACGATCGAACCGATGTTGCCCGCGCCGATCAGGCCGAGCGTCTTGCCGGTGACTTCAACGCCCATGAAGCCGTTCTTCGGCCACAGGCCCTGCTGGGTCTGCGCGTTGGCTTCCGGGATCTGGCGGGCCAGAGCGAAGATCATGGCGATGGCGTGTTCGGCGGTGGTGATCGAGTTGCCGAACGGCGTGTTCATCACCACGACGCCCTGGGCCGAAGCGGCCGGGATATCGACGTTGTCGACGCCGATACCGGCGCGGCCGATCACCTTCAGGTTCTTCGCAGCGGCGAGGATTTCCTTGGTGACCTTGGTCGACGAACGGATGGCGAGGCCATCATAGTCGCCGATGCGGGCGATCAGCTGCTCGGGCGTTTCGCCGGTGATGACGTCTACGTCGCAGCCGCGGATCTCGAAGATACGGGCGGCATTGGGGTCCATCTTGTCCGAAATGAGGACGCGGGGCTTGGTCATGGTCTTGTTCCCTTATCGTCATCCCCGCATCTTGCGGGGGTCCGCTCGTCGAACGCAGCTCTGGCGTCGGGCGGAAGGAAGGAAAGCGGGGCCCCCGCCTGCGCGGGGGCGACGCCATTTACGGTATTACAGTCTGGCTCAGCCGGCCTTGACGGTCGCGTAGGCCCAGTCGAGCCACGGTCCCAGCGCCTCGACGTCGGCAGTGTCGACGGTCGCGCCGCACCAGATGCGCAGGCCCGGAGGGGCATCGCGGTATCCGGCGACGTCGTAGGCTGCGCCTTCCTTTTCGAGCAGGCCGGCGAACTTCTTGATGAAGTCGGCATCGGCGCCTTCGACGGAGAGGCAGACCGAGGTCTTGGAGCGGGTGCCGCTGTCGATCGCGAGGTGCGAAAGCCAGTCACGCTCGGCAACGATCTTGTCCAGCGCGTGGGCATTGGCGTTCGAACGGGCCTTCAGCCCTTCGAGACCGCCCAGACCCTTGGCCCATTCCAGAGCGAAGATCGCGTCCTCGACGGCGAGCATCGAGGGGGTGTTGATGGTTTCGCCCTTGAACACGCCCTCTGCCAGCTTGCCCTTCGAAACAAGGCGGAACACCTTGGGAAGCGGCCAGCTGGGGGTGTAGTTTTCAAGGCGTTCGACCGCGCGGGGGCCGAGGATCAGGACGCCGTGGCCGCCTTCGCCGCCCAGAACCTTCTGCCAGGAGAAGGTGGCAACGTCGATCTTGGACCAGTCGATGTCATAGGCGAAGACCGCCGAGGTGGCGTCTGCGAAGGACAGGCCCTCGCGGTCGGCCGGGATCCAGTTGGCGTCCGGAACGCGCACGCCCGAAGTGGTGCCGTTCCAGGTGAAAAGCACGTCGTCGGACCAGTCGATCTTGTCGAGGTCGGGCAGCTGGCCGTAATCGGCGCGGAACACCGTGGGTTCCAGCTTCAGCTGCTTGACGGCGTCGGTAACCCAGCCCTCACCGAAGCTTTCCCAGGCCAGCGCGGTAACGCCGCGGGCGCCGAGCATGGTCCACATGGCCATCTCGAAGGCGCCGGTGTCGGAGCCTGGGACGATACCGATGCGATGCGTGTCGGGCAGCTGCAGAACTTCGCGCATCAGATCGATGCAGTACGCAAGGCGCGTCTTGCCGATCTTGGCGCGGTGCGAGCGGCCGAGTGCTTCGGTATTCAGTTTTTCGGGGGCATATCCGGGCGGCTTGGCGCAAGGACCGGAAGAGAAGTGCGGACGCGCAGGTTTGCGCGCGGGAACGCTAATAATATCAGTCATTTCTGACTCTCCTTACAGAGAGCACGCGCGGCGTTGGGACCGCGTGGCCCGGAGCCGCGTCTAAAGAGGTCAGGAAATTTGTCAAACGATTCTCCGGCCGCTTGCGCCAGATCGTTACGCCGCAGCGATCTTCCACGAATTTCCGCCATCGCCGGAGGGCAATCGCCAGTGGAAAACTCGACTCGCCCGATTCCAGAGGCACATGCCGCGAAGCTAATCTGAGGTTCACGAAAGGATCGGATGCTAGGCGGGACCATGAAAGCCCTCCCCCGACTGATAGTTACGCTGCCCCTGATCGCGGCGCTTGGCGCCTGCGTGGGCGGTGAGCGCGAGAAGCCGCAGCGGCGTCCAACGCAAACCTCAGGCCCCGTTACGCCACCGGTCTCGCCCGAGACGCGGCAATGCATGGCCACGCTGGGCGCGCAGCATGCGGTGTTCTCCCCCGTGGCAGACAGGTATTACGGCAGCGGCTGCTCTACCGTGGGCACGGTGAAGCTCTCGGCACTCAACACCGATAGCACGACGGTGAGCGTCACCAACCTCGGCCCCGTGACTTGCACCACCGCAACGCCGTTCGCGGCATGGGCGCGTTTCGGTGTGGACCGCGCGGCGCAGCAGATCCTGGGCAGCCGGATCATCAGCATCGAGACTTACGGCAGCTACAACTGTCGCAATGTCGCCGGAACCGCGCGGCGTTCGGGCCATGCCACTGCCAATGCCATCGACGTGTCCGGCTTCGTGCTGGCCGATGGCCGCCGCATTACCGTTCTGGAAGACTGGAACGGTGGCACCCCTGCCGAACGCCGCTTTCTGCGCGTGGTCCACGACAGCGCCTGCAAGCGCTTCGGCACCACGCTCGGGCCGGACTACAATTCCGCCCACGCCAACCACTTCCATCTGGAAGGCGATGGCGCGAAGTTTTGCCGTTAGAACTGCGATACGCCAGAGATGTCAGGTATCCGGGGCGGGCTATTTGGCATCAAGCCTCGGACTCAACGAAATCTGCCACCAACTTGTAGTAACTGGCTGCTTCAGGTGTCTGTGGGTGAGACGCCAGGAATTGTTCAATCCTGCTTTCGAATAGAGCCGCATCCACTGCGTTGCCGCTGATGCGGCATCCCAGAAGGCAATTCACATAGCTGACGAGCTCATAATGGCGGTGATTGCGACGGAAGGCCAATGGCGGAAGCACTGCCGGGTCGTTCAATTTCCTGAAAATTTCTTCCATTTCCGACAATTACTCGTTCAAGCTGAGCGAATGTCCGCAAGCGCTGAAGATTGCAGGCGGGCTTGAAGACCGCAACATTAGAAAGCCGGAACGGCAGCCCCTGATTGAAAAACCTACCCCTCGCGATGTGGGACTTGCTTCAAGAAATCGATCCACGGCGCCCATACACTCGGGGTTCAATCCGTTTATAGGCTTCTACTGAAGCTGCCCGCGTTAGCTCTTGGCAGACTGGCTGTCCGGATGCGCGGCCATGAACGCCGGCAGTTCTGAGCAGGCATTGTCGATCCGGACGAGGCCGGGATAGGCCGACAGATCCAACTCGAAACGCCGGGCATTGTAGAATTGCGGCACCAGCACGCATTCGAACAGACCCGGCGCATCGAACAGGAAATCGCCCGCGCCACGCTGGTTCACGCGCGCTTCCAGCCCCTCGAACGTGCGGGCAAGCCAGTGGCGATACCAGGCATCCACCTGGTCCTGCGAGTGGCCGAGATCGTGCTTGAGATACTGCAGCACCGGCAGGTTCAGCGGCGCGTGAAGCTCGGTCGCAATCGCCGTCGCCAGTTCGCGTGAGACGAAACGGTCCTCGGTATCGCGCGGCAGTAGCGGGCGATCCGGGAAGCGCTCGTCGAGCCATTCCAGTATCGCCATCGACTGCGCATACGTGCGCCCATCGTACTCCAGCAGGGGAACACCACCGAAGGGGTTGAGGCGGCGATATTCCCCGGAGCGCTGCTCCGCGCTTAGCAGGTTCACGGAAACCTGCTCGTATTCCAGCCCCTTCAGGTTCAGCGCTATGCGCAGGCGATAGCTGGTGGAGCTGCGCCAGTAGCCGTGGAGGCGCACGGCCTTACGACTCCGCTGCGATCTTCTCGTGCAGCCACGCGGCATGGCGCGGTGCGCGCTTGGTACGCGACCATTCCTCCAGCATATCGTCCGCAACGGCCTTCAACTGCGCCATCTGGCTAGAGGTGCCGAACTGCCATGCCAGTTCAAGACGGTGGCCGTTGGGATCGAAGAAGTAGATCGACTTGAACACGCCGTGGTGGATCGGCCCGATCACCTGAAGCCCGCGCGCCTCGGCCCGTTCCTTGGCGGACAGAAGGCACTCCTCGCTCTCCACCTTGAAGGCGATGTGCTGGACCCAGGCCGGCGTTGCCTCGTCCCGGCCCATGTCGGGCGAATTCGGCAGTTCGAAGAACGCCAGCACATTGCCGCCGCCGCAGTCGAGGAACACGTGCATGTAGGGATCGGGCGCGCCGGTGGAGGGCACCTTGTCCTCGGCAATGGCGAGCATGAAATCCATGCCCATCACATCGCGATAGAACTCGACCGTCTCCTTGGCGTCGCGGCAGCGGTAGGCGACGTGGTGGATTCCGCCCAAAACGGGGGTCTTGTCAGTCATCGTCAGTCTCCCGGGAATTGCGGGCGAGCCTGCATGGGCCCGCCCGTCTCTCCCAATTTCGTTTGCACGGCGCCGTTTATTCGGCGGGTTCTTCCACCTTCAGCACGCCGCGACGGATCTGGTCACGCTCCATGCTTTCGAACAGCGCCTTGAAGTTTCCGTTCCCGAAACCGTCATCACCCTTGCGCTGGATGAATTCGAAGAACACCGGCCCGACGCGCGCTTCGGCGAAGATCTGGAGCAGCAGGCGGGGCTGCCCCCCATCCGTCGTGCCATCGAGCAGGATGCCGCGCATCTTCAGTTCGTCCGCCGGCTCGCCATGGCCCGGAAGACGCTCGTCCAGCATCTCGTAATAGGTTTCCGGCGGCGCAGTCATGAACGGCACGCCCAGCGCCTTGAGCTTGTCCCACGCACCGACGAGATCGTCGCAGATCAGCGCGATGTGCTGGATGCCCTCGCCATTGAAGGCGCGCAGGAATTCGTCGATCTGGCCCTTCCCGCCCTCAGCCTCTTCGTTGAGCGGAATGCGGATCTTGCCGTCCGGCGCGGTGAGCGCCTTGGAGGTGAGGCCGGTATATTCGCCCTTGATGTCGAAATAGCGGATCTCGCGGAAGTTGAAGAGCTTCTCGTAGTAATCCGCCCAATAGGCCATGCGGCCGCCGTAGACGTTGTGGGTCAGGTGATCGATCAGGTCGAAGCCCGCACCGACCGGGTGACGGTCCACACCGGGCAGATAGTCGAAGTCGATGTCGTAGATCGACAGCGCGCCGTCTCCGTTCCGCTCATAGCGGTCGATCAGGTAGATGATCGAATTGCCGATGCCGCGAATGCCGGGAAGGTGTAGTTCCATCGGGCCGGTCGCCACCTGCACCGGCTCGGCCGAGCGGGCCAGCAGTTCGGCATAGGCCGCGCGGGCGTCACGTACACGGAAGCCCATGCCGCAGGCGGAGGGGCCATGCTCACGGCTGAAGAACCACGCCGGGCTGTGCGGCTCGTAATTGGTGATGAAGTTGATGCCACCCTGGCGCCAGAGTTCCACGTCCTTCGAACGATGGCGCGCGATCTTCGTGAAGCCCATCGCTTCGAACACGGGCTCCAGCACGCCCTTTTCCGGCGCGGAGAATTCGACGAATTCGAACCCGTCGAGTCCGATGGGATTGTCGAAGATATCGGTCATGGTGTCAGTTCTCCGAAGGGGGCTTCGCCGGCAAGCAGTGCTCCGGCTGGGATCGGCGTCTCAGCGCGCCAGTTTTCGTAGACCGGGCCGAAATCGAGCCCGACAAGATCCTCGATCAGCTGTTGCAGGCTTTCGAGGACGAAATAGGTCTTCTGGAAGGAATCGATCATGTAGCCGGTGCGCATCACGCGGACCGCGTCGAACGACAGGCGCAGCACATCGCGGTCTTCCAGCGAGTAGCGCGTCTCTCCGGAGGACGAGATGATGCCGGCACCGAACACGCGCAGGCCGCCATTTTCGCGCACCAAGCCGAATTCGATGGTGTACCAGTAGATCCGCGCCAGCATCGGCAGCGCATCCATCGCCATCGCCCGTTCCCCGGCCTTGCCGTAGAGTTCGAGAAAGTCCGCGATCGTGGGATCCAGCAGCATCGGCACATGACCGAAGAAGTCGTGAAAGATGTCCGGCTCGACCAGATAGTCCAGCTCATGTTCCTCGCGCAGCCAGCGCGTCACCGGGAAGCGGCGATGGGCGAGGTGATCGAAGAACACCGCGTCGGGAATGAAACCGGGCACGCCCACCAGCGTCCACCCAGTCGCCGGCTGAAGAATGGCGTTGGCATCCTCGAACCGGGGAATGCCGTCGGCGCAGTCCAGACGGGCAAGCCCCTCACGGAACGCCGCGCAGGCATGCGTTTCGACCAGGGCCGATTGCCGCGCGTAGAGGCGGCGCCAGCGGTCATGCATTTCGGGGGTATAGGCATGCCAGTGCTGACCGACGGTGTAGTCGTCAGCCGCGCCTTCGTACTCTCCCCGAAGGCCGCTTGTGGATGTTTCGGTGCACGGCGTCTTCATGTGAAAGGAGAATAGCACAGCCCCCACGTCAGTTCCGTGCGATTGCGCCCGCCAATCAGAGTGCTATTGGTGGATTCCACCAAGACAGAACCTTTGGAAAGGCGATTCATGCAGCTTGACCTGTTCGACCGCAGGATCATCGCCGCGCTTCAGGAAGATGCGCGCATGCCGGTGGCGCAAGTCGCCGAAAAGGCCGCGCTGTCCGCCACGCCGGTTAGCCGCCGCATCAAGCGGCTGGAGGACGAAGGCGTGATCCGGGGCTATGCGGCGGTGTTGGACCCGCGCAAGCTGGGCTTCGAACTGGAAGCCTACGTGCTGATCAACCTCAACGCCCATGTGGACGAGATCATTCGGCGTTTCGAAGAGGCAATCCGCGAGCATCCCTACGTCATCGCCTGCAATGCGGTGACGGGGGACATGGACTATCTTGTCCATGTCGTCGCCCGGAACGTCGATCATCTGTCACAAATCACGCTCAAGACATTGCTGCGCATTCCCGGCGTGCGCGATGTAAAGTCGATCATCGTGCTGGAAGCCGTGAAGGAAGCGCGCGCGCTTCCGCTGGAGTGATGCCCTTGCCGAAGCTCGCCAAAAGCCCCGCCCTGCCCCGCTGGCTATCGCTGATCGCGATTTCGGTGATCTTTGCCGGTGCGCTGGAATGGGCCGGGCTACCGGCGGGCCAGTTGCTAGGGCCGATGCTGGCGGCAATCATTTTCGCTACGAGAGGTTCGGCGCTGGGCACCCCTCCTGTGATGTTCGCCGCATCGCAATCGCTGATCGGCTGCCTGATCGCCTCTTCGTTCGGGCCGGACCTGCTGCCCCGGTTCGTGGCCGAATGGCCCATTTTCGTCTTCGTTTCGGTCGCCACGCTGTTCGTCGCCTATGGCGCCGGGTTTCTGCTAGCGCGCCTGAAAGTACTGCCCGGTGCCGTGGCCGTCTGGGGCTCCGCGCCGGGGCTAGCGACAGCGATGGTCATCATGGCGCGCGACTATGGCGAGGATCATCGTTTGGTCGCCTTCATGACCTATCTGCGCGTGCTGATGGTGGCCGTGGGCGCATCGGCGCTGGCCATGCTTCTGGGCTCCGGCAGTGGCGCACATCCGATACGGCCGGGCATGGACTGGCTTACGCCGGTCGATCCCTGGGGCCTTGCGACGACCCTGATGGTCGCGGCAACCGGGGCGGTGGGCGGAAGACTGGTACGCCTGCCCGCGCCCAACATTCTGGGACCGATGATCGTGGGCTGCATCCTGCAGGCGACCGGCCTCGTCCACAATTTCGAGTTTCCGCGCCTGATGATGGCGATTGCCTACATGATCGTCGGCTGGGGCATCGGCATGCGCTTCACGCGGGAAACGGTGGAGCGTGCGCGCCGCGCCCTGCCCGCCGTAGTCGCCTCGATCGCGGCGATGATGACGGCCTGCTTTCTGCTAGCCCTGCTGCTGACACGCATCGCGCATGTGAGCCTCGCCACCGCCTATCTGGCGACAAGCCCCGGCGGCATGGACTCGATCGCGATCATTGCCGCCAATTCGCCGGTGGACATGGGTTTCGTGATGACGATGCAGACGATGCGGATGCTCGCCATCCTGCTGCTGGGCCCGACGATTGCGCGAACTGTGGCCCGACGAGTGGCGCCCCCCGCGGGTTAAGCTGCCCGTCTCTCCATTCGTCATTGCGAGCGTAGCGAAGCAATCCAGGGCCGTCTTGAGCCGCTCTGGATTGCTTCGCTACGCTCGCAATGACGGAGAAATGGTGGGGAGGGAGCCCGTAGGCCCCCTCCCTCATTCGTTACCTGCCCAACAAGTTCCGCGCTTGGCTGGCGATCTGTGCCAGCATGGCCGGGCTCAGCGGCACGGTCTTTTCCGCGCGCTGCACCATGTTGCGGAAGGTACGGATCGCGGCGGTGTGCGTACGGCCCCATTCCTCGGCAGCGGCGGCGGGATCGGCCTTGCCGGTCTCGGTCCGCGCCAGGGTCTTGAGGAAGTCCAGGCGCATCTGCTGGAAATCGCGCGCAAGGCCCGCGACCAGCAGGCGTTCCCACGGGTCCGACGGGTTCATCGTCGCCGCATTGGCCTGCGCCCAGTCGAGGCCCAGTCCCGCTCCGATGCGCGAGAAGGCACCCACCAGACGGCGGGCATCGATCCCGGTTTCAGCGGCGAGTTCGGCGATGCCAACGGCACCGTCGAGGTCGTAGAGCCCCGCAACCGCCACCGCTTCGGCTTCCGGAGCGCCAAGCTCCAGCAGCCCGTCCCGCAGCTTCTGCGAGTGCTGAGCAACGCGTTCGCCCAGCAGTTCCTCGGTATCGACCGAAAGCGCGGCCACCTGCTTGCCGATGCGGGCAATCAGTTCGGTCGGCGCGATGCGGCCAGCACCTGCGCGCAGCAGGTCCGCCATATGGCTGCGCACCGCAACCGCCACCTTGGCGAACAGCGCAAGGCGCGCATTCTCGCTCATCGGCGCGGTTTCAAGACGTGCCCACAGCGTATCGAGGTCGAACAGTTGCACCGCCAGCGCAAAGGCTGCGGCGACTTGCGCCAGTTCCGCGCCCTCTTCCTCGGCCAGTTCGAACGGGTGGACGATGCCCAGCCGGTTGACGATGCGGTTGGCCAGCTTGGTGGCGATGATCTCACCAGCCAGGCGGTGGCCTTCGATGAAGGGTGCGAAACGCTCCTGCATCGGCTTGGGGAACGAGGCGAGCAGCAGCGCCTCAAGGCTCTGGTCGGCGGCAAGGTCGCTCTTCTCGATCGCGTCCTGCAGCACCAGTTTGCCGCTGGAGAGCAGCACCGCCAGTTCGGGCCGGGTCAGCCCGCGACCGTCCTGCGCCCGGCGGGCCAGCACTTCATTATCGGCAAGGCCCTCGGTACGACGGTCGAGATTGCCGCCTTCCTCCAGCGTTTCGATCAGGCGAACCTGCGCCGGCATGGCAGAGGCACCGCCACGTTCGGCGATGGAAAGCGCCAGAGCCTGAAGGCGGTTGTCCTCCAGCACCAGATGCGCGACCTCGTCGGTCATCTGCGCCAGCAGTTCGACACGCTGCGGCTCGGTCAGTGCCCCAGCCCGCTTGGCGGCAGCGAGGGCGATCTTGATGTTCACCTCGTTGTCCGAGCAGTCGACGCCGGCCGAATTGTCGATGAAGTCGGCATTGATGCGCCCGCCGCGCGCGGCGAATTCGATGCGGCCGGCCTGGGTGACGCCCAGGTTGGCACCCTCGCCGATCACCCGCGCACCAACCTCGTTGGCGCTGACGCGCAGTGTATCGTTGGCGGGATCGCCGACGACCGCGTTGTTCTCGCTTGATGCCTTCACATAGGTGCCGATGCCGCCGAACCACAGCAGGTCCACCTTGGCCCAGAGGATCGCCGAAATCAGCGAATCCGGATCGAGTTCGGTGGCCGAAATGCCCAGTGCCTCACGCACTTGCTCGGTCAGCGGGATCGACTTCGACTTGCGCGAGAATACGCCGCCGCCTTGCGAGATCAGCGACTTGTCATAGTCGTCCCAGCTCGAATGCGACAGCTCGAACAGGCGCTTGCGCTCTGCCCAGCTGGCGGCCGGATCGGGATTGGGGTCAAGGAAGATGTGGCGGTGATCAAATGCCGCAACGATCTTGAGCGTCTTCGACAGCAGCATGCCGTTGCCGAACACATCGCCCGACATGTCACCGCAGCCGACGACGCGCACCGGATCGACCTGCACGTCCACGCCCTGCTCCAGGAAGTGGCGCTGGACCGAAAGCCACGCACCCTTGGCAGTGATGCCCATGGCCTTGTGGTCGTATCCGTTCGAACCGCCGCTGGCGAAAGCATCGTCCAGCCAGAAGTCGTGCGATTCGGCGATGCCATTGGCCACGTCGGAGAACTTGGCCGTACCCTTGTCCGCCGCGACGACGAAGTAGGGGTCCTCGCCGTCAAGAATCACCACGCCCTCCGGATGGGTGACGGTGGTATCCTCAATATTGTCAGTGATCGACAGCAGCGTGGAGATGAAGATCTCGTAGCTGGCCTGCCCTTCGGCGGCCCAGCCGGCGCGGTCCAGCGCGGCATCGGGAAGCTGCTTGGGATAGAAGCCGCCCTTGGCGCCGGTCGGCACGATCACCGCGTTCTTCACGCGCTGCGCCTTCATCAGGCCCAGGATTTCGGTGCGATAGTCGTCGCGACGGTCGGACCAGCGAAGGCCACCGCGCGCCACCGGTCCGGCGCGCAAGTGGATACCTTCCACGCGGCGCGAATAGACGAAGATCTCACGCCACGGCAGCGGCTTCGGCAGGCCCGGAACCAGTGCGGAATCGAGCTTGAAGGCCAGCGCCAGCTGACCCGCCGGGACAAAGGCATTGGTACGCAGCATCGCGCCGACAAGGTCGCGATAGGCGCGCAGCAGACGGTCGTCGTTGATCGCGTTGACGCCCGCCAACCCTTCGCGGATCGCATCCTGCGCAGCCGCTTTCGCCTGGTTGCGATCGCCGGTGAAGGCCGGATCGTGAATCGCACGGAACAGGTCGATCAGGCCCAGCGACACGCGCGGCGCGCCCTGAAGCGCATCGACGACAGTGGCGATGCCGTAATTGCTGCCGGCCTGCCGCAAGTAGCGATACCAGGCGCGCAGCCAGTTCGCCTCTCGCTTGGAGAGGCCCAGTCCGGGGACGAGGCGGTTGAACGGATCGTCTTCGCCCAGGCCATTAAGCACGCCGCCCAGCGCATCCTCGATCATCGACGAAAGCTTCAGCACCTCCGCCGCGTCAAGCCCCGCGGGCAGTGCCAGGGTGAAATCGTGGATCGTGCCGATGCGGCCCTTTTCCAGCGGCGTCGGCATTTCGGAGAGTACGCGGAAGCCGAAATTCTCCAGCGCCGGCACCGCGTCGGACAGGGCCAGACTGCCTTCCGCCTGATAGATTTTCAGGCGCAGCTGGCCGTCGGCATCGCTGTCATGTGCGTAGAGGCGCACGTCGCGGTGGCCCTGGAAGCGCTCGCCCTCGGCCGCTTCGCCGATCACGATCTTGCGCATGTGGGCGATGTCGATGGCGGCTTCGCCCGGACCGTAGTCGCTGCGATAGGCCATCGGGAAGGCATCGGCGTAGCGCGCGGCGATGGCGGCGGCGCGCGCAGGCTCCACCGACTGGCCGAGCGCGGCCTCCACTGCCTCACCCCAGCCGCGCAGCATCACCTGCAGGCGATTGTCGAGCGCGACTTCGTCCAGCGCCTGCGCACCATCGCGAATGTCCAGCGTGTAGCGCATCATGACGAGGTTGCCCGCCTCGACCGTCAGGGCCCAATCGAGCGTCGGCGCCTGCGCGGCATCCTCGATCAGCGACTGGATACGCTTGCGCATCTGCGTCGAAAGCGTGTCGCGCGTGATCCACACGAAGGCGAACAGGTGGCGCGAGAGCGGCGAGCTGGTGACGATCAGGCGCGGGCGCGGCCGGTCGACCAGGCTGCTCATGGTGGTTGCCAGACGTTCCACGTCGGCTTCGGCAAGGCCAAGAACGAGGTCGTGTGGCAGGCTGGTCAGTGCATGAGCCAGCGCCTTGCCGGTGTGGCCGGTGGGGTCTAGGCCCAGCTTGGCGCCCATGCCTGCCAGCAGCGTGCGCAGGCGCGGCACGCGGTCGGGCGTCGCGGCCAGGGCCGCGCTCGTCCAGATGCCGGCGTGGACCGAAAGCGCGGCAACCTTGCCGTCCTCCAGCACCGGTACCAAAAACAGGTCCATCGGCACGCGGCGGTGGACGGTGGCCATGCGGTTGGCCTTGATGACCATCGGCGCGCGAATATCGTTGGCGGCAAGCTGTGCGTCGAACGCAGCGAACGCGCGCTGGTAGCTGGCTTCGGAGAGCAGATCGCGCTCACCCCGGCGGCAGACGCCCAGCAGGTCGGCATGGCTGCCATCGCGGCGACGGGTGACATGGCCCAGCTGGGTGAGCATGCCGCCGGCGAACCAGCGCAGCAGCTCGGCGCCTTCCACATCGCTGACTTGCGCGGAATCGGCAGTCATCGCCGCCACCATCTGCGGCCAGTCGACCACTGCGGCGCGCACGTCCTTCAGCGTTTCGTCAAGCCGGCGATGCAGTTCGCCACGCTGCCGGGCATCGACGCGCTCGGTCTCGATATAGATCATCGATTCGCGCATCGCGCCTTCGGTGCCGACATCCGGCAGCGCGATCAGGCTGCCTTCGTCATCGCGCTCTACCGAGACAACGGGGTGGGCAAGGCGATCGATCACCAGTCCTGCCTCGGCAATCGCCGATGAGACCGAATCGACCAGGAACGGCATGTCGTCGTTGATCAGCGCAATGCGCAAGTAGCGGCGCTCGTCGCTGGTCGATGCCATCTCGATCACTGCGGTACCTGCCTTGCGGCGGGCGGCAGCGGCAAGCAACACGCCGGCTGCGCCTTCGACCCAGGTCAGATCGCCTTCCGCCGCTTCGCCGGGCAGCAGCGAATCCTGGATACGCGAGACGATCGCCGCTTGAAGCGCCGCTCCATCCGGCCCTTCATCCGACCGGGCTTGTGCTGCGACCTTCACTTCGTCTGCGCTCATGACATACTCCCGCAATCCAAAAGGCTTGCGGCGCTTGCGCCCGATGAGGCGCGCAGCGCCTGCCTCGTCAATATAGGACCGGTCGTGAATTCAGGCATCCACCTTCCTCCGGAAATTCACGCGGAGATAAGTGCAGCCTTTTCAACGATACCTGGGGCATCGTCCGCCCCCGAGCGACCGGCTCGAGCCCGTGGACGTAACAAAGCGTTGTAACGAGGTTTCTTGGTCACGCAACAATCGATTAACGGCGCGAAATTGCATAATTTACACCCCGACAAATAGCCGGGCCTGCGCCGCTTGCATCAGCGCAGATCGGCACCCACGATCAGCGCGCCCATCGGCCCTGCATCGTCCCCGAGCGCGGCCGGCACGCAGATGCGCGCCAGCGCCGCCGGCGTGCAATCGCGCAAGTAGCCGCCCAGCAGGCCGGGCAGGCGGTCCAGCGCGGCAGGCAGCAGATGGGGCTGGCGATTGGATACGCCGCCGCCCACCACGATCCGCTGTGCAGAAAACGCCAGCAGCAGCATGGCCAGCAGTTCCGCCAGATCCAGCGCGACCGGATGCCATGCCGGATCGCTCGCCTCCACGGTGGCGGGATGCCGGCCGAAACGCGCGGCCAGCGCGGGGCCGCTCAATAGGCCTTCGATACAGTCGCCATGGAACGGACAGGCTCCGGCGAACGCGTCGCCGGCGGCGCGGCGCAGCCGCACGTGCCCCACTTCGGGGTGCATCAGACCGTGCACCGGCACTCCGTTGGCCAGCAGGCCGACCCCGACGCCCGTGCCGATGGTGATATAGGCCGTGTTCGCGCAGCCCTGTGCCGCACCGTAGCGATGCTCGGCCAATGCCGCCGCGTTCACATCGGTGTCGAGGCCCAGTGGCAGGCCCAGCGCCGCCTCCAGAACCCCGGCGACATCGGCCCCGGCCCAGCCCTGTTTAGGCGTATCCAGCATGACCCCGAAATCGGCCGCCGCGCGATCGACGCGGATCGGGCCGAAGCTGCCCACGCCCACGGCTTCGAGAGTGCGGCCTTGCTGCCAGCCCCGCACCGTCGCGATGGCGCGGTTCAGCGTTTCGTCGGGCGTGGTGGTGGGAAACTCCTCACGCGCCTCGATCGCGCCGGGGGTTCCCAGCACGACCACGGTCTTGGTGCCGCCCAGTTCGATACCCGCAATGCCATTCATCCCTGCGTCCTGCCACTCGCGCCCGCAAGCCGCAAGCACGCGCAGGGCCTGCGCCGGCAAAATGCGCAAAGCCCCCTAGGGCATCGGCAGGATCGAAATGACGGTTTGCCGCCATCATCGCACAAGCACCCCGTGCCGCATCGCCCTGCCATTTCGCGGAGAACCTAAACGCCTCCCCCGAAAACTGATCGACCCTTCGCGCAATCGATTTCTCGGCAACCGATTGCCGGAACAGTCTGTTGATGCAAGTCGCCAACCTGACGGGAACGCCCTACGTGACGGAAACGGCCCCCGCGACAGCCGCGAAACCCCGGCTCTCGCTGATGCGCATTCTGGAGATGAACCTGGGCTTCTTCGGCCTGCAATTCAGCTTCGGGTTGCAGCAGGCCAACATGGGGCCGATCTACGGATATCTGGGCGCGAACGAGGCGGCGATGCCGCTGCTCTGGCTGGCCGGGCCGGTGACCGGCCTGCTGATCCAACCCTTGGTCGGCGCCTTGAGCGACCGAACCCGCACGCGCCTGGGGCGGCGCAGCCCGTGGATCCTGGCCGGCGCGCTGATCTGTTCCGCCTGTCTTCTGGCCATGCCGCGCAGTTCGGCGCTGTGGATGGCGGCAGGACTGCTCTGGGTGCTGGACGCCGCCAACAACGTCACCATGGAACCCTACCGCGCCTATGTGGCGGACCGGCTTGCCCGCGACCAGCATGCACCCGGCTTCCTGACCCAAAGCGCCTTTACCGGGCTGGCGCAGACATTGTCCTACCTTGCGCCCTCGCTGCTGGCCGCATTCATCGACCGCGATCTGCTGGACGCCAACGGCATTCCGGCCATCGTGCGTGTGGCCTTCGTTGCAGGCGCGATCCTGTCGCTGTCCACGGTGGTCTGGTCGGTAATCCGCGTGCCCGAACTGCCACTGGTGGAGCGCCAGCCGATGCCGCGCCTGTCGCCATCGGCCGTGCTGCGCGAGATTGGACGCGCCGTCGCGGAAATGCCCCGGCCGGTGCGCCGGCTGGCGCCCGCGATGCTGTTCCAGTGGTATGCGATGTTCGTCTATTGGCAATATATCGCATTCGCCCTTGCCCGCTCGCTCCACGGCACCACGGACCCGCATTCGCCGGGCTTTCGCGCCGCCGTGCTGACCGCGCAGCAACTGGGTGCATTCTACAACCTCGTCGCCTTCTTCGCCGCGATGCTGCTGGTGCCCGCCATCGCGCGTTTTGGAGCGCGGCCGATCCATGCCCTGTGCCTTGCCGCGGCCGGGATCGGTATGCTCGCGATCCCGCAGATCGCCTCCCCTTGGACGCTTGCCTTGCCGATGGTGGGAATCGGGTTGGGCTGGGCCAGCATGATGGGCACCCCCTACCTTATCCTGGCCGGTTCGATGCCGCCCGAACGCACCGGAATCTACATGGGACTTTTCAATATTTTAATAGTGGCTCCCATGCTGCTGGAGACCCTGACAATGCCCCTTGCCTATACCCCTTTGCTGGGTGGCGATCCACGCCGCGCAGTGGCTCTGGCCGGGCTTCTCCTGCTGGCTGGGGCCCTGGCCACGCTATATGCAAAAGACCCCTCCGGACGGGCCGGAAAGAGGGGGTAATGGCAGTCTTTCGCTTCCCGAGAAGGCGCTTCCGCCGGGCAATCCATGCTGGTAAGCCCGGCACGACGAATGGGGGGGCCATGGTCGGGAAACGCGAACACGAAACACATCCGCCGCAAGCCGGCCCGGCACCCGCCGGGAAGGCGGCGGGAGAGGTCCGAACGCTGGCGGATATCGCACGCCTGGCGGGGGTTTCCACCGGCACCGTGTCGCGCGCGCTGGCCGGCAAATCGCTGGTCAATGTGGAAACGCGCGAACGCATCCGCGCGATCGCCCGCCAGTACGGTTTTCGCCCCAACCAGATGGCCAGCCGCCTGCGCTCGCGACGGACGGGCGTGATCGGCGTGGTGATCCCGCTTGGCCACGAAAAGCGCCAGCACATTTCCGATCCGTTCTTCCTCACCCTGCTGGGCCATCTTGCGGACGAGCTGACCGAGAGCGGCTACGACCTCATGCTCAGCCGCGCCATCCCGGACGGGACGAGCGACTGGCTGGAGCGTATCACCGGCTCCGGCATGGTCGACGGCGTGATCGTGGTCGGCCAGTCCGACCAGTTCGATGTGATCGAGCGGGTGGCCGCCTCCTACCGGCCCATGGTGGTCTGGGGCCATAGCCGCCCGGGCCAGACGCATTGCGTCGTCGGCACCGATAACGAGGCGGGCGGCAGGATCGCCGCGCGCCACCTGATCGATACCGGCGCACGCCGGCTGGTGTTCCTGGGCGACACATCGGGGATAGAGATCGCCATGCGCTTTCGCGGCGCGGCGGAAGAAGCGCAGGCCGCGCGCATTCCCCTCTCCCACCTCTCCGCGGGATTGGCCGGTGGGGACATGGAACCGGGGATCCGCAGCGTGCTTTCGGAAATGGATATGGGGATAGACGGCATCGTTGCCGCCACCGACCTTATCGCCATGTCCGCCCTGCGCACCCTGCACGAAATCGGCCGAGGCGTGCCGGATCAGGTGCAGATCATCGGTTTCGACGATCTGCCGCTGGCCGCGCAGACGATGCCGCCGCTCACCACCATCCGGCAGGAAATCGCTGCCGGTGCCAAGGCCATGGTCGAACGCCTGCGTGCCCGGATAGAGGGTGAAGGCGCCAACAGCCTGGTCATGGCACCGCAACTGGTCCGCCGGGCCAGCACACGCACCTGATCACTGCCGGCGGGTCCCGCTGAGAGCATGCCTTCCAGAATTTGACCGAAGATCCGTGCAAGGGGCACTTCGCCCTTTCGATCCCCCCTGCTTGCCGCTAAGCACGGGCACCAGGGGCCGGTCGCGACTTGGCAAGGTTGGCCGTTGTTCGACAAACAAATTCAGGGAAGGACCGGTGTGACTCGGGACCTTGGCGGCGAGGCGCAATGCTGATCGGCATCGATCTCGGGACGACCAACAGTGCAGTGGCGATCTGGCGGGACGGCGCGGCCGAACTCGTCCCCAATGCGCTGGGCG
Source organism: Novosphingobium oxfordense (assembly GCF_044029435.1). Taxonomy (NCBI): domain Bacteria; kingdom Pseudomonadati; phylum Pseudomonadota; class Alphaproteobacteria; order Sphingomonadales; family Sphingomonadaceae; genus Novosphingobium; species Novosphingobium oxfordense. The sequence continues at coordinate 561,621 of NZ_CP147005.1, read as the reverse complement.
AATTGCTTACCCCCTCCGCCGTCAGCATAGCGCGCGATGGGCAAGTCTGGATCGGCCGCGCCGCGCTGGACCGGCTGGCCCGCCATCCCGAACAAACCGCCACCAGCTTCAAGCGCCGCATGGGCTCCGCCGCGACCACCAGGCTGGGCGGCCCGGACGGCAAGCCGCGCGACTACAAGGCCGAAGACCTTTCGGCGCTGATCCTTCAGGCGCTGGTCCACGATGTAGAGGCACTGACCGGCGAAAAGCCCAGCGAAGCGGTGATCACCGTTCCCGCCTATTTCAACGACCGCCAACGCAAGGCCACGCGCCGGGCCGGTGAACTGGCGGGCCTGACGGTGCGCCGCCTGATCAACGAACCCACCGCCGCCGCCCTCGCCTTCGGGTTGCAGGACAAGGGCGACCGGGAGGCCTTCCTCGTCTTCGATCTTGGCGGCGGCACTTTCGACGTTTCGGTCGTGGAAATGTTCGAAGGCATCGTCGAAGTGCGTGCCTCGGCCGGAGACAACCGCCTTGGCGGCGACGATTTCGACGATGCACTGGCCGCCCTGATGGCGCCGCGCATCGATCCGGAAGGCGTGCTGGCCGCGCTGCCGGCCGAACGTCGCGAAGCCTTGTTGAAGCGCGCGGCCGAAAGCTGCCGGCGCGCACTTTCCAGCGCGAGCGAGGCTGAGTTCGCCGTAGTCGTCGATGACCGACGCCTCGCTGCCACCGTGACCGAAACCGAGTTCGAAGCAGCGTGCGACACGCTGCTCCGGCGTCTGCGCGAACCGGTCGTCCGGGCGCTGCGCGACTGTGCGATCGATGCCGCCGAACTTTCCGATGTCGTGCTGGTGGGCGGTGCCACGCGGATGCCGGCGGTGCGCCGCGCGATTACCCGGCTGTTCGGGCGGTTCCCCAACTCCTCGGTCCACCCCGACCACGCCGTTGCGCTGGGTGCGGCGATCCAGGCCGGGCTTGCCGGGCGTGACGCCGCGCTGGACGAGATCCGCATCACCGACGTCTGCCCCTTCACGCTGGGCATCGAAGTGGCCGAGCGTGACGGCCATGGAGGCCTGCAACGCGGCCTCTTCTCCCCGATCATCGAGCGCAACACGCCGGTGCCGGTCAGCCGCGTGAACACGTATTCGACGCTGGCGGACAGCCAGAAGAAGCTGGAATTCGGCATCTATCAGGGCGAGGCGCGCGAAGTGCGCGGCAACGTCAAGCTGGGGGACATGTCGGTTCCCGTGCCCCCGCGCCCGGCAGGCGAAATCTCGGTGGAAGTGCGTTTCTCCTACGACAGTTCGGGCCTGCTGGAGATCGACGTCCACGTTCCGGAGAACGGCGCCACCCGCAACCTCGTCATCGTGGACGAGGAAGATCGGCCGGACGCGAAGGATCTGGAAAAGCGCCGCGCCGCGCTGGCCGGCCTGAAGCACCACCCGCGCGAGGAAGCGGGCAACGTTGCGCTGATAGCCCGGGCGGAACGCTGCTACGAAGACCATATCGGCGAACTGCGGCAGATGATCGGCCACTGGATCACCTTGTTCGCCGGCGCGCTGGACACGCAGGATCCGCGCCGGATCGCGGAAGCCCGCGCCATGCTTTCGACCCGGCTGGACGAGATCGAAAGCGTCAGCCCCCTATGAGCAGTCACCCCTGGTCGCTGCTCGGTATCGAGCCCACTTCCAAAGCCGCCACGATCCGCAAGGCCTATGCCGACCGGCTCAAGGCGATGGACGTGGACAACGACGTTTCCGGCTATGCGCAGCTCCGCCAGGCGCGCGACCTTGCGCTGCGCTTGGCCCGCGCGATCGATCAGGGAGCGCAAGAGCCCCTCGGCGATACGCCGGACGCCGCCGCGATACCGGCTTCCGATCCGGACGATGTTGTTCCTGGCGGGACCGAACCCGCAAGCCCGCCCGTGCGCTGGACGTTCGCGGCGCCCTCGCTCCCCGGCGAATGGCAGGATTTCGAAGACCCAGCCGCGCGCCCGCTGGCAACACGCCCCGGAGAGCCCGATGCATCGACCATGCTGGAACGCATGGCCTGGGCTGCCGTGGCCGCGCGTGAGGCGGGTCATGGCGGCGTCAGCGGTGCGGGCATTCCGCTGACCACCATCGATCCCTTCACTGCCCCGCTGCTCTCCGGCAGCCTGATCGGCGACGACGCGCTGGGCCTGCGCCCCGGCGAGACACCCGCCGAACGCCTGACCATCCTGCTCGATCCCGAGCGGGAGAACGCCGGCGAACCGCTGACCGAGGCGGAGACGCGGCAGGCGACACGCGCCTTGCGTTCGATCCTGGACGAAGTGGCCCAATCCCACGTCTCCCGCCAGCAGCAGATCGAGGACTGGCTGGCCGAAATCCTCGCCCGGGGTTGGCCTCGTTCGGCCCCGCTGCTGGAAGACGCCAGCCACGCCTTCGGGTGGGAGCGTGAGTGGGGCGCCCACGATGCCCGGCCCGCCGTGCAGTTCCTGGGCGCACGCCTCAGGGGCTATCGCTTCCAGCAGAACGTGCTTCAGCCGGGCCATCGTTTCCACAAGGCGTGGAACGAACTCGCACGGCCGGGCAAGGCCGGCCCGCTGCGCATGCTGCGGGGGCCGGCGCAAAGCGATGTGGACGCGCTGCTGCGCGGGGTGCGCAAGCATTTCCCCGAACTGGAATCGCATTTCGCCACCGAACGCGTCGCGTCGTGGGAAGGCGGCAATCCGATGCTGACCGGCGCACTGGTGTTGCTGGGCCTGATTGCCCTGGCCATCGTCATCGCGATTGCCGATTCCTCCGCCCCATCACCCTCCGCCACGCCCAATCGGACTTCCCCCATCGAGGTCGCAGCCGAGCAGGATGGCCAAGTCACCCAGCTCGTGCAGGCCGCCGTGACGGAAACCTTTGGCCAGGGCCGCGATCCGGCATGGCTGTGGAAGGTCCAGCCGGAGCTTGCACAGACCATCACGTCCAACATGTTGAACGGGGTACGTGTGGGGACGGACCGCGCCGCGCTGATCGACAAGGCCGTCGCCATCGTGCGGATGCGCAGCTACCTCAACGGCCGCAGGTTTTCGGGCGACGTGTTCGAAACGACGATGCAATTGCGCCTGGACCAATTGCGCGCCGCACGTGAGCAGAGCGCGGCGGCATGCCGGCAGATGGGCGATTCAGGCTGGCTGGAAGGTCTTGCCGTTTCGCCCGACTTGCGCGCGAAGGAACGCGGCTTCGCCGTCCGACTGGCGGAAGAACGGGCCTTGGGTGAACCCGCGAGGGATAGCCAGCACAGCGCGATGGTGCCCGGCGAATTGATCGGGAAGGTCATCAAGGCCACCAAGCTGCGGCAGAATGACGTCGTGACGGTGATGCAGGGCAATGGCAGCAATGCCGATCGCTGCGCCGTCAACATCGCCCTGCTGGAACAGACGCTGGATTGGCAAGGGGCCGATCGCCGCGCCATCCTGATGACGCTCTGATCCGGACAGTAACCGGCGCGCGGCCAGCCGCGAATTCCCTGTCATGCGTGACACGGGAGATGCCGCGATGCCGATCCGTCCTGTTCCCCTCGCCCTGCTGGCCGCCGTCGGGCTGGCCGGGACCACCGTGCTCCTGACGCTGCCGCGTGGCGAGGCGGCCTCGGCCGCTGCGCTGCCACCGCCGCCAGCCGAAGTCGTTCGTCCGGCCGGGCAGCAGACTGCCGTGCTTGCCGGCGGATGCTTCTGGGGCATGGAAGGCGTGTTCGAACATGTGCGCGGCGTCGTTTCGGTAACCTCCGGCTATGCCGGCGGCACGCGCGGAAGTGCCAACTATGGCTCGGTCTCCAGCGAGACGACAGGCCATGCCGAAGCCGTGCGGATCGTCTACGACCCCGCGAAAGTCAGCTATGGACAGTTGCTGCAGATCTTCTTCGCCGCCGCCCACGATCCGACGCAAGTGGACGGCCAATATCCCGATCGCGGGCCCAGCTATCGCTCGGCCATCTTCCCGCAGAACGATGCCCAGCGACAATTGGCCGCCGCCTACATCGCCCAGTTGGGCAAGGCCCACGCCTTCCCCAAGCCAATCGCGACGAAGATCGAGACCGGGACATTCTTCCCCGCCGAAGCCTATCATCAGGACTTCATGCGCAGGAACCCGAACAACGGCTATATCCAGCGCTGGGACAAGCCCCGGCTGGCCCGGTTCAAGGCCGCGTTTCCACAGCTCTACGTCGGCTAGAAAGGTGGCGGGCTACATCGCCAGTCCGGTCGCGCGGGCACTGGCCCAGGCCCACTGGAAGTTATATCCGCCCAGCCATCCGGTAACGTCCACCGCCTCGCCTATGGCATAGAGGCCCGGCACCTTGCGCGCCTCCATGGTCTTGGATGACAGGCCGCCGGTATCGATACCCCCCGCCGTGACTTCCGCCTTGGCGAAACCTTCGGAGCCATCGGGCAGAAACGGCCAGCGGGCCAATTTCGCCTCGGCAGCGGCAAGCACCTTGTCCGACATTGCGCCCAGTTCGCCGGACAGCGCCAACCGCTCGCACAGCACATCCGCCAGCCGCTCCGGCAGCCCTTCACCCAGTAGCTTGCGCAAGCTGGTGCGCGGGCGTTCGCGCTTGGCGTCCTTCAGCCAGCCTTCGGGGCGATCGGGCAGGAACTGCGTCGTCACCGTCTGGCCACGCTGCCAGAAGCTCGAGATCTGGAGGATCGCCGGACCGGAAAGGCCGCGATGGGTGAACAGTGCCGCCTCGCGGAACGCGGCCTTGCCTGCGCCTTTGCCTTCCACACGCGCGATCACTTCGGTCGAAACACCCGAAAGATCGCGGAACAGCGCCTCGTCCCCCGGAAGCGTCAGAGGCACCAGCGCCGGGCGCGGCTGCACGACTTTCAGGCCGAACTTGCGCGCCAGATCATAAGCAAACCCGGTCGCGCCCATCTTTGGAATCGAGGGCCCGCCGGTGGCGATTACCAGCGCCGGCGCGGTAGCAACGCGGCTGCCGAAAGCGACGCGGTAGAGACCGTCGGCATGGTCGATCTCGCCCAGCGGATCGCCGCAATTCAGCTCAACACCGCCCTTGGCGCATTCTTCCAGCAACATCGCAACGATCTGCTTGGCCGAGCCATCGCAGAACAGTTGGCCCAGCGTCTTTTCATGCCAGGCAATGCCGTAAGCCTCCACCAGCGCCAGGAAGTCGGCGGCCGTGTAGCGGCTCAGTGCCGACTTGGCGAAGTGCGGGTTGCTGGACAGATAGCGGTCCGGCGCGGTGTCGACATTCGTGAAGTTGCAGCGCCCGCCGCCCGAGATCAGGATCTTCTTGCCCGGCTGGCCGGCATGGTCCAGCAACAGCACCCGCTTGCCGCGTTGCCCGGCCGTAGCGGCACAGAACAGCCCGGCCGCACCCGCGCCGAGGACGATGGCGTCGTAAGTGTCGCTCACTGTTCAGATGAGGCCAGATTCGGGGCCAGTTCCAGCGCCAACGCTTCGGCAACGCGAATACCGTCGACCGCGGCCGAAAGGATGCCGCCGGCATAACCCGCGCCCTCGCCCGCCGGGTAGAGCCCGCGCGTATTGAGGCTCTGGAAATCCTTGCCGCGCGTGATGCGCACGGGCGAGGACGTGCGCGTTTCCACGCCGGTCATCACCACGTCCGGATGGTCGTAACCGGGCACCTGACGGCCGAACACCGGCAGTGCCTCCCGGATCGCGTCCACCACGAAGTCCGGCAGGCACTCCTTCAACTCGGTCAGATGCACCCCCGGCTGATAGCTGGGGATCACTTCGCCGAACTCGGTCGAGGGGCGGTCCGCCAGGAAATCGCCCAGCTTCTGCCCGGGCGCCTTGTAGTTGGAGCCGCCGGCCTTGAAGGCCAGTTCCTCGAACTTGCGCTGGAATGCGATGCCGGCCAGCGGATCGCCGGGATAGTCCACCTCGGGATCGATATCGACGACGAGGCCGGAATTGGCGTTGAATTCGGCGCGCGAATACTGGCTCATGCCGTTGGTGACGACGCGGCCTTCCTCGCTGGCCGCTGCCACCACGCGCCCGCCGGGACACATGCAGAAGCTGTAGACGGTACGCCCGTTCGATGCCTTGTGCGCGATCGAATAGGCCGCCGCACCCAGGATCTTGTTACCGGCATTGGGGCCATAGCGCGCGGTGTCGATCCAGCTTTGCGGATGCTCGATCCGCACGCCGATGGCGAAGGGCTTGGCCTCCATGAACACGCCCCGGTCGTGCAGCACCTGAAATGTATCGCGCGCCGAGTGCCCCACCGCCATGATCACATGGCTCGCGGGCAGGAATTCGCCGTTGGAGAGGTGCAGGCCGGTAAGGCGGCGCGTACCGTCCCCATCCTCCTCCACCTCGAAATCGTCGACGCGGGTGCTGAAACGGTATTCGCCGCCCAGTTGCTCGATCGTCTCGCGCATGGAAATGACCATGGTGACGAGGCGGAAGGTGCCGATGTGCGGGTGCGCTTCGGTCAGAATGTCATCGGGTGCGCCGGCCTTCACGAATTCGGTCAGAACCTTGCGGCCAAGGTGGCGTGGATCCTTGATGCGGCTGTAGAGCTTGCCGTCGGAGAACGTGCCCGCGCCCCCTTCGCCGTACTGCACATTGCTTTCCGGATCGAGAACGGAGCGGCGCCAAAGGCCCCAGGTATCCTTGGTGCGTTCGCGCACGGCCTTGCCGCGTTCGACGATGATCGGCTTGAAACCCATTTGCGCAAGAACCAGCGCGGCCAGAAGACCGCAAGGGCCAGTGCCGATCACCACCGGGCGCGGGCCGTCGTAGTTCTCCGGCGCATGCGTGACGAACTTGTAGCCGGTGTCGGGCGTCGTCCGCACATGCTGGTCGTCATGGAACCGCGCCAGCAGTTCAGCCTCGTCCTTCACCTCAAGGTCGAGGGTGTAGACCAGCTTGATCGCGGTCTTGCGGCGCGCGTCGTTGCCACGGCGCACCACGGTCAGGCGGTCGATCTGGTCGGGCGCAATGCCAAGGCGGTCGCAGACGGCGGCCTCAAGGTCGGCCGGGGCATGGTCGAGCGGCAAGGCAAGGTCGGAAAGGCGGATCATCCGCGCGCCCTTATACCCGATCGCCCCGTAAAGCCACGACCGATGGCAATCAGCCCTTCAGCATGGCCGCAAGCCACTGAGAAGCCTCCGCAATCGCGCGATCGGCCAGTTCCGAGGCGGCCACGGCTTCCAGGAAACTGTGCGTGGCGCCCGCGTAGACGCGCAGTTCGGCCTGCGGCAGCCGCTGTGCCATCGCCCTGTTCTCATCGAGCAGCACGTCGCATTCGGCCACGCAAAGCCATGCCGGCGGCAGGCAGGCAAGATCGGCGTGAAGCGGCCGGGCGAGCGGATCATCGACTGCTTCGCCCGCAAGGTAGGTTGCCCAGAACTCGTCCATTTCCGGGCCGGTGAGCATGTAGCGATCGCCGTCGCCGTACCGGTCGTAGCTTTCCGTCCAGGCTCCGTCCCAGGCGCCGTAGTTGAGCAGCAGCGCGCGCGGCATGGTGCCGCCCTGCCCGCGCCGGACGATCGTGGCGGCAACGGCCAGATTGGCCCCGGCGCTGTCTCCGCCGATGGCGTAACGTGCGGGATCGAGCCCATGTGCCACACCGTTACCCTGGCCTTCGTCCGCCAGCCAATCGAGCACATCGCCGATGGCATGGATCGCCGCCGGAAACGGATGCTCGGGCGCAAGCGGATAGTCGATACCCAGCACTGCGCAGCCCGATCGGCCGGCATATTCACGCATCAGCCGGTCATGCGTGTCGACGCTGAACAGGGTCCAGCCACCGCCGTGGAGATAGATGAGCACCGGCAAACGGGCTGCATCGGAAGGACGGTGGATGCGAATGCGCGTCTGCGCCGGGCCGACGCGGAGTTCCTCGGTAGAGGCCATCACCGGGCCACCGCGCGTCCACGGCTCTCGCTGACGCTCCGCAATCGCGCGCCGCTCGGGCGCGGAAAGGCCGGGACGCGAGCCGAGCGCGGCAGAAGCGGCAAACATCTGCCCCAGCCAGCTGCGGATTTCGGGATCTACGTCGTCGTTGTCAAAAGCTTGGGTCATATCGCAAACAGAGGGTCGCGGCCCGGCGTGAGGGACTGCCGGGCCGCGAAGCCGCTTAGAAGTCGGCCGAGATGGAGGCCTTGAACGTGCGCGGCTGGCCCTGAAGAACCGAGGTTGCGAAGGTGTCAAAGGCCGAGGCCCAATAGGCCTTGTTGGCCACGTTATCGACATTCAGGCGCAGCGTGACCGGCACATCCCCGGCCGCCAGCACGTAGCGGGCGCCAAGGTTGAACACGGCCCAGTCCGGCAGGCGAATGGTGTTCGCCGCGTCCACCCACTGCTTGCCGGTATAGATCACACGGCCGGTCAGCGTCAGGCCCGGGATCATCGGCGTATCCCATTCGAGGTTGGCGTTGGCCGTCCAGTCTGGCACGCCCTTCGCGTCCTTGCCCTCCGTAGCGGCGACGCCGGTGTGCACCTGCTTGGCATCGTTGATGGCAAGGCCCGAGATCAGGCGCAGGCCCTTCGCAAGTTCGCCGTTGACGGTGAACTCCACGCCCCGGTTACGCTGCAGGCCGAACAGGCCGTAGGTCAGGATGTCCTGTCCATCGTCGGGCGTCAGGTCGATCGAATAGGCATTGGGCTTCTTGATCTGGTAAAGCGCCAGGCCCACGAACATCGGGCCGATCTTGGCCTTGCCGCCGACTTCGTACTGGGTGGACTTGTACGGCGGGAAGATCTCGTTGGCGTTGGTCACGTCCAGCGGCGCGGTAGAGCCGGGCTGAAGCGCCTCGATCCGGTTGGCGTAGAGCGAAATGCCCGGCACCGGCTTGATCACCAGGCCGACAACCGGGGTAACCGCGTTGTCCTTGTACGTCGAATCCAGCAAGCCGCCGTTGTAGGCATTGTAGCTCTTGGTCTCGATCGACTGCAGGCGCAGGCCGCCGGTCAACAGGATGCGATCATCCCAGAAGCCGATCGTGTCCGACGCGAATACCGACCACAGGGTGCTGCGCGAAATCGGGAACGGATCATCAAGATTGCCGCCGACGAACACCGAATCCGGCAGTGGAATCTGCACGGGGTTGTAGAGGTTGTTCGGAACGCCGTTGAAATCCGTGCCGTAGCGGAAGTCGAAAGCGTTGCGGTTGACCTGCCAGTTCATCGACGCGCCGATGTTGAATTCGTGCGTGATCTGGCTGCCCAGCTTGATGCGCGTGCCAACCTCGGCCGCCTCGTTGTTGTCGGTGCGCGGCACGTAGAGCGCGGTGACGTAACCGTCGCCGGTCTCAGCGTCGTTCACTCGCACGCCGCCGTAGATGCCCTTTTCCGAACCGTCGCGCGCGCCGCCCTTGGCGTAGAGCAGAACGTTGTCCGCCACGTCGTATTCGACATTGAGCATGCCGAAGATGTCGCGCAGCTTGGTATAGGTGTAGTCCTGCGCATAGTTGGCGCTGGCCTTGGGCACGCGCGGCAGCGTGGCCGAATTGATCGTCACCTTCGGACGCAGATTGTCGACGCGGACCTGCTGATAGGCAAGGTCCAGCGAAACGCGCAGGTTACCGCCATCATAGTCGATACCGGCGCCCAGCACGCGGGTGCGGCGATCCTCGCCCTTGATCGACATGTTGCCGTCTTGGTAGTTGCCGTTGACGCGGATACCCCAGCGGCCGTCGCTCGAACGGCGGGCCACGTCGAAGCTGCCGCCGAAGTGCGAATCCGACGTGTAGCCAAGGGTCACGCGGTTCAGCGGCTCATTACCGGCGCGCTTCAGCAGCAGGTTGACGCTGCCGCCAAGGCCCGACCCGCCCGGCGCAGCGCCGTTGAGGAAGGCCGATGCGCCGTTCAGCACCTGCACGCTCTCGAACAGTTCGGGTGCGATCAGCTGGCGCGGAGTGATACCGTAGAGGCCGTTCAGGCCAATGTCGTCGCCATAGAGTTCGAAACCACGGATCACGAAGCTTTCGGCGGCATTGCCGTAGCCATAGGTCGTGCGCACGGTGGGATCGTTGTCCAGCACTTCGCCCAGAGAGCGCGGCTGCTGGTTCAGGATCAGCGTCTCGTCGAAGCTGCGCAAGTTGAAGGGCAGGTTTTCGGCCGCCTTGTTACCCAGCACGCCAGCGCCGCCGCCGTTTTCGACATGGGTGGCATTGGCGCGCTGCGCGGTGACGACGATGTCGTCAGGCTTGGGCGCATCCGCAGCCATGGCCTGGCCGGAGAAACCGCAGAGCGCGGCGGCGATGACGAGCCCACTGGCATGCAGGCGGACGTTTTCGGCAATCTTGGCGGTTTTCGACATTCTGACCCTCATGTTCATCACGCCCCTGTTCGTTGCGCTGTGGCGCTATTGCGAATGGATAGCACTTAGACGGTCTTCCCTTTGACCGCCACTCCGAAACTTATGTTTCCGATAGTCCCCCACGAACATCCAACTCATATCGTTTCAGGGGGCCAATCCGTATCATCCGTAAACTTTGGCCCCGCCAAGATGGGTCGAAACGACCTTCGCTTTGTCGAGCGTTTCGGGATCGATCGCGGTAAGATCGCGGTCCCACACCACAAAGTCGGCAAGCCGGCCGGGAGCCAGCGTTCCCGTGTCCGCTTCGGACCTACCGGCGAAGGCCGCGCCGCGCGTGTAACACAGCATCGCGTCATGGATTTCCACCCGCTGCTCGGGATACCAGCCCTGCGGATTGGCCCCGTCCAACGTCTCACGCAGGACCGCTGCCTTCAGGCCCGTCAGCGGATCGATGGGGGCCACTGGCCAGTCCGATCCGAAGCACACATGGGCACCACTCTTTATAAGTGATTCAAAGGCATAAGTGGTCTTCAGGCGCTCCGGCCCGATCCGGCGCACGGCCCAGCGACCATCGTCCACCGCGTGGAAGGGCTGGACGGAGGCGATCACCCCCTGTTCGGCGAAGCGGCCGATACTGGCGGGGTTCAGATGCTGGGCATGCTCGATGCGCCCGCGCCGATCGCGCACGCCGTTGATCCGGGCGACTTCCGCCCACATGTCCAGCACCATATCGTTGGCGCGATCACCGATCGAATGGGTGGCGATCTGATAGCCGGCCGCATCGGCCTCTCGCATCAGCACGCGCATTTCATCGGGATCGGTAACGGTGATGCCGCGCGTGCTGGGATCGTCCAGATAGGGTTCGTAGAACAGCGCCGTGCGGGAACCCAGCGAACCATCGAACACGACCTTGCAGCCGCCCCAGCGCACGAATTCATCGCCGCGGCCTTCCGCCTTCACGATGGCATCCAGCTTCTTCCAGTCGCGCAGCGGGATCATCGCATAGAAGCGGAACGGCAGATCGCCCGATGCCCGCATGCGGCGGGCCGATTCGAACGTGTTCCAGTCGATCCCGGTTTCATGGACCTGGGTGACGCCGCGAGAGAGCGCCAGCTGGATGCCGCGCCGGTTGGTCGCGTCGCGCTGCGCCGGGGTCGGCTCCGGAATACGCCCCAGCACCATGTCCTTGGCCGCATCCTTGAATACGCCGGTAAGGCGGCCCTTGGCATCGCGTTCGATCACGCCGCCGGCGACGGCGGGCGTATCGTCTCCCAGCCCCAGCATCTTCAGGCCCAGCGAGTTCACCACCACCATGTGAAGGTCGTAGCGGACCACCGCCACCGGGGTCTGCGGCGTCACTCCATCGATCCAGTCGCGATTGGGCAGTTCGCCGCCCCACGAATCGTTGTCCCAATTGCCACCCAGCAGCCATTCGCCGGCCGGCATGGCTTTGGCCGCATCGGCCACGACCTTGACGAATGCTTCCCTGCTATTGGCCTGGCGCAAGGAAGGCTGGCCGATCGTGGCCGAACCCATGGTGAAGTGAACATGGCAATCGGTGAAGCCGGGCGTGACGAACGCGCCGCCCAGATCGATCACCCGTGTTGCCTTGCCCGCCAGACTGCGCGTCGCTTCCTGACCCAGCGCGACTACGCGCGATCCGACAAGCCCGATGGCATCGGTGAAGACCGTACGCCCCTCACCCGTCCAGATCCGGCCATTCGTGTAGATGGTGTCGACAGGCGTGGCCGAAGCCCACGCGGCCTGGCTGTACAGGAACGTTCCGGCCGCCGCGCCGCCGGCGCGGGAAAGGAAAGAGCGGCGGTCGAAACGTGTCATGGCGCGATCCCGTCAGGCTATCTGTCGGGGCTGAGAGTGCGGGGATCGATTGGAACCTGAAACGGCCAATTTACAAATTTATGACGGGTCCAGAACCCGCTTATCGCGCCGCCTCGGCCAGAGCGGAAACCGCACGGGCGGCTTCGCCGTCGTCCAGACTCGCAAAGCCAAGCCGCAGGCCCTTGTCGGCCGAATCGCGCGCCATGAAGGATCGGTGGCTGGCGAAACGCAAGCCCTGCGCCTGCGCGCGCTGCTCGATCGCGTCGATATCGCCCCGGAACTTGACCCAGAAGGCCAATCCGCCATCGGGCACGGCAAAATCCACACGATCCCCCAGATGGGCATCCAGCAGCGCCGCGAAAGACTGGCGCCGCTCTGCATAGACGCGCCAGGCCTTGCGCGCATGGCGGCGCAGTTCGCCATTCGCGATCAGTTCGGCGGCGGTTTCCTCCGTCACCGTGTTGCCCATGCCATCGGTCAGCGAGACACGGTGCGCCACCGCATCGATCACCTTTTCCGGCGCGGCCAGATAGCCGATGCGCAGCGCCGGCAGCAGCAGCTTCGACATGGAGCCAAGGTAGATCACCTGCCCCGGCGCATAGCCTGCCATCGGCAACAGCGGCTGCGACTGGAAATGGAATTCATGGTCGTAATCGTCCTCGATCACCGCAACGCCGAACTGGCGCGCCACCTCCAGCAGTTGAAGCCGACGTTCCGGCCGCATGGCGATCGTGGTGGGAAACTGGTGGTGCGGCGTGACGAAGATCGCGCGCACCGAATGGCGGCGGCACATCGCCTCCACCTCGGCCACATCGATCCCCTCTTCGTCCAGCCGCACCGGGATCACCTTGCCGCCCAGTGCGCGGATCGCGGCGACGGCCGGTTCGTAAGTCAGTTCCTCCACGATCACCGCGTCGCCCGGCTCGATCAGCACTTGCAGCGCCAGGAACAGCCCGTTCTGGCTGCCGCGCGTGATGCAGATATTGGCGGGGGTTACCGGCAGCCCGCGCTGGCTGCGGAGCATTTCCGCCACTTGCTCGCGCAAGCTGTCCGACCCGCGCGGATCGCGATATTGCATGCGGTTTGCGCGGGAGGCGCGGTTGATTGCCGAACGATAGGCGCGGGCAAGCTGGTCGGCCGGAAACAGGCGGCCGTCGGGCGCGCCCTCGTCCAGCTTGATGCCGCGGCCGCCGGGCAACGCCAGCGCGCGGGCGGGCGGCTCGGCGAAGCGGTAGTGCGTCTGCTCCACCCGCTGCTCCGGCTCCGGCGTGGCGGTTTGCGACGATGTGCCGGTCGGCAACGAGCGCGAGACCATGGTGCCGCGCGTGCCTTCGGTGGAAAGCCAGCCCTGCGCGATCAGATCCTCGTAAGCCAACACCACGGTTTTGCGATTGACGCCCAGCGCATTGGCCAGTTCGCGGCTGCTGGGCAGATAAGTGCCGGAAGCAAGGCGGCCTGTTTCGATGTCGCGGATCAAGGCGTGGATGATCTGCATGTAGATCGGCGTCCCGCGTTCGGGATCGATTCGTTCGCTGAGGGTTACCTGCCAGGGACGCAGCATGCTTGGGCTCCACTCCGGTTCGTGTTCTTGGCGATCCGGGCAAGCTGCTAGCATCATGTCACGCCTTGGACCATGGCAATATTCGGTATTGGACATTGCCCGGGGACCAGTTCCAAAGGATCAACCTTCTGCCCATGCTCTTGCCAATGCCCTCAATTTCCGGAGCCTCATGATGGACCCGCGCTTCCGCCAGTTCGGCGCCGACGACGTGCGCAAGCTGATCGCCGATTTCCCGCTGGCCTGGGTGCTCTCGCCCGGGGCGCCGGCTGCAGCGGCCGGCCTGCTGCCGATGCTGGGGACCTATGACGAAGACGGCATGCTGATCGGCCTTGTCGGCCACATGGCGCGCCGCAATCCGCTGTGCGCCCGGTTCGCCGCCGATCCCGCCGCGCAGTTCCTGTTCACCGGACCGCAGGGCTATGTCTCGCCCGAACATGCAGGGCGGCGCAACTGGGGGCCGACCTGGAATTACGCCGCACTGCGGATCGAGGCTGAAGTGCGCGTGGACGAAGCGCTGACCGCCGATGCCCTGGCCCAGCTTGTGGAGGCTTGCGAGCAAGGCCGCGCTTGGCCATGGACCGTCAGCGAATTGCAGGAGCGATATACCGGAATGCTGGGGGCAATCATCGGGTTCGAGGCGCGCGTCACGATGCTGGACGGTACGTTCAAGCTGGCACAGGACGAGGATGCCGAAGTGCTGGGCAACCTGCTGGAAAGCCACCCCGATGCGCCGCTGCGCGCATGGATGGCGCGGATGAATGGAAGCCGCCTCGCATGATCCGCAAGCTGGTTCCCGCGCTGCTGCTCGCCAGCGCCCTGGTTGCGCCGGCTGCCGCCCAGTCCGGCCTGCCGCTGAAGCCGGAACGGGTGTTGACGCTCCATCCGGAGCGGACGACCTGGACCTCCGTATCCGTCTCGCCCGACGGCAAGACGCTGGCTTTCGACGTGCTGGGCGATCTCTACACGATGCCGGCCGATGGCGGCGCAGCACGTCAGATCAGCGAGGGACTGGCCTTCGATTCGCAGCCCAGCTTCTCTCCCGACGGGCAGTGGATCGCCTTCGTCACCGATCGCAGCGGGGCGGAGAACATCTGGATCGCGCGCGCCGATGGCACGCAGGCGCGGCCGATCACCCGCTTCAACGACGATACCGCGCTCGCCTCCCCGGTCTGGAGCGCGGATGGCAAATCGGTTTTCGCCAGCCGCTTCCGGCCCGATCTCAACAACTACGAATTCTGGCAATTCCCGCTTTCGGGCGAAGCCGTGCTGCTGGTACCGGTAAAGCCGAAGGATGGCGCCCTGCGCCCGTCCTGGCGCTCCACGCTGGGCGCAACGGCCACGCCGGATGGCAAGGCGATCTACTACGCGCGCCGTACCGACGGCCTTGAATTCGACATGCCGACGCGGTGGACCATCCTGCGCCGCGATCTCGCCACCGGGGCGGAAACCGACGCCATTGCCGGCACCGGTGCGCGCGGGACCAAGGAAGAAACGTTCTTCGCCCCGCTGATCTCGCCCGACGGCCGCTGGCTGGCCTATGTCACCCGGCGCGAAGGGGTGAGCCGCCTGCGCCTGCGCGATCTGACCACCGGCGCGGACAAGGCGCTGGGCGATACCGAACTGGATGCCATGCAGGCCTCGTCATGGATGGGCATAGTCCCGTCGATGGCGTTCACGCCGGACAGCAAGGCCGTGATCCTGAGCCACGACGGCCGGTTCGAGCGGCGCGATATCGCCAGCGGCCAGAGCACGCCGATCGCACGGACAATCACCGCCAAAGTCGCCGTCGGCCCCTCCACCCGCTTTTCCATGCGCGAGGAGATTGGCCCGGTCGAAGCCAAGCTGGCGATGGGCGCGGCCCCCTCTCCCGATGGCAAGCAGATCGCCTTCGCTGCGCTGGACGGAATCTGGGTGCAGGACCTGGGCGGGAAGGCCGCGCGCCGCCTGCCACTGGGCGCGGGCGTGGAAGCCCCGGCACAACCTAGCTGGTCGCCCGATGGGAAGACGCTGCTGTTCGTAACCTGGAGCGAAAAGGCCGGTTCGGCGATCTGGACGGCGCCGGTCGATGGCAGTGCGCCTGCCAGCCGCGTGGCCGCCGCGCCTGCCTATTACCGGTTCCCCGCCTTCACGCCCGATGGCGCGGCGATCCTTGTCCTGCGATCGGCGCTGGAGGAACGACGGCAGACCAATTTCGAATTCGGCCCGCTGCGCAAAGGCCAGTTGGTCGCCATGGCGCGGGACGGCACCGCCGTCCGCGTGCTGGCCGAGGGTCGCCTTGGCGGCAAACCCCACTTCGCCCGCAGCGCACCGGGCAGCGTGTTCCTGCTCGACGATGACGGGCTGGTCCGGGTCGATCTCGCCTCCGGCAAGCTTTCGCCCGTCGCTCATGTTTCCGGCCCCGGTTGGTACTTTGCCGAGGGCAATGCCGATGCCGACGACTTGCGCATCAGCCCGGACGGCACGCAAGTCGCTGCCGCGATTGCCGACCGGGTCTATGTGATGCCCACCCCCGCCGATCCCGCGAAGGAGATCGACGTGCTGGCCCCCGGCACTCCGGCAAAAGTCCTGCCCGGCCTTGGCGCGGACTGGTTCGAATGGAGCGGGCACGCCACGCTCGATACCGTCAACGGCACGCTGTTCTCGCGCCGCACGATTGCGGACGGGCGCGAAGTGGCCGCGATGCGCCTTGAAGCAACGGCCCCGCGCGTATCGCCGCAAGGGTCGCTGCTGCTGCGCGGCGCCCGCGTGCTGACGATGGCCGATCGGGACCGCGTGATCGAGGAAGCCGACATCCTCGTCACCGCGGACCGCATCGCCGCCGTGGGACCGCGCGGATCCTTCGCGGTGCCTGCAGGCACGCAAGTGCGCGACGTTACCGGCAAG
The DNA here is from genome assembly GCF_044029435.1 of Novosphingobium oxfordense. Lineage (NCBI taxonomy): Bacteria > Pseudomonadati > Pseudomonadota > Alphaproteobacteria > Sphingomonadales > Sphingomonadaceae > Novosphingobium > Novosphingobium oxfordense. The sequence goes on along the minus strand of NZ_CP147005.1, from coordinate 545,069 downwards.
ACGATCCTGCCCGGCTTCATCGACGATCACGATCATGTGGGCGAAATCCGCCGCAACAACCCGGCGAACGAGCTTTGGGGCCTGCGCGTGCGCCTTGCCTACGGCGTGACGACCAGCTTCGACCCCTCCACCCTCTCGCCCGATCACCTTGCCTATCAGGGGCTTGTCGATGCCGGTTACGTGCTGGGGCCGCGCCTGCGCTCCACCGGCACGGCAGTGTTTTCCAAGCAGCGGATCACCTCTCTGGACGACGCGCGGCGGGTGCTGTCGCGCTATTCGGACGGCTATCGCACGCACAACCTGAAGGAGTATCGCACGGGCAGCCGCGCGGTGCGCCAGTGGGTGGCCATGGCCGCGCACGAGCAGCATCTGCTGCCCACTACCGAGGGCGCGCTGTCGCTGAAGCTGGACCTGACGCAGATCCTGGACGGCTATGCCGGCAACGAGCACGCCCTGCCCGCGCCGGTGCTGGGGGATGACGTGATCGCGCTGATGAAGGCGATGCGCACCAGCTACGTCACCACGCTGAGCATCACCAATTCGGGATCGCCCGCCACCGACTGGTTCGTGGCGCATGACGATCCGGTGGTGGACGCCAAGCTGCGCCGCTTCTGGCCCGCACCGGCGATCCGCCAGAAGATCGCCATCGGGCGCGACTTCCATCCGCTGGAGGAAACCCGCTTCCCGCAGATCGCGCACGACGCAGGCACATACGCTGCGGCGGGCGCACTGCTGGGCATGGGATCGCACGGCGAAGTGCCCGGGATCGGCTATCACTGGGAGATGGAGGCGCATCAGGTCGGCGGCATGAAACCGATGGCCGTGCTCCACGCCGCCACCGCCGGCGCGGCCGAGACGATCGGGCGGCTGGCCGATCTTGGCACGCTGGAGGCCGGCAAGCTGGCCGACCTTGTGATCCTGGATACCGATCCGCGTGACGACGTGCGCAAGGCGCGCGATATCGCCTCGGTCATGCGCGGCGGGTTCCTTTACGATGGCGCCAGCTTGCAGGAGCAGTGGCCCACGTCAGGCGAAGCGCCCCGTGCATGGTTCGACGGGATGAGCGACGAACAATGGCTTCCGCTGGTCGACCCCAAACGGCCGGACGAACCCGAGCATTGAGGGACCGCCTGGAACCGCCGTTCCTGCCTCTCCACTTCCCATCACACCGTCATCCCCGCGAAGGTGGAGGGCCGGCTACAAGCTGACGGTAACCCGCAGCCCGGCGACCAGCGCATCGTCAACGCCCGGCGCGGCGCTCGGATCGATCACGTACTGAACGTCCGGCTGCAAACTCAGCCACGGTGTGATCGCCTTGGCCGCCGTCAGTTCGATCGAGGTCTCCGCGGGCCCGGCGGATGTGGCGCGACGGTAATCGTGCGAAGTGCGCGCATGGGCGATGGCCGCGCCGAACTGCCAGTCGTCCGTCAGGTCCAGCGTCACCCCGGCCGAGGCGAAGCCGGAGAACATGTTGACTGCGCCGCTGGCCATGCCGAGCCGCCCGAACACGCTGACCTTGCCCCTGTCGCCGGACAGCAGCTCCATCTCTCCCCGTAGATAGGCGCCGTGGCTGGGCGCGGTGCCGGAAAGGCCGTGCCGTTCCAACTCGCGGGTGTAGCCCCATGCCCCGCCGATCAGGCGCAGTTTGCCATGGCGCCAATCGGCCTCCCCTATCGCGAAGGCGCCATCGCCATGCCCAAGCTTGATGGCAGTGCGGCGCGGATGATCGGGATCGCCGGGCACACCGTCCAGCACCGCGAACCGCGCAGTCACTTCGTCGGAGACTTTCGCCTCCACGCGCAGCGCCAGGCTGGTGACCGGGAAGATCGATGGCCCGTTCCGGCCCGACTGGCTGATATCGGTGCCGATCCCGTGCGCGCTGGAGATGAACAACGCGCTGGCATAGAGCGCATCGAATTCGGAATTGAGATCGTAGAGCCCCAGCTTGACCGACGCGCCGGCGCCGAAGTCCTGTTCGATCCACGCTTCGTAAAGCCGGAATGCTTCCACTCCGGTTTCGATATTGCTGGCGGCTTGCGCGTCCCCGGTAAGGTCGCTGAGCGAATGGCCGTTGTTGTAGAGGCCATAGGCGAACAGCCGGGCGCCGTGCCAGCCCACTGCCGCATCGAGATCCGCACCAACGATTACGTCCAGATTGTCGAGATAGCGCCAGCCCGGCTTGGCCCCGCCGGAATTGTGCCAGATGTCGGCGGTATAAGCCAAGCCGAGATCCAGTACCTTCTCGCTGTCCTCCATCCGTCCGGCTTCGCCCTGGCGACGGGAAGTTTCGGTCGGAACGGGACTTTCCGCCGCATGCGCCGCTGCAGCCGGGGCAAAGGCCAGCAGCGCCGCCAGTGCAGGCATCCGGGGAATTACCGAGGGCCTGCGGGGAGCAATCACGCGAGTCATGCTGCCTCATAGAGGCAATCATGGCCCCTCAAATCATCCAGCTGCAGACTATCGGATGGTCCAATTGGCAAAATCCGAAAAGCCGCGCGACATCTCGATACCGCTCATCGCCGGCCCGATACCCGGCCTCGAACACGGCGCGTGAACTTCACTGCAAGCGCCCGGCCGAACAGTCCCGGACAGCATTTCCCCGCAATCGATCCCCAATATTGAAGCCGGGACCAGTCATTCCGGCACATTTACTCATTGCCTGCCCTCAATATTCCCCGCTACAATTAGTTTGCTCCCAGGGGGGACAGCAAACAGCGGTGCTCGCTTCATTCGCCATGGATTTCCGTGGCGAATTTTTGCGGCATCAGGGGGAATCGAAGTGACAGTCAGATGCGGCATTGCGACGGTCCTGGGGGGACTGGCCGCATTGGCATGGTGCACCGGCACTTGGTGCGCCGCGACTGCGAGCGCGCATGGTGCCGCCGTTCCGGCGCGCCCATCCGCGGCGGAAAGCTTTTCCATCGGCGGCGCCGGCCCGGCTTGCGAAGTGCAGGGCGTAGACATGGGTGGCGGCACTGGCGGGGCCAGAAGCTCCGTATTCGATCGCAAGTGGGCGATCCTTTGCGCCGACGTCGCCCGCCCGGTAGGCACCGCCTGGCAATTGCGCGGAGAAGCGGACGCCGCCGCCCGGCTGGACCGTGCCCGCGAGGAAGCGCTGACTTGCGCCGATCCCGGCGCCGCCTTCGCCGCCGATGGCGCCACCTGCACCGGCAGTCGCACCGGGCTTTCCTGGCGCGTCTACATGCGCCGCACCCGCAACGGCGTGGTCGCGGTGGAAGGGCTGGCTGCATACGATCCCGCGCTGCGCCTCACGCTCGCCTCGCTGGTGGAGGACCGGGTCGCCAGTGGATCGGTCGCCATCGCCAACCTCGGCGGGGCCGATGCGCTCAGCCTTGCCAAAGCGCGCGCCGCCAATGGCGATGCCGGGCAACTGCTGGGCCAGGGCTATCGCGGCAACAGTGCCGGCTCTTATGCCGAAGCGGCCGAATTCTTCGCCGCCGCCCCCGCCCTGCTGGCGCAGGCACAGGGGGACGAGGCGGCGCAGCCCGCCCGGCGGCACGAAGCGCTGATCAACTTCGCGCTCCAGCTTTCCAACCTTGGCGACTTCACGCAGGCCCGCATCCGATTTGCCGAGGCGGAGGCGATGAAGCTGGGCGACCCGGTGCAAGCCCGCCTTGCCCGCAACTACACGGCGATCGATGCGATCAATCGCGGCGCGCTGGATGATGCGCTGGCCGCGCTGGACCGGCCGGTGCCGCAATTCGTGCCCGTCACTTCCAGCGACGGCGCGCTGACGATCGATCGGCGCACGGCGGACGGCCTCAATGCCGGTTCCGCAGCGCAGCTTACCGGGCTGCTCGGCCAGCCGGGAACGCTTTCGCAGCAGGACCGCGCCGCACTGATCGATGCCCAGGCGCTGCAGCTTCGTGGCACCGTGCTACGCCTCCAGGGCCACCCGGACGAAGCCCGTGCCGCGCTGGACGCAGCGCAGCGCCAGACGCTGCAGGTGCAGGACGGCCGCATCATCTCCGCCACCCGCATGCGCGCGCAGATCCTTTCCGAAATCGCACTGGTGGATGAGGCGCAGGGCCGCTTCGGCAGTGCGGAGAGCAGCCTGCGCACCGCGCTCTCGCTGGTGGAAAGCCGCTATCCGGACAGTGCCTCGGTCAATGTCGTCCGCGCGCGGCTTGCCGGATTCCTGGCCCGGCGCGGGCAGCGCGAACCGGCGCTGACGCTTTATCGCGCGGTCGTGGCCGACACCGTGGCCAGCCACGGCGCGCTGGTGGGCATGGAAAATCTGATGCGCCCCTACTTCGACCTGCTTTCGGGCGGCGATGCGGGCACGCATGATCGGGACGCCGTGACCGCGCTGTTCGAGGCGGCGCAACTGCTGCAATCCTCCGGCGCGGCGGATACGCTGAGCCAGCTTTCGCGCCAGCTTGAGGGCGGCTCGGACGATGCCGCCGCGATCTATCGCCGCTCCCTGGGCCTCTCGCGCGAGTTGGAACGCACGCGGATCGAGATCGCCCGCCTCGGCCTGCCGGATCCGAACGGCCAGCAGGCCGCCACCTCTGCACTGGACACGCTGCGCATGCGGCAGGCGCAGCTGGAGCAGGCGCAGCTTGAAACCATGCAGGCGCTGGCCGCCTATCCGCGTTACCGCGCGGTCGCGCAGCGCACGGTGCCGCTGGCGGAAATGCGCGGCGGACTTGAACCGGGCGAAGGCTATCTGAAGCTCGCGCAGCTCGCGGGCGGCATCTACGCGATCTACTTCGATGCCGGGTCCGATGCACTGCTGGCATGGCGTACCGGGCTGAACGCGGCCCAGACCGAGCAAGCCGTGAACACCCTGCGCGATTCGATTTCGCTGACGATCAACGGCGTCCAGTCCACCTATCCGTTCGACATAGACTCCGCCGTCTCGCTGGACGAAGCGCTGCTGGGCCCTGCCCGCCCGCGCATCGCCGGCCTGTCGCACCTGATCTTCGAGCCGGACGGCGCGCTGCGCCGCCTGCCGATCAACCTGCTGACGGACGACCGCAAGGGTGTTGCCGCCTACCACGCCCGCGTCACCGCCGGCGGCGACGAGTACGACTTTACCGGGATCGACTGGCTCGGCCGCAAGCTGGCCGTATCCACCGCGCTTTCGGCCGCAAGCTTCCGCGATGCCCGCGTCGCTCCGGTCTCCAAGGCCAAAGGTGCCTATCTGGGCCTTGGCAACAATGCCCCGCTGGGCCCGGTGGCGGAACACGCGCTGCTACGTTCGGGCGGCGAAAACGCGATCGACGGCGACTGTTCGTGGCCGGTTTCGACGTGGAACCAGCCAATCTCCCCGCTGGAACTCAAGCAGGCAGCGGGCGCCTTCGGCAATCGTGGCACCGAATTGATTACCGGCGCGGCCTTCACCGATACTGCCATCAAGACGCGGGGAGATATGGCCTCCTTCCGCGTCGTTCACTTCGCCACGCACGGCCTCGTCACCGCGCCGCGCACCGGCTGTCCGGTCCGCCCCGCCCTGCTGACCTCGTTCGGCGGTGCCGGATCGGACGGCCTGCTATCGTTCGGCGAAATCTTCGACCTGCACCTGGACGCGGATCTCGTGGTGCTTTCCGCTTGCGACACCGCCGCCGGCGCCAGCCTTGACGCCACGCGGGAGGCTGGGCTTTCCAGCGGCGGCGGACAGGCGCTGGACGGCCTGGTCCGCGCCTTCATCGCCGCGGGCGGACGGCAGGTCATCGCCAGCCACTGGCCGGCGCCGGACGATTACAACGCCACCGAAAAGCTGTTCAACGGCTTCTACCAGGCCGGCCAGAAGTCCATCGGCGCTGCCTTCACGGCATCGCAGCGCCAGTTGATGGACGATCCGGCCACCTCGCACCCCTATTACTGGGCAGGCTTCGCCATCATCGGCGATGCCGCGCGCCCGGTACCGGGACGCTGAGACCCGCCTTGACCACGCTCTCGCCCTCCTCCCGCTGGCACGGCCTGATCCGCAAGGGCTGTCGTAATGTGCGCGCGGCAAGCGGGCGGCAGCTTGCGGCCACCGCATTGATGCTGGTGGCGGCGCTGCTGATCACGCGCTTCAGTTGGGACCTGCCGGTGGTGGGCAATGCGGAAGATGCGCTTTACGACTTGCGTAGCTTCGTGATGGCACCATCCGTCGATCAGGACCCGCGCATCCAGATCGTCGCCTATACCGACCAGACGCTGATCGCCGCGAAGAAGCGCTCTCCGCTCGATCGGGGCCTGCTGGCCCGGGCTCTGCAAAAGCTGGACGGCATGGGCGCCAAGGCGATCGGCATCGACGTATTGTTCGACCAGCCGCAGGATGAGGATCAGGCGCTGATCGGCCAGCTTCGCGCCATGCGCACGCCGACTTTCGTTGCCTATGCCGATACTGCGACCAACAAGGACGATATCAATTACGAGCAGCAGCAGTACCTGAAGGGCCTGCTGGCGCAGCTTGACGGCAGCAAGTCGCACCCCGCCTCTATCCGCCTGCCGAACTATCAGGGCGCCACGCGCGTCTGGCCCAGCATCGAGCCCGGGCTGCCGCCGCTGATCGGCCGCGCCATGGTCAGTTCCGGGCCGGATGGCGACAAGGCGCGCGCTTTCGACGGCTACACCGGATCGATCCGCTATCGCCGCGCCGCCAGCGACGCGCCGGTCTTCTCGATGCTGCCGATCGACCTGTTCGCCGCTCTCGATGATCCTGGCATGGCCGCCGCCCTCGCCGCCCAGATCAAGGGGCGCTACGTGCTGATCGGCGGGGAGATCGTCGATACCGATCAGGTGACCACCTCGCTCACCGCCTATACCGGATCGACCGTGCCGGGGATCGAGGTCCACGCCGCCACTATCGCGCAGATGCTGGATGGTGCACGGATGACGCAAGTGGCGGGATGGCAGCGCTGGGGCGTGGCCCTCATGGTCATCCTGGCCGCGATGCTGACCGCGCTGGTGGACGCACGCATCTGGCGCATGGCGCCGTTCCTGATCGTCCAGCTCGTGGCCATCGCCGGGCTGCCGTTCTTCCTTCAGGGGCGCGGGGTGGAGACGTACGGCACCCCCGCGTTCGGCTGGGTGGCCGGCTGGATCCTGGCCTTCACGGCGGTTTCCAGCGCCGTGCGCGCATCGGGCGCGGTGGAGCGGCGGTTCGCGCAGGATGCCCTGGGCAAATACCTGCCGCGCGACATCGCGCAGGAAATCATCGACAATCCGGAGCGACTGACCCTCTCCGGCAGCAAGCGCGAACTCTACATCCTGTTCAGCGATCTCGAAGGCTTCACCACGCTTTCGCACCAGCTTGAACCGGAAGTGGTCGCGCGCCTCCTCAACGACTATCTGGACCGGCTGACCCGCGTGGTGCTGGAACATGGCGGACTGGTCGACAAATACGTCGGCGATGCGGTCGTCGCCTTCTGGGGCGCGCCGATCGCCCGGCCCGACGATGGCGAGAAAGCCGCCCGCTGCGCTCTAGCCATGTGGCAGGCGGGCGAGGAATTTCGCCGCTCGGTCGATCCCGCGCTGCCGCCGATCGGCCGCACCCGCGTGGGCGCACATTATGGCGAGGCGGTGGTCGGCAATTTCGGCGGGGAACGGCGCATCCAGTATACCGCGCTGGGCGATGCCATGAACACAGCCTCTCGCCTGGAATCGGCCAACAAGTCGCTCGGCACCTCGGTCGTGGTCAGCCGCGAATTCGCAGAGCGGTCCGGGCTGGACTGGTGGCGCCCGCTGGGCCGCGTGGTGCTGCGCGGACGCGCGCGCCCGGTCGAGATTCTAGAGCCTACACCGAACATGCCCATGGCCGAGCGTCAGTCGCTGGCGGAAGCCATTGCGCTGATCGACAGCGATCCGGCCAAGGCCGCAGACCGCATTGCCGCGCTTGCCGCTGCCCGGCCCGATGACCGGCCGCTGGCCTGCCTGCTTGAAAGAACCCGTAAACTCCAAGGGGAGAAAGCCTATGTCCTGGCTTGACCGTCCATCGCTGCACCGCCCGCTGGCGCTCGGCACCGCCATCGTTGCCGCCGTCCTGCCTGCTGCCGCATTAGCGGGCATCGTCGTCGCCGCCAGCGGCCCTTCGGCCAAGGATTTCCCGCCCGGCCGCAAGCTGGCGGACAATGCCACGATCACCCTGAAGGCGGCGGACAGCGTGACCATCCTCGACGCCAAGGGCACGCGCGTGCTGAAGGGCGCGGGCAGCTTCACCGTGGGCGCGCCCGCCGGCGCCAGCAAGGGCAGCACTTTCGCCGCCCTCACCCAGCAGCGTGACGCCAGCCGCGTGCGCACCGGGGCGGTCCGCGCCGCGGGGCCCGACGGCAAGCCGCTGCGCCCGAACCTCTGGTATGTCGACGTGACCGTGCCCGGCCCGGTCTGCGTTGTGGCCGGCATGCCCATCCGCGCCTGGCGGCCGGAAATGGATGGAGAGGGCAGCTACAGCACCGTCACTGTCAACAGCGGCAGAAATGGCGGAAAGCGGGCCCCGATCGCGTTCGCGGACAAGTCCACGGTCGCAGCCTGGGATGTGGCCTCCGCCCCGGTGCAGGACGGCGCCACCTACGCGGTGACCGATGGGAAGGAGCCGCCCGTCGATGTGACGTTCGCCGTACTGCCCCGGCTGGAAAACGATCCGGAACGGTTGGCTTCCGACTTGCTGGCCCATGGCTGCCAGGGCCAGCTCGCGGTGCTGACCCATGCACTGGCGCTTCCGTCCGATGGAGCGTCCGATGGGCCTGCGGCGCCGCCGCAATGATGTGATTTACGGCCGGATGGGGGAAGTCCGGCGAGGGGGAAATTGAAATGACGCCGAATGCCTCGCTTCGGGAAAAACTGCGGGTTTCCGCCGTGCGAGCGGCCCTTATCGGTGGCGGCAGCATGATCGTGCCCGGCGTGGCGCTGGCGCAAGCGGCTGCGCCCGTGCCAATCCCCGTGCCCGTCCCGCAAACGCGTGAGGAACTGAAGGCCGGGCAGGACACGGCCCCCACCACCCCCGCCCGCCCGCGCGTGACGATCGATGACGAGATCGAGCGGGGCCCCTGCCCGCTTGCCGCGCCCGGTTTCGCCGATACCCGCGTCCGCTTTTCCCGCGTCGAATTCGCCGGTTTGTCGGCGGTGGCCCCGGCCGTCCTGAACGACACCTGGCGTGACATGGCCGACACCGAACAGCCCGTGGCCGCGCTGTGCGAAGTGCGCGACCGGGCCGCCACGGCACTGCGCGCATTGGGCTATCTTGCCGCCGTCCAGATCCCGCCCCAGCGCATCGAAAAGGGTGGTGTCGTCCGGATGGACGTGATGATCGCCCACCTTGTCGAAGTGCAGGTGCGCGGCAAGGCCGGCCCCGCCGAAAAGCAGATCGCCGCCTACCTCAACCGCCTGACGCGGGAGCCGTGGTTCAACACCCATCAGGCGGAGCGCCAGCTGCTGCTGCTGGGGGACATGCCGGGTTACGACGTGCGCCTCACCTTGCGCCCCGCCAAGGGCAAGCCGGGCGATGTCGTGGGGGACCTGCTGGTCCACCGCCGCCCGTTCGAGCTGGGCGTGGGCCTTCAGAACCTGGGTTCCAGCAGCACCGGGCCCACCGGCCTCTTCGTCCAGGCCGCGCTCAACGGATTGACCGGGCTGGCCGACCGCACCAGCCTGAGCTTCTTCAACACGCTAGACTTTAGCGAGCAGACCGTGCTTCAGGCCGGCCACGAATTCGCCATCGGCACCAGTGGCTTGCGGGTGGGCGGCAACATCCTCTGGGGCCGGTCCGAACCTTCGGGGCCCCTTCGCTTCAAGACCGAGACGGTAGTGGGCGACGTGGGCCTGTCCTACCCGCTGATCCGCCGCCGCGCCCTGTCGCTGCGCGCCGCGACCGGCCTTGAAGTGGTGGACCAGGACCTGGACTATGCCGGCGCGCCGTTCACGCGCGATCGGCTGCGCGTGCTCTATGGCCGCCTGGCCTTCGATACCGTGGACCGCAACAGCCTGCTGGGCCGTGGCCGTTTCTCGCTGGGTGAGCCGCGCTGGCGGCTGGGCGGCGTGGTCGAACTGCGGCAGGGCTTGAGCGGCCTTGGCGCCAGCGACGATTGCACGCCGATCAGCCAGTGCCTTTCGCCCCATGTGCCGATCAGCAACCTGCTTGCCGATCCCAGCGCCTTCGTGATGCGCGCGCAGTTCAATGCGGAGTTCCGCCCGGTGCCGGGCATCACCCTGGCCCTGTCCCCCCGCGCGCAATATTCGCCGGACACGCTGCTGTCCTACGAACAGTTCAGCCTGGGCAACTATACCATCGGGCGCGGGCTCGATCCCGGCACCGTCGCCGGCGACAGCGGCATCGGCACCGCGTTCGAGGTGCGCTACGGCCGCCTTTCCGGATCGCGGCGTAGCGGACTGGTCCTCCAGCCCTACGCCTTCGTCGATGCCGGCTGGGCCTGGCGCCATCACCCCGGCGCGCTGGAAAACCCGGACGAGGCATGGACCGCCGGCGGCGGCCTGCGCGGCCGCTGGAACGACCGGTTCGATGGCAATCTCTCGCTGGCAGTCCCCTTGAACCGCACCGGCCTTCAGGCGGAGCGGGGCGACGTGCGGATCCTCTTCACCATCAGGGCGCGGCTGCTGCCGTGGAATGCGTCATGACCCAGACCCGTTTTTCAGCGCGCACCGCCGCCCTCGCCGGGGCCAGCGGCCCGGCCCTGATGCTGGCCGCCCTGATGCCGCACGCGGCGGCAGCGCAGTCGTTCCAGGGGACGGGCACCATCACGTCCGGATCGGGATCGATCGAGACCGGCACCGGCACGACCCTGGTGCAGGTCGGCTCCACCGAGACGGTGATCGACTGGGTGGCCACCGATCCCGGCGCCGGCACCTCGGTCAACTTCCAGCCGGCCGGCACGACCGCCAGCTTCACCACCGGCAGCGGCTTTTCGGGCAGCGACTACACGGTGCTCAACCGCATCGTCACCCAGGATACGCTGGGGACGCCGACCAATTCGTCCGTCCAGTTCAACGGCACCGTGCAGAGCGACCTGTTCGGCGGCACCGGCGGCAACATCTGGTTCTATTCGCCCAACGGCATCATCGTCGGCGCGACCGCGCAGTTCTCCGTCGGCGGGCTGGTGCTGACCACCGATCCGATCGACACCGCCGGCGGCCTTTACGGCGCCAATGGCGAGATTCGCTTCACCGCGCCATCGAGCGGCGCCGCCATGGTCAGCATCGCCAATGGCGCGCAGCTCACGGCCAGCCTCAACCCGCAGGCGCCCACCAACGGCTCCTACATCGCCATCGTCTCCCCCCGGATCGAGCAGGGCGGCACCGTGCGCGCCGATGGCCCCATCGCCTATGTCGCCGCCACTGCGGCCGACATCACGATGAACGCCGGCATGTTCGACATTGCCGTGACTTCGGGCACCGACGATCCCAACGGTATCGTCCATACCGGATCGACCGGCGGCAGCAGCTCCGCCGGCGCCGCCGACCCGCGCGTGATCCGCATGGTGGCGGTCAGCAAGAACGACGGGCTGACCATGCTGCTTTCGGGCAACATCGGCTATGACGCGGCCGCTTCCGCCACCGACGACGGCAATGCCGTAATGCTGACGGCCGGACACGCGGTGGACGGGGTGGACGCCGGCGATCCGTTGACCCAGCCCGGCAACATCACCATCGGCGATGCCCATTTCACTTCGGCGACGACCGCGAATGCCACCGGCACGATCGCCGTCGCCCCCACCGGGCAGACCGTGTTCGATGCCCCGGTAGTGCTGAACGCGATCAACGAGGTCCGGCTGGATGCGTTGGCCGGCGCCTCGATCCTTGCCAACGATCCCAACGGCGGCGTCGCGCTTTCCGCCAATGCCGGCTACGGCGAACACGGCGGCACGGTTGCGATCAACATCGGCGCCGGCAGCGCCTTCACGGCCACCGGCGGCGTGGAACTGACGGCAATGGGCGATGGCGGCAGCGTCAATGCCGCCTCCATCAATGCGATCGGCGGAGCCGTCTCGATCCTCAACACCGGCGGCGCCTTCGCGGCCAGCGACGTGGCGATCGATGTCGGCGCCAATGCGGGCACCGGCAATCCCGACGGCGGCACGGCCAAGGGCGGCACGATCACCATCGCCACCGACGGTGCCTTCACCACCGATTCCCTGACGATGTACGCCAACGCCTATGGTGGCAACACGGACTATCCGGGCGGCATCGGCGGTTCGGCCACGGGCGGCACGATCCAGCTGACCCTGTCGGGAGACGCGGTGCTGCCCGCCTCCTTCATCTCCCCCAGCGCAACGGGCAACGGCGGTTCCGGCTATACGCGGGGCGGGGACGGGCATGGCGGCACCGTCGCCATTACGGTCGGCGCCGATGCGTCGCTGGGCAATGCGACCAGCCTCTATCTCTATGCCGGCGGCATCGGCGGAGACGACAGCAGCGGCAGCGGCACCGGTGGCGATGGTTACGGGGGATCGGCCAGCCTTACCGGCCTGGGTGGCACGCTGAACCTGCAATACCTTGGCCTCAATGCCTCCGGCCGGGGGGCAGATTCGTCCGCACAGGCAGGCAGCGGCTTCGGCGGCACCGCCACGGTTTCGCTCACCGGCGGCACTTATGACTGGTACGGGATCGACATCGCGGCGGACTCCTTCGCCGGCGAAGGTTCCTATGGCAGCGGCGGCGGCGGCAACGCCGCGGGCAGCCTGACCGGCGGCGCCAATCTCGTGCTGGATGGCGTCACGGTAACGCTGGCGAGCGAAGTCTACGTCACCGCCGATGCGGTGGGCGCGGTGAACGGCCCGTCCGGCAGCTTCGCCTCGGCCGGCCATGCCGGCCTTTCGCTCACCGGCGGCTCCTCGCTCACGGCCGAGGGATCGGTCACCGTCAGCGCCTCCGCCGATTTGAACGCCGAAGGCTTCGCCTCCGATCCCCTGCGCACGCCCTCGCTGAACGGGGGAGAGGCGGTGCTGGCGATCGATGGATCCAGCCTTGATTCCAGCGACGTCTCCGTGCGCGCCAATGCCATCGGCATGGGCGCCTTGCAGGATGCCGGCACGATGACCGGCGGGTCCGCGCGGCTGACCATGGCAAACGGTGCCAGCCTGCAGGTGCGCGCCAATTCCAGCTATGGCTATGCCGGCGCGCTATCGGTCGACGCCAGTGCCTCGGGCAATTTCATGGGCTTTATCGACGGCGTCTTCCGTACGGAGGATATGGGCGTGGGCGCCAGTGCCATCGGCGGCACCGCGCTGCTCGATCTGGCCGGCGGCACCATCGCGACGGATAGCACCGCCAGCATCGATGCCAGCGGCACCGGTGGTCCGGCAGGAACGGGCACGGGCGGCAACGGCACCGGCGGCAGCGCCGCGCTGGCGATCGCCAATGGCACGATGTCTTCGAACAGCATGCTTTCCGTCACCGCGAACGGCATCGGCGGCAGCAACCGGATCGGCTTCGATACCGGCAATGCCACGGGCGGCCTTGCCTCCATCGACGTGGGCAACGGCGGCGCGCTCAACGTCTACGCATCGTTGCTGACGGTTTCGGCCCTGGCGCGGGCGCCCGATGTGGAGATCGACACCTCCGTTCCAAGCGGCATCGGCGGCAGCGCCACGGGCGGCACCGCGCGGCTGGTCTCGTCCGGCGGGACGATCTTTGCGGAGGGCGATGCGCAAGTGCTGGCAAGCGGCACCGGCGGCCTTTCCGTGGAAGCCACGGGCGGCACCGGCACCGGCGGTTCCGCCACGCTTGCAGGCACCGGCGGCGGCACCATCACGGTAAGCGGGGCAGCCAATGTGCTGGCGACGGGCACGGGCGGAGACAGCAGCGGCACTTCCGGCTTCGGCGGCAATGCCACCGGCGGCTCCGCGCTGGTCGACCAATCGGGCAGTGGCCTGCTCCACATTCGCGGCGATCTCACCCTCGGCGCCGGCGCGACCGGAGGGCTGACAAGCGCCGATGCGCCCGCGCTCGGCACCGCGACCGGCGGCACGGCCTCGCTGCTTTCGCGGTCGGGCACGCTGCTGATCGATGGCAATGCCGCGCTGAATGCCTCCGCGATCTCGAACGGAAGCACCCAGCCGCCCGCCCCCGCCACCGTGGCCGGTCTTGTCGAACTCGGCAGCCTGGGCGCAACGAGCGGTGGCACCCTCACCATCGGCGGAATCCTGGACGCGCGCGCGCTGGGCGATCTGGCCCGCGCGGACGGCCTCGGTTTCCGAGGCGCGGCGGCAGGCTCCACGATCTCGGTCGGCGGCCAGACCGCGATCTCCGCCACCGGCAATATCGACTTCGCGATGACCGGCACCGGCAGCCTGGACAGCACCGGGACGCTTGTGGTGACGTCGATGCAAGGCAGGGTAACGGGAACCGGGGTGCTCTCCAGCGCGGGCGCGGTTTCCATTTCCGCGCCGCAGGGCATCGCCCTCACCCGGCTTTCATCGGGCGACACCACCCTGCTGCAGTCGCTGGGCGCGATTTCGATCACCGATCTGCTGTCTGTCGGCGATGTCACCGTCTCGGGTCTGTCGGTCGATATCGGCTCCACCGGATCGCTGTCATTCGCCGACGCCGATGCCACCGGCGGCAATCTCTCGCTGGCGACCACCGGCGACCTCACCGTCGCCACCGTAGACGCCACCGGCGCGGTGACGCTGTCCAGCAGCGCCGGTCAGATTCGCTCGAACGACGCGGTCAACGGCAGTTCGGTCACCTATTCGGCAGGCACGGACATCGCGACTGCGGCGCCCGTCACTGCTATCGGCAACCTGACGATGACGGCGCTGGGCGGCATCTCGACCGGCGCGGCATTGAGCGGCGGCGACGTGTCGCTCACGGCCCGCAATGGCGACATTACGCTCGGCGATACCGTGCAGGCTGGCAGAGCGCTTACCGTCAATGGCGGCTCCAACGTTACCACCCTTGCCGCGCTGACCGCCGGCAGCGGCATGACGATCTCGGCCATGGGTGATCTCACTGTCGGTGCCGATCTCACCGCTGCCGATACGCTTGGCCTGACCTCGGGGGGTCAGTTGTCACTGGACGGCGCCGCCAGCGGTAGTTCGATCGCACTTTCTGCCGGGACGAATATCGTCACCTCCACCCCGATCACCGCGACCGGCAACCTGACGATGACGGCGCTGGGCGGCATCTCGACCGGCGCGGCATTGAGCGGCGGCGATGTCTCGCTCACCGCCCGCAATGGCGACATCATGCTCGGCGACACCGTGCAGGCTGGCGGAGCGCTCACCGTCAATGGCGGCGCGGACGTCACCACCCTTGCCGCGCTGACTGCCGGCAGCGGCATGACGATCTCGGCCGCGGGGGATCTTAGTGTCGGTGCGGACCTGACGGGCCGCGCGGCGGTCGGCCTCGCAGCGGGGGGGACGCTGGCAGTTCAAGGCGTTGTGGCCGGGACTTCGATCTCTGCTTCGTCGGCGGACATCGTCATCGGTCGGGGCGGTCAGATCGGCAGGCGCGATCTTACCCAGACGGTCAGCTTCATCAATTCGGCGGGTGGTAGCCGGACATGGCTGGGCGGCGAAGGCCAGTCGGGCGGTTACAGCCTGGACGCATCGGAATTCGCGCGGGTCTTTGCCGACCGGTCGATCTCCGTCACGGCAGGACAGTCCGTGCAACCCGGCGACATGGTGGTGGACACACTCGGCGTGGCGTTCGGGCCTTCGGGCCAGATCGGCACGGACGGGTCGCTCAACCTGTCCTCGCCGGGGCGCATTATGGTGATCGGGCCGCTGTCTCTCCAGACATCCTCGGCTGCGGACAGCTTGCGGATCGCCGCGAACCGGCTGGACGTGGTGACCGACACTGGCGGCATTGGACTGGCGGACAGTACCGGCAAGGCGCTCGGCAGCCTTGTCGTCAATGCAGACCGCGTGGTGGTGGCTAGCAGCGCCGCGATCGCCGCGTTCGATCAGGCGGCCGACATGGCCGCGATCAACACGATCATGGATACGCCGCCTGCTGCAACCCCCGCAGGCAACGTCAGCGCCGGGTCGATCGCGGTTACGGTGGGTGACGGCATCTATGTCCAGAACACCGGCATCTCCACCGACTATGCCGACCGGCGCGGATTCAGTGCCGGATCGCTGGCCATCACCACCGGATCGCGCGCCACGCGCATCGTCATCAACGGGATAACCTTCGATGCCAACGGCCAGCCGGTGACCGGGCTGGACACGCTGAAAACCATCGCCATCACTGGCACCTATGCCGCCGGCTCCACCGTCAACGGCTGCACGATCGGCACCAACTGCGGGCAAGTGATCGAAACGCCGATCCTTACCAAGGGCGATCTTCAAGGCGCCGTCGATCCGGACGATACGCCCACCGCGCCGCTCGCCCAGATAGAGGTTGCGCCGATCACGGTGGACGTGCCCGAATTCCAGCGGGGCGAGAATCTGCCGCTGGTGGACGATCCGGTCACCGGCATCGGCAATGAAGACCTGTGGGGCGCAAACTGCCCGCCCGGCGCGCAAGGCTGCGCGGGAGGCGGCGAGCAGTGAAGCATCGCATGCCGAAGTTCCTGGTCAGGCTGATTGCCATGGCCTTGGCCTGCCTCGCCATCGCGACGGTGGCGCAGGCGGCCAATTACCTGGGCGTCGCCAGTTGCGCGGGATCGACCTGCCACGGGCGCGGCGAAGGGGACGGCAAAGTCGTGCGGCAGGACGAACTGCGGCTGTGGCAGGACCCGTCCAGCCCGGCCGGTGCCCATTCCCGCGCAACGGCCGTGCTGTCCGGCCCGCGCGGCCAGCGGATTGCCACGGCGCTTGGCCTTGGCAGCGCGGCATCGGCGCCGGCCTGCCTTGGCTGCCATGCCACCAATGCCCCCGCCGCCGCGCGGGGCGAACGATATCAGGCATCGGACGGGGTAGGCTGCGAATCCTGCCACGGCGCGGCTTCGGGCTGGATTTCCAGCCACTACGCCATGCCCGCCAGCCACGCCGCCAACCTGGCCGCCGGAATGACCGCGCTGGACAGGCCGCAAGTGCGCGCCCGCGTCTGCCTCGATTGCCATTACGGCAGCGACAAGCCGGGCCAGTTCGTCACCCACGCGATGATGGCCGCCGGGCACCCGCGCGTGGCGTTCGAGCTGGACCTGTTCTCCGCCCTTCAGGCCCATTACGACCTTGATGCCGACTATGCGAAGCGCAAGGGCCGGCTGGACAGCGTGCAGCTTTGGGCCGTCGGCCAGGCAGAGGCGATCCGCCGCCAGACCCGGCTTTTCGCCGATCCCGCGCTGGCAAACGAAGGGCTGTTCCCGCAGTTCACCTTCTTCGACTGCCATTCCTGCCACCGCCCGATCAGCGACGATCCGGGCGCGACCCGCAAGTTCGAGGTCAATCCCGGCCGCCCGATCCCCTTCGGCAATCCCCCCTTCAATGACGAGAACATGATCATGCTGTCGGCCGTCGCCGCCACGCTCGCCCCGGCAGAGGCCGCCCGGTTCGATGCCGCCGCGCGCGGGTTCCATGCCGCCATGGCCAAGGGCCGCCCGCAAAGCGTGGCCGCCGCGCAGACGCTGGGCCTTGCCGCCGCAAGCCTGTCCGACACGCTGGCCGCGCGCAGCTATCCGGGCGACACCGCCTTTTCGGTGATCGCGGCGATTTCGGGCAAGACCACCGCGCCGCGCTTCACCGATTACACCGGATCGGCGCAGGCAGTGATGGCGGTGGACACCCTGCTGAACGCATTGGTGCGCGAAGGCCGCGTAACCGTGGGCGCCGCCGCCGGCATCCGGGCCGATATCAACCGCGCCTACGCCGCCACCGCCGCGCCGGAACGGTTCGATCCGCCCGCCTTCCGCGCCGCGCTGGGTCAGGCGACGCGCGCGATCGGGACGCTGCACTGATGCGCCTGCCGATGCACTTGCGGTCGATTATCGCCATGGCCGCCCTTGCCTTGCTCACCGCCTGCGGTGGTGGAGACGGGTCTTCGGGCGGAACTACCGGTAGCGGGGGCGCCAGCGGAAGCGGTGGCAGCAGTTCCGGAGGAGATTCGGGTGGCGGAAGCACGGGCACCGTGCTGGGCGAATATACCGCACCGGCGCAACTGGCGCTGACTTCCGCGCAAGTGGGCAAAGTGGTTGCGCAGGCCGCCGCGCAGGCCAGCCAGTCCGGCCATCCGGGCACGATCGCGGTGGTGGACCGGGTGGGCAATGTGCTGGCCGTGTTCCGCATGAACGGCGCACCCGGCACGGCCAAGATCCCCGACGCGCCGAACGGGCAGAACCTGGATATCCAGGGCCTTTCGGTCCCGTCCGAAGCGGCCGCCATCGCCAAGGCACTGACCGGGGCATACTTGTCCAGCGGTGGCAACGCCTTCTCCACGCGCACTGCCAGCATGATCGTGCAGCAGCACTTCCCGCCCGCCCCCAGCACCGTGGGGCTGGAAAGCGGCCCCCTGTTCGGCGTGCAGTTCAGCCAGCTTCCCTGTTCCGACTTCGTGCAGCGTTTTCAGGCTTCGGGCACCGCAGCGATGATCGGGCCGAAGCGTTCGCCGCTGGGGCTTTCGGCCGATCCGGGCGGCTTCCCGCTCTACATCGACGGCGTGGTCGTGGGCGGCGTGGGCGTCAGTGCGGACGGGGCCTATTCGCTCGACACCAATGTGCTCGACACCGATACCGACATCGACGAGCAGATCGCGCTGGCCGGCACCGTGGGCTTCGAAGCACCCGCCAGCATTCAGGCCGATCGCATCTATGTGGACGGCACCCAGCTTCGCTATTCGGACACGGTCTATTCCAGCCTGTTCGACGTGTCTGCCGCTTCCTACGCCCAGACTGTCCCTACCTCTGGCCCTGCCCTTGGCGCCCTGGTGACGGTGCGCGGCTATTACGAGAGCGCCACTTTGCGCGCCGGCACTGCCTATGGCGCCGAAAGCTCGGGCATTCGCGCCTCCACCAGTGCCGAGTTTTCCGACCGTGACGCCTTCGTGCTGACCGACGGCAGCGGCGCCAACCGCTTTCCGATCCGCGCCGCCACCGATGGCGGAGACGTGGTCCAGCCGCTCACCGCCGATGAAGTGCGCACGGTGCTGGAACAGGCTTTCGCGATCATGACCCGCGCCCGCGCGCAGATCCGTCAACCGCTGGACAGCCGCGCGCAAGTGACGATCTCCATGGTCGATACGCATGGCGCGGTGCTGGGCGTGGTGCGCGCGCCGGATGCGCCGATCTTCGGGGCGGACGTCTCGCTGCAAAAGGCACGCACCGCCGCGTTCTTTTCCGGCAGCCACGCGGGCAGCGACCTGCTGGCCGATCCCAGCGCCGATGTGCAGGGCTTCGTCGGCAAAGTGCGCACATTCCTGAACGATGCCAATGCGCTGACCGGCACTTACGCCTTTGCCGATCGGTCGGGCGGCAACCTGTCGCGCCCCTATTTCCCCGATGGCGAGGTGGGCAATCCCAATGGCCCGCTGTCGCGCCCGATCGCGCAGTGGAACCCGTTCTCCACCGGGCTGCAATCGGCGCTGGTGCTGACCAATCTGGCGCAGCACCTGAACTATGTGACCGGGGCCAGCGCGGCGGATACCCAGGCGCGCTGCACTTTCCTGCCCGATGCGGCCAGCGGGCAGAACCGCTTGCAGAACGGCATCCAGATCTTCCCCGGATCGGTACCGATCTATCGCGGCAACGTGCTGGTCGGCGCCATCGGCGTATCGGGCGACGGCATCGATCAGGACGACATGATTTCGTTCCTGGGCACCAACAACGCGGGCGTGAAACTGGGCACGCTGGGCAATGCCCCGGCGGCGATGCGTGCGGACCAGATCGTGGTGAACGTGAACGGCAGCGGCGTGCGGCTGCGCTATATCAGTTGCCCGTTCGCGCCGTTCCTGGACACCAGCGACCAGAACGTCTGCCAGGGCCTATGAAAGCGGCTCTAGAGTGCTAAGCGCGCTGTTCATCCCCGTCCTCGCCGCGCAGGTGGCGCCGCCGGAACTGCCGGCACCGCCGCGCTGGCAGGACAGTGCCGCGCCGGAAGCGGCATCCCAGCCGGTTCTGGATGCGCCCGGCAGCGAAGCCTCGCCCGAGGATGTGGACAATGGCGTGATCGCCGGCCGCCGCCGCCCCGGCTATCAGGCGCCGCTGCCCGAGCGCGTGACGCAGGACAATCCCGGCGCCGTGCGCGCGCCGCCGCCCGAAGCGTTTCCCACCGACCAGATCCCGGTGCCGGACCGCTGGCGCCTGATCGAAACGCTGGGCATCGTAAAGGAACGCTGGTTCGATCCCTATCACCAGAACACCCTGAAGGGGGACCGCCCGATCGACCGCGCCAAGGTGAAGTGGCTGCCGATCACGGGGGACGACTGGTTCTTCTCGCTCTCCGCGATATCGGACACGGTGCTGGAACCGCGTACCTTCCCGATCCCGGTGGGCGTGCAGACCACCGAACGCCCGGGCAGCCTGGACGTGTTCGGCAAGGACGCCAGCATGGTCTTTTCGCAGACCTTCATCCTCGGCGCCGGGCTGACCAAGGGCAACACTGCGTTCAAGCCGCCGGAAATCGAATACCGCGTCGCCCTGGCGTTCAACTACAACTACGTGAACGTGCCCGAAAAGCGCGTGCTGCATGTGGAGCCCAGCAAGCCCTCGCACCGCGCGGACCAGTTCCTGGGCGTGCAGGAACTGTTCGTCGACTATCACCTGCGCAACGTGTCCGACCGGTACGACTTCGATTCGATCCGCGTCGGCATCCAGCCGTTTCAGGCGGATTTCCGGGGCTTCCTGTTCAACGACCAGCAGTTGGGCATTCGCCTGTTCGGCAACCGCGACGGCAACCGCTTCCAGTACAACCTGGCGGCGTTCTGGCGGCTGGAGAAGGACACCAATTCGGGCCTCAACTCCGTGGTCCAGCGTCCGCGCGACGATCTGCTGTTCATTGCCAACGTCTATCGGCAGGACTTCCTGATCCCGGCGCTGACCAGCCAGATCACCCTTGCCTACAACCGCAACCGCGAAGGCAATGGGATCGAGATCGACGATAACGGCTTTCCCGTGCGCCCCGCCCTGATCGGCAACCTGCGCGGGCGCGATTACGATGTCTATTACCTGGGCTACAACGCCGATGGGCATGTGGGCCGCCTGAACCTGACCGCCTCTGCCTATGCGGCGCTGGGGCAGGATCGGGACAGCATCTTCACTGGGAGCAAGGCGAATATCCGCGCCTTCTTCGCCGCCAGCGAACTCAGCTACGATCACAACTGGATGCGCTTCCGCCTCTCCGGCCTGTGGGCCAGCGGCGATCACGATCCTTACGACAATACCGAAACCGGCTTCGATGCGGTGTTCGAAAACCCGGTCTTTGCGGGGGCGGACACCAGCTACTGGATCCGCCAGTCGGTGCCTTTCGCGGGCGGCGGCCGGGTGATCTCCATCAACGGGCGCAACGGCATCCTCAATTCGCTGCGATCGTCGAAGGAACAGGGCCAGTCCAACTTCAACAACCCCGGCACGATGCTGGCGGGCGCGGGGGCGGACTTCGACCTGACGCCGGAGCTGCGCCTGTCGGGCAATGCCAACCACTTGTGGTTCGAGAATACCACCGTGCTGCAGACGCTGCGCAACGAAGGTTCGATCCCCGATGACATCGGCTGGGACCTGTCGATGGCGGCGGTCTGGCGGCCGAAAGCGACGCAGAACATCGTCGCCCGCCTCAGCGCCGCGACGCTGGTGGCGGGCAAGGGCTTCCGCGACCTGTTCGACAACAATCAGGGCAACCGCAGCTATTACTCGGTGCTCGCCAATGTGATCGTGAGCTACTGATGCGCCTCGGCCGCCTGATCCTTCTCCTGGCGCTGCTGGTCGCCTTCGCCATTCCGGCCGGTCGGCTGGTGGCCAGCAGCGAGGAACGCCCCGTCCCGCGCGACTATGCGCTGGTTCGCGCACCGGCCGCCCCCGCGCGGCAGAGCGCGGCGGACGTCATGTCCAAGTCGGCGGGGTGCCTGACCTGCCATACCGATTCCGATGCGCCGTCGATGCATGCCAGCCCGGCCGTGCAGCTCGGCTGCGTGGACTGCCACGGCGGTAATGCCGCCGTGCGCGGCCGCCCGGAACTGGGCTTCGATCATCCCGACTATGTTGCCGCGCGGGACAAGGCGCATGTGCTGCCGCGCTATCCGCATGGCTGGAACTGGCCGAGTTCCGCCAATCCGGAACGCAGTTATACCCTGCTGAACAAGGAAGCGCCCGAATATATCCGCTTCGTCAATCCCGGCGATTACCGCGTGGCGCGCGATTCCTGCGGCAATTGCCACATGCCCGCGATCGAAGCGGCGGAGCGTTCGCTGATGGCCACCGGGGCGATGCTCTGGGGCGGCGCGGCCTACAACAACGGCATCGCGCCGTTCAAGAACTACATCTTCGGGGAAGCCTACACCGCGCATGGAGAGCCCGCGAAGGTGGTCTCGCCCGGCAATCCGCCGGGCACGGTAACGCCCGCGCAGCAGGCGCGCGGCGCGCTGGCGGCGCTCTATCCGCTGCCGACATGGAACGTCACGCCGCCGGCCGACGTGTTCCGCGTGTTCGAGCAAGGCGGCCGCACCAACGGATCGGGCTTTGCCGAAGTGGGCCTGCCCAACCTCTCCGGATCGATCCAGCGGCTGGAAGAACCGGGCCGGCCGGACCTGAAGCAGTCCAACCGTGGCCCCGGCACCGGCCTGCGCGTCGCCATTCCGGTGCTGAACATTCATAAGACCCGGCTGAATGATCCCTACACCTGGTTCATGGGCACGAACGACCAGCCGGGCGACTATCGCTCCTCCGGCTGCACGGCCTGCCACGTGATCTATGCCAACGACCGCGAACCGCGCCATTCGCTGATCTACGCCGGCCTTGGCCGCGACGGGCAATCGATCACCCGCGATCCCACCATCGCCGCCCTCACCCAGCGCGGCGCGCATGGCGCCCTTAAGGACGGGCATGAAGGCGAAGGTCAAGACATGCGCGAGCGTGGCCACCCGCTCCAGCACGTGTTCACCCGCGCCATTCCCACCGCGCAGTGCATGAACTGCCACATGCACCAGCCCAACATCTTCCTGAATTCCTACCTCGGCTACACGATGTGGGATTACGAGGCGGATGCGCCGAAGATGTGGCCGGAAAAGCAGAAATACCCCACCGCCGCCGAGGTGCGCGCGGTGAACGACCGCAACCCCGAAGGCGCCGCCCCGCGCGGCAAGTGGGGCGATGTGGACTTCCTGCGCAACCTCTACGACCTCAATCCCGAACTGAAGGACACCCAGTTCGCCGATTATCACGGCCACGGCTGGGCCTTCCGCGCGATCTTCAAGCGGGACCGTGCCGGCAACCTGCTGGATGCCGGGGGCAACATGGCCACCTGGGGCACCGACAAGGCGCACATCGTCTCCCCCGACGATCCGGAAAAGTGGCGCCGCGCCGGTGAGGGCAAGTTCGTGAAGCCCGGCGTCAACCCCGGCAAGGCCGTCCACATGATGGACATCCACGCCGAAAAGGGCATGCAATGCGCCGACTGCCACTTCGCGCAGGACGCCCACGGCAACGGGCTGATCCAGGGCGAAGTCGCCAATGCGGTGGAAATCGGCTGCAAGGATTGCCACGGCACGGCAGACGCCCTGCCCACCCTGCTCACGTCCGGCCCGGCGGCGCCGCCCAAGGGCACCGATCTGTCTCTGCTGCGCAATCCCGACGGCCAGCGCCGTTTCGAATGGCGTACCGATGCAGGCGGCAGGCGACACCTGACGCAGCGATCAGTGGTCGATCCCAACCTTTCGTGGGACGTGAAGCTGGTGGTCAATGCCGTCGATCCCGCCTCTCCCGAATTCAACGCCAAGGCGGCCCGCGCCAAGCTGATGAGCCGTTCGGGCGCGGACGATGGGTCGTTCCGCTTCGGCCCCGGCGTTGCCATGGTCGACCGCGCGCACAAGACGGAGGAGATGGCCTGCTTCACCTGCCATCTTTCCTGGACCACCAGCTGCGGCGGCTGCCACCTGCCGATCGAGGCGAACTGGAAGACATCCTCCCACCACTTCGAGGGGGAGGAGACGCGCAATTTCGCCACCTACAACCCGCAAGTCGCGCGGGACGACATGTTCCAGCTGGGCAAGCACATGACCACCAAGGGCGCGGAAGTGGCGCCGGTGCGCTCCACATCGGCGCTGGTGCTATCCTCCACCAACGCCAATCGGGAGCGGATCTACATCCAGCAGCCGCCGATCAGCGCGGCGGGCTTTTCCAGCCAGGCCTTCGCGCCGCACTTCCCCCACACCGTGCGCCTCTCCGAGACCAAGACCTGTTCGGACTGCCACTTGTCCGACAAGGACGACAACAACGCGATCATGGCCCAGACCCTGCTGCTGGGCACCAATTTCGTGAACTTCGTGGGCCTCAATTCCTGGGTCGGCCTGGAAGGCGGGTTCGAGGCAGTGCGCGTTACCGAGTGGGACGAGCCGCAGGCGGTGATCGGATCCTACCTCCAGCGTTATGCCTATCCCGACTACTGGCGCCTGCATGTCGAACAGAACGGGCGCGAGTTGAAGAACTGGACGCGCGGCAGCACGTTCGACGGCAAGCTGTCGGGCGAGACGCATCCGCTGGAGCAGTTCCGCAACGTCACGCAGGGCACCGGCGGGCAAGTCGGCTGCCTGCAACTGCGCGGCGAATACATGTTCGTTGCCGAAGGGACCGGCGGCTTCAAGGTCTACGACGTGGCATCGGTGGCCAACAAGGGCGTGTCGGACGCGGTGATCTCCGCGCCGTTCTCCCCGCTGGGCCACGATACCGGGGTGAAGACCAAGAACGCCACCTGCATGGCGATCGCCACCACCCAGCCGGTCGCCCCCACCCGCAACCGCCAGATGGCCGCGACCATGCTGGCGGACGACAAGGGCCAACCGCTGCGCAAGGGGGACGGCACGCCGATGAGCCTGCGCGATGCCAATCAGGAACAGGCGTTCGAGCCGATCTATTCCTACGCCGTCGTCACCGATAGCGAGGAAGGGCTGATCCTGGTCGATATCGACACGATGGCGGACGGCGATTTCCGCAACAACCGCCTGACCCGCGCGCTGACGTGGAACCCGGATCACGTGCTGGACGGCGCCCGCCATGTGACGCTGGCGGGCGAAGTGGCCTATATCACCGCCAAGGCCGGGCTCGTCGCGGTGGACCTGCACGATCCGCTGCACCCGAAAGTCACCGCCGTTCGCCCGCTGGACGATGCGCGGGCCAGCGCAGTGCAGTTCCGCTACCTCTGGGTGACCGATCGCGAAGGGCTGAAGCTGTTCGACGTGACCGATCTGCGCAATCCGGTGGCAGTGCCGTCCGGCACGGTGCCGCTGACCGACGCGCGCCGGCTCTACGTGGCGCGCACCTACGCCTATGTGGCGGGCGGACCGGAAGGTCTGGTGATCGTGGACGTGCTGCGCCCGCCCTTCCCGCAGATATACCGCAAGGA
Source organism: Novosphingobium oxfordense (assembly GCF_044029435.1). NCBI lineage: Bacteria > Pseudomonadati > Pseudomonadota > Alphaproteobacteria > Sphingomonadales > Sphingomonadaceae > Novosphingobium > Novosphingobium oxfordense. The sequence continues at coordinate 519,675 of NZ_CP147005.1, read as the reverse complement.
AACGTTCGGCGGGGTGATGAACGACGTGTCGGACGTGGTGGTGGGCAGCACCAATGCCTCCCTCTTCGCCTATGTGGCGGACGGGCGGAACGGGCTGAAAGTCGTGCAGCTGACGTCCCCGTCCAGCCAGCCGAACTTCTACGGCTTCTCGCCCGCGCCGATGCCGGAACTGATCGCCTGGGCCCGCACACCCAGTGCGGCGCGCGCCTTGTCGAAGGGGCTGGACCGCGACCGCGCGGTGGACGAAACCGGCGGCCAGATCGCGGTGTTCGGCCGCCTGGGCTCCCGCCCGTTCACGCGGCCGGAGATGGAGCGGCTGTTCCTCAACCGGCGCGGCGTGCCGTTCAAGGTTTCGGACGAGGTGGACATGCGCGTCTGGGTGCCGCGCCAGTAAGCGCAGGCCCCCTTTTCGCTTCATCTATCCAGGATTGCGCCGTGGCCCTTTACCCGCCTTCGCGCGGGTAGACGCCTTCCAGCACGCGGTCGAAGTGGCTCCGCACGTGGTCGTTGCAGGAGCAGGCCCGATCGCTGAGCCCGGCACGGTCGAGGATGGAAATTCCGCCGCGCCGGGTGCGCAGCAGCCCGTCGCGCTTGAAACGCTGGAGCACGCGGCTGGCATAGCTGCGGCCGATCCCCATCATGGAAGCCAGTTGCTCCTGCGTCATCGTTACGTCGTCGCTGCCGATCCGGTCCACCGCCGCCCCCAGCCAGCGTGCGGCGCGCTGCTCGATGGTGTGGACGGCGTTGCAGGCGATCGACTGGAACACTTGCGCCATCACGCAATCGGCATAGCGCGCGAAAAGGTTGGCGATGGCCGGCGATTGCGCCTTGATATCTTCCAGTTGCCGCGTCGGGATCCGCCAGAAACGCCCGGCATGCAGCACCCCGGACCGGGCGAAGGCCGGCAGATGGCCCATGCTGACCACCCCGCCAAGCGCCCCTTCGCGGCCGACCAGAATGGTCTCCACCTCGATCCCGCTGTCCAGTTCGATGAAATAGGAACAGACCGCCGCGCCGCGCGGAAGGTAGCAGAATTCCACAAGATCGCCGGGCCGGTAGATCACGTCTCCGGCCGAGAGCTTGAGATCGGCCAGGTGCGGCTCCAGTATAGCGCGGTCCCCCGGGCGCAGCGCCCGAAGGAGATCGCTGTCTTCTTGAACGACCTGTACGTCCATGTCCGAAATCCCTGAACTCGCTCGCTTTTCGATGGTGCCGGCCGGTCAGCCGGTTCTTTGGCGGCCCTGTGAGCGAGACAACCCGGAACCTGCCTTCGGGTTCCGTTCACTTGTGAACAGACGTGAACGCTTCGCGTCGTTAAGACCGTATTCCTGAACCCCGACGCGGCTGGGCACGGTTTTTCTTCGGCCCACGGAAGATCGATGTGTTACGCGGGAACACAAATGCCTGGCGAGAGTTTTGAGGCGCTGGAGAGCGGCATCGGGTCAGCAGACGTGCATGTTTTATTCTTATGATTCCGGGCCTTCGGTCCTAAGCGAGTTGCCGATGCAAACTGAGCACAAGATCACCGCAATGGCCGCACCGGCACCAAGGCCGCCGCGCGCCGGGTCCATCGTCGATGGCTGACGGCACCCATCCGGTCGATCTGGACACCTGCGAGCTGGAGCCGATCCATATAATCGGGCGCATCCAGAGCTTCGGGTGGCTCATCTCGTTTTCCAGCGACTGGATCATCAATCACATCTCGCTGAATTGCGAAGCGCTGTTCGGCAAGGATCCGCACGCGATGATCGGCGTGCCGGCCACGCAGTTCCTCTCCCCCAGCGCGCTGCACGACGTGCGTTCGCGCATGCAGGTGCTGGGCGGCGGCGCCAGCGTGGAACGCATCTTCGAGGTCGATCTGGTGGGCGACGGGCGGCTGTTCGACCTGGCCCTGCACATGTCCGGCCGCTCCTGCGTGCTGGAAATCGAGCCGCGCGAGCCGGGCAAGCGGCGCGATTTCGTCAGCTACGTGCGCCCGATGATAGAGCGGCTGCGCGCCGCGCCCACGCTGGAACAGCTTTGCGCCAACGCCGCGCGTCACTTGCGCGCATTGACCGGGTTCGACCGGGTGATGATCTACCGCTTCGAAGGGGACGGCGCCGGCGAAGTGGTGGCCGAAAGCCTGAACGGCATGGTGGACAGCTTCCGCGGCCTGCACTTTCCCGCTTCGGACATTCCGGCCCAGGCGCGGCGGCTCTATACCCGCAACCTGCTGCGCATCATTTCCGATATCGACGATCCCACGGTGCCGATCTTCCCGGCCACCGGGCCGAGCGGCGATCCGCTGGACCTTTCCATGTCCGGCCTGCGCGCGGTTTCGCCGATCCACATCGAATACTTGCGCAACATGGGTGTGAAGGCGTCGATGTCCGTCTCCATCATGCGGCGGGGCAAGTTGTGGGGGTTGATGGCCTGCCACCACTATTCGCCGCTGACGCTGTCCTATTCCGCGCGCACCGCCAGCGAGCTGTTCGGCGAATTCTTCGCCTATCTGCTGGAGCAGAAGGAAACCGACTTCGCGCTGGAACGCCGCGCCGCATCGGTGCGCCTGCATGATGAGATCATGGCCCGCGTCGCCGCCGGCGGATCGCTGCTGGAAGCGTTCGAGGATTTCGGCGATGCGATCCACCGCGTCATCCCGTTCGACGGCGTGATCGGCTGGGTGGACGGGCACTTCGCCGCGCGCGGATCCACCCCCGATCAGGCGCAGTTCGTCGAACTGGCGCGGTTCCTGAACACGGCCGGCGCCAGCACCGTCTGGTCCACCGACACGATCACCCGCGCGTTCGAGCCGGCGGAAGAGTGGGCGGACAAGGCAGCAGGCCTGCTTGCCCTGCCGGTCAGCCGCACCCCGCGCGACTACATCGTGCTGTTCCGCCGCGAACAGCTGCGAGAGGTGAACTGGGCCGGCAATCCGGAAAAGAACATCGAACTGGGGCCCAACGGCCCGCGCCTCACCCCGCGCAAGAGCTTCGACATCTGGAAGGAAGAGCGGCGCGGCCAGTCCCGCCCGTGGAGCGAGGATGAGATCCAGGCGGCGGAATCGCTGCGCGTCACCCTGCTGGAAGTCGTGCTGCGCCTGGCCGATGCCGTCCATGCCGAACGGGAACAGGCGAGCCGCCAGCAGGACATGCTGATTGCGGAACTGAACCACCGCGTGCGCAACATCCTCAACCTCATTCGCGGGCTGGTGACGCAGAGCAAGGAAGGCGCCAGCACGATAGACGAATTTGCGGACATCGTCGGCAGCCGCATCCATGCCCTTGCCCGCGCGCACGATCAGGTGACGCAGAAGGACTGGTCCCCCTCCTCGCTCTACGAATTGATCCGCACGGAAGCCGCCGCCTATGCCGGCCCCCATGCGGACGACAGCGCGGACCGCGTGGAGATCACCGGCCTCGACGCGCTGATCGCGCCCGGCGCCTTCACCACGCTGGCGCTCGTCTTCCACGAGTTGACCACCAATTCGGTGAAGTACGGCGCGCTGTCGGACGTACGCGGCACCGTGGCGGTCACGCTGGAACGCGACGAAAGCGGCGCGCTGGAAATCGACTGGCGCGAAGTGGATGGCCCCCCGGTCGTCCCGCCCACCCGGCGCGGCTTCGGATCGACGATCATCGAACGCACGATCCCGCACGAACTGGGGGGATCGGCCACGGTCGCGTTTCCCGCGACGGGCCTTCATGCTCGCTTCGTGCTGCCTTCCGAACATATCGCCGCTTTCGACAAGCCGGCGGCAGAACCCTCCGGGACCAAAGTGCTGCCCGCGCAGGAAGCCCGTTTTTCCGCCGCGCTTCACGCCGGCGCCGCCATGGTGGTGGAGGACAACGTCATCATCGCGATGGAAGCGGAAGACGTGCTGCGCGACCTCGGCTTCGAGGATTGCCGCATCGCCGGCACCGTGGCCGATGCCCTTGCCATGGTCGAAACCGGCGAAATCTCGTTCGCTATGCTCGACGTCAATCTGGGCAAGGACACCAGCGAGCCGGTCGCCCATGCCTTGCGCGAGAGAGGCGTCCCGTTCATTTTCGCGAGCGGCTACGGAGAACGCTCCATGCTGGCGGAAGTCTTCGCCCAGGTTCCCGTCGTCACCAAGCCTTATGGCAAGCGTGACGTACAAGTCGCCATGGCGCGGCTTGCGACCGAATAAGCGCGCCGGCCTGCATCCGGTTTATCGGAACCGGGCATGCCCGCTTTCATGATGTTAATCTATAAGCCGCTGTTCCGGACACGCCAACGTTGCGGACGTTGCTACATTGATGAATGGTCGCTCCATGGCGGCGATAGATGATTGCGATTGGAGTCTTTCCAACCCCGGACCAGACGAACTTATCGTCTGGCTTGAGCCATGGGCTGAAGAGCTTGTGATCCCGGCCAGGTCCAACGTCGCGTTGAAGGCGGTAGGCGGATCCGAGACGCAGGCACTGAGCGACATCGAGTGGGCGTCTGATCATATCGTCGTTTGGGCAAATGCAACTACGGTGGAAGCCTTCGTCGATGGCGTTCTTCAGGACACAACTTCAGCGGTCGTTCCAATACCCGCGGGCCTGAGCAAAGAGATATTGACGGCCCTGTTCGCGGATCAGCCTTCCGCTCGTCTTGGCGGAGCGGCGAACTCTGAAATCGCTCCCACTCCGTGGTGGAAACGGCTTCGAACCAAATTTCGTTTGGGTTGACGTCCGCATTCCCCAACTGCCGAGCGACTTTCTGCCGTTCCGGAATCGCCGACTGAGGCGTCCGGAGCAATTGCCAGAATGCGGACGTCCGTCCATACACCGAGCAAATGCTCAATAGGCCGCGATGCAGATGATGGATTTCCCCGAAGGCCTTATAAATCTCTACCTTACTGAAATCGGCGAGCCATCCGAAAATAGTCTACGGATAGTTGTGGCCGAAGGCGTCCTTGGAATACCATCGCCAATAAAAATCGGAAATATCGATCTTGGTGAAGGCCACCCCATCGAGTTGAATAGTGATAGCCGCTATTTTGAGATAAATTGGGACGATTATGTCGCATATGCTGTCCGCAATGAGAGCTTCTGGAAAGCAGAGCCCAATGAGCCGCAGATGATCAATCATCTTTACATGCGCGCCGATTCTGCATTTCTTGAGTTCGTTTCCACAACCACATTTGCTGACAACGATTACCCCGGTCCACTACGGCATTGGGCTCTGAGCACGCTGACCCACTGTGTCGATGTAGTGAGTGTCCGACCACCGCGGGTTCGGCAATTTAATGCGAAGGGCGGCTAATGCCGTTTCATTGCAAGTAGGCGACGTCCGCTAGCCCCAACTGGCCGCCGGTGGTGCCGCTTCCAGAAAGGCGATCAGGCCGCGCTCCTCTCGCGTCAGCCATTGGGTGCGGCGTGGTAGGCGGGCGGGGAGTTCGGGCACCGGATCGGTCTGGCGCACCAGCGCGATCAGGGCCGGATGAACGTAGGACTTGCGGGCGATGGCGGGCGTGTTGCCCAGCCGATCGGCCACTTCCTCCAGCATCGTCTTCAGGTTCGTGCCCGGCTCCTGCCAGAGCCGGGCGAAAGCGATCGTGCTGGCGGCGAAAGTGCGGAAATCCTTGGCGGAAAAGTCCTCCCCCATGGTTTCGTGGAGATAGGCATTGACGTCCTGCGACCCCACCGGAACCGCGCAGCCTTCCTCGTCCAGATACTGGAACAAGTGCTGGCCCGGCAGGTCCTGCATGCGGCGCACGCAGGAAACCAGCGCGCGGTTGGCGCTGATCACCTCTCGCAACTTGCCGTGTTTGCCGCGAAAGCGCAGGCGCAGCTTGCGTCCATCCAGCGTGGCGTGGCGCATGCGCAGCGTGGTGGCGCCGAAGCTCTTGTTGGCGGCGGCATAGCGTTCGTTGCCGATGCGGATGGCTTCTGCATCCAGCAGCGCCACGATCGAGGCCACCGCCCGTTCCCGGCACAGGGTGGAGCAGGCCAGATCGCGCGCGACGCGTTGGCGCAGGCCCGGCAGGGCGTGGCCGAACGGCGCACAGCGGTCGAACTTGCGGGCATCGCGGTCCGCGCGCCATTCGGGGTGATAGCGATACTGCTTGCGTCCGCGCGCGTCGAAACCGGTGGCCAGCAAGTGTACTTCCGGCTCCGGCGAAAACCAGCAATCGACATAGGCAGGCGGCAGGGCAATGCGGTTGAGGCGGTCGATCTCTTCGCGTTCGGTAATGCGGGCACCATCGGGATCGAAATAGGCCCATTTGCCCGCGCGCGTTCGGCGGCGGGTGATGCCGGGAACGTCGGGATCGGCAAAGCTCAGGAGCGGCATCGGCGGAACGGGCTCTTTCAACGACTGCCCGATGAAAACGCACCAACCGGCGCGAGGTTGTCGGCCGCAGGAAACCTTGCCTTGCCCCGATCGGTTTTCCAGCCATGCGAACCATTCCGAAAGGACCGAGACAATGGCCGATGCCCGCATCTTCAACGTTCTGAAGCACGATCACGACCGCCACCGCCAGATGCTGGCCCAGCTTGCCGAAACGCATGGCGACAGCGCCGAGCGCCGCGACCTGTTCGAAGCCTTGCGCCGCGAACTCCAGGCCCATGCCGCCGCAGAGGAGGAGACGCTCTACGCGACGATGCTGGCCCAACCGGACTTGCGCGACGATGCCCGCCATTCGGTCTCGGAACACAAGGAGATCGACGATTTCCTGGGCGAACTGGTCGAAACCGAAATGAGTTCACCTGGCTGGCTGGTGAAGTTCAAGGAGATGCGCCACCGCTATCTCCATCACATTGACGAGGAAGAGGAAGAGATGTTTCCCACCGCCGCCAAGGCCTTGTCCGCAAAGGCCGAACACGAGATGGCGGCGCGCTTCGAAAAGCGCAAGCCACGGGAATTGCAGGCCGCCGCCCACGAACTTCCCGGCGATGCGCGCGAATAGGCAAAGTACAGTGTCCAGCAATCTCCGGCCATGCCTTTCTATTGAAGCCGGCCGGAAGCTGCGCCGTTACATGACCTTTTCTTCTGGATTCCGCACTGACCGGGAACGCGGCCAGTCTTCATGACGTTTTCTTCGTGACCGAGAGGAGACAGTCATGGAATCCAATGTACGCGAGACGTTCTGGAAAGCCTTTTCCGTCAGCCCGATAGCGATGATACGGCTGGAAGGCGCGCCCTGCCATGCGGAGCCGATGACTGCCCTGCTTGACAAGGAAGCGCATCACGCGGTCTGGTTCGTCTGCCGCCGCGACAATCGCATCGCCAAGGGCGGAAGGGCGATGGCCCAGGTCGTCACGCTGGGCCATGAAGTCTTCGCCTGCGTTGCCGGCGCGCTGCTGGAAGAAACCGATCCCGCCGAGCGCGACCGGCACTGGAACAAGGCCGTGGAAGCCTGGTTTCCGGACGGAAAGAACGATCCGGCCGTGATCATGCTGCGTTTCGAAGTGGATGACGCCGAAGTCTGGACAATGGACATGGGGATCAAGGGCGTATTCCGCCTCGCCACCGGTGGCACGATCGATCCCGCCCGCGTGGGCGAGCACGAAACCGGCGTGGTCTGAAAGTCCGATCTGACGAAACAGCGAACCGCGAGCCCGGCCCTTGCCGGGTTCGCGGTTTCGCGTTTTGGGCTAGAAGCCGGCGCGGCCCCTAGAGCAGCGACCGGGACTGCTTCAGCACCATGTCACAGGCCTTCTGCCGCACTTGCTTGGGCGCTTTGTCCAGCGAAAAGCTCTTGCCGTCGCCGGTCAGGATATTGCCTGAAGAGCCTGAAGTATAGCTGCTGCTGTCAGTCGATACGTCGGGCTTCTTGGTCAGCGCCGAATAGACCGAATTGCTCTGGGCGGAATCGATCAGCTTGTTCTTGGCGCAGTAGGTAAGCACGCCCGCCGCATTGCTGCCGCCCATCGTCGCAAGGTCCGGAACGGCGCTGGGGACCTTCGGGACCTGGGCACCCGCCCCGGTGGCCGACAGCATGGCGAGGCAGAGCGGCGCAAGCATTCGCGCGGCCGCGAACGCGGGAGCGCTATGGGGGGCGCTATGGAACGTGATCGCTTTCATGGGCTGCTTCCCTTGTTGAAACCGGAAAAGCCCCCCGCACCTCTATCTCGATACGCGATTTCGCGGCATCGCGCAGGCCAGCCGGCTATCGCGCTTGCACGGTCGCCGGCTGCAGTGGCTCAAGCCCGCGCGGCCAGGATGCGTCGGGGCACCCGGCCAGCGCATAGGCCACCGCCGAAAGGATCGCCTCACGCGAGAAAGGCTTCTGGACCACGCCCACCGCAGTCGGCGCGGGGCAATCGATCTGCCCCGGATTGGCCGTGACGTAAATCACCCGCGATCCAAACTTCACGGCGATTTCCCGGGCGATAGCAGGGCCGGTGAGCCCGTCGCGCAGGTTCAGGTCTACCAGCGCCACGTCCGGCGCTTCGCCCAGCATGGCAACAGAGGCGGCATCGGGATAAGTGCCGAGCACCGCGTGCCCACCGTCGGAAAGGATATCCTCCAACTGGAGGGCGAGCAGAAACTCGTCCTCCACGATAAGGACTTTCGCTCCCCCGACGGCTTCCATCGAAGCCCCCCCTGCTGCTATCTGGCCCAAGACACGGCAATCCTTGTCATGCGGCGAGTTCGGATCTCTCGTCGGCGTTGGCGATCTTGACCAGCTCTTCGAAGAAGGCATCCACGGCCTCTCCGGTCAAGACGAAATTGTGGCGAAAATCCGGGAGCTGTCCGGATTCGAGAACTTTTGCCAGCATCGCGCGGGCGCGGCAGATCCGGCTCTTCACGGTGCCAAGGGCGATGCCGCAGATCCGGGCGATCTCCTCGTAGGAAAGATTGCCCGCGGCGACCAGGATCAGCGCCTCGCGATAGGTTTCGGGAATGGTGGTCAGCGCGCGCAGCACGTCGGCCAGTTCCACACTGCTTTCCTGGCTGGCTTCGGCGCAGAGAATGCGCTCGGCAGCCACTTCGTCATAGTCGCCATGGAAGCGGGCGCGGCGCGCCTCGCTGTAGAAATGGTTGCGCAGGATCGTGAAGGTCCAGGCCTTGAAATTGGTGCCCGCCGCATAGCGTTCGCGGGCCGCCCAGGCGCGCAGCATCGTTTCCTGCGCCAGATCGTCCGCCCGGTCGCGGCAGCCGCACAGGCCGCGCGCAAAAGCACGCAGATGCGGCGCCACTTCTGCCAGGGCGCGCTTGAAATCACTGTCTGAAAGACGAACTACCACCTGCGCCGCTTCCGCCCGGCGCTCCGTCTGTGCCCCTGCTTCGATCGTTCCAGCCATCGCGATACCCTCCATGTCTGTCGTCCGCTTCGGGATCAGTGCAGGGCAAACGCACGCAACTCGCGGAAAGTTCCTGAAAACGTATGCGCTGCATCGCCATTCTGCCGCAGGGGACACTCGGACGGACGCATTGGCCACGAAGCGCGTTGCGCGAAAAATTACACATAGGCCGGGAACAACAGCCCCCGGGAACGATTGAGGCCAGCAAGCATGACGCCTGAACCCAAACCGGACCGAAAGAAGCTTGGCCAAAAGACCCTTGGTCAAAACAACGACGGCCGAAACGAAAAAGGCCCCCGCCCACTTCTTTCGGTGGACGGAGGCCTTTGGGATCGGATCACCACCGGTTTGCGGGGGGTGGGGAGCCAGTGGTGATACCGTTGGAACGTGCAAACGCTTCGCCGGTTCCCGACCGAATGGCATTGTGCGAAAAAATTTTGGTGTTGCCCTCCCCTCGCGCCACCGCCAGACACTTCGATTGATCGGGGTGGGAATAAGCCGGTTTCGCCGGGAATAAGACAACGGGAAGTAGCTTCCCAAGGAGCCGAGGAATTTCGATGTCCGTCTCTGACCAGATCGCAGCCCAATTGCCCTACTTGCGTCGCTATGCCCGCGCGCTGACCGGATCGCAGCATTCGGGCGATGCCTATGTCCGCGCCACGCTGGAGGCCGCGCTGGCCGACCGCACGCTGCGGGACGAGGTGGCGCAAAGCCGCGCGGCGCTCTACGCCGGCTTCACCCGCATCTGGGCCACCGGCCATGTGGAGGATCCCACCCCGCTTCTGCCGCCCGATTCCGATGGCGCCGAACAAGTTGCGCAGACGCGGCTGGCGAAAGTTCCCCCCACGCATCGCCAAGCACTTCTGCTGACCACGGTGGAGGAATTCTCGCGCGAGGATACGGCCACGATTCTGGGCGTGACGCCTGAGGAAGTGGACGCGCTGGTCATGCAGGCCGTGATCGAGATCGAAAGCGAAAGCGCGACCGACGTACTCATCATCGAGGATGAGCCGCTGATCTCGATGCAGCTTGAAGGGCTGGTGACCGAGCTTGGCCACAATGTCGTGGGCACTGCCGCCACGCATCGGCAGGCGCTGGAAATCTTCGAGCGCAGCCCGGCCGGGCTGGTGCTTGCCGATATCCAGTTGGCCGACGGCAGTTCCGGGATCGACGCGGTGGAAGACCTGCTGCGCTTCGGCGACGTGCCGGTAATCTTCATCACCGCCTATCCCGAGCGGCTGCTTACCGGCGAACGGCCCGAACCGACCTATCTGGTCACCAAGCCGTTCCAGGAAGCAACCGTGCGCGCCGCGATCAGCCAGGCGCTGTTCTTCGCACCGGGCGCTGCCTGACTTGGGATGGATGAGGCACCCCGGCCATCAGGCCGGGGTCGCCGAATGCGCCGCCGACGGGTTCGGTTGAGCGCTTCGGAAATATTCTTCAGTAATATACGGGCCGTTCGCCCGCGTCGATCGGGGGGAGCACCCTGCCGAACCGGTCACGCGGGGCCTGTGCCTCAAAATCGACCTCGGGCGGGGTGAAGCCCAGATGGCGGACAACCGCCTCATGCAGCGGCGTGTCGAAACGGACGCCGGCGCAGCAATCGTGCGACCATACCACCTGCCCGGTGGTCCGCTGGATCCCGCCGAAGGAAATCTCAACCGCGTCGCCCACCACCATCGGAAGCTGCGCAACGTCCAGCATGCCGCCGCCGACCGAGAGATTGTACAGGAAGACGGTGCCGATCCGCTCTCCGACGCGGCAATCGACCTGCTTCTCCACGATATGCCGGTCCCAGGCTCGCGAATCCATTACGTAACCCCCGAATAATATGACCGGGTCGGATTACGGCGCGTTCACTTAAATAAAGATGAAATAATACGAAAGAACGAGCTACGTGTTGGCACGGTTCGATGGCGCGAATGCGTGCTTTCGGGCAAGCAATCGCACCGCGCTTACAGTCCGCCCGCTTACAGTCCGCCCCTACAATCCACCCGGCCGCCGATCATTCCGCAGCGCGAATTCCCGGCTGAAGCGCACCGGGATCTTTAGGCGACATTCGACGCCGGCCGGCCGGAATTCCAGCTCTACTTCGGCTTTCAACTCGTGCGCGACGATCTTTTCGATCAGGTCGCGGCCGAACCCGCGCTTGGCCGGCTCGCTGACCGGCGGGCCGCCTTCCTCGCGCCAATGGACCTGGGCGATTTCGGGCGTAAGGATGTCCCAGTGGACGTGGATGCGCCCGTCGGGCCGGCTGAGCGCCCCGTATTTGGCGGCATTGGTGGCCAGTTCGTGGATCGCCAGCCCCAGCGACATGGCGTCGTTCGGGGCCAGCTTGATATCCGGGCCGGACATTTCGACGTGCCCCTCGTTACCCTCCATATAGGGCGCCAGTTCCGACCGCACCACGTCGCCCAGACCGGCGTGCCGCCAGTCCGATTGCGAAAGCAGGTCGTGCGTGGCCGAAAGCGCGCGGATGCGGGCGGTCAGACTTTCGGTGAAATCGTCGATATCGGTCGCCCGCCGCCGCGTCAGCGCCGCGATCGACAGGACGTTCGCCAGCGTGTTCTTGACGCGGTGGTTCAACTCGCGCGTCAGCGAGTTGCGGATCGAAGCCTGCCCCTGCAGCCATTCCAGCACGCGCCGGTCTTCCGCCGCGCGCCGGGTGATGAAGCGGCCGATCGCCATGACCATCAGCGACGTCAGCGCCCCGAAGAACAGCGTAATGCGCGATGCGGTGGACAGCAGGCCAACCTTGCGGTCGCTGATGACCACCACCCAGGTATGGCTGCCCACATCGATCCGCCGTTCCATCGTCGGCCCGGTCAACCCTTCGGTCTGGCGTTCGGCCAGCAGGTTTTCAGGCGCGACCGAACCGTCGTAGACGGCCACGTCGATCTGGTCGTTGCGGTAAAGTTCGGAGGCGGAGGCCAGGAACGTCTGGGCGCGAAACGGGCTGTAGACGAAACCCTTCACATCACGATGCCCGCCGTTGTTGACGATCACCGGCATGTAGATCAGGAACCCGGCCGCCTTTTCGGCGTCCTGCACCAGCTGGACCTTGCCCGATGCCACCGGCTTGCCCTGCGCCATCGCCCGCTCCATCGCGGCGCGGCGAACCGGCTCGGCAAACATGTTGTAGGCCACTGCCGTCCGGTTGGCCGGATCCTGCGGTTCGATGAAGACGATCGGCGCTGCAAATTCCTCCCCCACACCGGGGCGCGGATGCACCAGCCAGTCGGGATCGCGGCTTTCCTGAATCGCCACTTCGAGTTCGGACAGATGGTCGACCGGCACCAGTGGGGCCCAGCCCATTCCCAGCGAACCGTACAAGTCGCCCCGGCCCTGCAGATCCTCTGCAAAGGCGCGGAACTGGTCCTCGCTCACTTCCCGCTGGCTGGCGAACAGCGCGCCGCCGGCGCGCAGCAGCGCGATATTCTCGGTCGCGCGGCGTTCCAGCGCGGAGGCGATCTCGGTCAGGTTGCGGTCCAGCTCCACCCGGCGGGTCTGCCGGTCGGCCCGCTCGATCGCCATGACCGAGACCGCCGTGGTGATGGAAGCGATCACGAAAAGCAGGAACGGCCAGCCGCGCGGGTATTTGTGGAACCACGCCTGCTTCTGCACCCTGTCCAGCAGAGCCTGGTCAATCACACGGCGGTCCCCGCAGCTTCAAATCCGGTTTCCCGATAGGCATCCCCCGGGCGAACGGCAATTCGCAAAAGGAATCTGTCGCAAAAGGGGGCGGTCGCAATAGGACCAACCCCAAAAAGGCTACGCCCGGAATGAGGAAGGCTCATCCGTTGCAAATCATCGATGCAAGTCATCGTATGCGAGGGAACCTTGGGCGGGGCAGTTTGTTCCAGCCAAAACGATGCTTGCCCTTCGCGCCCCCGCAACGACGCCCGGACATCCGAAAGCGATCCCTTCCGCCGCCCGGCCGAGGATCGACGTGTCCGGGCAGAAGACGGCCGGTTCGACTGCGCAAGCGCCGCGCATGACGTATTTGTAATGCGTGACACTGCCCGCCCCATCCTTGACCGTGCCCCGATCCGTACGCAAGTGAGCAACTCGAAAGGGAGTTCGCATTGAATCAGCCTCCAGCACAAGGCGAGCCGGGTAAGCCCGGCATGCCCCCCGAAACCGGCACCGATACGCATATCGGCGGCGGATCGGGCGCCGGCGTCCGCGAGGGCGAGCCGGGCTGGGCCAAAGGCCTGAGGAAGCTGTACAACTCCGTGGTCGACGAACCGCTTCCGGACAGCTTCAGGGATCTCCTCAAGAAGCTGGACGGAAGCGACGATGACTGATCGCACCCGCGCCTCTCCGGCCGAGGAAGCTTTCCGCATCGAGTTGCTTGGCGTCCTGCCGCACTTGCGCGCCTTTGCCCGCGGCCTGTCCGGCCGGCCCGACTTTGCCGACGATCTGGTCCAGGAAGCGCTCATCAAGGCCTGGACCGCGCGCGAGCGCTATACGCCCGGCACCAACATGCGCGCGTGGACTTTCGCGATCCTGCGCAACCACTACTTGTCCGAACTGCGCAAGAGCCGTCGCCAGACCGATCTGGACGAAGGCACGGTGGAGCGCCTGCTGGTGATGGAGGCGGATCAGGAGAGCCCGCTGCATCTTGGCGACATGGAAGTGGCCTTGCAAAAGCTGGCGCCCGAACGGCGCGAAGCGGTGCTGCTGGTGGGCGCATCGGGTTTCAGCTACGAGGAAGCGGCAGAGATCGCCGGTTGTCCGATCGGCACGATGAAAAGCCGCGTCGCCCGCGCGCGCGGGGACCTGACACGACTGCTGGATGGCGAGCCGGAGCCCAACGGCCCGAAAGGCCGCCGTTCGGGCTGATCGATCTGCCGTACCAGGCTATCCGACTTGCGCAATCGTTCCGAGCACCCGCTTGCCGGCCCGGCCCCGCCACCTTAGGCCGGGTGCCGGTCATCAGGAGTATTGGCATGGATCTCGGCATTTCCGGACGCAAGGCGATCGTCTGCGCATCCTCGCGCGGGTTGGGGCTTGCCTGCGCCACTTCGCTGGCGCGCGAGGGGGTGGAAGTCTGGATCAACGGCCGCGATGCCGGCCGGCTGGACGAAGCCGCCGCCCGGATCGCGGCGGCCACCGGGGCGCAAGTTCACCGCGTGGTGGGCGACATGAGCCTTGCCGAAGGCCGCGCCGCCGTGCTGGCCGCCTGTCCGGATCCGGACATCCTCGTCAACAACAACCACGGCCCTCGCTCCGGCCGGCTTGCCGATCTGGAGCCGGCCGACTGGGAGGCCGCCGTTGCCGCGAACATGATCGCGCCGATCGAGATGATGCGCGCCGTGCTGCCCGGCATGCGCGCGCGCCGCTTCGGCCGGGTGGTCAACATCACCTCCGCGCAAGTGAAGGCGCCGACCGTGGACATGGGCCTTTCCGTCGCGGCGCGGGCCGGGCTGATGGCGATGACCAAGTCCGCGCAGGCCGAAAGCGTGGCGGATAACGTGACGATCAACAACCTGCTGCCCGGCCCCTTCCGCACCGACCGGCTGATGGAACTGGCCAAGCGCCGTTCCGCCGCCGAAGGGATCGATATCGAGGAAGCCTTCGCCCGGATCGGTCGACGCGGCCCCGCAGGGCGCATCGGCGATCCGAGCGAGTTCGGCGATGCCTGCGCCTTCCTCTGCGCGGCGCAGGCCGGGTTCATCTCCGGCCAGCACCTTGCGCTGGATGGTGGGGCCTATCAGGGGCTGATCTGACGGATCAGGGCCTGTCGGGGGCCGATCAGCCCTGGGCCTGCTTGATGGTGAAGTCCGCCATCGAGGCCCAGTCGCGCGCGGCATAGCCGCCCTCTACCGTTGCGCCCATCTGCGCGTGGACGGCATCGAGCATCGGCAAGCGGCCCTGCGTGCCCGGCGCGGTCTCGGCGGCGAGTTCCTTGGCGAGGCGCAGGTCCTTCAGGCCCAGCGTGGCCTTGAAGCCCGGCTCGTACTTGCCCTCGGAAATGATGCCTGAATAGTTCTGGTAGATGCGCCCGCCGAACAGCGTGCCGGTCAGCAGTTCGAAGAACGGTTCCCGCTCCACGCCCAGTCCTTCGGTGAGCACGACGGCCTCTGCCATGCCCTCGATGGCCATGGTGATCAGCATGTTACAGGCGATCTTGGCGGCATTGGCGCGCGGTGCGTCCTCACCCATGTCCCACACCTTGCCGGCGATCGCGGCGAAGACCGGGTCGAGCCCGCCGCGCAGCGCGGAGGGCCCGGCAAGGATCACATTGAGCTGACCCGCCGCCGCCACATCCGGACGGCCCAGCACCGGCGCCGAGAGATAGCCGACGCCCGCCGCCTCATGCCGCTCCACCAGTTCGCGCGCGAAGGCGACCGAGATCGTCGAGCAGACGAGGTGCACCACGCCCTTGGGCGCCGCGTCCAGCACGCCGCTGTCCAGCAGGACTTCCCGGATCGCGCCGTCTTCCGAAAGCATCGTCAGCACCACATCGCTGGCAAAGGCTTCCGCCGGGGTGGAAACCATGTCCACGCCTTCCAGCGTGCCGCCAGAGCGGTTCCACGCGCGCACGCGGTGCCCGGCCTGCGCCAGATTGCGCGCCATCGCAGTGCCCATCGCGCCAAGCCCGATGAATCCGATATCCATGTCAGAATGTCCTCTTGAAGGAAAACCAAGGGATGAGCGCAGGCCCGTGCCCTGCCCTCACCGCTTGGTTCCGCACATGTGAAAGGGCCGGACCGCCTGTGGCGACCCGACCCTTTTCAAAAAACCTGCGATCAGGCTTCCTGGCTTACGCCGGGTAGGTCCAGGCCGTACCACGGTCGAAGTTTTCGCCCGCGAAGTCCCAGTTGATCAGGTTCTCAAGCACAGCCTTCACATAGGCCGGGCGCTTGTTCATCTGGTCGATGTAGTAGGCGTGCTCCCACACGTCGATCGTCAGCAGCGGGTTGACGTCGGTGGTGATCGGGCAGCCGGCGTCGTGGGTCGAGATGACCTTGAGCGTGCCGCCATCGACGACCAGCCAGGCCCAGCCCGACGCGAAGTGGTTCACCGCTTCGTTCGACAGCGCTTCCAGCAGCGCGTCGAGCGAGCCGAAGTCCTTTTCGATGGCAGCGGCCAGCGCGCCGCTGGGCGCGGTCTTGGTCGGGCTCATCGAGTGCCAGTAGAAACCGTGGTTCCAGGTCTGCGCGGCGTTGTTGAACAGCGGGCCCGAAGCCGACTTGGTGATTTCGTCGACCGACTTGTCGGCGTTCGGCGTGCCGGCGATGGCAGCGTTCAGCTTGTCGACATAAGTCTTGTGGTGGGCGCCGTGGTGGATTTCCAGGGTCTTGGCCGAGATATGCGGTTCGAGCGCGTCCTGCGCGTAGGGCAGCGGGATCAGGGAAATGGTCATGGCTGTCTTCCTGTTTCAGGTTATCAAGAACGTAGGCTTCGAAGCATCTGGCCGTTCACCGGCGATCGCGTGGGAGCGACGGCGAACGCATCGAATGGGTCGCGGGCTATGTCTGTCTTATTGCCCGACAATTCAAGCACGGATTGCCTAGAAAACGAAGGCATGCGCAGCTTCTTTCCGACAAATGCAAAGCAAGGAAGGACAGCGGCCATGCCGCCATCCTTCCCGCAAACCTTCCCGGTTTCATTCCCCGCCCCAGATTCTCCGGCAAAACCCAGGAAAACGGGGCGATAGGGCGTCCTGTCAGGGGCGCCTTACTGGGGGTTCTGCTTGACCTCGTTGTCGGCCTTGTTGTGCAGCGCGTCGGCCTTGGCCTCGCCCGTCTTCTTCACGGCATCCGCCTGGGCGTCCATGGAATTGGCGGCGGCGCCGGTCATCTGGTCTGCCTGGTCATGCATGGCGTCGGCTGCGTTGTCGGAGGCCTGCTCCACGGCATCGGCCTGCTTTTCGGTCGCATCGTCAGCCTTGTTGTTGCAGGCGGCCAGGCCCAGCGTGGCAGCAGCGAGTGTCGCGACGGCGACGGTGGTCATGCGGATTGGTTTCATGTCTTTTGCATCCTTCCCTTTGAACACTCCGGAGGGGCACTCGCGTGAGCGAGCCCCTCCGGTCGCCGTTGGACTCAGCGGATTGAGCCGCGGCGGAACAAGTTGACGATCGCCAGCAGGATCACTGCGCCCAGGAACGAAGCGAACAGCGACATGATGTCGAACGCACCGCTTGTAATCGGCGCGCCGCCGATCAGCGGGGTAATCAGCACTCCGGCAATCAATGCGCCGACCACGCCGACGACGACGTTCAGAAACAGCCCTTGCTGCGCATCGGTGCGCATCAGGATCGAAGCCAGCCAGCCGATGACACCACCGACCACGAGGATAAGAAGAAGAGTCATTGTTGCATCTCCGTTATGGGTCGTAGTGATCAGGATAACGGGCTGGAAGAACGGCGGTTCCTGCAGGGGAGCAACATTTCGTCGTATTGGGATCGACTTGGACGAACGGCGAATCCGCCGAAACCAATTGGCTCCGCAACTTGTTCCCCGAACATGAGGCAAGCAGCCGGCAGACCGCGTAGCCCCGCCAGGGCCCCCATATCCGAACTTGCATCCGCGCTTGCGTCGGCATGCGTGGTCGCGGCGGGGTTCGTGGGGCTGCTGTTCGGACTGGACCTGCACATGCCCGCCGCCGCCCCGCATTCGGCGCTGGTGGCGATCGTGCCGACCCGGGATATCGCCACTCCGAAACCGCCACCTCCACCCCCGCCTCCCCAGCGACCGGCGCGCAAGGCGGGCGGCGGGTCGCCCACGCCGGAAGGGAGCAAAGGCGCGCCCATCGTGGCCCCTCCGGCCGCAGTGGTTCTCGCCCCTCCGCCGCCTTTCGCCACTGCCCCGGTCGCAGGCAGTGGCGGCACGGGAAACGAAGGTACCGGCACGGGGAGCGGCGGCAACGGGTCGGGCAACGGGTCGGGCAACGGACGGGGAAGCGGGGGCGGCAGCGGAGCGGGTCCAGGCGGCCCCAACGCGGGCGTGACCACCTATCCGCGCCAGATCGCCGGCAAGATGCACTTCGCCGACTTGCCCCCGGACTTGCGCAAGACCCGCGCCGGGGCGGAACTGACCGTGCGCTATCGCATCGGCACCGATGGAACGGTGAGCGGCTGCACGGTGATCGCATCCAGCGGCCGCCCGGAACTGGATGCCGCCACATGCGACTACATAACCAGCCGTTTCCGCTTCCGCCCGGCGCTAGACGCGGCTGGAAGGCCGACGGCTTTCGTCATGACCGAGACGCAAGGATGGAATAATGGCGCGCAATAATCTGGCACATCCGTCGTGACCTTACCGCCCGCCCGCGCTAATGAACCGCAACGAATAATTGTGAAGGAGCGGAAAGACCCATGCCCATCATCGACCAGACCCACGCGCCCACGCTGCGTTCCTGGGTAGAGAGCGCGAACGGGCATCGCGATTTCCCGATCCAGAACCTGCCGTTCGGCGTGTTTTCGCGGGCTGGCGAGCCCGCGCGCGGCGGCATCGCCATCGGCGCGATGATCCTGGACCTTGCCGCGCTGGCGCAGTCCGGCCTGCTGGACGGCGAAGCGCTGGACGCGGCACGGGCGGCTTCCGGCGACAGCCTGAACCCGCTGCTGGTTATGGGCGCGGCGCCCCGCGCCGCGCTGCGCCATCGCGTCTCCGCACTGCTGGCCGAAGGCGCTGCCGAGCGCGCGCAAGTGGAGCCGCTGCTGGTGCCGATGGCCGATGCCACGCTCCATCTGCCTGCCCGCATCGGCGACTACACGGACTTCTACGTCGGCATCCATCACGCCACCAATATCGGCAAGCTGTTCCGGCCGGACAATCCGCTGCTGCCGAACTACAAGCACGTTCCCATCGGCTATCACGGCCGCGCCTCCACCGTGCGGCCCAGCGGCGCGCCGGTGATCCGCCCGCAAGGCCAGACCAAGGCCCCCGATGCCGAGGCGCCCTCGTTCGGCCCGATCAAGCGGCTGGACTATGAGCTGGAACTGGGCGTGTGGATGGGCACCGGCAACGAAATGGGCCAGCCGATCCCGATCGGCACGGCGCTGGACCATGTCGCCGGCCTCACCCTGCTGAACGACTGGTCCGCGCGCGACGTGCAGGCGTGGGAATACCAGCCGCTGGGGCCGTTCCTTTCCAAGAACTTCCTCACCACCGTATCCCCCTGGCTGGTGACGATGGAAGCGCTAGCCCCGTTCCGTAAGGCACAGCCGCCGCGTCCCGAGGGCGATCCCCGCCCCCTGCCCTATCTGTGGGACGAGGCGGATCAGGCCGATGGCGCGCTTTCGCTGGAACTGGAGGTCTTCCTCTCCACCGCCAAGATGCGCGAAGCCGGGCTCGATCCCGTACGCCTCAGCCACGGCCCCGCTGCCAACATGTACTGGACGATTGCCCAGATGGTGACGCACCACGCCTCGAACGGCTGCGCGATGGCCACGGGCGACCTGCTGGGCACCGGCACGATTTCCGGCCCGGAAGACGGCACGCAAGGCAGCCTGATGGAGATCACCCGCGCCGGGAAGGAACCGATCACGTTGCCAGGCGGCGAAACGCGCACGTTCCTGGAGGACGGCGACGAACTCTCGCTGGCCGGTCACTTCGTGGCGGACGGTGCAGTGTCCATCGGCTTCGGCGCCTGCACCGGCACGGTGAAAGGCTGAAGTCCTCGTCAGAGCTGCGGCGCAGGAGCGTGCCGCGGCTCTCGATCAGAGCCAGCCTTCGCCGCGATACCATTCGGCCGTGGCGCGAAGCCCGTCGGCCGTGGCGATGCGCGGCTGCCAGACCGTGGCAGGCACGCGCGCCTCGGTGCCGACCACCCAGTCGGGATGGCTGAAATAGGTGGCCCGGTCCGCCGTCATCTTGGCATTGGCGCCGCGCAGGAAATTGTCGGCCTTGGCCGCCATCATCAGCGCCCCGCGCGAAAGGCCGATCACGCGCACCCGCTTGCCCATCGCGATGCCGATGGCGCGCGCCGTCTCGTCATTGGCCCAGCCGCCCGGCTGGCCGTCATCGGGTTCGAACACGCGGCCGGTCACCGGCTCGCCCACCGGCACCAGCGCCACCAGCAGCCGCGCCAGATCCTCGACATGGATCATCGAGGCGCGACCGTTCTTGGGAACCGGCACCACGCCCCAGCGGGCGGCGCGGAACAGTTCGAACATCTCCTTGTCGCGCGGGCCATAGATCGCCGGCGGACGCACGATGGTCCATTCCAGCGGGCTGGCCATGACCAGCTTCTCCGCCCGCGCCTTGGACGCGCCATAGGCGGAAAGCTGCGGTTCGCGCGCGGAGAGCGAGGAGACGTAGATGAAGCGAGCAATGCCCTTCACCACCGCCGTCTCGATCAGGTTGAGCGTACCGGCGACGTTGCCCGCCTCGAAACCGGCAACGTCCGGCGCGTTGACCACGCCGGCGACATGGATGATCGCCTCCGTCCCGCGCGTCAGCAGCGAGAGCGAGGCGGTATCGCGCAGTTCCCCGCGCACCCAAGTCACGTGCGGGTCCAGCAGCGGGTTCGGCCCCTGCTCTCGCCGGGTCAGCGCACGCACGTGATAGCCGGCGCGCACTGCCTCCTCGATCACGGATTGGCCGACGAAGCCGGTGGCGCCGGTAAGCGCGATTACGGGACGGTCGCTCTGGTTCATGCTCTTTCCGGTCGGGCCTTCAATACCATCTGGTCACGGTGGACCACGGACGAGCGCGGGGCATAGCCGAGAACGGCCGCCTGCTCACTCGAATGAAGCCCCTTGATCGCCGCACATTCCCCTGCGGCATATTCGGACAGGCCGTGGGCGATCACATGGCCCCGGCTGTCGGTTACGGCTACGGCGTCGCCACGCTCGAACGCGCCGTCCACCCCGATCACGCCCTTGGCGAGCAGGCTGGAGCCGCGCAGCAGCGCCGCCGCCGCGCCATCGTCCACCAGGATCGTGCCGGTCAGCCGCAGGCGGCCGCCCAGCCACGCCTTGCGCGCGCCGGCCTTTCCGCGCGGCAGAAACAGCGTGCCGATGCCGCCGCCGATAATACGTTCGATCGGCCGCTCCACCTGGCCATTGCCGATCACCATGGCGATCCCGGCCAGCTCGGCAATCTCGGCGGCCTGAAGCTTTGAAATCATGCCGCCCGAACCCATGCCGGAGTTCGATTCGGCGCTGGCCATGGCGCGCACTTCGGCGGTTACGCCTTCCACCACCGGGATCATCGCTGCGCCGGGCAGCTTCGGGTGGCGATCGTAAAGCCCGTCGATATCGGACAGCAGCAGCACCGCGCTTGCCTGCGCGGCCTGCGCCACGCGGGCGGCAAGGCGGTCGTTGTCGCCGAAGCGGATTTCCTCGGTCGCCACCGAATCGTTCTCGTTGATCACCGGCACCGCGCCCGCGTCCAGCAGGCGGCCCAGCGTGGCGGTGACGTTCAGGTAGCGCCGGCGTTCCTCAAGGTCTTCCAGCGTCAGCAGCATCTGCGCGGCCGTCAGCCCGTGGGTGCCCAGCAGTTCCGCCCAGAGGCCCGAAAGCGCGATCTGGCCGACTGCCGCGCTCGCCTGCGCATCGGCCAGCGATCCGCGCCCGCCCTTCTCCAGCCCCAGCGTCGCCGCGCCCAGCGCGATCGCGCCGGAGGAGACGACGATAACCTGCTGCCCGCGCGCGCGCGCCGCCGCGATCTCCGCCACCAGCGCGGTCAGCCATGCACGGCGCACACCTTCCGCGCCCACGAGCAGCGCCGATCCCACCTTGACGACAAGGCGAGGGCACAGGACGGGATCGGAAAGGTCTGTCAGACGGGCGATAGGCATTTCCCGCAAGCCTCTAGGTGAAATGCCACGCGCTGGAAAGCGCCCGTATGCGAAACATTTCGTCTCCTGTCTCACCCCGGGAACGATGGCGGTTCAGGCAGTGCTTTTCGAACGTCAGGCCGCCGACGCGCGGCGGGCCTGCCTTGCCCGAAACATCTCGTGCCCGCTCACCAGCAGAATGCCGGCGATCACCATGACCGCGCCGGCGATGAAAGCAGCCTCCAGCCGCTCACCCAACAGCAGCACGCCGAATGCCACCCCGAACAGCGGCGTCATGAACGACAGCACGCCAAGGCGCGATGCCAGATAGACGCGCAGCATGCCGAACCAGACCAGCAGGCTGACCAGCGAGACACCGATGGTCTGGAACGCGAAGCTGAGGCCCAGCAACGGCGTAAGTCGGATTGCCGTCTGCTCCGTCGCCAGCGCCAGCAAGGTCAGCAGCACGAAGGCGCCAAGCAACTGGTAAAGCGTGGTTACGGTGCTGGGCGCGTGGGAAAGCTTCGAGAAGCGCAGCGTCAGCGTCGTCGCGCCCCAGGATGCGCCGGCGCCGATGCCCATCAGATCGCCTATCCACGCCGAATTGCCTTTGCCGCCGCTGCTCGCTCCGCCCAGGAAAGACACCGCCACGCCCGCAAAGGCAGTGACGATGCCCAGCCATTGCAGCGGGCTCAACCGCTCTTCCGGCAGGCCGACATGCAGCCCCAGCGCCGTGAAGATCGGCGCGGTGTAAAGGAAGATCCCCATGTGCGAGGCGCTGGTGAAGCGCAGCCCCTCCCCCATGAACAGGTATTCCAGCGCGAACAGCACGCCGATCGCAAGACCCGGTTTCCATGTTCCGCCGCGCAGCGCGTGCCCTTCCCCGCGCCAGAACACCAGCGCAGCGATCGCCACGGCAGCGATGCCGGAGCGGAGGGCGATCTGCAGCACCGGCGCCATATCGGGCGCGGCGGCCTTCAGCGCAGTCTGCTGCATGCCCCAGATCGCGCAAAGCCCGACCATCATCAGGGCGGCCCGGCCGTCCACGGGCCGGCGCTGGTTCACATGAGAATCCGTCATCGCCCCGCCCCTTAGCGATATCTCGCCGGCAGCGGCAGGCCCAAAATCGCCCGCCATTGCGCCAGGCCTGGCCTCTACCGCTCTATCGCCGGCAAAGGCGGCGCCTGTTACAGAGCAAAAGCAATCAGATCGGCGACCAGGGCTTTGCGTCAACCTCTTCCTGCTCGCCTTCGGGACGTTCGGTGACGGTTGCGGCCGGAAGGTAGTCGATCACCGCGTCCAGCAGCTTCGACATGCCCTTGCCGGTGGCGCCGGAAATCGGGAACACTTCGTGCGCGCCGGCCTTCAGCAATTCCTTGGCGTATTCGGCGGCCAGTTCGTCATCCACAAGGTCGATCTTGTTGAGCGCGACCAGGCGCGGCTTGCCCTCAAGGCCGCCGCCATAGGCTTCCAGCTCTTCCTCGACGATCTGCATCGCCTCCACCGGATCGGTGTTGGAGATATCGATCAGGTGCACCAGCACGCGGCAGCGTTCGATATGGCCCAGGAAGCGGTCGCCGATGCCGGCACCGTCGGCGGCGCCCGCGATCAGGCCCGGAATGTCGGCCAGCACGAACTCGCGGTTCTTGTGCATGACCACGCCCAGCTGCGGACGCAGCGTGGTGAAGGCATAGTCGCCCACCTTGGCCTTGGCGTTCGACAGCTTGTTGATGAAGGTGGACTTGCCGGCGTTGGGCATGCCCACCAGGCCCACGTCGGCCAGCAGCTTCAGCCGCAGCCAGACCCACATTTCCTGCGCGGGAATGCCCGGCTGATGCTGGCGCGGCGCGCGGTTGGTGCTGGTCTTGTAGCTGGCATTGCCACGGCCGCCCATCCCGCCTTCCATCAGCGTGACGCGCTGGCCTGCCTCGGTCAGGTCGGCCAGGACCGTTTCGCGATCCTCGTCATCGATGATCTGGGTGCCGACGGGAACCTTGACGACAAGGTCCTTGCCCGCCGCGCCATTGCGGTTCTTGCCCATGCCATGGCCGCCGCGCGGGGCCTTGAAGTGCTGGGTGTAGCGGAAATCGATCAGGGTGTTGAGGCCAGCCACGGCTTCGAACACGACATCGCCGCCCTTGCCGCCATTGCCGCCATCCGGGCCGCCGTACTCCACGTACTTCTCGCGACGGAACGAGACAGCGCCCGGGCCACCGGCGCCGGAACGGATGTAGATTTTCGCCTGATCAAGAAAGTGCATGGGTTCGGTCCAGCGGATTCAAAGACGGCCACGGGCGGTGCTGCGACAAACGCGGCACCTCTGGCCAGATAAACAAAAAACCCGACCTTGTCGCGCATCCACGCCTCGGGCCGGGGTAGAACCGGTTCGTCCGGTTCAGGTCAGTCATGTAAGGATTGGTGGAGCCGAGGGGGATCGAACCCCTGACCTCGTCATTGCGAACGACGCGCTCTCCCATCTGAGCTACGGCCCCGTTCCATTCCTTTCCCAAGGCGAGTTACCGCATCGGGAGCGCTCCCTTAGCGAGAACAAAGGCGCGTTGAAAGAGCAAAAATGGCGGCGGAGGAAATTTCGGCCGCGCCCCTCGCCCCCGTAGAAACGAACGAACCGGCACGCCTTGCGGACGCGCCGGTTCGAAGAAAACCGCTAGCTGCGGGTTTGGCCCGCAGTTCTAGCCCGCAGCCTTACTGGGCGTAGGCCTGCTGCTGCGCCTTCACGGTCGGCGCAGCCGCCACCGGGGCCGCCGCCGTGCCGCCGGACTGCGGTGCCGCCAGCATCGGCGAGGGTTCGCCGGCACCGTAACGCGCGTTCCAGGCCGCCAGGTCAGCGCGGTACTGTTCATAGGAATTGAAGAATTCCATGTACGGCGCCTCTGCCTTGGCAAGACCGCCAGCGGCATAGCTGTCCAGCTGACTGGCCGGCAACGCCTGCATTTCGGCAGCAAGGCCGATCATGGCATTGCACAGCGCCGGAACCACCGGCGGCAGCGCGAAGAAATTGTAGACCTGCGTCTGGTAGGTTTCACGCGCCTTGGCGCCGCCCTTGCCATAGCGGGTGACGAATTCCTTCTCGACCGCCTTGTTGGTGGCCGCCAGCACCTTGGCATGGCGGACCAGGAAGTCCTTGTACCCAGCCAGGATCGGGCCATGGTCGGGGCCCATGCAGTTCAGCGCCGCCACGTTATAGGCCGAACGCAGGTTCCACAGCGTCTGCGCGGACGAAATGCCCGAATTGACGGTCGTGCGCGCACCGTTTGCACCCAGCGCCGGGATGATCATGTTCACTTGCGCGCCCATCGGCGGCATCGGACGCGGCGGGATCACGACAGCTGGCGGCGGCGGCGGCGGCGCCACGGCCACCTTTTCCGGCCCACAGCCAGCCAAAGCAACGGCGAGCGAACCTGCTGCCAGCGAAAGGCCCCATGCCAGGCCGCGTTTTTTCAGGTTTACCACCCCGTACACTCCAAATTTCCTCGATCTTTACTAACTACCGCGACCGGACGGCAAAGAAAATGCCCGGTGCGACGAATCGAACCGGGCATGGCAACTGCCAGATGTGGAAAACAGTGGATTACCTGCGATCGCCCAGGAAGCTCAGCAGGAACTGGAACATGTTGATGAAGTCCAGATAGAGGCGCAGCGCACCCATCACCACGGCCTTGCCGACGTATTCGGTGCCGCGAACGCTGTAATACTGGTTCTTCAGCGCCTGGGTGTCATAGGCGGTAAGGCCCGCGAAGATCAGCACGCCCAGGATCGAAATCGCCAGCTGCAGCGCCGTGGACTGCACGAACATGCCGATCAGCATGGCGATGATGATGCCGAACAGGCCCATCGTCAGGAACGTGCCGAAGCCCGAAAGGTCCTTCTTGGTGGTGTAACCCACCAGGCTGAGACCGGCGAAGGCCGCGGCCGTCGCGAAGAAGGTCGTCGCGATCGAGGCGCCGGTGAAGACCAGGAAGATCGAGGCCATCGACAGGCCCATGATCACGCAGAAGCCCCAGTAGAGCATCTGCAGCGTAGAGGTCTTCATGCGCTGGAAGCCGAAGCTCATGGCCATCACGAAGCCGAGCGGCGCCAGCATGACCAGCCAGCGCAGCGGGCTGGTGAGCACCTGCACGGCAAGGCCCGACGAAGCGAAGCCAAGCGCAACGACGCCCGAAAGCAGCACGCCGGAGGCCATGTAGTTGTAGATCGACAGCATGTAGCGACGCAGGCCGGTATCGTACGCGACCTTGCCGCCGGCCCTGCCGGATACCGTGCCATCTGGGCTCGGAGACGCTCCGAAGCCCGAACGGGGCTGGGGGTCGTTCCAATTCGCCATGTCACACTCCCTTAGACGGGTCCTCCGCCAAACGCGGGAACCCGGACAGCCTGAATATCGCCTCCGGCGCCCCGTATTTCAAGGAAAACCGGCCATGACTCTTTGTGTCAAAGTGTAAACGGGGTTGGCGACGAAGGAACCGAGCCCCCGCGCCCGCCCGATCAGGCGCGGCGCGCTTCCGCCGCCATCTCCGCATTGCGGTCGTTCGAAGCCTGCATGGTGGCCGCGATCAGCGCCGCCAGTGCGCCATCGGCGTCCAGCACGTTCATGCCCGCGCGGGTGGAACCGCCGGGGCTGGCGACCTTGTCCGCCAGTTCGCCGGGCGAAAACGGCGAGGCCGCCGCCAGTTGCGCTGCCCCCTCGACCATAGCCACGGCAAGGCGCTGGGCCTGCGCAGGCTCGATCCCGAGCTTCACGCCCCCCGCCGCCAGCGCATCGATGAAGCGATAGACGAAGGCCGGGCCGCACCCGGTCAGCGCCGTTACCGCGCTGAACTGCCCCTCGTCATCAAGCCATTCGGGCGTGCCGAGCGGCTCCATCAGCGCCGCCACTTCCGCGCGGCCGAGGTCGTCCAGCCCGCGCGAATCGAGTGCCACGGGGGACTTGCCGATCGCCACCGCCAGATTCGGCATGATGCGCAGGATCGCGCCGGCATTGGGAAAACGGGCGGAAAGGCTGTCGAACTCGACGCCGGCCAGGATCGAGAACAACACCGTGTGCGGGCCGACCAGCGGCGCGATCGCCGGCGCCGCGCCGTCCAGACCCTGCGGCTTGATCCCCAACATCACGGCATCGAAGCGCCCTTCCGCCGGCAGATCCTGAAGCAGCGTCACGCCTTCGGGCACGGATTCGCGCTTGGGATCGACCACTGTGAAGCGCGAAGCGGGAATGCCGCCTTTCAGCCAGCCTTCAAGCATGGAGCCGGCCATGTTGCCGCAACCAACGAGAAGGATGTTCTGAAAGCGGTCCATGTCATTTCCTCAAGCCATCACGCGCCGTCATGCGGCGAACGCGGGCGGCTTAGGCGACCGCCGGGTGCGTGCCAAGACCCAAGCGAGAAGAGGCGGACCGGGCCAGAAACGCGAATGGCCCGCAGCCAGTCCCGTTTGCAGGCCCGCTTTCCGCGAAAAGGCGCTCAGGCCTCTCCAGCAGCGTCGATCAGGGCAGCGGCCAGCGCTTCCGTCGGGGTCTTGTCGCCCCAGAGGATGAACTGGAACACCGGATAGAACCGATCGCATTCCTCGATCGCGGCTTCCACCACGGTCTGCGCCTGTCCGGGGCCAAGCAGCCCGTCCTCGCCGAGCATGAGGCCGTGGCGGTAAAGCACCACGCCGCCGTTCGACCAGACATCGAAATGGCCGACCCAAAGCTGTTCGTTGATGAGCGCCAGCGCCTCATACATGGCCTGACGCTTGGCATCGGTGATGCGCACATCCGGCAAGCAGAGCAATTGGAGCACCCGATCCTCGGCCCGCCAGATCGCCTGGAACTGATACGTGGCCCAGGCGCCCTTTACCTCGCCCGAAAGCTCATCCTCGCTTGCAAGCTCGAAGGGCCAATCGCGCGCTTCGAAGAGTGCCGCCAGCATCTCCACCGGAGCGCTGTCTTCCTCGTCACGGCCGATATCGTCCTGAACCGTTCTCATGATTTCCGACATTCGACCTCCGCAACGCCTGGCCGCATGGATGCTTCGCCTTGCCCCTGCTGCACAATCCGGGTTGCGCGATCGCCTGCGCAAAACTGAACAAGGCTGTTAACAGCGTGTGGATAAGCCCTGTCAGGCGCCGCAGCCACCCATGGCATTCGTCCGCCTGAGAGCCTTACCCAGCCGGAAGGCCTTTACTTGACCGAAAGCGGGTCCACAACCTGCCCTGCCGGGCTGGTCCACGGCAAGGCATCACTGAAGCCCTGCTTCCTGGCATCTGCCATGAACGCGTTGGCGGCCTTCTGGGTTTCAAACGGCCCTATCAGCACGCGGTTGGTGCGGCCCATCTCGCTGACATAGGGCTGACGCCCCTTGAGCAGCGTCGGCGATTGTTTGAGATCGCGGCGCCAGTCGAAAGCGATGGCATCCTTGTCACGACCAACGCCGATCTGCACCCAGATGCGGCTGGGATGCGCGGGCGGCGCGGGTTTCTTGCCCTTGGCAGGCACTTCCGCCTTGCTGCCCGGCTTCGCGTCGGCCTTTGCCCCGCCCTTGGGATCGGGCTTGCCGCTCGCCTTGGCATCCGGCTTCGCATCGTCCTCGGCGTCTGCCTTTGCGCCGCGCTTGGCGGTACCCTTGGCGACGGGTTTGGCGTCTTCCTTGGCCTCGGGCTTCACATCGGCCTTGGGTTCCGGCTTTACCTCGGCCTTGACGGGCACCTTCGGCGCAGGCGGCGGCGCAGGGCGCGCCGGCTCGATCTGACGAATGTCCACCGCGCCCGCAGCAGGCACGATCTGCATGCCCGGCTTGCCCAGGTCCGCGAAGATCTCCGAAAGCGAAGGCTGATGTGCGCTGGGTTCGGGCGGCGCCTCGGCGATGGCCGGCTTGGCCGGAGCCAGCGGAGCGGGCGCCGGCGCGGCTGGCGTGGACGTCGCTGACGACATGGTCGGCGAAGCGGCCGCGATCGGGGCAGTGCCGGCTGGGCCTGCCGTGGTCGGCGCCGTCGAGGTGGGCGCAGTCGCGGTTAACGCCGTTGTAGCCGGGGCACTCATGCCCGGCTTGGGCGCAGTGGTAAGCGGCAATGTCGATGCGACGGCGGCTGGCGGCGTCTGTCGCACCGGCATCGTCGCGACGGGCGCCGCTGCCGTGGCCAGCCGGCCCGCATTCGGGTTGGAAGCCACCGGCGCCAGTTCGCCATTATCGTCCCGCACGATGGTCGGCATCGGCTCGGGCGGAGCGACGCGCGCGGTTTCTCCGCGAGCCGTCGTCGTGCTGTGGGACGAAGCGGGATTGGCGGTTTGCGCCGCGTATTGCGGGGCCTTCGATGCAACGGAATAGGCCGGCGCCGTAGTCCGTGCCGTCTGTGCAAGAGCGGTCGAGGGAGTGCTGCGCGTCGTGGTCGCAGCAGTGGAGCCCTTCCGCCCGCCCCGGCCGCCCGCCTTGCCCGTCGCCGGCTGGTTCGCGGCGACTGTCGCGCGGGAGGCCATGGCCGCCTCGGTAGCGGCCAACTGCGTTGCATAGGCCGAGAGGCGCGAATCGTCGCGGCCGATTTCCGATGCGCGCGGGAACTTGCCGAGGTTCGCTGCGGCAGCCTGCTGCGCGCGCGTCAGGCGCGGCATGTAGCGCAAGTATGGCGCGATGTTCTGCGCCAGTTGCGGCGGCAGGATCGAGTTGGAAACTTCCACCGCCTGCTGCGTGTCGCCGCCGATGGCCAGCGCGAAGGCGCGCGTGCGCCAGCCCGGCTTGTCCTGCTTTTGCAGCAGCGGCATCAGCGTCGTCTGCGCAGAATTGCCATCGCCCGCGATCGCCTGGCTGATGGCCAGACGCATGCGCACTTCGCCGTCGGTCGAACTGCCCAGTGCCATGGCGTAGTAGTGCTGCGCCGTGGCGTTAGCACCTACCAGGTCGTAAGCCAGGCCGCGATCGGCAGCGATCTGCGCGGGAAGCGCGCCAGCCTTTTCGGCCTCCGCAAAGATCGGGATGGCGGACACGGGGTCGCCGCTCATCGCCAGGGCCGCGGCAAGCCCCGCCTTGATATGCGGGTTGCCCGGAGTGATCTCGTCCGCGCGGCGGTAGAAACCGATGGCCGCGTCATAGTCCGCCAGCGCTTTCGCGGCATCGGCGGCATCGACCAGCGCCGCCGCGTCACGCGGATTACGACCCAGGCGCGCCAGTGCGGAACTGAGGCGCTGCGAATCTGCGCCAGGGATGGCCTGAACCACCGGCCGCGCCACCACGGGGGCGCTCTGCGCGGCAAAAGCATGCGGCGCCATCGCGACAAGCGGCGCAAACATCGGAACAGCAAGCGCCGCGCGGATGCGACGACGGGCCGCTTGCCCGATGCCCGAATGCTTCTGCCTGACCGCCAAGTTCCGCGATACCCTTGCTGCCGCGCGCTACCGGCCCAGCCGTCGCGCGCCGATTGATTTCATGGAGGCGGGCCTATGGCGCCCGCAACCTGAACCTCGCGCTAACACGCCTCCTTAGAGCAGTTTCCGATCCGACTGCATCGGATCAACTGCTCTAAGTTTTTGGTTTTTCGCGTTTTCCGAGTCATCAAGTGATTCCACCTGATTAGAAAACGCTCTAGCACGGAGCACGTCAGCCGGCCCTGAAATAGCGACAGGGCGGGCGGCCCGAAAGCCGCCCGCCCCGCGCGATGCCGATTACTGGTTGTTCTGGCGACCGAGGAAGCGCGGGATCGAGATCGATGCCGCATCCTCATCTTCAGCCGAAGCCTCAGGCGCCGCGGCCTTCGGACGCGACAGGCTGGTCATGCGTTCGAACAGCGTGCTGCCGCCACCGACCGGACGGGCCGGAGCAGCAGGGGCCGGTGCCGGCTCTGCCGGGCGGCGCTGGCGCAGCGGCGAGTTCGGCACGGTCTGCCCACCATCCAGCAGCAGTTCGTCCTGCGGAGCGGCCGGCGCTTCGAAACCACCCGACAGGTCAAGCGGCGCACGCTGGCCATGCAGGCCGGTCAGGCTGCCGTAAGCGTCGTTTGCCGCTTCATCGACATGGTCGCCCAGTTCCTCACCCACACCCAGTTCGAAGGGTTCGGCTTCCGGAGCGGCAGCCTGAACCGGCGCAGGCGCAGGCGCCGGTGCGGGAGCCGGAGTCGACAGATCGAGCGGCGCAGGCGCCGGCGTGTAGGCCGAAGGCGTCTGGATTGCCGGACGCACAGGCGCGTGGTGCTCGACCGGAGCCGGGCGCGAAACCATCGGGCGAACCGGGCCACGGCCCGAGCCCAGCGTCATCGGACGTGCAGCAATTTCCGCCTGCTCGGCGCTTTGCTCTATACCGGTGGCGACCACCGAGACGCGGATCTTGCCCTGAAGGTCCGGATTGAAGGCGGAACCCCAGATGATGTTCGCATCGGGATCGACCAGCTCGCGAATGTGGTTCGCGGCTTCGTCGACTTCCAGCAGCTTCATGTCGTCGCCGCCGATGATCGAGATGATCACACCCTTGGCGCCCTGCATCGACACGCCGTCGAGCAGCGGATTGGCAATGGCGCGTTCGGCGGCTTCAAGAGCGCGGTTCTGGCCTTCGCCCTCACCGGTGCCCATCATCGCCTTGCCCATTTCGCCCATGACCGAGCGAACGTCCGCGAAGTCGAGGTTGATGAGGCCCGGCATGATCATCAGGTCGGTGATCGAACGCACGCCCTGCTGGAGCACTTCGTCGGCCAGCGAGAACGCTTCCTTGAAGGTGGTTTCCGCCTTGGCGACCAGGAACAGGTTCTGGTTCGGGATGACGATCAGCGTATCGACGTGCTTCTGCAGCTCTTCGATGCCCGCGTCGGCAGAGCGCATGCGGCGCGTGCCTTCGAACATGAACGGCTTGGAAACCACGCCCACCGTCAGAACGCCCTTGGCGCGCGCGGCCTGCGCGATGATCGGCGCGGCGCCGGTGCCGGTGCCGCCGCCCATGCCGGCGGCGATGAAGACCATGTGCACGCCATCGAGCAGACGCTCGATGTCAGGCAGGGTTTCCTCCGCAGCCGCGCGGCCCACTTCGGGGCGAGCGCCGGCGCCAAGGCCCTGCGTGATATCGGGCCCCAGCTGGATGCGGGTTTCCGCGATCGAATTGTTCAGCGCCTGCGCGTCGGTATTGGCAACGACGAAGTCGACGCCCTCGATCTGCGCTTGGATCATGTTGGCGATGGCGTTGCCGCCCGCCCCGCCAACGCCGATGACGACGATGCGCGGACGAAGCTCTTCGATTGCCGGCGGTCCGATGTTGATGCTCATTTCGTTCTCCTGGCAGGCCCGTGCGCGAAGAAATTTACCTTGACTAGTCTGATTGCATGCTTCGCTTCATCGAAGCAAAGCGTGACGGCTCTTTGTCCACAGCAGAAACCGCCGTTTGCGGCCAATCGTGCCGGTTTTGCCATGGCCCCAGCGAGCCCGGCACCGCATCGGCACGACCGGTCAAAAGTATTCCCTCAGTGCTCTATAGACGCGATTGATCACGCCCAGCCCCGAATAACTTATTGTCTGCTGGCGGTTCTTGCCGAAAGTGCGAATGTCCACCGGGTCCGCCCCGGCATAGAGAACCAGCCCGGCAAGCGTGGAAAAGCCCGGCTTCACGTGCGCCTCTGCCAGTCCGGTCAAGTGCGGCACGCTGCCCACGCGCACCGGCTTGCCCAGCGCGGCCTGCGCATAATCGGCGAGTCCCACCAGTTCGGCGCCGCCGCCAGTAAAGACCACCTGCTTGCCGCGCTGCGCATTGAAACGCATCGCTTTCAACGCCTTGTTTATTTCTTCCATCAGCACGCCCAACTGGCCGGTGATGACACCGATCAGTTCCGCGCGGGGAATGCGGTTCTTGTCGTCGGCATGGCGCGCGATCGGGCCGGCGTTTTCCTCACCCGGGGCGTTGACCGGGATCATCTCGCGATGGTCATGCGGGCTGGCGATGGCCGACCCGTTCACGCATTTCAGGCGTTCGGCCTGGAAGCGGCGGATGCCGAAAGCCGAAGCGATCGCGTCGGTGATATCTGCCGATCCCATCGGGATCGAGATCATGTCGATCAGCAGCCCGTGCGAGTAAACGGCCACGTTCGTCACTTCCGCGCCGAATTCGACCAGCGCCACACCCAGGTCCCGCTCCTCGGGCGAGAGGCACGCCTGCCCGGCCGCGATGGGCGAACCGACAATCGCCTCCACCTCCAGATGCGCGCTCTGCACCGCCTCGGTCAGGTTGCGGATCGGCGCACCGTCCGCCAGCATGATATGGATGTCCACGCCCAGACGCTCGGCATGGAGGCCCTTCGGGTTGCCCACACCATGCGCGCCGTCGAGCCGATACTGCGCGGGCTGCGCGTGCAGCACCATGCGCCCGTCCGGCTGGATCACCTCCCGCGCGGAGACGAGCAGTTGGTCGATATCCTCCTGCTCGATACGGCGGCCGCCGATCTCGGCATCGAACTGGTCGATACGGCTGGCGAGCCCTGCCCCGGAGCAGCCGATCCAGACCTTGGAAACGCTGGTGTCGGCCATCTTTTCGGCACGATCGATGGCATCGCGCACGGCATAGGTCGCGGCGGCCATATCGGTGACGTAGCCGCGCTTGATGCCCTGGCTGGCGCGGTGGCCGGAGCCGAGCACGATCATGTCGCCCATCTCGGACATGCCGGCAACGATGGCGGAGATGCGGAAGGATCCGATGTTGACCGCGCCGAACACGCGGGTGATCCGGGGGCCTGCCATCACTGCTCCTCCGCGTCGGCGGGAATTAAAGTCTTGGGCGCCTTGTCGGCGGAGTCGGCAGCAGCCTGGCCGTGCGGCACGGCTCCGGCGCTGGAGGCGATTTCCTGCCCCTCTCCTTCCGGCACGCGCATATAGATACGATCCGGCGCGCGCATGTCGAACGCCATGACCTTGCCGCCCAGCAGGCGGTTGGTGCCGTCAAGCCGCGCGAACGTGACCAGCGCGCCTGCCGCTTCCTTGTCACCTTCAGGCAGCGCGAGCACTTGCCCGGTGCGGAAGGTCAGGTTCCAGCGACGATTGCCGATCCACTCGGCCTCCTGCACGCCGGGCTGGAGCGCGGGGGCGGCCTGCAACAGGTTGGCTAGCTCCGTCACCTGCTGGCCCGCACCGGGGCCGGAAACGATCAGCTTGCCGCCGGTATCCTTGCGGGAAACCTGCTCCAGTTCGTGGCCAGTCTCGTCGATCAGCACGAACTGATCGTCCTTGCGCAGCACGGCGTGGGCTTCCCGCTCGACGATGTCGATCACCAAGGTATCAGGCAGCTGGCGGGAGACGCGCGCGTCCTTCACCCACGACAGGCCGAGCAGTTCCACACGCAGCGCGTCGAGATCGACTTCGGTCATCGCCCGATCACGCTCGGCCAGCGCCTTTTCGTAGACCTTCAGTTCATTGAGGTGCTTCACGCCGCGCACTTCCACGCGTTTCACTTCGAAGCCCGCATCGGCCGAGACGCGCGCGAACTGCGCATTCGCCAGCATCGGCACGCCGGCGGCATTGGCCACCACGCAGGCAAGCCCCACCGCGCCGCCAAGGATGGCGACGAGGAAGATCTTGTGCAGCTGCTCTTCGGTGAAAGGCAGCCAGGACATCGCCGCGTCGAGCGTCGATCCCGTGGTCGCCTTCGCCTTGCGGACCTTGGCCTTGGTGCCTTGCCGGGCGGCGACTTTCCTTGCGCTCTTCGGCTTGCGCCGGATCGTCTGGCTCATCCATCCCCCTTCGCAGCCTTGCGGGCGCGCGCATCTTCGAGCGCTTCGGCGATGATCGCCTCGACGAGATCGGGATATTCCATGCCGCAGGCGCGGGCCTGTTCGGGCACGAGGCTGAGCGGGGTCATGCCCGGCTGGGTGTTCACTTCCAGCAGGAACAGTCCTTCGACGCCCTGCGTATCGTCCCAGCGGAAGTCCGAGCGGCTGGTGCCCTTGCAGCCCAGCAACTGGTGCGCGCGCAGGGCCAGATCCTTGCATGCCGCCGTGATCTCGTCCGGGATCTCGGCCGGGCAGATGTGCTGCGTCATGCCGTCGGTGTACTTGGAATCGAAGTCATAGAAGCCCGACTTGGGCCTCAGTTCGGTGACCAGCAGCGCACGATCACCGATGACGGCGGTGGTCAGTTCAAGGCCACGGATATAGGGCTCTGCCAGCAGGCGGTCGAAGTGCTGCCAGGGCCCTTCGGTCTCGCGGCCGATCGGATTGCCGTAGTTGCCCTCTGCCGTGACGATGGCGACGCCGACCGACGAGCCTTCGTTCACCGGCTTCAGCACATAAGGACGCGGCAGCGGATCGTGCTCGAAAATCTCGGCGCTATCGACGATGCGGCCGCCGGGCATCGGAATGCCGTGGGGCACGAGCGCCTGCTTGGTCAGTTCCTTGTCGATGGCGATCACCGATGTGGCGAGGCCGGAGTGCGTGTAGGTGAGGCCCATCAGGTCCATCATGCCCTGCACCGTGCCATCCTCGCCCGGCGCGCCGTGGAGCGCATTGAACACCACGTCGGGCTTGGTTTCCGCCAGACGCAGCGCGACATCGCGGTCCATGTCGATGCGCGTGACCTTGTGGCCCTTGGATTCAAGCGCCTTGGCCACGCCCTCGCCGCTCATCAGCGAGACCGGCCGTTCGTTCGACCAACCGCCCATCAGGACCGCGACGTGAAGTTTGGGGAGGGACATCAATGGATACTCGTTTGGTAGAGGGCAGGTTGTTGGGAAATCACGTAATCGTCGCAGCCATTGTCCCACGGGAAAAGGCCTTGCTGCGCGCCGGGCCAAACGATCTGATATGCTTCCTTAACAGCATTCCCATGCTGGCTGCGGTGATACCAGATGGCCCAACCGAGATGCTCCTTGATCGCCACGGGATCAGTCACATGACGCAGGACGCAATCGAAACCTTCCAGAAGCCCGCTGACCACGACCCCCTCGCCAAGCACAAGACCACCCGCACATTGCCGACGCATCTCGTTGACCATAAAGTGCATCAAATCGCGCCGTAGGCCATATACGATGACCTCCGGTTGACCGACCGACACCGGGAAGCCGATCGAATAGGCAAAATCGGGCTCTTTACCGTCAGGATCGAACACGAATTGCGACTGGCAACCATGGTCTCGCACGTTGTCGAGCACCGCTTGTTCCTGCTCGTCAAGTTCGCGCTTTCCGCCCGCAAATTTTCCGAAAACCCCTTTCACGGCCGTCCCACCCGCTGGATTTCCCATTCGAGCGTGACGCCCGACTTTTCCTTGACCCGGCGGCGGACTTCCTCACCCAGCGCTTCGATATCGCTGCTGGTGGCGTCGGCCACGTTGAGCAGGAAGTTGGTGTGCTTCTCGCTCACTTGCGCGCCGCCCATGGTGAGGCCGCGGCAGCCGGCCTCATCCACCAGGGCCCAGGCCTTGTGCCCTTCGGGGTTCTTGAAGGTGGATCCACCGGTCTTGCTGCGCAGCGGCTGGCTGGCCTCGCGGCTGGCGGAGATGCGGTCCATCTCGGTCTGGATCGCCTCGGGCTCGCCCGCCTGGCCCTTGAAACGGGCGGAGACGACCACCGCGCCTTCGGGCAATTCCGAATGGCGATAGGTATAGCCGAGGTCGGCATTGTTCAGCGCGACCAGTGTGCCATCCCGCAGGACGACGTCGCAATCGACCAGCACGTCCTTCACCTCGCCGCCGTAAGCGCCGCCGTTCATGCGCACGAAGCCGCCAACGGTGCCGGGGATCGAGCGCAGGAATTCCACACCGGCAATGCCGTTGTCGCGCGCGGTCGAGGAGACGAGGATGCCGCTGGCACCGCCGCCGCAATCCAGCGTGACGTCATCGACCTTCGCGACCTTGGCAAAAGGTTTGCCAAGGCGGATCACCACGCCGGGCACGCCGCCGTCGCGCACGATCATGTTGGAGCCGAGGCCCAGCGCCATGACCGGAACGGAGGGATCGAGATCGCGCAGAAACGCCTGCAGGTCGGCAAGGTCCTTGGGCTCGAACAGCCATTCCGCCGCGCCGCCGGATTTGAACCAGACGAGCGGGGCCAGCGGCGCAGCGGCCGTCAGCTTGCCACGCACGTCAGGAAGTTTGCCGGAAAGGTTGGCGGTCTCGCTCAAGCGGCCCTCCGCTTGACCACGGCATCGGCAAGGCCGGCCGCCCACTTGGTGATGTCGCCCGCGCCGAGGCAGACGACCATGTCGCCCGGCTGGATAGAAGTAGCGAGTACGTCAGCCAGCGCGTCCGGCCCAGCGATGACTTGTGCCGAACGATGCCCGCGCGCCTTCATGCCCGAAACCATGTGATCGGAATCGATGCCCTCGATCGGCTGCTCGCCGGCGGCGTAAACCGGGGCGGCATAGACCACGTCGGCGTCGTTGAACGCGCTTTCGAAGTCTTCCATGTGATCGCGCAGGCGCGTGAAGCGGTGCGGCTGTACCACTGCGATAACGCGGCCCTTCACGCCTTCACGGGCGGCGGCGAGCACGGCGCGGATTTCCACCGGGTGGTGGCCGTAATCGTCGATCACGGTGACGGCACCGCCCTCGACTTCGACCTCACCCACCTTCGTGAAGCGGCGCTTCACGCCGCCGAACTTGGAGAAGCCGGTCTGGATGCAGGCGTCCGAACAGCCCATCTCCACCGCGACGCCGATGGCGGCGAGCGCGTTCTGGACGTTGTGGCGGCCCGGCATCGGCAGTTCGATGCCCTCGATCCGGCGGAAAGAGCCGTCCCGCTGGCGCAGAGCCACGTCGAAGCGATTGCCGCCCGGAACCGGCGTCACGTTCTCACCGCGAATGTCGGCTTGGGCCGAGAAGCCGTAAGTCACCACGCGGCGGTCGCGCACCTTAGGGATCACCGCCTGCACTTCGGGATGGTCGATGCAGAGCAGCGCGCAGCCGTAGAACGGCACGTTCTCGATGAATTCGACGAAGGAATCCTTCACCTTGTCGAACGAGCCGTAGTGATCGAGATGCTCGGGATCGATGTTGGTGACGACGGCGATGGTACCGTCCAGACGCAGGAACGAACCGTCGCTCTCGTCCGCTTCCACGACCATCCAGTCGCTCTCGCCCAGTCGCGCGTTGGAGCCGTAGGCGTTGATGATGCCGCCGTTGATGACGGTGGGATCGACCCCGCCCGCATCGAGTAGCGCCGCCACCATCGATGTGGTGGTGGTCTTGCCGTGGGTACCGGCCACCGCCACGGTGTTCTTCAGGCGCATCAGTTCGGCGAGCATTTCCGCGCGACGCACCACCGGAATGCGGTGTTCTAGCGCGTAGACGACTTCCGGATTTTCACGCTTCACGGCGGTGGAGGTGACGACGACGGCCGCGCCTTCCACGTTCTCCGCCGCGTGGCCGATCGCAACCTTGATGCCGCGCTTGCGCAAGCCTTCAACCACATAGCCTTCGGCAATGTCCGAGCCTTGCACGGCGTAGCCAAGGTTGTGCATCACCTCGGCAATGCCGGACATGCCGATGCCGCCGATGCCGACGAAGTGGATCGTGCCGATGTCGGTGCCGACGCCCTTCATGCTACGCCGCCCTTGCGTGCGAGGGCTTCGCCGCCCTTGGCGGGCACGGTCTTGTCCATTCGAATTACGTCCATGATCGGTGCCGCGCCGAAGCTTTCGACAAGGTCGGCAAGGTCGCTGGCGGCATTGGGATAGCCGCAGTTCCACGAGGCGTGGGCGGCATTGGCCAGCGTTTCGGGATGAAGCGCCATCGCCTGAATTTGCTTGGCCAGCGTGGTGGCGGTGAAGCTTTCCTGACGGATCGCGCGCGCGCCGCCGGCGGCGACGATTTCGCGCGTGTTGGCGGCCTGGTGATCGTCGGTGGCGATGGGCAGCGGGATCAGGATCGCCGGGCGGCCCACATCGGTCAACTCTGCAATCGTCGACGCGCCGGAGCGGCCGATGAACAGGTGTGCGCCGGCGAGACGCGCAGCCATGTCTTCAAAGTAAGTCGCCAGTTCGGCGGGGATACCGTGGCTGGCATAGCGGGCCCGCACCGCCTCGATATCCTCGGGCCGGCACTGCTGGATCACCTGAAGGCGCGAGCGCAGCGCCGGGGGCAGCATGGCAAGACCATCCGGCACCACTTCGGAAAGCACCCGCGCGCCCTGGCTGCCGCCGGTGACGAGGATGCGCAGCAGGCTGTCCTCGGTGAATTCGGGGAACGGCGCATCGCGCAGCGCCAGCACTTCGTCCCGCACCGGATTGCCGACCAGCGTGACTTTGCCGGAAAGCTTGGGATCAAGGCGATCGACCTGCTCGAATGCGGTGGCAATGGCATCGACCTTGCCCGCGAAATAGCGGTTCACGCGGCCGAGCACCGAGTTCTGCTCATGCAGGATCGTCGGGATGCGGGCCGATCGGGCGGCCAGCATCGTCGGCAGCGCGGGATAGCCGCCGAAACCGACCACGGCGGTGGGCTGGAAGCTTTCGAACAGGCGCAGCGCCATGCGCTTGCCTTCCAGAATGCCGCGCAGGCCCTTCAGCCAGTTCAGCGGATTCTTCCCCGCGATACGGCCCTGCGGCAGCACGTGGGCGGGCAGATAGTCGGGCTTGCCCGGAATCGCGGCGCCGCGCTCATCGGTGATGAGCGCGACGTGATGCCCGCGGCGGTCCAGTTCGGCGGCAAGCGCGAAGGCGGGAATGAGGTGTCCGCCCGTCCCGCCCGCGGCGAGAACGTAGTGGCGGCTGACCAGACTCATGAAGAAACGTCTCCGATGGCGCGCAGCGAGAAAGCCTCGCGCTTGATAAAGGGGTTGCGGCGCGTGATTGCCAGCAGCAGGCCCACCGTCAAGCACATGGCGACAGTCGACGATCCACCGTAGCTGATCAGCGGCAGGGTCATACCCTTCGACGGGAAGAGCTGAAGGTTGACCAGGATATTGATGAAGGCCTGCCCGCCGAACTGGGAGGCGATGCCCGAAGCGGCGAGCACCGTGAACAGGTCTTCCTCGTCCACCAGGCGCAGCATCACCCGCACCAGCAGCGCAAGGTAGAGGCCGACGATCACCATGCAGGCGATCAGGCCGAATTCCTCACCGATGACGGAGAAGATGTAGTCGGTATGCGCTTCGGGCAGTGCCATCTTGCGGATGCCCATCCAGAAGCCCTGCCCGAACCAGCCACCGTTCAGCAGGGTGCGCTGGGCAAGGTCCACCTGGTCGAACGCGTTGCCGCCCGACAGGAACGAATCGATGCGGTTCCGGCCGTTGGCATACGTGAAATACATGACGACGATGCCGCCAATGCCCGCCCCCGCAAACATGCCGATGCGCTTCAGCGGGATGCCCGCCAGCAGGATCATCACGAAGAAGGTGCCGGAAAACAGCATGGTCGAGCCGAAGTCCGGCTGCGCCATCAACAGCGCGCCGATCAGGCCCATCAGGCAGAAGCACAGCGCCACCACCGGAATGTTCGGATCGCGCGCCCGCCAGGACAGGATCCACGCCAGCAGGATCGGGAAGCCCGTGCCCAGAAACTGCGAGGGCTGGAGCGAAATCCCAAAGTGCAGCCAGCGCTTGGCGCCGTTCACTTCCGAACCCACCACCGGCACCAGCAGCAGGCCGAAGATCATCATGCCCGCGATCAGGATGCCCAGCCGCCGCGCGCTGTCCTTCGACAAGCTGGAGGCCCAGAACATCGCGCAGAGCCCCACGAACTGCCAGCGCAAGTGCAGCCAGAAGAAGTAGAGCGAGGGCAGATGTTCCTGCGAAGTCGACAGGCGACGCGCGCTTGCGGGGGAACCGGCCGCAACGGCAATCGCGCCGATCCCCATCAGGATCAGCACGAGGGCCAGGAATGTGCGGTCGATCTCTTGCCACCAGATCGCCAGCTGACCGCGACGGTTGCGGTTGTAGCGGACGTTGGCGGGCGTTGCCCCCGGCACGGCGGTTGCCATCCTAGCGCTTCTCCCCTGCGGTCGCCCCTGCGCCCTGCGTTTCCAGCAGCGCCTCCACGATCTGGCGGAAGGCCAGCCCGCGCGCTTCGTAATCGCGGAACTGGTCGAAGCTGGCGCAGGCGGGCGAGAGCATGACGATATCGCCGGGTACGGCTTCGGCCATGGCTTCGCGGATGGCTTCCGCCATCATCTCGCTGCGGTGGACGCGCGTATAGGGCGCGAGGATTTCGGCAAAGCGCGGGCCTGCATCGCCGATGGTGTAGGCGGCAGCGATATTGCCGAAGAACGGCGCGCACTCGTCCAGATCGTCACCCTTGGGCAAGCCGCCGAGGATCCAGTGGATGCGCGGCTTGGGATCGGGTGGGAACGCGGCGATGGCGGGTGCGGCCGAGGCCGGGTTGGTGGCCTTGGAATCGTTGATGTAGACGACGCCGTTGGCTTCCGCCACGCGCTCCATGCGGTGCGGCAACCCGCGGAACTTGCGCAGCGCCGGCTTCCATTTGGCAGCCGGAATGCCCAGCGCCTCCACAATGGCGACGGCGACGGCGGCGTTCTGCAGGTTGTGCGGCCCCTGCAGCGAGGGCCAGTTCTTCTGGAGTGCAGCGATATCGTGGCCGTCCACTTCGCGCACGAGACCGGGTTCCCGGCGCGCGGTTTCGACGGCGGCGATATCGGCGGTCTCCACATCGCCCTTGCCGAAGACGGCGGGGCGATTGGCGTCCTGCATCTCGAAAAGCCGCGCTTTCGAGGCCGCGTAGGCAGCGAAGCCCTCGTAACGGTCGAGATGGTCGGGCGTGATGTTCAGCAGCGCGGCGACATCGCAGTCGAGGCTGCGGGTCAGATCGATCTGATAGCTGGAGAGTTCCAGCACGTAGACCCCGCCCTCGGGCAGCGGCTTGGCCGACAGCACCGGCACGCCGATATTGCCGCCAACGCGCGCCGCCACGCCGGCCGACTTCAGCAAGTGCTCGACCAGCGAGGTGGTCGTGGACTTGCCGTTGGTGCCGGTG
This sequence comes from Novosphingobium oxfordense, assembly GCF_044029435.1. Lineage (NCBI taxonomy): Bacteria > Pseudomonadati > Pseudomonadota > Alphaproteobacteria > Sphingomonadales > Sphingomonadaceae > Novosphingobium > Novosphingobium oxfordense. The sequence continues at coordinate 477,830 of NZ_CP147005.1, read as the reverse complement.
ATGCCGACCACGCGGTGCGACGGCAGGCTTTCGCGGGCGAGCGCGAACAGTTCGATATCGCCGATCACCGGCACACCGAAACGGCGCGCAGCTTCGGCGATCGGATGGGTGTTGAGCGGAATGCCGGGCGAGACGATCACGCCGTCATAGCCCGTAAGATCGGCAGTGACGGGATCCGCCAGCTCTACCCGGCCGGCGAGTTGCTGGCGCGGCTCATCGCGCGCATCCCAGGCCATGACATGCGCCCCGCTGGCCAGCAGCGTCTCCACGGCAGCAAGGCCGGAACGCGCAAGGCCGAGGACCGCGTAACGCTTTCCGGCGAAGGCGGGAGAAACGATCACGCGCTTATCGCAGCTTGAGCGTGGAGAGGCCGATCACCGCAAGGACGATCGAGATGATCCAGAAGCGGATGACGACGGTCGATTCCTTCCAGCCCTTCTGTTCGAAGTGGTGGTGGATGGGTGCCATGCGGAACACGCGGCGCCCGGTCCGTTTGAACCAAAAGACCTGGATGATCACCGAAGCCGCTTCCAGCACGAACAGCCCGCCAACGATAGCCAGCACGATCTCGTGATGCGCGGCAACGGCGATCGCGCCAAGGGCGCCGCCGAGGGCGAGGCTGCCGGTATCGCCCATGAACACGGCGGCAGGCGGCGCATTGAACCACAGGAAGGCCAGGCATGCGCCGATGATGCCCGCGCAGAACACGGCAAGCTCACCCGCGCGCGGCACGTGGGGAATGCCAAGGTAGTTGGCATAGTCGACGCGGCCGGCAAGGTAGCAGATGATCGCGAACGTACCCGCCGCGATGATGACCGGCATCGTCGCCAGACCGTCCAGCCCGTCGGTAAGGTTCACCGCATTGCCCGCACCCACGATCACGAAGGCGGCGAAGACGTAGTAGAACGGCCCCAGCGGAATGTACCGGCCCGAAAGGAACGGGACGTAGAGGTTCGTGTTGAGCTGGCTGACGATGATGTAGGCCGCGATCCCCGCCACCACGAATTCCAGCGCCAGGCGAAGCTTGCTGGAAAGCCCGGCGGTCGAACGCTTCGACACCTTGTCGTAATCGTCCAGGAAACCGATGATCCCGAAGCCCACGGTAACGGCGACGCAGGCCCAGACGAACGGGTTCTTCACGTCCATGAACAGGATCATGGAACTGACCAGCGCGGTCAGGATCATCAGGCCGCCCATCGTCGGCGTGCCGCGCTTGGCCAAGTGGCTTTGCGGCCCATCCTCACGGATCGGCTGCCCCTTGCCCTGGCGCACGCGCAGCATGTTGATGAAGCGCGGACCGATCAGCAGGCCGATGCCCAGCGCCGTCATCAGCGCAGCGCCGGAACGGAACGATTGGTAGCGGAAGAGGTTGGACAGTCCCTCGTAGTGGAACCATTCTGCGATCAGATACAGCATCTTGCGGGGGAGCCCCCCTACCCTTCCTGTTTACCGAGATCCGTTACCAGAGAAGCCAAGCCAACCGAGTTCGAGCCCTTGACCAGGATCACATCGCCCTGCTCCAGCCCGAACGCGCGCAGCGCATCGACGGCTTCCCGCACAGTGAGGCAATGGGCGAAGGGCACGCGCTTGCCAAGCGGAACGCTGCCCGTTTTCCCCGATTCCGGGGATTCCGTCGCATTCGCAAGCACATCGCCCAGGATGGCGGCCAGCGCGCTCATCTCATCACCCACCAGAACCGCGTAATCGACCTTCGCCGCCGCCAGCGGCGCGGCCAGTTCGGCGTGGAAGGCGGGGCCGTGCGCGCCCAGTTCCTTCATCGAACCCAGCACTGCGATCCGGCGCGTGGCCGGAGTGCGGCCAAGCTGCTCCAGCGTCGCCCGCATGGAAGCCGGGTTGGCATTATAGCTTTCGTCGATCAGCAAAGCGCGGCGGCGGCCCTCGACGTCGGGCTCCCCACCCGGAACGTCGACCTGGAGCCGCGCGCCGCGCCCCGGCAACCCGCCCATTTCGGCGAGCGCCACGCCTGCGGCGCCAAGGTCTCCTTTGACCGCACGCACCGCGGCCATGACCGCGAGGGAATTGATCACATGATGTTCGCCCGGCGCCGCCACCGTGTAGCAGACGCGCCGATCGCGCATGTCCACCGTCACCAGCGATCCGCCGCCGATGGCCGGCACGGTATCGAGCAGGCGCACGCCGGCATCGGCCGCCTTGCCGAACGAGACCACGTCGAAGCCCAGCGCCTCGGCCGCTTCCTTCAGGCGGTGGAAATAGGGGCTGTCGGCCGGAATCACGGCAACGCCGCCAGGCTCCAGCCCTTGGAAGATCTCCGCCTTGGCGTCGGCGATGGCCTCCATCGAACCCAGCATTTCGATATGCGCGGGCGCGATGGTGGTGATGACGGCAACGTTGGGGCGCACCTGACGGGTCAGCGCGGCGATCTCTCCCGCGTGGTTCATGCCCATCTCGAAGATGCCGAACCGCGCCCGCGCCGGCATCCGCGCCAGGCTGAGCGGCACGCCCACGTGGTTGTTGTAGCTTTTGACCGAGCGGTGCGCATCGCCCCGGCTGGCCCGCTCCAGCGCTTCGAAGATCGCTTCCTTCACGCCGGTCTTGCCCACCGATCCGGTGACGCCGATGATCGGGCCGCGCGCCCGTGCGCGCGATGCCGCGCCAAGGCGTTCCAGCGCTTCGGTGGTGTTCTCGACCAGAATGTGCGGACCATCGACAGGACGATCGACCACGACGGCGGCAGCGCCCTTGGCGAATGCGCCTTCCACGAAGCGATGGCCGTCCATCGCCTCCCCCTTCAGGGCAAAGAACAAGTCGCCAGGCTGAACATCGCGGCTGTCGATCTCGACGCCGGAGACGGTGAAATCGCCGCTCGCTTCCCCTTTCATCACCCGCGCGAGTGTGGCCGCATCCCACAATGCTTGGGTCAAGTCCTCGGCGGCTTCAACGGGCCATTCGAGAATCCGGGCGTGAGCGTTCATGGCATTCCTACCTTCCAACCGTACCGGCCATTTCCCTGGCAACGGTAACGTCGTCGAATGGCAGCACGCGCACGCTGTCGCCGCTGCCGATGATTTGCCCCTGTTCGTGCCCCTTGCCGGCGACGAGGACGATGTCCCCATGCTTGGCTTCGGCAACCGCCGCGCGGATCGCCTCGCGCCGGTCTCCGATTTCACGTCCCTTTCCGTCCATGCCGGCAAGCACCATGGCGCGGATCGCGGCGGGGTCTTCGCCGCGCGGGTTATCGTCGGTGACGATGGCGAGGTCTGCCCCCTCTGCCGCCACCTTGCCCATTTCGGGCCGCTTGCCCTGGTCACGGTCGCCACCGGCGCCGAACACCACGATCAGGCGTCCTTCTACATGCGGACGAAGCGCGGCAATCGCCGCCTCCAGCGCATCGGGGGTGTGCGCATAGTCGACATAGACCGGCGCGCCAACCGGAGAAATCGCCGCGCGCTCCAACCGGCCGCGCACGGTGACAAGGCGCTTCATCGCATCGAAAGTCGTATGGGCATCGCCGCCCGTCGCCAGCACCAGCCCCGCGGCTACCAGGGCATTGGCCGCCTGATAGGCCCCGATAAGCGGCAGCTCGAGCACGCGGGATTTCCCGTCATGCTCGAGCTCCAGCTTCTGGCCGAGTCCGCCCGGCGTGCGACCCGAGAGGCGGATGCTGGTGCCATTGGCACCCACGGTGAATACCTTCAGCCCACGCTTTTCGGCCTGGGCAATCGCCTTGGCCGACCATTCGTCATCGGCCCAGATCACGGCCATGCCGCCATCGACGACCACGTCGTCGAACAGGCGCATCTTGGCCGCAAAATAATCGTCCATGTCGGCATGGTAATCGAGGTGATCGCGCGACAGGTTGGTGAAAGCGCCCGCCGCCACGCGCGGCCCTTCGATGCGGAATTGCGACAGACCGTGGCTCGACGCTTCGTAGGCCACATGCGTCACGCCCTCACGCGCAAGGCCGGTAAGGTTGGCCAGGAACGTGACGATATCGGGCGTGGTGAGCCCGGTCGAAACCGTCTCGTCACTGGTTGTGACGCCCAACGTGCCGATCGAGGCCGCGCGCTGCCCGGCCATGCGCCAAAGCTGGCGAGTCAGTTCGACCGTGGAGGTCTTGCCGTTGGTGCCGGTGACGGCCACCAGCGTTTCCGGCACGGGCTGGAAGAACGGCGCGGCAAGGTGTGCAAAAAGGTGGCGCGGTTCATCGGCGGAGAAGTGGATCGCGCCTTCTACCTTCGCCTCGGCGCTGGCAACGACGGCGACGGCACCGGCCTTGATGGCATCGGCGATATAATCCTCGCCATTGAACTTGGCACCCTTGAACGCACCGAACACGGTTCCGGGCGCGACCTTGCGGTGATCGATGGCAAAGCCCGTCACGTTCACATCCGCGCCTGCCGGAACGGCGATATCAGCAGCAGCGCAGAGGGCATTCAACTTCATTCTTCAGGGCTCACTCTTCAGCACCGCCAGCCGGAATCAGCGGCTTGAGGTCGGAAACGTCGATGTCGCGGGTCTCGTCCGGCATGATGCCGAGCAAGGGCCCGATGCGGGGAACCACGCGCGCCACGACCGGGGCCGCATTCCATGCGGCGGTGCGCTGGAACGAGGTGGCCTCGGTGCCCTGCGGCTCGTCCATCATGGCGATGACGACATAGCGCGGGCGGTCCATCGGGAAAGCGGCGGCGAACGTGGCGATCAGCGAGTGGTGGCGATAACCGCCCGCACCCGGCTTTTCGGCCGAGCCGGTCTTGCCGCCCACGCGGAAACCGGGCGCATCGGCCTTGCGGCCGGTGCCGTAGGACACGATCATGCGCAGAAGCTGACGGATGCGCGCACTGGTCGCTGCCGTGAACACGCGGCGGCCCTCTGGCACCTGACCGGCATCCAGCTTCTTCAGCGTTGCCGGGCGCCAGATACCACCGTTGACGAGGGCCGCATAGGCGGAGGCAAGGTGCAGCGGCGTCACCGCGATACCGTGGCCATAGGCGACGGTCATCGTGCGCAGACGCGGCCATTCGCCACGCGGCCACAGCGGGAAGCCGCGCGCGGGCAGTTCGACATAGGGCCGCTGGTTCATGCCCAGCGATTCCATCGTCTTCTTCAACCGTACGCCGCCCAGTTCGTCAGCGATCTGGGCAGTGACCACATTCGACGAATGGATCAGCGTTTCCAACACGTTGAGCGAGCTGCCATAGTTGTGCAGGTCGTGGATCGTGAAGCCCGCCACATGCAACGGCGATGCCGGCCAGCGGCGGCGCAGATCGGTGATCGTGCCTGCATCGAGGGCCGCCGCGACGGTGATCGGCTTGAAGGTCGAACCCAGTTCGTAGACCTGGTTGGTCACGCGGTTGAAGCCGTGCGGCACGTCGCCCTGCGCGGCCTGCTCCGGCGTGATCATCAGGTCCGAAGGCTGAACATGGTTCGGATCGAACGACGGCAGTGAGGCAAGGCCAAGAATTTCGCCGGAATCGACGTCAAGGATGACGCCTGCCGCGCCCTTCGCCTTGCTGAGCGCCATGCCGCGCGCCAGTTCGTCTTCCAGCGCGCTCTGCACGCGGAAATCGATCGAGAGGACGGAGGGATGCGTGCGGCCGTCCACGCTGGTCAATTGCTTGTCGAACGCCTCTTCCATGCCGACCTGGCCCTTGCCGTAGGTATCGACATAGCCAAGCACGGACGCCGCCATCGACCCTTGCGGGTAATAGCGGGTGGCTTCCATCGGATATTCCAGCGCGGGCTCACCCAGCGCGTGAACCTTGTTGGCGTCTTCCGGCAAGATCGACTTGCGCAGATAGCCCGGCTTGCCCGAGCGCAGCTTGGCGATCACTTCGGCGCGGTTCAGATCGGGGAAGATGCGGACGAGGCCGTCGGCCACCTGCTCCGGCGTGTGGATCAGGGAAGAGCCTTCGCTCATCGCCTTCGGGTTGAACCACAGCGAATAGGTATTGAACTCACGCGCCAGCGGCACGCCGTTGCGGTCCACGATCTCGCCGCGATTGGGCACGAGAAGGCCGGACAGATCGCCATCGCGACCGCCCGGTCCGGTAATGCCCAGCCAACAGATACGCGTCAGCGCCAGTACCCCCACCAGCGCGAAAACCCCAAGGATCCACAGCGTGCGCAGCTTGGCGACCAGCAGCGAGCGCTGCCGGACGTTCACAAGCTTACGCCGCCCGGTGGATACCGTGGTGGGGATCGCGCCCATGGGGAAGGCGGGGGCGTTCACTGCTGGGCAGCCTCCGCCACTTCGATGCGCGCCAGACGCTTGCCCAGGCCGGCAGCGTCACGCAGCATTTCCTCCCGCTCCGGATCGCGGTTCTTCGCGCCCGCGCCGGAAGTGCGCGGCGGCGTGGCCGCGTGCGCGGGATCGACCGGCGAAACCATCGCCAGCAGGCCAGTGCCCTGCTTTTCCTCAGCCCCGTCGCTGCCGGTCTGCTCGGCATTGGCATAGCGGATCGGCTGCGGCGCACCCGGGCCCATCGGCTTACCCAGCGCGGCAAGCTGACGCTCACCTTCAATGTACTGCGCGGCGGACGGTGCCTTGTAGCCGAATTCCAGCTCGTTGAGCTGGTTCAGCGCCTGCTGGTTGGAGCGGGTCTGGAACTCGGTCTCAAGGAAGTTGATCGATTGCTGCACGCGCACGATGTGGTTCTCGGTCGCATGGACCTCGCTTTTCACCGCATTGACCCGAAGCGTGAGCGCAAGCGTGGCCGCGCCGCAAACCAGCAGCACCGAAATCCATCCGATGGAATGGACGCGATCGCGCGTGAGGTTCATGCCGGACTCCTGTCTTTCTGCCGCTTCTGCGTTCTGGGGGGGGCTTGGGTACGCACGGCGCTGCGAAGCGTGGCAGAGCGCGAACGGGGGTTGGCTTCCAACTCGGCCTCGCCGGGGCGGATGGCTTTGGAGAGCTTTTCGAATGTGGGCTGCACACCGCCGACTTGCGGCAGGTGGCGCGAGGTCGTGCCGCCCTGCCCTGCCGCATCACGCAGGAAGCGCTTGGCCATGCGGTCTTCCAGGCTGTGGAAGGTGACGATGGCAAGCCGGCCGCCCTCACGCAGCACGGTTTCCGAACCGGACATGCACTCTTCCAGCTCGTCCAGTTCGCCATTCACATGAATGCGGATCGCCTGGAACGTGCGGACCGCCGGGTCCTTCGGGGCATTGCTGCCCTTGTAGGCCGGGTTGTAGCCGATGGCCTTGCGCACCACGCGGGCCAGGTCCGCCGTGGTTTCCAGCGGACGCGCGGCCACGATGGCGCGGGCGACGCGGCGCGACTGGCGCTCTTCGCCATACTGGAACAGCACGTCGGCGATCTCCGCCTCATCCGCCTCGTTCACGAAGTCCGCGGCGGAGCGGCCGTCCTGGCTCATGCGCATGTCGAGCGGACCGTCGGCGCCGAACGAGAAGCCCCGCTCCGCCTGGTCAAGCTGCATAGAGGATACGCCGATATCCATGACGACGCCGTCCACAGTGGTGACTCCGGCTTCTTCAAGCCCGGCGACGATTTCGGAGAAGCGGCGCGCGTGCAACACGAGGCGCGGCGGGCTGAGGTCAAGCTCGGGCCATTTTCCACGGTTTTCCTCGATCGCGGCAATCGCGTCGGGATCGCGGTCGAAAGCGTGGACGGTGGCGCCGGCATCGAGCAGGCGGCGCGTATAGCCGCCCGCGCCCAGCGTGCAGTCGACGATGACGTCGCCGCCCTGGGGGTTCAGGGCGGCGACGACCTCCTCAAGGAGCACGGGCACATGAGGGACACCCTCAGGAATGGTGCGCGATCCGGTCATTTACGGCCTGCTTTCGCCAGGTCCTTGGCGGCAAGGCTCTTGCAGGCGGTCTGTGCCGCCTTCCAGCTATCGTCCATTTCGTAGAGGCTTTCGGGCGACCACACGGTGAAGAAACGACCGTTGCCGCGGAAGTAGAGTTGGTCGGTCACGCCGGCGAGCGCAGTCAGATCCTCGGGCAGGACGAAGCGGCCCGAACCGTCGAAGGGAACTTCGTAGGAGGCGTAGATGTCGCTTGCGCGCTTGTCGGCATCGAATTCCTTGCCGGCGCGGATGGCCAGATCCTGCTCTTCCTTCAGTTCGTCGGCGAATTCTTCGATGCGCGAAAGGCCGAAACCCACGAGGCAGGGCCAGCGGTCATGCGTGGTCAGGCAGAGCAGGTCCTTGCCGCTCGATTCGCGCACGGTGGGGCGGAAGGCATTGGGCAGCACGAACCGGTTCTTGTCGCGCAGAAGCGAGAAGCCCTGTCCGTTGTATATGTATGGCCGCCCCGCCATGACGATGCCGCCTTGCCCCTTCTTGCCCTGTTGCAGCCGCTCTGCGGCCACTCGTCCCGGTACGTCCGGGCCCGCCTTGGCATGACCGATGTCGCCCCCGCCGCAGCAAATGCCGCAGGGCCCGGCCCCCTCCTCCGGGAGCACGGCAAGACTCAGCCATTCCGATTGCCTTCCTATGTATAGCGGGAAGATCGGGGATTAAAGGGAAATTTGGGGATCAGAGGGAACAATTCGCCGAATTCTCTCCGATTTGGCGCACGGCTCACCCACGAGGATCCGGCGATTAACCTAGAATTAACTCCATAAGTGACTGATTTTAAAGAGATGATACTCCGGGAAAATACGTATCCCAGGCCGCCCCAAAACGCCCCGGTCAATCCCCACTTTCCAGGCGAGAAACCAGCCACGCCAACGCCTTTCGGCGCATGGGCAGGTCAGCCGCACCAGACGCCTCCTCAAACAGCGCCGCGTCAGCCACTGCCAGCACCCTGCCCCTTCCGATCCGGCAATCGGCAAGGATTTCCGCCGATTCAAGGGAACAGGACCCATTGCCGTCCCCGGATTTCCCCGAAGCTGCCGGCATCCCCACCATCCCGCCATTTCCCCGATCGGAGGTTCCATCCCCATAAATCCCCAATAGGCGAAAACGCCCTGGCAGGTTCACCGGCAGCGATCCCTCCCCAAGCGGAACCATGCGTTCTCCGGGCTTTTCGGAAGGGTCGAACCGAAGCTCCAGCCCCCAATGGGCAAGGATCGGGGAAAGCATGGCCATGTCCTGCGGCCGACGCGGATCGCCAAGCGGATAGCGCGAAGGCTGCGTGAGCATGGGATCGACGAACAGCAGCAGCCTTCCGCCCGCCCTAACCCAGCCATCGAGCGCCACGTTTTCCTGCGGCGTCAACGCACGCGGCTGCGCCATGACCAGCAAGGCATCGGCAGGCAGCGGAAAGCGCCCTTGCGCATCGGCAAGACTGTCGAGCGGCAGGACTTCGCCTTGCGACGCCAGCGCATCGCCCGCCCACGAACGCGGTGCTCCGCTCGACAGCAGTTCGCGCGGATCGTCACTTTCATCCCAGAGAATGGGAAGACTGGTACTCAGCCCGATCCGCTGCGTGCGGGACAAAGATTCGCCGCCGTCATGGCAACCGGCCGACAAGGCGAGAAGAAGGCCGGCCCCGGTGAATCGCAAGCTGGTGAATCGCAAGCCGGCGAATCGCAGGCCGGCGAACTGCACTTCCAGATATCGCTTATTGCGCGACGAGCGGCGCAGTCCCGGCGCTGTCCGTGGCATCGCCCGTGGGCGTCGGCGTCGGCGAGGGATCGGCGGCGGGCACCACGCCGATATCCGCCAACGGATCGGCCACCTGACGCTTGGGCTTGGCGTCGGCAGCGACGACCTGCTGGATCGGATCGGCAGCATCGACAAGCCGGGCACGGTCCATGATGATGTTGGCCAGTCCCACGATCAAGAGCATCGCGCAAAGGCCGAAAAGGCCGACCTGCAAGCGATGCACCGCCTGCGCGCGCAATTCGCGCGTGGACGGCGGCACGAAATGCTGGGGAGCAACGGCCGGTTCGATCAGGTTAGGCGGAATGTTCCCTGCCATCGGCAGATCGTTTACCTCAGCTTGCCAGCCAAGGGAAGACGGGGAGGCCCTTCGACTCCAGCCATTCGCGATTGTAGAGCGACGAAAGGTAGCGGAAACCGGTGTCGCACAGGATGGTCGCCACCCGCACGTCGCGCTTGCCTTCGGCCACCAGCTGGCGACCGAGTTCCACCGCGCCCGCCACGTTGATGCCCGAGGACAGGCCAAGGCACAGCCCCTCTTCCGACAGCAGTCGGCGGACCCATTCCAGGCCTTCCTCGTCGGAAATGCGGAACTGGGTATCGATCGGCGCGCCCTCAAGGTTGGCGGTAATGCGGCCTTGGCCGATACCTTCCGCCACCGAATTGCCTTCCGCCTTCAACTCGCCATGGGCGTAGTAATTGTAGAGCGCGGCGCCATAGGGATCGGTCAGCGCGATGGTAATCGCCTCGTCAAAGGCCTTGAGGCCCATGCCGGTGCCCGCGATCGTGCCGCCGGTACCGGCCGCACATGTGAAGCCATCGATCCGGCCGTCCATCTGCTGCCAGATTTCGGGCGCGGTGCTTTCGATGTGCGACTTGCGGTTGGCGATATTGTCGAACTGGTTGGCCCAGATCGCCCCCTCCGTCTCGGCCGCCAGACGGCGCGAGGTGTGGACGAAGTGGTTGGGGTCCGAAAACTTGGTGGGCGGCACCGTCACCAGCTGGGCGCCGAGCGCACGCAGCGTGTCCATCTTTTCCTTGGACTGGTTGTCCGGCATGACGATCACGGCCTTGTAGCCGAGCGCGTTGCAGACCAGCGCGATGCCGATGCCGGTGTTGCCGGCCGTGCCCTCGATCACCGTACCGCCGGGCTTCAGCTCGCCGCGCGCTTCCGCGTCGCGCACGATCCACAGCGCCGCGCGATCCTTCACCGATGCGCCGGGATTGGCGAATTCGCACTTGCCCCAGATCTCGCAACCCGCAGCTTCGCTGGGGCCCTTGAGCAGGACGAGCGGAGTATTGCCGATAAGGTCGAGGGTGGAGCGCTGGGCTGCGGGAGCTGTCATGCCCGCACAACTAGGAACGCGAAGGCCCCGGCGCAAATGATTTGCGCTTTAGTCCGCTAAAGTCAGTGTGATTTTTCGCCCAGCAGACGCCTGAAACACAGGGCGCGAACGCGAGAACGGCAGGTCTGCGCCAATCCGCAAACCCGCCGTTCGCAATCCACCCGGCACTCCACCCGAGGGCGGAAATCGCCGACTTTTTCAGTCTTCCTGCGCGATCGTGACCTTGCAGCCTTCAAGCGCGTCGGTGATCGGCACCTGGCACGACAGGCGCGAATATTCGTTGCGATGGTCGGAACTGTCGAGCAGGTCGTTCTCGTCCTCGCTCATCGCCGGAAGCTTGTCCGCGAAAGCCGGATCGATGTGGACGTGGCAGGTCGCGCAGGAGCAGCAACCGCCGCAGAGCGCCAGAAGCTCATCGAAGCCGCTGTCACGAATCGTTTCCATCAGCGTGCGGCCGACACTGGCCTCGACGGTCGATTCTTCACCCGACTGGTTGACGACAATAATCTGCGGCATTCCCGTCCATCCTTTTCTGATCCAGCATGTATCATAACATGCCCATTCCGGCCTTTGCCTGCGGCTGCTAAAGGCTGCAACCCCCTTTGGCAAGAAAGACGCAAGATGGGCTTGAACGCCGACGCACTGAAACTTGGACTGGACGAAATCGCCGCGCGCGAACCGGCCATGGCGCGCGCGCTGGAACGCGCGGGCTATCCCGAGCCGCGAATCCGCGCGACCGGCTATGCCACGCTGCTGCGCACGATCGTGGGCCAGCAGGTTTCCGTGGCGGCGGCGGCATCGGTATGGAACCGGATGGAGACGCTGCTGGGCGAAGGCATTGCGCCCGAAACCCTGCTCGCCGCCGATTTCGACGCGCTGCGTGCCTGCGGCCTCTCCCGCCAGAAACAGGGTTATGCCCGATCGCTGTGCGAACTGGTGGTAGCGGGAACGCTGGACCTCGAAAACCTGCCCAAGGATGACGAGCAAGCGATCGCCCAGCTCGTGCAGATCAAGGGGATCGGCCGCTGGTCGGCGGAAATCTACCTGCTGTTCGCGGAGGGGCGGCCGGACATCTGGCCCGCCGGGGACCTTGCCGTGCAGGCCGGCATCCACAAGATCCTGGGTCTCGACGCGCGCCCCAGCGAAAAGGAAGCCCGCGTGCTGGCAGAACAGTGGCGCCCGCATCGCGGCGCGGCGGCGATCTTCACCTGGCACTGCTACAACAACCCGGCGCTTTAACGTCTGCCCGAGCGGGGCTCAGGCTTCGGTGCCCCGCTCCCTGCCCATCGTCTCCCTGCCCATCGCGGGCGCGAACATCCGCGCCTCCATCCAGCGCCTTAGCCGGGGCGACTGGCGCTCCGTCAGTAGCGAGATCAGCGCGCAAGCCGCCACCACCAGGCCCAGCAACGCCACGAAAGCGACGGGACTACGCCCCGCAACCAGCCCGTGCGAGCGCGCCAGTTGCAGCAGCGGCCAGTGGAACAGGTAGAGCGTAAAGGAAAACCCGGCGAGCAGCCCGGCAAGGTCCTTCAATCGCATCACCGGCCCTGCAAAGCGCTCCGCCATCGGTCTCAGCGAAACCAGCGCCATCACCATGATCAGGCCCATCGCGAAATCCGCGAAGGCCCATTGCGACCATTGCGTCTGCCCCGGCCACCAGGCCTTGAGCAGTGGGTTGAGCACTGCACGGTCCACTTCAAACAGCGCCAGGGCCAGGCCGAGGCAAGCCGCCATGACCACGGGCGCGGTGGCCAGCGGCAGGCGGCGGGCCATCGGCGCATGGGTCAGCGCCACGCCCATCAACCACACCGGCATCAGCAGCAGGATCGCCCCTCCGGCGGTAATGCAGGCCACCGTGACCGTCGCCACGCGAGCCCAGCCGCGCAGGAACATGGCCAGCGCAAAGATCGCATAGAACCACACTTCGTAGCAGAGCGACCAGTATGGCGGGTTCCACACCGGCGCCGGCATTCCCGGCCAGGCGCTGACGAACGCCATCGGCGGAAGCAGCCGCGTCGCCACTTCCAGCGGATCGTCGGGGCTGTTGTCGATATAGACCCGCATCGGCCCCGCCAGCACATAGGCCGCCAACACCGCGAACAGCAGCGCCGGGATCGCCACCGGCAGGATGCGCGATACGCGTGCGACGAAATAGCGCGGCAGGCTGGACCGGCCGCCCAGCACCGACGTGCTGATCACCAGCCCCGAAAGCACGAAGAATACGATTACGCAGTAATGCTGCATCCGCAGGCCGAACGGGAACGGCCCACGGTAGATGCCCAGTTGCACCGCATGCCCCACCGCCACCAGCAGCGCGGCGCCGAAGCGCGCGAAATCGAGCACGACCGAAAGCGGCCGGGTGAGGAACCTGTCCTCGGCCACGATCAGGCCGCCGGGGCCGCGCCGTCGATAAAGCGGGCCAGAGCCACGTCGCGCTGGCTCAGGCCGCCAGCGTCGTGCGTGGTGAGCGTGATTTCAACGCGGTTGTAGACGTTGAACCATTCGGGATGGTGATCGCGCTTTTCCGCCTCGATGGCGACGCGAGTCATGAAGCCGAACGCTTCGTTGAAATCGGTGAATTTCACTGTCCGCACAATGGCAAGGCCATCTTCGCGCAAGGTCCAGCCGGGCAGCGTGCCCAGCACCGCAACGCGCTCCGCATCGGTGAGTCGAGCGATAGACATATGTCCTCCTCTGCCCTGTTTTGCCTTCGCTTGGCAGCCCCGCGCCTTTCCACTATCGCAGGGCCGCATGCAAGGGGCATCCATCGCTATCGAAGATCTCGCGTGTCGGCGTGGGGACAGGGTGCTGTTCCGCGGCCTCTCGCTGCGGCTTGCCTCTGGGGAGGCTTTGCACGTCACCGGCAGCAACGGCATCGGCAAGTCCAGCCTGCTGCGCATCGTCGCCGGGCTTGCCCCCGCATTTGCCGGGCGCGTAGAGACGAGCGGCGCGATCGGCCTTGTCGATGAACGCCACGCGCTGGACCATGCCCTGCCGCTGGGCCGCGCACTCGGGTTCTGGAGCGTGATCGACCATGCCGCCGAGAGCGGGCTGGAGCGGCTTGGCCTGACCGCCCTGCTCGACGTGCCGGTGCGCTATCTCTCCACCGGCCAGAAGAAACGCGCCGCGCTGGCCCGTCTGATCGGGCAGAAGGCGGCGATCTGGCTACTGGACGAACCGCTCAACGGCCTGGACGGCGATGCGGCGGCGCTGACCGAGGCACTGGTGGCGGAACATTGCGCGGGCGGCGGCATTGCCCTGATCGCCTCTCACCAGTCCTTCACGCTCGCGCACAAGCGCACGCTGGCCCTTGGCGAGCACGCGGCATGAGCGGGCGCTTCCTCTCCCTGCTCAAGCGCGATCTTGCCCGCCTGCTGTTAGGCGGACGCGGCGGCGGTGCGGCGATGCCGGTGCTGTTCTTCCTCTCCGTCGCGATGCTCTATCCCTTCGCGGTGGGCCCCGACGCCCGGCTGCTGGCGCGGACCGGCGGCGGCGTGATCTGGGTTGCCGCCTTGCTGGCGGCGATCCTGCCGCTCGACCGGCTTGTCGAGCCGGACATCGAGGGCGGCCTGTTCGACCAATGGGCCCTGCGCGGCATTTCCGAGGAAATGGTGCTGGCCGTGCGCGTTCTGGCCCACTGGCTGAGCTTCGGCCCGCCGCTGATGCTGGCAGCGCTGCCCGCCGCCGCCCTGCTGGGGATCGACGGGGCGACGCTGCGCACGGTGGAGCTTGGCCTGCTGGCCGGCACACCCGGCCTTGCCGCGCTGGGCGTGACTGTGGCGGCGCTCACTGCCGGCCTGCGGGGCGGTGCCGCGCTCGGCGGATTGCTGGTGATCCCGCTGGCGGTGCCGGTGCTGATTTTCGGCGCGGGCAGTCTCGGCTCGGGTGGACCCAGCGGCCTCGCTCTGGCGGCGGCATCGAGCCTCGTTCTGCTGGCGATAGCGCCCTTCGCCGGTGGCGCTGCTGTGCGCGCCGCGCGGGGCTGAGAACCCGGGCCTCCATCATCGCCCCAGCGGTTGGCGCCCACCCCCTCGCCCCGCATAGTCGCCCCCGGAACGATCCGGCCCAAGCCGGACGCCGGGGAGAGAGCGATGCAGGGCCACAAGGAGCTGATCGAAGACGCGAAACGCCAGACCGGCCTCGAAGACTTCGGGCCGGACAGTTTCCGCGAAGGGCTGGAAATCCTGGTCAATTCGCTGGAACGCGAAGCCCGGCTCAATGCCGTGGGCGAACGCGCGCTGACCGAGCGGATCGTGCTGCACCTCAAGCAGCGCCTGCTGGTGGAAGACTGGTATCGACGCCATCCCGAGATCGAGGACGAGCAGATCATTGC
Organism: Novosphingobium oxfordense; assembly: GCF_044029435.1. Lineage (NCBI taxonomy): Bacteria > Pseudomonadati > Pseudomonadota > Alphaproteobacteria > Sphingomonadales > Sphingomonadaceae > Novosphingobium > Novosphingobium oxfordense. The sequence goes on along the minus strand of NZ_CP147005.1, from coordinate 462,597 downwards.
CCCTCTCTTCGGCGTCAGCCTGCCGCGCACAGGATCCTCAGCCCTGTCCTTCCTGCTCGCGAGCGATCCGGCGATCCGTTACCTACGCGTCTGGGAAAGTTCCCAGCCCTGCCCGCCGCCCTCCACCGTCACCGGGCCGGACCCACGTCGCGGCGTCGCGGTGACGAGCGGCGACGCGCTGCTGAAAGGCGGCAAGCGCACCCCATCCGGGATCGATGGCGCGATGGAATGCCAGGACCTGATGGCGCTCGATTTCAAGAGCCAGATCTTCCAGGCCTTCGCCCAGATCCCGCGCTATTCGGACTGGCTGCTGGATGCCGATCATTCCAGCACGTACGCTTATGAAAAGCGCGTACTGAAGCTGCTGCAATGGGGCGCGCCGGCCCGGCCATGGCGGCTGAAGGCGCCCACCCACATGCTCTACCTCGATGCGCTAACTTCGGCCTTTCCCGATGCGCGCTTCGTGATGACCCACCGCGATCCGGCCGACGTAATCCTCTCCGTCGCCACCGTCTACGCCGACATCATTGGCAAGTTCAGCGACCATATCGACATGGCCTACCTAGGCGCGCTCAACTTGCGTTGCTGGTCCGAAGCGATGAACCGCGCCATCGCCTTTCGCGAGAAGGGCAACGACCACCGCTTTTTCGACATCCACTTCCGCGCCATGCACAAGGACCCGCTGGGCGAAGTGCGCGCGCTCTACGCGTGGCTGGGCGAAGAGGTCTCGCAAGACTTCGCGCGGGCCATGGCGGACTGGTGGGAAAGCAACAGCAGCGCGGAGCGCATGACGAAGCCCGATCCGGCCCACTTCGGCCTTGATCCGGCGGCCGTGCGCCAGCGCTTCATCCCTTATCTTGAGCGCATGGAGCGCTGGGCGCCGTTCGACGCGGCGGCATGATCCTTTCCCTAGACACAGGTGATTCGAAAATGAGTAAGGCGATCAGCGGCCGGGTGGAATTCGACGAGGCCGCGCGCATGGCGCAGACGGTGGAGAGCGGCCCGCGCTATGCCCCGCTGCGGTTGGATGAAGTGAGTCCCGAGGGGCAGGAACAGGTCGATGCGATTCGCGCGGCCTTCCACATTCCCGAAAGCCGCCCCTTCCCCGACGTCAGCCTGATCACGCTGCGCCATCCCGGCATGTTCAAGGGCCAGATGGTGCTGGGCATCGAACTGGCGGCACGGGGAACGATTCCCGGCCGTGAGCGCGAACTGATGATCCTGCGCCTTGCCCGCCTGGCCGGCGCGCCGTTCGAATGGTGCGAACATGTCGATATCGGCAAGGCGTTCGGCATCACGACCGAGGAAATCGAGCGCGTGCTGGAAGGCTCCGCTGCCGCCGGCTGGAACGAGCACGAATCGGCCATGCTGCGCGCGGTGGAGGAACTGGTAGCCGATCACTGCATGGCCGATTCGACCTGGGACATCCTCGCGAAGACCTGGGATGAGAAGCAGATGCTGGAAGTGCCGATGCTGGTCGGCTCCTACCTGATGACCGCGCTCCAGCAGAACACCTTGAAAATCCAGCCGAAGGGCGGTTTCGACTACCGCTGACTGGCTTCGCGCGGCGCTGAACCGCCGCGCTTTCCCGCGAATCGACAGAACACCGAACGCGCGCCTCCCCCCGGGTGGCGCGCGTTGACATGTCTGTGGACAACTACTGCACAAGTCCGGGAGATCATGGGGACAGTCGGTGGACCGCTTGTGGGCGTTGCCGGGATATCCCTGTGGGCAAACCTGCGAAAAAACCCTGCATAACCGTGGGATTGGCCGGTAAAAAACGGGCCGGACCGATCTCTGCATAAAGCGAAACACGGTCCGGCCCAGTAGGACAGGAAGGGCAGTCTCGACACCCCATGACAAGTGTCGAACCTGGGTCCTCGGGTGCAGGCTTGACGGCCAGGACAAGCTGCGTATCAATGGCTAATGATAATCATTCGCAAGTTCAAGCCCCTTTTCGCATAACTTGTTTCGCCACCTGGAGACCCTGCCATGTACCAGTATGTCGACCGCCCCCTGAGCAGCCTTGATGAGGGCTGCCGTTTCCTCGTCTGGTCGATGCGGGCCTGGGTCACGACGCTCGCGCAGCGCCGCTGCCCGGCGGAGGCCCTGGCCCCCGCATTCGCCCGCTGGCGGATGATCGGCGGCCTCCAGCCCTTTCACCGCGCCATGCTGATCTTCAACCGCGACGCGCTGGAAACCTTCGCTTTCTGCCCGATGGCCTGCGACCATGTGTCCGAGCATGAGGCGGTGATCCTCGAACTCGTCACCTCGCTGCGCGATCGCGGCGCGCAGGAAACGCGGGGCACGCTGGAACTGGTGGTTCAGGAAGACGCCGTCGGCGACATACTGGAAACGCTGTCCAAGCTGGGCGCCGCGCTGGCGATTGCCGGGATCTTCCCCGGCCAGCCTGTCGCAGCGCGTGGCCTACAGGATCGCGGGTGAGTCGAAACGAATCGGGATGGGCGTTTCAGGGGGCGCCCATCACCCAACAGGCTGCGCCGGCCAGTATCAGGCACTGAAGGCACAGGATCGCCCGCAGGTGGTTCACGAAAGGCTGCTTGCGGGTCTTGTGCCGGAACAGGCGGCGCGCCAGCAGCGCTGCCGGAGAGCCGCCGATGGCGGCGAGCGTCAGCAGGCGACGCTCAGGCACGCGGCCGCCTCCACGCCGCGACTGCGCCTTGTCATAGCCATAGACGGCGAAAGTCCAGAGATTGAGCGCGGCAAAGGCGATGGCAACGAGCAGCGGGGCATTCATAGGCCGCCTCTAGAACCGGTGCGCTTCGGATTGAACCCGAAACCTCTCTGGGCTCACCAGCTGTGTCCCACCAAATCTGCCATCCTCCACCCTCACCGTCATCCCCGCGAAGGCGGGGATCCCGCTTCTCTTGGCGAGCATGGCAGAAAGGCAGCGGGGCCCCGGCTTCGCGGGGATGACGGAGTTCCGTGTGGAACGCATGGGCGTTCAATCCAGCGGCGCGACATCCACCGAGAAGAACATCGTCTGCTGCGACGAGCCCCGGAAAGTTCCGTCCAGCGGCGCGACGTCCGAATAGTCCCGGCCCATGCCGATGAAGATGTGGTCGGTATCGGCCAACATGTCGTTGGTAGGATCGAAGCCGATCCAGCCCAGATCCTCGCCACACCAGAGGTTCACCCAGGCATGCATCGCATCGGCGCCCACCAGCCGCGCCTGCCCCGGCGGGGGCAGCGTGCGCAGATAGCCGCTGACATAGGCCGCCGGAATGCCGTGCGCGCGGGCGGCGATGATCATGATGTGGCTGAAATCCTGGCACACCCCATGCCTTGCCCGGAAGGCCTCGATCGGGGGCGTATCGGCAACGGTCGCGCCCGATTCGTAGGCGAATTGCTCATGGATCGCCGCCATCAGCCGCCGTCCCGCCTCCACCACCGGCATCGATTCGGTCAGGAAGCCGCTGGCCCACATGGCAATGTCCCGCTCCGGCGCAGCGATGGGGGAGGCGAAGCTGTAGGATGCCGGCCCCAGCGCCGAAAGGTCCGGCTTCTGCATCGCCCGCTCACGCAAGTCGGCAAGGGCTGGACCGGTGGAGCCCGTGATGAAGAAGGGCAGCGACTCCTTCTCTATCGTGAAGCGGCTCTCGATCTGAAGCTGGCTGATCGGCTCTCGCAACGAAAAGCGCGCCTCGTTGATGTAATAGCCGCCTTCACGCTCGGCCACTTCGGCGGGCTGCGGATCGACGCTGAGCATGTACCCGGTCATCGTCTGCCCCGGCCATGCCGCCGGGCGCAGCCGCGCGTTGAACTGCGCCAAACGGACCGGTTCGGCATATTTCAGCGTGGTGATGTGGCTGACCGAATAGCGCATCACAGCAGCGCCGTCCGCCGTTCGGCCTGCTCGGGATCGAACTGGAGGAAATAGCGCGCCGAAAGCGCATCCGACAGGTCGTAGAGCTGTTGTTCGACCGTTTCGAGAACCGCGCTGGTCATGTCCTGCGCGGTCGCCGCCTGCAACTGCCCCAGCAGTGCGCGGGCCGCGCGCATCGGCGGTTCGGGTAGGTTATCGTCCCGCCCGCTGGGCAGCGCGGAAAGGTGTTCGACGATCCCGGCGATCTGGAACACCAACGCCCGCGGATTGTCCGGATCCAGCAACAGCAGATCGCGCACCGGCCCGGCCATCGGCCCGGTCAGATAACGCGTGCGATAGATGATCTGGCTGTCGCACAAGTCCAGCAGCACGCCCAGCGCGCCGCTACCGTCATGGCCCCGCCCATCCTGCGCATCCTGTCCGTTCTGGCCATCCCCGGTCGCCGCATCGCCCAAGCTGCGGACCATGCGGCAGATGCCTTGCGCGCGCTCGATTCGCTGGCCGATCTCCAGAAAATGCCACGCGGCGGACCGCACCATGTTTTCGGAAATCAGCCCCGCCAGCGCGCTGAAATGGTCGGTCAACCGGCGGACCGCGCCCAGCAGTGTGGCGGGGCGGTGGCGGTCCACCTGCGGCACCCCCTGGCTCACTAACCGCCAGAAGTCGCGAGCGAAGCGCTCACGCAAGGCAAGGCCCACCATCTGGCGCCGCCGCATCAGCGCCGTCACGCCCCCCGGCAGATCGGGTTCCGCCAAGGCTGCGGCGCAGATTGCCTGCACATCGGGTACGGTCTGGAGCGGTTCGATACTGCCGGCTTCTTCCAGCAAGCCCACCAACGCATCGACCACGCCGCCCTGCTCCGTCGGGCCGCCATCGATCTCTACAGAGCCGTCCAGCAAGGCGCGCAGCACGCGCGTCACGATCTGCGCGCGTTCGTTGTAGCGGCCGAACCAGTAGAGGTTGTCCGCCGCCTGGCTGGCAAGAATACCGCCCCCGCGCGAAATCGGCGGTTCGGGGATCGTGCGCGACACGGCCTGCGCCGGGTTCGACACTTCGTCCACCACCCAGACGTCGGCGGAAATCTCCCCCTCGCCCATCAGCGAGGTCGGCAGCGCCTGACTGGCCGCCAGCCGCGCAAAGCCGCCCGGCATCACCGTCCATGTCCCGTCAGCGTCGCGGGCGACGTAGGCGCGCACAGTGAACGGGCGCGGCACCACTTCGCCATCGACGATGGCCGGGGCGGTGGAAAGGTGGACGATCTCCTGCCCGCAATAGTCCATCGGGCGGCGGCGCAGCGCATCCAGCAGCGCAGCACGCTGCCCGCCGTCCAGATCGGCACCGGCCACCGGCTCCCGCCGTTCCAGCCCCTCCACCGCCTGACCGAAGGCCGGCAGCACCGCCAGTTCATCCAGCCGCGCGGCGACGGTCGCGCTTTCGGCCGCCTGTCCGCACCACCAGGTGGCGATGTTCGGCAAGATCGGAGCCTCACCCAGCAGCACTTGGCACAGGCGCGGCATGAAGGCGGCGAAAGCAGCGCTTTCCAGCACTTCGGTTCCTGGCCAGTTGATCATGCCCACCCCGCCGCGCGCCCAAGCCTCGAACAAGTTGGCGACGCCGAGTTGCGAGCGTGCATCGAAGGCCAGCGGATCGAGCGAGGTGGTGTTGATCCAGCGCCAGATCGAATCGACCCGCTTGGGCCCCGCGATCGTGCCCACCCATAGCCGATCGTCCACCACCGACAGATCGCGGCCTTCCACCAGTGGGAAGCCCAGATAGCGCGCCAGATGCGCCTGCTCCGCATAGGTCTGGTTGAAGCGGCCCGGGGTGAGCAACGCGATGCGCGGCGCCTCCCGCCCGCAGGCCGCGATCATCCCTTCGCGCATGACCGAGAAGAAATCGACGATGCGGCGCACTTGCTGGTCGGCCAGCAAATGCCCGGCCAGCCGCGTCATCGCCAGCCGGTTTTCCAGCGCATAGCCGATGCCGGCAGCGATCCGCACGCGGTCCTGCAGGACGCGCCATTGCCCGCGCGGTCCGCGCGCCAGATCGGCGGAGTAGACCTGGATGAAGCGGGCCTGCCCTTCGCCCGTACCCTTCGCCCGGCCCAGCATCTTGCGCGCGAAGAACGGGCTGCCGGCAATCACTGCCGCCGGCAGATGCCCGTCGCGTACCAGTGTCTGCGGGCCGTAGATATCGGCGGCAAGGTGTTCGAACAGTTCGGCACGCTGGATCAACCCGCGCTCGATGGTCTGCCATTCGCCCGAACCGATCACCACCGGCATGGCGTTGAGCGGCCAGGCGCGCTCCTCTTCCTCGCCCGTCACACGAAACGTCAGGCCCAGATCGGCGGCATTGCGCGTCGCGATCTCCTGAAGCGCGATGGGATCGCCTTCGGACAATGCGGCGAGCCCGGACGCGACTGCCTTCCAGCTAGTCGCTACGGGATCCGCAGCATCGCCGAACAAGTCCCCGCCCGAAACCGCCACCGGATAGGCATCCAGCCAACCGGGCGAGTTTTCGGCCGGCGAGATATCGGTCAGTCCAGAGGGTGGAACGGCTGCCATGGCATCAGCTTGCGCGGGTCGGGCGGCGCAAGTCCAGCGAATAAGGGAATTCGCCCGGCACTTCCTCAGGCGGGGTCACCATTGGCCCCGGCGAATGACCATGCGGCTGGAACCTCGCCTTACGCCGTGCTTCCGCCTCGTACCCGTTGATCGGCACGTCGTCGTAATGGCGCCCGCCCGGATGGGCGACGTGATAGACGCAGCCGCCCAGCGAGCGGCCGTTCCACAAGTCCAGGATGTCGAACGTCAGCGGCGCATTGGCCTGCAGCATCGGATGGAGGCATTCGGCTGGCGCCCATGCCTTGTAACGCACGCCGCCGACGCCTTCGGACGGACCGGTCATCGTCAGCGGCACCCGCCGGCCGTTGCACGAGATCACGTGGCGGCCGGACACCAGCCCACTCGCCCGCACCTGAAGCCGCTCGGTCGAACTGTCGACATAGCGCACGGTGCCGCCGATCGCACCGGTTTCGCCCAGCACGTTCCACGGCTCCAGCGCATGGCTGATTTCCAGCGAGACGCCGCCGCCCTCGACCTCACCATGAACCGGGAAGCGGAACATGCGCTGCGCCTCGAACCACGCCGGATCGAAATCGTATCCCGGTCGGCGCAAGTCGGCGAGCACATCCAGGAAATCGGCCCAGACGAAGTGGCCGAGCATGAACCTGTCGTGCAGTTGCGTGCCCCAGCGCACCAGCGGGCCGGACTGCGGCTCCTTCCAGAACCACGCCATCAGCGCGCGCAGCAGCAATTGCTGGGCCAGGCTCATCTTTGCATCCGGCGGCATCTCAAAGCCGCGAAACTCGACCAGGCCAAGGCGGCCGGTCGGGCCGTCCGGGCTGAACAGCTTGTCGATACAGATTTCGGTGCGATGGGTATTGCCCGTCACATCCACCAGCAGGTTGCGGAACAGCCGGTCCACCACCCAGGGCGCAGGCTGGTCACTGTCCGGCCCCGACACTTGCGAGAGGGCGATCTCCAGCTCGTAGAGCGCGTCGTGCCGCGCCTCGTCGATGCGCGGGGCCTGGCTGGTCGGGCCGATGAACAGGCCGGAGAACAAGTAGCTGAGCGAGGGGTGCCGCTGCCAATAGGTGACGAAACTCTTCAGCAGATCGGCCCGGCGGATGAACGGGCTTTCCAGCAAGCTGGGCCCACCCAGCACGATATGATTGCCCCCGCCGGTGCCGATCGAGCGACCATCGACCATGAACTTATCGGCCGTAAGCCCGATCTCTCGCGCCGCGTCGTAGAGCGTTTCGGTGATCTCTACCGTCTCTCGCCAAGAGGCGGAGGGGTGGATGTTCACTTCGATCACGCCGGGATCGGGAGTGACCTTCAGCACTTGCAGGCGCGGATCGGGCGGCGGCGGATAGCCTTCGATCCGCACGGGCACGCGCTGTTTCTCCGCCACCGCCTCGATCGCGGCGACGAGTTCGAGATAGTCCTCCAGCCGCTCGGTCGGCGGGATGAACACAGCCAGATAATCGCCGCGCGGCTCGACGGTGACCGCCGTGCGCACCGCGCCTTCGATCAGGTGCTGCTCGACCCGCTCGCCCGCCGATCCGGATTGAGGTTGGGCGACCAATTCCACCCGCTGCGCTTCGCTGCCGGTCGCAAGGCGCGTCTCAGTTCCGGCTTCGGGTGCCTGCTCGCGATAGTCCGCCAGCGGTTCGAGCGGCTCGGCCGTGTCGCGCGGGTGGATATAGGGATAGGCCGAGGGCGGCACGTAAGGCAGCGAGCCCAGCGGCAGGCGGTAACCCAGCGCGGAGTCGCCGGAAACGGCGGTAAGAATGCCGCGCCGCACCTGCCAGACTTCACTCTTCCAGCGCGGCGCCTGTTGAACGGACGCATTCCAGCGCTGCACCGGCAGCACGAACCCGGTCGCCTTCTCCAGTCCGCGCCGATACGTGCGGCGGAAACGGCGGGCCAGTTCTTCATCGTCGAGATGCGATTCTTCAGGCGTGGTGTTGACCGGAAGCTCCGCCTCCCGAAACGCCCACCAGTCCTTGTCTTCGAACACCGGCTGCACGAATTCATCGCTCAGCCCCAGCCTGACCGCCGCATCGCGCAACAGGTGCTCGGCGGCGGCGGGGTCGATGCTGGGCACTGGATCGGCATCGCCGCCCTTTTCCAGCGGCTTCTCGCCCGCGATCAGACTGTCATCCCGCCAGATCGGCACGCCGTCCTTGCGCCAATAGATCGAATAGCCCCAGCGCGGCAGCGTTTCGCCCGGATACCACTTGCCCTGCCCGTGGTGCAGCAACGATCCCGGTGCGAACTTCGCCCGCAGCAGGCGGATCAGCTTGTCCGCATAGGCCGCCTTGGTGGGGCCGACCGCCGCGCCGTTCCATTCCGCCGCCTCGAAATCGCCATCGGCAATGAAGGTCGGCTCGCCCCCCATGGTGAGGTTGGCACCCGCCGCGTCGAGGTCGGCGTCGACCCGGTCCCCCAGGTCGAGCAACGCCTGCCAGCGATCCTCGGTAAACGGCTTGGTGATCCGCACCGCCTCGGCAATGCGGGAGACATCCATCTTGAAATCGAAATCGACTTCGGCCGGCTCCGCCATGCCCTCGATCGGGGTGGCGGAACGATAGTGCGGTGCAGCACAAAGCGGGATGTGCCCCTCCCCCGCGAACATGCCCGAGGTTGCATCCAGCGCTATCCAGCCGGCGCCGGGGACGTAAGCCTCTGCCCAGGCGTGAAGGTCGGTCACATCCTCCAGCACGCCCTTGGGGCCTTCCTTCGGCGTCACGTCGGCGACCAGCTGGATCGAATATCCGGAAACGAACCGCGCCGCGAAACCCAGCCGGCGCAGCAGTTGCACCAGCAACCAGGCGGAATCGCGGCACGATCCGATGCCTGCCGCCAGCGTCTCCTCCGGGGTCATCACCCCGGTCTCCATGCGGATCACATAGCCGATGCGCTGTTGCAGCTTGCTGTTGATATCGACCAGGAAATCGACCGTGCGCCCTTCGTATCCGGCATGTTCGGCCACCAGCGCGTCGAACAGCGCCCCCTGGTCCTCCAGCTCGAAATAGGCGGCCAGATCGGCCTTCATCACATCCGAATAAGCGAACGGATAAGTCTCCGCCTCAGGCTCCACGAAGAAGTCGAACGGATTGATGACGGCCAGTTCGGCCAGCAGATCCACTTCGATCGAGAAGTGATCGACCGGATCGGGAAACACCACGCGCGCCTGCCAGTTGCCGTGTGGATCCTGCTGCCAGTTCAGGAAATGCTCCGGCGGGCTGATCTTCAACGAATAGTTGGGCACTGCCGTGCGACTGTGCGGTGCGGGGCGCAGTCTTATGACCTGTGGACCGAGGCGCACCCGCCGAGAGTAGCGGTAACGCGTGAGATGGTGGAGGGCCGCCTTGATCATCAGCAGGGAGTGTGCGTCAAACTATGCTGCACTGCAATGATCTTCCATTGGTGCGGTGCGAGGAACCTGTTAGATTGCGCGAGAGACCTTCAAATGCGGCATTCGGCACGATTGCAGCATTAGGTTCATCGTGGCATGCAAGGTGGTCCAATGCGGGAGTTCATATGTGAACTTCCCGATACTCGCTCGGATGAAGACGTAGGACATGCTGGACATTAACGAAGCGCAAGCCGCCGGTGAGAGCAGCCCGGTGACGGAAGTCGCCACGCTGCCAGCCCGCTATTTCAACCGCGAGCAGAGCTGGCTGGCCTTCAACGAGCGCGTCCTCGCCGAAGCGACCAACCCCAACTACCCGCTGCTGGAACGGCTGCGGTTCCTCTCGATCTCCGGCAGCAACATCGACGAATTCCTGATGGTACGCGTCGCCGGCATCGCCGGGCAGGTGCGCCGCCAGATCGAGGAAATCTCCATCGACGGCCTCACACCGTCGCAGGCCATCGCCATCACCCATGAAAAGGTGCTGGAACTGGAAGCGATCCAGCAGGAAACCTGGGCCGACCTTAAAGTCCAACTGGCCGAAGAAGGCATCCGCATGGTGGGCGAAGAGCCCCTGGATGCGGAGCGACAGGACTGGCTGCGCAGCTATTTCCTCGAACACGTCATGCCGGTGATCACGCCGCAGGCGATCGACCCGGCGCACCCGTTCCCCTTCGTGGCCAACCAGGGCATCGGCATCCTGTTCTCCTTGACCCGCGTGGCGGATGACGCCCCGGTCATGGAAATGGTGCTGATCCCCGCGCCGCTGCCCCGCTTCATCCGCATTCCGGGCGAAGACGCGGCGTGGATCTCGATCGAAGACGTGATCTGCCGCAATGTGGACGAGCTGTTCCCCGGCTTCGTGCCCCACGGCCACGGCGTGTTCCGCATCCTGCGCGACAGCGATATCGAGATCGAGGAAGATGCAGAGGATCTGGTGCGCTACTACCGCACCGCGATCCAGCGCCGCCGCCGCGGCCTTGTCATCGTCCTCCAACTGCAGGGCAAGTTCGACCCCGCGGCAGAGGAACTGCTGCGTAACCAGCTGGGCCTGGACAAGGCGCTGATCATGAAGACGGAAGGGCTGATCGGCTTCTCCGGCCTCTCCGCGATCTGCGACGAGGATCGGCCCGAGCTGAAGTTCGAACCCTATTCCCCCCGCTATCCCGAGCGCATTCTGGAGCATGACGGCGATATCTTCGCGGCGATCCGCGAAAAGGACATCGTCATCCAGCACCCCTACGAAAGCTTCGAGGTGGTGATCGATTTCCTGCGCCAGGCGGCGCGCGATCCGGACGTGATCGCGATCAAGCAGACGCTCTATCGCGCCGGCAAGCAGTCCGCGATCATCTCCGCCCTGATCGGCGCGGCGGAACAGGGCAAGTCGGTGACGGCAGTGGTCGAATTGAAGGCCCGCTTCGACGAGGAGCAGAACCTGCTCTGGGCCAGTCAGCTGGAACGCGCGGGCGTGCAGGTGATCTACGGCTTCGTGGACTGGAAGACCCACGCCAAGACATCGATGGTGGTCCGGCGTGAGGGCGAAGGCTATCGCACCTACTGCCACTTCGGCACCGGCAACTACCACCCGGTCACCGCGCGCATCTATACCGACCTGTCGTACTTCACCGCCGATCCGGCGATGGGCCGCGACGTTGGCCGCCTGTTCAACTTCATCACCGGCTATGTGGAGCCCAAGGGCACCGAATGCCTGTCGATCTCCCCGATTTCGCTGCGATCCACGCTCTACACGAATATCGAGGGTGAGATCGCCAATGCCCGCGCCGGCAAGCCCGCGCAGATCTGGGCGAAGATGAACTCGCTGACCGATCCGGACCTGATCGACAAGCTCTACGCCGCCAGCGAGGCGGGCGTGGATATCGAACTGGTCGTGCGCGGCATCTGCTGCCTGCGCCCGGGCATCACCGGCCTTTCGGAAAACATCACCGTGAAATCGGTGATCGGCCGTTTCCTGGAACATTGCCGCATCTGGGCCTTCGCCAACGGCGCCGAACTGCCCAACCGCAAGGCCAAGGTCTACATCACCTCGGCCGACGCGATGAGCCGCAATCTGGACCGCCGTGTGGAGGTTCTGATCCCGATCACCAACAAGACCGTGCACGATCAGGTGCTGGATCAGGTGATGCTGGCCAACCTGCTGGACACCGAACAGTCGTGGGTACTGCATCCGGACGGCAGCTACGACCGGGTGGGAGAAGTGGACAACCCCTTCAATATTCACCGCTATTTCATGACCAACCCGTCGCTTTCCGGGCGCGGTGCATCGCTTGCCAGTGGACGGAAGGTGCCAAAGCTCTCGCTAAGACGCGGCAACATCTGACATAAGGGGCCACCCGCCCGAGTCTCGGGCAAAGAGGCATAACGACCAAAGACCCCCTATGATCGGCATAAGCCTCAAGAGTGAAAAGCGCGCGATAATCGACATCGGTTCGAACACCGTGCGTCTGGTGATCTACAACGGGCCGCCCCGTGCGCCCGTTGTTGTGCTCAACGAAAAAGTCAGCGCGCGCCTTGGCCGCGACCTCGGCAAGACTGGGGCCATCGCGGAAAAGGCGATGCGCAGCGCCCTCGTCACGCTGGCCCGCTTCGCCGGGCTGCTACGGCTGTTCGAGGTGAAGAACGTCGAATGCGTGGCCACCGCCGCCGCACGCGACGCCAGCAACGGGCCGGAATTCCTGGACGCCGTCCGCGCGCTGGGCCTTTCGCCCCGCCTGTTGACCGGCGAGGAAGAAGCCCGCGCCAGCGCCACCGGCGTGATCGCCGCTTTCCCCGGCGCCAAGGGCGTCGCGGCCGACCTCGGCGGCGGCAGCCTCGAACTCGTAGAGATTGCCGATGGTGAAAGCTGGCATGGCATAACCCTGCCCTTCGGCACGCTGCGCCTGCCCGACTTGCGGGCCGAGGGCGTTACCGCCTTCTCCGAAACCGTGCGCGACGGTCTGAGCCGGGCCGGTTGGGAACAGGGTCGCGGCCTTCCGCTCTACATCGTCGGCGGATCGTGGCGCGCATTGGCGCTTCAAGCCATGCGCGTGCTGGACTGGCCAGTGGACGATCCGCATGGCTTCGAACTGCCCGCCTCCGAAGCGCTGCACCTTGCGCGCGACTTCGCCAAGGGCAAGCTGGGCGATGTGGACCCGCGCATTTCGGGCTCCCGCCTTGCCTCGCTGCCCGATGCGGCGGCACTGATGGTGGAGGTGATCACCCGCATCAAGCCGTCCAAGCTGGTATTCTCGTCGTGGGGCCTGCGCGAAGGATTGCTCCACGCCCAGCTCGATGCCGATGTGCAGGCAGAGGATCCGATGCTCGCCAGCGTCGCCGGCTTCTCCGCCAGTGCCCGCGTCACGGCCGACGATGCCGTCGCCGTTGCCCGCTGGACCGCCGGCGTCTGTCGCGAAGAGCCGCAGGACCGCCAGTTGCGCGAAGCCTGCGGACTGCTCGCCCTCGCCGCCATGCGCACCGAGCCGAACCTGCGGACCGAAGAAGCGATGACCTGGGCGCTGCGCAAGCGCTGGATCGGGCTGGACATGCACGGCCGCGCGATGATGGCGATGACCGTCTTCGCCAATTCCGGCCAGACCGAAGTGCCCGATGCTTTCGCCCGCCTCGCCTCCAAGGAAGATCTGGACCGCGCGATCGGCTGGGGCCTTGCCGTGCGCCTGTGCCGCCGCCTGACCGGCTGTTCCGAAAGCGGCCTGTCGCAGACCTCTCTGCGTATCGAACACGGCTCGCTTGTGCTTACTTTGTCCGAAGCCATGCGCCCGCTCTACAGTCCCGGGGTCGCCAAGGACCATAAGGCGCTGGCGGACTGGCTGGGGCTGGAATGTCAGGTGCGCGATCCCACCGGGCTGGCGATCGTCGATTAAGTTGGCCGATCCTCCCCCTTAGGGGGAGGTGGCAGCGCGAAACGCTGACGGAGGGGTATCACCGCTGAGGTGGACACCCCTCCACCGCCTTTCAGGCGGCCCCCCTCCCCCTAAGGGGGGATTTTACCCTACCAGCGTCGCGCTTTCGGCGATCTGGCTGATCCCGCGCTTGCCGTCGCGGCGGTCTAACTGAACCACGATGTCGATCACCGAGGACGCATATTCCAGCGTTTCCGCGCGCGTCAGCCCGATTCCGGTCTGCATCGACATCAGCGCGATCTGCTCCAACGCGCCGCGTGGCGTGTTGGCATGCACGGTCGAGAACGATCCCGGATGGCCGGTGTTGATCGCGCGCAGGAACGAAACCGTCTCGCTGCCACGCAATTCGCCCAGCACGATGCGATCGGGCCGCAGGCGCAGCGCCGCTTGAAGAAGGTCGTTGGCGGAAACCTTCGCCTCGCCCAGTTCACCCTTCACCGCGATCAGGCCCACGCCATTGGCGCCGGGCAAGTGCAGTTCGGCAGTGTCTTCCACCAGCACCACCCGCTCATGCTCCGGGATTTCGCCCAGCATGGCATTGAGGAAGGTGGTCTTGCCCGTGGAGGTGCCGCCCGAAATCAGGATGGTGCGGCGGCGGCGAATGGCATCGCGCAGGAAGGCGATCGGCTCCGCCATGGGATCAGGCGTCGGCTCTTCCACCGGCTGTGTGATGGGCCCGCGGTCGTAGGCATCCAGCGGCAGTTCCAGCAGGCGGTGACGGCGGATCGCCATCGCCCAATCCGAACGCGTGGCCGGCGGCCCGACAAGCTGGATACGTGCACCGCCGCCGTTCTGGCCGCCATAGCCGGACAGCGTGGCCGAAAGCAGCGGATGTTCGCGGTTGATGCCCTGATGGCTGATGCGCGCCACCTGCTCTGCCAGGCGCTGCAACAGGCGATTGTCCAGCGCCGGCAGCAGCACGCGCTGCATGCCCGAAAGCGCGGCATCCTCGATCCACACCTCGCCCGGCCGGTTGACCAGGATTTCCGTCACCGTCTCCTTGTCGAGCCAAGGGCGCAGCGGCGCGAGATAGGCGTCGAGATAGACGCTGCGCGAAGAAGCGCCCGCCGGCTGCTCGTCCGCTGTCACGGCGAGGCTTGCAGGAGCGCCCTGCAAGGAAAGAACGTCTGCCATCGTCTCACTGTGCCTGGCTGAAATCGAGATCCTTGGCGGTGAAGACGCGGATCGGCTCGCCCTGACGCACGCGGATCGTCGGGCCCACGGTGCCGCTCTGCTGGATCGCCGCCGCCGCTGCCGACTGGCCGCCGCCGACAACCACGCTGGCACCGCTGGACGCGATGGTCGAAAGACCGCCGACGACGGAGAGCAGCATGGCCGAACCGAAGCGTTCGAAGAAGTGGCTGTTCACCTTGCCCGCAAGGCCCGTTTCGCCGCCGAACGAGATGGCCGGCGACCCGAGGTTCACCGAGACGCCGTCCGGACGGATCAGGCGGCTCCAGATCACATAGGCGCGCTTCTGCCCCGCAGTAAGACCGCTCTTGTACTGGCCGATCAGGCGCGAGGAGCGCGGGATCAGCACGCGCTTGCCATCGAAGCTGCGCACGTCGGCGGAAACGATGGCGCGCACATAGCCCGGCACGTCGGTATCGATCGCGGTTTCCAGCACCGCCGGGATCAGGGTGCCCTGCGTGACCGTGGTAGCCGGATCGAAATTGCGCGTGGCAGTGGCGGTGGCGCCGGTTCCGCCGATGCGCGCGGCGAAATCGTCGTTGCCATTGCCGCTTGCCTTGCCCTCACCCGCCGGGCCGACCAGCGGTGCCGCGCCGGGGGCGCCGCCCACATCGAAGACCACGGTGGGGCTGGCATAGGGATTGGCGGCCGGCGCTGCGGCAGCACCGGGCGCGGCGGCCAAAACCGGCGCCGGGGCCGGCGCGGCCAGCGGCGTCGGGCTTGCTTCAGGCTGCGGGGCCGCCTGCGGCACAGTGATCGCGGCCGCCGGAACTGCCGGAGCGGCTGGCTGCGGCGCGGGCGGGATGGCGGCAGGCTTTTCGTTGCGCGACGAATCCAGCGTCCAGAGCGTCAGCCCACCCAGCGCCATCACGAAGACGATGCCGGCGGCAAGGCCAAGCCCATCGGCTTTCTTGCGCTGGGTAACCTGCGGCAGGACATTGCGGGTGGTAAGGTCGATGACCTCCGCACCCTGCCCGTCGCGCGGGTCCGTGGCGGCTTCGGGTGCGATCCGTTCACGCAGCGATGAATTCGGCGCCATGTGTCAGTTCCCCTGTGAAGAAGCAGCGGCAGGAGCGGTGCCGACCGTATTGGCCGCAACGGCGGCGGGCTGCGTTTTTGCACTGGCAGGCTGCGCAGCGGGCTGAGTGGCCGCGGCAGGCGCGGAACTTGCCGCCGCGCTGGCCGGGCGGTTGTTCTCCAGCGTCGCGCTGGCCTTGCCCGAACGCAGGATGATCACCTTGGGCACTTCGGCCACCACGATGGTCTGGCCGCGCACGGCATAGTTCACCGGGCCTTCGTCACCCTTCTCGTTCTGCACGAGGATGGCGGGAACGGCCGTGTTTTCGGGCCAGAGCAGGTAGGTGGACAGGCCATCGTCATAGACCCGCGCCGGCAGCAGCTTGGGGGCACCGGCCGTCTTCCACGAGAAGTTCAGCGCCGCCGCATCAGCCGGCATTGCCAAAGGATCGCCTTCGGCAATCGCCCGCTCCGACGCGTCGAGCGAGGCCAGCGCCGCGCCCGTCGGCACGGCGCCGGGGGCCTCTGCCGGCTCGTCCTTGTAGGTAAAGCGCAGCATGTAGAGCGGGCGCGCCTTGGGCGAGGCGACAAGGTCGAAGAAGTACGTGTGGCGGTTGGTAACCACCGTCATGTTGGTGCGCGCGGAAGGTTCCAGCGGCTTCACGAACAGCAGGTCCGCCCGCTTGTTCGGGGTGATCTGCCAGCTCTGGGAATCGCCCACGGCCACGTTCTCGATCGACTCGCCCTTGCCGAAGGCAATCGTCGCCTGCACGCCGGCATGGCCCTCGATCCGCACCACTTCGTTGTCGGCGAAGGCATGGTTGACCAGCCGCTCATCCGCTTGCGCGGGAGCGGCAAGCGCGACCAGTACCGGGGCAACGGTCGCTGCCAGGGCATGAACCTTGCGGCGGATCATCACGAATTCTCCTTCGCCGGCCGCGAGCCGGTATTTACGCCGTTATTTGCGCCGATATTTCCATGGGCAGAGCGCCCCGTATCGTTGGATGCGCTGCGGAACCGGCTGCCGATGCCGCGCGCGCGCGATGCCGTGCCTTGCGCCAGCGGCTCCAGACCGCCGCCCGAAACCTGCGTCACCACCGTGCGCCGATCGCTGGAATGCGTGGCCGAACCGCCCTCACCCGATGGCGCGGCCGCCATGGCCGCCGCGCTCGCCGCCGAGACCGCCGGCGCACGTCCCGCCGTGTGCGCGGGAACGAAAGGCTGCACTTGTACCGAAGGCGGCGGCGCCGATGCGGCCTGCGACGGACCATCGCCCCGGCCGCGCGAACGCTCGGTATCGGCCAGGCCGAAAACCCGCCAGCCGGATACCAACGTGCCAGCCACCTTGAGCACCATGCCCATCAGCGCCAGATGCACGGCTGCAACCACGAACAGCGCCATGGCCGCGCGCCCGTCGATCTCACCCAGCTGCGCACCCTGCACCAGCGAGGAGACGATCGGTACCAGCAGTTCCAGCGTGATCCCGCCGCCCAGCACCACGAACAGCGGCGTCAGCGCAGTCAGCACCACACCGCGCAGCCAGCCAGCGGTCAGGCCGCGCGTACCGCCGAACAGGCCCAGCACCACGAAGATCGGCCCCAGCGCAACCAGAACGCCCAGCGCGATGCGCGCGGTGAGCAGCACGCCCACGGTGCCGAGCAGCAGCATCAACGCGCCCATCCACATCACGCTGTCGGGCGAGAACAGGCCCTTGCCGCCCGCGGCAGCGGCGGCCTTGATGCCGGTTCCTGCCGCAGCTCCAGCGGCACCCGCCTGCGCGGCGCCGTCGGCTGCGCCCTGTGCGGCATCACCGGCTTGCCCGCTGGCAGCCTGCGACGC
Organism: Novosphingobium oxfordense; assembly: GCF_044029435.1. Lineage (NCBI taxonomy): Bacteria > Pseudomonadati > Pseudomonadota > Alphaproteobacteria > Sphingomonadales > Sphingomonadaceae > Novosphingobium > Novosphingobium oxfordense. The sequence goes on along the minus strand of NZ_CP147005.1, from coordinate 444,804 downwards.
TTCGGCAATGGCGTTGAAGACGATGTCGATGCGGTCGCCGAAGATCTGCGTGGCCGATCCCTTCGCGCCCATCAGCACGCCCGCGATCCAGTCCGGCCCGCCGATGGCAAGGTTCCAGACCACACTCTGATAGGCGATCCAGCTGGTTGCGAAGGTCAGCACGAAGCCGATCGTCAGCATGCGCGGCGTCAGGGCCGAAACGCTGAGGCTGGACCGTCCCGACAGCAGGGAGAAGCCGAGAAAAGCGATGTAGAGCGTCAGGACGAGGATCAGCACCGGGGCCATCGCCCCGCCAGCGCCGAACAGGCGGCCGAACGCTGCCGCCGCCATCTCGTTGGACACGCAGTCGACCGCGCGCAACGCCGGGGCTACGCCCTGAGAAGCCAGTTCAGTGAGTTGTTCGCAGGCGGCGCTCATCCGCCCTACTCCGCCGCCTGGCCCCAGGCGGCATCGTCATCCACTTCACCGGGCCACTGGAAGCCCGTGAGCAGCGGATACCATGCCGAAGGCTCGTCGCCATAGCGTTCGCGCAGCTGGTCCAGCTTGCGCACCGTGCTTTCGCGGCCCGAAAGCACGGTCAGCACTTCCGGCATGCCCGAAAGGTCGAGACGAACGACGACCGAAGCGTCCGACTGGCGGATCAGGAAGCAGCGCGAATGCGCGGGCAGCGTTTTGATGACGTCCAGCTCGTGCTGCGAAAGGCCGAAGCCCTCGCAGTAATCCTCGTACCGCGCACGGGCATTGGGCATGAACACCATGGTCGCGGTCTGCTCGACCAGTGCCGTGGCGATCTTGCTGTCCAAGGCGTCACGCGCCGACTGCGTGGCGAAACCGACCAGCGCGTTGCGCTTGCGCAGCGTCTTCAGCCAGTCGCGGATACGCGCGGCGAAGACTTCGTCGTCCAGCGCCTTCCAGCCCTCGTCGATCAGGATCATCGTCGGCTCGCCATCCAGGCGCTCGTCGATGCGATGGAACAGGTACATCATGACCGGCGTGCGCAGGCGCGGGCTTTCCAGCAGCGCGGTCATGTCGAATCCCAGCACGCGGGCCGAAAGGTCGAGACGGTCGTGCTGGTTGTCGAACAGCCAGCCATGCTCGCCGCCCTGTATCCAGGCATCGAGGCGGCTTGCAAGGTCGCCCGGTTCGGGACGACGTGCGCCCGCCAGCAGCTCGCGGAAGTGCGAGAGGCGGCGCAGCGAGGGATCGTTGTGATAGGCCGCGTCGACCGCAGCGGCCAGCGTCGCCAATTCCTCGGGCCCCTTCGCCTCCAGGAGCACGCCCAGCCAGTCGCGCAGGAATGCCCGGTTGGCGGCGGTGTCCGGCAGCGAGAGCGGGTTGAAGCCGGTCGGGTGCCCGGCGGCAACGCGGCTGTACATGCCGCCGATGCCGCGCAGGAACACTTCGGCGCCGCGATCCTTGTCGAACAGCACGGTGCGCGGGCTGAACTTCTGCGCCTGCGCGGCCAAGAAGTTCATGACCACCGTCTTGCCGGAACCCGACGGACCGATGACGGTGAAATTACCAAGATCGCCCTGGTGGAAATTGAAGAAGAACGGTGTCGAGCTGGTGGTGGCCAGCAGCGTCACCGCATCACCCCAGTGATTGCCGCTCGCCTGGCCCATCGCGAAACCGTGGAGCGAACCAAAGCAGGCCATATTGGCACTGGAAATCAGCGCCCGGCGGACGATGTAGGCCTCGTTGCCAGGAAACTGGCCCCAGAAGCCCGGCTCCATGTTCACATCTTCGCGCACCGCGACGGCGCCGGCATCGGCCAGCGCGGCGGCGCAGGAGGCGGTGACTTCGTCGAGCGATTCCAGCGAAGGCGCACGCACCAGCACCGAAAGGTGATGATCGCCGAAGCCGACCGCGCCAGTGCCCAGCGCGTCGCGCGCGGCGCTCATTTCGCGGCGTTCGGCCATCGCTTCCTCGTCCGCCGAACGCAGGCGGCGGATGGCAAGGTCGATACGCTCGCGCGCAATCTGGCGATCACACGGCGCGTAAGTTTCGGTCAGGACCAGTTCGGTGGGCAGGCGCAGCAGCGCGTCGGTCAGCCCCGGCGAGGTCGAGTCCGGATAGTCCTTCAGGCTGACGAGCGAGGCGAAGCTGGATCCTTCGGCGCCGCGCAGTTCCAGCGCGTCCATGCCGAAGCTGATGCGGCGATAGGGCAGCATGTGGCCAAGATCGGTGGTCTCTTCCGGGCGGCGCACGGGGCGCATCTCACCGTTGTAGAGCGCCGAGATCAGTTCCAGCACTTCGGAACAGTTGCCAGCCCCGCCCTCGTAATCGCCAAGGATGCGCGCGCCGTAGGAGCCGAGCGAGGCCACCATCGCCGTCGCTGCCGAACGCAGCGCGCGCACGTCGGCAACGTCCGCTTCGGCCGGGGTTTTTCCGTTATTTTTCATGAAGCGCGAGAGGCGGTCGGCCCAGCCGGCCTTGCCGCGCGCAGGCCGGCGGACCAGGGTAATGAACTGGTCGTTGACGAACAGCGCACCTGATCCGGTCCGCCCTTTCCAGCGGGCATCGATATGCGCGGCCAGCGGATCGTCGAACTGGCCGTCCATCGCGATCTCGACACGGCGGCGGATCACGTGATGATAGAGCACGAAACGCGCATCGAGAGAGGAGCGCAGCAGCACTTCGCGCGTGGCGACGTGGGCGTTCAATTCCTCGCTATCGGCGGTTTCGAAGGCAAGGCCCGGCACTACCAGCGAGAGCATGACCGAACCGTCGCGCAGCAGCACCACGTTCTCGTCGACGAAGGACTGGTAGGGCAGCCGGTCGCCAACCAGCTTTTCCTTCGCTCCCCAGCCCGTCAGCACCGATTTCCTGTTGCCTGACATCGTACCGAAATCCCCCGGCCGCCCGATCAGGGCGAATAGCTGTTGCAGCCCCAGCGCTGCCAGTTCGGCACGCGCGGGCATTTGCTGACTTTGGCAAGCCAGAGATCGAAAATCCGCGGCTCGCGAAGGCAGGCGACATAGCCAATGCCATGGATCGCCAGCGCCGCCGGAAGAGCCCAGAAGTTCTTGGTGATCAGGAAGATTTCCGTCGTCACCAGGCCGTTGATGATAAAGAAGGTGAACGTCACCCCCGCGAACATCTGCGGGCGGGTGAGCGCCCTGTGCACGGGGAAGCGCGCCAAGCTCATCAGCCGGCGGCCGACTGGATGCCGGACACGATCGCGCCGGCGCCGAACAGCACGAAGCAGCCGATGATGACGGTTGCACCGAAACGCCAGTTCATGCGGCCGGTCAGCATCATGAAACCGACTGCGGCAACGGCCATCACGGCAACGGCCGTGGCGACATTGCCCAGTAGCGTGCCTTGAAGCCATCCAAGAGCTGCCACAATCGGGCCGGAACCGGCCGGATCGGCGCGCGTTACCTGCTGCGCCTGCGCCGCGGAGGCCGCAAAAGCGCCGAAAACCCCGGCAAAAACCGAAAGAAGACCGCGCATCTTACGGGTCTGAATCTGAACGAGTCGAATCACCATTGCCCTCCGTATGACGGCCCAGTGCGCCACGCAGATGACAGAAGTGTGACGAGGAGACGACCCTGAACGGGCCAAACCTGTCTCCACACCCCCCGCCCGAGGCACCTGTCAACCGCCTGCACGGAGCCGCTGCCTTCGCGGAAAGCCGGGCGATACGAAGGTCCGCTCCCCAGCCGGCCCGCAAAGGCGGGCGCACTATACGTCAGATCACCCCTTTGTGACTACACCCGATCGCGCACCCGCCGGCAGCGCGCGATCAGGCAATGGAGCAAGCTGTCCGCGCGTCAGCGCGAGGCTTGCGCAGTGCTGCGCAGCATCTTCTGCATGGCCATGCGCGCAGCATCGCGCGAATCGACCCAGCTGCCGTCGGCGAGCTGCAGATCATAGCGATCCTGACTGTCGATAGCGGCGCGATAGGCCAGCAAAGCCTTGTCGGAGCGGCCCGTGGCGGCATAGGCCGCGGCAAGATTGATCAGGGTCGCCGGGTCGCTCGAACGGGCGGCGCCATTGGCCTCCAGCTTGCGGAGCGCCTCTTCCGCACGGCCGGCGGAAAGGTCCTGATAGGCCACATCCACGGTATCGTGCGTCGGCACGTCCGTCGCCAATGCGGCGGGGCTTTGGGCCAGCAGGACGGAGGCGAGGGCGACAGTGAGCGACATGGTTTTTCTCCCGGACAGACAGTGTTGATTGCTTGCAACATCTGCCGGAATTTCGTTGGCAGCAAGAAAATGACGCAAGTGTCATAAAACTGCAATCTGAACGTGAATCAGCGGGAGTTTCGCGAGTTCGAGCACCGAATTGGACCCAAGTGCCGGGCGATTGTCATATTACAGTTATAAATTCGTACATTTCTGTCACGGTTTCGCCAACAAACTGTCACCCCCTCACCCTAGACGCCCCTGACAGCGAAGGCGGACTCGCCGTCTCGTACCGACCTGTGCAACGGGGGAAATCACGTGAAAACTATCCATGGCATGATGCTGCTCGGGTGCAGCGCTCTTGCTCTTGCCGGTTGCGGCGCCGACGACATCTCCTCGCCCGGCGCGGGCAGCATCGTGATCAACAATCCGACGCCGACCCCCACGCCGACCCCGACCCCGACGTCGGGCACCGTGGTCGCAGCAGCCAGCTGCCCCAGCTTCAGCGCCACCGGCGGTCTGACCGACAGCGGCGTTCTCCCCGGCCCCGAAGGCACCTGGCGCGTTTGCACGCTGCCGGCGCTGATCGATGCCAACTCCACCCTGCCGAAGGTTGCCGGCGTGATCTATCGCATCAGCGGCCGCGTAGACGTGGGTTGTGACGGCGGCTTCGCTGCCCCGACTTCGACCGCGACTTTCGCCACCACCACTGCCAGCTGCAATGGCAAGGTCCTGAACCAGGACACCAACGTCACGCTGTCGATCGATCCGGGCGTGATCGTCTTTGGTGAAAACGGCGCCGAGCCGGCCTGGCTTGCCGTGAACCGCGGCAACAAGATCAACGCCAGCGGCACCGCCGCACTGCCGATCATCTTCACCAGCCGCTCGAACGTCGTCGGCAGCAACGACGACAACTCGCAGGGCCAGTGGGGCGGCGTCGTGCTGCTCGGCCGCGGCAAGGTCACGGACTGCAACTACGGTTCGACCACCGCCAACACCTGCGAGCGCGATACCGAGGGTTCGGTCAACAAGGCCGTCTTCGGCGGCAACGACAACACCTATAACGCTGGCACGATGAAGTACGTGCAGATCCGTTATTCGGGCTATGTGCTGAGCAACGGCAAGGAACTCCAGTCGCTGACCGCCGAAGGCGTCGGCACCGGCACCACGCTGGAATACTTCCAGTCGGTCAACAGCTCGGACGACGGTGCGGAATTCTTCGGCGGCGCCGTGAACTTCAAGCACTACATCGCGGTCAACGCCGATGACGACAGCCTCGACATCGACACCGGCCTGCAGGGCGCATTCCAGTACGTGCTCCTGCTGCAGCGCAGCGGCGGCGGCGACGCCATGGTCGAAGCCGACTCCGACGGCGCCGAAGACCAGCTGCCCCGCCAGAAGTCCATCGTGGCCAACTTCACGATGGTCCAGCCGCAGTCCAGCTCGAACAACGATGCCAACGACAAGGCCTCCCTGCTGATCCGTGGCAACTCGGACATCACGCTGGTCAACGGCATCATCAACACGCCTGCCAACGAGTGTCTCCGCCTCAACGGTTCGGGCACCACGCCCGCCACGCTGAAGGCCTACTCGGTGGTCATGAGCTGCAACACGACCAAGTACCTCGACACCGGCACTTACGCTGCCGGCAGCACCGCGGCGCAGTTCGCCACCGGCACCAACAACAACGACGCGTTCACCTCGACCCTGACGAGCACCTTCATCAACGGTACGAACGAAACCGGCGTTGCTGCCTACGCCAGCCTCTCCTCGCTTTCGAGCTACCTCGACAACGTCGCCTACATCGGTGCCGTCGCGAACGCTTCGGACACCTGGTACAAGGGCTGGACCTGCAACAACGGGACCGCAGCCTTCGGTTCCAGCACCAGCTGCACCGCGCTGCCGACTTACTGAACGGGCCGCCCATGACTTTGGGGGGGCGGCCCGGCGTGGCCGCTCCCCCTTTGTCACACTCTCGCATCACGCAAGACATCCTAAGAGTTCCAGGGGGACCAGACATGACCAAGCCGCGGCTCGCCTCGTTGCTGCTGCTTTCCACTACGATCCTAACGCCGTCGCTGGCGTGGGCGCAGGACAGCACGACGACTTCCGCCTCCGATGCCCAGCCTGCAACCGGGGAAGATACCCAGGCCGACGAAGGTCAAGCGCCTGACATCTCGGTACCCGGCGGCGCCATCATCGTTACCGGACAGCGCAACCGCAATGTCATGCGGACTGCCCCGCAAGTCATTTCGGTCCTCTCCACCGAGGAAATCGCCCGCACCGGCGAAGGCGACATTGCCGGCGCGCTCAGCCGCGTCACCGGCCTCTCGGTCGTCGGCAACGGCTATGTCTACGTGCGCGGCCTTGGCGATCGCTATTCGCTGGCCCTGCTCAACGGTTCGCCCCTGCCGAGCCCGGAACCGCTCAAGCGCGTGGTCCCGCTCGACCTGTTCCCGACCAGCATCGTCGCTTCCTCGCTCGTGCAGAAGAGCTATTCGGCGAACTTCCCCGGCGAATTCGGCGGCGGCGTGATCAACCTCACGACCAAGGCGATCCCGGACGAGAGCTTCCTCGAAATCGGCGGCGGCATCGGCTGGGACACCGAAACCACCAACAAGCTGAGCTATAACTACTACGGCTCGAAAACGGACTGGACGGGCTGGGACAACGGCAACCGCTCGCTGCCCTCGGCGCTGAAGGACTATTTCAACAGCGACACCGTCATCAATCCGACCAGCGATCTGGCCCAGCAGCTTGGCGGCCTGCTCGTCAACAGCCGCAATGCGGTGGTCCAGAAGGACAACCACACCCAGCCGAACTGGTCTGCCGACCTTTCGGCAGGCACGTCGTTCGATCTCGGCTGGGGCACGGTCGGCGTGATCGCGGCAGCCGGCTATTCGAACAAGACCCAGACCAAGCAGATCACCCAGCAGCGTGCGCAGGGCCTCACCTCGGCGCAGCTGTTCGAAGACTTCACAGCCGTGAACACCGACAATCGCATCGTCGGCAACGCGCTGCTCGGCCTCGGCCTGGAGTGGGGCGACAACTCGATCCGCTGGACCAACGTCTACATCCACGACACCGACAAGCACACCGGCCTGCGCATCGGTAAGCGCGAGAACAACTCGCAGGCCGACTACATGCAGCAGACCACCGCGTGGTACGAGCGCCAGCTGATCGACACCCAGTTCGTGGGCGAGTTCAAGCCGGCCGACGACACTACGATCGACCTGCGCGCCGGCTATGCCAACTCGAAGCGCCTCGCGCCGTTCGAGATCAACGCCGAATATCTGCGCACCAATACCGCTTCCGACCAGTACGGCGACGATTTCGTCAACCGTCTCGGCAACGGCAACCAGGATCCGACCACGATCACCTTCTCGCGCCTGAACGAGAACGTGTGGTCGGCCGGCGCCGACGTCAGCCATGTCTTCGCCCCTGGCTGGACGGGTACGGTGGGCTATTCGTACCAGATCAACTCGCGCACCAACTCGCGCCGCTCGCTGGCGGTCTATGCCTATGGCGACCAGACGCAGATCTCGAACTTCGGCCTGCTGCGCCTGGACGTCCTGCTGCAGCCGGGCTCCTGGTACCTGATCGACAACGGCGTGAACTACGGCCTCGAACTGCGCGAGCCGGACGCCACCACCGCGGTCTTCGACTCGCGCCTGCTCAACCACGCCTTCTACGGCAAGGTTGACGGCCAGCTGACCGACGCACTGTCGTTCGACCTTGGCGTGCGCTGGGAATATGCCAAGGAATCGACGATCCTGCGCCCGATCGGCCAGGCGGCGTCCAAGGCGACCGACCTCAAGAACGAATACTTCCTGCCGGCACTGACGCTGACTTACGAGATCCAGCCCGGCATGCAGGTCCGCGCGAGCGCCTCGAAGACGATCGCCCGCCCGCAGTTCCGCGAACTGCTGTATCAACCGTACTTCGATCCGGACACCAACCGTACCTACCAGGGCAACCCGTTCCTGGTGGACAGCCAGCTCTACAACGCCGAAGCGCGCTGGGAATGGTACTTCGCGCGTGACCAGCGGGTTTCGCTGGGCGGCTTCTTCAAGCGCCTGAACAACCCGATCGAATCGTACCTGACCGGTACCGAAACCTTCGTCACGTCCTATGCCAACGCGCCGAAGGCGAACCTCTACGGCTTCGAACTGGAAGCGCAGAAGTACGTCCCGCTCGAAAGCATGGGCAAGTTCTTCGAAACGCGCCGCCTGCTGCTGATCGGCAACTACACCTTCACCAAGTCCGAACTGAAGGTGACCGATACCGATACCGTCCGCATCTTCGGCGCCGGTACCGGCACGTCGCTGGCCACCGACTACTTCAAGAACGGCGCGCCGCTAACGGGCCAGTCGAAGCACATCGGCAACGTCCAGATCGGGCTTGAGGATACGGACAGCCTCTCGCAGCAGACGATCCTGATCAACTATGCCAGCAAGCGCGCGGTCAGCCGCGGCCTTGCCAACTCCGGCCAGCCGGACGTGTTGGAAAATCCGGGTCTGACGATCGACTTCGTCGTGCGCCAGGGCATCAAGCTGTCCGAGAACAAGGAAATCGAACTGAAGTTCGAAGCCCGCAACCTCACGGGCCGCAACCATCAGGAATACCAGCAGATGGAAGACGGCCGGGTGAACTACAACACCTACGATCTGGGCCGGATCTTCACGCTCTCCGGTTCGTTCAAGTTCTGAACCTACTCACCCGGGGGCCCTGACCCCTGGCTCATCCTGGAAGGACCCGGCTGCGGCCTTGCAGCCGGGTCCTCTTTTTTTGCCGCGCACATTTTCCTTTACCCGGCCCGACCGGGCGGGCTATGGGCCGCCCGTCATCTGGGGAGTAGCCGCCCGCAACCCCTGCGGGACCCGTCGTCAACATACTTGGTCGAGAGACCATGGCGCACGGGAGGACGGAGCACCGTTCGGGCGAGACCAATGGCGTTGCAGCTCCGTCCGGCCGGGCGGGTTCTGCCACGCTATTGTCTTGTCTGTCGCCCGGCCCGGAGAATTCGCCTTGGAAGCGCTGCTCACCTCTACCGCCGTCGTTGCCCTTGCCGAGATCGGCGACAAGACCCAGCTTCTCGCCATCGTCCTGGCCACCCGTTTCAAGCGCCCCTGGCCGATCGTTGGCGGCATCTTCGTGGCGACGCTGGCCAACCACTTCCTGGCCGCACTGGTGGGCGAACAGGCCTCCGCCTTCCTCAGCGGCCAGTGGTTCCGCTACCTGATCGCCTTCAGCTTCATCGCCATGGCCGCCTGGACGCTGATCCCCGACAAGTTCGACGATGACGATGCGCCCAAGCCCAGCCGCTTCGGCCCGTTCCTTGCCACTGCCATCGCGTTCTTCCTGGTGGAGATGGGCGACAAGACCCAGCTTGCAACGATCGCGCTGGGCGCCCGTTTCCAGAGCGTGCTGCCCGTCATGGCCGGCACCACCATCGGCATGATGATCGCCAACGTGCCAGCCGTGTTCCTGGGCGATGCCCTGATCAAGCGCGTGCCGCTGGCCGTGGTCCGCACGTTCGCGGCACTGCTGTTCCTGGTGATCGGCCTCTGGCTGCTGGCCCAGACCGCCGGCTGGTTCGGCTGATCTCTGCGCCGGCGTCGCGACACCGGCAGGACTCTGGAACGGAGGGGGCATCTTACGCCCCCTCCCCAGAAGACCGATTGTTGACGGGCCCGCCGTTTGCCACAAGGTTCCGGCATTGTGCCTTGGCCGGGAGAATCGCGCATGAAATCCAGAAAGTTGGCCTGCATCGCCGCCGCTACGTCGGCAGCGCTGGTCCCCATCGCTGCCGACGCGGGTTTCTACACCGGCAACGATCTCTATGAGATCTGCTCGGTGCAGAAGGGCGAGAAGGAGTATCTTGAGCGCTCCTACGAATGCATCGCCTACATCACCGGCGCCGTCGATGCCTTCAACACCACGCGCGAGGCGGCCAAGCTCAAGAGCTGCATCCCAGCGGGCGTGACGATCAGCCAGTTGAAGGACGTGACCGTAAGCTATCTGCGCGACAACCCGGAAACCCGCAACAATTCCGCCTCCTCGCTGGTCCTCGCCGCCACCCGCAAGGCCTGGGCCTGCCCGGGCACGACGCCGACACCGGCAAAACCGACTGTGAAGAAGAAACGGTAAGCCGGAAACAACCGCCCGGGCTGAAACTCGGTCACGCCTGGGCAGATCCTCCTCTCCCTGGATTTGCCCTTCTCAGTAGCTTGATTTCCCCAATTCCCGCACCATGTTACGGGCATGCTACCTCATACGCGCGCGATGGTTGCCGCAACCGCCTATGCCTTCATCACCGGCAGGAAAGTTGCAGGCCTTCATGATCACTCGACGGGACGGGACGTGCGGATTGCCGCCGAATCCCGCGGCGATCAGGTGCAGGGGATCGACGGTGACCGCTCGGCCAAGTTCGGCGGCACGCTTCCCGAAATCTATGACGCGGGCGAACGGGCCCATGTCTCGTTCGAGATCGATGGCACCAAGGCGCAGGGTTACGACCGCGCCTCTTCCGGCTTCTACACCGCCCAAGTGAGCGGGCAGCGCGTACAGTTGTATGACCACGACGAGAGCGTCTGGTTCACGTTTTCCGTGCAGGACATGGAAACGACCATCGACGCGCCGGCCGGCACGGAAGCGAACCACTAGGCAACATCGCGCGGCCGCCTGACGTTCAGGCGGCCACTTCCCGCACCAGTGCGGTATCCGCGAACTGGATGAAGCTTGCGATCTTGCCATGATCGTCCAGCGTGATCAGGTCGAACAGTTGCGTGTCCACCGGCGCCTTGCCTTCGGTGGACACGGTTACCCGCCAGCGTGCGGCGATCCGGTTTCCTTCCACCACCGCGTCCAGAAGCTCCAGGTCGCTGAACCGGAAGCGTTCCATCAATCGGCGGATAGTATCCATCGAAGTCGGTGCGTGAAGACCCGCCGAATTGAGCAGAGTCCGCTCGCCGACAAATTCGAAATGCGCGTCATCGGCCCAGTATCTGGCGACATCTTCCTGATTTCCCGCCACGCGGGCAGCATAGACCTGTCTAACCGTGTCCAGCACGGCATCGCGGTCAAGCATGGTCACCTCCATCGGATAGGAGCAGTGACCGAGTTATAATGCAGAACCAGGCCGCATGCGATCCGCAATAGCCGCGATCGCCGTCACGCCGTATCGAAGACGTATCCCAGCGAACGGACGGTGCGCAGCGGATTGCCCGCGCCCACGCCCTTCAGCGCGCGGCGCAGGCGGCCGATCCATACGTCCACGGTGCGCTCGTCCACTGCCGGTTCCTGCTTGCCCAGCGCAGCGATCAGCTGCGTGCGGGTGAAGACGCGGCCGGGATGTTCGATGAAGTACCGCAGCAGGCGCAGCTCGTTGGGCATCAGCGAGATCGGCTTGCCCTGCCAGCGCGCCTGGAATGCGGCAACGTCCACCGTCAGGTCACCCTGCGCCAGCACGCGCAATCCGGTGCTTTCCTGTTCGCCGATGTTGGCGCCCAGCACCCGGTCCAGCAGCGCGGCGCGAGTCAGCGGACCGACGATGTAATCGTCCGCGCCCATGCGCAGCGCGCGCTTGCGGTCTTCCTGGTTGTCTTCTTCCAGCACCATCGTCACATGCGCGTTCTGCGTCAGCGCATCGGCGCGCAGGCGGCGGCAGAGTTCCAGCCCCGACATTTCCGCCAGAACCCAGTCGATAAAGATCCACAGCGCGCCTTCGATCAGCGGCAGCTCTGCAAAGTCGCTCCAGCGGTGCAGCACGACATCGAAATCGTCATGCCGAAAAGCCGCCAGTCCGCCCGAAAGCTCGCTGGTAAGGAAGATGTCGATACGCTGCATGGCCCCCGTTCGCCTGCCCCTGTCATTTGGTGCGAGCGGCTAATTGCCGCGTCAGTGTGACGAACAGGTGACATATCAATGACACAGGCAAGAAGTTGGGCAAGAAATTGAGTCCGGGATGAATCCCCCCCTCCCGCGCCGATTCTGCCGCGCCCGAAACGCGGCGGAATGCTGTCATCGAAGTGACCCGCAACCGTCACGCCGACGCAACGCGATCATGCGAAATATGACAGAGGCGAAACGGGGGTTTTGGACCGATGCGCAACGACGTGCAGACACTACTCGAACGCACCACTGGCGGCGATTTCGGCGGCAACATTCCCGCCTGGCTCGACCTGCCCGACCCTAAAGGTTTCCGCCCAAAGCGGAAATACGAAACCGTCTGGATCTCAGACGTCCACCTCGGCACGCGCGGCTGCAATGCCGAGATGCTGGTGGACTTCCTGCGCTCCATCGAGTGCAAGACGCTCTATCTGGTTGGCGACATCGTCGACGGCTGGCGGCTCTCCAAGGGCTGGTACTGGCCGGACGCGCATAACGAAGTGATCCGCCGCATCCTCAAGATGGCGCATCGCGGCACCCGCGTGGTGTTCGTGGCCGGCAATCATGACGAGATGCTGCGCGATTACGCCGGTCTCACCTTCGGCGGCGTGGAACTGGTGCTGGAAGCCGTCCACGAAACCAAGGACGGCCGCCGCCTGCTGGTCACCCACGGAGACGCGTTCGACGGCGTGGTGCTCTATGCCAAGTGGCTCGCCTTCCTGGGCGACAAGGCATACGGCCTGCTGCTGCGCGCCAACATCGTGTTCAACGCAGTGCGTCGTAAGCTGAAGCTGCCTTACTGGTCGCTCTCGGCCTACATGAAGAAGAAGGTCAAGAACGCCGTTCAGTACGTGTGCAGCTATGAAGAGGCTGTGGCGAACGAGGCGATCTCGCGCGGGTTCGATGGGGTGGTCTGCGGCCACATCCACTGCGCGGAAATCCGCCAGTTCGGCGGCATCACTTATTATAACGACGGCGATTGGGTGGAAAGCTGCACCGCGCTGGTCGAAGATGCCGCTGGCGACATCACCATCATCGACTGGATCGCGGAAACCGGAGGGCACACTGCCCCGGCGGATACCCTTGCGGAGGCCGCCGAGTGAAGCTGACGCTGGCGACCGACGCCTGGCTCCCGCAAGTCAACGGCGTCGTCCGCTCGCTCACCACCACTCTCGACGAACTGACCTTGCGGGGCCACGAAGTCGATACGCTGACGCCGGATCTGTTCCTTACCCTGCCGATGCCGGGCTATGCCTCGATCCGGCTGGCCATGGCGCCGCGTTTCGGGGTGCGACGGATGCTCGATCGGACCCGGCCGGACATCGTCCACATCGCCACCGAAGGCCCGATCGGCTGGGCCGCGCGCGGCTGGTGCCTGGCCCGCGGGGTGCCTTTCACGTCGGCCTTCCACACGCGCTTTCCCGAATATGCCGCCGTCCGCACCGGCATCAGCGCGGAACGTTTCTGGCCGATCATGCAGCGCTTTCACGCGCCCAGTCAGGCCGTGCTGGTCTCTACCGATGGCCTTGCCGCCGAGCTTGCGGGCCGGGGTATCGGCCATACCCGGCGCTGGAGCCGGGGCATCGACCACACGCTGTTCCGCACCGACGGCCCGCGCCATCCGGCGATGACCGCCCTGCCCGGCCCGGTGCTGCTCAATGTGGGCCGCGTGGCGCCGGAAAAGAACCTTGAGGCATTCCTCGACGCCAACGTGCCCGGCAGCAAGGTCGTGGTGGGGGACGGTCCGGCACTGGAAAGCCTGAAGCGCCGCTATCCGCATGTGCTGTTCATGGGGGCGCTGGCGGGCAAGGAACTGGCAAGCGCCTATCGCGCCGCCGACTGCTTCGTTTTCCCGAGCCTGACCGACACTTTCGGCCTTGTGGTGATCGAGGCGCTGGCCTGTGGCACCCCGGTCGCCAGCTTTCCCGTCACCGGCCCGGTCGACATCCTCGGCCGTGACGGCCGCGGGGTAGACGAACCGCTCGTTCGCCCGGCCGGCGCGGTCGACGAAGACCTTGCCACCGCGATCCGCGCCGCCCTGCGGATCGATCGCAAGGACGCCGCCGCACTGGGCCTTCAGTTCTCCTGGGAACGCGCGACGGATCAGTTCCTTGCAGCACTGACGGCAGCGCTGGAAGGCGATCGCGGACTGCTCAGCGCGGCTTGAAGAAGCGCCTGAGATTGATGAGAAGTCCCCCGCGAGGGTGCTTCTCGCGCACTCCGGCCACGCTTGCCTCATTCGCTGTGAGCGCCTCTAAAGGTTCTGGTCGCGGCGGCGATGAGATTTGGCGACGCTCGAAAATTTCGACTTCAGCAAAATTATCGCCCCCATCCCAGATTGTTATAAATTCTTCGGGATGCACATCAATCGAGAACGGAAAGCCATCATCAAGCGTCACGACAGCCTCGCCGCCGGCGGGTACATCATACTGGTCGCAATATGGCTCGATGAAAATAGTCAGCCGCGTAGCGAGATAGTTGCGTATAGGTAACTTCATAGTCTCTACCTGAACCCCAGACTGCGCGAGATCAGAGCCGCTTCGACCATTACCATCCGCGCCAGTTCCGGCAGGCGATCCTTCGCACGCGCCGTTGGTGCGGCAATCACCAGTGCGCCCATCACTTGCCCCGCTGCATCGCGGATCACCGCCGCCGTGCCGGTAACTCCCTCCGCCGCCTGATCGACGGTTTGCGCGAAACCCTGTTCGCGTGCGGTTTCGATCGCCGCCTTCAACCCCGCGCGATCGATCATCGTGGCCGGCGCCAGCCGCTCGGCCGTCAGGCGCTTGAGATAGCTGTCCACGGCATCTGGCGAGCAGGTGGCGAGCAAGGCGCGCCCACCTGCCGTCGCATAGAACGGCCGCCGGTCGCCGATGGAGACGAGGTAGCGCACCACGTGCGCGCTCTCGACCAGATCGACATAGGTCATGCTTTCGCCTTGGGCTCCACCGGGAGGAGCGCTCTGCGCATCCCCCACCCCCAGCAGCACCGTCTCTCCGCTGGCCGCACTGAGCCGGCGCATGCCATCGCGGATCAGGTCCGAACTCTGCAGCCGCCGCCGTGCCTCGGTCAGCGCACTGCCAAGGCCGAAGGCACCGGGCCCCAGCCGCCATGTGCCGTCCGTGCCGATCACGAAGCCCTCGTCCGCCAACCCGCGCAGCAGCGCCGCAAGGCTGCTTTTCGGCGTGGCGAGGCGGCGGCTGAGATCGGCCAGCGAGACCGGCTCGCTGCTGGCGCAGAGCACTTCCAGCAGGCGGATCACCCGCGTCACCGACTGCGGCGATGCCGCCCGCCGTTCACTTATCTGCGCACCCTGCTCCAAGCTTTGCCTGCCTCACCGAAATGCGGGAATGACTTCATCCGCGAAGACCTTGGCATAGGCAAGGAAACGCTCGGCCGGAAGCCCGGGCGGCTTCATCATCGTCACATGTTCGATCGGTGCCTTTTCCCGCAGCCGCCGGAAATGGTCGATCGCCTCGTCCGGGGTCAGGATACGCATCGCGCCGCTGGCCTTGAAGCTATCGAGGTCCATCGCCTTCATCGCCGGATCGTCGATGCCGATCGCGCTGTCTTCCGCCATCCAGGCGGCATAGGAATTGCTGACATGCAGGAAATGCGGCGCCAGTTCCTCCATCGCCGCCGCCTTGTCGTGCGCGACCACCAGCATCAGTTCCTGGATCCAGACTTTGGCCGCCGCCGGGTCCTTGCCCTGCGCTTCCAGCTTCTGGCGGTAGAGCGGCCAGACATCGGCATTGCCGAAGTAACCGTCGCCATATTTCGCCACGCGCTCCATCGCCTTGGGCGCGAAGCCGCCGATATAGAGCGGCACCTGCCCCCTGCTCGACAAAGCCGTGACTTGCGCGCCGTCCAGCCGGAAGTGATCGCCCGCGAAATCCACTCTCTCGCCCGCCCACAGCCGCCGAACCACGTGAAGGAACTCATCGAACCGCGCGCCGCGCTTGCGGAAATCCAGCCCCTGCGCGGCATATTCCCGCGCGCGGTACCCGATGGCGAGGCCCATCCGCAGCCGCCCGCCGGACAGTGCATCCAGCACCGCGCAATCCTCTGCAAAGCGCAGCGGCTCGTAGAGTGGGGCCAGCGCGATACCCGATCCGATCGCCATGCGCTTCGTGCGCGCGGCGATGGCGGCCAGCATCACCAAGGGCGAGGTCAGGTAGCCATCCTCTGCCAGATGATGCTCCGGCACCCAGGCCCCGTCGAAGCCCAGCGCCTCGGTCTCGGCAACCACGTCCAGCACTTCGGCATGCAGCGCCTCTGGCGGCTGCCGCCACGGCGCCGGATTGCGCATGTCGTAGAGATAGCCGAAGCCCAATTCGCCTGCCAATTCGCTCACTCCTGCCCCGCCTGCCGGTCCGGAGCGAGCCTAGCGCCCCGGAAGCGCGCGGAACATCGGGCGGTGGGGCGCCGGGGCGATGATGCGGATCGCGCCCAATCCGCCCTTCCCGGTTCGCCCTACTGGATTCTGCCAATGCCCCGGCCGCGCTGGGCCGGTACGATACCACCGCCAGATTTGTGCCAATTTGCAACAAGAGGTGGCAATCATGAACAAGCTGAACGTGGTTCAGGGGGCGAGAGCCCTCGCCGCCGCATTGGTGGTCGTCTCGCACGGAGAACTGTGGGCAGCCGGGTTCGGCCCGATCGGCCTGCCGGAGCGCGACTTCGGCCTGCTGGGCTCGATCGGGGTCATGATGTTCTTCACCATCAGCGGCTTCATCATGCTTCATGTCCATCACGACATGTTCGGCATGCGCGACGCGCCCGGCACTTTCCTGCGCCGCCGGATCGCCCGCATCGTTCCCCTTTACTGGCTGATGACGATAGCCGCCGCCGCGATCGTCGTGAAGAACGCCCAACCGCTTGGCGTCGCCGATATGGTGCAGTCGTTCCTGTTCATTCCCAGCTTCGGTGCCTTGGGGCTCATGCGCCCGGTGCTGGGAGTGGGCTGGACGCTGAACTACGAGATGTTCTTCTACGCCCTGTTCGCCGCCGCGCTTTTCCTGCGGCGGGGGCTGGCGTTGCTATGCCTGACGCTGGCCGCCCTGCTGGTTTTCGGCCAGATCATCAATCCGGTCTGGAACTACCACGAACCGCGCAACGCCATCGAATTCTGGACCACGCCGCTGCTGCTGCCGTTCCTGCTGGGCGTCGGCTTTGCAGTGGCCCGCCGACGCGTGCCGAACCTGCGCGTCCATCGCCCGGCCCTGCTGATGGCCTGCGGCATCGCGGCGATCGCGGTGATCCAGACGTTGCTGGTCCCGGTCGGCCAAAGTCCCGGTTGGTGGCGCGTAACGCTTCCCGTCGATTCAGCGATAGTGGCGGCATTCGCGATCCTGGCCCCGGGCACGATAGCGGTGCCGGCGTGGATCGTGCTGATCGGCGACGCTTCGTTCAGCCTCTATCTGGTCCATCCGCTGCTGTTCGGCGTGGCCCAACATCTGGGCGGGGTCGCCTTGGGACGCGTGAGCCCGGTACTGGCCCTCGTGTTCTACATGGGCCTGAGCATCGTTGCTGCCGTGGCGCTCTATTTCGCGGTGGAGCGACCGCTGACCCGGCGCTGCGCGCAATTTCTTTCCGGCCTGGGCCGCAAGCGCGAGGCGCAGGCCTCGGCCGCATGACGTTACGAGATCATTGGCCGTTTCTTCCCGGACGTAGCCGCAAGGCAATTTGCGGCCCCGTCCGGGAAGCCCCCAATCAGTCGAGGTACATGGCGCGCAGCTTGGCGATCTGGGCCTGATCCATGCCCATCTCGGTCTTGAAGTAGCCCATCGCGCCGCCGGGATAGGCATCCAGCTTGTTCAGCGCGGCTTCGATGTAGCTGCGATCGGCGCGCATGAAGGCGCCCTGCACCGCCGGCGGCAGTGACAGGAAGGCCTGGCCGGTGGCGGCGTTCGGGCTGGTCTTCGCCTTCTTCATCGCTTCCGGCAGGTAGGTGTTGGTCAGCAGGTAGTCCTGGATCACCGTATCGCGCGGAACGCCCAGCGCGGTCAGCAGCAGCGCCGCCGAAACGCCGGTGCGGTCCTTGCCGGCCGAACAGTTGAAGGCCAGCGGCGCATTGCCGGCGAGAAGTTCGCCAAACATGCGCTTGAACTGCGGCGCGAAGGTCTTGAGCATCATCGGATAGCTGGTGGCCATCATCGTGGTCGCCCCTTCGGGGGTGATCTTGCTCAGGTCCTTCGGCATCAGGCCGATCGCCATGCCGCTGTAATCGTCTGCAAAGACGGTGGGGCCGGTGCCTGCCGCCCAGGGCATCGGCTCCGCCTTGCGCTCACCGGTGTCGCGGTAGTCGCACACGGTCTTCAGGCCCAGCTTGTTCAGGTAGGCAAGGTCGCCCGCGGTCAGGTCCACCATAGAGCCGGAGCGGAACAGCATGCCCCACTTCACAGTGTGGCCGTCGGTGGTGCGATAACCGCCAAGGTCACGGAAGTTGCGGCCGCCTTCCAGCGGCAGCAGACGCTGATGCGCGGGCGCGGCAACGGCGGCCGGCGCCTCGTTCGCGGCTTGCGCCGCGAAGAAGGCCGGGGTGGAGAGTGCGACCACAGCGGCGCCGAGAATGGCGATCTGACGGATCTTCATTGTCGTTTCCTTATTTTCTTTATCGATCAGAACTGCACGGTGCCGGTGAGGCCGAAGGTGCGCGGATCGTTGAAGATGCCGTAGTAACCCAGCGAAGAACCGCCGTTCGCCTTCACGAAGGCATAGCTTTCGTTGAACAGGTTGCGCGCCCAGACCGAGAGTTCCAGCTTGGCGCCGGTGCCCGGCATCTCGATACCGCCCAGCGCGACGCGGCCGTTGACCACGAACGAGGAGTCGGTCTTCGTCGGGTCGCTCGCCATCGAGTACTGGCCCGAGGAATAGTTGCCGTCGAGGTGGAAGCGCAGCGTGGCATCGGCCACCGGCAGTTCGTAATCGATCGCCCCGCTGGCGGCATGGGTCGGCGTGTAGACGACGTAGACCGAGGTCAGCGCGTCGTTCTGGAACGGGTTCTCGGCCGGCGGCAGATGGGTGTGCGTGTAGGCGTAGGAACCGGTCAGCGTCAGGCCCTGAACCGGGGTGACGGTAAGATCGGCCTCGATACCCTTGATGCGGCCGTTGCCTTCGGCATTGGTGGTTTCAAGCGTGGTGCGCGTGGTGTTCAGGACCGGCGCGATGAAGTCTACCTGCATGTCCTTGTACGCAGAGGTATAGGCAGCCAGGTTGAAACGGGCGTGGCGATCGAAGAACTCGGTCTTGGCGCCAATTTCGAAGGTCGAAACCGATTCCGGATTGAACTTGCGATAAGTGAGCGAGCGGCTGTTGGCACCGCCGGCCTTATAGCCGGTGCTCCACTTACCGTAGAGGTGGACGTCCTGCGTCGCGTCGACGGCAAGGTTCACCATCGGATCGAAGCGGTTCCACGCTGCGTCGAGCGTGTACGGGGTGGCGACGCCGTTTACTTCGTCCAGTGCGCCGGTCTTCTTGTCATGCGTGTAACGGCCACCAGCGGTGAGGTGGACGATCTCGCTCAGCATTTCCGGCGTCCAGGTCGCCTGCCCGAACACGCCGACGCTTTCCGTCGTGGCATGGCTGGCGCGGTCCGGGAACGGGATCGACGAGGTGGGCGTGGCAAGGATCGTGTAGCTGGTGCCGTCCGCGTTCCACTTGTTGGTGTACGGCGTCCAGGCGTTGTCGTTCACCTTCTCATGGTAATAGAAGGCGCCGCCCACGAAGGTGACCTGCTTCATCGTGCCGATCAGCTGGACTTCCTGGCTGTACTGCTTCTGCCACGTATCGGCGAGGCTGAAGCGGCTGAAGTTGGTGTTGTTGCTGTAGCCCGGAATGAACACGCCCAGGTTGCTGGAACCGTTGTCGTTCTGCGTCTGGCTGAGCTGGCGGTACGAGGTGATCGACTTCAGTTCCAGCTCGGGCGAGACATTCCAGTCCAGCGTCAGCAGGTGGCCGTGCGTCTTGCCGACGGCCCAGGGCTGCGGCACGCCGATGTTCGCGGTCTTAGCACGATCGGGCTGCATCTGGAGCAGCGGGCCGGTGGTCTTGGTCAGCAGCTGAAGGTAATAGGGCGTGCTCTCGTCGCGCGAGATGTCGAACGAGTAGAGCGCGTTGAAGTTGGTGCTCGGCTGCCACAGCACGCCGGCGTGGAAGCCCTTCTTGTTGTAGGCATTGAAATCGTGCTGGCCGGCCAGCGGGTTGTCCACGGTACCGTCGCGCGTGGTGATCAGGCCGTCCAGCTTGACCGAGATGTTGGCGACGCTCGGCAGGTCGAGGTGCAGGCTGGCTTCGCGCGAACCGTAGTTGCCGACGCCGACACTGGCGCGGCCGTCGAATTCGCCGCTGGGCTTCTTGGTGACGATGCTGATCGCGCCGCCTTCGGTGTTGCGGCCGAACAGCGTGCCCTGCGGGCCCTTCAGCACTTCGATGCGCTCCACGTCATAGAGCGCCGAGCCGAGGCCCTGTGCGCGGCCCATGAACACGCCGTCGATATAGACGCCCACGCCCTGGTCGCGGGCGGGCTGGTTGGCATCGCCCAGCGTGCCGATGCCGCGCATGCCCACGGTCAGGGCCGAGCTGCGCGAGAACATCGGCGCGATACGCAGCGAGGGGATCGAGCCGTCGCCCAGCGATTCAAGGCTGACGACGTGACGGTTGGCCAGGTCTTCCGCACCGACGACCGAGATCGAGATCGGCGTGGTCTGAAGGTTCGTCTCGCGCTTCTGGGCGGTCACGACGATATCGGTCAGGCCCGAGCTGCCGTCGACAGCGCCGTCCGCAGCCGGATCGGCGGCAGCAGCGGCGGGCTCAGCGGCGTGCGCGGCGCCAGCGATGGTGAGCGCGACGAGCGCGGTGCCGGTAAGCGCGGCAGTGCGGAAGGAATCGGCGATACGAACGAACATGGGCAACCCCTGTGATGTCTTCGGGGCGCCGACTAGAACGCTTGTATGGCAAGCTTGTTACGTTTGTATGGAAGTTCAGAGACAGTCTCAAAGCCATGATTGTCATAACTTCGTCGCACATGGCATGATATTGCGCAGTATGCCGATTGCGGCATGGCGGGGATGCAGCAACGGGCCGTTTCGCGTGATGGATGCAGATTTTCAGGACTTTCCTACTCAAAAACGCTTGATAGCCACCGTTCTGGAGCTTTGGGCGACGCAAGGCCACGCGGCGATTTCCGCCCGTCTGTTGAGCCGGATGACCGGCGTGCCGACATCCAGCATCTATCATCACTTCGGATCCATGGAACACTTGTTCCACTCCGCGCAGGGCCACGCGCATGAAGCCGCGCAGGCATGGTGCGCCGATCGCCTGGCCGATCTGACCCACTGGCCGGAGCATGGCGGCGGCGATTCGCTGGCCGCCGTGGTGGCCGTGCTGATCGACGACTGGGCCACCGATGCCCGCACGCTGGCCTTTGCATGGACGCAGTGTCATCTGCTGGCCCTGCGCGACCCCACTTATGTCCCCGCACTGGACGCATGGCGCGACCTCTGGGCCGGTTTCTGGCGCGACGTCTGCGCGCGCGCGGGCCTTGGCGAATTCGCGCGATCGACCGGCCACTTCTTCGAAGGCGCAGCGCACCTGCACCTGATCCGCTGGCGCCGCACGGTCGATCGCGCCGCGCTGGATGAACTCTGCCGCGGCTGGGGCCAGTGGCTGGACGGCAGCCTGTCCGGCGAAGGCGCATGGCGCGGGCTCGCCCGCCAGTCTGCGCAAGAGGCCGAACCGCGCCGCCAGAGCCGCAACAACGTGGCGGATGCGATCGCACAGGCCGCCGCCAGCGTGGTGGAAGAAGGGGGCGTTGCCGCCCTCACCCACCGTGCCGTCGCCACGCGGGCGGAAGTAACGCTGGGCGTGGTCTCCTACAACTTCCGCACCAGCGCCGATTTGGCGCAAGTCGCGTTCGAGACGATCTACCGCAACATCACCGATCACGTCCGCGAGGCTGTGAAGGCCCGGTTGGACCGCGAAGAAGCGATCCTGGCGTGGAAGGACTTCCCCTCTCAGCCCAGCCCGCTGGTCGCCATCGAGGAACTGATGCTGGCCGTGGCGCGCGATCCCGCGCTGGCCGAGTTCGGCCCGCAATTGCGCTATCTGCGCGGACGTACCAGCGGCTTGCAGCTGGCCGCTCTGCTTGGGGGCAATGCGCAAGTCTCTCCGCTGGACATGGCGGTCTATTCCAGCTTCGTGAGCGGCCAGCGCCGGGCGCTGATCGGGCGCGATGTCGCCGAAATCCACGCCAGCCTGGACGAGACCGACCGCCTGCTTGAACGGTTACGGCCCGCCTGAACATCGACCGGAACGGCGGACAGCAAAAAGGCAGCGTTTCCGCTGCCTCATTGCCTTCGATACTGTACCGGTCGCTGACCGATCAGAACGGGATATCGTCGTCCAGATCGTCGCCGAAGCCGCCGCCCGAGGACGAGGGCGTACGGCCCCAATCGTCGCCGCCCGAGGACGAACCACCCGACGATCCACCCGAACGGCCCCAGTCGCCGCCGCCCGACGAGCCACCGCCCGAACGGCCGCCACCGCCGAAGCCGCCGCCCGAACCGCCCGAGGAACCACCCTCGTTCCAGCCGCCGCCGGAGCCGCCACGGGCACCGCCGCCACCGCCGCCCTGCGCGCCGTCCAGCATGGTCAGCACGCCGCCGACGCCGCCCACCGAAACTTCGGTGGTGTAGCGGTCGTTGCCGTTCTGGTCCTGCCACTTGCGCGTGCGCAGCTGGCCTTCGATGTAGATCTTCGAACCCTTGCGCAGGAACCGCTCGACCACGCCGACCAGGCCTTCGCTCTGGATCACGACCGAGTGCCACTCGGTGCGTTCCTTGCGCTCACCGGTGGCGCGGTCCTTCCACGATTCCGAGGTGGCGATGCGCAGATTGGCAATGCGCCCGCCGTTCTGGAACGACTTCACTTCGGGATCGGCTCCGAGGTTGCCGATCAGAATGACCTTGTTGACACTGCCTGCCATGATGGAATCGCTTTCTTCTGAATCTTGGCGCTTGGGGTAGCCAATGGGGGCCGGCGATGCGAGTCTGCCGGCCTCGGTTTTCTACAGCCCCGCGCTCACCGCGATCCAGTAGGTCGCGCCGGCCGCCACGTAGGCAAGGCCGAACAGGTAGGCCAGCATGAAGATCGGCCATTTCCAGCCGTTCGTCTCACGCCGGGTCACCGCGATGGTGGACATGCACTGGGGCGCGAACACGAACCATGCCAGGAACGCCAGCGCCATCGGCAGGGTCCAGCGGCCCTTCAGGCGATCGCCCAGTTCGACGGCCTGCTCGTCCTCGTTATCGCCCGCGTCCACCGCATAGGTCGTCGCCAGCGAGGAGACGGCCACTTCGCGCGCAGCCATCGCCGGGATCAGCGCGAGGGCCATGTCACGGTTGAAGCCGATCGGCTCCACCACCACGGCCAGGCCATTGGCAATCTTGCCCGCGATCGAGGCATCGACCTGGCTCTCGCCCGGCTTGGCCTGCGGGAAATTGAGCAGCACCCACAGCACCACGGTCACCGTGAAGATGATCGTGCCTGCGCGGCGCAGGAAGATCCACGCGCGCTGCCACAGGCCGATCGCCATGTCCTTCAGACGGGGCAGCTGGTACTTCGGCAGCTCCATGATGAAGCCGGAAGCCGCGCCCTTGGTGATCGAATGGCGCAGCACCAGCGCCACGATCATGGCGCCGACGATGCCCGCGACATAGAGGCCGAACAGCACCAGCCCCTGCAGATGCACGCCGCCGCCCACGTCCTTGTTCGGGATGAAGGCGCCGATAATCACCGCGTAGACCGGCAGGCGGGCCGAGCAGGTCATCATCGGCGCGATCAGGATCGTGGTCAGCCGGTCCTTGGGATCGGTGATCGAACGCGTCGCCATGATGCCGGGAATGGCGCAGGCAAAGCTGGAGAGCAGCGGGATGAAGCTGCGGCCGGACAGGCCGACGAACGACATCAGCCGGTCCATCAGGAAGGCGGCGCGGGCCATATAGCCCGATGCTTCCAACGCCAGGATGAAGGCGAAGAGGATGACGATCTGCGGCAGGAACACGATCACCGCGCCAACGCCAGAGATCACGCCGTCGGTCACCAGACCGCGCAGCAGGCCGGGCGGCATCGCGGCCTTCACCGTGTCGTGCAGCCAGCCGGCGCCGGCATCCAACGCGTCGGCAAAGGGCGTCGCCCAGGCGAACACCGCCTGGAACATGACGAAGAACACGCCCATCATGATCAGGAAGCCCAGCCAGG
Organism: Novosphingobium oxfordense; assembly: GCF_044029435.1. Taxonomy (NCBI): domain Bacteria; kingdom Pseudomonadati; phylum Pseudomonadota; class Alphaproteobacteria; order Sphingomonadales; family Sphingomonadaceae; genus Novosphingobium; species Novosphingobium oxfordense. The sequence goes on along the minus strand of NZ_CP147005.1, from coordinate 420,526 downwards.
GGTGCAGCAGCACCTTGTCGAGCCGAGCATGAAGACGGTGCCGCTTCGATTCGGACAGGATCGCAGCATCGGCCATGGCATGAGCAGCCACGCGGCGCTCGGTCGGCCCCAGCGCGGTGAGGCCCGGCCCCGGATGGCGCGTTTCGGCCGAAGCGATCGCCTCAGCCAGTTCGACCAAGCCCCGGCGGCGCACGGCCACCGTGGAGATCACGCGCACGCCGAGTTCTTCCTCAAGCACGGCGGGATCGAGCACCAGCCCGTCCCGCTCGGCAAGGTCGACCATGTTGAGCGCGACGACGGTGGGCTTGCCCAGCGCCAGCACTTCCTGCGCGAAAACCAGATGCTGTTCGAGGTTGGAGGCGTCCAGCACCACCACCAGCACATCGGGCATCGCCTCGCCCGCGAAGTGGCCGGCGATGACCTTGGCGGTCACTTCCTCGTCCGGGCTGGTCGCATCCAGGCTGTAGGCGCCCGGAAGGTCGGTCATCTCCACCGGCTCGCCAGTCGGCAGCACCATGCGGCCCGACTTGCGCTCCACGGTGACGCCCGGATAGTTCGCGATCTTCTGCCGCGCGCCGGTCAGCGCGTTGAACAGCGCGCTCTTGCCCGCATTGGGATTGCCGACGAGGGCGACCTTGCGCTGGCGGCTCATGCGGCGATCCCCGGCTTGCCGGAAGTTTCGGCCGGCTTTTCAGCCTCGGCAGACTTGTCCTTCGCGCCGCCGTTCTCGATCGCCTCAACGGTCATCGCGGCGGCATGGGCACGGCGCACGGCCACGGTCATGCGGCCGACAGTGATGGCGATGGGATCGCGCCCGACGAAAACGCCGCGATGCGCGACGGCAACGCGGGCGCCCTCCTCCAGCCCCAGCGCGCGCAAACGGCGCGCCTCCTCTTCAACGAGTACGCTCCAGTCCACGGCGACGATGCGGGCGAGCTGGCCGAGGGGAAGCCTGTCGAGAGTAAGCGAATGAAGACTCATGGGGCTGCGCTGCCAGATATGCACATCGATTGCAACTGGTTCGCAATAGCCTCGCAATTACGGGAGGATAGCGGCACCGGCCTACTCCCCCACCCGATCTCCACAACAGCGTATCCTGGATGGGAGGTCGGCCCCCTCAGTAAAATGGTCCCCCGGACCTTTTTATGTTCTTCGGGGCGGGAGTGGGCCGGTGCCGCAAGCCTTCGACGGATGTCGAAGGCGCATAAGCATCAACGCGCGGGGTAACGCAGGCGGCCCATCAAGCGGACCAGGCTGATCCGCTCCTCCCGCGGGCGGAAAAGCTGCGCCTTGGTCTTTTCGAAGCGCATGATACCTTCGATTCGGCGGTCCAGGAAGGCGCGCGTGTCGGCCTTGGGGCCGGTGGCATCCTCGCTGGTGTCGCTGGCGAAAACCTTCAGCGTGGCGGCGTAGATCGCCCCCAGAGTCGCCCGTTTGGTATAGTGGTTGTAATCGGTCGCCGTATCGCCGGCCAGGCGCCACATGGCGTCCGCGCTACGCCAGCCCAGCCGCGTGGCAGAGATCACGTTGCGCGGCAGCGCCATGATCGCCAGCGCGCGGCTCAGCGCTTCCTCGCGCCCGGTCACGGCATCGAGCCGGGCCATGACGAGGCGGCGAATACGCTCCCGGATCGGCAGGCCCGCCAGCGACGAGGCCGGCGTGGTGCGTGCCATTTCGGCATCGACATGGCCAATCCAAGCCTCGATCATCGCCATCTGCGCAGAGTGAGCGGAGTCCGCCCGGAACGCAAAGCGCGCCAGTTCGGGATCGACGCCGGCAAGGCGCGCGGCTTCCGTCACGGCCTTGTCGGTCCAGCCATCGAACACCGCCGCATCGGCGATAGCCGGGGCAAGCTGGCGGCGCAGTTCCTGAAGCGTTGCGGGTTCTTCCATCTCTCGTACTTTCGCCGCCACAACCATGCCGATTACATTACCGGGCCGTAGACGGCCTTGGCCTTGCCGCCCTTGACGCCGTAGGTCTCCACGGTCTGCGCCAACTGGCTGCCCTTACCGCCTTCGGTATTGGCATAGTCACGCGCGCTGCGGCCGGAATTGTCCGCACGGTCGGCATTGGCGCCGGCCTGAAGCAGCGCCTTCACCATTTCCACGTCCTTGCGGTGCACCGCGAAGATCAGCGGGGTTTCGCCGGCATCGTTCGAAACGTCGGTGGAGGCCTTTGCGTCCAGCAGGATCAGCAGGCCATCGCGCCAGCCCAGGCTGACCGCCATCTGCAGCGGGGTGCGGCCGTGATCGTCCGCCAGATTGACGTTGGCGCCCTTGCCGATCAGGAAGTTCAGCCAGGTGGCATCGCGGCGCTGGGTGACGATCATCAGCGCGGTCTCGCCGGTCGTCACGTCCTTGGCATTCACGATCTGGCTGTTGTCCATCAAGGCCTTCTCGACCTTGTCGCCCTCCTTCTTCTTCACCGATTCGAGGAACTTGTAGCCTTCCGAATAGTCGGCATAGGCGGGCGACGCGATCGTCATGCCGGCAGCCAGCGCGGCCAGCCCCGACACGAGGATCCGGCGCGAAAACCTGTTGGCGTTCCCGGAGATCGTCTTCGACACGTTTGAATTTCCTTCCAGACTGGGCCTTCAGAGCCCCGCGGGCGGCCCCGTCCGTCTCCGGCGGCCAGCCCCGGTGCCTGATAAATCGCACCCTTGCACGCAGCGCTCTAGCAGAGCATGAAGCGCGGCGCCATGACCTACCTTGCCAAGTTCCGCCGCCCGTTTGCACTCGCCGCAATGGCGCTGGCCATCTCGATGCCGCTCGCCTCCTGCGGGAAGTCCGGCGGAGAGGCGCCGCCGCTGGAAGGGGCGGAGATCGGCGGGCCCTTCACCCTGGTGGACAAGGCCGGGCGAACGCACACCTGGGATTCGTTCAAGGGCCAGTGGCGGATCGTCTACTTCGGCTACACTTTCTGCCCCGATGCCTGCCCGATGGACGTTCAGGCGATGATGCGCGGCTTCTCGCTGTTCGAGAAGGAACACACCAAGGCGGCGGAAAAGGTGCAACCGATCTTCATCACCATCGATCCCGCGCGCGATACGCCGGAAATCGTCGGCCAATGGACCGCCGCCTTCGGCCCGCGCCTGTTGGGGCTGACCGGCAGCGCCGCGCAAGTGAAGCAGGCCGCCGATGCCTTCGCGGTCTATTACAAGAAGGGTGAGAACACGCCCGGCGGCTATCTGATGGACCACAGCCGCATTGCCTTCCTGATGGACCCGGATGGAGAGCCGATCGCGATGCTTCCGGTGGACAAGGGGCCCGAAGCGGTTGCCGCAGAACTCGCCAAATGGGTGAGCTGAGCGTAGAATCGATACCCTGATGTCCAAAGAACGGCCCTTCTGGGAGCGGCCGCTCCACACCCTGAACCGTACGGAGTGGGAAGCCCTCTGCGACGGCTGCGGTCAGTGCTGCCTGCACAAGGTGGAAGATGCCGATACCGGCGAGATCTATCACACCAATGTCGCGTGCAAGCTGCTGAACCTGAAGACGGCGCAGTGCAGCGACTACCCCAATCGCCGCAAGTTCGTGCCCGATTGCCTGAAGCTGACCCCGGAAACGGCGGGCAACCTTGCGTGGCTACCGCCCAGCTGCGCCTATCGCCTGCGCGCGGACGGCGATCCGCTGCCCGAATGGCACTATCTGATCAGCGGCGATCGCAATACCGTGCATGAGGCAGGCATGTCCGTCGCCGGCAAGGCGATCAGCGAAACGGTGGCGGGGCCGCTCGAAAACCATATCGTCTGGCCTTACGGTGAGGACGAGATGGAGGACTGGGAAATCGAAGCCGAAGGTCCCGCGCCTTGGAGCACCGGGCGGGAGAACGAATAGGCGTGCTGGACTGGCTGCGCCGCGCTCCCGATGAAGACCCGGTGGTGGAGATCGCCGGGCGCCAGGTACCCGTATTGATCCGCCGCCTTGCCAACGCGCGGCGCATGACGATGCGACTGGCGCCGGACGGCAGCGAGATCCGCATCTCCGTCCCGCGCTGGACAAGAACCGAGGACGCGCTCGCCTTCGCGCGCGCCAAGCAATCGTGGTTGGCTATCCAGATCGAGGCGCTGCCCGAAGCGCAACCGCTGGGCGACGGCATGACGCTGGCGTTCCGGGGCGAAACCCTGGTGGTGCGGCACGACGCCTCCTATCCACGAAAGCCGGTGCCCGATGATGGCGAACTGCTGCTGGGCGGGCCGGCATCCTCGCTGCCCACGCGGCTGAAGCGCTGGCTTGAGACCGAAGCGCGCACGCTGATGGCGGACGATCTGGAGCACTACTGCGCGGTGGCCGGGCAGACGGTACCGGGGCTTGGGCTGTCGAGCGCGAAACGTCGATGGGGGTCCTGCGCGCCCGATGGATCGATCCGCATCAACTGGCGGCTGATCATGGCACCCGATTCGGTGCGTCGATCGGTGGTGGCGCATGAGGTTGCCCACCTCGTCCACTTCGATCACTCGCCCGCGTTTCACGCTTTTCTGGCAAAAATCTTCGAAGGCAGCGTACCTTCCGCCAATCGTTGGCTGAAAGAGAACGGACGTAGCCTCTATGTACCCTTCGGGTAGCGTTCAGTCGCTTTAACGCCTACATAGCGCGGCATGGGTCTACTAAAGCGCACCGGTTACTGGAAAGACGTCAATCCCGTCGGCATGATCGCGGATTTCCGCGCGGTGTGGAAGCAGGCGGGGCACAACCGCTGGCGCATCGCGGCGGTTTCGGCGGCCTGCACCTTCGGCGTGTTCTACCTGATGGTGAATCAGGAGGCCAAGGGCCCGCACCTGCCGCCCAAGGTGACGTGGATCACCGTTCTGCCAGAGCATCGCAGCGATCAGGAGATCATGGCGTCCAACCTTGCCAACCAGCAGCGCAAGGAAGCCTGGGCCGCCGAACTCGCGCGCCGCGACAAGGACGTGCGCGAGATGTACAAGGTGATCGGCCGCTATTCCGGCATGGACGTCGACAAGATCGCGCGTGAGGCAGAGGCCGACGAAGCCGCCCGCAAGGCCGCCGAAGCCAAGCGCATCGGCGCGCCGAAACTGCCCGAAGGCGTGAAAATGCCGAAGTACGATGAGCTTCCCGCGCCCGAAAAGGCCCCGGATCAGGCTCAACAACAGGCCCAGCAACAACAGTGAAGGAAGACGCGCGCTGGCTTTCGGCAGCGGCGGCGCTGGCCGCGCGGGCACGCCCGCTCAGCCGCCCGAATCCCGGTGTCGGCGCGATTCTCGTCAAGCAGGGCAAGGTGATCGCTCGCGGCTGGACCCAGCCCGGCGGCCGCCCCCATGCCGAAGCCGTGGCGCTGGCGTTTGCCGGCGAAGCAGCACGCGGCGCCACGCTTTACGTCACGCTGGAGCCCTGCGCGCATCGGTCCGAGCGCGGGCCCGCCTGCGCCGATCTCGTCAGCGCATCCGGCGTGGCGCGCGTGGTAATCGGCTGCATGGACCCCGATCCGCGCACCTCCGGAGCCGGCCTCGCCCGGGTCCGCGAAGCGGGGATCGCGGCGGAATACCTGCCCTCCCCTGCTTGCGAACGCAGCCTTTCCGGCTACCTGACCTCCAAGCGCCTCGGCCGACCCGAAGTGACGCTGAAACTGGCCCTCTCGCTCGACGGCTGCATGGCCATGGCCAATGGCGAGAGCCAGTGGATCACCGGCGCCGAGGCCCGCGCCCACACCCACGCCATGCGCGCGAAGGCGGACGCCATCCTCGTCGGTGGCGGCACTTTGCGCGCGGACAACCCGCGCCTCGACGTACGTCTGCCCGGCCTTGCCGAGCGCAGCCCCGAACGCTGGGTGCTGACGCGCGGCGAAGCGCCCGAAGGCTGGCGCGCCCTGCCCTCGCCCGAAGCGATCTCGTCGATGGAAGGCGTGCAACACCTCTTCATCGAAGGTGGCGCGGTCACGGCAACGGCTTTCCTCGCTGCAGGGCTGGTCGATCGCCTGCTGCTCTACCGCGCGCCGATCCTTGTCGGCGGCCGTCCCGCCTTGGGCGATTACGGGCTGGCGCGCCTTGCCGACGCGCACGGTCGTTGGCGCCCGACCGAACGACGGCAGCTTGGCAGCGACACACTCGAAGTCTACGACGCCCAAAATTCTAACGGAAAATAGCCCATGTTCACCGGAATAGTCACCGCCGTCGGCGAAATCCGCGAAGCGCGCCAATCGGGCGACCTGCGTGCCGTCATCACCTGCCCCTGGGATCCCGCCGGGATCGCCATGGGCGCCTCGATCGCGTGTTCGGGCGTGTGCCTTACCGTCGTCGACAAGGGCGGCGCGGCGGGCGACGCATGGTTCGCGGTCGACATTTCGGCCGAATCGGTCTCCCGCACGGTCGGCGGCCGCTGGGCCGAAGGTACGCCGCTCAATCTGGAGCAGGCGCTGAAGCTGGGCGACGAACTGGGCGGACACATCGTCACCGGCCATGTCGACGGCGTGGGCACCGTGGTCAGCATCACGCCTGAGGGCGATTCGCTGCGCTTCGTGATCGCTGCACCGAAGGAACTGGCGCCCTATCTCGCCCCCAAGGGTTCGATCACGGTGGACGGCGTCTCGCTGACCGTGAACGACGTGGCGGACCAGAGCGACGGCACCTGCCACTTCATGCTCAACATCATCCCGCACACCGCCGAAGTGACCACCATCGGCGCGCTGAAGGCAGGTGACGGGGTGAACCTGGAGATCGACGTGCTGGCCCGCTATCTCCAGCGCATGCAGTCGCTGCGCGGGTGATCGAAGCGCGGAAGCCCTGAGACACGGATGAGGTTGCGCCAAGATGCCGGTCTGCGCTCACCTTCTGTCCTAACACTATTACACTCGTCGCCCCCGCGAAGGCGGGGGCCCCGCTTACTTTTGCCCTGCCGCGAAGGACAAGCGGGATCCCCGCCTACGCGGGGATGACGGGATTATGTGTTAGGAACGATTCGGACAGCGTCGCCTTGCGGCACTTCCCCCAGCCCGACGCGCGACCAGCGCTTCCTCGTAAGAACCCTTAAGCCAAAGGCCCTGCGGCAAAGCTCTCGCGCGTAATTTCGAAGATCACGTGCGGCACGATCACGCCGCACAATTCACGCTCAAACGTGCGATCGGTCAGGCGGCCACCGATATGCCCCATCGCCTTGCGCGAAATTACGTTGTCCGCGCCGACCTTGAAGATCGCCCGATCGACATGCGCAAGCGCATGGGCAAGCATCAGGCGCTTCATCTCGGCATTGAAGCCGCCGCCCCAATAGGCGCGGGCAAGGAAAGTCCAGCCGATCTCGATTTCGCCGCCCTCAGGCGGGCCATAGCGGCTGGAGCCGATTACGGCCCCGCTCTGCTTGTCGACGATGGCGAAAGCACCGCCCCCTGCAAGGGCATCAGCGAAATACTGGCGGAACACCGGTTCCTGCCAACGATCGTGGGCGGGGTGAACCGCCCAGATCTCGCGGTCCGAAGCAACCGCGAAAAGCGCGTCCCAATCGTCTGCGCGAAGGGGACGGAGGACCAGCCGGTCCCCTTCGAGGACCGGCTGGCGATCCATAGTTAAGCAGTCACGTCCGCAACGGCGGCGATGAACTTGTCGATGTTGCCCATCGTCAGGCCCGCCACGTTGATGCGGCCCGAACCGGCCATGTAGATGCCGTGCTTGGTGCGCATGGCAAGAACCTGGTCCTTGTTCAGCGGCACGATCGAGAACAGGCCGTTCTGGCCGCCCATCGGCGTCAGGTCGGCCGAACCGGCAGTGCCGGCCGCGGCCAGCTTGGCGCGCACTTCGCGCATGCGGTCACGCATTTCGTCCAGCTCGGCCAGCCAGTCGGCGGTCAGCTTCTCGTCTTCGAGGACGAGGCGGACAGCGGCACCGCCGTGATCTGGCGGCTGCGACCAGTTGGCGCGGGCCAGGTTGTGGCCGTTCGACATTACGCGGGCGAGGTCGGCGGGATCGGCAACCATCGCATAGAGCGCGCCGACGCGGTCACGATAGAGACCGAAGTTCTTGTCGCACGAATAGCAGATCAGCGCTTCCGGCACGGCGGCGAGCACGCGGCGCAGGCCGTAGGCATCTTCTTCCATACCGGCGCCCAGACCCTGGTAAGCAAGGTCGAGGATGGGCAGGATCTTCGAAGCGGCGATCAGGCCGGCGATCTCGTCCCAATCGGCATTGCTGTAATCGATGCCGGTGGGGTTGTGGCAGCAGCCGTGCAGCAGGATGGCGTCGCCTTCCTGAGCGTTGGCGATGGCGCCGCGCAGGGCGTCCATATCGACGGTGCCCGAAGCGAGCGCGTGGTTGAATTCAACGACTTCAAGGCCAAGGTCGGCGCAGATCTGGGTGTGGTTGGGCCAGCTGGGGGTGCCGACGATGATGCGCTTGTAACCAGCGCGCTTCACCATGGCGAGCGCGAGGCGCAGCGAGCCGGTGCCGCCGGGGGTCTGCATGCCTTCGATGCGGCCACCCATGCTGGGGTCGGCCTTGCCGAAGACGTAGGGCATCAGCGCTTCGACGAAGCCCATGTCGCCCTCTGGCCCGAGGTAGGCTTTCGAATCCTGCTCGGCGACGAGCTTGGCCTCTGCGGCCTTGATCGAGCGGAACACCGGGGTGTCGCCCTCACCGGTGCGGTACACGCCGACACCAAGGTCGATCTTGTCCGCGCGCGGATCGTCGTTGTGGAGCTTGATCAGCGCAAGAAGCGCGTCGGCGGGCTGTTGCTGAAGGTTCGTAAGCATGGCGGGCGGGCCTTACTCCGGCCGGCTGGCAGGTGCAACCGGGATTGACAGGGAATTGCGAGAAGATGCGATCGGAGTGGCCGAGCGGTCACGAATTGCCTGCGATCAAGCAATTTTCTTGGCGCACCAACGGCGTGCGCCTCAGCCCTCTCGCTCCCTTCACGGTAAGCATCGAGGTCAAACGCAAAAGAGGGCCCTACCAAATCCCGTCATCCCCGCGCAGGCGGGGATCCCGCTTGCCTTGCGCCATGGCGAGACGCTGCAGAAGAAAGCGGGGCCCCCGCCTGCGCGGGGGCGACGATGCTAAGAATCAGCGAGAAATCGCTACCGTCGGGCTTCCGGAAGAAGCCGCGACACCCTTAGAACGGCAGCCAGTTCTGCTTGTGCGAAAACTTCATGTAACCGATGTTCGCGCCCAGACGCAGACCCGCGCCGGCACGAACGGGAATCAGCACCACGTTGCCGCGGCGCAGATAACTGACGGTGAAGCCGCCCACGAGATAGGCCTGCCCCTCGCCCGCGCCGAAGCGGTGGTAGAGGTCCTCGCTGTCGTAGAGATTGTAGACCAGCACGAAGGCATTGCCCGCATTCGCGCCCGCGTCGAAGCCCAGCGAAGGGCCGGTCCAGTAGACAGGCTGCTCACCCTCCACCTTGTGGTAGAGCGTGCCGGAGCCATAGCGCAGGCCCACGGCGATGGCGCCGCCAGCCTCGCGGCCGACGATATAGCCGTTGGGCTCACCCTGCTTCTTCAGCAGATCTTCGATCAGCCCGGCCAGGCCCTTGGCGCCCTTGCCGAACACGCCTTCGGCCGCCCCGATCAGGTCGTCCTGGTGATAGGTTTCCGAACTGCCCGAAGGCGCGGTTGCCGGCGCGGCGGGAGTGGTGCGCCCCTGATCCACGGGCATGCCGTTGCCCTGCGGCTCTACCGGCGTCTGTTCCGGCACCTGTTGGGTCTGTGAATACGTGGTCGGCGGCGTACCGATATCGGAATCGATCGCGGCGTCGGGATCGACCGTCGTGACTTGCGCCATGGCGGAACCGAGCGGCGCGGCGAGCCCGGCCGCCATCATCGCCGCCATCATGGCACCCGTCACGACAACGCGCATACGGCGTCCTTCTGCTGGCGTTTTGACTGGCATTTCCCTCGCTCCCCTGAATATGCGAACCCGCGCACGCAAGCACCGGGGGGCGGCGCATTGCGGCAGTTCACTAGAGAATCCACCCCGCCTGACCCTGCAATGAACGGGCGGCGGAGCGAGTCCAAATCGCGACAGACCGAATCGGCCCGGAAGCGCCCGGAAACAATCCATCGCGGCAAACAGTCCACAGGCATTTGGCCAAGCATTTCACGAAATGCGCAAATAGGGCGAAAGCCCCCCTTGCCCGACCCCGAAGCCCTCGTTATAGGGCGCCTCCTAGCCGCATCACGGAGACGTGGGTGAGTGGCTGAAACCAGCGGTTTGCTAAACCGTCGTACTCTTAAGGGGGTACCGAGGGTTCGAATCCCTCCGTCTCCGCCATGCGGCATTCGGTTTCAGCCTTTTCCCTTTCAGACAGACAGACTGAACCAACCCCTCCGGGGGAACCCGCTTGCACCCGCGCAAGTGTGTTGCCGGATCGTTTCCGATAGTTTCGCCGCAGCAATACTTCGTTACAGTCGTGCATGAAGCAGGACACGCAGCTCCCCCACATTCGGGTCCATCGCAAGTCTTTGGAGACCTGAAAGTGACCAAGTTCCCCGTCCTCGCGGCCGTCGCCGCCCTGTCGCTGGCGCTGCCCGGCGCCGCCATCGCCAATGAAACCATCGCCCACCTGAAGGGCAATCTGGCCGTGCCCGCCCCCAAGGCGAAGACCACGGCTGCCCCAGGCCGTGGCGCCTGCCATCCCGATCCCACCAAGGGCCGCGACTGCCGCCACCGCGCCGCACAGGCCGATGCCAAGGCCGCGGCACTCGCCCAGAACGCGGCTGCCCCCGAAGCCGGCACCCTGGCCGCCAACGAGCGCGCCCGGTGAAGGCCCGTCGCGCGGGCGTGATCGGCATTCTCGGCCTGCCCGCGCTGCTGCTCGCGGGTGAGGCTGCTGCGCGCGACGTGGCAACGCCCACCGCGCAGGACTTCGCCACGCAGACCGCAGTGATCGACGATCCCTCCCAGCCGCACGTGCTGGCCAGCACCCACGCGGTCGCCAAGCGCGGCCACGGCTGGGCGGCATCGCGTTCGGTGGAAGTCGGCCCGGCGCATCTGCGCGCCCATGTCGATCGCGAGACCGGCACGGTGCGCTGGCAGCTCTGGCAGGAAATCACCCATGCGGGCCTTGCTCGCGAGATGACCGGCCTTCGCTTCCATGCCGACGGTGCGCCGGGCGAAGCCACGCTCGCCCATGTCGAGCGCCAGGCGGAACGCTGCCCGGCGCAGGATGCCATGGTCACCGCCTGCACCACGCGCGTACATTACGCCTTCGACGTGCCTGCCGAAACCGTGGCGCGCATGGGCCGCGGCGCGGCACCGATGCCGCTGGCCTTCAGCGACACGATCGGCCGCACGTTCCACGGCGCGATCCATCCGGCCGAAGTCGCCGGGATCGCCGCCGTGGTCGAAACCCTGCAGCCTGACGCTGCACAACTGGCTTCAGTGCAACTGGGTGCCGGGGAAACGATCCGCTGATCGTTTCCCCACAGCGCACGCAACTTTGCCGATTTGCCATTCGCCGCCCCTCCCCCTACATTCAGCCGACGACGAGATCATGACCCAGAGTGTCGCCCCCATTTACCGCCACCTCGACGAAGCACCCATGTCCACCCCAACGATCCTGCTTGTCGAGGACGACGGTCCACTGCGGACCCTGACCGCGCGCGCCCTGCGCCAGAGCGGCTTCAACGTTTTGACTGCCGCCACCGGCGCGGAAATGTGGGTGACGCTGCGCGAAGGGCCGGTCAGCCTTGTAGTGCTGGACGTCATGCTGCCCGGCACCAGCGGCTTCGACCTGTTCCGCCGCCTGCGCCGAGAAAGCGACGTGCCGGTGATCTTCGTCAGCGCCCGTGGCAGCGAAGAAGATCGCGTACTGGGCCTTGAGCTTGGCGCGGACGACTACCTTGCCAAGCCGTTCAGCACCCGCGAACTGGCGGCGCGCGTCAGTGCCGTTCTGCGACGCGGCGGCAACAATTCCGGCCCGGATGCCGCCACTCCCGATGGCGTGGCCGATGGCCGTACCCCCGAATCGATCCATTTCGATGGCTGGAGCCTTTCGATGGCGCGGCGCGAACTGCGCTCACCCACCGGCGCGATGATCGACCTGACCGGCGCGGAGTTCGACCTGCTGGCCACCTTCCTGGCCTATCCGCAGCGCGTGCTGGGCCGTGAACGCCTGATCGAACTGTCGCGCGCGCGGCTGGGCGACAGTTCCGACCGCAGCGTGGACGTGCTGGTCAGCCGCCTGCGCCGCAAGCTTCAGGTCGATGGCGCCGAACCGCCGATCGTCACCGTGCGCGGCGTCGGCTACATGTTCAAGGCCGAGGTCACGCGCGCCTAATGGAATTACGCCGATTCCGCCTGTTCCGGCGTTTCGGCCTCATAGAGCGGCTGATCGCGGTACTCCTGCTGGTCATCCTGATCGATTTCATTGCCAACACGGTGCTGTTCGAGCGGGCCAGCTCGTTCGAACTGCGCCGCGACGATGCGGAACGGATTGCCGAGAACCTGGTGCTGGCGAGCCGGGCGATCGAGCGCGCCTCGCTGGCGGACCGGCCGGGGGTTACCGGCGCCCTGTCCACCCGCCGTTTCGTGCTGGAATGGTCGCCCCCTTCGCAGCGGCGACGCGGTTCCATCGGCCTTGCCAACTTGCGCGCGCAAGTGGTGGAGATCCAGCCGGAACTGGCCCACGCCGATCTTGAGCTTCATCTCGAAACCATTCCCGGGCGCGGCAATATCGGCGGTTCGCTGCGGCTGCCCGATGGATCGGTGCTCGATTTCCGCACCCATGCCCGCGCCGCCTGGTCGCTGACTGCCGGACGCATGGCCAGCCTGCTGGTGCCGGCGCTGCTGCTGGTCTCGCTCGCCTGGCTGCTGCTGCGCGCCGCGCTGGATCCGCTCCGCTCGCTGGTGCGCGCCACCCGCAACCTTGGCGCCGGGCCGCCCAAGCCGCTGCCCGAACACGGGCCGGAGGAAATGCGCGAGCTAATCCGCGCGATGAACGAGATGCAGCACCGCATCCACCAGTCCCTGCAGGACCGGACGCACACGATGCTGGCGATCGGGCACGACCTGAAGACCCCCCTCGCCCGCATGCGCCTGCGGCTCGACGATGGCGACGTCGACCCCGAAGTGCGCGAGGGGCTGGAGCACGATATCGAGGAGATGCGCCTGCTGCTCGATTCGATCCAGGCCTACGTCGAGACCGGCGGCGCCAATATCCCGGCCGAGCGCATCGACCTTGCGGTGATGACCGAAACCTTGGTCGACACCGCCGCAGACCGGGGTGCGAACGCGACGTACTCGGGCCTTTCCTCCCTGGAGATCATGGCCCGTCCGGTCTCGATCCGGCGCGCGCTGTCGAACCTGATCGAGAACGCACTGCATTATGGTGGCAACGTCCGCGTCTCGCTGCGGCGCGACGGCGGCGCGGCGGAAATCACTGTGGAGGACGACGGCCCCGGCATTCCCGAGGACCGCATTACCGACGCGCTGCAACCCTTCGTCCGCCTCGACACCGCCCGTGCGCGGGACACGGCCGGCATGGGGTTGGGCTTGCCGATCGTGCGCAAGGCCGTGCGGCTGGAAGGCGGCACGCTGGACTTGCGCAATCGGCCGGAGGGTGGATTGCGCGCCACGATCCGGCTGCCGTTGGAGGCGGCTTAGGTCGCTAGCCACCCCAGCTTGCCGCCATAATTGCCATGACTTGGCAATACCTTGCCGTCACACTGTCGTGTACAGGCGGGAGAAACGGAATGGGTAGGTTTGTACGATGCGCGGCAATGGGAATGGCGGCGACCATAGTGTCTGGGAACATGCCAGCTTCCGCGCAACCAGTCGTTCCTTCCAGCGGATATAGCGGCGTTGCACCGCAACCAGCGGTCTCCGGCGGAAAGGCTAACGCTCCGACGCTGGTTCATATTTCCGAAGCGTCTCTATCGAATCTGTTCCGCGTTGTTCCCACATATCCACGCGCAAGTTCTGCGGGACTCAAAGTCGTCGGCTCATATACCGTCAAAGAGCCAAGCGGCGCACGCCTCGTCGGTGCATGGTCGCCGGGATATCTGCCCATCACTCTCTCGTTCAGCGACGGCCACTGCTACTCGTTTGAAGCGGATTATTACGGCACGCTGAAAAATGGGAGACTGAACCCGAGCAGCTGCAAATATCGGCACATTGCCCCACCTCCACAGCCTTCGCCACCTGCAAGCGAATCTCTGCGCCTGATCGGTTCGGCGTGGGGCTATGGGGCCTGGATTCGCGAACATGGCCAGGAAACCATCATTACAGCACCTAACGCCAAGACTTTCGAGCCGCTGTTCACCGCCCGCATGACTGTCAGCGCGATCATGGCAATGAATGGCCCCGATGGACCGGGCGGCAACGTAACACTGGTGGGAAAAATTCACGGTAAGCTGACAGTGGTCACCCTAGAAGTCGGCTACTGATTGCCGCTGGCGTGGCCTCGCCCCAACTCCCCCCAAACACACTCCTGCTGCAGCGCAGCAACATTTCCTGACAAACGCGCACGACGGCCGAAAACGACGGGCCATACCTTTCAAACAAGCTCCGCGCGTTTCCTCAACCCCCTTCGATGCGCGCGGGGCACCCTGTCTGGAAAGGTAAAGAGAGTGAACGAGCTGATTGGCCGCGTCTTCCATTTCGAGAAGACCATCTTCCCCGCGAGCAGCGAACTGTTCGGCAAGCTGACCTCTCAGGGTCAGGAGCCCAAGGCCCTGATGATCTCCTGCGCCGATTCGCGAATCGTGCCCGAGCAGATCATGCAGGCAGAGCCCGGCGACCTGTTCGTGTGCCGCAACGCCGGCAACATGGTGCCCCCCTATGCCACGCTGAACGGCGGCGTCACCTCCACGGTGGAATATGCCGTTGCAGCCCTCGGCGTGCGTGACATCATCATCAGCGGTCACTCCGGCTGCGGCGCGATGAAGGCGCTGAGCGACCCCACCGGTCTGGAAACGATGCCCAACGTGGCCGCCTGGCTGAAGCACGGCGCCGCTGCCGAGCACATCGTCAGCACCTGCCACGGCCACCTCGAAGGCGAAGAGCGCGTGCGCGCCATCAGCCTTGAGAACATCATCGCCCAGATCGCGCACTTGCGCACGCACCCCGCCGTCGCTGCTGCCATCGCCCGCGGCGAAATGACGCTGCACGGCTGGTTCGTGGACATCCACGCCGGCCAAGTGCTCGGCCTTGACGGCGACACCGGCCAGTTCGTGCCGCTGCGCGAAAACAGCCCGCTGCCGGTCGCGCTGGCCGCCAAGACCCGCACCGCCACCGAATTCGCCGAGGCTGCGGAATGACTTCCGCCACCCAGAGCAGAAGTGGGCCTTTCGCCCACTTCGGCCGGGACTTCACCGCGTCCATCGTGGTGTTCCTGGTCGCGATGCCGCTCTGCATGGGCATCGCCATCGCCAGCGGCGTGCCGCCTGAAAAGGGCCTCGTCACCGGCATCATCGGCGGCCTGGTGGTCGGCCTGCTGGCCGGCTCCCCGCTTCAGGTCAGCGGCCCGGCCGCTGGCCTTGCCGTCATCGTCTTCGAATTCGTGCGCGAGCATGGCCTTGAAGCTTTGGGGCCCGTGCTGCTGCTGGCCGGCGTTCTCCAGATCCTGGCCGGCGTACTGCGTCTGGGCGGCCTGTTCCGTGCGATCAGCCCCGCCGTCGTCCACGGCATGCTGGCCGGTATCGGCGCGCTGATCGTGATCGGCCAGTTCCACATCCTGTTCGACCAGAAGCCGATGTCGAGCGGGCTGGAGAACATCGCGATGATGCCTGCACGCATCCTCGGCCTCGATCCCACCAACATCGCCTCCACCGAAATGGCGCTGATGCTGGGCCTGCTGACCATCGGCGTGATGATCGGCTGGGAGAAGCTGCGCCCGAAGAACCTGGGCCTCGTCCCCGGTGCGCTGCTGGGCGTGATGGCGGCGACGCTGGTGGCGTGGGGCCTTGGCCTCAACGTCGCGCGCATCGCCGTGCCCGAATCGATCGGTGCCGCCTTCGCACTGCCGACCAGCGCCGCGTGGTTCGCCCCGCTCGCCCAGCCGGCGCTGCTGGTGGCGGCGCTTGCCATCGCCTTCATCGCCAGTGCCGAAACGCTGCTCTCCGCCGCGGCGGTGGACCGCATGCATGACGGCGAGCGTACCAAGTACGACAAGGAACTGCGCGCGCAGGGCATCGGCAACCTGCTCTGCGGCATTTTCGGCGCCCTGCCGATGACCGGCGTGATCGTGCGCAGCTCCGCCAACGTGCAGGCCGGCGCCAAGACGCGTCTTTCGGCGATCCTCCACGGCGTCTGGATCCTCGCCTTCATCGCGCTGCTGCCCTGGCTGCTGCGCGAAGTGCCGATGGCGGCACTGGGCGGCGTGCTGGTCGTCACCGGCTGGAAGCTGGTGAACCTCAGCCACGTGCGTCACCTGTTCCACTCCTACGGCACCTTCCCTGCCGTGATCTGGGCGGCCACGTTCATCCTGGTGGTGACCACCGACCTTTTGACCGGCGTGCTGGCAGGCCTTGCCCTGACGCTGGTGGAACTGCTGCCCCATGCCAGGAACCTGCGCCTGAAGGTGCAGGAACATGACAATGACGAGCACACCCGCCTTGAACTGGGCGGCGGCGCAACGTTCCTGGGCCTCACCCGCCTGAACAACGTGCTGGAGAAGATGCCCCACCACAAGCCGGTCCACCTCGACCTGCATCAGGTGAAGGTGATGGACCACACGACGGCGGAGACCATTCGCGAATGGCTGGGCCGCCGTCGCCAGAGCGGTCAGGCCGATACCGTGACCGGACCGGAGGCGATCCTGCGCCCGCTGCCGATCGCAGCCTGATCGCAAGACCCTTACCAGACAGACCGGCGGACACCCTCACGTCCGCTTCTCCCTGCCGGGCGGCCTTCCCCATTCGGGCCGCCCGGCCTTTCTTTTTCCGGCCCCTTTCCCTTCCATCCGCCGATCGCCTGCACGGCGGATAGCAACACTTTGTCATAGAGCGGCAAGCTGGCGGACAAGCCCGGTCGGTAAGCAGCAATTTCCGGCACGAAACAGGCTCGCCACGCATGCGGGGCCCGGCTGCCGGACGCAGGAAGGAACGCGACCAAATCGAAACATGAGGGCGTTCCGATTATGAATTACCGTCTTGCCACCGGCCTGCTGGGCCTGCTGGGCGCCGCTTGCGCCACCCCCGCTTTCGCACAGGAAGAAGCACCCAAGGCGATCACCGTCTCGGGCAGCGCCGGGCTCGTCACCGACTATCGCTTCCGCGGCGTCTCGCAGACGGACAAGGAAATGGCCGTGCAGGCCGGCGCCACCGTCACGCATGAGAGCGGCGTCTACGTCGGCACCTGGGGCTCGAACCTTTCGGGCTGGGGCACGTTCGGCGGTTCCAACATGGAGCTGGACCTGATCGCCGGTTACTCCACCGAAGTGATGAGCGGCCTGAAGGTCGACGTGGGCCTCACCTGGTACATGTATCCCGGCGGCGCGGACAAGACGGACTTTGCCGAACCCTACGTGAAGCTTTCGGGCGATCTAGGCCCGGCCAGCGTGCTGGTGGGCGTGGCCTATGCCCCCAAGCAGGAAGCGCTGGGCAAAGTCTACGCCAGCGGGGCGGACTATGCGGACGGCATCGGCCGCCCCGGCGCCAAGTCGGACAACTTCTACATGTGGGCGGACGCCAATGCCGGCATTCCCAACACGCCCGTTTCGGTGAAGGCGCACTTCGGCTATTCGAACGGCAATTCCGGCCTTGGCCCCAACGGCACCAGCGTGGCGCCCACCGGCGAATACCTGGACTGGCTGATCGGCGCGGACCTGGCACTGGGCCCGGTGACGCTGGGTGTGGCCTATGTCGATACCGATATCTCCAAATCGGAAAGCGCCTACCTCCAGCCCAATTTCTCCTCCACCAAGAACGGCAAGTCGATCGCGGGATCGACCGTGGTGTTCTCGGCCACGGCGGCGTTCTGACCTCCAAACCCTGTGGGGTGTGATGGCGGGGATCATGGGCTTGCCCCCATGGTCCCCGCACTTGCATCCGCATCGGACTGCAAAATGGGCGATTGATCCGAAATGCACCCATAATTGATGTTCAGGCGGGCCGGGATCGCGCAAGCATTGCCGGGATTTGGCGGGCATTAGGAGCAGGCCTTGCACGATTTCGAAGGTCCCTCACCGATGAATGTCGATACCGCGCTTGTCAGCGCGAACCACGGCGTGGTCGTGATCGGTGCCGGGATCGCCGGCCTTGCCGCCGCGGACCGGCTCAGCGCCTGTGGCCATCGGGTGCGCGTGATCGAAGCCTCTCCCCTGGCGGGCGGCACCCACCGTTCACGCGTGATCGGGCCCTACAGCTTCGATGTCGGCAGCATCTTCTATGAAGACAATGCCTTGCTGTTCGAACTGGAACCGGGCCTGCGGGAAATCTGCCCCAAGGTCCGCCGACTCCAACGCCGCATCGGCCCCGATGGGCAACTGCACCACTACCCACTGGAACCGCGCGATTTCCTGAAGCAGCAGCCGTGGAAGCTGCCATGGTCGCTGCTGGATCTGGCGTTCTCCCGGCTGGCGGTGCGGCGCGACGGTTCGCTGGATGCGATCTGCCGGCAGCGGCTGGGCAGTTCTTTCTTCCGCGCGACCGGGCTGGAATCCTACATCACCCGGTTCCACCACGTCCCGGCGCGCGAAGTGGACGAGACGTTCTTCTTCCAGCGCATGGCCTTCATAGAACACGCCACCCGCCTTGGCGCGATGGCCCGGGCGGCGGCCACAACCGTATTCTCCCGCCAGGCCGCCAGCGCCCGCCCGCGCCGCCCGCTGTTCGTCCGGCCACCGCAGGGTTCGGAGGCGATCTTCACCCCGATCATCCGGCGGCTGGAGGCGCGGGGCGTGTCATTCTCCTTCAATGAGCCATTGCTGGAACTGGGCCGCATCGGCGATCATCACCGCATCCGCACCAGTAACCGCACCCTTCTGGCGGAAGCGGTGGTCAGCACGATCCCGCTGGACACCACGCACCGCGCGCTCACCGGCCAGCCCAGCCGCCTTGTCTCGCTGGGGATGACGACGCTGTTCGTCTCCGCCTCATGGCTTTCGCCCGATGCCGGGAACGTGTTGTTCAACTTCGACCGGCAGGGCCGCTGGAAACGCGCGACGATCTATTCGCGCATCTATCCCGGCACGGGCAGCGGGCGCGAATACTTCGCGGTGGAAACCACGATCCCGCCCGGCGGCCGCCACGATCCGGAAGGCTGCTTTGCCGATTTCAGGGCGCACGTCACCCGGCTGGGCATAGCGACCGGCCTGATCCTGGAAGGGGCGGAGCGGATAGACAATTGCTATCCCCTCTACCGGCCGGGCACCGCCGCCGCACAGGCGCAGGCGCTGGACCAGGTGACCGCCGCCGGGATCATCGCCGCCGGCCGCCAGGGCCGCTTCGAATACCTGCCGACATCGACCGGCGTGATCGCCCGTGTGCGAGAGGAACTTGCCTCGCTCGGCACCCCCATGCCGGATGGCGAGCCGGGGCTGGGTCCGGACGGCGCCCCTCAAGGCGATTGGCCCGGGAACTGCTCCAGAGTGGTGGCCGCCTGAAGCGGCCCGAAAAGCTGCCGACATTCCACCGCTTTCCCACCGGAGCCCCCGATGACGCCCAGCGCTCCTGCTGCCCAGCAGCCTGCCGACACATCGGAGCCGATATCCGAGACGAATGGAGCCACGCCCCCATCATCGCATAGCGCGCGCCGGCTTCGCCTCTTCAACGTGAAGTTCAGCCCGAACCTGGGTGACGGCCTGCTTTCCGAATGCCTTGAACAGGCCTTGGTCGATAGCGGCGCCCATCCGGATACGCACTCGATCGATCTGGCGGCGCGGACCGCGTTCGGGCCGGGATCGCCGGGCCGGGCCACGCAACTGCGCCTGCTCGCATCCCTGCCGCCGCCCTTGCGCCAGTTGGCCGTGCGGGCGCCGCTTACCGTCGCCGCGCACCGGACATGGCGGCCGCACTACGAAGCGGCGCTGGACGGAGCGGACGCCGTGGTGATCGGCGGCGGCAATCTGCTGGCCGACCTCGACCTCAACTTCCCGACCAAGCTGGCGCTGGTAACGGACGCGGCCGCGCGGCGCGGCCTGCCGGTCTTCATCTATGGCTGCGGCGTATCGCCGCGTTGGAGCAAGGCCGGACGCAGGCTGCTGGCCCGCATGTTAAACAGCGGCGCCCTGCACGGCGTCTTCGTGCGGGACGAAGCCTCGCGGCAGGCCTGGGACGGGCTGAGCGGAGCGCGGGCGGGCCTGCCGGCGCAAGTCGTGCGCGATCCGGGCCTGCTGGCGGCCGAACGCTACGGCATACCGCCCGTGGCCAAGCCCTCGCCGCAGGCCACGGTCGGGCTCAACATCACCGATCCCGTCGCGCTGCGCTATCACGCGGACGATGCCCTGCCGGCGCCCGCTCAGGAACGCTGGTACCTCGACTGCGCGCGCGGGCTGCTCGATGCGGGCCATTCGCTCACCGTCTTCACCAATGGCAGCCCGGAAGACCGCGCCTGCCTTGCCCGCCTGCGCCCTGCCATCGAAGCGATGGCGGCCGCCCGCAACGGCGCCGGTCCCGCCGTATTCTTCCCCGAGGCCGCCGATCCGGCGATGCTGGCGCGGCTGATCGGCTCCTTGCGCGGGCTGGTGGCCTTCCGCATGCATGCCGTGATTGCCGCCTATTCCTGCGGCGTCCCATTCCTTGCGCTGGCCTGGGACGGCAAACTTGCCGCATTCCTGCGCTCCGTCTCGCTGGAGACGCACTTGTGTCGCCCGACGGTCACGCCGCCGGTCGAAGCCGTGGCGGCATTGTCGCGCATCATGGCGCAAGGCATCGATCCACGGGATCGAGCCCGGGTGCTGGCCGAAACGCGTGAGGGCGTGGAACGCCTGCAAGCGGCCATTGCGGCCTCCCTCGGTACGCGGCGCTAGTCAGGCTCCGCCCTCCCCGGCACCTTCAAGCGCCGATCTACACCCCAAGACTCGCCCGTTTTCCGCTTTGCACCGGCCCGATCGAGGCCGGTTTTCCGATTCGCACGCCCGATTCGCACATCGCAAAACTCGGTTCGTCGCAAATTCGCATGCCAAGGGCCGTCACGCGCCAATCAGAGTCAGCTTTTTCGCGCCAAAGCCACCCGGAAACCTGCGTAGTCCCCTGACCTGAAAACGCCCCTTCCGGCGTAACCACCCTTTCCGGACAGCGTAAACGCGGCGCCCCGCCGCGCCCTGCCGCCTGCGCGGCCATGCCCCGGTTTGCCCCGCCAAAGAAGATTAACGGCGCGCAAAGCCCTCCGGACAGTCCCTGATCGGGCCGAAAAGAAACAGTACAGATTTCAGGAAGCCAAGACCTAACAGCCGTACACCACGGATAGTTCATCCAGATTCACGATCCGAGCGCAAAAGATCGATCAACAAAACGGAATTTCTAAATCCAAACCAGCAACCCGATCTAGCAAGGATTAAGACAATGACCGATATTTCCGAAAACACCATCACGACTTCGATCGTTTCTCCTGAAGCTTATTACTATAATGATCCGTATGAGAAGAAGGAATGGTATTACGACGGTTCTCTTCTTTCTTCGCTCAGCATCGACGTCTATTCGGTCTGGAAGGACTACACCGGCACCGGCGTGAAAGTTGGCGTCATCGATTCCCAGATCGATTATCGCCACGCAGACCTTTCCGCGGCCTATGACACTTCGGCCGATTACAATTTCGCCCTCGGCACCGACAATCCCACGATCGATGCCAGCAACCTGCCCTATTATCACGGCACCGCCGTTGCCGGCGTGATCTCGGCCCAGGCGAACAACACCACCGGCACCGTGGGCATCGCCTGGGGCGCCACGCTGGTCGGCCTTGGCATCGACTATTCGTCCGATAACGTGTCCGACCAGATCGTCTCCGCGCTCAACAAGTCGGTCGACCTCGACGTCGTCAACAACAGCTGGAGCTTCACGGACAACTTCTCGGACAACTTCGCCAAGCTGCCCGAACTGGGCAAGGCGCTGGTCAACGTCGTGGCGAACGGCCGTGACGGCCTGGGCACCTCGCTCGTCTTCGCCGCCGGCAATGCCGGGATCGGCGGCAGCTCGAACTACCACAACTTCCAGAACTCGCCCTACACGATCGCAGTCGGCGCGGTGAACCCGGACGGCACGGCCGCAGGCTTCACCAGCGTGGGCGCCAATGTGCTGCTCTCCGCCGGCGGCGCGAACGTCTACACCACCACGGTCAACAACCGCTACCTGGACGTGAGCGGCACATCCTTCGCCGCCCCCGCCGTTTCCGCCACGATCGCACTGATGCTGCAGGCCAATCCGAACCTTGGCTATCGCGACATCCAGCAGATCCTGGCCTATTCCGCCCAGCGTCAGGGCCTGTCGGACACCGTCAGCTTCGGCGACGGCTGGCAGACCAACGGCGCCACCAATTCCAACGGCGGCGGCATGCACTTCAGCGACGCTTTCGGCTACGGCATGCTCAACGTGCATGACGCGGTGCGCCTGGCCGAAACCTGGAACCAGCAGCAGACCTACGCCAACCTCTCCACCGTTACCAAGACGGTGAAGCCGGAGGGCGAACTGGTTGCCGGCAGCAACGACCATGTCGGGTTCGACATCAATGTGACCGACACGATCGACGTCGAACATGTGCAGCTTTCGATGGACCTGCGCTGGATCAACACCGGTGACCTGGACGTCTATCTCACCTCGCCCGATGGCACCCAGGTTCGCCTGGTCTATGACCTGCCCGATGTGGGCCGGGGCCCCAGCCTGCGCAACTTCACGTTCGACTCGGTCGCCTCGATGGGTGAACTTTCGACCGGCACCTGGCATGTGGACATCTACAACCGCAATCCCGCCGCGCTGGACCAGACCGGTTCGCCGATGACCAGCATCCTGGACGGCGTAACGCTTACCCTGACCGGCAGCGCCGCCAGCCATGACAACACCTATATCTACACCGATGAACTGGGCACGCTCTATTCCGGCGCCGATCTGGCCGCCCGCAGCGTGCTGAACGACAGCGATGGCGGCACCGACGCGATCAATGCGGCCGCCGTCACTTCGGCCACCACCATCGACCTTACCGCCAAGACGCAGACCACGATTGCCGGCGTGAAGATCGCCCTTGCCGCCAACACGATCGAGAACGTCTATACCGGCGACGGCAACGACACGGTCACCGGCAGCAGCGCCGCCAACGTGATCAGCACGGGCCGTGGCAACGACGTGATCAACTACAGCGCCGGCAAGGACACCATCGACGGTGGCACCGGCACGGACAAGATGGTCTTCGGATGCAGCCTTGCCAGCCTGACCGGCTGCGTCACCAGCACCGGCGAGATCGACCTGACCAGCAAGACGGGCGACGTTTCGAAGATCATGAATGTCGAAACTTTCGCCTTCACGGACGGCACCTACAGCTATGCCGATCTTGCCAAGCTGCTGGGTGCGGCTGCGGTGACGACGCCGCCGGCGACCACGACCACCACCGAAAGCACCTCCGGCTCGGGCACCGGGACGGGAACGGGCACCGGAACCGGCGCCGGCACCGATACGGGAACGGGCGCCAGCAACGTACCGACCACGTTCGACGAGACGACCCGCGCCTATGCCAAGACCCTGACCGGCACCGCCGCGCTCGACAAGATCAACGGCACGGCCCTGGCCGAACTGATCCACGGCCAGGACGGTGACGACACCATCAACGGCAAGGATGGCAACGACGCCATCTACGGCGACAACGGCGACGACAAGATCCACGGCAACAACGGCGACGACTATGTCGGCGGCGGCGCCGGCAACGACAAGCTCTGGGGCGATGCCGGTAACGACAAGCTGGAAGGCGGCGCCGGCGCCGACCTGATCCGCGGCGGTGACGGTGACGACTGGCTGCATGGCGGCGCGGGCATCGACAAGCTCTATGGCGATGCCGGCGCGGATACCTTCGTCTACGACGTCAGCGACCTGGGTTCGGTCGACTATATCTACGACTTCAACGCAGCCGATGGCGATCGCATCCTGCTGACCGGCATGAACACTTCCAACGCCACGTTCGACTTCGTCACCAAGGGCGCCAACATGATCCTGGAAATGCACGATGCCACCGGCACGCATGACATCTTCCAGGTGAAGGGCGCCGGCCTGGGCGACCTGGTGATGGGAGCGAGCGAGCTGGGCCTAGTCTGGGCTTAAGTCTGGGCCTAAGTCTGGGCCTGACACTTCCCACGACACGCTAAAACCACGGCGGGGCCCCGAGAGAATCGGGGCCCCGTTTTCGTGCGCGCCGCATCCACGCGGCCATTTCGGCTCGCATATGGCCAGCCCGAAACACGCGACATTGTGGCCGACATGAACCGGTTTGTTGTGTGACAGGGTAAACACGATACCGATACGGGCCGATCTACGGCGCGCGACCGGCAAATAATCCCGTTTAAAATCATTCGCAAAAACGCCGCAGGGCAGGATTTTGCGCGGTTAACGGCAAGGGCTTGCCACCATATCAGTTCGAATCGGAGCTTGAGCCGTTTGCGTTAGCGCCGATCTGGCACCATTCCGATGTCACCCATGTTCGTGCCGGGGGCAGATCAACACCGGCAGCCTGTCGACATCTTGCGGGGCGATACCGTCCCGTAAAGTGCCTGCAGGCAACCGGGCATGATGTCTGCACCGGGTTCGCCGAAAAAGAAGAAACGGAAATGTCGGCCGGCGATGTCGGTCCCGGAAAGGGGCTGGTGAACCGCCGCCGTACCGACAGACTGCCTCCGTTGGGAGGCGGGCCTGGAGGCGTGCCGACAGGACCGAGCAACCGGGAAGACGCCAAACGGCGCTTCCCGGAAAGGATTGAGCCGCCCCAGGGAAGCACCGAACCACTGACCATCGAACCACGCATCGACACAATGCGCGTTCAAGACGGAAAGGATTTCTTCAATGACGATCATCACGGTTTCTGGTGAAGGCGCGATCAAGGGGAGTTCCGCTGCCGACCAGATCACGGGCGACTCTGCCAGCAACACCATCGATGCCGGCGGCGGCCGCGACGTCGTGCACGGGGGCGCCGGCGACGACACCATCAACGGCGCCGCCAATGCCGACCGCCTCTATGGCGATACCGGCAATGACACGCTCTATGGCATGGGCTCGAAGGACTGGCTCTTCGGCGGCGAAGGCAACGACCTTCTCGACGGCGGTGGCGAGAACGATCGCCTCTACGGCGGCAACGGAAGCGACACCATCATCGGCGGCGACGGCGACGATGTGCTCTATGGCGACAATCCCAACGACGCCAACGACAACGAAGGCTACGCCGATACCTTCGTGTTCGACAACAACGACGGCCACGACAAAGTGTTCGACTTCGAACACGGGGTGGACACCGTCCGGCTGACCAGCGGGACCGGGTACACCCTGTCCTATGTCAGCCACAACACGATCCTGACGTACGGCAGCACTATCGTCACCTTCTACGATGAGAAGTTGACCGACAGCGATATCGTCATCGCCTAACGGCAACGGCGCGCGGGGCGGGAACGGATCGAACCGTTCCCGCCCTCAAGCCCGCGCCACGGCAGACGGTCTGTTCGTGCCCCAACCGGCGGGCGTGCTAGATCAGCAGGAAAGCAAGACCGCCCCAGAAGGCCAGCGAAAGCCCGACGGCAATGCCCAGCCCGATCATCGGTCGACGACCTCGGCCCTGAGCACGACCCCGGGCGAAGACCGCTTCCAGCTCCCGCGTCGAACGATGGGGGAAATCCGCTTCGGCCGTCGCGGAAGATGCGAACGAAGAAGAGAGATCGTCGGTCAGTGTCATAACGGGCACGTCAGATATTCCTTTTCGATTCCCGCGACCCGGATCTACGCCCGGAATGAAAGCGCTTATCGCGCAGTTCTGCTTACGAACCGTAACTTCTGCACCGTTTCGCAGCGGCGTTCTCATAGATCCCGCACCGATTGCGCTTTGCTTTGGCTTGATTTCCATAGGACATCACCAACGCCTTGGTTTTACGCCATTTCCTGACGCAATCCGGCGCCCAAAAGGGAACCTTGCCAGCATGGCCACGGGATTCCAGCGCCGGCTTCCGGCCCGATGGCGTGATTTCGCAGCGGTTTCGCAGAGCAGACTTCGGCAACAAGGTCCGAAACCGATCAGGTTGGCCGGGCCCCGCACTTTCGCAGTCGCGAAGCGCGCATAGAGTTTGCGCCTGTTCGCGGTTCGACCGCGCGGGCTTTCCCGCGGCAACGTCAACCGCCTCGCCACCTGCAGAGAGGCCGGGACTGACGATGGATAGCCTGACGATGGATAATTTCGCGCTCGCCAGTTCCAGCGCCAGCCCTGCACGCGCGCCGGCATATCCCGCCGTGCCGGATCCGCTGGCCCCCAACCTTTTCATAATCGGTGCCTCCAAGGCGGGGTCCAGCGCGCTCCACACATACCTGGGCGCGCACCCCGAGATCTGCATGAGCACCGAAAAGGAACCCTGCTTCTTCGTCGATCGCGACGAACTGGAAAGCGCATGGCCGATCATGGCGCGCCGCGCCTGTTCGCATGACCCGCAGGCCTATCTGGACTTGTGGCGCGGCGCCGAAACGGCCCGCTATCGCGGCGAAGGCAGCGTCTATTATTCGCAGGCCCCGCACCGCAGCGGCATACCAGCCCGGCTGGCCGCCGCCTGCCCGCAGGCACGCATCGTCTATCTCGTGCGTGAGCCGGTGGAGCGCGCGGTGGCGCATTACTGGCAGCGATTCAAGGAGTTCCAGGAACCGCTGCCGATAGAGCGGGCCGTGCGCGAAAATGCGCTCTATCGCGATACGTCGGACTATGCGCTTCAGCTCGATGCCTATTACCGCCATTTCGATCCCGCGCAGATCCATGTGATCGTGGCGGAAGACCTGCGGCATCGCCGGCGGGAAACGATGGCCGAATGCATCGCCTGGCTGGGCCTGGCACCCTTCCGTTTCGACGAAGCGCAACTGGCCGAGCGGCACCGTTCGCCGCCGACCAGCCGGCGCCAGCGCTTCGGCTTCGTCAGCCGCGTTCGGGATTCCGGCTTGTGGTCGCGCACCCGCGAACACTTGCCCGCCGCTCTGGTGGATCGCCTGCGCCGCGCGGCCACCGTTTCTTTCGACAAGGCCGAAGTGGACGAAATGTCCGCCCGCGCCTTCCTGCAAGCGCATCTGGCCCCGCGCCGCGACGCGTTCGAGGTCATGATCGGCCGCCGGATCTCCGCCTGGAATTCGGTCTGAAGCCGTGCCCCGCGCAGGCTGCCACCTTCTTGACCCTTCATCGTTAGCGGCCCCGAAGCCGCCTGCCGCCGCCATGCCCGCTGACGTGCATCGGCCGGCTTTCGCCAAGGAAATGGTCCCATGAACGCCGTTCCGATTGTCCTGTTCTGGATGCTCGCCCTGTGGGGCATGGCCAGTCGCGGGCCGGTGCTGATCTACCTCTATTTCGCGACGATGCCCTTCGGCGCCTTCGCGATCCTGCCCACGGCGATCACGGGCGGCCTGACGCTGACGCCCACGCCCATCGTGGCCTTGCTCATCATTGCGCGAACTTTCGTCAATCGGCGCGGCCCGTCGACATTCCTGGCGCTGGCCGTGCTGCCGGACCGGCTGTTGCTGCTGTTCCTGTTCTGGGTCGTCGCCGGAATCGCCACGGTATTCATGCCGCGCCTGTTCGCCGGCGACGTGATGGTGGTGCCGATGCGCGGCGATCTCACCCAGGCGATGCCGCTGCAGCCAAGCGCGCAGAACATTTCACAATTCGCCTACCTCTCCATCTCCATCGCCTCCGTCTTCGCGCTGACCTGCACGATGCAGTCCCCCACCGCCCGCCAACATGCACTGAAAGCCCTGTGCCTGAGCGGCGGACTGGCCGCGATCACCGGGTTCGTGGACCTTGCCAGCTTCTACCTCCCTCTCGGCCCGCTTCTGGCGCCGTTCCGCACTGCCAGCTACGCACTGCTGACCGATGTCGAAATCATGGGTTCGAAGCGCATCGTCGGCCTGATGCCGGAGGCGTCCTCCTTCGGGGGACTATGCCTGGGATTGCTCAGCGCGCTCTATTTCTACCGCCGCGCGATAGCCGATCCCCGCGTGCGTGACCTTTACGCCCCGATCGTCATGGTGCTGCTGGCCTTGTGCTGCTGGCTCTCCACATCGTCCGGCACGATTGTGGGCGTGGCGATCCTGGCGCTTGTCTGCGCGCTGGAATGGATGCTTCGGCTCAACGTGGATCAGCGCAAGTCGTCACTCTATCGCCGGGGCCTTGCCGCCGAGCTTTCGGTCGTGACCTGCGTGACCATTGGGCTGGCGGTGCTGCTGATCGCCAGCCCGACGATCCTGGATCCGATCCTGACGCTGATAGACCGGATGGTGCTGGAAAAGGGATCGTCCAGTTCGTTCGAACAACGCGGCATGTGGCGCAACGTGGCGATGACCAGCCTGCTACAGACACATGGCTTCGGCGTCGGCCTTGGCGGCACCCGTTCATCCAGCAGCGCGGTCGGCGTCTTCGCCTGCACCGGCGTTATCGGTGGCGCGCTCTACTATGCGTTTCTTCTCCAGACGCTTTTCCGGCGTGCCTACGGAACGACTACCGAAACCCATCTATTGATGGCGGCGTTCCGCTTCTCTTTCGTGGCGCCTTTCATGGTGGCGCTGATGGTGGGCGATGCCGACTTCGGGCCGATCACCGCCTTCTGCCTTGCCATGACGACCGCCCTTGCCATCGCCGCCAAGCGCCCGCCGCTGAGGAACCCTTCCGTCAGGCAAGAGCGGGACGCATCACCTTCTCCAACAGGCGACCAACCGCATCCTGCATCCGCCGTTCCAGCAGAATAGCGAAAAGCCCGGCCAATACCGTGCAGAGCAGGGCAACGCCGATCACCGTGACCATCGGCGGCAGGCCCAACCGGTACGCCAGCCCCAGCAGGAACCCGCCGGTGATCTGGTTCGTCAGGTAGAGCGGATAAGTCAGCAACCCGGCAATGGCGGCGAAGCGGCGGAACCGTTCTCCCGCACCCAGGCGCAGCAATACGCACGCGGTCAACACGATCACCAACCCACCCCACAAGGCTGCGGCGGCCAGCGGATTCTGGCCGTGTTGCGAAACACCGATACTGTGAAGCGCCGCAAAGTAAGTGGAGATCAGACAGGCCACGAAATTGATGGCATAGACCATCGCATTGGTCGCGATCCGCTCTTTCTTGAAAATCTGGTACAAGCTTGCGCCCAAGACAAAGTAACAATTGGTGGTCACCAGAGTTACCTGCAGCTTGTAGGACGAAGCGGCAGCACCGATCCATTGCCCAGACGCGCCCAGCAGGCCCGTCGAACCGGCCAGGACCGTGCCCCAAAAGAGAATGTTGAACAGCGTCATCGCGATCGCGATCCCGGTCATGTTCCCGATCATCCGGCAGCGGATGAAGACATAGATCGCCGCGTAGAACAGGGCTTCGACCACCAGCGTCCACACCGCGCCGTCTATCCACGGCCCCATCGGGAACAGCACCATCGATCGCGCCAGCCGAACCGATGCCTCTGCCGGCGAAAGGATGCCGGTGCCGATCATCACCACCGCCGCCAGCAGCGAGAAGAACCACAGCGCCGGCAGGATCCGCTTCACCCGGCCGATCAGAAAGGCATTGGCGCTTTTCCCCTCGGCAGACATCAGGATCACAAAGCCGGAGATCACGAAAAACACCTGCACGCCCACCCAGCCCGGGCTGGACCAGCCCATGTGCTCGGGAAGGCGCGGCGCGTCTCCGACCAGGGCCCGGATTCCGCGCGTATCCTTCCCCTCCGCCCAGGAAAGGAACACGAAGTGGTAGAACATCACCAGCTGCGCCGCCGCCAGCCGCATCAGATCGAGCGAGGCGATCTCGCGAACGCGGCGGGTGCCGGTGCTTTCAAACGGCGCTTGCGACATGATCGTCCTCCTCGATCGGGAATGGCGTCAGGGATCGGGCCGCCGCACCGTGCAGGACAGTGCGATAGTGGCCGACGATCTGCCCCGCCCAGTCGTCATCGGAACTGCACAAGTCCCGGTATCGGGCATGCCCGGCGGCCGACATTGCGGCCACGGCGGCATTATCCGCATGAAGCCGCGTGATCGCCGCGGCAAAGGCATCGATATCGGTGGTGTCGATCGCCAGGCCAAACCCGGCGCCGGCCACTTCGTCGGCGATCAGCGCATTGTCGCTGACAATGGCGGGTACGCCCGAACCGATCGCCTCCAGCGCGACAAGCCCGAAAGGCTCCGGCCAGCGGCTGGGCATCACCGCCAGTCGCGCCTGCCGCAATGCCCGCGCGATCCCGGCGCGGTCCTGCCGCCCCAGAAAGCGCGCCTGCGGGTTCATCAGCCGCACACGCTCCCGCTCCGCACCGTCACCGACGAAAGTGATCGGCACACGCGCGCGCATCGCGGCAAGCGCGGCAAGATCGGCGCCCTTTTCGGCGGAGATGCGGCCGATAAAAATCACCCCCCGGTTGCCCTCTGCCGCGACCCTCTCCGCGCACGGCGGCGACACCGGATTGCGCACCGCGAAAAGCTTGTCCTGCGGCCAATGGGCCAGCGCGAAATTGGCGGCCTGCCCCGGATGGATCAGCAACAGGCGATCGGCGTTCGCCATGCCGTGAAGCAAGCCCCGCCGCAGCCCCTCCCGCCCGCTGCGCCAAAGTTTTTGCGCGTGCGAGGCTTTGTCGCAGCGGCTGCGCAAGCAAGCCGCCGTCAACGGTTCCAGCCCGCAGGACCGGCCGGTCTGATAGTTGAAGAAGGCCCCGTTCGGGCAGGCGTTGAAGTAGTCGTGCGCATGCAGCACCAGCCGGTCGGAAACCTTGCGCAAGGGCCCGAAGATCGACGGGGTGAGGATCTTCGACCAGCCGTGAACGTGATAGACGGTGCCCGGGCTGTCGTTGCGGGCGATCCATTCCGCCGTCGTGCGCGCGGCGCGCCGGTTGTAGAGCCCCAGCGTCATCGCCCCGATCCGCGATCGTTCCAGCAGGGCCGCCCCGCCCAGCGGCACGAATTCCACATCCTTGCGGGCGAAGCGGCTGCCGTCGTCCCCGGCGATGAAGGTCACCGCCATACCGCGCGCGCGCAGCCGGTCGATCAGCACCTGCACAAGGTAGGACGCGCCGCCCAGCGCCTGGCTGAAATCGTGAAACAGGACCACGCGTTCGGGTAGACGACCGGCCATCGGATGCCCCCTTCCCGCGTCAGAAATATCGCTGGCCAATGCGCACGGTATCGCCCGGCAGCACCGAAGCCCCGCTGGTCAGCCGATAGGGCCGCTCCATCGCGTCACTGGCGTGGCGGATGAAGACCACGCTCTCATTGGCGCGATAGGTAAAGCCGCCCGCCTTGGCGACCAGCGCGTGGACCGACATATGGGCAGCATAGTCGTACTCGCCGGGCTTCTGCACCTCTCCCAGAATGTAGATCGGCCGGAAGCTGGCAATCTCCACCGCGACGCGGGCATTGCGCACATATTCACGGCCCAGTGTGGTGGTCAGATCATCGCGCAACTGGCCAAGCGTCCTGCCGCCGGCCTCAACCTCCCCCACTACCGGCAGACCGATCATGCCCTTGTCGTTGACGGTATATTCGCCGCTCAGCGACGCTTCGCGGAACACGTCCAGCTTGATCTTGTCCCCCGGCGCCAGACGATATTCGACGATGTTGGCGCTGGGCAGAGAGGTCGAGGCGGTGGTGCAGCCGGTCAGCGATGCAAAGCCCAAAAGCAGGGCGGATCCGGCAAGCGTCACAGTGCGCAAGGTCATGACACAAACTCCTTCATAGCCCCATCACGCCGCGACGAGCGGCAGGCGGGCATGGTGGTCGAGGGCGCCCAGGATCCCCCGGGCGAAATTGTCGGGCGCGAAGCGGGCGGCATTGCGAACCGCCGCCTCCGGCCGGAACTGCGGCAGCCACCCTTCGAAGCGTTCGATGGCGTCCATCAGCGCGGCAACGGTCTGTTCGCGGAAGAACAGGCCGGTTTCGCCGTCGATGATGGAATCGGTCACCCCGCCGCGGCCATAAGCGATCACCGGGCGGCCGCTGGCATTGGCCTCCACCGGCACGATCCCGAAATCCTCTTCCGGCGTGAAGACCAGCGCGCGGCAGGTGGCATAGGCCTGCTTCAATTCGGCAAATGTCAGCCGGCGACGCACTTCCACGTTGGGCCCGGCATGGGCGCGGATGTGGCGATACATCTCGCCATCGCCCACCATCAGCGCCGGCACGCCCAGGCGGTTGAACGCCTCCAACGCCACGTCGGCCCGCTTGTAGGGGGTCATCTGGCTGACCCAGAGGTAACGATCCGATACCGCATCCACCGGCGCGAATTCGTCCACCGCAACCGGCGGGTGGACCACTTGCGCCTCCCGCCCCCAGACCTTGCGAATGCGCCGCGCGATGAAGTTGCTGTTGGCGACGATGGCATCGACACGGCTGGCCGAACTGACATCCCACTGGCGCAGCCCATGGAACATCGTGGGCATCATCATCCGGCTCAGCCGCCCGGCGGACGACTTGTAGTCCTGATAATGGTCCCACAAGTACCGCATGGGCGAATGGCAGTAACAGAGGTGGAAGGCGTCCGGCCCGGTGATCACCCCTTTGGCCGGCCCGGATTCGCTGCTGATCACCAGATCGTAGCCGCGCAGGTCCAACTCCTCCAACGCCAGCGGCATCAGCGGCAGATACTTCTGGTAGTGCCGGCGCGCGCCGGGCAGCCGGCCGATGAACGTCTCCCGCACATGGGCGCGGCGGATCTTCTCCGACACCGCGTCGGGATCGTAGACATGGGTGAACAGGTCCGCCTCTGGAAACATGTCCAGCAGGCGTTCGATCACCCGCTCACCCCCGCGCATCGCCACCAGCCAGTAGTGGACCAGCGCCACGCGCGGCGCCCGGCCATGCAGCATCGCATTCACTGGTAGTACGCCATGTAATGGCGATAGAAGCTGGCGGCGTCGCTGCCCCCGAACCGCGCCTGTTTGCGCATGTCCACCCCGTTCAGCACCGCGCCGTAGCTCTTGAGGCGGCGCAACGGCAGCTGCCGCAATGCCGCGCGGACCACGCGATCTGCCGTACGGCGCCAGTGCACGACCAGGATGGCGCAATCCGCCAGCGAGACGATCTCGCGCGATTCGGCGATCGGCAGGACCGGCGGACAATCGAGGATCACCACGTCGAATTCCTCGCGCAGGTGGTCGATCACCTGCTTCAGCCGCCCACGTTCGGTCAGCCGTTCACCGCGCGCGAAGGGCGTAGTGATCGGCACCACGCGCAGGCTGGAATCGGCATCCTCGTACCAGGTGACCCGTCCGTCTTCCGCCAGCACGGCCTCGCGCATGCCCGGCTCGGTGCCTTCCAGCCCGAAGATCTTGCTGAGCTGAGCGCGGATCACGTCGCAATCGACCACCACCACCCGGTCATGCGCCATCGCCAGCGCCCGCCCCATGCAGGCCGCCACGGTGGACTTACCCTCCCCCGGCACGGCGGACGTAATGGCGATGACGGTGCCCGACCCGATGCCCGCATGGCGGATGGAGACGATCACGTTTCGCAAGGCTTCCGCGAACGGACCTTCGGGATGTTCGACAATGGAATCGAGCGGATTGTCCCCACGCGGTTCTACCGAGCCGCAATCGGGCACGAAACCCAGCCCGCGCACACCGATCCGCTGTTCCAGATCATCCAGCGTGGTGACGCCGCGATAGGAGAGTTCGGCCAGGATCGCCACCAGCGCGCCCAGCAGGATTCCCACCACCAGCCCCAGCGCAAGATTGAGCAGCAGATTGGGCGAGGAAGGCAGAATGGGAACGGCGGCGGCGGAAATCAGCCGGGCGGTCGGCTGTTCCGCCCCGCTTCCGGCAACCACCTGGTTCCGGTGTTCCAGATAGGATTTGTAAAGCGACTGAACCGCCTGCGCCCGGTTATCGAGGTCGGCCAGTTTCACCAGCGCCGTATTGTCGCGGCTCAACCGGTCACGCGTGTCCGCACGACTGGCCAGCAGCGATGACAGGCGGTCCGAACTGGCATTGGCCTTGGCTTCCAGCGCGCGCAGCGACCGCTGGACTTCGGCGGCGATCTGGCGATCGACATCGGCGATCTGCTGGCGAACGGTCACCAGATCGGGATGGCCATCGAAATAGCGTTCCGACAGGTCGCGCTCTTTCAGCACAAGCTGCACGCGCTGCGCCCGCAGCGAGGCGACGACTTGCGATCCCGTCGCCTCGCCCACGCCGTCAGCGCCGCCCCTGCGCAGCTGCGCGCGCGCCGATGCAAGCGCCGCCGCATCTTCCGCCGCTTCCGCCCGCGCCACGGCGACCTGCTGGTTGTAGGTGGAGATTTCCTGCTCGGTCAGGCTGGTGGCGGACGAACTGAGCAGCCCGTTGCTGACGCGATATGCCTGCACATCGCGATTGGCAGCGTCCGCCTGCCGGCTCAATTCGTCCACCCGCGCGTTCAGCACTTTCGCCGCAGTGGTGTTGTTGCGTGCGCGCGCCCGCAAGTCGTCGGTGGTGAACAGGCGGGCGTACGTATTGGCCAAAAGTGCCGATCGTGACGCATCCAGATCGGCGATCATGATCCGCAACGTGAACGAGTTGCCCAGCCGTGCAACGCTCAGACGCTGGGTCAGATAGACGATGGCCTTCAATCGCAGCGCCGCAGGATCCAGCGACGTATCGTCCGCCGTGCGTGCCCGTTCGATTCCGATCGAGGACAGCACATTGTCGATCGCGGAGCGCGGCGAGATGATGTCCGCGCGGAACACCGGGTCCTTCATCAACCCGGTATCGTCCAGCACCTGCCCCGTCATCTCGCGCGACTGGATGACCTGGATCTGGGTTTCCACCTCTTCGGAACGCGGGCGCGCCGGATCGCTGGCGGCCGAGTCCTGCGGGACGACGTCGGTGGGCCGGGTGATCAGCACCACATCGGCACTGGATTCGTAGATCCGGGGCAGCGCCGTGGTCCAGACCAGCGCCAGTCCCATGACCACCGCCAGCGTCAGGAACAGCACGGCGGACCGGCGCCGCAGCAGGGCCAGCAGGTAGCCGACCGTGATGTGATCCTCTTCAGGCCGATATCCCGACCCGCTTTCGGCCACTCTCTGCGGAACCACGCCGCGCGGCTCGTAAAGGGCTGGAAGGTTCAAACTCAGGGCTCCTTCGAATAAGCGCGGAACAGGCGGTAAATCAGGGCGTCACCGTCAGGCCGACGGCAGCGCGCAGAGTGGAAAATTCCGGAACGAGCGAATCCCCGCGAACGTCCTGCCGCAACCACGACAGCGACGTTCCCAGCGAGATCCTGCGGCTGAGGCGATACTGGGCCTGCCCGCGCAGGAACTTGCGCGTGGCCCGCGTGCCGGCGCCGCGATAGCGATCGACTTCGAAGCTTCCCTCAAACGAAAGCCGCAGCTGGCGCAGCAGGTCGTAATAGGCGGACAGCGTGCCCATGCTGGCCAGCACGCCGGCCACGCGCGGATTGCCGCTGTTGCGAAACTCCCGGTCCGCCTGCGCGCGCAAGGTCACCAGCGGGGTGACGAACCACTGCACATCGGCATGGAACGTCGCGCCCCGATAGTCCCCGAACAGCGGCGACTTGTAGTCGCGCGATTGGTAACCAACGGCCAGTTCGCCCGACAGCAGAGAGGTTATGGTTCCGCGAACGCCGGCGGCCAGCGACAGGGCATTCGCATCACGCAGCTTGTCGGCCGGGGCCGAAACCGATTCCACGTGATCCCCGGTGCCCTGTACGAACAGGGAGAACCCGCTGAAATCGTAAGCGATCGTCATCGCGCCGTGGATGGTGCGGGTATCGCGGAACGATTGATCGGCCACGCCGCCGCTCTCCAGCTTGACCGGAGAATAGGCCAGCCGTTCGAACGCCGCCTCCGGCTCCAGGCTCAGCCGACCCAGCCCGGCACGCAGCCCCGCCTGCGCCCCGAACCGGCCAAAGCTGACAGGTTCGGCGGCGTCGGGCACCGAACCGGCGCTGCTACGCGGCTCGATCAGGCGGGCATAACCGGCGCGCGCGGTAAAGGCGCTGGCCCTGTCCAGTTCCAGGCGGTTCCGGAAATCGACGGCGAATTCTTCGCTGTTTTCGCTGATGAAGCGCGCAAAGCGCCGCACGGTGGCCTGCCCTTGCAGCTCCGCGCTGTCCCGGCCCTCGTCGTAGCGCAGATCGAACCCGGGGGAGATGGTGGCCACGAAGTCCGAACGGGCACTCGGGCGGTGAAAGACATTACTCTCGAACCCGCCGCTGACCGAAAGACTGGGCAGGCCGAACAGCGGCCCGATCGCGATGGGGCGCTGCTTCAGGTCCGGTTCGGTGCGCGTGCCGGCCACATCGTCGCGCGTCAGCGACGGGTCGATCACGATCGCCGCGCTGGTTGCCCCGTTCTGGGCAAGCGCCGCGCCCGGCACCAGTGCCGCACCCGATGCCATGGCCAGTCTGACGAGCCCCCGCTTCATCGATAAATCCCCCGATCGCCACTCGCCCAGCGAGAGCGCCACCCTGAAAACGCATGCATTCCGGGCGCATCCCCCGCGCCGGTGCAGGCAATCCGAAAGTCCCGGCACCCTGCCATGCGACACCCTGTCAGCCTGGCCTGCGCCGGTTCGGACCATCCCTTACGACACGCCGTCTTCGTCAGAACTCCGACGACGTGCCGCTTTCGGGATTCCCTGCTGGAAAGGTAACCGCGCTATTCACGCAGTGCGCGTTTCAATTGATCCGAAAGAGGGCGAACGATGTATTGCAGGATCGTTCTTTGCTGGGTCTGAATAAAGACTTCGACCGGCATACCCACGGAAAGCTGCGTCTTTCCAAGCTTCCGAAATTCTTCGTCCGGAACGGAGACAATGGCTGCGTAGTAGGCCGTATTGGTTACCCGATCCAGCGTACGGTCCGGCGCCACCTGCACCACGGCGCCTGTCAGTTCGGGAGTCGTACGCGCGCTGAGCGCGGTAAACCGCAAGTGTGCAGACTGCCCCACCGCCACCTGATCGATGTCCGTCAGGTGGATGGTGGCGCGCACGACAAGGCGATCGTGCGTGGGAACGATCTCCATCAGCGTATCCCCCGCCGGCACCACGCTGCCGACCGTGCGCACTACCAGCTTGTCCACGATCCCGTCCTGCGGGGCCCGGATGGCGGTGCGATCGTTCTGGTCGCTGGCCGCCGCATCCTGCTTGCGCAAGTCGGCGATCATCGTTTCCACTTGCGCCAGTTCCAGCGCGGCCTGACTGCGCGCGGCGCTTTGCAAGGATGCCATCTGCACCTGGAATTCGCCGATATGGGCCCGCGCCTCGGTCTGGCTGGAACGCGCAGAGGCCAGATCGGCATCCACGCCCACGGCCGAGCGTTCCAGCGCGTTGAGGCGATCCAGCGTGGTCAGGCGGTTTTCGTAAAGCTGGCGGGTCTGCGCCAGTTCCTGATCGACCAGCCGTTCCTGCCGGGAATAGGCATCGGCCTGGCTGGCGAACGTGGCCAGTTGCGCGTTCGCCTGGGCCACGCGCGCCTGCAGTTGCCGCTGTTGGTCGACGATGGCCTGCCGGCTGAGCTGGAAGCTGCGCCGCTCATCCGCGATGGTCGCGCTCACCTGCGGGTCGCTGCTCCGCGCCAGCAGTTCCTGCGGGAACGCCACTTCCCCGGCGCCGGACTGGATCGCACGCAGCCGCGCCGCGCGCGCCAGCAATTGGTCCAGCCCCAACCCGGTATACTTCGCCGCGGCGGAAGAGACGGTGCTGTCCAGCCGGATCAGTACTTGCCCCTGCCGCACACGGTCCCCATCCTTCACCAGAATCTGCGAAGCCACGCCGCCGAACGGATGCGAAATCTCCTTCACATGCGTCTTCACCGAGACTTCGCCCGGTGCGATCACGGCGCCGGCCATCGGCAGGAAGGCCAGCAGCCCGCCCACGCCGAAGACCATCACCGCCACTGCGCCCACGCCGAAACGGACCAGACGGTTCAACCCCTGTTCCGCGCGCCCGTCAAAACCGGGCGCGGGCGGTGCCAGCGCCGGCAACTGCATCTGCGGCGCCATTTGAGCGATCGGTGCGTTCATGACTGTATCTCCGCAGGAGTGGCGGGTTCGCCGGCGGGCGCGACCGCGGGCGTGGTTTCCGTCGAAGTTCCGGATGCAGGCGCAGAGTTCGCCCCGTCGACCGGCACCGGCCCATCCAGCGAATCCGCCGCCTCTGGCGTGGACGCACGCTCGATCTCCGCGTTGCGGCGCATGCGCCGGGTAAACTCGGCGACACCTTCGAACCGTTCGATCTTGCCGCCGTTCATCGCCAATATGTGGCTGACATGGGCGATCACACTGGGCCGGTGGGCGACCACCACCACCATGCCGCCGCGCTCGCGCACGCCCCGAATGGCGGCGCCCAGCGCCATTTCGCCCTCATAGTCCAGATTGCTGTTGGGCTCATCCAGCACGACCAGGAACGGATTGCCGTAAAGCGCCCGCGCCAATGCGATACGCTGTTGCTGCCCGGCGGAAAGCCCGCCTCCACCGGGACCGATCAGGTGATCGTACCCGTTTTCCAGCCGGACGATCAGATCGTGGCAATCCGCCGCCCGCGCCGCCGCCAGCACGGCCTCGCGATTGGCATCAGCGCGAAAGCGCGCGATGTTCTGCGCGATCGTTCCCCTGAACAGCTCGATCGACTGAGGCATGTAGCCGATGATCGAGGCAAGCTGGTCGCTGGACCACTGATCCAGCGTGGCCCCATCCAGCCGCACAGAGCCGCGCACCACCGGCCACACGCCGCATATCACGCGTGCCAGCGTGGTCTTGCCCGATCCGCTGCGGCCGACCACGGCCAGCGCTTGCCCGGCTACCAGTTGGAAGGACGCGTCCAGCAAGGTAACCGCGCGCAGCCCCGGCGGCGCGGCGGCAACCCCCTGCACGGTCAGGTTGGTGGTGGGCAATGCCAGCCCCATCGGCTCTATCCGCTCCGGCACCGATTCCAGCAGTTCGCGCATGCGGGACAGCGCCTGCCGGCTGCCGATCATCGCCTTCCAGTTGGCGATGATCTGCTCCACCGGCGCAAGCGCGCGCGCAGAGAGGATCGAACTTGCGATGATCACGCCGCCGGTGGCGCTGCCGTTGATGACCAGAAAGGCGCCCAGTGCCAGCGTGGCGGACTGTAGCAGCATGCGGAAGGCCTTGGTCAGCCCCGACATGGTGCTGGAAATGTAGGAAAACCGGTCGTTCGCGGCCAGATATTCCGCCTCTGCCGCGTGCCATTCGGCATGGCGCGCGCTGGCCATGCCAAGCGCTTTCAGCGTTTCCGCGTTTCGCAAGGTGGCCTCTGCCAGCGTCGCCCGCTGCGCGCCGGTGCGCACGGTGGCCAGCGCCAGCGGCTCCGTCAGGCGGTTGTTCACCACCATCAGCGTGACCAGCACCCCCACGCCCGCCAGCGCGATCAGACCCAGGCTCCAGTGAAACAGCGAAAGCACCAGCAGGTAGATGACGATCCACGGCAGGTCGACGATGGCCAGCGGCCCGGCCCCCGACAGGTAGGAACGCACGGTATCGACATCGCGCACGATCTGCGTGCCGTTGGGCAGCGCGCCCCGGCTCAGTTCGTATTGCGAGACGACGTCCAGCACCCGGTCGCTCAGGCGGCGCATGAACAGCGATCCGACATGGACCATGATGCGCCCGCGCACGACATCCAGCAGCGCCTGGAACCCATAGGCCAGCGCCACCAGCACCAGCAGGCTGATCAGGGAGGGCACGCTGCGGCTGGGCAGGACATCGTCATAGACCAGCAGCATGAAGAACGACCCGGACAACAGCAGCACGTTGTAGACGCTGCTGATCGCCAGCACCGGCGCCAGCACGCCCCGCATCGGCGCCACCGCAAACCGCATTTCCGGTGAGAGACGGATGGCCAGGATCATCGCGCTTCTCCCGCCTCGATCGCCGAAAAGGCCGTCTGGCCGATAGCCCGGCGCGATACAGCATCCCGGTTCACACCCCGCCACGCTGCGCGAATTCTGGCCCGCGCGACGTGAATTCTTTCCGAAACGGACATGAATTCCTCCCTAATCGAGCAATCACACCCTGCATCGCACCGGCAATTGGTATAATCACCAAATACTATTAATTCAGTAACCAAATATTGTCCTGCACGAAGTTCAAGAATTTCATCGATAACGGAGGGAATATCGATGCAATCGCGGTCTCCGAAACGAAAAACCAAGCAAAAGTCCGTCGCCATTCTATACATGCTTGCGATCGGAACTCACTCCGCGCCTGTACATGCCGATACTTTGGGGGAGGCCATTGCCAAGGCCTACACGCGCAATCCCGCGCTGCAGGCAACCCGATCGCTGTCGAAGGCCGCGGATGAAGCGGTGGTGCAGGCCAAGGCCGCCTACGGCCCGACGATTGGCATCACCGCCAGCCATACCTACACGACATCGCGCACTTCCATTCCGGGAATATCCGTTTCGGAGCACGGCTTCGCCACGGACGCCGAAATCTCCCTCTCGCAGCCGCTGTTCACGTCCGGGCGACTCGGCGCCGGGGTCGATGCCGCCACCGCCGAACAGTTGGTCGCGCGGGAGGAATTGCGCGCGCAAAGCCAGAAATTGATCCTGGACGTGGTGGATGCCTACGTCTCGCTGCGGCGCGACATCGAACTCTATGGCGTTGCCTGCGACATCTATCGCCTGCTGCTGCAGCAGCGCGACACCACCAGCGCCCGCCTGCGCCTGCGCGACGCTACCGAGCCCGATGTCGCGCAGACCGAAAACCGCATGCAACTGGCCGCCGGTCGCGTGATCGCCGCGCGCGCCGGCGTGGAGGCCAGCGCCGCGCGTTACCGCAATGTCGTGGGCAATTATCCCGAAACGCTGGAGCCGCTGCCCACGCTGGTGGCCCCGCCCACGCTGGAAACGCTTTATGTGGAGGCGGAAAGCAACAGCCCCGCCCTGCTGGCGTCCAAGTTCACCGAACTGCGATCCCGCGCCACGCTGGCCGCCGCCCGTGCGGAACGGGGCCCTTCGATCGATGCCTTTGCCTCCGCCCGCCGCACGCCCCTCAGCGACTATGAGAACGATCGCTATACCAAGGCGCTGA
This sequence comes from Novosphingobium oxfordense, assembly GCF_044029435.1. Lineage (NCBI taxonomy): Bacteria > Pseudomonadati > Pseudomonadota > Alphaproteobacteria > Sphingomonadales > Sphingomonadaceae > Novosphingobium > Novosphingobium oxfordense. Next base: position 379,483 of record NZ_CP147005.1, on the reverse strand, counting down.
TCGCCGGGGTCAGCCTGTCGATGCCGCTCTACACCAGCGGACGCATCACATCCTCGGTGCGAGAGGCGATTGCCCGGAACGAGGCGGACCAGCAACTGATCGAACAGGCCCGGCGCGATGTGCGCGAATCCATTGCGGACGATTGGAACCTGCTGCTTTCGGCGGACCAGTCCCAGCCGCGCTACGATGCGGCGGTGCGCGCGGCGCAAAGCGCGGTGGACGGCGTGAAGCAGCAGGAAACCGCCGGCATCCGCACTTTGCGCGATGTGCTGGACGTCACCAACGACTTGCTGACCGCCCGCACCAGCGCCGCCCAGACGGAGGCGGACGCCTATATCCGCAAAGTCGCCGTACTGCGCGACGCCGGGCTGCTGGATATCGCCATGTTCGAACCCCAAATCGCCTATGACCCCGATGCCTACCATCCGCCGCTGGCGGCGCTGGCGGGGCTTCCGCTGCGCCCGCTGATCGGGCCGATCGACCGGCTGCTGCTGAATCAGGGCGTCAAGCCCGCGAACGTGGACCGGGAAAACGCGGCCACCTATCGCTGGCCCGCGACCGTTCCCGATCCACTCGCCCCGGAAGCGGGCAAATAGGCCGATGGCGCAGGCAGGCGCGCTTTCGCCACGGCTCGACCGGCAGAGGTCTATCGGGCGGCGCCCAAGCCGCGCTATACGCGCGCCGATGGCGGAGCTTACGGCAAGTCCTCAGCTCCGGGCGGGGGGGCTGATGGCCCCGCTCCTGCTCGTATTGCTGACCGGATCCTCGGCACTGGGTGGGGCCGTTGCGGGGGGCAGTGGCACCGCCGCGCCGGTTTCCCGCCTGTTCGCCGGCATGTCCGTAAGCCTGAGCGCCTTCGCCCTTCCCCTGCCCGTCCTACCCGTTCTGCCTGCACCGGCACCAGGCGGCATGCCGGACGATGCCGCGCGGGAGGCGGCGCAGCGGATAAACGCCTCCATCCCCTTTGCCTCCACGCCCGAAAGGCCCGCCGCGCCCTTCCGCTTCGCCGGATCGCCGGAAGACCGCCTGCGCGCGATCGACTGCATCGCCAGCGCCGCCTATTACGAGGCGGGGGGCGATCTGGACGGGCAGCGCGCCGTGGTTCAGGTCGTGCTGAACCGGATGCGCCATCCGGCCTTCCCGGCAAGCGCCTGCGGAGTGGTGTTTCAGGGTGCCGAGCGACAGACCGGCTGCCAGTTCACATTCACTTGCGATGGTGCCATGGCGCGGCGGCCAATCCCCTGGCTGTTCGACAAGTCGCGCGCGATTGCGGCGAAAGCGCTGGACGGCGCCGTGTTCGCGCCGGTCGGCCATGCCACGCATTACCATACGGACTGGGTGGCCCCGCCGTGGAGCGGTTCGCTGGACAAAATCGCGCGCGTGGGGCCGCACTTGTTCTTCCGCTGGCGTGGCGGTTGGGGAAGCCCGGCCGCGTTTCACCAGCGCATCGATCCGGGAGAGCCGATGATCGCGCCGCTGGCGCCGATTGCCGCCAGCATGTCGCCCGATGCAGCCGCCTCCGCAGACGGCGTGCCGGGGGCCGCCGGCGCAGTGATCCCGGCCGTGGCGCTGACCCAGCCCGACGCCATTGCCGCCGCCAGCACCGATCTCACCTCACCGGACCTTGCCGGTGTCGACCTTCACGGTGCCCACCTGAAGCTGCTGAAACCGTCCGGAGACGCCTTCGGCTTCCTGCTGCCACGCGCCATGCCCGGCGCATTCGGCCTGCTGGCGCTGGACCTTTGCCGATCCCGCAGTTTCTGTGAAGTGACGGGTTGGGTGGACGGCGCCGAAGTCCCGCGAAGCTATCCGATCCCGACCAGCGCCCGGCGGACCATGGCGTTTCTCTACGTCCGCGATCAGTCCAGCCACCGCGAAATGATGGCCTGGGACTGCAAGCTGTTCCCCCGCGCCAATCCCGCCGAATGCTTGCGCAAGGTGACCGCGCCAAAGCTTTCCGCAAGCGGCGCGCCCGTGGCGAAACCCGAACCGCCGGCCAGTCCCCTGCAGCCTGCCACTACGCTACAGTAAACGGGGCTACGATTGGCCAGCAGGAACCGGGCCGGTATCCGGACGGCACAAGTCCGCCACATATCCGCGATGGTCCGAACCCAGATCGGGCGAAACGCGCAGGCTTTCCACCTGCCAGTTCCGCCCGACCAGCAAGTGATCGATCTGCCAGAGCCCCGGATTCGTCATGCCGTTCCAGCTTGCCGGCCAGGTCGGGCGGCTGGCGCGGGTGACGGTCAGGCCGTTTCGCGCGGCGAAATCGCGCAAGGTCCACATGCGGGGCGAAAGATTGAAGTCCCCCATCACGATGGCATTCGCGGGATCAGCCAGCGCCGCCTGCGCTTCCAGCAGTTCTTCCTGTTGGCGCCCCAACGGCAGCGGGTGGGAGAGATGCAGGGCGATGACCGAAAACGATCCAAGCGCTCCCCCATCCGCAAACCCCATGCGAACGGCGGACAAGGCGCGGCGATTTTCCGGATCGCCATGGGCCAGCGATTCCGCCTCCGAAGGCGCGATATGCGTGAAAAGCATTGTCGAGCAACGGCCATTGGGAAGGCAACTGCGATGATGGGCGAAGCGCTCCGCCATCATCGCCCGCATGTCCTTGGAACTCTTCTCAAGTTCCGCAAAGCCCAGGATCTGCGGGTGTTCTTGGGCTACCCAGCTTGCAATCGGTTCGGGAGCGACCGGCCCGTGCGCGTTGATCCAGGCAACGCGCAGTCGCGGCGCGGACGGCGCGCACCGGGAAGGCACCGCGCCTGCCGGCAATGTGGCCAGCAGTCCCAGCACCAGACCGCATGCGCCGATGACACGCGCTGAGGTGGTCCTTCGGCGCACCATCAGCGACAGCGATCCCAGTACGACCAGAAGCGCCGCCGGCAAGGCCGCCAGATTGGCCATGTCCAGCAGCGGGAAAGCCCCGCCCAGGCGCCCTGCGGCAAGGACCAGCAACCCGGCCCCCACCACCACGACTTCCAGATAGTTCGCACAACCGCGCAGGCGACTGCCGGATGCGGGGTTACGGCTGCGAAGCGTGCGGTATGTCAGAGACCCTCCACCCTTTCGGGCGTCAGCCGCCCCCGCATCAGATCGGCAATGCCGATCCAGTTGCCTTTGACCCGCCCCACGCGATCCACCCAAGGTTCGGGCCAGAACACTTTGGCATGGTTCGCCAGCAGGTTGCGGGTCATCAGCCGAGCGGCGGTTCCGACCGACATCGTACCCTTGCGGGCAAGATAGGGCGGATTGATGATCTGTGAATAGCCAAATCGCACGCCGGAGATCCGTCCCGACTTGATCCCCATGTGTACGCCGGAAAACGCGAACGTCTTGACGATCCGCCCCTGCCCACGCAGCGAGGCGGCAAAGTCGACATCCTCCTGCCAGCCATAGAGCTTCAGCCTTTCGTCGAAACGCTGCCCGGCGATGGCCGAGGTGCGATAGGCCATGTTGCAGCCATAGAGCCCGTCCAGCGAACAGACGATGCAGTTGGGGTGGAAATCCCGGCTTTCGTGTTCGGCCAGAATATCCCGCGCTTCCGAATGCGAAATGCCGGAGGTGCATATGCCATCGCGCAAAACGTTACCGGTGGCCCCGGCAACATCGGGATGGGCCGCGAAGAATTCCGCGATCTTCTCCACGCTGTTGCGCGCCGGCACGAAATCGTCGTCGTAGAACATGACGACGTCGTACCGCCCCGCCAGCCAGTCCAGCGCGCGATTGCGCTGGGCGCAGAGGCCCTTGGGGCCCATGACCACGTGCACGCCTTCGCTTTCGGCAAAATCATCGGGCAGGTCCCCCGCATGCACCACCGAAAACAGCAGCACATCCGGCCGGCGGGTCTGCCGCGCCATTTCGGCGATGCATTGGGTGATGAGTTCGGGTCGGCCAAGGCTGGCCACCACCACGGCCACGCTTGGTTGCCCCGTGGCTTGCGCCATGGGTTCGATCCGTTCCGGAAAAGCGTTCATGGCCCCTCAGTCCCTCGCTTGCACCAAGATCGCCGCGCATTGCGGCGAAAAGCTGCCCATTTCGTCCGCTTCTGCCCCTGTCGGACGTTTCGAAGAGGCGGTGCTCTCCGCCGCGCGCTAGCGGTTTTTTTTTTCAGTAGGAACCGCGCGCCAGCAGGACCACGGGAACGGTCTTGCAAAGCAGCCAGAAATCCAGAACCACGCCCTTGCGGACCACGTAGGACACATCCAGCTCCACCCGGCGCTGATAGGACGTGTCGCTGCGGCCGCTGGTCTGCCAGAGACCGGTCAGGCCGGGACGGACCAGGCAATAGTGCTCGAAATGCCGGCCATAGCGCCACACCTCTTCCTCGACGATCGGCCGCGGGCCGACAAGGCTCATGTCCCCCCGCAGCACGTTCACCAATTGCGGAAATTCATCGAGGCTGAGCCTGCGGACGATGGCCCCCACTTTGGTGACACGCGGATCGTCGCGCAGCTTGCGCGTCGCGTCCCATTCGCTTCGGGCGGCGGGATTGGCGCGCAGATGTTCGCGCAACAGCGCGTCGCCATCGGTCTTCATCGAACGGAACTTGAGGCAATCGAAGTAGCGCCCGCGATAACCGATGCGCCTGTGCCGGTAGAAGATCGGCCCTGGATCGCCACAATAGAGCAGAACGGCAAGCATCAGCAGTACTGGCAGCAGAAAGACAAGTATTGCCATCGAAGCAGCGATATCGAAACCACGCCAGCAAAGCGCTTCGGCCGCACTCGTCCGCCGGGCCAATGCGATGCCTGGCGTAGGTGCGGCGGTATGGGCTTCCTGGGCGGTTGCCGGCTGGGCGGATTCCGATCGGGAAATCTCAGCCTGCGAAATCTCAGCCTGGACAGCGCCACTCTCGTCCGGTTCGGATCGATCGGTTTCCGGCAGCATCCATTCGGGCAGCGCGGGCACCGGTCTTGACGGACGCAAGTCTTCCGAATCCCATGCCGTTGGATACCTCCGGGCGGCGCGCCCTCCCCTGGGGCCAGCCTCCCGAGTGTCATCGACGACATCGTCATCCTCAAAGTAAAAGCTGCGCAATTCCCCGTCGCGCATTCTGTCGAGATCGGCTTCGCGCAAGCGGGCACCGTCCTGCAAACAGGCTGGTGGAGGCATGGCGGAACCATGACGAAGTATCCGAAGCATGGAACCGGCCATTTCCCCCCTCACACAATAAAAAGAATTGCCCCCTGATTTACCAAACCTATCAACCAACCTTTCGCTGTCGCAACACGAACCCCTTCCAATCCGGATTATTTCCGCGAAACATTGACCGAACTGGAATGAATTACAGACATTAGGGATCAGTACTTGTTACGATGCCCGCAAAGTAAATCTTTCAAGCATTTGCCACGGGCCGATGAAAAACGGCATGCATCGTCATCAACGGCCATTACAGGCCACAACCATCCCGACTTCGAATGTCATGCAATGCTGCACCGCAATATCGCCTGGGAATTGCGGCCAGAGCGCTTTCAACCGAGCAGGAATGCGGCTCGCAATCGCTCATAACGCTCGGCTACGATGGCCTGCCGGCGTGGCGAGAGGTCCAGCGGCGCCATGTATTCCGGCGCGCGGGCAAGGCCGGGTTCGATCCGCCCGTGAAGACCGCTGGCAAACGGATCGCCGCCCCCGCCACGACGGGAAGCCGCCAAGCTGACGTAGCGATTCTCCAGCACCGGTGCGATGTTCAGCCGATCGGAAATCCGGCGCAGCGCCCCTTCGGGATCGCCCATCAGAACGTCGTGCGTGATGCCGACGCGCCGATGCTGCGGATAGCGCGCCCACAACTGCTCCAGCCTCGCCAGACGCATCGCGTAGTAGTCCGCCCCCTCGTCGAGAGTGGTGTATTCGTCGCGATCCAGGCGTTGGAACAGCGACACGATCGAACGGATCGCCTCCTCCGGCCGGCGGATCACGAAGATCGCGCGGGAATCGAAGAAGTCGGCAGGCACCGCGTCGTCGTGACGGTCATGCAGCACTTTGTCGAACAGGAACCCGGCGCCGGGTTTCCAGCCGCCGCGCCGCATCTGGTTGAGCGCCAGCCGGCCCAGTGCATCCCGGCCATCATGGCGGACGTGGGATTCGCCATATCCGCTTACATCCGGCCGGGAACAGAGGATGTTGGCCAGCGCGGTGGATCCGCAGCGCATGTGCGCCAGGATGAACAGGCAATTGGTAAAGCGATAGCGCGGCACCGCGCGGCTGATCGCCCAGCCGGCCGCGCGCTTGGTCGATTCGCGCAATTGCACTGCCACCATATCGAATCCCCCTTGCGCGCCGCCACGTGGCATCGCGCGCTTCCCCTGCGGGCAGAAGCATTGTGGGGGAAGCACGGTCCGCTCGGCAAGCGGCGGCCGGCGTGATCGCCTTCGAAATGGACCTAATTTCGCTGCGGCACATCTGCCGCGGCACAAGCCGCCGCTTGCCGGTCCACACGCCGATCGCTGCCGAAAGCGAGACGGCCCGCCGCCATGCGCCGCGCCCATTTGCCACGAAAAGTGATCTATCGCCGGACGACGCCCATGCGGCATCGACCTAATGGTTTTCCCATGGATGGGCCGCTCCCCGGCCCGCCTCCATCGACGTCGATCACCTGCGGAGCCCTTCATCACCATGACCGAAGCAGTATTGAGCCGGGTCGGACGATCGATGGTGATCCGCAGCAGCGCAAAGGCCATCTTCGCCTTCACCGCCCGGTCGCTGCAACAGGTTTCCACACTGGTGATGACGCTGCTGGCGGCGCGGTTCCTGCCGCCCCCCGAATACGGCGTCTATGGGCTGGGCATCGTCTTCATAATCCTGATCCAGACTTTGACCTACACCGGGTTCTACCAGTTCGTCCTCACCGCGCGCGAGGATGACGCGCTGGTGCTGTCCACCTGTTTCTGGCTGATTTTCGCACTGGTCAGCCTGGCCTCCGGGCTGCTGGCGCTTGCCGCCTATCCGCTGGGATGGCTGTTCCATTCGCCGGATCTGGGCCCGGTACTGCTGCTGCTGCTGCTGATCCAGCCGCTTGCCAGCATCGGCGCATGGTCGTCCGCCGCGCTGCTGCGCCGCAAGGCGGTGATGCTCAATTTCCAGATCATGTTCGCGCAGAATCTGGTCGCGCTGGTGGGTGGGGCCCTGCTGCTGTGGTTCTGGCACTCGCTCTATGCGCTGGTCGCCTTCCGCTATCTGCGCGTGATCAGCGGCACGCTGCTCTATGCCACGTTCGCCAGAGACTGGCCCAGCTGGCGCTTTTCCCAGGCAATCGCGCGCCGGGCGACGACCTTTTCCAGCGCACTCTACGGATCGCGCATGCTGGACTTTCTGGCCCTCTACGCCGCGGACCTGCTGCTAGGCGTGCTCCATTCGCCATCGGCGGTGGGCCTCTATCGTTTCGGCAATCGCCTCGCCACCGGCGCCAGCGAGATGCTGACCCTGACGATGAGCAACTTCGCCATCACCCAATTCGGGGAAGACGCGCGCAAGCAAAACGATCTGGCCCGCACGCTCGCGCGGTTTTCCGGCACGATCGCGCTATTGGCCGGCATCGTGGCGGCCGTGCTGATCGTGTTCATCGGGGACGTTATCCCGCTGTTCTTCAACCCGGCCTACGCGGCCGCGCTGGGCGTTACATATGCCATGGCGCTGCGCGGCCTCGCCGGGACCGGCCAGATGCTGGTCGAACCCGCCTTCTCCGCGCTGGACCGAACAGGCTGGGTCATGCTGTTCAATCTGGCGACCGCCGTCGTGGCGACGACGGCGGTGGTCGTGGCGACGCCATTCGGTCTGGCCGCGCTGGCCTGGACGCAGGCGACAGTCGTGCTCTGCGCCACAGCCTGGGCGTTCTACCTGATGAAGAATCGCGGCGGCATCGACACGGGGCCGGCGGTTCGGAACTTCATCGGGGCCTGCCTGCTCTCGCTTGCCTATGGCCTGACCCTCTATGCCGCCCGGCGCTGGCTGCTGCCCCTGCTGTCGCTGCCACCCCTGCCCGGTCTGGCAGCGGGGCTGCTGGGCGCAACCGCGCTGGCGCTGGCATGTCTGGCCATCGGCGTGCGCCTGCGCCTGTTCAGCCTGAAGGCCTTTTCGGGCTAGAGTAGCCGCTCCGGCACCGAAACCCGGACATCGCGGCGATTGCGATCGACCGTCACGCGGAAAGTGGCGGCGGCGGTTTCGTAGACGAAGCCGGCGCTTTGCGCATTCTCCCAGTCGGCCACCGAAATGTCCTGCCCGTCGGGCCGCAGCCAGCGGATCGGTTCCGGAAAACGACGGAACCAGTGGAGGTGCCGTGCGCGTTCCCCCGCCAGTGCCGCCACATGGTCCTCCAGTTCGCGATCACGGCTTTCCCAGTCCACCCAGCCGATGGCATTGTCCTGACAATAGGCGTTGTTGTTGCCGTGCTGGGTGCGGCCGAATTCGTCCCCCGCCGTCAGCATCACTGTGCCGGTGGAGGCGAACAGCGTGCCTAGCATCGCCTTCAGGTCGGCCTTGCGCGCGGCGCGTATCTGCGGATCGTCCGTCGTGCCTTCCGCCCCGTGGTTCCAGCTGTAGTTCTCGCCGTGGCCGTCTCGGTTGTTTTCTCCGTTGGCCCAGTTGTGGCGGTTTTCGTAGGATACCGTGTCCGCCAGCGTGAAACCGTCATGCGCGGCCAGGAAATTGACCGAGCGGCAGGCGGCACCGGGTTGAACTGGGCCGAACACGTCGGACGATCCCGCCAGCCGCGTCGCCAGCGTGCCGATGCCTTCGTCACCCCGCCAGAAGCGGCGTACGTCGTCGCGAAAGCGGTCGTTCCATTCCAGCCAGTTGCTGGGGAAGTTGCCCAGTTGGTAGCCGCCAGGGCCGACGTCCCACGGCTCTGCAATCATCACGCGGGTGGAGAGCACCGGATCGGCGGCGATCGCCGCGAAGATCGGCGCGGCGGGATCGAAGCCGGGGCCGCGCGCCAGCACCGGCGCAAGATCGAAGCGGAAGCCGTCCACGCCGCATGCCGTCACGAAATGGCGCATCGCGTCCAGCACCAGATCGCGCACTGCCGGATTGGCGAAGTTCAGCGTATTGCCGCAGCCGGTATCGTTGATCAGCGTGCCATCCGGTGCGTGGGAATAGGCCGCATTGTCCAGCCCGCGCAGCGAAACCACGCCGCCTTGCGTGTCGCTCTCCCCGGTATGGTTGAACACCACGTCCAGCAGCACGCCGATCCCCTCGGCATGGAGCGCCGCCACCGTGGCGCGCAGTTCGGCCACGCCGCCCGAGCAGAGGCCGGGATCGAGCGCCATCATCGCCACCGGGTTGTACCCCCAGGCGTTGACGAGGCCGAGCGGCGTCAAGTGACGCTCATCGATCCACGCCACGATCGGCATCAGTTCGACGGCGGAAACGTGCAGCTTCTTCAGATGCGCCAAGACCGCCGGATGCGCGAGGGCGGCTACGGTGCCGCGCATGTCCTCCGGCACATCGGGATGCAGCTTGGTAAAGGCGCGGACGTTGACTTCGTAGACCAGCCCGCCCGGCGCGAAATGAGCCGGCTGCGGCAATACCGGCTCCAACGGCGCGGGCACCACGGCGCGCGGCACGATGTCGGCGGTGTCCGCGCCGAACTGGGCGAGGCGCGGGTCCTGCACGAAGCGACGGTCGAGTTCGAGCGCGCGCGGATCGACCAGCAGCTTGGCGGGATCGAACCACAGCCCGCGCGAGGGCGCCCACTCACCGGCCGCACGGTAGCCGTAATGCAGGCCGGTCAGCGCGCCGGGTAGTTCCAATGTCCAGTTAGGTCCCTGCCGGGTCATCGCGTGGCGCGTCTCTCCCGCGTCGTCGAAGCAGCAGAGCCAGACCATGTCGGCGGCCGGGGCACGCACCGCAAAGCGCGTCACCCCGGCTGCCAGTTCGACGCCCAATCGGCTCATGCCGCGATCTTGTGATAGAGCCTTGCGTAAGCCGCGCCGCTGGCTTTCCAGGAGAAGTCCGCCTTCATCGCGTTGCGCTGGATCGCGGCCCAGGTTTCCGGCTCCTGCCAAAGCTCCAGCGTGCGGGTGAGCGCGGCGGCCATCGCGTCGTAATGGACGCCATCGAACTGGACTCCGGTGGCGACGCCGGCCGCCAGCGCGGCGGGATTGGCGTCGATCACGGTGTCCGCCAGCCCGCCGGTGCGCGCCACCACGGGAATGCAGCCATAGGCGAGGCCATAGAGCTGGGTCAGCCCGCAAGGTTCGAAGCGGGAGGGGATCAGGATCGCATCGCCGCCGCCCTGCATGCGGTGCGACAGGTCCTCGTCATAACCGAACCGCAGGCCGATGCGGCCGGGATGGCGCGCCGCGCCTTCGCGCAGTTGCCGTTCGATCGCACGGTCCCCGGCGCCGAGCAGCGCCAGCCGTCCGCCGATGCCTGCCAAGTGGTCCAGCACTTCGGGCAGCACGTCCATGCCCTTCTGCCAGGTGAGGCGGCTGACGGCGATGAACAGCGGGCCGTCATCCTCGTCCAGCCCGAACTCGATCTCCAGCGCGCGCTTGTTGGCCTTGCGCTTGTCCAGCGTGCGCGCGGTGTAGCGGGCGGACAGCGCCGGATCACTCGCCGGGTTCCACAGTTCGGTGTCGATGCCGTTGAGGATGCCGGAAACCGCATTGCCGCGCGCGATCACCAACCCCTCCAAGCCCATGCCGAAGTTCGACGAGCGGATTTCGCGCGCGTAAGTCGGGCTGACGGTGGTGACCGCATCGGCGCAGGCGAGCCCGGCCTTCAGCATGCCAAGGCCACCGTGATATTCCACGCCGTCCATCGTCCAGGCTGCGGTGGGCAGGCCGGTGCTGGGGAAGATCTCGGCACCGAACCAGCCCTGGAACGCCATGTTGTGGACCGTGACCACCGAGGGGACGCGGCCTTCCTCCCCGCCAAGCGGAGCGAAGCGCAGATAAGCGCAGGCCATCGCCGCTTGCCAGTCGTGCGCGTGCAGGACGTCGAAGCGCTGCGGTTTGCCACGGCTGAGCACAGCACCGCCGGCAATATCGGCAGCGGCCCGGCCGAAGGCGGAAAAGCGCCGCCAGTTGTCGCCCCAGTCGCGACCGGCGCCGTCGGTGTAAGGCGCTCCGTCGCGCGTGAAGAGCAGAGGCGCGTCCAGTACCAGCAGCGGATATCCGTCGATCTTGGCCGAAAGCAGCCGCGCCGGAACGCCCAGAAGCGATTCCCATGCGTGAACCGCTTTCGCCCGCCCGATCGCCTTCAGCACCGAAGGATAGCCGGGCAGCAGCGTGGTCACTTCAACGCCGTTGGGTGCCAGGGCGCCGGGCAATGCCCCGGCGACATCGGCCAGCCCGCCGGTCTTGATTAGGGGAACCGCTTCGGATGCGACCGACAAGACTTTCAATTTATTACCCTTTGACGACGATTGAAAATCCGCCGCAGGCGGATTTTGACGGCACCGGCCCGCTCCCCCACCCGACCTCCCACGAGTGTATCCTGATGGGAGGTCGGGTGGGGGAGCGGGCCGGTGCCGTCTCGAAAATGCGTTTCACGTATTTTCCAAATTCAGAGGTCGAGGCGCTCGATCATGCGCTTGGTGATCAGGCATACGCCATTGTCAGTGCGGCGAAAACGCTGCCCGTCCAGAACGGGGTCTTCTCCCACCACCAGCCCCTCCGGAATGCGCACGCCGGAATCGATGATCACGCGGCTGAGCCGGGCGTGGCGGCCGATGTTGCAGTAGGGCAGGATCACCGCTTCGTTGACGGACGAGTAACTGCCCATCTTCACCCCCGTGAACAGCAGCGAGCGCCGCGCCAGCGATCCGGAAACGATGCAGTCCTGACTGATCAGCGAGGATATCGCCTCGCCCCGGCGGCCATCCTCGTCATGCACGAACTTGGCGGGTGCGGCGACGACGGTGTCGGTCCAGATCGGCCAGTCGCGGTCGTACATGTTGAGCTTGGGCACGGTGTCGGTCAGGTCGAGGTTGGCGTCGAAATAGGCGTCCACGGTGCCGACGTCGCGCCAATATTCCTCGATCTCTTCCGCCGCGCGGATGCAGGAATTGGTGAAGCGGTGCGCCTGCGCCTTCCCGTGCTTGACGATGTAGGGGATGATGTCGCCGCCGAAATCGCGCTTGGAATCGGGCTCCTCAGCATCGCGGCGAAGCTGTTCGAACAGGAACTCCGTATCGAAGACGTAGATGCCCATGGACGCCAGGCAATTGTGCGGATCGCCCGGGATCGTCGGCGGATCCTTCGGCTTTTCCAGGAAAGAGGTGATCACGTCGTTCTCGTCGACATGCATCACGCCGAAAGCGGTCGCCTCCTTCTTCGGCACGACAAGGCAGCCCACCGTCACGTCCGCGCCGGAGTTGACGTGCTGCTGCAGCATCAACTCGTAATCCATCTTGTAGATGTGGTCGCCCGCCAGGATCACCATGTACTTGGGGCTGTACGAAGCGATGATGTCGATGTTCTGGAACACCGCGTCCGCCGTGCCTTCGTACCACAGCATTTCGGAAATGCGCTGGCTGGCGGGCAGAATGTCGAAGCTTTCGTTACGTTCCGGCCGCATGAAGTTCCACGCGCGGTTCATGTGCCGGATCAGGCTATGCGCCTTGTATTGCGTCGCCACGCCGATGCGGCGGATGCCGGAATTGATCGCGTTGGAGAGCGCAAAGTCGATGATGCGGCTCATGCCCCCGAAATAGACTGCCGGTTTGGCGCGATTGTCGGTCAATTCGGCAAGACGGCTACCCCTCCCCCCCGCGAGCACATAGGCCATGGCGTCGCGTGCGAGCGGCGATCCGGAGGTACGCATCTAAATCACTCTCCTTAGGCATCCTGAGCCCCAGACATGGGCGCGCGTGTTCAGTTTCCGTCGAATTCCAGCATGATCGTCGCCAGTGGCGGCAGCGTGACGGTGGCGTGGCCATCGGCAGCGGTAACGTGCCCCAGATTGCCTTTGCCACCGCCGCCGTAGGTCAGCGCATCGGTGTTGAGCACTTCGTTCCAGTTGCCCGCCAGCGGCAGCGGCAGGCGATAGCCGGTCAGCAGCGCCGGGGTCATGTTGGAGATCACGGCGATGGGATTTGCATCCGGAGCTTTGCGCAGCCACGCGAAGACCGAGTTTTCGGCATCGTCCACCACCAGCCATTCGAAGCCGTTGCCGTCGCAATCGCCGGCATGGAGCGCCGGCTTGGTGCGATAGAGCGCGTTCAGGTCCTTCACCAGATTGCGCACGCCTTCATGCGCGGGGGCATCGCGCAAGTCCCAGTCCAGCGCGCGTTCTTCGCTCCATTCGCGGCGCTGGGCGAATTCCTGCCCCATGAACAGCAGCTTCTTGCCGGGATAGCCCCACATCATGCCGTAATAGGCGCGCAAGTTGGCGAACTGCTGCCAGTCGTCCCCGCTCATCTTGCCCAGCAGCGATCCCTTGCCGTGGACCACTTCGTCATGGCTGAGCGGCAGGACGTAGTTCTCGCTGAAGGCGTAGGTCAGCCCGAAGGTGATGTCGTTATGATGATAGCGGCGATGCACCGGATCGCGCGCCATGTAGCGCAGCGTATCGTGCATGAAGCCCATGTTCCACTTGAAACCGAAGCCAAGAGAACTCGCGCGTTTTCCGTCGTCGACTTCGTAGGCCGGCTGGGTGACGCCCGGCCACGCCGTCGATTCCTCGGCAATGGTGATGACGCCGGGATGCTGGCCATAGATCGCGCGGTTCACGGCGCGCAGGAAGTCCACCGCCTCCCAGTTCTCACGCCCGCCCTGCGCATTGGGCAGCCACTCGCCCTCCTTGCGCGAATAATCGCGGTAGAGCATCGAGGCGACGGCATCCACGCGCAGCCCGTCCACGTGATAGCGGTCCGCCCAGAACAGCGCGTTGTTGACCAGGAAGCTCACCACCTCGCGCCGGCCGAAGTTGTAGATCAGCGTGTTCCAGTCGGGCTGGAAGCCAAGGCGCGGGTCGGCATGTTCGTAAAGCGCGGTGCCGTCGAAACGGACGAGGCCGTGCTGGTCGGTGGGGAAATGCGCGGGCACCCAGTCGAGAATGACACCCACCCCCGCCCGGTGCGCGCCATCCACAAAGCGCGCAAAGCCGGCCGGTTCGCCAAAGCGGGCGCTGGGCGCGTAGAGCCCGGTGGTCTGGTATCCCCATGACGGGTCGTAGGGATGCTCGCTGATCGGCAGGAATTCGATATGGGTGAAGCCCATTTCGACCACGTAGGGGATCAGCCGGTCCGCCAGATCGTCCCAATTGAGGAACCAGTTCCAGCGGTCGCGCTGCCATGATCCGGCGTGCACTTCGTAGATCGACACCGGCACCTTGCGCGGATCGACCTTGGCCCAGTGCGCGCGGTGCGCCTCATCCCCCCAGTCCAGCTTGGCCGGATGCGCGGTCATAGAGGCGGTGGCGGGGCGGATTTCCGACATGAAGGCGAAAGGATCGGCCTTCAGCGGCTGCTCCATGCCGTCGGCGCCGACGATGTGGTACTTGTAGGCGCGATAGTCGGCGATGTCGGGGATGAAGATCTCCCACACGCCGATATCCTTGCGATCGCGCATGACGTGGCGGCGCGGATCCCAGTCGTTGAAATCGCCCACAACGCTGACGAGGCGGGCGTTGGGCGCCCAGACCGCGAAGTGGACGCCGCCGGTGCCTTCATGGCTGATGATATGGGCACCCAGCTTGTCGAACAGCCGGAAATGCGTGCCTTGCGCGATCAGCAGATCGTCCAGCGGACCCAGCACCGGCCCGAAAGTATAGGGATCGGTGACCAGCCACTGATGGTGCCCATCCGAACAGCGGTAGCGGATCGGCTGCGGCTGAATGATCAGCTTGCCTTCGAACAGCCCGCGATCGTCCACTTTGCCCAGCAGGCCCAGCCGCCGCCCATCCAGGCTGAACGCCTCCACCTCTTCAGCCCCGGGCAGGATGGCGCGCACGAACGTACCATCGGGCCCGGGCAGGACGCCGAGAAGCGAGAACGGGTCGGCATGAACGCCTTGAAGGAGAGCCTCTATCGCACTTTCCGGTGGTTGCAGACTGTCCTTTGGCTTCACAGAACCTTCCAGATCTCTCTCGCATATTCGGCGATCGTCCGGTCGGACGAGAACCAGCCGACATTCGCAATATTGCGTATCGTCGCCGCACGCCAGCGTGAAGTATCTTCCCACCATGCGTCAACCGAACGCTGCGCGCCGGCATAGCTGTCGAAGTCGGCCGCGCACATGAACCAGTCATGGTCGTAGATGCCGCCGATCAGATCCTTGTAACGATCCGGATCGTCGGGGGAGAATACGCCAGAGGATATGGCGGTGAGCGCCTGGCTCAACTCGCGCGAGCATTCGATCACTTCGCGGGGATTGTAGCCATTGGCGCGCTTCTGGGCCACTTCTTCGGCGGTGAGACCGAAGATCACGATGTTGTCATTGCCCACATGGTCCCGGATTTCGACATTGGCGCCATCGAGCGTGCCGATGGTGAGAGCCCCGTTCAACGCGAACTTCATGTTCCCGGTTCCGGACGCTTCCATGCCCGCGGTCGAAATCTGTTCGGATAGGTCCGCCGCCGGGAAGATCCGCTCACCCAGGCTGACGTTGTAGTTCGGCATGAACACCACCTTCAGCAGCCCGCCGACGGAGGGATCGGCATTCACGCGCCGGGCGATGTCGTTCGCCAGTTTGATGACCAGCTTGGCGTTGTGATAGCTGGGCGCCGCCTTGCCCGCGAAGATCTTCACGCGCGGCACCCAATCCCGCTCCGGATGGCTGCGGATCTGGTCGTAAAGCGCCACCGTCTCGATCAGGTTGAGCAGTTGGCGCTTGTATTCGTGGATGCGCTTGATCTGCACATCGAACAGCGCATCGGGATCGAGGCGCACGCCCATCGTCTTCTTGATATAGTCCGCCAGCGCCACCTTGTTGGCACGCTTCACTTCGGAAATCCGCTCCCCGAACTGTGCGTCCTCAGCAAAGGCGTTGAGGTCCACCAGCTTTTCCGCATCGTCCAGGAACCCATCGCCGATGGCATCGCGGATCACGCGGGTCAGGCCGGGATTGCACTGCTGCAGCCAGCGGCGCGGCGTTACGCCGTTGGTCTTGTTGTTGATGCGAGTGGGATAAAGCTTGTGAAGGTCGGCGAAGACCGTTTCCTTCATCAGCTCGGTATGGAGCGCGGCCACGCCGTTCACCGAATGCGATCCCACGAAAGCCAGGTTCGCCATGCGCACGCGCCGCTCCCCGCCCTCGTCGATCAGCGAGATCGCGGAGATCTGCGCATCGTCGCAGCCCGCCTTGCGCGCTTCACGCAGCACGCGGCTGTTGATCGCATAGATGATCTGCATGTGCCGCGGCAGCATCCGTTCGAACAGCGGCAGCGGCCAGGATTCCAGCGCTTCGGGCAGCAGGGTATGGTTGGTGTAGGATACCGTCTGGCGGCAGATGTCCCACGCCTCGTTGAACTCAAGGCCGTTTTCATCGACCAGCAGACGCATCAGCTCCGCTACCGCGACCGAGGGGTGGGTGTCATTGAGCTGGATCGCAGCCTTTTCCGGCAAGGTGCGGATATCGCCTTCGTACTGGACGTGGCGGCGCACGATGTCCTGAATGGAGGCGGCGGTGAAGAAATACTCCTGCCGCAGCCGCAGTTCCTGCCCGGCGGGACTGGAATCGGCGGGATAGAGCACGCGCACGAGGCTGTCCGCACGCACCTGCTCCGCCAGCGCGCCGAAGTGATCGCCCGCGTTGAAGGCATCCAGCTTGATCGGATCGAGCGGGCTGGCCGTCCACAGCCGCAGCGTGTTCACGCGCTTGCCCTTCCAGCCGACGATCGGGGTGTCGATGGCGGTAGCCTCCACCTGCTCGGCCGGATGCCAGAACACGCCCTCCCCCTCGGCCACGACTTCGCCGCCGAAGCCGATGCGGTAGGTGCTCTCCACCCGCTCGAACTCCCACGGGTTGCCGTGGGCCAGCCAGGTTTCGGGCAATTCCACCTGCCAGCCATCGTCGATGCGCTGGCGGAACATGCCGTTCTTGTAGCGAATGCCATAGCCGTAAGCCGGGATGTCCAGCGTGGCCAGGCTCTCCATGAAACACGCGGCAAGGCGGCCCAGGCCGCCGTTGCCCAGCGCTGCGTCAGGCTCCAGCTCCTCCAGCGCGGCAAGGTCCAGCCCATGCGCGGCCAGCGCCTTCTCGAACTCCCGCGTCATGCCCATGTTCGAGAGCGCGTCACGCAGCAGGCGACCGATCAGGAACTCCATCGAGAGGTAATAGACCCGCTTGCCGCCGGTATCGTACGTCCGCCGGGTGGAATCGAACCAGGTATCGATCACCTTGTCGCGCAGGGCCAGGATCGACGCGGTGTACCAGTCGTACTGCTTGGCCGCGCGCTCATCCTTGCCCACGCGGTTGCGCAGCACGCTGACGATGTGCTTGTCCATTTCGGACGGGGTTTGCACGGAAGCCAGCGGGGAACTGTCTGACACAGGATCGGTAGCCACGGGCACACTCCTGAACGGGCCGACCGCCGGACGATAAAAACGTTCAGCGGCAGCGGTTTACGCCATGTTCGGAACGCCTCGCAGGCGATGCGTCCCTCTCTCTTCCCCGACTTCCACCACCATGGCTAGCACAGCGTTGCAGAGCGGCAAGAGCCATTGTGCGCTGCCGCAAAAAATTCGCCAGCGCATATCGCGCCTGCTATAGCGGCACGCTCCGCCAGCCTTCGCGAAAGGTGCGCATGACCCTCGACCACTCCCTTGCGAATGCCCCCCAGCCCGAGCCTGTCGTGGAGCCCGATGCGCAGCCCGCGCGCCCGTGGTGGCAGGGCGCGGCGATCTACCAGATCTATCCGCGCAGCTTTCAGGACAGCGATGGAGACGGTGTGGGCGATCTGGCCGGGATCACCCGCCGGCTGGACTATGTGGCGGCGCTGGGCGTGGACGCGATCTGGATATCGCCGTTCTTCACCTCTCCCATGCGCGATTTCGGCTACGACGTGGCGGACTATCGCGGGATCGACCCGGTGTTCGGCACGATGGCCGATTTCGACGCGCTGGTCGCCCGCGCGCACGAACTGGGCCTGAAAGTGCTGATCGATCAGGTCTACGCGCATACATCCGACCAGCACGCATGGTTCGCGGACAGCCGCCAGAACCGGGAGAACCCGAAGGCCGACTGGTACGTCTGGCAGGATCCGAACGAGGACGGCACCCCGCCCAGCAACTGGCAATCGGTGTTCGGCGGCCCGGCCTGGACCTGGGACGCGCGGCGGCGGCAGTATTACATGCACACGTTCCTGAAGGAGCAGCCGCAGCTCAACATGCACAACCTGGACGTGCAGGACGCGATACTCGACGTCGCCCGGTTCTGGCTGGAGCGCGGGGTGGACGGCTTCCGGCTCGATGCGCTGAACCACGCGATGCATGACCCCGAACTGCGCGACAATCCGCCCGCACCCGAAGACGGCCGCGTGCGCTCGCGCCCCTTCGACTACCAGATCAAGAAGTACAGCCAGTCTCACCCCGGCATGGTCGCGGTGGTGGAGAAACTGCGCGCGGTCTGCGACGAGTTCCCCGGCGTGCACACCGTGGCCGAGATCGGCGGCGATCATCCACAGGCGGACCGGCGCGCCTATACGGCGGGCGATCACCGGCTGAACAGCGCCTACGGCTTCGACTTTCTCTATGCCCCCGCGCTCACTGCCCGGTTCGTGGCCGAGACGCTGGCGCGCTGGGAACTCGCTCCGGGTGAGACCGGCGGCTGGCCAAGCTGGGCTTTCGAGAACCACGACGCCCCGCGCGCCGTCTCCCGCTGGTCCACGCCCGAAAACCGTGCCGCCTTCGCCCGCGTGAAGATGGCGCTGCTGATGGCGCTACGCGGCAATGTGATCGTCTATCAGGGCGAGGAACTGGGGCTGCTGCAGGACGAGATCGCCTACGAACAGCTTCAAGACCCGGAGGCGATCGCCAACTGGCCGCTCACCCTCTCCCGCGACGGGGTGCGCACGCCGTTCCCGTGGGAAGATACGGCGCAGGGCGGCTTCACCAGCGGGCAGCCCTGGCTTCCGCTCTCCGCCCAGAACCTGTCACGCGCGGTGGCCGTGCAGGAGGCGGATGGGGCATCGCTGCTGCATTTCACCCGCCACGTCCTGTCGCTGCGCAAGGCGATCCCGGCGCTGCATCACGGCGATCTGGTGGACTGCACCGCCGATGGTGACCTGCTCAGCTTCGAACGCGACGCCGGCACGGCGCGGGTGCGCTGCCTGTTCAACCTCTCGCCAGAGCCGATCGACCTGCCCGAACCGGTGGAGGGCATGATCGTGCTTTCGGTGAACGGAGCGGATCACGATCGCCTGCCCGCCTATGGCGCGCTGTGGCTGGGAATCGGCTGATCTTCGACACTTGAATGTGCAAGCCCAGGCACTAGGGCGTAAACTCATAAATGGCACTATCGAGGTTTGAAGCAAAATGGTTCAGTGCCAGGAAGGAAGGCGCCGGAATATGTCGATATTTCAAGACTTCCTGACGCAGCAATGGACCATTTTGGTCAAATCCCGAAGGGACGCCCAAATGGCTTCCATCTCGAACCGAAGTGACCTTGGACGGGCAACCAGCCCGCCCAGCGGCCTCTTCGGCCCGAGCTGTTCGCCATTTGGACGCCTCGATAGTGCCATTTATGAGTTTACGCCCTAGGCTGGGCCCATGCGCACGATTATACCGTTCGCCGCCGGCCCCGCTTCGCGCGCCGCCGCTTCCGCCCTGCAATCGGCAAGGCGCCGTCCTGCATGAGCGGCGATATCAAACCAACCGCCGACGCGGCTTCGGAACCCGCCGCCAACCGCCGCGAAGCACCGGCATGGCTGCGAATTCTGCGCGTCAGGCTGGACCGCTGGCGCACGCGGATGGCCCATGCGGTGCTGCTGCCCGAACTGACGCCCGATCAGGCCTACGACTTGCGCCAGACCGTGCGCAAGGAGGGGGAGCTTTCCAACGGCTACATCCTGATGTGCACGCTGGCCGCCGGCATCGCCATTCTGGGCCTGCTGCAATCCTCCACGGCAGTCGTCATCGGCGCCATGCTGGTTTCCCCGCTGATGAGCCCGATCGCCGCGCTGGGCATCGGCTTCGCATCGCTGGACGGGCAACGCATTCGCGAAGCGGCCCGCGTGGTGGCGATCGGCGCGGCGATCGGCATCGTCACCGGGCTGCTGCTGACGCTGCTGTCCCCGATCCGCAATGCCACGCCCGAAATCCTGTCGCGGACCGAACCCACGCTGCTGGACCTTGCCGTGGCGTTGCTTTCGGGAATCGCGGGCGGCTATGCCACCGTCACCGGCAAGGGCGGCACGGCAATCGGCGTGGCCATCGCCACTGCCCTGATGCCGCCGCTCACCGTCGTCGGTTACGGCATCGGGGTCTTGCAGCCGATGTTCGCGCTGGGCGCCTTGCTGCTGTTTTTCACCAACCTGGCCGCGATCACTTTCAGCGTGGCGCTGATTGCCCGGCTTTCCAGTGCCGCGCGCCCGTTCGGCCGGGTCGAATGGACGCCGCGCTACGTGGCTGCGCTGGTCGTGGCGTTCCTGATCCTGGCAACCCCGCTGTCGATGACGCTGATGCAGCTATCGCAGGAGGGGCGCGTGCGCGCCGCCGCGCGCTCGGCAATCCTGGCCATCGCCGGCGAAGGCGCCACCATCGCCCAGTTGGACGTGCAATCGACGCTGTTCGGGGAACCTTCGGTCAAGGCGCTGGTCGTCACCCCCGCCTATGTCGCCAATGCCCAGGGCGCGGCCGAACTGCGGCTGCAACAGGCGCTGGGCGAACATGTCGGGCTGACGCTCCAGCAGGTCCTGGCCGCCGATGTGCAGGCGCAGACGCGCGCGATGGTCGATGCCGCGATGGAGCGCACTGCCGCCGGCATCGCCGCCGACGTGCCACCCTACAACGCGATCCGCACTGCCATCGGCCTGCCCACCCGCAGCCTGTGGAGCGACCGGGCGCAGCGGCTGGTCTATCTGGAGCCGGTCGCCCTGCCCGGCTGGTCGCTGGCCGATTACCGCGCGGTCGAAACGCGGACGAGCACCGCCACCGAAGGCTGGACCGTCCGGCTGGTGCCGCCGGCGCAGCCGACGCTGACCGTCTGGACCGGCGCCGACGCCGCCGGCCGCCCGGCAGACGCGGTTTCGCCCGATCTCGCGCTTTGGGCCCTGCAGCGCTGGGGCATGGCGAACGTGACGCTTTCGGGAGACGATCCGCAGGCCCTTTCCGCCGTGGCACGCGGCTTCACCGACGCCGGGATCGCCGCGCAGTATCGCCCCCCGTCGGAACCACCTGCGGCGGAAGGAACGCCCGCGAACCGTCCCGCCGAAGACAAGCCGACGGCGCCACTGGTTACCGTGCAGGTCTACCCCGCCAGCCCCACCGGCCAGACGCCGCCCACCAACGAAGCGGGCCCGACGAATTAACCGCGCCGCCACCGCCATTCCGCGCTATTAACCTCTATAATACGAGAACTTACGGATCCCCCCGCGAACGCAGAAACAGCCACGTGCGCGCTATTCGCAGGGGGGTTTCAGCAGATCGCGGGTTCGGCATGGTTCTCAAGCGCATATCTCCGTCGCAAGTCGAAATGGGGATGTTCATCCAGTCCTTTCACGGCAACTGGCTGCGCCACCCGTTCTGGCGCGCGCAGTTCGTGATCGAGGATCGCGACCGGCTGGCCGCCGTACGCAACAGCGAAATCGAAGCGGTGGTGATCGATACCGAGCGCGGCAGCGACATCGCCGGGGAGAATGAAACCGCCTCCGCCTCGGCCAACACCGCGCGATCCAATCCGGCCCAGCCCGCCCAACTGCGCGCCGCCACGCCGCGAAATGGCTCCACGCCCGCCCAGCAACCATTCCGCGGACCGGTCATCGCCAACGGCGCATCGCTGCGCTCCGGCCCGATCCCGATCAGCCGCGAATTCGGCAACGCCCGGCTGGTGGCGGGCAAGGCGCGCAAGGTGGTTTCCCGGATCTTCCTGGAGGCGCGGCTGGGCAAGGCGCCGCGCGTGGTGGAAGTGGCGCCCGTGGTGGACGACATCCACGCCTCCATAGAGCGCAATCCTTACGCCTTTTCCGGCCTGATGCGCTGCAAGGCGGACAGCGAGCCGGTCTATCGCCACATGCTGGCGAACAGTGCGCTGATGGTATCGCTGGCCCGGCAGATGCGGTTGCCGCCTGCTGAATCGCGGCTTGCGGGAATGGCCGGCCTGCTGCTGGACGTGGGCGTCAGCCGGCTGGACGTGGAAATCGCCGAAGAGGCCGGCGGCGTCTCCCGCCTCGATCCCAGGCTGTGGGACCAGCACACTTTCATCGGCCGCGACCTGCTGGAAGCGGCCGGCGACATGCCCCAGGAAGTGCTGCGCGCCGTGGCCCGCCATCACGAGGCGCTGGACGGCAACGGCCGTCCGCTTGGCCTGAAGGAACAGGACCTTGACCTGTTTTCACGCATGGCGGCGATTTGCGATTTCTACGATCTTGCCTGCTGCGGTGCGCTCACCGGTCAGGTGCAGGACCCATCCACCGTGCTCGTCCAGTTGAGCGACCAGCCGGACCGCTACGACGCGAATATCGTCGCCCGCTTCGTAGAGTCCATGGGCGTCTATCCGATCGGATCCTTCGTGCTGCTGCGTTCCGGCCGGATCGCCATGGTGGTCGATCAGGACCCGGAAGAGCCCGAACTGCCGACGGTCCACGCCTTCTACTCGACCGAGACCGAGCGCCATATCAGCGGCCATACCATTCCGCTGGCCCACTGCTTCGGAGAGGATGCGATCGCCGGCGTCGCCCGGCTGGAAGGCCATGCCCTGCCGCCCGCAAAAAGCCTGCGAGAGCGCATTGCCGGGCAGATCCAGCGCATGACCTGAACCGTTCGGAGACTTCAGATCGACCGCGCGGCCGTCACGAGCGGCTCCATCGTCGATCCTGACGTTTCCGCCAGACCCGATCGACCATGAACCACCACATGGTCCCAAAGATCACATCGGCCATGAATATCGCGATGTGCATTCCGCGACCGTCAAGCACGTCGACCAACGGGCGGACGACTAAAAGCTGAACGAGTGATGCCGGGAAGTAACCGATAAACGAGAGTATTCCCCAAAAGCCAGAGTCGATCAGTCCGCTGAAACCCGCCCAGAAGACGCAATTGGCATAAACGAAATAAACGGCCGCGGTGCGCATTCGCGATTGTCTCATCTGCTCGATCGAGCCTTGGTTACGCCGGGTCAGTTATTCGGGCAATGGCCGCTTCCCGGCGACATCCTGTCTTGCCCGGCGCTCCTGCCAGTAGCGGGCAGGCGACCTACACGGTTTGATTTTAAAGCCGTTGGCCCGAACACTTCAACGTTGCGGGCTATCGTTTGCTACCGCATGACGCTTTGCATGGGCTTGATAGATTACTTCGCGGGCAAACACTTCCGCCTTTATTCGCCGCTCCCGAGGCAAGTGGTAGTCGAGCGTTTGAACGGTGCCGCAAGTTGGACCGCTATGCCGGTTTCAAACAACATCGTCGGCGGCATGCTGTGGGGGCGTCTTCGAGTTCGCTACAGGCGTTCGCTGTTCGAGTACAATATGAAGCCGGTTCTATCCGGACGTATCGAGGCTTCATCGACGGGATCGATTTTATATCTGCGGTATGGGGCAACCATTTTCGCTTATATATTCTACGGATTCTGGTATTTTTTGCCTTGTCGATGGTCATGACTTTTTTCGAAGGCGATAAAGTGACGATGTCCGCAGGCAATAATGCGACCATTTTCGCTTTGTTTTTCCTTTCTCCTATTGGGGGGCATGCATTTGGAACGCGGCACGCGGACGAAGAGCTTGAAAGTCTGATCGAATTCGTCGCCCGGAACGCCCAAACCGCCCTTTAGCCGCCGGCTTGCCTGCCGTCCGCCCCTGTCGTCAGACGGCCTGGGATGCAAAAGCGCCCCATGTCGCGCCGTCAATTCGTGTTGTTTGTGTTTCGTTGCAAGATTATAGTCCCGCGATCGATCACGTCCAATTCCGCCTCCTTTCCTGAGAGAGAGATCCTATGAGGGGCAAGGTTACGATGATCGCGGCAACGGCAATGCTGACCGCGCAGCCAATGAGTTCACTCACCGCTCAATCGACGCAGGATGTGCCGATCCAGACGCTTCCGGGGCAAGTCGATCGCCCCGGTACGCGCCCGCCCGGTACGCAGCGGCCGGTCCCCTTGCCCGAACCCATACCCGGCCGCCCGCCCACGGGCCAACCGAACCGGCCGGATGGCTTCGCCGGCCGCCTGACCTGCGAATCCCGGAACAACCGCGTCCAACGGTGCAACGCGCGGACGGAAAATCGCGTGGAACTGCTCAGCAGTTCTTCGGTCTGCACGCGGGGGCGCAGCTGGGGGTACGACCAGCGGCAGATCTGGGTGTCCCACAACTGCCGCGGCACCTTCGGCTATGGCCGTGGCAACAATCATTGGAACGACCGCCCGGGAAGCGGAAACAACAATAACAACGGCGGCGGTCTCAGCACGGGCGCCATTATTGGCGGCGTGGCCGTTGCCGCCGGGCTTGTGACCTTGCTCAACAACCGGAACAGGTCGTCCACGAGCAGCGCGCCGCCGCCTCCGCAACCGACGACGCCGGTGCCGCCTGCCCCCACACCGCCCCCGGCCGAGCCCCAACCCCAGCCACAGCCTCAGCCGCCGGCAGGTCCGTTCCCGCCGGGGCCGCCCGCCGTGGTGGTCGCCGATCTGGCCTCGCTACCGCCCGATGCCCGTCCATCGATGAATACCTGCCTGATGGAAGCCGCGCGCCAGGTGGGCGTTACCGGCGGAACGCAAGTGCGGTTCGACCGGCTGGTACATATCGAGCCGGGCAACGGCGGCTGGCGCTTCCGCGCCCAGCTGATCGCGACTTATCCCGATGCGGAAAGGATGCTGCCACTGTTCTGCCGCGCCACGCCGACGCGGGTGGTGGAACTCGATTTCAGGAACTGATCCAGGTCGGCACGTCCAGGCGGCTTAGGCGGCGGCTTTCGCCGGCACGGGTCTTTGCAGGTTGCTCAGCTTCCTGATGGCACGCGTGAGCGGCCGTTCGACAAGCGTGTGGATGAACGTTCCCGCCGCCAGGCTGGCAAGGGTGGCAAGGACGATGAATGCGGCGCCGTACCCCGCCTTCAGCAGCGGAGCAGATGTGATGGCCAGCCAGTGCATCAGCGGGGCATGGAACAGATAGGTGCTGAACGATGCGTTGCCGATATGGAGCAGCAGGCGCCGGGCCGGAATGTCGCTGCGGTGCCCGTTGCCGGCAGCCAGCAGGCAGACGCAAGTGCAGGTGACGAACGACACGACCTGCCACAGCAGGCTGCCGTTCTGCATCCGCAACTCCCAATAGGCCGTCAGTGCCGCCACCATCAGCGTGATCGCCCCGCCCAATGCTGCCGGCCCGGGAACCGACGGCAACCGGCGAGAGCCGATGGCGATGGCGATGCCCACGGCAAAGAACAGCATGTTCTTGTAGGAATAGAAGGCGATGATCCGCCGCAGTTCCGCGTCCTGCACATGGCCGAGCACCGCCGTGCCGCCCACGACCAGCGCAACGATCGCGGCCATGCAGATGCCCGGTCCGATCCTGCGGGGCAGCAGCAGGCAGAAGCCGAACAAGGCGTAGAACATCATCTCGTACGTGATCGTCCAGCCGACGCCGACGATGGGCGGCATCCGGGGATCGCCGGCATCCTCCACATTCGGCAGGAAGGTGAACGAGGAAAAGATGTGAAAACCGGTGTAGTGCAGGCCTTCCAGCGTGGCGATCGTCATCATCACCAGCGTCGCCAGCCAATACAGCGGCACCAGCCGCGTCACCCGCTTCCACGCGAAATCCGAAACCCGTTCGGCCGGGGCCTGCGCCCTTGTCGGCTCGGTCGTGTACATCATGATGAAGCCGCTGATCACGAAGAACAGGTTCACGCCCATCTTGCCGATCGTGCCGGCCAGATCGAAGAATGGCCCGAACGCCGGATCGTAGGGGACCACTGCCAGCATCGCGTGATCGATCAGCACCATCACCGCGGCCAGGCCGCGCAGCGCCTGAAGACAATCCAGCATTCCCTGGCGGCTTTCGCGACCGGCGCTTGGCTGCTGCATCGTCGTCATGCTTCATCCTCCCCGGCACGGTGAAGATGCCCGTTGGGCACGATGTCATTGGTCGGATCGAAAGCCGTCTGCCCTGCCCGTGCGGTCCCGCATGGGGGCACGGAAAAATAGCACGGGTGCCCCAAGCCCCGGCAATGGTGAGAAATATGTGCCGAATATTGCGGTCATGACCCGCGCGGGCGCATTGTCGCCCCGGCTGCGGAACGTCACCCCGCCTGCTGGGTCCACTCCACGCGATAGAGGTCGAACCGGCGATCCTTCAGGTTCTGCACCGCGCCGGACTGGCGCGCGGTCAGCAGCGCATCCAGGCTGAGATCGGCAATCGCGATCGTCTCCGTGTTCGGCGCGGTGTCCGCCGCCACGCCGTCGCGCGCGAAGGGGAAGTCCGAAGGCGTCAGGATCGCGCTTTCGGCATAGTGCACGTCCATGTTCTCCACGTTCGGCAGGTTGCCCACCACGCCGGAGGTGACGACGTAGCACTGATTCTCCACCGCGCGGGCCTGGCAGCAATAGCGCACGCGCAGGAACCCGCGCCGCTCGTCGGTGCAGAACGGCACGAACAGCATCAGCGCGCCTTGGTTGACGAGGTGGCGCGAAAGCTCCGGAAACTCGCTGTCGTAACAGATCATGACGCCGATCGGCCCGCAATCGGTGGGGATCACGTTGGCGCCATAGCCACCCTTGATGTTCCACCACTTCCGCTCCGAAGGGGTGGGGTGCAGCTTCTGCGTCTCATGCACGGCACCGTCGCGCAGGAAGGTGTAGGCAATGTTGCGGATCTCGCTCTTGCCACCGCGCAGCTTCACGCGCGTGGGGTGCGAACCGCCGATCACGTTGATGTTGTAGCTGACCGCCATGCGCTGCATGAATTCGACGAAACGTCCGGTATAGTCCGCGATCTTCTCGATCGCCTGCGCCGGCTCCAGCTTGGTCTCCTCGATCGAGAGCAGTTCCAGCGTGAACAGTTCGGGGAACACCACGAAGTCGCTCTCGTAATCGGAGGCGACATCGATCCAGTATTCCACCTGTTCCTCGAACTGGTCGATCGTCTCGATCTTGCGCATCATGAACTGCACGGTGGCCACGCGCACGCTGGAGGGGACGCGTTCCTTGAAGCCCGGAATCGCCTTGCCGGTGTCGCGCGGGGCCAGCGGGTTGGTCCAGTACATGATCACGGCGTTGCCGCCGCTTTCCTTGTCGTTCGGGATATAGTCCGGCAGGATCCCGCGCGGTTCGTAGCCCTCGTTCATCTGGAACTGGATGACGGTATCGCGAACCTTCTTGTTCTTCACCGCCTCCAGATAGTCCGCCGGGTTCGGGTACTGGCGCTTGCGGCGCGAATAGCCGGGCATGCGGCCGGCAAAGGCGATGCCCTTCAGTTCGAAATACTGGCAGACTTCCTTGCGCTTGCGATAGAGGCGCTGGCCGATGCGCAGACGGCGATAGTCGGGATCGACGCAGACCTCGAAGCCGTAGAGCACATCGCCATCGTCCGCCGGCGGGCGGCCATAGCCGCCGTTGCTGATCTCTTCCCAGGTATGCGGGCGGAACGCCTGATCGGCGGTGACGATCATCGTCGCGCAGTGGCCCACCACCTTGCCTTCGTATTCGGCGACGAACTGGCCTTCGGGGAAATTGATCACCTGCCCCCGGATTTCGGCGCGGGTGAAGCCGTCCGCCTTGCCGTAGACCTTTGTGGACAGGCGGGCGATGGCGGGCGCATCGGATACGGTTGCGGGACGGATGATGAGCTTGGCTTTGATCTGGTCCATGAACGGACTTTTACGCTTGGGACGGCCAGCGGTTCCAGCCCTGAAAATGAGTCTTTTTTCGCTACTTGGCGGGATATTTCCGGCATTTCGCCCGTTGTATCGGCTGAAAGGAGATAGACGTGAGCGTGACCCTCATCGCCCTTGCCCTGTTTGGCTGCAGCGACGACGGCACCGCCTGCCAGCGCCTGAGCACTCCCATCCAGACCTATCAGACCCGCGAGGCTTGCGCCGCGCGGCTGGAAGATGCGCTGGGTTCGGAAGCGGCGCTGAGCGCGGACGCGCCCACCGTGCAGGCGCAATGCCTGACCTCGCGCCAGCTAGCGGCGCTGGGCACGCGTCCTGTCGATCTCAACCGATTGAACGGGCGCGTCGCCGCCCGTTGAGGCCCCTTGGAGAGGAGCCAGGACAACGTCACCCGGCGCGGACTTCCGGGGAATCGGCCACCAAGGCCGACTGGAGGGAAAGATCGGGGATACGAGGGCGCCGGGTTCCGGCGCCCTCGTTTCGCATTGGCGCCCCAGTTCCTCCCCTGCAAGGGGAGGGGGACCGCCCGAAGGGTGGTGGAGGGGTGTCAGCCTCTCTGTGGTGCATAACCGAACCGGTTACACTCCTCCGTCAGCACTTCGTGCTGCCACCTCCCCTGCAAGGGGAGGAGCGTCCACAGATCAACCCCGGCCGCGGTAGCCCGGCACGCCCTGATCGGGCACCCACAGGCCTTCCGGCGCCGCGCCGGACTGCCAGAACACGTCGATGGGAATGCCGCCGCGCGGATACCAGTAGCCGCCGATGCGCAGCCAGCGGGGCTTCATCTCGTCGAACAGGCGCTGGCCGATGCCGACGGTGACGTCCTCGTGAAACCCGTTGTGGTTGCGGAACGAGCCCAGGAACAGCTTCAGGCTCTTCGATTCGACGATGGTGGCTTCCGGCGCATAGTCGATCACCAGATGCGCGAAATCGGGCTGGCCGGTAACCGGGCAGAGCGAGGTGAATTCGGGCGCGGCGAAGCGCACCAGATAGAGGCTGCCCTGACGGGGATTGGGAACGTAATCCAGCACTGCCTCTTCGGGCGAAGTGGGCAGCGGCACGTTCTGGCCAAGGTGCAGGGGGGAAATGGGAGTATCGGTCATGCTCGCCTTGATAAGTGCCCTGCCCGCTTCCTTCAAGCTTTGCCCGGCCTTCAAGCCCCGGCCTTCGAACGTTGCCCGGCTTCAAGCGCGGAGGTCTTTCGGCTATGACCCCTTTCAATTCGTCGCGGCGGCGACCTATATTAAGACAAGGTTCAGCGCGTGCCCGCTTTCCGCGCTGAGGGATGATGCGGGGCAATATGATCAAGACATGTTTTCTTTCTGCAACCACGGCGCTGGCGGGCGCCCTGATCGTCGCGGGCGGCGCAGGCATGGCGGTGCCGGCACTCGCGCAGGCGAGCTGGAGCCTGCAACCCGGTGCCGACGCCACGAAGGCACAGCGGGCACCCGGTCCCGTGGATGCGCAGAACCCGGTCGTCGCACGGCCCAGCAGCGCGCCGGACGATACGCCCAGCCCGCAAGTGACCCTGCCCGCCGCACCGCCTCCGACGGTGAAGGCGCCGGCCGTGAAGGCGCCCGAAAAGGCGCCGGCAACAACCGCTCCTGCGGCTCGCCCCACGGTCGCCCCAGCACAAACGGCGACGCAAGCTCCGGCGCGAGCACCGGCGCAGGCCCAGACGCCGGCGCGTGAGGCTGCCACATCGGCGGCACCGCCCTCACCCGTGGCCAGCCCGGCGCAGCAACCCACCTTGCAGGCGCCCCTGCCCTCGCCCCCTCCCTCAGCCCCGCCAGTCGGCGAGCAGACCACCACGCCTGCTGCCCCGGTGGAGACGCCCCCCGCCGCTCCGGCCAGCCATTGGCCCGAATGGTGGCTGGCGATCCCGGTCGCGCTGCTGCTGGCCGGATTGGGCGTCTTCGCCCTGCTCCGCCGCCGCGCCGCGCCCGCCACGGCCTGGGCCGAAGCCGGGCTGGAACCGGAGCCCGAGGAAGAGGACGACACTGCCGAGGCCGCGCAGCCGGTGGCCCCGACAGTTGCGCCGGCGCCTTCGCCCGTACCGGCCCCTGCTCCCGCCATCGCAACGGTTCCGCCCCAGCGCGCAACGCCTGCGGCCCCGCCGCCGCCCAAGCCGCTGGTATCTGCAATCGTCAGCCCCCGCCCCGCCCCGGTCGCAATCGAGCGGGCGGAAGTGACGTTCGAACCCGTGCTGATGCGCCAGTCGCTGGTCTACGCCACGCTGGTCTATCGCATGACGCTGACCGCGCCGGCGGAAGGTCTGCCCGAAGGCGCAGCGATCGCCGCCGACATGATTTCCGCCCACGCCTCACTCTCGCAGGCAGAGCAGCTTGCACCCGATCCGGCTTCGGTTCCGCCGCGCCACCGCTTCGATCCGCTTGGCCCCGGCGAAACGCGCGAGGTGAAGGGGGAAATCCAGCTTCCGCTCAACGCCATCCGCCCGGTGCGTCAGGGCAATGCCATGCTGTTCGTGCCTCTGCTGCGCCTGTTCCTGGCCCTGCCCGACGGTTCGATCGAGCGCCGCGTGTTCTCGCTCGGCCTACCGGGTGAAGGCGCAGGCCTGGCACCGGTCCGCATCGACACCGGCCCGCGCGACCATGCGCCGATCCATGCCCGCGAAATCGACGGCGCCCGCTCTCACAGCGGCCCGCATGTTCCGCAAGCGGCGGAGTAACGCACCCTCTCGACCGCTCTCGATCGCAAGTCTAGGGTCGCCCGCAGCGTCGGTTTGAAAATCCGCCGCGGGCGGATTTTGCGGCACCAGCCCACTCCCCCACCCGACCTCCCACGAGTGTATCCTGATGGGAGGTCGGGTGGGGGAGTGGGCCGGTGCCGCTCCGAAAATGCCTTTCAGGCATTTTCAAACCGCTCCCAATTCCGGAGATTCCCTTGAGCGATTTCGAAAATATCGAAGACCTGTCCCCCGCCACCAAGCTCGTCGCCGGGGGGCGCCGGAAGGACTGGACCGGCGCGGTGGTCAATCCGCCGGTCTGGCGCGCCAGCACGCATCTTTACGAGAACACCGCCGCGCTGGCCGAAGGGCCGCGTCATAATGAGGACGGCCGCTTCTTCTACGGCCGTCGGGGCGCGCCGACGCAATGGGCGCTGTGCGATGCCCTCACCCAGTTGGAGCCCGGCGCGGCCGGCACGGTGATCTATCCTTCGGGCGTGGCCGCCATTGTCGGCGTCATGCTCACGCTGCTGCGCCCCGGCGACGAACTGCTGATCACCGACAATGCCTATGACCCCACCCGGTCGATGGGGCTTGGCCTGCTGACCGACTTCGGCGTGACCACCAAGTTCTTCGATCCGCTGGACCTGCCCGCCTACGAAGCGCTGTTCACCGAACGCACCCGCGCAGTGATGCTGGAAGTGCCCGGCAGCCTGTCGATGGAAGTCTGCGACGTGCCCGCGCTGACGCGCATCGCCCGCGAAAAGGGCGCGATCTCGGTGCTGGACAATACCTGGGCGAGCCCGCTGGGCTTCCAGGGGCTGCCCAAGGGCGCGGACGTGGTGGTCATGGCGCTGACCAAGCATGTCGGCGGCCATTCGGACCTGATGATGGGCTCTGCCAGCGCCGGGGCGGAACTCTACGAAAAGCTGCGCAACCGCGCGCAGCAACTGGGCAATATCGTCTCGCCCGACGATGCCGCGCTGGCGCTGCGCGGGCTGCGGACGCTGGGCGTGCGATTGAAGCAGGGCACGGAGACGGCGCTGAAGATCGCCGAATACCTGCAGGACCGGCCGGAAGTCGCCCAAGTGCTCTGCCCGATGCTGCCCGATGCTCCCGGACACAACCTGTGGCTGCGCGATTTCACCGGCGGCAGCGGGCTAATGAGCGTGGTGTTCAAGGACGTGACGATGGCCCAGCGCAATCGCTTCGTCGATACGCTGAAGTTGTTCGGGATCGGCTATTCGTGGGGCGGCTTCGAAAGCCTCTGCATCCCCATCGCCCCGGCCGGCTACCGCTCTATCATGCCCTGGCCGCCCGAAGCGCCGAACCCCGAAGACCGCCACGGCGTGCGCTTCTCGATCGGGCTTGAGGACGCAGGCGACCTGATCGCGGATATCGAACAGGCCTTGGAGGCCATGAAGGCAGCTTGAAGTCGGTTGGAAGAGGTCACGCCGCCACGCGGCGTGGCTTCTCCATTTCCAGACGGTTGCGGCCCTTGGCCTTGGCCGAGAACAACGCCAGTTCGGCACGCTCGATCGTGCTGTCCAGGCTTTCCGCGATCTGGGCGACACTGCCGCTGGCGGTGATCGCCATGCGGCTTTCGCCCACGGTCTGACGCAAATCCGCCAAAGTCGCCACCACGCGGCTGCATATCGCCTGTGCCTGCGAAGGACTGGTACGCGGCAGCAAAACGGCAAACCGCTCGGACCCGATACGCGAAATCAGGTCGTCGCTCCGCAGCATTTCGCGCAGCAGATCGGCGAAGACACGCAGCACATCGTCGCCGGTGTGCTGACCGTACTTCATATTGATGGTGCGAAAGAAGTCGATCGAGAACATCGCCAGGCAGCCGTCCATCTCGGCATCGACCATGTGTTCCAGCATCGAGATGAAGGCGGCACGATTGGTCAGCCGGGTCAGCGGATCGGTGTAGGTCGCGGCGAAAAGCTGGTCTTTCAGCACGCGCTTCTCATCGATGCTGCGCATCACCGCCAGCGCGCCGTAAACCGCGCCCTGCTCATCGCGCAGCGTTCGCGCCTGCAATTCAAACCAGGTATCGCGCTCATCGGTCGAGACGGCGGGAAACTCCACCCAGCGCCCCGCTTCCTGCCCCGCGAGCGCCGCTTCCAGTTCGCTCGCCACGGCAGCGCGGGCGCTTTCGGACACGAGATCGAGCAAGCGGGGCGACGACGCGATCCGCACGCCCAGCCGTTCGATCGCCGGCGAGGCATGAACGATCACGCCGCTCAGATCGGTCTTGAGGATGATGTCCGACGTGGTCTCCGCCAGAAGACCATACAGCGTGCAAGATTCCCGGAATGTGAATTCCATTCCCATGCTCTTAGTGCCCCAGTACCGATGGATCATCGAAAGATCCCAAGGAACAAGCAGTCACCCGAGCGGGTCCGTTAGCAGACGCGCACCCATGAAAATGAGTAGACGGCACCGGCAATCGAACGCCCCCAAATGCGACCTTAACAACGGCTCAAACACAAAACAAGTTAGCCCTGTTACCTAACCTGCTTTGTCTTAAGTAATTGTTATTGCTATATTTACCATCGGAGCACCGAGTCGCAAAGACGATTCTCGGAAAACGCACCAGACCGAGTCGCAACACGATCACAACTCGATCATGATCTTGATCTTGTCCGGTGTCGTTTCGACGGCGGCGGCGATCTGCTCACGGCAGCGGGCGATGAGTTCGGGCAACCCGGCCACCGTGCGCCCGGGGCGCAGTTCGGAGGTGGCTACACCCAGCTCGCGGGCGATAGCCTCAAGGCGATCCTCGATCGGACGGGCGCGGCCCTGTTCCCATGCCCAGACGGTCGGCTTGCTGACGCCCAGCCGTGCGGCCAGTTCGCCCTGCGTCAGCCCACGCTCCTTGCGCAGCCGGTGCAGGCGCTCACCCAGGCTTTCGCCGCCGATCGCAGCCGGCGCATTGCCCGTGCCCGCAGCCTGACCGAAGCCATAACTGGAACCCGGCGCCGAACCGTTCGCCGGACTGTGCCCGCCAACCTCGATACCGGGCTGGACCGCACTGCGAAGCTGCGCGGCGCTCAAGGCCGAACGCGGCAACACCCGGTCGAACGCGCAACCATATAGGTTGCCGCTGGCCCAGATCACCCGCGCCGGGGTTGCCCCCGCTTCGGGCAGGTCCAGCTCGATCGTTTCATCGATCGACAGCGTCGCCGTGCTTTCCAGCAGCAGTCCCGTTTCGGAGAAATTGTGAACCAATACGGGCATTTCCGTACCTGCCGCACTCGACCCTTGGGTTTCGAGCATCAGCTTGCGACGGGGGGCGCGCATGCGGTCGCTGCCGTAGGCGGCAGCTGCGGGGTTAACTTCGAAATGTGCCTCAATGGGCATTGTGCAATCTCCAGGAGGCGCAAAGGTCCCCTCCCTGGGTTAAGATTTGGTTAGCGCACCGACTAATGCTAGCCGGATACGGCTGACCACTTACCCACCCCATCTACCTGCCATTTTCAGCACAAGAACCCACAGTTCACTTGTAGACAGAACAGGTAAGCGCAGACAGCTTCTTGCGATCACTTGCGCCAGATCTGCGCCAGATCATTTTAAGTGCAATTGACAATTATCTGCCGCGCTCATTCCGATTTATTATTAATGCATATTCACCATAACTCTAAATTGCCTTGACCCATCAAAGACTTGCCGAGGCAGCCACCCGAATTATCCGCCAATTTCAAGCCGATAGCTTGAACGAGAATCACTTGCCGGTCCGAATTGCGTTTCCGCTTTCATCCAAACCGGGCGGCAATTCTTTTCTCGCGACGCACCGATCCGCCCGGCACCCTATTTCCTTTATGGCAGATTCAACGAAACGCCGGGCGTCGCCGCCCGGATTTGCGACGACTTGAGGGATTCCCGAAAGGCGGAACAGGCATCCCCTAAAGCCCCCCTTGCCCCCTGCAAAGCCATTCTGGCTGGTATCCACCGGTCTGCGGTATCATGTGCCGCACCATGCAAACGAATCCCGCCTCTATCGGACGCGTGTTCCTGGTCGGCGCCGGCCCCGGCGATCCGGATCTGCTGACCCTGCGCGCCGCGCGGCTGGTGATGAACGCCGCGCTGATCGTGCATGACGGGCTGGTCGATCCCGCGATCCTGGCCATGGCGCGCCCCACCGCGCGGCTGATCTCGGTGGCCAAGGCCCGTTCGCGCCACACCATGAAGCAGGAAGAGATCAACGCCCTCCTCGTGCGTGAGGCGCTGGCCGGTAACGACGTCGTGCGACTGAAGGGCGGCGATCCCTTCGTGTTCGGCCGCGGCGGCGAAGAGGCTGAGGCCTGCCATGCCGCCGGCGTGCCGGTGGAGGTGGTGCCCGGCATCTCGTCCGCGCTGGGCGCTGCCGCCGCCGCGCAGATCCCGCTGACGCACCGCGACCATGCCTCGATCGTCAGCTTCGTGGCCGGCCAGTGCAAGGGCCTGACCGACCAGGACTGGTCCGGCCTTGCCGGCAAGGGCCGCACCCTGGTGATCTTCATGGGCCTTGCGACCGCCGCCCAGATCACCGAAAAGCTGATTGCGGACGGCCTGACGCCCGACGTTCCCGTCGCGGTGATCGAAAAGGCCACGCGTGGCGACATGCGCGTACTGCGCGCGTCGCTTGCCGGCCTTGCAGACCTTGTTGAGCGGGAACGGGTGGCCAGCCCCGCGCTCATCGTCATCGGCGCTGTCACCGCGCAGCCCGATACCATCGTAAGCGCAACAGCGCTGGAGGCAGTACAACAGTGAAGATCCTGACGGGCAACGACCTCAAGACCGGGGCGGTCATCTGGTGGACCGGCGTAAGCTGGTCGCTGGATGTCAACGATTCCGCCGACGTGGGCGAGCATGGCGCCGCCCTTGCCGCGCGTGAGGAAGGGGCTCGCAATGTCGTCGGCGCCTATATCGTCGATGGCGCGAAGACCGAAGAAGGCGTCCGCCCGGCCCACATCAAGGAGCGTATCCGCGCCCTTGGGCCGACCGTCCGCCTCGACCTGACGCTGAAGCCGTCCGACCCCGCAGCCGCAGACTGGGTGATCTGATGTACAAGTACGACGAATACGACCAGCAGATGGTCGACACGCGCGTCGCGGAATTCCGTGACCAGGTCCGCCGCCGCCTTGCCGGCGACCTGACCGAGGACCAGTTCAAGCCGCTGCGCCTGCAGAACGGCCTCTACCTCCAGCTCCACGCCTACATGCTGCGCGTCGCGGTGCCCTATGGCACGCTGAATTCCGCGCAGATGACGCTGCTGGGCGATATCGCGGACAAGTACGACCGCGGCTACGGCCACTTCACCACGCGCCAGAACATCCAGTACAACTGGATCAAGCTGGAAGACACGCCCGACATCCTGGCCGAACTCGCCAAGGTGGAGATGCATGCCATCCAGACCAGCGGCAACTGCATCCGCAACATCAGTTCGGACCAGTTCGCCGGCGCCGCAGCCGAGGAAATCGTCGATCCGCGCCCCTATGCGGAGCTGCTGCGCCAGTGGTCCAGCTTCCACCCGGAATTCCTGGTGCTGCCGCGCAAGTTCAAGATCGCCGTCATCGCGTCCGAAACCGACCGCGCAGCAATGCGCCTGCACGACATCGGCATCAAGATGGTGCGTAACGACGCCGGCGAGATCGGCGCCCAGTTCTACGCCGGTGGCGGCATGGGCCGCACCCCGATGATCGCCCCGCTGATCCGCGACTTCGTGCCGCTGGACCAGCTGATCACGTTCTCGGAAGCGTGCCTGCGCGTCTACAACCGCTATGGCCGCCGCGACAACAAGTACAAGGCACGCATCAAGATCCTCGTCCACGAACTGGGCCGCGACGAATACGTCCGCCAGGTGGAGGAAGAGTTCGCGCACCTGCTGACCCAGCCGATCGAGCCGCCGCTGGCCGAACTGGAACGCATCAAGACCCACTTCGTCGATCCCGGCTTCGAAGCCGGCATTTCGGACGAACTGGACCTGACCGATCCCGACTTCCGCCTTTGGGTGGAGCGCAACACGCATGCCCACAAGCAGGCGGGCTACGTGATCGCCACGGTTTCGCTGAAGCCCGTGGGCGGCATCCCCGGTGATGCCACCGCCGACCAGATCCGCCTGATGGCGCAGCTGGCCAAGGACTACAGCTTCGACGAACTGCGCGTCACCCACGCCCAGAACATCGTCTTCCCGCACGTGAAGAAGGCAGACCTCTACACCGTGTGGCAGGCGCTGGACGAAGCGGGCCTGGCCACCGCCAATCTGGACACCGTGGGCGACATCATCGCCTGCCCGGGCCTGGACTATTGCGCGCTGGCCAATGCCCGCTCGATCCCGGTGGCCCAGAAGATCTCCGAACGCTTCGGCAGCGCCGAGCGTCAGGCCGAGATCGGCGAGCTGAAGCTGAAGATCTCCGGCTGCATCAATGCCTGCGGCCACCACCACGCGGGCCACATCGGCATCCTCGGCGTCGACAAGAAGGGTCTGGAAAACTACCAGCTCCTGCTTGGCGGCAGCGAAGGTGCGGACA
The DNA here is from genome assembly GCF_044029435.1 of Novosphingobium oxfordense. Lineage (NCBI taxonomy): Bacteria > Pseudomonadati > Pseudomonadota > Alphaproteobacteria > Sphingomonadales > Sphingomonadaceae > Novosphingobium > Novosphingobium oxfordense. Next base: position 342,361 of record NZ_CP147005.1, on the reverse strand, counting down.
CCTCGCTCGGCCAGATCACCGGCCCCGGCTTCACCGAGGACGGCGTGGTCGATGCCATCGAAAAGGCCACCGAGGTCTATCTCGCCAACAAGCAGGGCGAGGAACGCTTCCTCGACACCTATCGCCGTATCGGCATGGCCCCGTTCAAGGAAGCGATCTATGGTTGATGTGCAGTTCCGCTTCCGTGAAGACGAAGCGGTGAACGATCCGGCGGTGACCGTCGATTCCTTCGGCGAACAGACCAATTCCACCGCCGTCCGCATCGAGCCGGGCGACGACGCGCGCGATCTGCTGCCGCATCTGGAGCGCCTTTCGCTGGTGGAAGTCAGCTTCCCCGCGTGGACCGACGGGCGCGGCTACTCGTCCGCCCGCCTGCTTCGCGAAGCCGGCTACCAGGGCGAGATGCGCGCGGTGGGCGATCTGGTGATCGACATGCTTTCGCACATGCGCCGCTGCGGCTTCGACGCTTTCGCGCCGGACCGTGCCCTCAACGAGCAGGACGCCAAGAACGCGTTCGACCGTTGGGAGAACGTCTACCAGGCCACCGCCGTGGATGGCCGCCAGGCGATCTGGGCCAAGCGCCACGGCTGATTTCCGCCAAAACGACCGGAAAACTGCCGTCATAAGGGACCACCCGATGACCCGTACCGAAGTGACTCGTATCCGCGATCTGATCGACACCGGCCCTCGTTTCGACGAGGCCGATGCCGTGCGCCTGAACCGCCTGTTTCGCGGCACCGACACGAACGAAATGCTCGAAACGGTGCTGCGCGAAGGCATGGCGGGCGATATCGCGATCGTGTCCAGCTTCGGTGCGGAATCGGCAGTGCTGCTGCACCTGATCGCCTCGGTCGATCCCTCGGTGCCGGTGCTGTTCCTCGACACCGGCAAGCACTTTCCCGAAACGCTCGGCTATCGCGACCTGCTGGTCGAGCGTCTCGGCCTTACCAACCTGATCAACCTCGTTCCCGATGCCGATGAACTGGCGAAGAAGGACGAAAGCGGGCTGCGCTGGTCCTACGACCCAGACGGCTGCTGCGAGATCCGCAAGGTGAAGCCGCTGGAAAAGGCGCTGCTGAACTACGACGCCTCTTTCACCGGCCGCAAGGCGTTCCAGAACTCGGCCCGCGCCACCCTGCCCCGGTTCGAGATCGACACCAGCGATGCGCAAGGCCGCCTGAAGATCAACCCGTTGATCGACTGGAACCCGGAGCGTCTTAACGCCTATATCGCCGAGCACGACCTGCCCCCGCACCCGCTGGTGGCGCAGGGCTATCCGTCGATCGGCTGCATGCCCTGCACCAGCAAGGTTGCGGCAGGCGAAGATCCCCGCTCGGGCCGCTGGCGCGGTTGGGACAAGACCGAATGCGGCATCCACGTCGCCCTGCCGGTGGAACGCACAGAAAAGAACGCGCCGGAATTCGATCTGGACCTGTGAGAATTACGCTGCGGAAGGCCGCCGAACGGCGAACTTCCGCTACGCGGCGTTCGCTGCCCGCTCTCGCTTGGTGCCGGCCTTCGGCAGCTTCAATTCGCTGACGATCACGCCAGCCACGATCAGCACCGCGCCCAGCAGCGCCAGTGCCGGCAGGCGATCGCCCGCGATGCGGCCGACCACGCCGCCCCACACCGGTTCCCCCGCGTAGATGATCGTCGCCCGCGCCGGGGAGACGGACTTCTGCGCCCAGTTCATCGTCAGCTGGATCATGGCGCTGGCAACGCCCAGCCCCACGCCCGCCGCAAGCCATATCCATGAGAACGCCGGAACCTGCTCACCCACCACCGGCATCGCGGCGAAAGACAGCACGCCAGCCGCCAGAAGCTGCACCACGGTAACGCGCGTGGTGTCCACTTCGGTGGCGAAGCGGCCGATCAGCAGGATCTCCGCCGCAATCGCAAGCGCGCTCACCAGCGTCGCCACTTCCCCGCGACCAAGGCCGACGCTCAGCGATTCCGGCCCGGCAAGGCAGACCAGCCCGGCAAAGGCCAAGCCGATGCCCAGCCACGTCATCGGCCGTGGCCGACGCCGCAGCACCAGCCATTGCAGCAGCGGCACCATCGGCACGTAGAGCGCCGTCAGGAAGGCGGAGGTGCTGCTGTTGACGGTCTGCAACCCGTAGGTCTGCAAGGCATAGCCCAGAAAGATGGTCACGCCGATCGCCGAGCCCGCCGCAACTTCCTTGCGAGTCAGCCCGATCATCGCCTTGCGGAACAGCAAGAGGCTCAACCCGCCCGCCACCAGGAAGCGCAAGCCCACGAAGAACAGCGGGCCGCTATGCCGCATGGCCTCGTGAACGATCAGGAAAGTCCCGCCCCACAGCACCGTAATGCCGATCAGAGCCAGTTCCTGAGGGCTGAGAAAGCCTTTGCGCCGGGGAGAGATGTGCAACATAATGCGCATCTATGAGCAATATAGTGCGCAGTCAAGGCGTGCGCGGCGATGTGCTGGCGCATGTATCCAGCAACCTCAAACGGCTTCGCCTTGCGGCGGGGCTCAGCCAGGACGCGCTGGCCAAGGCCTCCGGCGTCAGCCGCCGGATGATCGTGAACCTGGAAGGCGGGGACACCAATATCAGCCTCTCCAGCCTGGACAGGCTGGCATGGGCGCTGGGGGTGGACTTCGTGGCGATGGTCTCCGACCCGGCGAGCAGCGCGCAACGCATCGACGCGCTGATGTGGCGCGGCGCCGATGCGGCCAGCGTCTCCACCCTGCTGGGGAGCGTGCCGGCAGGGGCATCGGCGCAGCTATGGTCATGGTCGCTTGCAGTGGGGGACAGCTACGTGGCCGAACCCGATCCGCAGGGCTGGTATGAGATGATCTTCGTTTCCGAAGGCCGCCTGCGGATCGACAAGGAAGACGGCGCAGTGATCGTGCCCGCGCAGGACTTCGCGATCTACAGCAGCGCCCAGCAATTCTCCTATGCCAATGCCGGAGACACGATCGCGCGCTTCGTCCGCGTGGTGGTTTGCTAGAGCATTTTCTAATCAGGCGAATCACCTGATGACTCGGAAAATGCGATAAACCGATCTAAGCTTCAACCGAACCGATCCGCCAACCACCACTTCGGTAGGTAGGGCCGCTCTATCAGCTTTTCGGCGGCATAGGGCCACCAGCCCGGGCCGAAGGGCCAGTAGAGCCGCATCGGCACGCCCAGTTCCGCCGCCGCGCGCGCGCCGCGGCGCATGGGGAGGCCGCGTAGCTGCTCCAGTTCGCAGGGCGTGCCGGAAGTCTTCAGGATCTCCAGCGCCGCCCGCGCCAATGCCGGATCGTGGGTAGCGACGCCGACCGGCGCCGCCCTTCCCGCCAGCGAATGCGCGAGATCGAGGAAGGCCGTTGCCGAATCTCCCGCATCGCCTCCCGGATCGGCCCACTCGCCCTTGACCAGTCGGACGCGCACCGGGGCATCCCGCAGGCGATCCGCATCGCCCCTGCTGCGCCGCCAGCGCGCGGGAAGCGCGGTGCCGCTGGCGCCGTATTCCGCCGCCAGCCAGGTGACGAGATCGAGCGTCTGGCCCGCCTGCGCATGGGTCAGCGCATCGAACACCACGGTCATTCCCGCCGCAAAGGCGGGCCCGGCAACGGCGCGCAGCAGGCCCTTGTCGAAATGCAGCGGAGAAGCCTTGATCGCCAGGCATGTGCCCGGCACGGCCCCGGCCAAAGCACGCGACAGCGCCTCGCACGCTGCAAGAATCGCGGGCGGCTCTCCATCCCACGCCGGGAAGTAGCTGAGCGTCGCCGCCGTTCCGTGCTTGTGAAGGGCATGTGCAGCCCGCGCCGCGGCCTCTGCGTCAGGCGCCGGAGCCACAGCCTCCACCGCGCGTGAGAGCGCCACGCGCACCCGTGTGCCGATGCCTGCACTCATGCCCCGGCGCTCATGCCTGACCCGCTTTTCCCGGTCGTCGCTGCCACAGCCAGTTGCCCGCCTCCACCACCAGCGCGGCCAAGCCGTGGAGGTTGAACGGATAAGTCTGAATCCGCAGGCAGGCCATCGCCTCGCGGGTCCATACATCCATAATCCACGGCTCCACTTCGCCGAGCAGTTCGATGCCCAGCAGCCCGCGCCCGGTGGCGTCCGCAAGCGCGTGGAGCATCAGCAGGTTGCCAGGCGACATGCGTGAGAAGGCCGTGTCGAAACCGATCTTGAACAGCCAGTAGCGCCGCTGGAACTCGACCGCGAGTTGCATCGCCACCGCCTTGCCGCCGATCCGCATGAAGGCGATGCGGCAAGCCCCTTCGCTGCTCGCCCGGCCCAGAAAATCGCGGAAGAACGCGGCTTTGACCGGATCACACCCTAGCGCGGAGCCGACTTCGCCCTTCCAGCCGCGCCGCTCGATCTCCACCGCTTCGTCGAACAGCGCGTCGAATTCGTCACGGCAGGGGGCGTGCATCTCGAACGTCACCGGCCCTTCCGCCTCCGCCCGGCGGCGAGCGCGGCGAAAGTCGGAACGGCGGCCGGAATTGAAGCGCGCCTCGGGATCGGTGGCGCCGGGTTCGATGGCAATGGTAGGGCAGCCGGTGGCGGCGCGGACGACCAGCAGGCCCCGCCCTTTCATCGCCGTGTGCAAGGCGCGGACGAGCGGCGAATCCGCCGGTACCCGCTCCAGCCGCAAGGGCCGGCGCAGCTTTGCCAGATCGCCCGCCAAGGCAGCGGCCGCCGCATCGTCGCGGCACAGCGCATCGACGGGCTCGTAGACCTGCCGCTCCCCCGCTGCGTGCCAGCGCCCCAGCCATCCCTTGCGCCGGCACAGCGGCAGCAGCGCGAGGACGCGCCCCTTATCCCGCACCGCCGCGAAGCGCCGAACCCGGCCCGCCAGCATCGTGTCGGCCAGCGCGCGGTGGAACGCCAGCATCTGAGAGGGCAATCGCGCCTGCGCCTCCAGATCGCGCCAATCGCTTTCGGCTATCTCGTCGGAAATTCGCCCGAACCGACTGCGGACACGCCTTTCCGACGCGGACCCTTCGGGCCCGGCGGCGCGTTCCACCATCGGTGCTTCGTGGCGCAAGGCCTGTTTCCCTTCACGACGCATGTGTCGTCCCCGCGCCAATGAATACGCCCAATCCACTTATTCGAAGTTAAAACGCAGTCACGGGCGCCCTGAACTGACCGACATCGATGTCGGCAAGTTGCGCCATGCGAATTCGCGCCTGCAAAAAACGCACCAGCGTACGCCTTGGCTTTGCGCCGGGGTGTACTAAGTGCCAGATGCCCCCAATATTGCAGTGCAACATGACCAACCAGAAACACACCCACCCTGCCCTCGTCACCCTAGCGCTGGCGATGGGTGCCTTCGCGATCGGCACCACCGAATTCGCGGCGATGAGCCTTGTGCCCTATTTCGCCCGCGATCTTCACCTGACCGAACCGGAAGCGGGCCACGCGATCAGCGCCTATGCGCTGGGCGTTTTCGTAGGCGCGCCGGTGATCGCGGTGCTGGCGGCGAAACTGGGCCGGCGGGCGCTGCTGATCGGGCTGATGGCCATGTTCGCGCTGGGTAACGGGCTTTCGGCGATGGCCCCTACCTATCCGCTGCTGATCCTGTTCCGCTTCCTGTCCGGCCTGCCGCACGGCGCCTACTTCGGCGTCGCGGCGCTGGTGGCGGCGTCCATGGTGCCGGAGAACCGCCGTGCGCAGGCGGTGGCGATGGTGATGTCCGGGCTGACGGTCGCCACGATCATCGGCGTTCCGGCCGCCAACTGGCTGGGGCAGGCATTGGGCTGGCGCGCGGGCTTTGCGGTGGTTTCGGTGCTGGCGCTGATGACCATGGCCTCCGTCGCGCTGTTCGCGCCGCACCAGCCGCCCTCGGAAGGCGCCAGCGCCGCGCGTGAACTGAGCGCGCTGCGCCGCCCGCAAGTGCTGCTGACGCTGCTGACCGGCGCCATCGGTTTCGGCGGCCTCTTCGCGGTCTACACCTACGTCGCCTCGACCATGATCGAAGTGACCAAGGTTTCGGAAGGGCTGGTTCCCGTAGTGTTGGCGGTGTTCGGCGTGGGCATGACCGTGGGCAACCTGTTCTGGGCCTGGGCGGCGGACCGCGCGCAGAGCCGCGCGGCGATCGGCGCGCTGCTGTTCAGCGCATTTTCGCTGGCGCTGTTCCCCTTCGCGGCGGGCAATATCTGGACGCTGATTCCGGTGATCCTGATGGTGGGCTTCTCCGGCGGCCTCGGCACGATCCTGCAGACGCGCCTGATGGACGTTGCGGGCGAGGCGCAGGCCCTGGCCGCCGCCGCGCACCACAGTGCCTTCAACTTCGCCAACGCACTGGGCCCGTGGCTGGGCGGCCTTGCCATCTCTGCCGGCTGGGGGCTGACCTCCACCGGCTGGATCGGCGCCGCGCTCTCGCTGGGCGGTCTGGCGGTATTCCTGCTGACCCTGGCGCATCACAAGCGCGGGGTTGAGCTGCAGGCGGTTCCGGCCTGCGCGTAAGGGGCGGACGGATACGCAGTCCCTCGCGGACAGCAGGCGTCACCCACCGGTAACCCCGTCATCCCCGTGAAGGCGGGGATCCCGCTTGTTCTTGCGAGCTTGGCGGAAAGATAGCGGGGGCGACGAAGAGTGTGTTGCTGGGGCTTGCCCTAGGAACGGACCGTTCTTTGCAGCCCCAGCCGGCTCGGCTCCGCCACCAAGCTACCCGGCGCCGCTCACTCCAGCTACACCGGATGCCGCCGCTCCAGCCGCATGTGCACGGCGCTCGGCGTGTTCTCCATCTCGGACACGAAATAGTCCTCGAAGGGCATGTCCGGATCGAACAGCGGCGCGCCCTTGCCCAGCGCGCGGGACATGACGCGCAGCCAGATCTCGTCCGCCTTGCCGGTGCTGAGCGCGGCGCTGACCGTCCTTGCCCCGCCGATCACCAGCACCGCTTTCTCGCCCGCCGCTTTCTGGGCGGCGGCCAGGGCGGAAGCGAAATCGGCCCGGAAGTGGAAATGCAGCCGCGCATTCTCCCGCGGGGCGGGAACCGGCGCATGATCGGTGACGACGAAGATCGGCACCTGAAGCATATAGTTGTCCGCATACCAGTCGGGATCGCCCCCCGCCGCGAAGGCATGGGCGCTCATCACCACCGCACCGCAGGCATCGGCCAGCCGCGCCACCATCGCGGCGCGCCGTGCGTCACCGACCGTTACGCCATCGGCATCGCTCCAGTACCCGTCGATGCTCGTGGCAGCCTCTACGATCATCCTGCCCATGGGTGTTACTCCACCTGATATCCTACACCTGTGACGGCTGGTCTCAAAGATGTGAAGAACGCCCGGCTTGAGGAGTTGCCGGAAAGCGGACGAGTCGGGCCTCAGGCGGGATGCGGCGACTGTTTCCGGCGTGTTTCGTTTTCCTACTAGCGTGCGATTTGAAACTCTTGCGCCATGCAGGGCACCTCGACTCGAATTGCGCGCGGGATCAGCGGCTTGCCCTTCGCGGCCGTCGCAAGGTGACGCCTGGGTGATTTTCCCTAGACCGTGTCAACTGTGTCAACCGGACTGCCGCCTTGCGCAAAACGACAGCGGGCCGCCCCCACGAAGGGAACGGCCCGCCCGAGTCGCAGCGAACGATGGATCAGCGCGGGAAGCGCATCAGCCGATCATCATCAGGCTGGCATTGCCGCCCGCCGCAGTGGTGTTGATCGAGGTGGAAACCTCTTCCAGCAGCCACGCACCATTGGGGCCGGCGCTGACGTGCACGGGCACGATCGGGCCCGGCAGACCGGCCACCGCCTCGCACGCGGCGCGAACCGCATCCGCATCACCTTCGACAAGGCAGGCGGCGAAGGGCTCGCCCGCTACGGGGTGGAAGCGCGCCTCGATCTCGGCAGGCAGGCCGCCCGGCACGTCCATCCCTTCGACAGCGGCGGTGTTGCCGGTGGCGAGGACGGCGGCCATCTGCGCGAACAGGCCGGCGCGGGTCGCCGGGCGCAGCAGCACGCGGCCGCGCGGATGGAGCGCGTAGAGATTGCGCTCACCCACCGGGCCGGTCAGTTCGGTTTCCATGCCCAGCGCCGAAGCCGCGCCGATCTTGCGCGCCTCGGCAGCCGCGCTCGCCTCGCCCACGCTTTCCAGCCAGGCCGCGAAGGGTTCAACCAGCGCCGAACCCGGTTTGGCCGCGCCCAGCACTTCGGGTGCCTTGGTGGCCAAACGGCCGAGGTAGAGCGGCCCGCCGGCCTTGGGCCCGGTGCCCGAAAGCCCGCGTCCGCCGAACGGCTGCACGCCCACCACCGCGCCGATGGTGTTGCGGTTGACGTAGAGGTTGCCCGCCTTCACCGCCGAGGTCACGCGCTCGACCGTGGCGTCTAGGCGGGTGTGGAGGCCGAACGTCAGGCCATAACCGGTGCCGTTGATCGCATCGATCAGGCCCGGCAGATCGTCGCGGCGGAAGCGGACGACGTGGAGCACGGGGCCAAACACCTCGCGGCCGAGCTGCGAAATGCTGTCGATCTCGACGATGGTGGGCGCGACGAAGGTGCCCGATGCGCAGTCGGCGGGGATCGCCACCTGCTCCACCTTGCAGCCGCGCGCCTTCATCGTCTCCACATGCGCGGCGATGTTGCCCTGCGCCTCTGCGGTGATGACCGGGCCGATGTCGGTCGCCAAAGTCTGGGTATTGCCCACGGTGAGCTCAGCCAGCGCGCCCTTCAGCATCTTCAAGGTGCGGTCAGCCACGTCTTCCTGAAGGCACAGCACGCGCAGGGCCGAGCAGCGCTGGCCGGCAGAGTCGAAGGCCGATGCGATGACGTCCGCCACCACTTGCTCTGCCAGTGCCGAGGAATCGACGATCATCGCGTTCTGGCCGCCGGTCTCGGCAATCAGCGGAATGGCGCGGCCATCGGCAGACGTGCGGCCCGCAAGCTGCTTCTGGATCAGGCGGGCGACTTCGGTGGAGCCGGTGAACATCACGGCCGCCACTTGCGGCGCGGCCACCAGTGCGGCGCCAACCTTGCCGTCACCGGGAACGAGCTGAAGTGCATCGGCCGGCACGCCCGCTTCGTGCAGGATGCGCACGGCCTCGGCAGCGATCAGCGGGGTCTCTTCGGCAGGCTTGGCCAGCACGGTATTGCCCGCGACCAGCGCGGCAGCGACCTGCCCGGCGAAGATCGCCATCGGGAAGTTCCACGGGCTGATGCAGACCACCGGGCCGAGTGGAACCTGCTCCGCACCGAACGTCGCGCGGGCCTGCTGCGCGTAGTAACGCAGGAAGTCGATCGCCTCACGCACTTCGGCAATGGCGTTGGCGGCGGACTTGCCGGCTTCGCGGATCACGAGGCCCATCAGTTCGCCGATCCGCGCCTGCATCATGTCGGCTGCGGCATCGAGCATCGCGGCGCGTTCGGCCACCGGCGTGCCGCCCCAGCGGCTGATCGCCGCGCGCGCGACCATGACGGCGGCGGCTTCCGGGGCCACTTCCATCACCTTGCCCACCACGTCGCGTTGGTCGGCGGGGTTCAGCACTTCGCGCACTTTGCCCTGCGCATTGGCGGGCATGGCGAACCAGTCGCGCGCGACCGAGGCCTGAAGCGCTTCGGTCAACGCGGTCAGCGCAGTCTCGTCAGCCAGATCGATGCCCGCCGAGTTGCGACGGCCAGCGTAGAGGTCCCCCGAAACCGCGATCTCGCTATGGCGCGCGCCCGGGTGCGGCATGGCGCGGACGACGTCGACCGGATCGGCGACCATCTCGTCCACCGGCACCGCCGGATCGGCAATGCGGTTCACGAACGAGGAGTTGGCACCGTTCTCCAGCAGGCGGCGCACGAGGTAGGCCAGCAGCGTCTCATGCGTGCCCACCGGTGCGTAGATGCGACAGGGACGGTCGAGATTGTCCTTGCCGACGACCTGCGAATAGAGCGGCTCGCCCATGCCGTGCAGGCACTGGAATTCGTACTTGCCGATGGCGAAGTCCGGCCCGGCAAGGTGGTAGATCGTCGCCAGCGACTGCGCGTTGTGGGTGGCGAACTGCGGGAACACCGCATCCGGCGCCGCCAGCAGCTTCTGCGCGCAAGCGACGTAGGACACGTCCGTGTGGACCTTGCGGGTGAACACCGGGAAGTCGGCCAGGCCATCGACCTGCGCGCGCTTGATCTCGGCATCCCAGTAGGCGCCCTTGACCAGACGCACCATCATGCGGCGGCCGGCGCGGCGGGCGAGGTCGATGATCCAGTCCAGCACATAGGGGCAGCGCTTGCCATAGGCCTGCACCACGAAGCCCAGGCCATCCCAGCCCGCCAGATCGGGATCGAGCGCCAGACTCTCCAGCAGGTCGAGCGAGAGTTCGAGGCGGTCCGCTTCCTCGGCATCGATGTTGAGGCCGATGTCGTAGCCCTTGGCGATCACCGCCAGCGCCTTCACGCGCGGCAGCAGTTCGTCCATCACGCGGCCCGCCTGCGCACGGCTGTAGCGCGGGTGGAGCGCGGAGAGCTTGATCGAGATGCCGGGGCCGCCATAGACGCCGCGACCGGCGCTGGCCTTGCCGATGGCGTGGATCGCGTTGACGTAATCGGTGTTGTAGCGGTCGGCGTCGGCCGCCGTAGTCGCCGCTTCGCCCAGCATGTCGTAGCTGTAGCGGAAGCCCTTCTCTTCCAGTTCGCGAGCGCGCTTCACCGCTTCGTCGATGGTCTCGCCCGTGACGAACTGCTCGCCCATCAGGCGCATCGCCATGTCGACACCGCGACGGATCACCGGCTCGCCAGCGCGCGCGACAAGGCGCGTCAGTGCAGCGCCAAGGCCCTTGTCGTCAACGGAACCGACCAGCTTGCCGGTGACCACAAGGCCCCAGGTGGCGGCATTGACGAACAGCGACTTGCCGTTGCCAAGGTGCGCGCCCCAGTCGCCGCCGGCGATCTTGTCACGGATCAGCGCGTCGCGGGTGGCATCGTCCGGGATGCGCAGCAGCGCTTCGGCCAGACACATCAGCGCGACGCCTTCCTCGCTCGACAGCGAATATTCCTGCACCAGCCCCTCGACGCCGGTGCCCTTGTGGTTGGCGCGCAGCGTGGTGACGAGGTTGCTCGCGGTCGCGCGAACGGCGGCGCGGGTAGCGTCGGGCAGCGTCGCCGCAGCCAGCAGCGGGGCCATGCATTCGGCCTCGTCACGGCGATAGGCTTCGGTGATGGCGCGGCGCAGCTCGGTGGGCTGGCGAACGGCGGGGGCGAAGGCGGCAAATGGGGCGGCAAAAGGTGCGGTCTGGGTCATGCCGCCAGAATATCGCGCACGGGGGTGGCGATCCGACTTTTCACGCGGCCAAAACAGGCCATATGGACTTATGTTATGGCCAGCAGTAGTCAATTCGGATGGTGAAACCGATCAGAACAGTCGATCTGGACGAACACGACCGCAAGATCATTGCCGCGCTTCGGGAAGACGGCCGGATGAGCGTGACGGAGCTTGCGCGCGTGGTCGGCCTGTCCAAGACGCCGTGCCAGGTGCGGCTGCGGCGGCTGATCGATTCGGGGGTAATCCGGGGCTTTCACGCGGCAGTCGATCCGGCGGCGCTGGGGCTGGATCACGTGGCCTTCACCGAAGTGAAACTGTCCGACACGCGTGAGCAGGCACTGAAGGAATTCAACGCGGCAGTGCGGCGCATTCCCGAAGTGGAGGAGTGCCACATGCTGGCCAGCCACTTCGACTACCTGCTGAAAGTCCGCACCCGCGACATCCGCCGCTATCGCGAGGTGCTGGGAGAGAAGCTGTCCAACCTGCCGCATGTCGCCAGCACATCGACCTACGTCGCGATGGAAACGGTGAAGGATACGGGGAACGTCTAAACCCCGCCCACGCCGAACCAATCAACCTTAATTCAAAACACCCCGTCGTTCCCGCGAAGGCGGGAACCCCGCTTTTCTTGGCGAGCGGGGCAAGAAGGAAGCGGGGCCCTCGCCTTCGCGGGGGCGACGAGGTGTTTGGTTGTTGCGTGGCGCGTTAAGGTCGGTTCGTGTGCCGTTCAGGCCGCGCGAAGGCCGGGCCGACGATCTTCCTCGATCTGGAACAACCCAGCCTGCGCCGCCAGTGCAGTGGCATCGGACGAAAGCGAGCGGGTGGCCGCCGAAGTCTGCTCCACCATGGCCGCATTCTGCTGGGTCGAACGGTCCATTACGCTGACGGTCTGGTTGATCTCGCTGATGGCGATGGCCTGCGCATCGTTGTCGCTCGCCATGGAGGCGACCAGCTTGTGCACGCGGTCCACTTCTCCGGCGATCCGCTCCAGTTCCTGATCGACGCGGGTGACGGCCGAGGCCGCTTCCTCGATCTCGTTCCGCGTGGCCGAAAGCCCGTCGCGCGCGCGGCGGGCCTCTTCCTCGGACCGCATCGCCAGCGAGCTGACGAGATCGGCCACGACCGCGAAACCGCGCCCCGCCTCACCCGCGCGCCCGGCCTCTACCGCCGCGTTCATCGCCAGAACGCGCGTCTGGAACGCGATCTTGTCCAGCCCTTCGATCACACCGTCGATCCCGCGCGCACTTTCCAGCACGGTGCGCATGGCCTGCACGGCATCCACAGCGACGCCGCGCCCCTGCCCGACGGCATTGAGCGCACCGCCCGCGATCTCCAGCGTCTCCTGCGCGCCGCCGGCAGTGACCTTCACGCGGTCCTCCACCTGCTGCAGCGTCGCCGCCGCCTGTTCCAGACTGGCGGCGTTGCTTTCGGTCCGGCGCGCAAGATCCTCAGAAGCCCGCGCAATCTCGCCCGCGCCACCCTGGATCGCGCCGGAAGTCTGCACCACCGAACCGATCGTGCCGCGCAAGTTGGCAAGGCTCTTGTTGTAGGACTGGGTGAGCGAAAGGTAGGTGTTCGGCAGATCGTCGATCTCATGCACCAGATCGCCATCGGCAAGCCGCGACATCGCCCGATCGAGCGCGCCGATCGCCTGCGTACGCTCGGCCTCCGCCTCACGGAAATAGATCGAGATCGACAGGTCCATGTCCAGCATCGCCGCCTTCACCAGCGCGCGGCTGATCTTGCCGGCATCGGTGCCGGGGCGGAACAGGCGACGCCAGGGGCTGACGGTGCGCTCCACGGCGGCCATGATCTCCTCAAGGATCATCGCATAGCCGCCGATATACCAGCGCGGCTCCAGCCCGATGGTCGCGTGGACTTTGCCGATGCGCGAGACGGCGTCGTAGTAATCCTGATCGAACTTGCCGGTGGAGATACGCATCCAGTGGCCCACCTGCGCGGACTTGGCGGCATCGATATGGCTGTCGCCACGGAACATCCGCACCATCTCCGGGGTGGCGCGAACGCGGGCATAGAAACGGTCGAGAGCGGGGCCGATACACTTGCGCAGAAGGGGCTGGGCAGAAGCAAGCACGCGGCGCTGCGCAGCACTGAACTCAAGGAACGTAAGCCGTTCCTCGATGGTCTTGATGGTCAACTTCATCTCCTTCGCGGGCGGCCGCTCTGACCGAAACAAGGGTATCCCCACGGGAGCTATCATAGGAAGAAATGGGCATAATCCGGGGCCAGCGGCCCGGAATTTTGGCGGATCCGCGTCACACCAAACGATTGCCGTCAATCGCGCGCAGCGGCGCGAACGCAGCCCCCGCAACCATGCTGGCGCCTTACTTGGCCTTGGGCAGAAGCTTGCTCCAGCGCGCATCCAGTTGCGCCTGGGCCTTGGCGCTGGCGACACGCGACACCAGCGAAACGCCGCGCAGCGTGACGCTATGGCCGCCCAGCCAGTGGCCCGAAATGCTGTAGCCGATATCGTAGAGCGCCACGTCTTCGTGCGGCTCTCCATCGACAAGGAAGCGCGTCTTGATGACCACGGGCAATCGCTCATCGCCCCGGCTATCATCGGGAAGCTTCGCGGTGTTACGGACCTTTTGCAGCTCCCGCTCAAACCACTTGCCCTCGATCCGGGGTTCGCCGGTAGTCTCGGCCGGCGCGACGCCCAGCGCGGTGGGGAACAGGATCGTCTGGCTCTGCACGGACTGCTCGGGCGAAGCCGGCTTCAAGGTCAAGGCATGGTCGCCCGAGCCAGTCGCCGCCAGCACCAGCGTCGCCGCGCGGGTGGAAGCGCGCTGGGCATCGGCTTGCTTCACCGCATCGCTGTCGCTGCGCTGGCTCCAGCTGTTCCACAGCGTCAGCCCGGAAATGACGACCGCGATCACCGCCAGCACTTCGCCCAGCGTGATCCAGCGCCGCCGAATGGCCGCAGCCTCTTCGGCGCGCACTTCGGCCTTTTGCTCGGCCTTCGATTGAGGGGGTGATTCCGGGCGGGGTCGATCGTCGCTCACGCGCCCTTCCATCATCTTCGCCCTCGGCGGTCAAGCATTCCTAGAGCAGTTCCCGATCCGATTGCATCGGATCAACTGCCATAAGTCTTTGTTTAACCGTGCTTTCCGAGTCATCAGGTGATTCCACCTGATTAGAAAACGCTCTAGCGCGCAAGCAGCGTCGGCGCGTCGATCGTGAACTTGAAGCCCAGGATCAGCGCGTTCTTGATGTCGGTCGTGCGGAACGGCGCCCCGGTCTGATCGGGATGCAGGATGTACTGCACATTGGGCGATATCCGGACCGCCGGGCCAAGCTGGGCGCCGTAGGCCAGTTCCATCATGTACTGATGCCGGTGGATGTCCGCATTCCCGCCTGCCGAGACCCGCGCCGCTCGCATGCGCTCCATCGCAAGGTCGCTGAAGCGCTGGTCGCTGATCATGAAACCGATGGTATCGGCATCGCGCCCGGCGAAAGTGCCGGTCTGGACCACGCCCATGTCGAAGAAGCGGCTTTCCTCCACCCGGCCGGACAAGTTGGTCATCGCCACACCGAACACGCTGAGGCCACGCTCCGAATGCGGATCGGGCCGCGTCAGCCGCTGGTCGAAGCGGAAGTAGATCCCCGAACGGCCGTTGTGCATCGCCGGGTCTCGCCCGGTCAGGATGGCGATCCCGCCCTGATCGTCGCGCAGCGGATCGGCATAATCACCCCGATCGAACCATCCGCCGAGGATGTAGTGGCCCGGTAGGCGCACGTCCTTGCCCTCTCTCGCATAGCCCAGTTCCCAGGGGACGATCACGCCGGTGGCGTTCTTCGTGCTGAAGTTGAAGCCGTGGTCGCTGGCGCGCTTGCGATCCGGATTGACCTCATAGGCGCCGACATGGACGGTCACGTGCGGCAGCACTTCAGCCTTGGCTCGGATCATCCAGCTCGATGCCGGGAAATACGTGAAGTTGCTGTTCTTGAAGACGAACGTGGGATTACCGCAGCCAGAGTTGCCCTGGAAATTGCAGTAGATAGGCGAGTTCAGGAAGTGGATGTTGGCCTGGCTGCGCCCCGCCTCGATCATCAGGCGGTCGTTGAACAGCTTCTGCTCCCACGTCAGGATCGCGAGGTGGGTGTTCTGCGTGCCCCAGATCTCTTGAACTGACGTGTTGTTGCCCAATGCCAGCGCCGAAAGGCTGTCCCCGTGGCGGTTGGTGATCGCGGCGTGGATCGTCCCGCCACCGATGCCGACGATGCGGTCCATGTCTAGATCGGCGCCGACATAGATCTGCCCGGCATAAGCGGCATCGCGGCGCAGGCCGCCACTGACGATGGTCCCGGCCTCTCCCGTGTAGCTGAGCGCAAGGGTGACCCCGTCATCGGCCAGCGGCTGCCAGGGCTTCGCGGCTTCGGCGGGTTGGTCTTCGGGAGCGGTCTCCTGCGCCATGGCGGAAGACAAAGTGAGGGCGGCGACGCCTGCATAGCAGGCGCCCTTGAGCAATGCGAACCGCATCGAATGAAATCCTCTCGAGGGGGCGACCCGGTCTTGCGCCGGGCCGTAGTTATGTCAGGCCGTGACGGCTTGTGCCGATGCCGCGCGCGGTTTGAGCAGGCCAACGAGCAAGCCGCTCACCAAGACGCCCGCCAGAATGGCCACGCCGTAAACCGCAAGATGGGTCACCGCACCGGGGATCGGCAGGACGAACACACCACCATGCGGCACCTTCAACTCGACCCCCGCCGCCATCGAAATGGCCCCGGCAATCGCGGAACCCGCCATCAGCGCCGGGATCACGCGGAACGGATCGCGCGCTGCAAAGGGGATCGCTCCTTCGGTGATGAAGGCAAGGCCCAGCACGGCGGCGGCGCCTCCGGCCTCGCGCTCCTCGGTCGTGAAACGGTCGCGGAACAGGCGGGTGGCAAGGCCGACGGCCAGCGGCGGTACCATGCCTGCCGCCATCGTCGCGGCCATCGGCGTGTAGACCTGGCTGGAAATCAGCCCGACCGAGAAGGCATAGCCCGCCTTGTTGACCGGCCCGCCCATGTCGAAGGCCGACATTGCGCCCAGGATCACGCCCAGCAGGATCGCACTCGATCCCTGCATCGACCGTAGCCACTCTGTGAGAAAAGCCAGCGCGGCGGCAACCGGCGTGCCCACGGCGTAGATCATCAGCAGCCCGGTCAGCAGCGTGCCCAGCAGCGGCAGGATCAGCACCGGCTTCAGGCCGGCAAGGTTCTTGGGCAGCTTGATCAGCCGATTCAGCGCCTCGACGCCGTAACCGGCGATGAAGCCCGCAACGATGCCGCCAAGGAACCCCGCCCCCAGATTGGCGGCCAGCATCCCGCCGATCATGCCCGGCGCAATGCCGGGACGATCGGCCACGGAATAGGCGATATAGCCCGCCAGCGCCGGCACGATCAGCGCGAAACCACCCTGCGCGCCGATGCGGAACAGGGCGCCCGCCAGCGTGCCCTCGGCCGCCGCGCCATTGGCATTGATGCCCCCCAGCGCGAAAGCCATGGCAATCAACAAGCCGCCCGCGACCACGAAGGGCAGCATGAAGGACACGCCGGTCATCAAATGCTTGTACGGTCCGGCGCGTTCGGTTGCGGCGCCGGCAGCCTCGGCCGAGGGGGCACCGCCCTGCACTTTCGCTTCGCTCAGCGCGCGTTCGATCAGCCCCTTGCCGCCGGAAATGGCCGGCTTGGTGCTGGAGGCGAAGACCCGCTTCCCGGCAAAACGCGCACGGTCCACCTCACGGTCGGCGGCGATGATGACCACGTCGGCGGCGGCGATCTCCTCAGGCGTCAACGGCGAACCGGCGCCGACCGAACCCTGCGTCTCCACGCGGATCGGATAGCCGAGCTGCTTTGCGCCTTCCTGAAGGCCTTCCGCCGCCATGAACGTATGCGCAATACCGGTGGGGCAGGAGGTGATCGCCACCACGCGCGGCGTATCGACGGCCGCTTGCGGCTGCTGCGCAAGCGCTGCGTCCGGATCGGCCAGCACAGCCTCCAGCGTCACCCGGCGATGCGGGGTAAGCGGAAGCGCGGTTCCAGCCTCGTCATTGGCGGCGACCAGCAACAGCGTGTCACCCGCGCTCAACTCCTCGGGGAGCGGATTGAGCACGCCCTGCCCGGTGCGCACCTCGATCTCGATATCGCGGCCCTTGGAACGCGCCGCCTTGCGCAGCGCTTCGCCGGCAAGCACGCCCTGCACGGCGGAATCGGCCGCATCGATAACTGCATAGAGCTTGGCCATTATTCCTCTCCGGCCTTGATTTTGCGCGCCTGTTCTCGTTGCGCCAGCCAGCCCAGCGGCATGAACGGCACAACGCTGACCTCTTCGGCCAAGGCATGGACGGTGGGCAGATCGGGCAGGTTCGGCCCGGCCATGCCCAGCTTGGCGACCGCGAAAGCCGTGGCGAGGCGCGCGGTGCGTTCAAGATCCGCATTCTCACCCAAAGCAGCGACAATCCCGGCAACCATCGCGTCTCCGGCGCCGACCGTGCTGGCCACTTGCCCGATGGCGAGCCGCGCGGTGACGGCGCCTTCATCGGATAGGAACAGCGCCCCTTCCCCGCCCATCGACACGACGACCAGCGAAACGCCGCGCCGATGCAATTCGGTGGCGGCTTCGGCCAGTGCAGCGAGATCGGGCAGATCGCGGCCTACCAGTTGCGCCAGCTCCTCACGATTGGGCTTCACCACATCGGGCAGCACCTCGGCGGTGAGCGCGCATTTCAGCGGCAGACCGCTGGTATCGAGCACCACGCGGCATCCGGCGGCGCGCAGCCGCGCGGTCAGCGTGACGTAGCTGTCGGGCGGGCATCCGGGCGGCAGGCTTCCCGCCAGCACCACCAGATCGCCCTCCTTCGCGGCCTCGCAGATCGTCGCCGCAACCATTTCGGCACGGCCGGTATCGACCGCAATTCCGTCCAGGTTGATGTCGGTGGTGCCCATCACGTCCACCAGCTTCAGGTTGACCCGCGTGGCGCCGGCGATGCGGATGAAGCGGTCCTCGATAGCCTTGGCGGCGAACAGCGCGTCGAATGCGGCCGCATTGTCGCTGCCAAGCAGGCCATAGGCGGAAACCGGCATGCCCCAATCGGCCAGGCAACTGGCGACGTTCACGCCCTTGCCGCCGGCGTTCTGCCGCACCGAGCGGGCGCGGTGAACTTCGCCGACGATCAACCGGTCGAGCGTGACGGTCTGGTCAATGGCCGGGTTGAAGGTGACCGTAAGAGTGCGCATCAGCCTTCCTTCACGTCCAGAGCGCGGATTTCGGCCGCGCTTTCCATGTCGAGCGCCTTGGCCGCGAGCGCACGCAAGTCGTCGAAGCTGGCCTCGCGGATGCGCGCCTTCACGGCCGGAATGTCGCGAGGGGTCATCGATAGTTCGCTGACGCCAAGCCCCACCAGCAGCGCCGCGCCGAAGGGATCGCCGGCAATGCCGCCGCACACGCCGACCCAGCGGCCATGCACCTTCGCACCCTCCACGGTGGCCGCGATCATGCGCAGGACGGCGGGATGCAGGCTTTCGGCATCGCTCGCGAGTTCGGGGTTCTGGCGATCGATGGCGAGGACGTATTGCGTGAGGTCGTTGGTGCCGATCGAGAAGAAGTCGGCATGGGCCGCCAGTGAGCGCGCCTGAATGGCGGCGGCGGGCACTTCGATCATGATGCCCACCGGCACCACCGGCGCATCGAGTTCGACGCGGATCGCCTCACACCGAGCGCGCAAGGCGATCAGTTCGTGGACCGAGGTGATCATCGGGAACATGATCGACAGGTCGCTTCCCGCTTTGGCCGCCTTGGCCGCGCGGTAGAGCGCGCGCAGCTGCGGTTCCAGCAAGTCCGGCCGGCGCAGCAGCAGCCGCGCGCCGCGCACGCCGAGGAAGGGGTTCTCCTCACGCGGCAGGTCAAGGTGCGGCACCTGCTTGTCACCGCCGATATCGAGCGCGCGCACGATCAACGGGCGGCCTTCCAGCGCTTCGGCCATTGCTCGGTAGATTTCGGCCTGCTCATCCTCACCGGGGCTATCGCCGCGTTCGAGGAACAGGAATTCGGTGCGCATCAGGCCCACGCCCTCGCCGCCTTGCGAAAGTGCGAAAGGCACCTGATCGGGGCGGTTGACGTTGGCGGCGATCTCTACGCGGTAGCCGTCGCGCGTTTCAGCGGGCTTGCCACGCTCGGCCTCTTCGGCGGCGCGCTTTTCGGCGAGTGCGACGATCCAGTGGCGCGCGGAGGCAAGGTCCGCGTCGGACGGGTTAAGCCAGACGCGGCCGCTGTCGCCATCGACAATCGCGGTGGCACCGGCGGCAAGGCCCAGCAGATCCGCACCGCCCGCCACCACCGACGGCAGGCCCAGCGTGCGGGCCAGGATCGCACTGTGCGAAGTGGGCCCGCCCAGCGCAGTCGCAATGCCGGCGACGCGGGCAGTATCGAGCGTGGCGGTATCCGAAGGCGACAAGTCCGCCGCGACGAGCACGCAAGGCTCTGCCGGCAGATCGGTCAGCGAACCGGCCGCCAATGCCGGATCGATCTCGGCCAGCACGCGGCGGCCGATATCGTGCAGGTCGGCGGCGCGGGCGGCGAGCACCGGATTGCCCAGCGCCGAAAGCTGGCCGGCGATGCGGTCCACCGCCTGATACCACGACCACGCCACGCCATGCCCCTCGACCATGAGTTGGCAGGTCAGCGTGATCAGGTCGGTATCGTCGAGCAGTTCCGCCTGCGCCTTGAAGATCGCCGCATCGCCCGCGCCCAATCGGCGGGTGGTATCGTCGATCAGTGCCTTCATCTGCGCGCGGGTGCGCGTGAGCGCATCGTTGAGCTGGGTGCCGCCACTGGCCAGATCGGTAGGCCGGTCCGGCACGTCGAGTTCCTGCGCCGACAAGACATGGACTTTGCCGATGGCGAGACCCGGGCTGGCAGCGACGCCCGCAATCATCCGCGCCTCACCCACAGGCTTCCAGCCCCGGATCGGCGCGGCGGCCTTTTCGGCGGCGCGCGCGGCATCTTCCTTCTCGCGCGCGGTCAGGCGGCGGACCACGGCGGCAAAACCGTCCAGCGCCGCCCTCGCCCCTGCCCCTTCGGCGGAGAGAGTCACCCGATCACCAGCACGCAGCCCCAGTTGGAGGAGGGAAACGAGGCTGCGAGGATCGGCGCTCTCCCCGCCGTGGCGCACGCGCAAGCGCACGCCAGAGGCACGTGCCGCTTCGACCCAGGCCGAGGCGGGACGGGCATGGAGGCCGGTTGGGTAATCGACCGTCCATTCGGTGGTTTCAGCATAGTCGGCGGCCGGTTCGGACGGGGCTGAGCCTGCGCCGTCTTCCCAGAGAGCGCGTGAAAAGGCCGTCGGATCGTCGGTGGCGACAAGCGCGGCAAGGCGCGGCTCGTCCTGAATAAGGCGGGTCAGCCGGCGCAGGATGGCGATGTGGCTGTCCGAATTGGCGGCAATGCCAACCACCAGATGGGCGCGCTGGCCGGGGTTCCATTCCACGCCGCCTCGCAACTGGAGGATCGCGATGCCATCGCGGCGGACAAGGCCCTTGTCCTCGCCCAGCCCGTGCGGGATCGCGACGCCGGCGCCCAGGAACGTGTTCGCCACGCCTTCGCGACGGACCATGCTTTCCTCGTATCCGGGCGCAACGCAGCCAGCGGCGACCAGAAGCTGGCCGACCTGGCGAATCGCATCGACCTTGTCTGCCGCACTGGCATCGATTCGAACGAGATCCTCGACCCCCGAGGCGGGCGCATCTGCGAGCATTTCAGGCCTCTCCTGACCGTTTTGACGACGGGTCTGTGTTGCGCATAGAAAACGTTTTCTCACACAACTTGTCAAGACAATGCTTGCGATCTTGCGATGACGTGATGCATAGTCCGCCACCGGAGAGGGGCAAAATGCCCTGGCAAGTGAGAACGATTTCTCAGATGGCGCATCGCTGATGGCAGTTGGAATCAAGGACGTAGCCCGGGTCGCCGAAGTGTCGCCCGCCACCGTCTCCCGCGTACTTTCAGGGCGCAGCGTCGATCCCGCGATGCAGGAACGGGTGCTCGCCGCGGTGAAGTCCACCGGATACCGCCCCAACCTCGCCGCGCGGCGCCTGCGTTCGCAGCACACCAACACCATCGGCCTGATCGTCGCCGATATCCGCAACCCGTTCTTCACCGCCGTCTCGCGCGCCATCGAAAGCCTGGCCGCCGCGCGCGGCATGCGCGTGATCCTGTGCAATACGGACGAAGATCCGATCAAGGAAGCCGCCTACCTCGAACTCATGCACGAAGAGCGGGTGACCGGCGTGATCTTCGCCCCCTGCCGCCAGTGGGTCGAAAAGGCTGAGCGGCTGGAGCCCGGCTATCCCGTGGTACTGATCGACCGCAGCCTGCCTTCCGCGGGGCTCGACAGCGTGTTGCTCGACAATGAGGGCATGGCCGCCGAACTGGTCACGCACCTCCATGCGCAGGGCCATCGCCGCGTGGCCGGCCTGTTCGGCGCCGCCAGCAGCACCGGTGTCGAGCGCCGCGCCGGGTTCGAACTGGCCGCACACAAGCTGGGAATGGAGGCCTCCACCGTCGAGATGCCGCACGCCGCCGACGCGGCAGAACGCGCGGTGACGGAACTGCTTTCCGGCCCGGCCCGCCCGGATGCGCTGGTCGCCAGCAACGGCGTCATGCTGCTGACCGTGCTGCGCGCGCTGCGCAGCCTGAACCTCGACGTTCCGGGCGATATCGCGCTGGCCGGGTTCGACAACAACGACTGGATGGAATTCGTCGGCGGCGGCCTCAGCGTGATCGAACAACCGGTCGAGGAGATCGGCCGCACCGCGATGACCATGCTGCTGGACCGGCTGGACCATCCCGAGGCCCCGGCACGCAAGGTCGTGCTGGCCGGCCGTCTCATTTCACGCGGATCGAGTGCGCCCCGCACCGCCGCCATCCAGACCATCGGAGCCTGACCTGATGACCACTTTCGCCGATAAACAATCGATCGGTCGCGATACGCGCCTGTGCATGTCGCTCTCCGGCCGGCCGGGCAACGCGGGCTCCCGCCTGCACAACACGCTCTATGGGCTGCTGGGGCTGGACTATGTCTACAAGTCCTTCACCACGCAGGATCTTCCGGCCGCGATCGGCGGCGTGCGGGCGCTGGACATTCGGGGCTGCGCGATCTCCATGCCGTTCAAGGAAGCGGTAATCCCGCTGCTCGACAATCTGGAGGATTCGGCCCGCGCGATCGACAGCGTGAACACCATCGTGAACGACGGCGGCGTGCTGACCGGATACAACACGGACTATACCGCCGTGCGCGATCTCGTGTCTCGACGCGGCATCGATCCCGCAACGCCGTTCCTGCTGCGCGGCAGCGGCGGCATGGCCAAAGCAGTAGTCGCCGCCCTGCGCGACCTTGGCTTCCGCGAAGGCACCATCATCGCCCGCAATGCCGAAGCTGGCCCTGCCCTTGCCGAACAATACGGCTTCCGCTGGCTTCCCGAGCTGCCCCAGCAAGGCGCGGCCATGCTGATCAACGTCACGCCGCTGGGCATGGAAGGCGCGCAGGCTGGCGAACTCGCCTTCACCCCCGAACAGATCGCCGCTTGCGAGGTTGCCTTCGACGTGGTGGCCCAGCCCGCCGAAACCCCGTTCATCAAGGCAGCGCTGGCGGCCGGCAAGACGGTCATCTCCGGAGCGGAAGTGATCGTGCTTCAAGCCGTGGAGCAATTCGTGCTTTATACCGGCATCCGCCCGGACGCCGACGCGGTGAATGAAGCAGCCACCTTTGCCCACGGCCCAAACGTCGCTACGCGCTTGCGCGAAGCCGTTTGACGCGGCTGACGCAGAACGTCCATTCGGTTGGACCATAATTGCCGCTCTTCGGTAAGGACCCAGTCATGACACGTACCACGCTCACGCGTTTCCTCCTCGAAAAGCAACGAGAGCCCAACTCCACCTGCCCCGCCGAACTGCGCCTGCTGATCGAAACGGTCGCCCGCGCCTGCAAGGCCATCAACCACGCCATCGGCAAAGGCGCGCTGGGCGATGTGCTGGGCAGCCTGGAAACCGAAAACGTTCAGGGCGAAGTCCAGAAGAAGCTGGACGTGCTCGCCAACGAACTCTTGGTCGACGCCAACGAATGGGGCGGCCACCTTGCCGGCATGGCGTCGGAGGAGATGGACACGATCCATCCGATCCCCAACCGCTATCCCAAGGGCGAATACCTGCTGGTCTACGATCCGATCGACGGATCCAGCAACGTGGACGTGAACCTGTCGGTCGGCACGATCTTCTCCGTCCTGCGCGCGCCCGCAGCATGCGCCGGACGCGAAGTGTGTGAGGAGGACTTCCTCCAACCCGGCACCGCGCAGGCGGCTGCCGGCTATGCGATCTATGGCCCGCAGACGCTGCTGGTGCTGACGATCGGCTCCGGCGTCTACGAATTCACGCTCGACCGCGAACTGGGCGCCTGGATCATGACCGACGGTCCGATGCAGATCCCCTCGGGCACGTGCGAGATCGCGATCAACATGGCCCGCCGCCCGCAATGGTCGCCCGCCGTGGTCCGCTATATCGACGATCGCCTGACCGCGGGCAAAGGTCCCTGCGGCCGCGCCTACAACATGCGCTGGACGGCATCGATGGTGGCCGACGTCCACCGCATTCTGAAGCGCGGCGGCGTGTTCCTCTACCCGGCTGACCACCGCGAATCGGGCAAGGCCAGGCTGCGCCTGCTCTATGAAGCCAACCCGATGAGCTTCCTGATCGAACAGGCCGGCGGCGCCTCTATGGACGGCGCAAACCGCGTCATGGAAGTTCAGCCGATCGGCCTGCACCAACGCATCGGCCTGATCCTCGGCGATCCTGCAGAAGTGGACGCCCTGCGAGAAACCGCACTGGCCTGACACGGAAAGGCCGGGGCGACACCACGTTTGCCTCGGCCGATCCACGGGAAAAGACGAAAAGGCGCAAACACGCCCTTTCAGGCCCGAAGATCGCATACGAAAGCGAGCGCGCCGGCCTGACGCCATGATCTAATTTATTGTTGGAAAAGGCCGATCCTATCTGGATGGCGAGTATCCCGAAGGGAAGCTCTTGGCGGAGAGGGTGGGATTTGTATTCCAATACATAACGTATTGATACAAATCTATTCTACATCTCCGTGGAAACAATGATCCCACACATCTAACCACTCGCACCAAAATACCATAAATCGTCCGGCGCTATAGCGTGATTGAAGCATCTTTTCAGAGATGTCTAGTGGCTTTATTTCTGCCCACTATATTCGATGAGATTTCACAACGGCGCTGCGCGCGTAGGAGCCAACAGGGCACAACGAAAACGAAAAGCCACGGCTCAATTTCCACCAACAAAGCGGCGAGAAGCAGCCCAGCGCGAAGCTTCAAACCTTGCCGCCCGCCACATCGCAGGTAATTTTTGAAGCCGGGGCATGGCTTTATCGAGCCCTTCAATAACTTCTCGCTCGATGTGCGACTAAGCGAGGAACTATTCGACAGCCTGACCGGAACCCGGATATTCCGCGCTACAACTGCAAGCATGTTCGCCGGCAGACATCCCTTGGGCTCGTGCCCTCGGCCGATGAAGCGCCCGATCACTCGCTAGACGGCAGCAAATCCTGAGCGAGGCCAGCCGTTGTGCGTCCTATTCGCCGCTCCAGCGTAGCCTACGGGACGAAGCGCCCGGTTGATGAAGGCGGAACGAGGGGCGGATTAGGTTGCCCTGGACATTGCGCATTTATTGCCTATTTCATTCGATCTCGAGGATTGTCGCACGAGATATTCCTGTTATGTTCTACTGCAGTGCATACTTTGACGGGTAGCGCTTTTGCCTGCGGCTTGGCATTTGGCGTCATGGAAGGCATGGGCTAGCAACGCAAACCTCCGTCATAGACCGCGAAGTTGACTTTCTCTCGCTTAATAACGCGATTAATTTTGGCCAGCCTTGCCATTGGGATTTAAGTTCGTCATGAAATCTTACAATTTTGCGGATTTGTTCTCGGGATGCGGAGGTTTCTCCTTGGGGCTTTCGCAGGCTGGGATGTGTGGCACATTTGCAATCGAGCGTGATGCCATGGCGTTCGAGACTTTCTCTGCCAATTTTCTCGATAGCGACCAGCCCAGTTTCCCGTTCAAATGGCCCCAATGGCTAGAAAAACAGGCTTGGGACATCGAGGAATTGTTGGAAAGGCACAAGGATGACCTGATCGCACTCAAGGGAGAAGTCGATGTCCTGGCAGGCGGGCCGCCATGCCAAGGCTTTAGTTTCGCAGGCCGTCGTGTCGAAGACGATCCTCGGAACCTGCTGTTCGAGAAGTATGTAGAGGTGGTCAAGGCGCTGCAGCCTCAAGCCCTCATCCTGGAGAACGTGCCTGGTATGAAGGTGGCGCACGCTCGCAAGAACGTGATCGAACTGCCGAGACCGGGAAAGCCTAAAGAGAAACCGCGGTCATTCTATGACCGCCTCAAGGAACGCCTCGATGAAGCCGGCTACGTGGTGGACGCCGTCCTATTGGATTCTGCGCGTTTCGGAGTGCCCCAGCGCCGATCACGCTTGATCGCAATCGGTCTGCGGAAAGATCTTCTCGAATGGACGGATGGCGGTCTGGCAAGGGCATTCGTGCTGCTTGAAGAGGCCCGTAGCACGCAATTGCGCGATCTTGGCCTTCCTGAACGGGTCAGTGCCCTCGATGCGCTTTCAGACTTGGAAAAAGAGGGGCGGAAGCTGGCCCCCTGCATCGATCCCATGTCTCGCGATGGCTACGAAGAGGTAAGCTACACTGGCCCCATTACTCCCTATCAGGCGTTAATGAACGAGGGCCATTCGGGACGAATGGATAGCATGCGATTAGCACGTCATCGCGATGACGTGCGCGATCGCTTTGCGCGTATCATAACCGAATGCCGCAAAGGCGTCCGGATGGATGACGAAAGTCGGAAGACTTACGGCCTAAAAAAGCACCGCATCTACCCGATGTCGAAGGAGGACCCAGCTCCGACCGTGACGACACTCCCGGACGACATCTTGCATTACAGTGAGCCTCGGATCTTGACGGTACGGGAATATGCCCGGCTGCAATCATTCCCTGATTGGTTCGCATTTAAGGGTAAATTCACCACGGGTGGAAAGCGTCGGACAAAGGAATGTCCTCGATACACGCAGGTCGGGAATGCGGTGCCGCCGTATCTTGCTAGGGCAATTGGCATTGCAATCAGCAACTTGCTGGAGGAGATTGCCATCGCGAAGAACTATTTTGGCGTCAGGGAAGAAAGCCTGCCAGCTGCCGCGAACGCCTAAGGGGAATGCATGACGGGGGTAGAAGCATCGGTTGCGCCTTACCCGGCGCAACTATTGGATTGGGCGGGTAACCGTTCGGGCGGTGTTCGCCGGCTCTTTGATAAGGATAGCGGACGGCCGGGAGGCATGGTCTTCCGGACAAACCTCCTTCATCGACTCGAGGAATGGGCGCGATCCATCGCCACGGGAGTTGGTAACCAACCTCGCATTCTTTTGCTGGTGGGCGGCCCCGGGAACGGCAAGACCGAGGCGATCGAATCCACCGTGGGTTGGTTGGACGAGCATCTCAAGGGACATGGGAATGTTGTCGCCGACCTGAGGCGATCCTTCTTCCCACCCGACGGCATTCCGGTGCCTCGTCTTGTGAAGGTCGAAGCCCCCGGGGTCGGCCCTGATGGGAATATAAGCCTTTCCATCGTGCAGGACGCATCCACGGTCGTCGGGTCTGGCAGCAAGCAAGCCGCGCAATTGCTACTGGATGAGCTCGAGGCTGCGCAGTCGGCAGGAAAGGGTGATGCTTATCTGTGCTGCGTCAATCGTGGAGTCCTCGACGATGCCTTGATCGAGGCAATCGATTCCGACCGGAATGATGCGCGCACTCTGCTCGAGAGTGTCACGACGGCGGTTAGCTTGGCGCCGGATGCACCGTCGTGCTGGCCGCTGGCAGGCTTCGCCGATGTTGCAGTTTGGCCAATGGACGCCGAGTCGCTTCTTCAGGTGCCTTTGCAAGGGGGGCAGGAGCCCGCTCGTGCCTTGCTCGAAGTGGCGCTTGATCAAGAGAAGTGGCTTCCTGCAGGCGAGTGCACTGCAGGGGACGCGTGCCCATTCTGCGGAAGCCGTGAAAGGTTGTCGCAGAAGCGCGAGAAAGCCGCGCTGCTCCAAGTCCTTCGGTGGTACGAGGTGGCCAGTGGCAAGCGTTGGAGCTTCCGGGATCTTTTTTCGCTATCGTCCTACTTGTTGGCCGGGCACCGGGTGTCCCCGAAGGACGCCGGGCAAACCCCGTGCGAATGGGCGAGCAAGCAAGAGAAACTCGACGAGCAAGCTCGCTCCGGGGCAAAACCGTCGAAGGAACAATCAACCGCCATATTCAACTTGGTTGCTGCGCAATACCAGCACGCCCTGTTCCACTGGTGGGATCGGGATTCCGGTCCTTCCCTTCTCCGCGACATGCGTGATTTGGAGCTCGGCGACGACAACACGGCGATGGGCCTTGCATGGTTCCTGAATGGACGTCGTTCGACCTACCTTCCGGCCATGATCAGTGCTTCGTTGGATGGCATCGCCGAACTGCTAGATCCCGCACTGACAGACCCCAATACCGAGGTGCAGGCGACGAACAACACGCGGTTCGCACTTCGCGAGGTCGATGTTCGTTTCAGCCGTTCCGTGCTTGAAGGTGTCGATTACGTCAGGCGGCTCAAGATCCTCACGAAGGCGGAGATCGACCTACTCGATCGACTCGCAAAGCTCGATGCCACGCTGTCAGTGGCGGGCGTGCGGCGAGGGCGTCCAGCGACCGCGACGAGCGTCCAGC
Organism: Novosphingobium oxfordense; assembly: GCF_044029435.1. Taxonomy (NCBI): domain Bacteria; kingdom Pseudomonadati; phylum Pseudomonadota; class Alphaproteobacteria; order Sphingomonadales; family Sphingomonadaceae; genus Novosphingobium; species Novosphingobium oxfordense. The sequence goes on along the minus strand of NZ_CP147005.1, from coordinate 314,332 downwards.
GCTTCATCAGGGATTTCGGTTGTCGCCTAGTTAGGCGTTCACTTGGCGCAAGGACTGCCGAAGTTCTTGATGCGCCCATCCTGAGCGCCTTCCAGCACGTCATCGAGGACACCGCCGGCGATGACTTGTTCGACGTTGCACTGGACGTGGGGCAGCTTCTGAATAACGACAGGGATTTCGAGATCTCGCTCACGACTACGTTCGGGCAACCCCTCCCGCCGGCCATAAAGCGCGCGATGCTTGTAGTGCCTTCGCGATTGGTGAAACCGATGGAGCAGAACAGTTCGGGAAGGCCAGCTTCGCCGATTTGCTTCCTCATGGTCGGTGACGGCAAGTCAGGCCAGCCAATCGCCTTGACCTATGATCTCTTCAAGGCGGTCAAGGAACTCCATAACGGGATGTCGGTCGCTTCGTTACCGCGGACTGTTCTGGCGTTGTTGGACACCACCCGCGCGAGATTATCTGGCCCGATAGTACGTGACGCGCTCCTGCAAGATCAGGCCAGAATAAAGATCGGAACAAGCGACAGCGCCGTCGTGAAGAGACGGCATGGATTTGGAACTCGCAGGGAAGGAAGCGGGCGTTGAGTCTCTCAAAGTTCCGGGAAGAGCCATGGAGGACCTCTCACCCAGCCTACGTTGAGTCCGCCTTGGCAATGTCACCTGCCCCCGAGTACGCGAGCTCAGAGGTTTTGCTTGCATCCTTGTACCGGCACGTGGGGCTGAAGGACGCTACCGAACGGACCGTTCCCCAGGCAGGGCGCGAGTTAGACCGAAGCGTGCAGAAGGCACGAGATCGCGACTGGAAGCCCGACGGAGCCGCACTAGATGCCGATGCCTTCCACTTGCTTCTCCAATCCGTGCTAGAGAGCCCCAAGCTTCCCAACCAATCGTCCAAGCGCTTCGTGCAAGTGACGCCCCTCGTGCCCCAGGCTGCGATTTTCTCGGGTTCAGCCCGTCTGAGCAGCAATTCATGGCCAGCTGGAGGGCTCGTGAGGAAGATGATCTTGCTGGGATCACGCAACCACGACGAGGCAGCCATGGCGTGGTCGGGGCTGTACGAGGCGCTCTCGGTCATCGACGAGGATGACATCTTCGCTCGCTTCCTTCAGTCTGAAATGGAAGCTTGGATCCCGACACCAAACTGGCAGCTTGTCGAAGTCGGCGATGAAGCGGCTCTGGCGCCTAACGACCGGGAGGGCTTGAACTATCCCGCGAAGCGTTTCGTCCATGACCTACAAGCCGTCATCGGGGCAAAACATTCGATGACCCGTCGGCAGTGGACTAGCTTGCTCGAGGCAGTCGTACGTCTAGCCGCAGTCGCCCATGTCGCGTGGCTATGCGAAGTCCACGCTCGCACGTGGGAATGCCTTTCGTCCGCCCTCGCTGGGAAAGGGCCAAATAGTGAGGCTGAAGTGCGCGAGGCGCTATATCCGCAGAGGTTCGAATTCCTGTCCTATGGTGATAGGGCGCTGCCAGGGATCAAGGACCGGGCATCTTCCTTCCTGAGGGCGCGACTTGGGATCAATGCAGTCCTTTGGACGCTCTCTTCCTTGGGTAGCGAAACCAAGCCGCTTTCTTCCGCGGCATCGATCTGGCGAGCATGCGAGGCCATAAGGGCGAATGCCTCGGCGATCGCCGGCACAGAACTTGGGGCGATCGTCGTCGAGGTCTCCGAAAGAGAAACCCGCACGTTGGCGTGCAAGAAGGGCATCGGCTCCAACATCCTGGAGTTTGCCCGCCACGTACTGGGCCAGCGGCAGGCCGCAAATCCCGTCCTTCGTGGGTATGACCAAGGGTTCATCCTTCGAAAGCGAGGAACGAGCAACTCGAGCCCATGGGTCGTCGGGCTCGGCCCCGTGAGCGTTCTGGCGTTGGTCCATTGCGCACTGTCCGGAACAACCGGCCCCCGTTCGGTCCGGCGCTTGTCCCAGCACTTGGCGGGATATGGGGTCGTCGTCGACCACAACGAAATTGCCACGAATGACCTCGGCCATCAGCTGCGGATGCTTGGACTTGTCCTAGATAGCCCCGATGCCGAGAGCGGGATGTTGCTAGTCCCGCCCTTTCCAGCCTCGCAGGAAGAGATTGCATGAACCGCCTTGTCGCCCGGATCGCCGATGTCGTGCGAGAAAAGCTTTCCTTGTCGTTGTCGGAGGGCAAAGGCGAGGTCCGGCTTATCTTCCATGGGCCACCGATGGAAATCCTCGCGAGCGTCTTCGAGCTGTTAACGTCCGATCCGACTGGCGTCGGCGTACCAATACTCTTGCAATTGCCGCAGCTACCTCCAGGCCATGCGAACCCTGCGCTCGGGGATTCTGGGCGTTGCGATGACACGCATCTGCTGAACTTGAGGAATTCGCCATCGAAGCCTGCCTTCGTCGCGCTGGTTCCACCAGGCCAGCACAGCATGCGATCCGTGACATCGACTGCTGATGAGTTTGGCGTCGGCGCGGCCCATAACGGTGGAAACGTCGCGATCGAGGATTGGTGGGCCGACGAGTTCGTCCAAGACGTCGTAGCGTTTGGTATTGGAGAACTGGGCATTGCCGATGCGAGCCAACGGGACGAGGGGCGCAAGCTAGTTGGCAGGGCAGTAGCTGCAGTCGATGACATCGATCCCGAGCGCACGCAGCGGACCGCGGCCTGGCGGATAATATCCCGTATCTATTCAAAAACGCCCATTGAGATGGGATTGCCAGGAGGCATGCTACTCAGTCTGGCATGCGGGCTACCGCCAATGCGGGATGGATCCCTTTCCGCGCGCGAGCAAGGTTCCGTACTCGAGAAGATCGCGGATGCAATGTCCGATGGGTTCGGGCCTGGAATTCGACGCGCGCAGGAGGGCGTCTCGGAAGAAGACAGCCGGAACCTCGAAGCCTTCTTGGACCACCTCAGGGTGGCGTGCGACTTGCAATCGAAATTCGAGCGTGCGCCATCGGCCTTCTATGTGCCGGATAGTGGGCTCGAGATAACAGGCGCGCCCGATTGGTGGCGCTCGCTAAGCGCCGAGAAGTGGGCTGAGCTCTTGACCGAGGACACCGCCTCCCAAGGCGACATCCGCATGGCCTGCTCGAACTTGCTCCTACCAGCGGCGAAGGGCATTCCTGCCTTGGTGGAGTCCTTCGTTGAGCTCGCCTTCGAAGTAGTGGGACCAGACGTTGCTTCCACCCTTGTCACGATAGAGCGAGGAAAGAACGCTAAGATAGGCGAGTTAGAGGTTGGCGGGGAAGAACCGTCACCCGCGAAATTCCTCGCAGACGTGCCGCCTCCGCACAAAGCACCGATCAGGTACTCGGCTTCCGCAGAAAACTTCAAGCCAGGCGCCGTGAAGGTGATTTCCCTCGAGACTTGGCAGCCTGGAATCTTCGTCGCTTGTAGGCTTGCGCGAAAGCTTATCCCACCCCGCAAGCCGACGCGAGCCCCGAAGGGAGCTCCCTCGCTCGAGACGAGCATCTCGGTGCCTGGTGGAGGGCGCTACGAACTCATGGTCTTTACCAGTCCTGGGGTCACCTTGGACACCTTGGCTCGTGGATCCGCAGACGATGTCCTGGGGGATTTGGACCAGGCGCAGGATCTAGCAGTCCGGTTCGTTCGATCGAACCTCCACCAGATCGAGGTCGAGGCTGACTCTAACTTTCAGGTCGACATCGGCTTCGCCAAGACCGATGCGCAGGGCAAAGCCACGCATGACACTTGCCGGGTGTTCCTCGTCGTGGAGGAAGTGGTCGAACTGGGGTGCCGCAGCGAATTCGAGCGCCTGATACGAGCGAATCGCAGAGCCATCGATCCCTCCGGCGCAAAGCCGGTGGTCCAGTTGAATAGGAGCGCACGCTCCTCGAGCCTTCAGGACTGGATGCTAGCGGAAGACTCGGCGGCACGTTCATATCTTCCAGTGGTCCTAGCGGACGACTACGTTAACGCCTGGGCGCAGCCCACTTGGGATGACGGCTCGAGACTGGTCTTTTCCGAAGGGTACTTCCTGCAGGATCCGAGGCCTTCCCCCTCCGAATTCGTGCCGCCCGAAGGCTTCATTGAGGCCCGGCGCTCGATTGCCCGCCGTGTTCTAGGCCAGGGAGACCAGACTGGCCTCGTCGAATCTGCCGAAATAGGGCGGTGGCTACATGACGATGACGAGTTCAAGGCGCTCATCGAGCAGTACCTCGATGCGTACCAGTCTTGGCTCGTCTCGGATCCCGACATTGCTTGTTGGGTCGATGTCGCTGTGGTGGCTTCACTGGAGGATGATCGCCGCACAATATCGCGCGTACCGGACGCAATCCTCTTGTCGCCGCTCCATCCGGCGCGACTGGCATGGCACGCTGTTGCACAATCGGTGCTGTATACAGCGGAGACCGGAGGCACCCCCTGTCCGGCCGCAAGCGTGCTTGATCCTGATTGCATTCCCGATCTGCTCACTCTGGCCCTTCGATCGCCAAGTGGGATCGAACGCGTCGATTTCCTCGCAGTGGAGAATGGAACCGATTACTGGTCCGTCCTCTGGAATGGGGATCGGCTAAGCCGTTTGCCCCAGCGATCCAAGATCGCTCCCTTTGGCGAGGCCTTCGGAATCTCGGTCGGAGGGATTTCAGTAGGTTTCAGCGCCGCGCAGGTCGCTCGTGCACTAGACGATGTGTCGGGCTTGTTGGCAGCAAAGCCGACGGTCGGTGTCGCGGTGGCGAGTGCTGGTGGCGCGACTGATGCATGCAATGAGGGCCTGATTAGCTGGTGTTCCGAAAGGTATCGCGAAAGGAGCAGCAGAGCTCCAAGGCAGGCCGCTGGGCCTCGTTTCGTCGACATCTATGACGATCGCGATGCAGCATCTCGACCCGACGATGCCACCATCGCCAACCTGACGGAAGATACAAAGAACTGCGTGCGTTGGTTCGGTAAGCAGCCTCCGTCCGCTCGACCTGATCTGGGGATCATTGCGCAGCTCGACATGTCGGAGCCCGGCGCGACCGAAGTAGGCGGTAGGTCACCATTGGGGCATGGGGCATTGTTGAGGCACCGGATCAGGCGGCAATTGCCTAACGCGTTCCTGAGCGAAACTCGCCAGTCCGTCCCCGTCCCCTCTTCCGGCGATGTACTTGCAGACAAGGTCGCCGCTTGCGTCGCCACGCTCGAGAGCCTCGGCGAACGGCGGACAGGGATGCGATTCGCCCCGAACGTGAACGCGGTTCGCCACATGCTGGAATCGCGGAAGGCCGACTATGTCGCTGCGTCTTCATCGGCAATCGACCCGGCGTGCTTCTTGGGCGGCTGGTTGCAGGACTCCTACCTGTGGGACTACGACATGCCGTCGTACTCCCATCGTGCTGGCGACACCAATGGCTACTACCTACTGTCGCGGGTAAAGGATTCGGATCGAGAGGCGCTCGCGCGCGCATTGGGCCTGATACCGGGTTGCAAAAGCCTGCAACCTGAATCTGTGCAGGACATCCTGCACGAAATCGCTCGACGTGGAATTCCCACGATTCGTGGTCTGGCAGGCGACAATGCTGGCGCCACCGGTGACCTCGGGCTGTTCGTGGCGGTCCGTCTTCTGCAGGATCGCTTTCGGCTGGAAAACATCGGGGCAAGCCTGCTGCCTGTCATCGAGGCCGTCGATGGGGAAGTCACTGCGTGCATCATCGTGCCCGTCGACCCGTTCCGCGGCTATTTCGCCGACTTGGCGAAGTCGCTGGGGAGTGACCGGAAAGACGCCTCGCTTTCAAGGCCAGACCTGCTGGTCATTGGAGTCAAGGATGGCCCCGGCGGCCTTCGGATCCACCTCACGCCGGTCGAAGTGAAGTGCAGGCCTGGATCCGTATTTCCAGTAGGGGAAGTCGATGCCGCGCTTGAGCAGGCACGAACATTCTCCAGGCTCCTCACCTCAATGCTCCCCCACGAGGGGCAGCCAGCCGTCTGGCGTCTGGCATTCCAGCACTTGCTACTGTCGATCATCGGCTTCGGAATGCGCGTCTATAGCCAGCATGCCGACGTCCAAGGCAAGGATGCCGAGTGGTCTGCACTTCACGAGAAGATTGCCGCGGCAATCCTTGGCACTACGCCATGTGTCTCGGTCGACCAACGGGGCCGGTTGATCGTCGTGGATGATAGCCCGCTCAGTGGTGTCCGCGATCGCGACAACGACACTTTCGACGAAACAGTCACTATTGGAAGCGTGGATGCGGGCCAGATCGTCGCTGGCGACCCCGCGGAGTTCTACGAAACGGTCCGGGCACGCGTGGGCGATTGGAAGCTCTTCCCGGCATCGACTGGGCAGGCGTCGCTTCCGGACGACGCCATGGAAGATGGGCCCCCGGCAGCCGGAGTGGGTGGTGCGACTATTGGGTCGTCGGACATTCTGGTAGTGGAGGCCGCCCCCGCTGGCGCCGCCGGCGAGCCCACGCATTCGGAACTAGTGCCGAAGCAACCGCTGGATGGGAGCGATTGCTCCGGCGTTTTGCTGGAGATTGGCTCGACGATCGATTCGTTCAAGCCAGCCGAAATCAAACTCAACATCTCGGACACGCGTCTTAACCAGCTGAACATGGGCGTGGTGGGCGACCTTGGAACGGGCAAGACCCAGCTACTAAAATCGCTCATCATGCAGATTTCGGGGGCGGCGATTGAAAACCGTGGGATCAAGCCCCGTTTCCTGATCTTCGACTATAAGAGGGATTACAGTAGTCCTGACTTCGTCGCGGCTACCGGAGCGCGGGTGGTCAAGCCCTACAAGCTGCCCTTGAACCTATTCGACACGTCCGCGATGGGCGAGACTGCGGCGCCATGGCTCGATCGATTCCGATTCTTCGCGGATGTGTTGGACAAGATCTACACTGGCATCGGACCCGTGCAGCGGGACAAGCTGAAGAAGGCGGTCAAGGGCGCTTACGAGGCATGCGGCAGCGATAGGCAGCCCACCCTCTACGACGTGCACACCGCATATAGCGAGATCCTCGACGGCAAGTCCGACTCGCCCATGGCGATCATCGATGATCTGGTGGACATGGAGGTATTCGCATCAAGTCCGACGGATACCCTCCCGTTCGATGAGTTCCTCGACGGGGTGGTCGTGATCTCCCTCGATGCCTTGGGCCAAGACGACAGGAGCAAGAACATGTTGGTCGCGGTCATGCTCAACATGTTCTATGAGAACATGTTGCGGACCCCCAAGCGCCCGTTCCTCGGCAATGACCCACAGCTGCGTGCAATTGACTCATACTTGCTCGTGGACGAGGCCGACAACATCATGCGTTACGAGTTCGACGTCTTGAGGAAGCTGCTGCTGCAAGGACGTGAATTCGGCGCCGGCGTGATTTTGGCCTCGCAATATCTTCGCCATTTCAAGGTGAATTCGACCGACTATCGCGAACCGCTGTTGAGCTGGTTCATCCATAAAGTCCCGAACGTCACTCCAACCGAACTGTCTGCGCTCGGTTTCACGGGAGGAGCAGTCGAGTTGGCTGAACGTGTCAAGTCACTTCAGGTACACCAGTGCCTCTATAAATCCTTCGACGTCCCAGGCGAGGTCCTCCGAGGCCATCCATTCTTCGAGATCGCAGCAACCAGGCCTCCCAGTCCTTAGTTCCCCATGCATGGTGGATACCTTGACCCCCGCAGAGCGATCGATGCGCATGGGTCGCATTCGTGCGAGAGACACGAAGCCGGAAGTCGCTTTGCGTAAGGCGTTACATGCGAAAGGGCTGCGATTCCGGCTTCATGGGGCAAAGTTGCCTGGCAAGCCGGACATCGTACTCCCGAAGTACAAGGCCGTGATATTCGTTCATGGGTGTTTTTGGCATCGGCACAAGGGCTGCAAGGTCGCAAGCACACCGAAAACCAATACGGAATTCTGGGTCGACAAATTCGACAAGAATGTCGCGCGCGATGCAAGGAATATTGCCTTTCTTCTTGAGCAGGGTTGGCATGTGCTAGTTGTTTGGGAGTGCGAGTTGTCGACCCGAGCCAAGATCGAGGGTTCGGCTGACGCCGTTGCCGCGTTCCTAAAATCAACTTCACTCTCTTCCCAGCTTCGTCCTTCAAGTTGATGCAGCGGACAGGATCATTGCTGCGAGCGGCGCGAGTTTTCGAATAGGCGGAGGTGAGGCGCTCTATTAGCCCTGCGAAAGGGGCGACTCTGGTCATCCCGCCTCTTTCTTGTCTTCTTCCGCTAACTTCGACGGCAGCGCCGCAATTTCCTTGTCGAACCATCCGTCGCCTTTCGGATAGAGAGCATTGTGACTGACAAGTGGGAAACCTGCTTGCGCCGCCCAGAACGTTTTCGGGTTGAAACGGAATTTCCCAACGAGCCTCCGACCGAAATCAACCTGATACGGCTTCAGAAATTTATGCTGGCTAGCATCGGAAAACTCAGGATACTCGCCCAAGAGATATCCTTCCTGTACGTGGGCGCGAATTGCCGTAGGCGGACAGACACTGTTGAGCCGAACGACCTGCATCGCTGCCTCGGCGCTTGCCGTGACTGCGCCGCTGATGTTTGGGATGGCGATGGCATACAAATACGCGTCGGTCGCATCGGGAACTGTGGCAAAGGACGCTGCTATTCGGAGTGACTGCGAGACGTCAAGCAACGGCGTGGGGCAGATCTCATAGTGCTGAAGAACAGCCCAACGTAACAGGCGCTGCCTGCGCATACGAGTTTTGCCCAAACCTCTGTAATCTTCAAATATTTCCAGCAGAAGTTTCTCGGCCTGCTCCAGCCTACTGAAACGGGTCTCGAGATCGGCAATCCTTGTCTGCTTGCTACCGGCATCAGGCCGGAACATCGTCGGTCGGAGCATAGTCTGCCCCTTCCCATCCCGGTGATCGATGCCCTGCCCGCGAAAGACTATGACGTGTTGCCTCAGACGAAACTGCAGTTCACCAATCTTGCTCGCGAGATCAAGATAGTCAGTCACGAGATGACCAGGATCCTTCCTGATCTCCGCGTTTGTCACACTTGTGACCTTCGGGCGGTCCGCCAGAAACGAAATGAATTTTCCCTTCAACCTGTCCATCAGCTAGTTCCCCAACCTCGCGTCGGAAATTGCCGACCCGGCCCCCCGTACAGCGACCAGCTAGTCCTGCCAGTCCCTGTTGCGTGATATTGCCCGCCATGCGACGGCACAACCGGAGCCGCCTAGGGTCAGCTAGGCACCATCAGGGCGGCGGCGAACACTTTCGACAATCCGGGAGCCGCCGGTCTGCCCCGCATCCATAGCAGCCGTGCCGGAACAACCGTGCCTTCTTGTAGTCCCCCGTCTGCTCCAGTTTGCGATCTCGACACCTGAAGGCTAAGGGCCGACCAATCACAAGTTCTGGCGCAACTCCGCACGGCAACACAGATAATCGGCAGGACTCTCGGGAGGAAGCATGGGTCAGGAATTTAACCTCGTGCGGGCGACATTCGCGTCCGCGTCGCCCGCTCTTGCCGCGTTCGACTACCTGATCGCGCATTCCGGAGCGGCAGGATTTCTCTTCGTACCCCGAACTAACGCCGTCCGGTCCGTCGAACTGCAATGGCCCGATCGCAAGCTCAATCCTTTTTCGGCGCAGGCTCATACCGATCATGTGAACTTCTACCTTCGACGGCCCATCCTCAACATCAATCCCAACCTGTTCGATGCGGCCGTTGCGGCGTTCGGTCCGGTAAAGCCCAATAGTCTAAACGAGTATCGCCGACACCTTCGAACCGTCGCAGATGTCAATGAGATGCTTGGCTTTCTGCGTAAGCAGGGTGCGTGGCCTGACCATCGTCATGACAGGCGCTTCCTTGCAGAGACGTTTCAACCGTTAACGGTGCGAGCGCCCCACGTAGACGGCGCTGATTGCTGAGCCGATGACCCTGCCTTTGATTGGCAGCGGAGATGGCAGAGATGCTCGAAGACGATAACATCGGCTTGAACGGCGATTTAAACAGTGCGGCACAGTGTGCGAATACGCATTGGGACGGTGTGCGGCACAGTGCGAAGTCGGATTTAGCCGAAGCGACAATCCTCTCCCCGCAGAAGCGCAACCGACGGTGGGATCCACGCGAGAAGGCGCGGATCACAGCGGAGAGCTTTGAGCCGGGCGTCAATATCAGCGCGGTGGCGCGGCACCATGGTGTGAGCCCTGGACTGCTCCATTATTGGCGGCGAACGGTGCGCGACCGGGCAGCGATGGAGCCGATCTCGTTTGTGCCGCTGGAAGTCGATGACGGCGTGCAGGCTCCAGAAGGAAGCCTCGAGATTGACTTCGAAGGTGCCCATGTCGTGGTGCGCGGCGCGGTGGATGCGGGTGTCTTGAAAATTGTGTGCGAGGCGCTGCGGCAGGGATGATCGGAGGGCATAGCGATCTGAAGGTCGTGCTGGTGGCGGGACCGATCGACTTCAGGGCCGGTATCAACAAGCTCGCATCTCTGGTGGCCAACGAGTTGGGCCGCGATCCCTATTCCAACGATGTCTTCGTCTTCCGGTCGAAGCGGATGGACCGTTTGAAGCTCCTGCATTTTGACGGATCGGGAACCATCATGGTGACGAAGTGGCTTGAGGCTGGAAAGTTTTTCTGGCCCCCCGTGACAGGCGGGGTGATCAAGCTGACCTCGGCGCAGATGACGCTGCTTCTGGCGGGAATGGACTGGCGCCGGCTCGAGCAGAACCCTGTAAAAAAGCCCGAGATGGCGGGCTGAAAGTGCCGGATTTATTGGGTTTTGACACGATTTTGTGGTAACAAAATCAAGTGACCCTCCCTCCGGAAAATCAGGCTGCCGCACTGGATGCGATGACCCGCCGGGTGGCGGAACTGGAGGCCGAACTCGAGGCGGCCTCCAAGCTGCTGAACACCTACAAGGCGATGCTCTTCGGCTCGCGCTCCGAGAAAGCGCGCATCGTTCTGGACGGCCAAGGCAGCCTCGACCTAGGGGACCTGCGCGCCGTTGACGTGGCCCCAGCAGCCAACGACGATTCGATACCCAAGGGGGCAAAGCCTCGTGCCAGGCGCAACATCGGCGCTCTGCCCAAACATCTGCCCCGCCTCGTTCACGTCATCGAACCTGAAAGCACGCAGTGTGCCTGCTGTCAGGGTGGCATGCACAGGATCGGCGAAGACGTAAGCGAGGCGCTCGACATCGTGCCCGCCATCCTGCGGGTGATTGCCACCGTCCGTCCCAAGTACGCTTGCCGGACCTGCGAGAGTGGCATCGTCCAGGCGCCGGCGCCGCGCAGGATGATTGAAGGCGGAATGGCGACAACCTCGCTGATCGCCTGGATCGTGACACAGCGCTTCGCCTGGTACCTTCCGGTTTATCGCCAGGCCCAGATGCTGGCAGGGCATGGCCTGCAGATTGATCGATCGACGCTAACGCGCTGGCTGAAGTGCGCGGCCTGGTGGCTGGAAGGTCTCTACGATCTGCAACTGCGGGCAATCCATAGTCACCCCCGCATCCACGTCGACGAAACCCGGATGCCTGTGATTGGAGGTGGAAACGGCAAAGTGCGCATCGACCAGTTCTGGGCCCATGGAACCGATGACCGCCCCTGGAACGGGCCGGCGCCACCGGCAGTGTGCTACGTCCATGCCAGATCCCGAAGCCACCGTACGATATCCGAGCAGCTTGGCCGCTATCAGGGCGTGCTCCAGGTCGATGGCTATAATGCTTACAAGGGCCTGGAAAGCCCGGACGGGTTATCCGGAGGCATCCGGCTCGCGTTCTGCCTTGCCCACCTGCGTCGGCGCTTCGTCGACCTGCACAAGAGCACCCGATCGCCAATTACCGCCCAGATCATCGCCCTGCTGGGCCGCATCTATCGGATCGAGGCGGAAATCCGTGGCACCAGTGCCGAGCACCGGCTCCTCACGCGGCAGGAAAAATCCAGGCCTGTCATGGAAGAGCTCAAGGCACTGCTCGACGATACCTTGCCGCGCGTCTCGCAGGTCTCGGATCTGGCAGGGCACATCCGCTATGCTCAGGGCCACTGGCGCGGCCTCACCCTGTTCCTCGAAGATGGCCGCGTCGAGGTCGATAACAATATGATCGAGAGGCAAATGCGCCCGATTGGAATCGGGCGCCGCAATAGTCTGTTCGCTGGCAACGAAGGCGGGGCTCATACATGGGCGGTGCTCGCTTCCTTGCTCCAGACAGCAAAATTGAACGGGCTCGATCCGTTCACCTGGCTGAGCGATGTGCTGACCCGGATCATATCGGGCGAGGTCCTTAACAATGATCTGGACCAACTCCTGGCGTGGAACTGGCGGCCTGCCGAACCTACGGTTATGCGACTGGCCGCATGAGCAGCACCAATCGCTTCAAGCGCCCAAAGAAGCCCAGAAGAGCGCGCATCCTCACGCATGAAAAGCTTGAGGAATGGCTGGCCACTCGCGAGCATCCGATGCCGGGAGTATCGATGATCGACGGCTATCTCGCGGCACTCGTCGTATCGCCCCAGTTTATTCCTCCTGAAGACTGGCTGCGGCCCATAGTCGGAGACGGTATCGCCTGGGCGCCGGATGGCAGTATCGAGGAGGCCGTCCGCAACACGATCTTCCAGCGGTATAGCCAGATTGGCGCGACCCTGTCCGGTGGTCCGAAGCGCTATGCCCCCATTTACATGCGCACGGACGCCGGCGAAGTTCTCCTGGAGGACTTCGCCAATGGCTTCTACCTCGGCATGCGGCTCAGCATCGACGACTGGAAGCCGCACATATCCAATCCGGAAATCGGCCACCCACTGACCGCCATCCTCGGCCATTGCACGACCATGATGCCTGAGGATCAACGCCAGAACGCACTACGCGGCCAGGCCGGTGAAATCCTGACCCAGTCCTGGAAGGTCGTTCCAGAGCTGGTCGAGATGCTTCACGTCAGCATCGGCGGCGCGCGAAACGTCGAAATCCGATAATCAGCAGCGTCCACGTGGGGTTCTCGCACCGCTCTGATGTCCGCTGTCAACGTTTCAAGCACGCGGAAGCGTTCGCCCTGGTGAGCGGCCTATAGTCAGCCGCGCATAGGTGGGGGAGGGACCTGAGAGACGTCGGTGATCAAGCTCTGATACGCGGGTTGGATACCGCATTCCCGATTTTGCGTCCGGGGCTTATCCTGTCTAACATCGGGCGTCGGCGATGCCGGCCACATAGCGCTGACGGATGTTCCCCTGCCGTGGTCCCACCCCCGCCTGTGCGCGGTGGTGGCGGTCTATCTCAAGCGGGCTGCGCCTCCCGGGCGACTGCCCACATAAACCCCGCCAGTTCGCGGGCGATCGCTGCACACACGACAGTCGATTTCTTGCCTCTGGCGCTTAGTGTCCGATAGCGGGAGGTCAGCCGGCTCTGGGCCTTCCATGCGATCTCACGCACCTCAGGGGTGGTTTGTTCGAGGCGGTAGAGCTTCTTAGGTCCAACCCGTGGGGGCATGCGATAGCTCCACGCGCTTTCCACGAGCATGTGACGGACGCGTTTATTGCCAGCCTTTGTGATGCCGCCTCGCCGGATTGTATCGCCCGTGGAGCGTTCGCTCGGTACCAAGCCGACATAGCCCATCAGTTGGCGGGGACTGTCGAAGCGACGCACATCGCCAATCTCGGTTGCGAAGGTGACGGCAACAATCAGGTCTACGCCGCGCAAGGCTTGAAGAGCTCGAACAACCGGCGCTAGCGACCAGGCAGGCAGGAACTCCTCTATTGCCGCTTCAATCCGTTTGATCCGTTCCGTGGACACCCGAACAGCATCAACGAGTTCCTGCAAAGCGATTTGGTGCGCAGGATGATCGAAGCGTTGCTCCTGAAGCCAGCGGAGGTAGCGCATGCTCCACGCAACCTTGCGCGGATAAATCCGCCCATGCTTCAACATGAAACCACTGACTTGTTGGCGGTTCACGCGCTGAGCTTCGACCGCCGCAGTGCGCGTGCGAACCAGATCGCGCATCGCTTCATGGCCCTCGTCTGGGACCCATACTGGCGTAAGTTCTCCCGCGCGAAGCAGCTTCGCCAGACCCACCGCATCCCGCCTGTTGGTCTTTATCCTGTCGCCCGGCTTTCTGGGGATCAATGATGGCGCCACGACTTCGCACGGATGGCCCATGGATCTGATGAGGCGGTAGAGGCCGTAACCCGTAGGCCCCGCCTCGTAACAAAAATGGGCGCCACCATGCTTGTCTACAATCCGCTGTATGACACGCCGCATCGAGTCAGGCGACGCGTCAACTTCGCCCAGATACCGAACTTCACCTCCTCGCTCGTTATCAGCGATCGCGATCGCATTGCGCGACTTGGCGGCGTCGATTCCGACGAAAACACCTGTATAGTTCTCCACGGCTCGTCCTCCTGCGATGAGGATCGGCTCGGCCGGCCCGAGCAACCCTCGGAAGCACAGTGTAGGGCGAGCCACCCTGCATGCCGATGGCGGACATACGGTCTAACTTTCAACCGCTCACTGCTCAGCATCTGTTGCGGGCCGCCGAACGGGTCGCCGCCGGCTACTCACAGCACCGTTTCGGCCCATCGACGGAATATGACCTCCTGTTCGATGGTCATCACTTACCGCCCAAGGCAGTCTTCGGCGTAGCGGCTACAGAAGCACTCGGGTTTGAAGTGGGACCAGAAAATTTCAGCGCCGGCGACAACACGCTCTGCTTCCGGGTACTGCGGGCCAACGGCTATAGGATCGTGCGCAAGGGCGAGGCTGATCCGATCAGTCTTTTCGAACTTTCGGATGAAGATCGCGTCTGGGCCGAGGGGCGGCCCAGATTAGTCACACATATACGTCGAGAGCGCTCCACCGGACTAGCTGCCGCTAAGCGGGATCAGTTCCGCGCCCTTCACGGACGGCTATACTGCGAACGCTGCGGCATGGACCCGGTCAAAACGTTCGGGTCCGATTTGGGGGAAGCATGTATCGAGATTCATCACCGCGACACGCACCTCGCCGAGATGACAGACGGCCATCGAACTAAGCTCGACGAGTTGCAGTGCCTCTGCGCGAACTGCCATCGGGTTACGCATCGCGAGCTCAAGGCGACAAGTTGAGGTAGCCGGCGGTTGTTGGTACAAAACTTTAATTGCGAGACAACTAGACGCCCCTTTCGGTCATAAGGGGCCAGATTGCGCTTCTCAAAAAGCCGACGTTTATTCAGGTTGCTCGCCGAGCCCCACCTCGGGCGGAAACTGAGTGGTTCGCGGACAGACGGGTTTTGTCGCTCGCGGCGCTCCCGCGACATCTTACAGGATATTGCGGGGGGGTGTTGAATCAATTACTTCGCCTTGCGACCGGGTAGGCTTTCTCAGCCTCCAGGGGAGGGGGCCACTTGAGCAACGACTACACTTTTAACATCGTCGGGAACGTGTCCGGCTCGCACAATCGGATCACGCAAATCTATGCGCCAGGCCGTGCAGCGATTCGTCCGAGACAGCTGAGGAGTTTCGGGAACGCACGCCCCTTTAGTCCCGAGTGGCTTATCTATTCGGAACGCAGCGTTCCGTTCCTTGGACGTGACGAAGAGTTGGGCGCCATCAAAGAGATGTTGGACGATCCCCGGCCGTTCCTTTGGTGGGCGATCGTCGGCGCCGGCGGCGTCGGTAAGAGCAGATTGGCTCTCGAAACCCTGCTGCGCATTTCGGAGACTTGGTCGGGCGGTTTCGTTGAAGGGCCGCCCGAACCGGCGGCGTTCGCCGCCTCCCCTCTCACCGAGGACACCATCTGGATCGTTGACTACGCGGCAGAGGACGTACAGCGTCTCCGAACCGTGATCCCGCTCCTCGCGCAAATGGCGGAGGAAGCCGGCAGCAAAATCCGGCTTCTACTTATAGAACGGGGAATAAATGCGCAGACCGGCTGGTGGGTTGACTTAACCGAGGGTTTGAGCAGTACAACCGTTTGGATAAGTCGTAGCCTTTACGAGAAGCCGCTCAATCTCAGCCCGCTAAAGGTCACCGCGCGAGAGTTGCTCAACGCGATCGCTGCTGAACTGCCCCCCAATCTTGCCGATATTCTTAACACTCGGGTCAATGAGCAACGTGACGATGCGCTTGAAACATGGTGCGATGGCGGCAATCCGCTCCTCGTTCAGCTCCTTGCCGCCCGCCTTCTCGATGATCCCATCGGGCTGAACAAAGCGAACACATCCACAAAGGTGGTGGAACTCTATCTGACGCGTGAGCTCGAGCAACTTGGCAGGAAGTGCAGGAACCTCAGCCTGCAACCACGTTTGGCGATCCTTCTTCTCTTCATGACGACCTCCGGGTTTCCGCTCCCAGTGGATAAGTCAAGTCCACCCCGTGCAGACGGCCACGGCTCTACATCGCCAAATGCGCTGCTTGTCGGCGCTTTCCCCCTTCCACCTGCGGTGCAGCCCCCCCCCGAGCCCGCAGGCGAGAGCTGACATTATGCTCATCCTCGCAGACGCCCTCGGCATCGACGATGCCTCCGCCTACTTGGCGCTCTTAGACGACGCCGGATTTAGCGCCTCGCGAAACTGGGCAATGCTTCCAGATCTGCTCGGGGAGACCTTTATTGGATTTGTAGTAAACTCCCCGCTGATCGGGTCTGCCCTGAGGGCCAAGCGGCCAGACTACAAACCCAAGCAACTCTCCCGCGTCTATGCGTCCGCGCTGCATCTCGGCTTGGAGAGGATTGCGATCAACTGGGCAAGGCTACCCGAGGAGACGATCCTTCGATTGCTAGTCGGGTTGAGAGAAGCAGGTCGATCACTTCGGCTCTCCTTAGTGATCATCTGCCAAATCAACTTCGTCCGGCCGAAGATGCTGAGTTTGGACGTTCCTGCGTTCCTGCAGGGCAGCAAAGCACACGGGAACGGAAAGGAACTGGCCCGCGTCTACGAGGCGATCCATGCGGCGATCCTCGATGACGGAGGCGCCGTCGCTCCCAACGGCCTGGTCAATTCGCCTCACCGTTGGCTTATGGCTTATGTCTTCCATCTCGAGGTCCTACCTCCGCGCGCCCAGATACGCCTTGCGAGCCTGATCTGTCGGCTCTGTGACATCCCGTTTCTAATCCGGCGGACGAATGCGATAAGACTCGGTGATGTGGTCGCCCGCGTTCTATCAGCAGCAGTTTCCAACTCGACGTTCGAAAGCTGGCAGCCGTATGCGTCCGAGACCGGTCAGCTTGCGGAGCTTGCGTTAAATTTCACGACAGGCACGCTTCTTCCCGCGCTCCACGCGTCGACCGAGACCGCTGAACCCGAGCAAGACGAGGTCATCGCTCGCATACTCATGTCAGTATCCTTCGGTCTGCTCCAAAAGAGGTTGGATTGCCGCGACACGTCCGTGGAGGTTTTGACGAGGCAGGCGATCCTCGCAGCCTTAGACTTGCAGCTACCGAAGCTAAGGCGTGCGGTCCTTCTTCGCAACGCTGCAGCGCTTCAGGCGCGGACACAGCCGGACACTGTACTTAACAGCTACCTTGCCGCCATCCGCGCGATTTCGGAGCTCGATGAGCCCGACGAGTTGGCGGATACGATCTCCGACGCAATATTCAGCGCAACGGAGTACGGCGACGGCGCCCTTATCGAGGAATTCCCGGCCATCCTCAACAGCTTGCCAGGACCTCCTATTCCAAAGGCAGTTATCCTCGACTATGTCGCGGATCGCCTCGCTACGTTCATCGAAAACGCAGAGCGGAACAAGAGGACAGACAGAGCCGTCCGGCTTGCCATGCTTGGTCTCAGTCTCGCGCGTGGAGTGCAGGAGCCAGAGATCGACGAGGCGCTCGAGGGCGTGCTTGGTAATCTGCTCGCGTTCGCTGTTCAGGAGGCCGGGGCGCGCCCGGCAGTCGTCCGCATGCTCGACGAGGCGCTTGCCCTCGAGATGGTTCAGGCGCCCTCGGCACGCATTGTCGCAGCCGTGATCAGAGCGGCAATGCTAGCGAACCATCTCTGGCCCGAAGTTGCACCATTACCCGCCGGAGTGGTGGTAGAGCCCGCCGGTACAGACGTTTGGGCCCTCGCGGCCCGCGGCATTGATCCCGCCGCTTTCGCTCTTTCGATCCGGAGCATCTCGCGGATTAGGTTGAGGCCGGCGGCTGGGGATGTCTCAGCGCTAGGTGCTATCCTATACTCCATTGAGCCATTCCCCGATCGGCCCAAAAACGAGGATGTTCTGCGCGTGCTTGACGCAGCGCAAACCAACCTTTCCCGACAGGTTACCCAGATCCGAACACTTGACTGATTTCGTTGAAGGAGCCGTTGACGTCGCCGATGACGTTTATCGACGAACCGCTCTGCTGCTCGTTTGGCGATGATGGCCACGTCGCTTGCTCCAGGAATCGCAGAAGGACGTCCGCGGCTGCCCGCGCCGCAAATTGCTTCACGCGGTCGTCCTTGGCGGGATCGGCGTAGTCCATAACACCCTTTACGACGATCCAGCGCGGAACGCTAAGTCGGTGAGCGACCTGTGCGATGGCGGCTGCCTCCATATCGAGCGCCGTGATCGTCCGCACTCCAGCTATTCGCAGGCTATCCCACGTTACTCCGTCTTTTACGACCACCCCGCCGCTCGCCATCGGGCCAGAGCGGATACGGAATGGCAGAGTGACCCACGGCGCCTCGCCATAAGCATAGACCCGGTCTAAGAGCTCCGCTCCGACGGGGGTCAATTGAAAACTTGCACCGCTTCGCTCAATTAAGCCAGCACCCTCCGCACGCTCCAGCGCGGATCGTGCATTGCCATCTGACAGCCTAAGCACCAGACGGTCGGTCGCAGGCATCCTTCCCTCGGCTACTGTTCTGACAACTTGCGCCAGCAGCAGCTCATCCGAGGCCGGGCCGAATGTCGGCAGTCCGTCGGCCCGAAGCTCCTGCGCTAGATGAAGCCAACGATCGTCCATAGGGATTTGACGATGATCTGGCTCGAACCCGGAAGATGTTCGGCGACCCTCATCATGGGCGAACGCGAGTTCGGCAATGACCACGTCTCCCAAGGCGACCTCAGCTGGATTGCCCGCGCAAACACCACACATTGCGATCGCGCGGGGGTTCAAACAAGTCGCAAGGGCACTAGCCAAAGTGGATGCCGCCATCGGCCCCATTCGCGTGGGCCTTGCTGCGATCAAGCGAAGCGCACCTCCCGACGGTAGCGTCAACCGGCCATCCAGTACCGGAAAACCGTCAACTTCCGCGCTCACCATTTCGACACCTTTGCCGGAGAGCGTTTCGAGAGCAGCGTCGAGCTCCATCTTGAGAGCTGCAACAAGTAAGATGTCGACTGGCGATTGTTCTGTATTGGTCATGCCTCACGTTTGAAGCAGCGAGAGCGCTCAGACAAGCATGGATTAAGCCAACGCCGCGCGCGACCTCACTCAGGTTGACGAGATGCGGGGCATCACCGGTGTCTTCATTCGATCCAATCGTCGTTCGACTGATCGGAAAGAAGATTGGTTGATAACGGATCTGCAGGTCGATCTTTCCAAGCTGGCAAGGTCGGGGCTGCGCTGCTATAAAGTAGCGCTAACAGCGTTCATCCCGACCGTGGCAGCCTCGCTGAGCTTGACGTCAAAAACGGACAATCGGGATGCGGCAAGACTCAGTCACTTGGACGTCCGAAGATGAACGCCGTCGGATTTCTGGCTTTTGCCGCAATTCGTTTTATGCCCGCCACAATTTCCCGCGCCCGCGCTCTCGTCGTCTACCGTTCGAATAGCGGCTTTCACCTTCAGCCACCTCTGCAGATCGGCCACTTCCAGAAGCCGCTCGCCAGCGCTCCATTCGTCGAGGCCAAGGATACTGGCAGCCTGATGCTCCGGCCAATGCCAGCTTTCGGGCGCAATTCGGGTAACCACGTCCCGACCGACCACGCCCAGAAAGCATCCCACAACAAGCGTCGCGCCAGCCACAATGGTCATCCACTTCGTCTGCTCCTGCTCCTTGCGAGCCGAGAGGACAACGGTACCAATGGATTCCGCGACGGTCCGGAGGTTACTCTGCGCCCGCTGCCAAGCCTCATGATCAGCTTGGCGCCCATTCCTCCCCGCCGCCTCGATCTGCGCAGCGATCTTCTCCGGTGTCAGCACCATGGCCGGCAGCTCGATGAAATTCTTCACCGCGCCCCGCACCTTCTGGAACTGGCCCTCGATCTTCGCCAGCTCGGGACTGTAATCGCGACCATGCATCTCCTGTAGTTTGACGGCGAGACCGTCGACGGCAGCAGTCAATCCTGCCAGTCGTCGGTCCATGGCCTGGAACGCGGTGGCGGGATCAAGCTCTTCGGGGGTGTTAGGATCTGTCATTCGACCAGCCTAAATCCCAATTCCCCGCGAACGCGAGCGGTCTAACCAGGTCTGGACATCCCGAGACAGCGAATCGTTCTCAGACGATGCCATGCCTCTGTTCGAGCGCTGGCGAAGCAGTGACTCGATCTGGGGATCGCGCTGAAAACTCTTGGCGAGGTAATCGATTCGCTCCGCTACGCGCTCTGCCCCGACTTCGTCGCCGAGCTTGCGCAGGCGCTGGAACTGCCGCGTCTTTGCCTGCCATTCGGCGACGAAGCTGTCGGCACGCTCCATGCCTTCGACACGTAGCTGCCCCTCGATCATCATCGCCTGCATGGTCCGAGCGGTGCGTCCCTTGGCGCTCTCGTCGACCAGCGAAAGATCCTTGGTCATCGCCGTGTGGAGATCGCGCGCTCCATACTCACGTTGCCCATCGAGTTCGGCGGCGGCGCGCTCCAGGGCCTGAAGCTGGTGGGTGATGGGCCTCAGCCCTTGCCGGTGCATCTTGGTGATATCCTGCATCGCGCGCCCATAGCGCTCGACCGCCGCCTCCAGCGGATTGGCGCGCGCCGGCTCGGCCGAAGGCGCCTTGAGCCTGAGCCCGGCAAACGGATCGCGCTTGATGACGACCTCGGCTTGCGGCTCACGCTTCATTTCGTGAGCGGGGGCATAATCGGAGGCCATGTCCTTCGAGCGATCGCGGCTGAGCGCGCGCACCAGCTTCGAGCGATCGGCAAAGTCATCCTTGCCGTAGTGGAGATCGACCTGTTCCCGATGGCGCGACAGCGCCACATAGGTCCCATGCCGATCGAGCCCCGGCGTGGCGAGAACCTGTACCCGGTCCACAGTCATGCCCTGCGCCTTGTGGATCGTCGCGGCATAGCCGTGATCGACATCGGCATAGTCCTTGAGATCGAAGGCGACCGACCGGCCATCGTCGAGCGTGACCGCCATGCTGAAGAGGGAGACGCTGCGTAGCGTCCCCAGCGAGCCATTCTTCACGCCCATGCTGCGCTCGTTGCGGAAGAACATGACGCGGTCGCCCACGGCGAAGGCCCGCTCGCCGTGCTCGACCTTGAGCGCCACATTTTCGCCCAGTTCGCGGGCTTCGCGCATCTTTCCGCGCGCCGCCTGATTCAGCTCGCCCACCTCGTCATTGGTGTGCGTGAGGATAATCCGGCTTGCTTGGGGATTGAGCTGGCGATCACGATCCCACTGGCCGACCAGCGCCTCACGCGCTCCCTCGCGGGTGGCCGCAACATGGACATGCCCGGCGACCTCATAGGCCAGCACCGCCTCGCCGGTCCGCCCAGTGGCCAGATCGCGCGTCGCCTCGCGCTGCCATTCCTCGCTCTGGCGCCGCACCTGCATGATCTCGACGCTGCCATGGCGCTCGGCGATGCTGCGGAAGGCCGCGCCAGCCTCGATGGCCTGAAGCTGCTCGGGATCGCCAACCAGCACGACCTTGGCGCCGCGCTTGTCGGCCTCGGAGATCACCCGCTCCATTTGCCGGGTGCCAACCATCCCGGCCTCGTCGATGACGAGCACCGAACGATCGGTCAACAGTTCGCGATCTTGCGCCCATTGCCGTTCCATGCTGGCGATCGTGCGACTGGCAATGCCCGAGCCGGTTTCCAAACTCTCGGCGGCAATCCCGGAGAGCGCCGCACCGCGCACCTCATACCCGGCCGAGCGCCAGACATCGTGGGCAACACCCAGCATCGCGCTCTTGCCGGTGCCGGCATAGCCGATCACCGAAGAGAGGCCCCGGCTATGGGTCACATTCTCAAGCGCGCCGCGCTGCTCGGCCGAGAGGACAAGGCCCCTCGCCTCAACGCGCGCCAATGCCTTTTCCTGCACGGCACGGCTGACGCCATGGCGGCGCTCGGCATCAAGCTTGATGGTGGCCTTCTCGAGCCGCTTCTCGGTCTCGATCATCGAACGCGACGTGAAGCGATCCTCGCCGCGCCCATCCTTGCCGAGCGCGACCAGCTCCGGCGAGGCGCGCACGGCGCCGAGCACCTGATCGAACTGCTCCTTCCCGTCGCTGTGGCGGTGGACGAACCTGGCGAGGTCGCGCGTGGTGAACGTGGCTTGGCTGTGGGTGATGGCATCGAGCGCGATGGAGGGGGTGGCGAGGATCTTCTCGCCGTTGGCGCGCGCAATCGCCTGGTGCTCTTCGAGCCGCTCGCTCTCCAGCCCCTGCCCCGCCATGCGTGAGGCGGCGGGACCGATCTTGTGCTGCGGCTCCAGCTCGATGCCCTGGGCCTCCAAGGAGCGGTGATCGATCCGCGCATCGATATCGAGTTCGGCAAGTCGCTGGTTGACGTGATTGGCCCAGGCCTCGCGCCAATGGGCGAGCAGTTCGGTGCGGTTCCAGTCCCGCACCTTGGGGCCGAAGCCGTCCTCGGTCACTTCGCGCATGCCCAGCATCACATGAGCATGGGGCTTGGGACTTCCGTCCTCGCCGATATCCCAATGCACATTGAGATCGGCGACCATGCCGCGCGACACGAACTCTTGGGTAACGAAGTCGCGCGCCAAACGAATGCCTTCGGCTTGATCAAGCTCGCGGGGAATGGCGAACTCGACCTCACGGCAGAGCTGCGCGTCCTTGCGTTTCTCGGCCGCCTCGACATCGTTCCACAGACGTTCGCGGTCGAGCCACTGCTCAGGCGCGTTCTCGGGAAGCAGGATCTCCGAGTGGACGACACCCGCCTTGTTGGAAAAGTCATGATCGCGCCCGAGCCGCTCATCGTGCAGCCGCGAGGCGGAACGATAGGCGGCGGCGGCCACCGCCGAGGAGCCGGTAGCGCGCGAAATGACTTTGGCCGAGAAATGGTAGATCGCCATGACGGCGATCCATTTACACCTCAAGCAGCACGTCGGCACGACGTATAAGCGCGCCCTCGAACGATTTCATCGCACTCGGGAACGCGAAATCCCAGAAGATTTCACGCACTTGTACGGCGCTGAGACTCCCGATAGCTGAACTGTCCGCCTCCATCAACGAAAGGACGGACAATGCGCAAACCCCGTGACTATGACGCCGAGCTCAAGGCACTCACCGACAAGGCGCGGCAACTCAAAACCCGCAAGACCATCCAGCTCGGCGAGCTGGTGAACGCGACCGGTGCCGACGCTCTTTCCGCCGAGGTCCTAGCCGGCGCCCTGCTCGATGCCGCCACCACCACCGACGCGGCCAGAAAGGAGGCATGGCGGGGGCGCGGCGCCGCGCTCTTTTCAGGGACCGGCAAAGGCGCTCGCACAGGAACTGGCAGCGAACCTCGCAGCAACCTTGGCAGCGCTGCGGCGGAACCAGGCAGCGCGCAATTGCCACTTGGCGAGCCGGGCGCGGCATGATGCCCGCGCGTGGCAAGTGAAGCGGCGCGAACGCACCCGCCAGCTCATCGAGCTCGGCGGGCTGGTCGTGAAAGCCGAACTGGTCGAGCTGACCGGGGATGACCGCGCGGTGATCCTCGGTCTGCTGGTCGAAGCGGCCGCCAGATTGCGCGGCGAAGATCGCGAGCAAGCGCTGACGCTGTGGCGGCGGCGCGGGGTAAGGGCTTTTAGCGATCCCTTGGATAGTTAAAGGCCTAGTCTCGCAGCGGGGAAGCAAACAGGCGCCCAGTCAGGCGTCTGCTTCGGCTTCGGGGCCAGCCTGTTATCGGCGCGCCGGCTGACATGCCGCCGCGGCACGATCCGCCAGCTCGAAATCGCCGGCCCTGAGCGCTGCCTTCTTGGCGTCTTCGCACCTGCCATCGGCCACAAGGGCGCCGACTTCTTCGCGAAGGCCTTGCTCTTTGCGCACTTCGTCGCGTTCCTCGTTCTTGCCGCGAAGACGCTCGACTTCGTTGAAGGACGAGTACCGCTGCTGCGCCGGATTATCGCCTGACACGCCATCATGGAGGCCACAACTCGTCACGTTGCCGAGGCGATAGCAAGTCGCGGTCTGGGCCATGGCGGGCGATGCAGAAAGAGCCGCCAAGACCAGAGCGGTGGCCACAAGTGCAAGCTTCATCATCACCCCCGAAACATCATTGCCCAGTCACGATCCCAATGACCGGGCATTGAATTTGCGTCAAGAATTGGCTGACGAGGCCTTGGTCGGCCAAGTCTTCGTCTTTGAGCGAGAAGCGGTTAGCGCGGCAGACATCAGCGGTCTATGGCAAGCTTAGATACGGATCCGCCAATACCCTGGTGCTATGCTGCACCGATCTCCCTCGCCCCCCTCACCTGCCGATCCAGTCAGACCTTGGCCTAAGGATTCCCGTCTGTTATCCTGCCAAGGCGCTGCGCAAAGGGCAGCGCCGGGACTGGTAATCCCGCAGATCAAACAAACTCGGAAAACACAGTTTTCCGGGGTGCCGTCGCGCATGTCCAAACCTTCGGGTGAAAGGCGGCGGCGCATGTGATCTGCATGTTACCAGCTCCGGCGGCTCCCGCGCGTTAGCGTGCGGGAGTTCGGGACTGGTCCGCAAGTTGTTCCGAGCCTTCCGCCAACCCGCCTTGATGCGGACCCGGAGGTGCCAATGGACGTTCAAGTTCCTGCTGCTTCACCCGATCAAATCGCCGCAGTGTCTGCGGCGCTCAACTCCTTGCCCAACGACAATTCCGCGCTCGCCGCGCTCTGGAAAATCTACGGCGCCGAGCCGGTGCGATTGCTGCGCACCCAACAGGGCCGCAGCCTCAGCCGCGAGCGGGTCAAACGGGCGGAAGGCTTCATGGGCGGACTTGCCCCTGACGCGCCGTTCCATTGGCACTATTTCCTCTACACGTCGGGGATTGTCGTGCAGCTGGCGCTGTCCTCGCACCTGCTTGATGTCGGGTTTCCGGATACTTGGTGCGCGCGCCACATCAGCCTCCACGTCGACAGGTCGCTTGCCTACGCCAATGTCACGGGCTTCGGTTACGATTGCCCCGAGACGGCGCGGCTGCTGCAGGTACTCTCGCCTTATTGGAAGTGGAACCGCAACCGCCCTGGCGACGGCAATCTGCTCGACGATGGCGGCTTCACGCCCGACGAAGTTCGGACGCTGGTTTCCGCGCTGGTCGAACACGTCCGCCATGTGACCGGCCATGCCCGGCCTCGGCAGCGCGCGATGCGATCCTGATCAGGCGCCCGCAGCAACGGTGCTGCGGGCCCGCCAAACGGCGACAGGGCCGTAAGCACATCGTGCGATTCGCGCGCCGATGAAGGCAACATTGCGTGCGCGATGCCTGCGGTGAGACGGCGTGAGATCGAACCGCCGGTCGCACGCCCCCAGGAGCCAATTTTTTTTGGTGTCCATAGAGTGCCGCCAGCATCCAATAGGGTGCAACCCGATGAATTTGGTCCGCAAATATCGAATAAACGCAAATTAGCGCTATTGCAGGGAGCCCAGTTTAGCCCAATCTTGCTCATGGCCGGCCAGTCCACCTCATGAATAGGAAAGGACAACGCCACATGGATATGAAGCCTCTCGATCGTTTTCTGCGCCTCAATACCGTGCTCGAACGCACGGGCCTGTCCCGTGCGACCCTCTACCGCAAGATCCAGACCGGAACGTTTCCGAAGCAGGTCCGGATAGCCGAACGCTGCTGCGGGTGGCGCGAAAGTGCCATCACGCAATGGATGGACAATCCCATCTCGTACCTCGTCGAAGATTACCCGCCGCAGGCCTGAACAGCCGCCGCGCCGGAAGACAAGGTCGGGGCGCGCCCGCCGCAGCGGGCGCGCCCCGATCCCTTACCAGCCCTTGCGCTCCTGCCGGTACCGCGAGCGCATGATCAAGCCGATGGCTCGCCCGAACTCGATCTCCACCCGGCGAACGCTGATGCCCAGTTGCTCGGCGATCTCTTCATAACTCATCCCCTCGAACCGGATCAGATGGAACACGGCACGCGGGAGCCAGGGAAGCGAACGTACCGCCCGCGCCAGCCGGCGCAGTTCGGGCTGTTCGTACTCGGGAAAAGCATTGCGCAGGAATGCTTCGCGGATGCGCTGTTCCAGCAGATAGATATGCCAGATCATGCCGCGTCCTCCCCGAATGCGAGGAGGAAATCGGCGCCCTTGCTGGCAGCGCTAGCCGCCCGGAAAATCGCCTTCTCGTCGGCGCGGAGGACTTCAAGCCACGATCCGATGTAATCGCTGTGCCGCACCGTGGGCTGGATGCCGAGCGACGCGCAGGCAAAGGCCGAGGTCATCTCGGCAATCAGCTCTTCCTTGGCATACGATGCCGAGCCGTACTTGCCGGTCTGATCGCGGTCCAACCGGCCCTTCCCGCCGACCCAGTGACCCAGCTCATGCAGTGCCGTCCGAAACCAGTTCACCGGCTCATGGAAAGCCGCCTGCGGAGGAACCTGCACATAGTCCTGCTTGGGGGCATAGAAAGCCTCATCCCCGCCGATCCGGAAGTCGGCGCCAGTTGCCGTGATGATCCGATCCACCTCGGCAATCGCCATGACCGGATCAGGCACCTCCGGTTCCTCGGCATACCGCTCGGGTAGCCCTTCGATCTGATCGAGGTTAAACACGACAAAGCGCTTCAGAAAGGCAATCGTCCGGACCTCACGATCCTCGCACCGCGCCTGCTCCGCCTCGTTCCTCGGCGTGAAGCGATCCGCATAGCAGATGACCGTGCCCTTCTCGCCGCGCCGGACATACCCGCCAGCGGCCAAGGCCTGCTTGTAGGTCAGCCAACGCTGCGATGCGAAATGGCGTTCCACCGCCTCGCACCACAGGATCAGCACGTTAATCCCGGAATAGGCCCTCCCGGAAACGGCGTTGTGCGGCATCAGGCACGGGCACCGCGCACTGTCCCAAGGCTGCACCCAGGGAAGCCGTCCCTCCTCCAGCTCGGCAATGATGCGGGAAGTGACCTCACCATAGAGGCTCTGACGATTGGTCCTTTCCATTTCTCCTGTTCCTTTCCTCAACCGCCATTGACCGGCGCCGGGGTGGCGGGGGGCGGCAGGAGCGGACCAAAAGCCTCGCCTGAAATGGCGAGGTGCATCCGAAGGACCGAAATGAAATGGAGGACCTGGGCCCCGCCCAGGTTGCAGCTCGCCATGGCGGGGCTAAGGGGCCGTGACGCCCCCCGTCACCCTGGAGCCGAGGCACACGCCGACGCGCCACAGGCGCGGAGACCGCTGACGGGACGCGGACAGCGTCCCGCCCCGCCAGAGATCGTGACGGCTATGCCGACGAGACGCCGTGAGGCGGCTCGGCCCAAGCGTCAGCGAGGGTAGAGCGCGGCCGTGCGCAAGCGCGGGGCGGCCAGCCGAGCCAACCTCCCGAACGGAATCCATCCCGCGTATCCGAAAGCAGGGATTTTGATGACAAGTGAAGCACATCGCAGATAGTCATCGTCACATGAGCGGACCGCACAGCAAGATCATAGCCGCAGCCGCCAAAGCCGAACTCGCCCCTCTCGGTTTCAAACGACGAGGGCAATCCCGGCTTTGGCTGAAGGATCACGGCTTCTGGCTCAATGTCGTCGAGTTCAAACCCAGTCAGTGGTCGATCGCGGTCGACCTGGGCAACGCGGCCCACTGGCTTTGGGGCGGCTGCGGCTTCATGAGTTTGAACTATTACGATCCGGGTGGTCCCTACACAGAATACCGGGACGAAGATCAGTTCGGCGCGGCAGTCGCCGACATCGCAAGCACCGCTGCCTCACGGACCAAGGAGGTCGATGGCAAGTTCGCGTCATTCGGGGCCATCGCTGACTATGTGATCGCAAAAGCGAACGGTTCGGAGAGGATGCGGCCCAGCTGGTTCGGCTACTACGCCGGCGTAGCCTGCGGCATTCTCGGAGATCTTGATCAGGCAGCGTCATTTCTGCGCGGCATCACCGATGAGAGGGTAATTCCCCGTGCCGAACGCTTCCTGCCGGCAATCGAAAGCCCAATCGCCTTCCGGGAGAAGGCCAATGAAATCGTCGACCAGCAGCGCGCCGCGCTCAAACTGCCGGCACTGACGCGGGGGCCCTTTTAAGTCCTGTAGCGCCAGGCGCTTCTAACATCAGAATTTATTCTTAACATCACAACTGTTAGAAACGCCCTGCGATGCTGGATGAGCTTCCGGATATGCATCCCGCTACTTTGGGGCCACGACCACCGCAAACAGACGGTCAAGGTTCAATTGAAGGTCCTGGACAGCTGGATTTTTGGCATATTTCGGTAAGCCGAGCGGCAAGCTCATGCTTTCGTATATGGCACCTGTCTCTGCCTTGGTCAGGAGGCCTCGCATCTTGAGGATGTTGGCAAGGCTGACGATCCCATTGATGGCGGAAACGTCCGAGGCTTCGCGAGCTTCAATGACGTCTTTTTCGGCCAGGTTGGGAGTACCTGTCATTCCGGGGCAACGCGCAATTGGTCCACGACCAGCCTGTCTTGTTGAGCCAGTTCACGGTTGCGTGTGACCGCAAGTACCTGGTCAGCCATGGTCCGCCAGGCTTTTTCCGAACGCAGTGCGCGGTCCCGCGCGTTATCGAGCAGCGAACAAGCTGCTTCTTGCGCGGCTTGCTCCGCGCGCGCGATGAGAAATTCATAGGAAAGCGCCATAGGCATACACTCGCGGTACGGGGTCAGCGGGGTCAGATGGCCCGGCAGTCGCCTCACGCACTGCCGGGCTATCCGTCGATCAGTCGGCGAGGCTGAGATTGATCGCCGATTCCTTGCCGTTGCGGCCGGACTCGACGTCATAGGACACGCGCTGATCCTTGTTCAGAGTTCCAAGGCCAGCAGCCTGCACGGCAGAAATATGGACAAAGCTGTCCCGGCTGCCGTCATCAGGCTGAATGAAGCCATAGCCCTTGTCTTCGTTGAAAAATTTTACGGTTCCGATAGTCATGAGCGTTTCCTTTCAAGAAACGGTTGTGACCGACAGCGCAATCGCTGACGGACTCTTGCTTCAGGTCGTTACTTGAAAGGATGTCGTCGTCTTGCAGGAATGGGAAAGTGATTTTCCGAACCTGAACCAAAATCGTCGATCCCCCTCGAATTTCAACGAGAGCAGGATTCAAATACCAGATTCTGCTGGTGATGGGATGTCAGGCGCGCACAGCCGCCGAAACCTGTGCCATGCTCCAGGCACAGGCTGCCGCGGCGCCAAGTTCGCGCTGGAAGGCGCCAATCCGGCCGGCGATCGACGAAGCCCGGGCGAGGTGCGCCCGGCGATCGTCATTGCAGACGGAATTATCGGCGCGCATCAACGCATCCTGGTGTGCGGCGTATTCCTTGTTGATATCCATGCGATATCTCCTGCTTGGCGCGCCCATGTCTCATGGGCTCGCCGCGAGTGCTTTCCTGGTCAGTCGACCATCGCAGCGACAAGCCGTCGCAGTTCAAGGGTCGAAAGCATGGCGGAGAAAGTCGAATGCCGCTCCATGGAACCGGTGTCAGCCGAGCTTTTACGCAGCGAGATTGGGCTGAGCTTGGCAGCACCGGTGTTCAAATAATTCATATTATCCTTGCGGGCAGCAGTTTCTGCCCCCTTCTGAAATCGGGTTGGCGCCTGATCCATACCCCCGCGAGACGCTGCTTGCCCCTTGGCCGAGCGTCCGTTCGCGATAGGCCATCTGACCCTTGGTCAGATCGTAAGGCGGCGTTGCCACGCGTATGTGGTTTCCAACGACCGGGTGTATCCGGCAACGGCGGCTTGCAGCTGCCGTGTAGGCGATGATCGGAAGCTCATTGTCGAGGGTCAACACCGAGGCGCCCATATGGCCGGATCTCTTGATCTTGCCTCCGACTGAAATGAGTTCTTCCTTCGCCAAACCAGTTCCTTGCGTACAAATAATCGTCCGCAACCGGGCGTGTCCCGGCGCAGAGCCATGCAGCATGAAATGGAAAAGGCGGGCCGGCAAAGCGGCTATCAAATTCCGTCGCAAACGACGTGAGGCAATTTTTATATAAACCAATGTTTAAAAATTGCAAGCCGGAAACGATGGCGCTTCCATTTATAACTTCGGAGCCCTGTCTTAGAAACTTTGCGATCCGTCAAATTCTGGGTCTGATTTTTAGATAGCTCCCCAGAGCATTCAAACAACCGCACCAGGCTTGAAGTCGGGTGTTCGCGTTGGGCTGGCGCTACGGCGCCTTGAGCCCTTCGCGCTCTGAGATGCTCTGGACCCGTTTTAGGGCTCACTCCCCACCCCGCGTAACGTAGCACCGCAGGCACTCCGCTTCAGCTGCAGCCGACCATGTTGCTTGGCCAAACCGATTTCGTCTTCAGTCAGCAGCTACTCGTGCGAATGTGGTGGTGGTTGCGGACCCGCGCGGCGCCGGTTTCGGTGACGAGTCGGGAGCTGGCGTCGAAGCGATGAGCAGCCCGGCGCCCAGAGCAAGCATCGGGGCCTGTTTCTTTCAGGATTGCGCCTTGCTCAGCAGCAGGGCTTTCGCGTGATAAGCCACGGCTCGCTCACGGTGGGCGTAGACGGCAGCGATGGAGCGTCTGCGCCGCAGCGCTTCCTGCGCCTTGCGAGCTTCCTTTCGCGCCCGGCACAGCAGGCGCTCGATTGAGGGTTTCATAACCGACTCCGTACCTGGGTGAACAGGAAATTATGGAGGGCGGCAGCAAATTCAAAACCCGCTTCGGCGAGGCGTATGGTTCGCGCGCTTAGTTGCTGCAATGCAGCTCGCGCGGCGAGACGAACGGCACCTGTGCAGATCAGTGGGTGCTCTGTCGGGCTGCTTCCAACAAGGCTGAGGAGAGGTCTGAGTAGGTGTAGGGCCCGACGGAGTAGACACTCATCGTCTTCACCGTCACACCAGGTGGCAATCCACCCTCAGGAACATCCAACTGTTCGCCTGCGTCCTCCCGGCCCTCTGCGTCATCGGCGGCGCTGACATCTTGAGACGGGGTTTGCTCGGGTATGTCCGACCGGGAATGAGCATCTATAGCCAGCAGGTCGGCATGGAGGAGTAGCAACTGATCGGCAATCATTTCCAGCGCCAGAACTTTCCGCTCTTCTGTAGTTCCGCCATGTCGGGCAGCAGCGAGACTAATCATTTCAATCTCCTCGAAGGAAAGCGCCGCCTCATCACAGGATGCTACGGAAGGCAGGGGCGAGCGCAGCTCATCCTCCGTCGTAGTTCCAGAATACTGCCGAATATGGTTCCGGCTGCGATAAGCACGCAGCCTTCCAGCGTAATGATCCGCAATCTTGGAATACGCTTCCCGATTCTCTCCGGGCAGAGAGGCTCGTGCGTGGATTAGCGCAAGCTGATGCTGATAGAGTAACTCATTGAGGTCCATGGCCAAGTGTCCACATGGGAGCAACGAGGCCACTTAATATTGAGTCGGGTGCAACCTCGTCCGAGGCGTAATCTTACCATGGACGGGGTAGATTAACTTATTTATTTTCGGGCCTTGCCATGAAGGCGGAGCCGCCCGTTCTAGTGAGGATAGGGCCCGCTTCCGTTTGGCGGCTCTGCCAGCGGAGGCGATACGAAGCGTTGGTGCAATCTGGCGTTTGTGATCGCCATCGATCTTCTGCTTGGCGCCGTCCTGAGGTGGGTCCTGCTCCCGGGAGCCAAAAGCTTTTTCCCAGCCAAAATCAACCGGCTAGTCGCGGCGTTCGACGCGGTCATGTTGATCAGCCGCAATGTTGAAGGGTCACGTCGCGGCCGGGAAGACTATTTCGCAGCGACGAAGACGCACGCCGCGTGGGGCCCGGGGGCGGCCGCAAGATGATGCGCGCCCCTGCTGATCTGCGCCGCCTGCTCGACAAGAAGTGAGATCGCCTCGGCCCCCGCGCCTGCCTGCCAGGGAATCCAGGCCGGACTGATGGATCACCGCGTCGTGAAGGATGTCGAGCTGGGGACCCGCGATATCGTGACCAGCCGGACAAAGTCGGGTTCGATGATAACATGATGTGCAGGCACGCGCGAAAAAAGCGATGGTCCCTATTGGAAGTTCCCCCCCGACTACCGAATCGCTCAATAGGCTAGAGGAAATCTCTAAAAGGAGTATGTTCGCAGACCGCCGCCCAAATGGCCGGCATCTGAGACAACATGTTTGTGCTTGTTCCCGCTGATAGAGGAGCATTCTCATGTCCCGTTTCACCATTGTCCCCTTCGATAAGGCGAAGCCGCCCACAGAGTTCATAGGCAACGATCCCGGCTCTGCACTCGCACTGGTGGAGCGCTTAAATTACGGTGACGCGGACATTTTGGAAAATGGAACATATCTATGCACGGCAACGCTGAGCGAAGGTGGTTTTTGGCTTATCAGCGCGCGCAAAGAGAGCCTTGAGTCGGTGGAAACTTAATACGCAGGCGAGCCGCGCACGTGATCGCCGCCAAACCGGTCCATGAAATGATGCCCCCTCAAGTGGCGCACGCACTAACATTGGTCAGGGTTGCGGCTCTGACAGATCGCGGGAAAACCCGTCTTCAGGCAGCTTGATCGTGGGATGTGAGATTGTGTGGCAGCAATGAGAACGTGACGTCGATCTCGCGGCGGCCGTCGCACCTTTCCGAAACGCCGCGTTGCGCGAATCCATCGCCAGGCCGACGAACCCGCGGAAAAGCAGGTTATAATCCATCTGCTCCATGAGCTGGCGTTCCGAGCGGATCGTATAGAAAGCTTGTAAGAGCAATGGGCGCAGCAATTTCTCGGGCGGGATCGATGGCCGGCCAATGCGCGAATACACCGCATCGAAACCAGCAGACATCACCTCGAGAGCTTCGTCGACAATCGCACGCCCCGCCCGAAGTGGATGGTTCGCCGGAACCCGGGCTTCGCAGCTCACGTAGGAAAACAGCCCTTCGTCCCGTTGATCGCAGCCGCGCATCTCAAATCCTTCAAACCTCAGCCGAGGGACTTGAATCATCTCAAGAGGCTCAAGGGATCTCCGTTTGAGTGATCTGTTAAAAAGCTCGGGTTTCCGCGCGGAGCTTCTACGGGCTCGTCCCCACCTACCTAGGGGCAGCCCCTGATACTGCGATGTCCGAGACTTCGATAGAACGGTCGAACTGGGACATCCGGCCTGTCCCGACACGGCAATTTCCTTTCGACGCGCGAACCGGGGCCGACGCCGCAACGCCCGCCTCACCAAGCGAGCGCTGCCAGGGAGCCCCGCCATGATCTCAATCGATCGTATGCGTTCGTCATCCACCCTTCCGGCATTGCGGATCCTGCGCGTGGCATTGCTGCTGCTCGCGGCGATCGCCGCGCTCATCATCGCCTCCGTCCCCGGTCGCGCGCAGCAAGCCGCGTCGCCCGAGCCTGCGGCGACGCTGTTCCAGAATGTCCGCGTCTTCGACGGCAAGAGCACCAGTCTCTCGCCCCCCTCGAGCGTGCTCGTGCGCGGCAACAAGATCGAGCGCATCTCGACCAACCCGATCACGCCCGACGCGAACACCCGCGTAATCGACGGCGGCGGGCGCGTGCTGATGCCGGGGCTGATCGACGATCACTGGCATACGATGTTCATACGCCCGACGCCGCCGATGCTTATGACCAGCGAACCCGGCTATATCAACCTGCTCGCCGGCGCCGAGGCGGAGGCGACCTTGCTGCGCGGCTTCACCACGGTCCGCGATCTCGGTGGCCCGTCCTTCTCGCTCAAGCGTGCGATCGACGAGGGCCTGTTGCCCGGGCCGCGCATCTATCCCTCGGGCGCGATGATCACGATCACCGGTGGCCATGGCGATTTCCGCACTTCCAACGATTTGCCCCGGGCGATGGGCCAGATGACGCACGGCGAGGAGGTGGGCGGGTTCGCGCTCGCCGACAGCCCCGACGAGGTGCGGTTACGCGCGCGCGAGCAGCTCATGCAGGGCGCGACCCAGGTCAAGTTGACCGCAGGCGGCGGCGTCGCCTCGCCGCACAGCCCGCTCGACGTCTCCACCTTCACGCTCGAGGAGCTTCGCGCCGCGGTCGAAGCGGCCGACAATTGGGGAACCTATGTCTGCGTCCACGCCTACACCCCTGCGGCGATCCAGCGCGCCATCCAGGCAGGCGTCAAATGCATCGAGCATGGCCATCTGATGGACGAGGCCACCGCGAAGATGATCGCCGACAAGGGCGTCTGGCTGAGCACCCAGCCCCTTCTCGATATGAGCATGGTGGCGATGTTGGGGCCTGACCAGCAGGCCCAGTTCGCGCAGGTCGTCGAGGGTACCAACACAGTCTACACACTCGTACGCAAATATCACATCAAGACCGCATGGGGCACCGACATCCTGTTCTCCGCAGCGGGAGCCAGCAAGCAGGGTCATATGCTGGTCGATCTGATGCGCTGGTACACGCCGGCGGAGGCACTGATCATGGCGACCTCGACCAATGCCGAACTGCTGCGCATGTCGGGCCTGCGCAATCCCTATCCCGGCGCGCTCGGCGTGGTCGCGCCCGGCGCCTATGCCGACCTGCTCCTCGTTGAAGGCAACCCGCTCGAGAATCTCAACCTCGTCGCCGATCCGGCGAGGAACTTCGTCATCATCATGAAGGACGGGAAGGTCTACAAAAACACGCTACCGAGCTGACATCGGCATTGACAGTTCGCTTACTCTGTCTTTGCAAAGCCGCGCGTCCAAAAGATGAAAGCACTTCGGCAATGAGGCAATGCGCGCGGAGACGTAATTGACGCGATCACCGGTTGCCCGCGTCAATTACGCACGGCATGTTCCGACACATGCTCGATCCCTTTGCATTCGACAGCTTCATCGTGCGCGCCGAGGTCCATATCCTGGAGATCGAGCCGAAGATCACCCGCACGCTCGACCTGCCAATGGCACTGAACTTCGCCGAACTCCATGAAGTCCTTCAGGCCGCCTTTGGCTGGACCGACAGCCATCTCCATCAGTTCAATGTCGGCGGTCTCATATTCGGTGCACCGGAGTTCGACGAAGACGAACTGTTCGACAACCGGATTTTCGAAGCTACCGAGCTAAGGCTCGTCGATTTCGTTTTTCCCTACGATCCCGACGGCCAGCCACTCGCTATCATTTACGAATACGACTTTGGTGATAGCTGGCGTCACCTGCTTCGCCTCGAACGGCTACCCCGCGAGGAAGGCGTCAAATATCCCAGATGCATCGCCGGCGCGCGCTCAGCTCCACCTGAAGACGTCGGCGGAACCGGCGGATACGCCGATTTCCTGGAAGCTTGGCTCGATCCCGATCATGAAGACCACAAAGCCATGCATCGCTGGGTCGGCCGAAAATTCCATCCCGAGCAATGCAATCTGGACGCTATCAACAAAGCCATTAGCAAAGCCATGCGCGTCTCACGCGGCGACTACAGGTTCCGCCAAGACCGGCCATGATAATTGACGCGATGTGGACACTATAATTGTCCTTGCGCAAAAGGTCCCGCCACCCCCCGGCGGCACCGAATCGGAGGCCGTTCCCCTCTCGTGAGCGGCCTCTTTTGCCGTTTCCCCAAATCGCTCAGCGGTTGGGCGTTTTTCGAACAGCCTTTAGCGCACTCATATCAAAGCCGACTTCTCCAATGCCGCCATCGAAGACGCCGTGCCGATGGCGCACCTTCGCAACGGTGAACGAATCGGATGTGCAGATATCCGTGATCTCAACCCAACCATATTCCGGAAGATCGATGTAGACTTCCAATACCTGCTTGGGCTCAAGCCCATCGAGCCACGTGGTCGCTTGCTGGTAAACTTCTGCGGAAACCGACATAGAAAAATCCTTACGAGACCACGCGATTTCCATCGTGGTATGCCCAAGATATTCGATGTCGCAATTGCGCATGCGGGATGCCTCAGTTCTTTCGAGAGTTTCGCGGTGGCGCGCCCGAGCGCCGGCCCTGCCAAGGACCATTCGCGCTGGCTGGCACCGATAACATCTGCCCTGCGCTTGATCTCCTTGTTCCCTTCTCCAGCGGGTTGGTAGACCCAACCTGCGCCCAGTGATCTTTGGCAAAGGCCGTGTGAGCGAGCAGGTGTCACGTGACGCCTCCATCCTGCCAGCCAGCTTTGGGAACTCCTCGCGCAGCGCATCGGCAACCTGTTCCCACTGCCGGTACGCCGCCTCGGCCGTTTCCTGCGCGAAAATGGTTTTGATCATGGCAATGACAGCGGGACGTTGTTTGAGCGCAGCCTGGGCAAATGCGTGCGCACTGCTAGGATGCTGAAAATACCTGGTGGCAGCCCTCTTTGATCGTCGGCGACGACCAGCGTCAAACCGCGCAGACCCGATCAGTCCGTAAGCGCTGGAAGGCTTTCCAGAAGGGCTCAGCGTCCGACAAGCCCGTGACGACACCCCGAACCTCGCGCTTGCCATCGGTATTGACGCCCCCTTCGATTAACGACGCCATCGAAACGGTCCGTCAGCCCTCGCACTCTTTGAGATAGGCGGCCTCGGTCCATGGTACGGCCACTCCACCCTAAATGGGGCGCGGTCGAAGCGGTGCTCCCGCTCATCGGTTTCTGCAACCAGGCGGCTCACCTGACTCTTTGACAGACTCCTGGCACCGATCGCCTTGACGAGATCGGCGACCGAAACGAGTCGAAAGCACCATAGACCTTGGCGTTCTGGATCGCCGCCGCAAAGGCCTTCTCCGCGGGGTAAGCTCGGGAAGTAGCCGCCGTTGCGCAGTTTAGGGATCGCAAGTTCGATCCCGCCAGCTAGCTCACACAGAATGCGTTCCAGTCATCCATCATCACCCGCCGCTTCTCGAGGAGATTGCCTCGACGGTACGCCGCCTCGGTCTTGCTCTTCACCACGTGTGCAAGCGCCGCCTCGGCAACATCGCTGGGATGCTGGGTTTCCTCGCTGACCCAATCCCGGAACGACGACCGAAAACCGTGCGGCGTGTAGGGTTCGCGCATTTCCTTGAGCAGCTTGGAAAGAGTCATGTCGGACAAGGGGGACTTTGGCCGAGACCCGGGGAAGATCAGGGCCGCCTCTCCGAGCCTTAGTTCCAGACACCGCCGTAGAATTCTCAAGGCCCCATCGTTCAGCGGCACCACGTGCTCACGGTTGGCCTTCATGCGCTCCTTGGGAACAGTCCAGAGCTTGGTCTCGAAATCGATCTCACTCCATTTAGCCTCACGTACCTCGCCTGAGCGAGCGGCGGTGAAGATCGCAAACTGCAAGGCGAGCCGACTGAACGTTTCGCGCTCGGGCAGACGGCGCAGGAACGCCGGGACCTTGTCATAAGGCATGGCGGCGAAATGGCCGTCCTTCTTGGGCTGACGCGGAAGCCCCTTGGTGATCGCGCGCATCGGAGCCTCGGTCTCGCGAAAGCCCGAGGCATAGGCCCAATCGAGAATTGCGCCGACCCGCTGACGGACACGGCGGGCGGTCTCGGGCTTGGAAAGCCAAATCTCCGAGAGGAGATTGCGAATCATCGGGCCTGTGATCTCGCTTACCTGCCGATCACCGATATGTGGGAAGACATAGGCTTCCAATGTGCTGGACCACTGCGCCGCGTGCTTTTCATTGCGCCAGGTCTTGCCGTTGGCGGCGATCACCTTGGCAGCTGCTTCACGAAAAGTCGGTATGCCCTGCGCCTTGCGGCGTTCGAAAATGGGGTCGAGGCCCATCTCCATCCAGCTTCGGATTTCTCTCGCCATCTCCCTGGCGGTCGCGAGCGAGATCTTCGAAGCGCTGCCGAGACCGAAATCTCGCCGCAGACCATGCTTCTGCACCCGGCATATCCAGCTCTTCGAACCGCCTGGCTGGACGACAAGGTACAGGCCCTCGCCGTCACCCACTCGGCCCGGCCGAGTGGCCGCTCTAACGCTCGTTGCGGACAGTTTTCCCATGCCAAAACCTTCCCACATTTCTTCCCACGAAACGAATCGGACGCCGTGCGATGGAGTGGGATGCGGTGGGCTGCGAATCAGGGCATAAACCAAGGAAATCCTTGGATTTATGAGACTGAATCGTGATGTGGCGGGATGGTCCCTTGGCGGAGAGGGTGGGATTCGAACCCACGGTACGGTTGCCCGTACACTGCATTTCGAGTGCAGCGCATTCGACCACTCTGCCACCTCTCCGCTAGAGATGCGATAGCGATGGAAGGTCTCCATCGGGTCGGGAAGCGCGCCTCTAGCTGGCGTAATCGCACTTGCCAACCCCTCTTTTTGCAAAATGTGGGGAACAATCCACAGGCAAGCTTGTGAGCCCCACGACCCAATCCTATATTGACCACATGAACAGGGCGTCGTTCTTCTCACCCCAGGCCGGCCGCGTCATCGATGCGCCGCGCCAGACCCGGGCACGTTTCGCGATAGGAGATGTGGTCCGGCACCGGAATCATGATTTTCGTGGCGTCGTCTTCGACATCGATCCCGTCTTCGCCAACAGCGAGGAATGGTACGAATCGATTCCCGCAGACGTGCGGCCCAAGCGGGACCAGCCCTACTACCACCTCCTCGCCGAGAACGAGGAATCCAGCTACGTCGCCTACGTCAGCCAGCAGAACCTGATGGAAGACGCTGAGGGCGGCCCGGTGGAGCATCCTTCCGTCCCGCAGCTGTTCGAAGCGTTCGACGAAGGACACTATCGCCTGCGGCGCGGGCTGGCGCACTGAGCACGCGGCGACTGCTTTCGCAGGACAACAAAAAAGCCGGCAAGG
This sequence comes from Novosphingobium oxfordense, assembly GCF_044029435.1. NCBI lineage: Bacteria > Pseudomonadati > Pseudomonadota > Alphaproteobacteria > Sphingomonadales > Sphingomonadaceae > Novosphingobium > Novosphingobium oxfordense. The sequence continues at coordinate 275,614 of NZ_CP147005.1, read as the reverse complement.
TCTAACCTTGCCGGCTTTTTGCTGCCGCTCGTTCGCGCAGGCTCAGCCCTTCAGCTTCCAGCCTGAGCGGAGCACGAGATAGACCACCAGCGCGAATACCGCGTTCAGCACGCCGAGGCCGATCGCGCTGTGCAGCACGGCCAGGTTGGAGTTGCCGATGTCGCTCTGGCCCAGGAAGCCGAAGCGGAAGCCCGAAATGACGTAGAAGAACGGGTTGAACCGGCTCACCGTCTGGAACGCAGGAGCCAGGTTATCGATCACGTAGAACGTGCCCGAGAGCAGCGAGAGCGGCGCGATCACGAAATTGGTGACGGCGGCGTTGTGGTCGAACTTTTCCGCCCAGATCGACGAGAGCAGGCCGAGCAGCGAAAGGAACACCGATCCGCACAGGCCGAACCAGATCACCGCCCAGGGGTGGCGCACGGTCAGGTCCACGCCCGGCCACAGCAGCATCGCGCCGCTCAGGGCCAGGCCGACCAGCAGCGCGCGAGTGACGGCCGCGCCGGTCATCGCCAGCATCAGTTCGCCCTCGCTCAGCGGCGGCATCAGATAGTCGATGATGGTGCCCTGGATCTTGCCGGCCAGGAACGAAAAGCTGGAATTTGCGAAGGCGTTCTGCATCATCCCCATGACGATGAGGCCCGGTGCGACGAAGGTGGCGAAGTTCACGCCCAGCACTTCGCGGCCGCCGCGGCCCAGCGCCACCGTAAAGATCACCAGAAACAGCATCGTGGTGATCGCCGGTGCCCAGATCGTCTGGGTCTGGACCTTGAAGAAGCGCTTCACCTCCTTCATATAAAGGGTCTTGAGCCCCAGCCAGTTCACCTGGTGTATCAGGGGCTCTCCCTTTGCCGGGAAGTGGCGGGGCTGCACGATCCCTTCGGGGGACTGCAGGGCGGTCGAATTCGTTTGATCGGCCATGCCCCCGCGAGTATCGGCTGCGGCTTTCCAAGGCAAGCCGTGCGACGGAATTTCGGGGCGATTCTCTGTGAGTCGCTCCCTGCAAGAAGATGGAACTGGAATGAGCTGGACGGACGAGCGGATCGAGAAGCTGACCAAGATGTGGGAGGGCGGTGCCACCGCCAGCCAGATCGCGGACGAGCTTGGCGGCGTCAGCCGCAACGCGGTGATCGGCAAGGCCCATCGCCTCGGCCTGAAGGCCCGCCCCTCCCCCGTGAAGGCGAACGAGAAGCCGGCGCGCCCCGCGCCCGCGCCGAAGAAGGCCAAGCCGGCGGAAGAGCCGGCACCCGCGCCTGCACCGCGCGCAGAGGCTCCAGCCCCGCGCGCCGCGGCACCGACGCCGCCCGCCGCGCCCGCGCCGCGTGCGCCTGAGCCCGCCGCACCGCCCTTCGCGGCCGATGACGACGCACCCGTCGTGCCCAAGGGCCCGCGCATCGTTTCGGTCGGCCCCGGCGGCTTCCTGCGCCAGGGCCCCGGCGATCAGCAGCAGCCGATCCCGCCGGCCCCGCCGCGCCGTCTGGTGCCGGCCAAGCCGAGCCCGGAAATCGCCGACAAGACCAGCCTGCTGGACCTGAACGATCGCATCTGCCGCTGGCCGATGGGTCACCCGGGCGAGCCGGACTTTCACTTCTGCGGCGACAAGGTGAACCCCGGGTTCCCCTATTGCGTGGAGCACTGCGGCCGCGCCTATCAGGCACAGCTGCCGCGCGGTGCGCGCCGTCCCCCTCCGCCGCTGCCGTTCGGCGGACCGCGGGTTCGCTGATTCGATGAGTCTCACGGCACGACAGGGCGTTCGGCATGGCTGGCGCTTTGCCGTGCCGTTCATCGCTGGAACCGCATTGGCCTTTGCGGCCGTTTCGGCACAGGCCCAGGCGCCCGCCACGGCTCCTGCCACGGCCCCCGCCACTCCAGCGCCGGCGGCTACGCCGGTCGAATATGTCTACGTGGCGATGGTCACCAGCCAGGGCACGATCACCCTCGCGCTCGACAAGACCCACGCACCGCTGACCACGGCCAACTTCCTGAAGTACGTGGACGCGAAGAAGCTCGACGGCACCACGTTCTATCGCGCCATGCACCTCGACTGGGGTGACGAGCCGACCGGCCTGCTCCAGGGAGGCCTGCAGGGCATCAAGGTGCTGGCGCCCGTCGCGCATGAGCCCACGACGCAGACCGGGCTGCACCACACGTCCGGCACGATCTCCATGGCGCGCTATGCCCCGGGCACCGCGACCGCCGATTTCACCATCATGATCGGCGATGTCAGTTCGCTGGACGCCAATCCGTCCTCCGACAATCCCGACCTCAAGGCCGGCTTTGCGGCATTCGGCCATGTCGTTTCCGGCATGGACGTGGCCCGCAAGATCTGGGACGCGCCGCGCTCCCCCACCAAGGGCGAAGGTGTGATGCGCGGACAGATGCTGGAGCCGCCGGTCAAGATCGTCAGCGTCCGACGCGTCGCAGCTCCCTCCCCCGCCCCCGCGCAATAAAGCGGGCGGCAGCCTCGTTTCGCGCGGCGAATCGGGCTTAAAACTCCATCTGCTCCGCCGTTTATGCTGCGGATGAGCGCGCACGATCCCGACTTTGGCCACAGGACCAATCGCGGGGGCCTGCTGCACTGGCTTCGGCGCAGCGGGCCGAACGGCGGCGCTGCATCCGGCCGCCCCGCCGCCGAAACCGGCTCCCCCCTCTTTCTGGAAAGCACCAGAGAGCGGCAGCAACGCCAGACGCTGGAGGATATCGGCCGCTTTCTGCTGACGCACCGGCTGCCGATCACACCCTTCACGCTCGAAGCCGCGCACGGCATCATGACCGGCGCCAATGCCCAACTCAGTAAGCTTGTGGCCGAACGGGTCGCCCAGCGCGACGCGATCACGCTGCACTGGCTGGAGGATCGCATCGACGAGCAGGCGCACCGCGACGGCGCCGATCAGGTTCACGACCTGATCCATCGCCTGGAAGCCGCGCTCGGCGAATTCGCCAGCACTACCAGCGCCGCCCGCGCGGCCACCAGCGACTACAACAGCGCGCTGGAAGCCCATGCCGAAGACATCGAGGCCACGCAGGCCATGCGCGAACTGGCCGCGCTGGCCCGCGACATGATCGGCCGCACGCGCGAGATCGAACGCGAACTCAACCGCTCCGAACGCGAGACACGCGCGCTTCAGAAAAGCCTGGACGATGCCCGGCGCGATGCCGAGATCGACCATCTGACCGGATTGCCCAACCGCCGCGCGTTCGAGGCGATACTCAAGCGCCAATACGCCCGCTGCCGCCGCACCGGCACGCCCCTCTGCGTCGCCTTTTGCGACATCGATCATTTCAAGCGCATCAACGACCTGCATGGCCATGATGCCGGCGATCGCGTGCTGCGCGCCGTCGCCACATCCTGGCCGGGATTGCCAGCGAGACCTGCCATGTCGCCCGCCATGGCGGCGAGGAGTTCGTGATCCTGCTGGTCGAAACCCGGCTTGAGGACGCCATCACCGTGATCGACGGCGTGCGGGCGGACCTGGCGGCGCGCAAGCTGGTCAACCGCTCCACCGACACGCCATTCGGCCGCGTGAGTTTTTCTGCCGGACTGGCTGACGTCCATGCCTATCGCGATACCCGCGCCGCCCTGCGCGCTGCGGACGAGGCGCTGTTCCGCGCCAAGGATGCCGGGCGCAACCGCGTGTCGATCGCCAGTCCGGACGAGCACCCGGATGGTACGGAATCCTGATGCGCAGAATCATCCTTTGGTTAACGCCAGTATTCTCCAAATCGAAGAAGCACGCCCCAGAGTTATGATATTGTAATCGGTTCCTGCGGCTTGCGAGAGTTACCGTTTATTAGAGATTCCTACCTAGGCTCTTTCCAAATCGAACCCGGGTGTGGAATGGTGCAGCACGAAAGTATCCTGTCGCCAAACGGAACGGTCACTTTCGCCCGCCGCTTTGCCGTGCATGCCATTCAGGCGATCTGCACGGTCTGCGCGCTGGCGGCCATGTTCGCGGAAGGCACGACGGCCCGCTCGCTGGCCACGGTCGCAGCCGCCTGCGCCCTGTTCACCCTGTTCGTCGGCGTGCTGTTCGGCCGCCGCGCGGTTGCCGAACTGGGCGACCACATCCGCCTGATCGACGAAGCCCGCAACGCGCGCGGACAAGTCGAAGAACTTTTCGCCATGACCGACATGCTCCAGGCGGCCGAGGATCACGAAGATGCCGGCGCCGTGCTGATGGCCACCGCACAGCGCCTGCTGCCGGACTTCGGCGGTGCGCTCTATGTCTTCAACAACTCGCGCGACCGGTTGGACCTTGCCAAGTCCTGGGGCCGCTCCCCCTCGTTCGAGCCGGCAGGCACCCTGCTCCCGGGCAATTGCTGGGCCCTGAAGCGCGGCAAGCCGCATACCAACGATCCCGACAGCGGCGGCCTGTGCTGCATGCACCAGATCGGCGAAGGCTCCACCGTGGAAGTGCCGATGATGGCGCGCGGGCAGGTATTCGGATTGCTCGTGCTGGCCAGCGATGCCCGCAATGCGCTGGAACAGCTGACCGACATACGCCGCACCGCGCAGGCGTTGGCCGATTCGATGTCGCTGGCGCTGTCCAACATCGCGCTGCGTGAGAAGCTGCGTACGCAATCGCTGCGCGATCCGCTGACCGGGCTCTACAATCGCCGCTACATGGAAGACGCGCTGGAGCGGTACATCAGCCTGGCCGAGCGTACCGGCACCGCGACTTCCGTGCTGATGATCGACCTCGACAACTTCAAGCGCATCAACGACGAATTCGGCCATGCCAAGGGCGACGCGGTGCTGCGCGACGTGGCGGCGCAACTGGTGGGCACGCTGCGCCCCTCAGATGTCGTCGCGCGCTATGGCGGCGAGGAGCTGGTGGTCATCATGCCCAAGTGCGGGCTCGACAACGCGGCGTCCAAGGCGGAAATCCTGCGCCAGCGGATCGAGAGCCTGTCCGAAGCCCACGGCGTTGAGATCAGCGCCTCTTTCGGCGTTTCCACCGTGCCGGAAACCGCCACCAACGCCGCCGACGTGGTGCCGGGCGCGGACAGTGCGCTTTACGCCGCCAAGCAGGCCGGCAAGAACCGCGTGATCCTGAGCGAGCGCCGGTCCAAGCGCGATGACAAGCAGGCGCCGAGGTTGGCCGTTACGGGTTGAACTTTTGTTGGGTGGCACTGCCAGGGGCGAGCCCCATCGCTCGTTCGGAATGCCCACCCATCTCCGGACGAAGAACACCCACCCAACAGCATACAACCCCGTCGCCCCCGCGTAGGCGGGGGCCCCGCTTCCTTCGCGCTACACCTCAAGAATAGCGGGGTCCCCGCCTTCGCGGGGACGACGAGGTTTGGTGGTGAGACGGTGTGCTGGCGGACGGAGCCTTAGCGGGTTCAGACACACCAAACTACGCGACCGACTTTTGCGGGCCATTCCTGGTGAGTGACGATCGCCTCCCCCCTAACCGCCCAAACAAAAAGGGGCCGCATCGCTGCGGCCCCTTCTCATTTCTGCTCATGCGAGCCCTGAAGGATCAGTTTTCCTTCAGGCCACTGATCGCGATGCGATCAGTCTTCCTTCAGGAAAGCCGGCATGTGGTCGGGATCGCCACCGCCGTTGCCACCATCGCGCGGGCCACGGGGGCCACGGTCGCCACGGGGACCACGGTCGTTGCCGCCACGGCCACCGTCACGACGCGGACCACGACGGTCACCGCCGCGATCGCCACCACGGTCGCCACGATCGCCACGCGGTTCGCGCGGTTCGCGGGCCGGACGGGTGTCTTCCAGCTCGGCGCCGGTTTCCTGGTCGACGACGCGCATCGACAGGCGAACCTTGCCGCGCGGATCGATCTCGAGGACCTTGACCTTAACTTCCTGGCCTTCCTTGACGACATCGGTCGGCTTTTCGACACGCTCGTTCTTCATTTCGGAAACGTGGACGAGGCCGTCCTTGCCACCCATGAAGTTCACGAAAGCACCGAAGTCGACGATGTTGACGACCTTGCCGTTGTAGATCTTGCCGACTTCCGCTTCCTCGACGATGCCGAGGATCCACTTCTTGGCGGCTTCGATCTGGGCAACGTCGGACGACGAGATCTTGATCACGCCTTCATCGTCGATGTCGACCTTGGCGCCGGTTTCGGCCACGATCTCGCGGATCACCTTGCCGCCGGTGCCGATGACGTCACGGATCTTCGACTTGTCGATCTGGATCGTCTCGATGCGCGGTGCGTGGGCCGAAAGTTCGGTGCGAGCCGAACCCAGGGCCTTGTTCATCTCACCCAGGATGTGCGCGCGGCCGGCCTTCGCCTGCTCCAGCGCCTTGCCCATGATTTCCTTGGTGATGCCGGCGATCTTGATGTCCATCTGCATCGTGGTGATGCCGAGTTCGGTGCCAGCCACCTTGAAGTCCATGTCGCCGAGGTGATCCTCGTCGCCCAGGATGTCCGAGAGGACGGCGAACTCGTCACCTTCCAGGATCAGGCCCATGGCGATGCCCGAAACCGGACGGGCCAGCGGCACGCCGGCGTCCATCATCGAAAGGCAGCCGCCGCAGATCGTCGCCATCGAGGACGAGCCGTTGGACTCGGTGATGTCCGACAGGATGCGGATGGTGTACGGGAAGTCTTCCTTGGCGGGCAGCACCGGGTGCAGCGCGCGCCATGCCAGCTTGCCGTGGCCGATTTCGCGACGGCCCGGGGCGCCGAAACGGCCCACTTCACCGACCGAGTAGGGCGGGAAGTTGTAGTGCAGCATGAACGACGAGTACGACAGGCCTTCCAGGCCGTCGATCATCTGTTCGGCGTCCTTGGTGCCCAGCGTGGTGGTGCAGATCGCCTGCGTTTCACCGCGGGTGAACAGCGCCGAACCGTGCGTGCGCGGCAGGAAGCCGACCATCGATTCGATCGGGCGAACCTGATCGAGCTTGCGGCCGTCGATACGCTTGCCGTCCTTGAGGATGGCGCCGCGCACGATTTCGGCTTCCAGCTTCTTCATGGTCTTGATGGCGACCATCTGCAGCTGCGGGGTCTCGCCGGCGAAAGCTTCCTTGGCCTTGGCGCGGGCAGCGTTCAGTGCGTTCGAGCGGGCCGACTTGTCGGTCAGCTTGTAGGCAGCGGTAACGTCCTTGCCGACGGCCTTCTTGAGCTTCGCCTTGATGTCGGCCGTGTTGTCCGACAGGTCGATTTCCCAAGGTTCCTTGGCAGCCTGCTCAGCCAGGTCGATCACGAGGTTCACGACCTTGCGGCATTCGTCATGTGCGAACATGACGGCACCGAGCATCTCTTCCTCGGTCAGTTCCTTGGCTTCCGATTCCACCATCATCACGGCATCGCCGGTGGCGGCGACGACGAGGTCCAGGCGGCCATCGGCCAGCGCAGCGGTCTGCTTCGGGTTCAGCGTGTATTCGCCATCGACGAAGCCGACGCGGCAGGCGCCGATCGGGCCCATGAAGGGCACGCCCGAGATGGTGAGCGCGGCCGAAGCGGCGATCATCGCAACGATGTCGGCCTCGGTCTCGCCGTCAAAGCTCAGGACCTGGGCGATGACGTTGATTTCATTGTAGAAACCTTCGGGGAACAGCGGACGGACCGGACGGTCGATCAGGCGGCTGGTCAGCGTTTCCTTTTCGGTGGCGCCGCGTTCACGCTTGAAGAAGCCACCCGGAATGCGGCCCGCGGCCGAAAACTTTTCCTGGTAGTGCACGGTCAGCGGGAAGAAGTCCTGGCCTTCCTTCACCGACTTGGCGGCGGTAACCGCGCAGAGCACGACCGTTTCGCCATAGGTGGCGAGGACCGCGCCGTCAGCCTGACGGGCAACGCGGCCGGTTTCGAGAGTGAGCGTCTTGCCGCCCCACTCCATGCTTACGGTTTTGACGTCGAACATAAGAGGTTTTCCTCAGCCCACCGGCCCTATTGCAACGGCGGGGTTTACTGCCGGGTATGCCGTCCCGGTCCGGTATGGAGCCGCTTTTGTGGCCCCCGGGCCCTCCGCCGGATTGCGGACGAACCCCTGATGCAAGAAGCGGCCCGCTAGGGGCCGCCTCCCGTTAGTTCTTACTTACGCAGACCCAGCTTCTGGATCAGCGAGTTGTACCGCGCGACGTCCTTCTTCTTAAGGTAGTCGAGCAGCGAGCGGCGCTTGTTGACCATGGCCAGCAGACCGCGACGCGAGTGGTTGTCCTTGTGGTGAGCCTTGAAGTGCTCGGTCAGGTTGCGGATGCGCTCGGTGAGGATCGCGACCTGAACTTCCGGGCTGCCCGTGTCGCCAGCGACGCGTGCGTTGTCCGAAATGATGTCCTGCTTCTTTTCAGCGGTAACCGACATGTACTTTACTCCGCGACATCCGATAGGTTGAACCCCCTGACGACGCGGGCTTCTCCGCCCGAAAGCTCCATCAGCGCGACGGGAATGGTTCCCTCTCGCGCCCAGTAGAGCCCGTCTTCATGGGGCAGTTCGGTCAGAACGCGGCCCTGACGGACCGCCCTTGCCTGCTCCGAACCGAGGTCGATGGCCGGGATGTCGTCCAGCCCCACCTCCAGTGGCAAGAGTATCTGTTCAAGCGGTGCGCCCTTGCCGATTTCGTTCAATTTGTCCAGCGAAATCGCGTGAGACAGGTCGAACGGACCGGCCTGTATACGGCGCAACATGCTCACCGTTCCGCAGGTTCCAAGCGCCTTTGCGATGTCCCGTGCGAGGGAGCGGATATAAGTGCCTTTGGAGACATGGGCTTGGAGGGTCACTTCCGCCAGGTCCTCCCCGGCACGGGGAGGGGAACCGCCCGCAGGGTGGTGGAGGGGAGTCGCGTCCTCCTCCAATGTCGCCTCTGGCCGCGAGTCCCCTCCACCACCTCCGGTGGTCCCCCTCCCCGTCCCGGGGAGGACCTGCAATTCGAAGATCGTCACATTGCGCGACTTCAGCTCCACGTCCTGCCCGGCGCGCGCGAGGTCGTAGGCGCGTTCGCCATCGACCTTCAGCGCCGAGTAGATCGGCGGCACTTGCGCGATCGGGCCGGTGAAGCGCGGCAACACCGCCTCCACCTGTTCCGAAGTCGGCCGCACGTCGCTGGTCGCGATCACCTTGCCCTCAAGGTCGAGCGTGTCGGTCTCCTCGCCGAAGCGCACGGTGAAGAGGTAAGTTTTGCTGGCATCGAGCATGCGCCCGGTCAGCTTGGTAGCCTCTCCCAGCGCGACGGGCAGGATGCCGGTGGCCAAGGGGTCGAGCGTGCCGCCATGGCCGACCTTCACCTTCTTGCCGTAGCCGGCCTCGCGCAAGTTGCGCTTTACGGCGGCGACGGCCTGTGTGGAGCCAAGGCCCAGCGGCTTGTCGAGGATGATCCAGCCATGGGGCGCCGGGCGGGTTGCGGGAGTGGAAGTCATGCCCTCCCCCAAGTCGCGCAGCGCCGGTTTGTCAACTTCGCTGCGGTTTCCGAACGCTCAAACCCCGGCGACCAGCTTGGCCAGTGCATAATAGTGCTCGCTCATCCAGAGCACCGGCGGTTGCACCAGCCTGTCCACCAATCCCCATTGCGGGAAGAAATAGGGCACGACCAACAGCAACATGATTAACAGCGGGAACCCGTAAGGCCGCAGCTTGGAATAACTATCCGCCAAGCCTTGAGGCAGCAGCCCCTCGATGATGTGCGATCCATCGAAGGGCGGGATCGGCAGCAGATTAAAGAGCGCCAGGAACACATTGATCTTGATAAAGTAGTAGAAGCTCATCGCCGCGAAGTCTGGCACTCCGACTACACGCCCCGACAAACCCCACAGCACCGCGCCGATGGCGGCCAACACGAGATTGCTGGCGGGACCGGCCGCCGCCACCACCATCATCCCCCGGCGCGGATCGCGCAGACGCCAGCGATTGACCGGCACCGGCTTGGCCCAGCCGAAGATCGGTCCCCCGGCCAGAGCCAGCGATCCGGGCAAGATCAGCGTGCCGAATGGATCGACATGACGCAGCGGATTGAGCGAAAGCCGCCGCTTCTCCAGCGCGGTGGGATCGCCGAGCGCAAGGGCCGTCCAGCCATGCGCCACCTCATGAAAGACGATGGCAAGGATAAGGGGAATGATAAGCGCCGCAGCTTGCAGCAGGGTCTGGTTCATGCCGCCGATCTAGGGAGTGGAACGGCTCATCGCAATGAGGCCGGGCCAATTCCGCGCATCCGCACTTGCGACACTCATTCAGCGGATACCGATCGCGCCCCTCTCCCTCGCAATGACGAAGGTGTTTGGGATTTGCCGGCGGCACTTGCGACACCACCTGCCTCAAACAGGATAGCCGAGGTCCTCCAACGGCAAGTCCCGCAGTTCCATCAGACGCCGGTTGCTCTCCGGATAGTGCGCGGCAATCCGCTCACGCAGGCGCGGAGAGAGGCGCGCGGGGCGGTCGGCGATCATCGGCATCCGCCCGGCCAGCCACTTGGCACCGTGACGCAATGCCTGCCCACCCGGCAGGTCGACGATATGATCCTTGTTCGCCACCGACTGCCGCGTGAACAGGTTCACCCCGCGCATCATCGCTAGCCCCGCCGTGCCCAGCGAAGTATTCGCACGCGATCCCTCGGGCGGCAGGTCCTCGATCGAGAGACCCAGGTCCTGCTGCATCCGCTCGATCAGGGCATTGCGATCGCGCAACCACTCGTAGGGATAGACGTGGACGTGCTCCCGCCCGAACAGATCGTCGTAATGGGCGACGAGGCGGTCGTATTCGAAATGCTCGAACTCGAAGACCGGCGCCTTCCACGGCCGCGTCAGCGCGCCGCGCACCATCCGCGCCGTCTCGAAATAGCGATGCTGACCCCAGGTGCCGCCGCCGGAGACATATTGCGCATAAGTGGCGCGGCAGATCTCGAACTGGTTGCGGATGAAGATCACGATATGCGCGTCTGGCAGCACAGCCTTGATGCGCCGCGCGACTTCCGGGGCGAGGAAGCCGTGCAGCCCGCCGTTGTGGAGATAGCCGGAGAGGTTCTCTTCGCTCAGCAGCACCGGCCGATTGCGCCCGCGCAGCGAGAGTACTTCGCTCGCCTGCCGGGGGCAGAAATGCATGCCTGCGGGCTTCAGGAAAGCGTCCTGCACCGTCTGGCGCGGCAGGTAATCGTGGCTGGTGGCGTTAGGGAACAGTTTCTGCTGCAGCCAGGTCGTGGCCGTCTTGTGATATCCCAGATGTACTATCGCATTCTGCATTTCGACCCGTCTGCACCCGTTGTCGCACTGCCAACGAATGGACGACACAAGAGTTGCCGACGAATTTCGCGCAGTTTGCGGCAAGATGACAGCCGCCCGCGAGGAAGCGACCGGGAGATGGGGTGGTTTGAGAGAGCCTGAGGATCGCGGGCGGAGCCAGCCTTCAGCACCACGCTTTCATGGCAACCCAAGCGCCGCCCGGTCACTTCGTCGCCCCCGCGAAGGCAGGGGCCCCGCTTTCTTGAGGCCCGCGAAAAGCACACCGTCATTCCCCTATGCCGGAATGAATGCGGAGCGATCGCCCGGACTACCTAAATCCCCAACGATTCCGAAAAGTGCCGGCGGCACAGCGCCACATAACGGTCGTTACCGCCGATCTCGGTCTGCAGCCCCTCGCGCACACCGGCGCCGGAGGCATCGACCCGCAAGTTCATCGTCGCTTTGCGGCCGCAGTGGCACACCGCCTTCAACTCGATCAGCGCATCGGCAATCCCCAGCAGCACGGCGGACCCGGGAAACAGTTCCCCCCGGAAATCGGTGCGCAGGCCGTAGCAGACCACCGGAATGTCATGCCGGTCGGCAATCCGCGCGCATTGCCAGACCTGTTCGGGAGTAAGGAACTGCGCCTCGTCGATCAGCACGCAGGCCAGCGGTTCCACCGCGTGGACGGCGTTCACCCGTGCGACAAGGTCGGTCCCCGTCGTAAAGCGATGCGCGGCGGCGTGAAGGCCGATGCGGCTTTCGATCGCGTGATCGTCCCCGCTTTCACCACTACCACGGTCATCCAGCGCAGCGGTCCACAGCATCGTGCGCATACCGCGTTCGTGGTAGTTGAAGTTCGCCTGAAGCAAGGTTGCCGACTTTCCGGCATTCATGCTGGCATAGTAAAAATAGAGTTTAGCCATCAAACTGGGGATAACATGCCCACTTGCCCTCCGCACGGGCATGAGTTGCGTTTGTCCCCGCTTGAATGGAAGCGGGCAAGGTTCTCTAAGACAGTATGGCGACAACTCGAAGCTGACGGTGGCCGAGGCTGGGTTGGCCCATGCTGGAGGTGGTGATGAGGAGATGGATCGCCGTCTTCGCGGTCTTCGCACTGACCGCGATCGTTGCTGGCTACGTCGCACTGTTCCCATTCGCATCGCAGGGCTCGCCAGTCTTGCGCCCAACGCTGGAAACGCTGGATCAAACGGCCGCGCGCGTCGTGGCCTTGGGCGGACGCGGGCCCGCCGTGATCGTGCCGCTGGCAGCCGGTGCCGTGCTGGCGCTGTTGCTGGCCGTGGTGGGACGCGGCGGCACGCAGGCGGAGCTTGCTCCGGCCGGCGGTGGCATTCCGGTGCGGGGCGGTTCCTCGCAACAGGGTGCGTCGCGGCAGGGCCGTCGTCGCAAGCTGGTCCATCCCGATCCCGAACTGGTCTGGCGCCCCGAACCCGATCCGGTTGCGCCGGACATGGACCATGTTCCCGGCCTGCCGCGCGAACACGCGCAGGAAGATCTGCTGGTGGCGGAAGCGAACTATCCGGCAGAGCCTGAGCCGGATCCCGAACTGCTGGTTGAAACGGCCCGATCCGGGCCGCGCCACCCGCCGGTGGTGCTGGTACGCCACCCGCGCGAGCGCGACACCGACGAACAGACATGGTTCGACAGCGCAAGCTGGCTCGGCGGTCTGCCCCGGCTGGGAGACCGCGCCTGGCCGCAGGACGAAGCCGGCCCCCTGCCCTTCGCCGCGCAGATCGACCTTGCCGAACTGGCGGCCGCCTTCCCGGAAAGCCCGCTGCCGCTATCGGGCACGCTCGCGTTCTTCCTGGGCAGCGGCGCGGTGATCGAAGTGCCGGAGGCGAACCACCCGTTCACCGCCCCGCCCGCCGATCTGCCCCCCGCTTTCGACGAAGGCGGCTATCCGCTGCCCGAACATCCGTCCCGGTTGTCGCGGCCGTACTTCCCGTTCTGGCCGGTGCGCCCGCTGGCCGTGGAATTGCCGGAGCCCGTTGAAAGCCACGATGCGCGCGCGCTTGAAGCGGCGGAAGCGGCATGGCTCGATGCCCGCGTGAAGACGCGCGACGGTGCCTACGCCGCAAACGAACCCAACGCGCGGCTGTGGTGGCACGGCGTCGTTCATCTTGCCGATTGCCTCCACGTCGCCATGGATGGCGCGGCGCGGCAGGTGGCGATGGAGCAGGACCGGCTGGACGAAGCGCAGGCCCGCCTCAAGGATCTGGCGGCACAACCCAATGCCGCCCCGGCCGACATCGATGAGGCCCACGCCGCCCTCGCCACCAGCGAGGCGGAACTGCCCGCGCTGGAAGCCGAACAGGGCGAACTGGGCCGGATGATCGACGCCATGGAGGGCTTCGTGGCCGGACGCGATCTCTGGGCTCCGTTGAGCACCGAAGAGATGGAGGTGATGGAAGAAGTGCTCGCACAGATCCATCACGACTGCGGCCGTCTGGTGCGCTTCTACGTCCCGCAGACGCTTGGCGCGCTGGCCACGATCTCGCTGCGCGCCATGGTCACCGGCGACGCCGGCACTTTCGCGCAAGTTCCCGATGCCGAACTGGCCCGGATCAATGGCGAGCACTTGCTGGCGATCGGCCACCAGCACCAGTTGTTCGGGACCGGCGCGCCGAGCGGGGCATCCGGGCACCATCCTGCCGACGACGTGCTGCTGCTCCAGCTGGGCTGCGACGATCTGGTGGAATGGAACTGGGGCGAAAGCGGCCTGTTTCAGTTCCGCATCGCCCCAGAGGACCTTGCCGCCGCGCGTTGGGACCGCGTTACGCTGACCTTCGAGCCGGGCTAGATACCTTCGCGGGTATCATCCGGCCATCCGGGCCCGCGAAAACGGCTTACTCGTCCTCAAGGTCGCGCTGCACGCGCGGATCGTTGAGCAGAGCATCGATCCGGCTGGCCTCGTCGAAAGTCTCGTCCGAACGGAAGCGGATCTTGGCGGCGAACCGCAGCTTCAGGCGCTGGGCGACCTCGCGCTGGAAGAACGCCGTATTGGTGCGCAGTGCCTTCAGCACCGCTTCCTCGTCGACGCCCAGCAGCGGCTTCACATAGACGGTGGCCTGCCGCAAATCGGGCGTCATGCGCACTTCGGTGACCGAGACCGTGTGCCCGGTCAGGGTCTCATCATGGACCTGCTGACGGGCAAGGATTTCGGAAATGACGTGGCGCACCTGCTCACCCACCTTCAGGAGGCGGACGGAGTGCTGCTCGGGCGTGATCTGCTGACGGGACATGACGACCTCCATGTGGGCCCCGCGCGACAATTTGCAACAATTGATTACGGCACCCCCCGCCGATCCTGTGGTTAAGGCAGGCATTCCCCCCAATGCTTCAAGGAGCTGACTTAATGCGCAAGTTCACCGCCACCCTGCTCGCCGCAGCGCTTTTCGTGCCCGGTTTCGCAGCGCCCGCGATGGCGGCTCCCGATCATCGTCAGCCGCAGGGCCACTCGGCCCCCGCCAAGAAGCAGGCCCCCCACCGCTTTCAGAAGGGCGAACGGTTCGACCGCACCCGCGCCACGAACTACCAGACCGTCGACTATCGCAAGTACCGTAACGTGAAGGCCCCGCCGAAGGGCTATCACTACGTCCGTTCGGGCAACGACATGCTGCTGGTCGGCATCACCAGCGGCATCGTCGCCGCGGTGACCATGAACATGTTCCACTGATCCTTCAGCGGATCGGCATTGCGAAGGGGCGGTACATGCGCGGCATGTGCCGCCCCTTTTTGCATCTCACATCTTGGCCGAAATGCGCGCCAGAGAGCGGACGTTGCGCGCAGTGCCCCGGCAGCCGAGGCGCTTGGCGATAAAGTCCATCGTCAGCAGGCTCTCGGCCGGCGGACGGGCATAGTCCACGAAAAGACAGCGCTGGCCCAGCGCGAGCTGCTCGCCGCCCAGCTTGCCGTGATCGGCCACAAGCCGGCCGAACTGCTGCGCCGTCGGCTGGCGTTCCAGCAACACGGTATGGACGAAGGTATCCTCGCTGCCGACGAAAGGGTTCTCCTCCACCGCCGCGCGGATCTCGTCGCGATTGCGCACGGCCACGAAGGCGGTCATGTCGAACCGGTCGCGCATCAGGTAGGCGAGCAATTCCTCCAGCCCGTCGCTCGGCCGATCCTCGTATTCGAACAGGACGTTGCCGCTGGAGATCACCGTTTCGGCATTCTCCAATTCCTCTCGCGCGAAGGCATAGCGCAAGTCCGCCATCGACAGGCGATCGCCGCCCACGATCAGAGATTCGAAAAAGGCGCAGTATCGAGTCATCTTGAAATTTCCGGCCTTGGGGGATGAAAACGCGCTGTCACGGTTGAGATTTTCAAATCGCCGCCAGGGCCCGGATGCTGCAACATCCGGGCTCGACGTCTTTTTGGGCCTCATATTTATCGGAAGCCAGCGCCGCAACGCCAGCCTCCTCACCCTCACTTGCGGGTCAACTCGATAAGCTTCACCACAAGTCTCAGCAGCGCGACAAGGAATGTCGCCCCGCCGATCACCAGAAACATCCCGGTTTCAATGCTCAAATAGCATCTCCTGCCCTGCCGTCGCTGGTTGCGAGCCGGAGGCACAGGCGCCGCAATTCCGGGGCATGTGATTAAGATTATGAGGCTTTCGTGCGCGAGCGCGATCCGGGATTAAGGTATCACACGCGAAACGGCAGACGGCCACCGCCGGGTTTCCCCGACGATGGCCGTCTGCCGTTTCGGTGCCTGAAGGGCCATCGGCCCCGGCCGCTATCAGCCCAGCGTACGCTCGCGGTGGCTGACTTCGAAGACTTCCAGGTGGTCGCCCGCCTTGATGTCGTTCGTGTCGGCCAGAACCACGCCGCATTCCAGACCGGCGCGCACTTCGTCCACGTCGTCCTTGAACCGGCGCAGCGAGGAGATCGTCGTTGCCGAAACGATGACGTCGTTGCGGGTAAGACGGGCGCTGAGACCCTTGCGGATGTAGCCTTCGACCACCAGCAGACCTGCCGCCTTGTCGCGCTTGCCGGCCGGGAAGACCTGCTTGACTTCGGCGCGGCCGACGACGGTTTCGATCCGTTCGGGGCCCCAGATGCCGGCCATCTGCTTCGCGACCTCTGCGGTCAGCTCGTAGATGACGTCGTAGTACATCATCGGCGTCTTGGTCTTCGCGATCTGCTCGCGCGCCTTGGCGTTCGGGCGGACGTTGAAGCCGACGATCGGCGCACCCGAGGCCGAAGCAAGGGCAACGTCGGTCTCGGTGATGGCGCCGACGCCCGACTGCAGGATGCGGACCTTGATCTCGTCGTTCGACAGGGCGTGGAGCGCCGTGTTGATCGCTTCCACCGAACCCTGCACGTCCGCCTTGACCACGATCGGGTACTCGATGACGTTCTGCTTGGCCGCCAGGGCCGAGAACATCGTGTCGATGCTGGCGGGCGCGATCGCGGTGCGCTTGGCGGTCGCCTGTTCCTGACGGTAGGCCGAAACCTCGCGGGCACGCTGTTCGCTTTCGACGACGGTCAGCTTGTCACCGGCCATCGGCACGCCGCCGATACCCAGCACTTCCACCGGCATCGAAGGCGGCGCGGCCTTCACCTGGCGGCCCTTGTCGTCCAGCATGGCGCGCACGCGGCCGCTTTCGGTGCCGACGACCAGGATGTCGCCCACCTTCAGGGTGCCGCGGTTGACCAGCACGGTCGCCAGCGGGCCCTTGCCCTTGTCGAGCTTGGCCTCGATCACGGTCGCCTCGGCCTCGCGGTCGGGGTTGGCGCGCAGTTCCATCAGTTCGGCCTGGAGCAGGATCTTCTCGATCAGTTCGTCCAGACCGGCGCCGGTCTTGGCCGAGACTTCCACGTCCTGCACGTCGCCCGACATCGCCTCGACGACGATCTCATGCTCCAGCAGGCGCTCGCGAACGCGCTGGGCGTTGGCTTCGTGCTTGTCGATCTTGTTGATCGCCACGATCATGGGAACGCCGGCGGCCTTGGTGTGATTGATGGCCTCGATCGTCTGCGGCATGATGCCGTCGTCGGCGGCGACCACCAGGATCACGATGTCGGTCACGTTGGCACCGCGCATACGCATCTGCGTGAAGGCGGCGTGGCCCGGCGTATCAAGGAAGGTGACGAGATCGCCGTTCTTGGTCTTGATCTGGTAGGCGCCCATGTGCTGCGTGATGCCGCCGGCTTCGCCCTTCACCACGTCGGTGCCGCGCAGGGCATCGAGCAGCGAGGTCTTGCCGTGGTCGACGTGGCCCATGATGGCGACGACCGGGGGACGCGGCTTCAGCGTCGCTTCGGCATCGACGTCGGTCGAGGTGTCGATATCGACGTCGCTTTCGGACACGCGCTGGATGTTGTGGCCGAATTCGGTGACGAGCAGTTCGGCGGTATCCTGGTCGATCGTCTGGTTGACGGTGACCATCATGCCCATCTTGAACATCGCCTTCACCAGGTCGGCGCCCTTTTCGGCCATGCGGTTCGCCAGTTCCTGGACAGTGATCGCCTCGGGGACGACCACGTCGCGGACCTGCTTCTCACGCTGCTGCGACTGGCCGCCGAAGTGCGCGCGACGCTCCTTCTCGCGGGCGCGCTTTAGCGCGGCCAGCGAACGGGCGCGTGCGCCCTCATCGTCGTTGAGCGCACGGTTGACCGTGAGCTTGCCCGACTGGCGGCGATCGCCGCCCTTGCGGTCGCGATCCGGCGTGCTGCGCGAAGGCGCCGGTGCCGGCGTGCTCTTCTTCACACCGGCCGGGCCCTTGGGCGCGGCAGCCGAAGCAGTCGCCGTGCCGGCAGCAGTGGCGTTGCCACCCGAAGCGGCTTCGGTGCGGCGCGGTTCGGGGCGCTGCACAGGCGTGAAGCGGCGCGGCGCAGGCGCGGGAGCCGGCGCCGCAGCAACCGGGGCCGGAGCCGCCGGAGCGGGTGCGGCAGCGACAGGCGCAGCGGCCGGAGCGGCAGCAGCCGGTGCCTCTGCCACGGGGGCAGGCGCGGCAGCCTCAGGCGCGGCGGGCGCTTCGGGCTCGGCCGCAGGGGCCGGTGCCGATGACGATGCCGGGGCCGGAGCCGTTTCGGGCGCGACGCTCGCGGCAGCGGCTTCCTCGGCCGCACGGGCCTTGGCAGCTTCTTCCTCGACGCGCTTGCTTTCCTGGGCGCGGTTGTCCTCGGCGCGGCGCTTCTCTTCTTCGAGAGCGCGCAGCTTCTCTTCCTGCTCGCGGCGGTTGGCTTCTTCCAGCGCGGCGAAGCGCGCAGCCTCAGCCTCGCGCTGCAGGCGCGCAACGCGTTCCTGCGGCGTTTCGCCCGGGATGAAGGTGGGCTTAGGGGCCGGCGGCGGCGAAGCAGGCTGCGGGGCAGCCTTCTGCGGCGCCGGCGCTGCGGCCTGCGGTGCCGGTGCCGGTGCCGCTTCCGGAGCGGCGTGTTCGGCCGCGCCTTCGGAACCGGGCTTGCCGATCAGGCGCTTCTTCTTCACCTCGACCACCACCTTGTTGGTGCGGCCGTGGCTGAAGGTCTGCTTGACCTCACCCGCTTCCACTGAGCGCTTCAGCCCAAGCGGCTTGCGGCCCAGGGTCGGTTTGTTGTCGGTCTCGCTCATATCTCTCGTTTTGCCCTTCGGTCTCAATTCGTCGTCGCGGAGGCGGCAGCTTGTGCCGGCCCCGGGCCACTAACCATATCGCCCCCGGCCGCATCGGCGCGGGGTTGCCCCTGGAAATGCAGGAGGCGCTGCAACTGCGCCGCGACTCGGTTGGCCGAGCCGCGATCGTTGAGCGCCAGGTGAACGACGTTGTCGCGGCCCAATGCCACAGACAGCGTCTCCCGGTCCAGTGGCAAGCGTGTGCCCTTGAGACCGCTTCCTTCCGCCTCGCTCCCGACTCTCCAGGCCTGGTCGAGCTTTCGCGAGCCGTCTTCGCTCGCATCGGCGGCATGGGCAAGCCACGTGACCCGGCCCTCACGCGCGTTCTGCGCGATGCGGTCCGAGCCCATGAGCAGCTTGCCCGATTTCAGTTCGAGACCCAGCCGATCGGTCAGCGCGCGAATCAGCGCCTGTTCGATCCTGTCGGCAAGGTCTTCGGGAATGGTGAGTTGTGCGCCCTTATAGGCGCGCGCCATCGCTCCCTTTAATTTGCCCTTCGTCAGGGCATTTTCAAGGGTCTCGCGTGAAACGCCGATCCACGCGCCGCGCCCGGGGGCACGCGCGTGGACGTCGGGAAGGACCAGACCGTCCGGCGAAATCGCCAGACGGATCAGGTCTTCACGCGCACCGACCTTGCCGGAGAGGATGCAGGTCCTCTCCGGGCCGGAGCCGTCGATGTCGGAGCTTACGCGCTCATTGCGAGGATTCCGCATCGGCGGCCTCCTCAGCTTGATGGCCTGCTTCCGGTTCGTCTTCGAACCAGTGGGCACGGGCGGCCATGATGATCTCGTTGCCCTGTTCTTCGTTCAGGCCGTACTCGCCGAGCACGCCACCCTTGTCTTCGTCGCGCGCACGCTTGTTCACCGAACCGTCGCGGCGGCGCTGCTCGGTGCGCTTCTTGGCGATCAGCTCGTCGGTGGCGAGGTCCGCCAGATCGTCGAGCGTCTTGATCCCGGCCTTGCCGAGCACGACCAGCATCGCTTCGGTCAGGTGCGGCAGGTCGGCCAGTGCGTCCTCGACACCGAGAGCGCGGCGTTCCTCGCGGCTCGCTTCCTCGCGGCGCTCAAGCGCTTCGTGGGCACGGCTCTGGAGTTCTTCGGCCAGTTCCTCGTCGAAACCTTCGATCGCGGCCAGTTCGGAAACGTCGATATAGGCCACTTCCTCCAGCTCGCTGAAGCCTTCGGCCACCAGCAGCTGCGAGAGCGTCTCGTCGACGTCCAGCTCTTCCTCGAACATCTTCGAGCGCTCGGAGAATTCCTTCTGGCGCTTCTCCGAAGCCTCGGCCTCGGTCATGATGTCGATCTGCGAGCCGGTCAGCTGCGAGGCAAGGCGCACGTTCTGGCCACGGCGACCGATCGCCAGCGAGAGCTGGTCATCGGGCACGACGACTTCGATGCGGCTTTCTTCCTCGTCGATGACGACGCGCGAAACGGTCGCGGGCTGAAGCGCGTTGACCACGAACGTCGCGGTGTCTTCGCTCCAGGGAATGATGTCGATCTTCTCGCCCTGCATTTCCTGCACGACGGCCTGCACGCGGCTGCCCTTCATGCCGACGCAGGCGCCGACCGGGTCGATCGAGTGATCGTGGCTGATCACGCCGATCTTCGCGCGCGAGCCCGGATCGCGGGCAGCGGCCTTGATCTCGATCACGCCGTCGTAGATTTCGGGCACTTCCTGCGCGAACAGCTTCTTCATGAAGTCCGGATGGGCGCGGGAAAGGAAGATCTGCGGACCGCGGTTCTGACGCTCGACACGCAGGACCAGCGCACGCACGCGCTCGCCGACGCGGGCGGCTTCGCGGGGGATCTGCTGGTCGCGGCGGATCACGCCCTCGGCGCGGCCGAGGTTGACGATCACGTGGCCGAATTCGACCGACTTGATCACGCCGGTGATGATCTCACCCACGCGGTCCTTGAATTCTTCGTACTGACGGTCACGCTCGGCATCGCGGACCTTCTGGAAGATCACCTGCTTGGCCGACTGCGCGTCGATGCGGCCGAGGTCCACCGGGGGCAGCGGATCGACGATGAAGTCGCCGATCGCGGCACCCTTCTGCAGCTTGTCGGCCTGCTTGAGATCGACCTGCTTGAAGTAGTCCTCGACATGCTCGACCACCTCGACGACGCGCCACAGGCGCAGGTCGCCGGTCCGCGGATCGAGCTTGGCGCGAATGTCGTTCTCGGCGCCGTAACGGTTACGGGCCGACTTCTGGATGGCTTCCTCCATCGCCTCGATGACGATCGACTTGTCGATCATCTTCTCCGAAGCGACGGAATTCGCGATTGCAAGCAGCTCGGCGCGGTTGGCGGAAATCGCACTGGCCATGGCTTAGTCTTCCTGTTCCTCGACGATCTCGTCGGCCCCGCTGTCATCCAGCGGGCGGGTTGCGGCGATCAGCTTGTCCGTGAGGACCAGCCTTGCGGAATGAATGTCGCCGAGTGGGAAAGTCACCCGGCCGGACTTCTTGTCGTCAACCGTGACCTGATCGCCGTCGAGGCCGACCAGTTCGCCGGTCAGACCCTTGCGATTGCCTTCCACGGGCACCGTCAGGTTCACCTTGACCTCATGCCCGGCCCAGTTGGCATAGTCCTTCGGGCGGGTGAGCGGACGATCGATGCCGGGCGAGCTGACTTCGAGACGATAGGCCTCTTCGATCAGCGTTTCGCCGGCTTCTTCCAGCGCGTCCATACGGTCGGAAATGCGGTGCGACAGCTTCACGCAGTCATCCAGCACGAGCTGGCCGGTCGCCGGGTTTTCGGCCATGATCTGCAAGGCGATCTCATCGTCGCCCACTTCGCTCTTGCCGAAGATCCGCACGCGCACGAGATCGAAGCCGAGGGCGGTGACCTCCGGTTCGATGACTTCAGTAAGGCGTGCGATGTCGGCCAAGCCGTATTCTCCGAATCGATTCGTTGCTCTGCAACCGGACACTTGGGGCAACGCAGTTTCGCGCCGGCCCCTTCCGGCGCCAGCCCGAACCTTGTTTCACCAATGTCGGGATGAGGCGCAGATAAGCGCATTGCCGGGAAAAGGCAAGGGGGAGAGTCTTTGATTAGGTGCGCTTGTCACATCCGTGACGAGCTTGCAGCAGAGTCCCTTGTCCGACCTCACGGTCGGGCAAAACGGGCGGATGCCCGTTTTGAGCGGCACCGGCATGAGTTTTTTGTCGGGTGCGCCTTCGACATCCGTCGAAGGCTTGCGGCACCAGCCCGCTCCCCCACCCGACCTCCCATCCAAGATACACTGTTGTGGGAGGTCGGGTGGGGGGAGCGGGCTGGTGCCGCCGAAACGGGCGAATGCCCGTTTCGCCAGACCGTGAGGTCGGACAAGGGACTCTACCGCAAGGTGCAGGCGGATGCCTGCACCGCACCGGGCGTGAGCCCGGACAAAATCAGTGCAGGCCGGGCGGGATGGTGTGGGGGGGGTGGGGCCCACCCGGCCTGCGTTCGACGACGGAGGGAGTGCCGCCGAACCTCGTCACGGTGATCCGAAGGACTGATCAGGCGGGCTGGGCTTGTGCCGTCTCCGCGATCAGTCCGGCCTGGCGCATGCTTGCAACACTGCGCCCGCCGATCACCAGATGGTCGTACAATTCGAGGTCCACGGCCCGGCACACCGCCGCCAGTTGCCTGGTTGCGATCACATCGGCCCGACTGGGCCGATGGCTGCCGGAAGGATGGTTGTGCGCAAGCACGATACCCACCGCATCACGCTCCAGCGCGCGATGCACAAGCATCCGGTAACTGCCGCTGATGGAATCGACGCCGCCGGCGATGCAAACCGCCTCTCCGGCCAGCCGCCCTTCGCGATCGAAGGGTAATTCCACCAGGATCTCCCGGCCAAGCCGGCCGAGCTGGATCACCAGTGTTTCGAGTAGTTGGCGTGAAAGCGGTCTGACCCGGCAGCACCCCGGGACCAGTCCTGCCAGGAGCGATCGCTGCCATCGCGACGCAGGCGCCGCAGGTGCAATATCGTTCCAAGGATCAGCGCCAGGAGCGCGAAGCCGGTCGGCGTTCCACGCATCACCGCATAGACCAGCGGGGGAATCCCCAGATCCGCCCACCGCGCGAAATGCGCGCTCAGGCTCAGCAGTTGCAGGGAGGTTGCCCATAGCGGCCAGATCCTCAGGGCCTGAAGGGCAAGCCAGCCGAAGCCGAGCGTGCCCACCAGATCGGTCAACAATGAAAAGGGATCGACTCGCCGGAAGCCACTGGGAAGGACAACTTCCGCCAAGGCCGCTATGCCGAGCATCGTCAGGATGACGACGGCGCCCCACCGTTCGGGGGCACCGCCTTTCCACAACGCAAGACCGACCGAGACGATCAGGAGCAGGAAGAACACCAGTTGTTCGGTATTGATCACGCCTGCCCCTCCTTCCGGGCTTATGCGGCGACCGCAGCGTCCATGGTCGCAGGCTCATCCGCGACGCGGGCCTGATCGGGGCAGCGGATCGGAATGTCCATGGTTTCCGCAACCTTGGTGAGATCGCGATGCGCCTTCACGAGTTCGAGACGGGCATCCATAAGCGTGCGCTGCACATTGGCAACACGCGCCATCGGCTGGTGCACCAGACGGGCAGCCTCTTCGGTGGCGACGCGGGCGCGGGCGATTTCCGCCAGCAGTTCGCCCGCCTTGGCGAGCAGTTCGTCCATGTCGTCTTCAACCGAACGGATGCTACGGGTGATGCGCAGGCCGGCAATTTCTGGTGTCATGGCTTCGATTCCCTGTTGCGCCCCGTTCCAGCGGGATGCGCCTGAAGTAAGGTCCGAAGGCTTCAGGACAGAAAATCGCCCGAAAAGACGCGCGCCGCTAGATCAGGTGTCCCAGGGCATCGGCGATGGATAGTGCTGCAACCAGTGTCAGCGCCATCATCAAGGCCAGGACGATCACTGCGACGATGCGTCCGGCACGGCCGAACTTTGCATCGAAAGCCTCCAGGCCTGCCAACCCCGATGGGCGGATTTCCGTCCAGTCCGGATGGCCGACCAAGGGGCGGGCATCGGAGAGAACGAAGACCGGATCGACCGGCAGGTCCTGATCCGGTTCTTCCGCCCGGCCGTCGCGATCGTCGACACGGGAAAAATCATATGGGGGTTTGCCACATAGCTCCACGAGCCGTCCGTAGAGGCGCGCGGTGTCCTTGCGATTGACCGTGCCCCACTTGTCGCGGACCGCAGTAATCCGCTGATCCACGGTATTCGGCGCGATTTCCAGCTCGCGGGCGATTTCCTTGGTCGTACGATGCAGCACCAGCCGGTCGAGAACCTCAACCTGCTTGCCGGTCAGGCTGTCCAGCATGGCTTTGGCCTGTGCAATGTCGGTCACGTGGTACACGCCGGCCCTCAACTCAACACCTGGCAAAAACTACACCCGGCACGGTCTATAACAGAGCTGCCCGCGCCATGCGCAGCCCCCTTAAGCAAAATTTCCCATGAAATTGAAGTCGGCGACGCGAATCTGTCGACAATCACAACGTTTACAGGACTGTATTTTCGGGACGATATTGCGAATCGCCGCCCCTGCCCGATTACGCAATCGATTGCGCGATCAGTCAAAGGCGCCATGCCCGCCCTGCCCCGAAAGGGCAACGCCCGATTCGAATCACCGCCGCCCATCGCCCGTTTCGGCCGAGAGGCAATGGCGCTTCATGGCGTGGCGCAGCTGATCGTAACTGAGCCCGAGCGCGGCGGCAGCGCGGCGCTGGTTCCAGCGATGCCTTTCCAATGCCTCCGTCAGCAGTCGGCACTCGAATCCGTCCACCGCCGCCCGGAGATTGCCGCCCGCCGGCAACGCCTCCGCTTCGCCACCCTGCTCACGCGGCGCCGGCGACATCACGGGCGACACCGGAGCGGGCACCGAAACGGCACGCGGCTCTACCTTGCGCCAGGGATAGTCGAACGGATCGAAGACGATTCGCCCGATCGGCTCCTCCGCGAAACCCCAGCGATAGACCGCGCGTTCCACGACATTGCGCAGTTCGCGCACATTGCCGGGCCAGTCGTGCGCCTCCAGCGCTGCCATCGCCTCCGATGAGAAGCCCGGCCAGCGATCCCACTCCAGCTCGGTCGCCATGCGCCGGCCGTAATAGTCGGCCAGTTCGAACACGTCCCCCTCCCGCGCGCGCAGCGGGGGCAGGTTGATCACTTCGAAGCTCAGCCGGTCGAGCAAGTCGGCGCGGAAGGTTCCCTGCTCCACCATGCTCGGCAGGTCGGCATTGGTCGCACCAACGATCCGCACATCCACCTGCACCGGACGCGAGGCGCCGATCCGCGCCACTTCGCCATATTCGATCGCGCGCAGCAGCCGCTCCTGCGCGGCCATCGACAAAGTGCCGAGTTCGTCAAGGAACAGAGTGCCGCGATCGGCCTCCTCGAACCGCCCTGCCCGTGCGCGCACCGCGCCGGTGAAAGCGCCCGCCTCATGCCCGAACAGCTCGGCCTCGATCAGCGTCTCCGGCAATGCCGCACAATTGAGTGTGATCAGCGGCTCCCCCCAGCGCGGGGAAAGGTGGTGCAGGCGCTGGGCGATCAGTTCCTTGCCGGTGCCGCGCTCGCCGATCACCAGCACCGGGCGGCGCACGGCAGCGGCACGACTGGCCCGCTCAACCGCGTCGAGAAAGGGACTCGATTGCCCGATGAATTGGACTTCGCGCTCCATTCCCAAATATTAGCGAAATTTCCCATTCATTGGCAATTCATATTTCGCGACCGTTTTGGCCAAACGGCTGAAATCACGCATTTCTGCCATTTGTGCAGTTTGGCACACCCCTTGCGAAGCATTGGGCAATCACACTGATCCAACCGAAGGACCGATGCCATGTTGCTCCAACAAGCCCCTGCCGTCAGCCGCGCCGCCGATCGCGCCCCGGTTCGCAGCAAGCTCGACTGGGCGATCCTGATCAGCATCCTGGCCATGGGCTCGCTCAACCTGATCGCGATGAGCGACCAGTTCGCCACCAAGGCTTATGCCGCGGCGCCGGTCTGCTCGGGTGCGCATCTGCAATGAGCAGGCTCGACGCGGAGATCGAAATTCTCCAAACTTCAGGCAACGGCACAGAACACGGCTACGGCAGCCAAGGCTTTGCAGGCCGCGCCCGCCCCTTCGATCCCGCCACCCTGGGCTTCGAAGGTACGGCGCGCAGCAGCAAGTTCGGCAGCTTCGGATCGGCCAGCACCAAAGGAATTTCCACGATGGGTATCTTCTCCCGCACCCGCGACATCATCGCCGCCAACTTCAACGACATGCTGGACAAGGCCGAGGACCCGGCCAAGATGATCCGCCTGATCATCCTGGAGATGGAAGAAACCCTGGTGGAAGTGCGCACCAGCAGCGCACGCACCATTGCGGACCAGAAGGAACTGCGCCGCCACGTCGGCAAGCTGGACAAGCTGCAGGCCGACTGGGGCGACAAGGCCCAGCTGGCGCTCAGCAAGAACCGTGAAGACCTGGCCCGCGCCGCGCTTCTGGAAAAGAAGAAGGCCGCCGACATGGGCGAGCAGCTGAATGCAGAGATCTTCGTGCTCGACGATGCGCTGCGCGCGTATGAAGAGGATATCGAAAAGCTGCAGAGCCGCCTGCGCGAAGCCCGCAGCCGCCAGTCCTCCATCGCGGCCCGCTTGCAGAGCGCCGAAAATCGCGTCAAACTGCGCACCTTGCTGTCGAACGAGCGAGTGGACGAGGCGCTGGTGCGCTTCGAACAGCTCGAACGCCGCGTCGACTATGCGGAAGGCCGTGCCGAGGCGATGAGCCTGGCAGACAAGCGCCAGCCGACGCTCGCCGAAGAGATCGCCGCTCTTGCCGATGGCGACACGATCGAGGCCGAGCTTGCCGAGATGAAGCGCGCGATGGGTACCACCGCCCCCGCCGCAACCTCGGCGACCAGGACCCCGGAAGGCGACCAGTTCTGATCCAGTCGGCGCGCGCCTGGCCTCCCGGCATGCGCGCGCCGCCCGGCCCCTGACAAGGGGCGTGTGACCGGGAGCGGAGGCATTCGCCTCCAACAGTTTCAGGGGAAGGAAACGACAGTGTCACGCGGACATTTCTATCTCGACAAGTCGAACGCCAAGATCAAAGGCGTCTGCGCGGGGATTGCCGATTATACCGGGATCGACGCGTTGTGGGTCCGCCTTGCCGCGGTCCTGCTGACGTTCTTCGGCCTCGCCGGCTTCACCATCGTCGCTTATGTCCTGATCGCCTGGCTGGTGGATGACAAGCCGATGTACCTCTATTCCGAAGAGGAAGAGGATCGCCTGCTGCGCCGCATGGAACAGCGCCGCGTGCGCCACAGCCGCGGGCTCGACCGCAGCCTCAACCGGGGCCTCAATCTCGGCGGCTTCGGCACCACGCGTTCATCGCGCCTGCGCTCGGACATTTCGGATATCGACCGCCGCGTCGCGGAGATGGAAGAACACTACAAGAGCAGCAGCACATCGCGCCTCGCCGCCGAAATCGACAGCCTGCGCTGATCGGCGCGCCAGAAGGACAATAGATCATGGATAACGGCTCGATCGCGCTCCTCATTCCGCTGGCCCCGTTCATCGTCGGCGGCATCGCGATCTGGACGCGCCACCAGCACAAGATGGCCGAACTGCAAATCAAGGCCACTGCCGAGAAGGCCGCGCAATACGCGACCAACGCGCGTGAGCTGGAAGAACGCGTCCGCGTGCTGGAACGCATCATCACCGACGGCGGCTATGACACGGCCCTTCAGATCGAGGCCCTGCGCGACGTTCGTCAGGGTGATGGGCGCGCCATGGAAGAACCCGCGACGGAAAAGGAAACCCGGCAGTGAACTTCGGGGACTTCATGGCCTTCGCCGCCCTGATGGGCGCGCTGATCGCCATCGCCGCGATCCTGGCCGGGGCCTACAAGCGCCGCCTGGCCTTCCTGGAGCGCAAGCTGGAACTGACCGCCGGTCAAGCTGCCGAAAAGGCGGCCCAGTACGCCACTCATAATGCCGAGATCGAGAACCGGCTGCGCGCGCTGGAAACCATCGTCACCGACGGCGCCTGGGACACCGCGCGCCAGATCGAAACGCTGCGCGACGAAACGCGCGCGAACTGACAACAGGGGATATCCGCAAATGGCTCTCGACTTCGTCATGATCGAAGCACTCGCCCCCATTATCGTTTCCGCCACCGCCGTCGTCACGGTCGGCTATGTGGTCAACAACTGGCTGCGCATGCGCAACGGCTATCCGCTGGAGAATTCCTGGGGCAAGGCCATCTACCCCAAGGACAATGGCGAGGCGCAGGCCCGCGTCCAGCTGCTGACGCAGGAAAACGCCCAGCTGCGCGCGGAAGTGAGCGCGATCAAAGACCGCCTTGCCAGCGTGGAGCGGATTGTCACCGACCAGGGTTATGATGTAGCCCGCCAGATCGAAGGCCTGCGCGAGGCCCGGCACGAGGTAACGCAATGAGCTTCTGGACTGCCATCGTCGTCATGTTCGCGATTGCCTGCGGCGTCTGGCTGCGCGCGCAGAAGCTGCGCGGCGAAAAGCTGGGCTTCGACGGCGAAGGCTTCGGCAGCCGCGAGCACGAGCTTGAGGCGGAAGTGGAGAAACTGCGCCAGCGCATCGCCGTGCTGGAACGCATCGCCACCGACGACAAGCGCGGCACGGACCTCGCCCGCCAGATCGAAGCCCTGCGGGACTGAGGTCCTTTGGGCCTACCCCGGCTCCCCCACCTCCGGCGCCGCCCTCACTCACCCCTACTCCCTATCCCCCCGTCGCCCCCGCGCAGGCGGGGGCCCCGCTTTCTTCTGCGCCACAACGCAACGGCCGAAGGAAGAAGCGGGATCCCCGCCTGCGCGGGGATGACGAAGTAAGGTTTGCGGGCTCTTTCCTGCTTCAATCGATAAGCCGATCGGCAAGCTGCCCGCTGGCTACGCACCCTCGCTGTCGCCGCGATTTTGCACTATCCTCCGCAATTGGAGAGGACGAACGCACCGGCACCAAGCCAGCACGTTCGGCTGGGCAAAGCGGCATGGGCACGGGGATTGGCAGAGATCGGGGCGATGCGTAACCGGATCGTCCTGACCGGCGCGCTGGCGCTGAGCCTGACCGCCGCTTTCGCCTGCCCCGGCACCACCACCCATGGCGAGGATATCGCCACCCTGCGCAATGTCAGCAGCCTGTTGTTCGGCATTCTGGCGGGCTTCTTCGTCGCCTTCCTGCTCAATCGCTTCACCGCCATCCGATCGCTACTGTCGCGCGAAAGTTCGATGCTGATGGAGCTTTACCGGCTGGCGCGGGCCTTCGGCCCGGAATTCACGGCGAAGACGGCCGAGCGGATCGACACCTACCTGATCGTCCGCTTCGACGGAGACAATTACTTCAGCTTCACCACGCGCGGCCGCGATGCACTGTTCGGCCTGTTCGACGATCTGGACGGGTTGCCACCGATCACCGTGCAGAACCAGACCACCATGCACCGCAACTTCGTGAATGCCCTGCGCGAAGCGATTGCCCTGCGGCGCGAGACGATCGTCACCGGCACTATCACCGTCAGCCTGCTGCAATGGTTGCCGCTGCTGATGCTGGCGACGATCCTGGTCGCCAGCATCTTCGCGCTGAAGTCGGACTCGGTGATATCCTCGGCGCTTACGGGGATGCTGGTCTTCACGATTTTCACGGTGCTCTACGTGATCAAGGACCTGAGCGATCTGAACCTCGGCGGCGAATTCCTGAAGTACGAGACGATCGAGCGGGTGTTCGAATTCATCGGCCGCCCGCGATACTACCCGCTCTCGCACGTTCGCGAAGGCCTAGTCCCGCCGGGGATCGAACGTTTCCGGCTGGGTGTGGGTGGAAGCGGCGATTACTCGGCCGAGATCGTCGAGGTTACGCGTGAGGAAGCTTTGCAGCGATTGCGGGGGTGATGGCGGGCCTTGCGCTAGCCCACCCCGCTGCGGCTAGGCTCGCCTGCGGCTCACCAAGCCTCGCGGCCCTCCCGCTTGCGGGAGGGCGTATTCGCGCCTCACCGAATTGTTGCCCTGTCTTCCCCTCCCGCTAGCGGGAGGGGCAGCGAGACTTGGCAGCTTGCCTGCCTAGTCGCAGCGGGGTGGGCATGCGCAGAGCTGAAGGCGCAACTCATCCCCTGCAAGGGGAACAACGATACCCGTTCATTTTCCTACTCGGCGCGGCGTGGGTAATTTCGGCTACGTGAACGAAGCCTTTCCCCCCCTCCCCGCAAAGTGTCACCTTGCACCGTCACAAGGTGACACCCCCAACCGCAAGGTGACAGTTCCCACCCAAAACCTGTCACCTTGCCCCCACAAGGCGACAGGTTTTTCGCCTGTACCGTGTCAACTGTGTCAACCGGCCTCAGCGCGGCACGCGGGCTTCCAGTTCCGCCAGCCACACCGCCGCGCTGGCATCGGACGGCGCACGCCAGTCGCCACGCGGGCTGAGCGCGCCGCCGGAGGAGACCTTCGGCCCGTTCGGCACGGCAGAGCGCTTGAACTGGCTGAAGGCAAAGAAGCGGCGCAGGAACTTCTCCAGCCACGAACGGATCGTGGCGAGGTCGTATTCGTTCTTGCGATCGTCCGGAAAACCCGCCGGCCAGGTGCCCAAGGCAGCTTCGCGCCAGGCGTGGAGCGCCAGAAACGCCACTTTCGACGGCTTCTGCCCAAAGCGCACGATATGGTGGAGGAAGAAGTCGTTCAGCTCATAAGGCCCGATCTTCGCCTCGGTGCTCTGGATCGCGCCGTCCGCCCCGGCGGGGACGAGTTCGGGCGAGATCTCGGTGCCGAGGATCGCCAGCAGCACCTCTTCGGTTTCGGCACCGAACTGGTCGGTCGTGGCGCACCAGCGGATCAGGTACTGGATCAGCGTCTTGGGCACGCCGGCGTTGACCGTGTAATGGCTCATCTGGTCGCCGACGCCGTACGTGCACCAGCCCAGCGCCAGTTCGGAAAGGTCGCCGGTGCCGATCACGAAGCCGTCGTGCTGGTTGGCAAGGCGGAACAGGTAATCGGTGCGCAGGCCCGCCTGCACGTTCTCGAACGTCACGTCATAGACGGGCTCTCCGTTGGAGAAGGCATGGCCGATGTCCTGAAGCATCGTCGTCGCGGCGGGGCGGATGTCGATTTCTTCGGCGTGGATGCCCACAGCCTTCATCAGCGTCCAGGCGTTGGACTTGGTGCCCTCGCTCGTCGCGAAACCGGGCATCGTGTAACCGCGAATGAAGCTGCGCGGCAGGCCCAGCCGGTCGCAAGCGCGCGCGGCGACGATCAAGGCGTGGGTCGAATCGAGCCCGCCCGAAATGCCGATCACCATCGACTTGGCACCGGTCGCCTCGATCCGGCGCATCAGGCCATCGACCTGGATGTTGAACGCCTCGTAACAGTCGGCGTCGAGCTTGTCGGCGCGAGAGGGCACGAAGGGAAAGCGCGAAACCGGGCGGATCAGGCCGATGTCGCCGCCGGCCGGGGCATGGCGGAACGACACGGTGCGGAACGTCTCGTCAGGCCGGCCCGCCACTTCGGCTGCGTCGTTGAACGTGGGCACGCGCATGCGGTCCATCATGATACGGTCGACATCGACGTCGGCGATGCAGAGTTCGGCTTCCAGCGAGAAGCGCTCGCTCTCTGCCAGCAGGTCGCCCAGTTCATAGACGATGCCCTGCCCGTCCCACGCGAGATCGGTCGTACTCTCGCCGTGGCCGGCCGCCGAGTAGATATAGGCCGCCGTCGCGCGGGCGGACTGCGAGCGGCAAAGCAAGTGCCGCTCGTCCGACTTGCCGATCACGATGTTGGAGGCGGAGAGGTTGCACAGGATCGTCGCCCCGGCCAGCGCGCCCAGCGAGCTTGGCGGGGTGGCCGCCCAGATATCCTCGCAGATCTCGATGGCGAAGCTGAAGTTCGGCAGCACTTCGGACGCGAAGACCAGGTCCACGCCGAAGGGCACGTCCTGCCCGTTCACGCGGATGGTCTGGCCCTTGATCGTCTTGCCGCTGGCGAACCAGCGCTTTTCGTAGAATTCGCGGTAGTTGGGCAGGTAGGACTTGGGCACCACGCCCAGCAGCCGACCGTGCGCAATGGCGAGCGCGCAGTTGTAAAGCCGCCCCTTGTGGGACAGCGCCGCGCCGACCAGCAGCACGGGCGAAAGGTCCGCACTGGCCCGCACGATCTCCGCCACCGCAGCTTCCACCGCCTCGATCATCGCGCCTTGCAAGTGCAGATCGTCGATCGCGTAGGAGGAGATGCACAGTTCCGGGAAGACCAGCAGGTCCACATGCGCCTCATGCGCGCGCTGCGCCTCTGCCAGCACGGCGTCGCGGTTGAAGGCGACATCGGCGGTGCGAACCTTGGGCGTGGAAGTGGCGACGCGCACGAAGCCGTGTTCGTGCGCTGAGAAGAAGGGATGTGCACTCATGGGCAAATCCCTGACAGGAACCTGCACCAGAGGCAACTTCCCCTTGCCCTCCCCCGTGCCGCGCTTAAATGGCAGGGCATGCGCAGCCTTGACGACATCCGCGAAGAATACGAGTTTTCCGAAGGCGATGAACGCTATCGCCTGCTGATCGGCCTTGGCGCCGAACTCGATCCCATGCCCGACGCGCTGAAGACGGACGCCACCAAGGTGCGCGGCTGTTCGGCCAGCGTCTGGGTCTATCCGATGGCGCGGGAGGACGGCACGCTGCACTTCCTGGCGGACAGCAATGCCGCGATCACCAAGGGCATCGTCTCGCTGGTGATCTCCGCCGTGCAGGACAAGCCCGCCGCCGAAGTGGCGGAGACGGACATCGCCGCCGCGCTGGAGCCGTTCGACCTGAAGAACCAGCTTTCGTCCAACCGGACGCAGGGCGTGCCGAACATGATCGCGCTGATCCGCGAAACGGCAGCCCGCTACGCGAGCACGAATTGAAACACCTCAGCCGCCATGCATGGATGGCGGCGGGGCTGTTCTTCGTGGCTCTGGGCACGATCGGCATCTTTCTGCCGGTGATGCCGACAGTGGTATTCTACCTCGCCGCCGCATGGTGCTTCGGCAAAAGCCACCCGGAATGGGCGGAACGGCTCTACGACCACCCCACCCACGGCCGCCACTTACGCGATTGGCGCGATCGGCGGGCGGTCAGCCGCAAGGGCAAAGTCTCCGCGATTCTGGCGATGAGCGCATCAGTGCCGTTCACCTGGTTCACGGTGGGTTGGCCCTGGGTGCTGATCCCGGCGACAGTGCTGCTGGTGGTGGGGCCGTGGATCTGGACGCGCGCGGAGTAGAAACCGCCCGAATCATGCCGAATCGGCAGGCGAGTCGCCCTTCAGACCGCATCCCGTAGCTGGGCAGCACCGCTTTCACGTTGGGCACGCAGTTCGCGGCTAAGCACGGCAGGATCGCGGGCGATCAAGAAGCCGAAGCTAACCCCGCCTTCCCGCCCCAGCGTCGCATGATGCAGCCGATGCGCCTGCACCAGTCGCTTCGCATAGCCACGGCGCGGAACCCATGTGAAATAGCGCTGGTGCACCAGCCCGTCGTGGATCAGCGTATAGATCACGCCGTAGACAAGCACGCCCAGCCCCATCCACGTGCCGGCTTCCCACGCCTTGCCGCCCATGATCATCGGCGAACCCGCCGCAAACAGCGCAATGCTGATCGCGGCGCCGAACAGGGCGAAGCGGTCGTTCTTTTCCAGCAGCTTGTCGTGCGGCTCATGATGATCGCGATGCCAGCTCCAGCCGAAGCCGTGCATGATGTACTTGTGGCTGGCCCAAGCCACACCTTCCATCACCGCGACGGTGGCAAGCACAATGAAGATGGCGGCTATCGCAGACATGATGCGACTCTAGCCGCCCGAACCGCACTTGTCAGCGGCCAGCATTCTTTTGCACCTGCGAAGGCCACGTGGACGACGGGCAAAAAAAATGGCCGGTCACAAGGACCGGCCTTTTAAAAGTTTGGGAGAGGATGCCTGAAAGGCCCGATCCTTTTGCGTCATGTTGCGCCGCAACACAAATGAGCAGAACGAATGCGGTGTTGCAAAAACTACAACATTCTCATGCGCGCTTCGTGCAACTGCCCGTTCACCGCGTTGACGCGATGAAGCAAGAGACAGATCTGACAGAAGAAATCGGCATGGACCGACCGAATATATACCCCCGCCAGCTCCTGTGTGACGAACTGCGCCCGGATCATATCCTTCAGGCACCCTCTCCCTTGGGTCGCACGGCAATCGTACCGAACAGCCGTTGCGACACTTAGTTACAAATGCGGACAGGACTGTGACCTTTGAGTCGTCTGGCGTTCAGGTTCAGCGATCTAAATCTGAATGAACGGGACAAGCCCCGGAAAGACAATACGAAAAGAAGGAAGTTCCCATGCGCAAGATCGCCCGCTTCATCGCTCCTGCCCTGGTCGCCGCGCTGGGCATCTCGGCCATTGCCCCCGGCATTGCCGAAGCTGCCGCGCCGCACCGCGAAGCCGCCCGCATCACTCCCAATCGCGAAGCGTCGATCCGTGCCGACATTGCCGGCCTGCGCGGCCAGATCGACCGTGCCGCCGCCCGCCGCACGATCAGCCAGCGCGAAGCCACCGGGCTGCGCAAGGAAGCCGCCGACATCCAGCGCCAGCACACTGCCTATGCCCGTGGCGGCCTGACCGCGCGCGAGATGCAGACCCTCCAGACCCGCATCGACAAGGTCCACTTCGCCCTGCGCGCAGAGCGTAACGACCGTAACGGCCATCGCGGTTAAGAATTAAAGTTGCGCGAAAAGGCGCGCCTATCCCCCTTGAATTGCGGGGCAGGCGCGCCTAATCGCGCTTTCATCATGACCAAACAGCCGCGCACCCTCTACCAGAAGATCTGGGATGCCCATGTCGTCGACACCCGCGATGACGGCACCAGCCTCATTTACATCGACCGGCACCTCGTTCACGAGGTTACCAGCCCGCAGGCCTTTGAAAGCCTTCGCGTTGCCGGCCGCCCGGTGCGCCGCCCCGACCTTACGCTCGCGGTGCCGGATCACAACCTGCCGACCACCGCCCGCAAGGACGCCGCAGGCCATGTCCTACCGATTGCCGACCCCGAAAGCGCCCAGCAGCTGGCCGCGCTGAAGAAGAACGCGCCGGAATTCGGCATCCGCTACATCGATTCGACCGATGCCGAACAGGGCATCGTCCACGTCGTCGGCCCCGAACAGGGCTTCTCGCTGCCCGGTGCCACCATCGTCTGCGGTGACAGCCACACCGCCTGCCACGGCGGCCTCGGCGCGCTGGCATTCGGGATCGGCACTAGCGAGGTGGAGCACGTGCTCGCCACGCAGACCCTGCTGCTGAAGCGTTCCAAGACGATGGAAGTCCGCGTCGAGGGCGAGCTGGGCGCCGGCGTCACTTCCAAGGACGTGATTCTCCACGTGATCGGCGTGATCGGCACGGCCGGCGGCACCGGCTACGTGATCGAGTATCGCGGCAACGTGTTCCGGGAAATGTCGGTCGAAGGCCGCCTGACCGTGTGCAACATGTCGATCGAGGGCGGCGCCCGCGCCGGCCTGATCGCGCCGGACGAAGTGACTTTCGACTACCTCGAAGGCCGCCCCTACGCACCGAAGGGCGACGATTGGGACAAGGCCGTGGCCTGGTGGAAGAGCCTGGCGACCGACGAAGGCGCCTCCTTCGACAAGTCCGTCACCATCAAGGCCGAGGATATCCAGCCCACCGTCACCTGGGGCACCAGCCCTGAGGACACCTCGGCGATCGGCGGCATCGTCCCCGCGCCGGAAGACTTTGCCGATGCGTCCAAGCGCGATGCGGTGAAGGTCAGCCTGGACTACATGGGCCTGACGCCGGGCACCAAGCTGACCGACGTGGAAGTGCAGAACGTCTTCATCGGTTCGTGCACCAACAGCCGTATCGAGGACATCCGCGCCGCTGCCGAAGTGCTGAAGGGCCGCCACAAGGCGGACAACGTGAAGTGGGCGATCGTCGTCCCCGGATCGGGTCTGGTCAAGGCGCAGGCAGAGGCTGAGGGTCTGGACAAGATCATCATCGATGCGGGCCTGGAATGGCGCGAACCGGGCTGTTCGGCCTGCCTCGCCATGAACCCGGACAAGGTTCCGGCGGGCGAACGCTGCGCCTCTACCAGCAATCGCAACTTTACCGGTCGCCAAGGGCCGGGTAGCCGTACCCACCTGATGAGCCCCGCCATGGCCGCCGCCGCCGCGGTAACCGGCAAGCTCACCGACGTACGCGAACTGATGGGATAAGCACGACATGACCGACGAAACCAAGGATCTGGCCGGCAAGGCTGCCATCGCTGCCGGTGCCGCGATCGGTTCGGCCGCCATTGCCGCCGCCCTGCTCTTCGTAAAGCGCCGCAACGCGCGCGCGAAGCACAAGCCGCTCCACCCCGAGAAGGCCGCAGAGACCGATTGATGCAACCGATTTCCCACGTCGCCGGACGGGCGATTCCCTTCGGCCGCAAGAACGTCGACACCGACGTCATCATCCCGGCCCACTGGCTCAAGACGATCACCCGCGAAGGCCTTGGCAAAGGCGCGTTCGAGGCTGTGAAGAAGGAGCCCGGCAACGTCTTCACCGATCCCGACTATGCGGGCGCCCCGATCCTGATCGCGGGTGACAACTTCGGCTGCGGATCGAGCCGCGAGCATGCCGCCTGGGCGCTGTTGGACATGGGCGTGACCTGCGTGATCGCGCCCAGCTTCTCCGACATCTTCTCGGGCAATGCGTTCAAGAACGGCATCCTCACGGTGGCGCTGCCGCAGGACGCGATCGACCGCCTGATGGCAGTCGCCCCCGAACAGCCGATCGACATCGACCTGGAGACCCAGTCGGTAACGACGCCGTTCCAGGATCGCTGGACTTTCGAGATCGACGCTTTCCGCAAGCACTGCCTGCTGGAAGGTCTGGACGAAGTGGGCCTGACGATCGCGCAAGCCGATGCGATTTCGGGCTACGAGGCAAAGGCCAGGGCAGACCTGCCGTTCCTTGCCAAAACCCCGGCAACGGCGGCCTGAAGATCCGTGCCAAAGCGCGCTGGAAACGGCGCGTTTTCAAGCAATATCGGCCCGCCTTCCAACCGGAAAGCGGGCCGATATTGCATCCGGCGCCGGAAACCACGCAACAACAGCACGGCGCTTTTGCGACTCATTCTGCGAAACGGGATTGATCGGGTTCAATCCGCGCCCTATCGGCACGTGCTAATCCGTGCTGCACAGTGTATTGGCCCCGTGCGGTCGCACAGTGTATTGACGAAGGGTGCTTGATGACGACTTTCCAGGATCGCGAGCGGGCTGAGGAGGCCAAATTCGTGCATGACGCCGATATCCAGTTCCGCATCCAGGCGCGTCGCAACCGTCTGCTGGGCGAATGGGCCGCTGCGCGCATGGACCTTTCCCATGCCGAGACCGAGGCCTATGCCAAGGCCGTCGTCCAGGCCGACTTCGAGGAAGCCGGCGACGAGGACGTGATCCGCAAGCTGATCGGCGACCTTACCGCCGCCGGCGTGGATACCAGCGAAGCCGAAGTGCGCGCCGCGCTTGAAGCCAAGCAAGTGGAAGCGCGCCGCGCTTTCCTGGGCTGAGGATACTACGCGATGGCCATGTCCGCACCCGAGATCGAGGCTCTCATTCGTGAGGCCCTGCCCGACGCCGTGGTCGAAATTACCGACCTTGCCGGCGACGGCGACCACTACGCCGCGCGCGTGACCAGCGCTGCCTTTGCCGGCAAGCCACGTGTCGCGCAGCACAAGATGGTCTACGAAGCACTGGGCGGCCGCATGGGCGGCGTGCTCCACGCCTTGCAACTCACCACCGCCGTTCCCAACTGAGGTCGGTACTGTTTCTGAAGGTTTCGAAAAATGTCCGACGTCAACGCCCGCATCGGCGAAATTGTAAACAATAACGACATCGTCCTTTTCATGAAGGGCACGCCGCTGTTCCCGCAGTGCGGTTTCTCCAGCCGCGCCGTCGCCATTCTTGAGCGCCTTGGCGCGCCTTACGAGAGCGTCGACGTGCTGCAGGACATGGAAATCCGCCAGGGCATCAAGGGCTTCTCCGATTGGCCGACGATCCCGCAGCTCTACGTGAAGGGCGAATTCGTCGGCGGCAGCGACATCATGATGGAGATGTACGAGGCCGGCGAGCTTTCGCAGCTCTTCATCGACGCGGGCCTCGCTACGCAGGGCTAAGCCCCACCAGCCACCGCGCTACAAGTTCGGAACGCCCGGAGGGAAACCTCCGGGCGTTTTCGTATGCGCGCGGTAAGGCTTCGCCGATGGCGGTTGACGGAGTTTCGCGAATTTCGGGAGTGGAGAGGCTCGGGGAGGCGGGGCCGGGAGACATTCGGCCCCGCCTCGGTCGAGACTACTCGGGGGTACGGAAACATATAAGCACAAGGCGTGCCAAACTTGAAATATAGCGGAAATCTGCGATTTTCCCGCCCTACCCAACCTGCCCGCCGTCAAGGAATGTAAAGTTCCCCGACAATGGTTGCCGGATATGGTTGCCGCCACGGCGACGAATTGCCGCTTTGCCGGCAAAAGCAGGCGATTGCACTTGCCACCACCGACCCGAGACGCATGATCGGCCGATGGACATGTCACCGCCCAGCGATCAGCCGATGCCCGCCGATGGACCGAAGGTCATCCCGGCTGCCACCCTCGTCATCTTCCGCACGGCCACTGCCGGTGGTCCGCCTGAATTGCTGATGGTCCAGCGCGCCAAGGAAATGCGCTTCGCCGGCGGCGCCGCCGTGTTTCCGGGCGGACGGGTGGATCAGGCCGACCGGGAACTTGCTCGCGCGATTCTGCCGGACGAGGCGGAGGAAATCGCCGCTGCCCGCATTGCCGCCATTCGTGAGACGCTGGAGGAAACCGGCCTGATGGTCGCCACGCGCAGCGCCGTCACCGCCGCCCAAGCCGCCGAGGCACGGCAGATGCTGTTGGAAGACGGCCGCCTTGCCCCCGTGCTCGACCATTTCGGCTGGGAACTGGAGCCAGAGCGGCTGAGCTTCTTCGCCCACTGGTGCCCGCCATGGGAAGGCGCGTTCGACACGCGCTTCTTCGTGATCGATCTGGGCACGGGCGCGGTGGACATTCAGGTCGATGCGACGGAGAACACGCGCCTGTTCTGGGCCAGCGCGGCGGGCGCGCTCGCCATGGCGGACAAGGCCGAAATCTCGGTGATCTTCCCGACGCGGCGCAATCTTGAACGCCTTGCCCGCTTCGCCAGCCATCTGGAGGCACTGGACGATATCGCGAGCCATCCGGTCCGCCGCATCCATCCCCGGATCGAAATCCGCGACGGCGCCGAGTGGCTGACGATCCCGGCCGACCTCGGCTACCCGGTGGATGGGCAACCGAGAGCGACCGCGCAGAGGGGCTAGCAAATTAGCCGGTGTCGCATGAAAATCCGCCGGATGGCGGATTTTCATGCAGGGATCAGGCGGGAGCCGCCTCCCCGACGCTAGGGCGCGCCATGCGCCCCCCCGCCGCGTAGAGGCCCAGCAGCATGGCCACCACGAAGAACGCCGCCATGGCGGTGATCGCACCGTCATAGCTCTGCGTCAGCGTGAACACCTTGGCCGATCCGATCACCGAAATGGCGATGAACGGCAGGCCGATCAGCGTGTTGAGGCCGAAGCCACGGCTATAGCTAGCCTGCCCAAAGGCGTCGGAAAGGCCGCGCCCCAATGTCGGGATCGCGCCGGCGCCGTGCAGGCCGATCAGGCCGATCACCACCGCAGTCACCGCGAAAGGCGGGTGCAGCAACAGCAGAGCCCAGAGCACCGCGCAATCGAATCCGATCAACGCCAGCGATCGCCCGCCACCCAGCTTGTCCGCAACCCAGCCGAACAGCACCGATCCGGCGATGCCGACCAGCGACATCATCGACTGAAGCAGTGCCGATTCCGCGCGGGTAAAGCCCCAGGACTGGCCCATCGGCACCAGCAGCGAACCCAGCATGACCGAGCTTGCCATGCTGGCGATGGCGGCCAGGCACAGCGCCCAGAAACGCGGGCGGGAAAGAAGTTGGGCCACGCTGAGCGAGCCGTCCGCCGTGCGCTTGCCGGCGCCGACCGGTGCCTTGCTCTCACCCCCCGGAGGATGGTCGATCGCCATCAGGCAGGCCGGCACCAGCACCAGCGCGATCAGCGCGCCGATGATCAGGTAGATCGTCGACGGATCGAACACACGCAGGCCGCGCTCCGCCAGCCACGGCGTGATCGCGATCACCACCGGCAAGTGGACAAGGCCCAGCGCCAGGCCGCGATTGCGTGCGAACCAGCGTGTGACCAGCGTTGCCGGGCCGATCGAGCCGGTAAGGCTCAATGCCGGCCCCAGCAGCAGACCATAGGCAATCAGATAGAGCGCATAGCTGTGCGTCAGCCCCAGCATGGCGAAACCGCCCGCCGCCAGCAGCGCGCCCACCAGCATCAGCAGCCGCAGCGAGACTTTGGCGATCAGCACACCGATGAACGGCGCCAGGATCGACGATCCCACCAGCACCAGCGGAATGCCGGCCGCAGCGGCCTCCGCACTGACGCCCAGGCGCTGTTCGGCAGGCGCCAGCATGATGCTGAAGGCACCCATGACCGTGCCGATCACGAAGTTATGCGAAAGCCCGGCGATCACGCCCATGCGCTTCGCCAAAGGGTTATTTGGGATCACATCGGCGGGGGAACCCCCGGCGTTGTCGGCAGCCAATGCCATTTCTCTCTCCCGACTCGCCGGCGTTGGTGCCGGACTTTTGCCTTGGAGCGGGGAGCCTAGGCGCTGATTGACGGGTGGCGAGCACGATCGCCCGGTGGGGCCGCAAATACCGCCGCAGCGAAGCGACAGTGTTGATTAGGCCGTAAACTCATAAACGGCCCCATCGAGGTTTGAGGCAAAATGGCTCAGCGCCAGGAAGGAAGGCGCGGGAATATGTCCATATTTCAAGGCTTCCTGACGCAGCGATGGGCCATTTTGGTCAAATCCCGAAGGGACGCCCAAATGGCTTCCATCTCGAACCAAAGGGACCTTGGACGGGCAACCAGCCCGCCCAGCGGTCCCTTCGGCCCGAGTTGTTCGCCATTTGGGCGCCTCGAGGGTGCCGTTTATGAGTTTACGGCCTAGTTACCGATCCGTTCGACCGTCGTCAGCCCGTGGGTGCGAACAAGATGATCGACCACCGGCTGGTAGATCAGCCGGTCGAACTCAACCCCCACGAAGTCCCCATCGACCCAGCGGACGATGCCGGTCAGCCCCTCCAGCCCTTCAGGGCGCACGACCACGCGGGTTCCCACGCGGAAGAACAGGCCGTGGACCCGCAGGCAGCAGCCCTGTGCCGAAATGTCGGAGATTTCCCCCTGATCGCGTAGGCCGTTTTGCGTGCGGCACTGTGCAGACAGAGCGACGGATCTTGAAGAGGCCTGCCGGGGGAGATCGAA
Source organism: Novosphingobium oxfordense (assembly GCF_044029435.1). NCBI lineage: Bacteria > Pseudomonadati > Pseudomonadota > Alphaproteobacteria > Sphingomonadales > Sphingomonadaceae > Novosphingobium > Novosphingobium oxfordense. Next base: position 234,485 of record NZ_CP147005.1, on the reverse strand, counting down.
GCGGGACATAGCCACGAAATCTATCGAAACGACGGTTTAGGAAGCGTTAATTCCGCCGCTTTTCGCAGTAAAGATGCCCGGAAACGCCAAGCATTCAAACAACAAATTGAATAAAAAGGAAAATATAACTCAGGCTGTATTGGCGCTGCAGCGTGCGGGGATCACGCACCAAGTGGACGGCGTGCATACCATCCAAAAAGGCCGATCACGGCATAGCAGATCGCCGGCAATGCCAGCGCCAGCGAGAGACTGCCGCTGGTATCCGCGAGCAGGCCCGTCAGCGGCGGGATCACCGCGCCGCCCACCACCATCGTGCAGAGCACTCCCGATCCGTCCGGCGCGCGCTCGCCCAGTCCCTCGCAGGCAAGGCTGAAGATCGTGGGGTACATGATCGCGTTTGCCAGACCCACGGCCAGAAACGCGACGCCGGCTGACATACCCGCCGTCCAGACCGCCAGTGCCAGCAGGACGATGGCGGCAACGGCCACGCACGCCAGCGCCTTGCCGGCGTTCACCATGCGCAGCACCCACGATCCGGCGAAACGACCGACCAGCGCCCCGCCCCAGTACCACGGCAACAGCGTGCCGGCGGTCATCTCGTCCAGCCCGAGCACGCGCGGCTGCACCATCCAGCTCACCACCAGCGAGGCCATGGCGTTCTCCACGCCCACGTAGAGGAAGATGCAAAGTGCGCCGAAGGCGAAGCGTGGGCGCAGCAGAAGGTTGAAGCTGCGCAAGATCGGCCCGCCTTCACGCTTTTCGCCGGAGATGCGATTGCGGTTGACCCAGACCACCGCCACGATCACCGCCAGCGCGGCGGCCACCATCAGGTAGCCATGCGCGATCGCCTGCGTCGAGGCTGAGCGATAGCTTTCCAGCGCCGCACCGGAAAGCGCGCCCTCGTTCACGTCGGCCAGTCCGCCCAGCATCAGCATCGCGCCGAAATGCGGGAAAAGCGTTGCGCCCAGTGCGTTGAACCCTTGCGCGAAGGTCAGCCGCGAGGATGCGGTGCGCGCCGGCCCCAGCAGCGAGATCAGCGGATTGGCGACGACCTGGATCAGCGTGACCCCGCTCGCCAACACGAACAGCGCGAGGAGGAACATCCCGAATGTCGCGCCAGTGGCGGCGGGCACGAACAGCAGGCATCCCGCCAGCATCGCGAAAAGCCCCAACGCCGCCCCGCGCATATAGCCGATGCGCTTGACGAGCGCCGCGCCCGGCACGCTCAGCACGGCATAGGCGGCGAAGAAGGCAGTATTGACCAGCATCGCCTCGGCATAGTCGAGCGCGAAGATCGCCTTCAGCTTGGGCATCAAGACGCCGTTGAGCGCCGTAACGCCGCCGAAGATGAAGAACAGTGCGAAGACGAAGACCTGAAGGCCCGGCGCGTCGATATGTCCGGAACTGGCTACGGCGGGATCGGAAACAGGCTCCGGATCGGTGCTGGTCGGAACCATGTCCTTCGCATCCATACGCGCCTGCCTCGAACTGGATTCGTTTCAGAGTTCCTGTGTGGTCATTTCGGGATCATGGCGCCATCACTTTCGTCATTCCCTGGCACCGAAAATCTCGTCGCCCCCGCGCAGGCGGGGGCCCCGCTTTCTTCTGCACCCTCTTGGCCAGCCGCAAGAAAAGCGGGATCCGCGCCTTCGCGGGGATGACGGGTTTTGTGAGGCTAGCGGGATTGATGGGAATTCCTGTCCTCAGGGCGCTTCGACGAGCTCAGCCTGAACGGGTTGGGCAGACTTTTGCGCCTCCCCCTGCGCCGCCAGCCGGCGAGCTAGCACCGCGCAAACCATCAACTGGATCTGATGAAAGAACATCAGCGGCAGTATGATCGCGCCCACCTGCGCCGGCGGAAACAGCACCCCCGCCAGCGGCACACCTGTCGCAAGGCTCTTCTTCGAACCGCAGAACAGGATGACGATCCGGTCCTCGTGATTGAAGCCCAGCATCCGGCCCAGCACATTACCGATCACCATAATGACCGCCAGAATCCCCAGCGACAATGCCGCGATCAGGCCCAGTTCGGCCAGCGTCACCTTGTGCCACAGCCCTTCGAGAACCGCAGCGCCGAACGCCGTATAGACCACCAGCAGGATCGAGCCGCGGTCGGTATAGCCCAGCAGCTTCTTGTGACGGCTGACGAAGCCGCCGATCCACGGCCGCAGCAAGTGCCCGGCGATGAACGGCAACAGCAGTTGCACAGCAATCGCGACGATCGGATCGGTCGAGAAACCCTGCGTCTTGCCGGTGATGAACAGCGCCGTCAGCAGCGGGGTGATGAAGATGCCGGCCAAATTGGAGAACGAGGCACTGCACACAGCCGCGGCCACATTGCCCCCGGCGATCGCGGTGAAGGCGATCGACGATTGCACGGTCGAAGGCAGCAAAGTCAGATAGAGCACGCCCATCGCCAGCGAGGGCTCCAGCCCCGGAATGGCGCTGACGCCAAGGCCTACGATCGGGAACAGCACGAAGGTCAGGCAGGCGACCGTCAGGTGCAGCTTCCACGCCTTCGCGCCATCGATAATCGCCTCGCGCGAAAGCTTGGCGCCGTGAAGGAAGAACAACAGCGCGATGCCCGCATCCGCCACTCCGCCCGCGATCCCCGCCCATGCCCCGCGCGCCGGCAGGATCGAGGCCAGCCCGACCGTCGAGATCAGCAGCAAAAGGTAGGGATCGATGTTCAGGCGGGCGAGAAGGCGGTTCATTCCCGTCCTCTAGACGCTTCGCCCGCCGCGCAAAAGCCCCGCTTCAGGCGTCTTGCCATCGCCTTCCCGGCGGGCGGCCGAAAACGCAGAATGTCGGAAAAAGGGAAAGGGCCGGACGATGATCGTCCGGCCCATTATCGTTTTAGCGCCCTATCGTGATTGCCGCACGGGGGCGGGGTGCCTGCCGCCAATGACGGCAGGGACGGTAGGCAGGCGCCGGCTATCCCCCTTAAATCGGCGCCTGTTCGAACCAATGGCCAATCCCGCTATGCGAACACGCAAGGCACAGATCGGCAAACATGGTTCAGAGATCGAGTTAACAACTATTCAGCTTTCCTCACCCGAATAGCCGGCCAACGCATTTTTAATAAAACCGCATAATATCAATGTCGTATATATCCTCCCCCGCTGGTTAAATTACTGCAAATTCAATCCAGCGACGGCGAAAACTAAATTCCCCGAAAAAACGAATCGTCACAGAATATTACGGGGATGCACCCCTGCCGGCGAGGCAGGGGCATGCACGACCGATCGACCTAGAGCGAATTCCGCTTCGCAATCCCGCCCAGTACCGAGGCGCTGGGCTTGGGCGTGCGGGCGAAGGTGGTGCGGTCCACGCTGCACAGCCCGAAGCGCGGCTTGAAGCCGAAGATCCATTCGAAGTTGTCCATCAGCGACCAGTGGATGTAGCCGAGCACCGGCACGCCATCGTCCATCGCCTGCTTCAACCCTTCAAGCGCGGCCGGAATGAAGCGCGCGCGCAGGCTATCGTCCTCTGTGCCGACGCCGTGTTCGGACACCAGCACCGGAACCTTCGTCGCGCCGTGGACATAGCGCACCGCGCCGGCCAGCGAGCCGGGCCAGACTTCGGTGCCGGACCAGTTGCGGTCTCCCCCGTCCGGTGCCGGAAGGCGGCCCTTGTCGTTCCACACGGCGCGTTCGTAGTTCTGCACGCCGATGAAATCGTCCCCCTTGGCGACCTCCAGCCAGGCGCCGTAGAGATCGGCCCGCACCTTGTCGCGCATCGAGTTCTTGCCCGCCGCCTGGTCGTCGATCACGGACAGGGTGAATCCCACCGGCAGGTCACCGCGCACCGCCTTGATCGCGGCGCGCGCCGCCTTGTGGCCAGCCATCAGCCCATGCTCGATAGCGTCCACGTCTTCCGGCGCGGCGACGTTTGCACAGACGAACTTGTCGACGCCCAGACGTTTGGAGGCGGCGGCCAGCGTGGCGCGCTGCATGTCCCACACCGGTGGGGGCAGGATGGTCTTGAGGATCAGCAGGATGTTCGGCTCGTTCAGCGTCATGGCTATGGAAATGCCATCGGCGAAGGCGCGCGCCACCTTGTCGCAATAGCGCGCGAAAAGCTGCGGCGCCTCGGGATTGGTCCAGCCGCCCTGCGCGCTGAACCAGCGCGGCGCGGTAAAGTGGTTGAACGTCACCAGCGGCTTCAGTCCGCGCGCATGGCACCCTTCGACGATCCGCTTGTAGTGATCGAGCATCGCCTGCGAGAACAGGCCCTTCTCCGGCTCTATCCGCGCCCATTCGACGCTGAAGCGGTAGGAGGTGAGCCCCAGCGACTTAACCAGGTCCAGGTCGGTCGCCCAGAGTTCCAGGCTGTTGCAGGCATCGCCCGAAGGTTCGGAGAACACGCTGGGCTGCACGTTTTCGACGAACCAGGTGTCGGAGGCGACATTGTTGCCCTCCACCTGATGCCCCGCAGTGGCGACGCCCCACAGGAAACCTTGCGGGAAGGCAGGGTTCGCGCGCTTGGCGGCGGCGCGGGCTGCGACGGGGGCCGCCGCGATCATGGCGCCGGCGGCAAGCACGCCGCGCCGATTGAGGCTGGGAAAATCGGTCATCGAAGGTTCCTCAGGAATGTTCGGTGAAGAAGGAGAGCAATTCGTTCGACAGGCGGCGGTCCGCCGTGCCGAGGTGCATCGCCATCGAGTAGTGATTGTGCCCGGAAGCATAGTGCGCGCGCGGCAGGCGGCCGTGCCGGCCGAGCCGGCCTTGCAGCATGCTGGCCCATTCGGTCTGGAAGCGAGGCGGATCGAACTCGGCGCAGGCCATGAACAGTGGCAGGCGCGTTTCCATCACCGCCGTCAGCGGCATGCGCAGGGCATAGCAGTCCTGCGGGCCGTAATAGCGCATGTCCCGCTCGTCGAGCGGGGTGACGCCGTAGAGCCCGGAAAGCAGCGCCGCCCCGCGCACCAGGTCGGCATGATCCTCGCGCGCGTTCATGAACGCGGAAACGTGGACCGCACCGGCCGAAGTGCCGAGCAGGAAGATCCGGTCCGGATCGCCGCCGTGCCCCGCCACATTGGCGCGCAGCCACTCGACCGCCAGGGTCACGTCCTCCGCACCCGAAGGCCACACGTTCTGGGGGGCGAGGCGGTAGTTCATCACGGCGCCCACCATGCCGTTCGCCGCCGCCCAGCGGCCGACATGGGCATTGGCCCAACTCTCGGGCCCGCCCTTGTCGCCGACAAGGAAGCCGCCGCCGTGAACGAACAACACCACCGGGCGAAGGTCTTCGGACTCTTCCGCCCGGTAGAGATCCAGCCGGTTGCGCGCGTCCGGGCCGTAGGCGCAGTCCACTGCCACCGGCGGCATCGCCGCGGCCAGCGGGGCCTGCTCCGCCGCGTAGAGATCGCGCATCGCCGCGACCACTTCGGGGCCGAGATGCGTGCCGAAATTGCGGATCGTATCCGTCATGCCCCCAGCCCTCCGATCCGGCGCGCATACAATGCCGTGATGGCAAGCCGCGTGCAGATAAGCCCCAATGTGGCGCCATAGGCGATCTTGAAGACGAGCGCAGGATGGCTCTGCACACTCGCCAGCGGACCGAACAGGGCCAGCGCCGCCAGCAATGCCGCGCTGCCTAGCCCAGCTAGGACGCTCAGCAGAACGACCCTTGCGATCTCGCCCGCCTCAGGCCCTTCATGCGCGGAGATCACGCCCGCCTTGCGCAGCCTGCCCCGCACCAGAAACGCGGGAACCAGCGATGCCATCAGCGAGACCATCAGGCCTTGTGGCAGGAAATCGAGCGCGAAGCGATCCGGCGCGCCGGTCGCCAATGCCCTGTCCGCCAGTCCGAAAACCAGGGCGAAGAATGCGGCGCTCAGCACCGCATTGATCGCCGCGCTCACCGCCTGCTCCCCTCGGAGCAGGCGGTTCAGCGTTGCGGATGCCATCAGAACTTGGCGTCCAGGCTGATGCCGACATTGCGGTACGACTGCGGACCGTAGATCGCGCCGATGTTGGCCGAACCATCGAAGGGGAAGTCACTTTGCATCAGGCTGGGTTCGTGGACGTTGAATGCGTTCCGCACGAAGACCGCCACGGTGTAACGGTCGTCCGCCGTCTTCACGCCGATACGTCCACCGACCATCCAGTGCGGCCGGAAGGTGGTTTCCGTCAGCGAGTTCGCCTCATAGCGAATGCGCGATTTCCAGACGGTATCCACCGAAACGAAACCACCGAAGCGTTCACCCAGCGGAATGTCGTACTGGCCGGACATCGTGAACTTGTAGCGCGGCGAATAGGCAAGCTGGCTGCCGCCGATATCGGTGCCGTCAGTGCCCAGGAAGCCCCCCGGATATGTCGCCTTGGCATAGATGAAGCCGGTGTTGAGCGACAGGTTATGCGTGATGTTGCCGAAGAAGTTGATCTCCGCACCGCGCGTCTTCACGCCGTTGATATTGGTCTGGTCGCAGGAAATGATCGCATTGCTGTCCACCGTGCACTGCTGCGCCTGGAAGTTATCGATCTTCATGTAGAACAGGCTTGCATCGGCCACCCAACCGCCGAACAGCGTGGCCTTCACGCCAGCTTCGTAAGACGTCGGGATTTCCGGCAGGACGACATAGGGGCTGGCGTTGGTGGGCACCGCAATCTGCCCGCCCTTGAACCCGCGCGAGACGGTGGCATAGGCCATCGCGTTCGACGTCAGGTCATACTGGGCGCCCAGCGCCAGGACCATTTCTTGGTGTTGAGGATCGCGCGATTCTCAATCGAACCAACCGTATCGAACATGTCGAGCGAAAGACGGTCGGTGGTATAGCGCACGCCGCCGATCAGGCGGAACTGGTCGGTAACATGGCCGGTTGCCTGCCCGAAGAACGCCAGTGATTCATCGCGGATGGTAAGGGCATCGGTAACGGTGGGCGGAATTTCGTTGCCGAACAGATTGACCCGGACCGTCTCGGGAATACGCGTCTGCTTCTGATTCGAATAGAAGGCACCGGCGGTGTACTCAATCGGCGAACCGGCGGCTGAACTGACTCGGAATTCCTGCGTAAACAGGCTGAGATTGCGATCGACCGGATCGTTTGTCACCTGGATCGGCAGTGGGTCCGCACGGAACACGTTCGATGCCGCACCGTAACCGGTCTCGATGGATTTACGGACCGAGGTGATGGAGGTCAGCGTGAAGGGATCGGCCTCATAATCGACCTGAAGCGAACCGCCGTAGTTCTCCGCCTTCCCTACGAAGTGGTCGTCCATGCAATACTTGGAATTGCCTTCGCGCGCGGTCACGCCGCAACTGGCGAGAGCCCCGCTGAAGTCATCCGACTTCACGAACGTGAAGAAGTCGCCGCCGTTCTCGTAACGACTCTTGGCATAGTCGCCGATCAGATTGACGGTGACGCGGTCGGTCGGCTCCCACAGGAAGCGGCCTCGCACGCTGTAGCGGTCGGTGTCGTTAAGGTCGCCCGTGGTGGCGTTACGGTTCACGCCCTGGCGCAAGTTGGCGACGCCCGAAACGCGCAGCGCGGCATTGGAGGCCAGCGGCACGTTGACGAGGCCCTGGATCACCTGGTTCCCGTACTTCGAACCCGCCGTGCCGGCGTCCGAAAGCTCGGTACGCAGGCGCGCGGAGAAGGCGGTAAAATCGGGCTTGTTGGTGGTGATGTTGATGACGCCGGCAGACGTCGTCAGGCCGAACAGCGTGCCCTGTGGGCCCTTCAACACTTCGACACGGGCGATGTCGAACAGGTCGGAGATGTTGGCATTGCCCTGGCTGACCTGATCGACGACGACGCCGACCGAGGCGACCGCGCCGGGCGAGAAGGTCTGCGTGCCGATGCCGCGGATCGAGCCGCCACCGCCGGTGTTCTGGCCGGGCGCCTGCTGGATTTCCAGGCTGGGCGCGATGCGGGCGAGGTCGTTGACGGTGTTGACCTGCTGACGCTCCAACTGCGCCGCGCTGGCGACGGTGATCGAGATCGGAACCTCGGTCACCTTCTCCGCGCGGCGCTGGGCGGTGACGATGATGTCGCTGCTGGACGTGGTGTCGGCGGCCTGCGGCGTGTTGGCGGCCTGCGGCGCGGGCGCAGCCGCGTCCTGCGCCATGGCGGGCGTGCCCAGCGCGCCGAGGGCGATGCCCGAGAGCAGCGCAACCTTGCGGATGGTGTTCATGATGTCTCTCCCTTTTATTCTGATTGTTGTTGGATGGGGTCAGGGGATGGGGCCAAGGGGCGGAGTCAGGCTTCGTCGATGACGGGGTTGGTGAGCGTGCCGATCACGCCGATGGAGACTTCCACCGTGTCGCCGGCCTTGAGGTAGAGCGGGGGCTTGCGCTTATCGCCGACGCCGCCGGGGGTGCCGCTGGCGATCACGTCGCCGGGCTTGAGGTCGGTGAACGTCGAGCAGTAGGCGATGACCGTGGGGATATCCCAGATCATGTCGGAGATCGGCTGATCCTGCACCAGTTCGCCGTTCACGCGCGTCTGCACGCGCTGCGAGGCCAGGTCTTCCACATCCGAAGCGACGACCATCGACGGGCCGAAGCCGCCGGTGCCGGGCCAGGTCTTGCCGGGAGTGAACTGGATGTTGTGGCGCTGCCAATCACGGATCGAACCGTCGTTGAACGGCGCGAAACCGGCGACATGCTCCCATGCATTCTCGGGCGCGATGCGGCGGCCGCCCTTGCCGATAATCACGGCGAGTTCGCCCTCGTAATCGAAGCGCTCGCTTTCGGGCGGCCGGACCATGGCATCGCCATCGGCGATCAGGCTGTCGGCCCAGCGGGTGAAGATCGCCGGGTGCTCCTTCTGCTCGCGGCCGGTTTCGGCCACGTGGGTGGCGTAGTTGAGGCCGACGCAGAGGATCTTTTCCGGGTTTGGAACCACCGGCAGCAGCTTCACCGCATCGGCGGCGAACTCGCCCGTCGCCGGCAGTGCGGCAACGTCACCGGCCAGCACGTCCTTCAGCCATGCGTCCGCGCCGGTGGCGCCGAGATCGATCACCTTGTCCCCTTCGAGGCGGCCGAAGCTCTTGGTGCCATCGGGACGTTCGAAGCTGATGTAACGGTTCATGCGTAGTCTCCCCTGCCCCCCGCGTGTCGCGCGGCGGCGGTCAAATGGTCAGAGCGGTGCGGCATCCCAATCGCGGCGGAAGCGGAAGCGCTCCTCGGCACGGCGAAGGCCGTCGAAATCCTTGTCTGAGATGCCCCACTGGTCGATGCGGTTCGGCGGCCAGGTCCAGTCTTCCGGAGCGCCGACCTTGTAGTCTTCCGGCACTTTCTCCACGGCGGTCGAGAATTCGATCACCGGGCCGAACGGGGCGATGAAGTAGGCGTAGACATTGGCGCCGGGGCCGTGGCGGCCAGGGCCCCAGGCGGGCACCAGCGCATGGTCGCGCAACCGGCCGATGCCGCGCATCACTGCGTCCAGATCCTCCATCTCGAAGGCGACGTGGTTGAGCGAGGCGAAGCCGGCGCGGGCAAAGGCGGTGGAGTGGTGGCTGTCGTTGCAGCGCACGAAGACCATGCCCTTGGTGCGGTCCGACACGCGGAAGCCCAGCACGTCCTCCACGGCATCACCGCAGGCCTCGGCATCGGCGGCGTTGAAGACGACATGGGTGAGCTTCACCGGCAGGTCGCGCCCGGCGATCGGTTCGACTTCGGTGGCATCAACGAGGAAGCGCAGGATCGTGCCCTCAGGCAATTCGACCAGCACGCCCTGCCCGCCGCCGAGGTCGTCGCTCGTGGTCGAGCTGGCGGTCCATCCGGCGGCGGTAACGCGGGCCTTCAGCGCTTCCAGTTCCTCCGCCGTGCAGACGAACGTGGTGGAGCGGACGAATTCGTCCTCCGACTTCTCGAAAGCCACAAGGTATGGAAACGGCCCGGATCCGCGCAGGTACCGCGTTTCACCTTTGGATTCAGCGGCGGCCATGCCCCAGATTTCGGTCATGAACGCGGCGGCGGCGGCCGGATCGGGCAGCGCCAGTTCGATGCTGCGCAGTTTCATGCTTCTGTCTCCTGAGAGAGCCCCGCCGCGCGGATGCCGGCGCGGGCGCAGTCGGCGTCGCACTCGCCGGTGTCACCGCTGACGCCGACGGCGCCGATCAGCGTGCCGGCGGCATCGCGGATCACTACCCCCCCGGGAGAGAACGCGATGCGGCCGCCGACGGCAGCGGTGACGCTTTGAAAGAAAACCGGATTGCCCTTGGCCCGCTCGGCAAGCACGGCCGTGTCCGCGTCCATGCCCACGGCGCCTTCGGCCTTGGCCTTGGCAATATCGAAGCGATAGAGGCTCGCCCCGTCCTCGCGTGCGAAGGCGACCGGGTGTGCGCCTGCGTCGAGCACGATCACGGCCAATTGCTTGGCACCCCGGGCGCGTGCTTCGGCAAGCGTGGCGGTGACGATGGTCTGGGCCTGAGCCAGCGTAAGAGTCATGCGGCAAGCTCCTGATGGCTGAAAAGCTGCGCCGCTCGGGCGGCAAGCAGGTCTTCGGCGCTGTGACTGGCGGTTCCGAAGACGTAGTGGTCGGGGCGGATCAGCACGGCGTCGGCGCCGTGATCGTCCAGCCATGCGGTCACCGCGCCATTGTCCGGGAGGGTGCTGGCGGATACGCGCGTCACATCCTTGGCATCGCCCGGCACCGCGTCGTCGCGCACGAAGAGGCGCCAGTCGCCGCCGGTCAGATCGTCCAGCTTGCGGCCGTCGGCCAGCACCGGCTGCACGAAGCGGGCGCCCGCGCCGGAGGTGCCGGACAGGACCACGCCCTCTGCAATCGCCGGGATCAGGTCATGCGCAGTCTCGCCGGACTTGCGGGCGGCTTCCTCGCGGATGCGGGCATCGCGCGCGGCGGCCTCGGCAGGGTCGAGTTCGCAGATGTAGCGCCCGGCGGCGACGGCGGCGCCGATCACGGCGCGGACATGCGGATCGCGCTCGGGCTGGTAGGTCCCCAGCACAGAAGCGTCGGCGCCGTGGTTGGCCACCGCGTCCATTTTCCAGGCCAGATTGGCGACATCGCGCAGACCATGGCACATGCCCTGCCCGAAGAACGGCGGCGTCTGGTGCGCGGCATCGCCGGCGAGGAACACGTCGCCGACCTGCCACTGATGCGCGACGAGGCCGTGAAAGCGATAGGTCGCGGCGCGCACGATCTTGTGCGGAACGTCGGCCATCCACGCGCCGACCAATTCGGCCACCTTCTCCGGCGCCGACATTGCGACATCGTCCTCGCCGGGCAGCAGCATGAACTCCCACCGGCGGTGGTCGCGGCGGCCGGGGACCACAGTGGCGGGGCGCGAGGGATCGCACATCATCACCGAGAGGCGCTGAAGGTCCGCGCCTTCGGGCACGCCGGAGAGCGGCGGGAACGCAACCGGGCCTTCCACTTCGGCGTCGACGACGAGCCAGGGCTCTTCGAAATCAAGATCGTCCAGCGCGACACCCAGCGCCTTGCGGACCGAACTGCGCGCGCCGTCGCAGGCGATCACCCAGCGGGCCTGCACGCTGCGCGTTTCGCCATCCTCGGTATAGTCGACGGTAACGCCGCTCTCGTCCTGCGTCAGGCCGAGAAACGTGGCGCCGAGCACGAGTTCGACGTTGTCCCTGTCCGCAAAGCCTTCGCGCAAGTGGGCTTCGAGTTCGGGCTGGTAGAAGAAGTAGTCGTTGGCCCAGCCATAGGGGCGCGGCTTGCCGACCGTCCCCATGTAGCGGATCACGCCATGGTCGGCGCCGATATGCAGATGGCCGTCGGTGGCGATCATGTCGCCTTCCACCCGATCGATCACCCCGGCGGACTGGAACAGGCGCATCATCTCGTGATCGAGATGGACCGCGCGCGGCAGCGGGTAGTGTTCCAGTTCCCGTTCGAGAACCAGCACGTTGAGCCCTTTCAGGCCGAGAAGGTTCGCGGCCAGCGCGCCCACAGGGCCGCAGCCTACGACAACCACGTCGTACGACATCTTTTAAGACCCTGTTTTGGAGCAATTGATCCGGTTACTTCGGATCAATTGCTCCAAGTTCTTGGTTCGTCGCATTTTCCGAGTCATCAGGTGATTCCACCCGATTAGAAAATGCTCTAGTTCGGTTCGATCTCGGCAGGAGCCTTGTAGAGCGCCCCGCCCTTCATGATCATCTTCAGCCGGTCCTTGTCCTGCAGGATCGCGACGTCCGCCGTGGGATCGCCATCGACCAGCAGCAGATCGGCCAGCCAGCCCTCCTTCACCAGTCCGACTTCAAGCCCCATCAGCTCGCCGCCGTACTGTGTCGCGGAGCGCAGGGCCTCGGCGGGAGTGAAGCCGAAATACTGGACGAAATGCTCTAGATCGCGGGCATTGCGGCCATGCGGATTGAACGGGAAACCGTAATCACCGCCGGTCAGGATGCGCACGCCGCGCGCCTTCAGCGCGGGCACCAGCTTGCCTTCAAGGCCCATGCGTTCGTTCGCGCTGGCCTTCATGTGCGTCATGTCGACATGCGGCGGCGGGTTCGCCTCCAGCGCGGCGACCGAGACGCCCGGACCGGGGGCGTAGAAGAACTTGTCCTTGTCCGCCGCCATGCGATCGACCGTCGCATCGTCTGCGAAAGAGCAGTGATAGAGCACGCGCGCACCGGCATCGAGCGCAAGGCCGATGGCTTCCGGCGAATAGGTGTGCGCGGCGATCCACAGGCCGGCCTCACGCGCGGCCTCTCCGGCGGCTTCCAGTTCGTCGCGGGTGTAGAGCACTTGCATTGCCGAGCCCGGCTTCAGCGCATCCTCACCGGAGACGACCAGCTTGATCGACTTGACGCCCTCATCCTTGCAGTAGGCGACGAAGCCCCGCATCGCGTCGGGCCCGCGCCCGTTGAATACGTCGCCGGTGTCGACGCCTTCGTCGCCTTCCGGGCTGCGTTCCAGGGTGGAAGGCACCATGCGCGGCCCCGGGGTCTCGCCCGCCGCAATGGCCTCTGCCAGTTCCGGCTCGATCATGTCGCCCAGCGCGCCGGCCGAGTAGATCGAGGTGAAGCCATGGTCCAGCAGCACCCGCGCATTGCGCCAGGCGGCGACCTTCAACTCGTCCGGCGGCAGGATGAACTGGTGGTAGATCTTCTCTACCGAGGAGCCCCAGGTGAGGTGCGTGTGCGCATCGACCAGGCCGGGCATCAGCGTCTGGCCGTGCCCGTCGATGGTGACGTCCGCGGTTTCATCCGCCAGCGCATCGTCGCCGTAAGCGACACGGGCGATCCGGTCGCCGTCCACCAGCACCGAGCCGGTCTGGAGAGCGCTGCCGCTGCCGTCGAAGATGGATACATCGCGGATCAGGGTCCGCATCGCTCTCTCCCGTGTGTTCTCTTTCGAATTGAGAACGGTTAACGGGTCAGCGCATCCAAAGTAAAATAATGATATTTCGATATGCCATAGCCAAAAACTATGGAACGGCGGGAAGCGCCGCCAGCATCGCCTCGCCCAGCGGCGACAATGCACCGCCATCCATGCGCAGCACGCCGACGCTGCGTTCGAACACGGCCTCTGCAATGGCGATGGCGCGGATCGAACCATCGGACATGCCATCCAGTGCGACGGTGCGCGGCAGCACGGTAACGCGGTCGGTATCGCGCACGATTGCGCGCGTGGTGAGCAGCGAGTCGCAGCGGATCGTCGTGCGCGGCACCGAAACGCCGGCCGCGATGAACAGGGCATCGACCTGACGGCGGAACGCGCCGCGCGCTTCGGGCAGGACCCAGGGCAGCGCCTCCACCTCGCGCAGCGAGACCCGGTTGCCCAATGCCGCGTGGTGCGGGCCGACGATCAGCGCGAAGGGATCGCGCGCGGCGGTCACTTCCACCATGCCTTCGGGGATGGATTCGATCCGGGTGGTGACCATGGCGAGTTCGATCTCACCCTGCCGCAGCATCTCGTGCAGTTCGGCGTCGGGTCGCTCGACCACGCTCAGTGCGAAATCGCCCATCGCCGCTTCCATTCGCATGATCGCGCCCGGCAGCAGGGTCAACAGCGCGCCGGGGGTGCCGCCGATGCGCAAGGGGCCGGAAATGCGATGGCGGGCGTGCTCCACGTCGCTCACCGCGTCCGCCAGCAGGGTCGCCAGCGCTTCGGAGCGGCGTTGCAGCACCAGCCCCTCGCGCGTCAGCACGATGCCGCCGCGCCCACGCTCGAACAGCACGGTGCCGAGACGGCTTTCCAGCAAGGCAATGGTGTTGGAGACCGAGGGCTGCGACAGGTTCAGCACCCGCGCCGCCGCGCTGATCGATCCGGTTTCACAGACCGCGCGGAACGTCAGCAGCGCGCGCGGATCGACGGCCGGCAGGCGCGCCTTTCGCGGCGTGGAATGGTCGGCCATAAGTCCCCCTCCCCCCGCTTCCGGTCTAGACCTGCCGCTTTTCGAGCTTGCGCGCGAGGGTGCGTCGGTGGAGGCCGAGACGGCGCGCCGCTTCGGAAATGTTGAATTCGCATTCGACCAGCGTGCGGTGGATATATTCCCACTCCAGCGTCTTGATCGAACTCTTGCGGCCATCGACCGGCACGCTGGCATCGCCCTCGCCGCTGGTGAAGGCAGCCTCGATATCGTCGGTGTTGGACGGCTTGGCGAGGTAGTGCGAGGCGCCCAGCTTGATCGCCTCCACCGCCGTCGCGATCGAGGCATAGCCGGTCAGCACCACGATCCGCGTCTCGGGCGAGCGGGCGTGGAGTGTCTGCACCACCGACAGGCCGGAAGACGCGCCCAGCTTCAGATCGACCACCGCGTAATCGAAATCCTCCGCCGAGCAGAGGCTATCCGCCTCGTCCGGGCTGGCGGCGGAACTGACGCGATAACCGCGCCGCTCGAACGAACGGCGCAAGGTACGCGCGAAAGTGGGATCATCCTCGACGATCAGCAGTGTGGCGCTTTCCGCGTCGGTCGCGGCACTTTCGGTCATGGCTGGCTCGGTCAAAAGGGGGCCCCGGCGTTAATCGTCGCCCTTTCTGGGCTCATAGGCCAGTGTAGCAAGGGGAATCGCAAGTTGCACCCTTGCGCCGCGATCGGGCAGATTGTCGACCGCGACTTTGCCGCCCAGCTTGCGGATCACGTTGACCACCAGGAACAGCCCCAGCCCGCCGCCATCGCGCCCCTTGGTGGATGCGTAAGGTTGGCCGACGCGCGGCAGAATTTCCGGATCGAAGCCGGGCCCACGGTCGCTGACAGTGAGGACGAGGCGGCCGGATTCGACCCAAGCCTCTATCACCACCAGATCTGGCGAGACTTCCACGGCATTGTCGATGACGTTGCCGATGACTTGCCTGAGACCCGGATCGGAGACGATCGAGCGGTCCTCATCGATGGAATCGAGGAAGCGCAACTCGCCCGGCATGCGCGGGCGCCATTCGCGCAGGATTTCGCCGATGAAACCGCGCAGGGTGGTGACGGCGGGCGCAATGCCACGCATTTCGCCTGCCGACATCAGGATGCCGCTGACGATGGTTTTGCAGCGTTCCAGTTCGCGGCGCACGTCTACAAGGTCGGCCGAAAGGTCGGGATCCTCGGCAATCGCCGGCTCATGCGTCCAGTCGCCCAGGATCACCGAGATCGACGACAGCGGCGTGCCCAGTTCATGCGCCGCGCCGGAGGCGAGCAGGCCCATGCGGATGATATGGTCTTCCTCCGCCGCCTGTTGGCGCAGCGCGGCCAGCTTGGCATCACTCTCGCGCCGGGTCAGGTCGAGACGCGCGACGAAGACGATCAGTAGCACCGCCGCAAGCACGAAGCAGAGCAGGCTGCCGTAGATGTAGAGCTGGAACGGGTCGCGGGTCTGCACCGGCAGGCGCAGCGGCTCGTAATAGAACGTCAGCAGCAGCACGCAGAGGCAGGCGTTCACCGCCACCAGCGAACTCCACCTGAGGTCCAGGATGACGGCGGCGATAACGATCTGGAGCAGGAACAGGAAGGTGAACGGGTTGGTCGCCCCGCCCGAATGGTAGAGCTGCCAGCACAGCGCGATCACGTCGATCATCAGCGCCGAAAACAGCTCACCCTGCGAGAACGAGTGTCGCCTCAGCACCACGCTGGCGGATACGAGATTGACGACGATCAGCAGCAGCGGCGCCAGCAGCAGCGGCGCCAGCGAAAGCTTCACGCCCAGCACCTGCTGGACGACGACGATGGTGACGAGCTGGCCGACCACCGCCGTCCAGCGCAACTGCGTGAGCAGGACGATGTTCGCGCGGCTGGCGGAACTTCCCGGAAGCCCGCGCGGCGCGAACAGGTCGATCAGCCGTTCCATCGGCGGCGGCGCCAGACGAAGACCAGCGCCATGGCCGACATCGCCGCCATCGCGAACCACGTCAGCGCATAGCTGAGGTGATTGTCGGCAAAGTGGATCTGGGTGAGGCCGGGCACCGGGGCCAGCCCCTTGGGGCGGTTGGCCTGTTCCACTTGCGCATCGACGAAGGCGGGAACGACGGCGCCGATCCCGCGCGCCTGCGCCATGGCGTTGACGTCACGCGAATACCAGCGATCCGCCTGCGGCTGGTTGGACTGGAGCAGGCTGCCCTTCGGCTCGTCCGAACGCAGCAGGCCGACGACGGAAACCGGGCCGGCCGGCGTCGTCGCGCCGGCGACTTTGGCCGTGGTACCCGCCGGCACGAAGCCGCGGTTCACCCAGATCTGCCGTCCATCCTCCAACCGCAAGGGCGTCATCGTCCAGTACCCAGTGCCGAGATCGGTGGCGGCCCGCACCAGCGCGGTCGCCTTCCCCTCGTACTGCCCTTGCAGCGAAACGCGCAGATAGTCGAGGTCGGAGCCCTTCACCCTGGCCAGTTGCACGTCGGCCGGGAGCGGGATCGGCGCGGCGTGAACCCGCGCATCCACGCGGGCGATCAGCGCATGCTTCCATTGCAGCCGCTGCACCTGCCAGACGCCCAGCGCCAGGAACGCGGCAATGGCCAACAACAGAAACGCGGCGAGCCCCCAGGGCCGCCGCGCTTCGTTGGTTTCGATCATCTTGTGCATGATACGCTTGAAACCGTGACGATCAGGGCAGCTGCCCCATGTCGTGCGCGTTCATCGGCATCATGTTGTGGTTCAGGTGGTACATGACCCACAACGAACCCGAGAGCGTGATGACCAGCAGCACGATCGTGAAGATCAGCGCCATGACCGTCCAGCCGTTCTCCGACTTGGTGTTCATGTGCAGGAAGTAGATCATGTGGACGACGATCTGCACCATCGCGAAGGCCATGATGACCAGGGCGGTGGTGGACTTGTCGGCGATCGCGCCGGTCATCACCAGCCAGAACGGAATGGCGGTGAGTACGACCGAAAGCAGGAAGCCGATCACATAATCGCGCATCGTGCCATGGCCGCTGGCGTGCACGTCGTCGACGTGCTCGTTGGGGTGGACGTGGTCGCTCATCACAGCATTCCCATGAGATAGACGAAGGTAAAGACGCCGATCCAGATGACGTCGAGGAAGTGCCAGAACAGCGAAAGGCACATGAGGCGGCGCTTGTTCGCCGGGATCAGACCCTTGGTGCCGACCTGGACGACCAGCGTGAACAGCCAGATCAGGCCGAAGGTGACGTGAAGGCCGTGGGTGCCCACCAGCGAGAAGAACGCGGTGAGGAAGCCCGAACGCATCGGCGTGGCGCCTTCGGCGATCATGTGATGGAACTCATAGAGTTCGATCGACAGGAACGCCGCGCCGAACACGGCGGTAACCAGCAGCCAGATCTGCGTCGCGCCCTTCAGGTTCTTTTCCATGGCAAGCATGGCGAAGCCGTAGGTGATCGACGAGAACAGCAGCATCGCCGTGTTCACCGCGACGAGCTTGAGGTCGAAGAGATCCTTCGGCCCCGGGCCCGCCGCGAAGTTGCCGCCCAGCACGCCGAAGGCGGCGAACAGCATGGCGAAGATGAGACAGTCGCTCATCAGGTACATCCAGAAGCCCAGCATGGTGCTGCCGCCTTCGGGATGGTCGTGCTCGTTCAGGTCGTAGAACGCGGCCTGAAGCTGAGGCTGGGTCAGGGTGACTTCAGCAGTGGCAGTCATCGATCAGGCTCCCGCTGCTGCGAGCTGGCGCGTCCGCTCGGCCTCGGTCGCTTCGACCGTTTCGACCGGGATGTGGAAATCGCGCTTGTAGTTGAACGTGTGGAAGATGGCGTAGCCGATGATCCCGGCGAACGAGACCGCCGCGAGCCACCAGATGTACCAGATCATCGCGAAGCCGAGCGCCGTGGACAGGCCGGCCAGGATGATCCCGGTGCCGGTGCCCTTGGGCATGTGGATCGGACGGAAGCCGGTGGTCGGACGTTCCACGCCGCAGCGCTTCATGTCGTCCCAGGCGTCGATGTCGTGCACGATCGGCGTGAAGGCGAAGTTGTATTCCGGCGGCGGCGAGCTGGTCGACCACTCAAGGGTACGGCCACCCCACGGATCGCCCGTCTCGTCCTTCAGTTCCTCGCGCTTCCAGATCGACACGGCGAACTGGAGCAGCATGGCACCGATGCCACCCGCGATCATCAGCGCGCCGAAAGCGGCAACGATGAAGAACGGCTGGAGCGACGGATCGTCGAACACGCGCATGCGGCGGGTAACGCCCATCAGGCCCAGGATGTAGAGCGGCATGAACGCGAACCAGAAGCCCGGAACCCACAGCCAGAAGCTGACCTTGCCCCAGAACTGGTTGAGCTTGAAGCCGAAGGCCTTGGGCCACCAGAAGTTGATCGCCGCGAAGATGCCGAACAGCACGCCGCCGATGATGACGTTGTGGAAGTGGGCGATCAGGAACAGCGAGTTGTGGAGGACGAAGTCGGCCGGCGGCACGGCGAGCAGAACACCGGTCATGCCACCGATGGTGAAGGTCATCATGAAGGCGACCGTCCACATCATCGGCAGTTCGAACCGGATGCGGCCACGGTACATCGTGAACAGCCAGTTGAACAGCTTCGCGCCGGTCGGGATCGAGATCACCATCGTGGTGATGCCGAAGAACGAGTTGACGCTCGCGCCCGAACCCATGGTGAAGAAGTGGTGCAGCCAGACGAGGTACGAGAGGATGGTGATGACCAGCGTCGCGTAGACCATCGACGAATAGCCGAACAGGCGCTTGCCGCAGAAGGTGGCGGTGACTTCGGAGAAGACGCCGAACAGCGGCAGGATGAGGATGTAGACCTCAGGGTGGCCCCAGATCCAGATCAGGTTGACGTACATCATCGGCGAACCGCCGAAGTCGTTCGAGAAGAAGTTGAAGCCCAGGTAACGGTCGACCGACAGCATCGCCATCACTGCCGTCAGCACCGGGAAGGCGGCGACGATCAGGATGTTGGTGCAGAGCGCGGTCCAGGTGAAGATCGGCATGCGCATCATGGTCATGCCCGGCGCGCGCAGCTTGACGATGGTGGCGATCAGGTTGACGCCCGAAAGCAGCGTGCCGACACCGGCGATCTGCAGAGCCCAGATATAGTAGTCGACGCCGACCCACGGGCTGTACGCCAGGTTGGACAGCGGCGGATAGGCCAGCCAGCCGGTCTGCGCGAACTCACCGATGAACAGCGAGGCCATGACCAGCACCGCGCCCGCCGTCGTCATCCAGAAGCTGAAGTTGTTCAGGAACGGGAAGCTGACGTCGCGTGCGCCGATCTGCAGCGGCACGATGTAGTTCATGAGGCCCGTGACGAAAGGCATCGCCACGAAGAAGATCATGATCACGCCGTGCGCGGTGAAGACCTGGTCGTAGTGGTGGGCGGTGAGGTAACCCTCGCTGCCGTTGAAGGCGATCGACTGCTGGATACGCATCATGACCGCGTCGGCAAAGCCGCGCAGGAACATGACAAGGCCCAGCACCATGTACATGATGCCGATCTTCTTGTGGTCCACGCTGGTGAACCATTCCTTCCAGAGATAACCCCAGAGCTTGAAGTAGGTGAGGCCGGCCACCATCGCCACGCCGCCAAGGGCGACGACGACGAAGGTTGCGAGCACGATCGGTTCCTGTGGCAGGGCGTCCCACCACAGGCGGCCCAATAACGGGCTCCAGTGCGAATGGTCTACGGCTTCCATGTTCTGTCAGTTCCGGGAAATCTGGGAGGAATGCGCAGGAGTGGAGACGGGAGCGGCAAGCGCTTCCTTATCCCGCGAAAGGAAAGGCACGGCTTCCTGCGGCTCCGAAATGCCGGCGCCCGAAAGCGTCTGCATCGAAGCCGGCGCCTTCACCGAGTGATCGGGCGCGGAACCGGGGTTCTGGCGGCAGAGCGCGCGGACCCAGGCCAGCTCGCGCTGGACGGCGGCCGACGGATTGGCGGAGGCACGGACGACGGCTTCGCGGCCGCCGCGGTCGTAGGACAGCATCTCGACATTGCGGATGCCCGCCTTGCCGAGGCCGCCACGGGCGTCGATGGCCATCATTTCGCTGGCGCACATCTTGCCGGGCTGAACGCACATGTTGAGGATGGCGTTATAAAGGTCGGGCGAAACGGCGGCGAAACGGGTGACCGGCACCTTCTCGCTCGGCTTTTCGAGCTGGAGGTAGGCGGCGCGGTCAAGGGTGCCGGCATTGGCCTCGTCGGTGCCGGTCGTGCCGCCCTTCGGCGTCGCGGTCTGCACCGACTTCACCCAGTTTGCGAAGTCCGCATCGGCAACCGCATGAGTGGCGAAGCGCATGTGCGAGAAGCCCGCGCCCGAATAGTTGGCCGAGAAGCCGACCGAATCGCCGGGGCGGTTCATCACCGCGTGCAGGCGCGTTTCCATGCCCGGCATCGCGTAGATCTGGCCGGCCATCTCCGGCACGTAGAAGGAGTTCATCACGCTCGACGAGGTGATCTTGAACTGCAGCGGGCGGCCGGTGGGCACGACCAGCTCGTTCACCGTGGCAATGCCCTGCTCGGGATAGATGAACAGCCACTTCCAATCGAGCGCGACGACTTCGACTTCCAGCGGCTTGACGTCTTCGGCAACCGGGGTCTGGGCGTCGATGCGGCTGATGGTGCGGTAGGGGTCGAGAAGGTGGGTGCTTACCCAGGTCAGGGCGCCAAGGCAGATGATGATCAGCAGCGGAGCCGCCCAGATCAGAAGTTCGAGCTGGGTCGAGTGATCCCAGTGCGGGTCGTACTTCGCGTTCTTGTTCGCGGCACGGTAGTGCCAGGCGAACCACGCGGTCAGCGCCATGACCGGAACGATGATCAGCAGCATCAGCAGGGTAGAGGCGACGACAAGGTCACCCTGCTGCTGCGCGACATCCCCGGAAGGGTGCAGCACGACGGCGTTACAAGCGGACAGCGCACCCGTCAGGGACAGGGCGGCAGCGATCTTGGCGAGCGCGGGCAGGTGCCGCGGCTTCGGTCGGGACTCGGGTGGGCGCATGGCTGGTGCGCCTAAGCCGATGCCGCGGGTGCGAACATAGGACATTTTGTCCAATCCCCTTGACGCCAATCAATGTCGATAGGGCCCCACCATGTACACGGGCGTTTTCGCGCGTCCGCTTTGATTCGTCCGCGACCGGCCTTGCGCGTTCCGCGTGGGTCGGCAACGGACCCGAGACGAAGGCCGCAGAATCGAAATGACCAGCACACCCCAGTCCAGAGACGCCCTGGGCCTGCCGACGTTCAAGGAGCATCACCAGCCCTCCCCGGGTGAGATCGCCATCGGCGTCATCATCGGGCGAACGTCGGAATTCTTCGACTTCTTCGTCTATGCCATCGCTTCGGTGCTGGTCTTCCCGAAGCTGTTCTTCCCCTTCGTCGACGCGCTGACCGGCACGATCTACTCCTTCGCGATCTTCGCGCTGGCGTTCGTCGCCCGTCCGTTCGGCTCGCTGCTGTTCATGGTGATCGACCGTGCCTACGGCCGCGGCACCAAGCTGACGATCGCGCTGTTCATGCTCGGCGGATCGACCGCGGCGATCGCGTTCCTGCCTTCCTATGCATCGGCAGGCGTCACCGCGATCTACCTGCTCTGCCTGTTCCGTCTGGGCCAGGGCTTCGCGCTGGGCGGCACGTGGGACGGCCTGGCCTCGCTCCTCGCGCTCAACGCGCCTGAGAACAAGCGCGGCTGGTACGCGATGATCCCGCAGCTCGGCGCGCCGATCGGCCTGATCGTCGCCAGCCTGCTGTTCGCCTACATGATCCGCGAACTTCCCGCGGCCGACTTCCTCGACTGGGGCTGGCGCTATCCGTTCTTCGTGGCTTTCGCGATCAACGTCGTCGCCCTCTTCGCCCGCCTGCGCATCGTCGTCACCGACGAGTTCGAGACCCTGTTCTCCACCCGCGATCTGCAGGCCGTCAGCGTTTCGGCGACGATCCGCAGCGAATGGCGCACGATCCTTGTCGGCGCCCTCGCCCCGCTCGCCAGCTTCGCGCTGTTCCACATGGACACCGTGTTCCCGCTTTCGTGGGTCTTCCTGTTCACCAACGATTCGCCCACCGGCTTCCTGCTGATCGAAGCCATGGCGGCCGCCTTCGGCTTCGCCGCCGTGATCGCCTCCGGCCTGATCGCGGACCGCTTCGGCCGCCGCAACCTGCTGGGCACCTGCGCTGTCGGCATCGCCGTCTTCTCGGGCTTCGCACCGCAGCTGCTCGATGCCGGTCCGGCCGGCGAAGTGATCTTCATGGTCCTCGGCTTCATCCTGCTGGGCCTTTCGTTCGGCCAGTCGTCGGGCGTCGTCGCCTCCGGCTTCGCGACCGAGCACCGCTACGTCGGTTCGGCGCTGACCAGCGACCTTGCCTGGCTGTTCGGCGCCGGCTTCGCCCCGCTGGCGGCGCTGCTGCTCTCGGCCAACTTCGGCCTGATCGCCTCGGGCGCCTACCTGCTCTCGGGCGCGCTCGCCACGCTGGCAGCGCTCTGGCTCAACAAGGGTCTGGCCAGCCGCAACTGACCGCAGGACCTTCCTTGCAGATTCGGAAAAGGGGCGCTTCGGCGCCCCTTTTTTTGCCCAAACCATTCTGATCCACTCTGTTTCATAGGTAGGAAAACCGGACATTTCCGCGACTTGCCCGGATTTGACCACCTGTTCAAATAACGCCCTCCCGTAGTTTGGTAAAAATGAAGGCATTTCATTTGACAACGCGCCGCCCCGCCTAGCACCCATTCCCCCAATAAGAATTTACAATAAAATGGAGGGAGAGTTCATGCGCGTTTACAAGCAGCTTCTGCTGGCTTCGGCCGGTCTGCTGGGGATCAGTTCCCCGGCACTGGCCCAGGAACAGCAGCAGCCAGAGGCTACCAATGCCAACGAGGCGGCCAACGTCATCATCGTTTCGGCCCGCCGCCGCGACGAAGACGTGCAGGACGTGCCGGCGGTGATCGACACGGTCACCTCCGAAGACCTTTCCAAGCTCAGCATGCGCGACTTCAAGGAAGTCCAGACGCTCGCACCGGGCCTTGAACTCACCACCAACGCCAACGGCATCGGCGGCAACGCCAAGATGCGCGGCGTCAACTTCGACGTGAACGCCAGCGGCAACAACCCGACCGTCGAATTCTACATGAACGACGCGCCGACCACCGCCGGCCTCGTGCTTCAGCAGATGTACGACATCGGCCAGATCGAAGTGCTACGCGGCCCTCAGGGCACCCTGCGCGGCCGCGCATCTCCCTCGGGCTCGATCACCATCACCACTAAGAAGCCGGACCTCTATTCGTACGGCGGCGTCATGGACATGACCGCCAACGACATCGGCACCATCAACTTCAAGGGTGCGGTCAACATTCCGGTGGTCGAAGGCATTGCCGCGATCCGCGCCGCCGGCGTCTGGGACGAGAACGAGGGCGACCGCGTCCGTTCGATCTACGCCAATCCCGATCCGTTCTGGCGCACCAAGAGCGGCCGCCTCTCCGCCCTCGTCACGCCGACCGACTGGCTGCGCTTCGAAGGCATGTACCAGCGTACCGACGTGCAGGGGCGCACGTACGATCAGGTCGCATCGTTCACGGAAGCCAATCCGAACGCCACGCCCAGCCCGGTCGTGATCTCGACCAAGGATCGCCTGTCGATCCAGGAAGATCCGCGCGTCATCCGCCAGTTCTTCGACCTCTACAACTGGCGCGCCGAAGCCAGCCAGTGGGGCCAGCGCCTGATCTATCAGGGCCAGCACTATACCCAGAAGATCCATTCGACCGACAATGTCGACGACGGCAACTTCTTCGCTGGCGACGTCAACCAGGTCACCGATACCTATTCGACCTCGACGTCGCATGAAATCCGCCTGCAGAACGACGAACGCCTGTTCGACATGTTCGACTACGTCGTCGGCTTCTTCGACAACCGCAACCATCCCGACACCACGCTCAACAGCCCGACGATCGTTCGTCTGCCCACCGCGCTCGGCGGCGGAATCGCGCAAGTGGTCCAGACCCCGGTGGAGAGCGAGGGTAAGTCGCACGAGCAATCGTTCTTCGGCAACCTGACCGGACACTTCGGCGGGTTCGAAATCGCCGGCGGCGTGCGGCATATCGATTACAAGAACCGCAGCATTCTCACGGTCAACTCGACCGCGCTGACGGACCGTACCCAGCATGAGAAAGCATGGATCTACAGCGGCTCGCTGAAGTACAACTTCTCGCGCGACTTGATGGTCTACGCCTCGACCGGCAGCTCGTGGCGCCCGGGGATCGACGTCACCGGCGACTTCAACATCGCCCCGTCGGCCCTCGAAAATTCGTTCCTGCACCTGCCGGCCGAAACCTCGAAGTCGTATGAAATCGGCCTGAAATCGACGATGCTGGACGGACAGTTGCGCTTCAACCTCACCGGCTACCACCAGAAGTTCAAGAACTACCCCTACCGTGCGCCGGGTAATGGCGTGTTCTACATCAACACGGTCGCGGTGCGCGACGCTGCCGGTAACGTGACCGGTACGGCGCAACAGGTAAGCAACTTCAACTTCGTAGGCGCCGTCCCCGTAGAAGTGAACGGCGTCGAGGGCGACGTTTCCTACACCATCCTGCAGGGCTGGGATCTCAGCGCGCAGGCCAGCTATTCGATGGGCAAGATCAAGAACGGCACAGTGCCCTGTAACGATCTGAACGGCGACGGCGTGCCCGACGCTGTGACCAGCACGCCTACCCTGGCGCAGATGCAAGGCGCTGTCGGCACGGACAATATCTCGGCCTGCCAGGTCAACCAGCGTTCCGGCTTCATGGCGCCGTTCAGCGCCACGGTGCAGAGCGAGTACAGCTTCCCGGTCCTGACCGGTGCCAATGCCTATGTTCGCGGCCTGCTCACGTACTACGGCAAGTCGAAGGGTGATCCGACCAACGCCTACGACGACGTGCCCGACTATGCGCTGGTGAACCTGTTCGCCGGTCTGCGTGCGGATGACGGTGCCTGGGAAATCGGCTTCTATGCGAAGAACGTGTTCAACACGACCGAAACGCTTACCCGCACGACCCCGCTCTATACCGGCTACCAGCAGCTTGCCTGGGCCGGTCAGTTCAATCCGTCCACCGGTCGTCCGGTGTTCACCGGTTCGAGCGGGGCGACCTACACCAGCACCTACACCGGTGTGACCACCACCATTCCGCGCGAATTCGGAATCAACGTGCGTTACGCTTTCGGCTCGCGCTGATCGCATTATCCGCACACGAAAAGGGGCGGCAAGGCACTGGCCTTGCCGCCCCTTTCTCTTTGGGCGCACCACGCGGAAAGATCAGGTTTCCTGCCAGTTCCCGCCCAGCGCGCGGAACAGGTCCACTTGCGCGAAGGCCACCGCGCGCGTGGCCGATGCATAGTCCGCCTCGGCCCCCGCCAGCGTGCGCTGGGAATCGAGCACGTCGAGCGCGTCGATCTGCCCCCTGCTCTGCCGCGCCATGCTGACGTCCGCCGCGCGCTTGGCCGCATCGCGGGCCGAAGCGAGCCGATCCTTGCGCAGCAGAGCGTTGCGATAGGCGGAAAGCGCCGTCTCGGTCTCTTCCAGCGCGGTCAGCACGGTGCCGTCGAACGTCGCGAGGTCGGCCTTGGCGTCTGCCCGCGCGCCGCCGATCCGCGAACGGATGGCTTCCTGGTTCGGGAACGCCCAGGAGATCATCGGCCCAACCAGCCAGCGCAGCGGTCCGCCGCCGAAGATGTCGGTCACGCCCACCGCCGTGGTGCCGATCGATCCGCCCAGCGTGATCTTCGGGTAGAGATCCGCCGTAGCCACGCCGATCCGCGCGGTATCGCCGGCCAGACGGCGCTCTGCCGCCTTCACATCCGGACGGCGTGCCAGCAGGGTGGCGCCGTCACCCACAGGGATCGGCTGACCGACATCGGGCGTGGTCGTGCGATCGCGCACCGAAGCCGGCAGGTCCTGCGGCGTCCGCCCGGTCAGCGTCGCCAGTCGGAACATCGCCGCATCGCGCGTAGCCTGAAGGCTGGGGATCGCCGCCGCCTGCTGCTCGCGCAGCTGCGTCACGCGGATCACGTCCAGCTTCTGGTTGAGGCCGCGTTCGAAGCGGGCATTGGTGATCCGCTCCGACTTGTCGAGCAGCGCCACGGTATCCTGCGCCACCGCGATCTGCTCGGCCGCGCTGGTCGCATCGACATAGGCGCGCACGGTATCGGCAACCACCGTCACCCGCACCGCATCGGCATCCTCGATCGAGGCTGCAAGATCGGCGCGCGATGCTTCGATCCCGCGCTTCACGCGGCCGAACAGGTCCAGCTCGTAGCTGACCGAAAGCTCGCCATCGACGCGGCGCCCTTCCCGGTCATAGCCCGGCAGCACCTGACTTTCCGAGACGCGGCCGTAGGTACCGCTGGCGTCGATGCCGGTCTGCGGCAACGCGTCGGACTTCGAACCGCGCAAGTTCGCCCGCGCCTTCTCGATCCGGGCCACCGCCACCCGCACGTCGGTATTGGCGGCCAGCGCATCGGCGACGAGGCCGTCGAGCACAGGGTCCTTGTAGAGCCGCCACCAATTGTCGTCCGGCCAGGCGTTGGTCACTTCGGCGGACTGCACGCCCACGAAGGGCGCGCTTGCCGTGGCCGGCGGCGTCGGCGCGACATAGTCGGGTCCGACGGCGCAGGCCGTGAGGCTGGTGGCGACCAGAAGAGTCGCCACCATGTTCTTGATATTCATGGACATCATCCGTCCTTTCATTCCGCCGGAATCACCGCGTGGCTCTCGTGGTGCGGCCCAAAGTCCGACTGGGCAGGCTTGCGCCGAAGGGCCGCCGCGAGCTTGCGGCAAACGACGTAGAAGGTGGGCGTGAACAGCAGACCAAAGGCGGTCACGCCGGCCATGCCGAAGAACACCGCCGTGCCCAGCGCTTGCCGAAGCTCGGCCCCCGCGCCGCTCGCGATCACCAGCGGCACCGCGCCGAGGATGAAGGCGAACGAAGTCATCAGGATCGGGCGCAGACGGGTGCGGGCCGCATAGACGGCGGCTTCCACCGGCGAGTAGCCCCGCTCCTCTTCCGCCTGCTTGGCGAATTCGACCACGAGGATCGCGTTCTTCGCGGCGAGCGCAATCAACACGACCAGGCCGATCTGGGTGAGGATGTTGTTGTCCATCCCACGCAGGTTCACGCCCAACATGGCCGCGAACAGGCACATCGGCACGATCAGGATGATCGATAGCGGCAAGGTCAGGCTCTCGTACTGGGCGGCCAGCACCAGGAAGACGAACAGCACCGCCATGCCGAAGACGATTCCGGCCGTGTTGCCCGCAGTTGCCTGCTGATAGGCGATACCCGTCCACTCATGGCCGTAGCCCGAGGGGAGCGTTTCGTTCGCCACCTTCTCCATCGTCGCCAGCGATTGGCCCGAGGAGTAGCCCTTGCCGTAGCTGCCGTCGATTTCCACCGCCGGGTGCAGGTTGTAGCGCACCACGCGGTAGGGTCCGGTCTCGTCCTTGAAGGTCGCGACCGAGCCGACCGGCACCATCGCACCCGAGTCCGAACGCGCCTTGAGATTGGCGATATCCGCCGTCGATCCGCGATAGGGCGCATCGGCCTGCGCGGTGACGCGATAGGTACGGCCCAAAAGGTTGAAATCGTTGATGTAGGACGAACCGAGGTAGACCTGCATCGCTTCGAAGATCTTGGACGGAGAAACGCCCAGCATATCGGCCTTGCGGCGGTCCACGTCGGCATAGACACGCGGGGTGTTCATGCTGAACAGGGTGTAGACCTGCTGAAGCTGCGGCTGCTGGTTGGCCTGCGCGATCAGCGCGCCGGCAGCCTTTTGGAGTTCACCCAGACCACGGCCTTCCTTGTCCTCCACGATCATGCGGTAACCGCCCGGGGGGACGATGCCGTTGATGGTCGGCGGCGGGATCAGCAGCACTTGCGCCTTGTCATAGCCTTTCATGGCCGCTTGCGCCTGCGCCATGATGCCTTCGTACGTCACGCCGAGTTGCTTGCGCTCCTCGAAGCTCTTGAAGGGGAAGTAGATGGCGGCAGCATCGGGCGCCGCGGTCTGCGACGGGCCGTGGAAGCCCGCGAACATCACCGCGCCGC
Organism: Novosphingobium oxfordense; assembly: GCF_044029435.1. Lineage (NCBI taxonomy): Bacteria > Pseudomonadati > Pseudomonadota > Alphaproteobacteria > Sphingomonadales > Sphingomonadaceae > Novosphingobium > Novosphingobium oxfordense. Next base: position 206,124 of record NZ_CP147005.1, on the reverse strand, counting down.
GCAGGCCCTTGATCGGCAGCAGACGCTTCGCCACGTCCTGCGAGACTTCGTCCGTGCGGCTGAGCGACGAGCCCGGCGGCAGGAAGATCGCGGCCAGGAAGTAGCCCTGATCCTGCTGCGGGATGAAGCCGGTCGGCGTTGCCCAGAACATGCCCACGGTGGCAGCGATGAGGGCGGCATAGGTCGCCATCATCTTCACCGGCGCCTTCACCAGCCTCAGCGTCAATGCTGCGTAGCGATCGCTCATCCGGTCGAAGCCGTGGTTGAACTTGTCCGCTGCGCTTTGCAGCACCTGCTTCCAGCGCGGGGCATTGGCCGGAAGGCCGTGCTTGTCCTTCAGCAGCAGCGCGGCAAGCGCGGGCGAAAGCGTGAGCGAGAGCAGCAGCGAGATCGCGGTGGCCGTGGTGATGGTAACGGCGAACTGCTTGTAGAACTGCCCCGACATGCCGGTGATGAACAACGTCGGCACGAACACTGCGCAGAGCACCAGGACGATGGCGATCAGCGCGCCGGTCACTTCGTCCATCGAGCGCCGAGCGGCCTCGATCGGTTTCATGCCTTCTTCGATGTAGCGTTCGACGTTCTCGACCACGACGATGGCGTCGTCGACGACGATGCCGATGGCGAGGACAAGACCGAACAGCGAAAGGTTGTTGAGCGAGTAGCCGACTGCCGCAAGCATGATCGCGGTGCCGACTAGCGAGACCGGGATCGCGATGATCGGGATCACCGCCGCGCGCCAGTTCTGGAGGAAGACGAGGATCACGAGCACGACCAGGATCACCGCCTCGAACAGCGTGTGATAGACCGCGTCGATCGACTGGCCGATGAATTCGGTGGGGTTGTAGATCACCGAATATTCCAGGCCCTTGGGGAAGGACTTGGCGACATCGTCCATCTCGGCGCGCACGGCCTTCGCCGCGTCGAGCGCGTTGGAACCCGGGCGCTGCAGCACCGCGATCACGACGGTGGGCTTGCCCGAAAGGTAAGTGTTTGTGGTGTAGTCCTGCGCGCCCAACTCGACACGTGCGACGTCGCGCACGCGGACCTGACGGCCATCGGCATCGGTACGCACGACGATGTCGCCGAACTGTTCGGGCGTGTTCAGGCGGCCCTGCATTTCGACGCCCACCTGGTAGGCATTACCCTTGTCGAACGGCGGCGCACCGATCGAGCCGGACGAAACCTGCACGTTCTGCGCCTTCAGCGCGTCCACGATCTCACCCGCCGTCAGGTTCATGGCGGCGGCCTTGTTGGGATCGATCCAGATGCGCATGCCATAGTCGCGCGAGCCGAACAGCTGCACGTCGCCCACGCCGTCCAGACGCGCAAGGCGGTCCTTCACCTGGGTCAGCGCGTAGTTCGACAGATAGTCGCGGTTCAGCGAGCCATCGGGCGACTGCAGGTTCACGACCATCAGGAAGTCTGGCGAGGTCTTGCGGGTGACGACGCCCATGGCGCGCACCGCTTCGGGAAGGCGCGGTTCGGCCACGGCCACGCGGTTCTGCACCAGAACCTGCGCGGCATCGAGATCGGCACCGATCTTGAAGGTGACGGTGATCGTCACCTTGCCGTCGCCGGTCGACTGCGAGGACATGTAGAGCATGTTGTCGACGCCGTTGATCTCCTGCTCGATGGGAGCAGCCACGGTGTCGGCAACGGTTTCGGCGGAAGCGCCGGGATATTGGGCGGTCACCGTCACCGTCGGGGGGACGATGTCGGGATACTGGCTGACCGGCAGGCCGAAGAACGCAAGCGCACCCACCACGGTGATGAGCACCGCGATGACGCCTGCGAAGATCGGCCGGTCGATGAAGAACCGGGAAAATCGCATGGGAATATGCCCCTCTCACGGGGAGCGGTCACGAAATGGACCGCCCCCCTGATGGGTGGATCAATGGGCGATGGTGGCCTGCGCCGCGGCGGGCGAGCTGGGGCCGGAAGCGGCAGCGGCGGCCGCTGCCTTCATGTCGGGCGCGATCTGCCCGCGACGGGTATTGACCTTGGCGCCGGCAACGGCGGCCTGATAGTTGGAGATGATGACGCGGTCGCTGGGCACGAGCCCCGTGCGGATCACGCGCAGACCATCCACCAGCGGGCCGAGTTCCACCGGCTTGGCGGCAACGGTGCCATCCTTGCCGACCGTCAGCACCACCTTGCGCGCCTGGTCGGACTGCACGGCATCGTCGGGCACCAGCAGGGCCTTGACGGTGCCGCCTTCCGCCAGGCGCATGTTGCCGAACATGCCCGGCGTCAGGAACCCGTCCTGGTTGTCCAGCACGGCGCGCACGCGGATCGTGCCGGAGCGCGGATCCAGCCCGTTGTCGGTGAAGTCCAGCTTGCCGTTCCAGCGGTACTGGGCCTCATCCTGCAGGCGCACCTGCACGTTCGTGCCGCCCTGATGCTCCGCCTTGTCGCGCTGGGTCTTGAGGAACAGCGCTTCGGAAGCATCGAACGTGAAGTAGATCGGGCTGACGGCGTTGATCGTGGTCAGTAGGCTGGCGCCGGTGCCGTTCTCACCCGAGACGAGGTTGCCCACGTCCACCCGGCGGTCCGAAATGCGGCCCGCGATGGGCGCGCGCACGGTGGAGAATTCGACGTCGAGCGCGCGCTGGGTAACGCGGGCCTGCGCGGCGCCAAGCTGCGCGCTGGCGGCGCGTACCTTGGCGGCGAGCTGGTCCACCTCGCTGGCGGCCATCGCCTCGTCACCCTTCAGGCCGGCGACGCGGGCATAGTCGGAACGGGCCAGTGCCAAGGCGCTCTGGGCCGATGCGACATCCGCCTTCGCCTCGGCCAGGGCCGCGCGATAGGGGCGCGGATCGACCACGAACAGCGCCTGCCCGGCCTGCACATAGTCGCCATCGCGGAACAGGATCTGGGTGACCGCGCCCGAAACGCGCGGACGCACTTCCACGGTCTTGCTGGGGGCGAAGCGGCCGACATAGTCGTCCCACTCGGTCACGTCCTTCACCAGCGGATTGGCCGCCTGCACGATGGCGGGCGGCATCGGGGCGGCGTCGGCAGGGGCTTCGTGGAACACCTTCCACCCCAGCCCCGCCACCGCGACGAGGGCGATGGCGCCGATCGCCATCCGGCGACCGCTTCCTCGCTTGCGGCCGGTGTCGCCGATCGGCGACGACACCTCGGCCAGTTCTTCCAGTTTTACGGGAGCATTCACGCAGCAAGCCTCCGGACCGGGGCGCGCAGGCGCCCGATAAAATCGATGACGGCGCCGACCTTGGCTTCGCTGTGACCCGCGGCCTGAGCCTCGCGGATCGCCGAGACCGGCAGAGTGTATCCGTGATGCCAGGCCTGAACCGCCAGTTGGCGCAGCGCTTCAAGCTGCTCGTTGGCGAGCATCTTGGAGGGCGGCATGGGGCCGAAGATCAGGCGGGCGAGCCAGCGGCGCGGGCGCTGCGGGATCAGGCTTTTCAGCCCATCCTCGCGCGCCAGTTCGACGACGCGGCGTTCGAGGCGGCTCAGCAATCCGCCATCCGTATCGGACGTACGGGCGGCCGGGATCGGAACCACGTTTGAATTTGCGACGGGCAGCGCCGGGTGCGCTGCATCGGAGAAATCGATGAAGGCCATGTCTGTGCTCCCTGGAAAGAAACCGGCGCGCGCCCCCGGGACAGGAGGGGGAGGTAAGGGCGCGCGCCGGCGGGCTCCGGCGCAAGGGGCACCGGAAAGTAATTGAGTGCAGCCCAGCACCGCACGGAAACAGGGTTCCGCCGCGTGGGCCGCTTTTCGTTTTTCAATGGAGCCGCCCGCGGGGGGTCGGGCGGCGCCGGGGAGGAACTCCGGCCCCGTACTCCCGTTAGACGGCGAGTCGGCTATGCCCTCGTTCTGTACCGATTGGTATATATAGCGGTACAGAAATCGTCAAGCAGTTTTCTGTACCGCTCGGTAAATTTAGGTGCGACGCAGCAATTTCAAGGGCGTGAATGCTGGGTGAATGAAAAAATCATCACCCTCTCCGCGCCTTGGCGGTTGCTGCCTCCCGCTCACGTCGGATTGATTCGCCTATTTACCCGGCCACATGGCGAGGAAGGTATCGACCACGCTTTTGGCTTCCTGCGTGCAGGCACCGCCCTGGGCCTTTACGGACATGCCCTGAAGCACGGTCGTCAGGCAGTGGGCCAAGGCGCGGGGATCGACGGTTCCCGGCAGATCGCCCTCATCCTTGGCGCGCGCGAAACGTTCGATCAGCGCTTCCTCGGTAGCGACGCGACGGGCGACCACGAAGTCGCGGATGGAGGCATCCTCCATCGTGCAGGCCACGGTGGAAATCACGCTGAGGCACCCGTTCGGGTCGTTGCCGCTGCCGCCGCAGTGAGTCGTGATGGCACCGTTCAGCAGCCGCTCTGCCACGCCGCGCGCGGTCGGCGCTTCCAGCGCCTTGCCCACATAGGCCAGCTTGTCGCGCTCGTAGAGGTCCAGCGCCTTCTTGAAAAGCGCCTCCTTGTTCCCAAAACAGGCGTAGAGGCTGGGCTTGGTGATGCCCATCGCCTCGGTCAGTTCGGCCATCGACGCGCCTTCGTAGCCACGCTGCCAGAACACGCGCAGCGCCGAAGTAAGGGCCTGTTCGGGATCGAATTCACGCGGGCGACCACGGGGGGCGGCAATGGAGTCGGAACATTTCATACCGGTCGGTATATAGTTATCCACACCCCCGCCGTCCAGAGGCGTTGCGCGCTATGATAAGTCATAGCCGCCGATAATCCCCGCAATTCCCGGCCTTTCGCCCCCCTGTAATTTTTCGTCACAAATGGTCGAGCGGCAGCGCGGTGGTGAACTTGATCTCCGATAGCGCGACCATCGAGTTGACTTCCTGCACGCCCGGAACTTGCGACAGTTTCTCGAAGAAAAACCGTTCGTAAGCCTCGATGTCCTCAGTGACGATACGCAACATGAAATCCACTGCGCCCATCAGCACGAAGCAATCGAGCACTTCGGGAAAGGCGTTCATGGCATCGGCGAATTGCGACAAGTTGGCGCGACCATGCGCGGTCAGCTTCACTTGCGCGAAGACTTGCGCACGCAGCCCGATCTTGCGCCGATCCAGCACGCAGACTTCGCTGCGGATATAGCCTTCGTCCTTCAGCCGCTGGATCCGCCGCCAGCACGGCGCCTGCGACAGCCCGATCTCCTGCGCGATGTCGGCGGAGGAGCGCGAGGCGTCCACCTGCAGGATCGCGAGAATCTTCTTTTCGTACTCGTCCAGCCCGGATGACATATTCAATTCCAAAATTATCGCATCGAAGAATGAATCATTCCATAGATAGCCCAATCTCCGTGAAATTCGCAATTTTTATCAGGCCAATCACTGCTATTTGAAAACCTCCCCCAAAGGAGGAAGAAGACGAGATGGTAAACACGGTGGATTGCGAACTGGGTGAACAGTTCGTGGTAATCGACGACCCCGAAAGCGGCGCGAAGGGCGTGATTGCCATTCATTCCACTTCGCTTGGCCCCGCAGCCGGTGGCTGCCGCTTCTGGAACTATGCCGATCAGGACGCACTGGCGACCGACGCCCTGCGCCTTGCCCGCGGCATGACCTACAAGAACGCCATTGCCGGCCTGCCCTTCGGCGGCGGCAAGGCCGTGCTCCAGCGCCCCGAAGGCGCGTTCGACCGCGCCGCGATGTTCCGCGCGTTCGGCCGTGCGGTCGAAAAGCTGGGCGGCCAGTACGTGACGGCGGAAGACGTGGGCACCACCATTGCCGACATGCGCGCGATTGCCGAGGAAACCCGCCACGTGGCCGGCCTCGACAAGAAGCCGGGCTTTGCTGGTGGCGACCCCTCGCCCTGGACGGCGCTGGGCATCTTCAAGTCGATGCAGGCCGCCGCGCGCGTGACCCTGGGCTCGGACGTGCGCGGACTGACCGTGGCGCTGCAGGGCACCGGCAATGTCGGTTCACACCTCGCAGAACTGCTCCATGAAGCCGGCGCCAAGCTGGTGCTGGCCGATGCCGACGCCGCCCGTGCAGAGGCGCTCGCAGCCAAGCTGGGCGGCCGTGTCGTCGCGCCGGCGGACATCCTTGCCGCAGAGGCCGAGATCTTCGCCCCTTGCGCGCTGGGCGCCGTGCTGAACGAGAAGACCATCCCCACCCTGCGCGCCCGCCTCATCTGCGGCGGCGCCAACAACCAGCTTGCCACCGAAGCCGACGGTGCGCGTCTGGCCGAGCGCGGCATTGCCTATGCGCCCGACTATGTCGTGAACGCTGGTGGCATCATCAACGTGGTCGCCGAGTATCTTGGTGAGACCGAAGACCAGGTCGGCGGCCGTATCGACCTGATCGCCGAGCGTCTGGGCGAGATCCTGGCGACGGCGGAACGCGAAGGCCGTCCGAGCCATGTCGTCGCCGACGAGATGGCGCAGCAGCTGGTCGCTCGCGGCCGACTGGTGGAAGCGTAATCAGGTCGAGTGGGGCGGGGTCAGGTACCCTGCCCCCTCACCTTTTGTTTTTAAGCCAACCTCCCCACACACATTTCGTCGCCCCCGCGAAGGCGGGGGCCCCGCTTCCTTCCGCCTCGCCGCCAAGAACAAGCGGGATCCCCGCCTACGCGGGGATGACGGGAGTGTTTGGGGTGAAGTAGTGAGGGGTAGTTGGGGCTGGCGTCGAGGCTAGCTCAGCCCTGCGCCTCACCGACCGTCCAATAGCCCGACGACCGCAGCCAACCCAGCGGATGGCCCATCTCGTCGGTCAGCTTGGCACGGATAGCCTGCGCAACGGCGGCCTCCGCCGCGATCCACGCATAGCCCTCGCCTTCCGGCAATCCGGCCTCGCCCAGCGCGGCGAGCAGCGGCGCGGCGTCTTCGCCGTGACCGTCATGCTCCACCCAGACCCAGTTCAGCCCTTCCCGCTCGGGAACCGGCGCACGCTCGATCCCGGGCGCGACCGAGACCAGCGCGGTCACTGGAATACCGGGACGCAGTTCCTCGATCCGGCGCGAGAATTGCGGGATCGCGGTCTCGTCGCCGATCAGCAGGTACCAGTCGAAATCATCGGTCACCACGGCGGAACCGCGCGGGCCGCCGATGTTCAGCACATCGCCGGGCTTGGCGGCCTTGGCCCATGCCGTGGCCGGGCCCGCCGGATCATGCAGCGCGAAATCGATCGCGAGCGTGCGCGCGGCGGTATCGAACAGGCGCGGCGTGTAATCGCGCATGGCCGGTTTCTCATCCGGCCCGGCAGTTTCCGAAGCGAAGAACAGCTTGATGTGATCGTCGGGCGAGGCGCTCTCGAAATCGGCGAGATCCTCCCCCTCCAGCCAGATCCGCAGCATGGCCGAGCCCAAGGGCTCGACACGGCTGACCGTCAGGCTGCGCCGCCGGATCTCCCGGCGCACGCGCTGCACGGAATGAGGGGGGACGGAATCGCGGGCTTGCTGTTCTTCGCTCAGGGTCAGGCTCCGAGGCTTGCCGTCACGTCGTCGAAAAGCTCGTCGACCGTGATCTTGTGGGGGATGATCTTCTGCTCGAAGGCCCAGTCGATGGCAAGCGCGATCCCCTTGCGATTGGCTTCCAGCCCCACCGGCGGGAACGGATCGGGCAGGCCGCCTTCAGTCAGATCGCGGCTCTCCACCACCATCCGGTAGAGTTCCCGCACCACGTCGGGGCGGTTCTTCGTAAGGTCCTGATGCACCACGAACATGTGGTTGATCGGCACCACGCCCTCACGCGCGAACCAGTCCTTGGCGGCGTTGAAGGGATCGGGAATCAGCCGCTCCACGCGCGGGTCCTTGGGCAGATCGACGCCCTGCAGCGTCGCCGCCAGTTCGCCGTCGAGCATCATCTGGCCAATGTCCGACCCCTTGGGCAGGCGCACGCAGTTGGCGGGATCGGTGTATTCCAGCAGATGCCCGTCACCCACGGTCATCCACGTCACCTTGCCGAGATCGACGCCGTATTCATGCTGGAGCACGCCGCGCACCCAGAGGCCGGTGGTCTGCGCGTACGTGCGCACGCCCACTTGCTTGCCCTCGATATCCTTGGGATTGAGATGGCCGAGGTCACGGTTGAAGCCCGCGCAGTGGTGCTGGAAACGGCCCGAGATCGGCGCCGGCAGCAGCACGAAAGGCTTGCCGTAGATCTTCGCCTGCAGGCAGGTGACGATGGCCAGTTCGCCGCAATCGAAGGCATTCTCGCGCAGCATGGCCTTGAAGCCGTTGTGCGCCTTTTCCGGCCCGCAGAAATCGAGGCTGACGATATCGGACGAAACCCGCCCGTCCTTCAGCGCCTTGGTCTGCGGATAATCCTGTACGTTTGCCCTAAGGACGATGTCTTGTGTCAGGACGTCGGTGGTGGTCATGGTGTTCCTTCTCCCGATCAGTAGAGCTTGACTTCGATCAGGCAGGGGCCGTCCATCTCGGTGGAACGTGCCATCGCCTTGTGGAAGTCTTCGGCATTGTCGACCTGCACGCCGGGCACGCCCATGGACTTTGCCATGGCCACCCAGTCGATGGTCGGACGGTCGATATCGATCATGGCCATGGCCTGCGGGCCGGGCTGCTGGCCCGCTCCCATGTTCGTGTATTCGGCCTTGAGAATCGCGTACTGGTTGTTCGCGAAGATGATCGTGGTGATCGGCAGCCCCTCACGCGCCTGCGTCCATAGCGACTGGATCGTGTACATGGCGCTGCCATCGCCCACCATGCAGAAGGTCCGCCGGTCCGGGCAGGCCATCGACGCGCCGGTGGCGACGGGGGTGCCGTAGCCGATCGAGCCGCCCATGTTGTTGATGAGGTCGTGCGGACGCGCGCCCATCGTCAGGCCCATGGTCTGGCGGCCAGTGGTGAGCGACTCGTCGACGAGGATCGCGTTCTCCGGCAGCGCTGCCGAAAGGGCCTGGGCGATGCTTTCGGGGTTGAGCGCGCCGCTGGGCACGCCCGCCTCGATCCGTTCCTGCACCAGCGGCGCAGCGCCCTTCAGGCCCAACGCGTCGATCAGCATTTCCAGGCCGAGCGCGCTGTCCTCGTCATCCGCGACCAGCGAGTGGACCACGGTGCCCGGCGCCTTCAGCAGGCTGGGCTTGTCCGGATAGGCGAAGAACGCCACCGGTTCCTTGGTCTCCAAAGTGACGATGTGCTTGAAGTCCTTGAGGAAGGCCTGCCCCAGCGGCACCGCGTAGGGAATGCGTTCCAGCGGCGTGCGGCCCGCGCCGCGCTCGATACGCGCAGTGAAGAACTGCGAGCCGAGGCGGCAGCCGGTGCCCGCCGCGACCACGCCGGCCAGTTCCAACGCGCGGCCGCGGGTGGCCTTGTTGCCAAGGATCAGCAGCGTGGGCTCGCCCGAGCGCAGGACCTTCGCCACTTCGTCCACGCGCGCCTGATCGGGCGCGGGGCGCGCGCGGGTGAGGCCCTGCGGCACGACCGGAGTTCCGGCGTCCTTCCACGCAGTGTCGCCCGGCAGGATCAATGTGGCGATCTGACCGGGATGTTCGCTGGCCTTGGCGCAAGCGGTGGCGGTGTCCCACGCAATCGTCGTCGCGGACTCGGCGCGGCGCACCCAGTGGCTGAGCGGGCGGGCCAGCCCTTCGATGTCCGACGTCAGCGGCGGATCGTACTTCAGATGCGATGCCGAATGCTCGCCGACGATGTTGACCATGCCGGACGAGGCGCGCTTGGCGTTGTGGATATTGGACAGCCCGTTGGCGAGGCCCGGGCCCAAGTGCAGCAGCGTGGATGCCGGCACGTCCTTCATGCGATACCAGCCATCCGCCGCGCCGGTGCAGACGCCTTCGTAAAGACACAGCACCGACTTCATGCGCGGATTGTCGAGCGCCGCCAGGAAGTGCATTTCCGAAGTGCCGGGGTTCGCGAAGCAAACCTCCACACCGTTGTCGACCAGCGTGTTGACGAGCGTTTCTGCACCGTTGGCCATGATCAGTACCCCGCCAGTTCGCGGCCCTGCCCGACGACGCCGTAGCTGCGCGTCGGCGCGGACATCAGGAAGCGATAGCCCTCACCGATCAGGCGCTCGACGTTCTTGGCATTGGTGTGCGGGTTGCCGACGACGACGTTGTGCTTCTTGCAGACCTCGACGATCCTGTTCATCGCGCTGACCACTTCGGGATGGTCGTACTGGCGCGGGTAGCCGAGGGCCTGCGAAAGATCGCCCTCGCCGATCAGCACCAGGCCGATGCCGGGCACGTTGGCCAGAATGTCGTCCAGATTCTCGATCGCCTCGGGGCTCTCGCACATCATGCCCACCAGCAGTTCGCCATGCGGTGCCAGCGGCCAAACGTCGGCCTTGGCGTAGTATTCGGGCTGCGACAGGCCCCAGTAGCGCGCGGCGGTGGCCGGGCCGTCGCCGCGAATGCCCTTGGGCTCATAGAGCGCGGCGCCGGTCGGCTTCGCATAGCGGGCGGAGGCGACCATGTTGTAGGCCTGCTCCACGGTGGAAACGTGCGGGGTGATCACGCCGTAGACGCCGCGATCCAGCACCTGCTTGGCCTGAAACTGGTTCATCTCGCCGCCGTTCGCCGGGATACGGGCGATCGGGGTGACCGCAGGCGCGACCGAGCCGCTCTCCGCGATCTTCTTGCGGTTGAGCATGTACTGGAGCGCGTCACCCAGCGCGGCCACGTCGTAAGGGTTGTGCTCCATCTCGAAGACAATGCCGTCATAGGGGGCATCGGTCAGTTCCTGCGCGGTCAGCTTGTCGACCTTCGAGAAGCAGGTGAAAGCGGGCTTGCCGGCTTCGAGAGCGCGGATGATGCCGTTGAGGCGCGTCTGGGTCATTGCTTGGATCTTTCCTTTCGGGCTTGCTCTGCCCGTACCTCTTCCCGGGCGGCATCGCGCGATTGATCCAACGACGACCGCCATCGAAAAACCGGCGGGCTGGTTTCGAAACCCGCCGAGGGGGAGAATTCTGACAGACTTGTTGCCGTCAGCCAGCGGGGAAAACCTCCCGCGCCGCGATTAAATGATCCGTCATCCCCGCGCAGGCGGGGATCCCGCTTTTCTTGGAACTGGACGAGAGGGTGCAGAAGAAAGCGGGGCCCCCGCCTGCGCGGGGGCGACGGTGGAGTGTGTGGAGCGCGATAAGCGCGCCGAAGCCTTATTCTTCCGGCTGCCAGTACATGAAGCCCATGCCCTCGCCGGTTCCGGCCTCGGTGCGCCAGCAGGGCACGTAGTCCACCAAGGTCATCTTCGCGCCGGTGTGCTGGAGGGCCATCATCACGATCGAGTAGATCTTCACCTCGCTCGTACCCGACTGGTAGTAACCGTCCGGGATCGCGGCGAGGCCTTCGTAGTCGTAGCTCGCCAGCTTCTCCATCACGTCGCGGTCGAACTCCTCGTCATTGACGAAGTGCGACAGGCCGCCCGAAGCGATCACCGCCACGCGCACGTCTTCCGGCCAGGCCTCGATCGCCTCGCGCAGCACGCGGCCGAATTCGATGCAGCGCGCCATCGAGGGCTGCGTCGGCGGATAGAACAGGTTGAACAGCACCGGCACGTGGCGCGGCACGTCGTCACCCATGATCTGGTGGTAGACGAAGCTATAGGCGTGCGGGACTACCGGATAGTCCGGCGCATAGCCCTGCCGCGATTCCATCCAGGTGTTCTGCGGCCACTTCTGAAGATCGTTCAGGTCGAAGTTGTGGTCCTGGAACGTCTTGATCAGGTATGTGGCGAAGTCCGGATAGGCCTGATGCACCACGTGGTGATCGGGCGCATAGACCGGGCGCTGCGGCGGGCCGTTGTGGACGTCCTCGCCCGTGTAGATCGTGATCGAGGGCGACTGGTCGGGCCAGATTTCCTTCTGGTCCTTGCCCAGCACGATTGCGACATCGACCTTGGCGCGCTTGTAGGCCTCCGCCATCTCGTCCAGCGCGGCGCGGCAGCGCGTGGCGCGCGTCGTGCGTTCTTCCAGCGTCAGGAACGGGGCGAAGGCGGCGCCGCGTTCGGCTTCCAGTTCCGGGTAGGTCCAGGTGCGGTTGCGGTACCAGAGTTCCGGGTTCTTGCGGTCGCGATCGCCGTTGTTCAGCCAGTCCTCGGGGGCCTGACCCAGCATCCCGCTGTGCGGAACCGCCATGCCGAATACGATCTGCGCCATTACATCCTCTTTCAATCAAATCTGCTGCGAACGTGTCGCAGAACTAGGGTCAGGACCTATTAATCACGCCTGCGAGGTTTGAAGCAAAATGGCTCAGGGCGAGGAAGGAAGGCGCAGGAATATGTCTATATTTCAAGACTTCCTGACGCTGCGCTGGGCCATTTTGATCAAATCCCTTCGGGACATTGGAATGCCTCGCAGGCGTGATTAGTAGGTCCTGACCCTAGGGGGCGGCCGTGGCGGCAGCCAATCCAATCTACGCTCCGGGTGATGCAACCCGCCCCCACGGGTGACATCGCCCGGAGCGCAGCGTCACTCGCCTGCTGCGAGTGAAATCTTGGGCGCCCATTCGGGACGCAGCACCAGCCACGTCGTCAGTGCACCGATCACGAGGAAGACGAAGATCACCATCATCGGCAGGTCGTAACTGCCGGAGACATGGAGCAGCCAGCCAGACAGGCTCGCCGCGACGCCGCCGGCAAGGCTGGTCGCCACCTGCTGCACGCCGGTGACGAGGCCCACGGCGGGCGCCGGGATCAGGGTCAGGCGGCAGAGCGCAAGGTTGTTGGCGGTGGCAAGCCCCAGAAACGAGAGCGAGAAGACGTTCCAGAACAGCGCCGCGTTCAGCGATTCCGCCTTGGCGCCCAGCAGCACGGTGCAGGCGCCGATGAAGCCGGCGATGACGAAGGCCTTGCGCACGAACACGGGATCGCCGCCGCGCGCGATCAGCTTGTCCGCCAGCCACCCGGCAATCAGCGCGACGATGGCGATGCCGGCAAAGCTGAAGAAGGTGAACAGGCCGGACTTCTCAAGGCTCAGCCCGCGCTCCTCGACCAGATAGCTGGGCATCCAGGTCATGCAGAAGAACGTGAAGTAGCCGTAGCAGAAGTTCACCACCAGGGTGCCCCAGACCAGCGGGCTGGAGAGGATGCTGGCGAAAGTGACGGACGAAGCCTTGCGCTTGATCGCGGCCATGTCTTCGCGGCGCGGCAGGTCGTTCTTGACGAGGAACATCCACGGCAGCAGCCAGACCAGCCCGACCGCGCCGGTGGCGATGAACATCACCCGCCAGTCATAGGCTGTGATCAGCCACGCCGCGATCGGCGCACCGATGGCGGGGCCGAACTTGTTGCCCATCGCGAACAGGCCGACGGCGGTGCCGCTCTGCCCTTCCTTGAAATTGTTGCGGATCCAGCGGTAGCTCGCCGGCATCACCACCGCCTCTGCCGCGCCGACGATGAAGCGCATCAGCACCAGCGCGAACATGGTGGAGATCAGGCCGGTCACCGCCGTCGCCAGACACCAGAGCACGAAGCAAACCGTGTAGGGCGTCTTCACGCCGTAGCGGTCGACCAGCCAGCCCGCCGGCACCTGGATCAGGCCGTAGGACCAGAAGAACGCCGCGTTCACCCAGCCCCGGTCGATGTCGGTCATGCCGAAGTGCTGGATGAACGGCCCATCGGCGAGAGCCGACGAGATGCTGGTGCGGTCGACGAAGGCGATCATCACGCCCAGCGCCAGCAGCAGCAGCACCGCCCAGGCGGCCGCGCTTGCGGGTGCGGCGGTACTCGCCCTCCTGCTTGCCCCGCCCCGTTCCAGTGCCTTTTCCATCTCGTCTCTCTCCACGTTTATGTCACCTATTGTCGCGTCTGGCGGCCAGAGTCTGTTTGGAAAATGCCCATCGGGCATTTTCAGGGCGGCACCGGCCCACTCCCCCACCCGACCTCCCACTAGTGTACTCTCGCTGGGAGGTCGGGTGGGGGAGTGGGCCGGTGCCGCCAAAATCCGCTTTCGGCGGATTTTCAAACTAATCCTCAGTCGTCCAGAGCGGGGTAGAGTTTCTGCGCCGTCTTCGCGAAGATCCATTCGCGGTCGGCGTCGGTCAGGCACGACAGGCGGTCCTCGGCGGTCGCCTTGATCTCCGCCAGCGTGCCGGGCGAGGTCGGGTAATTCGAGCCCCAGACCATGCGCTGCGCGCCGAACACGTCCACCAGCTTGGGGAACAGCGTCTCGGGCGTGGCCTCGCCCTTTTTCGAATCGCCCATGATGCGCGGGGTGAGCTTCAGATAGATGCTCTCGATCGGCGCGAGGTCGAACAGGCTCTGCGCATTCGCGTAAGGCGCACCATCGGTCACATCGGGGCGGCCGAGGTGATCGAGAATGATCGGCACGTTCGGAAAGCGCTTGGCCAGCGCGGTCACGGCGGCAAGGCCGACCGGGCCGGTCTGGATGCACATGGTCAGGCCCAACTCGCCCAGCAGTTCCCACGCCGCATAGGCGCGCGGATCGTCGAGTTCGCTGGGATCGAATTCCTTGGTCGATCCGCCGGTGAACACGCGCAGGCCCTTGAGGCCCCGGTCCACCCACGAGCGGATCGTATCGACGGCATCGGGCGCCAGCACGTCCACCGAACCCACCGCGATCAGGCGATCCGCGTAGCGGTTGCAGGCATCCACCACGTAGCTGTTGTCGAAGCCATACGTGGTGGAGGAATGGACGACGGCGGCCTTGGCCACGCCCGCCTCATCCATGGAGGCGATCAGCGTTTCCACCGTGCTGGGCCGCTCCTGCGACCAGTCGGACCGCTTTCCGAACAGCGGCGCGGGCGGATAGGCGCCTTCGTCGTCGGAAATGACGTGGGGATGGATATCGACAAACTTGGACGTCATGCACCTGTCTCCGCTGCCGGAAGCGGTCCTTCGCTGCCGGGGCTCTGTTCTGGTTGCTGTCAATTTGCGGGGTGGGCGGCGGCGGCGGGAGTTGATTGTCAGCCGCGAGGCATAACTTCCGCCGCTGTCGTGGACTTCAAGACCGACCTATCTCAAACCACTCCGTCGCCCCCGCGCAGGCGGGGGCCCCGCTTTCTTCTGCCCCACAGCGCGAGGCCGGAAGAACAAGCGGGATCACCGGATTTATGGTTGCTGGGGCGGCAGTCGGGTCGGGGCCCTTAAAGCCCCTTGGCCTTCAGCCGCGCGTCGAGACGCGGATAGACCTTGCGGGCATTGCCTTCGTAGATCGCGAAACGGTCGTCGTCCGACAGCGCCTCGCAGGCATCGACGTAGCGCTTGGTGTCGTCGAAGTAGTGCCCGGTGTTCGGATCGGTGCCACGCACCGCGCCGATCATTTCCGAGCCGAACAGCACGTTCGAAGTCGGCACCACCTTGGTCAGCAGCTCGACGCCGGGGTGGTGATAGACGCAGGTGTCGAAGTAGATGTTGTCCAGCAGCCCTTCCAGCGGACGGTCCATCATCTCCAGCGACATGCCGCGATACCGGCCCCAGTGGTAGGGCACCGCGCCGCCGCCATGCGGGATGACCAGGCGCAGCGTCGGGAAGTCCTTGAACAGATCGCTCTGCAGGATCTGCATGAACACCGAGGTATCGGCGTTCAGGTAATGCGCGCCGGTGCCGTGGAAGTTCGGATTGCACGATGCGGCCACGTGGACCATGCCCGGCACGTCCAGATCGCACATCGCCTCGAACAGCGGATACCATTCCTTGTCGGTGAAAGGCTTACCGGTCCAGTAGCCGCCGGTGGGATCGGGGTTCACGTTCACGCCCACGAAGCCCAGTTCCTCCACCACGCGGCGAAGCTCGGGGATCGAGTTCTTCGGCGGCGCACCGGGGCTCTGCGGCAGCATGGCGACCGGCACGAAGTTATCCGGATACATCTCCGTAACCCGGTAGACGAGGTCGTTGGAGACGCTCGCCCACTCAAGGCTGGTGCGCTCGTTGCCCAGGTGGTGGCTCATCAGGCCGGCGATCGGCGAGAACAGCGTAAGGTCGCTGCCACGCTCCTGCTGGAGCTTGAGCTGGCCGCCCTCGATCCCTTCGCGGATCTGGTCGTCGCTGACATGCGCATCGGCCACGAGCGGCGCGTTCGCCACATCGTCCGCCGCTGCAACTTGCGCGCTGCGCCATTCGCGGAAATGCTTGGGGACCGTCGTGAAGTGACCGTGACAGTCGATAATCATGGGATTCTCCGTGGAATTTCCACCCGACCAGCAAGGGTCAGGATCAAGCAAAATCACCTCGCCAACCTCACCCCGTCGCCCCCGCGAAGGCGGGGGCCCCGCTTCCTGTTTGCATCCCGGCGCGGAGCCAGAAGAACAAGCGGGGGCCCCGGTTTACCCTGAGCGGCCGGCCTGTCGGCCAGCCGAAGGGCAGGGACGACGAGGGTTATGGTTGCAACGCTAAGCTATCAAACGCGCACCGGCGCCTTGGTGGGATCGACGAACAGTTCTTCCATCGTCATGCGGCGCGGCGTCAGGCCCTGCTTGAAGGCAGTCTGCTCCAGTGCCTCGATCGTCGCGCGGTTTTCCTCGATGCCGTAAGGCAGCGGATCGGCGCCGACGATCTCCTGAAGCGCGCGGTACTTGTCCGCCCCCTTGCCGGTCGCCTCGCCCGAATTGAGCTTGGCCAGCCATTCGTCCTTGGCGCGGGTGAAGGCGTCGTTCAGCGAACGCGCGATCCACGGGTGCTCCGCAAGGATCTCGTCCTTGACGACGATGGTGCCGTGCATCGGATAGACGCCGGTGCGGGCATAGTATTCCGCCTCGGCCTCGGCCGCATTCGGGATCAGATCGACATACATGCTGGTGTCGACTTCCTGCCAGCCGCCGGTCGGCGCACCGGTGCGGCCGATGCCGGCCGCGGCTTCGACGCCGGCCTGGATCTGGTCGCTGGCCATCATGTCCGCCAGCGACACGCCTTCGGGGGTGTGCTGCACGTTGGCGGGCAGCTGGAGCTGGGTCACGTGTTCCTCGTCATCGACGATCCAGGTGACCTTGTCGTTGTCCATGCCGTATTCGTCGATGAAGACCTGGCGGATCCACACGCCGGTGGTCACCGAATAGGCGCGCACGCCGACTTTCTTGCCTTCCAGATCCTTCGGGTGGCGGATGCCCGAATCCGGCTTCACCAGCATGCCGCCGTGGTGGAAACGGCGCACCACGAAGATCGGCAGGCCGACGAAGGGCGCGCCATAGGCACGGGCGATGATGTAGGTGGTGGGCGCCAGTTCGCAGACGTCGAACTCGACATCGCGGACCATGCGGCGGAAGGCGCCGATCTGCGGCTTCACCGTCACGAATTCGGCGTCCACGCCCTCGATCTCGATGCTGCCGTCGCGGATCGCGGCAGTGTGCGGATGGTCGGCAATCGCCAACTTCAGGCGGACTTTCTGGCTCAAGGTCGCTCTCCTCGGGGATGAGTAAAGACGGCTATCGGCGTTTGCTGCAACGTCCGATGCCGGTTGACCCGCGAAAAGCGCCCAGCCCGGTTCCAAGTCAACGCGGCCCCATCCCGAACCGGTCGGCGCGAGCGCACAATTTATAGAGGTTGGCCTCTCGGCATCGGGGCCATGTGATAGAATTCGCGCCGCCCGGCATATAAATCCAGCGCCGCGCGCAATAGGTTCACTGACAGGACTGTCGCAGGATGATGCGATGCGGACTCCGCCATCGCCCGAACGATTCGCGGCGCAAGCGGCTGATTTTCGTGGTTTCTCGTCAGAATGTTCGGCGTTCGGGCGTGAGCCACCCTTCCCCTTCTGTCGCAACCGCGAAGGCCGGGGTGATAGCTGCACCCGTTGCAGCCCCGATAAATTTCGCGCTAGGTCCATAGTGGAGAGAGGATCAGAACATGACGCAAACGAGTCAGCAGACGAGTCAGAAGACCTCGGGCCACGAACGCGCCCAGAGCCTGAGCTTCCGCCAGCTTCGCCTGTTCGAGGCGATCGGCGATCTCAAGTCCGTGCGCCGCGCATCGGAAGCATGCAGCCTGTCGCAGCCCGCCGTCACCCAGGCCCTTGCCAAGATGGAAGCGCAGCTTGGCGCCACGCTGGTCGACCGGCGCGCCAGCGGCAGCTACCTCAACGAATTCGGCATGGTGTTCCATGCCCGCGTGAAGCGCTTCTTCGAACAGACCGAGCGCGCCGTGATCGAGATCGGCGCCGCCGTGAATGCCGACGGCGCCCGCGCCATCGTCAACCGCCTCACCCGCTCGCAACTGCGCACTCTGGTCGGCGTGATGGAGCACGGCTCTTTCGAACAGGCGAGCGAATGCTTCGACATTTCCGCCGCCTCGCTCCAGCGTGCCGCGCGCGATTTGCAGGGCAACTTGCGCGTCTCGCTGTTCTACCGCACCGCCGCCGGCATGCTGGTCAGCCCGCAAGGGATCAAGCTGGGCCAGATGATCAAGCTGGCGCTGCAGGAAATCGAATGGGGCGTGGCGGAAATCGACGCCGCGCTGGACGGCACCAGCACCCCCATCGTGATCGGCGCCATGCCCTTCGGCGGCAGCGTCCTGCTCGCCTCCGTGCTCGACCAGTTCCTGGAGAAGTACCCCAGCGCCGACATCCGGATCATGAACGAAAGCGCGGTCGAAATGACCAAGTGCCTGCGCGCGGGCGAAGTGGACTTCGTGGTCGGCCTGCTGCCCGAGGAAGTGGCGCCGGGCCTGGTCTGCGAACCCCTGATCGAAACGCCCTATGCCGTGGTGGCGCGCGCCGGCCACCCCCTCGCCCGCGCCGGCAAGGTCACGGTGGAGGAACTCAAGGCCTACGACTGGATCACCGGCACTCCCGGCTCCAGCCGCCGCGCCTGCTTCGACCGGATTTTCGAGGGCACTTCGGGCCCGCAGACCCATGTCGCCACCTGCGCGCTGCCGATCATCCGCCACCTGCTCAAGCGTTCGGACCGACTGACGCTGATGACCACCTATGAACTCACGCACGAGGAAGGCCTGCGCACCCTGCACTGCGCGCAGATCGAGGCGGTGCCGGCGATCGGCATCACCACGCGCGAGGACTGGATGCCTACCCCGGTGCAATCGGCCTTCATCGACGTGATCCGCGCCCATGTCTGCGCCCCGCCGACGCCGCTGCGGCAGGTGGGGTGAGAGTTCCTTCGGGTCGCCACCGGGAACGGCTCACATTCGATCTGTCCTGACGCTCCAACCTTAAACCTCGTCGTCCCCGCGAAGGCGGGGACCCCGCTTTTCTTGGCAGGCGTGGCGAGAAGGCAGCGGGGTCCCCGCCTTCGCGGGGGCGACGGGGTGGTTTGGGACAGGCCCACTCCTGAAGAAGATTTGCGGATTCCTAATCCTTCCCGGCACGGGGAGGTGGCAGCGACCCATTGTCGTTTTGGGCGCTGACGGAGGGGAATCGCGGCCTCGCGCAGCGTCCGCTTAAACCGAGAGTCCCCTCCACCACCCTTCGGGCGGTCCCCCTCCCCGTGCCGGGGAGGACTTTCGATAGATGGGGACTGAAGTCCTATCACCCGCTCCGCCAGCGCATGGTCAAATCGCTCGCCCGCTCCAAAGGAGACAAGCGATGCCCCTGACCCGCGAACTGACCGTGACCACGCCCGACGGCACCTGCCCGGTGACCCTGCACTATCCCGATGCCAACGGCCCCTTCCCGCCGGTGATCCTCTATATGGATGGCCCCGGCATTCGCCCCGCCGTGCATGAGATCGCCGCCCGCCTTGCGGCATCGGGCTATGCGGTGTTCCTGCCGGACCTGTTCTACCGCGCCGGGCCTTACGCGCCGGTCGATCCCAAAGTCGTGTTCACCAATTCCGCGCTGCGCGAAGTCCATCGCGAGACATACATGGCCACGGCAACCCCAAAGAACGTCATGGCCGACACGGCCGCCCTGATCGCCATGATCGACGCCGCGCCCGAAGCGACGGAAGGTCCGATCGGCGTGGTCGGATACTGCATGGGCGGCCGCCTCGCGCTGATCGCGGCGGCCACTTTTCCCGAGCGGATCGCCGCTGCCGCCAGCTACCACGGCGGCGGGCTTGCCAATGACAAGCCGGGCAGCCCGCACCTCCTCGCCCCGCAGATCAAGGCGAAAGTCTATGTCGGCGGCGCCATCGAGGACGCCAATTTCACCGACGGGCAGAAGGCATCCCTTATCGCCGCACTCAGCGAGGCCGGCGTCGATCACGTGGTCGAGACCTATCCCGCCAAACACGGCTGGGTGCCGCGCGACACCGCCGTCCACGATCCCGCCGAGGCCGAGCATCACTGGCAAACGCTGGTGCCATTCCTCGACAGCGTGCTGAAGCGGGGCTGAGACGCCCCACGAAAAAAGGGAGGACGGCCATCGGCCGTCCTCCCTCAAGGTTTACCCCGTCAGGGGAGAGAGCTTTTTCAGATCAAAGACTTGTCGATGTAAAGAGGCATTGAGTCCTCCCACTTGCTGTCGGTCAGCAGGCGCTTGTTCGCGCCATCGGCGTCCATGATGTAGATCTGGCCATATTGCTGGAACGTATTGTCGTAGAGCGCCGCCTCGTCCCGGAAGCCGTGTTCGGATCCGGACCACATGATGCGCCCGTCCGGCGACCATACGGCATGGCCGTCACTGGCCTTGCTGGTGGTGAGTTCCCGGTAGTCCGAACCGTCCGGCTTGATGGTGCAGACCTGATAGTCCTTGTCGTCCACCTTGCGGGTGAAGACGATGCGCTCGCCGTCGGGCGACCAACCCGGCAGGTTGTCCAGCTTGTCCGTCAGCACGCGCACCTGCTTGGTTTCCAGGTTCATCACGCGCAGGCCGCGTTCCTCGCTCTGGCCCCAGACGCGGAACACCAGTTCCTTGCCGTCGTGCGAGAAGCTGGGGAAGCCCGAATGCACGGTGCCGTCGGTCAGCACCTCAAGGTCGCTGCCGTCCTTGCGCACGCGCACGACCACCGCCTTGGCATAGCTGCGTTCGGCGAACCAGGTGCCGACGCCGAAGGCCAGCCACTCGCCATCGGGCGACCAGCAGGGTTGAAACGCGCCAGCCAGCCCCTTCTGGACCATCTGGGGATTGAGGCCGGACTTGGTATTGTCGAACACCACGCGACGTTGCGACCCGTCGGGCTTGCAGGTGACGATGGAGGAAGTGCCGGTCTGCTTCTCGGTAAAGGCCAGCATCCCCTGGTTGGATAGGATCGGGAACACGTCCATGAAGCGATAGTCGTAGTCCGCGTCCCAGCTGTAGAGCGGCTTGTCCAGCGGGCGGACCGGGCGGAATTCCTGCACTTCGAAGATCACCGACTTGCCATCGGCGGTCCACTGCGGCGAACGCAGGCCCTTGCGCTTGAAGCCGGGGCGGCCGGACGTATAGGCGATCCCCTCATCCGGGCCGCCCTTGATGACGTAGCCGATCTCGTCCTGCGTCACGTACTGGGGCGAGACTTTCAGGTTGCCGCCGCGCGTATGTTCGATGCGGGCGCCGGTCTCCGCATCGACCGAGACGATCTGCGAATCCACGCGGCCGATCCATTCGGGACGGCGGGCGCCCCAGGTGGCCTCGGTGGTCAGTTCGTAGAACACGATGCGCTTGCCGTCGGGCGACCATGAAGGCGAGCCCTGGCACCAGTT
The DNA here is from genome assembly GCF_044029435.1 of Novosphingobium oxfordense. Lineage (NCBI taxonomy): Bacteria > Pseudomonadati > Pseudomonadota > Alphaproteobacteria > Sphingomonadales > Sphingomonadaceae > Novosphingobium > Novosphingobium oxfordense. Next base: position 184,690 of record NZ_CP147005.1, on the reverse strand, counting down.
CTTGCGCGAGGAGACTTTGGCAAAACCCGTGCCGTCAGGACGGATCTTGTAGATCGACAGTTCCTGGGTGTGTTCCCAGCCCCGGTTCTCGTCATGGCCGCGCCAGCTGGTGTTGGTGTCGCTGGAGAACGCGATCCACTTGCCGTCGGGCGACCAGGCGGGGCGGAAATAGCAGTCCGGGCTGTCCGGATCGCCCTTCACCTGGCCAATGCCGGTCAGCTGCCTGACCTTGCCGCTGGCGATGTCCATCACCCAGACATTGGCCTTGTAGCCATTGCGAGTGGATACGAAGGCCAAGGTCTTGCCGTCGGGCGAGATCGCGGCGGCATCGTCCACACAGGAGCCGCCGGCCACCGTCTTGATCCCGGTGCCATCGCCCTTCGCGACGAAGAGGCTGGAATTGCCGTCGCCCAACCGTTCGGAAGTGAACACCATGCGCGCGCCATCGCGCGAAAGGCGCACGTTGTAGTCATAGGCGCTTTCGGCCAGCACCTTGCGCTCGCCCGTGCCGTCCAGGCCGGCCACGTACAGTTCGGACACCGAAGGGGCGATGCGGTTCATCATCATCACGCCCTTCCTGGTGGGCACCGGCTTGGCGATGCCGACCTGGCTGAGCAGCACAGAGGCCGGAACCACGGCCAGGAAATCTCTACGTTTCACTTTCGAACTCTCCCTGCAAATCCCAGGTTGCCGTTTGGGGGCTTCGCAATTCCTGGCGCGGGCTGAACGGCCCGCTTCCTGTGCAGGCATTCTCATTAGGGCAGCGTCCGGGGCTTTGCATCATGGCTGTCGTTGAAGTTATCGGCGCGGCGCGAGTGCCTATAGCCGCGCGCCGTTCTTCCCGGATTACATCGGCCCCACACCGCTGCTGCCGCGCAGGCAAGTCCTGCACGCGCCGAGATAAAACGACGGCCCGGCAACAGCGGAGGGGGACAGAATCGCACCGGCACGGATGAGGCCGGGAACTGGGAGGAAGCGATGAGACACGACACCACATCCGTAAACCTGCGTCACGTGCTGCTGGGCGGCGCCGCGGCCATGGCCCTGCTGCCACAGCTGGCTTTCGCGCAGGCCACCGCCCAGGCAGGCGATCAGAACAACGGGGCCCAGAACAACGGCGGCGTGGAGGAGATCATCGTCACCGCGCAGAAGCGCGACCAGTCCGCACAGGACGTGCCGATCGCGATCACCGCGCTGAACAACGAACAGCTGCAAAGCGCGGGCGTGCAGAGCACGCTGGACCTGAAGGCCACCGTGCCCGCCCTGAACATCACCACCGGCACCGGCGGCATCGGCCTGCCCCGCATTCGCGGCATCGGGGCGACGGGCCAGGGCCCCAGCATCGAAAACCCGGTCGCCGTCTATGTCGACGGGGTCTACTACGGCGCTTCGTTCGGCATTCTCCAGTCGATGTACGACACCGATCAGGTGGCCGTGCTGAAGGGCCCGCAAGGCACGCTGTTCGGCCGCAACGCCACCGGCGGCCTGATCCAGACCACCACGCTTGGCCCCAGCTTCGACTGGAAGGGCAAGGCGGAAATCGGCTACGGCAACTACGATACGATCCACGCCGCCGGTTACGTTTCGGGCGGCCTTACCAAGACCGTGGCGATCAGCCTGTCCGGCCAGTACGACAACCAGCAGGACGGGTTCGGCAAGAACCTCTATACCGGCAACGATATCCAGACCTCACGCTCATGGGGCGGTCGTGGCAAGCTGCTGTGGCAGCCGAGCGACGCCACCAAGGTGCTGCTGTCGGGCGATTTCAACGGCCGTGACGCCGTTGCGCCGGCATTCCGCAACTTCACGCTGAATGCCCTTGGCGTAAACGTGCCCGCCGCGATCACCGCGCTGGGCGGCGATCCGCACCGCGACATCCTGGCAGACATCGATCCCAAGATGTCCACCCGCGCCTGGGGTACCAGCCTGACGGTGGAGCAGGACGTCGGCTTTGCCACGTTGAAGAGCATCACCGCCTATCGCCATTCGACGTTCAGCTACAACTTCGATCCGGACGGCACGACGATGCCGCGCATCATCGTGGACAACCACCAGTTCGACAAGCAGTTCACCCAGGAAGTGAACCTGATCTCGAAGGATGGCGGCCCGTTCAAGTGGGTGCTGGGCGGCTTCTACATGCACGATAACGCCGGCAACGACGGTTCGCGCACGACGGGCATCTTCACCTTCGGCAACAACGGCTATTCGCAGGACGACAACTCGGTCAAGCTGGACTCCTACGCGGGCTTTGCGGAAGGCACCTATACCTTCGGCGAATCCACGAACCTGACTGCCGGCCTGCGCTTCACCAGCGACCATCGCTCGCTGGATGCCACCGTCACCCAGTTCAACGGCAACGTGCCGCCCGCCGGCCTGACCACGGTGACGACGATCCCGTCGGAAAGCCACACCTTCAACAAGCTGACCTGGCGCCTGTCGCTCGATCATCGCTTCTCGCCCGAGCTGCTGGCCTATGCCAGCTACAACCGCGGCTTCCGCGGCGGCACCTACATCACGCAGTCGACGCCGATCGTGCTGCTGAAGCCGGAGCAGGTCGATGCCTTCGAAGTGGGCATCAAGTCCGACCTGTTCGACCGCAAGGTGCGCCTGAACGTCGCTGGCTATTACTATGACGAGAAGAACATCCAGGTGATGCAGGTCATCTCCGGCGCGCAGACCGTCTACAACGCCAATGCGGCGGAGATCTACGGTCTGGACGCCGATGTGACCTGGCGCGTGACTCATGCCTTCCGCCTGTTCGGCGGCCTGAACTGGACCCACGCCCGCTATACCGACTTCGATACGGCGGTGATCACCACGCCGTTCCCGCTGCCGGCCGGCTTCGTGATCCCCACCGGGCAAACCTGTCTTGGCACGCTGGGCAATCCCTACACCCAGCTGGGCGGCAACTGCCTGCTGATCGGCGATGCCACCGGCAACAAGCTGCAGAACACGCCGACCTTCACGGCCAGCCTGGGCGGTTCCTACGATCTGGAAACCGGGATCGGCCGCTTCACGCTGGCGGGCAACTACTACTACAACTCGGGCTATGTCGGTTCGCCGGACGAGCGCGTGAAGCAGAAGGCGTACAACACCGCCGACGCCTCGCTCACCTGGCATTCCACGAACGACAACCTGTTCGTGCGCCTCTGGGGCAAGAACCTGACCAACGCCTTCTACTGGGGCCAGATCGGCGCCACCAACAGCGGCGACAACGGCACTTACGCCGCGCCGCGCACTTATGGCGTCACCGCAGGGTTCGACTTCTAAGCACGAACCTGCCCAATACGATCCACCCTCATGGCCGGAGTCCCTACGGACTCCGGCCATTCTTGCGTCCGGGCGGGGTCCTTACTGATCGACGAAGACGTAGGGCGCGAACAGGTCCGTGCCCTGCCAGTCGCGCGCGGCCACCACATGGGTGGAAGCGCTGCGCGTCCAGCTGGCCGCGTCGGTATAGCTGCCTGATCCGGTGTGGCTGGCCACCGCCGGCCAGGGATAGACCGGCCGCGTCATTTCCTGCCCGTCCGACGCCGCCTGCGGCGATGCGGCCGCAGCACTTTGCCCGGCGATGCCCTGCGGCTGGCCGAACGTGCTGCGGTGGCGGGTGGAGCCGGTCATCAGCGCCTCGGGCGCATGGCCGCTTTCCACCCAGACCATCATCGCGGTCAGCAGGTCTATGCTCGCCAGCCCTTCCCCGCCGCCGCAGTGGCCGACGCCGGGCAGCATGTAGAGCCGTTCGAAACCGCCCACCGTGCGCCCGCCCATCGTCGAGATCATGGCCTTCTGGTACGAAACCGTATTGGCCGGCGCGATATGCTGGTCAGCCAGCCCGTGCCAGAGGATCAGCTTGTGCCCCTTGGCGGCAAAGGCGCTCAGATCCGGATTGGTGGCATCGAACAAGTGGTGGCGCGGCCGCAGCGCATCCAGCGTCTCGCGCGTGAACTGAAGGTCCGCCAGCGTCGTATCGGGACGCGGCTCGGCAAAGGCGAGGTAGCGCATGACCGGCGGCACCACCATCTGGCTCATCATCCGGCCTTCCGGCCCGCTGGGCACGAAGACGCCGGGCCATTCCAGTTCGGAACCGTAAAGCGGCTGTCCCGCCGTCAGGAACGCCCGCGTCTGCGGGTCGCGCGGCCCTTCGTAGAACTTGCGCGCAACATCGGCCTCCGCCTGGGTCAGGCAGTTGGATGTATCGGTCGCCCCCAGTTCGCAAGTGATGCTGTCCAGATCGAAGCGGCAGGCGGCGGGCAGCGAGATCAGCCCGTCGACCACACCGTCGTTCCGGTCGCAGGCGGCGATCACCGCCTTGTGCAGGATCGGCAGGCGATTGGCGAGCAGGATCGGCTTGCCCGCCGCATCCATGTTCGAACGCGCCATCCAGCCGTGGTAGAGCGTGTTCTGCACGGTGAAGAGCATGGCCGGCGCGCCGGCGATCACGCCGTCGAAATCGTCCGGGAAGCGTTGCGCTTCCATCAGCGCCTCTCGCCCACCGTCCGAACAGCCGTTGAAGTAGGAATAGCGCACGTCCTGCCCATAGAACGCCCGGATCAGCGCCTTCGCCGCTTGCGAGGTGATGTGCTGCGCGCGCCAGGCGAAGTCCGCCCGGCGTTGCGGGTCCAGACCCCAGGCCCCGTCGCTCTCCGCCATGGTATGGCCCATGTCGGTGGCGGCCATGACGAAGCCGCCGTCGTTCAGCACCTTGCACCCGTCCGACGCGCCGGAGCGCAGCGTGATCGCACCGCACAGGCCCCCACAGCCCACTTGCAGGTAGCGCTGGGTCCATGTCTTCAGCGGCAGCAGTACCTGGAAATTGACCGCCGGGGCCAAAGTGCCCTTTACCGAGCAGACGGCGATCCCGTCGCTGGTGGTCTCCGTGGCGGAGGCGATCCGGCTGCCGGCGCCGCCGATAGCAGTCATGTCCGTGCCGGTCAGCGATCCGCAAGTGACCACCGGGGCGATTGCGGCAAGGTCCGCAGGCCCGCGATTGCGAGTCGTCGCAGCGGGCGCATCGCCCATGCCCGAGCAGCTTGCCAGCGCCAAAACGGCAAACAGGCCGGCCACAAGACCTGCCACAGGGCCAACCATCCGATCCCACACGCGCGCCATGGTGTCTCCCACACAACGACGAAGGGGACGGGACGCCTGGGCATCCCGTCCCCCCCGTTGGGAGACTTAAATGAAATTAACCGGCCGACAGCAACCGAAAATTCAGCGAAATTCGCGCCGCGGCCGGACTGACCTGAATCAGAACATGTCCACGTCCAGCGCCATCATCGATGCCTTGCCCGACTTGATCGCCAGGAACGCGGCAGTCGCCTGCGGCAGCAGACGGTCGAAGAAGAACCGCGCGGTGCCGATCTTGGCGGTGTAGAACGCCGCGTCCTCGGTGCCCTGGTCCAGCTTGGCCTTGGCGATCAGCGCCGCCTTGGCGAAGGTGTAGCCCATGGCGACAAGGCCGATCAGGCGCAGATAGTCGGTCGCGGCGGCGCCGGCTTCCTCAGGGTCCTTCATGCCCTTCTGGGCGATCGTTCCGGTGGAGAGCTGCAGCGCGCCGAAGGCCTTTTCCAGCCCCTCGATCATCTTGCCGAAGGTCTCGTCCGCCTTGTTCGCCTCGATGAAGTCAGAGACGGGGTGGAAGAACGAGCGCAGATAGCGGCCGGCATGCGCGGGCATCTTGCGGCCGACAAGGTCGAGCGCCTGGATGCCGTTGGTGCCTTCGTAGATCATGGCGATGCGGGCATCGCGCACGAACTGCTCCACGCCGCTTTCGGCAATGTAGCCGTGACCGCCGTAGACCTGCACGGCCAGGTTCGCGCTTTCATAGCCGCAGTCGGTGAAGAGCGCCTTCACCACCGGGGTCATCAGCGCGATGAAGTCTTCCGCGCGGGCCTTCACGGCCGGATCGGTCGCGTGCTTTTCGGCATCGAGCGCGCGGCTGACCCAGGCGCCGACAGCGCGGCTGCCTTCGTTGTAGGCGCGCGCGGTCATCAGCATGCGGCGCACGTCGGGGTGGACGATGATCGGATCGGCCGGACCCTTGGGGTTCTTCACGCCCGACAGCGAGCGGCCCTGCACGCGCTCCTTGGCGTACCAAACGGCCGACTGATAGGCCGCTTCACCCACGCCAAGGCCCTGGATGCCCACCGAAACGCGCTCGGTGTTCATCATCTTGAACATGGCTTCCATGCCCTTGTTCGCGGTGCCGACCAGCCAGCCGATCGAATCGTCGAAGTTGAGCTGGCACGTGGCCGAGGCCTTGAGGCCCATCTTGTGCTCGATCGCCGCCACCGAAACGCCGTTGGACTGGCCCGGCGTGCCGTCTTCCTTGGGCAGGTACTTCGGCACCAGGAACAGGCTGATACCCTTCACGCCTTCCGGCGCATCGGGAAGCCGGGCGAGGACGAGGTGGATGATGTTCTCGGTCAGGTCGTGCTCGCCCGCCGAAATGAAGATCTTCGCGCCGGAGATCTTGTAGCTGTCGTCACCCCCATTTGCATCTTGGGAGGGAACGGCCTTGGTGCGCAGCATGCCAAGGTCGGTGCCGCAGTGCGGTTCGGTAAGGCACATCGTGCCCGACCAGGTGCCTTCGACCATCTTGGGCAGGTAGGCCTGCTTCAGCGCATCACTGGCATAGCCCTCGATCGCGGTGGTCGCGCCGTGGGTGAGGCCGGGATAGAGGCTGAACGACAGGTTGGAGGAGCAGATCATCTCCTCTGTCAGCTTGTTCAGCGCCTCGGGAAGGCCCTGCCCGCCCCATTCGGGATCGGATGCCAGCGCACACCAGCCGCCTTCGCGGAACATGTCGTAGGCTTCCTTGAAGCCCTTGGGGGTGCGGACCACGCCGTTTTCCAGCGTGCAGCCCTCGATATCACCGCTGCGGTTCAGCGGCAGGAGGACTTCCTGCGCCACCTTCGCGGCTTCTTCCAGCACCGCGTCGACAAGGTCGGGGGTGAATTCGGCCAGCGCTTCGAGATTGCCGAAACCGTCATCCCCATATTTTTCATCACTGTGGAGTTCGTGGAGCACGAACTTCATGTCGCGCAGGGGCGCTTCGTAGACTTGCATGTCACTCTCCTCGCGCGCGCCGCCGGATCACCGGCGGGCGCGCATTCATACCTTATCAGTTACGCAGCGGCTTGCCGGTTTCGAGCATATGCTCGACGCGGGCGACCGAGCGGTCGTCGCGCAGGCGGCCCATGAAGGCATCACGCTCCAGCTTGAGCAGTTCGCCCTCGCTCACCGTGTCGACGAGGTCGAACTCGCCGCCGGTCAGCACGTCGGCCAGAATGCCCGAGACGACCACGTCGTAGTCGGTCGCCATGCCGCGCTTGTGGAAGCCTTCGACCGCAAGGCCGAGTGCGGTTCGGCCACCGGCGCCGGGCAGCTTGAACTCGGGCGCCTCAGGCGGGGTATAGCCCTCGACCAGCGACAGAGCCTTTTGCTTGGCGTCATGCAGCAGGCGATCGCGGTTCATCGAAATGCCGTCGCCCTTGCGCAGGATCATCATCTCGCGCGCCTGCTGGGCAGACTTGGAGACTTGCGCGGTCGAGACCATCTCGAACACCTTGGCGACCGCCGGCATCGGGCCCTTGGGCATGCCGGGGGCATTGCGCCAGCGGTCGATCATCTCGCCATTGCCACCCCAGCCGGGAACGAGGCCGACGCCGCATTCCACAAGGCCGCAGTAGAGTTCGGCATGGGCCTGGATCGCGTCGCAGTGGAGCAGGATCTCGCACCCGCCGCCGAGCGCGAGGCCGGCGGGAGCACCGACCACCGGGAACGGCGCGTACTTCAAGCCCTTGTAGGCCAGCTGTCCACCCGCCACGAGCTTCTCGATCTCACCCCAGGCGGCGATGTTCACCGCGAAGAGCGCGAGGCCGAGGTTGGCGCCTGCCGAGAAAGTGTCGGCATCGTTGTAGACGACCAGCGCCTTGTACTGCGCCGCCACCAGCGGGATGGCCTGCCCGATCAGCTTCATGACTTCGCCGTCGAGCGCGTTCATCTTGCCGGTGAATTCCAGGCAGACGACGCCGTCACCAATGTCCCAGAGCGCGGCAGAAGCATTGCGGATGATCGGCTTGGACGAAAGCTTCACGTCAGCCAGGCGCATCACGCCTTCGGGGCGGACGATGTCGCGGTATTCGCCGTCGAGGCCCAGGAACTGGCGCTTGCCGTTCTCGATCCGGTAGAACGTGCGGTCGCCCGCCACGGTCAGGATCGCGGGCACGGCCTTGCCTTCGGCGGCAAGCCGTTCGGCGAGGTACTTGGCGCCCAGCTTGTCGATCATCTCGAACGGGCCGGACTTCCAGTTGTAGCCCAGCTTCATCGCGTCATCGACGGCAACCACGTCCGAGGCGGCATCAGGCACGAGGCTGGCGGCATAGGCCAGCGTATCGCCCAGCACGGCCCAGGCGTAGGCGCCGATGTCGCCCTTGCTTTCGACCAGCGCCTTGAGATCGCCCTTGGCGGCAGCGCCACGCGGACCCGGCACCTTGATGCTCGGACGGTATTCGCCGCTCTGCAGGTCGATGGTTTCCTTGCGGCGACCTGCTTCCTTGTTGATGCGGTAGAAACCGCCCTTGCCCTTGCGGCCGGTATAGCCCTCGCCGATCATCTTGTTGATCAGCGGAATGTCGCGGGCGATGCCGTGGTAGAGGTCCCCTGCGGGCAGCGTCGAGGTGAGGCTGGCCTGCAAGTGCGGCATCAGGTCGATGCCGACCAGATCGACAAGGCCGAAAATGCCGGTCTTCGGCACGCCCATCGGCTTGCCGGCAATGGCATCGGCCAGTTCGATGGTGATGCCCATGTCGAACGCGGCATTGAGGCCCAGCTGGATCCAGTAGGTGCCGATGCGGTTGGCGATGAAGCCCGGGGTGTCCTTGGCCTTCACCACCGTCTTGCCGAGCGAGACGTCGGCGAACTGCTCTACCTTCGCGGCAACGCCAGCGTCGGTTGCCGGACCCGTGACGATCTCCAGCAGACGCATATAGCGCGGCGGGTTGAAGAAGTGGGTGATCAGGAAGTCGCGCTTGAACGCCTCCGAACGCCCTTCGACCAGATTGGCGAGCGGGATCGTCGAAGTGTTGGACGAAACGGCGGTGCCGTCGCGCTTCACCGCTTCCAGCTTGGCGTAGAGGCCCTGCTTGATGTCCAGACGCTCGATCACCGCCTCGATCACCCAGTCGCATTCGGCAACCTTGTCGAGGTGGTCTTCGATATTGCCGGTCTCGACCAGCTTGGCGGCCGACTTGCTCATGAACGGCGCAGGCTCGGTCTTGAGCATCTTCGCCACGGCGCCTTCGGCAACCACGTTACGGTTGCTGGCGTCCTTGGGAACGATGTCGAGCAGCAGCACCGGCACGCCGGCATTGGCGACCTGGGCGGCGATCCCGGCACCCATGGTGCCGGCGCCGATCACGCAGACCTTTTTGATGATAGCGCCTTCGTTGGAAAGGGGGCTCATTCCACCGACTCCAGGATCGTGGCGATGCCCTGACCGCCGCCGATGCACTGGCTGGCGAGCGCGTACTTGCCGCCTTCGCGCTTCAGCAGCGATGCCGCCTTGCCGACGATGCGCGCGCCGGTGGCGCCCAGCGGGTGGCCAATGGCGATCGCGCCGCCGTCGATGTTCACCTTCGCCATGTCGAGGCCGAGGTCCTTGATGCAGGCCAGCGCCTGCGAAGCGAAGGCTTCGTTCAGTTCGACCACGTCGAGGTCACCGGCCGAGATACCGGCACGCTCAAGCGCCTTCTGGCTGGAGAGGATCGGGCCAAGGCCCATGGTTTCCGGCGCGCAGCCCGATACCGCGACCGACTTGATGCGGGCCAGGATCGGCAAACCGTGGGCGCGGGCATATTCCTCGGTGGTGACGAGCACGGCGCTGGCGCCGTCGGTCAGCGGCGAGGAGGTGCCGGCAGTCACTGACCCTGCCGCATCGAACGCGGGCTTCAGGCCGGCAAGGCCTTCTGCGGTGGTTTCGCCGCGAATGGTGCCGTCTTCGCTGACGATCCCGCCCTTGGTCTGGATCGGCACGATCTCGTCGGTCAGCTTGCCGGCGTCACGCGCGGCGGCGGCCTTGTGCTGGCTGGAGACGGCCAGCGCTTCCTGGTCCGCGCGGGCAATCTGGTACTTGGTGGCGACGTTTTCGGCGGTTTCGCCCATCGACATGTAGGCGGCGCTCTTCTTCGCCAGCTCCGGATTGGGCAGCGGGTTGAAGCCCATCATCGGCACGCGGCTCATCGATTCGACACCCGCGCAGACGAAGACTTCGCCCGCGCCGATGGCGATCTGGCCCATGGCGTAGTGGATCGAGCTCATCGAGGAGCCGCAGAAACGGTTCACGGTCATGCCGCCGACCGAGATCGGCAGGTCCGCCAGCAGCGCCACCAAACGCGCGATGTTGAAGCCCTGCTCGCCTTCCGGGAACGCGCAGCCGACGACAACGTCTTCGATATCAGCGGCTTCGACGCCGGTCTTGGTGATGAGCCCGCGAATCACCTGCGCGGCAAGATCGTCGGGACGGACACGGGCAAGAGCGCCCTTGTTCGCCAGATGGAAGGGCGAGCGGGCGTAACCCGCGATCACGACACTTTTCATGCAACTCTCTCCGTCGGAGCCTCACGCCCCACCACCCATCGGGGGGCGTCACCGTTCTTCCCTAAGGGTGCAATTCTTTCCCTATACGTCAAGCAAATTTTCGGTTACGACTTCGGGACACCTCACCCTAAGGGCCCAGCCCTCGGGGTACAGAAGGTACCGATTGGAGAGATGATGGAAAGGTCGCACATGAGACTTTGGAAACCCGTGGGGACGGCGCTGGTTGCCGCTGTCATGCCCGTATTTCTGGGCGCGAATCCTGCCTTTGCCGCCAGTGCCGACCAGGTCGTCGGCAAGTGGCTCACGCCTTCCAAGCACGGCGTCATCGAACTCAGCCGCTGCGGCGAATCGGTCTGCGGACACGTCGTCGATTCGGACGGCATCAAGGCCAATCCCGACCTGCGCGACGTGAACAACAAGGACGCCAGCCAGCGCACCCGCAAGGTCAAGGGCATGCAGATGGTGGGCGGCTTCAAGCGCCAGGGCAACGAGTGGGTCGAAGGCCAGATCTACAATCCGGAAGACGGCGGCACCTACAAGGCGACGATCACGCCGGTGGACGCCAACACGCTCAAGCTGAAGGGCTGCATCGTCTGGCCGCTGTGCAAGACGCAGACCTGGAAGCGCATTCCCTGACATCGACAAGGCCCGGTGCAACCGAAATTGCGGTGCCCGGTTCTGACGCAGGGAAACAGAGGCTGCCCGCACGCCCCCTGATGCGTGGCAGCCGGATCAAAGGTTCAGGGAAGGAATACAAGGGAGATGAAAATGAAAAAGATTACGGGCCGTATCCTGCTGGCGGGCACTGCATCGGCCATGGCACTCGGCGCTGCCGGCGCTGCCCATGCCCAGGCCTTCTATCTGCAGGAACAGTCGGTGCGCGCACAGGGCCGCGCGTTTTCGGGTGAAGCCGCCGATACCGGCGTGGATTCGCTCTGGTGGAACCCGGCAGCGATCGGCGGTCTTGAGGGCGGCCAGGCATCGGTGCATGCCAGCGTGATCCTTCCCAAGGGCAAGGTCGTGGACGACGGCACGCTGATCAAGCGCCCCGGCCAGGCCGCCACTTCGGTCGGCGGCAACCCGGTTGCCAAGAACCCGATCGACAACGGCGTGCTGCCCTCGGGCGCGATCGCCTATGGCTTCGGCAAGGTCGCCTTCGGCCTGACCGTCACTTCGCCGTTTTCGTTCACCACGAACTACGATGCCGACAGCTGGGCCCGCTATTCGGCGGACAAGACCAAGCTGCGCACGATCGACATCCAGCCCAGCATCGCGTTCCAGCCGATGGAAGGCCTCTACATCGGTGCGGCCGCGAACGTCGAACATGTGGACGCCACGCTCGGCAACTACCTGCCCAACCTTTCGCCGCTGCTGGCCGACGGTCATCAGCAGCTGAAGGGCAGCGGCTGGGATGTGGGCTGGTCGGTCGGCGCCCAGTACCACAACGGCCCCGCCTCGATCGGCGTCGCCTACAAGTCGGCGATCAAGCACAAGCTTGACGGTACGCTGACCATCGACGGCCTGCTGGGCCCGCTTGCCGGGCAGAACACCTCGCTGAACACCACGGCGGAATTCACCACCCCGTGGCAGGCGATCATGTCGGCCCGCGTGAAGGCCACCAAGCAGCTGACGCTGAACGCGCAGGTCGTGGCTTACGGCTGGAGCAAGTTCGACACGATCGACCTTGGCGCCCCGGTCAACACCTCGCTGCCTGAGAACTACAAGGACGGCTTCTCCTACGCCTTCGGCATGGACTACGACGTCAGCCCGAAGTGGACGGTGCGCGGCGGCGTCCAGTACGGCGAAACCCCGACCAGCAGCGGTGACCGCGACGCACGCGTTCCGGACAGCAACCGCTGGAACTTCTCGGCCGGTACCACCTACAACATGAGCAGCAAGATCGCGATCGACGCGGCCGCCTCGTACATCTCGTTCAAGGATGCCCCGATCAACCGCATCACCGCCGCTTATGCCGGCACCCCGGTGCAGACCCCGATCCTGACCAACGGTTCGCTTCAGGACGCCTATGCGATGGTCTTCTCGCTGGGCGCACGGGTGAGCTTCTGATGAGCACTGCGGCGAAGATTGACGACAACTCTCCCGTGAATGGAGGTATTTTGGAAACGCCCCTCTCCTCCCACGTTGCGGATGAAATGCCGCCGATCTCGCCGCGTTTGCTTACCGATCTGCTGGACCATGCCGTGGAAGCCCACGGCGCCTGGCCGGCGATCGACTTCATGGGCCGCAAGTGGTCCTATGCCGAAGTCGGCGACCTCGCGCGGCGTGCCGCGCGAGGTCTCCAGGACCTGGGCGTCGTCAAGGGCACGCGCGTCGGCCTGTGCCTGCCCAACACGCCCTATTACGTGATCTGCTACTTCGCGATCCTGCGCATCGGCGGGATCGTGGTGAACTTCAATCCGCTCTATACCGAGCGGGAGATGGCGCACCTGGTGAAGGATTCCGGGGCGGAGATCATCATCGCCTCCGACCTGGCGCTGTCGCTGCCCAAGATCGAGCCGCTGGTCGGCTCCACCAGCTGCGGCGGCGCGCTGAAGCGCGTGGTGGTCTGCCCGATCGCCGATGCCCTGCCGAAGCTGAAGGGCCGCGCCTATCGCCTGCTGAAGCGCAAGGATATCGCGCATGAGCCGCACGACCTGCGCTTCCTGCGTTTTGCCGATCTTGTCGCGCGCAATGCCGATCCCGATCCGGTCGATCGCAGCCCGCAGGATCTGGCCGTGCTCCAGTACACCGGCGGCACCACCGGCGTGCCCAAGGGCGCAATGCTCAGCCATGCGAACCTGGCCGCCAACTCGGCCCAGATGATCGCCCATGTCGGCCACATGCCCGAAACGCAGGAGCGCACCCTCGGTGTACTTCCGCTGTTCCACGTCTTCGCGCTGACCACGGTGCTGAACTATTCGGTCGACACCGCGGCCGAGATGATCCTGCTGCCGCGCTTCGAGATGAAGTCGTTCCTGGCGACCGCCAAGCGCACCAAGCCCACGCAGTTCTTCGGCGTGCCCACGCTCTACACCGCGCTCAACAACCAGGAACTCCATGGCGAGTTCGATCAGGTGCGCGTCTGCATCTCCGGCGGCGCGCCGCTGCCGCTGGAAGTGCGCCAGAAATTCGAACAGCGCACCGGCGTGCGCGTGGTCGAAGGCTACGGCCTGTCCGAAGCCTCCCCCATCATCGCCTGCAATCCGCTGGAAGGCCTGGTCAAGAACAACTCCTGCGGCCCCGCTTTCCCCGGCACCGTGCTGGAAATCCGCGATCCCGACAACACCCACAAGATCCTGGGCCAGGGCGAGCGCGGCGAAGTCTGCGCGCGCGGCCCGCAGGTCATGTCCGGATACTGGAACCGGCCGGAGGAATCGGAAAAGACCTTCATCTTCGGCGCCCTGCGCACCGGCGACATCGGCTATCTGGACGAGGACGGCTACCTGTTCCTGGTGGACCGCATCAAGGACATGATCCTGTGCGGCGGCTATAACGTTTATCCGCGCGTAATCGAAGATGCGCTCTACGAGCATCCGATGGTCCATGAAGCGATTGTGATCGGCGTCCCCGATGCCTATCGCGGCCAGAGCCCCAAGGCCTTCGTGGCGCTGCACCCCGGCGACGCGCTGGATGCGGACACCCTGATGGCGTTCCTGCGCGAAAGGTTGAACAAGATCGAAATGCCCAGCGCGATCGAATTCCGCGACACGCTGCCCAAGACGCTGGTCGGCAAGCTTTCCAAGAAGGAACTGGTCGAGGAAGAGGCCGCCCGCCGCGCCGCTGCTGCGGATGCCCCGTCAGGTACGGACGCGTGAACGGCGCCGGGGCAGCGTTGAACGGCGGAGAACCGCAGGGCGAAGGCATCCCTGCTCCGGGGGGAGCCGATATGCTGGGCATCCAGGAAGCCGCGACCGAGCTGGGCGTGACCATGCGCACCTTGCGCTTCTATGAAGACAAGGGCCTGATCTCACCCCAGCGCGTGGGCACGACGCGCATCTATTCGAAGCGCGAAATGGGCCGCATGCAGCTGATCCTGCGCGGCAAGCGGCTGGGCTTCTCGATCCGAGAGATCAAGGAATTCCTGGATCTCTACGATGTCGATCCCGAACATCACGAACAGATCCGCACGCTGCTCTCGCGCATTCGCGCCCGGATCGAGGAACTGCGCCAGCAGCGCACCGCGATCGAACAGACGCTGGAGGAAATGCTCTCGATCGAACGCCAGTCGCTGGCGTGGCTGGAAGGTTCGGCGGTAAAGCCGGTGAAGGGTTCGATCGATGAGTGATACGGCCGGCAAGGCCGTCGCCGATCTCGTCGACCTGCTGACTGTCGAGGAGATCGACACCGGCATCTTCCGCGGCGCCGCCGTGTCCGAACAGCCCGGCCGCGTCTATGGCGGGCAGGTGGTGGCGCAAGCGCTTGCCGCCGCCGCGCGCGGGATCGAGCCCGACCGGCAGGCCCATTCGCTGCACGCCTATTTCCTGCGCGCAGGCGATACCGGGCGGCCGATCGTTTACCGCGTGCTGCCGGATTTCGACGGCGGCAGCTTCTCCAACCGCCGCGTGGTCGCCATGCAGGGCGGGAAGCCGATCCTGAACCTGGCGGCATCGTTCCATCGCCCCGAAGAGGGCCTGGTCCACGCCGTGCCGATGCCGGACGTACCGGCGCCGGAGCAATGCCCGGACTTCCGCGCGGCACTGGCCGCTGCCGGTCAGAAAGTTCCCTCCGCCCTGTTCGACCGGCTCGCCGCGTTCGAGATCAAGCCTTGCCCGCCGCTGCCGCAGGGGGACCTGCCGCACCGCTGCCAATGGTTCCGCATGGCCGCGCCGATGGGCGACGATGCGGTGATGAAGCGCGTGGTTCTGGCCTATGCCAGCGACTTCGCGCTGATCTCCACCGCGCTGATGCCGCATGGCATGGGCTTCTTCTCGCCCGGCGTTTCGGGCGCCAGCCTGGACCACGCGGTCTGGTTCCACCAGACCCCGCCAATCGACGACTGGCTGCTCTATTCGATGGACAGCCCCTGGTCCGGCCATGCCCGAGGCTTCGCCCGCGGCGCGATCTATTCGCGCGACGGGACTTTGGTGGCGAGCGTGGCGCAGGAAGGCCTGCTGCGGGTGAAGCCGCAGGGTTGAGGCGAGGAAGGAGCATTGCTCTCCGTGAGAGCATCGCCGTCTCAATCCCACTACGATTGAAAAATCACTCGTCGCCCCCGCGAAGGCGGGGGCCCCGCTTTCTTTTCGCCACGTCAGAAGAACGAGCGGGATCCCCGCCTTTGCGGGGATGACGAAATTTGGCGTAACAGAGGGGCGCGAGCGAGGACGGAGCCACTCAGGCCCCAATCAGCTCCCGCCCGATCAGCATCCGGCGGATCTCGTTCGTACCGGCGCCGATATCCAGCAGCTTGGCATCGCGCAGATAGCGTTCGACCGGCCAGTCCTTGGTATAGCCCGCACCGCCCAGCGCCTGCACCGCCTCGCCAGAGACGCGGAAGGCGTTCTCGCTGGCCAGCAGGATCGCGCCCGCCGCGTCGAAGCGCGTCGTCTGCCCGGCATCGCAAGCGCGCGCCACGGCATAGACATAGGCCCGTGCCGATTGCAGCGCGACGTACATATCCGCCACCTTGGCCTGCATCAGCTGGAACGTGCCGATCGCCGTGCCGAACTGGCGACGTTCGCGCACATAGGGGATCACGGTGTCGAGGCAGGCCTGCATGATGCCGATCTGAAGCCCGGCCAGCACCACGCGCTCGTAGTCCAGCCCGCTCATCAGCACTTTCACGCCGCCGTTCAGCGGGCCCATCACGTTCTCCGCCGGCACGAAGCAATCGTCGAACACCAGCTCGCATGTGGGTGAGCCGCGCATGCCCATCTTGTCGATCTTCTGGCCGATGGAGAAACCGGGCATGTCCTTCTCGATCAGGAAGGCGGTGATGCCCTTCGATCCTGCATCGGCGTCAGTCTTGGCATAGACGACCAGCACATCGGCATACGTGCCGTTGGTGATCCAGAACTTGGTGCCGTTCAGGCGGAAACCGCCCTCGACCGCATCGGCGCGCAGCTTCATGCTGACGACGTCGGACCCCGCGCCCACTTCGGACATCGCAAGGCTGCCGACATGCTCGCCGGAGATCAGCCCCGGCAGGTACTTCGCCTTCTGCGCATCGTTGCCCCAGCGGCGGATCTGGTTGACGCAAAGGTTCGAATGCGCGCCGTAGGACAGGCCGACCGAGGCCGAAGCGCGGCTGACTTCCTCCACCGCGATCACATGTTCCAGATAGCCGAGCCCGGTGCCGCCCCACTCTTCCTCCACCGTCAGGCCGTGGAGGCCGAGTTCCCCCATCGCGGGCCAGAGTTCGCGCGGGAACCAGTCCTCTGCATCGATCTTGGCGGCCAGCGGCGCGATCTGCTCATCGGCAAAGCGGGCGACGCTTTCGCGGATCATCTCGGCGCTTTCGCCCAGTGCGAAATCGAAATCGGGGGTGGCTTTCATGTCTTCTTCCCAAACTTCCACGGCGCATCGGTGCGGCCTTTGCGCGCAAATTACCGGAGGCATCCGATGCAAACAAATTGAAACTTACATGGCCATTGAATAGATTTTACCAATGATAAAGCGCGCGCATATCCGGCACTTTCTGGCCGTGGCCGATTCCGGCAGCTTCAAGCAGGCGGCGGCGCGGCTGCATGTGACCCAGCCCACTGTCTCCACCAGCATTGCCGAATTGGAGCGCCTGGTGGGATCACCCCTGTTCGTGCGCGACCGGCGGCATGTGCGCCTGACCGAGCCGGGCGGCGCCTTCCTGCCCATCGCCCGCGACCTTGAGGCTGGCTTCCGCCGCGCCGACCAGTTCGCCAAATCCTCGCAATACCCCGAACAGCAGCAGTGGCCGGACCTGAAACTGGGCGTGATTCCCACCCTCTCCGGCCCAATGCTGCAAACGATCTGCGCACGGCTGGCGGGGGACTACGGCGTGGAACTGGTGGAGGGCGACGATCACGATCTGCGCAGCCAACTCGCCAGCGGCAAGATCCAGCTTGCCCTCACCCTGCTCGGCAAAACAGAGAGCGGGCCGGACATCGTGCCGCTACTGGAAGAACCCTACGTCGTCGTCATGCCGGGCCATCACCGCCTGGCAGGAACCGCCGAAGTCGCTGCCGGCGAACTGGCGAGCGAGATCATGATCGCACGCCGATCGTGCGAGGCACTGCAACGCACCAGCCGCTTCTTCACCGATGCCGGCGTGCGTCCCCGCTTCGCCCTGCGCAGCGAGAACGAGGATCGCTGCCTGCGCATGGTGGCGGCCGGCCTTGGCATCACGGTGGCCCCGCGCTCGCTCGCTCCGGAAGGGACGGTGACCGCCGAAGTGCGCGACTTCGGCCTGACGCGGCGGCTGGGTTTCATCCTCGCACCGCACCATGCGGGGGAGGCGGAACGGCTGACGGCCACGCTGGAGGGCATCGCTGCAACCCTCTCCGGCGCCCCTTCCTTCAGGCACACAGATTGATCACACCGCGCGAAACCGATAATTCCCCTGCTCAACGCCTTTCTTCCAGGACTTCACCGATGTCAGATTCCGCCGAGCCGCAGCTCCATTTCCTCGAATATTACGAGGATTTCCTCGCCAAGGTTCGCCAGCTTTCGCGCAAGGTGCAGGAGCGGGAGTGGCAGCCGGACTTCGTGATCGGCATCGGCCGTGGCGGGCTGGTTCCGGCCGTCTACATCTCGCAGCAGTTGGACCTGCCGATGCTGTCGATCGACCATTCGGCCAAAGTCCCCGGCTTCGCGGACGAATTGCTGGCCAAAGTCGCCGCGATGAGCGCGGCGGGCACGCGCCTGCTGTTCATCGACGATATCAACGATTCCGGCGGCACCATCGAATACATTCGCGGGCTGCTCGCCAGCAATGGCGGCGTGCCGGAAAACCTGCACTTCGGCGTGCTGATCAACAACAAGAGTTCCAAGGTAGAAGTCGACGTCTGGGTGGACGTGATCGACCGCACCGAGGACAAGCGCTGGTTCGTGTTCCCGTGGGAATCGGTGGGCACGCGCGATGCGATTATTGAGGAAGCCCGCTCGGTTCCCCAGCGGTTGGCCTGAGGGACTGGCCTGAGGGCGCGTTTCCTAACCCACCTTTCCAATACAAACCCCGTCATCCCCGCAAAGGCGGGGATCCCGCTTTTCTTGCGGCTGGACGAGAGCGTGCAGAAGAAAGCGGGGCCCCCGCCTTCGCGGGGGCGACGAGGTAGTATGGATCGAGTATCCGGGGGGCCAGCCGGATCAGCCCTGTGACGCCATGTACGCGTCGATCCGATCGAGATGCGCCGCCACCGCCTCTGCCGGAAGGAACGAACCGGTGAAGCTGTTGCGTGCCAACAGAGCCAGCGCTTCCCGATCCAACCCACGCGCCTTGGAGACGGCACGGTAATTATCCGCCACATAGCCGCCGAAATAGGCCGGATCGTCCGAATTGATGGTCGCCTTCAAACCATGCGCCAGCATCGCATCGATGGGATGGTCAGCCAGATCGTCCACCACGCAAAGCTTGTGGTTGGAGAGCGGGCAGACCGTCAGCGTCATCCCCTCTCGCACCAGCCGCTCGATCAGCGCCGGATCTTCCAACGCGCGGTTGCCGTGGTCGATGCGGTGGACGCCCAGCAGATCGAGCGCCTGATGCACGTACTCGGGCGGGCCTTCCTCCCCGGCATGGGCGGTGATCTTCAGGCCCTTCTCGCGCGCGGCGGCGAAGACGCGGACGAACTTTTCCGGCGGGTGACCCACTTCGGAAGAATCGAGCCCCACGGCCATGATCCGGTCCAGCCAGGGTTCCGCCTCTGCCAGCGTCGCAAGGGCTGCTTCCTCGGACAGATGGCGCAGGAACGACAGTATCAGGCTGCTGGTCAGCCCCAGTTCCGCCTCGGCAGCAGCCATGGCCGAGAGCAACCCCTCGATCACTTCGGAAAACGCCACGCCGCGATCGGTGTGGGTCTGCGGGTCGAACATGATCTCCGCATGGACCACCCCGTCCGCCGCCGCGCGTGTGAAGTAGGCCATGGCCAGGTCGTGGAAATCCTGCCGGGTCAGCAGCACGTTCGCGCCGGCGTAATAGATGTCCAGAAAGTCCTGAAGGTTGGAGAAATCGTAGGCCGCGCGCACTTCTTCCACGCTGGCGAAAGGGATCGACACGCCATTGCGCGCCGCCAATGCGAACATCAGTTCGGGCTCAAGGCTGCCCTCGATATGAAGGTGAAGCTCCGCCTTGGGCAGGCCGGCGATGAAGGTGTCGAGGTCGGTCATGTCTTGTCCCTGTTCCAGGCAGCCCGGTAGGCTAGGCGGCCCAGCAGATAAGTGCGCGCAACGGCGCGGTCGTCCCCCAGCACCTGCAACGCAAAAAGACGTTCGGCAAGACTGGCCCCGCGCGTTCGCCGTGCCAGCAGCGGTGTCGCCGCCGGATCGAGCACCACGAAATCGGCCTCCTGCCCCACTTCCAGGCTGCCCACGCGGTCACCGATGTGGAGCAGGCCCGCGCTGCCCGCCGTCGCCAGCCAGAGCGCGCGGAACGGGTCCAGCGTCGTGCCTTTCATCTGCGCCGACTGATAGGCGATGCCTTGCGTGTGCAGCAGCGAGAACGTGGTGCCGGCGCCCACATCGGTGCCGAGACCAAGCCGCACGCCATGCCGATCCGCCTGCGCGAAATCGAAGAAGCCGGAACCGAGAAACAAGTTCGAACTGGGGCAGACGGCGATGCCCGCGCCGCTCCCATGCAGGCGCGTGCAGGCGCGGTCCGACAGATGGACGCCATGCGCGAAGACCGAGCGATCGGTGACGAGGCCGAAGCGGTCGTAGGCGTCGAGGTAGTCCGTCGCCTCGGTAAAGCGCGCCTCCACTTCGGCGCACTCGCGCAAGTTCTCGGCGAGATGCGTGTGCATCAGCACGTCCGGATGCGCGGCTAGCAAGGCACCGGCGTCAGCCAATTGCGCATCGGTGGAGGCCAGCGCGAAACGCGGCGTGACCGCGTAACCAAGCCGCCCGCGCCCCCGCCAGCGGCGGATCAGCGCCTCGCTCTCCGCACGGCCGGAGGCGAGCGTGTCCCGCAGGCCCTCCGGCCCAAGGTCCATCAGCACTTTGCCGGAAATGACCCGCATCTCCCGCGCCAGCGCCGCTTCGAACAGGGCATCGACCGACTGTTCGTGCACCGTGGGATAGACCAGCGCGCTGGTGGTGCCGTTCTTCAGCAGTTCGTCGAGGAAGAAGGCGGCCACCGCATCGGCATGGGCCTTGTCGGCAAAGGCTTTCTCGGCGGGGAAGATGTGCCGTTCCAGCCAGTCCAGCAATTGCTCCCCGTGGGAGGCGATGCGGTCGGTCTGCGGGTAGTGGACGTGAGCGTCGACGAAGCCCGGCACGATCAGGCCCGGCAGCACCTCGACCGGCACTTCTTCATAGCGATCGGCAAGCTGGGCATAGGCGCCGCGCGCGATGACCACGCCGTCCTCCACCACCAGCAGGCCATCCGCCTCATACCGGACGGCATCGGGATCGGCGCGGGGATCACGGGAAACGGACAGGAATTCGCCGCGAAAGGCGCGGAGCATCAGGTGCCCCCCATCCATACGAAGCGGGCGACGAACAGCAGCGCCAGTATCAGCAGGAACCAGTCCTTCCGCTCCACGGTGCCGCGCACGATCTTCAGCGCGGCGTGGGCAGTGATGCCGAAGGCCAGACCGTTCGCGATCGAGAAAGTGAACGGGATCATCGCCACCGTCAGGAACGCGGGGATCGCGGCCAGCGGGTCTTCCCACTTCACCTCGGTCAGAGGCAGCAGCATCAGCCCGCCGACGATAATCAGCGCCGGCGCGGTCGCCGCCAGCGGGATCAGTTGCGCATAGGGCGCCACGAACATGGTCGCCAGGAACAGCAGCCCGGTGACCACGGCGGTCAGTCCCGTACGCCCGCCTGCCTGCACACCCGCCGCGCTCTCGACATAGCTGGTGACGGTGCTGGTGCCGGCCATGGAGCCGACGATAGTGGCGGTGGCATCGACGATCAGGATGCGGTTCAGGCGCGGAATGCGCCCCTCGCTATCCATCAGCCCCGCCCGCTTGGTCACGGCGACAAGGGTGCCGATATTGTCGAACAGGTCCACGAACAGGAACACGAACAGGATTTCCAGCAGCCCCAGCCCATGGCTGCCCGAAAGGCCGAAGACGCCGGCAAGGTCCAGCTTGAACGCGGTGCCGGTCAGCGCTTCCAGCGAATAAGGCTCCGGCGTCATCGTCACCATGCCGAACAGCCAGGCGACTACGGTGGTGGTCAGGATGCCGATCAGCATCGCCCCGCGCACGTTCCACACGCTGAGCGCGCCGATCAGCACCAGCCCGAACAGCGCCAGCGCCGCGCCGGGGGCCTTCAGGTCGCCCAGCGCCACGAAGGTAGCGGGGTTGGCGACGATGATGCCGGCATCCTTGAAACCGATGAAGCCGATGAACAGGCCGATGCCGCCCGCCACCGCCGCGAACAGGTATTGCGGGATGGAAGCGACGATCAGCTGGCGCACCCCGGTCACGGTCAGGAACAGGAAGGCCACTCCCGAAACGAACACGCAGCCCAGCGCCACCGGCCAGGGCACGCCCATCTGCTGAACCACTGTGAAGCTGAAATAGGCATTGAGCCCCATGCCCGGCGCCAGTGCCAGCGGCGTATTGGCGACGAAGCCCATCAGGATCGAGGCGAAGGCGGCCGCAAAGCACGTGGCCGCCGCGACCGAGGCGACCGGCATTCCCGCCGTACCCAGGATCGCCGGGTTGACCAGCACGATATAGGCCATGGTCAGGAACGTGGTGACGCCCGCCAGCACTTCGGTGCGCGCATCGGTGCCGCGTTCGCGCAGCGTGAACCAGCGCTCCAGCCGGCCGGGGGACGGGGTAATGGTCTCAGTCACGGGTGTCTGCCTTTCGCTGCCCCGGGACCCTACAACGGAACCGCCGGTGAGTGGACTGCGCCCGCTCTATTTCTGCACCACGAAAACATCGCGCGAAAGCGTGCTGCCGGTCGGCCCCACATCGAAGGGGACGGCATCGCGCAGCGCGATGTTCAGCCGCGCCGCCTGATCGGGGTCGATGGCGACCGTGTAATGTCCGGGCTGCACCTGTTCGAACAGGTAGAACCCATCCGCCTCGGTCCGCGCATTGGCCGCGACTTTGCCTGCCGCGTCCAGCAACCGCAGTTGCAAGCCGGAAACCCCGCGCGAGCGTTCCGCTCCTTCGAAATAAGCAGAACCCTCGATCTCGCCCATCGCCACCACCGCGAAATCGGCGCGGTGCACGCGGCCGGGGCGCGGCACCAGTTCGATCCCACGCGTGACCGGGGCCAGCGCGATATCGGGCAGCGTGGTGGGATCGACCTGCACGCTGGCGCGGGTGCCGGCGGGCAGGCCTGTCAGCAGCACCACGCCCGCGCCATCGGTCTCACCCGTGCCGGTGCCCGATCCGAAGGCGACCTGCGGCAGCACTTTGTCCCCCGCATCGAAGCGGCCGTCGCCGTCGATATCCTCGTAAGCACGCAACGCCACCGCGCCGGACAGCGCCTGCCCCGGCGGCGCGACATAGACGCGGTCGGTCAGCGGATCGCGCCCGAAGCCGAAGCCCAGCCGCAGCGCCACCGCATGGACCTTGTTGCGCAAGCCGTACGTGCCATCGAACGCCAGCGTGAAGCGCCGGAAACGACGCTCCGCCGAAAGCCCGAACTGGGTATCGCTGCGCTGAAACGTCTGCGCGACGGAGGCGCGGACCAGCGTGCGATCGTCCACCGAGCGATCCACTTCCAGCGACACCGCCTCGATCCGCGGATCGGGCAGCACGGTATAACTGGTCGAAGCGCGGACTTGCGTGCGCGATCCGTTGAGCGTGGAAAGGTCGAAAGTGCCGATCAACTGGTTGACCGTGCCGCCCCGAACACCCGAACCCGGCTCATACCGCGAATATTCCAGCGTGTTGGACGCCAGCCCCCCTGCCACCCGCGCCGATCCGCGCAGCGATGCGGTGGTCTGCACTTCGCCCGTGGCATATTCGATCCGCCGCGCCCGTGCATAGAGCGGGATCGCCGGCCCGCCCTCCCCCCACGGACGCAGCGTGGCATTGGCATCCAGTTCGGTCACGCGGCGCAGCGGCTGCCCATCGAACACGCGCACTTCGTCCAGGAAATCGCCGCGATATTCGGCACGGGTCAGCGTGAACGAGGCACCCAGCACGCGCCCGCCCAGCCCCGCCTCGATCGCGCGCCCGGCCTTGCCGATCCCGCCCAGCGGCGTCGCCCCGTCCTGCATGGCGAAATCCAGCTTGGCCGCCAGCCCGCCCAGCCCGGTGCGGAGGCCCGCGCTCGCCAGCCAGCGATCACCGAAATCGCTGTCGAACCAGCCGCCGCTCACCACCGCCGTCACGCCCGAGGTCACGCCATAGGCAAGCTGCGCACTCGCCCGCCAGCGGCCATAGTCCAGCCCCGGAATGAAGCGCGGCGCGGTAACGCCCAGCAGGTTCTCGTCCTTCTGCACCGCACCCACGGTGTAGACGACCTGCCCTTTCGCCAGCCGCCCATCGCCCACCGAGATGCGCCGCACTTCCTCGCTACGCTGCCCCTGCGGGCCGTAGAAGACGAGGCGGAACAGGTTCAGGCCGTAATCCACCGGCACTTGCAGGAACTGATACTGGCCATTGATCGCCTGCCGTGTCGACCCCACCAGTACGCCGTTGCGGTAAAGTTCCACTTCGTAGCCATCGGGAAGTTGGCCGCGCAGGTCCACCTTGTCGAACACCGATGCCGCCTCCACCGGGGCATTGGTCAGCGTGCCGCCGCGCCCCGCCACGCCGCGCAGGCCGATGGGGAGCGAAGTGGTGGCCACGTCGCCCAGCGCAAAGGCAGTAGCGTGCAGCGGCCCCAGCAAGTCCGCATCGGGATCGACCCGGCCCAGTTCGATATGCGCGGCGGTCAGCCCATCGCGGGTGGAATGGGTGAGGAAGACTTGCGCGCTCATCCACGCCAGGTCGCCCGCCAGCCGCAAGTCGGTCTCTACCCGCTCGCCCAGCGTGGAATCCGAGACCGCGCGCGCCTCCACATCGGCCATCGGCACCGAGATCGGCAGCCAGGGCGTATCCTCTCGCGGAAAGCGACGCTCGGCATTGGCGGCGGAGGATTGCTCGTTGCCCAGCCGCGCCCGCTCCGCCTCACGCGCAAGGCGATGTTCGAAGGGGAACGGCTCGGTCGTCTTTATCGTGATCGACTGATCGCGCAGGTCCGGCGTCACCGTCAGCGGCAGCAGGTCGCCGATGCGCTCGGCTCGGACGTAAAGCTCGCCGTCGAAGGCGACGGCATCGCCTTTCGCCAGCGAGACCGTCTTGCCGCCCGTCTCCGCCGTGCCTTCGCGCAAGTTGATCGTCAGCCGCCGATTTTCGGAGAGGAACCAGCCGCTGGCGTAATTGCCGTCATCCCCGACAGAGATCGCCAGATCCAGCTGCCGCGCCAGCGCGCCGAGCGGCAGGTAGAGCCCGCCGCGCGTGCCATAGGCGATCACGGTGTCGTCGCCCCCGGTGGTGCCGGTGGCGGCGGCGACTTTCACGGCCAGGATCACCTCGTCGTCGTAAGTGATCACCGGGGTGACGTTGGCGGGAAAAGTCTGCGTGGCGTTGGCCGGGGCGAGTTGAGCGGTACTGGCGGGCGCGGTGTCCTTGGTCGCAGTCGGCGGCGCGGATAGGCCAAAGCTGGGCGCCGGCAGCGCGCGGGTCGTGGCGAGAGATTGGGCGGGTGCCGGACCGCTCGGCGCGGGGTCGGCGGCGGGATGCCTGGGCTGCGCGTCGGCCATGTGAGCAGCAGGGATCGGTTGCTCGCGGACCGGGGCAGCAGCGAGTAGCAACCCCGGATGCGGATCGCCCGTGAAGACAGTCGAAAGCGGCGATGGGAGGGACGCCGCGGCGATGAACGGGGCTGGCGCGGGCAGATCGAGTGCAACGACTTGCGCGGGTGGTGCACCCTCACCGGATGGAAGTAGCGCCGACGATACCGGCACTTGAGACATCGGCGGCAGAGCGAGTTGAACCGGCGCGGTGGAGGGATCGAAGGCCCGCAGCGCCATCGGCAATGGCTCGGTTCCGACAGCCTCAGGCAGTTCCGGAGCGATGACCGCCAAAGCCTCAGGCACCGGGGGCAATTCCAGTTCCGGAGCTTGCATGCGGAAATCCGCAGCCGCGAGAGCAACAGGCGCCGTGGATATCCGCAAGACGGAGCGCCTCGACAAAGAGCGCGGCGCAACCGGCGCGGAGAGCCGTGCGGCCGTCAGCCCCGGTAGTTCGGCCTTGGCGAAACCGGGGTGTGGAACTGGTCGTTGTGCAAGCGTGTGCTGCGGTGCCGGCGGTGCATCAGCCCCAATCGGCGTGAGAGCCTCAGCCGCACGGTCCCCACGTGCCAGCAGGGAGGCGCCGACCAAAAGCGGCCCGAGCGTGGCCGCTCTCGGCAACCCGCCCGGCGCGTCTTCCCGGCCGCCCCGGCCCTGGCTCACGGCACGGTGATATCCCGGCTTGCCAGCACTTTGCCGGGCTCCACGTCGTCATCGGTGTAGGTCACGGTCAGCTTAGCCCCGCTGACCAGCAGGCGCTGATCGGCGGCAGGGTCCAGCGGCACGGTCACTTGCCGCGCATCGATCTCGGTATAGACGCCCAGCCCCTTCAGCAGCGCCAGCGGCGCCTTCACCCCCTGCGCGGTGACGGTGATGTCTCCAAAGGCGGAGCGGGTTCCGGACCGGGTGATCGTCAGTTGCAATCCCCGGCCGCCGCCCGGCAGCGCAATCAGATGGGCATTCTCGATCCCCGCCGTCAGCGTGGTCTGGCCCACGCGCACGATCACCGGGATGGAGATGCCGAAGCGCGGGACGATGCGCACGCCGATGGAATTGGGCTTCTGTGCGCCAGCCGCCTGCTCGATCGAGTAGGAGGCATCCTCCGGCGGCACGGCCACGGCGGAGAAGTGCGCGCGGTATTCGCCCGGCGGGGTATCGGGGGCGACCCGGGCCATGATGCGGATCGTCTGCGCCTCACTGCCGCCCAGCACCACCCGGCGCGGCGACCAGCGCAGCATCGCGGCGGCGCCGTGGACCTTGGCGCGATCGGTGGGATCGACCGTCTCTATATCGAGCAGGCGTCCGTCGCCGGTCATCATCTTATCGGCAATCGTGATGTCGTACTCGCCGCGCTCGATACTGCGGTTGTAGAGCCCGACCGAGGCGATGCGCGCGCGATCGTCGATCACCACGCGCTTGGGATAGAGGTTGATGTCACCCATGCCGCCCACGGCGCCCTCGGGCACGGGTGCGGATGCTTGTGGCGGCGGCGCCTTCGGCGGTTCGTCCTGCGCCACGGCAGCAGCCGCGAACAGCACCGTCGCCAAACCCCCGGCCCGCAGCAGGCGCGCGCCGTTCCCCACTACCGATGCGACGCGCAAGACCTGCGACCCCCGAATGCCCCTAAATGGCATTAACCATGCAACTGCATGGAATCAGGCGCAATCATACTTAAGTACGTGTACGTATCCCGGGAAATACCCGTTGGGCTTTTTCAGAGCATCGCCGGCTCTCTTTCCCACCCGACCTGCCCACCGGGTACAAGTGCAGGCAAATCGAGTGAGAAAGAGGGCCGGCGATGCCGGGAATTACAAGTAGTAGACCGTCAGCGTGAACGTGCCCGAGTAATTGCCCGGTGCCTGATTGGCCGAAACGTTCAACGTGCCCCCAACATTCAGCGTATCCTGCCCGTTGCTGCCCAGAATACCGATGCCGAACGCGCCGGCATCCGAAGTAAAGTCGCTCACCTGCATCGTCGCCGCGCCGGACGAGATCGTCGTGGTGCCGGGCAGTGAGACGATGAACAGGCGGTTGGCCGATCCGTTGAGCTGGAAACTGGCCGCCCCGCGCCCGCCGGTCTGCGGCAGCGACAGGTTGCCGGCCATGCCGCCAGTGCCGCTGACGGCGCTGGTGGTGCTCACCGTCTCGGTGCCCGCCGTGGTCGGCCGCGTGAACGTGCCGAAGCGCAAGTAGGCCAGCGGCACGATCTGCGCAGGCGCCACCACTTCGGCCGTGGCGGAACCCTTTGCCCCCGCCGCCAGCGCCGCCCCCGGCACCAGCGCCAGCAGCGCGGCGCCAAGCAAGCCTAGGGTGGTCCGGTACTTTCTCCTGCCGGTCATCCTGGTCCTTTGCGGCGGTTGGTGGTTAAGGGCTGGTGGTAAGAAATGTCGGCCCCGAGCCCCCCCGGGGCCGACACGGACGGACCTTCGGATGGCGGCCCCCACCGCCCTCCGGAGGGTCCACACCCCAAGAAGCGGGATCAGTTGTAGGTGACGGTGGCGTCGTAGCTGCCGGTGTAGCTACCGGCGGCCTGGTTCGCGGCCACGGTCAGCGTGCCGCCCACGGTGAAGCTGGCCGCGCCCGAAGCGCTCAGCGTGCCTGCGGCGGAAGAGGCCGAAGTGGTGAAGGTCATCGTGTTCGCGCCGCTGGCAACGGTGCTGCCGGTGGTGGAGATCGTGAAGGCGCGGCTGGCGTCGCCGCCAACGGTGAAGGCATCGGCCGAATTGGTCGAACCGGCCACCAGAACGACGCCGCCGGTCTTCGAACCGGCACCGGCCGAAGTGACGGCCACGGTGCCGCCGGTGCCGGCGGTGAACGAACCGAACGCCAGCACCGCGCCCGAAGTGTGCGTCAGCGTGATCGGCGCGACCACGGTGGCGGTGGCGGTGCCCTGCGCGGTGGCGGCAAGTGCCGAACCGGCGAACAGCGGCGAAGCGGCGGCAACTGCCAGTGCGGAAACAAGTGCAAGCTTCTTCATGAAAAGTACCTCCTGAAGTGTTCGGTCGTCCCGACCGCCCGAACTGCACGAGGCGACCCCGTCTCGTGTTGACTAGGCACTTATGCGGAGGGTTCTTACTGAAAAATAATCAATACTTCCATTTCATACCAAAGTACTGGCAGATTCATTCGCTTGTATGAGTAATCCGGCCGAAAATCCCGCCGAATCAACCGTAAACGACTATCACCGGAACTTGCGCGCGATAGTGTGAGGCTTCGGTGCCGGGCGGAATACGCAATTCGCCGCCGATTTCGAACCCATCCCCACCGGCATGATCGAGCACGCCCTGCGCCCCGGCTTGCGGGCGGCTGTCGGTGCGGACGGTGAGGCCGGTTACCGGCAACGTGGGCATGCCATCCGCCGAATGCGCAAGGACCGATTCAGGTACCACCACGCGATAGGCGCGGCCCGGCTCCCCCTCCACCCGAAGGCGTGCGGCATGGGGGCTGGCGCAGTCGGTTCCGTCGGCGATGCAGGCCGAACGCGCGGCGCCGGCATAGCGCGCCTTGCCGCCACCGGGGGCAACGACAAGGCTGCCGCCCTGCGCGCCCACATCCCCCACCGACCCGAAATCGAGGTCCGACAGCGAGCGGACCGACAGCGGATTGACCACCGTGGCGCTGGCAACGCCGCTCGCGCGCGCCGAAGTGCCGCCGCCGTCCGGCGCGCCTTCGCCTTCCGCCGCCAGCGCTGGGGTGGCTCCGGAAAGGGCACCTGCCGCCAGCAGGCCGGCAGCCACGGGTAGAACAGGCGATCGGGACACGGCATTCACTCGCTGCGCGGCGCACGGGCGCCAGTTCCGGTTCGTCCGGCCTGCCCCCTTGCCGGGCGCGAAGGCCCGCAAGCCGCCGCCGCAGAGAAACGGACGGCGGGCGACAGGGTTCCGCGCCCGGTGGAAACCGGGCCATCCCGTTCATTCTAGGAAGAAATCGGCAAGGCCGGCGCTTACGCGCCGCTAAGCAAATACCCGTGCTGAAACAGGTCAGTCCACGCTTATCACGGTGGCGTCGATCGGCAGCGGCATCGCCAACGTGCCCCCGCCATAGCGCCGCGTCAGGTCCATCCGCGCACCGACGCGGAAACTGCGCGAGCAGACCCGCTGCGCACAGCTTTCGAACGTCACCCGCACCACTTGCCCCGGCGTGACCGTGCCATAGCCCGGCAGGTCGGTCTCGAATGCGGAAAGCTTGCCCGAAACCCCGCCGTTGGTGACCGTGCCGGGCGCGGAGAGCACGACCTCCACCGTGATGTCCAGCGGCCGCCGGCTCTCGTTCCCGCGATCGTAGGAGACGGTGAACTGCGCCGGCCGCGTGCTGCTGCCGGAGACGGAGAGCACGCCGCTGTCGGTGACCATGCCGCTGGCGGAGATGCGCCGGCTGCCATTGTCCACCACCACCATTTTCCCGAAATCGAGCCGGACGTCCGCGCTAACGGTCGTGCGTGCAGGATCGGCAGCGACGGGCACGGCAATGAATGCAAGCGCGATCAGCACCACATGGCGCGCGCGCAATTTCCCCGTGCGATTGACCGTCCCGAAGCTGAGCATCCCATCGGCAACCTAACCCGCCCTCGACTTACGGGCCAGCCCCGGCGAATGCGCCGTCCCCTTTCAGGCCAGTCGGAGAAAAACCGCCAGCGCCTGCCGGTTCTCGATCAGGAAAGCGATCATCGCCAGCACCAGCCCGGCGCGAAAACACTGGAACGCAAGGCTGAGAAAGCGGTACTTCTGCCGCTGCAGCACCGTGCCGTTCTGGTAGATATCGCGCAGCATGGTGGTCAGCACCGCTTCGTCGCTGGCGCCGCGATCCAGCACGCGGCGCACGAATTCCTCCTGATCCAGCCCGGTGAACACGCCGAAGAACAGCAGGTTATCCAGATCGTCGTCAGAAAGCTTCGGCGCGCGCGTGCGCGGCATCACCGCGCCCATCGCCAGCATGGCCGAAACGAAGGCGAAGACCACCAGCACCAGCAGCGAATAGCGATAATGCCCGGCATCGAATTCGCGCATCGAGAGCGTGAAGACCAGGAACGTCATCCCCATCAGGATATTGGCCTTCTGGTCGGCCATGCGGCTGAGCGCCATGTGGTTGGTCATGGCCGTGCGCACCATGTGGATGGAATGCACGGAGAATGCGCGCGGCGTGCTGGATGCGCGTTCCAGACTGGACAGTTCGTTCATGGCAGCCCCCTGATCGCCAGCCCCCCGGCCGCGATTTACTGACGTGCCGATCCCTTAGCACCGCACGCGCCGGGGGCACGTGCTCCCCGTCACGGTCACACCATGGTCATGCGGGAAACATCAGCCCTCGCGCACCCATTCGCGGCGCAGCGCCGGCCCGGCCAGCGCCATCAGCAGCGATGCAAGCAAATAAAGCGAAAGGCCGATCAGCATCGAATAGCGCAGCGCCTCCGCCCCCCACACCGGGGTCAGCGCCTTGGACAGCGCGCCCAGCGCATAGATGCCGCCGCCAAGGCCGATCAGGTTGTTGATCAGCAGGAACAGCGCCGATGCCGTCGCCCGCGCAGGCGGTTCGACCAGGTGCTGCACCGCGCTGGTCACCGGGCCCAACCAGACATAGGCCAGGGCTTGCGGTAGCAGGAACAGCACGAAGGCCGTGGGTACGCTGTGCGTCCAGATGCCGCCGGCATAGAGCGGCACCGCCAGCACATAGGCCATGGCCGGCACCCAGCCATAGAACGCACGGTCCGCCGAACCCAGCCGGTCCGCCAGTCGCCCGCCGGCCAGCACGCCCACGGTGCCGCCCAGCAACAATACCGCGCCGAGGAACCACGAAGTCTGCACCAGATCGAGCCCGAAACTGCGCTGGAGCAGGCTGGGCATCCAGAACATCACGCCGTAGCCCAGCATCGAACTGGACGCGGCGCCGAACGAGAGCAGCCAGAACGCCTTCTTGCGCGCCAGCGTGGCCGCCACTTCGGCAAAGCGCACCGTCGGCGCGCTGCTCGCTGCCGCCTTGGGCCGGTCGCGCACGATCATCCGGAACGGCACCGCCGCCAGCAGCCCGGCCAGCCCGACCACCACGAACGCCGTACGCCAGTCCACCCGCGCCGCGACATAGCCGCCCGCCAGCACGCCCGTCGCCGCACCGATCGGGATGCCCAGCGAATAGATCGAGAGCGCGAAGGCCCGCTTCTCGCTGGGGAAATGATCGCCGATCACCGCGTAGGACGGGGCGACGCCGCCCGCCTCCCCCACGCCCACGCCCAGCCGCGCGGCGAACAAGTGCCAGAACCCCTGCGCCGCGCCGCATAGCGCGGTGAACAGGCTCCACACCAGCAGCGATCCGGTGATCACCCAGGACCGGCTGGTGCGATCCGCCAGCCAGGCCAGCGGCACGCCAAGCGTCGAATAGAGGATCGCGAAGGCCAGCCCGCCCAGCATGCCCATCTGCGCATCGTCCAGGCCAAGGTCCTTCTGGATCGGCGCCGCCAGGATCGCCAGGATCTGCCGGTCCACAAAGTTGAAGATGTAGACCAGCAGCAGCATCGCCAGCACCAGATTGGGCGAGGCTGCGCGGCGGGCGGGCCTGTCGATCGAAAGGGTTTCCGTTCCGGCGGCGCTCATGTCAGTCCAGATGTTCCTTGCAGAAGGAGAGGATCGCCGCCAGCGCCGGCACCTCGTCCAGAATCGGGGCGTGGCCGACGCGCGGCACGTCCACATGGGCATAGGGGCCGGAATGGCGACGCGCCATCTCCTGCGCGGTTTCCAGGCTCAGCAGGTCGGACAAGGCGCCGCGCACCACCAATACCGGCGCGGCGTCCAACGCGTCCCACAGCGGCCAGAGGTCGGGCGGCACCGATTCCGGCTCGTCCCCCGCCATGCCCTGCGCGATGGCGGGATCGTAATCGAAGGAGACGGTACCGTCCGCATTCTCGCGGCAGGTGCGGCGCGCGAAGGCCAGCCACTCGGCAGTGCCATAGTCCGGAAAGGCAACGGCGTTGACCGCCCGGCAGCGCGCCGCCGCCTCCATCCACGAAGCCATCGGGCCGGAGGGGCCGACATAACTCTGGATGCGGGCCAGCCCCACGGGATCGAGCACCGGGCCGATGTCGTTGAACACGAAGCCGCTGGCAAGGCCGGGCCGCAGCGCGTTCATCACCATCGCCATCAGCCCGCCCATCGATGTGCCGACCAGGCAGGCGCGATCGATGCCCAGCCCGTCCAGCAGGGCGAACATGTCCTGCGCATAGACGTCCGGCCGGTAATTGGCCGGGTCCGGATCCCACTGCGAAAGGCCGCGCCCGCGCTGGTCCGGCACGATCAGCCGGTAAGTGCCGGAAAGGTGCGCCGCAAGCGGCTCGAAATCGGCACTGTTGCGTGTAAGCCCGTGCATCATCAGCAGCACGGGCGCGGGCCCCTCAACCGCGACGTCACGCGTGAAATCGCGCGCCGGATAGTCGCGGGCGACAAGGTCCAGCCGCCCGCAGGCGCTGCGATAGCGGTGGAGGCTATAGTCCATCCTCGTGGAATCCTCTCGAACCGAATGGTCGTCAAAACGCTGCAAGGGTGGTTCTACATTTAGTTCAGGTGGAGCCGAGAAGCGTGATTTTCGAGCACCGGAGCGCAGCGGACTTAAAGTCCGTGAGCACCGGAGCCCAAAGATTCTCTATTCAAATCGCGCTTCGCAGGCCCGCATGGGCTGAATGTAGATCCGCCCTTAGAACTTCACGGTGCCGGTCACGAAAACCTGACGCGGATTGCCGTAGAACCCGGTCAGCGTGCCCTGCGTGCCCAGGGTCGGGATCGGATTGCCGTTGGCATCGGGGATCACCGCCCCGGTCACCGCATCCTGCTTGATGTAGCTGTAGCCGGAGGTGATGTATTCCTTGTCCAGGATGTTCTTGCCGTAGACGCCCAGCGTCCAGCGGCCGCCCGGCGCCGAGTAGACAAGGCTGGCATCCCACAGCGCATAGCCCTTCTGGTCCAGATAGGGGTTCGGATACTCGAACTGGTGGACCTTGGACCGGTAGGACACCGTGGTGCCGAACATCAGATCGCCCTCGCCCACCGGCAGATCATAGCTCAGCGTGCCGCTGGCGGTCCACTTGGGCGTATTCTGGATATGGCGATAGTCGGCCACGTCCACCGTCTTGCCGGCGATGAACGTCTCGTACTTCAGGAACTTGGCATCGATATAGCCCATAGAGGCGGACAGGCTCAGCTTGTCGCCCGAAGTCGCAAGGTCGCGGCCCAGTTGCGCGGTGGTTTCCAGTTCCAGTCCCTGCAGGCGCGCCTTGCCGGCATTGGAGACGACGCCGCAGAAGGTGGGCACGCCGCTGACGGTGCAGGCGACCGATCCGGGAATCTGGATGTCCTTGTAGTCCATCCGGAACGCCGCCGCCGCCACGTAGAGCGCGCCATTGAACAGGTTGCCCTTGTAGCCGATCTCGTAGCTGTTCACCGTTTCCGGCTTGAAGCTCAGGTAGGCGGCAACTTCGGCATCGCTGGGAATGCCGCTGGGATTGGCGGTGGGCGCATTCTTGCCGACGCCACGCGGATCGAAGCCGCCGCCCTTGAAGCCCTGGCTGTAGCTTGCGTAGATGTTGTGATCGCGGTTCGGCTTGAACGAGAGCGAGGCGCGCGGCGTGAACTTCTTGTAGACCGCGCTGCCGCTGAAATTGGTATCGGTGGAGTACAGGATCCCCGGATTGCCGAAGCGTTCGCCGCCACCGCGGAAGAACGTCTGCTTGACGATGTCCGCCTCACGCTTGTCCCAGGTGTAGCGGCCGCCGACCGAGAGGCTGAACTGGTCGGTGATCTCGTAGGTAACGTCGCCGAAGACCGCCCAGGTCTTGGTGTCCACATCGGCCTCGGTATGCCCGGTCAGCATCGGCAGCAGCGCGGGCAGCGTGGTGTAAGTACGCGAATCGAAGTAGGTGTCGGCGCTGGCGTTCAGCCAGTAGAAGCCGACCAGCGCCTGCAGCGGGCCCTTGTCATAGGCCAGCTGGAATTCCTGGCTCAACTGCTCGTTATCGTAGAACGCGGGCACGTCCAGATCGACGGTGGGGCTGGCGTCGAAGTCGATCGGCGTGGCCGAATGGTCCTTGCGCCAGGCGCTGATCGACTTGAAGGCCAGCGCGTCGGTCAGGTCCACCTTGATGTTCATGGCAAGGCCCCACGCCTCGATATCCTGCTTGGGATCGTCGATGCCGCCGGCGCTGTCGAACACGTCGGGCAGGATCTCGCTGCCCGGCGCGGAACCGGCGATCAGGCGATGGCCGCCGCGCGGATTGCTGCGATCGCGGGTATAGTCGCCAGTGACGCGGATCAGCACCGGCTGGCCGCTGCCACCCATCTCCAAAGTGCCGCGCGCGGCCCAGATGTCCTTGTCGTAATTGTCCTTGCCGGTGGTGATGTTCTCGCCAAAGCCATCGCGCGTAAGCCGCGCCACCGACCCGCCGACCCGGACGATATCGTTGATCGGCGCAGAGGCCGTGAGCACGCCGTCAAGCTGGTTGAAAGTGCCGTAAGTGGCACGGGCCTTCAGCGCGAACTCATCGGGCAGCGACTTGGTCACGTACTTCACCGCGCCGCCGATGGTGTTGCGCCCGTACAGGGTGCCCTGCGGACCGCGCAGCACTTCGATGCGCTCGACGTCGTAGATGTCGAGCACGGCGGCCTGGGGACGGTTGAGATAGACGTCGTCCAGATAGATGCCGACGCCCTGTTCGAAGCCCGAAACCGGGTCCTGCTGGCCCACGCCGCGAATGAAGGCGGACAGGGTCGAGTTGGTGCCTCTTGAGGGCTCCAATGTCACGTTAGGTACCGTCTGGGCCAGATCGGTAATGTCCGCCGCGCCGGAGCGTTCCAGCTGCGCGCCGCTGAAGCTGGTGACGGCGATCGGCACGTCTACCAGACGTTCCTCACGGCGGCGGGCGGTGACGATGATATCGCCCTCCGCCACATTTGCCGGCGCCGTCGCATCCGGTGCTGGCGCTGCGTCCTGCGCCAGCGCGGGCACGGCCGCCATGCCCGCCAGAACCGTCGTCAAAGTCAGGAAATTCTTCGTCGCACGGCTGCGCACGCCGCCCCTCTGCGCCTTTTGCATCGCTAGTCGCTCCCAATGAATCTTATCGTTGAAGGCAGTCATATTGATACTTGAACCAAGTTTCAACATTGAACATTTGCCATGGATCACATCAAGGTCTAGCTGTGTCAAAGTGACCACAGACGCCCCCTCGCCCCCGGTCGACAGCGATCCCGCAGATCGGCTGATTTCGGCCAAGACCCCGCGCACCGAACGTGGCCGCCGCACCTTACGCAAGCTGCTGGACGCGGCAGCGGTGGAATTCGGGGAGCGCGGATTTCACGAAGCCTCGATCACCGGCATCACCCAGCGCGCGGGCACGGCGCTGGGCAGTTTCTACACCTACTTCGATTCGAAGGATGAGATCTTCCGCGCGCTGGTGGACGATCTTTCCGGCAAAGTACGCGAAGCCGCGCGCGACGCCCTGCGCGAACCGCTGCCGGCGCTGGAAACCGAGCAGGCCGCCCTCACCGCGTTCCTGCAGTTCGCGCGCGATCACAAGGAAATCTACCGCATCATCGACGAGTGCGAATTCGTCGACCCCGCCAGCTTCCGCATCCACTATGAATCGACCGCAAGGCGCATCACCGAGCGTTTGGGCGAAGGCGTGCGAAAGGGCGAGCTGCGCGAAGGGCTGGGTGAGGCGCATGCCTGGGCGATCATGGGCATGAACGTGTTTCTGGGCCTGCGCTACGCCGTTTGGTCGGACGATATGCAGCCGGAAGACGTGGCCGATCTTGCCAATTCGATCCTGCGCGAAGGCATCGCCGCGCCAAAAGGCAGCTAACGGCTCAACGCACCACGTTAACGATTGACCCATCAACCGGTCCTAATTCGGGACGCGATTAGTTAACGCACTGGTAACTTCTCCGAGATCGCGCGATAAGCGTCCTCGTGGAAAACAACGCCAATCCCCGCAAGCGCGCCGCAATGTCGGCCCGGCTCCTCCTCGCTTCGGCAGCCCCTGCCGTCGCGGCGATCGTCGGCGTGCTGGTGATGGCCGCGCAGCCTTCCACCCCGGCCAGCGCCGCGGCGACTTTCCATCCTGCCGCTCCGGTCGCAACCCCGGCGAAAGCGGCGCCGAAAGTGGCGGAAGACAGCGCTTTCGTGATCAAGCGCATCCTGCCGATCGAAGGCGCGATCAAGTACGGCGAATGGCACTGGGACGAGACCGGCGCGCCCGCCGGCCCGATCGTCATCACCGTCGACCTCGACGCGCGCGTGATTTCCGTATTCCGCGACGGCTATGAAATCGGCGCCGCCGCCGTGCTGCTCGGCACCGAGGATACGCCCACTCCGCTCGGCGTGTTCCCGATCACCGAGAAGGACAAGGATCACGTCTCCAACATCTACACCGGCGCGCCGATGCCCTACATGCAGCGGCTGACCAACGACGGCATCACGCTGCACGGATCGGAAGTGGCCAAGGGCTACGCCAGCCACGGCTGCGTGGGCATGCCGGACGACTTCGCCGCCAAGCTCTTCGCAGTGACCAAGCTGGGCGACAAGGTCTACATCACGCGCGGCAAGCAGGCCGCCATGGGCGACAACCTCGTCGGGGCGTGATTTCGGCGGGACGATAACGGTGCGACGCGGCGACTAAGCACTGCCCGCCTGCTCTCTAGCCCCATACATTCCTCGTCATTGCAAGCGTAGCGAAGCAATCCAGGGCGGCGCCGAACCGCCTTGGATTGCTTCGCTACGCTTGCAATGACGAAGGGGTTTTGCACGGTTAGTCCGGTCGGGGACTAAGCTGCACGTCCCAACATAGCCCTCCCGTCGCCCCCGCGAAGGCGGGGGCCCCGCTGCCTTCGCGCCACGCATCAAGAAAAGCGGGATCCCCGCCTCCGCGGGGATGACGAGGCTTGGATTTCAAGATGTCGAGTTAGGGGTTGGGGTTGGGTTTGAGCTTGAGCTTAGGATTTAAGGCATCGAGCTTGGCTGTTTTGAGCCCGCGCTACCGGCTCGATCATGGCCCGCCCCAAAAGGCAAAACCGCCCCCTCAGCCCTTGATCTTCTTCGCCGCTCGCACTGGCGCCTTGGCAAAGCTCCAGCCCCCTGCATTGGGCCGCACCACCAGTTCCCCGATCGAAGCCGGCCGCCCCTCGCGCAGCGTATCGAGCAAACGCGCAACGGCACTACCGCGCGGCTCCTCACCGCCCAGTTCGGTGACGCAGCGCGCGAGCACGCGCAAAGCGATCGCACGCGGAGCCTGCGGGCGATAGCGCAGCCCCATAGGCTCCTTCTTGACGCAGGACCGCCATTCCAGCGCCGCCATCCATTCCAGCGCGGCATCGGCGTCAGCCAGATGCTCGGCACTGCGCGCCACGGCGGCAACGTCGATCCAGTCCGCCTCGGCCAGCGCCTTGCGCATGCGCACGCGGTCGAAGCGGTCGTTGGAGTTGCTAGGATCCTGCGCGGCTTCCACGCCCGCCGCCGCGATCACTTCGCCCAGTTCCGAGCGGAGCCAGTCGAGCACCGGCCGCAGCAGCGGGATTGCCGTTTCCGGCACGCGCCCGCGCGCCCGGGTCCCGGCGAGGCCGGCAACGCCGCTGCCCCGATTCAGCCGCATCAGCAGCGTTTCGGCCTGATCGTCAGCATGATGCGCAGTGGCCAACCCGGCAAGCTCTCGCTCGGCGACCCAGCCCGCCAGCGCGGAATAGCGCGCGGCGCGTGCTTCGGCCTGCACATTGCCGGAAGCCACGGTTACGGACAACGTCGCATGGGAAACCCCAAGCCGCGCGCAAAGCGCCGCAACGTCGGCTGCCTCGCCCGCGCTTTCGGCGCGCAGGCCATGATCGACCGTCGCCGCCTCTACCCGACCGGGCAGCGCGGCAGCGGCCAACAGGAGCAAGGCAACGCTATCGGGCCCACCGGAAACGGCTACGCCCAGACGCGCCGAGCCCCGGTCGCCCGCGTCATCCCCTTCCGGCCAGATCGCCTCGATCCCGGCGCGAAAGCGCTCAACCGCCTCCGCCGCCGGGACCAAGCCGGGATCAGGAGCAGGTGAGCCCATTGCGCGTGGTGTCGTAAACGCTCTTGAGACGGCCCGCCGCTTCTGCAGCGTAAGTATCGCTGAATTCGGACAGCGCGATGCAGGCGCGCTTGGTGTCCTTCATCTGCTTCATCGAGATCGCAAGGTACAGCAGGCTGTCCGGC
This sequence comes from Novosphingobium oxfordense, assembly GCF_044029435.1. Classification (NCBI taxonomy): domain Bacteria; kingdom Pseudomonadati; phylum Pseudomonadota; class Alphaproteobacteria; order Sphingomonadales; family Sphingomonadaceae; genus Novosphingobium; species Novosphingobium oxfordense. Next base: position 146,007 of record NZ_CP147005.1, on the reverse strand, counting down.
GCGCGATCGCCGCGCTTGTCCGCCTGGTAGTTCTGGACGAACCACTTGGCGGCTTCCAGCGGCTTGCCCTCGTCAAGATAGGCGCGGCCCAGCAAGTTGCGGCCCCAGCTGACGCGCGCGTGCTTGGGATACTTTTCGAGGTAGAGCTTCAGCTGCTGCTCGGCCTCGGGATAGAACTTCGCTTCCCACAGGCGGAAGCCGTAGGAATATTCGTCATCGGCGGCGTCGGCGCTCTGCGGCTTGACGATCGCCCGCACCGCATCGATGCGCGAGTTGGACGGGCCGACCGGCTTGGTTTCCACCGCCGGCTTCAGTTCGGCCGGCTTGGTGGACGGCCTTACCGCTGCCGGCTGGACGCCGTTCATGGCCGAAAGGTTGGACTGCGACGCTGTAGGCTGCGGGCCGGCGGGATCGACCGGAACCGGCGCGGGTGCCGGCACGCCGGCGGCCAGCTTGGCCTCAAGCTGATCGATCCGGTTGGTGTTCTGTTCGACCTGTCCGGTCAGCCGCGCCAGTTGCGCTTCCACCGCGTCCAGACGCACCAGCATGTCGCTGACCGGCGTGGTCGCGGGCTGGCCCGGCGCCGGGGTGGGCGTGGCCGTGGGGCTGGTGATTTCCGGCGCGAAGTACTTGCCGTCGCCGCCCGGGAACACCTTGCGCTGCAGCGCGCGCACTTCGGTTTCCACCTTCTTGAGGCGGGCGTCGGTCGAACCATCCTGCGCCTGCGCGGGCGCAGCGAAGCCCACACCGGCCAGAGCCAGCGCGACAACGCCAGTCGCGGCAAGCCGCATCCGGCGCACGCTGTTCAGTGAAGAAGTCATTGCCAAATCATCTCCGTCTCGGGCGATGCCCGCTGACACGCCCCCTTTTCGCCGCACCCCTGCCGTGCGGCAGGTCGGTCGGCCGAAGGCTGCCCCGGCCGTTCCGAACGGGGCATTAACCAAGCCTGCGGACAAGGGGTGCCGCAAGACGCGCCCCCTGTCGAGGCAGGGTCAGTTGGAAGTCGTGGAAAGCGGCGCGGCAGCGGGTGCCGCCGCGTCGTTGCCGGGAACCGGTGCCGGGATCGCCGCCGTTACCGGCACGGTGGCCTGCGCCGCCGGACGCGCGGGCGCGCGCTGGGCGGAGGGCGCCGTAGGAGCAGGCGTCGCGCCGGGCGTCGCCGCGACCTGCGGGTTGGACCGCGCGGCCAGATCCGCCGGGATGAGCGACACGCCCGACATCACCGTCGGCTTGTCTGCCAGCGCCGGGATCGCGCGCCCGCCCACTGTCAGCGTCAGCGCATCGGGACGGCCGGTGCGAAGCTGCGGAGCCTGCGCATTCTGCGGCACGGTCCAGCTTTCACCCTTCTTCAGCGTGGTTTCGACCAGGCGATTGGCGCCATCGGTAACGCGCACCCACACGCCTTCCTCGGTCGCGGTCAGCACCACCGGCCCATTGGCGGGCGCTTGCGTGGGCGTCGCGGCCGGAACCGGCACGGCCACGCGGGTGGGCGCGACGGCGGGCTTCGGCGTCAGCAGATCGGGCAACTTGCCTTCGGGCGAGAGATAGCTGCCCCAGAAGATCACGAGCAGCACGATCACCACCAGCGCACCGGCGCCAGCGATCCAGGCCAACTTGGCCGAAGGAACGCGCGCGGGATCGCCGGGCTGGAAATCGTGAACCACCACGGGCTCACGCCCGCCTTCCGCTTCCAGCTGGCGGCGGACGATCTCGGCGATCTCCTTCTCGTCCAGCCCCAGCGTGCGCGCATAGGCGCGCGAGAAACCCACGGCATAAGTGCGCGCGGCCAGGTCGCCGAGACGATCCTCCTCGATCGCGGCCAGATGGCGCTCGGCGATCTTGGTCTGGGTGGCAATATCGGCCCGCGACAGGCCCGCAGCCTCACGCGCACGGGTCAGAACGACGCCAACGGTCTCCGTCTGCGCGCCTGCCTGCTCGATCGCCTCTTGATTTTCGACGTTTTCCATTCCGCTCCCGAAGGGAATTTGGCTAAATATGACGGTTCAGAACCGGGATAGACACCAAGCCGGGTGACCTCCCAAAGTCAATCGGGGACCCGATCATTCTCTCAGAAATCTGCGGCGGATGCGACCCCGTGCACGCCGAGTAACATCCCCGCAAGACAAACCCGTGTCAATCGGTGACCTTTTGCCTTCGCACAGCCCTTTTAACACCCTTGTTAAGGGCCGGCAGCCAGGTCAGCCGATCAATCCACCGCTATATCTCGCTCGGCCGCCCAGGCAGTGAGCGCAGCACGCAGATCGCGCGGCGGCGCGGCCAGCCAGCCGTCCATCGCCGCCTTGATTTCCGCCAGGTCCACCTTTCCGATCAGGTCCTTGACCGGGCCGACCGAGGCCGGCGTGATTGACAGGCGGGAAATGCCCAGCCCCAGCAGGGCAAGCGCTTCCAACCGGCGCCCGCCCATCTCGCCGCAGACGGCGATCTCGACATCGTGGCCCTCGCAGCTTCGCACCACGCGGCGCAGGAAGCGCAGGATCGCGGGGCTCAGCCAGTCATAGCGCTCCGCCAGCTTGGGATTGGCGCGATCGGCCGCGAACAGGAACTGGGTAAGATCGTTGGTGCCGATGGACAGGAACGAAATCTTCGGCGCCAGCACATCCAACTGCTCGGCCAGTGCCGGCACTTCCAGCATAACGCCGTAGTGGATCGCTTCGGGCAGCACTTTCTTCTGCTTGCGCAGATAGGCCAGCTGGCTATCGAACACCGCCTTGGCCTGATCGAATTCCCATGGCTCCGCCACCAGCGGGAACATGACGTGCAGGGTGCGCCCCGCCGCCGCTTCCAGCAGCGCACGCGCCTGCACTTTCAGCAAGCCTTCGCGTTCGAGCGCGACGCGCAGAGCGCGCCAGCCCATCGCCGGGTTCTCCTCACCCTCGCCATCGTCGTGACGCAGGTAAGGCAGCGTCTTGTCGCCGCCGATGTCCACGGTGCGGAACTTGACCGGCTTGTCGCCCGCCGCTTCCATCACGTCGCGATAGAGCCGCGTCTGCCGTTCGCGTGAAGGCAGCGTGGCGGAGACGAGGAACTGGAACTCGGTGCGGAACAGGCCGATGCCGTCGGCGCCGGTCATAGTCAGGTTGGCGATATCGTCGCGCAGGCCGGCGTTGATCATCACCTGCACGCGGGTGCCATCGCGCGTGGTGGGATGCACGTCGCGCAGCGCGGCATAGGCGGCCTGACGCTGGCGGCTCTTGGCAAAGCGCGCCTCGAAGGCCTCGATCACGCCGGCAGGCGGGCGCACCATCGTGGTCGCCTGATCGGCATCGAGCAGAAGCTGATCACCCTCTCGCACCACACCGCGCAGTCCGCGCACGCGGCCGAGCACCGGAATGCCCATCGCGCGCGCGACGATAACGACGTGGCTGGTGAGCGAGCCTTCTTCCAGGATCACACCCTTCAGGCGGCGCTTGTCGTATTCGAGAAGTTCGGCCGGCCCGAGGTTTCGCGCGATCAGGATCGCGTCGTTGCGCAGCCCCATCGAGGCGGCAGTGCCAAGCTGGCCGGAAACGATGCGCAGCAGGCGGTTCGCCAGATCCTCCAGATCGTGCATGCGGTCCGCCAACAGCGGATCGTCGATCTGGCGCATGCGCATGCGGGTGCGCTGCTGCACACGTTCGATCGCCGCTTCGGCGGTGAGGCCGGAATCGATCGCCTCGTTGATGCGGCGCGTCCAGCCTTCATCGTAAGCGAACATGCGATAGGTTTCGAGCACCTCCTCATGCTCGCCGCCCATGCCGAATTCCGCCTGGCTGGCCATGCGGTCGATCTGTTCGCGCATCTTGTCGAAGGCCAGGATCACGCGCTGGCGCTCTGCCTCGGTATCCTCGGCAACAATATGCTCGATGGTGACACGCGGCTGGTGATAGACGGCCACGCCCGAGGCAAGGCCCTTCACCAGCGCCAGCCCGCGCAGCTGCTGCGGGCCGGACTGGAGCGAGCCGGCGGCGTGGATATCCTCGTCATCGACAAGGTCGGCATTGGTGATCAGTTCGGACAGCACCATGGCCACCGTCTGCAGCGCCTCGATCTCCACTTCCTCGTACCGGCGCGGCTCGACATGCTGGACGCAGAGCACGCCCACCGCGCGTTCGCGGCGAACGATCGGCACGCCGGCGAAGGAGTGGAACTTGTCTTCGCCCGTTTCAGGCCGATAGGAAAAGTCCGGATGGGCGGCGGCTTCAGCCAGATTGAGCGTCTCGATCCGATCGGCGATCGAGCCGACCAGACCTTCGCCCACCGCCATGCGGGTAACGTGCACGGCCTCTTGCGCCAGGCCGCGCGTGGCGAAGAGTTCCAGCATCCCCTCGCGCAGCAGATAGATCGAGCATACCTCGCTATTGAGGCATTCGCCGATCGTTTCCACCACGTTGTTGAGCTTGGACTGCGCATGATTACGCGAGGCCATGACCTCATGGAGGCGGGTGAGGATGTTCCGGGCTGCTTCGACGGCTCCGCTGGTCATGGCTACCCGAGTAACCCAAAGCGAGCGCTTTGGAAACGCAGCGAAGCCGTGAAATCAGCTGTTATCCTGTGAACTGCACGCTTTCGCGCATGCGATACGGATTCCAAGGTCGAAAACCCGGCCAAAATCCCGGGGTCGGCGGCGCCTTTCCGGGCCCCGCGAAGGGGCCCGCTGCTCGGAAAAATATAGGAAAGCTCCGAAACACAGGCGCCACCGACGTCACCGTCCAGCCACGCTTAGTGGCGCGCCATTTCCTCCTTGAGCTTGAGCTTTCTCTTCTTGAGGGCCTGGATCATCACGACATCAGGCATGGGTCGGCACATTTCGTCATGAATCTGACGCTCCAGACCGGCATGCTTGCTTTGCAGGGAATTGACGTGACGACTATCCATGGACAGTTCTCCTCTTCTCCGGGGGGGGCTGGACCGCACCCGAGCCAGTCTTTTCCGCGAAGCTGACCGGGCCGAAACCCGACGACCGAATGTTCTTTCTGCCACGATGCTCGCGGCATGTTGGCGACTCGGCATCATGCGGATGCGGCGCGAAAGAGATCGAACCACATTCGCGCCATCTTGCGAAGAGTGTGATTGCTTCATATCGGTGAGCTGCGTGCCGCCTGCGTCGAGCGGGTCCGCGCAAAAACAGCTGCAGATGGCGATTTGGCCGGCCGAATCAGGCCGCCAATCGAGACTAGGGAATCCCGGCGTGACCGAAGAGGAAATGCGCAAGCGCCTAGAAATGCTCAAGATCGAACACCGCGATCTTGATGCGGCGATCGATGCGCTCAATTCGGCTGGCGCCGGCGACCAGTTGCAGATCGCGCGGCTGAAAAAACGCAAATTGCGCCTGAAAGACCAGATCTCGCTGATCGAGGATTACCTGATCCCGGACATCATCGCCTGATCCACCGACCCCATGGGCGGGCCAAATGCGTGTCCGCCCGTTTTGAGCGGCAACGGCCCGCAATCCTTCCCCAGACCTCGAAGGCATACCCGGCAAACCGCGATTCCCAGAATTTCCCAATGAATTCAGTTAACCGCCGTTAGCGACGAAGCGTGCCGATCGGGGACAATCGCGAAATAGGCTCGGAAATTTACCTTTGGGCAGTTGTGCGCGAGTCGTTGTTAAGAAATATCGACCGCTGCATGTCCGAAACCGCGACCATAAACCCGCGCATCGTCGACGCCCTCTATTCGGAGGCGCTTCTCCTGTCCGACGAGGTTCGCCACGCCTTTGCGCCGTCCGGCCGGCTGGGCGGCGTGCCGGCGGGCGAGGATGATTTTGCGCGCGTCGCCCTCTCCAGCGAAGGTCTGCGCACGACCACGCGGATGATGCATGCGATCGCCTGGCTATTGAATCATCGCGCCTATTTCATGGGTGAAATCAGCGAGTTGCAGCTGCGCCGCCATGGCCGCCTGTCGCCGGTGATGCGCCAGTCGGACGCGCGCCAGCTGGCCATGCTCGCCCCCGAAGTGGCCACGCTGGTCGAAACCACGCGCCGCTTCTACGACCGGCTGCTGCGGCTGGAAGGCAGCTGGAAACTGGCGGATGAGAAGATGCCCAGCGCGCTGGAGCAGCTTCGCGAGCGGATCGAACGCCGCCTCGCCAGCTAGTACCCAGACGACACCTAAAGCGACCTAGACGGCACCAAGCGCCTTGTTCCAGGCCGCAATCCGGCGGCCGCGCTCGTCTTGCGTCATCCGCGGTGTGAAACCGCTCCGCTGACCGGCCATCGCGCCCGCTGCCGCCTCCAGATTTGCGAACAGACCCGCTCCGCTCGCCGCCAGCATCGCCGCGCCGAGCGCCGTCGTCTCGACGAAGCCGGGCCGCTCCACCGGGATGTCGAGCACGTCGGCGATGTCCTGCGCCATCCAGTCGTTCGCGCTCATCCCGCCATCGATGCGCAAGTGCGTCCAGCGCGCGCCGTCGGCGGCGAAGGCTTCCGCCAGATCGCGCGTCTGCATCGCCATCGCTTCCAGCGCCGCGCGAGCTAAGTGCGCCCGGCTGGCCGCGAAGCTCAGCCCGGTGATCGCCGCGCGGGCGTCCGGCCGCCAGTGCGGTGCCCCCAGCCCCGATAGCGCCGGGACGATGACCACACCGCCATTGTCCGGCACCGAGCGGGCCAGCACTTCGGTCTCCCCCGCCGCGTCGATCAGGCCAAGCCCGTCGCGCAGCCATTGCACCAGACTGCCCGCCACGAAGACCGAGCCTTCCAGCGCATAGGTCCGCTTGCCATCGAGCTGACAGAGCACCGTCGCCAACAGCCGGTGCTGCGAGGCCGGCACCGCATCGCCCATGTTGGCGAGCACGAAGGCGCCGGTGCCGTAAGTCGCCTTGGTCGCGCCGGCCGTGAGGCAGCCCTGCCCGATCGTCGCCGCCTGCTGGTCCCCCGCCACGCCCGTCACCGGGATCGCCGTACCCAGCCATTCGGACCGCGCGATGCCGAGCGCGCCCGCGCTGTCGCACACTTCCGGCAAGGCGTCCTGCGGCACGCCGAACAGATCGCAGAGCCCCGCATCCCAACCCTGCCCCGCCAGGCCCATCAGGGCGGTGCGGCTGGCATTGCCAGCATCGGTCACATGCGCGCCCGTCAGCTTGTAGAGCAGCCAGGAATCGATCGTGCCGAATGCCAGCCGGCCGGCCTCGCCCGCCGCACGCACTTCGGGCACATTGTCGATCAGCCAGCGCATTTTGCTGGCGGAAAAATAAGGGTCCAGCACCAGTCCGGTCGCACCCTGTACCGCCGCCTCATGCCCGGCATCGCGCAAGGCCGCGCAGATGCTCTCCGTCCGCCGGTCTTGCCAGACGAGCGCGCGGGCGAGCGGCTCGCCGCTCTGCTTGTCCCACGCCACCACGGTCTCACGCTGGTTGGCAAGGCCGATCGCCGCGATCCGCGCGGCCCCACCCACTTGCGAGACGGCGTGGCGCGCGCAGGCCAGCACCGATTGCCAGATCTCCGCAGCATCGTGCTCCACCCAGCCCGGCTGCGGATAGTGCTGCGTCAAAGGGCGCTGGGCGGTCGCACGCACGCTGCCATCGGGCGCAAAGACCATCGCCCGGTTGGAGGTCGTCCCGGCGTCGATCACCAGGATCAGTTCGGCCTCACTCAACGCGTTCCGGGCCATCCGCATCTCTCCCGCCGCCGCAAGGCTCGACACCCCGCGTGCAAATCACCATATCGGCGCCATGAACGCACCGGACCTGATCGACAAGCCCTATGCCCTGACCGAGCGGATCGCCCCGCTGGTCCGGCGCGTGCTCGCGCGCAATCCTTCGCCGTTCACCTACACCGGCACGCAGACTTATGTAGTGGGCGACGGCAGCGAGGTTGCCGTGATCGACCCCGGCCCGGCCGACGAAGAGCATATCGAGGCGATCCTGCATGCCGTGGGCGACGCGCGCCTTGTCGCCATTGCCTGCACGCATACGCATCGCGATCACTCGCCCGCCGCTGCCCCGCTGAAGGCGCGCACCGGCGCGCCGATCATCGGCTGCGCACCGCTGACGCTGGACGACGACGGCCCCCGCGCCGACGCTGCCTTCGACCCCGACTACGCACCGGACCGCGTGCTGGCCGATGGCGAGGCGATTTCCGGCGAAGGCTGGACGCTGGAAGCCGTCGCCACCCCCGGCCACACCTCCAACCACCTCTGCTTCGCCCTGCCGGAAACCGGCGCACTGTTCACCGGCGATCATGTGATGGGCTGGTCCACCAGCGTCGTCTCCCCGCCAGACGGCGACATGACCGCCTATATGGAAAGCCTGTCCAAGCTCTACGCGCGTGAGCAGGATGCGATCTATTTCCCCGCTCATGGCCCTGCCGTGGAAAAGCCGCGCCAGCTGGTGCGCGGCATGATCGGCCACCGCCGCCAGCGCGAGCGCCAGATCCTGAAGCAGATCGAAGCAGGTCACCAGACCATCGGCGAGATGGTGCCCCGCATGTACAAGGGCGTGGACGAAAGACTATGGCCGGCGGCAGGACGCTCCGTTCTTGCCCATCTTCTTGATCTGGAAAGAAGAAGCCTTGTAAATCGCGAAAACGACACTTGGACGCTCGTCGCGACCGGACAGTAATTCGTCGAAATCACGTATTACTCGAACCTACTTTCAAGTATTATACGCCCCATCACGAATAATGGGGCCCGTGGATACGGGGAAGTGGGGAGACTTCAAATGGCGACTATGCCTCAGGCGCGGATTCGCGCCTTTTCGTTCTGGCAGAAGATGGCGATCGGGCTTTCGGCCTTCATCCTCTTCGCCTTCGCGCAATTCGGCCTGCGTGGCTTCGTCGATTACGCCCATGCACCGCTGGTCATGCACCTGCACGGCATGGCGATGGTGGCGTGGCTGGGGCTGCTGACCACGCAATCGCTGCTGGCAGGGCGAAGTGGGCCAAGTTCGGGAGGACTGGCCCTGCATCGCCGGCTGGGCTGGGCGAGCGCGGTGATGGTGCCGACGATGGTGGTGCTGGCCAGCGCGCTCTGCTTCACCGCGCTGAAGCTGCACATGTTCCCGCCGTTCTTCACGCCCGCCTACTTCCTGGCGCTGGTCCATGTAGAGGCGGCGTTCTTCGCGCTGCTGGTGTTCATGGCGGTTTCGCGGCGAGGGCAGAGCGACTGGCACAAGCGGTTGATGATCGGCTCCACGATCGTTCTGATGGAACCCGCCTTGGGACGCCTGCTGCCGATGCCGCTGATCGTGCCCTGGGGCGAATGGGTATCGATGGTGGTCCAGCTTGGCGTGGTCCTGCTGATCGTGCGCCATGACCAGCGCGAGATCGGCCATACCCATCCGGCCACCATGGCGGTGGCGATGGTGGTGATCCTCTCGCACGCGATCGTGGAACTGCTGGCGGTCACGCCCGGGTGGATCGCCTTGGCTGCCCGCTTCGCGGCGTGAATTTCCGCTTGGGCATCGCGGCAACCGTCCCTAGATAGGCCGCAAATTCCGGGCATCGAACCGGACCGGCCAGATAGAGGGACACCATGACCGCAATTCCCGCCAACCTTTCCGGGCTCGACCTGCGTGCCGAGATCGAACGGCTGCGCAAGGAGCGCAATGCGGTGATCCTGGCGCACTATTACCAGCGCCCGGAACTTCAGGATCTGGCCGATTTCGTGGGCGACAGCCTGGAACTCAGCCGCAAGGCGGCCGAGACCGATGCCGACGTGATCGCCTTCTGCGGCGTGAAGTTCATGGCCGAAACCGCCAAGATCCTTTCGCCCGAAAAGATCGTGGTGCTGCCGGACATGGAAGCGGGTTGCAGCCTTGAAGATTCGTGCCCCCCGGAAAAGTTCGCCGCCTTCCGCGCCGCGCATCCGGACCACATCGCGCTGACCTACATCAACTGCTCGACCGAGGTGAAGGCGCTGTCCGACATCATCGTCACCAGTTCCAGCGCCGAGACGATCCTGCAGCAGATCCCGGCCGACCAGAAGATCATCTTCGGCCCGGACCGTCACCTTGGCGGCTATCTCAGCCGCAAGTTCGGACGCGAGATGCTGCTGTGGCCGGGCGTCTGCATCGTGCATGAGGCGTTCAGTGAAACCGAACTGCTGAAGCTGAAGGCGCAGCATCCCAATGCGCCGATCGCCGCGCACCCGGAATGCCCGCCGCACATCGTCGACCATGCGGACTATGTCGGCTCCACCAGCGGCATCCTGCAATATGCGAAGACCACCGATGCCGACACGCTGATCGTCGCCACCGAACCGCACATCATCCACCAGATGCAGCTGGCGATCCCGGACAAGACCTTCATCGGCGCGCCGGGCGCGGACGGCAACTGCAACTGCAACATCTGTCCTTACATGGCGCTCAACACCATGGAAAAGCTCTACATCGCCTTGCGCGATCTGGAGCCGCGCATCGAGATCGACGAACAGCTTCGTCTGGATGCCAAGAAGAGCCTGGATCGCATGCTGGACATGGCCAGCGGCACCGTGGGCAAGGGCGATCTCGGCAACCGCTGAGGTTTGTATTCGGGGGCGTGGGCGGGCGATGCGCCTACCGCCCCCTCCCCGCTTCCAGTAGCTACTCCAACTGATCCCATAATCCATCGTCGCCCCTGCGCAGGCGGGGGCCCCGCTTTCTTGGGTCGGTGCGCTGTGCATCGAAGAACGAGCGGGATCCCCACCTTCGCGGGGATGACGGGGGCTTTTAGTGATGGCTTGGGGTGAGGCCCGAATTCCGGGCCAAGAGGAATTCCGGCCAAGAGGTTGGCCCCTCAATGCCGCCTTGCCTCTACGCCCGGAAAAGCGGCCATCACGCGCAAAAATCGGACCGATCCGAGCGGAACCCAGCCATCCTGCGCACCACATTTCGGCTCCACAGCCCATTCGCCCTCACAACCAAACACCGCCGGGCAATTTTCTTTCGCGCTCAATCCGCAGAATTCTGCGATTTCACCTGCAGAAATCGAAAAAATTCGTCCTGTGTATAAATAATCGAACCCGAATCGCTTGCAGGGTCAGGATCTCCTTGATAGAGGCGCCCTCCTACCACGGAGCGGTTGCAAAACGGCTCCGGATGATTGAGCGGTCGTGGCGGAATTGGTAGACGCGCAACGTTGAGGTCGTTGTGGGCGAAAGCCCGTGGAAGTTCGAGTCTTCTCGACCGCACCATCATCCAGATCGGGATCGATAAAAGCCTTCGGGCATCTCCCGATTTTCTTCTGTGGTACTTTCCCTGATACTTGTCTTGATATTGGGATCCCCCTCGGGGCCCTGCTCCGTTCAGGCGTAGGCAGCTTTCGAGCTGCCGTTATTCTCCCGCTTCAGGCTGGCGACTTCGTCATAAACGCCCAACAGCTCTTCGACGATCGCGTAAGTCCGCTCATCATCGACATCGATCGCCTGCGTGCCGTCGGTCAGTTCCACCGCGCGCACCCGCATGCCCAACCGCCGCGATGCGCGTGCCAGCGCGCCGGACAGCGTTTCCATGCCCAGCCGCACCATCAGGAAGCCGACCAGCCCCACCGCGCGCCAGATCCGCATCGCCTCACGGTCGGCCGTGCGGGCGCCGCGAAACACGTTCACCGCATCGACGTAGCGCGGCGACGCCATGCCGTAGAGGTCGCAGGCGGCGAACTCGCCATCGTGCAGCGTTACATAGGCGCAGTCGAGGCCGGGATAGACCGCCTCCACCGCATCGCGGCGGGCCAACGCGAAAGCCACGTCGGCGTTTTCCAGCGCCGCTATCATCGCGTCGATCGAATCCGCCGAAAGCAGCGCGTGATCGGCAGTGGTGACCAGCAGCGGCCCGTCCCAATCCTTTGCCGCCGCGCGCACGCTGGCGGCGATGTCCGCCTGCGCTTCCACCAGCGCCACGGTGCCGCGGCCGGGGGTCTTGGTCAGCACGTCCCACACCGGATCGAAAGCCTCCCGCTCCACGCAGATCGCCAGGCTGGTGACGCGCGGATGCTGCGCGGCGGTCTGCAATATGTGCGCGATCAGTGGACGACCGGCCAGCGGCACCAGGCAGCGGTGACTTTCGCCAAAGCGCTGCGCCAGGCCGTCGGCCCCGCGGCGCGCGGCGCCCGGGCCATGCCCGGCAAGCACCACCAGCCGCAGCGGCTGCGGTTCGTCTTCCAGAGTTTCGGGGATATCCGGAGAAGCCATTACCTCAGCGCCTATGCCGCGCGCGTGTGACAGCGCCGTGACCTAGAGTAAATTGCTCCGGCGCTCCCGATCCGCCGCCCCTTACCTGCCGCCCTCCTACCTGCCGCCCCTCCTACCTGAACGTATACCCGATGCCGAGGCCTACCGTCCACTGGTCCGACTTGCCGCGCAGCGCCGTGAAGGGCGTGTTCTTTCCGTCGTTCAGCATCGCCGAATAGTTGACCACGCCGAACACCGCGAAGCCGCCATCGGTCAAATCGCCCGAAAGGTCGTAGCCCAGCAGCGCGCCCGCGCTCACGGTGTCCCAGCCGGCCTTCGCCTGATATTCGGGCAGCCCGCTGGCGGCCGACTGTTCGGGGGTGACCGAATAGTAATAGTGCGCGTATTCGCTGCCGCCATGATGCGCGCGCACGCTCACGCCCGCCACCATCGCCTTGCTGAGCGGGGTCTTGTAGGTCAGCGACGGGCTCCACGTCATGCCGTGATAGGCATTCACGTCCCACATCACGTCGGCCGAGAGCGTGAGGGAGTCATAGGGATTGAGCAGGCGGTAAGCGGTGACCCCGCCGCTGACGCCGAAAGAGATGGCGGTGTCCAGCTTGCCCGCCGCACGCACCACGTCGTCCTTGATGTTGCGCGCGCGATTGAACGAAAGGCCCGCGACCGGCCCCAGCGAGACGCCGAACTTCGCGTCCTTTCCATCCGGGATCAGGTCGATCGCCAGACCTCGTGCGCGGGGATTCAGGTCGATCCCGTGGTAGGAGCCCTGCACCACCGCGATGGGCGAGAACACCTGATCGTTCGAGCCCTGATAGCTGGGCTGATAGAGCCCGCCCACGCCGACCAACAGATAGTCGCTGGAAATCGAGGTATCGGCATTCGGTGCATTGCCGGCATCGTCGGCATCCTGCGCCATCGCCGGGGCGCACGGAAAGGCAGCCGCCGACAGCAGGGCGACGCAAAGTGCTCTGGGAAAGAAGTGCATGATTTTCCTCTACATCCTCCCACCTCAACGTATGCGAGGATGAGCGGTTGCGAGGACTATTGCACTCGGGCGAACACCGGCTTCGCCTATGCCGCAGGCGCCGGATCGTCGGGAAGCGTACTATCGCCCTCTCCCAACGGGCGCTGCATCAGGAAGACGTCCAGCCACTTGCCATGCTTCCAGCCGGCAGCGGCGAGCGTTCCCACCGGGAAAAAGCCGGCACGCGCGTGGAGCACGACGGAGGCCGGCTCGCTTTCGGCGATCACCGCGAAAGCCTGTCGGAAGCCGCGCGCCTCGCACTGGTCCAGCAGTGCGCTAAGCAACCTGCCGCCGATGCCCCGGCCCACGCAGCCCGGCTCGACATAGATGGTGGTTTCCACGCTGTAGCGATAGCCGGTGCGCGGGCCGTAGCGCTGGGCGAAGCCGAAGCCGATCACGCGTCCTTCACGTCCGTCCTCTTCCACTTCGCGCACCAGCACGAAGGGATAGCCGGCCTCCAGAATCGCGCCGATGCGCCGCCGGGTCTCTTCCTCCCCCGGTGGTTCGGTTTCGAAAGTCGCCGTGCTTTCCAGCACATAGTGCGCATAGATACATGCAATCGCCTTGGCGTCTTCCGGCCCGGCATCGCAGACAGTCAAATCCCCAGTCATCGTCACAAATATGCCGTAATACGGTACGCCTGCCAAGTTGCAGGCGGCGGGTCCCTTCCCTAAACGTCAGGTCGATGGATCACCGCACCTGCACCCTTGCAATCCTTGGCGGCGGCCTTGCCGGATCGCTGATCGCGCTCGCCATGGCGCATCGCCGCCCGGAGGCGCGCGTGCTGCTGATCGAGCGGGGCGAGACGCTGGGCGGCAAGCATGTCTGGTCCTTCTTCGAAAGCGACCTTTCCGCCGAGGGGCGCGAACTGGTGGAGCCGCTGATCGCCGCGCGCTGGCCGGGGTACGAGGTTCACTTTCCCGCCTTCTCCCGCCGCCTGTCCACCCCCTATGCCAGCATGACCAGCGAGCGGCTGGACACCGTCGTACGCGCGGCGCTGCCGGCAGACGCGGTGCTGACGGGCGTGGAAGTGCGCGATGCCAGCCCCACTTCGGTCACACTGGCCGATGGCCGCACGATCGCCGCCGATGCGGTGATCGACGCGCGGGGCACGCACGGCCTGCCGCACATGGCGGGCGGCTGGCAGAAATTCGCCGGACAAATGCTGCGCACCGCCCGCCCCCACGGGTTGGAACGGCCGGTGGTGATGGACGCCCGGGTCGAACAGGCGGACGGCTATCGCTTCGTCTATGCCCTGCCGTTCTCCCCCACCCAGGTCTTCGTCGAGGATACCTACTATGCCGATGGCCCCGCGCTGGACCTGCCGCTGCTGCGAAGCCGCATCGGCGACTATGCGCGCGATGCCGGCTGGCAGGTCGCGGCTGTGGACTATGAGGAGACCGGAGTGCTGCCGGTGATCGCCGCCGGAGACTTCGAACGGTTCTGGACGGCCGCCGAAGTGCCGGATCTGGCGCGTGCCGGGGCCCGCGCGGCGCTTATTCACCCGCTGACGTCCTATTCGCTTCCCGATGCGGTTCGTTTCGCGCATCATCTGACCACTCTCGACAACCTCTCCGGCAACAGCCTAGGAAGGGTCACTCATGCATGGGCCGCAAACCACTGGCGCGGGGGGCGCTACTACCGGATGTTGACTCGCATGCTGTTCGCTGCCGCACCGCCCGGTGCGCGATGGCGCGTGCTCGAAAGGTTCTATCGATTGCCGGAACCACTGGTGGAACGCTTCTACGCAGGCCGCTCCACGCTGGCGGATCGGGCACGGCTACTGATCGGCCGCCCCCCGGTGCCGCTGGGCGCGGCGCTGGCCAGCCTGTCGGGTGGCGGCAGGCCGCTCGCTGATCTGGGAATAGCCGATCCGGGAATGCCGCAATGACCACAGTAGCCTATAGCAAGGCCTGCGTGATCGGCGGCGGCTTCGGCGGCCTTGCGCTGGCCATCCGGTTGCAGAACGCAGGCGTGGAAACCACGCTGGTCGAAGCGCGCGATCAAGTGGGCGGGCGCGCCTGGGTGCGGCAGGAGGAAGGCTTCACTTTCGACGGCGGCCCCACCGTCATCACCGATCCCGCCGCCCTGCGCGAACTCTGGGCGCTGTCCGGCCACGACATGGCCGACGATGTGGACCTGATGCCGGTCATGCCGTTCTACCGGCTGAACTGGACCGACGGGGTGACCTTCGACTATTCGAACGACGACAACGTCCTGCGGCGCGAAATCGCCCGCGTCGCCCCGAACGACATCGGCGGGTACGAAGAATTCCTCCACTATGCGGAGGGGGTCTACCAGGAAGGCTACGTCAAGCTGGGGCACCAGGCGTTCCTGGACTTTACCAGCATGGTGAAGGCGGCGCCGGCGCTGGCGCGCTATCAGGCTTGGCGGTCGGTCTATTCGATGGTCTCCCACTATGTGAAGGACGAGCATCTGCGCCAGGCGCTCTCGTTCCACACATTGCTGGTGGGCGGCAATCCGATGACCACCAGCGCGATCTATGCGCTGATCCACAAGCTGGAAAAGGACGGCGGCGTCTGGTGGGCGCGCGGCGGCACCAACAAGCTGGCGCAGGCGATGGCCCGCCAGTTCGAGCGGATCGGCGGCACCATCCGCCTGGGCGACAAGGTTGCGCACATCCATACGCTGGGCGATCAGGTGACCGAGGTCGAGTGCGAGAGCGGCTGGAAAGCCCGCTTCGACGCAATCGCCAGCAATGGCGACATCATGCATTCCTACCGCGACCTGCTGGCCGGCAGCCTGCGCGGGCAGGAAATGGGCAAGAAGCTGGCGCACAAGCGCTTTTCGCCCAGCGTCTTCGTGGTCCATTTCGGGCTGGAGGGCACTTGGCCGGGCATTCCGCACCACTCCGTGCTGTTTGGCCCGCGCTACAAGGGCCTGCTGGACGACATCTACGAACATGGTGTGCTGCCGCGCGATTTCTCCATCTATCTCCACCATCCCAGCGTCACCGATCCCTCGATGGCGCCGCCGGGCAAGAGCACGTTCTATGCGCTGGTGCCGGTGGCCAATCTGGGCAAGCTGCCGGTCGACTGGAACGAAGTGGGGCCCGTGCTGGAACGCCGCGTACTGGCCGAAGTCAGCCGCCGCCTGATCCCCGATCTGGACGACCGCATCGTCACCAAGTTCCACTATGCGCCGCCCGATCTGGAACGCGACATGGGCGCCTACCGGGGCAATGCCTTCAGCCTGGAGCCGCTGCTGACGCAAAGCGCGTGGTTCCGGGGGCATAACCGGGACGACAAGCTGAAGAACTTCTACCTCGTCGGCGCCGGCACCCATCCGGGCGCGGGCATTCCCGGCGTGGTCGGCAGCGCCAAGGCCACCGCCAAACTGATGGTGGAGCAACTGCGATGAGCCGCGAAGTCAACGCGCTGAACACCGCCTGGGGCTGGACCGGCGTGGAATTCGCGGAGATCGTGGCCCACAGCCTGATGGGGCACATGCTGGTCACCGACAGGGCGGGCGCGTTCCACTACGTCGATCCCGAACTGGGCATGGTCACGCTGCTGGGGGACGAGGCGGCAGCGCGCGACCATATGGCGCAGGACGAAACGCAGGCGATCTGGCGCGCCGACGCGCTGATCGACGCGGCGACCAAGCGGCTTGGCTTCAACGCGCTGGGGGAAGTCTATAGCTTGACGCTTCCGGCGCTGATCGCGGGCGACTATGCGCCCGAGAACCTGATCAAAATCGACTTCGTCAAACTGATCTATCTTACCGGCGACCTGGCCCGGCAGACGCGCGATCTGCCCGATGGTGCGGCGGTGCAATTGAAGGTTATCGACTGAAATGAAGCGTATCGCCGTCTACTGCGGTTCGGCCACCCCCGCCGACCCGCGCTATATCGACCTTGCCCGCGAAGTGGGCGCAACGCTGGCGCGCAAGGGCATCGGCGTGGTCTACGGCGGCGGCCGCCTGGGCCTGATGGGCGCGGTGGCGGCCGGCGCACTTTCTGAAGGCGGTGAAGTGATCGGCGTGATCCCCGAAGCGCTCGTGGGCGGCAACGGCCGCGGCGGCGAAGTGGCCAACAACGACTGCACCGAACTGCACATCGTCAAGACCATGCATGAGCGGAAGGCGGAATTCACCCGCCTGTCGGACGGCTTCATCGTCATCCCCGGCGGCGTGGGCACCATGGACGAGCTGTGGGAAGCGGTAAGCTGGGCGCAGCTGGGCTATCACGACAAGCCGGTGGGCGTGCTCAATTCCTTCGGCTTCTACGACCTGCTGCTGGCGTTCAACCGCCACATGGCCGAAGTGGGCTTCGTTCGCCCGGCGCATCAGGGCATCATCATCGACGATACCGAACTGGAACCCCTCCTCGACCGCATGGCCGCGCATCAGCCGATCGTGCCGATCGTCCGGATGGATCCGAGCACGCTCTAGGACCGGCCATGACGTCCGATCGCGCAGCACTGGTCGAAGCCTCTCGCAAGTCGATCCGCAAGGGTTCGAAAAGCTTTGCGGCGGCCAGCCGGCTGTTCGATCGGACCACGCGCGAACGCGTCTGGCTGCTCTACGCCTGGTGCCGCGCCTGCGACGACATTGCCGATGAACAGGACCACGGCCGCGCCGCGCGCGCGGTGCCGCTGGGCACCCGGCTGGCCCCACAGGACCGGCTGGCGACGATCCGCACCCTGACCGAACTCGCCATGGCGGGGGAGAGCACCGGCACCCCGGCCTTCGACGCGCTGGGCCAGTTGCGCCGCGAAGTGCCCATCGCCGAAGGGCTGGTGGAAGACGTGCTGGCCGGCTTCGCGCTCGACGCCACCGGTTGGCGCCCGCGGAGCGAGGCGGACATGCTGCGCTACTGCTACCACGTGGCCGGCGCGGTGGGGGTGATGATGGCGCTGGTCATGGGCGTGGACGCCGACGACGCGGACACGCTGGACCACGCCTGCGACCTGGGCATCGCCTTCCAACTTGCCAACATCGTGCGCGACGTCTGGGAGGATGATGCCAACGGCCGCTGCTATCTGCCGGAAGAGTGGCTGGCGGAAGCGGACATTCCGCCCGGCGAAGTGACCAAGCCGCACTATCGCCCCGCATTGGTGCCGCTGGTGGCCCGCGCCTGCGCCCTAGCCCGCGAATACGACGCATCCGCCCGCATCGGCGCGGCGCGGCTCGCCTTCCGCCAGCGCTGGGCGGTGCTTTCCGCCGCCGACATCTACGGCGACATCGCGCGCGAGGTGGAGAAGCTGGGCAGCCACGCCTGGGACCACCGCGTGCGCACGTCCCGCATGCAGAAGCTGGCCTTCGTCTGGCAGGCCTGGCGCGAGGCGCGCAGGCCGCCGCACCTCTCAGAAACGCCGCCCCGCCCCATGCCATCGCGGCGCGAACTGGCGGAACTGGCGCACAGCCATCCGGTCATCCGGCCGAGCTGACCCTCCTCCGTCGGCTATAAGGTGCCGGGGATAGCGCCGAAAATCATCGTTTAGCTGGATGACTGAATTAGCCTCGATCCAGTCCGGTTCCACGTTCCACGCTGCCAACCCACACCTTCGTCGTCCCCGCGAAGGCGGGGACCCCGCTTCTTCTTCGCGCCGCTGGACAAGAAAGCGGGGCCCCCGCCTACGCGGGGGCGACGGATAGGGATTTCGGAAGGTCAGCGAATACGCCCCTCGCCCGCGCCAGATTCAGGCGGAGCGTCCACCATACGCCGCTATCCGCCCGACGACAGACAAGCCGCCGGGGTTATCCCGGCCGGCCTGTTTCGCCTGTCATCATCTTGAACGGTGGACCCGAAGGGCGGCAGCGAGATGCGCGCAAGGGGCGATTCGCGGTCGCATCGGGACCATGCCGTGCACGGGCGCGCCCGGCAACCGTTGCACCCTTCGCAATCTGCCGCCCGCCCCGCGCCTGCGGCGAGTTGCGTGCATTACGCACATATGCAGCCAAGTGACGCGACGCGCGTTCTTCCCGTATCCCACCAAGGAGAAGATGCCATGCTTTTCACCATAGCCGCCATCCTCATCATTCTGTGGCTGCTCGGCTTCGTCGTATTCCACGTTTCGGGCGCGTTGATCCACGTGCTGCTGGTGGTCGCGATCGTCGTCGGCCTGGTCCAGCTGTTCCGTGGCCGAAGGGTCTAGTTCGACAGGCGGATAAAAATTCGGGGGCCGCAAGCCCCCGAAATTCGCCTCAGAACTCATGTCCCGCCGTCGGCGGGTGTGCCTTGTAGAAGCCCGGCGGATTGACCCTGCGGAACAGCCGCCCCTTCTCTGAATAGAGCACCAGCGCCAGCGAGGTCAGCCCGCAGACGACCATGGCCGCCAGGATCGGCCGCGCCGTTCCGTCATAGGCCTGCCCGATCAGCGATCCCAGCGCCGCGCCCAGGACCGTCCGCACGAACGACATGACCGACGCCGCCGCCCCCGCGATCCGCGCGAAAGGCTGGAGGGAGATCGCCTGGAAGTTCGCACCGATGAAGCTCATCATGCACATCGTCGCGGTCATCAGCGGGATGAAGACCCACAGGCTCTCTCCCCGCATCGCCAGCACCAGATGGATCGCCGCGAACAGGATGTAGCAGCACAACGCCGCGTGAGAGACGCGGCGGGCGCCGAACCGTTCGACAATGCGCGAATTGGCGAAGTTGCTGCAGGCCATCACCAGAGCCATCGCCCCGAACACCACGGGAAACAGCGTGCCCGCCCCGAAATGCTCGCCCACCAGCTGCTGGGCGGAATTGATGTAGCCGAACAGCGCACCCTGCACGAAAGCCGCGCCCATGAAATAGCCGAGCGAGGCGCGCTCCTTCATCGCCAGCGCCATGTTGCCGGCGATCACGCGCGGCTGGATCGGCTGGCGATAATCGGGATGGAGCGTTTCCGGCAGGCGCAGCGCGCTCCAGCCGAACACCAGCACGCCCATCGTACACATGATCCCGAAGATCCAGCGCCAGCCGGCGAACAGCAGCACGGTCTGGCCGATCATCGGCGCCACCATCGGCACGACCATGAAGGTCATCGCCACCAGCGACTGCGTGCGCGCCATGCGATCGCCGTCGAACCGATCGCGCAGGATGGTCATCGGCATGACCATCATTGCCGAACAGAACGCCCCCATGAACCCGCGCGCGATCAGCAGCAGCGTGAAGCTGCCCGAAATCGCGCAAAGGAAGGCGGTGATCACGTAAGCGCCGATCGCGGTCAGCACCACCGGCCGCCGCCCGAACCGGTCCGCCAGCGCGCCGGGGAACAGCGATCCCAGGCCTGACGAGATCAGGAACACGCCCACGATCAACTGGCGCTGATTGGGATCGGCCAGATGCAGATCGCGCGAAATCGCGCCGAGCGCAGGCAGCATGACATCGATCGAAAGCGCCATCAGCGCCTGGAGCGAGGCCATCAGGATCACGAATTCGACTTCCCCCATCGGGAAGCGGTCGGATTTGGCATCGGGGGAACGCATGACTCGCCCATGCCGCATGTGCGAAAGAAGCGCCAGCCCTAAGGCCAGCCTTGATTAGGGCGTAAACTCATAAATGGCACTATCGAGGTTTGAAGCAAAATGGTTCAGTGCAAGGAAGGAAGGCGCCGGAATATGTCGATATTTCAAGACTTCCTGACGCAGCAATGGACCATTTTGGTCAAATCCCGAAGGGACGCACAAATGGCTTCCATCTCGAACCGAAGTGACCTTGGACGGGCAACCAGCCCGCCCAGCGGCCTCTTCGGCCCGAGCTGTTCGCCATTTGGGCGCCTCGATAGTGCCATTTATGAGTTTACGCCCTAACCTCAGGCGCAGCCTTCGACGTAGGCGAGCACCGGCATCGTGCCGACGTGAACCGCGCTCACCTTGCCGTCATGCCCGATCTCGAACCGCAGGGCGGAATCGCCGCCCTTGGCGTTGGGCGCGGTGATGTACTTGGCCGGTGCCGCCTCGTACTTGTGCGGTTCCTCCCGGAAGCCGGCGAACCACTTCTTCACGTCCGCCTCGCTGGAACCGACGCCGACGCCTTCGACCAGCCTGACCTCGGACCGCTTGCCCAGCGTGATCCGCCGCACCTTCCCCTGCTCGACGATGGCGTAGACGCCGGGATAATCCGGCGAAGTGACCGTGTGGCAGGAATCGGAAACCTGCGCCCCGCGCTCCGCCCAGGACGAGCCGGAGGGCACCGGCGCACCGATGCGCAAGTCGCCCAGCCCCTCCAGCGACAGCACTTTGCCGCCGGCTGCAGGCGTAGCGGTCGGCGCTTCGGTCACGGCCTCGTCCGGCAAGGCAGGCTCGGTCGCCGTCTCGCCAGTCTGTTCCGAGGCCTGTTCGGGCGTCTTGCCCGGCTCGGAGGAACAGGCCGCCAGTGCAACGGCCAGCGCGGACACGGTGAGGAGGTTTTTCATGGCGGCTACAACGTCAGGCAACCGCAACTGTTCCTCCGACATCGCCTCAATCGCCGTTCAGGCGCGCGATCAAGGCCATTGCCGCTGCCGGGGCCCGCTCCTTCGCGCCATTGATGAAGAACACGAAGACTTCCTTGCCGTCATTCGACCATCCCTCGATCTTCTTCGCCCATGCGTCGAGTTCGGCGTCCGGATAGCCCTGTTCGATCTCCGCGCGGGCGTTCTGGAGGCGGGCGTAGACGAAGGGCGCGGCATCGGCCGCCTTGTCGAAGGCCGGATATTTCGGGCTGTCGGCCAGGATCACGGCGACGCCGGCCTTGCGGGCAAGGTCGAAGAAGGCCGGATCGTCGAAGCTTTCGTGCCGCGCTTCGATCGCGTGGCGCAAGTGCAGCCCTTCGTGCTTGTTCGGCAGCAGGGCGAAGAAGGCGGCGATCTCTTCCGCGTCGAACTTCTTGGTGGCGGCCAGCTGCCAGTTGATCGGGGCCAGCTTTGCGCCCAGTTCGACGATGCCCTGTTCCACGAAGTTGGTCACGCTCTCACCCGCTTCGGCAAGGTTCTTGCGGTTGGTGCAGTAGCGCGATCCCTTCAGCGCGAAGCGGAAGCCATCGGGCACGGTATCGCGCCACTTGATGTAGCTGGCGGGCTTCTGCCGGCCGTAGAAGGTGGCGTTGATCTCGGTGCCGGTAAGGTGCTGGCCCACGTATTCCAGTTCCCGCGCCTTGGAGACGGTCTTGGGATAGAACGTTTCCCGCCAGGGGTCGTAGCTCCAGCCGCCGATGCCGACATGGACCTTGCCGATATGTTTGCTCATGCCCGCCCTCTCCTTCGTGCTCGCCAAACCGGGTCTGCCCTGTCATGGGCAGCGATAACAGGAGAATACGACATGTCGGGCGACGACGAAGACTATATCTACGACGAGGATAGCGGCGAATGGCTGCCCGCCTCCGAACTGGCGGCCAAGCAGGCCGCGGCGAACACCGTGGAAGTGCGCGATGCGGTGGGCAACCTGCTGGCGGACGGCGATGCGGTGACGCTGATCAAGGACCTGGACGTGAAGGGCGCAGGCCAGACGCTGAAGCGCGGCACCCTGATCCCCTCCATCCGCCTGACCGGCGACGCGCAGGAGATCGACTGCAAGTATCCCGGCATCAAGGGCCTGGTGCTGCGCGCGGAATTCGTGCGCAAGCGCTGAGTAAACCGGAGCGCCCTTACTTGCGCGACAGGCGCCGGCGATTGGCCCTGACGCGCTTGCCATAGTGGCGCACCGTCTTGCGCGCGGCGGTTTCGGGCGCCATCGGACCGCCCCAGAACAGCTTCACGGCCAGTTCGGCATTGGCCTGAAGCTTTTCGGTGACCATCCGCGCGTTTTCATGGCTGCTGCCGCGCCCGGTCATGATGTCGGTGGTGCGCATGCCGATCACCATCATCGAATCCGCCCATAGGCGGTAACTGTCGCTGGCAAGGCCGAACCAAGCTGCGGTGGGATTGCGCGCCATCGAGTCACCTTTTCATCGAACCGTTGGGCGTGCAATCTGGCATGTCAGCCCGGGGCATGGCCATAGGCGGCAAGGATCTCCAGCACCCGCTCCGCCGAGATGCCGCTATCCTGCGCCAGACCGAGCGGGTGGCTGCCATCCTGCAACCACAGCAGCGGCCGTTGCCCGGGAATCGAGGCCCTTGGCTGAACCCAGACGGCGGGCAGCTCCGAACCTTCCCCGTAACCCAACAGCCGGTTGCAGAGCCAACCGCTCCACAGGCCTTCCTCTTCGTGGGATCCGGAGACGAAGGCAGCCACGTATTCCTCGAAATGGGTGCGCGAAAGCGTGGTCCAGCAGGCGAAATGGAAGGGATCGGCCAACCCGATCACCGGGATCGACAGCACCGCGCGCACCATGAAGTAGCGGCCGGCCAGCACGCAGAAATCTTCGGAAAGGAAATCCCCGTCCAGCCGCAGCGCGGAATTCGGCGCGTGGGCCTGCCCGTGCGGCCAGAGATCAGGCGCGCCCGCCCCCAGCACGAAGGGCCAGCCGTGCGCCGTATCGCACTGCCGGCAGTGCCAACGCCCGCGCTCCAACCGTTGCACGGGCGTTGGCTGCTCTCTCCGGTCGATATCGAGCACGGTCGGCGCGCCTGATCCGGGGTCAGTCGTGCTCGCGGCCGCCGGCCCCCATGTAGAGTTCGCTGCCGGTTTCCTTGAACACCTTGCTCATCTGCGCCATTCCGGCCTCCGCCTCGCTGATGGCGAGTTTTCCGCCCTCTTCCGCCGCGATGAAGCCGGTGCTCGGCTGGTTCTGCTTCGCGGCGAAGTCCCGCACTTCCTGGCTGATTTTCATCGAGCAGAACTTCGGCCCGCACATCGAGCAGAAATGCGCGGATTTCGCGCCCTCTGCCGGCAACGTCTGGTCGTGGTATTGCTCCGCCGTGTCGGGATCGAGGCTGAGGTTGAACTGGTCGCGCCAGCGGAATTCGAACCGGGCGCGGCTGAGGGCATCGTCGCGGACCTTCGCGGCGGGGTGCCCCTTGGCAAGATCAGCCGCATGGGCGGCCAGCTTGTAAGTGACGACGCCCACTTTCACGTCATCCCGGTCCGGCAGGCCAAGGTGCTCTTTGGGCGTGACGTAGCAGAGCATCGCCGTGCCGTACCAGCCGATCATGGCCGCGCCGATGCCGCTGGTGATGTGGTCGTAACCCGGCGCGATGTCGGTAACGAGCGGCCCGAGGGTGTAGAACGGCGCTTCGCCGCAAGCCTCAAGCTGCTTGTCCATGTTCTCCTTCACCTTGTGCATCGGCACATGGCCCGGGCCCTCGATCATCACCTGCACGTCCTGTGCCCAGGCGCGCTTCGTCAGTTCGCCCAGCGTGTAGAGTTCGGCGAACTGCGCCTCGTCATTGGCATCCGCGATCGAGCCGGGGCGCAGGCCGTCACCCAGCGAATAGGCGACGTCGTAGACCTTCATGATCTCGGTAATCTCATCGAAGCGTTCGTAGAGGAACGATTCCCGGTGATGCGCCAGGCACCACTTGGCCATGATCGATCCGCCCCGGCTGACGATGCCGGTCACGCGCTTGGCGGCGAGCGGCACGAAAGGCAGGCGCACCCCGGCGTGGATCGTGAAGTAGTCCACGCCCTGCTCGGCCTGTTCGATCAGCGTGTCGCGGAACACGTCCCAGGTCAGGTCCTCGGCAATGCCGCCGACTTTCTCCAGCGCCTGATAGATCGGCACGGTGCCGATCGGCACGGGGCTGTTGCGGATGATCCATTCGCGGGTGTCGTGGATGTTGCGCCCGGTGGAGAGGTCCATCACCGTGTCCGCACCCCAGCGGATCGACCAGACCATCTTGTCCACCTCGCTCGCCACGTCCGACGCGACGGCGGAGTTGCCGATATTGGCGTTGATCTTGACCAGGAAATTGCGGCCGATCGCCATCGGCTCGCTTTCCGGGTGGTTGATGTTGGAGGGGATGATCGCCCGGCCGCGCGCCACTTCCTCGCGCACGAATTCGGGCGTCACGTAGTCGGGGATGGCGGCGCCCCAGTCTTGCCCGTCGCGCGCATATTCCTTCAGCATCGCGCGGCCGAGATTCTCTCGCTCGGCGACGTATTCCATCTCCGGCGTGATGATCCCGGCCCTGGCATAGTGCATCTGGCTGACGTTCATGCCCGGCTTCGCACGCAGCGGGCGCTTCACGACATTGGGGAATGCCGGGACGCCGCCCGAACGGTCCGGGCCGAGCTGGCCGTTGTCCTCCGGCTTCACCGCGCGGGCTGCGTAGTCCTCCACATCGCCGCGCGCGAGGATCCATTCGCGGCGCTTGGCGGCAAGGCCGGCGGCGATGTCGATGGTGACGCTGGGATCGGTGTATGGACCCGAGGTGTCGTAGACACGCACGGGTGCCTCGCCCGATCCCGGCTCAAGGTGAATTTCCCGCATGGCAACGCCAAGCGGCCCGACGTGAATCTTCTTAGACCCGCGAATGGGCCCAGTGGTAACGCCGATTTCCAATGTGGAATTGATGTCGGCCATAAGCGATTTTCCTTCGGCTTATGGACGAAAGAAAGGTCGCGACAGATAGTTCTGTGGCCCGCCCTTCCCTCCGCCCGTGTTAACGGGTTCAGGTTCAACGGGTCGGGCAGCGTGACCTGCCCCTCTCAGCCATTTGTTTCCGTTCGGCTTTCATGATTCGAAAGCCTTGGGCACAAGCTCCCCGGGGATGGCGGGGACGATAGACGCGGCTTTTGCAGCCGTCTAGGGCCGGAAACAGACATGCCGATGATCTATCGCCTCGACGCGCCTGCCCGCGAAGTCGGCCGTACTTTCGGCCTCAATGCAGGGGACGATCCCTGGCCCGGCGGCTCTGTTTCGGCGGGCGGCTTCGCGCCCGTCATCACCATGGGGCGGGAGTTCGTGGCCGGTCCGCGCCCCGAAAAGCGCCTGCCGCGCCGGATGATCCCGCGCCTTTGGGGCGTGCCGCCACCACCGCAGGGCTGGGATGAACGCCGGCATGGCATCCTGACCGTGCGCAATCTGGAAAGCCCGTTCTGGATCGGCAACTTGCGCAACAGCGAATTCCGCTGCCTGGTCCCTGCCAGCGCCTTCATGGAATGGGCCAAGGTGGACCCGCGCGACGGCAAGCGCCGCCAGTGCTGGTTCGGCGCGACCGACCAGCCGATCTTCGCCATGGCCGGCGTGTGGAAGGATAGCGAAGTGCCCAGCTTCGCCCTGCTCACCACGCCCGCCAATGCCGCGCTGCGGGCCGAGGGGCGCGATACGATGCCGGTGATCCTGCCCGCCGATCCGGCCGCGCACGACCTTTGGTTGCGGGGTGACTGGAAGAAGGCGGCGGACCTGGTTGCGCCCTATTCTTCCTCCCTCACATCGCTCAGGATCGCCGGTTAAGGGTCAGGCGTGCATGAATCCGGGCTGGGCAAGGCCGATCAGCGCCAGCCCGAATATCACCGAAATCACCGCCCAGAGCCGCGCCAGCGGCCCCAGCCGATGCTCCAGCACTTTCAGATAGACATCGGCAAAGGCCAGGATCAGCAGCGCTTCTATACACATCAGCGCGCCCAGCACGTTCATCACCCGCGCCAGCCAATCGGGCGAGCCCCAGGGGTTCACCATGTAGATCAGCGACCCGATGAGGAATTCGATCATCGCCACCGACACCTGAAGCGCCGGCGAGCCGCGCAGCTCATCCATCAACAATTGCCATTGCCCGGGACGGCGCAGCTCTCCGATGCCGGCGAACAGGGCGAACAGACCCAGGAACAGCGCGGACCAGTCCGGCATCAGCGCAAGGTCGTTCATGCGAAGCCTCCGTGCGGGTCAAGTATCGGAAAGAATGATCGTTCCCGCCCGCCCCGTCAATTGCCGGTCGATCTCCTTGCCAATCGCGCAAGGCTTGCCGCAAAGGCCCGGCAGCGCCATCTGCCCCCGGTGACCGAAAGCCCCACCGATCTTGACGACCTGCTCCGCGCGATCCGCGCATGCCGCGTCTGCGCGGGCAAGCTGCCGCACGAACCGCGCCCGGTGGTGCAGGCCGGGATCGGCGCGCGGATACTGGTGATCGGGCAGGCGCCGGGCAGCAAGGTTCACGCCAGCGGCCTCGCCTGGGATGACGACAGTGGAGACCGTCTGCGCGGCTGGACCGGGCTGTCGCACGAAGACTTCTACGATCCGGACCGCGTGGCCCACATGCCCAGCGGCTTCTGCTATCCGGGCAAGGGCAATGGTGGCGACCTGCCCCCACGCCCGGAATGCGCGCCGCTGTGGCATCCCCCGCTGCGCGCGGCCCTGCCCGAGGTGCGGCTGACGCTGCTGGTCGGCCAATATGCGCAGAAGCGTTACCTGCCGCGCAGCTTCGCGGCGAATCTGACCGACGCCGTGCATCGCTGGCGGGAGGCGCCGGAAGGGCTGGTGCCCCTCCCCCACCCGGCATGGCGCAGCCGCCTGTGGATGGCGAAGCAGCCGTGGTTCGAATCGGAAATGCTGCCCGACTTGCGCGCACGCATCGCGCAGGCACTGGGGGATTGAGCGCATCGGCCCAGCCCGCATGGGCCCGCGGATCTGCGACGGGCTGCGCGGCCGCCGGGCCCCTATCTATGGATAAAGGCCGCGCGCCCCCTTGCGCCCGCCCGCCCGGTTTTGCCAATAGGCACCCGTGAGCGCCAACATCGTGATCGGGCAGACGCCGCAGGGCGAACCGATCGATATCGACATCAAGGAACTTCTCGCGACCCGCCTGCTGGTGCAGGGCAATTCCGGGTCAGGCAAGTCGCACCTGCTGCGCCGCCTGCTGGAAGAAAGCGCGCCGATCGTGCAGCAGGTGGTGATCGATCCGGAAGGCGACTTCGTGAGTCTGGCCGAGGAATTCGGCCATGTGGTGATCGACGGCGCCGCCTATGCGGAAGCGGAGATCGTGCGCCTGGGCGCGCGCATCCGCCAGCATCGCGCCTCGGTCGTGCTCGCGCTGGACGAGCTGGAAATCGACCAGCAGATGAAGTGCGCCGCGCAGTTCCTGAACGCCATGTTCGATGCCCCGCGTGAGCAATGGTATCCCGCACTGGTCGTGGTGGACGAGGCGCAGATGTTCGCGCCCGCCGCCGCCGGCGAAGTGTCCGAAGAAGCCCGCCGCGTCAGCTTGGCGGCGATGACCAACCTGATGTGCCGTGGCCGCAAGCGCGGCCTGGCCGGCGTGATCGCCACCCAGCGTCTGGCGAAGCTGGCCAAGAACGTGGCGGCAGAAGCCAGCAACTTCCTGATGGGCCGCACCTTCCTGGACATCGACATGATCCGCGCCGCGGACTTGCTGGGCATGGAGCGGCGGCAGGCTGAATCGATCCGCGACCTTGCGCGCGGCCAGTTCCTGGGTCTGGGCCCGGCGATCAGCCGCCGCCCGGTGGCGGTCAACATCGGGGCCGTGCGCACCGGTGCCAAATCGATCACCCCCGGCCTGATGCCGCTGCCCACCGCCTCCACCGACGAACTGCGGGAACTGCTGCACGACAATCTGCATGTCGAGCCGGAGCGGCCCGAATTCCACCGTCCGCCGCCGCGCCCGACGATCGACATCGACGATCTTTCCGCCTCGATCGAACAGTCGCCGACGCTGGCCGCCGCCCCGGCCCCGCGCCCCGAGCGTCCCGAGCCGGAACCCGAGGAAAACCGCGCGGCGATGGTGGAGATCCTGAACCTGATGGCGAAGGACGACGATTGCTCGTTCCAGCCGGCCACCACGCTGTTCCAGGACTTCACGATCCGCTGCCGCATGAAGGGCATTTCCGTGCGCGGGCTGGATGCCACGACCTTCCGCCGGGGCTTCGCCGCCGCGCTGGCCGGGATCGAGGATCCGGACGACGAAAAGTGGTTCGATCTTTTCAATCTGGCGAAGCACGTGCCCGACGATGCGCTGGCGCCGTTCTATCTGATCGCGCTGGCGGCCATGAACGACAAGCCCTGCCCGGATGACATGGTGCTGGCCAAGACGTACGGCACCAGCAGCCCGCGCCGCGTGCAGCGTCTGCTCGATTTCCTGGAGAAGGACGGGCTGATCGTGGTGCGCACCGATTTTTCGGGCAAGCGCTCGGTCGGGCTGCCCGATCTGGGGGTTACCACCGCGCCCGTCGAGGCGTAGAAGGGCCTTATGGCCGAGATCATCAACCTGCGCATGGCCCGCAAGGCCAAGGCCCGAAGCGAAAACAAGGCGCAGGCGCAGGCCAATCGCGCGCAGCATGGCCGCAGCAAGAACGAACGCAAGGCGACCGAGGCGGAGATCGCCCGGATCGACCGCACGGTCGAAGGCGCGCGGCGCGAACGGCCCACCGAAATCGCGGAGGATGAAGCCTGATGCGCACGACCTCGGGCGAAGCTTCGGTGCGGCTCTACCACCTTGACGGCGGGCCGGAAGGCGGCGGCGTCACCACGCTGTTCTACGGCTCGCTGTGGGAAGCGATGGAAGTCGCCGCGCAGCAGACCGAGGACGTGCAGGACGGCCTGTTCATCGCCACCGACAATGACGTGATCGCCTATCTGGATTTGCTGGAAGGCTGATCTGGGTTCGCTGGACGGCTGAGGCCGGAGCGGTCGCAGGCGGAAAAATCCTCGCCAACCCATAACACTCCGTCGCCCCCGCGAAGGCGGGGGCCCCGCTATCTCTTTTCCAAGCGCGCAAAGAAAAGCGCGATCCCCGCCTTCGCGGGGATGACGATAGGTTTTTGCGCTCGCTGCTCAGCGAAGGCCCGACAGCACCGGCTCAGAACCGCGCCTGCAGCCCCGCCGCGACATAGTGGTCGCCCAAATTGCCCTTCACATCGATATGCGGAAACACCGGCATCGACACCGTGCCGTAGGGACGCAGGTTGTCGCCCGTAAGCCGCGCGCCCACACCTACCGCCAGCGCCATCGGCAACCGGTAGGTCGCCTCCACCTTGGCGAAGATCTTGGTGCCGGAATCGTCGCACTTGCCGCCGGAAACCTGATTGCCGCTCTGCTTGCTGAAGCAGTCGCCATTATCGTGGTAGTAGCCCGGATGATCGCGATCGTGGAAGAACAGGCCCACGCCCGGCGTGATCGCGAAGCCGCCGTCCTGAATGACCGGCACGCCCACGGCCAGTTCGCCGCCCCAATCGCCCTCGGAACGGGCGACATTCGCCTCCGCCGTGACGACGCTGGCCATGGCGGGCGCGGAAGCCGCGGCACCGGCGAGAACCGCAAGCGCGGCGAATGCGAATTTCATGACATGTCCTTGATCTGGAATGAGTGACCCGGACGCCGAGGGTTAGGATTCCCGGCCCTGTCGAGGCAAGGCATGGGGATTCGATCCGTCCCGGCAATGGCTCGCCCCGTCCGGAATGCTTGGGGAAACCGCGCCGTTCGCTGCCTCGGCCACCGTCCTAGCCATCCGAAAGATATGCGCCCGAAACGGAGGCGCACGCTTGTCGCACCCGCTGGCGAAGGGCAAAACAGCGCCTCTTGCCGGGAGAGTGCCATGCTGTTCGAGCAGATCACGACGGGGGGCTGCCAGTCCTATCTCCTGGCCTGCCCCGACACGCGCGCGGCGATCCTGATCGATCCGGAGCTATCGCAGATCGACCGCACCGTGGGCCTGGCCGGACAGATGGGCGTCCACGTGCGCTACGTGCTCGACACGCATACCCATGCCGACCATTTCTCCGCCAGCCGCGAGCTTGGCGAACTGCTTCACGCCCCGGTGGTGATGAACCGGCTGAGCCCCGCGCCCTATGCGCAGATGCGGCTAGACGATGGCGATATGCTGATCGTCGGCAACTTGCGACTGCGGGCAATGCATACGCCCGGACACACGCGCGATTCGATGTGCCTGGTGGGAAGCGACAGGGTCTTCACCGGCGACACGCTGCTGATCGGCGGCACCGGCCGCACC
The DNA here is from genome assembly GCF_044029435.1 of Novosphingobium oxfordense. NCBI lineage: Bacteria > Pseudomonadati > Pseudomonadota > Alphaproteobacteria > Sphingomonadales > Sphingomonadaceae > Novosphingobium > Novosphingobium oxfordense. The sequence continues at coordinate 115,110 of NZ_CP147005.1, read as the reverse complement.
GACCTGCCCAGCGGCGATCCCGAAGCGCTGTTCGACAGCCTGTTCGGCAAGCTGCTGACACTGCCGACCGACACGCTGGTCTACCCCGCGCATGACTACAAGGGCCGCAGCAGTTCCACCATCGGCGCGGAAATCGCCGAAAACCCGCGCCTGCAAAAGACCGACCGAGCCGAGTTCGTGGCGATGATGCAGCAGCTGGACCTTGCCGCCCCCACGCACCTGACCGAAGCGCTGCGCACCAACATGAACGGCGGCAAGACGGTGGCGCAACTCCTGTCGGAAGCGGCCGCGCGAGTGCCGTTCATCGCCCTGGAAGAACTCGCCGCGCGCATCGGCGGCAATGCCGGCGAGTTCGTGGTGCTGGACGTGCGCGAGAAGGACGCGTTCGACGCCGGCCACGTGCCCGGCGCCCTCCACCTGCCGCGCGGACAGCTGGAACTGCGCGTCAATTCGATGCTCTGCGATCCGACCGTGAAGATCGTGACCTGCTGCGAATTCGGCAAGATCTCCACGCTGGCCGCAGCGACGTTGCGCGACCTGGGCTTCGTACGCTCCAGCGCGCTGGACGGCGGCATGACGGCATGGCGGGAGGCGGGGTATCCGTTGGAGGGCTGAGGCGACCCAGCTCCAAGGAAGCTATCCGGACTCGCCGACATTGCGGACGTTCATTCTTGAGCCTAGCTTTCCGACATGCGTGGGCTAGCTGCTTTTCTATCAGTCCTTCTTCTGTCGCCATCGACGGCACGAGCCGAATGCCCTTTGGCTTTGACCGCGAATGATATCGAGGTGGTACGGCCTGCCATGCCGCAACTGCCGGAACGAGACCGAGATCCTTTTCCCGAGGCTAACGTACGCGTGACCTGCAAGATTGAGTTGGGCGGCCGCTTAAGTGCGTGTTCGTCCGACCTTCAGGATAAACGGGGCGCCGCGCTCGCAGCCTATGTCGCCCGATGGAGAGTTGTTGCACCACATCGCCAGAGTTGCCCAACTCGGGGAAGGCAATTCATCGCAAAGTTTGTATTGCGGAACGTAGACTGACCCGGCCTACGCGTCTCGACGCAACTCAGATTCAAACCACCTTAACTCTCGTCATTACCTCAGGAATCCTCGTTGTCGGGGTTTGGAGGGCTCGGCGATGCGACGTCCGCTAGCCCACAATTCCTGCCGTAGAGCAGCCAGAGGCGGCATTCTGGAAACGGCCATTCCAACAACCATTGGATAAAACGCAGGCCAGCCTCACTCCTGAAACACCACCTTGGTCCCCGCCGAAACCATCTGCGCCAGCCGCGCGGCGTCCCAGTTGGTCAGGCGCACGCAGCCGTGGCTTTCGGTCTTGCCGATGTTCTGCGGCTCCGGCGTGCCGTGGATGCCGTAGTGCTCCTTGGACAAGTCCAGCCAGACGACGCCGACAGGGCCGTTCGGGCCCGGCTTCAGCAGCTTGTCCTTGGCGTTCTTCTTGGCATCCCAGAACAGATCCGGATTGAAGTGGTAATCGGGATTGCGCGCCTCTCCCACGATCTTCCAGGCGCCTATCGGCAGCGGATCGTGGCCGCTGCCGGTGGTGACCGGGAACTGGGCGATCACCCGGCCCTGCGCGTCGTAGGCGCGGAGGGCTCCATCCGACTTGTCGACCACGATGTGATCGGCGCGCGGCTGGTCGGCTGCGACGCCAAGGCGGACGAGGGTGTCGGCCCAGCCGGTCTTGTCGTCCGGGATCTGTGCGGGCGCGGCATCGGGAATATCGGGCACGCGCAGGGTGCGCCCTGCCCCCAGCACCGTGCCTGGTGCATTGAGGGCCTGCAGCGTCTCGGGCGTGGTGTGAAAGCGCTCGGCCAGCGCCTCGCTCATGCTGCGATAGCCCAGGTGATCGAACTTCGCCTGCCCGGCCATGTCATGCGGCAGGTCCGGAAAGAACGGGCCGCGCGCGAAAGCGATCGGGATAACCACCTGCCGCGTGGCCGCGCCCATTCCGGCCAACAGCGCCTGCTGCGTCGCCGGATCGAGCTTGCCGGTCTGCGGCAGACCCTGCGCCTGCTGGAATCCGCGCAGCGCCAGAGCGTAAGCGGCGCTTTCCTTGCCATCGATCACACCGGGCGAGAAACCACGGCGGCTGAGCGCCACTTGCGCCCGCAGCGCGGGGCTTTCAGGCATCTTCTGCGCGTTGGGCGCGCTCTCGAACGCCAGCGGGTCGGCCGGCTCAGGGGAAGATGGTGCCTGCTCCGGTTCGCGGCGTTCGGAATGGCACGCGCCCAGCAGGGCTACGCCAAGCAGGGCTACGGGGGCGAAGGAAGCGGGAAGAAGCGGTTTCAAGCGACACCGTACGGGCTGTTTTCGATGCCCATTCAACGCGCGAGGCGCGCGGTGGCTGCAAACCATGCCTGGGGTGGAACGAGGGAAAGCGCCGGCGAGGCCCACTGCGGGGGGATGGGAGAGAGGATAAGCCTCGCCAGCGCCTGAGCTTCCCGAGACGGCGGAGGGAGGAGGCCCCAGGAAGCTGCAAGATCAAATTATGATAACGGTATCAGGCGGACAAGGGCCGGACCCAACTGATGCGCCGAACCTGTCTCGCCAGCGGGACAGGTCTTGTCCATTCCGGACCGATGCTGCGGGTTCGATGGAGCGTGGCCGCTTCACGTCCGGCGGAGTTGCGTCAGGACGAGTCGCATCAGGCCGTGAGACCCACACGCTCCATCCGTCGATAGAATGTCGCCCGGCCGATCCCCAGCAGCCGCGCCGCCGCCGAGACATTGCCGCCCGCCCGTGCCAGCGCCTGCCGCAGCACGGTGCGATCGCCATCGTCGAAACCGCCCGTTCCCGGCTGACCCAGCACATCGCCCAGCGGGCGCGGATCGAGCCGCGCGCCAACTTCCATCCCCAGCCGTCGCCGCGCCGTGCGGGTGGCGCCGATCACCAGATCGTCCCGGTCCACCGCCAGCAGTGACGGGCCACTGCCCGGCCGCTCTCCGGGGGCAAGCACGATCCGCGCATCGGCGAAGCTCTGGCAGAAGACATCGCGTTCGATGGTGCGGGCGGCATCGTGCACCAGGGCGGAAACCAGCAGCGCCATCGCCTCATCCAGATCGCGCCGGGCGCTGGAAACGTTCAGCGCCGCCATGATCTGCCCCTGCGGATCGAAGATCGGCGCGGCCATGCAGGAAACGCCGGTGTTGCGGCTGGCAAAGTGCTCGTCGCGGCGGATCGTGACGGGCCGCTGCTCCACAAGGCAGGTGCCGATGCCGTTGGTGCCCTGCAAGTCCTCGCCCCAGCCCGCGCCAAGCGCGAGGCCGTGGGAAACGAACACTTCGTGCTCGGCATCGCTGGCCCGCATGTCCAGCACCACGCCGTCGCCATTGGCCAGCAGCAGGCAGGCGCCACTGCGCCCCACGCTGCCGAACAGGGCATCGACCACCGGCTGGGCGATAAGCGGCAAGGCGCCGCTTGCCTCTCGGATCATGGCCAGGGTTCTGGCTTCGACCGGATCGGCCTTGTTCAATGCGTCCGGATCGAGCCCATAGCGCAAGGCCGAGCGGCACCACGATGCCGCCACGGGTGACAGCGCGGCTGCGGTTTCAGACCGCACCGTGCGAAGGACAAACTCCCCGTGACGGTAACCCTCGTCCGCCATCGCTTTCCCCTGTTCCGGACGGCAAAACTATATGTGTTTCAAGGCATAGTCGATCATCCAATTGATCGGGAAAAACACCGATATAAGTTCCGCGCCGGGGCATCCCTTCATCCGCCATCCTGCGGCGGATTGACCTGCACACACGTTGCCGTTCGCGATCCGCCATTGTCTCTGCCCGCCGCTTGCCATACCGGCGAGCGCGATGAAGAGGCTCGATTCCTTCCTCGCGGCGTCTCTGGCGCGGATCGATGGCGCTGGGCAGCGGCGCGTGCTGCGCCCTGCTGCGCTGACCACCGCCGGCCGCATCCGGCGCGACGGGCGCGAACTGGTCGATTTTTCCAGCAACGACTATCTCGGCCTCGCCACCCATCCGCTGCTGGCGGAGCGCGCGGCCGAATGGACGCGCGAACATGGCACCGGATCGGGCGCATCGCGGCTGGTGACGGGCACCAGCCCGGCGCATCTCGCCGTGGAAGCGCGGATCGCGAAGTTCAAGCATGCCGAAGCGGCGCTGGTCTTCGCCAGCGGCTGGCAAGCCAACGCTGCCACGATCCCTGCACTGATCGCCGCCATGCCCGGTGTTGCGGTGTTCGCGGACCGGCTGATCCACGCGAGCATGCATGCCGGGGTGGCCATGTCCGGCGCGCGCCAGCACCGGTTCCGCCACAACGATCTCGACCATCTCGAACAGCTTCTCGCCACCAAGGGCGCGGAGGCTCCGGCACGACTGATCCTGACCGAGAGCGTGTTCTCGATGGATGGCGACCGCGCCGATGTGCTGCGCCTGGCGGAAATCGCCGAACGGCACGACGCCATTCTCTACATCGACGAGGCGCATGCGACCGGCGTGCTTGGCCCGGACGGCGCGGGCCTCTCCGCCCTGGCGCCGGGGCGTGTCGATGTCATCATGGGCACGTTCAGCAAGGCGCTGGGCGGGTTCGGCGCCTATATCGCCGGATCGCAAGTGCTGATCGACTATCTGGTCAACGCGGCCAGCGGCATGATCTTCACCACCGCGCCGCCGCCCGCCGTGCTGGGCGCCGTCGATGCCGCGCTGGATCTTGTGCCGGCGATGGAGGCCGAGCGCGCCCATCTCTCCGCGCTGGGCGACCGCCTGCGCGCTGGGCTTGCGCGGTTGGGGCTCGACCATGGCGAATCCTCCACCCAGATCGTGCCCGCCGTGATCGGGGCGGAGGCCGATGCCATGGCCCTCTCCCGCAAGCTGGAGGAAGCCGGCTTCCTCGCCTCCGCGATCCGCCCACCGACGGTGCCGCCCGGCACCAGCCGCCTGCGCATCGCGCTGCGCGCCACGCATTCGCAGGCCGATATCGACGCGCTGCTCGCCGCCATCGAGGCGCATCGGTGAAGCTGCTTTTCGCGCATGGCTGGGGTTTCGACCGGACCTTTTGGCAGCCGCTTGCCGCCTCGCTGGCAGATTTCGACTGCGCAATCGACGATCGCGGTTACTTCGGCGCGCCCATCGCGCCTGAAGTGGTAGGCCCCTGCATCGCAGTGACGCACAGCTTCGGCACGATCCGCGTACTGGCCGATCCGCCGCCGGGGCTGGTCGGCGTGGTCGCGATCAACGGCTTTGCGCGCTTCACGGCGCCGCTCGGCCAGCCGGGCGTGCCGGTGCGCGTGGTGGAGCACATGATCCGCCGTTTCGGACAGACCCCGGCAGGCGTGCTCGCCAGCTTCCACCAGCAGATCGGCGGCACGGTGCCGAAGGGCAAGATCGATGCCGACCTGCTTCGGCTCGACCTGCTGCGCTTGCGCGATGCGCGGGCGCCGCTGCCCAAGGTTCCGGTGATCTCGCTGCAAGGCGGGCAGGATCCGCTGATGCCCGGCCCGATGCGCGCCACCACGTTCGAAGGCGCGGAAGTGCGCCGGATCGAGAGCGAGGCGGGCGGGCACTTGCTCCCGATCGAGGATCCCGAACTCTGCGCCGAAGCGGTGCGCGGGCTGGCGGCGATGCTGACACCGGCGGGGCCGGCATGAACGTCCCGCGCGAGAAAGTCCGCCGCGCCTTCGCCGCCGCGCCTGACTACGACGGCCACGCCCGCGTGCAACGCGAGGTGGCAGAGGCGCTAGCCGCGCGGATCGCCGCTCTCGACCTGTCTGAAAATCCGCGGGTGCTGGAGATCGGCTGCGGCACCGGCTTTCTCACCGAAGCGCTCGGCAATGTCGGGATCGGCGGCGACTGGCTGATCACCGACCTCGCGCCCGAAATGCTGGAGCGTTGCCGCGCTCGCCTTGGCGAGAACGCGCATCGCCGCTTCGCGGTGCTGGATGGCGAATATGGGGCGCCCCAGGGTGCCCCGTTCGATCTGATCTGCTCCAGCCTTGCGGTGCAGTGGTTCGACGATGCCCCCGCCGCTCTCGCGCGCATGGCGGAGTGGCTGGCGCCCGGCGGCCACCTGATCGTCACCACGCTCGGCCCCGGTAGCTTCGCCGAATGGCGCGCCGCCCACGTGGCCGAGGGCCTGAGCGCCGGAACGCCCGCTTTCGCGCCGATCTCCAACTTCCGCGAATGCACCGTCACGGTCGAAAACCATGTGGAGCGCCACGAAGACCCGATGGCGTTCCTGCGCGGCCTCAAGGCCATCGGCGCGCAGGCGGCCGACGCCAACCATCGGCCACTGACACCGGGACAATTGCGCCGCACGCTGGGTCGATTTGCCCAAAGCGGATGCGAAGTGACTTACGAGGTCGTGACCTGTCACGTATGCCGCGCTAGTTGAGCGGCTTATGAGCACCATCATCGTAACCGGCACCGATACCGAGATCGGCAAGACCGTCTTCGCCGCCGCGCTCGCGGGCGCCCTTGGCGCGCATTACTGGAAGCCGGTTCAGGCCGGGCTGGAAGAGGACGGCGGCGATGCCGACCGCGTCGCCCGCCTCTCAGGCCTGCCGCGCGAAAACGTGCTGGCGGAAGCCTATCGCCTCACCACCCCCTGCTCGCCCCACCGCGCGGCGGAGATAGACGGGGTGGAGATCGATCCTGCCCGCCTCGCCCTGCCGCATGTCGATGGCGCGCTGGTGGTGGAAGGTGCCGGCGGCGCGCTGGTGCCGCTGTCGCGCAGCATGACGTATGCCGACCAGTTCGCGCGCTGGCAGGCGCCGGTGATCGTGGTGGCGCGCACGGTGCTGGGCACGATCAACCATTCGCTGCTGACGATCGAAGCCCTGCGAGCGCGCGGCGTGGAAGTGTTGGGCGTCGCCTTCGTCGGCGAAGCTCAGGAAGACAGCGAAGCGACGATCTGCACGATGGGCAAAGTCCGCCGCCTCGGCCGCCTGCCGCATGTCTCCCCGCTGACGCCGGAGACGCTGCGCGAGGCCTTCGCCGCAAATTTCGATCTCAAGGATTTCGTCGTGGAAACGGGGGCGGCATGAGTTCTTCGATCTGGCATCCCTTCACCCAGCACGGCCTGAACGAGCCGGTGCCGCTGGTCACCCATGCCAAGGGCGCGCTGCTCCACACGGCGGACGGGCGCGCGGTGATCGACGCGATTTCCTCGTGGTGGGTGACGACGCACGGCCATTGCCACCCGCGCATCATGGCCGCGATTGCCGAGCAGACGCAGAAGCTGGACCAGTTGATCTTCGCGGGCTGGACGCATGAGCCGGCCGAGGAAGTCGCCGCCGGGCTGCGCGCGATCATGCCGGAAAGCCTGACGCGGGTATTCTTCTCGGACTCCGGCTCCACCGCCGTCGAAGTCGCACTGAAGATGGCGCTGGGCTTCTGGCACTGGCGCGGCGAAAACCGCCACCGCATCGTGGTGATGGAGCATTCCTACCACGGCGACACCATCGGCGCGATGTCGGTTGGCGCGCGCGGCGTGTTCAACCGGCCTTACGACCCGCTGCTGTTCGACGTGGGCCGCATCCCCTTCCCCGCCGCCGGTGCCGAACAGGAAACGCTCGACGCCCTGGAAGCGCTCTGCCGCCTGCCGGACACGGCCGCGCTGATCGTGGAGCCGCTGGTGCTCGGTTCCGGCGGAATGCTGATCTACGGCCCCGAAACGCTGAAGGCGATGCGCGAGATCTGCGCAAAGCACGGCGTGCTGTTCATCGCCGACGAAGTGATGACCGCCTGGGGCCGCACCGGCACGCTCACCGCCTGCAAACAGGCGGGCGTGGTGCCCGATATCCTGTGCCTGTCGAAAGGCCTGACCGGGGGCTCCGTCCCGCTGGCCGTCACCATGGCGGCGGAACCGATCTTCGAGGCGCACCATTCGACAGACCGCGCGCGGATGTTCTTCCACTCGTCCAGCTACACCGCCAACCCGATCGCCTGCGCGGCGGCAGCGGCCAACCTTGCCATCTGGCGCGCGGAGCCGGTGCTGGAACGGGTGAGCGCGCTGGCCGCAAAGCAGGTCGCGTGGATCGAGAAGCTCGACCGGTTCTGCCACTTCGACAATCCGCGCACGCTTGGCACCATCGCCGCGCTGGACCTGAAGACCAGCGGCGAAACCGGCTACATGAGCGACCTTGCCCCGCGCCTGATGGCCTTCTTCCGAGAGCGCGATGTGCTGCTCCGCCCGCTGGGCAACACCGTCTACGTGATGCCGCCCTATTGCATCACCGACGAGGAACTGGCCCGAGTGTGGGATGCCATTGGTGAGGCGGTCATCTCTTTCTAGCCCCGCCTTGTCTCACACAATGACCGGCCAGGTGAAGAAGTGTTCACCCGTGCACAAAAGCTTCTGTCCAGTCCCTGACGAATCGGATACCAATTCGCGCGAATTTTCGCTTCTTGAATTAGCCGTTTCATTGTTTCGGGAGGCGCAAGGGTCTGCCCGGAACCGAGGGGAAGGACCGCGATGACGCTCCGTATCAATTCCGAAGCGCCCAATTTCAGGGCAGAGACCACCGAAGGCCCGATCAATTTCCACGAATGGATCGGTGACAGCTGGGCCATCCTGTTCTCTCACCCGAAAGACTTCACGCCGGTCTGCACCACCGAGCTGGGCTACATGGCCAGCCTCAAGCCCGAATTCGACAAGCGCAATACCAAGATCATCGGCCTCAGCGTCGATCCGGTCGGCAATCACGACCGCTGGGCCGAAGATATCGCGGAAACGCAGGGCACCAAGCCGAACTTCCCGATGATCGGCGATACCGAACTCACCGTAGCCAAGCTCTACAACATGCTGCCCGAAGCGATCGAGGGCGGCGCGGAAGGCCGCACGGCAGCGGATAACGCCACCGTGCGCACCGTCTTCGTGATCGGCCCGGACAAGCGCATCAAGCTGATGATCAGCTACCCGATGACCACCGGCCGCAACTTCGACGAGATCCTACGCGTGCTCGATTCGATGCAGCTCACCGCCCGCCACCGCGTGGCGACCCCAGTGAACTGGCAGGACGGCGAGAAGGTGATCATCGTCCCCGCCGTTTCGGACGAGGAAGCGGCCAAGATCTATCCGGAAGGTTGGGAGACGCTGAAGCCCTACCTGCGCCTGGTAGCGCAGCCGGAGTAAGGCCCAGTCCTCCCCGGCACGGGGAGGGCGACCGCCCGAAGGGTGGTGGAGGGGATTGGCGGTTTACGCAAAAGTCGCGTGAGGACGCGGCTCCCCTCCGTCAGCCGCTTCGCGACTGCCACCTCCCCGTCCCGGGGAGGACAAGCGGGGCTCAAACCGCCTCGATCGTCACCGTATCGATGGTGAACGAGCCATCCGCCTCGATCTCGAACCAGCCCGCCACTTCGGCTGATGCGACGACCTGAAGCGCACGGATTGCTGCGACACGCTCGGGCGGGGTACGCATCCGGGCGGTCCAGGTGGCGAAATCCATGCGCAGCCGTGCAGTGCGAACCTCGCGCACGGCGAACCCGGCGCGGTCGAGCATCGCGATCCACTGTGCCACCGTATAGTCGCGCACGTGGCTGACATCGCGCAGCAGTTCCACCGTCTGCAAGTGCGTGTCCGCCGAAGCGTCGCCGGGTGCGACCACGTCCACGAAGATCGCCGGCGAACCCGGCTTCAACACGCGCCGCGCCTCGCGAAGGCCAGCCTCGGCATCGCGCCAATGGTGGGTGGAGAAACGACAGGCCAGGAAGTCGAAGCCGTCGTCGGCAAACGGCAGCGCTTCGGCGGGCGCCGCTTCCACCGCAATATTCGCAAGGCCCCGCCGCGCCGCTTCGGCCGCGACTTGCTCCAGCATCTCCGGCGAGAGGTCGCAGGCCGTCACCTTCGCCGCGTGCGGAGCCATGGCATAGGCGACATGGCCGCCACCTGCCCCCAAGTCGAGCGCGTGCCCCGGTGCGGCCACGAGCGCGCGGGCGGCGATGGTTTCCAAGTCCGCTCCGGACGCGTGGACGGCGCTGGTTACGTAGGTCGCGGACACTTCCCCGAACTGGCTCTGCGCCAGAGTGTGTTGCGCCGGGTTGTGTTTAGACGGTGCATTCTGGGTCTGATCGGTCATGGTCGATCTCCTTTCGGCGCCCTCAATGCCTTCGATTTAGCCTGTTACAATGGACATAATTATCCTGTTATAAGCGTTGCCATGTCCACCGAGGAACAACGCCGCCTGCTGGGTGCTTTCGTCCGCGCCCGCCGCGAAGGGCTCGCGCCTGAGGGCCACGCCCGCCGCCGCCGCACGCCCGGCCTGCGGCGGGAGGAACTGGCCGCGCGCGCCGCCATCGGCACCACCTGGGTCGCCTGGATCGAACAGGGGCGCGAGGTGCGCCCCTCTGCCGAAACGCTTGGCCGGCTCGCCGGTGCCCTCAGCCTGTCCCCCGCCGAGCGCGACTACCTGTTCTCGCTTGCCGAGCGGCGCGATCCGGCCGATCCCTTCGCGCCTTCGCCTGAGGCCGCGCCACCGGCGATCACTGCCGCCATCGCCGCACTGCCCTTCCCGGCCTATGCGCTCGATCCCGCGTGGTCGGTCTGTGCGACCAATGCCGGGGCGCGGCGGCTGTTTGCCGGGATGTTCGATATGGAGGCCGCGCCCAACTTGCTGCGCTACGTCTTCACGCACCCCGCCGCGCGCAGCCTGCTGCCCGACTGGCACACGCGCGCCATGCGCCTGCTGGCCGAGTTCCGCCGCGACTATGGCCGCGTGATGGCCGATCCGCGCGTGGCGGCGGTGGTGGAGTGGCTACAGGTGGAGAGCCCGGAGTTTCGCGCGGGTTGGGAAAGCCAGTCGGTGCTCGCGCGCGCGGGTGGCGCGCGCGATTTCCTCCATCCGGAGGACGGGTTGCTTCACTTTACCCAGCACACTCTTGCCGATGTGGAGCGCGAGGATTTCCGGCTGGTGTTTCTGGAGCCGGTTGGGGGCGACTGACTTACGGCCTCTCCAAATCCGCCAGACACAACAGCCCTCCGCACCACATAACTCCGTCGCCCCCGCTAAGGCGGGGGCCCCGCTTCCTTCCTCCTCCCCGCGAAGAACAAGCGGGATCCCCGCCTTCGCGGGGATGACGGGATAGGGGCGCTGGATGGAACGGGGCGAGTGGAGCGTGCGGTACAAGCTGCCCCGCCCTTGGGTCCCGCTTTGGAGCCCCTAAAGCTCCATCACGCTGGGCTTGCTGGAGCGTTCGATCATGCCGGTCGTCCGCTCGCCATCCCATTCGTAGAAGGCGTGGCTCTGCTGGACGAGCGGGAAGTCCTTGGGCCAGTCCGGCGGCAACACATGCCCACCGCGCGAGCGGGTGTTGGTGAAGGTCTTGCCGGCAATCTCCACCCGGTGACCGTCGATGGTTTCCAGCACGAAGGACACGTCTTCCCCGCCGGTGACGAAGCGCCGCAGCCAAGGCACTTGCACCGGCCGCGCGGGCGTGCGGGTGCCGTCCGCGTCGATGATCCAGCCCTCGGCATAGTTGAGCGCCCCGTCCTCACGCGGCGGATAGATGTTGAAGCCGAACGCGCGTCCGCTGGGGAACGTGGCGGACTGCCAGCAGTGCCCCCAGAACCCGGCGAAGGCGCGGAAGCCGGTGCGGCGGATGCGCAGGCCGTTGGCTTTGAACGGCCGGCTCTCGCCATTGACGGTGAGCGTGCCGGCGCAGCGGAACAGCTGTTCGTAGCGCGGGCTCATGAAGCTGCCCTGCTCGCCGCCGAGCGCCTCGGCCGCTTCGGGCAGCAGCGATCCCGGTACCCACGGCGGCGCGGCCATTTCCATATCGACGGACACTTCGAGATCGGCCCAGGCCGTTTCCTCGAAGCCGGGATTGTCGATGATCTCCTGCGCGGTGGTCTCCGCCACCTGTCCCTTGTAGGTCACCGTCCAACGGCGGAACGGCTCCACGCATTCGAAGCGCACCGGGCCGGTGCCGCGCACGGTGGGGCGGCCTTCGGCGTCATAGGGCGAATGCGTGTCGCCGTCGCCACGCTTGGAAAGCAGGCGGCCATCGGCGAAGGCAACGTCCAGCCAGAACTCGTGCCGATCCCAGTGAGAGCCTACCGCCTCGACGCCGATGCGCATGGCGAAGAGGCCGTTTTCTTCCTCGATCCAGACGTTCACGGCATCGCGCAAGCCGTCATCGGGCTTTTCGGCCACGACGAATTCGCGATCTTCAGGAACGCCGCCGGTCAGGTCCATCGCTGCAGTCGCCATAGCTCTCCCCTTCGATATTGTCGGGCGGGAGGCTGTCATGACGCGCGCGTCAGGTCACGCCCCGGCACATGCGCCGGAGCGATATCGGACCTGTCTCAAACGGCATTTTCTAATGCGCAGGTGCCGCAAATCCGGCCAGCGGCCGGATTTCAATCAAGCATACGGCGGCTTGTGGAGGCCCTTGGGGCTGGTCGTGAAGATCTCACAACCCGTCTCGGTAATGCCGATCGAGTGTTCGAACTGCGCCGAGAGCGACTTGTCGCGCGTCACCGCCGTCCAGCCGTCCGAAAGCAGCTTCACCGGCGGCTTGCCCAGGTTGATCATCGGTTCGATGGTCATGAACATGCCCGGCTTCAGCAATGGGCCAGTGCCGGGGCGGCCGGCATGCACCACTTCGGGCGCATCGTGGAACAGACGGCCAAGGCCGTGGCCGCAGAACTCGCGCACGACGCCGTAGCGGAACGACTCGGCATAGGCCTGAATGGCCGCACCGATGTCACCCACGCGGTTGCCGGGCTTGGCCTGCTCGATGCCGATCATCAGGCACTCATAAGTCACGTCGACCAGGCGGCGCGCCTTCAGCGAGACGTCGCCGGCCAAGTACATGCGGCTGGTGTCGCCGTGCCAGCCGTCGAGCAGCGGGGTCACGTCGATATTGACGATGTCGCCGTCCTTGATCGTCTTTTCCGACGGAATGCCGTGGCAAACCACGTGGTTGATCGAGATGCAGCACGAATGGGCATAGCCGCGATAGCCGAGCGTCGCCGGCACGGCGCCGCCGTCCAGCGTCAATTCGCGCACCTTGTCGTCGATCTCGGCCGTGGAAACGCCCGGCTGCACCATCGGCGCAATCTCGTCGAGAATCATGGCGGCAAGGCGGCCGGCCTTGCGCATGCCCTCGAAGCCCTCAGGGCCGTGCAGCTTGATGGTGCCGTCGCGCAGGACGGTTTCACTTCCGGGTTCGACGGTCTGGTATTCGGTCATGGCGCCAAGATAGCGAGGCCGGATCGAAATTGCGAATCAGGACTGCGCAGTTGTGGTTGCGTTTCGTCGAAAGTCCGTTTGGAAAATGCCCGAGTGGGCATTTTCATGCGGCACCAGCCCACTCCCCCACCCGACCTCCCATCAGGATACATTGGTGGGAGGTCGGGTGGGGGAGTGGGCTGGTGCCGCAGAATTCGCCTTCAGCGAATTTTCAGAAAAAGCGCCGTCACTTCCCGAGCGAGAAACTCGCGCGATATTGGGGCTTGAGCGCTGCCATCACCGCGCCCGTCACCGGCAGGGTGACCTCGTAGCTGCCCTCCGCATAAGGCCCGGCGTTGTAGGGCGGCACGAGCACGCCGATGCGGTCGAACGTCTGCCCGTTGGTGGAGCCCAGGATCACGACCTGTTCGAGCGGATCGATACAGTCGTTGAACATCTCGTCATTGCCCGGAACCACCGGCGCGCCGCGCCGCTTGCCGCGTTCCTTGTTCAGCGCCGCGCAGAACGGCGTCCGCAGTGCCTTCGACAGCGCCGCCTTGCTGACGAAGAGGTCCACCGGCTTGCGCGCCGTTTCCGCATGGCGGTCCCACAACAGCGTGTCGGACCCGCTCATGCCGTGGGCGCCGCCGGAGAATGTGTAGAACTCGGACGAGATCGAGAGCCAGCCGGGCAGACTGGCAACGACCTTCCAGTCCTCCTGATAGCTGTGCGCGTGGTAGGGGAAGTCGTTCTTCTTGGCCTCGGCCCGATCGTCCTTGGCGGAACCGATCAGTTCGGCGCGCTGCTGCTCAAGCTGCTTGTCCAGTTCCGCCTTCAGGCCGGGGATCGCGCCCGCCGCGTCGGGATAGGCATATTCGAACTCGTAGAGGTCGTTCGCCACCTTGTCCTTGCGGCCGCCGCCCACAGGCACGGCGCTGGCATCGTCGGTCGGCGTACCCGCATTCTCGGTGGCCACAGCCGCTTCGGTCGCCTCTGCGGCAACCGTCTGGGTCGCGGAAGGTGCGGGCTCGCTCTTGCAGCCCGCCACCAGAAGCATTGCTGTTGCAACCGACGCCATCAACCCAGCACGATTTCGCATCATTTTCCTCTCGGCTACCGCTCGCGGGGAGGCTAGAGAATCCTTCCATGAGCGACAAGAACGCATTGATTCAGCCCGACCGTGGCCAGAAGGCCGTGACCATCCACCTTGTGAACAAGGATGGACTGGACCAATTCCTGAAGGGCCTGTCGGTTCCGCAGCGGGCCGCGCTGGATGCGCAGAAATTCGCGGGCGATGCCGGCAGCCATGCGATCGTGACCGATGGCGATGGCTGGGCGGTCGTCGCCGGCGTTGCCGATCCCGCCGCATTGACCAGCTGGTGCCTTGGCAAGCTGGCGGACGTGCTGCCCGCCGGCACGTATCGCTGCTCCGGCGGCGAAGTCGGCAAGGCGATGCTGGGCTGGGTGACCGGCCAGTACCGGTTCGACCGCTATCGGTCCGATCCCGCCGACGAAGGCCCGCGCGTGCTGTTGACCAGCGAGGTCAAGGCGATCGACGCGGCGATCGCTGCCGCCGAAGCCACCGAACTGGTGCGCGATCTGGTCAACACGCCTGCCGAGGACATGGGCCCCGGCCAGCTTGAGGCGGAGGCTGAAGGACTGGCCAAGGCGTTCCGCGCGGAAATCCATGTGACGCGCGGCGAAATGCTCGAACGCGAATATCCGATGGTCCACGCCGTCGGCCGAGCGGCGGGCCGCGCCCATGCGCCGCGCCTGATCGAACTGGAATGGGGCGATCCCAAGCACCCCCGCATCGCCGTGATCGGCAAGGGCGTCTGCTTCGATTCGGGCGGGCTGGACATCAAGCCCGGCGCCGGAATGCTGCTGATGAAGAAGGACATGGGCGGCGCGGCGCACGCGCTCGCCCTCGCCCGCCTGATAATGGCCGCCAAGCTGCCGGTCCGCCTGCACCTGCTGGTGCCCGCCGTGGAGAACGCGATCGCCGGCAACTCCTTCCGCCCCGGAGACGTGCTGAAAAGCCGCGCCGGCATCACCGTGGAGATCGGCAATACCGATGCCGAAGGCCGTCTGGTGCTGGGCGATGCCTTGGCCCGTGCGGGCGAGAAGGAGCCGGAACTGGTGATCGACTTCGCCACGCTGACCGGCGCCGCCCGCGTGGCCGTGGGGCCGGACCTGCCCGCGCTGTTCACGCGCCGGGACGAAACCGCGCAGGAGATTCTGGACGCCGGGCTTGCGGTGGACGATCCCTGCTGGCGCCTGCCGCTCTACGACGGCTACCGCGAATATCTGAAGTCCGACATTGCCGACATCAACAATGCCGGATCCAGCGGCTTTGCCGGATCCAGCACCGCCGCGCTGTTCCTGGACCGCTTCGTGCCGGCCGGAACCGACTGGATTCACTTCGATACTTTCGCATGGCGGCCCGCCACGAAGCCCGGTCGCCCGAAGGGCGGCGATGCTCTGGGCCTGCGCGCGGCATGGCACGTGTTGCAACAGCGCTACACCCCAACGGGCGGCTGATGTTGCGAAATGGACGAGCCCCCGCTAAGCGCGCGCATCTTTGCTTTTGGAGATTCCCCCGCGTTGGCCACTGAGGATTCCTATACCCGCTCCCCGAACGACGGCACGCCTGCCCTGAAGCAGCTTGCCATGACGGGGCCTAGCGTGACCGCGGATCCCGGCTGCCTGCCCGTTCGCGGCGACCTTGCGCACATCAAGCTCGCCGGGCGTTGCTTCGTGCCGCACTATGCGGTGCCGATGCCGCACACGATCCTGGACGGCGCCGTGCTGCGCACTTTCGGGCGTGACGAGGCGGAAGCGATTCGCGACCTGCCGGTGGGCGAGACTTTCAACGTGCTGGACATCGCCGGTCAGTGGGCCTGGGGCCAGCTGGGCGAAGACGGCCAGGTCGGCTATGTTGCCCTGAGCCAGATCGAGACTGTGAAGTAATGGCAAAGAGCGTCTTCATCGACGGTGCCGCCGGCACCACCGGGCTCGAAATCGCGGAACGGCTTGCCGGCCGCGACGAATTCGAACTGATCGTCCTCGACGAAGCGCGTCGCAAGGACGATGCCGCCCGCGCAGAAGCGCTCAACGCCGCCGATTTCGTGATCCTCTGCCTGCCGGACGATGCCGCCAAGGCCGCCGTCGGCATGATCAGCAACGATACCACGCGGGTGATCGACGCCTCTTCCGCGCACCGCGTTGCGCCGGGCTGGACTTACGGCTTCCCCGAAGTGATCGGCCGCGACACCGTGGCCGCCGCACGCTTCGTCAGCAATCCGGGCTGCTATCCCACCGGCTTCATCGCGCTGGTCGCGCCCCTGGTGCGCGCCGGGTTGCTGCCGGCCGACTGGCCCTATGTGTGCCATGCCGTCTCCGGCTATTCGGGCGGCGGCAAGGCGCTGATCGCCCGGTTCGAGGAAGACCGTGACGTGGCGTTCCGCGCCTATGGCCTGGCGCTCGGCCACAAGCATGTGCCGGAAATGACCGCGCATGTCGGCCTTGCCCATGCCCCGATCTTCGCCCCCGCCGTGGTGCCCGCGCATCGCGGCATGCTGGTCGAAGTGCCGCTGCACCTTTCGATGATGGCGAAGGCCGGCACCGCCGCCGAACTGCGCGCCGCGCTCGCCGAGTTCTATGCCGGCAGCCCGGTCGTCTCGGTGGTCGACGACCAGCCCGACGAACTGCTGCTGCGCGCCTCGATGGAGCCGGTCGACAGCCTGACCTTGCGCGTGCTGGGTGCCGGAGACGGTTCGCAGGCCCGCATGGTCGCCATGCTCGACAACTTGGGCAAGGGCGCGAGCGGCGCTGCGGTGCAGAACCTGAACCTGATGGCCGGCCTTCCCGAGACGGCCGGGCTTAGGCTCTAGACAAAAGCTTCTTCCTGAATCACCATGAGCGCCGCAGATCCAACTGGACCTGCGGCGCTTTTCGCATGGGCCGCATGCCGGCGTTAACCGCGCCGCTAACGATCGAGCCCAAAACGCCTTGCACTTAGGCAGCGCTTGCACAATTTTCAGGCACACCCTGCCCATTTCTTGAACAGATGTTGTGCCCATCCATGGGTTTACCCGCATAAGGCTGCTAAACAGCCCTGCAAAAGGTGAAAATCCGGGCTTTTCGCGCCTGCACACTTCGCCTAGGACTGCCCCATCCGCATTGGCACGATTCTTGATGGGAGTCGCGCGCGAGGAAGCTGGTTCCCGGGACCGGACACCTCATCGGAAAGAAGCCGGGAACAAGCGCAGGGGTCTAGACAGGCGTGAAGAAAATCGAAGCGATCATCAAGCCGTTCAAACTCGACGAAGTGAAGGAAGCGCTGCACGAAGTGGGCGTCTCGGGCATCACCGTTACCGAGGCGAAAGGTTTCGGCCGCCAGAAGGGCCACACCGAACTCTATCGCGGCGCCGAATACGTGGTCGACTTCCTGCCCAAGGTGAAGCTTGAGGTAGTCGTGCCCGATGCCCTGGCCGAACGCGTTGTGGAGGCGATTGCCGACGCCGCGCAGACCGGCCGCATCGGCGATGGCAAGATTTTCGTCGTGCCGATCGAAACCGCCGTCCGCATCCGCACCGGCGAGCGCGACGACGACGCTCTCTAAAGAGAGCCGATCGACGCACTGGATTTCGTGGGAGGGGCCGTCCGTCGCCTGACGGGCACGCCTTCCCGCACAGAGATTTTCCGGGCCCGTCCCCTAGCGGAGACTGGACCGGATCGGGAATGGAGGGTCGGGGGGCCGTCCATTCCCGAAAGACACGAATTGCCCAAACTCAAAGTCTCTTTCGGGATCGGAAGAGCATCACTGGAGAACCAAGATAATGGCTAGTGCAAAGGACGTCCTCAAGAAGATCAAGGACGAAGAGATCGAGTGGGTTGATCTGCGTTTCACCGACCCGAAGGGCAAGTGGCAGCACCTCACCATGGTCTCGACGATCCTGGGCGAGGACGAGCTGGAAGACGGCCTGATGTTCGACGGTTCGTCGATCGAAGGCTGGAAGGCCATCAACGAGTCGGACATGATCCTCAAGCCCGACCTCGACGCCGTCTACACCGATCCGTTCTCGGCCACCCCGATGCTGATCCTGTTCTGCGACATCGTGGAACCTTCGACCGGCGAACTCTATGCCCGCGACCCGCGCTCGACCGCGAAGCGCGCTGAATCGTTCGTGAAGTCGGCCGGCTTCGGCGACACCGTGTACGTCGGCCCCGAAGCCGAATTCTTCATGTTCGACGACGTGAAGTTCTACGACGGTTACGAAGGCAACGGCTTCAAGATCGACGATATCGAACTGCCCGGCAACTCGGACAAGTCGTACGACCAGGGCAACCTGGGCCACCGTCCGCGCGCCAAGGGCGGCTACTTCCCGGTCGCTCCGGTCGACTCGGCCGTCGACATCCGCGCCGAGATGGTCACCACCATGCTCGAAATGGGCCTGCCCTGCGACAAGCACCACCACGAAGTGGCCGCTGCCCAGCACGAACTCGGCCTGACCTTCGGTACGCTGGTCCAGACCGCCGACCGCATGCAGATCTACAAGTACGTCGTGCACATGGTCGCGCAGGCCTATGGCAAGACCGCCACGTTCATGCCGAAGCCGATCATGAAGGACAACGGCTCGGGCATGCACACGCACATCTCGATCTGGGACAAGGGCAACCCGCTGTTCGCCGGTAACGGCTATGCCGGTCTCTCGGACATGTGCCTGTACTTCATCGGCGGCGTCATCAAGCACGCCAAGGCCCTGAACGCCTTCACCAACCCGACCACCAACAGCTACAAGCGCCTGGTGCCGGGCTACGAAGCCCCCGTGCTGCTCGCCTACTCGGCGCGCAACCGTTCGGCTTCGTGCCGCATCCCTTACGGTGCGGGCGACAAGGCAAAGCGCGTGGAATTCCGCTTCCCCGACGCGATGGCCAACCCGTACCTGTGCTACGCCGCGTTGCTGATGGCTGGCCTGGACGGCATCAAGAACAAGATCCACCCTGGCGACGCCATGGACAAGAACCTCTACGATCTGCCGCCGGCCGAACTCGCCGAAGTGCCGACCGTTTGCGGTTCGCTCCGTGAAGCTCTGGACTCGCTGGCTGCCGACTACGAATTCCTTCTCGAAGGCGGCGTGTTCACCAAGGACCAGATCGAAGCCTACCTCGAACTCAAGTGGCCCGAAGTGCTGCGCTGGGAAACCACGCCGTCGGCCGTCGAGTTCGACATGTACTACAGCGCCTGATCGCGCTGCCTTCCGAAAGGAAGGGAAACCTCGGTTCACCGAGCGGGGCGTCCGGACTTGTCCGGGCGCCCTTTTTCTTTACCCTCTCCATCGGCCGTCCCCGCCCCGCGCTGCCCCGCTGCGACCATTGGCGACATGACGGCGGGAACAGCGGCCGGTATGCAACCGTTGCCTTTTTCCCGGAAGGAGACCCTGCATGGCCCGCACCCGCAGCACATTGACCATGGGAACCGCCGCCCTTGCCCTGCTGGCGCTCTCGGCTTCCATAGGCGCGCAGCCGCAACCGCCCCAAGACCAAGGGCCGCGGCAAGGATCACCGCAAGGCGACCGCCCCGGCGCATTGGCAGGCCAGGGCCCTCGCGACGCCCCCCGCGACACACCGCATGAGGCCGGACGGCAAAACCCTCCCGGAGACCGCCCAAACGCGCAGCCGCGCCTGCAGGAACAGGGCCGCCAGCCGCAGCGCGATCAGCAGCAGCGCCCGCAAGTCCACTCCGAGGCATCGCCTTCGCGCCCCGACGCGCCCGAGCGGGACGCCCAGCGCGACCAGCCCCGCGATCCCGGCCGCGGCCAACGCCCGGACGGCGACCGCCCGCGTGAGGGCGGCGCCGGCACCCCCGACCAGCCGCGCCAACAGGAAGCCGAGCGCCGGCGCGAGCAGGAGCAGCATTGGCAGCAACAGCGCCAGGACGGCAGCCAGGGCCTCCGGCCGATCCGCGCGGACGTGCGCGAGGTGGCCCACAAGGATACCCAAGGCCGCGAATTTCAGGTGCCGACCAACGATCGCGTCAACGTGGTGACCACACCGGGCCGCTTCGACTGGGCCGGCCAAAGCTCACGCCGCAGCTTCGACGGTTGCCCGCCGGGCATCGCCAAGCGGTACGCGAACTGCGCCCCGCCCACCCTTTCCGAACCGGCCCCTAACCGCTGGAACCAGCCGGGCTGGTACGGCGATTACAACCGCGAATCCGGCTATCGCTATACCGACGGCTATCTGCTGCGCCTGGGCGCGGACAGCGCGGTCACCAGCTATGTCCCGCTGCTTGGCGGTGCCCTCGCCGTGGGGCAGCCATGGCCCGGCACTTACGGCGCCATGGCGCTGCCCGACTATTATTCGCGCTATTACGATCTCGGCCCGGCCAGCAGCTATCGTTACTATGACAACGTGATCTACCGCCTCGATCCGGACGACGCCGCGATCACCGCCGTTGCCGCGCTATTGACCGGAAACAGCATAGAGGTCGGCCGCCCGATGCCGGCCGGCTACGATGTCTACAACGTGCCTTATCGCTATCGCGACCAGTACTACGATGGGCGGGACGCGTTATACCGCTATTCAGATGGGACGATCTATCAACTCGATCCCGCCACCCGCATTGTCCGGGCGGCCATCGAATTGCTCGCCTGACCGGCCCCGTCCCTGCCCCTGCTTCAAGGTTCCCCGCCATGCGCAAAGCCCACTTCGCCACACCGCTGCTTGCCACCGCGCTGATCCTTGCCGGCTGCTCCGGCAAGTCGCCCTCTGCCGATGCCTCCAGCGAAGTGGCGCAAGTGACCCCGGCCAGCGAAACCCTGCCCGAAGTGCTAGACGATGCCGATGGCATGCAGACCATGGCAGAGGCGCTCAAGACCACGGGGATAGAGGGCGTGTTCAACGACAGGGGCAGCTACACGCTGCTCGCCCCGGAAGACGATGCCTTCGATGCACTGGGCGACAAGGCCAAGACGCTGACCGAGGCAAAGGACCACGCCGCACTGGCCGCGCTGGTGCGCGATCACATGCTGACCGGCTACATGACGCCGGAAGATATCTCCGCCGCCATCGCCGCCAGCAAGACGGGCAAGGTGGCGATGCCTACGCTGGGCGGCGGTTCGGTGACGTTCACCAAGACCGGCGATGCGATCACGGTAACCGCTGACGATGGGTCGCAGGCCATGATCGAGGACAATCCCGTTGCCGGCGGGGCCAGCATCGCGATCCCGGTAAGCGGAGTGCTGCGCAAGTTCTGAGGGAGCGCCGCCTGCCTAAAACCGTTTTCCTACAGCCCCACATCCGGCTTACTTGTTGGGCCTTCTCGACATCACGGAGAGGCCCCATGCTGGACCGCAAGCCAATTTTCGATGAAGTCCGCCAGTTGCTCGGACGCAGTTTCAATCCGCAGGACGTCGCCCGGATCGATGCCGCTATAGACCGCGCTCTCGGTACGGCCACTGAGCATGTTCTGGGCAACGCAGGCCGCTTGCTCATCAAGACTTGGGAAGGCTGCGCGAAAAAGCGCGCCGATGGCCGGTTCGATGCCTATCCCGACCCGGGTAGCAGTGACGGCCTCCCCTGGACGATCGGCTGGGGATCGACCGGTACGGACATCGGCCCGGACACGGTCTGGACGCTGGCCGAGTGCGACGCCCGCTTCACATCCGATATCCAACGCTATGTCGACGCCGTCGCGCAGTTCATCGGCACGGCAACTACCACACCCAACCAGTTCGATGCGCTGGTCTCGTTTCACTACAACACCGGCGCCATTGCCGGATCGACGCTCGGCAAACTGCACCGGCAGGGCCAGTTCGCCGAGGCGCAGCAGGAATTCGGCAAATGGGTCTACAACGACCACAAGGTGCTGGAAGGACTGAAGAAACGCCGGGCAGCGGAGGCAGCACTCTACGGCAAGCCTTGACTGAACATTGCTCCGCCGAACGATGCGGCTCTATCGTCGCCCCCTTTGCGCGCTAGGCGCGCATCACGAATTTTCCGGCGGACAGGCTCGTCCCACAGCACCGTGATGAGCAACGCTGCGATTAATGCGACGACGAGGTAGATCGCGAACCACGCAAAGCGTTCCGCCAGCCCAGCCCCTCGCAGCAAAAAAGCCTGAAACACAAAAAGGACAGGGAAATGGATGAGGTATAGCGGATAAGATACGCGCCCCAACCAATTCCACAGACATGATGAGTTGAGCGAAAGCACGCCGGCGATCAAAAGCAGAGGGAGAACAACCAGCACGAGGATCGCGTCCACCACGGCCGTAGGTTGCGGAATCGCAAACACCCCCAGAAGAAGAAGCGCCACCATCGCAAGGCTCGGACGCCGCATCCATCGGTCCATTGCACCTGCGTCAAATGCGCGCCAGAGAATCACGCCCAACGTGAACGACACTCCCGTGCGTGGTATTCCGCACAGCGCGTTCTTCGCCTCGAATCCAACGGAAACCATCGTCCAGCGGAACCCGACCACGATCAGGCATGCGGCAAAGCCCAGCCACAACCAACGCAGGGCGCGGTCACTTGCTCGGGCAAGAAAGAGGGCGAACGCCAAACTCGCCGCGACCTCCCAAAACAACGACCACGCAGGGGGATTCAATGCCCACATAGTGGCGTCCGGCCCATGCAGGAACGGCGCAGGTAGCAACACCAGTTGCGCCGCCATTGCCGGAGCAACGTCAATCCACGCCACGCCTTGCCTGAAACTGAATCCAACCCCGCCCGCCACAATGCCGAGGAACAGCATAGGATAGAGGCGATCGAATCTCGCTTTTGCGAATTGCACCAGCGACATGTTGGAAGCCAACTTCGCTTGATAGGCGTGAGCGATGACAAAACCGCTGAGGATAAAGAAGAAGTCTACAGCAAGGTAGCCGTGCGGAAGCGGTTGGAAGCCCAGAATGCGATGCGAATGATGGACTACGACAGCAAGCGCGGCAACGCCCCGCAGGCCATCAAGTCCGTCGAAATATCTTGGCGCCTTGCTACCCATCGCGGAATTCCCCTAACGGACATGCGCAGCCCGCTAAGGCATGGGTAGCGGCCGACGGTTAACGGTAAGTGGTTTTCCTGACCAAGATGTCGTCAACCCGCCAGTGGGATGACGATGCCGGTATCGACCTTTACCCGATCGAGCGCGATCAGGGACGCATAGCTGGCGATGCACTCGTTCTCCGCAAACAGTTCCCGCGTCAGTGCCTCGTAGGCGCGCATGTCGCTGGTGACGATGACCAGCACGAAGCTTATGCCGCCGGTGACATAGTAGCACTGCTGCACTTCCGAACGGGCGCGGAACAGCGCCTTGGCCGCATCGACGGTGGAGGCGCGCTCATCGCACAGGGTCACTTGTACGATCGAGGTCACGTCCTGGCCCAGCGCCACCGGATCGACGAGTGCCACGTTGCGGGCGATCACGCCGGCAGCCTCCATCGCCGCGATGCGCCGCTGCACCGCCGCGGCCGACAGATTCACCGCCTCGGCAATGCGCCGCTGCGGGGTTCGCGCATCCTGCTGGACGATGCGAAGGATCGCGCGGTCGAACGAATCGAGCCGACGATGCGCTTGCGACGAAGATTTGCTGCCGGATCTGGTCATCCAACGGGTTTTTGTTGCGTTTGATCCCCAAATCAAGAGCGCATGCCTCACTTGGATGATGATATGTCCCACCGGATCGAATGGGGCTGGAGTGTGAAGATGGAACTGGCGGGAAGCATGGCGGCAGACACCACGGCCACGCGCTCGACACTGCTTGGCGTGCTCTGCGGCGCCGGCGCCGGTGCGCTTTGGGGGCTGGTGTTCCTGGCTCCCGAACTCGTGCGCGCGTTCGGTCCGCTGGAACTGACCATCGGCCGCTACGTCTGCTACGGCGCGATCTCGGCGCTGCTGCTGGCACCGCGCTGGAAAGCCGTGACCGCGCAGATCCCGCGCGAAGGCTGGATCGCGCTCATCTGGCTCGCGCTGGCGGGCAATACGCTTTACTTCGTGCTGCTGGTCAACGCCGTGCATATCGGCGGGATCGCCATGACCTCGATCATCGTCGGCTTCCTGCCGGTGACCGTCACCGTCGTCGGCAGCCGTGATCATGGCGCGGTGCCGCTGGCCAGACTGGCCCCGTCGCTGCTGCTCTGCGCGGCGGGCGTGCTGTGCATCGGCTGGCAGGCCATTGCCGCCCCCGGCGATACGCCGCTGATGTCACGCCTGATCGGACTGGCCTGCGCCGTGGGCGCGCTGGCATCATGGAGCGCCTTCGCGGTGGGCAACAGCCGCTGGCTGGCGCGATTGGACACCGTTTCCGCGCATGACTGGAATCTGTTGCTGGGCGTCGTTACCGGGCTTCAAGGCGTGGTGCTGATCCCGCTGGCAATCTGGCAGGCAGATGCCGCGCGCTCGGCCGACCAGTGGACCGGCTTTCTGACCGTTTCGCTGGGGATCGCCGTACTGGCCTCGATCGCCGGCAACGCCCTGTGGAACCGCGCGAGCCGCCTGCTGCCACTGACGCTGGTGGGCCAGATGATCCTGTTCGAAACGCTGTTCGCGCTGGTCTACGCGCTGATCTGGGAACATCGCCTGCCGACGGTGTTCGAAGTTGCCGCCTTCGTGCTGCTGGTGACGGCGGTGCTCACCTGCCTTGCCGCGCATCGCAAGCCGGCGGCAGACCTGGCTCCGCTTGGCGAAGGCGCGGCGCACTGAGGCGCCTTTCCCCTGCCAATCGATAGTACAACATCATCGTCATCCCCGCGAAGGCGGGGATCCAGATTCTTCCTGCCTTAGCGCTTGGCGCAAGAAAGCGGGGCCCCCGCCTGCGCGGGGGCGACGGAGAGCTGTTTCGAAAATCTGCGTATCAATCCACCGGTACCGCCAAGGCTCCGCTCTCAAGCGCTACTCCGCCGGCGGCTCCCACAGTTCCACCGGGTTGCCTTCCGGATCATGGATGCGGGCGAACCTGCCGGTTTCCGGCGTGTCCCATTCCGGATTGGTGATCACCTCGATCCCGGCCTCACGCAATTTGCCAAGCAGCGCGTCCAGCCCGGTCACGCGGAAATTGATCATCCATTGCCGGTCTGCGGGAAAGTAATCCGTATCGTGCGCAAAGGGCATGAACACGGTCGGCCCGGCCTGCTGCGTCCACTGGTAGGGATTGTCCGGTGCGATGCCGAGATGGGTGCGATACCAGTCGAGCAAGGCCTTGGGCTCCCGGGCCCGGAAGAACACGCCACCGATCCCGACTGCCGCCATCACGCTCTCCCGCGCTGTTCCGATTACCCGTTGCCGGTGATCACCCCGTGATCGAGGGCACCCCATCCTTGCGCGCATTGCCGCCAAGATCGTCGCGGCCGCGCGGATTGGCCACGGCAGAGGCGATCAGACGCTCCTGCTCCGAAGCGCTGAAGCGTTCCCAGCCGGTGCGGCCCAGCTTTTCCATCGGCCGGAAGCGCACCTTGTACTGCATGCGCGGCGATCCTTCGACCCAGTAGCCGAGGTAGACGTAGGAAAGGTCCATCTCGCACGCGCGGCTGATATGGTCGAGGATGATGTAAGTGCCCAGCCCCTGCCGCTCATGATGCGGATCGTAGAAGCTGTAGATCATCGAAAGACCGTCGCACTGGCGGTCCGTCAGGCAGGCGCCGACCAGGCGGCCCGGCGTCACGCCGTCTTCCGAAGGCTCGCGATATTCGACCACGTAGCTGGTGACGGGGGTGTGTTCCACCATGTCGGCGAAATCCACCTCGTCCATCGAGGTCATGCCGCCTTCTGGATGGCGCACCGCGAGGTAACGCTGAAGCAACTCGAACTGCTCGCTGGTGGACCACGGCCGGCAGACGGTGGCGACGAGATCGCTGTTGCGCTTGATCAGGCGCTTCTGCGTGCCGGAAGGCACGAATTCCGCCGCCACCACGCGCACCGAAATGCAGGCGCTGCAGTCCAGACAGGACGGGCGATAGGCCACCGTCTGGCTGCGGCGAAAACCGATGCGGCCCAGCGCATCGTTCAGCGAATCGGCGTGGGGCCCCTTCAGTTCGGTGAAGACCTTGCGCTCGCTACGCCCTGGCAAATAGGGGCATGGCGCCGGGCTGGTCACGAAAAACCGGGGAAAGCGAACGGGTGCCGTCACGGGCGCAGTCTATCCTCTGGCTGGCGGAGAGGCGGCCACTGGTTAAGCCTCCTATCCGTGTCTGCCCTGAATATGCATACGGCTTGGCAGCGTTGAAAGTGTTTTAACCACAAATCTGGACCTGTCGGCAACGGAATCGGACGGAGCAACGCCGATTAACCCTTTATTGTCCCGGAACAGGCCGGATCCGCGGACAATGATTTTTTTGAAAGGGCAAGATCCGGCCGAAGATCGCTCTCCGGCCGGATGTGTTCTTCAATCGGTTTCGACCTGACGCACTTCGTAGCCTTCGCGGCGCAAGGCGGAAACCAGCGCGTCCAGTTGTTCCTTGTCGCGCGCCTCGCACTCGATTTCGGTGACGAGGCCCTTGGCCGGCAGGTGGGTGAAGATGCGCTGATGGAACACCTCGATGATGTTCACATTGTGCTCCTGGAACACCTTGGCCACCTTGAACAGCGCGCCGGCACGGTCCTGCAGACCGATCTTCAGGCGCGCGAGGCGGCCCGAGCGGGCCAGGTCGCGCAGCAGCACGTTGGCCAGCAGGCGCGTGTCGATATTGCCGCCCGAAAGCACGATGCCGACCTTGCGCCCCGCGAACAGTTCGCGATTGGCCATCATCGCGGCAAGCCCGGTCGCCCCCGCCCCTTCCACCAGCGTCTTCTCGATCTGGAGAAGCAGCGCCAACGCACTCTCGATGCCCGATTCGCTGACGAGCAGGAACTCGTCCAGCAGACCGCGCAGCACGGTGGAGGTCATCTGTCCGGGCGAGAACACGGCAATGCCCTCTGCCAGCGTGTCCCCGCCGATCGGCAGGCTGGTGCCCTTCAGCAGGTTGTACATCGAAGGGTAGAGCTGTGCCTCAACGCCGATCAGGCGGATGTCGGGATTGATCGCACGCGCCGCGGTGCCCATGCCGGTGGCAAGCCCGCCGCCGCCGATCGGCAGCACCAGCGTATCGAGGTCCGGCACGTCCTCCAGCATCTCCAGCGCGACGGTGCCCTGCCCGGCGGCAACATGCGGATCGTCGAACGGGTGG
The DNA here is from genome assembly GCF_044029435.1 of Novosphingobium oxfordense. Classification (NCBI taxonomy): domain Bacteria; kingdom Pseudomonadati; phylum Pseudomonadota; class Alphaproteobacteria; order Sphingomonadales; family Sphingomonadaceae; genus Novosphingobium; species Novosphingobium oxfordense. The sequence goes on along the minus strand of NZ_CP147005.1, from coordinate 87,805 downwards.
ATGAAGGTCAGCCCCAGTTCGCCTTCCAGCTTGCGCGCATGGGCATAGGCCTCATCGAAGCTTTCGCCTTCCAGCACGACCTTGCCGCCCACGCTTTCGGTCTGCATCACCTTCACGGTGGGCGTGGTGCGCGGCATCACGATGGTCACGGGCACGCCGAGACGCGTGCCGTGGTAGGACAGGCCCTGGGCGTGGTTGCCGGCCGACGCGGCGATCACGCCGCGCGACTTGCGTTCTTCATCCAGCAGCAGAAGGGCATTGAGCGCGCCGCGTTCCTTGTAGGCGGCGGTGAATTGAAGGTTTTCGAACTTGAGCCAGACGTCGGCCCCGGTGATTGCACTCAGCGTGGTCGAATGGAGAGTGGGAGTGCGGACGACCTTGCCAATAATTCGCCCCGCCGCCGCACGAACGTCATCGGCGGTGAGGAGTGCCTGAACAGGCTCCTCGGCGGTCTTGAGCATTGGCTGTTCCATAGAAGGCCGCGCCTAACGGAATGCGATGCAATTGGGAAGGCTCGTGTCATGAAAAAGCGCAATAGGCCGTGCCATGGCAATTTTATTGCATGGAGCAGTTGCAAACGCCGCACTCCAGGCTGCGTCCGGCGATGGTTCGGCACGGCGCAATGCGCGGGATAAGCGCTCCCGCGTGGTTTGCTTTCCTACAAAACGCGCTAGAAAGAATGCCATGAGCGAACGACGCAAGGTTTCCTTCATCGGCCTCGGCGTAATGGGCGGCGCAATCGCGCGGCACATCGCGTTGGCGGGCCACGAACTCACCATCTACAACCGCTCGCCAGAGCGGGCGCGGAAATGGGCGGATGACAATCCGGGCCTGGCCCACCGCATCGCCGCCAATCCGGCGCATGCGGCGCAGGATGCCGAAGTGGTGATCACTTGCGTCGGCAACGACGATGACTTGTCCGAAGTCGTACTGGGCCCCAACGGCGTGTTCCGCATGCTGAAGAAGGGCGCGACCTTCATCGATCACACCACCGTTTCCGCCCGCATCGCGCGGCAGATCTCGGTAGAGGCGCGGGACTTGCGCATCCACTGCGTGGACGCACCGATGACCGGATCGCAGATCGGCGCCGAACAGGGCACGCTCACGCTGATGTGCGGCGGGCGGGATGAAGCGATCGAGGCCGCGCGCCCGGTGATGGAGGCCTACTCCGCCCGCATCGTCCATGTCGGCAAGGCAGGCTCTGGGCAGATCGCCAAGATGGCCAACCAGATCTGCATCGCCGGCAATGTGGCCGCGCTGGCGGAGGCGGTGCGCTTCGCGCAGGCATCGCATCTGGACATGGACAAGGTCTATGAAGCGATTTCCGGCGGCGCCGCGCAATCGTGGCAGATGGACAACCGCTGGCACTCCATGAACGCGGACGATTTCGATTTCGGCTTCGCGATCGACTGGATGCGCAAGGACCTTGGCCTCAGCCTCGACGAAGGACGCGGGCTTGGCGTCTCGCTGCCGGTGGCCGCGCTGATCGACCAGTTCTTCGCCGACATCCAGGCGCAAGGCGGCGGCCGCCTCGACACCAGCGCGATCATCAAGCGTCTGCCGAAAAAGGGTAATCCGTGAATTTCAGGAAAGGCGCGGGGCTCGCCCTGCTGCTCGCTTCGACCGGCATCGCTCATCCGGCGCTGGCCGACGTTCTGGTCGACAACGTCAACGGCGTCACCGGAGATGGCAAGGGCGGCGTGGAGCACTTCGAAGGCTTCCTGATCGACGATCAGGGCCGCGTCGCGCAAGTCTTCCATCATGGTGAGAAGCGTCCGAAGAAGGTCGCCTATCAGGTGGACGGCAAGGGCCGCAACGTGGTCCCCGGCATGATCGACGCGCACGGCCATGTCATGGCGACGGGCTTCGCGAAGATGACGCTGGACCTGTCGATGGCGAAGACGCTGGACGAGGCGCTCTCGCGCGTGACTGCATGGTCCGCCGCACATCCGGACCTGCCGTGGATCCTGGGCAGCGGGTGGAACCAGATGCAGTGGGGGCTTGATCGCATGCCCACCGCCGCCGAGCTGGACCGCGCGACCGGGGGTAAGCCCGCATGGCTCAGCCGCGTAGACGGCCATGCCGGTTGGGCCAATTCCGCTGCCATCGCTGCCGCGGGCGTCACCGCCGCCACCGCCGATCCCAAGGGCGGAGAGATCGTGCGTGCCACCGGCTCCAAGGCACCGGCGGGCGTTTTCGTGGACGGTGCCATGGCGCTGATCGAGGCGCGCGTGCCCAAGCCCCGGCCGGAGGATCGCGACACCGCGTTTGGCGAAGCGCAGCTTGCGCTGCTGGCGCAGGGAGTCACCGCGATTGCCGACATGGGCACCTCCATCGAGGACTGGCAGGCCTTCCGCCGCGCCGCCGACCTTGGCAACTTGCGCATCCGCGTGGTCTCCTATGCCGACGGCATCGACAACATGGTGCTGATCGGCGGGCCGCACCCGACGCCGTGGCTCTATGCCGATCGCCTGAAAATGAACGGCGTGAAGCTCTATCTCGACGGCGCGCTGGGTTCACGCGGGGCTTGGCTTAAAGCGCCCTATGCCGATGCGCCGGGCACCAAAGGCCTGCCGCGCATGGACCAGACGCAGCTGGGCAACCTGATGAGCCGCGCCGCGATCGACAACTTCCAGATCGCCGTCCACGCCATCGGTGATGAGGCGAACGCCACGGTGCTCGATTCGATCGCCGAGCTTTCCGCCACCTACAAGGGCGACCGGCGCTGGCGGATCGAGCATGCGCAGATCGTCGATCCGGCCGACATCCCCCGCTTCGGCCAGTTCGGCACGGTCGCCTCGATGCAGCCGCAGCACGAAGCATCCGACCGGACGATGGCCGAGGCGCGGCTTGGCCCACAGCGGCTTGCCGGGGCCTATGCCTGGAAGTCGATTGCGGCAACCGGGGCGAAGCTGGCCTTCGGTTCGGACACGCCGGTGGAGCCTTCAGAGCCGTTCGTCGGGCTCGCCGTCGCCATTTCCCGTCAGGGCGCGGACGGCCAGCCGTTCAACGGCTGGCAGCCGCAGGAGATCATCTCGCGCGAAGCGGCGCTCAATGCCTACACCACCGGCGCGGCCTACGCGATGTTCGCCGAGGATCGCCTTGGCCGCATCGCCAAGGGCTATCGCGCGGACTTCCTGTTCGTCGATGTCGATCCTATGCTGGCCACGCCCGCTCAACTGCGCGCGACCAAGGTGATGGAGACCTGGATCGGCGGCCAGATGGCGTGGTCCGCGGCGAAGGACCGGATCATTCCGGAGAAGAAGGTTGAGGCCGACTCCGGGCGCTGAGGTCACCGCCTAACGATTCAAGCGCGCTTCGCCGTTTCGGATTTGAGATACGCGGAGGCCCTGCGGAATGCTGGGGCCTCCGCGCTGGAATTGTGCGGCCTGTACGTCAACGATGCGAGCGCAGGAAACGCTACGCCTGCACGTACATCGTGATGGTAGAAGCCGAGAGGGCGCTGCAAATTACCTCGTCGCCCCCGCGAAGGCGGGGGCCCCGCTTCCTTTCTCCGACATTCGCCCGGAAATGCGGAATCCCCGCCTTCGCGGGGATGACGGGGATGGATTTTGGCAGGTCGTTTTCGATCTCAACGGCGGCGAGATATCGTCGCTCGCGGGAACCCCGGCCCCTTACTCGGCGGCCGAACCACCCTCGACCACGGCAGGCACTTCCGCCTCGGCCTTGGCCTTCTCGCGCGCTTCGGAGCGTTCGGTGAACCACATCAAAATCAGCGTGCCCTCGTAGAGCGCCAGCAACGGCACCGCGAGCAGCAGCTGCGAGACGACGTCCGGCGGGGTCGCCACGGCGGCGATGATGAAGATGCCGACGATGGCATAGCGGCGCGCGCCCACGCACTGCTTGCGGGTAATGATTCCCGCGCGGTTGAGCAGCATCAGCAGCACCGGCAGCAGGAACGAGATACCGAAGGCCAGGATGAACTGCATCACCAGCGCGAGGTAGTCACCCGTGCCCGGCAGCGCTTCCAGCTTCAGCCCGCCCTTGTTCCCTTCGAACGTCAGGAAGAAGTGGAACGCGGTGGGCATCACCACGTAGTAGGCCAGCGCCGCGCCCATCGTGAACAGGATCGGCGTTGCAATCAGGAACGGCAGGAACGCCTTCTTTTCCTTGGCATAAAGCCCCGGCGCCACGAAGGCCCAGATCTGGTTGGCGATCACCGGAAACGACACGAAAAACGCCGCGAACAGCGCGATCTTCACTTCCACGAAGAACGCTTCGTAGAGCTTGGTGTAGATCAGCCGCCCCTGCCCCGGCGGGAACGCTTCGGTCAGCGGCCGCACCAGGAAGGCGAAAATGTCGCCCGAGAAGTAGAAGCACACGCCGAACGCCACTGCGAAAGCCATGAAGGCGCGCAGAAGGCGGGCGCGCAGTTCGATCAGGTGATCGAGCAGCGGCGCCTGCGAATTGTCGATGTCGGAGATGCGGAAGGGCTGCATGCGTGCGGCTTTACAACAGAGTGCCGGAAAGAGCGTCGGTAATCACGGCGCCGGACATCACGGCGGCGGGGGCGGCAGGTGGAATTCCGCCTGTTCCGCCTTGGCCACCACGGCCGACTTTTCAACACCGGCCTCGGCCGAATGAGCCGACGCATCCGCGATCGGCTTGTCTTCCGACAGGATATCCGCCGGGGTCACCCGCGCGGGCGGCGGCAGCATTTCCTCAGCGCTGGGCAGAACGGGATTGGCCTTCATGATGGCCTCGTTCTGCTCTCGCCATTTGCGTTCCATTTCCTCCAGCTCGGCCTCGCGCACCATGGCGTCGATGCCGGCGCGGAAGTGCCCGGAGACCTTGCGCATCTTGCCGATCCACCGGCCGGCCGTGCGCATCGCCAAGGGCATGTCCTTGGGACCGATGACCACGACCGCCACGATGACGATCATCAGAAGTTCGGATGCACCGACGTCGAACATGGCGGCGCCCTACCTTGCGCTCAGACCTGCTCGGACTTGTTCTCGGTGGGCGCCGGCGTGACCGGAGCATCCTGCGAAGCGGCGATCTGCGGGGCGGGAGCCGGCGCCGGGGTCGATGCCTTCTTGGCGTCTTCCTCGTTCATGCCTTCCTTGAAGCTCTTGATGCCCTTGCCGAAGTCACCCATGATTTCGGACACGCGGCCGCGACCGAACAGCACGAGCACGATGACCAGCACGATCATCCAGTGCCAGATCGAGAAGCTACCCATAACCTCAACTCCAAAAACTCTGGCCTGATCGGCACCGTTAGCCGTTGGCCGATTCAGACCCTATCAGCCCCATCTAGGGACTTTCATCCCAAGTTGCCAGCCTGTCATCATCCTGACCCACGCCGGTCGTCTATTCGTCGCACTCCGGCTCCGGCGGTTCGTCCGAAGTATCCACCGGCTGGGGGCGCAGCGCGGTCTCGATCATCTCGTCATCGACCGGATCGAGCAAGCCCGCCGCACGCAATTCGTCTATCCCCGGCAACTCCTTCAAGGAGCCGAGCCCGAAATGCGCGAGGAAATCGGGGGTAGTGGCGTAAATCACCGGTCGCCCCGGCACTTCGCGCCGGCCGACCGCGCGCACCCAGCCCGCTTCCATCAGCACGTCCAGCGTGCCCTTGGCGGTCTGCACGCCGCGGATCGCCTCGATCTCGTTACGGCTGACGGGCTCGTGATAGGCGATGATCGCCAGGACTTCGGTGGCCGCGCGAGTCAGGCGGCGCGCCTCTTCCTTTTCACGGCGCAGCAAGTGCGCAAGATCGGGCGCGGTTTCGAAGTGCCAACGCCTGCCCCGCTCGACGAGGCGGATGCCGCGGCCTTCGTAATGCGCCTTCAACTCGGCCAGCGCTGGCCGTACGTCCGCCTTGCCGAGGTGGTTGGAGATCTGGTCCACAGTCAGCGGCTCCTCCGCCGCGAACAGGGTCGCCTCCACTGCGCGAACGAGGTCGTCGGGAACGGTCATGGGCGCAGGGCCTTCAGGCGCAGCGGGCCGAAGGTCTCTTCCTGCGCGATCTCCGCCCTGCCGGTACGCGCCAGTTCCAGCGCGGCCACGAAGCTGGACGCCAGCGCGGAGCGGCGCAGCTGCGGATTGGCCCAGGCCTCATGCGCGGGCGGCAGAAAATCGCGCAGTTCCATCCAGTCCAGCGAGACGCCGAGCATTGAGGCGACGCGGGCGATCGCGCTGTCCAGCGTCATCACCATGCGTTCGCGCACCATGTGCACCACCGGCTGGCTGCGCACTTTCACGTCACCATAAGCGCGCACCAGATCGTACCACGAACACTGCCAGAGCGCCTTGCGCTCCACCCGCAGCCCTTCCGGAGCGCCGCGCAGGAACACGTCGCGGCCCAGCCGGTCGCGCGCCATCAGCCGCGCCGCCGCCTCGCGCATCGCGCCGAGCCGCTGGAGGCGCAGTTGCAGGCGCAGCGCCAATTCCTCGGGGCTGGGATCGGGCTGCTCCTCCTTCGGCAAGAGCAGCGCGGATTTCAGGTAGGCCAGCCAGGCCGCCATCACCAGATAGTCTGCCGCCAGTTCCAGCCGCAGCGCTTCAGCCTCTTCCACATAAGTCAGATAGGCGTCGACCAGTTCGAGGATCGAGATGCGGCGCAAGTCGATCTTCTGCCGGCGCGCCAGGTCCAGCAGCAGATCGAGCGGCCCTTCCCAGCCGTCGATCTCCAGATGGAGCGTTTCCTTGCGGGCTTCGGCGCGTTCCTCGCCATCCCACCCGGCATCGTCGTCGCCGGTATCCTCAGCCGGCAGATCGGCTGGCAAGTCCATGACTCAGGCCGCCAGCGCCAGCAGCGCATCGCGCCGGGCGACGAGTTCGCCATGCGTGCCGGTACCGGCGATGCCGTCTGCCGAGGCGAGCGCGCGCTCCAGCCGCGCCGCCGCTTCGCCGCCCAGCGCAGGCAGGCCCTTGGCGATGCCGACCATGTCGTCCATCTTCGCCCAGCAGTTGAGCGCGATGTCGCAGCCGGCTTCGATGGCACGCGCGGCCAGCTCCGGCACCGAGCCGGAAAGCGCCTGCATGTCCAGATCGTCGCTGAGCAGCAGGCCGGTGAAGCCGATGCGCTTGCGGATCACTTCGCCGATCACGAAGGGGGAGAGCGTGCCGGGGTTTTCGGCATCCCAGGCGGTGTAGCGCACGTGCGCGGTCATGCCGATGGGGGTGTCGTTCAGCGTGCGGAACGGCTCGATATCGAGTTCCAGTTCCTCCTCGCTCACAGTGACGGTGGGCAGTTCCTTGTGGCTGTCCGCCATCGCGCGGCCGTGGCCGGGGATGTGCTTGATGCAGCCGACCACGCCGGCGCGGGCAAGGCCCTGCAAGGTGGCGCGCCCCAGCGCGGCGACACGCATCGGTTCGAACCCGAAGGCGCGATCGCCGATCACGTCGTGCGCGCCCTTCTGCCGCACGTCCAGCGTGGGGTGGCAATCGACGGTAATGCCCACTTCGGCCAGATCCTGGCCCAGCGCCTCCGCATTGTCGCGCGCGGCTTCGATGGCGCTGGCGGGGGCAAGGTCGTAGAGCCGGTCGAACGCCTGGCCCGGCGGGTAGGCCTGCCAGACCGGCGGCTTCATCCGCGCGACGCGGCCGCCTTCCTGGTCGATGCTGATCAGCAGTCGGTCGCGGCCGTGGATCGCGCGCAGATCGTCGGTCAGCGCGCGCATCTGGTCGCGGCTTTCGACATTGCGGCCGAACAGAATGTAACCGGCGGGATCGGCGTCCTTGAAGAAGGCGCGCTCGTCGTCGCTAAGGGTCAGCCCCGAAAGGCCGAAGATCGCGGGTGTCATGCGGATTTGCTCGCAAGTTTGCGGCAAGATCGCAAGGAAAGGCCGCTCGAAAATGTGGAAAGGGCGATCATCAGACCGCCCTTTGCCGTTATCTTCACTGCTTGACCTGGCACCCCAGCCCGGCCGATTTCATGCCGGAGCACAAGGCCTTCGCCGCGGCGAGATCGCCCGGCACCGCCTGAAGACGGAAGACCTTGCCGATATCGGCCTGCCCTTCGACCACGCGATGGCTGACGCCCGAAAGCGCCGGATACTGCACCTTCAGCGTCGCCCAGCCCGCTTCGGCCGCAGCCTTGTTGGCATAAGCGCCGACCTGCACGCCCACGCCGGAAACGACCGGCTCGGGCTTGGCAGTGGGAGTCGGGGCCGGCTTGGCTGAAGCCTGCGCGGAAGGCTTGTCCGCCGGAGCGGGTGCCTTCGCGCCCGGATTGGCAGACGGATTGGCGCTCGAATCGAAACCGGGCGCCGGTGCGTCCGGCTGACCCTGGCCGATCTGCGGTGTGCGGCTCTGTCCTTCGGCCACCGCGAAGCTGGTGTCTCCGGTGCCGGCAACCACATCGCCGCCCGGATTTTCGGGACGAACCTTATACGGCTCCTTCGGCGCCTCGATCACGCCGCCACTGGCGACCAGCGGCTGGTCGTTCTTGTGGCGCGTGGCCCAGAAGATTCCGCCGACGATGGCACCGATGGCGACGAGTGCCAGCACCACCAGCAGCGCCGTCTGGCTACCGCCACCGGCACGCTGCGGTTCGAACTCCTCATCCTCGCCTTCCAGCCAGGGCAGGCGCACGTCCTCGTCGCCAAGGTTGAGCTGCGCCGGCCGCTCATAGCTTTGCGCAGCGGAACGGCCCGCATCGCGATCGCCCTCAGCGGCGATATCCGCGCGCGTTTCGTCCCTATCGTCGCCCCAACCCATCATCGATTACATTTCCTCCACGGCCTCGACGCCAAGCAGCGCCAGACCGTTGCGCACAATCTGCCCGATCTGCGCGGCCAGGAAAAGCCGCGCGGAGGTCAGGTTACCATCTTCCGCGTTAATAAAGCGCTTTTCCACGCGGTCATTGCCCAGGTTCCAGTAACCATGGAACGCAGCGGCCATGTCGCCCAGGAAGAAGGCGATGCGGTGCGGTTCGCGCGCGGCGGCAGCGGCTTCGACGATGCGCGGGAACTGCGCGGCCAGCTTCACCAGCTCCAGCTCTTCCTCGCCCAGCGTTTCCAGATGGTCCGAACCGGGTGCGAAACCTTCGCCGGCGCCCTTGCGCAGCGTCGAGTGGACGCGGGCATTGGCGTACTGGACGTAGAACACCGGATTGTCCTTCGATGCTTCCACCACCTTGGCGAAGTCGAAGTCCATCTGCGCTTCCGGCTTGCGGGTCAGCATGGTGAAGCGCACCACGTCCTTGCCCACTTCGGTAACGACTTCGGCCAAGGTGACGAAGTTGCCCGAACGCTTGGACATCTTCACCGGCTCGCCATCGCGCAGCAGCTGGACCATCTGCACCAGCTTGATCTCGAACGGGGTGGGTTCGCCATCGGCGCCGGTCATGGCGGCAACGGCAGCCTTGATGCGCTTGACGGTGCCGGCGTGATCCGCGCCCCAGATGTCGACCAGCGCGTCGGCGGTCTGCGCCTTCTGGAAGTGATAGGCGAGGTCGGCACCAAAGTAGGTCCAGGTGCCGTCCGACTTCTTGATTGGGCGGTCCTGATCGTCGCCGAACTGGGTGGACTTGAACAGCGGCAGTTCCACCGGCTCCCAATCCTCGGGCGTCTTGCCCTTGGGCGCTTCCAGCACGCCGTCATAGACCAGGCCCTTCGAACGCAGCCACGCCTCGGCCTCGTCCGGCTTGCCCGATGCCTGAAGCTCGGCCTCCGAAGAGAACAGGTCGTGGTGGATACCCAGCAGGCCAAGGTCCTGCTTGATCATCACCAGCATCGCGGCAACGGCCTTCTCGCGGAACAGCGTGAGCCATTCCGATTCGGGCGCCTTGGCGTACTTGTCGCCGAATTCGGCGGCGAGTTGCTGGCCCACCGGCACCAGATAGTCGCCCGGGTACAGCCCCTCGGGAATCGCGCCCACGTCTTCGCCCAGCGCCTCGCGGTAACGCACGTGCGCCGAACGGGCGAGCACCTGCACCTGGGCGCCGGCATCGTTGACGTAATATTCCTTGATGACCTTGTGGCCCGCGTACTCCAGCAGGGTCGCCAGCGCGTCACCGACCACGGCGCCGCGGCAATGGCCCATGTGCATCGGTCCGGTCGGGTTGGCCGAGACATATTCGATGTTCACGGTGGTGCCGCCGCCCACCGTCGAGCGGCCGTAGTCCGCGCCCAGCGCTGCGATCGCGCGCAGTTCGGCCAGCCACGCAGCGGCCGAGAGGCGCAAGTTGATGAAGCCGGGCCCGGCGATCTCCGCCGAAGTCACCGAATCGAGCTTCGACAGTTCCGCCACCAGCGCTTCCGCCAGATCGCGCGGCTTCAGGCCGGCGGGCTTGGAGAGGACCATGGCCGCATTGGTCGACAGATCGCCGTGCGAGGCATCGCGCGGCGGCTCGACCGTGATCGCGCTTCGCTTCAGACCGCCGGGCAGCGTGCCCGCTGCTTCAAGCGCATCGAGCGCGGCGTTGAGGTGGCCTGCGAAGGCGGCGTAAAGGGTCTGGTTATCGCTCATGACGCGCGCGGATAGCCGAAGTGCAGCAAAAGGGAAACAGGCTGCAAGGTGACACTCCAGTTGACACGGTTGACACGGTCCAGGGGAAAAACCGTCACCTTGTGCCCGAAGTGTCACCTTATCGGCCCTGAAGTGTCGCCTTGTAGATCGCGCCGCTACGCTGCACCTCGTCCCAGACCCCGGCAAAACCCTCCCCCAGCCGTTCGCGCAGGCGATAGGCCGACTGCCGGCTCATACCCACTTCCCGCGCTGCCGCCGCGACGGAATGCCCGTGCCCAAGCGCGCGCAGAAACGCGAGCGCCTTGGGCTTGGTCCAGCGATATTGGGAATTGGAGCGGCGGGTGCGGGGCATGGTCATGCCGTGCAGGGTATCGCGGCGGCGCATCTGTAGGAAAACGGTCTCTCCGGGCCTGCGCTGCCGGCCGTTATCGCTTGCTGATGGCAACCGCCGAACCGTCCCATGGGCAAGATCCGGATGCCGCTTGGGCCTGACGATGCGGGAGGAGGTGTAGGAGGAAGAAAGCGTCGCCCCCGCCTGCGCGGGGGCGACGGGGTGGGAGGGCGAAACATCGGACCGGGAGCCGCCCATGCCGGAACGCAAAGGCGGGCTCAGGACACGCTCGCCAGCACATCATCCGCTCCAACGCCCAAACGCTAACGGGCAAAAACGCGGGGACCGGCACAAGCCATCCACTACCACCACCGTCATCCTCGCGAAAGCGGGGATCCCGCTTCATCTTGCGCAGCACCTCACACTGGCTCCACACAACCACGCCCGCTCAATCGGCCTCCCAGAGAACCTCGCCCGCGCGGATCGTCATGGCCACTTTCGAAAACGCCGTGGCATCGGTCGCCGGGTCGCCGTTCAGCAACACCATGTCGGCCCCCTGCCCCTTGGCGATCCGGCCCCGAGTGTCGGACTGACCGAAACGACGCGCCGGCGTTGTCGTTAGAGCGGCCAGCACGTGCCGCCAGTCCATCGCCTGCGCCATCAGGCGATATTCGGCCGTGGGGTCGAACACGTCCATGAAACCGGCGTCGGTGCCGAACAGCACATCGCCTCCGCCTTCGCTCAGCGCGCGAACCTGCTGGACGACGGTGGACACCGGCGTGCTTTCCGCCGGATAGACTTCGAACAGCATCATCGTCGGCACCAGCGCGACATGGGCGGAAACCAGCTTGCGCACTTTCGCAGCGTCCCACGGCCCGGCGATCGGCGCGGCGTGGGCGAGCACGTCCACGCCGTTGTCCACCGCCACCTCCATGCCTTCGCGGTTGGTGGGATGGGCAAAGACCGGCAGGTGATGCCGATGCGCCTCGGCCGTCAGCGCCCGGATCTGGTCGGCGGGCATGACCATGACTTCCTCGGCACCCAGGATCGCCCCGGTAAACAGCTTCACGCCGTTCACGCCCGCCTGCGCCTGCCGGTCCAGCCGCGCCACCGCCTCAGGGGTGGAGCGGATTTCCGGGATCGCGATATGTTCCGCCTCGTAGAGTGGCCGGGCGTAGACCGGGGTGCCGTCCTTCGGAAAGAACGGATCCCCCACGGTCAGGATCTGCGGCCCGGCGATACGATGCGCCCCGATCATGCCCCGCAGCGCGGTGGCGCTGGCGGTGCTGGAGGCCAGATCGAACACGGTGGTGAAACCCCAGCGCGTGAACATGTCGCGCAACTGCCCCTCCAGCTTCGCGGGATCGGCGGCTTCCGGGTGAAGCAGATCGTGCGTCAGCAGATGGACATGGCTGTTCCAGAACCCGGCGACGAGCGTTCGCCCCGCGCCGGAAACGACCTTCATGCCGCGCGGAACGGCAACTTTCGCACGCGGCCCCACTGCGGCGATCCGGCCATCACGCACGATCACGACGCCGTCCTCCAACGCGGGAGCCTGCGGATCGGCATAGATGCGCGCACCGGTTATCGCAAAATCATCGGCCAGCGCCGGTTCGCTCACGAACCACGCGCACGGCCACGCGACCAGCCACGCCGCGACCATTCTCAACCTTTTCATGCACACCCCCGTCAGCCGCCGCACCGCGACCGAGCCGCAATGGAGCGCAATGCGCGGCCCGGCGCAAGGCCCCCACCCGCCCCCTTCAAAACCACCGCAAACGCGTGTATCGGCGCGCGATGCGTCCTAACCAGATTCCCAAGACCTACCGGGTCAAGAGCTTCGGCTGCCAGATGAACGTCTATGATGGCGAGCGTATGGCCGAGCTGCTGGCCGAGCAGGGCATCACCGCCGCGCCGGAAGGCGAAGAGGCCGATCTTGTCGTGCTCAACACCTGCCACATCCGTGAAAAGGCGGCGGAAAAGGTCTATTCCGATATCGGCCGGCTGCGGCGCGAGGATGGCTCCTCGCCGCTGATCGCGGTCGCCGGCTGCGTCGCGCAGGCGGAGGGGGACGAGATCATGGCCCGCGCCCCGGCGGTGAAGATGGTGGTCGGCCCGCAGGCCTATCACCGCCTGCCCGAGATGATCCGCGAGGCCAGCGAGGGCAAGCGCGTCACCGATACGGACATGCCGGCGGAGACCAAGTTCGACGCCCTGCCCCGTCGTCGCCGCTCCGGCCCCACCGCCTTCCTCACCGTGCAGGAAGGCTGCGACAAGTTCTGCACCTACTGCGTCGTGCCCTATACGCGCGGTGCCGAAGTCTCGCGCCCGCATGCGGACCTGATCGACGAGGCGAAGCGGCTGGTCGATGCCGGCGCGCGCGAGATCACGCTGCTCGGCCAGAACGTCAACGCCTGGTATGGCGAAGATGCGAAGGGGCGGAAGGTCGGCCTGGACGGGCTGATCCGCGAACTGGCGGAAATCCCCGATCTCGCCCGCATCCGCTACACCACCAGCCACCCCAACGACATGACCGAGGGCCTGATCGCCGCGCATGGCGAGGTGGCGAAGCTGATGCCGTTCCTCCACCTGCCGGTGCAGGCGGGCAACGACCGCGTGCTGAAGGCGATGAACCGCAGCCACACGGCCGAAAGCTATCTGAAGATCCTGGACCGCGTGCGCGCGGTGCGGCCCGATATCGCGCTTTCGGGCGACTTCATCGTCGGCTTCCCCGGTGAGACCGATGCGGAGTTCGAGGATACGCTGGGGCTGGTCGACGCGGTTGGCTATGCGCAGTGCTTCAGCTTCAAGTATTCGCCCCGCGCGGGCACGCCGGCCGCGACGATGGAACACCAGATCCCTGTCGAAGTGATGGACGAGCGGCTTCAGCGCCTTCAGGCCGCGCTCAACCGCGACCAGTATGCGTTCAACAAGGCCTCGATCGGCCGGACTTGCGATGTGCTGGTGGAGCGCAAGGGCAAGCACCCAGGCCAGTGGCTGGGCAAGTCGCCCTGGCTGCAATCGGTGCACTTCATCGGTGAAGCCACGGTGGGCGATGTCGTCACCGTGGAACTGACCGAGGCCGGGCCGAACTCGATCTCCGCACAGCTGTTGAGCACCGTCGCCGCGTGAGCGAAAGGCAAGCGCTGGTCCTCGTCCCGGGCCTGTCCTGCGACCGCCATGTCTGGCAGGCGCAAGTCGCCGGGCTGGCGGACATCGCCGATGTGTCCATCGGCGATACGCTGAAGGACGATTCGATTGCGCTGATGGCCAGCCGCGTGCTCGACGCTGCGCCGGAGCGGTTCGCGATCGCCGGTTTCTCGATGGGCGGCTATGTCGTGATGGAGATCTGGCGCCGCGCGCCGGAGCGGGTCAGCCGCCTCGCCCTGATCGACACCAATGCCCGCGCCGATACCGAGGAGCAGGCCACGCTGCGCCGCGCCGCCATCGCCACGGCCCGTGCACGCGGCTTCGAACATGTGCTGCGCGGATCGCTGCGCCAGTTGGTCGCGCCGGATTGTCCGGAACCGCTGTTCGAGGACGTGGTGCAGATGGCCCTCCGCGTCGGTTTCGGCACCTACATGGACCAGCAGGCCGCGATCATCGACCGCGAGGATTCGCTGGAGACGCTGGGCTCGGTGACGGTTCCGGCGATGGTCATGGTGGGCGAAATGGACGCCCTCACCCCGCCCCGCCTTGCCGAGGAAATGGTGCAGGCGCTGCCGGCAGCCGTTTACGAAGTCATCGCCGATGCCGGGCACATGGCGCCGATGGAGCAGCCGGAAGCGGTCAATGCCGCCTTCCGGCGCTGGCTTACGCGGTAACGGTCACTCGAACGGCTTGAGGTCGTCGGCAGAGATCAGCGTCTTGCCGATGGTGTCCGAATCGCCGGCCGGTTGCACGGTGGCATTCTCCGGATAGGCCTTGCCGTCGAACGGCAGCCGCTTTGTGCCTTCGGGCATGCCGCCGCCGGATACGGTTACCGCCAGATCGCGCCAGCCGTGGCTCTTGCTGTCCAGCACGCCGACCGGAAGCTGCACGACGCTGACCTCGCCCATCTTCCTGAACCCCGTGCCGTCGCGCTTCAGCACCACGAGGTTGCAGCCGCCAGTGCCGCACATCATCGGCCCGCCGAGGTAGGCCAGCACTTCGGGCGTGCCGTCCCCATCCAGATCGACTTCGGCCGTGGCATATTGCAGCGTGCCCAGGTCGCTGGAGACCGCATCCTTGTAATTGGTGCGGATCCAGTCCTCCACGCTCATCTCGGCGACTTCGGTCGCTTCGGAGGTTTCGCTGGCGGTGGCGACCACTTCGGGCGGAGCCGCTTCCTTCTTGCAGGCAGCCAGCGAAAGCGCGAGCGCGGCGACAGCGAGCGCGGCCGGAGCGGCGCGCACGATCTTCGTGGAATTGGGCCTTGTCATAGGGATAGGCTAGCCGCACTGCCGCCATGGCTGCAAGATCGGCTTGTCGCATAGGTGCCTGTACCCATCATGCGCCCGAGTGATCCGTATGGACGAACAGAAAAAGGCGCGCGGGAAAGAGGCATGAAAAAGGGGTTCCGGCGCCTCACGCTCCGGAACCCCTTCCGCGACCCGCCGGGCGGCGGGGGCTATCTCCTGTGGGGCGTTGCGCCTTACCAGAAGAAGCCATTGAAAACGGTGGCGACGCGGCCGCTGCGCATGTTCACCATGACGACGTCATTGCCATAACGAACCCAGCGGTGACCGGCCTGCGGTGCGGGCAGGCGATAGCGGGCATAGTCGTTCACCCAGTACCGGTTGTTGTAATAGGCCGGCTGGAAACGGTAGCCGACGGCGACCGGGCGATAGGCGTAGCCGCGCGGGCCCTGATAGGCCGGACGGCGATAATCGTTGCGGTGGGCCTGACGGTAGTCACGCCAATCCTCGCGCATTTCCCGGCGATCGTGGCGCGCTTCGCGGTAGTCGCCGCGGCGCACGTCGCGATTCACTTCGCGCTGATCGTGCCGGACCTCGCGCATGGACTGGGCAGAAGCCATGGTGGGGATAGCCAGGCTGGGAACCGCAACGCTCGCAGCCAACACCGCCATGATGAACTTGCGCATTATTTTTCTCCTTGATTAGGCTCACCTTCTTTCGGGCGACCCTAGGTAACCTTGGGGTGAGTTCAGGTTTGAACCCCCGTGCCTGAACGCGGTTGCAACAAAGCGTGCAGGAAACGGTCAGAAGTGTCGCCGGTTTGCGACAAACCGTTCAAACCGCGCCGAAAATGGGGATTATCCACCGTGAAGCGGGCAACTTTCGCATAGGCCCGCCTTGCGCAGTGCGGCATGCAGAGCCATCTTCAAGGCAGGACGAAGAAGCATCCTCACCTGAAAGGAGCGCATGGCCCGCAAAGCAGCCCGTGCCGGAGATCCGGCGCAGTTACGCCCTGAAACCCATCGCAGGGCGCGCACCGAAGTCGAGTTCGACGAACAGACGCTGCTGGGAGCCGTGTTCGGCCAGTTCGATTCAAACCTCGTACAGGTCGAAAACCGGCTCGGCGTCTATATCTCGGCACGCGGTAACCGCATCCAGATCGAAGGCCCGGAAGACGCCGTGGCCCGCGCGCGGGATACGCTGAAAGGCATGTATCACCGGCTTGAGATGGGCCAGGATCTCGATTCCGGCGCGATCGAATCGCTGATCGCGATGTCTTCCGAACCGACGCTGGAAGGCATCATCAGCGGCGATGCCGGCGCCCCGCCGATCATGATCCGCACCCGCCGCAAGACGATCGTGCCGCGCTCTGCCACGCAGATCGAATATATGCGCGCGCTGGCCCGGTCGGACGTGATCTTCGCGCTCGGCCCGGCAGGCACCGGCAAGACCTACCTTGCCGTGGCGCAGGCGGTTTCGCAGCTGATGACCGGTTCGGTCCAGCGCCTGATCCTTTCGCGCCCCGCCGTGGAAGCGGGCGAAAAGCTGGGCTTCCTGCCCGGCGACATGAAGGACAAGGTCGATCCCTACCTGCGTCCGCTCTACGACGCGCTTTACGACTGCATGCCGCCGGAGCAGGTGGAACGCCGCCTTGCCGCGGGAGAGATCGAAATCGCGCCGATCGCCTTCATGCGCGGCCGCACGCTGGCCGACGCCTTCGTCATCCTCGACGAAGCGCAGAACACCACGCGCGAGCAGATGAAGATGTTCCTCACCCGCTTCGGCCAGAACAGCCGCATGGTCGTCTGCGGCGACCCCCGGCAGATCGACATCCCGGGCGGTGAGCGCATGAGCGGATTGGCCGACGCGGTCAGCCGGCTGGAAGGCGTGGAGGGCATCGACGTCACCCGCTTCACTGTGCAGGACGTGGTGCGCCACCCGATCGTGGGCCGGATTGTCGAGGCTTATGAAGGGCCGCTCAGCCAGTACGAGACGCAGTAAAAAGGAAGTGGGGTCCCCGCCTTCGCGGGGACGACGTGAGGTTTGGTGCCAGCGATGCGCTCGAATTAAAGCGCGCGGACTGAATGTTTTTCGATCCGGCAGGCATTCAACAAACCCCGTCGCCCCCGCGAAGGCGGGGGCCCCGCTTTTCTGGCGTCACAACACCCCGCCCAGTTGATCGAACAGGTCCGCCCAATCGGGGGTCATCGTCTCGATTAGCCTTACCTTCCATTCGCGGCGCCATTTCTTGACCGCCTTCTCGCGGCGGATCGCATCCGTGATCTCATCGTACCGTTCCGCGTAGACCAGTCGCGTAAAGCCGTATTCGCAGACGAACGCCGATCCGGCTCCTTCCCGATGCTGCCACACCCGGCGCTGAAGATGTGCGGTTACGCCGGTGTAGATGCCGCCGCGATAGCGATCGCTGGTCATGTACAGCCAGCCGCCTTTGGCTATCGGCATTGCTGGGCCTCAAGAAAAGCGGGGCCCCCGCCTTCGCGGGGGCGACGAGGTTGATGTTGCGAAGTCAGGATCTCCAATCCGCACTCCGCCATTCTTCTGGCCGCCCCCACGTTCAGCCAATTAAATACCCGTCATCCCCGCGACGGCGGGGATCCCGCTTCCTTTCTGCACTTCCACCAACCCCGCCGCTCGACCCCGCGCACAACTCAGCGTAAAGCGCCCCCATGGACCTCGAAATCGATATCGAAGCACCCTGGCCCGCCGAAACCGACTGGGCCGACATCGCCGAACGCGCGCTGGAAGCGCTGGTGGAGGTGGCGCCGGAGCTGGACAACCAGCGGCTGATCACCAGCGTGCTGTTCACCTCGGACGAGGAAGTCCACGCGCTCAATCGCGAATGGCGGGCCAAGGACAAGCCCACCAACGTGCTCTCCTTCCCGATGCTGGACCGCGCCGATCTGCTCGCCCTCGCCGAAGACGGCCCCCCCGAAATGCTGGGCGACCTTGCGCTCGCAGCGGAAACTTGCGCGCGCGAGGCGGCGGACAAGGGCATCTCCGTGGAGAACCACGCCACGCACCTGATCGTCCACGGCCTGCTGCATTTGGCCGGGCTGGACCACGAGATTTCCGACGCCGATGCGGAGGCGATGGAGGCGCTGGAAACAAAGGCTCTTGCCCTGATCGGCATTCCCGACCCATATGGGGATCGCACTTAAACCTCAGGGGTAACCAAGCACGATGGCCGACAATGGCCGCCACACCGAGTCCGGCTCGGGAGATGGGGACAGTACCGGCACGCTCTGGCGTGTCATCCGGCGACTTTTCCAGAACGACGTCGATCAGTCGCTGCGCGCGCAGATCGAAGGCGTCATCAACGAACATGAAGGCGATGCGGAGGATTCCAGCGCCGCCAACGGCGATCTTTCGCCGCTGGAACGGCAGATGCTGCGCAATCTGCTGCATTTCAGCGAGCACGATGCCGACGACGTAGCGGTTCCCCGCAGCGAGATCGTGGCGATCCCCGCCTCTGCCAAATGGGCCGACGTGATCGAGGCCTTTGCCGAACATGGCCATAGCCGCATGCCCGTCTATGGGGACTCGCTGGACGCCATCAAGGGCATGATCCACATCAAGGACGTGTTCCCGATCCTGGCGCGCGGCGAACAGCCGCCGGAGGATTGGTGCACGCTGCTGCGCCAGCCGCTCTACGTGCCGCAATCGCGCGGTGCGCTGGACGTTCTGGTCGACATGCGGGCCCAGCGCACCCACCTGGCCGTGGTGATCGACGAGTATTCCGGCACCGACGGAATCATCACGATCGAGGACCTTGTCGAGGAAATCGTGGGCAACATCGAGGATGAGCACGATGACGCCCCCGAAGAGTTGCTAATTTCGCAAGAGAACGGTATCTGGGACGCCGACGCCCGCGTCGAGCTTGAGGATGTGGCGGAAAGGATCGATCCGCGCCTCGCCGAAGTCGAGGAAGCGGTGGACACGCTGGGCGGCCTGGCATTCGTGCTGGCCGGCAGTGTTCCCGAAGTCGGAACCATCCTCGAGCATGACAGCGGCTGGCGGATCGAGGTCACCGACGGCGACGAACGACGCGTGACGAGGCTTCGGCTCCACCCGCCATCCGAGCAGGCGGAAGAACAACCCGAGTAGCTTCCGGCGCCGCCATTCCGGCCACGTCGTACTCAAAAAAGAAAAGACAGGACATTGCCAGTACGCCGTCTCCCCCCGCTGCGCGCACTTGAAGCCTTCGTCCGCGTCGTCCGCCTTGGTTCTGCCAAGGCGGCGGCCAACGAACTGGCGCTTTCCCCCTCCGCCCTCTCGCGCCGCGTCGCCGCGCTGGAGGATTTCACCGGCAAGCGCCTGTTCACGCGCCAGCACCAGTCGATGAAGCTGACCGACGAGGGCATGGCCTTCTACAACGTGGTCGGCCCGAAGCTGGAAGAACTGGCGGAAGCGGTGGAATCGCAGATCGACCGCGGCCAGGTCCTGCGCCTTCACCTGGGCGTGCCGTCGCTGTTCGGCGGCCAGCGCCTGTTCCCGCGCCTGCCGGAACTGCGCAAGCTGCATCCGCGCCTGCATATCGACATCGACACCGGCACCCATCTGGAAGACCGCGTGGGCGACACCTTGGACGCCGCCATCATCCTGGCGAAGGAACCGGACCCGGCCTACTACCGCATCCAGCTTGACCACAACAAGGTCTACGCCATCACCTCCAAGGAGATGGCGAGCGAGATCGGCACCGTCCCGGACGAGGGCATCCTGTCCAAGCAGACTTTCCTGATCCATCAGGACCTGCCGGAAAGCCTGGACGCCTGGAAGCAGGCCATGGGCATGAACAAGCTGGAACCCGCCTCGGTAGACCGTTTCGACTCCGGCCAGCTGGTGCTGGAAGCGGCTGCGCAGGGCCTTGGCATCGCCATCATGCACGACGATCACTTCCGCCGCAGCCACGACAACCGTCTGGCCCGGCTGTTCGACGTCGATGTCGAAAGCCCCTATCGCTACTGGTTCGTATGCAAGCCCAAGGCGCTGGAAAGCCGCCCGGTGCGCATCTTCCACGAGTGGCTGCTGCAAGCGGGCCTCTAAGTTCGCCTTACCGGCGCATATTCCAATCGTAGTATCCGCCGGAGTTTCAATGCGCCAAACCCTGTTTCTTGCCGCCTGCACTGCTGTGGTTTCCACCTCGGCCGCGCAGGC
This sequence comes from Novosphingobium oxfordense, assembly GCF_044029435.1. Lineage (NCBI taxonomy): Bacteria > Pseudomonadati > Pseudomonadota > Alphaproteobacteria > Sphingomonadales > Sphingomonadaceae > Novosphingobium > Novosphingobium oxfordense. Next base: position 67,463 of record NZ_CP147005.1, on the reverse strand, counting down.
GCAGGAAGCGGGCGCCACCCCCGTACCCGCCGCCGTTGGCGCGCTTGCGGGGTGCTGGCAAGGTTCCGGCGAAGTCATGGGCAAGGCCGTATCCATCGCGCTGGCCGCCAAGCCGGTGGCGCTTGGCGCGATGTTCACGATCGATGCCGACAGCATCGCCCAAGCCGACCCCACCGATCGCTACGGGGCGCACCTGACCCTTGGTGGAACCAAGGACGGCGGCATCGCCGGCTACTGGGCCGACAGCTTTGGCGGGGATTACACGGCAACGGGGCACGGCGAAGTGCGACCGAGCGGCTTTGACGTGATGTACGACTATGGCGACAACGCCTTCATCAATCGCTGGCGGATCGAAGGCGCCCAGTCCGCCAATGAGCGCCTGAACTGGCAGATCGTCGCTCGATCCAAGACGAGCGGGACGGAAAAGCCCTTCGCCCACTACACGCTCAGCCGAACCGCTTGCCCGCAATAACGGCATCGGCCGCATTCTTTCCGCTCGCGACAACCGCCTGACCTTGCGGTAATTTCATTCCCCAATGCCGCAGCGCACACTATGCAGCGTGGCGCGAATTCCTTCGCGTGATCCGGGGTATATCGATGCGTCCTGTCTTTGTTGCCGCTGCTGCTCTGCTCGTCACTTCCGCGCCCGCCATGGCTGCGGAACCTGCTGCCACTTCCACGCAAATGGCCGCTCCGGCATCCGTGCCGGATCCCGCCCGGCTGGCGGCGGCGCAGCGAACCGTCGATGCCGTTTTCCCCTCGGGCACTTACGCGCGCATGATGCATGGCTCGATGGACAAGATGATGGACACCATGATGGATTCCGTCATGCGCATCCCGCTCAAGGACCTGGCCGGCATGGGCGGGGTCGATACCTCCAAGCTCAGCTCGGGTTCGCTGCACGAGATCATGGAAATCTATGACCCGGCCTTCAAGCAGCGCCTGACGGTGACCAACCACACGATGATGGACAACATGGTCGGGATCATGACCGAAGCGGAACCCGGCATTCGCGACGGCCTCGCCCACGCTTACGCCAACAAATACACGGTGGCGCAACTGGGCGAACTCAATGCCTTCTTCGCAACGCCGACCGGCAAGACCTATGCCGCCGATTCCTACCTCATCATGATGTCGCCTGAAGTCATGGCGAAGATGCAGGACTTCGTTCCGAAGCTGATGAAGCAAATGCCCGCGATCATGGAAAAGGTGAAGACCGCCACGGCAGGGCTGCCCGCGCCCAGGAAGTACGACGACCTTTCGCCGGCGGATAAGACCCGCCTCGCCAAGCTGCTCGGCATTTCCGAAGGCGAACTCGATAAACGCGAGGAAGCCAAGGCGGCGAAGTCTAAGTAACGTTATAAAGCCCACCGTGCGGCGCCTGTTTCTCACCGGGGGGTTGCTTGCCTCCGCCGCCCTTTCGGGCTGTTCGGACAAGCCGCAGATCGCCTGCTCGCCATCGAGAAGCCATTGGTCGCCGCCCGAGGAAATGGGGCCTGAGGCCGTCTACAACACGCTGACACTCGATCGGAACGGCATGGCGTACTGGAACGGCTCGCCCGTTGACGACGCCGTGCTGGACCGGATGCTCAAGGCCACACGGCGCTTCGATCCGATCCCGCAGCTCGTGCTGCAAACGGAAATGGGCATGCCTTGCGCACGGCTCGAAGCGGTTCGGGACAAGATCGATAACGTCTTGGATTGCCGCAGAAACGGACGTGTCTGCAGCGAGGGCGAGAGGACACCCGCCCCCATGCCAGCCCAGCCCCGGTCCTGAAACCGCCAAACGAAAGGGGCGGCTCCTTCACGGAACCGCCCCTTCGCATTTTCAGGCGTTGCGGAAAGGATCAGCCTTCCGAAACGGTCGCCTTCACGATCTTGCCCGGCTCGCGCGGCGGCTCGCCCTTGGGCAGCGCGTCGACGTGGTCCATGCCTTCGACCACCTGGCCCCACACGGTGTACTGCTTGTCCAGGAAGCGCGCATCGTCGAAGCAGATGAAGAACTGGCTGTTGGCCGAGTGCGGATAGCTGGTGCGGGCCATCGAGCAGACGCCGCGCACGTGCGGTTCGGCGTTGAATTCGGCCTGCAAGTCCGGCTTGTCCGAACCGCCCATGCCGGTGCCGTTGGGGCAGCCGCCCTGCGCCATGAAGCCCGGGATCACGCGGTGGAACTTGATGCCGTCGTAGAAGCCCTCGCCCACCAGTTCCTTGATGCGCTCAACGTGGCCGGGGGCCAGGTCGGGGCGCAGCTTGATCTTGACGTCGCCGCCTTCGCCGTTGCCGGTGTCCAGAGTGAGGGTCAGAAATTCGTCGGCCATCGATAGTCTCCTGTTGTCCGCCACCACTGCTTGCATCCGGCGGAACTGGCTTGGCCCCCGATATAAGGCAGATCATGGCAAAGTCACGCACCGGCCGTCGGATGCCCCCTGTGAACATCATTTTTCACCCGGAGGTTTGCCCCTTTGGTTTGCCCCTGTTGCAATTGCGAAATTGGCGCGTAGACCGGCCAGCATGACCGAACCGGATATCGAGGAAGAGCTGAAGGATCGTGCGCCCGATGCGCAGGATGCTCCCCCCGATTCGTGGCCGGAACATGAGCCTGATGAGCCCCGGGATCCCGCTAAGGATTCCGGCAAGGAATCGGACACGCTCGACCGCGACAACCACCTGAAATCCGAATTCGTGCGCAGCGTGAAGGACGCGCTGCACGATGAGGATTTCGAGCGCGTCTACGACCTGGTGGAACCGCTCCACCCGGCCGACATCGCCGACCTTTTCGAGCTGTTCGACGAACGCGAACGCCTGGATCTGGCCCGCGCCATCCGCGACCTGATGAGCGCGGAAGTGATCGCGGAACTCAACGACTGGGTGCGCGAAGCGCTGATGGAGGCGCTGCCCGCCGAAGTCGTTGCCGAGATCGCCGAACAGCTGGACACCGACGACGCCGTCGCCATGCTGGAAGACCTCGACGAGGAGGACCAGCAGGCCGTCCTGGCCGAGATGGAGCCGGAAGACCGCGCTGCCATCGAATCGGCGCTGTCCTATCCGGAAGAGTCCGCCGGCCGTTTGATGAGCCGCGATTTCGTCGCGGTGCCAGAATCCATGACCGTGGGCGACCTCATCGATTTCCTGCGCGAACATCGCGAGTTGCCGACCGAGTTCTGGGAAGTGTTCATCGTCGATCCGATGCACCGCCCGATCGGCACTTGTGCGCTCTCGTGGATCTTGCGCACCCCGCGCAACATCCCGCTCTATGACGTGATGGCGCGTGACCAGACGCTGATCCCGGCAGACATGGATCAGGAAGAAGTCGCGCTGCGCTTCCAGAAATACGCGCTGATTTCCGCCGCCGTGGTGGACGAGGCCGGGCGGCTGATCGGCCAGATCACCGTCGACGATATCGTCCACATCATTCAGGAAGAGGCGAGCGAGGATATCCTGCGCCTGTCCGGTGCCGGCGATGGCGACATCAACGAGCCGATCCTGGTCACCGTGCGCACGCGCCTGGCGTGGCTGGTGGTGAACCTGGGCACGGCGATGATCGCATCCTCGGTCGTCGGGCTGTTCCAGGGGGCGATCGCCAAGTTCGCGATCCTGGCGGTACTGATGCCGATCGTATCGGGCATGGGCGGCAATGCCGGCACCCAGACGCTGGCCGTGGTGGTGCGCGCCATCGCCACCAACCAGCTGACCGATTCCAACACCGTGCGCATGATCTTCCGCGAATTGCGCATCGCGCTGACCAACGGCTTTGCCCTTGGCGCGCTGATCGGCACCGGCACATGGCTGCTGTTCCACAACCCGCTGCTGGGTGCGGTGATCGCGACGGCCATGGTGGTGAACAACCTGACCGCTGGCCTCGCCGGCATTCTGGTGCCCGTGGCGCTGGACCGGTTCCGCATCGACCCGGCCGTATCCTCGGCCGTGTTCGTGACGACGGCGACCGATACGATGGGCTTCTTCTCGTTCCTGGGCCTGGCGGTACTGACCGGGCTGGCGTGATCCTTGCGGCCCGGGCGTGATGGCGCCGGGCCGAATTCCTTTTCGAAAGAAACCGGCCGATGAGCTTCTGCGATACGATCTGGGAAGAACTGGCCCCGCTGCGCCAGTCGATCCTCGACCACCCTTTCCTCAACGAACTCGCGGCCGGAACCTTGGAGGCGGAGAGCTTCCGGCACTACATCGTGCAGGATAGTCTCTATCTGGCCGAATATTCCCGCGTGCTGGCGCTGGCCGCCGCCCGCGCGCCGACGGCGGCCGGGCGTCTGGAATTTTCGGACGGGGCCAAAGTCGCGGTGCAAGTGGAAGAGGCGCTGCATCAGGCCTTCTTCGCGCAGTTCGGCGTCACTGCCGATCGGGCCGAAGCGAGCGAGCCGACGCCGGAGTGCCTTGCCTATACCAGCTACCTTTCCGCGCTGGCCGCCACGCGCAGCTATGAGGAACTGGTGGCGGGCATCCTGCCGTGCTTCTGGGTCTATTGGGAAGTCGGCTGCCACGTGAAGCCGCGCGCCGCCTCTCCCAACACCTACGCGCCGTGGATCGAGACGTATGCGGCCCCCTCCTTCGGCGAAGCGACGGACCGCGTGCGCGCGCTGGTGGACGAAGCCGCGCGCAATGCCACCCCGGATACGCGCAAGGCGATGGCAACGGCTTTCCGCAATGCCACCCGCTACGAATGGATGTTCTGGGATTCCGCCTATCGCCGCGCCGCTTGGCCGATCTGAGCCGATCTGAGGGCCCGAACGCAAAACCCCACTGGTCTGCACGCGCCTGCGATCCTATCTAGCGGTGATGCCGCTGCACATGACCAAGATCGCCTTTTCCGCCGAAAGCCCGGCGAGCCTTCGGGCATGGCTGGAAAGCCACGGCGACATCGGCGAGGCACGGCTGACCACCCGCTACCTGCCCAAGCGGCAGGAAGAGATGGTCGGCGGGTCGCTCTACTGGATCTATGAGCATGCTCTGATCGGCCGATCGCCGATCCTGGGCTTCGAACAGCGCGAGGACGGGCGCTGGTGGATTCGCCTTGCCCCCACGTTGATCCCGGTGGTCACCCAGCCGAAGCGCGCGCATCAGGGCTGGCGCTATCTGGCCGACAAGGACGCCCCGCGCGATCTGGGCGAAGGCGAAAGCGCCGGGGATGCGATGCCGCCAGCCCTCGCCCGCGAACTGGCCAAGCTCGGGCTGGTCTGACGCAGGCTTCGCCCTGTCGCTTGCGGTGACCTTCGCCTTGCCGCTTGCGCTTGCAAGCGCGACGCACCTTCACTAGCTTCCCGCCGTCGCCCCATAAGCCATGAATAGTTCATATGCTGCCGGTACTTACCGTGCAGCCAGCGATCTCCCGTGCCGTTTTCCAATCTCCCAAACCCAATGGAAAGGACCGTGCCATGAGCTTCGTCACCACCAAGGACGGCGTCGACATCTTCTTCAAGGACTGGGGCCCGAAGGAAGCCCAGCCGATCATGTTCCACCACGGCTGGCCGCTTTCGGCCGACGACTGGGACGCGCAGCTGCTGTTCTTCCTGTCCAAGGGTTTCCGCGTGATCGCGCATGACCGGCGCGGCCACGGCCGTTCCTCGCAAGTGAGCGAGGGCCATACGATGGACCACTATGCCGCCGACGCCTTCGCCGTCGTCGAGCATCTGGACCTGAAGAACGCCATCCACATCGGCCATTCCACCGGCGGCGGGGAAGTGGCCCGCTATGTCGCGCGGCACGGCCAACCGGCCGGGCGCGTGGCCAAGGCCGTGCTGATGAGCGCGGTGCCGCCGCTGATGCTGAAGACGCCGGAAAACCCCGAGGGCCTGCCGATCGAGGTGTTCGACGGTTTCCGCGCCGCGCTGGCCGCCAACCGCGCGCAGTTCTACATCGATGTGCCGGCCGGCCCGTTCTACGGCTTCAACCGCCCGGGCGCGACGGTGATTCAGGGCGCCATCGACAACTGGTGGCGTCAGGGCATGATCGGCAGCGCCAAGGCGCATTACGAAGGCATCAAGGCCTTCTCCGAAACCGACCAGACCGAGGACCTGAAGGCGATCACCGTCCCCACGCTCTGCCTGCATGGCGATGACGACCAGATCGTGCCGATCGACGATGCCTCGCGCAAGTCGGTGGAACTGCTGCCGAACGGATCGATTAAGGTACTGGCGGGCTTCCCGCATGGCATGCACACCACTCATGCCGAGACGATCAACGCCGAACTGCTGGCGTTCATCCAGAGCTGATCGAACGGCGCCCATCGCGCCGCAGGTCGGCGCGATGGGTGGTTTGGTCGTAAGCAAAACAGCCCCTCGTTCCACCCTCCCCTCGCCCAACATCCCCCGTCGCCCCCGCGTAGGCGGGGGCCCCGCTTCCTTCTCGCCACGCCCACCAAGAGATGCGGGATGACGGGTTGAGTGGGGCGACGGGTTGGCGTGCGGGCCGACAGTCCGGTTGCTGCGGCGGTCCAGCATACCCGCAGCAACCGAACGCACTGTAATTTGACGCGAACCCGCGAAGCGATCAGCATCGCTCAATGACGCTCCGCCTCGCCGCTTTCGCCCTCTGCCTTTCGGCTTCGCTCTCCGCAGCAGGAGCGGCCACGCCGGCGGCGCCGCAGATCCTGACCGAAGACGTGGACCGCTTCTTCCATCTCTACGACGGCGCCGGCGGCCACCCCACCGCCGAGCAGCTGGATAACGACTACCTCACCCCCGGCTCCGCCGGCCTGCACGAGATCGCCAAGCTGCGCAGCGTTACCGGCGCGCGGATCGTGGCCAACATCGCGGCACACCCCGAAGTCTACGCCGAGGCACGCACTTGCCTGTCCGTGCTGCCCGCCGTGAAATTGCGGCTGGTGAGCGCCTTCGCCAAGCTCTCCGCGCTCTATCCCGACGCCAGGAACCCGCCCGTCACCTTCGTGATCGGGCGCGGTCGGCCGGTGGGGATCACCGATCCCAGCGGGGTGACGATGGGGCTGGAGGCACTCTGTTCGGCGGACTTCATGGACCCGAACGTAGAGGACCGTTTCGTCCACACCATCGCCCACGAATATGGCCATATCCAGCAATCGGCGGAACAGCAGGCGCTGGAACCCGATACGCCGCAGGCGACGGTGCTGACGATGTCGCTGATGGAAGGAGCGGGCGAGTTCACGGCGGAACTGATCTCCGGCGGCGTCGGCAACTATCAGCACGCCGCCTGGACCAAGGGCCGCGAGAAGGAGATCGAGACCGCCTTCCTGCGCGATGTAGACAAGACCGACCTGTCAGCCTGGATGTACAACGGCGTGGGCGACACGGCGCATCCGGGCGACCTCGGCTACTGGGTCGGCTACCGCATCATCAAGGCCTACTACACCCGCGCGCACGACAAGCGGCAGGCGCTGCGCGAGATCTACGCAATGCGCGATCCCAAGGCGTTTCTGGCGAAAAGCGGCTGGACGCCGGGGATGAAGATCGGAGGCTGACTGCCCATCCCCACGGCTCTGTTGGCCGCCGACGCGAAGAATTAGTCTTCCCAGGGCAAGGCGGAGCGCCTCACCGGCCTACTTCGAGTGGGGCGCCTAGCTTTTGTTCGGCCACATCCCATTCGAACAGTCGACCGTCGCTCTTTTCGACGGCGTACCACCCCATGTTCGTGCTGCACACGCCTTCACAGCGGCGATTGCCGTGAAGCGCCAGCACGTAATAGCCCGATGGCACGCTGCCGGAAGCAACGGTGTCGCAGAATGCGGGGACGGACGGCGGGACGTCTTGCTGCGCCACGACGAAGGACTTGACCACGGCGCAGGCCGCTTCGGCGCTCCTGACCGGCCTTGCGCTTGCCGGCGTGGCCGCAACGTAAAGGGCCGCAACGCAAAGGACCGCGACCAAAAGCAATGCGGCACTTCGTCTTATCATGTGCGGGCCTCCGACGCTCCGCCATCGTGATGCCCGCAACGAAGACGGCCGAAAAGGAAAAAGCCGGAAGCGGTTGCCCGCGTCCGGCTTTCTTCTTGAGCAGGTATGCCCGGATCAGAACGGCAGCTTTCAGAACGGCAGTTTGTAGAAACGCACCGCGTTGTCCTGCAGAACCTTCTTCTTGGTGGCGAAGTCGTAGCCGCCCAGCACATCCTTGATGTGTGCCTGTACGCCCGGATAGAGCGAGGTGGGGTGCGGGAAGTCGGTTTCGAACATCACGTTGCCCACGCCGATGGTTTCCAGCAGCAGCTTGGGCGCGATCTTCTCGAACCAGAAGGTGCACATGAAGTGGTCGCGGAAGTAGTCCCAGGGCTGCTTCTTCAGCACGTTGCGCTTGCTGGGCAGCATTTCCTGGAACTGGTGCTCCAGCGCTTCCACCGCGAAGGGCACCCAGCCCATGCCGCTTTCGATCAGGCCGATCTTGAGGTTCGGGTGACGGTCGAGACGGCCGGAAACCATCCAGTTGCCCAGCGTCGCCGCGTTGCCGATCGAGAACATCGTGGCGACCACCGACAGCGTCTGTTCGAACTGGAAGCCTTCCCAGGTCAGCGTGTTCGGATCGATCGCGGCGTTGAGGTGGAAGTTGAGCGAGATGCCTTCGGCGTCGATCATCTCCAGGAACGGCGTCCAGTATTCATGGTTGAAGCTGGGCACGCCCACGCGCTCGGGCGTGTCGGGCAGCACGAAACCGCGCAGGCCCATGTCGATGCAGCGACGGGCTTCCTTCTCCATCTCCGCCTTGTTCCAGAACGGCAGGTGCGCCATCGGGAACAGACGCTCACCCGATTCACGCTGATAATCGGCGTTGAAATCGTTGAACGTCTTCATGATGGTGACGGCCAGATCGTCGTCCCCCAGCGTCATCAGCATGCCGGCCTGGGTGACGCCCGAGTTCTGGAAGCAGATCTGCGCGTAGACACCCATGTCGTCCATCGCCTGAAGGCGCGGGGCAATCTCGTGACCGCCCGGATGCGCCTCTTCCAGCGTCGGGAAGGCAAGGCGGCCGAGCAGCTTGTTGTTGTCCTTGCGGATCACGTTACCGCCCAGCGAACCGCAGTTGCGGTCGCCGATGTACCAGCGGTCGACACCATCGGCATCGCGCTTCACGAAGGGCATCTTGCTCTTCAGGCCGATCGGCGCGCGGTCGGTGAACAGCGTCGGCGGTTCGCTGAGGTGGGTGTCGGTATCGACGATCTTGATGCCTTCCAGCGACGGGTCGAGCCCGCCGGACTGGGTGGCGTAGTCCACCTCGCGGATCACGCCGCCCTTGGTGTAGCCTTCGGAGGACCAGTACTTGCGCGCCGAGTCCTTCATTTCCTTGGTGTCTGCGTCGGCCATGGCCGTATCTCCCAAAAACGTATTGGGGACTCATGTCGCAACCCACGGGGCTGCAATCAATCGATGAGCCCAACGCCGAGACGATGAATGGTCTTTGGCCCGCGCTGCTATGATACAGCAGTCTCACTTCGCCTTGCCGCGACGGGGGCGTCCGGGCATCCATGTCCTCGGGAGAGAACATCATGCCACAAATGCAGACGCTCGACGATATCCGTGTGGAATTCGATGCCCCGGACAATGTGCCGAAGGACCGCATCGTCGACCTTGGCTTCGCGATGGGCACCGTGCCCAACGATCTGGTGGACCCTTACGAGCCGATGGGCTGGCTGGCCGGGGATGACATTCCGCGCCTACTCTACAACCCGCCTGCCATGCACGGCCTGGGCGCGATCAGCGGCCGGGGGCGCGGCAACTGGGTGGTAACGCATTACGAGGATATCGAGCGCGTCTATTCGGATAACGACCACTTTTCCAACGCCGGAACCGCCGAATTCCAGCGCCTGATCGGGGAGACGTTCAAGTCCATCCCGCTTGCCATCGATCCGCCGGACCACCAGAAATACCGGCTCTACCTGATGCCCTACTTCAGCCCGGCGCGGATCACGCGCGATCTGGAACCGCGCATCCGCACGGTGGTGGACGAGATGATCGGCGCCATCGAGAAGAAGGGCGAAGTCGACATGGCCTGGGACTTCGCGCGGGTATTTCCGGTGCGGATCTTCATGGGCCTGATGGGCTTTCCGGACGAGAAGTTCGACCAGTTCCTCGATTGGGAGTGGGACATCCTGCACTCCGGCAGCCTGGAAAAGATGCAGGCGGCGCTGCGCGGCGTGCTCGATTTCCTGCGCGCCTTCATCGCCGAGAAGGAGGCCAATCCCGACGAGCATCTCGTCTCCTCCATCGTGCACGGCAAGATCGAAGGCCGCGCGCCGACCGAGGACGAGAAGATCGGCATGGTCTGGTTCCTCTGGCTGGGCGGGCTGGACACGGTGGCGGCCACGATCGCCCAGATGTTCCGCCGGCTGGCACTCCAGCCCGACCTGCAACAGCGCATTCGCGAGCATCCGGAGCTGATCAATTCGGCGGTCGAGGAATTCCTGCGCACCCAGCCGATCCTCTCTTCCGCCCGGTCCGCCACCAAGGATTTCGAGTGGCACGGCATTCAGGTGCGCAAGGGCGACAGTTTCTCGTGCCTCAATCCCTCCGGCAACTTCGACCCCGCGCGTTTCGAAAACCCGCGCGAATTCGATCCGGAGCGCAAGGCCAATCGCCATTTCACCTTCGTGGGCGGCGTGCACATCTGCCTAGGTGCCCACCTCGCCCGCCGCGAACTGCGCGTGTTGCTGGAGGAATGGTTCAAACGCATTCCCGAATTCCGCGTGAAGCCGGGCACGGATACCAGCGTGTTTCCGGGCCTGCTCTCGATCCGCAACCTGCCGATCGTGTGGGACGTGAAGTAGCCTGACAGTCGAATACGCAACCGATCGGTTGCGCCTTATCCTGCCGAGTGGTAGATGAGAAGCAACCAGGAGGTTGCTCATGACTCAGGCCACTCATCAGGATCGTATCGAGAAGACCGTCGTGCTCCGCGCCAGTCGCGAGCGGGTGTGGAACGCCATCAGCGATTCCGCCCGCTTCGGCGCGTGGTTCGGGATGGATTTCGACGGGCCCTTCGTTGCCGGACAGGATGCCACCGGCCGCATCATGCCCACACAAGTCGATTCCGAAGTCGCGAAAATCCAGGAACCGCATCGCGGCAAACCCGCGCTGTTCCGGATCGAGCGGATCGAGCCGATGACGCTGTTTGCGTTCCGCTGGCACCCCTTCGCCATCGATCCCGCGCGGAACTACGATGACGAGCCGATGACCCTTGTCACTTTCGAGCTTGAGGATGCGGAAGGCGGCGTGCGGCTGACGATCACCGAATCCGGCTTCGCGCAGTTGGCGGCCGACCGGCGGGAGGATGCCTTCAAGGCCAACAATGGCGGATGGGAGCACCAGAGCCGCCTGATCGCGCTCTATCTGGACCGGACGGAGGACGCGGGCGAATCGTGACCAGCGGAACCGAAGCATTCGCGCAGATGCGGGGCGCCGTTCCGATCTTCGCGGCGCTGGGCGACGCGTGCCGATTGTCGATCGTCAGCCGGCTCGGCGCGGAAGGGCCGCTTTCGACCATGCGGCTGAACAGCGCGGAAATGGCCGTCTCTCGGCAGGGGCTGACCAAGCACTTGCGCGTGCTGGAGGACGCCGGGCTGGTCGAAAGCTTCCGCGTCGGCCGCGACCGCCAGTGGCAATTGCGGCCGGACCGGCTGGAGACGATCCGCCGCTATCTGGACCAGGTCTCGGCGGAATGGGATGCGCGCATCGAACGCCTTCGCGCATTCGTGGAAGAATAGACGGCGGGGGCCCTGTGCGGCCCCCGCCGCTCTATCGGTCAGACCCGTGCCTGTTCCAGCTTCGGGCTCAGCAGGTGCACGGCGGCCAGCGCCAGCAGATAGGCGCTCGCGCAGATCGCGAAGAGCACCTGATAGCTGTGCGTCGCGTCGAGGATGTAGCCCGCGAACAGCGCCATTCCCATGCCGCCCAGCGCGCCCACGGTGCCGCCGATGCCGACCACGGAACCCACCGCGCCGCGCGGGAACATGTCGGACGGCAAGGTGTAGAGATTGGCGGAGAACGCCTGATGCGCGGCGGTCGCCAGGCCGATGATGAGAACTGCCGCCCAGACGCTGTCGATCGATTGCGCGAACCAGATCGGCAGGACGCAAAGCGCGCTGATCAGCATCGTCACCTTGCGGGCGAAGTTGGGCGTGCAGCCCATCTTGATCAGCTTGGAAGAGAGCCAGCCGCCGGCCACGCTGCCCACGTCGGAAATCAGGTAGATCGCCGCCAGCGGCAGGCCGAAGGTCTTCAGGTCAAGGTCGTAGCGTTCGAACAGGTAGCCCGGCAGCCAGAACAGGAAGAACCACCAGATCGGGTCGATCAGGAACTTGCCGAGGGCGAAGGCCCAGGTTTCCTTGACCGTCAGCAGGCGGCCCCAGCCGATCTTCTCCACCGGGTCGGCCGGGTCTTGGCGGATCCAGTCCAGTTCCTCACGCGTGACGCGGGCGTGCTCGCTGGGGTGGCGGTAGATCGCCCACCACACTACCAGCCAGGCGACGCCGAACAGGCCGGTGACGAAGAAGGCCACGCGCCAGTCGAACCACAGCACCAGCAGCGGCACCAGCAGCGGGGTGATGATCGCGCCCACGTTCGCGCCTGCGTTGAACAGGCCGATGGCGAAGGCGCGCTCCTTCTGGGGGAACCAGTCGGTAACGGCGCGGATGCCGGCGGGGAAATTGCCCGATTCGCCGATGCCGAGGCCGAACCGCGCTGCCGCGAAGCTGGCGACGCCGGTGGCGAAACCGTGCGCCATGTGGCTGATCGTCCAGATCACGATGGCGATGGTGTAGCCCAGCCGCGCGCCCAGCACGTCCACCACTTTGCCGAACGAGAGATAGCCGATCGCGTAGGCCAGCTGGAACCAGAAGACGATTCCCGCAAAATCGCTCTCGGTCCAGTGGAACTCCGCCGCCAAGGTGGGCTTCAGCACGCCGATCATCTGGCGGTCGATGTAATTCACCGCCGTCGCCGCGAAGAGCAGCGCGACGACGACCCAGCGGTGGCGTCCCGACTTGATCGGGGCAGCGGGGACGGCGCGATTTAGGTCGCTCCCCAGCCCGCCCGCGATGCCTGTGGTGCCTGCATCCATTTCCCTGCTCCCTTTCCCGGCGGCCCTTTTCGGACCTGCCGGATCGTCTGTGTTCAGGCGGGCACCGCCGCCGCTATGGTGCATCGCACCGTGCCATGGCCCGCGAAGGATGCCAGTACCTTCTGGCCCGGAGAGACCGGATGGACGCCAGTTACCGCCCCGGTGGAAACCCAGGTGCCGCCGCTGCAATCGATCCCGCGCGCGGACAGGTTGCCCAGCAGGAAGCGCACCGCGCCCAGCGGCCCGTCCAGCATGGTGGCGGTGTTCGCCTCTCCCGCCGTTTCGCCGTCGATGTCGAGGCGGACGGTGATCGCGTCGAAGTCCGCATCCTGCCAGCCTTCCAGCACGGGGCCGATCACCATGCCGGCATTGTTGCCGAAGTCGGAGATGGTCACCGGCGGGCCATCGGCATTGATGCCGGGGTAGGGCGAACTGGCGATCTCGATACCGATATGGATCGCGTCCAGCACCGCCAGTGTGCCGGCATCGTCAGTCGGCACCGCGCCGTTCCAGCCGGGCGCGACATGCAGCAGGAATTCGGCCTCCGCCGCCGCGAAGCCAGCGGCGAAGACGGGCATTTCCGGCACTTCGCCATTAGGCGCGTCGATCACGCTATCGGCGAAGATAGGCCCCGAAAGCCGGTTGGCGCCCAGCCGCGCATCGTCCGGCACATTGATCCGGCCCACTTTCCAGCCGACCACTTCGCGGCCATCCAACTCAAGCGCCAGGTTCTGGATCGCATAGGCGGCGTCGAGGTCGGAAGGCGCTTCGCCGGGATAGCTCGCCAGCGCGCGCTTCTCACGCCGCGCCGTCACGAACGCTCCCGCAATCGTTTTCGCCTGATCGGTCAAACTCATCCCTTACCCCAATATCTCGTTGTGCTGATCGCTATAGGAAACCGGTGTCATAAGCAAACGCAATTGCCCGTGCCCATGAAGCTCAAAGGGTTACGCCTCTTTTCCAGACGGCAATGGCGCGCTGGCCGCCGCGTTCGGAGGCGGTGCGCTCCCCGCTCGCAAAGCTGAGGATTCTGGCCAGGAATGCGGTGTCCGCCGCCTCCTGCCCTTCATCCAGCGCGATGGAGGCGTCGAAGTCGATCCAGTGCGGCTTCGATTCGGCCAGGGTGCGGTTGGAGGCGACCTTGATCGTCGGCACCGGAAAGCCCAGCGGCGTGCCGCGTCCGGTGGTGAACAGCACCAAGGTCGCGCCCGATGCCGCCAGCGCGGTGGACGATACCGCGTCGTTGCCCGGCGCTTCCAGCAGAGTGACGCCCGGCACGCTGGCCTGTCCGCCATAATCGATGACGTCCGAAAGCGGCGCATGGCCTGCCTTCTGCACCGCGCCCAGCGACTTTTCCTCCAGCGTGGTGATCCCGCCGGCAAGGTTGCCCGGCGAGGGATTCTCCGAAACCGGCAAGCCCTGATCGAGGTAATAGCGCTTGAAACGGTTCACCAATCCCGCCGCCGCATCGAACACCGCACGCGAGGTGGAGCGGTCCAGCAGGGCCTGTTCGGCGCCGAAAATCTCCGGAATTTCGGTCAGGATCGCCTTGCCGCCGGCCTGCGCCATCGTTTCCGACAGGCGGCCGAGCAGCGGGTTGGCGGTGAGGCCGGAAAACCCGTCCGACCCGCCGCATTTCAGGCCGATGGTCAGTGCCGACAGCGGCAATTCCGTCCGCTCCGCCCTGGCAGCTTCGGCCACCAGTTCATCGACCAGTTTGCCCGCCTCCACGATCTCGTTGCCGGCCGACTGGCTGGACAGCACCCGCAGTTTCGACCGCGCCCAGACCGGCACCGCCTCCACCAATGCGTCGAGCTGGTTCGATTCGCAGCCAAGCCCCAGCAGCAGCACGCCGGCCGCATTCGGGCTGGCCGCCAGCCCCGCGAGCACGGCGCGCGTACCGTCGAGATCGTCCCCCAGTTGCGAGCAGCCGTGCGGGTGGGCGAAGGCGTGGATGCCGTCGATTTTGCCACCCGCAATCAAGTCTGCATGGCGCGCTTGCGCCTCACGCGCAACCTGTTCGGCGGTCATGCCGACGCAGCCGACGGTGGGCAGGATCCAGATCTCGTTACGCGTCGCCGCGCGGCCATCGGCGCGCAGATAGCCGCGCCATGTCGGGGTGGCCTTACCCTCCTCCGCATGGACTTCCACCGCGCCCAAGTGCGGCGAATAGGCCAGTTCGCCAGCCAGCGCGGTGGCCAGATTGTGCGTGTGGACATGCTCACCCGCCGCGATCGCCTGCGTCGCGCGCCCGATGGGCTGGCCATACTTCACCACCATGTCGCCTGCGGGAATGTCATGCAGTGCGAACTTGTGCCCGCGCGCCACATCGTCGCGCAGAGTCACGCCTTCGGCCTGTTCGCCGGCAGTGAGGGGGCGCAGCGCCACGGCCACGTCGTCGGCGGCATGGATGCGAATGGCGGGAGGAATCGTGTTCGTCATTGCTGGCCCGTTTATCCGGGCTTCCCTCTCTTGGAAACCGGTGTCATCTTGCCTTTGCGACAATCAGAAGGCAAGTCGGTGTCGACTGCGCCTCTTGAGAACAAATGGGCGAGAAGCCAGAGAGGCGAAAATGCCGAAAGAATCCAAGCGCGACGCCCAAATTGCGGCCAAACCCACCATCAACGATGTCGCGCGCGTTTCGGGCGTTTCGAAGAAAACCGTCAGCCGCGTCATCAACAAGTCCCCGCTGCTGAACCAGACCACGCGGGAAAAGGTGGAGGCGGTAATCGCGGAATTGGGCTTCGTGCCCAACCTTCAGGCGCGCGCGCTGGCACTGCGGCGGAACTTCCTGATCGGCCTGATCCACGACAACCCGAACGCGCAGATGGTGCTGGGCGTCCAGGAAGGCATCCTGCAGACGATCCGCGACACCGAATTCGCGCTGGTCGTGCGCCCGGTGGACCGCCATTCGCCCAAGCTGCTGGACGATATCCGCCACTTCATCGAACAGCAGCGGCTCTACGGCGTGCTGCTGCTGCCGCCGATCTCGGAAAATGACGAACTGGCCGCGCTGTGCCGCGAACTGGGCTGTTCGCTGGTGCGCATGGGCTCCGCCCCGCTGGACGACGAGGCGCATCTGGTCGCTTCGAACGACCGGCAGGCGGTGCGGGAGGCGGTGGCGTGGCTGGCCAGCCTTGGCCACACGAAGATCGGCTTCATTGCCGGCCCCTCCGGCTTCCGCTCCGCCGCGGAGCGCGAACAGGGGTTCATCGATGGGCTGGCCCAGGCCGGGCTCTCCCCCGATCCCGCCATTTCCACGCGCGGCGATTACAAGTTCGAATCGGGATACGAGGCGGGCCAGCGCCTGCTGGATGCCTCCCCCCGCCCCACCGCCGTGTTCTCCAGCAACGACGAGATGGCAGCCGGCCTGCTCCACGCCGCGCGTGAGCGCGGGATCGAGGTACCGGGACAACTCTCTATCATCGGCTTCGACGATACCGCCATTGCCGCGCATATCTGGCCGCCGCTGACCACCGTGCGCTGGCCGATCGTGCCGATGGCCGCCGCCGCCGCGCACAAGCTGATCGAGCCGGGCGATGCGCTTTCGCGCCAGTCACTGTTCCTGTCGGACCTGGTTCGCCGCGCCTCCGTGGCACCACCCGAAGCTTGATTGTTTGAAAATCCGCCGCAGCCGGATTTCGCGGCACCGGCCCACGCCCCCACCCGACCACCCATCAGGGTACACTTCGTGGGTGGTCGGGTGGGGGCGTGGGCCGGTGCCGCATCGAAAATGCGCCTTTGCGCATTTTTCAAACAGACTTCCACCATTGACACCGGTTACCAAAGCCGGATAAGACTTGACCAGAAATGCAATAATATCCCACTATACGGAACCGAATTCCAAAGGGAGAGAGACCCGTGTTCTGCAAGACCTACCACGCCACCCATCCCGACATGATGGAGTGCGTCTCCAACGAGGAACTGCGCGATCGCTACCTCGTCGGCGGCATGTTCGAGGACGGCAAGGTCAACCTCAACTACTCGCACAACGAACGCTTCGTGATCGGCGGCGCGGTGCCCTCGCAGGGGCCGCTGAAGCTGCCCGCGCAGACCGTTCCCAAGAGTGCGGAAGGCAAGCCCTTCCTTGAGCGCCGCGAGGCCGGCATCACCAATATCGGCGGCCCGGGCGCGATCACGGTCGACGGCCAGCGCTTCGAAGTCGGCAACAAGGAATGCCTCTACGTCCCGATGGGTTCGGACGAGGTGATCTTCGAGGGTGAGACCGCGCGGTTCTACATCGCCTCGGTCCCCGCGCATAAGGCTTGCCCGATCAAGCTGATCACGCTTGCCGAAGCCAACCCGCTGGCACGCGGCGATCTGGCCAATTCGAACCAGCGCACGATCTACCAGCTCGTGATCCCCGGCGTCTGCGAAAGCGCGCAGCTGCTGCTGGGCCTTACCGTGCTGGAAGAGGGCTCGGTGTGGAACACCATGCCGCCGCACCTTCATGACCGCCGCAGCGAGATCTACCTCTACTTCGAACTGCCCGAAGAGAACGACCGCATCTTCCACTACATGGGCGAACCCGACCAGATGCGCCATATCGTGATCGCCAACGAAGAGGCCGTGATCAGCCCGCCGTGGTCGATCCACATGGGTTCGGGCACCAAGAAGTACGCGTTCATCTGGGCCATGGGCGGGGAGAACCTCGACTATACCGACATGAACGTGCTGGATATCTGCCAGCTTCAGTAAGCGGCAGCCCTCCCCCGAACTCGTCATTGCGAGGAGCGCAGCGACGAAGCAATCCAGAGCCGCGCAAACCGCCACTGGATTGCTTCGCTACGCTCGCAATGACGAAGTGAGGGCCGAAGTAGGGTTCGGACGATACCCGAACCACGAGCGAGATTGGGACAGGACTATACTTATGGCGATTTCCTTCAGCCTCGAAGGCAAGGCGGCGCTGGTGACCGGCGCCAACACCGGGATCGGGCAGGCCATTGCCGTGGCGCTGGCCGAAGCGGGCGCGGACGTTGCCGTGGCCGGACGCAGCGAGCCTAGCGAAACGATCGCGCTGATCGAGGCGACCGGCCGCAAGTGCGTGAACATCAAGGCCGACCTCTCCTCGATCGAGCCCGTCGGCCGCGTGATCGACGAAGCGGTGGCCGGCCTCGGCAAAGTCGACGTGCTCGTCAACAATGCCGGGATCATCCGCCGCGACGACCTGCTCCAGTTCTCCGAAGCGGACTGGGATGCGGTGATGGACACCAACCTGAAGACGCTGTTCTTCCTCAGTCAGGCGGCCGCGAAGGGCATGGTGGAACGCGCCCAAGAAGGCCAAAGTGCTGGCAAGATCGTCAACATCGCCTCGCTCCTCACATTCCAGGGCGGCATCCGCGTGCCCAGCTATGCGGCGGCGAAGTCCGGCGTGGGCGGCGTGACCAAGGCCATGGCGAACGAACTGGCGCCCAAGGGCGTGCAGGTGAACGCGATCGCGCCGGGCTACATCTCCACCAACAACACCGCCGCGCTGCAGGGCGACGAGACGCGCAACCGCCAGATCCTGGAGCGCATCCCCACCGGCCGCTGGGGCGATCCCAAGGATATCGCCGGCGCAGCGGTATTCCTGGCCTCCCCGGCTTCGGATTATGTTAGCGGTCACATACTTGCCGTCGACGGCGGCTGGCTGGCTCGCTAAGACGGTCGCCATGACTGGACACGTGATCTGCTTCGGCGAAGTTCTGCTGCGCTTCGCAACGCCATCGCACCGCCTGATGGTGCAGTGTGACGCACTCGACATGGTCGTGGGCGGGGCGGAGGCGAATGTCGCCTCCGGCCTCGCCTCGCTTGGCCACGCGGTGCGCATGGTGACCCGCCTGCCCGCCAGCCCGCTGGGCGACAAGGCCCGCGCGGCGCTGGGCGCGGCGGGCGTGGACGTGTCCGGCGTCGGCTCCGGTCCCGGCCGCATGGGGCTCTATTTCCTGGAAAGCGGCGCGGGGCTGCGTCCTTCCGCCATCACCTACGACCGCGCCGGCAGCACCTTTGCCGAGAGCGCGCCCGAAGATTTCGATTTCGCCGCCGCGCTGGACGGTGCGCGGCTGCTGCACCTTTCCGGCATCACTCCAGCGCTTGGCCTCGGCGGCGTGGCACTGGCCAAGGCGGCCGTGCGCGCGGCACAGGAGGCCAATGTGCCGATCTGCTTCGACGGCAATTACCGCGCGCTGCTGTGGGAAAGCTGGGACAGCAACCCGCGCGAGATCCTGAACGAACTGGTCTCCGCCGCCACGGTGATGATCGGCAACCACCGCGACATCTCGCTGCTGCTGGGCAAGGACTTTTCCGGCGACGGCGAAGACCGCCGACGCGAAGCGGCGGAAGCTGCCTTCGCCGCCTTCCCCGGCCTTCAGTACATCGCCTCCACCGCGCGCCACGTGGTCAACGCCGCGCACCACCGCATCGCCGCGCGGATCGACGCGCGCGATGCCGCCTATCAGACCGACGAAGTGGAAGTGACGCAGATCGTCGACCGCATCGGCACCGGGGACGCCTTTGCGGCGGGCGTGCTGCATCGCTGGCTGGAAGGCGCGGACATTACAAGAATGGCGCAGGCCGGGCTGGCCTATACGGTGCTGAAACACTCGCTGCCCGGAGACATGTGCCTGATCGGACAGGGAGAACTCGATGCCTTTTCCGCCAGCGGAGGTGACGTCCGGCGATAATCCGACTTCCCGGCGCGCGGTGCTTGCGGGCACGCTTGCTGGCACGGGCGCAGCGCTTGTCGCCGGTGCCGCGCCGGCCTTCGCCCATTCGCCGGTTGCGCCGGTGGTGGGGCGTTATGCGGGCCTGAACGAACAAGGCGTTCTGGCCTTCAAGGGCATCCGCTATGGCCGCGCCGAACGCTTCGGCCGCGCCGTGGCCGAACCTTTCGACGGCCCCCATGTGGAGGCGCGGCAATTCGGCCCGATCTGCCCGCAGCGCGGCATGGACGACCAGCCGCAAAGCGAGGACTGCCTCTTCCTCAATATCTGGACGCCCGAGGCGAACCCGGCCGCGAAGCGTGCGGTCATGGTCTATTTCCACGGCGGCGCCTATACCACCGGATCGGTCACCGATCCGCTGACGCACGGCGCGAAGCTGGCAGCGCAGGGCGATGTGGTGGTCGTTACCGTCAACCACCGCCTCAACGCGCTGGGCTATGCCTGGCTCAAGCCGTTCGGCACGAAGTATGCGGACAGCGGCAATCTCGGCCAATTGGACCTGACCCTCGCGCTGCAATGGATCCGTACGCATATCGCTGCATTCGGCGGCGATCCCGCACGGGTCATGGTGTTCGGGCAATCGGGCGGCGGCGCCAAGATTGCCACGCTGATGGCGATGCCGGCGGCCAAGGGCCTGTTCCACTCCGCCGCGACGATGAGCGGGCAGCAGGTGCAGGCCAGCGGACCGATGCATGCATGGGCCCGCACGCAGGCATTAATGGCGGCGCTGAAGCTGGCGCCCGGCGATGTCGATGGGCTGCGGACGATGCCGGTGGAGCGCCTGACCGCCGCGCTGGACACCACCGATCCGGTGATGGGCAGCGGTCCGGTCTATTTCGGCCCGGTGCTCGACATGACCAACCTGCCGCGGCATCCGTTCTGGCCGGACGCCGCGCCGCAGTCGCTTTCGGTGCCGATGATCCTGGGCAACGTCCATGACGAAACCCGCGCCTTCCTCGACCCGCGTGGGCCCAAGCTGAAAGGCCTCGACTGGAGCAACGTGGCGGAGCGCATGGGGCGCGAAGTGAAGATCGACCTCGACCCGCAATGGGTGATCGACCAGTACCGCGCGCGTGAACCGGACTGGACGGTGGAGCAGGTCTATTACGCGGCCACCACGGCGGGCCGGTCCTGGCCCGGACAGGTGATCGAGGCGGACGAGCGTGCGAAAGCGGGCGCGGCGGCGACGTGGGTCTATCAGCTTGAGCGGCCCTCCCCAGTCGATCCCTTACGGGGGGCGGCGCATACGGACGACATTCCCTATGTGTTCGGAACGCTCGATGCGAAGGGCAGCTTTTCCGGCACCGATGCCGGGGCGCAGGCTTTGAGCAAGGCGATGATGGGCGCGTTTACCGGGCTGGCCAAGACCGGGCGGCCGGGGATCGCGGACTGGGCGCCTTATTCGCTGCCCGCGCGTGCGACGATGGTGTTCGGGGACAAGGTTCGCGTCGAGAACGACCCGCGCGGGTGGCAGCGCGAGTTGTGGGCTACGGCGCCGTACGTCCAGCCGGGGACGTGACTGGGCACGCCCTCACCGTCCCTCATCCCGTCGCCCCCGCGTAGGCGGGGGCCCCGCTTTTCTTCTGCCACGTAGCGGTAAGCCGCGCCGTTCAAGAAGCGGGATCCCCGCTTTCGCAGGGGTGACGAGAATGGTCCGGTGATGGTGGAGGGAAGCGTTGGCCCCTCCCATCCCCCTCACTTGCCGGCGGGCACCGGCGGATTGGGATAGGCCACGATCAGCGAAAGCGGCTGCTCGCCCTTCTGCCAAATACCCACTATCGCGCCGTTGTAGAGGTAGGCGGTCATCCCCGGCTTCAGCATGGCCCGCTTGCCGTCCGAAACCACCTCGCCCTCGCCCGAGAGCACGTAGTAGACCTCGTCATGAGCGATGGGGTGTTCGCCGATCGCTGCGCCCTTGTGGAGGACGCGGCGGCGGAATTCCATCGCGCGCGGGGCTGGCGCCGCGTCGGAGATACGATAGGCCGTGCTCATGCCGATGGCCCCGTGCGGAGGAGCTTCCTCGCGCACGGTGTCCTTCTCGTCGATCACCGCCATCGCCGGCGCTCCGGCACCCGCAGACGCGGCCATCAGCAGCAGCGCCGCAATCACTTTCTCATCGCCTGATCGCGAGAAGAGAGCTTTTCCTGCGCACCCGTGTGATCGCCCGGATAGTGGCCGGACTTCGGCGTCATCGTCCCCAGGTTCCAGTCCTTGTCCACGAAGGCCGCGCGGGTTTCGGCAAGGTGCGGGTAGCCGCCGACCACCTTCTCGTCGTCGATCACCTCACCGCGACCTTCGGCCACGAAGAACAGCACGCGGATCTCGTCGGCGGAACGGTCCCACGGGCGGGCGCCCACGGTCTGGAGCAGGTCGGTCTCAAGATCGGCGGCAGGCGTGATCTTGTAGCCATCGAGGCTGGCCAGCGGCTGCGACGATTCGACCACCTTCGCCTTGGTCACGCCATAGCGGCCGAACATCGGCGCCGGATTTCCCCAGCGGTCCACATTGATGTTGTCCTTGCTGAACCACGCCAGGTCGCCATCGCCGCCCAGCGTCAGGAACGGCAGCCCTTGCGCCGTGGAATTGCCTGCGCGCATCACGTTGCCGACGGCCGTGATCTCTCCGGTGACGTAGGGATGCCCGGTCCATTCCAGATTCATCAGGTTGTAGTGCACCGCGCGGTGGCCGGGGTCGTAGATCATGTTGTTGATCATCAGGACCTGCGCCCCGCCCTTCACCAGCGGCGAACGCTCCAGATTGTGCGCCCAGAGGTTGCGGTAGAAGACGATGCCGGTGGTGTTGTCATGCACCAGCGATCCCTTGGAATGCTCCCCCTTCGGGTGGCTGGCGTTGGCAAGCCCCTCTGCGGCCAGATTCTCGCGGAACAGCACGTCATGGCTGGTGTTGGCGCGCCATTCCTTCACGTCCTTGCCGTTGAAGCGGGGGCCGGAGGTCGACATGTTTTCGTCGATCGCCCAGAAGAACGAGCAATGTTCGATCACCACGTTGTGCGCGGCCACGGTGGAAAAAGCGTCCGCCTCCCAGCCGGAAAGATGCGGCTGACCGTCCACCCCGGTCATCACGCGAATGTGGCTGATCTTGACGTCATGCCCCTTCAGATCGATGCCGCCGCGCACGATGGTGATGCCCGGCGAAGGCGCGGTCTGCCCAGCGATCGTCAGGTAGGGTTCGTCGATTTCCAGCACCGAGCGGCCCAGGTCGATCACCCCGCCCACCTCGAACACCACGGTGCGCTTGCCCTTCGCGTCGATCGCCGCCTTCAACGATCCGGGGCCGTCCTTGGCCAGCGTGGTGACGCGGATGATTCGGCCGCCGTCGCCCCCGGTGGTCGGATCCTGGGCCTGCGCAAAAGCGCTGTGTGGCTCGGCGAAAGCCAGCATGGAGGCGAGGAGCAAGCGGCTGAACGCCGTCGATTTCTTCACTGTGCATCTCCCGTTTGCACTGGTTCTTGACAGGGTGGGGTCCCTGCGCTCATAGTTCATGACACCGGTTACCAAGACCGGCAAGAAAGAACTGGCCGGCAGCCGCAGATTGTCCCGAAGGGCACTGAAGGCTCGCCGGAAGGCACCGAACGGTGCATGAGAGTGCGCTGTGAGGCGCAGGGAGCAGAATGCCGGACGAAAGGGTGCGCGACTCTTCGCGCCTTCCCATGACACCGGTATCATAGACAGGCCGACAAGGCCGCGAGGGGGAGTGATCATGCATTCGCATGTTTCGAGGATTTCGCTGTTCAAGATCGCACTGGCCGCTGGCAGTGCGCTGGTTCTGCCGCAGGCCGTGTTCGCGCAGGACGCTGCCGCACCGCAGGCCGCGGCACCGCAAACTGCCGAACCCGTGGGCGCCGAAAGCGACGCGACGACCGAGGCGATCATCGTCACCGGCTTCCGCCAGTCTCTGCAGGCCGCGCTCAACGTGAAGCGCAATTCGGTCAGCTCCGTCGATGCCGTCGTGGCCGAGGACATGGCCAAGTTTCCCGACCAGAACCTGGCCGAATCGCTGCAGCGCATCCCCGGTATCTCCATCCAGCGGGACGGCGGCGAAGGCCGCGCGATCACGGTGCGCGGTCTCAGCGCGCAGTTCACCCGCGTCCGCGTGAACGGGCTGGAAACCATCGCCACCAGTTCCGACGGCGCCAGCGCCAACCGCGATCGTTCGTTCGATTTCAACGTCTTCGCATCCGAACTGTTCAGCAGCCTGGTCGTCCACAAGACCGCCGAAGCCAGCCTGGACGAAGGCTCGCTGGGCGCGGTGGTGGACCTGAACACCGGCAACCCGCTGGCGGGCAAGACCGGCCTTTCCGCCGTGCTGAACGTGCAGGGTTCGTACAACGACCTGTCCAAGAACGTCGGCCCGCGCATCGCCGGCATGCTGTCGTGGAAGAACGACGCGGGCACGCTGGGCGTGAACCTCTCAGCCGCCTACTCGCACACCGATACGCTGGAAACCGGTAACAACACCGTGCGTTGGGCGCAGGCCTACTTCAACTCCGTGGACGGCACCCCCTGCTATTACTCGGTCGCGCCTGCAACGGGCGGCACGCCGGTCAATTCGGGTGGTTTCTATCGCCCCTCCGCCGCATGCGACGAAGCGGCGCTCTCGTTCCATGCCCGCATTCCGCGTTACGGCAAGGTGGAGCATGATCGCGAACGCCTGGGCCTGACCGGATCGATCCAGTTCGAACCGACCGACCGCACCAAGCTATCGATCGACGGGCTCTATTCCCGCTTCAAGGAAAAGCGCGCCGAACAGTGGCTGGAAGTGCTGGCCCGTTCGAACGAGCGCAGCTTCAACGTCGTCGACCCGACCTATGACGACAACGGCAACATGGTCAGCGGCACGTACAACAACGCCTATGTCCGCACCGAAAGCTACCTGCGCAAGTCGGACACCGAATTCTACCAGATCGGCGCCACGCTGGATCAGGACATCACCGATACCTTCCGCGTTACCGCGCTGGGCGGCATCTCGCAGTCCAACGCCAAGATCCCGGTGGAAACGACCTTCGCCTACGACGCCAAGGGCGCCAACGGCTTCACCTTCGACTATTCGGACATGAAGTCGCCGGTGCTCAACTACGGCATCGACGTGACCAACCCGGCCACCTTCCAGCTCGCCGAAATCCGCGACCGTCCTTCCTATGTGAAGAACCAGTTCAAGACTGGCCAGCTTCGCAGCGAATGGGACGTGACCGAAGGCTTCACGGTGAAGGCCGGCGCGGTCTGGCGGCGCTACAACTTCCGCACCCAGTTGTGGACGCGTGACACCGTGGCCTGCAACGGCAATGGCAAGCCCGATCTGATCTTGGGCACCACCACTTGCTCGGCCAGTGTCTATGGTCTGCCGGTCACTTCCGACATCTCGCAGCTCGTAAATCTGGGCGATGCCGGCCAGCCCAGCGGCACCACCGATTCCTGGCTGGTGGCGAACATCAACAACGCGGCCGACTACACCAACCTCTACCAGCGCGCGGCAGTCGAGGATCTCGGCTCCAACCGCAAGGTCCAGGAAACCACTTCGGGCGGCTATCTCCAGTTCGACGTGAAGGGCGATATCTTCGGCCTGGAATTCGCGGGCAATGCGGGCATGCGCTATGCCCACACCAACCAGCAGTCGACCGGCTATACCGCCGGCATCGCCGCCACCGTGAAGCGGACTTACGACGACTGGCTGCCGTCGATGAACCTGGCCTTCTATCCGGCGCATGACGTGATCGTGCGCGGCGCGATCGCCAAGGTGATCACCCGGCCTTCGCTGGGCAACCTGAACCCCGGCGGATCGGTCGACGGGTTCAACTACAAGGTCACTTTCGGCAACCCGTTCCTCGATCCCTATCGCGCGACCAACTTCGATGCCTCGGTCGAATGGTACTTCGCACCCGGCGCGCTGCTGTCGGTGGCGGGCTTCATCAAGAAGATCGAGAGCTTCCCGGTTTCCGGCACTTATGTCGCCACGCTGCCGCAGCTGGGCCTCGATCGTTCGGTGCTGACGCCCAGCTCGCCGGCCTACATCAACTATGATCCCAATCAGGAATACGTGGTCTCGGCGCAAGTCAACGGCGCGGGTGCGACGCTGAAGGGCGTGGAAGTGGCAATGCAGATGCCCTTCACCTTCCTGCCGGGCATTCTCAGCCACACCGGCTTCCAGGCCAACGCCACCTTCATCAAGAGCGATGCCGATTACCAGCAGACCGGTCCGGCGGTTTCCGCCTGCACCCGCAACAGCTCGGGCGCCTGCACGTTGGCCGGCGTCTCGGCGATCTACCACTCGACGCTTTACGGCGTGTCGAAGCGGGCATGGAACGCCACGCTTTACTATGACGATGGCAAGTTCAGCATCCGCGGTTCGGTCAGCTATCGCGGGCCTTTCGTCGATCAGGGCAGCGCCACCGGCAACGTGTTCGAAGGCTATGGCTCGTACACCAGCGTCGATGCGGCGGTGCGCTATCAGGCGACCGATTGGCTGGAACTCTCGGTGGACGGCAACAACCTGACCGACGAATACCGCTATCGCTGGAACGACGTGACCGCAGAACGTAACTACGAGAACAACCACTTCGGGCGCACCATCCTGTTCGGCGCGCGGGTCAAGTACTGATCCCGCACACCGGCCGGATGGCCCTAAATACCTGACTTCAAGTAATACCTGACTAAATATTGGAGAGTGCCGCCATGACCTTCGACCGTCGATCGTTCATGGCAGCCTCTCTCGTTTCCGGCCTGCTGGCGGGAGAGGCTGGCGCGCAGACCGCGCCGCCGGTGGCGGCCAACAAGCCCCGCGCGCCCGGCCTGCCCCAGCCCAGCGAAACCATCGACCTCTGGCCAAAGGGCGCACCGGGTCTGCCCGCGAAGCCCCCGGTCGAAACGGTCGACGAACGCTCTGCCGACGAACTCGTCACCGACCGCGCCGTCTACGGCATTACCCGCCCGCGCATGGCGGTGTTTCGGCCGGACCGCCCCAATGGCGCGGCGGTGCTGCTGACGCCCGGCGGCGGCTACAAATGGGTGGTGGTCGACAAGGAAGGCTACGAAATGGCGCGCTGGCTGGCCGCGCGCGGCTTTACCGCCTTCGTGCTGTTCTACCGCCTGCCCGGTGAAGGCTGGGCGAGCGGCCCCGATACGCCCCTGATCGATGCGCAGCGCGCCATGCGGCTGATCCGCCACCGCGCGCGGGACTTCGCGATCGATCCCGAGCGTGTTGCGGCGATGGGCTTTTCCGCCGGCGGCCATGTCTGCGCCAGCCTTTCCACCCGCTTCGCGGCACAAGTCTATACGCCAGTGGACGTGGCGGACCGGCTTTCCGCCAAGCCCTTCTGCGCCGCGCCGATCTATCCGGTGGTCTCCATGGACCCGGCGATCGCGCACGCCGGATCGCGCGATCTGCTGCTGGGACCCGCGCCCACGCCCGCGCTGGAGGCGGCCTATTCGCCCGAGCGCACCGTGCCCGCCGACGCGCCGCCGCACTGGCTGCTCCATGCCGAGGATGACGACGCCGTCCCCGTGGAGAACACCGTGCGCCTGCGCGCCGCGCTGAAGGCGCGCGGCATCCCGGTGGAGGCGCATTTCTTCGAACACGGCGGCCATGGCTTCGGTTTGCGCCGGGCCATCGGCAAGCCGGTGGAGGCATGGCCCGACCTCTGGCGCGCATGGGCGCGGACTAAGGGGCTGGCATAACTTCTCGGGCTGGCGGAATGAGCATGGACAGACGCAAAGCGATAAAGGCCGCCCTGATCGGCGGCGCAGGTCTTGTAGCGGGCGGGCTTCAGGGGGAAGCCGCCGCCGCAAGGGAGCCCGGGGCGGCGGGACCTCCTCCCCCGCCCGCCCCGGCTCCCGCCAGATGGCGACGCGGGTCCGACAACCAGCGGATTTCCGACTTGGGCAACGGTACGATGCTGAACCCGGTGCTATCCGGCGACCGGCCCGACCCGGCCGTGCTGAAGGATGGGGAGGACTATTACCTGACCTTCTCCAGCTTCGATTCCTACCCCGGCCTCACCATCTGGCACAGCCGCGATCTGGTGAACTGGCAGCCGAGGAAGCCTGCGCTCACCCGCAATATCGGCTCGGTCTGGGCGGTGAGCCTGGAAAAGCACAACGGGCGCTATTTCCTCTACATCCCGGTCAAGGCCGAGCCCAACGAGATCTATGTGATCTGGGCCGATCACATCGACGGCCCGTGGAGCGACCCGAAGCCGCTCGGCCTGCACGATCATATCGACCCCTGCCACGCCGTGGGTGAGGACGGTTCGCGCTGGCTGTTCCTTTCGGGCGGGGACCGCGTGCGGCTGTCCGAAGACGGCCTCTCGCTGGCGGGCAAGGTGGAGCATGTCTACGATCCCTGGCACTATCCGGACGAGTGGGATGTCGAGGGTTTTTCGCCCGAAGGCCCCAAGATCCACCGCCATGGGGACTGGTTCTACATGCTCACCGCCGTGGGTGGCACCGCCGGCCCGCCGACCGGCCACATGGTGATCGCCGCCCGCGCCCGATCGATCCACGGGCCGTGGGAACAGCACCCCGGCAACCCGCTGGTGCGCACCGAAAACCAGTCCGAAGCCTGGTGGTCGCGCGGCCATGCCTCGCTGGTCGAAGGGCCGGACAAACGCTGGTACACGCTCTATCACGGGTTCGAGAACGGCTTCTGGACGCTGGGGCGCCAATGCCTGCTCGACACCATCGAGTGGACGCCGGACGGCTGGTTCAAGATGACCGGCGGCGATCTGTCGCAACCGCTGTCGGTGCCGAAAGTCGCCAAGCCCCTGCCGCATGGCATGCCGCTGTCGGACGATTTCTCGAAACCGCTGGCGATGGGCTCCAAGTGGTCGTTCTTCCGCCCTGCCCCGGACGAAGCCAGCCGCGTGCGCGTTTCCGACGGCGCGCTGCATCTGAAGGGCAAGGGCCTCGCCCCGTCGAGCGGATCGCCGCTGCTGCTGATCGCGGGCGACACCAGCTATCAGTTCGAATGCGATATCGAGATCGCGCCCGGCGGCACCGCCGGCCTCGTGCTGTTCTATGACGACAAGCTCTATGCCGGCCTCGGCTTCGATGCGACGCGCTTCGTCACCCACCAGTACGGCATGGAGCGTGGCCGCCCCGCCAACCCCAATGGCCGCCGCATGAAGATGCGCGTGACCAACCGCCGTCACATCGTTTCCTACCACACCTCTGCCGACGGCGGGAAAACGTGGAAGCGATTTGACCGGGGGATGGAGGTTTCCGGATACCACCACAATGTCCGTGGGGGGTTCCTCATGCTGCGTCCCGGTCTATATGCTGCCGGAGAAGGCGAAGCGACGTTCCGCGATTTCCGTTTCACAGCCCTGGATGACTGATGCCCATTCGCCCCCTTGAGCTTCATCCCGACCGTCTGCTGCCGGCCGAACCCGCCACCCGCAAGCTGGCGCGCGAGCTTTACCGGCACATCGCGGACCTGCCGATCGTCAGCCCGCACGGCCATACCGATCCGCGCTGGTTCGCCGGCAACGAGACCTTCGGCAACGCCACCGACCTGCTGCTGATCCCGGATCACTACGTGTTCCGCATGCTCTATTCGCAGGGCATCGCGATGCAGGATCTGGGCGTTCGCAACCCGCAGGCAGACCCGCGCGCGGCGTGGCGGCTGTTTGCGGAAAACTACTTCCTGTTCCGCGGCACCCCTTCGCGCATGTGGCTGGACTGGGTCTTTGCAGAGGCGTTCGGGATCAGCGCGCAGCTTTCCGCCGAAACCAGCGACCTCTATTTCGACACGATCACCGAAAAACTGGCAACGAACGACTTCCGCCCGCGCGCGCTGTTCGACCGCTATGGCATCGAGGCGATCGCCACCACCGAAAGCCCGCTGGACTCGCTGGAATACCACGCCGCGATCCGCGCCGAGAATGCGCGGCCGGGCGGTTGGCAGGGCAAGGTGATCACCGCCTATCGCCCTGATCCGGTGGTCGATCCCGAATTTGAAGGCTTCCGCGATAACCTGAGCAAATTCTCCGAGATCACCGGGGAGGACTGCCTCACCTGGAACGGCTACCTCGCCGCGCACCGCCAGCGCCGCCGGTTCTTCGCGGAAATGGGGGCGACCTCCACCGACCACGGCCACCCGACGCCGCGCACGGCGGACCTCTCGCCCGCCGATGCCGAAGCGCTGTTCGACAAGGTCAGCAAGCGCGCCTTTACGGCCGAGGATGCCGAACTGTTCCGCGCGCAGATGCTCACCGAAATGGCGGGCATGAGCCTCGACGACGGCCTCGTCATGCAGATCCATCCGGGTGCTTTCCGCAACCACAATGCCCGCGTGTTCGACCGTTTCGGGCGCGACAAGGGCGCGGACATCCCCTCGCGCACCGAATATGTCGCCAATCTGAAGCCGCTGCTGGACAAGTACGGCAACGAGCCCGGCCTCTCGATCATCCTCTTCACCCTGGATGAGAGCACCTATGCCCGCGAACTCGCACCGCTGGCCGGGCACTATCCGTGCCTGAAGCTGGGCCCGGCGTGGTGGTTCCACGATAGCCCCGAAGGCATGCGCCGTTTCCGCCGCATGACCACGGAAACCGCCGGTTTCTACAACACAGTGGGCTTCAACGACGATACCCGCGCCTTCCTCTCGATCCCCGCCCGCCACGATGTCGCGCGCAGGATCGATTGCGGGTTCCTTGCCGAACTCGTAATGGAGCATCGCATAGAGGATTGGGAAGCCGCCGAACTGGCGCGTGACCTGACCTACAATCTCGTCAAGAAGGCCTATCGTCTGTGAGACTCTCCAGCGAAACGCTCTCCCGCCTGCCCGAATCCGTCGCCCGCCCCGGCTATGACCGCGCGGCACAGGCGGCGGGAATCGTCCATTTCGGCATCGGCGCGTTCCACCGCGCGCATCAAGCCTGGTATACCGACCGGGCGATGGCCAAGGGCGATCGCGATTGGGGTATCGTGGGCGTTTCGCTGCGTTCGGCCAATGTGGCACGCCAGCTCAATCCGCAGGACGGGCTCTATACGCTCACCGAATGTTCGGCCGAGCGCAACCGCATGCGGGTGATCGGATCGATCCAGCGCGTGATCGTCGCCAGCGAGGATCCGGAGGCGGTGATCGCCCAGATCGCCGCGCCGGAAACGCGGATCGTCACCTTCACCGTCACCGAAAAGGGCTATTGCCGCGCCGCCGACGGATCGCTCGATCCGTTCCTGGCGCATCACGGTAGCATCTACGCCTTCCTCGAAGCCGGCCTGCGCCGCCGCCGCGAGCTGGGGCTACCGGGGCTGACGCTGCTTTCGTGCGACAACCTGGCCCTCAACGGCCGCCAGCTTGAACGGTTGATGGGCGAATATCTGGCGCTCAAGGATGCCGAGCTTGGCGCATGGGTCGCGGCGGAATGCACGTTCCCCTGCGCGATGATCGACCGCATCGTCCCCGCCACCACCGCCGCCGATCGCAAAATGGTGGCGACGCTGGCCCGGCTGGACGACGACGGCGCGGTGATGACCGAGCCGTTCAGCCAGTGGGTGATCGAGGACAAGTTCGCCGGCCCCCGCCCCGCGTGGGAGAAAGTCGGCGCCGAGCTGGTCAGCGACGTGGCGCCCTATGAGGCGGCGAAGCTGCGCATGCTCAACGGCGCGCATTCGGCGCTGGCCTATCTCGGCCTCGAACACGGGCACGCCTTCGTCCATCAGGCGGTGGGCGATCCGGCGATCCGCCCGCTGATCGAGCGGCTGATGCACGAGGAAGCGCAGCCGACCATCAAGGCCGCGCCCGCGCAGGACCTTCAGGCCTATGCCGACGCCCTGCTGGCCCGCTTCACCAATCCCGCGCTGCAGCACCGGCTGATCCAGATCGCAATGGACGGCAGCCAGAAGATCCCGCAGCGCTGGCTGGAAACGCTCGCCGCCAATCAGGCGAAAGGCAAGCAGTGCCCGGCGATCCTTACCGCGCTGGCCGCATGGCTGCGCCACGTGCGCGGCGACAATGCCGCCAAGTGGGGCCCGGTGGACGATCCGATGGCCGGGCGCCTTGCCGACATCTGGCGCGAAGAGGGCAAGGACGGCACCCCGCGCGCACTGTTCGGCGAAGGCGGACTGTTCGCCAAGACCTGGACGGCCAGCGAAGCCGACTTCGCCGCGCTGGCCGAGCGACTGGCCCGCGCAACGGCCTGAAGGCCGTCACGCAGTCCCAATCTTGGAGCAATCGATACGATTGCATCGGATCAATTGCTCCAAGTTTCTGGTTTGCCGCGTTTTCCGGGTCATCAGGTGATTCCACCTGATTGGAAAACGCTCTAAGCGGGCTCCCGCTCGGAAGCCCGCAAGTTCGAACCGTTCGCCGCGAAGTGCGCGGCCAGATCGAACGGCGTCGTCTGGTAGATTTCGTTGATCCAGTTCGCGAACAGCAGGTGCGCGTGGCTGCGCCAGCGATTGACCGGCGGGCGGGTTAGATCGTCTGCCGGGAAATAGCCCGCAGGCACCTGGTCCGAACCGTCGCGGTGATATTCCCCCGCCAGCGTACCGGTGTCGTACTCAAGATGATTGAACATGTGCAGCGTGCCGTGGGCGTGATCGTCCACCAGCGCGGCGCCGGCTTCCGCGCTGCCCGCCAGAACGCGCAGGCCCTCCGCTTGCGCCAGCGCGGCCGGGCAAGCTTCGGCCCAGCGGGACACGGGAACGTCGAACGTGTCCGAAAAGCCGCGAAGGTAGGGTGAGGCCGGGGCCAGATTTCGATGTTCGAACACGCCGAACGCCTTGTTCGGCAGATCGCGCTTCGGCACGCCGTGAAAGTGGAAGAGCGCGGCCTGCGCCGCCCAGCAGATCGTGAAGCAGCGGTGCACGTGCGTCTGCGTCCAATCGAAGATCGCGCGCAGTTCCGCCCAATAGCTGACGTCTTCGAAGGGCATCCGCTCAACCGGCGCGCCGGTGACGATGAAACCGTCGAACTGTTCGGCCCGAACCTCGCTCCACGGACGGTAGAATGCCGCCATGTGATCCGCAGAGGTGTTGCGGGAAACATGCTCCGTCAGCCGCACCAGCGACAGTTCGATCTGCAGCGGCGTCGCCCCCAGCAAGCGTGCCAGCTGGGTTTCGGTGCTCACCTTGTCCGGCATCAGATTGAGCAGGCCGATCCGCAGCGGCCGGATATCCTGCCGCACTGCATCGGTGTGCCCCATGATCGGCACGCCTTCGGCCTGCAGAACGTGACGGGCAGGCAGTCCATCGGGGATCATTATAGGCACGGCGCGTCGTTTCCTTTTTCGGGATCGACGCTGCGTGGCTTGCTCCGCTTGGTTGCCGCTCGGCCACATCCTCCTCTCGGAGTGCCACCTTGCCCGGAACGGCAGGTTGGCGTTGGGCGTCGCCCCAACTCTTGATGCAGGGACTGCCTTAGACGGTCGGAGCCGCTACCGCAACCATCGGCTGATCGCAAAGCGCCATGGCGCTCCCCAACGCTCCGGAACGCGGAAGACGGGCGGCCCTCAGGCCGCGGCGTCCTTCAGCTTACCGGTCTTGGCGGCAGCACCGCTGTCCAGCGAGTAGTTCGGCAGGCTTTCCAGCGCCTGCCGCAGCGATTCGCCCCAGCTTGCGGTGATCGACTGGTAATAGGGATCGTTCCATTCCATCCGCCGTTCGTGCAGCGGGGTGAAATTGTCCGTTTCCAGCACCAGCAGGTCCAGCGGCATGCCGACGGAGAGATTGGCTTTCACGGTCGAATCGAACGAGACGCAGAGCAGCTTGATCGCCGCCTCGAAGCTCATGTCGCGGTCATAGCCGCGGATCAGGATCGGGCGGCCGTACTTGGTCTCGCCGATCTGGAAGAACGGCGTGTCGAAGCTGGCCTCGATGAAGTTGCCTTCGGGGTAGATCAGGAACAGGCGGGGCTCCATGCCCTTGATCTGGCCGGCGACGATCATCGTCGCGCTGAAGGTGCCAGATGCCGCGTTCTGGCCGTTGTCCGCCGCGCGTTCCTCGATCACGTCCTGCAGCAGATTGCCGACGATCGTGGCCACCTGGAACATCGTGGGCGCTTCCAGCAGCGAATTGTGCCGCTCCGCCGGGGCCTTGTTGCGTTCCTCAAGCTGGCTGATCACCGCCTGCGTGGTGGCAAGATTGCCCGCCGTCATCACCGAGATCACGCGTTCGCCGGGGATCTGCCAATGATACATCTTCCGGAAGGTCGAAATGTTGTCGACCCCGGAATTGGTGCGGGTGTCGCTCATCAGCACGAGCCCGCGGTCCAGCATCATGCCCACGCAATAGGTCATGGAATTCTACGCCCCGATCAATTCGCTTCCCCCGCGAGATACACTGTATTCCGATCTTCGCGGGAACGGCTTCAAAGTCTGTCTGGAAAATGCCCGAAAGGCATTTTCATCGCTGCACCGAGGGCCGGTGCCGCAAAATTCGCTTTCAGCGAATTTTCAAACGACCCCTCAGCCGCTTTGCTGCTGCCTTCCTGCGGAAGACTGCTGCTGTTGCTGACCTAGCACTTTCTCGCCCACGGACAAACGCACTTCTAGCTGGCTGTCCCCGCCACCCATCGCGATCCCTTTTACGGGCGCCGCCTCACCATAATCGCAACCGCTGGCCACGCGAATATACCGTTCATCGGGCGACATGCCGTTGGACACGTCGAAACCCACCCAGCCGAGCCCCGGCACATGCGCCTCCGCCCAGCCGTGGCCGGCCTCCTGCTCCTCCCGGTCGTTCATCTTCAGGTAGCCGCCGACATAGCGCATCGGGATGTCGAGCAGACGGCCCGCAGAGATGAACGTATGCGCATGGTCCTGGCAGACGCCCTTGCCCGCGCCCAGCGCCTCTTCCGCCGTGGTCTTCGCATCGGTGGCGCCGGGCACATATTCGATACGCTCCGCCACCAGCCGCGACAGCGCGTGAAGGAATTCCAGTGGATCGCGCCGATCGGCATCGACATCCTCCACCAGCGCGCGCACGCGGGCGCCGGCCTTGGTCAGCCGCGTGGGCCGCAGGAACGTCCAGAGCGGCATCAGGCCGGTGTGGTTGCCGGTGATCCCACTGTTGTCGATCGTGCGAACCGTACCGCGACAGGCGACCACCACGGCGTCCGCCCCCGGTTCGATCGAGACCAGCGCGGTGTGGCTGTGGTGGTGATCGTCGTACTCGGCCTCTGCCCGTGCGCCGGTCAGGTCCATCGTCCAGTCGACCACTTCCTGCCCGTGCGTGGTCTTGGGCCGCAATTTCAACCGCTGAAGACCGTGCGTGACCGGCGCGTCGAAAGTGTAGCGGGTGGTGTGGGTCACGGTCAGCAGCACGGGGGAACGGTCCCTTCTACTCGATGAAGCGATAATCGGCGGCGATGGCGTTGCCGAGACGGTTGGTCTGCCCGATGAAGTCCTGCAGGAATTCGTGCAGCCCGGTCTCGAAAATGTGTTCGATCGTCGTCTGGTGCAGCGCCGCGCCCGTCTGCCGCAGCAAGGCGTGGGCGGAAGTTTCCTCGCCATATTCCTTGGCGAGCCCGGCCAGATTGCTGCGCAGCTTTTCATAGCAGAACACCAGGCTGCGCGGGAACTGTCCGTCCAGGATCAGGAAACGGGCGATGCCGCGCGGGTCCATGGCGCCGGCATTGAGCCAGGAATAGGCGCGGTTGCCCGCCACCGAGCGCAGCAGCGTGTCCCACTGCACATTGTCCAGACTCGATCCCACCCAGGCGACCGAGGGCAGCAGCACGTAATACTTCACGTCCAGGATGCGCGCGGTGCTGTCCGCCCGTTCGATGAAAGTGCCGATCCGCGCGAAATTGAACACTTCGTTGCGCAGCATCGTGCCTTCCAGCGCGCCGCGCACCAGCGTCCCCTGCCGGCGGATCGCGGTGAGCACTTCGCCCAGATTCGATTCGCGGACCGGGCGCGACAGCAGTTCGGACAGCGCCATCCACCCTTCGTTGGTCGCTTCCCAGACCGAGTTCGTCAGGCTGGTGCGCACCATGCGGGCATTGGTCCGCGCATTCTCGATCATGCGCAGGACGGAGGCGGGGTTGTCCCGCTCCCGCAGCAGATAGTTGAACACTTGCGGGCCGGAGAAATCGCTGTGCCGCACGGCATAGTCGTCCACTTGGCCCGTGGTGGTGAGGACGGACTTCCATTCCTCTTCCTGCGCGTGCTTGTCGCTGCGCGTGAGGGCGAGGTGGAACCCCACGTCGATCAGCCGCGCGGTATTCTCCGCCCGCTCAAGGTAGCGGCTCATCCAGTAAACGCCGTTGGCAGCACGTCCGAGCATTATTCGTCCAGTACCCAGGTATCCTTGGTGCCGCCGCCCTGCGAGGAGTTGACCACCAGCGAGCCTTTCTTCAGCGCCACGCGGGTTAGCCCGCCCGGCGTGATGTCGATCCCGTCGGGCGAAACCAGCACGTAGGGCCGCAAGTCCACATGGCGCGGCGAGAGGCCGGCCTTGGTGAAGATCGGCACGGTGGAAAGCGAAAGCGTGGGCTGCGCGATGTAGTTGTGCGGCTTGGCACGCAGCTTGGCCTCGAACGCGGCCAGTTCCTTTTTCGAGGAGGTCGGCCCGATCAGCATGCCGTAGCCGCCGGAACCGTGCACTTCCTTGACGACCAGATCGGCCAGATTGTCCAGCACATAGGCCAGCGCCTCCGGCTCCGAACAGCGCCAGGTGGGCACGTTGGGCAGGATCGGCTTCTCGCCCGTGTAGAACTCCACGATCTCCGGCATGTAGCTGTAGATCGCCTTGTCGTCGGCGATGCCGGTGCCCGGCGCATTGGCGATGGTGATGCCGCCCGATCGGTAGACGTCCATGATCCCGGCGATGCCCAGCACCGAATCGGGATTGAAGGTCAGCGGATCGAGATAGTCGTCGTCCACCCGGCGGTAGATCACGTCGATCGCCTTGTACCCGGTGGTGGTCCGCATGGCGACGCGGCCATCGACCACGCGCAGATCGCTGCCCTCCACCAGTTCCGCGCCCATCTGGTCGGCCAGGAAGGCGTGTTCGAAATAGGCGGAATTGTAGATGCCGGGCGTCAGCACCGCCACCGTCGGCCGGCCCGATCCCTTGAAGGCCGGCGGCGCGCAGGCGCGCAGGCTGCGGGCAAGGCGGCGCGGATAGTCGGAGACGGGGCGCACCGGAACCTTGGTGAACAGTTCCGGGAACATCGCCATCATCGTCTCGCGGTTCTCCAACATGTAGGAGACGCCGGAGGGGGTGCGGGCATTGTCTTCCAGCACCATGAACTCGTCCGCGCCGGTGCGAACAAGATCGATGCCGACGATGTGGGTATAGACGCCGCCAGGGGGCGTCATGCCGATCATTTCCGGCAGGAACGCCACATTGTTGCGCAACGCGTGGACCGGCAACCGACCGGAGCGGACGATTTCCTGGCGGTGATAGAGGTCTTGCAGGAAGGCGTTCAGCGCCCGCACCCGCTGTTCGATGCCGCGCGTCAGCTTGCGCCATTCGCGTGCGGTGATGATGCGGGGGATCAGATCGAATGGGATCAGCCGTTCCTCGGCCGCCTCGTCACCATAGACATTGAAGGTGATGCCGATGCGGCGGAAGAAGCGTTCGGCCTCCGCCTGCTGGCGCGTGAACCAGGCCTTGTCCTGCGAATCGTACCATTGGCTGAGGTCGGCGTAGGCGGGTCTTACCGACCCGTCTGCATTGAGCATTTCGTCGAAGTTCGTTCCGCTCGCAGCCGACATTGTGACTCCCTGTTGACCATGTGATGCAACAAGGATTCGCACTTGCCAAGCAGTTACGCTGCAAGTGCGAAGAAAAAATATTTACCCTGATGGCGGGTGCCGCGATCTATTCGGTCGGCGGGAGGGCCGACCGAGCAACATCACCCCAGCAAGCCGCGCTGGTTCAGATCTGCCCGCAGGGTTTCCGCATCGCGAAAATGATGCACCTGCCAGCCGAGCGCGGCGGCACCGGCGATGTTGTCCGCATTGTCGTCGATGAACAGCATCGCTGCCGGCGCATGGCCGAAGCGGCGGACGGCAAGGTCGTAGATTTCGCGGTGCGGCTTCACCAGCTTCTCGTCACCCGAGACGACGACATCGCCGAACAGGTCGAACAGTGGCTCGCTCTCGCGGAATTCGCGCCAGAAGGTGCTGGCGAAATTGGTGATGGCGTAAAGCGGCACGCCGCGTGCCGCCAGTTCGCGCACGATCTCGTGGCTGCCGGGCACGTTGCCGGGTATCGTTTCCAGGAAGCGCGTGGCGTAGGCGTCGATCAGGTCGTCATGGCCGGGAAACTCGGCCTTGCGCGCGGCGACCAGTTCGTCAAGGTCCGCCCCGGCATCATGCGCGAAGTGCCACTGTTCGGTGACGACGTTCGTGCAGAACCAGTCGTGCTTTTCGGGATCGTCGATCAGCTTCGCGTAGAAGCCGCGCATGTCCCACTGGACCAGCACGCGGCCGACATCGAAGACGACGGCTTCCACCGCCCCCGCTTCCGCTGGCTGTGCTTCCACTGGCTGCACTTCCACCACGCAATTCACCCGTGCTTCGGACATGACAAGACCCCCGCTTGTGGCGGGGGTCTGCTGTCTTCATCGCAAAAGACCGTCCGCCTTGATCGCCCCCGCCATTATCGACGGGGACAGGCGGAACGAATCAGCCCTGGCGAGCCTTGAAGCGACGGTTGGTCTTGTTGATGACATAGGTGCGGCCGCGACGACGGATCACGCGGTTGTCGCGGTGACGGCCCTTGAGCGACTTCAGGCTGTTCGTAATCTTCATGGTTCGTCTCGTCTCGTGTGGTTCGGCGGTTAGTCCAACAGCAACTGGGCCGCCGCCAGAAATTTGAAGTGGCGCCGTTAGTGGCAACGGCTTGCAAAGTCAAGCGCAAGGGCCCATTCCCTTAACTCGAACTTGCCCTGATCCAGCGCGGTTTTCCGTCGGTTGCCTCCGTTCATCGCGGGGCAATCGCGATGAGCCGATAGCTGAAGATCGGGCGCGACCCAACCGATTCTTTCGGACACAAGAACACCGATGCACACGCTAAAAGCCGCGATTCTCGCCTCTGGCATGGCCCTCACCCTTGCGACTCTTGGTGCCGCCTCTTCCGTCCAGGCCCAGCCCGGTTGGGGTTCGCGCTGGGGCGGCGGTTACGGCTCCGGCTGGGGTGGCGGCTGGAACGATCCGTTGATGGGCGGCCCGGTTTCTTCCCCCTATCGCAACAACAGCAAGGACCCGCGTGAGGGCCGAGTCGAAGTCAGCCGATTCGTGGCGCAGGGGCCGGAGGCGAGCGAACTGGGTCACGGCGCCGTCGTCGTCACCTCCGAATCGGGTGACGGCCCGTGGATCGCCGGCCCGGAACGCGCCCGCTATGAAGCGGCGATCATCGATGCCCTGGTCGGCGCCGGGTACGACACCCAGGCCAAGGCCGACAACGGCGGGCAGGACGTGGAACTGAAGATCACCCGCCAGGTGCTCACTCCGGCTGAGGAAAAGCGCAGCCCGGTCAGCGGCACGGCGGCGATGGGCGTCAGCAACCGCGGCTCCGCCTATGGCCTTGCCGTCAACGTGGACCTTTCCAAGCCGCGCAGCGCGCTGATCAACACCCGGCTCGATACCCGCATCGTCGATAAGGCGAGCGGCAAGGTGCTGTGGGAAGGCTACGCCACGATCGCCACGCGTGAAGGCGACAACAACTGGCCGGACGATCGCATTGCCGGAAAGCTGGCATCGGCGCTGTTCGACGGTTTCCCCAAGGCCGATCCCGTCCCCGGCGCGGCAGGATAAGGTTCGCCTGGAAATGCCCCACGGGGCATTTTTCGCGCGGCACCGGCCCGCTCCCCCACCCGGCCTCCCCACCCGACCTCCCACGCATGTATCCTGATGGGTGTCCGGATGGGGAGCGGGCCGATGCCGCCGAAATCCACCTGAGACGGATTTTCAAACGAACCCCATCACTCTGGCTCCCGACGGCGACAAGGGTTATCGTGTAACCACTTAGCCCCCGGAGAGCCCGAAATGATCCGCAGCGCCCGCCCCTTCCTCGCCGTGATGGTCCTTGCCGGCGCGCTCGCGCTTGGTGGATGCGCCGCGCAAGTCGGCCCGGTGGAAGTCACCCGCTTCATCGCGCCGGACGCGCCCGCACTGGGCAGCGGCGTCATTCGTGTCGACCCCGGCCCCGGTCAGGATGGGTCAAGCCTGGAGTTCCGCACTTTCGCCTCCGCAGTGGGGCAGGAACTGGCGCGCGTCGGCTATCGGCAGGCGCTTCCCGGCGAAACCGTTTCCGATTCGAAAGTGGCCGTGCTGACCGTGGAGCGCAGCGTGCTGCAGGCCGCAAGCCGGGGCAGCCCCGTCTCGGTGGCGGGACTGGGCACGGCCGGGACATATGGCTCCGGCGTCGGCCTTGGCGTTGGCATCAACTTGTCCGGCCGGCCGGCCGATCAGGTCGCCACCCGGATGCAGGTGATGATTCAGGACCGCCCCGGCGGACGCACGCTCTGGGAAGGCCGCGCGACTTTCACGGTCAGTTCCAAGTCGCCGATGGCGCAGACCTCGCTCGGCGCCGCAAAATTGGCCGAAGCGCTGTTCAAGGGGTTTCCGGGCCAGTCCGGCGAAACTATCCTTGTGAAATGACCACTCTCCACATCACCTCCGCATTCGATTCCGGCAACATCGAAGTCCTCTCCACCGAAGGCACCACGGCCCGCCTGGCAATCCGGCACGACAAGGATTCCGAATTCCTCCAGTGGTTCCACTTCCGCGTCGGCGGTGCCGGGATCGCCGGGCAGGAACTGGTGCTGAAGATCACCGGCCTCAACGGTTCCGCCTATCCGATGGGCTGGCCGAACTATCAGGCCCGCGTTTCGGAAGACCGCCAGTTCTGGGGCCTTGCCCAGTGCTCGTGGGACGGCAGCGAGGAATCCGGCACGCTGACCATCCGCTACGTGCCTCAGGGTGATCTGGCGTGGTTCGCCTATTTCGCGCCCTACTCCATGGAGCGCCACCACGACCTGATCGCCGATGTGGCGAGCGCCGAGGGCGTCGACTATCGCTGCCTGGGCCAGACGCTGGACGGGCAGGCGATCGACTGCCTGGAAATGGGCGAAGGCAAGACGCAGGTGTGGCTCTATGCCCGCCAGCATCCGGGCGAATCGATGGCCGAATGGTGGATGGAAGGCGCGCTGGAAGTGCTGGCCGACCCGTCCGATTCCACGGGGCGCGAACTGCGCAAGCGTTGCCGCTTCCACGTCGTGCCCAACATGAACCCCGATGGTTCGGCGCGCGGTCACCTGCGCACCAACGCCGTTGGCGTGAACCTCAACCGCGAGTGGGCGACGCCCACCGCCGAGAAATCACCCGAAGTGCTGGCCGTGCGCGGCGCCATGGATGAGACCGGCGTGGACTTCGCGATGGACGTCCATGGGGACGAGGCGATTCCGGCCGTGTTCCTGGCGGGATTCGAGGGCATCCCCTCGATGAAGGACGAGCAGAAGGCCGGCTACGACCGCTTCGGCGAGATCCTCGATCGCCGCACGCCCGATTTCCAGCGCAAGCTGGGCTATGCCATCGCTGCTCCGGGCCGCGCGAACCTGACGATGTCCACCAACCAGCTGGCCGAGCGCTTCGGCGCAGTGTCGATGACGCTGGAAATGCCGTTCAAGGACCACGACGAGGCCGCCGATCCGCTGCAGGCGTGGAGCCCGGAACGTTCGGCGCAGCTTGGCCGTGACTGCATGGGCGCGCTGCTGGAATGGCTGATCGAGCGCGAGGCAAAGTAAGAGTTTCGGCGGGGTAAGAGTTAGGCGAGGGCTGGCGCGGTAACCCGGCGCCTCGCCCCCGCCACCTCTCGAACTGGTACTATTCGGCGATCCTGGGCGAGACTGCCCCAGTGGCCGGACTTATTGCCCCCGCGCCTCCCTCACCCAACAACTCTCCGTCGCCCCCGCGAAGGCGGGGGCCCCGCTTTTCTTCGCGCCGCAGTGCCAAACGCACCGTTCAAGAAGCGGGATCCCCGCCTACGCGGGGATGACGGGGTTGGGTGGCGGAAACTTTGGGGACAAGACCTTACTTTGGTTCAGCGTCGCTTTGGGCGCTGCCTGACTTGGCTGCGACCTCAACTTTGAGCGCGGCCTCACTTTGCAGCGCCTCGCCTTCCGGCGACATGACGCACCGCCGTGCTGCCGATCCCGCCTCTCAAATCCCCGCCCACTGCCGCAGCGCCTCACGCACGGCGAGGTTCTCATCCTGCGTCCACCGCGGCGTCATCGCACCAGCCGGGACCAGGCCCAGCACGGTCTGAAGCATCATCCAGCCCGAAGCCCAGTCGCCACGCGTATCGTCGCAAACCGGTGACGCGCCCCAATCCTTCGCAAGGCGGATGACGGAACGCTGCTGCGCCACCGAGGCATCCAGATCGCTCACCACGAACGTGGCGAACGGCAGCGGCTGACGCGGACAGGCGCCGAAGCGGGATAGGCGCGGGTCGGCGCCCGGCAGGTCCATGTTCGGCGGATTGACGGCGATCGCGCCCAGCACCGGGTTTTCCGGGCCCACGCCTTCGAACTCCACCCACCAGGCCAGCGCCAGCGCGGCAATCTCATCGGTGACGATCACCACCGGACGGTCGGCCCGGCGAATCGCCAAGTTCAGCTTGTTGACCCAGGTGTTGCGGTGCGGTTCGTCCCACATGCCCAGTTCCAGCACGCGGCAATGTTCGCTCCACTGCGCCCAGCGCTTCATCCAGTGCCCATCGCGGAGCGGCCCACCGGGGACCAGGAGGATCAGCGGCAAGTGGTCCTGCTCATTCGGATAACGGAAGGTGGCCATCGGATTCTCCTGCGTTTTTGGGAAATCCGCCGGTCGACTCTGTATACGTCCCGACTGCGCACACCATAACTCAACCAATATGGTTGACAATAGGATTCCGATGAAGCGATGCCCGGCCGCGCCGCTCCGATCCGGAGCGAACGGCCGGTGCTTTCATCAAGCGAACCAAACGGCCGCGATTACAGGAGGTTGGCAGGCCCGAATGCGTGGGGCAGCAGTTCGGACAGGCGCATTTCGATCACGCCATCCTTGCCGTCGCACCAGACCAGCGGGTCGGTGCCGCCAAGCTGGGCGATCTCGTTCAGCACTTGCCGGCAGCGGCCGCAGGGGCTGACGACGTCGCCCTCGCCCGGTGCGCCCGGCGCGCCGCCGGTCACCGCCACGGCTTCCAGCTTGCCGTGTTCGCCGGAGGACAGGATCGAGGCCACCGCCACCGTCTCCGCGCAGAGCGAGAGGCCGTAGCTGGCATTCTCCACATTGGCGCCAGTCACAACCGATCCATCGGCCATCAGCAGCGCGGCGCCGACGTGGAACTTCGAATAGGGGGCATAGGCGCGGCCGGCGGCCTGGCGCGCGGTGGCCAGCAGCGCATCGCGCTGTTCGGTGCTGAAAGATGTGGTCATGGCTGCACCACTACCCAGCGCAGGCCCCCTTGCGCAATCTCGTTGGCGGCGGACTGGTTGGCCGTCCACATCGTCCATGGCCGGCCGGCATAGTCCGGCAGCAGACGGTCGCCCACCAGCCACAGCTTGCGATCGAACTTGGCGGCGATGCGATAGCGCGACTGGAACGCGGGGCTGATCTTCAGGATCACCGCCTTGCCGGTGTGCGTTTCGATCTGGTTGATGAAGGTCATCAGCTCGCTCTCGACCTTGGCGTCGGATACCGGCGTGGCGCAGCCATCGGCCAGCATGTCCAGATCGATGGCGGGTGGCAGCAGCCGCGAATCGCGCGGCACCGTGGTCACGAAATTGGCTGATTGCGCCTGCGCGGGCTGGCACGGATCATAGCGGTGCACCGCCCCCACCTGCACGCCCGCCGCACGGGCCGCCGCGAAGTTGCCGACGAAGCGCGGATCGCGCGCGAAGGCGCTGGCGCTGGCATCGACATAGGCGAAATCGGCGCCGATGGCCTTCAGCGACTTCCAGTCGAAATCGCCGTCTCCCGCGCCCACTTCCACGCCCTGCACGGGAAACGTCGTTCGGGATGGCTGCCAGTGGCGTACCGTCCACCAGCCCCAGGCGCCCGCGATCATCGCGATCAGCAGCAATGCGCCCAATACCTGTCCGCCCAAGCGCCAATGCAGACGCCCGCGCGAACCCGCGCCCGATGCAGTCCTTGCCATCGTGAAGCCCCCTTCAGCCCCGGATATGCAGGACGCAGATCAGCGTGAAAAGCCTGCGCGCCGTCGGAAAGTCGGTTTCCACCT
Organism: Novosphingobium oxfordense; assembly: GCF_044029435.1. NCBI lineage: Bacteria > Pseudomonadati > Pseudomonadota > Alphaproteobacteria > Sphingomonadales > Sphingomonadaceae > Novosphingobium > Novosphingobium oxfordense. The sequence continues at coordinate 23,539 of NZ_CP147005.1, read as the reverse complement.
TGCCGTCGAGGCGTTCGAGCAGGAGTTCCGCCGCATTGTTGTGGATAGCGCGGCGGGCCATGTCGATCGTCTCGATCTCCTGCGTCGAAGCCTTGCGAATCGCCTGGTAGTAGCTTTCGCAGATTGCGAAGTATTCGCGGACCGGACGGCGAAAGCGGGCAAGGCCCAGCACCATCGTCTCGATCGGATCGCCGCCCTCTGCCGCGATATCGAGCGAGAGGCGCCCGTCGCGCACCGAAAGGCGCAGGCGATAAGGCCCCGCGTGCCCTGCTTCGAAGGCGCGCATGGGTTTGAAGACATTGTCTTCGATAAGATCGAATATCGCGATGCGCCGTTCCTGCTCGATATCGGCGTTGCGCCACAGGATGGTCGCCTCGTCGAGTTCGATATGCGAGATTCGCGGATCGGCCATGATCGGAAGGCCTTTACGCGGTTGCGGCATAAGCGGGCAACCCCGTGCGATAAGAAGAGTCTTTGTTTGGTACGCCTCCGGCATCCGCCGGAGGCTCGCGGCACCGGCCCACTCCCCCACCCGACCACCCAGATTCTACCCGGTAGGGGCGATCGGGTGGGGGAGTGGGCCGGTGCCGCGGCGAGGTTGGCTTTGTTCTCCACTGGCCATCAACAGCCTGTGGATAGAAATCATACCTTCGCGCGCTTGCTGGCGCGGGGCCTCTTGGGGCATTGTCAAATCCCTCATGTCAGAAGAAGCCGTCATCACCCGCGAGCCCGCGGCCGAAGCCCGTAGTCTGCCCTCGAACGTCGAGGCGGAGGCCGCGTTCCTTGGCGCCGTGCTGATCGACAACCGCGTGATCGAGGAGCTTCCCACCCAGCTCTCGCCCACGCACTTCTTCGAACCCGTCCACGCCCGCATCTATGAGCGCATCCTGCAGCTGCTCGATCGCAAGGCCGTGGTTACCCCGGTTACCCTGCGCCCCTATTTCGAGGCGGATGAGCAGCTTAAGGCGCTGGGCGGCGTATCCTACCTCGCCCGCCTGACCGCAGACGGACAGGGCCTGCTGGCCCCGCGCGAACTGGCGGACCAGATCTACGACCTCGCCCTGCTGCGCGAGCTGATCTCGGTAGGCCGCAACCTTGTGGCCGAAGCCATGGACACCTCCGAATCGGTGGAACCGATGGAGCAGGTGGAACGCGCCGAAGCCGCGCTCTACAAAGTGGCCGAAGGCGCATCGACCGCGAACGAGGCCAAGAGCTTCGCCGCCGCCACCCGCACCGCGATCGGCGCGATCGAGAAGGCGTTCAATTCGGGCGGCCACATCTCGGGCAAGACCACCGGCCTCAACTCGGTCAACAACAAGATCGGTGGCCTTCACGATTCCGACCTTATCATCCTTGCCGGCCGTCCCGGCATGGGCAAGACCTCGCTCGTCACCAACATCGCCTTCAACGCATCGGACCGGCTCCAGCGCGATCTGGCGGACGGCATTCCGGTCGAGAAGTCGGTCGGCGCGGCCACCGCGTTCTTCAGCCTGGAAATGAGCGCCGACCAGTTGGCCACGCGTATTCTGGCCGAACAGTCGGGCATCAGTTCCGAAGCGCTGCGCATGGGCAAGATCAGCCGCGAGGACTTCCAGCAGCTGTCCTTCGCCAGCCAGCGTCTGGCCGAACTGCCGCTGTTCATCGACGATACACCCGGCCTCACCATCGCCGGCCTGCGCACCCGCGCCCGCCGCCTGAAGCGCCGCCACAACATCGGCCTCGTCATCATCGACTACCTGCAGCTGCTGCAGGGCTCCGGCCGCGCCACCGACAACCGCGTGAACGAAATCTCGGAGATTTCACGCGGTTTGAAGACCTTGGCCAAGGAACTGCACGTTCCGGTGATCGCGCTTTCGCAGCTCTCCCGTGCGGTGGAATCGCGCGAGGACAAGCGGCCGATGCTGTCCGACCTTCGCGAATCGGGATCGATCGAGCAGGACGCCGACATGGTCTGGTTCGTGTTCCGCGAAGACTATTACGTGAAGGCCACCGAGCCGAAGTTCCCCAGCGATACCGACACGCCCGACGTGCGCGACAAGTGGGAATCGTGGCGCGCGAAGATGGAAGAAGTCACCGGCCTTTCGGAACTGATCATCGCCAAGCAGCGCCACGGTGCAACCGGCAAGGTGCGCATGCGCTTCGAAGCGCGCATCACCAAGTTCTCGGACCTTGCCGACGACGACATGCGCGCGGCATTCGAAAGCGACTGATTGGTTGCGGCTATCGTCCCGTTGGTTCGGGATCGAGCACCCAAACTCACCCTAAAAACATCGTCGCCCCCGCGAAGGCGGGCGCCCCGCTTCCTTCTCGCTACGCCCGCAAGAACAAGCGGGATCCCCGCCTTCGCAGGGATGACGGGGAGTGGTGCTGGTGTGTTGGCGTGAGATCGAGAGGGTTGCGGAGAATCAACCGATCAACGTCTTGCGAAACCGCGCCAGCCGCGCCACGGCCTCATCCAGCACATCGGCCGGCTTGGTGAAGCAGAACCGCACCAAATGCTCGGGCGCTTCCTCACCCTGATAGAGCGCCGCCACCGGCACACTCGCCACCCCGGCCTCGATCACCGCCCGCTCGCTGAACTCGCGGTCGCTCAAGGCAATACCGGACGCGACAAGATCTACGGTGAGGAACCAGGTCGCCGCATTGGGCAGCACCACGAAGCCGGCCTGCGTCAGACCCGCCTTCAGCCGCTGGCGCGCCTCGGCCCAGCCATTGCGCTGATCGTCCAGCACCGCATCGGGTAGCGAAAGCCCCTCGGCCACCGCCCACTGCAGCGGCACGGCAGTCGCATAAGTCAGGAACTGGTGCGCGCGGGAGATCGCCGTCGCCAGATGGCCATCGGCGATCATCCAGCCGATCTTCCAGCCGGTAAGCCCGAAAATCTTGCCAGCAGATCCGATCTTCACCGTCCGCGCGGCCATGCCGGGAAAGCTCATCAGGGAGCGGTGCGGCACGCCATCGAAGCGCACGTCCTCCCACACCTCGTCGCAGATCGCGATCAGGTCATGCTCCACGCAGGCCTCGGCGATCATCGCCAGTTCCTCGTGACTGGCAACCGTGCCCGCCGGATTGAGCGGATCGTTCAGCATCAGCACGCGCGGCCGGATCGGAGCGGGATCGGGCAAGCCGGAACGCGCCAGCAGCGAGGGCCGCTCCTCCAAGGCCGCAGTCAGCGCCTCGGCCGGATAGCGGAAGTCCGGCGGCGAAAGCGGGATCGAGACGGGAATGCCGCCCGCCCGGCGCACCAGCGGCGCATAGGCGTCGTAGGCCGGCTGGAACAGGATCACCTCGTCCCCCGGCTTCACGAAGGCGAAGACGGCGGCGGCCAAGGCCTCGGTCGCGCCGGAGGTCACCGTCACCTGCTCGGGCAGGAGTGCAAGCCCCTGCCGTCTTGCGTAATAGCCGCAGATCGCCTCGCGCAGTTCGATCAGGCCCGCGCCGGGCGGATACTGGTTCGACTTTTCGTGCAAGGCGCGGCTAGCCGCTTCGATCAGCGCGGGCGGCGGCGGGCCATCGGGAAAGCCCTGCCCCAGATTGATCGCCCCATGCTCGCGCGCCAGCGCCGACATGCGATCGAACACCGTGCGCTCCATTTCCGCATAGACCGGATGGATTCGGCCGGCTGTTTTCATTCCCGGTACGGCTCCCTTTGCGCCCACGGACAAGCCCGGCGCGACAGTTTCGTGATCTGCATGGGCCGATGCGCTCGCTGTCGAGAAGCCGGCCCCCTCCCCTCCTACCTCGGACAAACCACAAGGGAGAGCAAGACGTGTCCTACGAGCTGAACCGCAAGCTCGCCGCGCGGCGCGAACCGCTGCCGACCACGGCCGCGATCGACCCCGTCACCGCCGACATCATTCGCGGCGCGTTCGAGACGGTCTGTTTCGAGGCCGCGACTTACCTTGGCCGTGCCGCCTCCAGCCCGATCATCAACCAGTCGAACGAGCGCAACGCCGCCATCGTCGATGCCCACGGCCGCCTTGCCATGGGCGCGGTGGGCACCCCGCACCTGACCTTCGTGAACCAGATGGAGACGCGGTGGGGCCTGATGAACCAGGACCGCTACGACTGGGGGCCGGGCGACGTGTTCCTGGGCAACGACCCCGATCACGGTGGCGGGCATCTGCCGGATTACTGCATCTACGGCCCGGTCTATGACGACAAGGGCGAGCTGGTCTGCATCCAGACCCTGCAGGCGCATCAGGGCGATACGGGCGGCAAGGATCCGGGCGGCTTCTCGCTCGACGCCACCGATGTCTTCACCGAAGGCGTGATCTACCCCTGCCTCAAGCTGGTCCACCGGGGCGAATTGCGCCGCGACGTGTTCGACACGGTGGTGCGCAACAACCGCTTCGCGACGTTCGCGGGCGACATCGCGGCGATGATCGGCGGCGTGCAGCACGCGGTGCGGATGCTGGACGACCTGCTGGGCAAATGGGGCGGCGAAACGGTCAAGGCCGCGGTCAACCATTCGATCGAACACACCGAGCGCCGCGTGCGTGAGGAAGTGGCGAAATGGCCCGACGGCCGCCATGAGGCGACCGTCTGGATCGACCATGACACTGCCGGAACCAAGGACATCAAGGTCCATGTCGCCTGCACGATCGCCGGGAACCAGCTGACCGTCGATCTGGCCGGCACCGACGACCGGCAGAACCTGGTCGGCGTGTGGAATACCTTCGCCAATTCGCGCAGCTACGTGATGTGTCAGGTGGTCGCGGCGATGGACCCGACGATCGTGAAGAACGAAGGCTTCTTCAACGCGGTCGATATCCTGATCCCCGAAGGCTGCATCGCCCAGCCGCCGCCGAACAAGCCCGCCGCGCTGGGGTCGTTCCACCCGGCCTGCGAGATTACCGAGGCGGTGTGCATCGCGCTGTCCAACGTCGCGCCCGAACGATCGCAGCCGCAACTCTACAAGATCGGCATGCCGAACATGGTCGTCGGCTTCGACGAGAACGGCATGATGTGGATGGATCAGGGCGTGGATTGTCGTTCGATGGACGTTTCGGCGGTCGAGGGCCTGGACGGCTGGGGTTCGTGTCCCTCCGCGCTGGGCAGTCTGATCCTGTCCGAGGCGGAGGACGCGGAAAGCCGCTTCCCGATCCTCAACATCAGCCGCGAGATGACCACCGATGGCGGCGGCGCGGGCCAATGGCGCGGCTGCCCCGGCTCGCTCAACGTCAAGCAGGTGCTGCGGCCGACTTCGGCGATGGCGTGGATGGTCTCGGCCGAGCACCCCTTACGGGGCCTGCGCGGCGGCGACGATGCGATCCCCTATACCAACCGCTTCGAGGTGGGCTCGGAGAACGAGCGCGCCATTCTCCACACCGCGCAGGACTTGCTGCCGGAGGGCGCGGTGATTGCCTACCAGCACGGCGGCGGCGCGGGTTTCGGCCGGCCGCTCCAGCGCGATGCGGAAGCGGTGAAGGAGGACGTGCTCGATGAATACGTCAGCCTCGAAGCAGCGCGGGCCAAATACGGCGTGGTGCTGACCGGCAGCCTCGACGACTACTCGCTGGCGGTGGACCATGCCGCGACCGAGGCGCTGCGGGCCGAGATGGCGAGCATGGCCGAGGCGGCGGAATAAGCCGAAACTCCTCCCCTGCAAGGGGAGGTGGCAGCCCGCAGGGCTGACGGAGGGGTATCCCCCTCTCGACGTGGCGCTCCATCGAGAGCGTGACACCCCTCCACCACCGCTTCGCGGCGGTCCCCCTCCCCTTTCAGGGGAGGAACTCTCAAAACAGTTCCGGGAGCGGAAATGACGTACCGAGTAGGCATCGACATCGGCGGCACCTTCACCGACTTCGCGCTCCTGAAGGGAGACGAGGTGGTGCTGCACAAGAACCTCTCCACGCCGGAGGACCGCTCGCTGGGCGTGATGGAGGGGCTGGGCAAGCTGGCCGAGAAGGAAGGCCTGCCGCTCCCCGAATTCCTCGGCCGCTGCGAGGCGATCGTCCATGGCACCACCGTCGCCGACAACACCCTGATCGAGATGAACGGCGCGCTCACCGGCCTGATCACCACCGAGGGTTTCCGCGACGAGATCGAATATCGCCGCGGCTATAAGGAAGATATCTGGGACGTCCGCCTGGAAGCACCCACCCAGATCACCCCGCGCCGCCGCCGCCTGACGGTGCCCGAACGCGTGCTGCACGACGGCTCGGTCCACAAGGAACTGGACGAAGCCGCGCTGCGCGAAGCCTGCCGCAAGCTGCGGCTGCAGAACGTGGAGGCGGTGGCGATCTCGTTCCTGTTCTCCTTCGTCAATCCGGAGCATGAGCGCCGGGCGAAGGAGATCGTGCGGCAGGAAATCCAGAATGCCTACGTTTCCGCAAGCCACGAAGTGCTGCCCCGCGCGCCGGAGTACGACCGCACCTCGACCACGGTGGTCAACGCCTATGTCGGCCCGCGCGTCACCGGTTATCTCGAACGGCTGGTGCAGCGGCTGGGCGAAGGCGGATACCGGAACCAGCTGATGGTCATGCAGGCCTCCGGCGGGGTGATGACCAAGGACTATATCGACGGCGCACCGATTCGCGTGCTCGCCTCGGGCCCGGCAGGCGGCGTGGTCGGGTCGGCCCATGCCGGGCGCGCGAAAGGCTGCCCGGACCTGCTCTGCGTCGACATGGGCGGCACCAGCTATGACATGGCGCTGGTGTTGAACGGAGAGGCCCCGGCCGAGGCGGGGTGGAACATGCACCACCGCTACCTTGTCGGCGTGCCGATGGTGAAAGTGGAGACTTTGGGCGCGGGCGGCGGATCGATCTGCCACGTCAACAACGGCGTGCTGGAAGTGGGCCCACGCTCGGCGGGCTCGGAGCCCGGCCCGATCTGCTATGGACGCGGCGGCACCGAGCCGACCGTCACCGATGCGCTGGTGATGCTGGGCATCCTCTCCACCGAGGAAGGCTTTGCCGGGGGCAGCTTCCGCCTAACCCGCGACGGGGTGGAGGAAGCGTTTCGAAAGATCGCCCAGGAACTCGGCCACGATGATGCGGAACGCGCCGCGTTCGACTGCTGGCGCGTGGTCAATGCCCATATGAGCCAGGGCGTGCGCCGCACGACGGCAGGCAAGGGCATCGATCCGAAGGACCTGGTGATGCTGGCCTATGGCGGCAACGGCCCGGCTTTCGCGGCGATCCAGGCCGAAGACCTTGGCATCACTCGCGTGCTGGTGCCCAAGGCATCGCCCACGTTCTCAGCACTCGGCACCCTGGTGGCCAACCCGACCATCGACGAGGAACGCTCCTACATCGCCTCCGCCTCGGCGCTCGATGTCGAACGCATCCGCACGCTGTGGAGCGAGCTGTCGGACCGTGCCGCCCGATTCTTCACCGCCGCGCAGTTCCGGGCCGAGGACATTCGCGCCGATTATCGCCTGAACATGCGCTATCCGGGGCAGAACTTCTCGCTCTCGTTCGATTTCGCCGCCGACACGCCGCTGGGCGACCTCAGCTTCATCGCAGAGGACTTCGCGGCCCGCGCGATCGAACTGTTCAATGCGCGCCACATGGCCGAATACGGCCACATCCGCGAACATGAGGTGCCTGAGGTTTCCGGCGTTCGCCTTGCCGCACATGTCGAGACGCCCTCCCCCGCAGCGGGCGGCGAGTTCGTGCCCAGCGGCGCGAGCCCGCAGCCGAACCGCCACCGCCGCGCCAATCTTGGCCAGGGCTTTGCCGAAGTGCCGGTCTATCGCGGCGCCGACCTTGCGCCTGGCATGGAAGTGCCCTCCCCCGCGATCATCGAGGAGACGTTCACCACCATCGTCGTCTACCCCGGATGGGCGGCGCGGATCGATAGCGCGGGCGACTATCAGCTGGCAAAAGCGCCCTGAAACGCGGGATCGGCCGGTGTCCCAACGGGAAGGAACGCGCCCGAAACCGTGCCGCAAACCCCCGCTTGCCGGCGCGGATAACGGCCGTTCCGCCGCTCTGGAAAGGCCCATGGCGCGAAAAGCTCGCGACGAGAGGCCATATCGATTACACTGACCGCCTTTCGCCAGCTTGCGATTCAACCGCCCGCCCCTACATTGGCGGGTGAAAGGACGGTTTCTCCAACGATGAACGACGACCAGCCTAGCGGCAATCCCTGGGTCAAGAGCCTGCTTGTATGGGGCGGAATTTTCGTCGCCCTTCTATTGGTTGTGTCGATGTTCAACACCCGCGCCGAAAGCGGGCCGAGCATCGCCTACTCCGACTTCCGCGCCAAGGTCGCCGAAGGCAGCGTAGCCACGGTCGAGATCGGCAAGGACCGAATCGACGGCAAGCTGAAGAACGGCGATTCGTTCACCACCGTGCCGGTTCCCAACGACACCACGCTGACCCAGCTTCTGCAGGATCATGACGTGCGCTATGCCGGCCAGAACCCGGAAGAGGGTTCGGTGCTGGTCTATATCCTGGCGCAGACCCTGCCCTTCCTGCTGATCGTCGGCATCGCGTTCTTCGCGCTGCGTCAGGTCCAGAAGGGTGGCGGTTCGGGTGCCATGGGCTTCGGCAAGTCCAAGGCCAAGCTGCTGACCGAACGTTCGGGACGCGTCACCTTCGACGACGTTGCCGGCATCGACGAAGCGCGCGAGGAACTGGAGGAAATCGTCGAGTTCCTGCGCGATCCCACCCGCTTCTCCAAGCTGGGCGGCCAGATCCCGAAGGGCGCGCTGCTGGTCGGCTCGCCCGGCACCGGCAAGACCCTGCTGGCCCGCGCCATCGCGGGTGAGGCAGGCGTGCCGTTCTTCACCATCTCCGGCTCGGACTTCGTCGAAATGTTCGTGGGCGTCGGCGCAAGCCGCGTGCGCGACATGTTCGAACAGGCCAAGAAGAACGCCCCCTGCATCGTCTTCATCGACGAAATCGACGCGGTCGGCCGTCATCGTGGCCACGGCCTCGGCAATTCGAACGACGAGCGCGAGCAGACGCTGAACCAGCTGCTGGTCGAGATGGACGGCTTCGAGGCCAACGAAGGCATCATCATCATCGCGGCGACCAACCGCCCCGACGTGCTGGACCCCGCGCTGCTGCGCCCGGGCCGCTTCGACCGCCAGGTCGTGGTGCCGGTGCCGGATATCGAGGGGCGCGAGAAGATCCTGGGCGTGCACATGAAGAAGGTGCCGCTGGCGCCGGACGTCAACCCGCGCGTGATCGCGCGTGGCACCCCGGGCTTCTCTGGCGCAGACCTTGCCAACCTCGTCAACGAGGCTGCCCTGCTCGCCGCGCGCCGCAACAAGCGCCTGGTGGCCATGCAGGAGTTCGAGGACGCCAAGGACAAGGTCATGATGGGCGCGGAACGCCGCTCCATGGTCATGACCGACGACGAGAAGAAGATGACCGCCTATCACGAGGCCGGCCACGCCATCGTCTCGCTGCACGAAAAGGCGTCCGACCCGATCCACAAGGCCACGATCATCCCGCGCGGCCGCGCGCTGGGCATGGTGATGCGCCTGCCGGAGCGTGACAGCTACTCGTACCACCGCGACAAGATGCTCGCGAACCTCTCGGTCGCGATGGGCGGCCGCGTGGCCGAGGAACTGATCTTCGGTTACGACAAGGTTTCCTCGGGCGCTTCGTCGGACATCCAGTACGCCACCGGTCTTGCCCGCAACATGGTCACCAAGTGGGGCATGTCGGACAAGCTGGGCCCGCTCCAGTACGAGGAACAGCAGGAAGGCTACCTCGGCATGGGCGGTTCGCATCGCCTGATGGCCTCTGACGAGACCAACAAGGTGATCGACAGCGAAATCCGCGGCCTGGTGGACGACGCCCATGCCCGCGCGACCACGCTGCTCAAGGAAAACGCCGAGCAGCTGGAAGCACTGGCGCAGGCACTGCTGGAATACGAGACGCTTTCGGGCGAGGAAATCGACCAGCTTCTCGCCGACGGCAAGATCGACCGGCCGAGCGAGCCGCGCGGAAGCGGCACGCCGCGTCCGATGACCGGCTCGTCCATCCCCAAGGCCGGCCGCCGCTTCTCCGGCAGCGCGACGCCGCAGGGCGCCTGACGGTCTTCACACAACGAGCTTCCCCTCGGGGAAGAATGCAGGAAAGGGCGAGGACGGCGGTGTCCTCGCCCTTTTTTGTTGGTGAATGCCCTTCGCTATTGCTCGGAAGCTGACATCGCCATCTGCCAGGGGCCGTTTCTCCCCGGAGCCGAACTCAAATTCCGGCAAACAGATTTGAGGCCCAATCAATCCCCCGTCGCCCCCGCGAAGGCGGGGGCCCCGCTTTCTTGAGGTCACGCAGAGACGCGGGGATGTCGCGCCGACCTCTCTGCGTCTCCGCGTGCTTTAAAAGAACAAGCGGGATCCCCGCCTTCGCGGGGATGACGGGGTATTGTTTGTGGGGCTTGGTCCCCGGGGCCGTAGGCGCTGAGCGCTGGCCACTGGCGGCCGGGCTGGGTGCGTCGGGCCGTTGGGTGTCGGTGTCGGGCGTCAGGTATCGGACACACCTGTAACGGCGCGTCCAGCGGCCCCTCGTTCCGCCCGAGACCCAAACTGAAGCCCTGCTACCTCGCTCAGCTACCCGACTGCGCCGTCAGCACCACGAAGAACAGCAGCAGCGCGGTCGAGGCGAAGAATACCAGCAGCCCCGTCCGCCAGAGCGCGCCTCGCCGGCCGATCGCATAGGTCCCCTTCAACTGGGCATACATGTGGAACGGCGGCACGAAGAACAGCAGCGCCTCCAGCGACGCAGCGCCCACGGCGCCCAGCAGCATCGCCACCACCGCCAGCAGGGTCATGAAGCAAAGCGAATACGTGACGAACACGGTGTGGTCGTAGAGGTGGAAGCGGCGGCTGAAGGGAAACAGCAGCCAGAGGAACGGCACCGAGATCGGGATCAGCGTCCAGCTGTACTTGTATGCATAGCTCTGCATCTTGAAGGCGGCGAGGTCCGGATCGTCGCGGAACTTGGCCACCGCCTTCTGCAGCGGCTTGAACTCGCTCAACTGCTCGTCGCTGGTATTCTCGGCGATGGCGTCGTGAGTGTCGCGCAGCACTTCCTGCGCGTTTTCCTTGTTCTCGATCTGCTTGTCGATCCGGTCGGTATCCTTGCCGGCGGCCTGCAACTGCTGGCGGCGGGCCTTCAGGTCCGCGATCAGCTTCTCGTTACCGGCAATGGCCGCTGCCAATTCCTTCGGGTTGGTCACCACCCGCGCGCCCTTCACGCCTTCGTCGTGGGTGGCGTGGAATACCGCGAACATCAGGAAGACGCAGAACAGGAACAGCGCGATGGGCGAGACGAAGCTGGCCCGCTTGCCGTCGATATATTCGCGCGTCAGCTTGCCCGGGTGGCGCACCAGCATCGGCAGCGTGCGCCAGATCTTGCCTTCGAAATGGAAGACGCCGTGCATCAGGTCATGGAAGAACGCGCCCAGCGTGCGGTGGACATGCGCGTGCTGGCCGCAGGAATGACAGTGCGGACCGATCAGCGCAGTGCCGCAGTTCAGGCAGGCAGTCTCATGCGTGTGTCCGTCATCGGCCGCCGCTTCCCCCGCGTGCGGTTCCATCGCACGCGCCGTCAGCGCGCCCTGCCCGATCTCCGCCAGACTTTCCGTCAGTTCGCTCACCGTTTCCCCCAATGATGCCTGCGCATGTGCAAGGCGGGGAACCTAACCTTTCGGACCGGACGTGAACAGCCATTGTGCGCCGCTACCAGGGACAGCCGGCTCAGGCCCGTTTTTCAGCCAGTTTCGCCTCGATCGCGCGCCAGAGCATCGCGAAAGCCTGTGCGGCGGGGCTGTTGGGCGAAATGGCGCCGACCGGCCGGCGCTGCACCGCGCATTGTTCGACTACGCTGGCATAAGGCACGGCCGGCCAGTCCGGCTGCGCCTCCCGCACCTGACGGTGCAGCGCCCGGCGCATGTCGAGCATGGAAAGCACCGGCAGGATCGGCGAATGGCGCTTGGTGGTGCCGGCGATCTCCCGCACCACAAGTTCCAGCGCGCGAGCCGAGAGCGGGGACGGCGGCAGCGGCACGATGATCAGGTCCGCCGCGCGGGCCACTTGCGCGGAAAGCTCGTTCAACACCGGCGGGCAGTCGAGCACGATGCGCGGATAGTCCGCCGAAAGCTCCTCCGCCAGCTTGGCCAGACGCTTGCGCTTGCCGATGCGCATCAGTTGCGCGTCCAGCGCGCGGATGCTCTCGTCCGCCGGCAGCACGTCCACCAGCGGATCGGCAGTCTTCTGGATCAGCTTGATGGCCGGGCGATCCTTGGTGAAGACTTCTTCCGCAAGCCGCGATCCTTTCGGTTCGAGGCCGTAGAGAAAGCCCGAGCCGCCCGCCGCGTCGAGGTCCCAGAGCAAGGTCCGGTGCCCGTCGGAGTGATGGGCGGCCTGGGCGGAGCACCAGGCAAGATTGGCCGCGAAGGTCGTCTTCCCGACGCCGCCCTTCACACTGTAGATCGCGATGGTGGCGCTGCGCTGCGCCGGTGCGGTAGCGCCGCCCCCATCAGCGCCGGCATCCACTTCGCCTTTTCCAGACGCGACAACGGGCCGCACCCTTTTCAGGGCCGACCCGCCGCTCCCGGCTATGCGGGGCAATCTGTGCTTACCTGCAACCACCTGACGATGGTTGCCTGCGATCCCTCCGTAGTCAAGCCATCAGGGCCGATACGGAGCGATCGCCAGGAAGGTATCAACCGTCGTAGTCGCCACCGATCGAGGTGTTGCGCGTCGGCGCCGAAGCGGTGATGCGCAGCGCCTCTGCCGACTGGCTGAGCGAGCCGACTTCGTCCATCGCGTCATCATCGTCGGGCAGCACGCGCTGCATCGAGGTGACGAGCGATTCCTTCAGCTCGGTCGGCTTGACGTTCTGCTCGGCGATTTCGCGCAGGGCGACGACCGGATTCTTGTCGCGGTCACGCTCAAGCGTGAGTTCGGCGCCGCCCGAAATCTCGCGCGCACGCTGCGCGGCGAGCAGGACGAGATCGAACCGGTTGGGGATCTTGTCGACACAGTCTTCGACAGTAACGCGCGCCATGGGCACTCCGTGAAAAAATTCGCTGGATCGGTAAACTCCGCCCGATAAGCGGCGGGGCTATCAGAGTCAAGAAAAGTGCGTGCTCCGCACGCGGCAGAGTCAAGAAAAGTGCGTGTTCCGCACGCAGCGGAGTCAAGAAAACTGCGTAAGCGCGCCCTTATCCGAACGGCCGCAGCGTCAGCTTCAGGAAGACCTGCCGCCCCGGATCGAGCACGCAGGACACTTCGTCGATCCCCGCGGGACCCGCCGCATTGGTCGGGCTGCCGGTCACCTGCCCGCCCAGGATCTGGCCGTTCTGGAAATTGCCGTTGGTGCAATAGCCGGCACGGATCACATTGGTGAGGTTGTTGGCGATCAGCGAGACTTCCCAGCGGTCATCCGCGCCCTTCAAGGTCAGGTAGGCGTTGAGCTTGGCGTAGGAGCCCTGGATGTAATCCTCCCGCGGGCCGATCGTGGCGTGATAGCTGGCCGAATACTGCACCGAGCTACCCAGCGCGAACCGCGTGGTGCGGCTGACCGGTAATTCGTAATCGGCACCGGCCGAAAGCTGCCATTCCGGCGCACGCTCCAGCGGCTCGCCCGAGGCACTCTGCGCAGTGTAGAGCCCGGTCGACGGATCGAGCAACTGGTTGCAACCGGCCGCATAAGTCTGACCACCATAGCAGGGCACGCCCTCCAACGAGAGGAAGCGCGCCTTGTTCCAGTTGACCGCGGCGGTCAGCGACAGGTCCTCCACTTGCGGCGGATGCCAGGCCGCGTCGAAATCGACGCCATAGACCTTGGACGATCCCGCGTTCATCGTCCGCACCACCGGAATGCCGTTCTGCGCCGGGACATTGGTGCCGACCTGCAGGCCCTTGTAGCGGTAGTAGTAGAACGCCGCATTGGCGGTGAGCGAACGGTCGGCCGTGCGTGCCTTCACGCCCAGTTCGCCGCCGCGCACCCGCTCGTCCCCGAAGGAATTGTCGATGCCCGCCACGGCGGGCGTGGTGATCGAATAGGAGCCGGACTTGTATCCCTGCTTCAGCGCGCCGAACACGGTGAAGTCGTCGCCGGGCGTCCACGTCACCGTCAGTTCGGGGGAGACGTTCTTGGACGATATCTTCGGCGTCGGCAGGTCGATTTCGACATACTCACCCAGAGCATTGCGCGAGACCGCATCGTCGCGCCGCTGCTCACTGGTCCAGCGTGCGCCCAGTGCCAGTTCCAGCGTCTTCACCGGGTTCCAGCGGACTTGCCCGAACAACGATGTCGATTCGATCCGCATGTCATGCGTCCCCGCCGAAAGCACCGCCGGGATCGGGATGAAAATGCCATAGGCGCCCACGTAGAGCAGTTGGCTGGTATTCCCGCCGACGAAGATGTCGTTGGTTACCTTGCCGTTCTGGTAATAGCCGCCCAGCAGGAAATTGACCGGACTGTCGCGCCAGTCGGATTCCAGGCGCAGTTCCTCGGTCACGTCGCGGCGCTTGAAGTGGTTGTCGGCGAACAGCGCCGGGCCGGCCGCACCGGTGCCGGTACCGTTGATCGCCGCATCGGTGGTGTTGTGGTAATAGGTGGTGGTGGATGTGAGGCTAAGGTCCGTCGCCGGGCGCCAGGTCATGTCCAGCACGCCGAAGTTCTGGACGATGTTGGTGAAGGGTTCGCCATTGTTGCGCAGCCCCGGCGTGCCGTCCCGCCGCAGGCCGGTGAAGGCGGCCGGATCCATCGAGACGAAATAGACGTCCCGCCCCTGCTTGCAGCTGACCAGGAACGGATATCCGATGGTGGTCGGGCTGACCACCGGCGCGATCCCGTCAGGGCAGGATACGCTCTGCGTGGTGGCTGGGTTGTCGCTATGGTCCTTGGTGAAGTTCAGCTTCAGGCGCGCCTTGAAGCTGGATGCGGGTTCCCACACCGCAGTACCGCGAATGATGTAGTTCTCATTGCCACCCGTGCGCGGCTGGCGGGGATCGACCGCGCCGGTACCGGGATAGGCCACCGCCTTGTTGCGGAACCAGCCATCGGAATCGGACCATGTGCCGGCCAGACGCAGCCCCAGCGTATCGGTCACCGGCCCGGATGCGATCAGTTCGCCGCGCATCTCACGCGCTTCGAATTCATAGCTGGTGCGGGCGATCAGTTCGAACCGCCGCCCGGGATCGGCGGTGGTCAGCGCGATTACGCCGCCGGGGCTGTTCTTGCCGAAGAACAGCGCCTGAGGGCCCTTCAGCACTTCCGCCTGCGCCAGATCGAACAACCCGCTGCGGAACGAGAGGCCCTGGCTGAACTGCTGCCCGTCGATATTGAGCGAGACTGACTGGTCGATACCGGCATCGAGCGCGCTGGTCCCCACGCCGCGCAGGGAGATCTGCGATCCCACCGCCAGCACCGAATTGCCCAGGATCAGGCCCGGCACCCGGCTGGTCACCGCCTGGATCGAGTTGATCTGCTGTTGCTGGAGGACTTCCCCGCTCAATACGCTTTCGACCACGGGCACGCGCAGGATCGATTCCTGCCGCTTGCGGGCGGTGACGATGATCTCGCCCGCCTTGGGCTGCGCGGTATCCTCTGGCGCTGGCGCAGCGTCGTCCTGCGCGAAGGCCACCCCCGGCGCAAACGTCAGCGCGGCGGCAAGCCAGGTCGTGGCGGCAAGGCCTGGGGCCCCTTTCCTGCTTGGCATGATCCAGTCCTCCCCTCGAACGTCTTGTTTTCACGGCCGCTCCGGGCGGCCGCCTGCGTGTCGAAAAGGAATGTCGGGTCATCGCGCAGTCGCGATCAATCCGTTTGAGACAAGTCTTGCCGCCTCGGCAAGCCGATATGCCGCCGTGAACAAGGACGGTCATTCGGGCCATGGTCCAAAGACGAGCGCCGGCTTGCCCGATACGGAAAACGCCCCGGCACCTTGCGGCACCGGGGCGTTGAATGCGTGAGTTTTAGCCGGTCGATCAGGGCTTGCGCTGTGCCGCCGTGGCATCGCGCGTCGCGCGGAACTCGCTGTCCTGCGACCAGTTCGGCCAGACGTGGCTGTCCGCCAGACGCGCGCCGGTGTTGTAGAGCAGCGTCAGATCGCCAGCCCAACCGCTGGTATCCCAGTTCGGATCGTACTCGTCCGCAGGCTGGTGATACTTGTCGCGAGTATAGGCGTCGGACAGTTCCTTGCCGCGCGCATCGCCGCCATCGACCAGTTCGCGGCCCGGACTGAACGAGATTGCCGGAACCCCGCGCTTCGCCATCGAGAAGTGGTCCGAACGGTAGAAGCTGCCCGCTTCCGGACGTGCATCGGGCGTGTAGTGGCGACCCAGCTTCTGGCCTTCCTCAGTCAGGACGGTCAGCAGGTCCAGCTTGGCCGCGCCGGAGATGCTGAAGTTGGTGGTCTTGGAGATCGAGAGCGGACCATCCATGTTGATCACACCCGCCGTGGTCGCCAGCGGACGCAGCGGACGGTCGGCATAGTATTCCGAACCGAGCAGGCCCTTCTCCTCGGCGGTCACCGCCAGGAACAGCACCGAACGCTCCGGCTTGGGCCCCTTGGCAAAGGCGCGCGCCAGTTCGAGCAGCGCGGCCGTGCCCGACGCATTGTCGCGCGCACCGTTGTAGATGCGGTCGCCCTTAGCGTCGGGCAGGCCCACGCCCAGGTGATCCCAGTGCGCCGAGTAGATCACCGTCTCGTTCGGATACTTCGAACCAGGCACGATGCCGGCAACGTTGTGCGACGTGATGACCTGCGACTTCACCGCATAGTCGGCGCTCATCGTCGCCTTCAGCGGGATCGGCTGGAAGTCCTTCTTGCGCGCGGCGGCCTTGGCAGCCTCGAAATCGACGCCCGAAGCCTTCAGCAGTTGCGCGGCAAGATCCTTCTGGATCCAGCCTTCCATCTGCGTGTGGACCGACTTCGGATCGGCGCGGACGATGTCGAACATGGTGTTGGTGTTTGAATTCTTGACCGTCGCCCAGCCATAGGACGCCGGCTCGCTCTCATGCACCACCAGCACGCCCGCGGCGCCCTGGCGTGCGGCCTCCTCGTACTTGTAGGTCCAGCGGCCGTAATAGGTCATCAGCTTGCCGCCGAAGTCACCCTCACCACCTTCGAAGTCGGGATCGTTGACGAGCACGACCATGATCTTGCCCTTCAGGTCCACGCCCTTGAAGTCGTCCCAGCCACGCTCAGGCGCCTTGACGCCGTAGCCGACGAAGACCAGCGGCAGATCCTTGAAGTTGACGGTGGACTGGCCGGTTTCGGCCGCACGCACGGCAATCTGCTCGCCCTGCGAAAGCGGCGTGGCGGTGCCGCCGATGCTCATCGAGAGCGAAGGCGTGCCGACGATGTCGGACTGGAGCAGCGGCACGTCCTGGAACCAGGTGCCCTTGTCGCCCGCGGGCTTGAGGCCAGCAGCCTTCATCTGCGCGGCGATGTAGTCGATCGTCTTGACCTCGGCACGGGTCGCGGGACCGCGACCCTCGAAGTCGTCGCTGGAAAGCGTCTTGATGTCATTGGACACGCGCGCGACGTCGAACTTGGGCGCAGCCGACGGAGCCGCTGCAATCGCGATCGCCGAAGCCGAGCAAAGGCCGCCGAGCACAAGCAGGCGCAGCGATGTGCGCGAGGAACGGAGAATGGGGGAGATCATCGGTACTCCTTGGCCCGGAGGCCGGCCAGACGTGGAAGGATCGTCGGATCAGGACGATCCGCTGGCTCCGATGATGCCCATCTGGCGGGAGTTGTCGATAGTATACGACATAATTTCGACAGCTGCGTGGTATTTGCCGATCTGCGCTTTGCCGAAAATCAGAGCCGTAGAATTTGAAAGAATGCGGTTGCCGCAGCGCGATCCGCAGACGCAGAAAACCCCCCGGCGGGTGGTACCGAGGGGGGTGTTTGTATGTTTGTATGTCTGGTTGCGGGGGTAGGATTTGAACCTACGACCTTCAGGTTATGAGCCTGACGAGCTACCGGGCTGCTCCACCCCGCGTCACCGTTGTGTTGCGTTCTTGATGAACGCGAACAGGGCCCTTTTGGGGCCCTGCTTGAGGGCGTTAGCCCTTTGTCATTGTGATGGGTTTTTTTTTAAGCACGCCGGCTTCAATGCCTGGCGACGTCCTACTCTTCCGGGGCTTGAGCCACAGTACCATTGGCGCTGACAGGTTTCACGGCCGAGTTCGAGATGGGATCGGGTGGGTCACTGACGCTATGGTCACCAAGCAATGGAGACGGCGTGCTGTTTTTTAATCGATGGTTCCCGTGCTGCTCCTTGTCGGAGCTGAATATCTGGCTGGATGATCGTCCGATCATCAAGACTGGCGCTGCTTTTCCCGGTTTGTGAGACTGTGTCTCACGGGTTGGCAGGGCTGTCATTGATGGTGGGATTCATCAAGCATGAACAGAGTTATTAGGACCGGTTAGCTCCATGCGTTACCGCACTTCCACACCCGGCCTATCAACGTGATGGTCTATCACGACTCGAAGATACCTAATCTTGAGGGAGGCTTCCCGCTTAGATGCTTTCAGCGGTTATCCCGTCCATGCATAGCTACCCTGCTGCGCGGCTGGCGCCACGACAGGTACACCAGAGGCATGTTCAACCCGGTCCTCTCGTACTAGGGTCAACTCCTCTCAAGTATCGACGCCCACGGCAGATAGGGACCAAACTGTCTCGCGACGTTCTGAACCCAGCTCACGTACCACTTTAATTGGCGAACAGCCAAACCCTTGGGACCTGCTCCAGCCCCAGGATGTGATGAGCCGACATCGAGGTGCCAAACGATTCCGTCGATATGAGCTCTTGGGAATCATCAGCCTGTTATCCCCGGCGTACCTTTTATCCGTTGAGCGATGGCCCTTCCACGAGGGACCACCGGATCACTATGACCGACTTTCGTCTCTGCTCGATTCGTCAATCTCGCAGTCAGGCAGGCTTATGCCATTGCACTCTTGCAGCCGGTTTCCAACCGGCCTGAGCCTACCATCGCGCGCCTCCGTTACTCTTTAGGAGGCGACCGCCCCAGTCAAACTACCCGCCACAGAGGGTCCCTGCACCGGATAACGGTGCGAGGTTAGACATCAGAACATAACAGGGTGGTATTTCACCTATGGCTCCACACCAGCTGGCGCCGGTGCTTCAAAGCCTCCCACCTATGCTACACAATTCTATCCTAATGCCACTCTGAAGCTGCAGTAAAGGTGCACGGGGTCTTTCCGTCTAACCGCGGGTACTCCGCATCTTCACGGAGAATTCAATTTCGCTGAGCATATCCTGGAGACAGTGGGGAAGTCGTTACGCCATTCGTGCAGGTCGGAACTTACCCGACAAGGAATTTCGCTACCTTAGGACCGTTATAGTTACGGCCGCCGTTTACCGGGGCTTCAATTCGGAGCTTGCACTCCTCCTCTTAACCTTCCGGCACCGGGCAGGCGTCAGACCCTATACGTCGTCTTGAAGCCGACTTAGCAGAGTCCTGTGTTTTTGCTAAACAGTCGCTACCCCCTGGCCTGTGCCCCCCACAAGTGCTTGCGCATATATGGGGCCTCCTTCTTCCGAAGGTACGGAGGCAATTTGCCGAGTTCCTTCAGGATACTTCTCTCAAGCGCCTTGGTATACTCTACCTGACCACCTGTGTCGGTTTCGGGTACGGTCTATACGGTGGGGCTATTTCCTGGAACCTCTTCAAAGCACAACCAATCCAATAAGGTTGTACAATACACGAGATCCGTCACACACCACCAGGCCCACGAATATTAACGTGGTTCCCATCGACTACCCCCTTCGGGCTCGTCTTAGGGGCCGGCTCACCCTGCTCAGATTAGCTTTAAGCAGGAACCCTTGGTCTTTCGGCGAGAGGGCATCTCACCCTCTTTATCGCTACTCATGTCAGCATTCGCACTTCCGATACGTCCACGGTCGGTTACCCTCCCGCTTCACTCGCTTACGGAACGCTCCGCTACCGCTCAGAACAAGTTCTGAACCCTAAGCTTCGGTGCATCACTTTAGCCCCGTTACATTTTCGCCGCAGGAACCCTTATTTAGACCAGTGAGCTGTTACGCTTTCTTTAAAGGATGGCTGCTTCTAAGCCAACCTCCTGGTTGTTTTGGGATTCCCACATGCTTTCCCACTTAGTGATGACTTGGGGACCTTAGCTGTAGGTTAGGGCTGTTTCCCTTTTGACGACGGACCTTAGCACCCGCCGTCTGTCTGCCGGACTAGACTCGTTGGTATTCGGAGTTTGGTTAGTATTGGTAGATCTCGCGACCCCCGCAACCATCCAGTGCTCTACCCCCAACGGCAAATATCCGACGCTCTACCTCAATAGATTTCGCGGAGAACCAGCTATTTCCCGGCTTGATTGGCCTTTCACCCCTAAACACAACTCATCCGAGAATTTTTCAACATTCACCGGTTCGGTCCTCCAGTGCGTGTTACCGCACCTTCAACCTGGTCATGCCTAGATCGCCGGGTTTCGGGTCTAATACACCATACTCAGTCGCCCTATTCAGACTCGCTTTCGCTGCGCCTACACCTAACGGCTTAAGCTCGCATGGTACATTAAGTCACTGACCCATTATGCAAGAGGTACGCAGTCACCCCCTAAAGAGGCTCCTACTGCTTGTAAGCATTCGGTTTCAGGTACTGTTTCACTCCCCTCATCGGGGTGCTTTTCACCTTTCCCTCACGGTACTGTGTTCGCTATCGGTCATGTACGAGTATTTAGGCTTGGAGGGTGGTCCCCCCATGTTCAGACAGGATTTCACGTGTCCCGCCCTACTCGAGTCCTCATCCATCGTTTTCGCATACGGGGCTGTCACCCGCTATGGCCACTCTTTCCAAAGTGTTCTGCTAACTGAAGATGAGGCACTGGCCTGGTCCGCGTTCGCTCGCCACTACTAACGGAATCTCGGTTGATGTCTTTTCCTCCGGGTACTTAGATGTTTCAGTTCCCCGGGTTCGCTTCACCAAAGCTATATATTCACTAAGGTGATACCTTATCCACCTCACTCAAAAGCTGCCGAAGCAACATCTGAGAGAAATGGTGAAGGTGGGTTTCCCCATTCGGAAATCGTCGGATCAAAGCTTGCTCACAGCTCCCCGA